>CAWBTM010000022.1:0-94383 GCA_963791775.1 uncultured Actinomycetota bacterium | reverse complement strand
CGATCATGGGGTTGGCCTGGGCTTTTGTGGTGGAGCGGGTGACGGGAATCGAACCCGCACTGTCAGCTTGGGAAGCTGATGTTCTGCCATTGAACTACACCCGCAGCGCGCCGCCGGTCAGGCGGCACCCGCCGCCACGAAGGCGACGAGCGCTCAGAATACTACCCATCCCCGGCGCGCCGCCGACGGCATGTCCTCCCGCCGATCCGGGGTTCGGTAGGTTGCCTGCGTGCTGCTCTCCGACCGCGACATCCGCATCGAGCTCGACAAGGGCCGGGTGGTCCTCGACCCGTTCGAGCCCGAGTTCGTCCAGCCGTCCAGTGTGGACGTACGGATGGACCGCCTGTTCCGGGTGTTCGAGAACCACCGCTACCCCCACATCGACCCGGCCGAGGAGCAGCCCGACCTGACCCGCCTGGTCGAGTGCGAGAAGGGCGAGTCGTTCATCCTCCACCCGGGCGAGTTCGTGCTGGCCTCGACGTACGAAGTGATCACGTTGCCCGACGACATCGCCGCCCGGCTGGAGGGCAAGTCCAGCCTGGGCCGGCTCGGGCTGCTCACCCACTCCACGGCGGGCTGGATCGACCCCGGCTTCTCCGGGCACGTGACGCTCGAGCTGTCCAACGTCGCCACCCTGCCGATCAAGCTCTGGCCCGGAATGAAGATCGGCCAGATGTGCTTCTTCCGGCTCAGCTCGCCGGCTGAGCAGCCGTACGGCTCCGAACGCTACGGCTCCCGCTACCAGGACCAGCGCGGCCCGACTCCGTCCAGGTCGTACCGGAATTTCCACCGCGCCGACATCTGAGCCTGGCGGACGGCCCGTCAGCTAGGGCTTCAGTCCCCTACTCCGCCGGTCCTCGCGGGCACATTCTTCGAGAAAGGGACCGTCCGCTGTCCTGCGGCCGGGTGCGCCCTGGGCAGCCGACGTGCCGCCTGGGTGCGGACCCGGGTCCGGGGCCGTCGAAGCCGGAGGTTGCGATGCCCGGCGCCACCCGCGCGAAGACGAAGCGCCCCACCAAGGCGCAGCTGGCAACGGCACTGGACCGGATGCTGCCTGCGGCCCGCATGGTCGAGATCGACACCGTCGACCTTGCGCTCTCGCCCGACGATGCCTGGGAAGTGATCCGACACGGCGACCTGTTCGCCCACTCCCGGCTGGTCCGCGCCCTGTCCTCGCTGCGGCGGGTGCCGGAACGCCTGGGTAGTCCGATGCGGGAACCCGGCATCCGGGTGCTCGCCGAGGACAGTCCGCACGAGATGGTCGTCGGCGCGATCGGCAAGGTGTGGCGGGCGCGGTTCGCGCTGGTGGAGGTGCCGTCGGCGAAGGCGTTCATGGACTTCGACCGGCCGGGATTCGTCAAGGCCGCCTGGGCGCTGCGGCTGGTGCCGCTGGGTGAGCGTGCGACCCGGGTGACGTTGGAGGTACGGGCGGACGCCACCGACGCGGCCACCTGGCGGCGGTTCCAGCGGCACCTGCGGGTGTTCGGCCCCGGGTCACGGCTGCTGCGCCGGCGGATGATGGCCGGGCTCGGGCGGGCGCACGGGCCGAAGGAGGAGGCGGGGACTGACGGGGTGGTCCCCGACGAGCTGCGTGCCGACGAAGCTCGTACGGCAGAAGGCGGTACGGCAGCGGGCCGTACGCCCGGCGAACTCGCGGAGGTCGACCGCGGTCCGCGCGCGGTGACTGCCGTGGTGGGTGCGGCGGGCACGGCCGCGACCGGGCTCGTCCGCCGACTGACCAGGCAGCGGCAGCACCCCGCGAAGCCCCGGCGGGCGTCCGACGCCGCCCGTCCGCTGCCCGGTGACGAACTGATCCCCGACGCCGACGGCCAGCTCACCCAGGAGGTGACGATCGCCGCCCGACCGACGACGATCTGGCCGTGGCTCGTCCAGATGGGCACCGGGCGCGGGGGTTTCTACGGTCTGGACCTCCTCGGCAACGCCGGCCGGCGCAGCGCCCGCGAACTCCATCCGGAGTTCCAGGACCTGCGGGTCGGCGACCTGATCCCGGCGACACCGGACGGAGGGGCGGGGTTCGAGGTACTCGTCCTGCATCCCGCCCGCGTGCTGGTCCTCGGTGGCCTCGTCGACCGGCTGAGCAACACGCAGCTGCCGTTCGCCGCCACCCGGCCGGCGCGGTTCTGGCAGGCGACCTGGGCGTTCGTCCTCGAACCCCTCGACGACGACACGACCCGGCTGACCGCCCGGCTGCGGATGGCGTTCGGTGCGCGCGGACAGCTGCACACCCGCTGGATCGGCCCACTGCACCACCTCGCCCAGAACGACCAGCTCCGCCGGCTCGCTGCCCGCGCCGAGGGACGGCTGCCGCGCGACGACTGGCGCGACGTCACCGCGGGTCTCGGTGGCGCCGTCCGGATGGCGGGCGGGGTGGCGACGCCGTTCCTGCGTGCCCGCCGGCGCACCTGGGGGCTCGCCGCCGACGACCAGCCGACCGGACGGGCTCACCCCTACCCGGGTGACCACCTGATCCCGGACCCGCGCTGGGGATTCACCCACGCGATCGAGATCAACGCACCGGTGGAACGGGTGTGGCCGTGGGTGCAGCAGGTCGGCGCCGACCGGGCCGGCTTCTACAGCTACCAGTGGCTGGAGAACCTCGTCGGCTGCCGGATCCGCAACGCCGAGACGTTGCACGCGGAGTGGACCGCGGAGGAGGGCGGCGAACTCCTCGTCCATCCCCAGGTGGCGCCGCTGCGGCTGGTGACGGTCTCGCCGGGCCGGTCGTTCGTGGCGTACGTCGACGACGAGGCGGCGCGCGAGCAGGGCCGGCCGTGGGCGCGGGCCACCTGGCTGCTCGCCGTCGAACCGCTGAACGCCCGCCGGACGAGGTTCCTCAGCCGCTTCCGCGCGGACTCCTCCGAGGACCTGGTCACCCGGTTGACGTTCGGGCCGAGCCTGCTGGAGCCGATCAGCGTGGTGATGGACCGGGCGATGCTGCACGGGGTGAAGCAGCGGGCGGAGCGGCAGCCCGGTCCGCTGGTGCCGCGCCCGCGCCCCGGCGACGGCTGACCGGCCCGCATCGCCTGACGCTTCGTACTGCCGACGACACGTGGGGCGTGACGGACTCCTACGGTGCGTACTGCTGACGTTTCGTACGGCCCGAATCCGGCCGACCTCGCGGCCCCGAGTGGAAACGGCGGCCGATCTGGGCCACAGTGGCACCGTGCTGCAGCCGGAAACAGACACCGTGTCCACGCCGCTGGTCGGCCGCGCCGAGCCGCCTCACCTGCAGGTGATGTCGTTCAACCTGCGCAACGCCGTCGGCGACGGAACCGATCCGTGGTCCGAACGCCGAGCCGCCAACCGCGCGCTCCTGCGGGCCGAACTGCCGACGGTGATCGGCACCCAGGAAGGCCTCTACCAGCAGCTGTGGGAGATGGCCGAGGGGCTGCCCGCGGAGTACGAATGGATCGGCACCGGGCGGGAGGGCGGCAGTCGCGGCGAGTTCATGGCCGTGTTCTTCGACGCCTCCCGGCTCGAGCCACGTGAGTTCGACCACTTCTGGCTCTCCGACCAGCCCCACCTGGTGGGTTCGTCGTCATGGGGCAACGACGTGGTGCGGATGGCGACCTGGGTGCGCTTCCACGACCGGGCGACAGGCGGGACGTTCGTGGTCCTCAACACCCACCTCGACCACGCCGTGGACGAGGCCCAGCGGCGGGGCGCCGAACTCGTCGCCGGGCGGCTGGGCGAGTTCGACGCCGACCTGCCCGTGCTGGTGACCGGCGACTTCAACGTCGCGGCCGAGGCGTCCGAGCCGTACTCCACGCTGGTCGGTAAGGCCGGGCTGGTGGACACCTGGACCGCCGCGGACGAGCGGCTCTCACCGCCGTACGCGACGTTCCACGGCTACCGGCCGCCGGCGGTGGGTGGCGACCGCATCGACTGGATCCTCGCCCGCCCTGGCGTGCGGGTTCCGGTCGCGGCGATCAACACGTTCACCCTCGGCGGCCGGTGGGCCTCCGACCACTGGCCGGTCCAGGCCCTGGTCGAACTTCCGCGCGGCTGAGCGGCAGGACCCCTAGCCGGGCGGCCGGGCCAGGCGTTGCGCCGGCAACGTCATCCGGTGCTGCGTGCGGGGGTAGGCCACCGGTTCCAACCGGTCGGCGAGCCCGCGTAGGAGCCGGGCGAACCAGGGGCGAATCGTGGGACTGCCCGCGGTGCGGAGGGGCATCGTGTGCTGCCTGGCGGCGAGGGCGCGGAGTTCGGCCTGGCGGTGCTGTGCGAGTTCGTACGTCGGGAAAGTGCTCATGGTGCGTGCTCCGTCTCGGGGGAGGTGCCGGCGCTGGGGCCGGCTGTGTTCATCGGTCAGGGCTGCTCAGGTGCCGGGCTGTTCAGGTGCCGGGCTGTTCAGGTGGTGGGGAGGGCCGTGCCCGGGTGGATGCGGTCGGCCAGCCGGTGCAGGAGTCCGGCCATCTCGCGCCGCGCCGGGCCGGGGGCGTAGCCCGCGGCCGTGCGCAGGCGAGCTGCGAGCTGGTCGGTACGGCGCTCGGCGAGGACAGCTTCAGTGCGCTGCCTGGCGGCGTCGTGGAGACAGTGGTCGTTCATGGTGCGCCTCTCGCGGCAGAACTGTGGAGTTGGTGGAGTTGGTGGCAGGGGAGGGGCGGCGCAGGCTCAGCGAGCGCGGACGATCGAGACGTCCCCGCTGAGAGTGCGGGCACGCAGTTCGACCGACTCGTCACCCTCGCCGGGCTCACCGGCGTCGTCGAGATCGGAGTGCACGTCACCGGACAGCGAGGACACGTCCAGCCAGGCGGCCACTCCGGCGACGATGCCGACGGTGACGTCTCCGGACGCGGTCTCCACCGAGACGTGGCCGCGGCTGACGCTGGGCAGCGAGACGTCACCGGACGCGGACCGAGCCTCGACCGAGCCGCCCGCGACGGCGACCGACGTGTCACCGGATGCGGTGTGCACGCGTACGTTCCCACCGACCGGGCCCAGGTCGAGGTCGCCGGAGGCGCTGGCCACCTGCAGGTCACCACCGACCTCGCCAAGAGTGACGTCGCCGGACGCGCTCTGCACCTTCGCTGCTCCGTCCACCCGCCGGCAGATGACGTCGCCGCTCGCGGTCTGGATCTCCAGCTCGCCGACTTCCTGGAGCTCGACGTCGCCGGAGGCGGTGTTCAGGTTGACGTCCCCCAGTCGGCCGACGGCCCGCAGGTCCGCGGACGCCTTGGTGCCTCGTACGTGCGAGCCCGTCGGCACGGCGACGCGTACGTAGATGGCGCCGGAGCGACCGAGCCGGCCGAACTCCTTGCCGTCGGGCGCCTCGACCACGACCGAGCCGTCCCGCTGCTCCACCAGAGTGTGCTCGGCCGCCTCGGCGTCGGCGGGCTTGTTCGAGTTGTACGGGCGGACCTCGATCTCGGTGTCGGCCCGGTCGGAGGCCTCGATCAGGACCTCACCGGACTGGACGCGCAGCCGCAGGGTGACGGGTTCAGGGGTGGCGAAAGTAGGCATGCTGGCTCCTCGGAGTGAGCTGGTGAGTGAAAGAGATGTGCTGTGCACCCGGAGACCCGGGCGCTGCGCGGCTCAGGGGCTGTGGGTAGAGCGCCCCGAGCCGCGTTGGTTCGTCGGTCGTCCGGGCTAGCGCACCCAGCCGGTGACGCGCTTGCCGACGCGCGGACCGGACCGGCCGCGCGAGCCACGCGGCCCTCCGCTCGCGGAGCTGTCGGTGAGGGCCGAACTCACCGCGCGGACCAGCCAGGTGTTGACCGAGACGCCCTCGCGGGCGGCGGCCTCCTCGGCCCGGGTCTTCAGCGACTCGGGCAGCCGCAGGGTGACCCGGGAGGTGCCCTGCTCGGTGTCGCCGGGCGGGGGCGGCGGCGGAGGCGACGGCGGTCCCGCCGGCTCGTCCTCCGGAAGGTGCGCACTCGGGGGCGGGGTGACGACGAACTCCGGCTCGCGGCCGCGCAGGCGCACCTCGACCGAGCCCGGTGCGAGCTCGCGGGTGACCTCCTCGGCGGCGGTGGAGAGTGCGTCCATCAGAGCAAGCCGTACGGCAGCGTCCAGCGCGGCCGTCAGGCGCTCCGCGGCGATCCGGGCTTCTTGCCCGGCAACCTCCGCGGCGACCGAGAGGTCGCGGCGGATGCTGTCGACGTACGGGGCGAGTTCCATGACGTCATCATGGCGTCATGTGCGACGCCATGTCAACCGTCAATATCGTCAGGATGACGTCATCTGGCGCTATCGCGACGTCACGCCCTCGCCATCCGCGTCGCCGTCGGCCTGCGAGGCCTGGTGGACGTTCTGGTCGGCGGGGTGGTCGTGGGCGTCCTCACCGCCGGCGTCCGGGGCGTCGGCCGGGCTCCCGCCACCGTCGCCGGCTGCCGCGCGGGGTGCGAGGGTGCCGCGCCGGACCGACTCCAGCAGCAGCTGGGCGACATCGATCACCTCGACCTCGTCCCGGGCGGCGCCCTCGGACTGCTTCTGGGTCAGTCCGTCGGAGAGCATCGTCTTGCAGAACGGGCAGCCGGTGGCGATCTGGTCGGCGCCGGTGGCCACCGCCTCCTCGGTGCGGTTGAGGTTGATCCGGGAGCCGATCCGCTCCTCCATCCACATCCGGCCCCCGCCGGCGCCGCAACAGAACGACTCCTTGCCGCTGCGGGGCATCTCGCGTACCTCGACCCCCGGCAGCGCGCCGAGCAGCTCCCGCGGCGGCTCGTAGACCTGGTTGTGCCGGCCGAGGTAACACGGGTCGTGGTAGGTGATGGGCCGGCCCGCCGAGCCGTTGCCGTTGGCGTCCGCCGCGACCGGCGTCAGCTTCTTCTCCCGTACCAGCCGGTTGAGCAGCTGGGTGTGGTGCACCACCTCGAGCTCCAGGCCGAGCTGGCGGTATTCGTTCTTGATGGTGTTGAAGCAGTGCGCGCAGGTGACCACCGCCTTGGTGGCGCCGGCCTCCTTCAGCGTCTCGACGTTCTGCTGGGCGAGCATCTGGTAGACGAACTCGTTGCCCGCGCGCCGGGCCGGGTCGCCGCTGCAGGTCTCCGCCTGACCGAGCACAGCGAACGAGACACCGGCGATGTTCAGCAGCTCGGCGACGGCACGGGTGGTGCGCTTCGCGCGGTCGTCGTAGGCGCCGGCGCAGCCGACCCAGAAGAGGTATTCCACCTCGCCCAGGCTGTCCACGTCACCGCCGAGCACGGGCACCTCGAACGGCAGGTCCTTCGCCCAGTCCAGTCGCGCCGAGGGGTTCATGTTCCACGGGTTGCCCTTGTTTTCCAGGCCCCTGAACAGCTGGTTGAGCTCACTCGGGAACTCCGACTCCACCAGCACCTGGTTGCGGCGCATGTCCAGCACGTGGTCGACGTGCTCGATGTCAACCGGGCATTGCTCCACGCAGGCGCCGCACGTGGTGCAGCCCCACAGCACGTCCGGGTCGATCAGCGCGGTGGCCGAACCGTCGCCGGCCACGCCGTAGCCGGTGATCCCGTGGCCGGACGGGCCGTGACCGGTGGCGGGGTCACCGGTCGAGCCGTCGGCGCTCGCGGTCGTGGTGCCGACCAGTGGCCGCTCGCCCTCGGCGCGTACGGCGTCGGGCAGGGAGGCACGCGCCTCCTCGTCGGCCTGCAGATAAGGAGCTTTCGCGTACGCGTGGTCGCGCAGCGTCGTCACCAGCAGCTTGGGCGACAACGGCTTGCCGGTGTTCCAGGCCGGGCACTGCGACTGGCATCGACCGCACTCGGTGCAGGTGGTGAAGTCGAGCAGCCCCTTCCAGGTGAACTCCTCGACCGCGCCCACGCCGAAGATGTCGTCCTCGCCGGGGTCCTCGAAGTCGATCGGCTCACCCCGCGACCGCATCACCGGCAGCGGCCCCAGAGCGGTGCCGCCGTCGGCCTCCCGCTTGAACCAGACGTTGAAGAACGCCGAGAAGCGGTGCCAGGCCACGCCCATGGTGGCGTTCAGCGCGATCACGAGGAACCACGCCATCGACACCACGATCTTGGCCGTCGCCACCGCCAGGATCGCGGTGCCGAGCGCGCCCGCGCCCATGCCGTCGAACCCCGCCACCAGCGGAGCGCTGATCGGGTAGTGGATGCTCCAGCCACGCTGGCCCGCGAGGGCGCCTTCGAGACCGCGCAGCACCAGGATGCACACCGCGATCGCGACGATCGTCCACTCGACGTAGTAGGCCTGCCAGAACTTCGAACCGGCGAACCTGCTGCCCCGCCCGAGCCGCCGCGGGTGCTTCACCTGGCGAATCACCATCAACGTGAGGATCGCAGCGAGGGTGAGGAACGCGATGAGTTCGGACGCGGCTTCGTAGGGCCACCAGTGCCCGATCAGCGGCAGTGCCCACGCCGGGCCGGCGTAGATCTGGCCGTAGGCGGTGACCAGGGTGAAGAAGAGTGCGCCGAAGCCGACGAACACGAACCAGTGCGCCACTCCGACCAGGCGCCATTTCGCCAGCCGGGTATGGCCGATCGTCTCCCGTAGCAGGGTCAGCCAGCGCTGACCGGGCCGGTCCGTACGGCCGGCCGCGGGCTGGCCGAGCCGGATCACCCCGACCATCGCGGCGGCGGTGCGCGCGACCAGCGCGACCGCGACCAGGGTGATCACGGTGGAGACGACGATCGCTGCGACACGCATTCGCGGCGCCCTTCTCGGAACGGCTGCTCGGAAACGGCTGTGGTGGTTCGAGAGTAGGAGGTCGGACCGACACAGCGGGTGGCCGGGCCGTTTCGCCTGACCGATCGCCCCCACTGATCGGCCGGGGTGAGTGGCGCCGGACCGGCCGGGGTAGTTTCATTGGCTGGTCGCGACCGAGGGTGAGCTTTTCGGAGTTCGGCCACTGTCGGTGCGCGCGGCTAGGGTGGGGTGGATTTTTCGGCGCGCGGTCGTGACAGGCCGGAGTCACTACGACACCAGGCGACCAGGCGTGCTCGTCGACCGAGGAGGGCCGACGTGATCGAGTTCGAATCCGTGACCAAGCGCTACCCCGACGGAACCGTCGCGGTCGACCAGGTGGACCTTCGGGCTCCATCCGGTGAGATCACGGTGCTCGTCGGGCCCTCCGGATGCGGGAAGACGACCTCCCTGCGGATGATCAACCGCATGGTGGAGCCGACGTCGGGCCGCATCCTGATCGACGGCAACGACACCGGCACGACCAATCCCGCGCAGCTTCGCCGCGGCATCGGTTACGTTATCCAGCACGCTGGCCTGTTCCCTCACCGCACGGTGGTCGACAACGTGGCGACCGTCCCGTTGCTGCTGGGGTGGAACAGAAGGAAGGCGCGCGCACACGCTGCGGAGTTGATCGAACGCGTCGGCCTGGACGCCCATCTGGGTGACCGTTACCCCGCACAGCTGTCCGGCGGACAGCAGCAGCGGGTGGGGGTGGCGAGGGCGCTGGCCGCCGACCCTCCGGTGATGCTGATGGACGAGCCGTTCAGCGCCGTCGACCCGGTTGTACGTGAGAGCCTGCAGGAGGAGTTCCTGCGCCTGCAGGACGAACTCGACAAGACGATCGTGTTCGTCACGCACGACATCGACGAGGCGATCAAGCTGGGAGACCGGGTGGCGGTTTTCCGTACCGGCGGGCGACTCGCGCAGTTCGCCGAGCCGAAGCGCCTCCTCGAACACCCGGCGGACGAGTTCGTCGCGGGCTTCGTCGGCAAGGACCGCGGCTACCGCGCGCTGTCGTTCACCCCGGCCGACGGCATCTCGCTGAACGACGAACCGACCGTCCGGCTGGGCGCACCGATCGCCGACGCCCGGCGGGCCGCGGTCGACGGCTGGGTGCTGGTGGTCGACGACGAGCGGCGCCCGCAAGGCTGGCTTGACGCACAGAACTCCCGTCAGGACGCGGTGGACAGCGACCACCTCAACCGCGCCGGCACGGTGGCCGCGGCGGACGGTTCCCTGCGCGGGGTGCTCGACGCCGCGCTGTCCTCGCCCACCGGGCGCGGCGTGGTCGCCGACCCGGCCGGCCGGCTGCTCGGCACCATCACCGCCGGCCCCGTCCTCGCCCGGCTGGGCGAGCCGACCGCCGGACGCTCCACCCCGGACAAGCCCACCCCCGACAAGCCCACCCCCGACGGGTCCGGCCCCGACCGGTCGGCCGAGCCGGAGGGCGCGAACCCGTGATCTCCTGGGTCGGCGACAACGCCGGACAAATCACGTCGTACTTCCTCCAGCACGTCTGGCTGGCGACGCTGCCGCTGGTGATCGCTCTCGCGCTGTCGATCCCCCTCGGCTGGGTGGCCCGCCGCTTCGGCTGGCTGCACACGCCGATGATCGGCCTCACCGGGTTGCTCTACACGATTCCGTCGCTGGCGCTGTTCGTCGTGCTGCCGCTCATCCTGGGTACGCAGATCCTCGACCCGATCAACGTCGTGGTGGCGTTGACGATCTATTCGGTGGCGCTGCTGGTCCGCACCGTGGCCGACGGGCTGGCCTCGGTTCCCGGTGACGTCGAGCAGGCCGCGACCGCGATGGGCTACACCGGGTTCCGCAGGTTCTTCGCCGTCGACCTGCCGGTGGCGGTGCCGGTCATCGCCGCGGGCATGCGCGTCGCCGCGGTGTCCAACGTCAGCCTGGTCGCGGTGTCGGCGCTCCTCGGCGTACCCCAGCTCGGCCTGTTGTTCACCGACGGGCTCAACCGCAACTACTTCCCGCCCCTGGTCACCGGCATCGTCTTGTGCGTCGTCCTCGCGCTCGCGCTGGACGCCCTGATCCTGGCGCTGACCCGGTTGCTGGCGCCCTGGCAGCGCATCGCGAGGGGGACCTCATGATCTCGTCGGTGATCGGCTGGTTCACGGACCCGGCCCACTGGAGCGGCGGGGACGGCATCCCCGTCCGGCTGCTCGAGCACCTGGAGTACTCCCTGGGCGCGTTGCTGATCGCGGCACTGATCGGCATCCCGCTCGGCCTCTACATCGGGCACACCGGACGCGGCGCGTTCCTCGTCGCGGGCCTGGCCAACTCCCTGCGCGCGCTGCCCTCGCTGGGTCTGCTCGTGGTGATGGCGCTGCTGCTGGCCCCCCGCATCCACGGTGATCTGGTCTACGTCATCCCGAGCATCTTCGTCCTGGTGGTGCTCGCCGTCCCCCCGATCCTTGCCAGTACGTACTCCGGGGTGCAGGGGGTTGACCCGGCCGCCCGCGACGCGGCGTACGGCATGGGCATGACCGGCATGAGCGTGCTCACCAAGGTCGAGGCGCCGTGCGCTCTGCCGCTGATTCTGTCCGGCGTACGCAGCGCCATGTTGCAGATCATCGCCACCGCCACCATCGCCGCGATCACCTCCCTCGGCGGTCTGGGCCGGTTCATCGTGGACGGCCAGGCGGTCCGCGACTACGCCCAGATGGTCGGCGGCTCGATCCTGGTCGCCGCGCTGGCCATCGTGGTCGAGGCGGTGCTGGCCGTGGTGCAGCGGCTGGTGGTCCCGGCCGGCCTGACCGGCAGGGCACAACGGCGGGCGTCGGTGGTCTCCGCCGAACGCACCGAGATGGAGCCGGACGCCGAGGTCGGCCAGGAAGAACTCGCCGGAGCCCGCTGATCTCACACCTGTACGCCTGACCCGCCCCAGAACGTCGGCGCGACCAATCCGCGCGACCGTCACCACCAAGGAGATACCCGTCATGAAGCTTGGAAAGATCGCCGCCGCGGCGACGGTCGCGTTGCTCGCCCTCGCCGGGTGCGGGGGCGGCGGCAACCCGATGACCGAGAACACCAAGGCGCCCGCGACCAAGGCGCCCGCCGACACGATCGTGGTCGGTTCCGCCGACTTCCCCGAGAGCACGCTGGTCGGTGAGATCTACGCCGGTGCACTGCGCGCCAAGGGCGTCAAGGTCACCACGAAGTTCGGCATCGGCGCCCGCGAGATCTACCTCAAGGCGCTCGAGGACGGGTCGATCGACCTCATCCCCGAGTACACCGGAAACCTCCTGCAGGCGTTCGACCCGAAGACGAAGGCCTCCACCTCCGCCGACGTCTACGCCGAGCTGAAGAAGGCCGCGCCGAGCAAGCTCACCGTGCTCGAGCAGGCAACTGCTGAGGACAAGGACGCGGTGGCGGTGACCAAGGAGACTGCCGCGAAGTACAAGCTGAAGAAGCTCAGCGACCTCAAGCCGGTTGCCGGCAAGCTCGTCCTCGGCGGCCCGCCGGAGTGGAAGACCCGTGAGCGTTCCGGCGTGCCGGCACTGAAGAAGGTCTACGGCCTGCAGTTCAAGGGCGACTACAAGTCGCTCAAGGGCACCCTGATCCCGCAGGCGCTGGCCAACGGCCAGATCGACGCGGCCAACATGTTCACCACCGACCCGGTGGTGCAGAAGAACGGCTTCGTCCTGCTGGACGACGACAAGGCCCTCTTCCCGGCGCAGAACGTCGTGCCGCTGATCAACAAGTCCAAGGTGTCGCCGAAGGTCGAGGAGGCGCTGAACGGCGTCTCGGCCAAGCTGGACACCAAGACGCTCCTCGCGCTGAACACCGAGGTCGTCGTGGACAAGAAGGACGCGTCCGCGGTGGCCAAGCAGTGGCTCACCAAGAACGGCCTCGTCTGAGCCCGATCCAGGGCTGGTTCGGCTGACAACGGCCGGACAACGATCGACACGAGCGCGTGACACCCGGCGGGGCGCCGGCTTCGGGGGAGACCGGAGCGGGCGCCCCGCCGGACTTCGTTCGCCGTACGCCTGGACCCGTCCACATTTCGAGCGGGGTGTCCGTCAGGTGAGATGACCTTTGGTCGTACGCGACGAATGCGGCCTATGGTTGCCGCCATGCGTAGCCCGGCCTGCCAGCTGTGCCTGGCCCTGTTCGCCACCGAGCTCGTCCTCGTCGACGACGAGCTCTGCCGCTGACCCCTCGCTCGCACGCAGCGAGCGGCGCCGAAGTTCCTGATCTCCTTCTCAGTAGAGAGTGCGCCCATGTCCAGCGGCACCACTTCCAGCCCCGCACCCGCGTCCACCGGCGCCGGCGTCCTGACCAGGACCGCCTCCACGCCGAGACGCTTCCTGACCTCCACCACCTCCGCTCCCACGCCGGGGGCCGCACCACTCGGCCCCGTCTCGCGGGTGCCGTTGGTGATCGCCACGCTCGGCACGATCGCGCTGGCCGCCTACACCTGGGCGTCGTACGGCGCGAAACCCGGCGTCCTGCTCCTGCTCGGCGCCGGCCTGGGTATCGCGCTGTTCCACTCCAGGTTCGGCTTCACCTCAGCGTGGCGGCAGCTGATCGCGGTCGGCAACGGCGCGGGGCTGCGTGCCCACGCCCTGCTGCTCGGTGTCACCGCCACGTTGTTCGCGCTGGTGATCGGCACCGGCACCGGCCTGTTCGGCAGCGTGCCCGCGCCGAGTGGCGGTCCGCTCGGCGTCGGCCTGCTGGTCGGTTCGTTCCTGTTCGGCGTCGGCATGCAGATCGGCGGGGCGTGTGCGTCCGGGACGCTGTTCGCCGTCGGCTCCGGCCAGTCCACGATCGTGCTCACCCTCGGCGGGTTCATCGTGGGGTCGGTCCTCTACGCCTGGCTCTACCCGCTGGTCGACACCCTGCCCTCGCTCCCGCCGTACGTCCTCGCCGACCACGTTGGCTGGCTCGGCTCCTGGGCGATCACCATCCTCGCGCTGCTGGTCGTCGTGGCGGTGACGCGTGTCGTGCAGGCCCGCCGGGTGCCGCCGCCGGTGGCGCCGGTGCCGACCAGCCGCGGAGTCCTGAGGGCCATCCGCGGCTCGTGGCCGCTGTGGGTCGGCGCGGTCGCCCTCGCGGTTCTGGGTGCGGCCGTCCTGGTGGTGTCCGGTGGCGCCTGGGGCGTGACCAGCGCGTTCACCCTGTGGGGCTCGAAGGCGCTGCAGGCGATCGGCCTGCACCCGGAGACCTGGGCGTACTGGCAGGGGCCCAAGCAGGCTCAGGCGCTCGCCGGGCCCGTCCTCACCGACAAGACGAGCCTGACGGACATCGGCATCATGCTCGGGGCCGCGGTGGCCGCGGCCGCCGGAGGAGTGTGGACGCTGCACCGCCGGATCCCGGCGGGTACGGCGATCGCCGCCGTGCTCGGCGGCATCCTGATGGGCGTGGGCGCCCGGCTGGCCGGCGGGTGCAACATCGGCGCCTACCTCGCCGGCATCGCCTCCGGCAGCCTGCACGGCTGGGTGTGGGGCCTGTGCGCGCTCCTCGGGACATGGGTCGGCCTGCGTGGCCGCACCTTGTTCGGGCTCGCCAACCCGCGCCGCGACGACAGCGTTTGCTGACGACGGACAGTCTCTGACGACAGAACAGCCTCCGGCGAAGGCCCTCGCTCCGGCGAAGGCACTCGCTCCGGCGAGGGCCTTCGCGTCGGCAGCGGCTGCCCGCTCGTCACCCGCTTCCGGTGGTGGATGGCTGCCGGTGGCCAGTGCCTGCCGGTGGCCAGTGGCCGGCGGTGCCGGTTGACCTGACGGTGCCGTCGTCGTCACCGGCGAATGTTCACCGCACCGCTGCGCGCCCGCGCTGTCACACAGGGGATTCCCGTCAACGCTGGCACGGCGGCCTCGCACGCAGTGGAATTGGTGCATGGTCGACTTTGCCCATACCGACACCGTCCAGGTCGGCACCGGACCGCTCACCGAGGCCGACGTCGTTGCGGTGGCGCGGTACGCGGCGCGGGTGACGCTCGCCCCCGAGGCGCTGACCGCGCTGGCCGCCGGCCGGGCGGCGGTGGAGCGGCTCGGCTCGTCGACCGTACCGGCGTACGGCATATCCACCGGTTTCGGCGCGCTCGCCACCCGGCACATCCCGCCCGAGTCGCGAGCGCGGCTGCAGCGCAGCCTGATCCGTTCCCACGCGGCCGGCTCGGGCCCGGAGACGGACACCGAGGTGGTCCGGGCGATGATGCTGCTCCGGCTGTCCACCCTCGCCACCGGCCGGACCGGCGTGCGACCGGAGACGGCAGAGACGTTGCAGGCGCTGCTGAACGCCGGGATCACGCCGGTGGTCCCGGCGTACGGCAGTCTCGGATGCTCGGGCGACCTCGCCCCGCTGGCACACGTGGCGCTGGCCCTGACCGGCGAGGGCGAGGTCCGTACGGCCGTCGGCTCCGGGCTGGAGTCGGCCGGCCTGGTCCAACCCGCCGCCCAGGCGCTCGCGGCCGCCGGCATCACGCCGGTCGTGCTCGCGGAGAAGGAGGGCCTGGCCCTCATCAACGGCACCGACGGCATGCTCGGGATGCTCGCCCTCGCCTGCCACGACCTGGACCGACTGATCCGGACCGCCGACCTCACCGCCGCGATGAGCGTGGAGGCGCTGCTCGGCACCGACCGGGTGTTCGCGCCGGACCTGCAGGCGCTGCGCCCGCATCCGGGCCCGGTCGCCGCGGCCGCGCACATGCGCGCGCTGCTGGCCGGCTCCGCGATCGTGGCGAGCCACGCCGGCCCGGCCGACACCCGCGTCCAGGACGCGTACTCCCTGCGTTGTGCACCCCAGGTCAACGGCGCCGCGCGGGACACGCTGGCGCACGCGCGGTCGGTGGCGGGGTACGAGCTCGCTGCGGCGATCGACAACCCGGTGGTGCTGCGCGACGGCCGGGTGGAGTCCAACGGCAACTTCCACGGCGCGCCGCTGGCGTACGTGCTCGACTTCCTCGCGATCGTCGCCGCGGACGTGGCCAGCATGTCCGAACGCCGTACCGACCGGTTCCTCGACGTCGCCCGCAACCACGGCCTGCCGGCGTTCCTCGCCGACGACCCGGGCCTGGACTCCGGCCACATGATCGCGCAGTACACCGCGGCGGCGATCGTCAGCGACCTCAAGCGGCTCGCGGTCCCCGCCAGCGTGGACTCCATCCCGTCCTCGGCGATGCAGGAGGACCACGTGTCGATGGGCTGGTCGGGCGGGCGCAAGCTCCGGCAGTCGGTGGACGGGCTCACCCGGGTGCTGGCGATCGAGTTGCTGACTGCGGCGCGGGGACTGGACCTGCGGATCCCGCTGGCACCGGCGCCGGCGACCGCCGCCGCGCTGCGCGAGCTCCGGCTGCGGGTCTTCGGCCCCGGCCCGGACCGGCAGATGTCCCGGGAGATCGACGCCGCGGTGGCCGTGGTCACCGACGGTCTCGCCCTCGCGGCCGCCGACACCGTGGTCGGGCGTGGCGCACTGGCGGACGGCGGCGGTCTGGACGAGTCTGGTGGGGGCGGCGGCCAGCCGCATCGACCACGGCCAGGAGGTGCCGGATGACCCACTCGCCGGTCGACTCACACGCCAGTGGCCCGCGCACGGTGACGGCGCCGCGCGGCACCACCCTGCACGCCCGCGGCTGGCCGCAGGAGGCGGCGCTGCGGATGCTGCAGAACAACCTCGACCCGGAGGTCGCCGAGCATCCGCAGGACCTCGTTGTGTACGGCGGAAGCGGTCGGGCCGCCCGCGACTGGGCGAGCTTCGACGCCTTGGTGCGTACTCTCACCACGCTCGCCGACGACGAGACGATGCTGGTGCAGTCCGGCCGGCCGGTCGGGGTGCTGCGGACCGACGAGTGGGCGCCCAGGGTGCTGATCGCCAACTCCCACCTGGTGCCCGACTGGGCGACCTGGGAGGAGTTCCGCCGGCTGGAGGCGCTCGGGCTCACGATGTACGGCCAGATGACGGCCGGCTCGTGGATCTACATCGGTACGCAGGGCATTCTGCAGGGCACGTACGAGACGTTCGCCGCGGTCGCGGCCCGGCTCGCCGAGCGCGGCGTCACCGCCCCGGAGTCCTCCGGCTCGCTGGCCGGGACGCTCACCGTCACCGCCGGGCTGGGCGGCATGGGCGGTGCCCAGCCGCTCGCGGTGACCATGAATGGCGGCGTGGTGATCTGCGTCGAGTGCGACGAGAGCCGGATCCGCCGCCGGCTCGACCACCGCTACCTCGACGTCCGCGCGGACTCCCTCGACCACGCGCTCCGGCTGGCCGAGGAGGCGGTGCGGGCGCGCCGGCCGCTGTCGGTGGGGGTGCTCGGCAACGCCGCCGAGGTGGTGCCCGCCCTGCTCGCCCGGAGCGCGCCGGTCGACGTGGTGACCGACCAGACCTCCGCGCACGACCCGCTGATGTATCTCCCGCTCGGGGTGGGCTTCGACGACTGGGCCGCCGAGCGGGCCCGTGACCCTGCGGGGCTCGTGGAGCGCGCGCGGGAGTCGATGGCCCGCCACGTCGAGGCGATGGTGGGCTTCCTGGACGCCGGTGCGGAGGTGTTCGACTACGGCAACTCCATCCGCGACGAGGCCCGCAAGGGCGGGTTGACACGGGCGTTCGCCTTCCCCGGCTTCGTTCCGGCGTACATCCGGCCGCTGTTCTGCGAGGGCAAGGGACCGTTTCGCTGGGTGGCGCTGTCCGGTGACCCCGCCGACATCGCGCGTACGGACAAGGCGGTGCTCGAGCTGTTCCCCGACAACGAACCACTGGCCCGGTGGATCCGGCTGGCCGGTGAGCGCGTCCACTTCCAGGGGCTGCCCGCGCGGATCTGCTGGCTCGGCTACGGCGAACGCGACCGCGCCGGGCTGCGGTTCAACGAGCTGGTCGCGTCCGGGGAGGTCTCGGCGCCGATCGTGATCGGCCGGGACCACCTCGACGCCGGCTCGGTCGCCTCGCCCTACCGCGAGACCGAGGCGATGGCCGACGGCTCGGACGCGATCGCCGACTGGCCGCTGCTGAACGCGATGGTGAACGTCGCCTCCGGCGCCGCCTGGGTGTCCCTGCACCACGGCGGCGGTGTCGGCATCGGCCGGTCGATCCACGCCGGCCAGGTCACCGTCGCCGACGGGACGCCCCTCGCCGCCCGTAAGCTCGCCCGGGTGCTGGGCAACGACCCGGCCATCGGCGTCATCCGGCACGTCGACGCGGGGTACGAAAGAGCCGAGAGACCGCCCGCCGGCTCGGCGTACGCACCCCCATGAGGGAAGGGCCGGCGGAAGGCTCGGTGGATGGATCCGTACAGCGATGACAGCGGGGCAGGGATGACAGTAGGCGAGGGTGGCTCGTTCGGGACCGGCTTCGAGCAGCTGTGGAAGGCGCTGGTGCCGATCGGCCGGGACGACCGCACCGGCGGTTATCGCCGCTACTCGTGGACGCCGGCGCACCGGAGTGCGAGCGGTGGTTCCGGGACGAGGCCGAACGCCGCGACCTCGCGTGGAGGCCGACGGCAACGGCAACCTGGTCGCGTGGTGGCGGCCAGATCCCGCGCGGGTGGCCGGAGGCGTGGTCACCGGCAGCCATCTGGACTCCGTGCCCGACGGCGGCGGCTACGACGGTCCGCTCGGCGTGGCCTCGGCATTGCCGCGCTGGACGCGATCCGGGCCGACGAGACCGTCGGCGGCGCCGAGGTGACCCGGCCGCTCGGCGATCGCGGCGTTCGCGGAGGAGGAGGGCGCGCGGTTCGGTCTGCCCTGCCTCGGCTCGCGGCTGCTGACCGGTGCGCTGGAGCCGGACCAGGCGCGGGCGTTGCGCGACGCCGACGGCATGCCGCTCACCGACGCGATGGAGCAGGCCGGCGTGCCCGTCGACCTCGGCCCCTCCGACCTGTTGCCGCCCCGTCGGCGTTCGTCGAGCTGCACGTCGAGCAGGGCCGGGCGCTGGCCGACCTGGGTGCGCCCGTCGGCCTCGCGCGAGCGATCTGGCCGCACGGGCGCTAGCGGCTCGAGTTCAGCGGCCAGGCCGACCATGCTGGGACGACCGCGATGCCGGACCGGCATGACCCGATGGTCACCTACGCCATGACCGCGCTCGCCGCCAACAAGCGGGCTGGCATCGCCCAGGCCCGCACGACCTTCGGCCGGATGCAGGTCGAGCCGAACGCCACCAATGCGTCCCTCCCGGTCAACCGCCTGGCTCGACGCTCGGGCCGCCGACGAACCGGCCTGGACGAGCTGGTCGAGGGGTCCGCCGCCAGGCCGGCGACCGGCCAGCGCGACGGCACGCCGTTCGAGCTGCGGGCCGAGTCGATGAACGCCGAGGGTGGCCTTCGACTACTCCTGCGCGAACGCCTCGCGGCCGCGGCTCGGTTCGCCGCCGGTCCTGTCCACCCAGGCCGGGCATGACGCGGGCATCCTCGCGCAGCACGGGATCCCGACCGCGATGTTGTTCGTCCGCAACCCCACGGGGTCTCGCACGCGCCGGAGGAATACGCCGAGCGCCCCCGACTGCGCTCGCCGGCGTCAACGCGCTGGCCGCCGTCCTGACCGACCTGCTGTCCGGATAACCGGGCCGGAGCCCCGCCGTGAGCCCGGAGCCGACGGCGTACTGGTGCGCGCTGGCCGGCTGCCGCCCGGCCAGGTCAAGGCCGGCGTTCTGGTCGAGGTGGCGGCGGCCGCGTTCACCGACGTCCGTACGAACGTCCCGCGGCCACCGGCCGACGCCGGCGACTACCCGGCCTGACTCTTCCCGGCCTGGCCAACGCGCACTCCCACGCCTTCCACCGGGCACTGCGCGGGCGACCCGGCCTCCGACCGCACCGGCCCCACGGCACGTTCTGGACCTGGCGGCAACGGATGTACGAGGTCGCCGAGCAGCTCGACCCCGACTCCTACTTCGCGCTCGCCCTAGCGGTCTACGCCGAAATGGCCCTGGCCGGGGTCACCTGCGTCGGCGAGTTCCACTACCTGCACCACGGCCCCGACGGCCGCCGATACGCCGAGCCGAACGCGATGGGCCTCGTGCTGGTCGCCGCGGCCCACACCGCCGGCATCCGGATCTGCCTGCTGGACACGCTCTATCTCACCGGCGGGATCGGCGCGCCGCTGACCGGGGTGCAGGACACGCTTCGGAGACGGGGACGCCGAGCGATGGGCGGGACGCGTGGACGCGCTGCACGAGAGGTACGTCGGCGCCGACGACGTGACGATCGGCGCGGCGGTGCACTCGGTCCGTGCCGTACCCGCCGACCAGCTTGCCGGCCGTGGCCGCGTGGCCGCGCCGGGCCGCGCCGCCGCACGTCCATGTCGCCGAGCAGCCCCGCGAGAATGCCGACTGCGTCGCGGCGTACGGCGTGGATCCGGTCGGCTGCTGTTCGCGCACGGCGTCCTCGGCCCGCGCACCACCGCGGTGCACGCCACCCACCTCGACGACTCCGGTCTCGGCCTGCTCGCCGAGACCGGCACGACCGTGTGCCTGTGCCCGACGACCGAACGCGACCTCGCCGACGGGCTCGGCCCCGCGGGCGCGCTGACCCGGCGCCGGCGCCACCCTCGTCCTGGGCAGCGACAGCCACGCCGTGGTCGACCTGTTCGCCGAGGCCCGCGCACTGGAGTGGGACGAGCGGCTGGCCACCGGCCGCCGCGGCCACTGGTCCGCGTCCGCCCTGCTCACCGCGTGCACCGAGGCCGGCCACCGCGCGCTCGGCTTCCCCGACGCCGGGTGATCGAGGTCGGCGCCCGGGCCGACCTGGTGAGTTTCCGGCTGGACTCGGTGCGTACCGCCGGGACCGACGCCGCCCACGCCGCGCAGACCGTGGTGTTCGCGGCGACCGCGGCCGACGTCAACGCGGTCGTCAGCGGTGGCGTGCAGGTGGTGGCCGGTGGGCGGCACCGGCGCGTGGACGACGTCGCGGGCCGGATGGCCGCCGCGGTCCGCGCGCTGTGGTGAGGAGCACCGCGAGCCCGGCCGAGTCGGACCGCGCCGTGGCCCCGCATTCGTCAGGTCCTGTAGGCATTCGTCGTGAATCATCGCCATATCGGTGGCTTGTCGACCTGATGGTCGAGTTTTCCCCAGGTGTGCCGCTTCATCACCCCGATCTGCCCTAGGCTCACGTCTGTTCCTTCCTTCCCAGACGACACCCCCGGGGGGTCACACGTGAGATCGCGTCGCCTGGTCGGCGGTCTTGCAGCTCTCGCCACCGCTGTCAGCGGTACGGCGCTGGTTGCCATGGCCGCGCCGGCCAGTGCGGGCTCGACTACGAGTCCCGCGTTCGCTCGCACCACTCCGACGCCGTTGTGCGCAGACGCGGCAACGACGGGTCCGTGCGCGTCATCGAGCCCAAGGGCGGCACCATCGCCCGGCCCAGCAGCGTGGCGGCCGGCGCAAAGCCGGAGACGGCCGCGAAGGCGCACCTGTCCACCTACGCCAAGGCGTTCGGCGTACCCACCTCCCAGCTCAAGGCCGCCACGGCGACGAAGCTCGCCAACGGCTCCGCGGTCCGCTTCGACCGCGACGTCGACGGCGTTCCGGTCTTCGCCGGGCAGCTGGTCGTCGGACTCGACAAGTCCAACAACCTGCAGTTCATCGTGGGCGAGACCGGCGGCAAGCCCACCCGCTCGTTCCCGAGCGTCGGCAAGCTCCAGGCCCACAAGTTCTCCGGTGTCGCCAAGCAGGTCGTCGCGACCCGGGAGAAGCTCGGGCTCGACCGCCGGCCTGAAGGTCCGTCCGAGGGCCGTAACTGGTACGACGGCTCCATCCTCGGCGTGCCCGGGGCCAAGGGCGTCCAGCCGGTCTACACCTACGTCGTCGGCGACGCCCGCCGCGGCCTGCAGTACCGCGTCCTCGTCGACGCCTCCACCGGCAAGGCCGCACTGGCCTACTCGCTGACCGAGCGCGCGCTCAACCGTGTGATCTGCGACGCCAAGCGCCGGATCGTCGACGACACCACCTGTGACGGCCAGGCCAACCCCTACGCGCGCGTGGAGGGCCAGGGCCCGTCCAGCGTGGCCGACGTCAACAAGGTCTACGACTTCTTCCACGACACCTCGGTCCGTTACGCGAGCTACGTCAACCTCGACCTGACGAAGCTCATCGGCACCGACTACGGAGACGGCAAGGGCAAGGCGCTGCGGGCCACGGTGCGCGTGTGCACCTCCGACCCCAACGGCTGCCCGTTCGCCAACGCGTTCTGGGACGGCCAGCAGATGGTCTTCGGTGAGGGCGTGACGACCGACGACGTGACCGCTCACGAGCTGACCCACGGCGTGACGGAGCGCACGGCCAACCTGGCCTACCTCTACCAGTCCGGTGCGATCAACGAGGGCCTGTCCGACGCGTGGGGCGAGATCGTCGACCTCACCAACGGAAGCGCCGACGACACCGCCGCCAACCGGTGGAAGATCGGTGAGGGCTCCTCCCTCGGCGTGATCCGGGACATGAAGAACCCCCGGGCCTACGACCAGCCGGACAAGATGACGTCCGACAAGTGGTTCGACGACGTGGACTTCCTCGACAACGGCGGCGTCCACTACAACAGCGGTGTCTTCAACAAGTCGGTCTACCTGACCGCTGACGGCGCGTCCTTCAACGGCTACACCGTTCGCGGCCTGGGCCTGGCGAAGACCGCGAAGATCCTCTGGACGACGCAGAACCTCCTCACCTCGGGAGCGGACTACAAGGACGTCTTCTACACCATGCCGCTCGCCTGCCGGAAGAACATCGGCCAGGCCGGCAGCTACATCACCGAGGACGACTGCCAGCAGGTCGACAAAGCCGTCCGCGCCACCGAGATGTACAAGGACCCGCTGTGTCGGTTCGGCCAAGAACGTCGACTACTGCGCCAACGGCAAGTCGCCAAGTCCAGCTACACCGAGGGCTTCGAGTCCAAGAGCGGTGGCTGGACCTACCAGGGCAACTGGGTGCTCTCCAGCGAGGTCGGCCTGCCCTACGCATCGGTCGGCAAGGAGTCCGCCGTCGCATGGACCGGCTCGGGCGACAACATCTCGCTGACCCAGAAGGCGGGCGTCAAGATCCCGGCAGGTTCCTACCTCCGCTTCGACCACGCCTACCTGCTCGCCGAGGACGACGGCGCGAGGATCGAGTACAACTCGGGCTCGGGCTGGCACGGGATGTCGGCTCTTCCCAACGTCAACGGTGAGGACACCCCGGCTGCTCAGTTCGGCGGCCTGAAGAGTTTCGCGGGTACGTCCAACGGCTTCGGCGGGACCCGCTACGACCTGTCCAGCCTGTCTGGCCAGACCGTGAAGTTCCGCTTCCACTCCAAGGTGGGAACGGACGACTCGGCCTGGTGGGTCGACAACCTGAAGATCTACACCTGCGGCTGAACCGCCGCCTGGCAAGCGCACAGCCGAGGTGACGACGGCCTCGGTGCCGACCGGAGACGGTTGGCACCGAGGCCGTTCTCATGCCCCGGGCGAGTGGGCACCGACGTCCTACTCCGGCCGGCTCCTTCGAGCGAGCCGGGCTGGCGCACAGTGACCGCGTCGTCATGTCCGGTTTCTGGTATCTCGGGTACACCTGGCGATTTGCCGTCCCTTGGGTATCCAAATCGTCCGATTTGCCACTAGGCTCCACGGGCACCTCTCTGCGCGCGTACCGATCTTCGGCGCGCCATGTCACGTCACAGTCACGTCACACTTCGAACTAATGGGGGTTCCTAGTGAAGTACCGACGCACAGTCGGCGGCATCGCCGCCCTGGCGACGGTCATCAGCGGAAGCGCGCTCGCGCTCGCCGCGCCGTCATATGCCGGCACGATGTCCGGTCCGAGCTTCCTTCCCAAGAAGCCGGACAGCTCGATCAAGGTTCTAGAGGGTTCCGACGGCGACGTCACCGGCATTGCGGCCAAGGGGTCGGCGATCAAGCTGCCGAAGGGAGCGTCTGAGTCTCCGAAGACCGCGGCCCGCACGCACCTGCGGAACTTCGCGGGCAAGCTCGGAGTCGATGCGGCCCAGATGAAGACCGTCAGGTCCCAGCAGGTCGACGGCGGCAACGTCGTGCGGATGCAGCAGGAGATCAACGGCATTCCGGTCGTCGCCGGTGAGCTGGTCGCGTCCCTCGACAAGCAGAACAACCTCGAGGCGCTGCTCGGCAAGACGGCCAAGGGTTCGGTGCAGGCACCGAAGAAGCAGTTCAGTGCGGTGGCGAGCGGGATCGCGGCGCGCAAGTACGTCGCCAAGAAGGCGGATGTCTCCGCCGGCAAGCTCGAGGTCAAGAGCGAGGGCCGCTGGATCTACAACCCCTCGCTGCTCGGTGCGCCCGGCGCCCCGGTCAACCGCGAGACGCTGAAGTTCCAGGTCAACACCCCCGACCACGCCGTCGACTACACCGTCTTCGTCGACAGCGGCTTCAACTCCGTCGCGCTGGCCGTCAGCAACAACCACGCGGCGCTCAAGCGCGACGTCTGCGACCTGAACAACAAGGACGCCGGTGATCTCAACGGCGCCAGGTGTGACGGCACCACCAACAAGTACACCCGCCGCGAGGGTGGCGCGAAGTCCGGCATCGCCGACGTCGACAAGGTGTACGACAACCTCGGCGTGGTCTCCAAGTGGTACGCCTCCTACGCCGGTCTGGACGTCTCGGCGTTCATCGGCGGCAGCAGCAAGACGCTGAGGGCCTCCACCCGGACCTGCCTGTCGCAACTGCAGCCGGGTTGCCCCCTGGCCAACGCGTTCTGGAGCGACGGCATCGGTCAGATGGTCTACGGCGAGGGCGTGACCGGCCTCGACGTGACCGGCCACGAGCTGACCCACGGCGTGACCGCGCACACCTCGGCACTCTTTTACGCCTACCAGTCGGGTGCGATCAACGAGTCGATCTCCGACACGATGGGCGAGCTGATCGACCTGGCCGCCAACCCCGGCAAGGCCACCAGCGACCAGGGCTGGCTGATCGGTGAGGACGAGCACCCGGCGTCGCCGGACCTGCCCGCGCCGCTGCGCAGCCTGAAGGACCCGACGAAGTACGACCAGCCTGACCGGCTGACCTCCTCGCTGTGGACCGCCGACCAGCAGTACCGCGACAGCGGTGGCGTGCACACCAACAGCGGGCCGGGCAACAAGACCGCCTACCTGCTGACGCAGGGCGACACCTTCAACGGCTACACCATCCGTGGGATCGGCCTGGCGAAGGCGTTCAAGATCTACTGGACCGCCGAAAACCTGATGACCTCGGGGACGGACTACAAGGATCTGTTCAACGTCCTTCCGCTGTCCTGCCGCAAGAACATCGGCAAGACCGGCACCTACATCACCGAGGACGACTGCGCCCAGGTCGACAAGGCCGTCCGCGCGACCGAGCTCTACAAGGACCCGGCCAGCGCTGCTCCCGTTGCCACGCCCTACTGCACCACCGGCAACGTGAAGACGTCCTACGTCCAGACCTTCGACGCCGCGCCGTCTGACTGGACGCTCGACCCGATCGGTGGCAACGGCCTGATGAAGGCCGACCTGGACTTCGACTACGTCAACACCGGTAAGGACGCTCTGGGTCTGTTCACCCAGCCCGGCGTCGAAAGCGGCACGGCGACGTCGGCCGGTAAGAAAATCCCGGCCGCCAGCTGGCTGCGGATCGACTACGCCACGCTGTTCAGCCTCTACCAGCCCTCCGCCGGTGCCACCGCCAAGCTCCAGTACGACGACGGCAGTGGCTGGAAGGACGGCAGCACGCTGACCGGTTCGGTCAACCCGGGCCCGTGGACCCAGCACAACTCCCACGGCTGGGCCTCGGCGAAGTACAACCTGGCGACCCTGGCCGGAAAGACCGTCAAGTTCCGGATCTCGGTCAAGGGTGTCTCCAACGACAACCAGGCGTCGGTGCTGGGTGTGGACAACTTCAAGATCTACACCTGCGCGTGACCGGCGCCCGGGTGGGCGGCCAGGTGAGTCTCCGCGTCGGCGGGACCGCCCGGAGTAGCCGCCCGTAGTCGTCGCAGTACGAGTTCGAGAGGGCCTCGAGATCGCCACCGGTGATCTCGGGGCCCTCTCGCATGTCCCGCCCACCTCCGTCTTGAGAGACCTGGCGACCGAGGACTCTTCTCCGGTCGCTCGCGTGCCGTCCGCCTCGCGCTCCGGCTCGCTGACCTGCGACGACGCTCGCCACGGGTACCCGGGGGCGACCCTGAGGCGACCCTGAACTTGAGCGGAGGTGACTCACCTCTGTTGACTGAAGCGCACTAGGTCGGCAAGATTGAGCCGGTTGCGCTCAAGGCTGACAGGTCGGACTCCGGCCGGCCGCACACGGGGGCGACACCTGCACGATCGCGCAAGCGCATCGCACACACGACACCAGATCCATCCGCACGGCGTCCGCCGGGCGGCTCTCAACTCGGAGGCTTGTGGTTATGTCTCGTTCGGTCGGTATCGATCTTGGTACGACGAATTCTGTGGTGGCGGTTCTTGAGGGTGGGGAGCCGACGGTTGTGACGAATGCGGAGGGTGCGCGGACGACTCCGTTGGTGGTGGCGTTTGCGAAGAATGCTGAGGTGTTGGTGGGGGAGGTGGCGAAGCGGCAGGCGGTGACGAATGTTGATCGGACGATTCGTTCGGTGAAGCGTCATATGGGGTCGGATTGGTCGGCGTCTGTGGATGGGAAGCCGTTTACGGCGCAGCAGATTTCTGCGTTTGTGTTGCAGAAGTTGAAGCGTGATGCGGAGGCGTATTTGGGGGAGTCGGTGACGGATGCGGTGATTACCGTGCCGGCGTATTTTTCGGATGCGCAGCGTCAGGCGACGAAGGAGGCTGGTGAGATTGCTGGGTTGAATGTTCAGCGGATCATCAATGAGCCGACTGCGGCGGCGTTGGCGTATGGGTTGGACAAGGGGTCGGATCAGACGATTCTGGTGTTCGATCTGGGTGGTGGCACCTTCGATGTCTCGTTGCTGGAGATTGGTGAGGGTGTTTTCGAGGTGAAGGCGACTTCGGGTGACAATCTTTTGGGTGGGGATGATTGGGACTCGAAGATTGTGGACTGGCTGGTGGGTCAGTTCAAGAACAAGCATGGTGTGGATCTGGGGGCGGACAAGATTGCGAAGCAGCGGCTGACGGAGGCTGCTGAGAAGGCGAAGATCGAGTTGTCGTCGGCGTCGGAGACGTCGATCAATCTTCCGTATGTGACGTTGGGTGAGTCGGGTCCGTTGCATTTGGACGAGAAGTTGACTCGTGCTGAGTTCCAGCGGTTGACGGGGGATTTGTTGGAGCGGTGTCGTCGGCCGTTCCAGCAGGTGTTGAAGGATGGCGGGGTCGAGGTGGGCAAGATCGATCACGTGATTCTTGTGGGTGGTTCCACGCGGATGCCGGCGGTGGCGGAGCTGGTGCGGGAGCTGACGGGTGGTAAGGAGCCGCACAAGGGTGTGAACCCTGATGAGGTGGTGGCGATTGGTGCGTCGTTGCAGTCGGGTGTGTTGCGGGGTGAGGTGAAGGATGTCTTGTTGTTGGACGTCACTCCCCTGTCCCTCGGCATCGCCACCAAGGGTGGAGTTTTCACCAAGATCATCGAGCGCAACACCACCATTCCCACGAAGCGTTCCGAAGTCTTCACGACCGCGGAGGACAACCAGCCCTCGGTGATGATCGAGGTGTTCCAGGGCGAACGCGAGATGGCCCGCGACAACAAGTCGCTGGGCAACTTCGAGCTCACCGGCCTCCCGCCCGCACCCCGCAACGTCCCGCAGATCGAGGTCGCGTTCGACATCGACGCCAACGGCATCGTGCACGTGTCGGCGAAGGACCTGGGCACCGGTCGTGAGCAGAAGATGACGGTGACCGGCGGGTCGGCTCTGCCCAAGGACGACATCGACCGGATGGTCCGTGACGCCGAGCAGTACGCCGAGGAGGACCGCAAGCGCCGGGAGGACGCCGAGCTGCGTAACCAGGCGGACAGCCTCGTCTACCAGACGGAGAAGTTCGTCGCTGACAACCCCGACAGCGTCCCGGCCGAGGTCAAGTCCGAGGTCGAGCAGGACACCGCCGCGCTGAAGAAGGCGCTGGAGGGCGAGGACAACGACGCACTGAAGGCGGCGTTCGACAAGCTGTCGGAGTCCCGCACCAAGATGGGTTCGGCGATCTACGCCAACGCCCAGCAGTCCCAGGGTGCCCCGACCGGTGACGCCGGCGACGCGACCGGTGCCGGTGACGGCTCCGCCACCACCGCGGACGACGACGTGGTCGACGCCGAGATCGTCGACGAAGACAAGCCCGCCGGTGGCGCCGATGACGAGGGACAGGGCGGTCAGAAGTGAGCCAGGCCGAGGAACACGAAGGACCCGTGGTCCACGACCGGCGGCGCATCGACCCGCGTACCGGCGAGATCCGGGAGGAGGCGCGGGCGACCGCGCCCTCGCCCGGCGCCGGTGACGCGGCCGGCGCCGACGCGGAGGCCACCGCCACGACCGGGGAGCCGGGCGGTGCCGAGGAGGCCCCGGCTGCCTCCGCCGCGGAGGTGGAGGCGCTCAAGTCGGCCGTCGTCGAACGCACCAACGACCTCAAGCGGCTCCAGGCGGAGTACGTCAACTACAAGCGGCGGGTCGACCGCGACCGGCAGGCCAACCAGGAGCAGGCCGTCGGCAGTGTGCTGACCGAACTCCTCCCGGTCCTGGACGACATCGGCCGGGCCCGCGAGCACGAGGAGCTGTCGGGTGGCTTCAAGGCGGTGGCCGAGGCCCTGGAGACCTCGCTGTCCAAGCTCGGGCTGGTGAAGTTCGGCGAGGTCGGCGACGAGTTCGACCCGCGGGTGCACGACGCGCTCATGCACGCGTACTCCGACGACGTGTCGGGGCCCACGTGCTCGGCCATCCTGCAGCCGGGCTACCGGCTGGGCGAGCGGGTGCTGCGGCCGGCGCGGGTCGCGGTCACCGAACCCACGGTCGGGCTGCCGCCGGAGCAGGCGGCACCTGGTGCCGACTCCGCCCCGGCCTCCGGGGCGGAGTCCGGCTCGGCCGGCGACGAAGGTGCCACGGCGGGCGCCGATGACCAGCCGCCGACCGACAACGGCTGAGCAAGGGGGAGGTGGGGAGCACCATGGGCACGAAGGAATGGCTCGAGAAGGACTTCTACAAGGTGCTCGGCGTCTCCAAGGATGCGAAGCCCGAGGAGATCAAGAAGTCCTACCGCAAGCTCGCCCGGGCCAACCACCCCGACGCCAACCGGGGTGACGCCAAGGCGGAGGAGCGGTTCAAGGAGGTTTCCGAGGCCTACTCCGTCCTCTCCGACCCGGCCAAGCGCAAGGAGTACGACGAGGCGCGGTCGCTCTTCGGCGGAGGCGGGTTCCGCTTCCCCGGTGGCGGCGGGGGCGGAGGGACCGGCGGCCAGGCCGGCGGCGGTTTCCCGTTCGACCTCGGCGACATCTTCACCCAGCAGGGCGGCAACCGCGGCGGCGGCGGTGGTGGTCTGGGCGACATCCTCGGTGGCATCTTCACCGGCGGTGGGCGCACCCGGACCACCCCGCCGGGCACCCGCCCGCGCCGGGGCTCGGACGTGGAGACCGAGGTCACCATCGGCTTCCGCGACGCGGTCGACGGTGTGACGGTCCCGCTCCGGATGACCAGCGACGCGCCGTGCGGGGCGTGCTCGGGCACCGGCGCGAAGGCCGGGACGATGCCGCGGGTGTGCCCGGACTGCGAGGGCGTCGGCATGCGGGCCACCTCCCAGGGCGGCCGGCTGGCGATGACCGAGCCGTGCCGTTCCTGCCGGGGCCGCGGCCTGGTGGTCGACAACCCGTGCCCCACCTGCCACGGCTCGGGCCGGGCGGAGTCCGCCCGCACCATGCAGGTGCGCATCCCTGCCGGGGTGTACGACGACCAGCGCATCCGCCTGCGGGGCAAGGGTGCCGCGGGCGAGCGCGGGGGCCCGGCCGGCGACCTGTACGTCACCGTGCACGTGCACGCGGACGAACGCTTCGGCCGCAAGGGCGAGCATCTCACCGTCACCGTGCCGATCTCGTTCCCCGAGGCCGCGCTCGGGGGTGAGGTGAAGGTGCCAACACTGGCCGGCCCGCCGGTAACCCTGAAGGTCCCGCCGGGCACCCCGAACGGCCGCACGTTCCGCGTCCGCGGCAAGGGCGCGCCCCGCCGGGACGGCACCAAGGGCGACCTGCTGGTCACTGTGGAGGTGGTCGTTCCGGACCATCTCGACGACAAGGCCCGGGAAGCTCTCGACGCCTACCGCCGGGCGACCGGCACCGACGCGGCGCGCGGTGAGTACGACGGGAAGGAAGGCGTGCGATGACGGGCACTCGCGCCGGCTCCCCGGACGGCTCCTCCCGCCGTTCCCGGCCGGCCTTCGACGTGTCGATGGACGCCGAGACGCCGGTGTACGTCATCAGCGTCGCGGCCGAGCTCACCGGCCTGCACCCGCAGACACTTCGCACCTACGACCGGCTCGGCCTGGTACGGCCGGGCCGGTCGGGGGGCGGCGGCCGGCGCTACTCCCTCCGCGACATCGAGATCCTCAGGCACGTCACCGAGCTCACCGCGGCGGGCATCGGGCTGGAGGGCGTACGCCGGATTCTCGAGCTGGAGACCGTCGTCGAGGCGCTCGGCGTACGCGTGCAGGAGTTGGAGGGCGCGCTCGACGACGCCCGGTTGATGTTCGAACGAGCCGCCGAGCAGGCGGCCTTTCTCCCCGAGCTCCTGCCCCGCCCGAGCCAGGCCGTCGTGGTCTGGAAGGGCCGGGCGCGGCGTCGGCGACAGCCCTGATCGCGGGCCACTCGATGACCACCGGCGACCCAGGGCCCCGAACGATCTCGAAGTTGAGTGGAATGGACTCAACTTCGGGATCGTTCAACCAGCAGAAGACCCGATGACCACGACGGGGATATCGAAACCGGGGACACCGAAACCATGGATGCACAGAAACTGACGACCAAGAGCCAGGACGCGCTCTCGGCCGCGATCCGCCGGGCGGCCAACGGCGGCAACCCGGCCGTGGAGCCCGTCCACCTGCTGATCGCGCTCGTCGCCGAGCCGGAGGGCACCGCGGCGAGCCTCCTCGAGGCGGTCGGTGCCGACCGCCGGACGGTGGAGAAGTCCGCCGGGGACGCCGCCGAGCGGCTGCCCGCGGCGAGCGGGTCGACCGTGCAGGCGCCCGGACTCTCCCGTCCGCTCTACCAGGTGATGCAGGTCGCCCAGGACCAGGCGACCGAGCTCGGTGACGAGTACGTCTCCACCGAGCACCTCCTGGTCGGGCTCGCGACCGTGGCCGGTCCCGCCAAGGACGTCCTGAACCGGGCCGGCGCAAACGCCGAGGCCCTGCTGGCGGCGTTCGCCCAGGTTCGCGGCTCCGCGCGGGTGACCACGCCCGACCCCGAGGGCACCTTCAAGGCGCTGTCGAAGTACTCCGTCGACCTCACCGAGCGTGCCCGGGAGGGCAAGCTCGACCCGGTGATCGGGCGGGACTCCGAGGTACGCCGGGTGGTCCAGGTGCTGTCCCGGCGTACCAAGAACAACCCCGTGCTGATCGGCGAGCCCGGCGTCGGCAAGACCGCAGTCGTGGAGGGCCTCGCCCAGCGCATCATCGCCGGTGACGTCCCCGAGTCGCTGAAGGGCCGCCGGCTGGTGGCACTCGACCTGGGTTCGATGGTCGCCGGGGCCAAGTACCGCGGCGAGTTCGAGGAACGCCTGAAGGCCGTACTCAACGAGATCAAGGAGAGCGACGGCCAGGTCATCACGTTCATCGACGAACTCCACACCGTCGTCGGCGCGGGCGCGTCCGGAGACAGCTCGATGGACGCGGGCAACATGCTCAAGCCGATGCTGGCTCGCGGTGAGCTGCGGATGATCGGCGCGACCACGCTGGACGAGTACCGCCAGCGGATCGAGAAGGACCCCGCGCTCGAGCGCCGGTTCCAGCAGGTGTTCGTCGGTGAGCCGTCCGTCGAGGACACCATCGCGATCCTGCGCGGCCTGCGCGAACGCTACGAGGCACACCACAAGGTGCAGATCGCCGACGCCGCCCTGGTCGCCGCGGCAACCCTGTCCAACCGGTACATCACCGGGCGCAAGCTGCCCGACAAGGCGATCGACCTGGTGGACGAGTCGGCCAGCCGGCTGCGGATGGAGATCGACTCCAGCCCGGTGGAGATCGACGAGCTGCGCCGGCAGGTCGACCGGATGCGGATGGAGGAGCTGGCCCTCTCCAAGGAGGACGACGTGGCCAGCCAGGAGCGCCTGGCCACGCTGCGCGCCGAGCTCGCCGACCGCGAGGAGACGCTGCGGGGCCTGGAGGCCCGGTGGGAGAAGGAGAAGTCCGGGCTCAACCACGTGGGCGAGGTCAAGCAGCGGCTGGACGACCTGCGGGTGCAGTCCGAGCGCGCCCAGCGCGAGGGCGACCTGGAGACCGCGGCCCGCATCCTCTACGGCGAGATCCCCCAGCTGGAGAAGGAGCTGCGGGAGGCGAGCGAGGCGCCGGTCGAGGTCTCCGACACCGTGCCGATGGTGCGCGACGAGGTCGGCCCCGACGAGGTCGCCGAGGTGGTCTCCGCCTGGACCGGTATCCCCACCGGCCGGCTGCTGGAGGGCGAGACCGGGAAGCTGCTGCGGATGGAGGACGAGCTCGGGCACCGGCTGATCGGTCAGCGCCGCGCCGTCACCGCTGTCTCCGACGCCGTCCGCCGCGCCCGCGCCGGGGTGTCCGACCCGGACCGGCCGACCGGATCGTTCCTGTTCCTCGGCCCGACCGGTGTCGGTAAGACCGAGCTGGCCAAGGCGCTGGCGGAGTTCCTCTTCGACGACGAGCGCGCGATGGTGCGCATCGACATGAGCGAGTACGCCGAGAAGCACTCGGTGGCCCGGCTGGTCGGTGCCCCACCCGGTTACGTCGGCTATGAGGAGGGCGGTCAGCTGACCGAGGCGGTCCGCCGCCGCCCGTACTCCGTGATCCTGCTGGACGAGGTGGAGAAGGCGCACCCGGAGGTCTTCGACGTGCTCCTGCAGGTGCTCGACGACGGCCGGCTGACCGACGGGCAGGGCCGCACGGTCGACTTCCGCAATGTGATCCTCATCCTCACCAGCAACATGGGCTCGCAGTACCTCGCCGACCCGGCGCTGGCGGAGGAGAAGAAGCGCGACCTGGTGATGAACGTCGTCCGTACGTCGTTCAAGCCGGAGTTTCTCAACCGCCTGGACGAGGTGGTGCTGTTCGATCCGCTGGGCACCGAGGAGCTCACCCGGATCGTCGACCTTCAGGTCGCCGCCCTCGCGCGGAGGCTGGCCGAGCGGCGGATCCGGCTCGAGGTCACCGACGGCGCGAAGGAGTGGCTGGCGCTGACCGGCTACGACCCGGTGTACGGCGCTCGTCCGCTCCGCCGGCTGGTGCAGTCGGCGATCGGCGACGGCCTGGCCCGCAAGTTGCTCGCCGGTGAGGTGCGCGACGGCAACCGCGTCCTCGTCGACGTCAACGACGCCAACGACTCCCTGGAGATCGAGCTGGTCCCGTCCGAACCCGCCCGGGTCGTCTGACCCGGCCCGCCCTCGCGCCTCGCGGGGGCAACCGACAACCCTGTCCGTTCGACGTCGTCTCGGCGTCCGTCTCGATCCGGCCTACCGGTCGGGTTCCCCTCTTCATCGGTGACAACACCCGGTGCGGCGCCCTCCACGGGCGCCGCACCCCAATTGGCTCGGAGGCTTGTGGTTATGTCTCGTTCGGTCGGTATCGATCTTGGTACGACGAATTCTGTGGTGGCGGTTCTTGAGGGTGGGGAGCCGACGGTTGTGACGAATGCGGAGGGTGCGCGGACGACTCCGTCGGTGGTGGCGTTTGCGAAGAATGCTGAGGTGTTGGTGGGGGAGGTGGCGAAGCGGCAGGCGGTGACGAATGTTGATCGGACGATTCGTTCGGTGAAGCGTCATATGGGGTCGGATTGGTCGGCGTCTGTGGATGGGAAGCCGTTTACGGCGCAGCAGATTTCTGCGTTTGTGTTGCAGAAGTTGAAGCGTGATGCGGAGGCGTATTTGGGGGAGTCGGTGACGGATGCGGTGATTACCGTGCCGGCGTATTTTTCGGATGCGCAGCGTCAGGCGACGAAGGAGGCTGGTGAGATTGCTGGGTTGAATGTTCAGCGGATCATCAATGAGCCGACTGCGGCGGCGTTGGCGTATGGGTTGGACAAGGGGTCGGATCAGACGATTCTGGTGTTCGATCTGGGTGGTGGCACCTTCGATGTCTCGTTGTTGGAGATTGGTGAGGGTGTTTTCGAGGTGAAGGCGACTTCGGGTGACAATCTTTTGGGTGGGGATGATTGGGACTCGAAGATTGTGGACTGGCTGGTGGGTCAGTTCAAGAACAAGCATGGTGTGGATCTGGGGGCGGACAAGATTGCGAAGCAGCGGCTGACGGAGGCTGCTGAGAAGGCGAAGATCGAGTTGTCGTCGGCGTCGGAGACGTCGATCAATCTTCCGTATGTGACGTTGGGTGAGTCGGGTCCGTTGCATTTGGACGAGAAGTTGACTCGTGCTGAGTTCCAGCGGTTGACGGGGGATTTGTTGGAGCGGTGTCGTCGGCCGTTCCAGCAGGTGTTGAAGGATGGCGGGGTCGAGGTGGGCAAGATCGATCACGTGATTCTTGTGGGTGGTTCCACGCGGATGCCGGCGGTGGCGGAGCTGGTGCGGGAGCTGACGGGTGGTAAGGAGCCGCACAAGGGTGTGAACCCTGATGAGGTGGTGGCGATTGGTGCGTCGTTGCAGTCGGGTGTGTTGCGGGGTGAGGTGAAGGATGTCTTGTTGTTGGACGTCACTCCCCTGTCCCTCGGCATCGCGTCGGGCCGGCTGTCCGGCCAGGGCGGCGTCTTCACCAAGATCATCGAGCGGAACACCACGATCCCGACCACCAAGTCGGAGGTCTTCTCCACCGCGGCCGACGGTCAGTCGTCCGTCCTGATCGAGGTGTTCCAGGGAGAGCGGGCCATGGCCGTCGACAACAAGTCGCTCGGGAACTTCGAGCTCACCGGGATCGCGCCGGCCCCGCGGGGTGTGCCCAAGATCGAGGTGTCCTTCGACATCGACGCCAACGGCATCGTGCACGTGTCGGCGAAGGACCTGGGCACCGGTCGTGAGCAGAAGATGACGGTGACCGGCGGGTCGGCTCTGCCCAAGGACGACATCGACCGGATGGTCCGTGACGCGGAGGAGTACGCCGAGGAGGACCGTCGCCGTCGTGAGGCGGCGGAGCTGCGCAACCAGGCGGACTCGCTGGTGTATCAGACGGAGAAGTTCGTCGCTGACAACCCCGACAGCGTTCCGGCCGACGTGAAGTCGGAGGTCGAGCAGGACGTCGCGGCGGTCAGGAAGGCGCTGGAGGGCGAGGACAACGACGCGCTGAAGGCGGCGTTCGACAAGCTGTCGGAGTCCCGCACCAAGATCGGCTCGGCGATCTACGCCAACGCCGAGCAGGCGCAGGGCGCCCCGGCCGGCGACGGTACGTCCGAGGCTTCCGACGGCACCGGGACCGGCTCTGCTCCTGGCGGGGACGACGTCGTCGACGGCGAGGTCGTCGACGAGGACAAGCCGGGTGAGCAGAAGTAGGTCCTGGCACTGGGCGGGAACGCCATCCCGATCGGCGGCGCAGGTGTCAAGGACGACCTGTCGCCGCCGGTCGGGGTGGCCCTCTCGGGTGCCGTGGCTCGGGTCCTGGCCGGCGCCCTGACGACCCGTTACAAGGCCCCGATGTAGGGCCGGTGGCACATGGTCGACCCCCAAGTTGACCATCACGAGACGACCATGTAACTTCTACGAGTCGCCGGAGAGCGGGACGCCGAAAGGCGGCCGGAACGGCGGCCAGATCGCAGGGACGAACGGCACGTCACGCAGCTGTGTGACAGACGTAAGATCCAGGCGAGCCGGTCACGAAGAGCCCGATTTGCCGGGCGGCGGAGAGATCGGTAAGGTTCACCAGGTCGCTGAGAGCGCGGGACACCGAAAGGTGGCCGGACCAGCGATCACCCCGAAGAGATCAGCGCAGGAGCGCTTCGGCGTTCTGAGCGGATCTTGAGGGTGCCCCGAACAGCCGAGTTGACACGGATGGTCGGAGCAAGTAACGTAGAGGAGTTGCCCTGGAGCCGGGCTGAGAAGTCAGGTTCTGGTGTGTGTCTGATCCTTGAGAACTCAACAGCGTGCCGAAAGTCGATGCAGTGTTTTTTGCCCCGTTGGCAGAAGGCTGCGCAGGCCTGATGGTTTGTGTGGTGTTTTGTCGCGGATTCCTTTGGTGATGAGCAACCTTTTGGGGTTGTTTGTTTGCCGGGGTGGCTTTTTGTTGGTTTTCAACGGAGAGTTTGATCCTGGCTCAGGACGAACGCTGGCGGCGTGCTTAACACATGCAAGTCGAGCGGAAAGGCCCTTCGGGGTACTCGAGCGGCGAACGGGTGAGTAACACGTGAGCAACCTGCCTTCAGCTCTGGGATAAGCCTGGGAAACTGGGTCTAATACCGGATATGACCTCTGCCTGCATGGGTGGGGGTGGAAAGATTTATTGGCTGAAGATGGGCTCGCGGCCTATCAGCTTGTTGGTGGGGTGATGGCCTACCAAGGCTTTTACGGGTAGCCGGCCTGAGAGGGCGACCGGCCACACTGGGACTGAGACACGGCCCAGACTCCTACGGGAGGCAGCAGTGGGGAATATTGCACAATGGGCGGAAGCCTGATGCAGCAACGCCGCGTGAGGGATGACGGCCTTCGGGTTGTAAACCTCTTTCAGCGGGGACGAAGCGCAAGTGACGGTACCCGCAGAAGAAGCGCCGGCCAACTACGTGCCAGCAGCCGCGGTAACACGTAGGGCGCGAGCGTTGTCCGGAATTATTGGGCGTAAAGGGCTCGTAGGCGGTTTGTTGCGTCGAAAGTGAAAATCCGGGGCTTAACTCCGGACTTGCTTTCGATACGGGCAGACTAGAGGTAGGCAGGGGAGAGTGGAATTCCTGGTGTAGCGGTGGAATGCGCAGATATCAGGAGGAACACCGGTGGCGAAGGCGGCTCTCTGGGCCTTACCTGACGCTGAGGAGCGAAAGCGTGGGGAGCGAACAGGATTAGATACCCTGGTAGTCCACGCCGTAAACGTTGGGCGCTAGGTGTGGGGGACTTCCACGTCCTCCGTGCCGCAGCTAACGCATTAAGCGCCCCGCCTGGGGAGTACGGCCGCAAGGCTAAAACTCAAAGGAATTGACGGGGGCCCGCACAAGCGGCGGAGCATGTTGCTTAATTCGATGCAACGCGAAGAACCTTACCTGGGTTTGACATGTAGAGAAATCTCGTAGAGATACGGGGTCCGTAAGGGCTCTACACAGGTGGTGCATGGCTGTCGTCAGCTCGTGTCGTGAGATGTTGGGTTAAGTCCCGCAACGAGCGCAACCCTCGTCCTATGTTGCCAGCGGGTAATGCCGGGAACTCATAGGAGACTGCCGGGGTCAACTCGGAGGAAGGTGGGGATGAGGTCAAGTCATCATGCCCCTTATGTCCAGGGCTGCAAACATGCTACAATGGTCGGTACAATGGGCTGCGAAATCGTAAGGTGGAGCGAATCCCTAAAAGCCGGCCTCAGTTCGGATCGGGGTCTGCAACTCGACCCCGTGAAGTTGGAGTCGCTAGTAATCGCGGATCAGCAACGCCGCGGTGAATACGTTCCCGGGCCTTGTACACACCGCCCGTCAAGTCATGAAAGTCGGCAATACCCGAAGCCGGTGACCTAACCCCTTGTGGGATGGAGCCGTCGAAGGTGGGGCTGGCGATTAGGACTAAGTCGTAACAAGGTAGCCGTACCGGAAGGTGCGGCTGGATCACCTCCTTTCTAAGGAGCTTTTCTGGCAGCTGCTCGTTTGGGTGGTTGTTCAGGGCGCCGTTGTCCGGCCGTGTGTGTCGGAGCGGTGAGCTCATTAGTGGAGCATCGGCTAGTGGGTGTTGCCCATGGTTTTCACGTGTTCTAGTACTGCTTGCCACTTTGGTGGTGGGTGTGGAACGGGGCGTGGGTCGTGGGTGGCGCTGAGGCACGTTGTTGGGTCCTGAGGGATCAGGCACACCAATGACCCTCCTGTTGTGGGGGTTGTTGGTGTGGTTTGGTTTCTTGGGTTGTCGGGCCGTTCCTTCACCGGACGGCTGCCGGGGTTTCGCCGGCCGCGTGATGTGGGTTGTCGTTGTGGTCGGGGTTGCTTGTCTGGTGGTTTGCGGTGGGTGTGGGGTGGTGTCCGTTTGTTTCTTGAGAACTGCATAGTGGACGCGAGCATCTTTGTTTTGCCGAGAACTGTGTGTCTGTTTGTTGTGACAAGTTAGTAAGGGCACTCGGTGGATGCCTTGGCACCAGAAGCCGATGAAGGACGTAGGAGCCTGCGAAAAGCCCCGGGGAGTTGGCAACCGAGCTGTGATCCGGGGGTGTCCGAATGGGGAAACCCGGCTGGAGTCATGTCCAGTCACCGGCGCCTGAACACATAGGGCGTTCGGAGGGAACGCGGGGAAGTGAAACATCTCAGTACCCGCAGGAAGAGAAAACAATTGTGATTCCGTGAGTAGCGGCGAGCGAAAGCGGAAGAGGCTAAACCGTGTAGGTGTGATAGCTGGTAGGCGTTGCCTATGCGGGGTTGTGGGATCGTCTTGTCGGAGCTGCTGATCCGGCGAGGAGTTATAAACCGCTGCGGAAGTCGAAGGGTCTGGAAAGTCCCGGCATAGCAGGTGATACCCCTGTAGACGTAACGTGGTGGCTCCTGGACGTGTTCCCAAGTAGCACGGGACCCGTGAAATCTCGTGTGAATCTGGCGGGACCACCCGCCAAGCCTAAATACTTTCTGGTGACCGATAGTGCACTAGTACCGTGAGGGAAAGGTGAAAAGTACCCCGGGAGGGGAGTGAAATAGTTCCTGAAACCGGGTGCCTACAATCCGTCGGAGCGTCCCTTCGGGGGTGTGACGGCGTGCCTTTTGAAGAATGAGCCTGCGAGTTAGTGGTGCGTGGCGAGGTTAACCCGTGTGGGGAAGCCGTAGCGAAAGCGAGTCCGAATAGGGCGTATTGAGTCGCGTGCTCTAGACCCGAAGCGGAGTGATCTACCCATGGGCAGGGTGAAGCGCGGGTAAGACCGCGTGGAGGCCCGAACCCACCGGCGTTGAAAAGCCGGGGGATGACCTGTGGGTAGGGGTGAAAGGCCAATCAAACTCCGTGATAGCTGGTTCTCCCCGAAATGCATTTAGGTGCAGCGTCGCGTGTTTCCTACCGGAGGTAGAGCACTGGATGGTCTAGGGGGCCGACAAGCTTACCAAAATCAGCCAAACTCCGAATGCCGGTAGGTGAGAGCGCGGCAGTGAGACTGTGGGGGATAAGCTTCATAGTCGAGAGGGAAACAGCCCAGATCACCAGCTAAGGCCCCTAAGCGTTCGCTAAGTGGAAAAGGATGTGGAGTCGCAGAGACAACCAGGAGGTTGGCTTAGAAGCAGCCACCCTTGAAAGAGTGCGTAATAGCTCACTGGTCAAGTGATTCTGCGCCGACAATGTAGCGGGGCTCAAGCGAACCGCCGAAGCTGTGGCATTCACGTAATGTTCGGCCTCACCTTTGGGTGGGGTCCAGACGTGTGGATGGGTAGGGGAGCGTCGTGTGGCGTGTGAAGCGGCGGGGTGACCCAGTCGTGGATGCTACACGAGTGAGAATGCAGGCATGAGTAGCGAAAGAGGAGTGAGAAACTCCTCCGCCGAATGACCAAGGGTTCCAGGGCCAGGCTAATCCGCCCTGGGTAAGTCGGGACCTAAGGCGAGGCCGACAGGCGTAGTCGATGGACAACGGGTTGATATTCCCGTACCGGCTTTGTCGCGCCCATGCTGAGCCCGGTGATGCTAAGCGCCCGATCCTGGTTCGACCTTTCGGGGTTGTTTCGGGTGAGCGCGTGAACCGATCCGGTAGTAGGCAAACGATGGGGTGACGCAGGAGGGTAGCTCTACGCGGCGATGGTAGGCGAAAGCTGATCCGCGGGCAAAGGCGTAGGACGAGACGTTGGTAAATCCGCGTCTCATGATGTCTGAGACCTGATGCCGAGCCGATTGAGGCGAAGTGAGTGATCCCATGCTGCCGAGAAAAACCTCTAGTGAGTGACAAGGCCGCCCGTACCCCAAACCGACACAGGTGGTCAGGTAGAGAATACCAAGGCGATCGGGCGAACCGTGGTTAAGGAACTCGGCAAAATGCCCCCGTAACTTCGGGAGAAGGGGGACCGGATCCGTGAGGGGACTTGCTCCCTGCAGCGGTGAAGGTCGCAGAGACCAGGCCCAAGCGACTGTTTACTAAAAACACAGGTCCGTGCGAAGTCGCAAGACGATGTATACGGACTGACGCCTGCCCGGTGCTGGAACGTTAAGGGGACCGGTTAGACCTCACGGTCGAAGCTGAGAACTTAAGCGCCAGTAAACGGCGGTGGTAACTATAACCATCCTAAGGTAGCGAAATTCCTTGTCGGGTAAGTTCCGACCTGCACGAATGGCGTAACGACTTGGGCGCTGTCTCAACCACGGACCCGGCGAAATTGCACTACGAGTAAAGATGCTCGTTACGCGCAGCAGGACGGAAAGACCCCGGGACCTTTACTACAGCTTGGTATTGGTGGTCGGTTCGGTTTGTGTAGGATAGGTGGGAGACTGTGAAGCCTGGACGCCAGTTCGGGTGGAGTCAACGTTGAAATACCACTCTGATCGTATTGGCTGTCTAACCTCGGTCCGTTATCCGGATCAGGGACAGTGCCTGGTGGGTAGTTTAACTGGGGCGGTTGCCTCCCAAAATGTAACGGAGGCGCCCAAAGGTTCCCTCAGCCTGGTTGGCAATCAGGTGGCGAGTGCAAGTGCACAAGGGAGCTTGACTGTGAGACCGACAGGTCGAGCAGGGACGAAAGTCGGGACTAGTGATCTTACGGTGGCACGTGGAAGCGCCGTGACTCAACGGATAAAAGGTACCCCGGGGATAACAGGCTGATCTTGCCCAAGAGTCCATATCGACGGCATGGTTTGGCACCTCGATGTCGGCTCGTCGCATCCTGGGGCCGGAGCAGGTCCCAAGGGTTGGGCTGTTCGCCCATTAAAGCGGTACGCGAGCTGGGTTTAGAACGTCGTGAGACAGTTCGGTCCCTATCCGCTGTGCGCGCAGGAGACTTGAGAAGGGCTGTCCCTAGTACGAGAGGACCGGGACGGACGAACCTCTGGTGTGCCAGTTGTTCTGCCAAGAGCACGGCTGGTTGGCTACGTTCGGAAATGATAACCGCTGAAGGCATCTAAGCGGGAAGCACGCTTCAAGATGAGGTCTCCCACCGGGTTAACCGGGTAAGGCCCCCAGTAGACGACTGGGTTGATAGGCCAGATGTGGAAGCGAGGACTAAAGACTCGTGAAGCTGACTGGTACTAATAGGCCGAGGGCTTGTCACACACCACACCCCTTCGGGGTGTGAACACACACACGTGACGAAGCAACAACAAGCAAAGATTCTGTGCGTCCACTATGCGGTTCTGAAGAAACGAACCACCCACCCCGCCGGCCGGCGACATTCCCTTTAGCAGGGGGTGTTTGTTGGCTGGTGTGCGGGCCTGATGGTTGCTGGTTCATATCTTCACAGCGTTACGGCGGTCATGGCGAAGGGGAAACACCCGGTCCCATTCCGAACCCGGAAGTTAAGCTCTTCAGCGCCGATGGTACTGCAGGAGGGATCCTGTGGGAGAGTAGGACGCCGCCGGACATACATTGGTTGAGGGCCACCCCACACGGGGTGGCCCTCAGTCATTTGTAGACCTTTTTGGCCGTCATCAGCCCTGCTCTTGCCGTGTGCTGTGCCGACGCACCATGATCCACATCACCGCGAGTCGACGTCGACAGCTGCGGCCTGGTCATGCGAGCTCCAGGCGGTGTGCCGTCGTGCCCCCGAGACCCGCGGTCAGTGTCCGTGGCGACGGGGCCGGCACGTGCCGGTGGACGGCGAGGTCGACGATGGCGAGATCAACAGCGGGACCCGGACGAGTTGCCGGGGTGGCGCTGGCGCTCGGGCTGCTCGGTGCGACTCTGGCGCCGGCCGCGGCGAGTGCGACGAGCACGGCCCCCGCGGGCGCGACGAGTTCGACGGGCCTGGCCAAGGCAAGTACGAAGACACCGGCCCACGCGGCGGGTCGAGCGGCTGAGGCTTCTGCACGGGTCGGCACGGAGAAGTCGACTGCGTCGGCTCCGATGGACGCGGGTCAGCCGTACGCACCCAACTGGTTCCCGGACGAGTTGCTGGCGTGGAGTCCGGGCACCGACCCCGACGCGGCGTACAACCGCAGCACCACTCCCCTGGCGAGCCGGGTCACGGATTCGCTGACCACGGCGAATCCACTCGCCAGGCCGCGTCGGATGATGGCGCTTTCGGTGTTCGCCAACACCGACGGCAACCCGTCCCAGGGATCGGCCGACTTCGACTACTACACCTCGGACTTCTGGCAGTACCTCGACACGTTGGTGTTCTGGGGCGGATCCGCCGGCGAGGGCCTGATCCTGGCCCCGAACCCGACCGTGGTCGACGCCGCCCACCGCAACGGCGTACCCGTCCTCGGGACCGTCTTCCTTCCGCCCACGGTCTACGGCGGGAAGCTGGAGTGGGTGCGCCAGCTCCTCACCCGTGATGCCGCCGGCCATTTCCCGGCCGCGGCGAAGCTGGCCCAGGCGGCGGACTACTACGGATTCGACGGCTGGTTCGTCAACCAGGAGACCGAGGGTGCGGACGCGAAGCTGGCGAAGGACATGCGCGACTTCCTGGTCGAGCTGAAGGGGCGCGGCCAGCGGGTGCTGTGGTACGACTCGATGGTGGAGTCCGGTGAGGTGGACTGGCAGGACGCACTCACCGACGCCAACGACGAGTTCTTCGCCGTCTCGGACCTGATGTTCCTCAACTACGGATGGAACACCGACCGGTTGGCCTCCTCCGCCGCGCACGCGACGGCGATGGGCCGTGATCCGGCCGACCTGCACGCCGGGGTGGACGTGGGCTGGCGGCAGTTCGCGGTGCAGCCCTACTTCGACACGCTCTTCCCCGACCACGGCAACGGGTCTGGCATCTCACTGGCGCTCTACCGGCCCGACTTCACCCTCACCGGCACCGACGACAGGTCGCAGTACGCCGAGCGGGACGCTCGCTTCTGGGTGGGCGCGGACCACGACCCCAGCACCTCGACCGCCGACGCCGACGGCTGGCGCGGGGTCTCGACCAAGGTGGCCGAGCATGCAGTGGTGACCCGCACGCCGTTCGTCTCGAGGTTCGGCGACGGCCGGGGCCGGCTGTGGGCGTACGACGGAAAGGTGTGGCAACGCGGCGACTGGAACAACCTCACCGCCCAGGACGTCCTGCCGACCTGGCGCTGGATCGTTCGGGGGTCGCCATTGACCGTCGGCCTGGACCATGACCGGGCCTGGCGGGGCGGCTCCTCGCTGCGCATCCGCGGTGCCCTCGCCGAGCCCACCACCATCCCGCTGTACGCGACGCGGCTGCGGGTCGCGCGGGACACCAGGCTGCGGGTGACGGCGAGCGGCGACGCTAGCTGGGACGCCGTGCTCCGGTTCGCCGACCAGCCGGACCACGAGGTCGTCGTACCGCTCGGGGACACCAAGGGTCAGTGGCGCACGCGGACCGCGCCGCTGGGCCGGTTCGCCGGCCGGACCCTGGTCAGCGTGGGCCTGCGCCTGCGAGGCGCGCAGCCGAACCTGGACGTCCACGTCGGCGAGCTCGCGCTGCTGGGCCACGGGTCGAGACCGCCGGCGGCGCCGGTGCGCGTCACGGCCGAGCGGTCCGGTGACGGCGTACGCGTGCACTGGCAGGCAAGGGCGGGCGAGGGTACGCGGTACGACGTCGAGGCGGTGACCGCCCGCGGGTCCCGTACCTGGCTGGGCGCCACCACCGGCTCGGCGTTCTACGCAGCACGGCTACCCGCCGGGACGGCCCGGGTCGAGGTGGTGCCGGTCGGGGCCGACGGGCGGCGCGGTGCCGCGGGGGCCGCCCGTCCCTGAGGCGGAGTTCGGGCCGGTGGCTCGGGTCCCGCGTTCAGGCGTGGTCGGAGACGGCCCGCCGTTCGTCCGGGCCGCCCGGTTCGTCGCCCGGGCCGCCCGGTTCGTCGCCCGGTTCGTCGTACGGCCGAGCCTCCGCGGGCCACCGGTAGACGGAGTGCGCGATCGCGAGCCGCCGGTCGCGGTAGGAAGTGGAGCTGTCCGGCAGCAGATGCTCGACCGGGTGGTCGTCGCGTAGCTGGGCCGGGTCCAGCCGGTCGGTGACGATCGGCCGGACGGCCAGCGGACGCGTCGGCCCGGGGACCGGCGCTCGCCCCATCGCACGGCGTACGGCGGAGGTTCCACCCGGGCCGAGCGCGCGCATCACGCCGGCCCGGGCCTCCAGGTCGAACGCCCGCAGGCGTTCGGCTCGCCCGGACCGGTGGCCGGTGAAACTGCCGAGGTCGCGCAGCCGCTCCGCGGTGGCCAGGTCACCGGTCGGAGTGGGCAGCCGCGAGCACGCGAGTGCCAGCTCGGCTCGCCGCGAGGGTTCCAGCAGCCGGGCACACGCCTGCGCTACCGCGGCCGAGGTGTCGTCGGCCGCCAGCACGGCCAGTCCGGCCCGGGCGACCGCGACGGATCGCGCCTGCTGGTCGTCGGTGGCGGTGGCGGTGTTCGGCACCAGCACGGTCGGCACCCCGGCCGGCAGCAACTCGTGCACCGCGTTGTAGCCGGCCGCGCTCACCGCCGCGTCGAACGCCGCGAGGTGGCGGGCCAGCGGGTAGACGCCCACGAGCTCGTGCACCCGAGCCGCCTCCGCCGGCGGCAACCCGGCCCGCGCCAGCGGAGCCCGGGTCACCGCCACCTGCCACTCCGGGCGGTCGAGGAACGTCCGGATCGCGGCCAGTGCGGGCGTGACCGCGTCGTTGATCGACCCGGCGCCGAGCGTGACCAGGGCGGTCGGCCGGTCCGGGTCGAGGCCGAGTGCGGCCGCCGCCTCCGGTCGCGGCAACGGCCGGCTCCGGGGCCAGACGCTGATCGGAGGGACCCGTACGGCGTTCCGGCGCCCGGCCGTGGCGCCGCGGTCGGCCTCGGCGGCCAGGTCACCCGGCTCGATCAGCAGGTCGAAGAACGGTTCGGCGGCCAGCGCCCGCCGGTTGGCGCCCGGCCGCCACATGCCGCGGCGTACCCACACGAACGCGACGTCGGGGTGCGCGGCCCGGGCCCGGAGCAGTCCGAGGTAGGGCGCCACCCCGTCGAAGACGAAGGTGTCGGCGCCCGTCTCGGCCAGCAGCGCCCCGACCCGCGCGGCGAGGTACCCGTGCCAGGACAGGTGCGGCATCCACAGGCGGTGGTGGCTCGGGCAGTACTCCGCCCGCAGCCCGTGCCGGGTCACCACGTGCACGGCCTGGGACAGCGAGAAGACGATCGGTTCGGCGTCCACGGTGTCCTGGAGTGCGAGCGCCACGGCGGCCTGTCGGGCGAGGTGGCCCATGCCGGTGCCGTTGCTGGTGGCCAGCACGATCCGGCGGGCCGGCGTACGACCGGTCGGGGAGGGCAGGTGCCCCGCAGAATCGTTGCTCATCCGGGCGAACCGGCCGCGCCCACGCCGCCCACGCCGCCCACCCCGCCCCCCACACTCGAACGGTCTGCCAGCCAGGACGCGACGATCGCGGCGATCCGTGGCCCGGCCTGGCCGTCCCACAGCGGCGGCACCGGCCACGACGACGGGCGCCCGCGGTCGGCGATCTGCGCCAGCTCCGCCGGCAACGTGTCCGCGCGGACCAGCCGGTTGGTGCCGTGGGTGATGGTCGCCGGGCGTTCGGTGGAGGGACGAAGCGTGAGGCAGGGTACGCCGAGCACGGTGGTCTCCTCCTGCACGCCGCCGGAGTCGGTGAGGACCGCCTCGGCGCCGCGGACGAGCGACATGAACTCGACGTAGCCCAGCGGGTCCACGACCCGGATGTCCGGGTGGTCGGCGAAGCCGAGCTCGAGCAGCCGGGTCCGCCCGCGCGGGTGCAGCGGGACCAGGATCGGCATCAGGTCCGCGCACTTGTGCATCGCCTGCACCAGCGTGCGGGCCTGCGCCTCGCTGTCGACGTTGCCGGGCCGGTGCAGGGTGGCCACGGCGTACCGGCCGTCCAGTCCGTGTACCCGTTGGGCCGGGCCGGGTTCGAACCGGTCCAGGTGGGTGAGCAACGTGTCGATCATCGGGTTGCCGACGAGGTGGATCCGCTCGTCGGGTACGCCCTCGCGGGCCAGGTGGCCGATCGCCTCCGGGCTGGTGACGAACGCGAGGTCGGACAGCGCGTCGGTGACCTTGCGGTTGATCTCCTCCGGCATGGTCAGGTCGAAGCTGCGCAGCCCGGCCTCCACGTGTGCCAGCGGTACGCCGATCTTCGCGCAGACCAGGGCCGCCGCCACGGTGGAGTTGACGTCGCCGTACACGACGACCAGCTCCGGCGGCTCGCCGGCGAACAGCTCCTCCAGCGCGACCATCACCGCGGCCGTCTGGCTCGCGTGGGACCCCGACCCGACGCCGAGGTTGACGTCCGGGCGTGGCAGGTCCAGCTCCCGGAAGAAGATCTCCGACATCCGGTCGTCGTAGTGCTGTCCGGTGTGCACCAGCCGCTGCTGGACTCCGAGGCGGTCGAGGGCGGCCAGGACCGGTGCGGCCTTGGGGAAGTTCGGGCGGGCGCCGGTGATGTGCACGACGGTCACGGTGGTCCTCCTTGGACGTGTTCTGGGTCCTGCCCAGGGGCGTGCGCCGGGTCGTGGCGACGAACGGGCTCTGGAGCGAGCTCTGGAAGGGGCTCCGGCACGCGCTCGGGGTCCAGCCAGCCGCGCACGGCGGCGGCGAAGGTGGCCGAGACCCGGGCCGGGGCCAGGCGGGCGGCCGCGGCGGCGGCGCTCGCCCGCGCCTGTGACGTTGTGAGCACCTGCCCGGCCTCGGTGAGCGCTTCGAGCAGGCCGTCGACGCTGCCGGCCGGGGTGGGGCCGAACGCACTGCCGTGGGAGATGTCGTCGTAGGAGGAACTGGTGTACGCGGGATCGGCGGGAACCGGCCTTCCGTCGTACCGCAGGGTGTGGTTCGCCTCCAGCCGCAGCCCGGGCGCCGCGTCGTCGCGGACCACCGCCGGCAGCCCGAAAGTGAGCGCGAGCGCGCGGGCGCCGGAGTTCAGCGACCGGCGGTACGGCAGCACCGCGATGTCGGCCGCCCGGAGGTAGACCTGCATCTCCTCCACCGGGATCTTCTGCAGACGGGCGTGCGCGGTGGGGTGCGCCCGCAGCCGGTCCCGGAACGCCAGCGTCTCCGGGTCGGAGCCGGTCGGCCCGGCGACGAGCAGGGCGTAGCGGCCGGGTTCGCGTTCGCACAACCGGTCGAACGCGTCCAGCAGTTCGGTGATCCCCTTGTACGGATGGACCCGGCCGAGCAGCAGGAAGACGGTGATGCCGTCGGGCAGGCCGAGCTCGGCCCGGGCCTGCGCACGCGGCATCCACGACGGGTAGGCGTCCTGGTAGCACGGATGCGGGACGGAGAGCTCCTTGTGCACCGGGATGTCGAACCACGGCGCGACCAGCTCACGGGTGCGCGGGCTCATCACGTGCACGCGTTCGGCCAGCGAGACCACGCCCTGCCGCAGCTCCGCGTCCAGGTCGGGGTAGCGCGTCTCGTGCGGAAGGACGTTGTGCACCGTCCACAGCAGCCGCGCGCCGGTGTCGCACAGCTGTGCCAGCCCGTCCAGGAACGCCTTCGCCCGGTCGCGGGCGTCGGTCTCGTCGCGTGCCTTGGCGAGTACGAAACTGAGCCAGTGCAGGTGGACCACGAAGTCCACCCCCGCGCCCGCGACCAGGTCGGCGACCTGCCGGGTGGTGGTGAGGTCGTACGTCGGCAGCGGCGTGAGCCCGGCCGGTCGCAGCCGGGAGTAGAGCATGTCCTGGAACGGGTTTCCGCGCGAGACCGGGAAGTATCCGAACAGCGCGCCGTCGGGGCGGGTCCAGTCGTGTGCGGCCAGCGCGCGGGCCGCGTCGTCGGTGGCCAGGGCGGGTTCGTGGCCGAGGCGCCGGGTGATCAGCACGCCGATCCCTCCTGTGCCGGGCGATCCGGGCGATCCCGGTGACCGGGACCAGGTGACAGCAGGTCGGCGTACGCCTGACCGAAGGCGCCGGCCACCGAAGCCCAGGAACGCTCGGCGGCGACCCAGGCCGCGGCGTTGTCGACGAACAGTCGCCGCAGGATTTCGTCGTCCATCAGCTCCACGGCCGCGGCCGCCAGCGCGCCGGGGTCACCGGCCCGGAACGCCAGCCCGCGCTGGCCTCCCGCGCCTTCCGGCGTGCTGCCGACGATCTCGGTCAGCGCGGGCAGGTCGGCGACCAGGACGGGGATCCGCATCGCCATCGCCTCGAACGGCTTCATTGGTGAGACCATCCGGGCCGCGCGCTCGTCCACCCGCGGCACCACGAACAGGTCGATCTGGGCGTAGTGGCCGGCCACCTCGTCGAAGGGCACGTTGCCGGTGAAGACGACGTGCTCGCCCACGTCGAGGCGTTCGGCCAGGTCCTCCAGCTCGCGGCGCCGGCCGCCGTCACCGACCAGCAACCCGGTCACCGCGCGTCCGCGCGCCCGCAGCCGGGCCACCGCCTCGATCAGCACCTCCTGCCCCTCCCGCGGATGGGACAGGTTGCTCACGTAGCCGAGGGTGAAGGTGTCGGTCAACCCCAGCTCGCGCCGCAGGCCGGGGTCGCGCGGGCGGGGCGCGAACCGGTCCAGGTCGACGCCGTTGGGCACCACCCGCACCTTGTCCGCGGGGATGCCGTGGTGTTCGACGATCTCGTCCCGCATCGGGGAGGACAACGTGAGCACGAGGTCGGCCTCGCGCATCATCGCCGTCTCGGTGGCGAACCGGCGGCGGGGGTACTCCGCGGTCTCGGCGAGGCCGGCGTCCGCGGTCCAGGTCGTCTCGAAGAAGCTGCGCACCTCGTACAGCCACGGAATCCCGGCCCAGCGGGCGACGGCACCGGCAGCCAGTGCGGCCTCGTATCCACGGTGGCCGGAGGAGACGTGCAGCAGGGCGGGGCGTTCACGGGCGACCACCCCGGCGAGCGTGGCGGCGGCCAGGCCGGCGTACTCGTCGTGGCCGAGGTCGCGCAGGCGGCGCCCGGCGTTCGGCAGCAGATGGTGGTACGTCAGGCCCTCGACGACCGTGCGGTCCGGCGCGCCGGCGACGTCCACGGTGCCGGGGAAGCCGGGCTCGGTCACCCCCACGACGTCCCAGCCCTCCCGCGCCAGAGCGCGCAACGACTCGTGGGACCGGGTGCAGAACCCGTTGTGCAGATAGGGCCTGGACTCCTTGGCGACGTAGAGCACCCGGCCCGGCCGCGCCTCGTAGCCCCGCGGAGCAGGGGCGGTGACCACCGGGCGCCAGCGCGGGTCGGTCTCCCGGGCCCGGCCGACGACCCTGCGGGCCTCCCGCCAGTGCGCGGGCAGCCTGGTGCGCTCCACCCGGGCGACCGCGTAGGACCCCGCCTCGCTGACCGCGCCCCGCTTCGTCGCCACCCGCAGTCCCAGGTCGAGCGCGGCCGCGTCGCGCGGGTCGCGCCGCAGCACGGCCTCGACCCGAGCCGCCGCCTCGGCGTACTCACCGGCGCCGAGGCTGGCCCGGGCGGCGCTCAGGCCGGTCCGGGCGACCAGCGCGGTCTGCCGGCCGAGCACCGTCCGCTGGAGTTCACGCAGTCGCCGGCGGGCCCGCGGGGAGAGGCGCTGCCGGGCGAACGCACGCCCGCGCCGGGCCAGGTCGTCCGCGAAACTCAACCTCCGCCCTCCAAGGCTCGTACGCGGTGTCGCGTCGTCAGTATGCCCGTCAGTGTGCCCGTCAGTGTGCCCGTCGGCGTGCCCGTCGGCGTGCCCATAAGTGTGCACAGCTCCGGGCCGGTCGCGCTCGGTGAGCGCGGACTCGGATTGCCCAGCTTGCCAAACAATGGCAGGCGCGGGCGGCGAACACCGAGATCGGACAGATCCGGACCCGAATGTCACCGTACGTGAAGGAGCGGGCGGCTCGCCGGCGCCGTCGGGTGAGGCGCGGCGGTGCCGGCGAGGCCCGGCTTTACCGGACTGTTCGACGTCGGTGCTCGGCATCGGCGGTGAAGGTCCCTATGCTCCGGTCGTGGCTGACGACACACCTCTTGGCGTCCAGCAGACGCGGCCGGCGTTCCGGGAAGACCCGGAAGGTTCCCCCGAGCCGGCCGCAGTGGGCAGCGTAGTTGTGCTGTGCGACCCGAGCTGGCCCGCTGAGCCGGGTGTGTGCTGCTGGCGCGCGAACGTTCACGCCGCCTTCACCGAACTCGGCCTGGACGTTCACCAGGTCGCCTGGTCGCCGCCGCCACCGGACGTGGTGGAGCCGAGTACGGCACCCGCCGCGCGGGTGCCCAGCGCGGCCGGGGTGGCGGTGCGGTTCGTCGGCCGGGCAGCGCGCGCCGGTGCGTACGCCGTCGCCCGGCGGACCAACACGGCGGCCCGGCGGGTGGGCCACGAGTTCGGCGTCCACGTGTCCCGGCGACGGCCGGCGGGCACGCCCGCGCCGGTGGAGCCGGTCCCCGCCCGTAGCTCGGGCGCCCCCGACCCCCAGCTCGCCGCCCTGGCCGGTGCCCGGCTGGTGCTCGCCGAGTCCGCCACGGCGGCCCTGGCCGCGGTCGACTCCGGCGTGCCCGGTGCCGCGGTGTGGTTGTTCGCCGTCCCGCCCGAGCGCGCCGCGCCGGGTGAGCCGGTGACCTGGGCCGGACAGTTGCGGGAGGCCGCCGCACTGGTCGGCGGACTGCTCGCGGACAGCCTGGACGCCGCGGGGGTGCTGGAGCGGGTGGCCGGGCCGGTGCGCACGGTCGTCTTCCCTCCGCTGGCCGCCGATCGGCCCTGCCCGACCTGCTGCGGCCGCAGCGGTCGCGGCCGCAGTGATCGTGCGGGCGCGGCGGTGGACGTCTTCCCCGCGGACGTGCCCGGGCACCTCGCGCTGTGGCGGCGGCTGCTGGACGAGACCGCCAACTCCGCGGCGCCCGAGCCGACGGCGTACTCCTATCCCGTCGCCAGGCTGCGCGGCGACGGCGGCCCCTGGACACCGCCCGGCCTGGACAGCTGGGGCGCCGAGCCGTGGCCGCGGACCGGTGAGCCGCACGCGGAGTGGACCGCGGCCGCCCAGGTCGCCGGCGCCCGGGAGGTCCTTTCCCTGCTCCCGCCGCCCGCGGAGCCCGACCGGCAGTCCGGGACGGCCCCGGGCACGACGAAGACCCCCGGCGCGACCGTGCGGGTGCGGGTGTTCGGGCACGACATGAAGTTCATGCGCGGCCTGGCCACCAAGCTCGGTCAGCGGCCCGACCTCGAGGTGGCGGTCGACGAGTGGCGTACGCCCGGCGCACGCAACGACGGCATCACCGAGAACCTCGCCCGCTCCGGCCAGCTGCTGGTGGCCGAGTGGGCCCGGCCGAACGCGGTCTGGCTGTCCCAGACCAAGCGGCCCGACCAGCGGCTGGTCGTCCGCCTGCACCGGTTCGAGATCGACAGCGCCTACCCTCCGAAAATCCGGCTGGACGCCGTGGACACGGTGGTCTACATCGCCCCGCACATGCGCCGGCGGATCCGGACCGAGCTCGGCTGGCCGGACGAGAAGCTGGTCTACATCCCCAACTACGTCGACCTCGGCGCCCTGGACCGGCCGAAGTACGCCGAGGCGCGGTTCACCCTCGGCATGGTCGGGATCACGCCCGGCCTGAAGCGGTTCGACCTGGCCCTGGACCTGCTCGCCGCGCTGCGCCGCGAGGACCCCCGCTTCCACCTGCTGGTGCGTAGCCGGATGGGCTGGGCACACAAGCCGTCCTGGGAGCGCCCGGAGGAACGCCGCGACACCCAGCGCAGCCTGGAGCGGGTGGAGAAGGACCCGCTGCTGCGCGGTGCGGTGGTGTTCGACGCCTTCGGCCAGGACATGCCCGCGTGGTACCGCAAGGTCGGCCACATCCTGTCGCTGTCGGACGTGGAGGGTTCGCACGCGGCGCTGGCGGAGGGGATGGGCTCGGGCGCGGTGCCGGTGATCCGGGCGTGGGAGGGCGCCGCCGAGGCGTACGGCGAGGACGCCCTGTGCGGATCCCTCGACGACGCGGTGGCCCGGGTGACCGAGACCGCCGACCAGGCGACCTGGGAGGAGCGGTCGGCGTGGGCGAAGGCCGAGGTCGCCCGCAGGTTCGACCCCGACCAGGTGGTGGCCGCGTGGGCGGACCTGGCCCACGACCGGGTGGACCAGGCGCGGGCGAGGTTCGCGGCGTACGCCGACGTCGGCGCCTGACGGTCCTGGGTTCGTACGACCTGACGGCGGCGGTCAGCCGTCGGCCGCCCAGGCGGTGTCCGGGTCGGGCACCGGGATCGAGGCGACCAGCAGCCGGGAGTACTCGTGCCGCGGGTTGTCGATCACCTCCCGGGTGTCCCCGCGTTCGACGATCGAGCCCTGGTAGAGGATGCAGATCTCGTCACCGACCTGGTAGGCCGTGGACAGGTCGTGGGTGATGTAGAGGAAGGAGATGCCGCGCTCGTCCCGCAGCCGCAGCATGATGTCCAGGATCAGCGCCCGCAACGACGCGTCCACCATCGACACCGGCTCGTCGGCCACGATCAGCCGGGGCTGGATGAGGTACGCCCGGGCCATCATCAGCCGCTGCCGCTGACCGCCGGAGAGCTGGTGCGGGTGCTTGTCGAGCATCTCCTCCCCGCGCATCCCGACGACGCGCAGGGCGTCCTCGACGAGGTCGCGGGCCTGCGTCTTCGACGTCGCCAGCCGGAAGTGCCGCACGGCCAGGTCGAAGACGTGGCGTACGCGGTAGAAGGGGTTGTAGACGCCGAACGGGTCCTGGAAGATCGCCTGCACCTCGCGGCGGTAGGCGAGGAACCCCTCCTTGTCGAGCGTGGACACGTCCCGTCCCCGGTGCAGCACCTGGCCGGAGGTCAGCGTGGTGAAGCCCAGGATGGCGTCGGACAGGGTCGTCTTGCCGCTCCCGCTCTCCCCGGCGACGGTGGTGATGCCGGCCGGTGTCTCGTGCAGTGTCAACGACACGTCGTCGAGGGCGGTGGTCGCCTCGTCGCCCTTGCCGTACACCTTCACCGCCGACCGGACCTCCAGCAACGGCGGCACCGGTGTCTGTCCAACTGTCTGGTCAGCCATCGACGTTCACCTCCAGGTCGGACCCGCCCTCGACGCCTTCGGTGCCCACGCTTTCGGTGCCCACGCCTTCGGTGCCCACGCCCTCGATCGCCACGCCCAGGTCGGAGGTGGCCACCAGGTGGCCTGGAGCGACCTCGGCCATCTCCGGCGTGGGGCGGCGCGTGCGCAGGTCGGGTGCGCGCACGTCGCGGACCACCAGCGCCCGGCGTTCGCGGATGGACGGGATGGACGCGATCAGGTGCCGGGTGTACGCGTGCCGCGGATCGCGGAGGATGTCGCGCACGGAGCCGATCTCCACGATGTTCCCGGCGTACATCACCGCGATCCGGTCCACGAGCTGGGCCTGCAACGCCATGTCGTGCCCGATCAGGATCATCGAGCTGTTCAGCCGCTTCTTCACGTCCAGCAGCGTCTGCGCGACCGCCTTCTGCACCACGACGTCCAGCGCGCTGGTGGGTTCGTCGGCGATGATCACCGCCGGGTCCAGGGCGATCGCCATCGCGATGCAGACCCGCTGCTTCATGCCGCCGGACAGCTCGTGCGGGTAGAGGTCGACCACGCGTTCGGGCAGGTTGACCAGCGACAGCAGCCGGACGATGCGCTCCCGCAGCGCCCGGCGCGGCTGGCGGCCCTCGTGGGTCTCGATCGCGTCGCCGAGCTGGCGGCGTACGCGCAGCACGGGGTTCAGGGAGTTCATCGAGCCCTGCGGGATGAGGGCGATGTCGCGCCAGCGCCGGGACCGCAGCTCCCCCTCCGACATCGCCAGCAGGTCGGAGTCGCCGAGGCGGACCGAACCGCCGACCACCCGGCCCGGCGGTGTGGTCAGCCGCAGGATCGCCATCGCCACGGTCGACTTGCCGGAGCCGGACTCACCGACCAGCCCGAGCGTCTCCCCGCGGCCGAGGGTGAACGACACGCCGTTCGCCGCCACCACGTCGCCGCCGGCCGTGCGGTAGTGCACCCGCAGGTCCGTCACCGACAGCACGGGCTCCCCGGCGCTCGGCTCGGTGGCGCTCGGCTCGGCCGCGCTCACGCCTGGGCTCATTTCCGGGCCCCCCGCAGCCGCGGGTTGGCCACCTCGTCCAGCCCGATCGCCAACAGGAACAGCCCGATGAAGATCACCATCAGCACCAGGGTCGGGAAACCCCACCACCACCACATGCCGCGCAGGATCGCCGAGCCGCTGATCGCGTTGGACACCGTCATGCCGAGAGTCGGGATGCGCTGCGGTCCGAGGCCGAGCGCCTCCAGCCCGACCGCGGCCAGGATGCCGCCGGAGGTGGCGCCGATGAAGCTGGCCGCGAGGTAGGGCAGCAGGTTCGGCATCATCTCCCCGAACATGATGTGCCGGGTGGGCAGCGCGGTGAGCCGCGCCATCCGGACGTACCCCTGCTCGCGCATCGACAGCACCTGCGCCCGGATCAGCCGGGTCGGGCCGGCCCAGGCGAACAGCGCCACGATGAGCGCCATCGTGGTGACGTCCATCTGCCGTACGTACGCCGAGATCACCACCAGGATCGCCAGCGTCGGAATGGTGAGCGCGGTGTCGGACAGGGTACGGATCACCGTGTCCACGACCCCGCCGCGATAGCCGGCGGCGAAGCCCAGCACGGTCCCGACCAGCATGCTCGTCACGCCCACGACCAGACCGACCTGCAGCGTCGTCGGGCCACCCACCACCAGCAGGGCGAGCATGTCCCGGCCGCTGTTCTCGGTGCCCAGCGGGTGCGCGAGCGACCCTCCGTCCAGCCAGAACGGCGGCAGGTTGAGGGGTGAGCTGGCCGCCCTGGCGAGGGTGGTGTCCCACAGCAGCCGGCCCGCGAGGGTGAGCACCAGGACGCCGGCCACCATGCCGGCGCCGGCGAGCAACTTGCGGTTGCGCCACGGCGACGTCGGCCGGCGCCCTGCCGGGTCGGTCGCCTCGGCAGGCTCGTCCGCCCGTTCCTGGATCTGGGTGACGGCGGTCGGGTCCATGGCCGGCCGTCACCTCCTCTCGTAGGAGATGCGCGGATCGAGCAGCGGGTAGACCAGGTCGATGATCAGCACCGCCGTCACCGTGGTGAGGATCAGGATGAACACGATGCCCTGCATCACGGTGTAGTCGGTGGTGGAGATCGCCTGGTAGAGCAGCGCGCCCATGCCCGGATACCCGAAGAGGTACTCCACCAGCACGGTGCCGCCGACGATCCCGCCGATGCCGAGCACCAGCGCGGTGACCTGGGGCAGGATCGCGTTGCGGATCTCGTACCGGAAGAGGATGTCCAGCGGCCGCAGCCCCTTCGCGCGGGCCAGCGTCAGGTAGTCCTCACCGGCGACGGTGACCATCATCCCCCGCATGCCGAGCGCCCAGAACCCCATGCTGGCAAGGACGATCGACAAGGCGGGCAGGGTGCCGTGCTGCACCACGCTGTTCACGAACGCCAGGCTGATCCCGGGCGTCAGGTCGCCGCGGTAGCCGCCGGAGATCGGGAACAGCCGCAGGGTGAAGACGAAGACGTAGATCAGGACGATCCCCAGGATGTAGAACGGGATCGCGGTGAACGTCAGCGACATCGGCAGGAACACCCGCAGCAGCGAGGGCGTTCGCCGCCACGCCATCAGCGCGCCGATCGCGCTGCCGGCGAGGAACGACAGCGCGGTCGCGATGACCAGCAGGCCGACCGTCCACGGCAGGGCACGGCCGATCATCGTGCCCACCTCCGCCGGGAACTGCGCCAGCGAGTAGCCGAAGTCGAACGTCGCCATGCTCTTCAGGTAGTGGAGGTACTGCACCGGCAGCGGGTCGTCCAGGCCGAACCTCGCCCGCCAGGCGGCGACCAGCTTCCCGCTGCCCTCGACGTAGCCCGCCTGTGAGGTGATCCGGGTGATCATCGCCTGCACCGGGTCACCCGGCGCCAGCCGCGGGATGAAGAACATCAGCGTCGCGCTCGCCCAGATGGTGAACAGGAACATCCCCACCCGGCGGACGACGTACCCCACGCTCAGTCCGCGCACGGCCGGCTCCTCACGAGCTCACCGGACGCAGGTGGTGGATGATCTGGTGCGCGTTCGCCCAGTCCAGCGTGGGCTGGAGGTAGTCGTCCTTCTTGGTCGCCCAGCCGGTCCAGTACGTCGTGTCGAACGCGTACAGCTTGCGGGCGTGCGTGATCGGCAGGAACGGCAGGTCGCGCAGCCAGGCCCGGGCGGCGGCGAGGAACGGCTTGTCCAGCGCTGGGTCGTCCAGCGGGAGGTTCGCCATCTGGTCGACGTTCTTCGTGTAGTCGGCGTTCTTCCAGCGGACCGCGTTGGAGGTCGCGGTCTTGCCGACCGGGACGGCGGACTTCGCCGTGAACAGCTGCATCGAGAACCACGGCTCGGTGACCGACCCGCAGGCGCTCCAGTCGGTGGCCGCCTCGAACTTCCCGTTGCCGATGTTGTCGCCCCACGTGCCGATGGCGAGCTTGCGGACGGTCGCGTTGATGCCGGCCCGCTGCAACTGCTCCCCGATCACCTCGGCGTACCGCCAGATCTCGATGAAGTCGGTCGGCGCGTCGATCTGCAGCCGGAGCTCCTTGCCGCCCTTCTGGTAGTAGTCGCCCCTGCGGGTGTAGCCCTTCGCGGTCAGGATGCGCTTCGTCTGGTCCAGGTCGTGCTTGCCGATCGGGAACTCCTCGAAGAGGCCCGCGTCCTCCACCTTCTGCACCCACCGCTGCATGGGCGGGTAGTTGGGGAAGAAGAACCTCGCCGGGGTGGTCGTGCCCTCGTAGGCGATCTTCACGATCTCGTCCCGGTCGAGAGCGTGATTGAGGGCCCAGCGCATCTGCGGGTCGTTCCACGGCTCGACCGCGTTGTTGGGCGACAGCAGCCGGGTGCACGGGTCCGGCCAGGCGTACGGCTTGTCCGGCAGCCAGGAGACCACCTTCGGGTTGCGGGCCCGCAGGCTCTCGAACGCGCCGGCGGTGAGGTCGGCCACCGAGTCCAGCTGGTGGTCCGCGGCCCGGGCGACCCGGATGTCCTCGGTCTCGTTCACCACCCACTGCAGGCGCTCCGGCTTGGGCAGCGGCAGGAAGCCCGCCTTCGCACCCCACCAGTCAGCGCGGCGTTCGTAGGTGAACCTCGTCGGGCTCGCCGAGGTGAGGCGGTACGGGCCGGTGAACACCGGCGACGCCGACTTGTCGTAGTTCTTGAACGTCGTCGGATCCTTGCCCCGCCACACGTGCTCGGGCACGATCACCAGCCCGCTGTGGATCTTCACCGAGAAGTAGTCCAGCTGGAACCTCGGGTTCGGCTTGTTCAACGTGAAACGCACCGTCAGCGGGTCGACCTTCTCGACCGTCTTCACCCACTCCTGGATCGAGGCCGCGTTGTTCAGCTCCGCGCTGCCCGTGCGCAGGAGGTCGATGGTGAACACCACGTCGTCGGCGTCGTAGGCCTGCCCGTCGGACCACTTGATGCCGTCCCGCAGCTTCAGCGTCCAGACGGTGCTGGTGGCGTTGGGCTCGAACGACAGGCCCAGCCACGGCTCGGTCTTCCCCGACTCGTAGTCGAGGATGAACAGCGGCTCGGCCATCGCCTGGTGGAAGCCGGCGTTGTTGGTGAACCCGGGTACGAACGGGTTCCACAGGTCCGGGCTCTGCACCCGCCCGCCGTGGAAGTCGAAGACGACCGTGCGGGCGCGGGCGCTGTTCCCGCCTCCGCCCGCGCCGCCTCCGGCTCCTCCGCCTCCGCCACCCCCTCCGGCACCCTCGCCCTCGCAGGCCGCGAGCAGCGCGGGCAGGCTCCCGACGGCCGCTCCGGCGAGGAGGGTGCGCTGCAGGAACGCCCGCCGGGAGGATGCGCCGGCGTGGCCGGGGCCGCCGGCATCGGCGTGGTCGGGAAGGCCGGCGTGCCCCAGGGCCTTCGTGGCGTGGTCCGGTGCTGTCGTGGGGTGGTCGGTCATCGCGGCGCCGGGCCTTCCTCGTCGGGTGCCGGCCGGTGAGTCAGCCGTCACTGCCGGTTCTCGCCCGAAAGACTGGGCGGCGCGAAGATCGCCGGTCAAGGCGGTCAGCCAACCTGGCCAGCCCGAGCCCGGTTTCGGCCCACGGACACCACTCCAAACGCGGGTTTGCGCCGCCGGACCTGATGTCGGCGCGACGACGACCGGATGAACGCGCTCGGGCCACGGCATGGACAGAAGTCACCGCTCGGGTTTGAATGGTGACCGAAACGGTAACTTTTCCCTAACTCTCCCCGGCTGGACGTCGTTTCGCGGCTCCGGCGGGGTACCCCCAACCTAGGGTTCGGAGCGTGTCTGACCTCGCTGTCGTCGGTCTTGGATATGTCGGTCTTCCCCTGGTCCGTGAGGCCTGCCGGGCGGGACTTCGAGTCGTCGGACTCGATGCCTCCCCGCGGGTGGTCGCGGGTCTGGCAACCGGGCGTTCCCACATCGACGACCTCTCCGATGCCGACGTGACCGCCATGCTGGCCGCCGGGCTGACCGTGACCACCGACGCCGAGCAGGCGCTGGCGGAGGCGGACACGGTGGTGGTCTGTGTGCCGACGCCGCTGGACGACGACGGTGGCCCGGACCTGACCGCGGTGCGGTCGGCCGTCGCCACGGTGGCGGACCACCTGCGCCCGGGCATGCTGGTCGTACTGGAGTCGACGACCTACCCCGGCACGACCGATGAGGTGGTGCGGCCGATCCTGGAGAAGTCCGGACTCAGTGCGGGGGTGCAGTTCGCGCTGGCGTTCTCCCCCGAGCGGATCGACCCCGGCAACCCGACCTACGGCCTGCGCAACACCCCGAAGGTGGTCGGCGGGCACACCGCGCACTGCACCGAACGCGCGGTGGACTTCTACGGCCGGATCTGTGACCGGGTGGTGCGGGCGAAGGGCACCCGCGAGGCCGAGATGGCCAAGCTGTTGGAGAACACCTACCGCCACGTCAACATCGCCCTGGTCAACGAGATGGCGATCTTCTGCCACGAGCTCGGCATCGACCTGCGGGACGCGATCGACGCGGCGGCCACCAAGCCGTTCGGGTTCCAGGCGTTCTATCCCGGCCCCGGGGTGGGCGGGCACTGCATCCCGATCGACCCCAACTACCTGTCGTACAAGGTGAAGCGGCTGGGTTACCCGTTCCGGTTCGTGGAGCTGGCCCAGGAGATCAACCAGCGGATGCCGTCCTACGTCGCCCAGCGGGTGCAGGACCTGGTCAACGACGCCGGCAAGTCGGTACGCGGGTCAACGGTGCTGCTCCTCGGGGTCACCTACAAGCCGAACATCGCCGACCAGCGCGAGTCCCCCTCGCGGCCGGTGGCCCGCCGGCTGCGCCGGATGGGCACCAACCTCCTCTTCCACGACCCCTACGTCACCGAGTGGGAGGTCGACGGGGAGCCGGTCCCGCGGGTGGACGACCTGGACGAGGCCCTGGCCGGCGCCGACCTCGCCCTGCTGCTGCAGGACCACGCCGCCTACGACACACAGACCCTCTCCCGCGCGAGGCTGCTGTTCGACACCCGCGGCCGGGTCCGCGACGGGACAGCCGAGGTCCTCTGATGCCCGGACTGCGTGTCCTCGTGTGCACGGTCGTGCACCATCCACAGGACGCGCGCATCCTCCACCGGCAGATCCGGGCCATGCTGGACGCCGGATACTCCGTGACCTACGCCGCGCCCTTCTCGGCGTACGCCACGACTGCCTGGCCGGAGCTGACCGCGGTCGACGTGCCCCGGGCGGTGGGCCGGCAGCGCGCCGACGCGCTCCGCGCGGCCCGGCAGGTCCTGCGGACCCACGGGGCGAACGCCGACGTGGTGCTGCTGCACGACCCGGAGCTGCTGCTCGTGCTGCCCGGTCTCGACCTGCCCGGCGCGGTGGTGTGGGACGTGCACGAGGACACCGCCGCGGCCCTGGTGGCCAAGAGCTGGCTGCCCGGTGCGGTGCGGCCCGTGGCCCGTGCGGGTGTGCGGCTGGTGGAGGAGTGGGCCGAACGCAACCTCCGGTTGATTCTGGCCGAGCCGGGCTACCGCGGCAGGTTCCGGCGGATCCACCCGGTGGTGCCCAACACCACCTACGTACCCGAGTCCGTGACGCCGTCCGGTGCGAGCCGGGTGGTCTACGTCGGGCACCTGTCGGTCGCCCGCGGCGTCGACGTGATGCTCGACGCCGCACGCCTGCTGGCCGGCAGCGGCCTGGACATCGACGTGGTGGGGTACGCCGACTCCTACTCTCGCCGGGCGCTGGTCCGCGCGCAGCAGGAGGGATTCCTGCGCTGGCACGGGTACGTTCCCAACGACCGGGCGCTCGCCCTGGTCGACGGCGCCCTGTGCGGCCTGTCGCTGCTGCGCGACCTGCCCAACTACCGGCACTCGATGCCCACCAAGGTGCTGGAGTACATGGCGCACGGCGTTCCCGTCGTGTCCACCCCACTGCCCGCGGCGGTGTCCCTGATCCAGGTGAACAGATCCGGGCTGGTGGTCCCCTTCGACGATGCCGAGGCCACCGTGGCCGCCATCCTGCAGCTGCGCGACGACCAGGAGCTGCGGACGTCGATGGGCAAGCGCGGGCACGCGGTGGCCCGCACCGGCTACCACTGGCCGCAGACCGCCCGGGAGTTCCTGATGCGGCTGGAGGCCTGGGCAGATGCGGCCCGGCCGCACCAGTGCATCACCCTCGGCACGCTCTGAGCCGCTCTGGCCTGCCGCGCTTACCTGCCCGCGCTTACCTGCCTGCGCTTACCTTGCCCGCCCGGGTCACGCGCGCGCCTCGTTCACAGCTCGTTCGGGGCTAGAGCAGGGCCTTGATGATGCCCAGCAGCGAGGCGAACCGCAGCAGCCGGCCGACGAACCCGACCACCGCGAACAACGCGATCGGCACCCGGAGCTGACCGGCCACCACCGAGACCACGGCGAACGGCGGGAACCCCAGCGCGGCCGAGACCAGCAACAGCATCGCGGCCAGCCACGGGCGGCCACCGATCCGGCGCTGCCAGGTGAGGAACGTCCGCTGCCACTTCGGCGACTCGATCTTCCTGCGTACCCAGCCCCACCGCAGCGAGTTGCGGCCGATCAGGAAGTACGCCACCTTGCCCACCATCTGCCCGCCCGCGGCCGCGGCCGCGACCAGCCAGATGGAGTGGCCGGAGAAGGTGGCGGCCACCGCGCCGACGTACGCCTCGGCATTGATCAACGGGATCAGCGCCGACGCGATGCAGTAGCAGAACGTCGCGGCGAGCAGGCCCATCAGGCGGCTCGTTCCGCCAGACCATCACCGGAGTCGCTCGGGGCACGCGAGTCCCCGGGGGCCTCGCCTGCGCGCGGAAGTGGCAGCCCGAGCCGGTTGAGCCGGACCAGCGACCAGATCTTGACCGCCAGCAGGCACAGTGCCACCGCGGTGCACAGGGGTACGGAGTGGGTGACCACCATCAGCACCGCCACCGCCGAGGAGTTCGCGGCCTTGCCCGGCTTGGACCAGTTGGCCAGCCAGATCGGCCGGTCGACCAGGTGGAAGTAGTTGGGGCTGCGCAGCGGCCAGGCCAGGAACGCCAGCGACACGAACGTGTCCACGACCGCGAACTCCAGCAGGAAGATCCCCACCGGCAGCGCCATCGCCGGCTCCAGCCAGACCAGCCCGACGTAGAAGGCACCCGCGCACAGCCGGTCGCTCACGATGTCGAACACCGCGCCGATCCGGGTCTCGGTGTCGGTCAGCCGGGCCAGGGCGCCGTCGGCCATGTCGCCTACCCAGTAGACCGCCAGCGCGACCAGCAGCAGGGTCAGCGACCGGTCGTACGCGGCGTACAACGCGAGGCCCACCGAGACCACGGTGCGGACGAAGGTGACGTGGGTCGCGCCGGTGAGCAGGCGTTCGGCCTCGGGGCGCTGCCAGCCGCGCTCGGGGCAGGCCGAGGTGGTCATGGTCGCCATCAGTCCACCCCTCTGCAGCACAGCCCGTGCCGCCGTAAGGCCACACCATAACGGGTGATCGGCGACGGACAGCGCGTACCGGACCCGGGAGGGAGCAGAGGGGAGTCAGCCCGCCTGCAGCGCCTCGACGGTCCGGCGCGCGGCATCCCCGTCGCCGTAGGGAGTGCCGCGTTCCCCGGCCGGGGCCGGCCGGGCGGCCAGCTCCTTGAGCCGGCCGAGGTCGGGGTCCAGGACGTTCCAGCCGCCGGCCAGCGTCTCGGTCCACTCGGTCTCGGTCCGCAGCGTGGTGCAGGGGACGCCGAGCAGGAACGCCTCCTTCTGCAGGCCGCCGGAGTCGGTGACCACGCCCCGTGAGCCGAGGACGGCGCGCACCATGTCGGGGTAGGCGAGCGGCGCCAGGACGCGCAGGGCCGGCCGCTCCAGGTCGATGCCGAACTCCTCGCACCGGGCGACCAGGCGCGGATGGGCGAGCAGGGCGACCGGTAGGTCGAGCCCTGCGAGCGCGTCCACCACCGCGGCGAGTCGGGCCGGGTCGTCGGTGTTGTCGGCACGGTGGACGGTCGCGACCAGGTAGCCGTCGGGCTCGCCGCCGACGGCGCGGTCCAGCTCGGCGGGCAGCGGCGTGCCGGCCACGGCGTCGCGAACGCCGAAGCAGACGTCGGTCATCACGTCGCCGACCAGGACCGAGCGGCCGGACAGGCCCTCGCCGGACAGGTGGGCCATGGCCACGTCGGTCGGTGCGAGGAGCAGGTCGGCGGCGTGGTCGGTGAGGACGCGGTTGTGTTCCTCGGGCATCCGCCGGTTGAACGACCGTAGGCCGGCCTCCAGGTGGGCGACCCGCAGGTGCTGCTTCACCGCCGACAGCGTGCCGGCCAGGGTTGAGTTGGTGTCGCCGTACACCAGCACCCAGTCCGGCTGCCGCTCGGCGAGCACCGGGTCCAGCGCGGTCAGCATCGCACCTGTCTGCGCGCCGTGCGTGCCCGAGCCCACGCCGAGGTGGACGTCCGGCGCGGGGATCGCGAGGTCGGTGAAGAACACCTCCGACATCCGGGTGTCGTAGTGCTGACCGGTGTGCACGATCACGTGCCGGTGGCCGGTCGTGGCGAAGGCGGCGGCGACCGGCGCGAGCTTGACGAACTGCGGGCGGGCGCCGACGACGCTCAGCACTGTCAGCGGGCGCGAGGTGTGCTCCGGCTGGTCGGGTGGTTGGGGCACTGGGTCTCCTCGAGGTGAGCCGGCTCTGCGGGCGACTCCGTGACGCGACGCCGCGAGACGACCGAACGTTAGCGGCGTGTCACACTCCGTGCCGGGCTTCGCGGCAGGTTACCCTAGCCAGCGACCCGCCGGAGTCCCTCGGATCCCTTCCCAGGAAGACGTGTTGCCCCGTGAAGATCACCGTTGTCGGCCTGGGCAAGATCGGCTTGCCACTGGCCGTCCAGTTCGCCGGCAAGGGCCACAGCGTCACCGGCGTGGACACCAACCCGCGCGTGGTGGAGTCGGTCAACGCCGGTATCGAGCCCTTCCCGGGCGAGGCGGAGTTGGACGTACGCCTGAAGCAGGCGGTGGCCGACGGGGGCTGACGGCCACGTCCGACTACTCCCGCGCCGTTCCGCAGGCGGAGTACGTCGTCGTGGTGGTGCCGTTGTTCGTCGACGACGAGGGCGTGCCCGACTTCGGCTGGATGGACTCGGCCACCACCGCGATCGCCGCGCACCTGCGGGCCGGTCACGACCGTGATCTATGAGACGACGATGCCGGTGGGCACCTTGCCGGACCCGCTGGAAGCCCGCACTCGAGCAGGGTTCCGCGCTCACCGAGGGCATCGACTTCTGGGTGGTCTTCTCACCCGAACGCGTGCTCACCGGTCGGGTTTTCGCCGATCTGCGGAAATATCCGAAACTGATCGGTGGGCTCGACCCGGCAGGCGCCGAGCGTGCCCGGGCGTTCTACGAGGCGGTGCTCGACTTCGACCCGCGCTCCGACCTGCCCCGGCCCAACGGCGTGTGGGATCTGGGTTCGGCCGAGGCGGCCGAGCTCGCGAAGCTCGCCGAGACGACCTACCGCGATGTCAACATCGGGTTGGCAAACCAGTTCGCGCGGTTCGCCGAGGCCAACGGCATCGACGCGCTCGCCGTGATCGACGCGGCAAACTCCCAGCCCTACAGTCACATCCACCGCCCGGGCATCGCCGTCGGCGGCCACTGCATCCCGGTCTACCCGCGGCTGTACCTCTGGAACGACCCGGACGCGACCGTGGTGCGGGCCGCGCGGGAGGCCAACGCCGCGATGCCGGCGTACGCCGTCGACGTGCTGGCGCAGACCTACGGCGACCTCTCCGACGCGCGGGTGGTGGTGCTCGGCGCCGCCTACCGGGGCGGGGTGAAGGAGACCGCGTTCTCCGGGGTGTTCGGCACGGTCCTCGGCCCTGCGCCGCAGGGGCGCCCGGGCCGTCGTGCACGACCCGCTGTACGACGACGACGAGCTAGAGCCGCGCTTCGGGTTCACCGCCTACCACCTCGGCGAGCCCGTCGACGCGGCGATCCTGCAGGCCGACCACCCGGACTACCGCACGATCGGGCCGGCCGACCTGCCCGGCGTGCGCGCCCTGGTCGACGGGCGCGCGGTCACCGACGAGAGCCCGGTGGGCCGGGGTGCCCCCACCGGGTGATCGGTGTCGCACCGGCGGGGGACTCAGACGAGTCCCCCGGCCAGAGCTGACGCACTCGACGTCGGGTGCGGCCGGCTCCGGCCCGGCTGACGCGGACGGTCAGCGCGGCCAGTGCTGGTTGGCGAAGGTCTTCAGGTCCTTCAGTGATCCGTTGAAGTAGTTCTTGTCGATCGGTGTCTCGGTGTACTGCCAGAAGGTGTGCCCCTTCTGCCAGCCGCCCGGCATCGGGCCCGGCTCGGGGTTGTAGCTCGCGATCCACAGCGGGTTGCGGCCGAAGGCGGTGCTGTTGCCGACGCACTGCTCCCACCACGAGCCGTTGGTGTAGATGACCGGGAGCCGGCCGGTGAGCCGCTTGTACTCGTCGCTGAAGTCACGGACGAAGTTGACGATCTGGCCGGCCGAGAGGTTGTAGCAGGTCGACACTCCGACCGCCTCGCCGAACTCGATGTCGAGCTCGCCGGGGAGCGTCTTGCCGTCGGGCTTCCAGTCTCCGCCGTTGGCGACGAAGAACCGCGCCTGCGCAGCACCACTGGACTGGTCGGGCCGGCCGAAGTGGTAGGTGCCGTGCAGCATGCCGACCTTCGCCGAACCGTTGAACTGCTGGTCGAAGAACGGGTTCTTGTACGTCGTGCCCTCGGTGGCCTTGACGTAGGCGAACTTGAAGCCCTGGTCCCGGTAGTACGGCCAGTCCACGTTGCCCTGGTGGCTGGCCACGTCGATGCCCTGAGCACCCCGGGTCAGTCCGCGCGGCTCCCACCTGGTCTCGGCCGCCTTCGCCGTCGTCTTGGTGGTCTTCGCCTTTTTTGTGGCCGCGGCCCGGCGGAGTTCGGCGACCCGGCGTTCGGCGGCCTTCTTCGCCGCCGCGGCCCGCGCGACCTCGCGTACTGCCGCGGCGTGCTTCTGGCCGGCGATCCGCAGGGCGATCACCGCCTGCTTGAGATCGGTCACCTCGCCGGTGTCGGTGACGGCCGCCTCAGGCGGTGGCGCCGTGGCGGGCCGAGCGGCCGGCTGCTGGGCGGCGGCGGCTGCTGCGGCGCCGGGCCGGTAGCGGGCGAGGTAGTCGGGGCCGCCGAACGACTGCGGCGACATCCGGAGTCCCGGGATGCCGGCCAGGTCGCCGTCGGTCCTCGCCTCGGCCGGCGCGCCGGCCGACGTGCCGGCGGACGACGGTGCGGCGACGCCGAGCGTGAGCGCGGCGGCGCCGACCAGGGTGACGGCGCCGCGGGAGAGGGACGAACGGCGCGAGCGAGACCGGGGCCGCTCGACGGGGTGGCTGCGCGCGGATGCGGAAAGCCGCACTGAGGACTCCTTCGTTCGGGTGTGCGGTTTCGCACGGCCCACCCGTTCGAGGAGAGAACTCTCACGAATTTCTCGACGTCGGCACGCAAGGACAGCGGCGCAGTGCACCGATTGCCGTTGATCACCGGACATGTCGGAGGCCGTGCTCGTTTGTGTCGGCTTTCGGCCCCCGTGGCCGTGCTGCATTGTGCGCGATTTCGATGAGAACTTTCAAATGCTCGTCCCGGCATGCGGAAGCTGCCAGGAGCAGAGCGGAATGCCGTGACGATCTCGCCTCGTGTGGTCGAGAAGGGTGCTTACCGGCACATTGATCTTCGAATTTCGGGCGGCCGCGTGCGTACGCCGGAAGCTCAAGCGGGCAAACGATCTACGTCTGGGTGCGCGGCGGTCCACCGATGCCCGTTATGGACGCCTTTGTCGTACACAACAGGTTTGTCGGAGACAGTAAGGGGAGATCTCTTCAGGGCATCGACGGTCACGCGTCCGGGTATCTCCTGCGACGTGAGAACGCCCACAGATTTTCGTCTCAGTGAATCGACGCAGGTGTTCTCCGTGCGTACTGGACAACTGTCCGAAACAACGTCTTGTCCGCACCGGTCGGCGGCTGTTCGTCTCGGTCTTCTCCTCCGTCGTCGTTTCCGCCGCGGAAGCCCCGGTGAGGGTTTCCCGGTCGGCGGTCGCCGGAGATGGCGCGGTCTTTCGGCGCCGAGGGGAGTGCTGTGAGAAGCCAGGTGGGACGAGGAATCAAGCGGGCCTTCGACATCGGGGCCGCCCTGGCGGGGTTGGCTGTCCTCTCGCCGCTGGTCCTCGCCATCTGTGTCGTGGTGCGATGGCGGCTCGGCTCGCCCGTGCTGTTCCGTCAGCAGCGCACCGGGGTGCTCGGCAGGCCGTTCTTCGGTTTGCTGAAGTTCCGTACGATGACCGACCGTCCGCGACCGCTTCGGCGACCTGCTTCCCGACCATCGGCGGCTCACCCGGCTGGGCCGAGTTGCTGCGCGCGGCTGAGCCTGGACGAGATCCCGCAGTTGATCAACGTCCTGCGCGGCGACATGAGCATCGTCGGCCCGCGGCCGCTGCTGCGGAAGTACGACCTCCTGGTACACCCCACACGAACGCCCGCCGGTTCGACGTACGTCCGGGCATCACCGGGCTGGCCCAGATCGCCGGCCGCAACACCGTGAGCTGGAGCGCCCGGCTGAGCCTGGACGTGGAGTACGTCGAGCGCTGCTCGCTGTGGCTGGACCTGCGGATCGTCGCGCAGACGGTGAAGATCGTCTTCACCCGGGAGGGCGTCGTGGTCGACTCCCGGGCGCTGATGTCCGACCTGGACGAGGAACGCGGCGAGGCGCTCACCGACGAGCTGATCCTGGACGCGAAGACCCGGCGGTTGCTGCGCGCCGGCTGATCTTCGCGCCCGACAGGGTCAGCGCGGCTGCTGCGGCCGGGCCGGCACGCCGACCACCACGGTCCGCGGAGCCACGTCCTTCGTCACCACCGCTCCCGCGCCGACGAACGCGCCCGCGCCCACGGTCAGCCCCTGCCGTACGAACGCGTTCGAGCCCACGGTGGCGCCGGTGGCGAGGTGCACCGACCCGGCGACGTTCGCGCCGGGCAGCACCGTGGTGACGTCGGACAGTCGGCAGTCGTGGCCGAGCGTGGTGTTGTAGCTGATCTGCACGTGCCGGCCGAGCACGCACGAGGACGAGACGTAGGCCATGGCGAGGACGACGCTGCCGGCGCCGAGGACCGTCTCCGGGCCGATCACGGCACGGGGGTGCACGATCGTACGGGGGTTCAGCCCGCGGCCCTCGAGCTCGGCCGACAGCCGGGCCCGCACGTCCGGGTCGGAGATCGCCACCACGAAGTCGTCGTCCACCTCGTCCGGGTGGACGATCGGCAGGCCGCGGGTCTTCTCTCCCGCTCGGGCGTGGTCGCAGAACACCACCGGCTCGGTACCGTCACAGGCGGCGAGCACCGCGTCGTAGGTCTCCCGGCCGAAGCCGCCCGCTCCCACGATGAACAGCGTCATCGCATCCCTCCCGTGCTCATGCGTACTCCGCGTCGGTTACCGTCGTCTCGGTCGGCTGCGTGATGTCCAGGATCCGGTGATGCGGGTGGGTTCCCCCGACGGTGGAGGTAGCATCGCCCCGTTCGTTCACGTTGCCGATCCAGAATTTGCTGCCCGTGGGTGGTCCGCCGGACCTACCTCGACGACCACCTGGTGGTGTTATGCCCCTCGACTACCGCTTGTCCCACCTGCAGGCCCTCGAGTCCGAATCCATCCACATCATTCGTGAGGTGGCGGCGGAGTTCGAGCGGCCGGCGCTGCTGTTCTCCGGTGGCAAGGACTCCTGCGTGATGCTGCGCCTGGCCCAGAAGGCGTTCTGGCCTGCCCGCATCCCGTTCGCGCTGCTGCACGTCGACACCGGGCACAACTTCGCCGAGGTGATCGACTTCCGCGACCGGCTGGTCGCCGACCTCGGCGTACGCCTCGTGGTCGGTTCGGTGCAGGAAGCGATCGACGAGGGACGGCTGACCGAACGCCCCGGCCAGAGCCGCAACCCGCTGCAGACGCAGGTCCTGCTGGAGACGATCGAGAAGCACAACTTCGACGCGCTCATGGGCGGGGCCCGGCGCGACGAGGAGAAGGCCCGGGCCAAGGAACGCGTCTTCTCCTTCCGCGACGAGTTCGGCCAGTGGGACCCCAAGAACCAGCGCCCCGAGCTCTGGAACCTCTACAACGGCCGGATCCACCCAGGGGAGTCGATCCGCGCGTTCCCGTTGTCCAACTGGACCGAGCTCGACATCTGGCAGTACATCGCCGACGACGACGTGGAGATCCCGTCGATCTACTTCGCGCACCGGCGCAAGGTGTTCGAGCGCGACGGGATGCTGCTCTCGGAGTCGGTGCACCTGCCCCGGCGCGAGGGCGAGGAGCTGCACGAGGCGACGGTGCGTTACCGCACGGTCGGCGACATCTCCTGCACCGGTGCGGTGGAGTCCATCGCCGCGACCGTGGAGGAGATCATCACCGAGGTGGCCACCAGCCGGATCACCGAGCGCGGCGCGACCCGCGCCGACGACCGGGTGAGCGAGGCCTCGATGGAAGACCGCAAGCGGGAAGGTTATTTCTAGTGGATCTCCTGCGCTTCGCCACGGCGGGCAGCGTCGACGACGGCAAGAGCACCCTGATCGGTCGCCTGCTCTACGACTCCAAGGCGATATTCGAGGACCAGCTGGAGTCCGTCGAACGCACCAGCCGCGACCGGGGGTTCGAGTACACCAACCTCGCGCTGCTCACCGACGGACTGCGCGCCGAGCGCGAGCAGGGCATCACCATCGACGTGGCGTACCGCTACTTCGCGACGCCCAACCGCAAGTTCATCATCGCCGACACCCCCGGCCACATCCAGTACACCCGCAACATGGTGACCGGCGCCTCCAACGCCGACCTCGCCCTGGTGCTGGTCGACGCGCGCAACGGCCTGGTCGAGCAGACCCGCCGGCACGCGTTCCTGGTCTCGCTGCTGCGGGTGCCGCACCTGGTCGTCTGCGTCAACAAGATGGACCTGGTCGACTACGACCAGGAGACCTACGAACGCATCCGGCAGGAGTTCCTGGGCTTCGCCACCAAGCTGACCACCCCCGACCTGCAGGTGATCCCGATCTCTGCGCTCGCCGGTGACAACGTGGTCGAGCGGTCGACCAACATGCCGTGGTACGACGGACCGTCGCTGCTGCACCACCTGGAGAACATCCACGTCGCCAGCGACCGCAACCTCCAAGACCCCAGGTTGCCGGTGCAGTACGTCATCCGTCCGCACTCCGGCGATTACCACGACTACCGCGGGTACGCCGGGCAGGTCGTCGGCGGGGTGCTCAAGCCGGGCGATGAAGTGATGGTGCTCCCGTCCGGGATGACGTCGCGGATCAAGCGCATCGACACCGCGGACGGCCCCGTCGAGGAGGCGTTCTCACCGATGTCGGTGACGGTGCTGCTCGAAGACGATCTCGACGTCTCCCGCGGCGACCTGATCTGCCGTCCGCACAACAAGCCCACGGTGGCGCAGAACCTCAGCGCGATGGTCAGCTGGATGACCGACGCTCCGCTGAAGCCCGGGCAGCGGATCTACATCAAGCACACCACCCGCACCGCGCGGGCGATCGTCAAGAAGCTGCACTACCGGCTCGACGTCAACACCCTGCACCGCGACGAAGGTGCCGGCCAGCTCGGCCTGAACGAGATCGGGCGAGTCGACCTGCGAGTGGCCCAGCCGTTGTTCGTCGACGACTACGCCCGCAACCGGCAGACGGGCGGCTTCGTCCTGGTCGACGAGGCCACCAACGTCACCGTCGGCGCCGGCATGGTGATGAACGCCGACTAGAGCTCGGGTCCGCCGGGCTCCGGGGACTCTTCCGCGGAAGAGTCCCCGGAGCCCCACGACTCTGAGGTCCGGGTCGTGTTTCAAAGTGGCCGCCTGACTCGTGACTCACCGCATCACGGCCGGGGCGCCCACTTTGAACACGACCTAGCCGACCTTGTCCCGGGCCTGGGCGAACGCGGACGCCGCATGCTCGAGGTCCTCGCGGCTGTGTGCGGCCGACACCTGCGTACGGATCCGGGCCGTCCCGTGCGGCACGACCGGGTAGGAGAAGGCCGTCACGTACACGCCGAGGTCGAGCAGGGCCGCGGCCATCTTCCCCGCGAGGACCGCGTCCCCGAACATCACCGGGATGATCGGGTGCTCGCCCGGGAGCACGTCGAAGCCCTCGTCCTCGAGGCGCTGCCGGAAGAACGCGGTGTTGTCCCGCAGCCGCTGCCGCAGCTCGTCGGAGGAGTCCAGCAGGTCGAAGACGGTGATCGAGGCGGCGGCGATCGCCGGGGCCAGGGAGTTGGAGAAGAGGTACGGCCGGGACCGCTGCCGCAGCAGCTCGACGATCTCCGCCCGGGCGCTGGTGTAGCCGCCGCTGGCCCCGCCGAGCGCCTTGCCCAGCGTTCCGGTGAGGATGTCCACCCGGTCCGCCACGCCGTGGAGTTCGGGCGTACCCCGGCCGTGCTCGCCGACGAACCCGACCGCGTGGGAGTCGTCGACCATCACCAGCGCGCCGTAGGCGTCGGCGAGGTCGCAGATCTCGCGCAGCGGGGCGAGGTAGCCGTCCATGGAGAAGACGCCGTCGGTGGCGATCATCGTGAACCGCGCGTCCGAGGCGTCCTTCAGCTGTGTCTCGAGGTCGGCCATGTCGCGGTTGCGGTAGCGGAACCGGCGGGCCTTGCACAGGCGTACGCCGTCGATGATGCTCGCGTGGTTGAGCGCGTCGGAGATGATCGCGTCCTCCGGGCCCAGCAGCGTCTCGAACAAGCCGGCGTTGGCGTCGAAGCAGGAGCTGTAGAGGATCGTGTCGTCGGTGCCGAGGAACGCCGAGATGCGAGCCTCCAGCCGCTTGTGCAGCTCCTGGGTGCCACAGATGAACCGCACCGACGCCATCCCGAAGCCCCACTCGTCCAGCCCGGCCTTCGCCGCGGCGATGAGGTCGGGGTGGTCGGCCAGTCCGAGGTAGTTGTTGGCGCACAGGTTGAGCACCCGCTGGCCGCCCGCGACGCCGACGTTGGCGTTCTGCGGGGTGGTGAGCGGGCGCTCGTCCTTGGCGAGTCCGGCCGCCCGGATCTCCGCGAGCTGGGTCCGCAGGTGGTCGCGCATCGTGTCGGCCATGTCAGCCAAGTCCGTCCTTCCGGGGTCAGCTCTCCGCCGGTGGGTCCTGTCGCCAGTCGAGGATCACCTTGCCGCAGTTGCCGTCGCGCAGGGTGGCGAAGGCCTGTTCGTACGCAGCGACCGGGAACCGGTGGGTGACCACCGGCGAGATGTCCAGGCCCTCCTCGACCAGCACCGACATGGCGTACCACGTCTCGTACATCTGCCGGCCGTAGATGCCCTGAATGGTCAGCATGGAGAGTACGACCCGGCTCCAGTCGATGCTGATCGGCCCGGACGCCAGCCCGAGGACCGCGATCCGGCCGCCGTGCGACATCGAGTCGACCATGGCCGGAAGAGCGCTCGGGTGGCCGGACATCTCCAGCCCGACGTCGAAGCCCTCCTTCATGCCGAGGTCGGCCTGGACCTGAGGAAGGGTGGTGCGGGAGACGTCGACGGCCGCGGTCACGCCGACCTTGCGGGCGAGCTCGAGGCGGTACGGATTGACGTCGGTGATCACCACGCGGCGCGCACCGGCATGCCGCACGACCGCCGCCGCCATCAGGCCGATCGGGCCGGCGCCGGTGATCAGGACGTCCTCGTTGACCACCGGGAACGCCAGCGCGGTGTGCACTGCGTTGCCGAACGGGTCGAAGATCGTGGCCACGTCGAGATCGATGTCGGCCGGGTGCTTCCACAGGTTGCCGGCGGGCAGGGTGAGACGGTCGGCGAACGCGCCCGCCCGGTTGATCCCCAGCCCCAGGGTGTGCGCGCACAGGTGCCGGCGCCCGGCCATGCAGTTGCGGCAGCGACCGCAGACCAGGTGACCCTCGCCGCTCACCAGGTCACCGACCGCCACCCGGTCGACGCCGGCGCCGACCTCGACCACCCGGCCGACGAACTCGTGGCCGACCACCAGCGGGACGGTCATGTGGGTCCGGGCCCACTCGTCCCAGTGCAGGATGTGCAGGTCGGTGCCGCAGATGCCGGTCTGGAGAACCTGGACGAGCGCCTCGCCCGGGCCCGGCTCGGGTTCGGGGACCTCCTCCAGCCACAGGCCGGGCTCGGCCTTGGCCTTCACGAGCGCGCGCATTGCTTTTCTCCGCTGCTGGTCTCGTCCCGGTGTCGTGGCCGGGTCTAGCGTCGGGCCGCGGTCGGGGTCGCCGGCCGGGGCCACCGGTCGGTGCCCTCGATCCAGGCCCTGATCAGGCCCTTGTGCGGGCCCTCGGTCAGGGCCGCCGGCCGACCAGGGCGATCAGTTGGTCCTGAATGTCGTCGGAGGTGGTGCGGACCGGCGGCGCGAGCATACTGCTGCCCTCCCACTGGGGCACCCGCACCGAGGCGTACTCCCAGACGTGCCGGACCGCGCGGGGGTCCAGCCGGTCGTCCAGGCCGGCGCCGCGGGCCAGGTCCCAGGCGTGCACCACGAGGTCGGTCAGTGTCTGCTCGGCGTACTCCTCCACGGAGGTGTCGCCGAACGACAGGTGGACGGTGTTGTCGTCCTTCGCCTGCTCCCACGCGGGCAGGGAGGCGGCGACGGCGGCGTCCCAGGCGGCGACCGGATCCTTGCCCAGCACGTCGCCCTCGTAGCGGTCACCCACCTGCGCGACGGTCTCGCCGTGCAGCAGGTGCGGCGCCCACAGGTGCTCACCGACCAGGTGGTTGACCAGGTCGCGAACCGTCCACTCCGTGCAGGGGGTGGGTGCGTTCCAGCCGTCGGGGGGTACGCCGTGCACGCGGGCACCGAACTCCCGGGCCGCGGCGGGGATCAGCGTCCGGGCCGAACCTTGGGTCATCGTCATCGAAGCGACCTCCCGGTGACGCTGGCGGGTCGGCCGACTACCTGATAGCGTTCGAACATGCTTTCGAATGCCTCTCGCGTGTCGTCGGGCAGGCTCGACGAGATCGACGCGGTAGCCCTCGGCCAGGCCGGCCTGCAGGCGCTGGCGCTCGCCGGCACGGCAATCCTCGCACGCTATGTGTCCACCGAAAGTCACGCTGACGGAATGGCCGAACTCGAAGGCGTGGTGCCGCACCCGCAGTGGTTGATCCTGATGCGGGCGATCAGCGCGTTCTCCGAGCCGGCGACCGGCGACGAGACGGGCCTGGGTGGGTGCGGGGAGCCCGACCCGGGTGACCGGCAGGCGGCCGCGCTCACCGCCATGTGCCTGCGTGCCCGGACCACGCTGACCCGGGAGCACCAGATGGCGCCCCGGCGCAACCAGGGTCTGTCCTGATGCGGGTTCACTCGCCGTCCGCGCCACCGTCCGTGCTGCCGTTCGGACCGGACCCGGTCCACCCGGCCGGGTGCACGCCTCCGGGGATCGGGGCGTCGAGGTCGTACGGCTGCCGGCTGTACACGAACGTCGCGATGTCCAGGTGGGTCACCCGGCCGTCCGGACCACGGGCCACCCGCAGCGTCTCCCCGGCGTAGTAACCGTCCAGCCCGGTCCAGGTGCCGTCGGCGTTCGGCCGAAACCGCGACGCGCGCCCGCCCTCGCCGAGAGGACGCAGGTCGAGCATCCCGTCCCGGCCGGCTCGCAGTGCCGACGCCATCGGCCCCCAGTACCACGGCCCCACCAGGTCCAGCGTCCCTTCGGGCAGGCTGGGCACCGGACTCCACTCCGGAGCGAGCCGGGGTTCTCGCGCCTCCACCACCTCGATCAGGTCCGACACCAGGCCGAGCGGCCGCAGCCCCGAGGTGGTGTTGCCCAGGCACACCCCGCCGAGGTTCTGCTCGACGTCGACGTACAACCCGGCGAGGAAGCCCGGCATCGAGCCGCCGTGGCCGACGAGGGTGCGGTCGCCGACCCGCAGCACCTGCCAGCCGAGGCCGTATCCCGAGGTCCAGGCCGGCGCCTGCTCCACCGCGTGCGGCTCGCGCATCTCCGCCAGCGTGTCCGGGTCGAGCACGCCGCCGGTGTCCCCGGCCACGAACGCCGCCCACCGGGCCAGGTCCGCGACCGTCGACCACAGCTGCCCGGCCGGTGCCATCGCGCCGGCGTCCTCGTCGGGTTCGGGGAGTACGACGTCGGCCCACGGATGGACGGCGAACCCCGACGCGTGCGGCGGCTGCGGGGCGTACGTCGTACGGCGAAGCTCCAGCGGCGCCAGCACCTCGGTGCGCAGCGCCTCCCACCACGAGCAGCCTCGGTGCCGGGCCACCACCTCACCGAGCACGCCGAAGCCCAGGTTGGAGTAGTGGAAGCGGCGGCCGGCCCGGTTCCTGGCCGTCCCGGCGTCCAGCGTCTCCGCGAGCCCGGGCCACTCCGCTCCGGGCGTGCGTTCCCACCAGGGCCCGTTCGTCTCCGCCTGCAGGCCGGACACGTGTGCGAGCAGTTGCGCGATCGTGCGGTCACCGAACGGCGTACCCGGCACGTGCCGGTCGAGCGGGTCGGCGAAGTCCAGCCGGCCCTCGTCGCGCAGCCGGGCGACCAGCACCGCGGTGAACGTCTTGCTGATCGACCCGATCCGCGACTGCGTGTCGGCGTCCGGGCGGGCGTCGCCGACCCGGCCGCGACCGCCGCTCCAGGCGAGCGCGCCGTCGCGCATCACTGCGGCGGTGAGGGCGGGGATCCGGCCGGTGGACTGCTCCCGGGCGACCCGCCGCAGCAGCTCCGCTCCGGTCTCCGGCCGTACCGGCTCGGCCTGAACAGGTGACTGAACGGGCGCTCGGCCGGGCGGCTGCACGGGAGGCTGAGCGGGCTCGGACGGGACGGACTCGGCATCGCGGTGCTGTGGCATCCGCCCAGGTTATGGCGGCCGGACGTACGCCCCGCGCGGGCTGCCGGGGGGACCTGGTTAGACTCGAACCGTGCCGGGCGGCGACGGACTGCTCTCTTTTGACCTTCATCCCGACGACAAGAACCCCAAAGACGCCTGTGGCGTCTTCGGAGTCTGGGCGCCAGGGGAGGAGGTCGCGAAGCTTACCTATTTCGGGCTCTACGCCCTGCAGCACCGCGGCCAGGAATCAGCGGGCATCGCGGTCAGCAACGGGCGCCAGGTGCTCGTCTACAAGGACATGGGCCTGGTCTCCCAGGTGTTCGACGAGGCGATCCTCGAGTCGCTCGTCGGGCACCTCGCGGTCGGCCACTGCCGCTACTCCACGACCGGGGCGAGCGTGTGGGCGAACGCCCAGCCGACGTTCCGGTCGACGGGTGCCGGTGGGCTGGCCCTGGCTCACAACGGAAACCTCACCAACTCAGCCGACCTGGTTGAACTCGCCGCGAAACGGGCGGCCGACGCCGACCTCGCCGAGTCGCCCGGTGACCGGAGCTCGACCAACGACACCGGCCTGATCACCCGGCTGCTCGCCACCTACCCCGACCGCCCGCTGCTGGAAGCGGCGCAGGCGGTGTGCGCAGAGCTGCGCGGCGCGTTCTCGCTGGTGTTCATGGACGAGGACACGCTGTACGCCGCCCGCGACCCGCAGGGCATCCGCCCGCTGGTGATCGGCCGGCTGGGTGCCGGCTGGGTGGTGGCCAGCGAGAACGCCGCCCTGGACATCGTGGGTGCGCAGTTCGTTCGCGAGGTGGAGCCGGGCGAGGTGGTGGCCCTGGACGGCGACGGCGTACGCAGCCGCCGGTTCGCGGCCGCCGAGCCCAAGGGCTGCCTGTTCGAGTTCGTCTACCTCTCCCGCCCCGACACCAGGATCTCCGGTCGTTCGGTGCACGAGACCCGGGTCGAGGTCGGCCGCCGGCTGGCCCGCGACTTCCCCGTCGAGGCCGACCTGGTGATTCCGGTGCCGGAGTCGGCGACGCCGGGCGCCATCGGGTACGCCGAGGAGAGCGGCATCCCGTACGGCCACGGCCTGGTCAAGAACAGCTACGTCGGGCGTACCTTCATCCAGCCCAGCCAGACCCTGCGCCAGCTCGGCATCCGGCTCAAGTACAACCCGCTGCGCGAGGTGATCGAGGGCAAGCGCCTCGTGATGGTGGACGACTCGATCGTGCGCGGAAACACCCAGAGGGCACTGGTGCGGATGCTCCGTGACGCCGGTGCCGCCGAGGTGCACGTGCGGATCGCCAGCCCGCCGGTGAAGTGGCCCTGTTTCTACGGCATCGACTTCGCCTCCCCCAAGGAGCTGATCGCGGCCGGGCAGACCGTGGACGAGATCTGCGCCTCGATCGGCGCGGACTCGATCGGCTTCATCTCGCTGGACTCGCTGACCGAGGCGAGCAGCGTTCCCGCCGAGCGGTTGTGCCGGGCCTGCTTCGACGGCACCTACCCCGTGCCGATCCACGAGGCCGCCAGCCGGCACGGCAAGTTCCAGCTCGAGGTCGTGGGCCCGGTCGCGGGCAACTGACGCCTGTCGTACGCCCACGTCCGTACGCGAGCAGTGAGCCGCACCGACGAAAGGACCCACCAGTGACCCAGTCCGCAGAACCCGGCAGCGGGCAGACCTCGGGGGCGTCCTACGCCGCGGCCGGCGTCGACATCGAAGCCGGTGACCGGGCCGTCGGCCTGATGCGCACCTGGGTGGAGAAGACCCGCCGGCCCGAGGTGGTCGGCGGGGTGGGCGGCTTCGCCGGGCTGTTCGACGCCTCGGCGCTGCGCGACTACCGTCGGCCGTTGCTGGCGACCTCCACCGACGGGGTGGGTACGAAGGTCGCGATCGCCCAGGCCCTGGACAAGCACGACACCATCGGCTTCGACCTGGTGGGCATGCTGGTCGACGACCTGGTGGTGTGTGGTGCCGAGCCGTTGTTCCTGACCGACTACATCGCCTGCGGCAAGGTCGTCCCCGAACGCATCGCGGCCATCGTCAAGGGCATCGCCGAGGCCTGCGTGCACGCCGGCTGCGCCCTGGTGGGTGGGGAGACCGCCGAGCACCCGGGCCTGTTGTCGCCGGGGGAGTACGACGTGGCCGGCGCGACCACCGGGGTGGTGGAGGCCGACGACCTGCTCGGGCCGGACCGCGTACGCCCCGGCGACGTGGTGGTGGCGATGGCCTCGTCCGGACTGCACTCCAACGGCTACTCGCTGGTCCGGCACGTGCTCGCCTCGGCCGGCCGTGGCCTGGATGAGCACGTGGACGACCTGGGCCGCACGCTCGGGGAGGAACTGCTGGAGCCGACCCGTGTCTACGCCAAGGACTGCCTGGCGCTCAACCGCGAGGTCGACGTCCACGCGATGTCACACATCACCGGCGGTGGGCTCGCGGCGAACGTCGCCCGGGTGCTGCCTGCCGACGTGAACGTCGAGATCGAGCGGTCGACGTGGACGCCGCCGCGGATCTGCACCCTGGTCGGTGAGTGGGGCCAGGTCGAGCAGGCCGAACTGGAACGGACGCTCAACATGGGTGTGGGCATGGTCGCCCTGGTGAACTCGAACGACGCCGATGCCGCGGTCGGCGTACTTGCCAACCGCGGCATCCACGCGTGGATCGCCGGGAAAGTTCTCGCAGGCGAGGGTTCAGCGCATCTCACAGGCAGCTACGGAAGAAGCTGACCGTGATGAGGTCGGCCGTGGTCAGCGGCGACGTGCGATGCGATAGTCCTCGTCGGCCCCGTCATCGTCAGGCTCGTCGGGGTCGTCCTGCCCGCCACGAACGTTGCCGTTCGCTTCCTCACGACTCGACAGCTCTCGCTGTAGCGCTTCGAGGTCGGTGTCGTGGGTGCGGTACTTCAGCTCCCGGGCGACCTTCGTCTGCTTGGCCTTAGCACGGCCGCGCCCCATGGGTCGACCCCCTCGCACAACATAAACCGGGGCAACACGTCATAGACGTGTGCCCTCGGGCTCACGGTCTCATCTGCTCGTGGGTCAACGGTACCGGCATGTGCCCGGATCGTGCACCTGGGGTGGTCCGGATCATCCCGCGACGCCCGGCGAGGGCCCCGCGAGCCGGCGCCCGAACCAGGTGATTCCGTACGTCGGGTCCGGACCGGCGCGGGCCCGCTACCGACCCCGTTCTGCCCGCCTTGATGGCTCCGAGCAGGGGCGGAGCGGCCCCTGAAGCGGCCTGAGCCGGTTCTGGGCTGTGTTTTCGGCGGGGTCCGGGTCGGGTCCGGGGTGCGGAACGCGGCCGGGTTGCCGGGTCTGGCACGGGTTCGCCGACGGGCCGGCGGCTCCGGGCGGCCGGGCCGAACCGGGAGGGGCGGTGTCCGGTTTCGGGCAGGCCCGGAGTTCCCGCAGCCAGGGCGGCAGCCCGCTGCCGCTGGCCGCCGGACAGGTCGTGGGGCCGGTCGCGGAAACGGAGTCCGGGATCGGGCACACCCGTCCGGTCGCCGGAATCGCACCGAACCCTCCCGGCATGGTGCGATAGAGGTGGACCGAAACCCCACGACACCGGATGGGACGGGCGACCAGCGGATGACCCAGCGCAGGGTGCTGCTCACCGGAGCGGCAGGCAACGTTTCCCGGCTGCTGCTACCCGGCCTCGCCGGCTACGCGCTCCGGCTGACCGACCGGCCGGACCGGGCCGGCTCGATCCCGGCCGACTCAGCCGGTACGGCGCCGGTCGGCATCGAAGCGGCGCCGGCCGGCGAACCAGGTTCGGTCGAGGTCCGCCCCGGCGACCTGGCCGACCCGGAGTTCGTGGCCGCCGCGGTCGCCGGCATGGACACCGTCGTGCACCTGGCCGCCGACCCCAGCCCGCGGGCATCCTGGGCGGACCTGCGCGGCCCGAACTTCGACGTGGTGGCCTCCGTCCTGGAGGCGGCGCTGGCGGCCGGCGTCCGCCGGGTGGTGCTGGCCAGCTCGGTGCATGCGATGGGCGCCTACGTCCGCCGGGGTGAGGTGCCGATCGACCCGGCCTGGCCGCCGTCGCCGTGCTGCCTGTACGGCGCGAGCAAGGCGTTCACCGAGGCGATCGGGCGTACGTACGCCTACCGCACGGACCTGTCGGTGGTGTGCCTGCGGTTCGGCGGCGTCCAGCCCGGTCCGGGCTCCGTCGGCGGGCTGCCGTCCTGGATCGGGCCGGAGGACCTGCGGGCCCTGGTGGTCGGCGCGGTCGAGGCCGACGCGGAGAAGGTGCCGTTCGGCGTCTACCACGGGATTTCCGCCAACACCCGCCGCGAGTGGGACACCGGCAACGCCACGGCCGACCTCGGGTACGCGCCGGCCCTGGACTCCGAGGCGTTCGCCGACTCGGTGAACCCCGACGAGGAGCGCGGTCTGTGCGCGGTCGGCCCGCTGCCCTGACCGCCTGAGCACTCCAACCGCCCGAGCACTCCGACCGCCCGAAATCGTCGCACCACCAGATCCCCGTGAGGCCCGTAGCCGACACACCGGCGTCTCGGCGTTACGTCCTCGCGGTTCCACAGGCCGGCGACCTACACCCGCCGGCCACCTCTCGTAGGAGGAAACGTGAGCGAGCAGGGAAAGATCCGTGTCCTCGTCTGGTCCGAGCACACCGCACCCAGGGAGTGGTACCCGAACGACATCAACGGCGCGGTTGCCGACGGCCTGCGCCAGGACAAGGACCAGGGGTTCCAGGTGAGCACGGCCGAGCTCGTCGACCCGGGTCAGGGCGTGCCCGAGGAGGTGCTCGCGCAGACCGACGTGCTGGCCTGGTGGGGGCACATGCTGCACCGCAACGTCACCGACGAGACCGTCGACCGGATCGAGCGGCACGTCAAGGAACGCGGGATGGGCTTCCTCGCGCTGCACTCCTCGCACATGGCCAAGCCGTTCACCCGGCTGATCGGTGACGACGGCCGGATCGGCGGCGTGAAGCACGACGCGGGCCCGGAGTCGATCAAGGTGCTGGCTCCGGAGCACCCGATCGCCGCGGGCGTGAGCGACTTCGCCATCGAGGAAGAGGAGATGTACGACGAGGAGTTCGGCTGCGGCAAGCCGGACACCGTGGTGTTCCACTCGACGTTCCCCGGCGGGCACGAGTTCCGGTCCGGGTGTGCGTACACGGTCGGCAACGGCCGGGTGTTCTACTTCCGTCCGGGCCACGAGGAGAACCCCACGTACTACCGCGACGACGTACGCCACATCATCCGCAACGCCACCCGCTGGGTGGCCGGCCGGTCCTGACCGCGGCCCCGGCAGCAGACACGAAGCGACCGCGGGTCCGGCCAGGTGCCGGTCCCGCGGTCGCGTCGGTTCTGCCCAGGTGGGATCTGCGCGGTCGGGTCCAGGGCAGCCCTGTGTAAGTCGGCCCTGTGTAAGTCAGCCCTGTGTAAGTCGGCCCTGGGCCGGTCCGCCCAGCCACAGTGGGCGGCCGCGGCCCGCGTCGGCCATCCGGCGCTCGGCCAGCCGGTCGGCGGCGACCACGGGGGGCACGCCCTCCGCGTCGGCTGCCTGCAGGACCTCCCGGGTGGTGTCCAGGATCCGTGCGGCGCGGGCCTTGGCCCGCTCGAAGTCGAACCCGTGCAGCTCGTCGGCCACCTGGATCAGGCCGCCCGCGTTGACGAGGTAGTCGGGCGCGTACAGGATGCCGCGGTCCTGCAGAAGCTTCTCGATTCCCGGGTGGGCGAGCTGGTTGTTGGCGCCGCCGCAGACGACGCCTGCCCGCAGCCGGGGCACGGTGGTGTCGTCCAGCGCGCCACCCAGCGCACAGGGTGAGTAGACGTCCAGGTCCGCCTCGACCAGCGCCATGGTGTCGGTCACCACGTCGACCTCGGGGTGCTCGTGGCGTACCCGCCGCACGGCGGCGTCGCTGACGTCGGTGATCACGGCCTCGCCTCCGTCGGCGAGCACGTGGTCGACCAGGTGCCGGCCGACCTTGCCGACGCCGGAGACGCCGACCCGGCGGCCGCGCAGGCTCGGCGTACCCCACCGGTGCTCGGCGCAGGCGCGCATGGCCTGGAAGACGCCGAACGCGGTGAGGACGGAGGAGTCGCCGGCACCGCCCTGCTCGACGGTGCGGCCGGTGACGTGGCCGGACTCCCGGGCGATCACGTCCATGTCCGGCGAATACGTGCCGACGTCGCAGGCGGTGATGTACCGGCCGTTGAGGGACTCGACGAACCGGCCGTACGCCCGCAGCAGGGGCTCCGTCTTGTCCCGGTCGGGGTCTCCGATGATCACGGCCTTCCCGCCGCCGAGGGCGAGTCCGGCCAGCGCGGCCTTGTAGGCCATCGCGGTGGAGAGGTTGAGGGCGTCGGCCACGGCCGCGTCCTCGGTGGGATACGGGTGGAACCTGGTGCCGCCGAGGGCCGGCCCGAGAGCCGTGGAGGAGATCGCGATGATCGCCTGCAACCCGCTCGTCTCGTCGGCGCAGAAGACCAGCTGCTCGTGGCCGGGGTGCCGGCCGAAAAACTCCGTCACGTTGGTGACTCCTCGCTGAGCGTGCCCGCAGGGGGTGGGGCGGGCGTCCGGCTCCACCTTAGAGCGATAACGACTGCTCAGGATCTCACTGGACAGGTGCCGCGAACCAACGGAGAGGTGCACGATGGGAGCATGCGGACTTCGGTCGTCACGCCGTACTGCTGCTACCTGCGGGTTTATGAGCCGCTGTCCGCCTTCCCGGCCCGGGAGCGGACATCGTGGGAAGCACAGGTGCGGGTGCCCGAACGTCCGGAAACGTCGTCTTTGGCCGTGGCCGAGCAACGGGAGTCGCTCGCCGCGTTGTTACCAATGCTGCCACCTGGTGCCGTGTCGCGGGCGCGTCGCGCTTATGCCATGGAGGTGGAGGGCAACCTCCTGCTGTGTCCGGACGAATCCGCCCTTCGGGTCCGCCAGGCACTTGGTGATCTCATGATGTCGTTGCCTGAGCACGTGCTGCGGGTCCTGCTGCCCGCGGGCGGACTGGATCGTGTCGACTTCGACGCGCTCGGTGAGGATGTGTGCCCGCCGGACGCCGAACCCCACATCCTGACCGCGCGCTGGCACGTTCCGCTCGCTTGGTTCGTCATCTTTGGTGATGAGGACCGCAGTATCGGGATGGATCCTGTGGAGCTTCGCTACCGCGCACCCATGGTGGAGGCGCGCCGCCGGCTCAGCCGGGCCCACCGGCTGCTGACCCGGGCTCGCCCCGACCGGGTGATGGAACCGCTTCGCACGCTCGGCCGCTGGATCGAGTCGTTCCACCCGCACAGCTGGGTGGAGTTGGACTACGGCGGCCTCGTGCGGCTGATGGGCTCGGAGCGGATGACCGCGGACCGCTCCGCCAGTGACGTGGCCGCTGCCCTCAAGGCAGTGGCGAAGGGTGACCACGAGGAGGCGATAACGATCTACCACCGCCTACGGAAGCAGTGGTGGGAATTGCGCGAGAAAGAGCGCGCATCGTGAAACACCGGAACAGTTCCGGAAATTCTGGGAAAAGTGGGCGGAACGACCGGATTCGAGTTACGGTGAGTCACGTAGGAGAGGGGTGGACTGGGACCACTACGTCACGTGGGGGATGCATAACGCGGCGTGACCAAGTGGTGCTTGTCCTGACACAAGCCCCTGTCCTCGTAGAGGGATTCGATGCACCATGGAGGGTGCGGGACGGACGAATGTCCGCTTCTCGTGGAGGAGGCCGCTCATGACGACACGTACGCCGGAGACCGAGTCTCTGCTGACGCCGGCAGAGGTCGCGGCCATGTTCAGGGTCGACCCCAAAACAGTGACCCGGTGGGCTAAGGCAGGCAAGCTCAGCTCGATCCGGACACTTGGGGGACACCGGCGTTACCGTGAGTCCGAGGTGCGAGCGCTGCTGGCCGGGGTTCTCCCCGAACAGCGCGGGGGAGCAGAGAGCCGCTGAACTGTGGCTGTCTCACGCTCGGACACGCAGGTATTGCGAGGTGGCGGTCCATCCCGATGAGGGAGGGGCCGCCACTTTCCATTTCCGTACGGACCCTTGGGTGCGTACGGACTGTTGCGTGCGTACGGCCCCTTTTTGTGAGTACGGAGAGTTTCGGTCGCACCGCACAGTGCCCGAGCGTCGGCTGTCCTCCGATGCTTGGGGTGGCCGCGCTGATCGCCTTCCCGCTCCATCACGCTGAGTGAAGACGGAGCACGTTCCCGGCACGGCTGTCAGGGTCCGGCCAGATCGTTGCGGATTCGCGATTGGCGGCGCCCAGGGTCGTCCGGCAGGCTGACGAAGCTGACCGTCGAAGTGCCGGGGACGGAAGGGGCGGGCTGTTGCGTGCAAGTGGACCGGCGGCCCGCTGGGCCGGCGCGGTCATGGTCGCCATGGTGCTGGTACTTCTCGCCGCCGGCGCCGTCGGCCTCGGCTGGCAGGACCAGGTTTCCCTGGACACCCGGCAGATCTCGGCCAAGACGATCATGGGGATCTTCCTGGTGTTTCTGGGGCTGGGGCTCGCGCTGGTCGTCGCGGCGCTGATCCTCGGGCGGTCACTGCGCCGCAGGGACCGCCCGCAGCGGACCGGTGGGGCCAGCATGGTGATCGGTGCCGTGGTGATGCTGGTGATCGTGCTGGCGCTGTTCGCGTTCCGTGACCAGATCCAGACGGCTCTGCAGGGCCATGGCGCCAAGCCCACCACTCCGCCCACGATGCCGCCGCCGGTCGGCGCCGGGGCCGCCACTCCCGCGCCGCAGCCGCAGCCGCAGCAGGACGCCCGCCCCAGCTGGAACTGGCCGATCGCCGTCGCCGCCGGGTTCGTCGTCGGGCTCGTAGCGGTCGCGCTGGCCCTGGTCGCCCGCCGCCAGGTCCCGCAGGCACAGGATGCCGAGGCCGACCCGTCGGCGGCGGAGGTGCAGACGGTGGTCGCCGCCGGCCGGGCCGCGCTGGCCGACCTGGACGAGCCGCGGGCGGCCGTGATCGGTGCGTACGCCGCGATGGAGGAGGCCCTGGCGCGCACAGGTGTGGCCCGCAGCGCCGCCGACACCCCGAGCGGCCTGCTGCGGCGAGCGGTGGACGCCGGGCTGTTCAGCTCCGCGGGCGCCGCGGCGGCGGAGGAACTCACCGAGCTGTTCCGGCAGGCCCGCTACACCCGGCGCGAGCTCGACCCGCAGGTGCGCATCCGCGCGGTGGACGTACTCGGCCGGCTGGACACCGAACTCCGCGTGGCGGCGACCAGAGACGAGGCGGCCAAAGGCGAGTCGGCCATGGACGAGGCGCCCAGGTGAGGCAGCTTCGCCCGATCCTGGTCGTCCTGCTGCTCGGCGCGACGCTCACCCAGCGGCTGCAGGGACTGCTGCTCGGGCTCACCGTCCTGGCCGTGTCCGAGGTGGTCGGGGCGGTGTTGCGGCTGCAGGGTCCCGAACGCGCGCGCCGCCGTCCGCTGTGGGACTGGCTGCTCCGGCTGCCGTTCCCCGGCCGCAGTCGCCGGCGAAGGTCCGGGGGATCGTTCCCGGCGTACGACCGGATCGTCGCCGACATCGGCTGGGCGAGGTTCTCCCGGCGCGACTTCGACGTCGGGCTGCGTGAACGCCTGCTGTCCGCCGCGTCGGTACGGCTGGCCGAGGGGCACGGAGTCGACCTGGCCACCAATCCCGAGGGCGCCCGCCGGCTGCTGGGTGCGCAGGCCTGGGACCTGCTCGGACCGGGGCGACCGGCGTCGAGCGACCGGTCCGCGCCCGGGATCGACCTGCGCACGCTGGACCAACTGGTCGGCACCCTCGAACACCTCGGCCCCGAAGCGAGCACCGAGGCGGGTACCGCGGCATCCACCGAGGCACCCACAGAGCAGGACCCCGCGACCGGTCAGGGTGACCGGCCGGAAAGGAGCGCCCGACCGTGACGACACCGCAGACCCCCTCGGCCATGCCGGACCCGTCGGCCTCGCCGGCCGGGTCCTCCGGATCGGCGACGCCCGGCTCGCAGGGTCCGCCGGCGCTCCGCCCGGAGGAGACCCGGGAGCGCGCGCTGGCCGTCCTGGCCGAGATGGAACGCGTGATCGTCGGCAAGCGCGGCCCGCTCACCCTCGTCCTGCTCGGCATCCTCGCCGACGGCCACGTGCTGCTGGAGGACCTGCCCGGCCTGGGCAAGACGCTGCTGGCCCGGTCGTTCGCGCGGGCGCTCGGCCTGCACTTCACCCGGGTGCAGTTCACACCGGACCTGCTGCCGCAGGACCTCACCGGTGCGTCGATCTACCACCAGAAGACCGGTGAGTTCGCGTTCCAGCAGGGCCCGGTCTTCACCCAGCTGCTGCTCGCCGACGAGATCAACCGCACCCCGCCGAAGACGCAGGCCGCGCTGCTGGAGGCGATGGAGGAACGCCAGGTGTCCGCCGACGGGGTGACCAGGGCACTGCCCGCACCGTTCGTGGTGCTGGCCACGGAGAACCCGATCGAGTACGAAGGCACCTATCCGCTGCCGGAGGCGCAGCTGGACCGGTTTGTGCTGCGTACCCGGCTCGGCTACCTCACCGCCGAACTGGAGGCGGACATGGTGCGCCGCCGGCTCGACCGGGGCGCCGAGCGGCCGGTGCCGAACCAGGTCGTGGGGCCGGCCGAGCTGCTGGCCATGAGCGCGTCGCTGGAGCAGGTCGAGGTGCACGACGACGTACTGGCGTACGTCGTGGCTTTGGTCCAGGCCACCCGCGAACACCCGAAGGCGCAGGTGGGCGCCAGCCCGCGCGGCACCCTCGCGGTCACCCAGCTCGCTCGGGGTGCCGCGGTGCTGGCCGGCCGGGACTACGTCACGCCCGAGGATGTGCAGCAGGTGGCCGTCGCCGCGCTCGGGCACCGGTTGGTGCTGCGGCCGGAGCTGTGGGTACGCCGGGTGTCCGGCGAGGACCTGATCACCGAGCTTCTCGGGCGGGTGCCGACGCCGAGCACGCGGGTCTTCGACCGCTCCGGCGCCGCGCGGTGACCACCCCGGCGCGCCCGGCGTCGCCGTTGCCCGGTGTCGAGGTGACGCCGACCTGGCGGATGAGCAGGCTCGCGGTCCGGATGGCGGTGTTCGGCGCGCTGGCGCTGGTGGCCGGCATCGTCGCCGCCCGCCCCGAACCCGTCGTGGTGGCCGCGCCCTGCCTGGTCGCCCTGGTCGTCGCGCTGCGCCGGCCGCGCCCTGCGACGGTCCGGGTGGAGGCGGCCCTGTCCGAGCCGCGCAGCTTCGAGGACGAGGACGTCGAGGTGCACGTCGTGGTGCGCGCGGAGGAGGTGCTCGGCGAGATCGGCCTCGACCTGGCGCTGCCGCCGACGTTCGAGGTCGAAGGGGAGCGAGCCTGCCGGGAGTTCGAGGTGCGGAGCGTGTCGCACACCTGGACGGTGCGGGCGCGGCGGTGGGGGCGCTGGCGGGCGGGGCCGCTGCGGTTACGGGTACGCAGCCGCGGCTGGGGTTACGTCGGGACCGCCACGCTGTCGCTGGCCGAGCTCACCGTGTTCCCGCCGCCGTCGGCCGCCCGCGAGGTCGCCGTACCTCCCGCGCTGCTGGCCCGGATGGGCAGCCACGTGGCCAGGCGGGCCGGCCCCGGGGTGGAGTTCGCGGGCATCCGTACGTACGCACCCGGCGATCCGGTGCGGCGGGTCAACTGGCCGGTGAGCACCCGGCGCGGTGAGTTGTTCGTCAACGAGTACGCCGCCGAACGGGCCGCGGACGTGGTGGCGGTGGTGGACACGACCGTGGACCTCGGGCCCTTCGGGCGGTCCTCTCTCGACCTGGCGGTACGCGGAGCGGCCACCGTGGTGCAGGCGTACCTGCGGTACGCCGACCGGGTGGGCGTGGTCACCCTCGGCGGCGCGCTGCGGTGGCTGGCGCCCGACGTCGGGACCCGGCAGTACTACCGGATCGTGGAGACCCTGCTCGCCTCCCGCGTGGACGAGAGCTATCTCGAACCCGAGCTCGCCCACTTCCCGCCGCAGGCGCTGCCGCCGGGGGCGCTGGCGTTCGTGTTCACCCCGCTGGTCGACGCGCGCGCTGCCGAGGCCGTCCGTGACCTCCGCGAACGCGGCCACCCGGTGATCGTCGTCGACGTGCTGTCCACCGAACCCGAGCCGTCGCCCCGGGAACCCGACAGCGAGCTGGCGCTGCGGGTCTGGCGACTGGAGCGGGAGGTCCTCCTGCACGGTCTGGCACAGATGGGCGTGACCGTGCTGGCCTGGGACGAGGAGGTCGGCATCGCCTTGGACCGGGTTCGGCTGGAGCCGCTACTGGGAGGTGCCCGATGAGGGTCGGTCCGCTCGCGGCGGCGGTGGCGGCCGGCGCGTGCGTCCTGGCGTTCGTGGTGGCCCTGCTGGAGGTGCTGCCGCCGTCGGCGCTGGTCTGGGTCGGGCTGCCCACGGTGGTGGCGCTGTGCCTGGGCTACGCGGGCGTGGTCGGCGCCGGCGTCCGGGGCGTCCGGGGTGTGCGGGTGCTCGGCGGCCTGGCCGACCTCGGGCTGGGTGCGTTCGGCACCGTCGGGCTGGCTCTGGCCGCGCTCGGCGTCATGCTGTCGGCCGACAGCGGGCGGCTGCCGGTGCCCACCGCCGCGGTACTGGGGCTGCTCGCCCTGGCCTACCTCGTGCTGGTGGAGCTCACCCAGTCGCTGGCCGGGGAGGAGGGCTGGCAGCCCGAGGGCACCCGCTCCGCGGGGTCCGGGGCGAGTACGGCCTGGCTGGCGGGCTGGGTGCGGACTGTCGCGCCGCTGCTGGCCGCAGCGCTCGCCGCCGCGGTGGTGCTGTCCGTCGTGGTCGTACTCCCGCTGCCGCCGACCGCCTGGCTGGTGGTGACGGCCCCGGCGATCCTGGCCGTGGCGGTCGTCCTCGTCCTGCCGCGCCATTCCCGCCGCTGACCGGAGCTCGGGTCAGCGGCGGGAATCAGGCTGAGGATCAGGCCAAGGGTCAGGCCAAGGGTCAGGCTGGTGCGCCTGCTCCGGTGCGCGACGTACGGGTGCGGCGGCCGAACAGCAGTGGGTCCAGGCCGATCCGCCCGGAGCCGAACGCCGCCAGCAGCAGGGTGGCCAGCCCGATCGAGGCCACCAGCTCGAAGCCGCCCGCGGTGACGAAGACGCCGTTGCCGGCGTGCACGAGCGCGAACGCCCCGACCATGTCGAGCACGACCAGGATCCCGACGAGGGGCACCGCGAGGCCGAGGATGAGAGCCGCGCCGCCAACGAGTTCGACGGCGGTCGCGAAGTAGGCGCTGGCGGTCGGCAGGGGAACGCCCATCTTGGTGAAGCTGGCGGCGGTGCCGTCGAGCCCGAACTCGGCGAGCTCCTGCCAGCCGTGGGCGATCAGGACGACGCCGAGGCCGATCCGGGTGAGCAGGAGGGCGAGGTCGCGGACGATACGCGGGGACATCATCAGGACAGAGGTCCTTCCGTGGTCGAGGCGGTACCGGGCGGCACAGGTCACGCCGAAGATCACGGGTGAGCCCGCGATCGGGTTCAGGTCCGGAGTTCGGAGTTCAGGACGGGTCGACCGCGGAGCTGGCGCCGGGGGTGGTCGCGCCGTACCGCCGCATCTCCTGCTCCAGGTCGAGCCGGCCGATGCCGCCTTGCGGGCGGCGAGGGTGGCCTCGTCGAGCAGGTCGGCCGGGACGAGCCACACCACCTCGAACTCCAGGCCGTCGGGGTCGCGGCCGTAGAGGCTCTTGGTGGTGCCGTGGTCGGAGGCGCCGACCAGCGCGCCGGCCGCGGCCAGCCGCTCGGCGGCGGCGGCCGAGCTCGTCGAGCGTGTCGACCTCCCAGGCCAGGTGGTAGAGCCCGACGGTGGCCCGGCCGGCCGGCGAGGCGCCGGCCTGCGCGCCGATCTCGAACAGGCCGAGGTCGTGGTCGTTGGTCGAGCCGGCCGCCTGCAGGAACGCCGCGCCGGGAACCCTCCGGGGTCATGTCGACGCGCCGGAAGCCCAGCACGTCGCAGTAGAAGGCGACGCTGCGGGCGACGTCGCGTGACGTAGAGCACGGCGTGGTTGAGGCGGTGGATCGCCATGCGGCGTCCTCCTGGTCAGCGAGATGTTGAACGTTGAGCGTATCAACGATAGCGAGGATCGTCAAGCGTTCAATCGATCGGGTACGATGAGTCATGACGGAACCGCTGGCTCGACGACGGACGAGCAGCAGACCTGGCGGGCCTTCCTCGACCGCCACCCGGCTGCTGTTGAACACCTCGACCGGAGCTGCAGCCCGACGCGGGGATGCCGCACGCGTACTACGAGATCCTCGTCCGGCTCTCCGAAGCACCCCGACCGGGAGATGCGGATGAGCGAGCTGGCCGACCTGCTCCGGCTCCTCCCGCAGCCGGCTCTCCCACGCCGTCGCCCGGCTGGAGGAACGCGGCTGGGTACGCCGCCAGCGCCTGCCCCACCGACCGGCGCGGGCAGTTCGCGGCGCTCACCGACGACGGCTTCGCCGCGCTCGAGGCCGCCGCACCCGGCCATGTGGAGGGCGTACGCCGGCATCTGTTCGACCCGCTCAGCGACGACCAGGTGGCCCAGCTCGGCTCGATCAGCGCCACCCTCGCCCGTCATCTGGAGGCCGGCCGCGAGGGCGCGGCCCGGCGCGCACGCGGCACCGCTTAGGGTGCTCGGCGTGGCCTCGACGTACAAACTGGTGATCTTCGACTGCGACGGCGTGCTCGTCGACAGTGAGCCCCTCGCCCTTCGGGTCGACACCGAGTTCTTCGCCGAACTCGGCTGGCCGCTGTCCAGCGAGGAGATCGCGCGGCGGTTCGTGGGCCGGACCACCGACTACATGATGGGCGAGCTGGCCGCCCACCTCGGCGGGCCGGTGCCCGAGGAGGCCAACGCCAGGTTCGCCGCGCGCTACCGCGAGGTGCTCGCCGCCGAACTGCGCCCGGTCGAGGGGATCGCGGAGGCGCTCGACCGGATCGCCGGCCTGACCTGCGTCGCCTCCAGCGGCAGCCACGAGAAGATGCGCTTCACTCTCGGACTCACCAGACTGTACGAACGCTTCGAGGGCCGCATCTTCAGCGCCACCGAGGTCGCGCACGGCAAGCCCGCGCCCGACCTGTTCCTGCACGCGGCGCGTTCGCTCGGCGTCGAGCCGGCCGACTGCGCGGTGATCGAGGACAGCGAGTACGGCGTACTGGCCGCGCGCGCGGCGGGTATGACGGCGTACGGTTACGTCGGCGGCGGGATCATCCCCGCCGAACGGCTCGCAGGGCCCGGCACCACGTTGTTCGCTGACATGGCCGAACTCCCGGGGCTGCTCGGGGAGGAGTGACCCGCCGATGTCCCAGGCCGGTAGGAGTGGTTCGAGCAGTGCCGGCGCGGACTTTCGTACGGACGCAGGCGCCACCCGGTGGGCGCCGCTCCTGATCCTGGCGTTCGCGTTCGTCGTCTCGGTCTTCCACTACGTCGACAACACCGTTCGTTTCGACCGGTACGCCGTCAACCCCGACAGCCCGATCGCCGGTGTGGGGGCGTGGGTGGTCCCGGCCGCCTGGGTGGTGCTCACCGCGGTCGGCGTGGTCGGTTACCTCGGCTACCGCGAGGGCCGGTGGTGGCGGGCGGTCGGCGGCATCGCGGTCTACTCCGTCAGCGGCCTGATCAGCGCCGCCCACTACACCGACGCGCCGCCCTCGGCATTCGACGGAGTGCAGAACGTCCTCATCGTCGCCGACCTGGTGGCCGGGCTCGCGGTGCTGGGACTTGCCCTGTGGGTGATGTTCCGGCGCGCGCTGGTGGCCGACGCCCGGGCCGGCGCGGCCCGGCTGCAGGGTTGATTCTCCGGACTGATTTCCGGGCTGATCTCCGGGCTGACGAGGTCAGTGGCCGGCGAGGACGATCGCGGCGAGTTGGCCCCGCGAAGTCACACCGAGCTTGGGATACGCCTTGTAGAGGTGGTAGCCGACGGTACGCGGGCTCAGGAACAGCTGGGCGGCGATGTCCCGGTTGGAGCCGCCCTCGGCGGCCAGCCGGACGATGTGCAGTTCCTGCGAGGTGAGGGAAGCCAGCAGAGCCCGGGCCTGACCGGCGCTCGGCCCGGCCTGCCCCGACGGTGCTGACGGTGCCAACAGTGCTGACGGTGCCGACAGTGCTGACGGCGCTTTCGGTGCCGTCGGTGCACCGGCCGCGCGGAGCTCGGCGCGGGCGCGGTCCGCCCAGGGATCGGCGGCGAGGTGCTCGAACGCGGTGAGCGCGGCGCCGAGCTGGGCGCGGGCCTGGCTCGGGCGATGCGCTCGCCGCAGCCACTCGCCGTACAGCAGCCTGGTGCGCGCGGCCTCCCACGGCTTCGCCGACGCCTCGTGCAGTTCGAGCGCGGCGAGGAAGTGCGGCTCCGCCTCGTCCTCCGGTGCTGTCAGCGCCCGGCACCTGCGGACGAGTGCGTCGACCCAGGGTTGGCGTACCCACGAGGCCCATTCGGTCAACGTGGCAAGGGGTTCCGCGGCCCTGCCCGGTGTGCCGAGGCGGACGGCGGCCTCCACCTGGTCGGGCGCGCAGCGGGTCGCGGGGATCTGGTGCCGGGCCGGTCCGCGGGCGAGCGTCTCCAGCCGGATCAGGCTCGCCTCGGCACGACCCGTCGCGAGGTCGTACGTCGCCAGTGCCCACTGGGTCCACGACGGCCCGGGCGAGGAGTCGTCGCCGGCCGCGGAGCGCACGGCGTCGACGAGTTCCCGCAGGTGCCGTTCGTCGCCGCACACGGCCGAGAGGTACGCGCGAACGCCGCCGAAGTGGCTCACCGCGTGCGCCTGGCCGGTGTCGGCGCCGATCCGCATCGCCTCGTCCAGCCGGTCCGCCGCGTCCCGGTGCCGGCCGAGGAAGAGCTCGGCCTCACCAAGTGAACCGAGCGCGCCCGCGAGCCGGCCGATCCGGCCCTCGGCCCGGGCCCGGTCCACGAAGGAGACGAAGACGTCGTACGCCAGGTCGTCCTGCGCGGTGATCCAGGCGGCGCCGCCGATCATCACGGTGGGGAGAAGCTCACCGGTGCCCGTTCGCCCGAGCGCCTCGGAGACCAGCTCCGGCCGGAGTCCGCAGTCCCCGTCGTCGGGGGCGGCGCCGCCGCCCGCCAACCGGCCCAGCAGGGTCATCAACGGAAGGAGCGCCCCGTACGGATGGCCGTCGGGCAGCCGTACGGCACGCAGCCGGGCCGCCGCCGCCCGGCTCAGGTCGCGGTCGCCGGTGAACCACGCGACGTACATCGCCTGCATGGACAGCCAGGCGGCCAGCGCTTCGTCGTGGGCGGCCGCCGCGGTGGCCCCGTCGAGCAGCAGGCGGTGCGCGGCGGGAAACGCGCCGGTCCAGAAATGAGTGTTCGCGCGGACCAGTGCCAGCCGGGCGCTTTCCTGACCGTCTCGGCCGTCTCGGCCGTCCGGAGAGTGGGGGACCCGATCAGCGAGGGCGAGTGCGCGGGTGAAGTCACCGGCCCGGGCGGCGGCCTCTGCGGCCAGCAGCGTTCGGCGGGCACGGTCCCGCGTGGTGGCGCTCGACCGGGCGGCGCGTTCGTACGCCGTCGCGGCGGCCGCGTCCCCACCGCGCTCGGCCGCGCGGGTCGCACCGGCCTCGAGCTCGGCGGCGACGTGGTCGTCCGGTCCGGTGCTCGCCAGCGCGAGGTGCCACGCCCGGCGGTCGCGGTCGGCGGGGTCGTCGAAGGCCGCGGCCAGCGCCCGGTGCGCCTTCAGCCGCAACCCGAGCGGAGCGCCCTCGTACACCGCCGCGCGTACCAGCTGGTGACGGAACCGGATGGTGTCCGCGTCGGCGACCACCAGGCCGGCGTCCTCGGCCTGCGCCAGGTCCGCGAGTCCGGCGCCGAGTTCGGCCGCCGCCCGGAGTACGACGTCGAGGTGCCCGGCGTCCTCGGCCGCGGCGACCAGCAGGGCGAGCTGCGTCCTCGGCGGGAGCCGGCGTACCTGCCCGTCGAAGGCGACCCGCAGGCGTTCGGTCAGCGGGAGCCCGCCCGGCCGGATCGCCTCGGCGGCCGACGCGGCGGCGAGCGCGGCGGGAAGCTCCGCCAGTGCCAGCGGGTTGCCGCGCGCCTCGGCGAGCACGCGAGCGCGCACTTCGGCTGTCAACTGTTCCTTGACGCGCTGGGAGTCGAGCAGGGCGGTCGCGGCGTCGGGGTCGAGGCCTTCGAGGCGGAGCTCGGCGAGACCGGTCGTGGGAACGGCGTCCGTGGCGTCCCGGGCCGCCACCACCAGGGCCACGCCCTCGGCATCCAGCCGGCGGGCGGCGAACGACAGTGCGTCCGCCGACGCCCTGTCCAGCCAGTGCGCGTCGTCGACCAGGCAGACCACACCGCCGTCCTCGGCGACGTCGGACAGCAGTGAGAGAACGCCCAGCCCGACCAGGAACCGGTCAATGCCGAACCTGTCACCGGACGTGTCGCCGCCGGACGTTGCCGAGGCCAGTCCGAACGCGGCCGACAACGCGGCGGCCTGGGGCGGTGCGAGCGCCCCGATCCGGTCCAGTACGGGGTGCAGCAGCAGATGCAGTCCGGCGTACGGCAATGTCGACTCGGCCTCGATCCCGGCACCCCGGAGCACGCGTAGCCCGGTCGCCCGGGCACGGCCGGCCAGGTCGTCGAGCAGCGCTGTCTTGCCGATCCCCGGCTCGCCGCGCAGGACGAGCACGCCGCTGCGGCCCGCGCGGGCGCTCTCCACCAGCGCCGTCAGGCGTTCCTGCTCGCTCGCCCTTCCGTACAACACCGCAGCACGGTACCCGGGGTGATCCGCACCAGTCATCCGCCGGTCATCCGCCGGCTCCCCCGGGTGCGTACGGCGGACCAGTCATTCGACAGATGCCGCGTACACCCCGCGATTCCTAGCGTGTGAGGCACAACGAAATTCACCGCGACATCACGAACGGCTGAGAAGCCGGTAGGAGGCAACCACCATGAGCGACTTCACCGAACTCGTCGAGCGCTACATCGCCACCTGGAACGAGACCGACGCGGCCGCCCGGCGGGCGGGTGTCGAGGCGGTCCTCGCCGAGAACGGCACCTACACCGACCCGCTGGTCGACGTGGCCGGCCAGGACGCGTTCGACGCGACCATCGCCGCGGTGCAGGCGCAGTTCCCTGGCCTTGAGTTCCGGCTCGGCGGCGCCGTCGACGCCCACCACGACATCGCGCGGTTCACCTGGGAGCTGGGGCCTGCCGGCGGCGAGGCGCTGGTGGTGGGGTTCGACGTCGCGGTCCGCGGCGAGGACGGGCGGATCCGGGCGGTGCTCGGGTTCCTCGACAAGGTGCCTGCCGGCGCCTGAGCCTCGGTGCGTGATCCCGGCCGACGGCCGACCCGCCGACGTACGCCCGCTGCCCGAGCTGGTTGACCTGAACCAAGGTTGAGCCAGCAGGGTGGCGGGCGTAGGGCGGAAAGGCCGTCGTCGACGAAGGAGGGACGTGGACCAGATGTGGGCCGTACGGGTAAA
>CAWBTM010000021.1:0-67371 GCA_963791775.1 uncultured Actinomycetota bacterium | reverse complement strand
ATTTTGCTCGGGTTATATCTCGAGCCGTGACGGATCTGTCAATGGCTTCCGTCAAGAGATCTACTTGTCCGTTCATCCCACCACGATCGGCACACACCTCACACGTGCTGTCCCACCTCGCTCCCGAGGGGCTCAGAGGAGCTGACCGAAGATCTGGAACACCCGCGACCAGTGCTCGGTCTGAGGGTTCTTCAGGCCAGGGTCGATGATCTTGAACGTCCTGGCCAGTGCGATGCTCAGGCCGCCGGCGACGTTCGGCAGCCTCTCCTCGGTCTCATCGCTGATCGTGACGTCCAACGGAGGCCGCGCGGCCAGGATGTCAAGGATCGGGGTCAGCTCGATCTCCTCGTCCAGTCGCCGGAACTCATGGATGCTCTCCTGGAGCCCCTTCGTGATGGGCAGGTCTGCCGGCTGGATGATGTCCCTCCCGTTGGCCTTCGCCGATGCCTTCCCGATCAGGAAAAGATCGTAGATCTTGTCGTCCAAGAAATCTTGATAGCGCTTCAGATCGTTCTTGTCGACGTCCAGGCTCGCCGCTGCCCGAAAGAACCGTTGGAATCTACTTCTACTCTGGACCGGCATACTCGCCTCCTGCTCTCCCGTCCGATATTCGCGTCATAGTCCCCACCACCCTAGCCCTCGGCGTCTCGCACGGGCCGCCGCGAAGGGGACGAAATTCTTTGGGTGGCGATTAGTACTGCAACTATTGCCGCTGCACACCCTTGCGACGAAGCGCCCCATCTGGTTGCGTGGGAACCGAGAGCCGGGGGGCTGGGTTCGAACGGTTTCCGTCCTACCTGCGGATATGTGTTTCGGAATCGGGACGAGTGCATCTCGACGTCTTCGACCACACCTTCCGTGCATCTCACTCACGGATACAAATGATTGTCGTTGCGGATGCGTATTCACGATCATAAAGAGACATCGGACAGGAAGGTAGAAACATGGATTACCCGCTGCAGAACAGAACGGTGGCGTTCGTGGCCACCGACGGAGTGGAGCGGGTGGAACTCGAACAGCCTCGGGGTGCACTGTACGGCGCCGGGGCGAAGAGTGAGATCCTCTCGATCCACCCCGGCGAGATCCAGGCACGACAGTTCGACCTCAACCCTGCCGGAACCTTCCCGGTCGACCGACTCCTGGCCGACGCCTCCGTGGACGACTACGACGCCTTGGTCCTGCCCGGCGGCACCATGAACCCGGACCAACTGCGCATGAACAAGGATGCGGTCGCCTTCGTGAAGGCATTCGTCGAAAGCGGTAAGCCGATCGGCGTGATCTGCCACGGTCCCTGGACCCTCGTGGAGGCCGACGCGGTGCGAGGTCGCCGGTTGACCTCATGGCCGAGCCTGCGCACCGACCTGCGCAACGCCGGAGCCGAAGTCGTCGACGAGGAGGTCGTCATCGACGGCCAGTTGACCTCCAGCCGTTCACCGGCGGACCTGCCGGCCTTCTGCGCGGCCATCATCGACCAGTTCGCACATGCTCCCAGCAGAGCCGCCTGACCTTACGGTCCGGTCGGCGCCTGCTTTCAGACTCAGCCCGCCGACGGGCCGGGGAACAGAGCTGAAAGAGAGGTATCACCATGAAAGCAGTCGTGTACAACGGCCCGCGTGACATCACCGTCAAAGACGTTCCCGATCCCACGATCGAGCGCCCCACCGATGCGATCATCAAGGTCACCTCGACGAACATCTGCGGATCCGACCTGCACATGTACGAAGGCAGGACGTCGTTCGAACCGGGACGGATCTTCGGGCACGAGAACCTCGGCGAGGTCGTCGAAACAGGACCTGCCGTACAGAACCTCCACCAGGGCGACATGGTGGCAGTGCCGTTCAACGTCGCGTGCGGAACTTGTGAGAACTGCAACGCGGGGTTGACGAACTACTGCCTCACGGCAAACCCGGAGCGCGAGATGGCAGGCGCGGCGTACGGCTTCGCCGACATGGGCCCATGGAGCGGCGGACAGGCGGAGTACATGCTGGTGCCCTGGGCTGACTTCAACGCCCTGCGTCTCCCACCGGACGCCCGGGACAAGGAAGACGACTACGTGATGCTTGCGGACATCTGGCCGACCGGCTACCACGCCACCGAGATGGCAGGTGTCGCAACCGGGTGACACCGTGGTCGTCTACGGCGCTGGACCTGTCGGTCTCTTCGCGGCCTACTCATCCGTACTCAAGAGCGCCTCCAAGGTCATGCTCGTCGACCGGCACCCCGACCGCCTGGCGCTGGCGGAGAAGATCGGCGCCATTCCGATCGACGACTCGAAGACCGACCCGGTCCAGGCGGTCCTCGAGCAGACCGACGGCAAGGGAGCCGACCGCGGCTGTGAATGCGTCGGCTACCAGGCGCACGACCCGCAGGGCAAGGAGCAGAACAATCTCACGCTCAACCGTCTCATCGAGTCCGTGAAGTTCACCGGCGGGATCGGCGTGGTCGGCGTGTACGTCCCCAGCGACCCGGGATCGGCTGACGACCTCGGCAAACAGGGAAAGGCGGCGATCGACTACGGCAAGTTCTGGTTCAAGGGCCAGCACATGGGAACCGGGCAGTGCCCGGTCAAGCGTTACAACCGCAAACTCTGCAACCTGATCGCAGCGGACCACGCGCAGCCGTCGTTCCTGGTCTCCCACGAACTCCCACTCGACCAAGGCGCCGGAGGCCTACCAGCACTTCGACGCCCGCGATCACGGCTGGACCAAGGTCGTCCTCAAGCCCCACGCCCAGACCACCTCGTAATCGAGCGGTCGAGCAGGACTGAAAGACGCGACCACGACATGACCCGCCACCGGCTACGCCCCACGCGCAGCCGGTGGCGAGTCACTTCTGTCGACGAAGGGCGGCGAACAAGCGATCTCAGAAGCATGCGCCGGCGTCCAACCGCCCGCACCCCTGACCTGCTCTCAGATAGCCGAGCAGCAACGGCCACAGCCAGCAATGAACTCGGTCCCGAATGCAAGGCTTCGCAGGCCGACCGGGGTAGGGCGGGCGGGACTCGAACCCGCGACCCAGGGATTATGAGTCCCCTGCTCTAACCGGCTGAGCTACCGCCCCGTGCCGGTCGCGTCGCGACCGCTCGCTGAGCCTAGCGCCTCACCGGTACGCCCCAGCTACTTGGTCTGCCTGCGTTCGGCGTGCTCGGCGCGTTCGCCCCGGTCCGTGCGGTCACCGTGGTCGGTCAGCTCGAACTCCCGGCCGAGCCGGGCCCAGAAGCCGTCCCGCAGCCACACCCGTGCCTCCGGATACGGACGCAGGGAGTGGCCGAGTTCCTTCTCCGCCTCGGCCAGTAGCTCGCTGTCGATCCCGGTCGGCAGGATCGGGCCGGGCAACAGGTCGCGTACGTAGTCACGGCCGCGGGTCAGGAGCCACTTCTGCGCGACGTGCTCGCCGACCTCCTCGACCGCGTGCCGGTCCGGGCCGAGCCTGGGCCCCGCACCTTGCGCCCCGATCGTCGGGCCGGCGTCGGAGGGCGCGAGGACGGGACCGGCAGCAGGACCCGGCGCGGGTGTGGCGTTCGGTGAGTCGGTGCGCGGCGGGCGTACCGAACCGGCTCCTGCGACAGCGGTGGTCGAGCCGGCCCGCCCGGCGAACACCTGCGCCGGCGTCGGCGTGCCCTGTGCGTGCGGTGCCACAGCCGACGCAACCGCCGCTGACGTGCCTGACGTGTCCGACCGGGCGGCGTCGGGCGCCGGCGTCGTCACGGCTGCGTCCGCCGGCGGTGCGGAGGGAGCCGACGAGGCAGAGGCAACGGGGCCCGGCGCGGACGCCGACGCGGAGACGGGCGCCGCCGGGTGGGCCTGTCGTACGTGGGGCCGGAGCAGGTCGGCCGGCAGCATCTCGACGAAGTCCGACTCCCACACCAGGCGCTCAGCCTGGTTGCTGCCGAAGGACGGCTCGATGCCCCACAGATGAATCCGTACGCCATAAGCCTGCGCGGCCTCGACCGCGGGCACGAGGTCCTCGTCACCGGCCAGCAGCACGACGTCGGTCACCGCACCGTGTCGCGCCAACGCGTCCAGGTCGGCTCGGATCTGCGCGTCGACGCCCTTCTGCTGCCCCTGCTTGTTGAGGTTTCCCAACCTGAGCTTGACCCTCGGCAGGGCCGCGATCAGCCGCTGGTCGACGGTGGGTACGCGGTCGTGGGCGGCGTCGTACCAGTAGAAACGCAGGAGTTCGCCCGGCAGGCGTTCGACCGCGTGTTTCTGCAGGGCCTGGATGAGCTCGTCGGCGGCGACGCGGTACTCGCGGCGCTCCCGGGCACCGAGCAGAACCTCCGCAGTCGCGGCGAAGAGATACCCGACGTCGATCAGGATGGCGTACTTCATCGCGAAGACCGCTGAACGATGGTCGGGGACCGCCATGAATAGACCTCCCTGGACCCGCTGCGGCAAGCCACGCGTCGGTGGACGGCTGGGCGTGGACGGCTGGGCGTGGACGGCTGACACGGCTGGTGACCGGGCCGGGCGCTGTGCCAGCGAGCGTACACGGATGGGCCCGAGCCGACCGGCAGATGTCGAGAACCGCATCCACGGGTGAACGAGAGCCGGAAACGACGGGTGGAGGCACACCGGAAAGCGGAATCCCCCGACCGGTGCGACCACCGGGCGGGGGATTCTCGAGGCGCTCCCGCGGCTGGACTCGAACCAGCAACCTGCCGGTTAACAGCCGGACGCTCTGCCAATTGAGCTACGCGGGATCGCGGCGCCGGGCGACCCGGCCTCGCATACGTTAGCAGCCCCCCGGATCACGTCGCACAACCCGGGGCGGGGTCGGCGAGGGCCGGTGGATCACCGGTGGATCGGCGCGCGACCACCACGCGATCAGCGCGGAAATCAGCCCGGGGTCCACGGCGGGATCACCGCGGGATCGCGCCGTACTCGCGCAGGATCGCGATCACTTTCGGCCGGCTCGCGAACGCCCGGGCGAAGTCACGCGGGGTGGCGATCCGGTGCGCGTTGGCGTTCAGGTAGGCGCGCAGAAGCCGGTCAAACGTCGCAGGTCCGGCGGCCTGCCGCGCCCGGTGCAGCATCGCGCCGCCCTGGCGGTAGACCCCGGCGGCGTACAGGTCGGGGTTGCGCAGCGCGGCGTACCACGCCATCGACTCCCCCACCCGATCACGCACCCGGGCCGGCGCCTGGAACCGCGCCGACCGGGCGGCGGTCCCGTCCACCAGCGTCTCGGCGTACTCCGCGAGCGCCTCGTCCAGCCACGGGTCGCGGGCCTGGTCGTTGCCGACCAGCCCGTAGAACCACATGTGCGCCACCTCGTGCGGCACGAGTTCGGGGTAGCGCGTCGGCGAGGTGTCGGCGAACTGGATGGAGCCGGGGAACTCGATGCCGGAGCCGACGCCGTTGGCGACGGTGATCCACAGGTCGCGGTACGGGAACGGCCCGAGGTAGGCGGACAGCTTCCGGATCGCGGCCGCGGTCGCGTCGGCCCACTCACCCGCGGACGCGAGCGAATCCGCGGGCACCCCGACGTGCACGCGTACGCCGTCCACGTCACTGCCGGCCGTGCGCAGCCGACCTAGCGTGAGGCTGACGTCGCGTACGGAGTCGGCCCGGAACCGGTGGACCACGCTCCCCCGCACCTTCGTCGACGGCATGGCGCCGACCGACTGCCCGGTGCCGAGCACCTGGTCACCGGAGGGCGCCACCACGTCGAGCCGCCGCAGCCGGAACTCCTCGCTGGTCACGGTCTCACCGAACAGGTCGACGGCAGGGTCGGTCACCCACCCCTTGCCGCGCTGCCAGGCCAGCAGGGGGTACGCCGTTCCCAGCCAGACCGCACCGTCGCGGGAGGAGTAGCCGACTCGCTCGGGCGTGTCCGCGCCAACCGTCAAGGTGAACGTGAGGTCGACCTGGACCGCTCGGCCGGCCGGCACGCAGCGGCTGACCGGCACCTTCACCAGGGTGCCCGGCGCACCCGGCGGCGCGCCGGCCGCCTCGACCTTGGGGGTCTCCTTGCGCCCGTCCACGGCGGCGGAGGTGACCTCCAGTTGGTTGCCGGCCCGCGCGGTCTCCGGCTTGTTGGGCCAGGCACGGAAGACGATCTCGCAGGTACGCCGGTCCGGGGTGAAGGTCACCTGCTCCGAGCCCCGGACGACGCGCGGGTCGGAGCGTACGTCGAAGCACAGCGAGACGGTGGGCCGGTCCATCCACGGGGCCGCCCGACCGGCGGCCGCGGGCGCGCTCCTCGCGGACAGCGGTTGTTCGTACGACACCTTCGAGCCGGCGTCGCCGCCACCGCCGGGACCACCGGTGACCGCGCACCCGGACGGCCCGCGCGGAGGAGGCGGCGGGCTCTGCGGCGGCACGCCCTGCCCGCCGGCGGTCGGCGTGTCACCGGGACGGGCGCTCGGGGCGGTCAGGTCACCCGCGCTGGGCGTACAGCCACCGAGCACCACCATCGTGATGAGGACGAGGGCGACCACGACGGCGCACGTCGCAGTGGGCACGGCAGTGGGCACGGCGGTGGGCACGGTCGGCCCGGCCGCCCGCCGGGTCACGGCTCGATCTCCGCCCGAACGGTCGCGAGGGCTCGGTGGGCGGCGTCGAGAACGTCCGGGTCGTTCGGGTCCAGCCCCTCGTCGAAGGCGAGCGCCCAGACGATCCCGCCGTCGGCGGCGTCCGGGTCCCCGGCGGGCGGCCGGCGGGCGATCACCCGTACTCCGAGGCGGCCGCGCAACGGCACATGGCGTTCGGTGACCACGCTCGCGGTGATGCGCTCGCGGATCAGCGCCAGCAACCTCTGGTCGGGAGGGTCGAACCGCAGCCGCCAGGTCGGCATCTGCTGGCCGAGCGGCGCCGCGGCGGTGACCCGCAGGACCTCCTCGTCGCGGTCCCATTCGGCGTGCTCGATCTGTTCCCACGGGATGCCCGCAAACGTGTCGGCACCGCCGGGTTCGGGCAGGTGCAACCGCCGGTCGGTGGCCACCACCCACTCCTCGGTCTCGGTCCGCGCGGAGGCGAGGATCCGCTCGTGGGGACGCAGGGCCAGGGCGTTCTTCACCTCGCGGGGAGGTGTCTGCCGACGACGCACGGGTTCACGGTAGCGGGCACGCGTCGGCGCCGGGCCGTCCGGCATCGACCGAACCGCCCGGCGCCACGTGGTCCGGGGCCCGCCTCGGGAGGGAGCGGACCTGGCGACCGCGGTCAGGCGAGATACTCCCGCAGGCCCGGCGCCCAGCTGCCGCCTCGCAGCTTGGCCAGCGTCTTGGCCTCGATCTGGCGTACGCGTTCGCGGGTCACACCGAACCTGCGGCCGACCTCCTCCAGCGTGTGGATCTGCCCGTCGGTGAGGCCGTACCGCATCTGTACGACGTACCGCTCCCGCTCGCCCAGCTGCGACAGCGCCGACTCGATGTGTTCCCGCATCAACGATGCGGCCGCGGCGTCCATCGGGGCCACCGCGTCCATGTCCTCGATCAGGTCACCGAGCTCGGACGCCTCCATCTCGCCGATGGGCGTGTGCAGGGACACCGGCTCCCGCGCCAGCCGCAGTAGTTCGCTGGCCCGGTCGGGGTCCAGGCCCACGACCTCGGCGACCTCCTCGATCAGCGGGTCGCGGCCGAGCTGCTGGAACAGCTGCCGCTGCGCGCGGAGCACGCGGTTGATCGCGTCCACCACGTGCACCGGCACCCGGATGGCCCGGGACTGGTCGGCGATCGCCCGGGAGATCGCCTGCCGGATCCACCAGGTGGCGTATGTGGAGAACTTGTAGCCCCGGGCGTAGTCGAACTTCTCCACCGCGCGGATCAGGCCGAGGTTGCCCTCCTGAATGAGGTCCAGCAGCGGCAGGCCCCGTCCGGTGCACCGCTTGGCCACCGACACGACCAGCCGCAGGTTGGCCTCGATCAGGTGCCGCTTGGCGGCCCGGCCCAGCAGGACCAGCATCTCCAGCTCCGCCGGCGTGGCCTGGACCGGACCACCCTCGACGAGGTGGCGTTCGGCGAACAGGCCGGCCTCGATCGAGCGGGCCAGGTCGACCTCTTCCTGCGCGGACAGCAGCGGCACCCGGCCGATCTCGCGGAGGTACTGACGAACCAGGTCCGGCGCCCGGTCGCTGAGCTCGTCCAGGGAGGGCTGCTCCTCCTCGGGCGGGTCGGCGGCCTCGGCCGGCCGGGCGGACGTCGCGGCCTCGACCGGCTGGCCGGCCGGCTGCTCGGCCGGCCTGGCTGCCAGCCGGCTGCTCGGCCGGCTTGACGAACAGGGTTGGTCCCGGCAGAACCCGACCCGGTTGACCCGTTCGATCCGGGCGACTCGTTCGACTCGGCAGCCGCGTCAGCGGCGTCACCGGGGCGGTCGGAACCACCCTCGGCGGTTACCTGCGAGTGCCCACCCGGACCCGGGCTTTCTGGCAGTGATACGTCGGCTCGAAGAGCCGCGGACAAGAGCACGAAGACCGGCACGGCACATCTCCTCCCCTGGGGAAGATCGGCGTGATTCAGTGTGCCTGTCCCGCGGCAGTTACGTTAGGCATTTGGAGATACTCATGGAGCAATGACCGACGTCGGCACAGTTCGCACTCCTGGCCCCCACATCGGGCCCGGATCTGGTATCGCCGGTCAGCCGCTTCCTGGGCCGTACCGGCCTGCTCCGGGCCGCTTCGGGACCGCCTCCGGCTCGGCCGGGGCCGAAACCTGGCCGCCCGGCGGCTGGAGTACGGCCGGACAGCGGCCGGATCGGGATCGGGGCTCAGACCACGTTCGCCAGCCGGGACTGTTCCACCCAGTACCCCCGCAGCCGCCCGCTCGCGATCCGGAGGTGGGGCACGCCACCGATCCAGCCGGCGGCGTCGTAGGTCACGCCGGCGGCGGCGCGGGCGGTGACCTTCAGGGTGGCGGTGCGGTTGCCGGCACTGTCGTACTTCAGTCCGGTGTACGTCCGGCCGGCCACCAGCTCCGCCCGCCGGTCGGTGCGGAAGGCGAGTTGGCTCACCACGCCGCGGATCATGCTCAGCCCCGCCTGCTCCGGCACCCACAGCCCGGCCAGTGGGCTGCCCGAGCCCATCCGGTAGTAGATGCCCCGGCCCTTCAAACGCATCCGCCGGACGGTGGTGCCCGTGGTCGCCTGCTTCAGGGTGACGGTGCGGGTGCCGGTGACCTTCCCGGTGGTGATGTCGTAGGCGAAGCCCACGTGCCGCCCGGCGGTCAGGTCGACCCGGCGGGGCGTGCCGAGGACGGGGTACGGGCTGTCGCCGACCAGCGCCTCGGCGAGATGGGCGAACGCGCTGCGCCCGGTCAGCAGGGAGAGCTGGACCAGTTGGAGGGAGTGCAGCCGGTGGTAGCTGTTGGTGGCCACGGCGTGGTGGGTGAGGCAGTAGATCGAGGAGCTGTTCCGTACCCGCAGCGAGGCGCGGTAGCGGTGGACTGTGGTGACGGCACCGTCGTACATCGCGAGCGCACGCCGGTCGTGGCTGAACTGGTAGTACTCCCACAGCCCGAAGAGCGCGGACAGGTGGCCGTTGAACACCCGGTCGGCCTGCTGGGGTGAGGCGTACGGATACTCCACCAGCCACAGCAGATGGTTGCCGTCGACGAGGGTCACCCACGGCGCCCGGGCGTCGGGCGGGCGCAGGAAGCTGTCGAACGTGCAGTCGGCCGCCTTACGCCATTTCGGGTCGCCGGTGACCCGGGCGAGTTCGGTGAAGAACGCGAGCACCTTGCCCTGGGCCAGCCCGCTGTACCACGGCGCGCGCATCGTCTCGGTCGAGTCGCGGTGCAACGCGAAGTCGAAGCCGTACGGATGGAACCACGCGCCGGCGGAGACCACCCGCCGGTCGCGGAGCCGCTGCGCCTGTGCCAGCGCACGGCTGAGGTAGAAGCGGTTGCCGGTGAGTTCGTACGACTCGAGGTTGGCCAGGCCGTAGTTGGCCTGGAAGTTGGGGTGGTCGTACAGCTTGCCCGAGACCTCGACCATCCGGACGCCCTGAGCGTCGTGCAGCCCGGAGTCGACCAGGGGTACGACGCTGCCACTGCGGAACGGACGCTGGGTGCCGCTCAGCTCCCGTGCGCCGTAGCCGTCCCGGGCGAAGCGGAACGGCAGCCCGAGCCACGCCGCCGAACCACCCCGATCCGAAGCCGAAGCCGAAGCCGGGGCCGGGGCCGCGGCCAGCGCCGCTCGGCTCGAGGCCCGCTCCGGGAAGCCCGCATCCGACGATGGCCAGGCTCACCGGCGACGACCACGCCGACCAGCACGAGGCGCAGAGCACGCGCCAGAGCCGGGACGTACCACCCACGCAGCGCGCGAGCGGGTCGGTCGGGCGACGGTTCATGGCTCCCCCACGATGATCAGGGCAAAGGGAGTAGGCCCTGCGGTTGTGGCCGATCTGCGACCGATGTGGAGCTACCCCGCATATCGAACTGTCACACCGGGTCGGACCCACCATGAGAAAACGCCCGGCGCACCGGAACGCCGGGACGACGAAGAGGCCGGGACGGCGCTTGCGCGCGCCGCCCCGGCCTCAGGTCGTACGTCCGGGATCGAACCCGGGTGGATCCCGTCGGATCAGCCCTCGGAGCTGAACGCCGCGTCGAACGCCGCCGCCGACGGGCTCGAACTCGCACAGCGCCGCACGAAGGCCAGCGCCTCGGGAGCGCCCATCAGCCGGTCCATGCCGGCGTCTTCCCACTCCATCGAGATCGGTCCGTCGTACCCGATCGCGTTCAGCGCGCGGAAGCAGTCCTCCCACGGGACGTCGCCGTGGCCGGTGGAGACGAAGTCCCAGCCGCGCCGCAGGTCAGCCCACGGCAGGTGCGAGGACAGCCGGCCATGGCGGCCGTTGCCGACCCGGCGCTTGGCGTCCTTGCAGTCCACGTGGTAGATCCGGTCCTTGAACTCCAGGATGAAGTCCACCGGGTCGAGGTCCTGCCACACGAAGTGGCTCGGGTCCCAGTTCAGCCCGAACGCCTCACGGTGGCCGATCGCCTCGAGCGTGCGAACGGTCGTCCAGTAGTCGTAGGCGATCTCGCTCGGGTGCACCTCGTGGGCGAACTTCACGCCGACCTCGTCGAAGACGTCGAGGATCGGGTTCCACCGCTCGGCGAAGTCCTGGTAGCCGCGTCGACCATGGCCTGCGACGCCGGCGGGAACATCGCGACGTGCTTCCAGATCGAGGAGCCGGTGAACCCGATCACCGTGTCGACGCCGAGCTTGGCGGCGGCGCGGGCGGTGTCTTCATCTCCTCGGCGGCCCGCTGGCGGACGCCCTCGGGGTCGCCGTCGCCCCAGATCTGCGCCGGCAGGATGTCCTGGTGCCGGGCGTCGATCGGGTCGTCGCAGACGGCCTGGCCCATCAGGTGGTTGGAGATCGCCCACACCTTCAGGTTGTACTTCTCCAGCGTCTCCAGCTGGCCTCGACGTACTAGTCGTCCTCGGCGGCCGTCGACGTCGAGGTGGTCGCCCCAGCAGGCGATCTCCAGGCCGTCGTAGCCCCACTCCGAGGCGAGCCGGCACATCTCCTCGAAGGGCAGGTCGGCCCACTGGCCGGTGAACAGGGTGACCGGACGGGGCATGCTGATCCTCCTGCCTCAGCTGTTGTCAGTGGTCGACGATCCAGCCGGAGCCGGACTCGGCACTGCGCTCACGGCGTCGAGCACGTGCTGCACCTGCAGTCCGTCGGCGAACGTCGGCGCCGGGTCGGCACCCGCGGCGATCGCGGCCACCAGGTCGTACGTCTCGTGGGTGAACGTGTGCTCCCAGCCGATGATGTGCCCGGCCGGCCACCACGCGGACATGTACGGGTGCTCGGCTCGGTCACCAGGATGCGCCGGAACCCCTGCGTCGCCGGCGTCGTCGTCGGTGACGTGTAGCACTCCAGTTCGTTCAGGCGCTCGAGGTCGAAGGCGACCGACCCTTCGAGCCGTTGACCTCTATCCGCAGGCCGTTCTTGCGGCCGGTCGCGAACCGGGTCGCCTCGTACGTCGCCACCGCGCCGCCGGCCAGCCGGGCGATGAACAACGCCGCGTCGTCGACGGTGACCTCGCCGCGCTCGGACGAGCCGGTGCCGCGCCAGCCCCTCGGTGGAGGCCGCCAGCGGGCGCTGCTTGATGAAGGTCTCGGTCAGCCCGCTGACGCCGGTGACCGTCTGGCCGGTGACGAACTGGGTGAGGTCGACGATGTGGGACGCCGATGTCGCCGAGCGCACCCGAGCCCGCCTTGTCCTTCTTCAGCCGCCACACCAGCGGGAACTCCGGGTCGGTGATCCAGTCCTGCAGGTAGACCGCGCGGACGTGGCGGATCTTGCCCAGCTTGCCGTCAAGGACGAGTTGACGGGCGAACGCCGCCGCCGGGACCCGGCGGTAGTTGAAGCCGACCATCGAGCGGACGCCGTTCTGGGCGGCGGCCTCGGCGGCCTTCACCATCTCCCGGGCTTCCTCGACGGTGTTCGCCAGCGGCTTCTCGCACAGCACGTGCTTGCCGGCCGCGAGGGCCGCGATCGCCACCTCGGCGTGGTTGCCGCCGGGGCTGCACACGTCGACCAGGCCGATGTCGTCACGCTCGATGAGCGCCCGCCAGTCGGTCTCGTAGGAGCGCCAGCCGAATTTCTCCGCGGCGGCCTTCACCTTGTCCTCGCTGCGGCCGGCGATCGCCGCCATGTCCACGGTGTAGGGCAGGTCGAAGGCGGCGTTGACGGTACGCCAGGCCTGTGAGTGGGCCTGGCCCATGAAGGCATAGCCCACCATGCCCACGCCGAGCGTTGGCTTACTTGTCATGCGTACGTACTCCCTCGTCCGATCGGTCGAACCCACTCAGCACACCGCGAACGCTCACTCGGCCACGCCCAGCAGGTGGTCCATGGCCAGCTGGTCGAGCCGCTCGAAGCCCATCCCCCGGTCGGCCAGGGCCTCGATCCGCGCGTCGTCCCAATCCTCTTCGCGCAGGGAGGCGAGGGTCTCCCCCTCGGCCAGTGTCGGCCGGGCCAGCTCGTCCAGCCGCGACTCTGCCAGCGCCGCCTGCACCTGCGGGTCGGCGCGGAACGCCCGCGACTTCTCCCGCAGGATCAGATAGTTGCGCATGCAGCCGCGTGCGGACTCCCAGACACCGTCCATGTCCTCGGTCCGTGGCGGCTTGAAGTCGAAGTGTCGCGGACCGTCGTAGCCGCCGTTCTCCAGCGTGTCGACCGCCCAGAACGCACCGCGCAGGTTGCCGGCGCCAAAGCGCAGGTCCTGGTCGAAGCGCGGGCCGTGCTGGCCGTTCAGGTCCACGTGGAAGAGCTTGCCGTGCCACAGCGCCTGGGCGATACCGTGCGCGAAGTTGACGCCGGCCATCTCCTCGTGCCCGACCTCGGGGTTGAGGCCGACCATCTCCGGGTGCTCGAGTTCGTTGATGAACGCCAGCGCGTGCCCGATCGTGGGCAGCAGGATGTCACCGCGCGGCTCGTTCGGCTTCGGCTCCACCGCGAACTTCAGGTCGTACCCCTGGTCCAGGACGTACTGGCCGAGGATGTCGTAGGCCTCCTTCATCCGGTCCAGCGCGACGCGGACGTCCTTGGCTCCGCCGGACTCGGCACCCTCCCGGCCGCCCCAGCACACGTAGACCTTGGCGCCGAGCTCCACGGCCAGGTCGATGTTCTCGGCCACCTTGCGGATCGCGAACCTGCGCACGTCGCGGTGGTTGGCGGTGAACCCGCCGTCCTTGAAGATCGGGTGGCCGAACAGGTTGGTGGTGGCCATCGGGACGGCCAGCCCGGTCTCGTCCAGTGCCTTGCGGAACGCCGCGACGTGGTCGCTGCGCTGGGCCGCGGTCGCGTCGAACGGGAAGACGTCGTTGTCGTGGAACGTCACGCCGTACGCGCCGAGCTCGGCCAGCTTGTTGACCGCGTCGGCCGGCGCCAGCGGAGCGCGGACCGCCGAGCCGAACACGTCGACGCCCTCCCAGCCCACGGTCCACAGGCCGAACGAGAACTTGTCCTCACGGGTCGGGGTGTAGTCGGTCATCCGATCTCCTCTTCGAGAGTTGGTGATGCGGGTACGGCTGACGTCGGGGACTCCTCGGCTGCACGGGATCGAGCAGCCCCGGTGGCCTGGCCGGCCAGGGGCGGCACCAGCGTCGGGTCGTCGAGTACAGGGGCGAGCACCGCGTGAGCGGCACCGGTCGCGGCCGCCGCCAGCCCGAGCCGGGACAACGTGACCCGGACCCCGCCGGCCTCCGGCGCGACCACCCGGGCCGCGAGCTCGGCTTCGACCACCGGGCGCAGGAACTCCCCCAGCCGGGCGAAATAGCCGCCGAGGACCAGCACCCGCGGGTTGGTGAGGTTGACCAGCATCGAGGCGCCGTGCCCGAGCGCCCGGCCCACCCGGTCGAACGCCGCCAGAGTGCGCTCGTCGCCGTTGCGGGCGCGGTCGAGCAGCAGGTCGAGGCGTACGTCCAGATCCTTGTCGTGCTGGTGCACCGGGTCGTCCGGCGGCGCGGCCAGGTCGAGCAGCGCGCCGAGCCCGCACAGCGTCTCCCAGCAGCCGCGGCGGCCGCAGCCGCACCGAACACCGTCCGGCGCCACCGCCAGGTGACCCACCTCGCCGGCCAACCCGCCGCTGCCGCGCACCAGCCGGCCGTCGACGACCAGACCGCCGCCCACGCCCACTCCTCCGGTGACCAGCACCAGGTCGCGGTCGTCGGGGCCGGCGTCACCGGCGAACTCGGCGAGGGTGGCCAGCGTGGCCTCGTTGTCCACCAGCAGCCGCTCGTCCCAGGGCCGGGATCCGCCGGGCAGCCAGGGCAGGGCGCGGCCGGCCAGCCGGTCGGCGAGCAGGTCGTGCAGGGGTACGTCACGCCAGTGCAGGTTGGGCGCGACCCGTACGGTCCCGCGGGTGCCGTCGACCAGGCCCGGCGCGGCCACCCCGACTCCGGCCAGGACGGCGGGGTCGTCCGCGGTGGCGAACGCCGCGTCGGCCAGCGTCCGGTCGGCGAGCTCGGTGACCAGGCGGACCACCTCGTCGGCGGTGGCGTCCACCCCGGCCGGCACGTCGAACGCGGTCCGGGTCAGCACCCGCTCCCGTCCGCCCAGGTCGAGGACGACGCCGCACAGGTAGTCGACGTTCAGCTCCACCCCGATCGCGAGCACCCGCCCGGTGGCCAGCTCGACCGGCTGACCCGGGCGGCCCACGGCGCCGGACCGTGTGGGACCGGCGCTGCCGGTGCCGTTGCCGATGACGCCGGCGGTGTCGGCGGACCCAGCGGGATCGGCAGCGGTCCTGGCGGATGTCCTGGCGGATGTGTTGACGGGCCGGGCGGTCTGGACCAGACCGCGGCCGGCGAGCTCGGTGACCAGGCTGGAGACGGTGGCCTTGGTGAGGCTGGTGTCGGCGGCGAGCTGGGCCCGGCTCCGCCCACCCGCGCGCAGCGCGCGGACGGCGACGGCCAGGTTGGCGCGGCGGACGGCGGCATGATCGGCCCGGCCCGGCAACTGCCTGGTCGCGCCGTTCAAGGAACCTCCAGTACGGGCCCGTGGTGGGCGAGGGCCGCCGGCCGAGGGTTCGGCCGGATGACGGTCGCCCATTTCGTTCAGGGTCCGAACAAACTAGGACGGTGGCGCACCGGGGGTCAAGGCACAGCCGCCCCCTGCCGGGCAGTAAGGCCGACCGCGTCCGGAACCAGCCACCGGCGGCACTCCTCGAGCCCCGCCTGCGAGGTCGCGCGTTCCCGCCGTGGCGATCACCGCCCGGACGTACGCTGACCGGGAAACGGCTCGTCGGCGACGCGGGGGCGCAGTGGTTCATCTGCCTGACCACCCCAGGGAGACCGGCCGCGAACGGACCGGCGGCCGACCCATCGGCCGCGACAGCGGCGGCCGGGTTCTGGTCGCCGGGGTCGGCAACGTCTTCTGCGCCGACGACGGCTTCGGCGTCGCGGTGATCCACCGGCTGGCCCGCGACCCGCTGCCGGCACAGGTCGACCTGCGCGACTACGGCATCCGCGGCCGGCACCTCGCCGCGCAGCACCTGGACGGGTACGGCCTGGTGGTCCTGGTCGACGCTCTGCACCGCGACGGTCCGCCGGGCACGTTGTACGTCCTGGAGGCCGCCGACGACGCGGCGGGCGCGGGACCGTACCCAGAACCCGACGGCGTGCTGGCTCTCGTCCCCGCGATCCACCGCCAGGTCGCCCGGGTGGTGGTCGTGGGGTGCGAACCCGGCGACATCGGCACCGGCATCGGCCTGTCGTCCGCGGTGGAGAACGCCGTGGGACCAGCGGCGAAGCTGGTCCTGGACATCCTCACCCGGGCCCACCGCTCCTGGTCGGGCTGACCCCTCTCAGAGGCTTCCCCACGCAGGAGTGCGCGCGACCCGGGCATGGGGCCCGGGCCGCGCGACCGTCAGGCGGACGGTGGTGGATTTCGAGTGGGCGGATGCGCGTTGACCAGGCCCGGAGCGGCCGCCGGGCGGCGCGCCAGGTCTGGCCGGCGGGCCCAGTCGGGCCGGACCCCGGCAGGCACCGCGCCCGGCACCCTCGGCCGGTTGGCGGCGGCCGCGGCCTGGTCCCGGGGACCCTGTTGCTGGCTGGCCGGCGTGGTGTCCGGTGCCCAGCTTCGCGGGTCCGAGGTCATGCCCAGCAGATACGTCACCGTGCACTCCAGGGCGTGGGCGAGCTCAGGCAGCTTCGCCACGTCCAGACCGGCACCGTGCTCCAGGCTGCTGAGGGCCTTGTTCGTCGTGAGTACGCCGAGCCGACCCAACCGGCTGACCACCTGCTTCTGGGTCAGTCCGAGGCGGCGACGCCGCTCACGCAGGCGTTGCATCACGATCAGCCGTCGACGGGCGCCGACGTCGGCAGAGTTCATCACCATTGTGCCTCCCCGAAACAGGCACCTTCCCCACCGAGAGCGACACCAACCACACACCTTGTGACCAACCCGATGTGTCCCGGCGAGTCGCGCCGACTTCCCCGCATGTCGTGCGGCGGGAAACGGCCCAAAAACCCCGGCGCGGCGGCCAGGGCCGCCGCCGTCAGCCGCCCGGATGCAGGGCGGTGCGCGCGTGCGCGTAGGCCGATCGGATGCGCTCGCCCGCGGCCTCGTCCATCTCGTCGCGTACGACGGACTCGCCGAGGCTCCACGAGGGCGGCGCCGCCGAACCGGCCAGCGCCCACGCGGCCTGCCGGGCCGCACCGAGCGCGACGTACTCCGCCGGCGGCGGGACCGTGACGGGTACGCCGAACACCGTCGGCGCCGCCGAGCGCACCGCCTCCGACCGGGCGGCGCCGCCGATCAGCAGCACCCGGCGGACCGTCACGCCCTGCGCGCGCACCGCGTCCAGCCCGTCGGCGAGCCCGCACAGCATGCCCTCGACCGCGGCCCGAGCCAGGTTGGCCGGGGTCATCGTGCCGCGCCTGAGGTTGTGCAGCGAGCCGGCCGCGTCGGGGAGGTTGGGGGTGCGCTCGCCGTCGAGGTAGGGCAGCAGCACCAGCCCACCGGCTCCCGGCTCGGCCTCGCGGGCGAGCCGCTCCAGTCCGGCCAGGTCCACACCCAGCATGGTTGCGGTGGCGGTGAGCACCCGGGCGGCGTTCAGCGTGCAGACCAGCGGCAGGAAGCGGCCGGTCGCGTCGGCGAAGCCGGCCACGATCCCGCTCGCGTCGGTGGACGGCTTGTCGTGCACGGCGAAGACGGTGCCGCTGGTGCCGAGCGAGACCACCACGTCGCCGGGCTCGATGCCGAGGCCGAGCGCGGCGCCCATGTTGTCGCCGGTGCCCGCCGAGACCAGCGTCCCGGGGCGCAGGATGCCGTTCAGGCCGGCCGAGCCGGTCTCCCCCGCGGGTTCGGACGGACCGAGCACCCTGGGGAGTTCGGGCGTACGGCCGAGCGCGAGCTGGAGCAGGTCGGTGCGGTAGTCACCGGTCACCGGCGACCAGTACGCCGTGCCGGACGCGTCGCCGCGGTCGGTCACCGGCTGGTCCGGGCGCCCGGTCAGCTCCCAGGTCAGGTAGTCGTGCGGCAGCATCACCCGGGCGACGCGTTCGGCGTTGGCCGGCTCGTGCTCGGCCAGCCAGGCGAGCTTGCTCACGGTCATGCTGGCCAGCGGCACCGAACCCACCGCCTCCGCCCACCCGGCCGGGCCGAGCAGCTGCACCAGCCGGAGCGCGGCGGCCGCGGACCGGGTGTCGTTCCACAACAGCGCCGGGCGGACGACCTCGCCGCCCTCGTCCAGGGTGACCATGCCGTGCTGCTGGCCGGCGACGCCGACCGCGGCCACGTCGTCCAGCAGCCCCTCGGCCGCCTCCTTCAGCGCCGACCACCACGCCTCCGGTGGGCACTCCGTGCCGTCGGGGTGGGCGGCGACGCGCTCGTCGAGCACCTCGCCGGTGTCGGCGTCGGCGACGACGATCTTGCAGGACTGGGTGGAGGAGTCGACTCCGGCGACCTTCGGCATGCCTAGAAACTAACCGCTGCCGCCAACTCACCCGGTCGGCAGGTGCGGCCGGTCGGCGGGCCGGTCCGGTCCCGGCCAGCGCCGACGGACCCACCGGTGGGCGGTCCGTGCGGAAGGCTCAGCCTCAGCCGAGGCCGCCCACGGCGCGTTCGCGCAGGCCGCGGCGGTGCTGTTCGAGAGCGACCAGCTCGCCGAACAACTTGTTGTACGCCTCGGTCTGCTCCACGGGATTCATCCGCTGCAACTTGGACTTGACGTCGGCGATGCGGCGGGCAACCGCGAGCTCCTGCACCCGGGCGAGCAGCGAACCGGCGTAGCGCTGGTCGGGGTTGCCGGCCGCGCGCAGCGGCTCCACAGCGAGGGCGGTGACCAGGCCGCGTACGGCGTCGTCGGGTGCGTGCTCGGCGAGCGCGGACACCCAGGCGTCACCGCCGGCGGAGGTGCCCACGCCACCCGCGCCGGCACAGGCGCGGCGGACCGCGACGTAGGCGGGATGGGTGAACTCGTGCTCCTCCAGCGCATCGAACGCCGGACCGACGATCGTCGGCGACTGGACGACGAGCTTGAGCAGCTCGCGTTCGGCACTCAGCCGAGGCTCGTTCGGGTCGGGCAGCGCCGTCTGCGGCCCCGCCGGTGCCGCCGGCGCGGTCGGCCCGGTCGGCGCGGTCGGCGTACGACCGGGCTCGGACACCGGCCCCCGTCCGCGGCCACCGGTCCGGTCGCCGCGCGCACCACCGCCGCCGGCCCCGGGACCGGCGCCCGCGCGAGCGGCGGCGCCGGCCGCCCGGGACACCTCGGCCCGCACCTCGTCGACGTCCATGCCGAGCATGCCGGCGAGCTCGCGGGAGTAGGCGTTCAGCTTGGCGCGGTCGCGTACGGAACGGAAGTACGGCGCGGTGGCCCGCAGCGCGTCCACCCGGCCGTCGGCGCGGTCCAGGTCGAACCGGACCAGCGCCCGCTCCAGGACGAAGCGGTACAGCGGAATCCGGCGGGCGATCAGGTCGCGGACCGCCGCGTCGCCGTGCTTGAGCCGCAGGTCGCAGGGGTCCAGCCCGTCCGGCTCGACCGCGACGTAGGTCTGCGACACGAACTGCTGGTCGCCCTCGAACGCCTTCACCGCCGCCCGCTGGCCGGCCTCGTCACCGTCGAAGGTGTAGATCACCTCGCCGCGGAACTCCTCGTGGTCCAGCAGCAGCCGGCGCAGCACCCGGGCGTGGTCCTCACCGAACGCGGTGCCGCAGGTGGCCACCGCGGTGGGCACGCCGGCGAGGTGGCAGGCCATCACGTCGGTATAGCCCTCCACCACGACCGCCTGGGACTTGCGGGCGATGTCACGGCGGGCCAGGTCGACGCCGTACAGCACCTGGCTCTTGTGGTAGATCGGCGTCTCGGGAGTGTTGAGGTACTTCGCGTCGATCCGGTCGTCGTCGAAGAGCCGGCGCGCGCCGAACCCCACCACCTCACCGGACAGCTCGCGGATCGGCCACACCAGCCGGCCCCGGAACCGGTCGTATCGGCCGCGGGCGCTGGTGGCGGCCAGGCCCGCGGTGGCGAGCTCGTCGTCTGCGAAGCCGCGTCCGCGCAGGTGGCTGAGCAGTGCGCTGCCGCCGCGCGGGGCGAAACCGACGCCGAAGTGCTCCGCCGCCGCCCGGTCGAAGCCGCGCTCGGCGAGGAAGGTGCGCCCGGCCGCCGCGTCGGGTGAGGAGTGCAGCTGCTCCTTGTAGAACTCCTCGGCGGCCTTGTGCGCCTCGATCAGCCGTGCCCGGGTGCCGGGCTGGCGCCGCTCGGGCTGGCCGCCGTCGACGTACCGCAACTGCACGCCGGCGAGGGTGGCGAGGCGTTCGACCGCCTCCACGAACCCGAGGCCCTCGATCTTCTGCAGGAACGAGATGGCGTCGCCGCCCTCGCCGCAACCGAAGCAGTGGTAGGCGCCGACATGGGGGCGGACGTTGAACGACGGGGACTTCTCGTCGTGGAAGGGACACAGCCCCTTCAGCGAGCCGACGCCCGCCGGCCGCAACGTGACGTAGGAGGAGACGACCTCGTCGATCCGGGTGCGTTCCCGGACCAGCGCGATGTCGTCGTCGCGGATCCGGCCGGCCATGGGTCGGAGTCTACGGCCGGGCGCCGACGAGCCCGACGGCGCCGGGTCGAGTGCCTGTGTGAACAGCACATCTCAGCTCCATAACACTCCGCCTCCACCCTTGCGACCCGGACGGGAACAGTGATCATCTTTGGCATTCCCGCCCGTGAGGGCGCTGATTCAGCTAGGAGCCGCCGGTGAGCACTCAAAACAGGAAGACCTGGTACGTCGGACTCGTCGCCAGTGCCGCACTGGTGCTCGGCGGCTGTGGTGGAGGTGGTGGCGGCAACGAGGGCACCGACACCGGAGCCCAGGGCGGCAAGACGTCGGCGCCGATCACCATCACGCACACGTTCGAGCAGGAGATCGACGCCTACAACGGCAACACCGCGGAGAACAACGCCAGCAAGAACAACATCGTTCTCCAGCGGGTACTGAGCGGCTTCTGGTACTTCGGCGCGGACGGTTCGGTCAAGCCGGACAGCACCTTCGGGACGTACAAGAAGACCTCCGACGACCCGCTCACCGTCGACTACACGATCAACCCGAAGGCGGTCTGGTCCGACGGCAACCCGATCGACTGCGACGACATCCTGCTGTTCTGGGCAGCCAACTCCGGCAAGGTCGGCAAGGACCTGTTCTCCACCGCAGGCACCACGGGCACGGAACTCGTCGAGACGCCCAACTGCGCCGCCGGGGACAAGAAGTTCACCTTCAAGTTCTCCGAGCCGTTCGCCGACTGGGAGTCGGTGGCTCCGGGCGCGACCGGCCTGCTGCCCGCCCACGTGGTGGAGAAGCAGTCGGGCATGACCGAGGACCAGTTCATCAGCGCGGTCAAGAAGAAGGACGCGGCGGCACTGGCCAAGGCGGCGAAGTTCTACAACACGGGCTGGGTGATGCAGCCCGGCAAGCTGCCCGACGCTTCGGTCATCCCGTCCTCGGGTCCGTACAAGCTGAGCAAGTGGGACGCCGGCCAGTCGATCACGCTGACCGCCAACGACAAGTACTGGGGTGACCCGCCCGCCGCCAAGAACGTCGTCATCCGCTTCATCACCCAGGACGAGCAGGTGCAGGCGCTGCAGAACGGCGAGGTGAACATCATCGAGCCGCAGTCCAACCCCGACCTGCTCAACCAGCTCAAGGAGACCCAGGGCGTCAAGGTCGTGACCGGCGACCAGTACCTCTACGACCACCTCGACTTCAACTTCCACAACGGCCCCTTCAAGGACAAGAAGGTGCGGCAGGCGTTCGCGATGTGCGTTCCCCGCAAGCTGATCGTGGACAACCTGATCAAGCCGCAGAAGCCGGACGCCGAGCCGATGGACACCCGCACCATCGCGCCGTTCGAAAGCGCCTACCCCACCGTGTCGAAGGAGGTCGGCGCCGAGAAGTACGCCAAGGCCGACGTGGCGGGCTCGAAGGCGATGCTGGCATCGACGGGCAACTCGAACCTGACGGTGCGGATCGGGTACAACACGCCCAACCCGCGGCGTACCCAGGTCGTCCAGCTGATCGCCGACTCGTGCGGCAAGGCCGGCTTCAAGGTGGTGGACAAGGGCGCGGCCAACTTCTTCGAGGCCGACGGCGCCCTGGCCAACGGCGGCTTCGACGTGGCGCTGTTCGGCTGGTCGGGTTCGTCGCTGGTGAGTGGCTGGTCCTCGACGTTCCATACGCCGACCGCCTGCACGCCGTCGGGCAAGGGCAACAACAACGGCTGCTACTCCAACAAAAAGGTCGACTCGCTGATCGCCGAGCTCAACCGCAGCACCGACGCCGACACCCGCACCAAGCTGAACGCGCAGATCGAGAAGCTGCTGTGGGACGACCTGGCCACCATCCCGCTGTACAGCCAGCCGGGTCTGTCGGCCTGGAGCGACACCCTGAAGAACATCAAGCCGAACCCGTCCCAGGCGTCGATCACCTGGAACATGGACAAGTGGTCGGCATCCTGAGACACATCTGGGCAGACGCCACCAGGCCCGAAGTCTCAGGGCCGTAGACAGCCCTGGCAGATCGCCGTGGCGGGCCGGTGAGGCCCGCCACGGCGAACCACCGGACGAGAAGGCCTGCGTACGACGTTCAGTGAGGAGTTCGGGGTGGTCGTCTTCATCGTGCGCAGGCTGCTGGTCTCGGCCTGTGTGCTGCTCGTGGCGACGTTCGTCGTCTACACACTGACCGCGCTGTCGGGTGACCCGCTGGCCGACCTGCGGCAGGACCAGACCGCGCAGCGGGCGCAGAAGATCGCCGAACGCACGAAGCTGATGCACCTCGACCAGCCGGTCCCGCTGCGCTACGTCACCTGGCTCACCGGGGTGGCCCGAGGTGATCTCGGCTCCACCCGTACCGGCCAGGACGTCGGCGGCCTGCTCAGCCAGGCGGTGACCGCCACCCTGCAACTCGTCCTTGCCGCCTCGGTGCTGGCACTGGTCGTCGGGATCATGGTCGGGATCGTGTCGGCGTTACGGCAGTACACCGGGTTCGACTACGCGGTCACCCTCGCGTCGTTCCTGTTCTTCTCGCTGCCGTCGTTCTGGGTGGCGGTGATGCTCAAGCAGTTCGCCGCGATCGAGTTCAACAACTGGCTGCGCGACCCGGAGATACCGGTCCAGGTGATCGTCCTCGTCGCCGCGGTGGCGGGGCTGGCCTGGAGCGCGATCATGGGCGGCAACCCGCGGCGCCGGGCCTTCGCGTTCGCGATCGCGGCTTTGTCGGTCGGCGGCATCCTCACCTATCTGTCGCTCACCCGCTGGTTCGCCGATCCGGGTCTGGGCTTCGCGGTGATCCTGGTCATCTCGCTGGCGTCGGCGGTCGGGATCGCCACGCTGGTCGCCGGTCTGCGCAACCGCGACCCGTTGTACGCCGCCCTGGCAGCGGCCGGGGTCGGCGCGCTGTCGTCGCTGGCGCTCACCTCCGTCCTCGCCGACCCGACCTGGGTGGTGATCGCCGGGCTCGCCCTGGTCACCGTCGTGGTCAGCGCCGGCATCGGCCTGGCGCTGGGCGGTGCGCAGCGCCGCCGGGCGGTCGCCGCGGCCGTGCTCACCGGACTGTTCACCGGCGGGCTGATCTTCTTCGACAGGTTCTTCCAGGCGTTCTCCGGCTACAGCCAGCGCACGTTCGGCCGGCCGGTGTCCACCATCGGCGCCCGCACCCCCAACTTCACCGGCGGGTTCTGGGACCTCACTTGGGACGCGGTGAGCCACATCGCCCTGCCCAGCATGGCGTTGCTGCTCATCTCGTTCGCGCTCTACACCCGCTACACCCGCGCGAGCATGCTCGAGGTGCTGAACCAGGACTACGTACGCACGGCCCGGTCCAAGGGCCTGACCGAGCGCAGCGTCGTCACCCGGCACGCCCTGCGCAACGCGCTGATGCCGCTCACCACATTGATGGCGTTCGACTTCGCCGGCATGTTCGGCGGGGCGATCATCACCGAGAACGTCTTCGGCTGGCGGGGCATGGGCGTGTTGTTCCGCGACGGCGTGATGAACGTCGACCCCAACCCGGTGATGGCGTTCTTCATCGTCTCCGGCACCGCCGTCGTGGTGTTCAACATGCTGGCCGACATCGCCTACGCCTACCTCGACCCGCGCATCCGGCTGACGTGAACGGAGGACGCGTGACCACTCAAGCGACCGACCGGCAGGCTCCGGGCGAGCCCGCGCGCGGCCCGGACGACGGCGCACCCGGCGGGATGACCGTCGTCGCCCGTACACAGGGCCAGCTGGTCCGCAGCAGGTTCTTCCGGCACCGGGCCGCGCTGGCCGGCATGGTGTTGCTGGCCGGCGTACTCGTCCTCGCGTTCAGCTCGATCGGCATCGGGCCGCTGCCCGGCTGGTGGAACCTGAGCTACAAGGCGACCGCCGAGGTGGTCGACGGCGGCCGGCCGACCCTCAGCGTGGTGCCGTCCTTCCTCGGCGGCGGCGGCCTGCGGTGGGGCGCGCACCCGTTCGGCCAGGACAACATCGGCAAGGACTACTTCGCGCTCACCATGCGCGGTGCGCAGCAGTCGCTGATGGTCGCCTTCATCGTGGGCATCGTGGCCACCATCGTCGGTACGGTCGTCGGCGCGATCGCGGGCTACTTCCGCGGCTGGGTGGAGGCGGCGCTGATGCGCTTCACCGACGTGATGATCACCATCCCGACGATCGTCATCTGCGCGGTCGTCGGCCGGATGGCGCTCGGCAGCGGCATCGTCGTCCTCGGCATCGTGCTCGGGCTGGTGGTGTGGACCCAGCTCGCCCGGCTGGTGCGCGGTGAGTTCCTCTCCCTGCGGGAGAAGGAGTTCGTCGAGGCGGCCCGCGCCGTCGGCACACCGTCGATGCGGACGATCTTCCGGCACATCATGCCGAACGCCGTCGGGGTGATCGTGGTGAGCGCCACCCTGACGATCGCCAGCGCGGTGCTGCTGGAGACGGCGCTGTCGTTCCTCGGGTTCGGCGTCCAGCCGCCGGACACCTCGCTCGGCCTGCTCATCACGCAGTACCGCTCGGCGATGATCACCCGGCCCTGGCTGTTCTGGTGGCCCGGGCTGTTCATCATCGCCATCGCCCTCGCGGTCAACTTCATCGGCGACGGGCTGCGGGACGCGTTCGACCCGCGACAGACAAGGGTGCGCGCCTGATGTCTCCTTCCCTGTGGCCCCGCCGGGGCAGCCGTTCGGGGTCCGGCTCCGACTCCCCCGGTGTGCCGGCCTCCGACGATCGCGGTGACGGTGCCGGCCGCGAGGTGCTCGACTTCGGCCCGCCCGGGCGTGGCCGCGACAGCGCATACGACGACCGGCGGGCGGCCGGCAGCGACGCCGGCGGCACCGGACAGGACGCAGCACCGGCCGAGGTGCTCCGGGTGGAGAACCTCGCGGTGAGCTTCCCCACCGAGGACGGAACCGTCCGCGCCGTCCGCGGAGCCTCCTACGTCGTGCACGAACGCGAGGTGCTCGGCATCGTCGGCGAGTCCGGCTCGGGCAAGTCGGTGTCGTCGATGGCGGTGATGGGCCTGCTCCCCCGCACCGCGAGGATCACCGGGCGCATCCTCTTCCGGGGCGAGGACATCCTCACCATGTCGGCCCGGCGGCAGCGTGGCCTGCGCGGGCTGCGGATCGGCATGATCTTCCAGGACCCGATGACCGCGCTCAATCCCGTACACACCATCGGCGACCAGCTCGCCGAGGCGGTGCTGTCCCACCAGCTCGTCGAGCGCAAGGCCGCGCTCACCAAGGCGGAGGAGATGCTCGACCTGGTGGGCATCCCGCAGGCCCGGGCCCGGCTGCGCAGCTACCCGCACGAGTTCTCCGGCGGGATGCGCCAGCGGGTGATGATCGCGATGGCGGTGATCAACAGTCCGGACGTCATCATCGCCGACGAGCCGACGACGGCGCTGGACGTCACCGTGCAGGCGCAGATCCTGGAGAAGCTGCTGGAGGTGAAGGACGCGGTCAACGCCGCCATCGTGCTCATCACCCACGACCTCGGTGTGATCGCCGGGATCGCGCACCGGGTGCTGGTGATGTACGCCGGCCGCCCGGTGGAGATCGGTGGCACCGACGCGGTCTTCTACCGCACCCGGATGCCTTACACAGCAGGGCTGCTGGGCTCGATCCCCGCACTGGAAAGTGACGGCACCGACCGGCTGCGCCCGATCGGCGGCTTCCCTCCGTCGCTGATCGACCTGCCGACCGGCTGTCCGTTCCGGCCCCGGTGCCCGCTGGCCGACGACGCCTGCCGGCAGTCCGAGCCCGACCTGCTGCCCGGCGTCGACGAGCACGAGCCCGAGCACGTGGCCGCCTGCCACCACTGGGACGCGCTCGCCGCGGCACCGGACCCGACGGAGTTCTTCCGCACCGAGAGCGAGGGGAGGCGGGCATGACACCTCCGGCCACCAGCACAGCGACCGCCGGCGACCACTCGCCGGCCCCGGCGGCTCCGCACTCCCACCTGCTCGAGGTCACCGACCTGGTGAAGACGTTCCCCATCCGCGGCAAGGGCCTGATGCGCCGGGTCGTCGGCGAGGTCCAGGCCGTCAGCGGGGTCTCCCTGCACGTGGACGCCGGTGAGACCCTCGGCGTGGTCGGCGAGTCCGGCTGCGGCAAGTCGACCACCGGGCGGGCGATCCTGCAGTTGCACACCCCGACCAGCGGGTCGGTGAGGTTCTCCGGCAAGGAGTTGACGACGCTGGGCCGCCGGGCGATGCAGGGAGTACGCCGCGACCTGCAGATCGTCTTCCAGGACCCCTACGCCTCGCTCAACCCGAAGATGCCGGTCAACGACATCATCGCCGAGCCGTTGAAGGTGCACGGGCGCTGGGGCTCAACCGGCAAACCCCGGGTGGCCGAGTTGCTCCGGCTGGTGGGACTCAACGCCGAACACGGCAACCGCTACCCGCACGAGTTCTCCGGCGGACAGCGGCAGCGCGTCGGAATCGCCCGGGCGCTGGCACTGGAGCCGCGGCTGCTCGTCCTGGACGAACCCGTCTCGGCGCTGGACGTGTCCGTGCAGGCGGGGGTGGTCAACCTGCTGGAGGACCTGCAGGACACCCTCGGCGTGGCGTACATCTTCATCGCCCACGACCTGTCGGTGATCCGGCACATCTCCGACCGGGTGGCGGTGATGTATCTCGGCAAGGTCGTCGAGACCGGCAGCCGCGACGACGTCTACGAACGCCCGGCGCACCCCTACACCCAGGCGCTGCTGTCGGCGGCGCCGATGGCCAACCCGAAGCGGGAACGCGAACGCCGGCGGATCATCCTCACCGGCGACGTACCGAGCCCGGTCGACCCGCCGAGCGGATGCAGGTTCCGCACCCGCTGCTGGAAGGCCCAGGACATCTGCGCGCGCGAGGAGCCGCGGCTGGTCGACCGGGGACAAGGGCACCCGTCGGCCTGCCACTTCGCCGACGTCGACCGCCGCGTGGTGTGACCTGCTGCCGAGGGCCGGGGATTCTTCCGCGGAAGAATTCTCGGCCCTCGGTCCCGCGTCGGACTCGTCGACCGGTTACGCGTACACCGCGTCCAGGTCGACCTCGTTGTCGGCGAGCCTGCCTGTGTCGACCTCGCGCCCGGACCGGATCAGCGCCTGGATGGCGTCCTGGACGTCCCAGACGTTGACGTTCATCCCGGCGACGACCCGCCCCTTGCGCAGCCAGAACGCCACGAACTCCCGCCCGGCCAGGTCACCGCGCACCACCACGTCGTCGTACCCGTCGGGCCCGACGTCGCCGGAGTACTCCATGCCCAGGTCGTACTGGTCGCTGAAGAAGAACGGCACCGCGTCGTACGCCGCGTCCGCGCCGGCCATCGCCCGGCCCGCGGCCGCCCCGCCGTCCTGGGCGTTGGCCCAGTGCTCCACGTGCAGCCGGCGGCCGAACGTCGGTGAGTACCACCGGGCCACGTCGCCCGCGGCGTAGACGTCGGGGTCGGAGGTGCGCAGCCGCTCGTCGGTGAGCACGCCCTTGTCGACCTCCAGCCCGGCCGCCTCGGCCAGCTCGACGTCCGGGGCCACACCGACTCCGACGATCACCGCGTCCGCGGCCAGATCCTCGCCCGCGCCGGTGACCACGCCGGTCACCTTCCCGCCGTCACCGCGGATCTGCGCGACGGAGGTGCCGAACCGGAACTCCACTCCGTGGTCGCGGTGCAGTCGCGCGAACACCTCGCTCATCTGCGACCCCAGCACGGTGTAGAGCGGGCCCGGCTGCGGCTCGACCACCACCACCTCCGCGCCGTGGTGGCGCGCCGCGGCCGCCGTCTCCAGGCCGATCCAGCCGGCGCCGACGACCACCACCCGGTCGGCGGCGGTCAGGGTGTCCTTCAACGTGAGGCAGTCGGTGAGCGTCCGCAGGTAGTGCACCCCGGCCAGGTCGACCCCCGGCACGTCCAACCGGCGTACGACGGAGCCGGTGGCCAGCAGGGCCTTGTCGTAGTGGAGCGTCTCACCGTCTGCCAGCACCACCTCGTGCGCGGAGGGGTCCAGCCGCCGCACCGAGACGCCGAGCCGGAGCTCGATCCGCTGCTCGTCGTACCACGCCTGGTCGTGGGTGATCACCGTCACCGGGTCGTCGGCGTCGAGGAGGACGCCCTTGGACAGCGGCGGGCGTTCGTACGGAAGCTCGGACTCGCGGGCGACGAGCACGACTCGGCCGGAGAAGCCTTCCGACCGCAACGCCTCCACCGCCTTCGCCGCGGCCAGTCCCCCGCCGATCACGACACAGGTCTGTTGTCCGGTCTGCTGTCCGGTCTGCTCAGCCATGCGGCGCACTCCTTCGAGAACTCACGTACGGGATTCCCACCGTGCCACAGGCGGGCCCGGCGGAGCAGGATCTCGGCGGGAACCGGCCGCGTGGTCGGAACCACGCGGGCCTCCGGAGTGATCCGGCGACTGGGTCACGTCCGGCGAACCCGAGGGGTTCAGGACCGCAGCGAACGCGCCATCGCCACCGCGGACGCGTCGGTCAGCGATGCGGTCTGGTCGATGATCACCCGCAACCGGGCGGCGTCGTCCGGCGCGGCGGCGAAGTCGGCCGCGAACGCCGGCGCCAGCCCCTCCGGCGCGTGGCGCCGGAGCGCCGACACCAGGCCGTGCACCACCTCCCGCTGCCGCGACAGCAGGGCGACGCGCTCGGCCGAGCGCATGACGTAGGTCGCGGCGATCCCCTTCAGGACGGCGATCTCCACCCTGGTCTCGTGGGGTACGACGAGGGAGGCGCGGTAGCGGACCAGCCGGCCGCGGCCGTACTCGGTGTGCGTCGCCTGCTCGGCGGCCAGGCAGAACCGCCCGATCAGCTGGCTGGTGAGGTCCTTCAGCGCGGCCAGCGAGCGCCGGTCGCCGTCGTAGTCGGTCGGCGGCCAGTAGCCGAAGCCACGCAGCCGGTCGTACGCCTCGTCGAGTTCGGCGTCCTCGACGCCGGGGAGATACCAGTCGCGGACGACCTCCCACACCGTGGCGCGCTCGGCCCGGTCGGCCAGCGCGGACAGCGCGATCCGGCCGAACACGACGCCGTCCTCCACGTCGTGCACGGAGTACGCCACGTCGTCGGCGAAGTCCATCACCTGGGCCTCCAGGCAGCGTCGCCGGTCGACCCCGGCGCGCAGCCAGCCGAAGACCTCCAGGTCGTCGTCGTACACGCCGAACTTCCCGCCCAGCTCCGGCGGGCCGTCACCGCGCCGCCAGGGGTACTTCGTCGCCGCGTCGAGGGAGGCCCGGGTGAGGTTCAGCCCCGCGCTGCGACCCGCGCCGTCGTCGGCGAACGTCTTCGCCTCCAGCCTGGTCAGCAGCCGCAGCGTCTGCGCGTTGCCCTCGAACCCGCCGGCCTCCGTGCACACCTCGTCCAGCGCGGCTTCGCCGTTGTGCCCGAACGGCGGGTGGCCGAGGTCGTGGGCCAGGCAGGCCGTGTCCACCACGTCGGGGTCGCAGCCGAGGGACTGGCCGAGCTCGCGGCCCACCTGCGCGACCTCGAGAGTGTGCGTGAGACGGGTGCGGACGAAGTCGTGGATCCCCGGACCGAGCACCTGGGTCTTGGCGGCGAGCCGGCGCAGGGCAGCCGAGTGCAGGACGCGGGCCCGGTCGCGGGCGTACGGCGTGCGGCCGGCGCTCTTCGGCGGCTCGCCCACCCAGCGTTCGACATCGGAGGGTTGGTAGCTCGAGTCCTCGTGCCGCTCGCCCGGCGTGGTTCGGTTCATCGCAGCACTGACCCTATGGCATCGGCGGACCCGGCCAGGGCGGCGCCGGCGCCCAGTGCGCGCCTTCCGTTCCGACCACGCCGGGCGTGCTACAACCACCCCATGAAACGTTACGCAGTCATGCTGTCACTACTCGTGGCCGCGGTCGCGGTGGCCGCCACCACGACTGCCATCCCCTCCGCCGCCGCGCAGGGGACGCAACGACCCGCGGCGCCCGTGGCCTCGGCGGCCACGGCCCTCGCGCGGTCCGCCACCGCCGCCTCCGCCACCCCGGCCGCGCACGGGGCCAAGCTCGACCGGCCGGTCATCGCCATCGGCCGGTTCGGCCCCGCCGACGAGGGAGGCAACGCGCTGACGTACGACCCGGATCTGGTGCCGGTCGGCGCGCAGGCGGCGGTGGCCGCCTACACCTGGCCGTTCGGCACGACCACCGTCCTCGCGGTGACCGGCCTGGTCCCCCGGCGCACCTACGGCGCCCACGTCCACGTGAACAGCTGCGGCGCCGCGCCGACCGACTCCGGCCCGCACGTGCAGTTCGTCGAGGACCCGGTGCAGCCGTCGGTGGACCCGCGGTACGCCAACCCGCGCAACGAGATCTGGCTGGACTTCCGCACCGACGCCAACGGGGTCGGCTACGCGGTCAGCACGGTCTACTGGCCGATCACCGCCAAGGACGCCGGCGCGGTGGTCATCCACGAACACCGCACGAGCAGAGGGCACGGACACGCGGGCATGGCCGGTGCACGGCTGGCCTGCCTGACAGTCCCGTTCGACCAGGCGCGTTAGGACGTTGCCGAAGAACCAGGGTCACCACGGTCCTTTGGTCGCGTCCGGATCGAGGTGAACTGGTCCGTTCGGATGACCTGCGTTCAGCCTCGTGACCGATGAGCACTGTCGGTGCCCACCCCTACGCTGATCCGCACGACGAGGGAAGCGATCGACACGGGGGTGCCGGATGCGGCGTGGCGTGGTCACACCTACGAACAGGTCGACGGCCAGGAGGCGGTCGACCCGCCGCAGCTGGACGGCCGGTGCGGCCGTCGCGACAGTGAGCCTGATCGGGCCGCTGGCCGCGACGGCCGGCGCCGGCCAACCCGCTCCGCCGGGGCCACCCACCGAGCCGGAGCAGCGCACGGTGGCAGCGCTCGGCCTGCAGACGGCTCCGTCCGCGCGTCCGGGTGAGAAACCGCGTTCGGCCAACCCCTACCTCTCGCTGCTGCCCGACCCGACCAAGGCCGACTACGTCGGCTGGCGCCGGGTCCTGCGGGCCGGGGGAAAGGCACGTGCGGACCGGCTGGCCGCCGCGGCCAGGTCGGCGCAGACGCAGCCGCCCCTCCAGGTCGAGGACGCCGAACCGGCGACCGGGCGCGGCCGGAACGACACCCTCGGCACGGCGCAACGCGCCGCCGGGTTCGGCACCGACCGGCGGGCAAACCCACGGGCGCACATCACCGGCACGCTGGCACCGGAACAGGTCGCCCCGGTCACCCTCCCGGCCGGGAGCGAGGACGACGGAGCGATCCCCTCGGCTCGGACCACCGGGATCTCCCCGCGGCGCCAGGCCGTCTCGGTGCGGGGCCGGATCGGAGACGGCCCGCACGGCTCCGCCGGTGACGCGACCGGCGACTTCGACTTCTACCGGGTGGACGCGACCGCGGGCAGCACGCTCACCGCGGTCGTCGACCCCGCCGGCGGCACCCTGTCGCCGGCGATCGTGTTGTTCGACGCCCGGGGCCGCCCGGTCACCGCCGGCCAGGACATGACCGGCGAGGGCGGTCCGGTCCGGCTGTCCTATCCGGTCCGTGCCGACGGGACCTACTACGTCGAGGTGGGCAGCACCACACCCTGGCCCTACCCGATGGACCCGTTCGACTCCGGCAGCGGCGTCGGTGTGGGGACCGAGGGCCCCTACGCCGCTACCCTCACCGTCGCCGACGTCGACACCGACATCTACGCCGTGGATCTCGCACCCGGTGACGTCATCGGCGCCACCGTGCGGGGGTCAGGCCACCAGGTGAGCATCCTCGACCCGGACGGAGTGGTGGTCCAGCGTTCCGGTGTCGACGTCACCGCGCTGTACCCCGCGAGCTCACCGCTGCCAGGCGGCGGCAACGCCACCGCCGACCACGTGGCCTCGCGCGCTGGGCGCTACTACGTCTCGGTCGCGGACGGTGACGGCGCCTACGACGCGGCCGTCGAGGCCTACCGCTCCGGGGGCGCCCACCCGCCGACCCAGACGATCCTGCTCGACTTCGACGGCGCCCGGATCGACAACCGCATCTTCGGCGGCGCCGCCACCGAGCCCGGGGTCCGCGACCTGAGCGGCCTGTCCGACTTCCTCGGCCGGTGGGGCCTCACGAAGGCCGACGAGCCCGCGCTGGTCGGGGCGGTGGCGAGGACCGTGCGCGACAACCTCTACGATGAGGTGGCCGCCGGCAGCGCCAACTCCCGGATCGACCTGCGGGTGGTGACCTCCGCGACCGCACCGGCCGACCTGTTCGGGCGGCGGGGCGTGAGCCGGGTGATCGTCGGCGGCACGCTCGAGGAGGCCGGCCTGATGCCGCTGCTCGGGATCTCCCAGGCCGTCGACCCGGGCAACCTCAGCCGCGAGGACACCGCGCTGGTGCTGCTGGACCAGCTCAGCAACCCGGCCGGCGACCCGCTCTCGCTGAACACCTACCTCTCACCGCGCAGCGACAAGATCGCGTTCCTCGGCCAGGCGATCGGCAACGTCGTCTCGCACGAGGCCGGGCACTTCCTCGGCAGTTACCACACCAGCAACATCAGCGGCGTCACGAACCTGATGGACACCGGGTACGTCTACGAGCTCTACGGCCTCGGCCCGGACCTGATCGGCGGGACGGCCGACGACCTCGACAACCACTTCGGGACCGACGTCTACGAGGAGACGCAGGGCTTCTTCGGTCAGGAGAACACGCTGGAACGCACCGGCTTCGGACTGACCCGGGGCACCGGCGTACGCCCGCCCCGCCACTGACGGCGAAGCTCGCGGCGGACCGGAGATCAGTCGTAGTGCCGGAGGTCGGGCCACAGGCGCGACCACGGCCGGGACGGGTCGCGGCACACCTTGACGTCGTTGTCCTGCTCCTCGTTGGGAACGCCGACGCCGTTGTCCAGGTGTGCCGCGACCCGGCACGTTCCGAACCATGCCAGTCGCGGTTCGGCGTCGGCGAAACCGACCAGGATCACCACCGTCCGGTCCTGCGCCGGCCGGCCGAGGAACCACAGCTCGTTGTGTCCGCTGTGGACGGGTGGCAGGCCGGTGCCGAAGCGGTCCAGCGCGCCTGCCTCGCCGTAGTTGGCGGTGAGGATGACGGCCCGGGACGCGTCGGCGGAGGGCAGCCCCCGGTAGACGTCCTCGATCTGGCGTACGTACTCCGGCCAGCCGATCTGGTCGCCGACCACCTGGTTGGCGTCGGCGAGGTGGCTGGCCGCGACTGCGCGAACCGGCAGCAGCGGCAACGCGACCAGCACCGACAGGGCGACGTTGAGCACCAGCGCGGCGCAGAACCACGCGACCCGGCCACGCTGCCGGCCACGCTGCCGGCCGCGCTCCATCCATCGCACCGCCGGCACGCACCCGGCCGCGTACAGCGCCAGCATCAGGCCGAGGGTGTAGTAGGGCTGCCCGCCGAGCACCAGCACCAGCACGCACGCCACCGGGTACGCGACCGCGATCGCCCGCACCGGCCGCAGCCCAGGCTCGCGCAGCAGCCGTACCAGCCCGGCCACCCACACCGGAACCATGAACAACCCGAGCATGACCAGCTGGAGCGGTACGAAGGAGATGCGGGAGCCCGCGCCCTTGTCCCGTTCGATCGCGCCGGCCATGGTGAGCTGCGGCCAGTGGTGGGTGGCCTGGTAGACCAGGTTCGGCGCGCCGACCACCAGCGCGAGGAGCACCCCGGCCCACAGCCAGCGCGAGACGAGCGCCCGGCGCGGGCCGGCCAGCAGCAGCCCGGCGCCGACCGCCAGCAGCGTCAGCACGATCAGGTACTTGACGTACAGCCCGGCGCCGACCACCACACCAACCGCGAGCCACCAGCGGGGGTCGCGCAGCAACGCCCGGGCCACACACAACAGCACGGCCGCCTGCAGCACCAGGTCGAGGGTCGCGGTGGCCAGCACGTGCCCGCCCGCGAGCGGGAAGACCGTCACCATGCCGAGCGCGCCCAGCACCTGCGCCGCCCGGCCGCCACCCCACTCCCGGACGAGCAGCGCGGAAAGGATCGCGGCGACGGCCACCGCCAGAGCGCTGGGCAGCCGCACCGCCCACAGGTGGTCCCCGAACAGCACGCGTGTCAGCTCCGCCAGCAGGGGCGCGGCGGGCGGTTGGTCGACGTAGCCCCACGCCGGGTGCTCACCCAGCAGCCGGAAGTACAGCTCGTCCCGGTGGTAGCCATAGCGGCTGCTCGTCGCCACCAGCAACGCCGCGGTGGCGGCCGCCACCAGCAGCACCGGCAGAGTCGCGAACGGCTCCCGCTCCGGCGCCTGAGTGGTCGGGCGCGTGCCCCGCACCTGGTCGACTGCCACGGGTTCCGTCTACCACGTCGAGGTGCCCGCTGTCGGTGACTTCGGGTACTCCACTCGGTACTCCGGCTTCGGGTCGACCCGCGGTGCCGGCGTACGCCCGCCGCGCCACTGACGGCGAAACTCCCGCGGCGTACGGCCGGTGCGGGCACGGAACGCGGTCGCGAAGTGCTGGGCGGAGGAGAAGCCGAGCTCCACCGCGACCTGGGTGACGCTCGCGTCGGTCTCGGCGAGCAGCATCTCCGCCCGCCGCAGCCGCAGCGACCGGTGGTAGTTCGCGGGGGTCGCACCCAACTGCTCGGTGAACAGCTCGCCGAGGTACGCCGGCGACAGTCCCACCGCACGGGCCAGCGCGGCCAGCGGCAGCCGCCGCCCGGGCGCGGCGTCCAGCAGTCGGCGAGCGTGCGCCACCGCCGGGTGCAGCCCCACCTGGCCGGCCACCTCGCCGGCGGTCATCAGCCTGGTCACCTCCACCAGTAAGTGCCGTGCGGTCAACGTCAGCCCGGCGGTCCGCAGCGACTGGGTGGTGGTGACCTCGCGCAGGAAGGCCTCGAACGGCGCCACCGCCGAGCCCGCGTCGGGCACGTACGCCGGCACCGATCGCCGCCAGATCTGCGCCGCCTCGGGCAGGTCGGCCAGCAGCGCGGCGGCGTCGAACGCCGCGAACACGTACTGCCAGGTCGTGCTCGCCGGGCAGACCATGTGGTGCACCGCACCGGGCGGCACGACCAGCAGGCCGTTGCGATCCACGGCGTACTCGCGGTCGCGAACCCGCCAGCGGGTGGCCGGACCGTCGGTCTGGAGATACAGCTCCCACACGTCGTGGCGGTGCGCGCCGATCAGCCAGGACGTCGGCGCCCGCTGGTCGCCGGCATGCACCAGGCCGGGTACGCCCGCGCGGCCGAGATAGGCGTGGAAGCCGGCCGAGATCCCGTCCGGGCGTACCACCTCGTCGATCCCGCCGGCCACGGCCACTCCCACCAGTCCCACCCGCTCCGCCAGTCCTGTCCGCACGCACCCGGCGATTGTGTACGTTTCCCGACCCGCGCGTGAACGCCTGCGACCGCACCCGGCCGTAGCGTCGCAGAACATGACGACCACGACCGAAGACCTGCTCGAACGCTATGCCGACCTGCTGCCGACACCGGAGGACGTGGAGTTCTACCGGGAGAACGGCTACTGGATCTCCGGGCGCATCCTGCCACCGGAGGTGCTCGACACCGCCGAGCGCGGCATGGCGAGCTTCTACGCCGGGCACGCCGACCGGCCGATGCCCGACGGCAGTGACCGGGTGGGCTGGCGGGCCGAGCACGGCGACGTGCTCCGCAAGAACGACTACACGTCCCTGATCGTCGACGACCTGGCCACCCTGGTGCGGCACCCGCTCATCGGCGCCTGCGCGGCCCGCCTCAACGGCGAACCGGAGATCCGGCTCTGGCACGACCAGCTGCTGTACAAGCCGTCCGAGAACGGTCTGGCCGAGTCCGGGAAGGTGAACGTCGGCTGGCACACCGACCGGCAGTACTGGCGCAGCGCGGCCTCGGCGGACATGCTCACCGCCTGGGTGCCCTTCCACGACGTCGGCGAACGCGAGGGCGCGGTGTCGTTCGTGGCCGGCAGCCACCGGTGGGAGGACGACGTGGTGCTGGACTTCTTCAACCCCGACCTGTCCACTCTGGACACGGTCCGGCGACAGCACGACGTCGAGGTGGTGGTGGCGCAGATCCCGCGCGGGGCGATGAGCATCCACCACTGCCGTACGGTGCACGGCAGCGGCCCCAACCGCAGCGGCGCGCCGCGGCGGTCCATCGCCATTCACCTGCAGCCGGGGTCGAACCACTTCGTGGAGCACACCCGGCCCGACGGCACCCTCGCCTTTCACCCCAATGACCACTACGTACGCCGAAACGCCGCCGGCCACCCCGACTACACCGACCCGGCCGCCTGCCCCCGGCTGTGGCCGCCCGCCCAGTGACGGCACGACGCGGCTGACCGGGAAGCCGCGGTTCAGCCGACCAGGGTGCCGATCCGGCGCCGCAGGTCGGCCACGTCGGGGACGGTCGCGTGCTGCCCGGCGTACCGCCGGAGTTCGCGCAGGTCCTCCGCGGTACGCCGGGACCGCAGCCGGCCCGCGCCCTCCAGTGCAGGCGTACCCACCGACACCGCCTCCCGCGGGTCGTCGGTCGCCATCAGCAAGGACGCGAGCTTGATCCGGGAGATGGTGCGGGACCGGGCGTAGGCCGGTGTGTGCCCGGCCACCGCGGCGGCCAGCCGCCGGCCCGCCTCGGTCGGGTACCCGCGTACCTCCAGGTCGAACAACGCGTGCCCGGTGTCGCCCGCGTGCTGGGCCGCGTCGTAGTACGCCATCCACGGCGGGTCCTCGGCCGGGTTGGAGCGGGCGAACGCGTCGTCGGCGGCACCCACCACCCGCAGGGTCTCCCTGGTGCGGCCCAGCCGGGCCAGCCCGCGCGCCCGCGCCGTGAGCAGCATCGCCTGTTCGGTGGGGGTGATCCGGTCCGAGCGGACCAGGGCCAGGTCGGTCAGCCCGAGCGCGGTGGCGGCCTGACCGCGCCAGACAGCCAGCCTGGCCATCGAGGAGAGCACCTTCGCCCGCAGGTGCCAGGTCCCCGCCGCCTCCGCGCAGGCGAGGGCGAACCGGAACAGCCGCTCGGCGTCGGTGAAGGCGTACGCGTCGAAGGCCATGAACCCCGCGACGTGCGCGAGGTGACCCACCGCCTCGTGCAGTTCGAGGCGTTCGCGGTGCCCGGCGCCGGCCTGGAGCAACCGGACCGACCAGCGCAGCTGCGCGACCACGGCGTCCCGTACGAAACCACCGCCGTAGCTGTGGTCCCAGCGGCTGAACAGCACCGCGGCCGCGCGGACGTGCCCGATCTCGTCCCGGCCGATGCGCGACGGTATCGGTGTCGCCTCCAGCGGTCCCAGCAGCGCGAACGCGGCGGCCGGCAGCAGCCCACTGCCACCCGCGCCGGACGTGGCCGCCGACGTCCCGCCCGCGCCGGTCCGTACGGCCAGCGCGGCGGCGGCCCCGCCAGCCCCGGCGAGCTCCCCGCCGTCACCGGACCGGCCGTTGCTCGCCGGACCAGCAGCCGTCCCGGCTCCGGCGGCACCGCCGTTGCCGGTGACGGCCGGCGCCCGCCGCGGGTTGAAGAACCCGAGCTCCCGGTCCGTACTCACCCCGAGAACGGCCCGGAAGGCGTCCCGGTACAGCTTCTGCGGCCAGCGAATGACTCCGCGCTCGAGCTTCCCCACGTAGTTCGCGTCGATGCCGAACTCGCGGCCGGTGACCCGGAACAGGTAGGCGTTGAGCTGGTCGGCCATCTCCTGCCGGGACATCGCGTGACCGGGAGACTCCCGGGACCCCGTTCTCTCGCGCGCGGAACGTAACCTCTCGTTGGGCTCCACGAGGACACCCCCTCAAGGTGGCGGCTCCATGGTTCCACTAGGCATGCGCGAGATCGTCGTGTCAACGAGTGACCGGCATCGGCTGCTGCGTGACAGGCGGCCGGCTCACCTGCTGGCGCTGCCCGCGTCACCGTCGGCGAGCACCGCCGCGCGGCCGGCCTCCAACCTGGCCACCGGCACCCGGAACGCCGAACACGACACGTAGTCCAGGCCGGCGTCGTGGAAGAAGTGCACCGAGTCCGGGTCGCCGCCGTGCTCGCCGCACACCCCGAGCTTGAGCTCCGGCCGGGCCGCCCGGCCCTCCCGTACGGCGAGTTCGACGAGGCGGCCGACGCCGGCGACGTCGAGGGACTCGAACGGTGAGACCCCGAAGACGCCGCGTTCGAGGTAGGCCGCGAAGAACGCCGCCTCCACGTCGTCGCGGGAGAATCCCCAGGTGGTCTGGGTGAGGTCGTTGGTGCCGAAGGAGAAGAAGTCCGCGGCCCGGGCGATCGCCCCGGCGGTCAGCGCCGCCCGGGGCAGCTCGACCATCGTCCCGACCGGGATCTGCCCGGCGAGCCCGGTGCGTTCGCGGACTCCGGCGACGGTGCGCTCGGCCTCCTCCCGGGCCAGCTCGAGTTCCTGGACGGTGCTCACCAGCGGGATCATCACCTCCACGTGCGGGTGGCCACCCGCGCGCTCCCGGGCGGCCGCCGCCTCGGCGACGGCCCGCACCTGCAGGGCGTACAGGCCGGGTACGACCAGGCCGAGCCGGACGCCGCGCAGCCCCATCATCGGGTTCTGCTCGTGCAGCCGGCGGACCGCGCGCAGCAGCCGCTCGTCCCGGGGGTCGCGCTCGCCCCGCTCCCCCGCCAGCGCCATCCGTACGGACAGGTCGGTGAGGTCGGGCAGGAATTCGTGCAGCGGCGGGTCGAGCAGCCGTACCGTGACCGGCAGTCCGTCCATCGCCGACAGCAGGCCCTCGAAGTCGCTGCGCTGCAACGGCAGCAGCTCGGCCAGCGCCGCCGTCCGCTCCGCGTCGTCCTCGGCGAGGATCAGCGCCTCGACGTAGTGCCGGCGCTCGCCGAGGAACATGTGCTCGGTACGGCACAGCCCGATGCCGGCCGCACCCATCGCCCGGGCGCGCGCGGCGTCCTCGGGCAGGTCGGCATTGGCCCGTACGCCGAGCCGGCGGCGGGCGTCGGCGACCTGCATCAGCCGGTGCACCGACCGCACCAGCTCGTCGGCCTGGTCCGCGCCCGGGTCAAGCTCCCCTTCGAAATAACGCACGACGGGTGAGTCGACGACCGGAACCTCGCCCCAGAAGACGTCTCCGGTCGTCCCGTCGATGGAGATCACGTCGCCTTCGGCGACCTCCACCCCACCCGGTGCGGTGAAGCGCCCGCGGGCCACGTCGATGTCCAGCGCCTCCACCCCGCACACACATGTCTTGCCCATGCCGCGGGCGACCACGGCCGCGTGGGAGGTCTTGCCGCCGCGGCTGGTGAGGATCCCGCGGGCGGCGATCATCCCGTCCAGGTCGTCGGGGGTGGTTTCCCGGCGGACCAGGATCACCTGCTCACCGGTGGCGTTCCACTCCACCGCGGTGGCGGTGTCGAACACCGCGCGGCCCACCGCCGCACCCGGTGAGGCGTTCATGCCGTGCGCGATCGCCTGCCCCGAGGAGCATGCCGCCGCGCGCTCGTCGAACCGCGGGAACATCAGCTGGGCGAGCTGGTGGCCGTCGACCCGGGCCAGTGCCTCGTCCTCGGTGATCAGTCCCTCGTCCACGAGCTGGGTGGCGATCCGGAACGCGGCGGCAGCGGTCCGCTTGCCCACCCGGGTCTGCAGCATCCACAGCCGGCCGCGTTCGATGGTGAACTCGATGTCGCACAGGTCCCGGTAGTGGCCTTCGAGGGTGGCCATGATGTCCAGCAGTTCGTCGTAGGACACCTTGTCCAGTTGGGAGAGTTCGGTCAGCGGGACGGTGTTGCGGATGCCGGCCACGACGTCCTCACCCTGCGCGTTGGCGAGGTAGTCGCCGTAGATGCCGCGCGCACCGGAGGCAGGATTGCGGGTGAACGCCACCCCGGTGCCGGAGTCGGAGCCGAGGTTGCCGAACACCATCGCCACCACGTTGACCGCGGTGCCCAGGTCGGCGCTGATGCGCTCCTGCCGGCGGTAGGTGATCGCCCGGGGCGCGTTCCAGCTGTCGAACACCGCCCGGATCGCCGCGTCCAGCTGCTCGTGCGGATCCTGCGGGAAGTCCCGCCCGCTCTTCGAACGCACGATTCCCTTGTACGTAAGGACGAGTTCGCGCAGCGCCGCCGCGTCCAGGTCGACGTCGTGCGGCGCACCCCGGTCCCGCTTCAGTGCGTCCAGCGCGTCGTCGAAGTGCGCGCCGTCGATGCCGAGCACGGTCTTGCCGAACATCTGCAGCAGCCGGCGGTAGGAGTCCCAGGCGAACCGCTCGTCCCCGGCCTGCTCGGCGAGCCCGCGTACGGACCGGTCGGTCAGCCCGATGTTGAGCACCGTGTCCATCATGCCCGGCATCGAGAACTTCGCCCCGGACCGCACCGACACCAGCAGCGGGTCCTCGGGGTCGCCGAGCCGCTTGCCGCGCGCGGCCTCCACGTGGGCCAGGTGCTTGGTGACCTCGTCGTGCAGCCCGGCCGGCTCCTGCCCGGTGTCGAGGTAGGTTCGGCAGGCCTGAGTGGTGATCGTGAACCCGGGCGGGACCGGCAGGCCGAGGTTGGTCATCTCGGCGAGGTTCGCACCCTTCCCGCCGAGCAGGTCCCGCATGTCCTTGTTTCCTTGGGAAAATCCGTACACCAGCATCCGCACATCACCCCCGGCGGCCGCTCCCCGTGCGGCGCTCCGCTTCCGAGCGTAGGGCGTGTCCTTCGAATCAGGCGGCGAACTCAGGCGACGAGCGCCGGTCGCGGCGGGGGCGGCAGCAGCGAGGTGGCCTGGCGGGCGGCGCGCAGGCTGAGCGTGACGGACAGCTCGGTGGTGGGCAGCGTGGGCACGCCGAAGAGGCGGCGGGCCCAGCGTGGGAGCGCCATGAAGGCCAGCGTGTTGAGCGAGGGCACCACCAGCCGCAGCGGCGCCAGCCGGAACGGAAACGGCGGGTTGAAGGAGTTCAGCATGCCCTGGCGGGCTTCGTCGCAGAGGTACAGCTTCGGGCGCATCATGGCGAAGTAGTCGGCGAGGTCGGCCCTGGACGCGGGCGCGTCGGCGCGCCGGATGCCGACCACCTCGGCGGCCCGCACACTCTCCGCGACGTAGGCGTCGGCCTCCTCGTCGCTGCTCAGGATGCCCGCCCTGCGCGCCACGTCGACGTAGGAGTCGATCTCACCGCAGTGCACCCACAGCAGGCCCTCCGGCTCGTCCAGCCGGAACGTCTCGTCGGTGTCGGGGTCGTAGCCGGTGAGGCTCGCGTGGATGGAGCGTACGCGCCGGCCGGCCTCCTTCACCTGCGTCTTGCTGCCGTAGGTGCGCACCGCCACGAACTCGGTCGTACGCAGGAACCGCGCCCAGGCCTTCTTCCGGTCGAACAGCGCGGAGTTCTGGAAGGTGCCGCGCATGACCCGCGGGTAGAGCGCCTGCAGGTAAAGGGCGCGTACGCCGGCCACCCACATGACGTGCTCGCCGTGCACCTGCCAGGTGACCGAGCCGGGGCCGAACAGTCCGTGGTCCTTGCGCGCCGCCATGATCCTGACCGTACCCCGGGGCACAACCCTCAGGCGGTCAGCCGCCGGAGACGCCGAGCTCGGCGCCGGCGAGGTCCTCGCCCAGCCCGTCGCGGTCGTTCAGCCACCCCTCCGGCATGGTCACCGACCGCGGGCTTCCCTGCCGGCCGCGGGCCAGGCCCAGCTCGGCGACCGGGAACGGCTGGTCGTGGTCGAGCTCGGCGAGCAGGGCGTCCAGGCCGGCGAGGTCGCGGACCAGGCCGAGGTCCTGGCGCACCTGCTGCCGTACGGGGAACCCCTTGAGGTACCACGAGACGTGCTTGCGGAACTCCCGGCAGCCGCGGTCCTCCCCGACGTACCCCGCGAGGAGCTCGGCGTGCCGGCGCATCATCGCGGCCACCTCGCCCAGGCCCGGCAGCGCGGGCGCGGGCAGCCCGCCGAACGCCGCCGCCAGGTCGCGGAACAACCACGGGCGGCCCAGGCAGCCACGGCCGACGACGACACCCGAGCAGCCGGTCTCCCGGACCATCCGCACCGCGTCCTCGGCCTCCCAGATGTCGCCGTTGCCGAGCACCGGGATATCCACGGACGCGGCGAGCTCGGCGATCGAGGACCAGTCCGCCTGGCCGCTGTAGTGCTGGGCGGCGGTCCGCCCGTGCAGCGCGATGGCGGCGCAGCCGCTGTCCTGCGCGATCTGCCCGGCCTCCAGGAAGGTCAGGTGGTCCTCGTCGATGCCCTTGCGCGTCTTCATCGTCACGGGCACGCCGTACGGCGCGGCCGCGGCGACCGCCGAACGCAGGATCGCGCCCAGCAGGTTGCGCTTCCAGGGCAGCACTGCTCCCCCGCCGCGCCGGGTGACCTTGGGCACCGGGCAGCCGAAGTTCAGGTCGACGTGGCCCACGCCGTACTCGCCACACAGGATCTCGGTCGCCCGGCCGATGTAGGTGGGGTCCACGCCGTACAGCTGGACCGACCGGAGCGTCTCGCCCGGGTCGAACTCCAGCATCCGCTTCGTCGTCTCGTCGCCCTCGGCGAGGCCGCGCGAGGTGATCATCTCGCAGACGTACACCCCGGCCAGCGGCTGTTCCGCATCCGCTACCCCGCCCGACGGCGAGCCCGCGGACACGTCCTGCACGTACGCCTGGCCCTGCTCGCGGCACAGCGTGCGGTACGCGGCGTTCGTCACTCCCGCCATCGGCGCGAGGACCACCGGCGGGCTGACCGTCGACCCGCCGAGCTGGTAGCCGCTCGGGACGGCGTGCGGGACCGAAGGCGACGCGGAACGCGCTTCCGCGCGAGAAACCGGGGCGGCGGTCATCAGCTGTCCGGCTCGAACGCGAGGGCGCCGTTGGGCAGCAGCTTGCCGTGGTAGGTCACGCGTTCGTTGTAGACGTCGGTGACCCAGCAGGTCAGGCCGCTGCTGGTGCCGACCTCGACGGCCTCCAGGTCGGTGACGTCGCAGGTCACCCGCGCCGGCCGGAACGCCTGCCGGGTCGCCTCGTACACCGCCTTCTTCTCCGTGACCGGCAACTTGTCCGCCGTCCAGCCCCAGTTGACCTCGGACTTCTTCACCGTGGCGGTGATCGCGAACCGGGTCGAAACGTCGTCCAGCTTCACGTCACAGGTGAACTTGTAGGTGCCGAGCGCGATGATGTCGTTCTCGGACTTCGAGCAGCTGCTCTTCGTGGCCTTCTCGTCCACCTCGCCCGCCGCGGCCCACACGATCGTCTCCAGCTTGTACCTGATTCGCTCCAGCTCCGGCGCCTCGTCCTTCGGCGCGGCGGGCAGCTTCGGCGCCGGGTAGGTGCTGGTCGGCCGGGGCAGCGGGGTGAGCGTGACCTTCGGCGTGGGGGTGGGCGACGTCGTGGGAGTCGGTCGGGGCGAGTCCGTCGCGCCGGTGAGCTTGCGCAGGGAGGTGTCGCCCCGCTGGGCGGTCGAGCTCGGCTCGGGGGTGCGCGAAGCCGCCGCACCGTCGGAGTCCGCCGAGCCGGTCAGGGCGGCGACCGGGCCGCAGCCGACGGTCACGCCGAGGGCCAGGCCGGCCACCGCGACGAGGCCGGCGAGCCGGGAGAGGTTGGTTAGTCGTTTCATGACACCTGAGAAGAGGGAACAGGGCAGGGGCTCGGAGGGAGACCGAGTGGGCTGAAGGGCTGGTTCGGGGTGGGGCGGTCAGCAGCCGACCAGACGCGCCGCGAGGTAGGCCTCCACACCGTCGAGGGAAACCCGCTCCTGCGTCATCGTGTCCCGCTCACGTACCGTCACGGCAGTGGTCCTCCAACGTCTCGAAGTCGACCGTCACACAGTACGGCGTACCGATCTCGTCCTGGCGACGGTACCTACGTCCGATCGCGCCGGCGTCGTCGAACTCGACGTTCCACCGACTGGCGCAGCTGGTCGGCCAGCCCGCGGGCCTGCGGTGACAGGTCGGCGTTGCGCGACAGCGGCAGCACGGCCGCCTTCACCGGGGCGAGCCGCGGGTCCAGCCGGAGCACGGTGCGGCGTGTCGAGCTTCCCCTTGGAGTTCGGCGCCTCGTCCTCGGTGTAGGCGTCCAGCAGGAACGCCGCCATCGCCCGGCCCACACCGGCGGCCGGCTCGATGACGTACGGCGTCCAGCGTTCACCCTTGTCCTGGTCGAAGTAGGACAGGTCGGCACCGGAGGCCCCGGCGTGCGTGGTGAGGTCGAAGTCGGTGCGGTTGGCCACGCCCTCGAGCTCGTTGAACTCCTTGCCGCCGAAGCCGAAGCGGTACTCGATGTCGACGGTGCGCTTGGAGTAGTGGGAGAGCTTCTCCTTGGGGTGTTCGTAGAACCGCAGGTTGTCCGGTGAGATGCCGAGGTCGGTGTACCACTCCCAGCGGTTGGCCAGCCAGTAGTCGTGCCACTCCTCGTCGGTGCCCGGCGCGACGAAGTACTCCATCTCCATCTGCTCGAACTCACGGGTGCGGAAGATGAAGTTGCCGGGGGTGATCTCGTTGCGGAAGCTCTTGCCGATCTGCGCGATCCCGAACGGCGGCCGGCGCCGCGAGGACGCCATCACCTGAGCGAAGTTGACGAAGATGCCCTGCGCGGTCTCCGGCCGCAGGAAGTGCATGCCCTCCGCGCTCTCGACCGGCCCGAGGTGTGTGCGCAGCAGGCCGTTGAACAACCGCGGCTCGGTGAGCGCGCCCTTGGTGCCGCACGTCCGGGCAGCCGAGCTCGGTGATGTCGGCCGGCGGCCGGTCGTGCTTGGCCGCGAACGCCTCCTCCAGGTGGTCGGCCCGGAACCGCCGGTGGCAGCTCTGGCACTCGGTCAGCGGGTCGACGAACGCCTCGACGTGACCGGACGCCTCCCACACCGCGCGCGGCAGGATCACCGAGGAGTCCAGGCCCACGACGTCTCCACGGCTGCGCACCATCGCGCGCCACCACTGGCGCTTGAGGTTTTCCTTCAGCTCCACACCGAGCGGGCCGTAGTCCCAGGCCGAACGGGTGCCGCCGTAGATCTCCCCGCAGGGGAAGACGAAACCACGGCGCTTGCAGAGACTGACGAGGGTGTCGAGGCGATCGGCTGGCACGTGTGCACTCCATCCGGCTGGGTGTCGGCGGGGACGCGGAAGAACACAGGCTACCGGTGTGCCCCGAAGCACGGTGTCCTACGCCCGGACGCGGGTGAGAGGATCGGCGGGAACGAGTGGCGGCCGGCACCGACGGCGGCCCTGTGCACGTCGAGGAGTGTCGTGTCCGACCGACCGAAGTCGAGGCAGCCGAAGGCCGGTGGGCCCCGCAGCCGTCCGCCCGGCCCCAGGTCCGGCGCGGCGACGTCGCGGACGAGCGGCACCCGGCGACCCGGCAGCTCCGCGGGTGCTGCCGGCGCGGGCGCCCGGCATGGCTCGGGTTCGGCCGATGCGCCGGGTTCGACCGGCTCCTCACGGTCGCAGGGTTCGCCGGGCTTTTCGCGTTCCGCGAGCTCGACCGGCTCCACCGGCTCCACCGGGTTCCGCCGTAAGGTCGAACGCCTCAGCTACCCCGTGCTTCTCCGGCTGCACCGCATGCCGCGCTGGATGGTGACGGTCGGTCTGGCGGCGCTGCTGGTGGCCGGCCTGCTGGCGCCGGCGCCGTACGGACCTGCCTGTCTCGGCGTCGTGGTGGCGTTGATGGCCTGGCTCACCTACCTCGCCTGGCACGAGGGCGACCGCTCCCGCCGGATGATCCGCCTGGTCGCACTCGCCCTCGGCGGCGCGGCGCTGGCGATGCGCATCATCGCCGCCTAGCCCGGACCTCCCCCGGCGACTGCGCGACCGCGCGACCGCGCGACCGCAACGTCAGCTTGCGGCGACGAACTCACCACACCCCGAACTTCCGCGACCTCCGCGGCCTCTTCGACTTTCGCGGCTTACCGGCTTCCGGCGACGCTTCCCCGGTCGACCGCGCCTCCTGAGCAACCCCGAGTTGACAGCAGGTGGCCGCTAGTTGAAAATGGTTCTCATGTTCTTCATGATCCGGCGGGCGTCCGCCACACGGCGGTTCGCCGCGGTCGCCGTCGCCTGCCTGTGTGCCGGAAGCCTGCTCACCGCGTGCGGATCGGAGCCAGGGCCGAGTTCTGGGGGTCGTGACCGGCTGAGCGTGGTGACAGCGTTCTACCCGTTGCAGTACGCCGCCGAGCGCGTCGCAGGCAGCGCGGCCAACGTGGTCAACCTCACCAAGCCGGGTGCCGAGCCGCACGACCTGGAGCTCTCGCCCAAGTCGGTGGGCGCCGTGAGCGAGGCCAACCTGGTCGTCTACCTCCGCGGCTTCCAGCCGGCGGTGGACGCCGCGGTCAGGCAGCAGGCAAGCGACCACAGCCTGGATGTGACCGGCGCCGCCAAGCTGACGCTGCCGGCGCCGACCGCAGGTGAGTCCGACCACGCCGAGCACGCCGACCACGCCGACCACGCCGACAGTGCGGAGGGGGACAGCGCCGCCTCGGACAAGGACCCGCACTTCTGGCTCGATCCGCTCCGCCTGGCCGCGGTGGGCGACGCCCTCGCCGCCCGGCTGGCGGCCGTCGACCCCGACCACGCCGCGTCCTACCGCGCAAACGCCGCCAAGCTGCGCGCCGACCTGGAGAAGCTGGACCAGGACTTTCGGACCGGCCTGGCCACCTGCCGCAACCACGACCTGGTGACCAGCCACGCCGCGTTCGGCTACCTGTCCCAGCGCTACGGCTTCACGCAGTTCGGCATCACCGGGCTTTCGCCGGAACAGGAGCCCTCCCCCGCCGAGCTCAGCTCGGCCGCGACGTTCGCCCGTAAGCACGACGTTCGTACGATCTACTACGAGACGCTGGTGAGCCCGGCCGTCTCGGAGACGGTGGCCAGGGAGACCGGCGCCGACAGCGCGGTCCTCGACCCGCTGGAGGGGCTGACCGCCAAGTCGGCCGGGAAGAACTACCTCGCCGTCATGCGCGCCAACCTCGCCACGCTCCGGAAGGGACAGGACTGCTCGTGACCACCAGCCCGCCCGGCACCGGAACCAACCGGCACCCCGGCACCACCACCGCCGTCCGGCTTCGTGACGCAGCGGTTTCCTACGCCGGTCAGCGCGCGTTGTCGGGTGTCCATCTCGACGTCGTGCCCGGTGAGGTGGTGGCCCTGCTCGGACCGAACGGCTCCGGCAAGTCGACCCTGGTCCGGGCGATCCTCGGCCTGGTCCCCCTGTCCGCCGGGACGCTGGAGCTTTTCGGGACCCCGGCGCACCGGTTCAACGACCGCGCCCGGATCGGCTACGTACCCCAACGGCACACCGTCGGCGGCGGCGTTCCCGCGACCGTGCAGGAGGTGGTGTCGTCCGGCCGGCTGGCCCGCCGTCGGTTGCTCACCCCCTGGCTCCGTCCGGCCGACCGGGCGGTGGTCGCCGACACCATCGCCACCGTCGGTCTGGAGGAGAAGGCCCGCGCCCAGGTGTCCACCCTCTCCGGCGGGCAGCAGCGACGGGCCCTGATCGCCCGTGCCCTCGCCGCACAGCCGGACATGCTGGTGATGGACGAGCCGCTGGCAGGCGTCGACCTGGCGAACCAGGAGATCCTCACCAGGACGCTCACCGGACTGGTGCAGGCCGGCACCACGCTGCTGATCGTCACCCACGAGATCGGTCCGCTCGCCGACCTGATCGGCCGTACGGTCCTGCTGCACCACGGCCGGGTCGGCTACGACGGCCCGCCCACCGACCAGGTGCTGAACGGCTTCGGCGGCACCGACCCGCACTGCCTGCCCACCTCGCCGGACCTGCCGAACTCGCCCGGTGACCCCTTCGGATTCGTGGACTGAACGATGGAGATCCTGCAGTTCGACTTCATGCAGCGGGCACTGCTCGCCGCGCTGCTCATCGGCCTGTCCGCTCCGGCGGTCGGCATCTACCTCGTCCAGCGCCGGCTCGCGCTGATCGGCGACGGCATGGGTCACGTCGCGCTCACCGGCGTCGGCATCGGCCTGCTCACCCGGTCCGGCCCGGTGTGGACCGCGCTGGTGTGCACCGTCCTCTGCGCCGTGCTCATCGAGGTGATGCGGGCGAAGGGGCGTACGAGCAGTGACGTGGCGATGGCGGTGATGTTCTACGGCGGTATCGCCGGCGGCGTGGTGCTGCTGGCCAAGGCGCCCGGCAGCACGCCCGCCAACCTGAACGCCTACCTCTTCGGTTCGATCACCTCGACCACACCGGGCGACCTGGTGGTGTTCGCCGTCCTCGCCGTGGTCGTGCTGGCGGTCACGCTGGGGATGTCCCGGGTGTTCTTCACCGTCGGCGCCGACGAGGAGTACGCCACCGCCGCCGGGCTGCCGGTGCTCGCCCTCAACATCGTGCTCGCGGTGATGGTCGCGGTCACCGTCGTGGTGTCCATGCGGGTCGTCGGCCTGTTGCTGGTCAGCGCCCTGATGATCGTTCCCGTGGCGGTCGCGCAGCGGGTCGGTCGCAGCTTCGCCGGCACCGTGGCCATCGCCATGGTGGTCGGCCTGGTGGTGAGCGTGGGCGGGGTGTTCACCTCCTTCTACGCCGACACTCCCTCCGGCGCGACGATCGTGCTCGCGGCCATCGCGGTGTTCGTGCTCACCGCGGCCGGCACCGCGCTGCGGGCCCGGATGCGTGGGCCGCACAACGAGGCCGAGGACCACCTGCACACGCACGGCCCCACCTGCGGGCACCCGGCCGTCCCCCACGACGACCATGTGGACTACCTGCACGACGGGCACCGGCACGCGCCGCACGGCGCGCACTACGACGAGCACTTCGACGAGTACGCCGATGAGCATGCCGACGGGCACGCGCGACGAGCACGACGAGCGACGAGGCCGCGAGCCGAGGGGAGGCGATCCAGCTGAGCGCGAACCCGAGGATCCGCGCGACCCGGCAGCGGGCCGCGGTCGCCGAGGCGCTGGAAGGGGTCGAGGACTTCCGCAGCGCCCAGGACATCCACGCTCTGCTGCGCGGCCGCGGTGACAACGTGGGGTTGACAACGGTCTACCGCACGCTCGCGTCCCTGGCCGACGCGGGGCAGGTGGACGCCATCCGTACCGGCGACGGCGAGACGGTCTACCGCCGGTGCGCCACCGCTCGGCACCACCACCACCTGGTGTGCCGGAGCTGTGGGCACACCGTGGAGGTGGAGGGTCCCGCGGTCGAGCGGTGGGCGGAGGGCATCGCCGCCGAGGCCGGGTTCGTGGATGTCACCCACACCATCGAGGTGTTCGGCACCTGCGCCACCTGCGCCCGCGAGCACGTGAACTAGGCGTCGGGGGCGAGGCTAGGCGCCCTCGGGGTCGCCGACCTCGTTGGGGATCGCGCCGCCGAACCTGCGGTCGCGCTGGACGAAGAGCTCGATCGCCCGCCACAGGTCGCGCCGGTCGAAGTCGGGGAACAACGTGTCCAGGAAGACGAACTCGGCGTACGCCGACTGCCAGAGCATGAAGTTGGACGTACGCTGCTCCCCCGACGACCGGACGAACAGGTCGACGTCGGGCAGGTCCGGCTGGTAGAGGTAGCGGCCGATCGTCCGCTCGTCGATCCGGTCAGCACGCAGCTTCCCGGCCTCCACGTCACGCGCGATCGCCTGCATCGCGTCGGCCAGTTCGGCACGTCCGCCGTAGTTGACGCAGAACTGCAGCGTGATCACGTCGTTGTCGCGGGTGCGCTCCTCGGCGTACTCGAGCTCTCGGATCACACTCTTCCACAGCCGTGGGCGCCGCCCGGCCCAGCGCACGCGTACTCCCATGGCGTCCAGTTCGTCGCGCCGGCGGTGGATCACCTCGCGGTTGAAGCCCATCAAGAAGCGCACCTCCTCCGGCGAACGCGCCCAGTTCTCGGTGGAGAACGCGTACGCCGAAAGGGTTTTCACGCCGATCTCGATCGCACCCTTGATGGTGTCGAACAGCGCACCCTCGCCCTTCTCGTGACCCCGGGTGCGCGGCAGGCCGCGCGCCTTGGCCCACCGGCCGTTCCCGTCCATCACCAACGCTACGTGGCGGGGCACGAGCTCCGGCGGGACGGCCGGCGGCCGGGCACCCGACGGGTGCGGGTCGGGCGGCTGGACCGGCCGGCGAACTGGTGCCGGCCTGCGCCGCAGGCCGGTGCGCAGGCTGGGACTCATCGCGTGATCACACCCCGTCCGGTGTCGTGGGAAGCGTCGCCCTGATGCTCGTCATGGTGATCACGGTGATCACGGTGATCACCATGACCATCGTGACCGTCGCGGGACTCGTGACCGTCGTGGAGCTCGTGGTCGTGCACGTCGTGCTGGTCACCCTCGGCCACCCGGACCCGCAGCTCCGGCTCGAACCGTTCGACGTACGGCAGGGAGCGCAGGCCGCGTTCGAGATGCCACTGGAGGTACGCCGAGACCAGGCCGCTCGCCTCGCGCCTGTTCCGGTCCGTACTCGCCTCGGCCACCTCCCACTCACCGGTCAGCAGCGCCGCGAGCAGTCCGACGGTCTCCGGCGCGGGCATCGCCACCCCGGCCGGCCGGCAGTCCGCGCAGATCATCCCGCCGGCCGCGACCGCGAAGGCGCGGTGCGGGCCACCGATGCCGCAGCGGGCGCAGGCGTCGAAGGACGGCGCGTAGCCCGCGACGGCGAGTGACCGCAGCAGGTAGGAGTCCAGGATCAGGCTGGGCTCGTGGGCGCCCTCGGCCAGTGACCGCAGGGCAGCGACCAGAAGGAGGAAGTGCTGGGTGGCCGGCTCGCGTTCCTCGACGGTGAGCCGCTCCGCGGTCTCCAGCATGGCCGCGGCGGTGGTGTAGCGGCCGTAGTCGGCGTACATCGCCTCGGCGTAGGGCCGGCGGATCTCCGCCTGGGTGATCACGTCCAGCGAGCGCCCCACCGCGAGCTGCAGCTCGACGTAGGAGCAGGGCTCCAGCCGGGCGCCGAACCGCGACGTCGTACGGCGGACACCCTTGGCGACCGCCCGCACCCGCCCGTGGTGACGGGTCAGCAGGGTGATGATCCGGTCGGCCTCGCCCAGCTTGTGGGTGCGGAGCACCACGGCCTCGTCGACGTACAGCGGCACGCCGACCATTCTCGCCTACCGCACCGACGCGGCGGACCCCCGCCACACATCGGGTGCTCCTACGTCACGGCGCGTCAGCTCACAACAGGCTCAGCAGGGACACCGCGGCCAGCAGGTTGACCAGCAGATGGGTGACGATCGCCGGCCCGAGCCGGTCCGACCGCATCCGCACGTATCCGGCGGCCAGCCCGGCGCCGAACAGCAGCAGCACCCGGGCGGGTTCGAGGTGGACCAGGGCGAACAACACCGCGGTCACCAGCAGCGTCGGCCAGGCGCGCAGGCCGCGCCGGCGCAGGGCGCTCCACCACATGCCCCGAAAGTGAATTTCCTCCACGAACGCCGCGCACAGCGCCATCACGGCCAGCGCCACCACCTGCCAGTGGTCGTTGGCGTGCCCGGCGACGTCGCCGAGCGTCGAGGTGGGCGTACTGCCGGTCACCCTGATCGTGACCAGCAGGATGACCGTGGCGGCGACCAGGACGACCAGGCAGGCCAGCGCCCCGATCCCCACGTCGACAGGGCGGAACCGCAGCGCGAGGTCCGAGCCCGGGCCGTTGCCACGCCGCCAGGAGGCCAGCAGCGGTACGCCGGCGAGGGACAGCCAGCCCACGGGCGTGGCGATGATCGTCGCGGTGACCGGATCCACTCCCAGCGCGGCGAGGCCGAACGACACCGCGAACGACAACACGACGAAACCGAGCAGCGACCCGATCGCGGTGGGAAGGCCCCATCTCGGTGGCGGCGCGACGTCGGTCGCTCCCGGCGTGCCCGGGTCGGCGGGTGGGAGGTTTCCCGGTCCGGCGGGTGGGAGGTTTCCCGGTCCGGGGACAGGGCCGGAAGACTCTGATGGCGATGGCTGACTGGTCACCCCTCCATCATCTACGCAGCCTCCACGCAGCCCGCCGACACGCTTGGTTTGACTCAGCGCCGCGGAGGGGCAAGGGTGGAATGACCGGCGTCCAGTGCATCGGGGAGTGATTCACACCTGCCAGCCGGTCGGGCCAGTGGCGCCTTGACGTACGCCTTCGACGGCGCGCGGGCGCAGTTCCCCGTCACCCATGATCTCTAGTTGAGGAGCAATCTTGCTTGCACTCACCAACAACGCTGCCCTCGTCATCCAGTCGCTGACGAACAGCCCCGAACTTCCCGGAAGCGCCGGTCTGCGGATCACCGCGCAGCCGGAGGACCAGCAGAGCCTGAGCCTCGCCGTCGCCGCCGAGCCCACCGCCGGTGACGCCGTCGTCGAGGAGCAGGGCGCGCGCGTCTTCTTGGAGGAGAGCGCCTCCAGCATGCTCGACGAGATGGTGCTCGACGCCGAGGTCGACGCCCAGGGCAGCGTGCAGTTCTTCCTGGGCAGCCAGGCCGGCCAGGCCGGCGGGCAGCCCGGCGGCGCCGCTCCCTCGCAGAACAGCCAGGGCCCCGACGGTCCCACCGCCTGAGCAGACAGGACCGTTCGGGGGGCGGGCGCCGTTCCCGACCCGTAGGTGGGAACGGCGCCTCATACCCGACCCGACTGTCTGCCCGGCCGCTACCCGACTGTCTGCCCGGCTGTTGCACGGCTGCCGATGGCGCGGGCTCGTTAGCTGTGTGCCTTCGGGTCGTCCCAGAACCACGCCTCCGGGTCGTACGCCGCAGGCGTCGGGTGGTGCCAGTCGTTGACCAGACCGCCTAGTGCGGTCTGTTCCTTTGTGGGGACGTTGCGCAACCCGTCCTTGACGAGGACGATCTGCGGGTAGTTGGCGACCACCCCCATAAAGAACGGCCCCTGGTCGATGTGGACGCGGATCATGTCCCAGACGAGCTTGTCCCGCTTGGTCTGGTCGACCTCGACCCGCACCTGGTCGGCGAGCTTCCACAGCCGGTCCACCGGGCCGCCGGCCTCAGGCGCGGCCCGCGGCGGCGTCCGCTTGTACGGGTCGACGTCGAGCTGCTTCTTCTCCTCACCCGTCCCCCGCAGCGCGTAGAACTGCCCCTGCAGTGACGCCCACCGGGACGGCTCCATCGGCATCAGCCACAGCATGTCGGCGGCCACGCTCATCGTGCTGGTCTCCCACGCGGTGGTGGTCATCAGCTTTCCCTGGGCCCACTGGTCGCTGAACGACGTGGGGGCGATCGGGCCGAGCCGGGTGTCGATGCCGATAGCCTCCCAGCTCTTCTTCAGCAGCTGGTTCTTCTTCATGTGCTCGCCGGTGGTGTCGATGTCGGCCGGGTAGTTCAGCCGGACGACCAGCTTGCTGCCGTCGGGCTTCTCCCGCTTGCCGTCGCCGTCCTTGTCGACCACGCCCAGCTTGTCCAGCATCGACTTCGCGCGTTCGGGGTCGAACTTCACCCACGACTCACGCCACTGCTTGTACTCCTGCGGGCCGTTGCCGCGGTGGAACTCCCGCGTCTTCGGCCCGTAGCCACCGGTGGTCGGAGTGCCGGTGTCGAAGTAGATCGACTTGCGTGCCTCACCGCGGTCGTAGGCCAGCGACAGCGCCTGCCGGAACTCCGGCTTGCGGATCAGAGCGCGCATGCCCGGCTCGTCGTAGTCCTGGTTGAAGAAGAAGATGGAGCCGGTGCCGGATCCGCTGTCCCACAACAACATCTTCATGCCGCTCTTGGCCTGCGAGCGCTTCAGCCCGGAGATGTCGCCGAGGGTCAGGCTGTTGAACGGGCCGTGCACCTGGTCGAACTGACCGGACTGGATCTGCAGCTTGCGGGTCTCGATGTTCTCGACCACCCGGAAGTTCAGCCCGTCGAGATAGGGCAACTGGTTGCCGGCCTGGTCGACCACCCAGTAGTAGGGGTTGCGCTTCCAGGTCGTCGCCCGGCCCTCGGAGTAACTGGCCAGCTGCCACCCGCCCATCGTCGGGGTGTCGGGATTGAAGACGGTGTTGCGCTTCTCGTCGAACGTCGTCGTCCAGTCCTTGCCGACGGACTTGTTGTACTTGGGATGGAACTGCTGCATGTAGTGCTTGGGTTCCATCCACGTCGCGGCGATCCCGCGGTTGACCCAGTTGGCGATCATGTCGGGCACCATCGGGCTCGGCGCGTCGTAGGTGATGACCAAGGTGTAGTCGTCGGGTGCTGCGAACTTCGCCACCGTGCCCTTGCCGGAACGGGCCTCGTCGGGGATGCCCTCACTGAAGTCGGAGTCGAGCACCATGTCGTTCCACCAGAACATGATGTCGGCGGTGGTCCACGGCTTACCGTCGGACCACTTCAGTCCCTTGCGGAAGTGGAAAGTCCACACCGACGCGTCCGCATTGGACTCCCAGCTCTCCGCCAGGCCCGGGCCGAGGGTGAGGCCGTCGTTGAGCCAGCGCAGTGGGGAGTGGCCGTACATGTACTCCTTGATGGCCGCGTCGTTGCTGGAGCCGCTCGACAGCCGCAGCGTGCCGCCATACTTCCCGGCCTGCGCCCAGTAGTGCGGGATGACGTAGGGCTTCTCCGGCAGGCGGTCCTTCAGCGCGGGCAGCTTTCCCGCCTTGACCTGCGCGGCCAGCTCCGGCGCCTCCTTCAGCTGCTGAGGCGGCGACAGTGGTTTCGGCGCCGATCCCCGCTTGCCGGAAGTCTTGCTCGGCGTGGCTCCTCCGCCGGCCGGGTTTCCTCCCCCGCCGCCGCTGCTGCTGCTGCAGGCTCCGAGCGTGACGCCGCCGGCGACCACGGCGGCGCCGAAGAGCAGCCGGCGCCTGGTGAGTTCGTCAGACCCCGACATCGCGACCTCCCAAGTACGAAGCGGTAAAAGACCGGCCCTTTCAGGACCGCGCGATCAGTCGATTCGATTCGACTGTGCAATCTGGCGGAAACAGTAATCGCGGGAACGGACGCCGTGTCAAGACTCCAACCGGACTGAACCGGACGAGCGTCCTCGACCGGACACGGGCCGGTGGCTTGACACTGTCGCGATGTGGCTTCTAGCGTCCATCCGAGTCGAAATGATTCGACAACGAAGCAGTAACGAACACTCCTGACGGATGCAGTAACGAACACTCCTACGAGGGGGCGGCCGGTGGCCACGATCACCGATGTCGCCCGGCTGGCGGGCGTGGCGCCGAGCACGGTGTCGTACGTCCTGTCCAACCGGCGCAGCATCTCCCCGCGGACCCGCGACGCGGTGCACCAGGCGATCCGCGACCTGGACTACCAGCCGCACGTCGGTGCCAGGGCGCTGCGGGGTGCGGCGACCCGGGTCCTGGCGGTGTCGGTTCCCTCCGAGGGTGCCTACAACCCGGTGCGCTGGCGGTTCGTGCACGACCTGAGCGCCGCCGCGCGAGAGCACGGGTACGACCTGTTGCTGCTCACCGGCGAGGACAGCGTGGCCGACGTCCGCCGGGTGGCCCGCAGCCGGCTGGCCGACGGCGCGGTGCTGATGTCGGTGCTGACCGACGACCCGCGGATCCCGGTGGTCCGCGAGCTGGGGTTCCCGACGGCACTGCTCGGCTGCCCGGACGACCCGGCCGGCCTGCCCTGGTGCGACTTCGACTTCGAGGGTTCGGCGGCGCAGGCGGTGCGGATACTCGCAAGCACCGGGCACCGCCGGATCGGGTTCGTTGCCTCCACCGACGCCGAGTTCCGCGAGGGCGTGAGCTACGCCCGGCGTGGCCTGGCCGGTGCCCGGCTCGGCGCCCGGGAGACCGGCGTCCAGCTCGCCGTGATCCGGTCCTCGACCTCACCGCGTACCCTCGCCGGCCGGGTGCACCGGATGCTCGACGTCGACGACCCGCCCTCGGCACTGGTCACCGTGCACGACGTGCCGGGGCTGGTGGAGATCCTGCGCGAGCAGGGCCACCGCGTGCCCGCCGACCTACCGGTGGTCGCCGTGGCGAGTACGCTCGAGCACCCCGGAGTGCCAGGGCTCCCCCGCTGGGAGCTCCCGGTGGCGCAGATGACCCGGGCGGCAGTACGGCTTGCGATGGCGGCGATCTCCGGTGAGCACGGCGAGCCCGGCCTGCCCGGCGAGCCCCGCGACCGCGGCGGACTGATCGGAACCGGCCCCACGGAATAGTTGAAACATCAATCTTGTTCCTCACGCTCGTAAGCACATCGACATGCACTTCGAGGTGAGGACTTGATGACAGTCAGCGACCTGACTCGCGACGATCTCCGGATCGACCGGCGCTCGGCCGACCTGCTGTTCCGGGAGGCCCGCAGCGCCAACAGCTTCACCGACGAGCCGGTGAGCGAGGAGACGGTGCGCGCGATCTACGACCTGGTCAAGTGGGCGCCGACCGCGTTCAACCAGCAGCCGCTGCGGGTCGTCCTGTCGCGGACGACCGAGTCCCGCGAGCGGCTGCTGCCGCTGATGGCGGAGGGCAACCGGCCCAAGACGGCGACAGCTCCACTGGTCGCGATCCTCGCCGCGGACACCGAGTTCGCCGAGCACCTGCCCCGCCTCGTACCCCACGCTCCGAACGTCAGGGACCTGTTCGCCGACGACGATCGGCGGCACGCCTCCGCGCAGTTCAACGCCACCCTCCAGGTCGGCTACTTCCTCCTCGGCATCCGCGCCGCCGGCCTGGCAGCCGGTCCGATGACCGGCTTCGACAAGGCCGGGGTGGACGCGGAGTTCTTCCCCGACGGTCGCTACCGCTCGCTGGCGGTGGTCAACATCGGCCGGCCCGACGAGAACGCCTACCGCGACCGGCTCCCCCGGCTCGGCTACGACGAGGTCGTCACCTCGATCTGACCCGAGCAGCCTCCCGCTCCGGAGCCTCCCGCTCCAGAGCCTCCGGCCCCCGCCGGAGACCCGACGACAGCACCCTCGGCCGGACCCGGTCCCCTGACCGGCTCCGGCCGAGGGTGTTCGCGCCGTAGACAGCCGGTGACCGCGCTGGTTAGTTTCGTCGTCGAACCGCTTCAACTCCCGGGCCTGAGCCCGCCCACTCGGTGCGGGCCGCTCCGGCCGGGCACCCGGCGCATCGGGGGAGGACACCATGCCGACGATCAAGGACGTCGCCGAACGTGCCGGAGTGTCGGTGAGCACTGTGTCGTACGCCCTGAGCGGCAAGCGCCGCATCTCCGCGCAGACCCGCGACCGCGTGCAGGCTGCCATCCACGCGCTCGGTTACCGCCCACACGCGGGTGCACAGGCCCTGGCCAGCCGCCGCTCCCAGATCCTCGCCCTGGTGATGCCGGCGGCCGACTACTTCTCGGTCTCGGTCGGGATGGCGTTCGTCACCGCGATCACCAGCGCCGCCCGCGACCACGGCTACGACGTCTTGCTGATGACCGCCGACGAGGGTGACGAGGGACTGCGCCGCATCGCCCACAGCGCGCTGGCCGACGGCGTACTCCCGATGGAGGTCGAGGTCGAGGACTCCCGGGTGACCACGATCCGCGAGCTCGGCATCCCGGCCGCCCTGCTCGGTCAGCCCGCCGACGCGCAGGGCCTGCCGTGGGTCGACCTGGACTTCGCCGCGGCCGGCGTCCTGTGCGTGGAACACCTCGCCCGGCTGGGGCACCGCCGGATCGGTCTGCTCGGCCCCAACGCCGGTGCGTACGAACGCGGACTGGGTTACGCCCTGCGCACCCTGCAGGCCACCCACGACGCGGCCACCCGGCACTCGGTGTCGCTCGTGACCGAGCCGACCGGGCCGGTTCGCCGCGAGCTGACCGGTAGCCTCCGGCGGCTGCTGGCGGCGTCCCCTGCGATCACCGCGCTGGTGGTGTACGACCAGGAGGCCCTCGCCACCGTCGAGGAGGTGCTGGCCACCGACGGAGTGCACGTGCCCACCGACCTGTCCGTGCTGGCGGTGGCTGCGGAGTCCACCGCGCGGCGCGCCTCCCCCTCGTTGTCCTTCGTGAACCTGCCCGTTGCCGCCATGGCCGAACACGCCGTCGCCCTGGTCGTCGGCGCGATCTCCGGCATCCCTGCCGAGCCGGTGCTGTTGCCGCCGGTCCTGAACGAGCGCGGGAGCACCGCCGCTCCCCCGCGCCGCTCTCCCCTTCCGAGCCGAGGAGCTCCATGACTGACACCGCACGCACGATCCGCGTCACCGTCTGGAACGAGAACGTCCACGAGCAGCGGGAGGAGGCGGTCCGCGCCCGCTACCCCGAGGGCATCCACGGCGCCGTCGCCGCGGGCATCGAGGAGAACCTCAAGGGACAGGTCGAGGTCCGTACGGCGACCCTGGAGCAGCCCGAGCACGGGCTGACCGAGGAGGTGCTGGCGAACACCGACGTGCTCACCTGGTGGGGGCACGCCGCCCACGAGAAGGTCGCCGACGACGTGGTCGAGCGGGTGCAGCGGCACGTGCTCGGCGGGATGGGCCTGGTGGTCCTGCACTCCGGGCACTTCTCCAAGATCTTCCGCACGCTGCTCGGCACCACCTGTTCGCTGCGCTGGCGCGGCGCGGACGACCGGGAGCTGGTCTGGACCCTCAAGCCGCACCACCCGGTCGCCGAGGGGGTGCCGAGCCCGATCGTCATTCCCGAGCAGGAGATGTACGGCGAGGTGTTCGACATCCCCGACCCGGATGAGCTCGTCTTCGTCAGCTCGTTCAGCGGCGGTGAGGTGTTCCGCAGTGGGTGCTCCTTCCACCGCGGCAACGGGCGCATCTTCTACTTCTCCCCCGGTGACCAGGCCTACCCGGTCTACCATCACCCCGACGTCCGCCGGGTGATCGCGAACGCGGTGAAGTGGGTGGCGCCGGCCGAGTCCACCCGGGACCTGCCGCGGCTGCAGAACTGCCCCACCGGCTGGTTCGAGAACGACGACTCGGAGGCACGCGCATGACGGCCGGTCCGCTCGGCAAGACGTCCGGAGATGTCAACCGCCCCTTGCGGGTGCTGCAGGTCGGCGCCGGCGGAATGGGCCGCGGGTGGCTGCGCACGCTGCTGGCCTATGACGAGGTGGAACTCGTCGGCGTCGCCGACCTCGACGTCCCCCGGGCCAAGGAGGCGCTCGAACAGGCCGGGGCGGGCGACGTGGCGACCGGTCCGACAGTCGAGGCGCTGGCCGACCAGGTGCAGCCGGACTTCGTGGTGGACGTGACGATTCCGGAGGCCCACCACCCGGTGACGATGGAGGCGCTGCGGCGCGGCCTGCCGGTGCTGGGTGAGAAGCCGCTCGCGGCCAGCCTCGCCGAGTCGCTGGAGCTGACCGCCGCCGCGCAGGCGTACGACCGGTTGTTCATGGTCAGCCAGAGCAGGCGCTACGACGCCAACCTGTTCGCCTACCGCCGTCAGCTACGGCAGCTCGGTCGGCTCGGCATCCTGACCGCGGAGTTCTTCAAGGCGCCGCACTTCGGTGGGTTCCGGGACGCGATGGACCACCCGCTGGTGCTGGACATGGCGATCCACGCCTTCGACAGCGCGCGGTTCCTGCTCGAGGCCGACCCGGTGGCGGTCTACTGCGAGGAGTACAACCCCGGCTGGAGCTGGTACGCCGGGGACGCCGCCGCCACCGCGATCTTCGAGTTCGGCGGCGGGCTGCGCTACGTCTACACCGGAAGCTGGTGCAGTCCCGGCCAGGAGACGTCGTGGAACGCCGCATGGCGGGCCAGCGGCGAACACGGCACCGCGCTGTGGGACGGCGACGGTCCCCCCACGCTCGAGATCGTCGAGGGCGGGGAAACCGCGCCGGAGGGCGACACCTCGGAGGCGGATCCGCATCCGGGCATCGCCGGTTCGTTGCGGGAGTTCGTCGCCGCCCTGCGGACGGGGACGACCCCGATGGGAACTGCCGCGGACAACGTGGCCAGCCTGGCGATGGTGTACGCCGCCATCGAGTCCGCGCGCGACGGGCGGCGGGTGCTGGTGGCCGACGTGCTGGAGGAGGCGTACGCGCAGGCCAAGGCACGCTCGGCTGGGCCCGTGCTGGACGTCCTCACCGGCTGGACGTCACTCACGCCGCCCCGCTGACGGGTTGTCAGGCACGGCTTGTCACGGCCGGCTGCCGGTGACCGCGCGGATCACGCGCACCGGCAGCCGGCCGGACAGCTACCCAGGCGGCAAACCGAGCTGAAGACCCCAGCAGCACCCGAGCAGCACCTGAGCAGCAACAGCGTCGTGCGTCAGCGCAAGGCGCGGTTGACAGCAGACAGGACCGCCTGCAGCGAGGCGCTGAGAATGTTCGCGTCCATGCCGACGCCCCAGTAGACGCCGTTGCCGACCTCGCACTCCACGTACGCCGCGGCGGTGGCGTCACCGCCCACGCCGAGCGCGTGCTCGCTGTAGTCGAGGACGCGGACGTCGACGTCGACCTGCCTGATGGCGTCCACGAACGCCGCGATCGGGCCGTTGCCCTCACCGCTGAGCACCCGCTGCTTTCCCTGGTGCTCGACAGTGACGGTGAGCGCGTCGCGAACGCCGTCGGCGGCGGAGGAGTGCACCCGGTCCAGGGTGAACGGCCCGTCGGCGCGGAGGTACTCCTGCTCGAAGATCCCCCAGATCTGCGCCGAGGGGACCTCCCCGCCCTCCTCGTCGGTGTAGGCCTGGACGACCTTGCTGAACTCGATCTGCAGCCGGCGCGGAAGGTCGAGCTGGTGCTCGGCCTTGAGCACGTAGGCGACTCCGCCCTTGCCGGACTGGGAGTTGACCCGGATCACCGCCTCGTAGGAGCGGCCGACGTCCTTGGGGTCGATCGGGAGGTACGGCGCCTCCCAGGGGTACTCGTCCACCGGCACCCCGGCCTTCGCCGCGGCCTTGTCCAGTGCCTCCAGGCCCTTCTTGATGGCGTCCTGGTGCGACCCGGAGAACGCGGTGTAGACCAGGTTGCCGGCGTAGGGGTGGCGAGGGTGCACCGGCAGCTGGTTGCAGTACTCCACCGTGCGCCGGATCTCGTCGATGTCGGAGAAGTCGATCTGCGGGTCGATGCCCTGGGAGAACAGGTTCAGCCCCAGCGTGACCAGGCAGACGTTGCCGGTGCGCTCGCCGTTGCCGAACAGGCAGCCCTCGATCCGGTCCGCACCGGCCAGGACTGCCAGCTCGGCGTCGGCCGCCGCCGTACCCCGGTCGTTGTGGGTGTGCACCGACAGGCACACGTGCTCCCGCCGGGACAGCCTGCGGCTCATCCACTCGATCTGGTCGGCGTAGACGTTGGGAGTGGACCGCTCGACGGTGCACGGCAGGTTGAGGATGATCTCCCGGCCGGGGCCGGGCTGCCACACGTCCATCACCGACTCGCAGACTTCCAGAGCGAAGTCGAGTTCGGTGTCCATGAAGATTTCCGGGCTGTACTCGAAGCCGAAGTCGGTGTCGCCCAGCAGCTGCTCGGCGTACTTCACCACCCACTCGGTGCCCTGCACGGCGATCGCCCGGCACTCGTCCCGGTCCACGCCGAAGACGACGCGGCGGAACATCGGCGCGGTCGCGGCGTAGAGGTGGATGGTGGCGCGCTTGGCACCGACCAGCGCCTGGGCGGTGCGTTCGATCAGGTCCTCGCGCGCCTGGGTCAGCACCGAGATGGTCACGTCGTCGGGGACGAGACCCTCCTCGATGATGGCGCGTACGAAGTCGAAGTCGGTCTGGCTGGCCGACGGGAAGCCGACCTCGATCTCCTTGTAGCCCATCCGGACCAGCAGGTCGAACATCCGGCGCTTGCGGGCCGGGCTCATCGGGTCGATCAGTGCCTGGTTGCCGTCACGCAGGTCGGTGGTCAGCCACCGGGGCGCCTCGGTGATCCGGGCGTTCGGCCAGGTGCGGTCGGGCAGGTCGACCGGCGGGAACGCGGAGTAACGGTGGAAGGGCATGCCGCTGGGCTGCTGACGATGTGGCATCGGAAGAGTGGTCCCTCGATCTGGGAGGCGGATGACGCTTGGACCAGGCCGGGACGTCATGCAGCTCCGCGACGAGGAGCCCGGCCTAGAGGGCCCCGCCGCGGCAGCGAAGGAGGAGACCTGCGTACCACATAGGTTGGTCAGCTTAGCCCCGTACGACCCGGGCCCGGCAAGCCCCCTCCCCGAGCCGGTGAAATCCGGTTGCCCGGCGCCGCTCCCGCCCGCACCCTGTGCGGTATGAACCTTCAGCGCCTCGACGCCGACGACGCCGCCGCGGTCGCCGCCGCACTGTCCTTTCACCAGGCCACCCACGCGGCCGACGCCCCGTGGGACCCACCGCACACCCTCCGGGGCTTCGTGTCCTCGCTGCGGTACGGCTGGGACGGCGAGCCGGGCGAGGCCTGGCTGCTGTTCGAGGACGGGCAGGTCACCGGCTCGCTGCACCTGCACTTCTCCCAGCGGGACAACACACACATGGCGGGCCTGGGCGTGTCGGTCCATCCGGACAAACGCCGTGAAGGGCGCGGACGGGCGCTGTTCGAGGAGGGCCTGGCCCGGGTGCGTGCGAGCGGCCGCCGGCTGGTCACGACGGGCACGTTGGACGCCGAGGCGCCGGCGGCGTTCGCCACCGCGATGGGCTTCAACCGCGCCAGCATCGAGGTGCAGCGGCGCCAGGACCTCACCGAGGTCGACCCCGCCCGGGTGGAGGAGCTGCGGGCGCACGCGGCCGAGGCGGCCCGCGACTACACCCTGATCCGGTTGGATGGCCCGGTTCCCGACGACCTGCTGGACGAGGTGGCGGAGATGTCCGCCGCGATCAACGACGCACCTACCGACGATCTCGACATCGAGGACGAGGTGTTCGACGCGAAGCGGGTGCGGGGTTTCGAGGCCGCGCAGGAGGCCGCGGGCAACAAGCTCTACCACCTGATCGCCCGGTTGGGGACCGACGGGCCGCTGGCCGGCCACACGGTCGTCGGCCGGCCGGTCGAGCAGCCGGAGTGGGCCTGGCAGTGGGACACCGCCGTCCTGGGCGCGCATCGCGGCCACCGCCTCGGGATGCTGCTCAAGGCCGACATGGTCCTGTGGCTGCTGGCCGCCGAGCCGGAGATCCGCTGGCTGGACACCTGGAACGCCGAGTCCAACTCGCACATGATCGCCGTCAACGAGGCGCTCGGCTACCGGATCGTCACCCGCCACCTCGGCTGGCAGCGGGCCGTGTGAGCGGGGAGCCGTGTGAGCGGTGATGCGTGTGAGAGGGACCGGTCCGGGCGTACTTCATCGGAGGACGTGCGCCCGGACCGGCGGCCGTTGTTCTGATCGAGGTCAGCCGCCGACGTAGGCCGCGAGGTGCTCCCCGGTGAGGGTGGAGCGGGCAGCCACCAGGTCGACCGGCGTGCCCTCGAAGACGACCCGGCCGCCATCGTGCCCGGCGCCGGGGCCGAGGTCGATGATCCAGTCGGCGTGCGCCATCACCGCCTGGTGGTGCTCGATGACGACGACGGACTTCCCTGAGCCGACCAGCCGGTCCAGCAGGCCCAGCAGCTGCTCGACGTCGGCCAGGTGCAGGCCGGTGGTCGGCTCGTCCAGGACGTACACGTCGCCCTTCTCCGCCATCGCGGCAGCGAGCTTGAGCCGTTGGCGCTCGCCGCCGGACAGCGTGGTGAGCGGCTGGCCGAGGTGGAGGTAGCCGAGTCCGACGTCGGAAAGCCGGTCCAGGATCCGGTGCGCGGCCGGGGTGTGCGCCTCGCCCTCGCCGAAGAACTCCTCGGCCTCGGCCACCGACATCTCCAGCACCTCGGCGATGTTCCGGCCGCCCAGGGTGTACTCCAGCACCGACGCCTGGAACCTCCGCCCCTCGCACTCCTCGCAGGGCGACTCGACCGTGGCCATGACACCCAGGTCGGTGTAGATCACTCCCGCGCCCTTGCAGGCGGGGCAGGCGCCCTCGGAGTTGGCGCTGAACAACGCGGGCTTCACGCCGTTGGCCTTGGCGAACGCCTTGCGGATCGGGTCCAGCAGACCGGTGTAGGTCGCCGGGTTGCTCCGCCGGGAACCCCGGATCGCGCGCTGGTCGATCACCACCACGCCGTCGCGCCCCGCGACCGAGCCGTGGATCAGCGAGCTCTTGCCCGAGCCGGCGACACCGGTGACCACACACAGCACCCCGAGCGGGATGTCGACGTTCACCTTCCGCAGGTTGTGCGTGGAGGCGCCGCGGACCTTCAGCGCGTCCGCGGACGTACGCACCGACGGCTTGAGCCTCGCCCGGTCGTCGAGGTGGCGGCCGGTCACCGTGTCGCTGGCCCGCAGCCCCTCGACCGTGCCCTCGAAGCAGACCGTGCCACCGTCGCTGCCGGCGCCGGGGCCGAGGTCGACCACGTGGTCGGCGATCGTGATGGTCTCCGGCTTGTGCTCCACCACCAGGACGGTGTTGCCCTTGTCCCGCAGCTGCAGCAACAGCTCGTTCATCCGGTCGATGTCGTGCGGGTGCAGCCCGATGGTCGGCTCGTCGAAGACGTAGGTGACGTCGGTGAGCGAGGACCCGAGGTGTCGGATCATCTTCGTCCGCTGGGCCTCTCCCCCGGACAGCGTGCCGGCCGGCCGGTCCAGGGAGAGGTAACCCAGCCCGATCCGGGAGAACGAGTCCAGCAGGTGCCGCAGCCCGGCGAGCAACGGAGCCACCGACGGCTCGTCGAGGTCGCGTACCCAGTCGGCGAGGTCGCTGATCTGCATGGCGTACAGGTCGGCGATGTTCCTGCCGTTGATCTTCGCCGACCGGGCCTCCTTGCTCAGCCGCGTTCCCTCGCACTCCGGGCACACCGCGAACGTCACCGCCCGATCCACGAAGGCCCGGATGTGTGGCTGGAGGGCGTCGACATCCTTGGACAGGAAGGATTTCTGGATCTGCGGAATCAGTCCGGCGTACGTCAGGTTGATGCCGTCGACCTTGATCTTTGTCGGCTCACGGTGGAGGAGGTCGCCCAGCTCCTCTTGGTGAACTTCCGGATCGGCTTGTCCGGGTCGAAGTAGCCGCAGCCGCGGAAGATCCGGCCGTACCACCCGTCCATGCTGTAACCGGGGATGGTGAGCGCACCCTCGTTGAGCGACTTGTTCTCGTCGTACAACGCGGTCAGGTCGATGTCGCTGACATTGCCCATGCCCTCACAGCGCGGGCACATGCCGCCCTGGTAGACGGCGTTGCGTACGACGGACTTCTGCTCCGTCTGGCCTTTCTCGTCCTCATCACCCCGCTCGCGATCCGGTCGGGACGTTGAAGGAGAACGCCTGTGGGGAACCGATGTGCGGCTTGCCGATCCGGCTGAACAGGATGCGCAGCATGGCGGCCGCGTCGGTGGCCGTCCCGACGGTGGAGCGCGGATCGGCACTGATCCGCTCCTGGTCGACGATGATCGCCGTCGTCAGCCCGTCGAGCAGGTCGACCTCGGGCCGGGCCAGTGTGGGCATGAACCCCTGCACGAACGCGCTGTAGGTTGTTGATCATTTCCGCTGCGACTCGGCCGCGATGGTGGCGAACACCAGCGAGCTCTTGCCGAGCCGGACACCCCGGTGAACACCGTCAGCCGGCGTTGGGGAGCTCGACGCTCACGTCCTTGAGATTGTTCTCGCGGGCACCCTGTACGCGGATCAGGTCGTGGCTGTCGGCGACATGCGGGACGGGCGGCTGCGCGGCCGGCTGCGCCGGCGTCTTCGGCGGCGTCTTCCAGGCCTTGCTCATCGGGTCTCCATCTGTGCGGCGTCCAGGTCCACGCCAGTCACGCTAGTCGGGGCCCGAACGCGCGCGCTTCTCGATTCCTGACCAGGTCCCCGGTGGTAGGGCCGCAGAGGGGCCTGCCGCCCGCCGGCCCAGCGGTCCAGCGGCCCAGCGGTCCAGCGGTCCAGCGGTCCGGCCTAGAAGCCGAGCCGGCGCAGCTGCTTGGGGTCGCGCTGCCAGTCCTTGGCGACCTTGACCGCAGGTCGAGGTAGACCCGGCGACCTAGCAGCGTCTCGATCTGCTTGCGCGCCGTGGCAACCCACCTCCACCAGCCGGCGGCCCTTGGCGCCGATCACGATCGCCTTCGGACTCGGGCGTTCGACGAACAGGTGGGCGTAGATGTCGAGCAGCGGCCGGTCCTTCGGGCGGTCCTCCCGCAGCCCCATCTCCTCCACCAGGACGGCCACGGAGTGCGGCAGCTCGTCGCGGACCCCCTCCAGGACCGCCTCGCGGATGAGTTCGGCGACGAGGACCTCCTCGGGCTCGTCGGTGAGGTCGCCCTCGGGAGAGCGCGGGACCCGGCGGGAGCTTGCCGACGAGCAGGTCGGCGAGCGTGTCGACCTGGGTACCGTCCTGTGCGACACCGGGACGATGTCGTCCCACTCCCACGCCGGTGTCCTTGGTCATCGCGGCGACCGCGGTGAGGTGTTCGACCATGCGGCTGGGGTCGACCAGGTTGGACTTGGTGACGATCGCCACCGTGGGCGGCGGCGCACCTTCGCCACCTCCTTGACCAGGCAACGGTCTCCGGGCGCTACGTGTTCGTCGGCCGGCAGGCACACCCCCACCGCGTCGACCTCACCGAGGGTGCTGAGCACGAGCGCGTTCAGCCGCTCACCGAGCAGGGTGCGCGGTTTGTGCAGACCTGGGGTGTCGACCAGGACGAGCTGGGCATCCGGCCGGTTGACGATCCCCCGCACGGTGTGCCGGGTCGTCTGCGGACGGGACGACGCGATGGCCACCTTCCGGCCGACCAGGGCGTTGTCAACCTGGACTTGCCGGTGTTGGGTCGCCCGACCAGGCAGGCGAACCGCTCCGGAACTGCGTCGTAGCCTCGACTCACCCTGGCGATCGTCCCCTATCCGGTGTGGGCGACCGTCCCTACGGTCCCGTCCGGCCCGGCGAGCAGGACCGGGACACCGGCACCGGCCAGGTCCGCGACCGCGAGGACGTCCTCGGGCGAGGCCTCGGACGAATCGGTGACCACGGCCGCCGCCTCCAGGCCGTCGGCGCCGCTGGACATGGCCATCGCCACCGCGAGGCCGAGGGCGAACCGGCCGTAGCGCAGGGAAGATCCACCGTGGCCGCGGTGTAGGTGCGGCCGGTGGTGTCGCGGACGCCGGCGCCTTCGGGCGCTCCGGCGCGGGCTCTGGTGGAGCGGGCCAGGGTGATGATCTTGGCGTCTCTCGGGATCGAACCCGCCACTGGTCACCCGGCGATCCTAGGGAAACGGCTACGGAGTGGGACCAGGCGGACCAAAACTTCTGCGGCAGGTTTCCGGCCCCGCTCCTCAACCCGGCCGGTCACCTGCCGCGGATCAGGCACTCGCCCCACTTGACTCCACGCCGCCCTCTTCGACGCCCGCTCGGAGGGAGTCCAAGCGGCGCACCCGGTGGC
>CAWBTM010000020.1:0-20054 GCA_963791775.1 uncultured Actinomycetota bacterium | reverse complement strand
TCGCCGGCATCCGGGTCTCGCCCGTACGACGGGCCGACCTGCTCGACGAGCTGGAGCGGGCGGACGGCACCCGTCCGCTGACGGTGACCTACCTCAACCCCGACTATGCGCGCCGGGCATTGCGCAGTCCGCGACTCCGCGACGACATCAACGCCTGCGACGTCGTGCTGGTCGACGGCAACGGCGTACGGCTGCTGACCCCGCTGTTCGGCTTCACCGTTCCCGAACGCCTGGACACCGACTCCCTCGCACCCGACGTGTTCGGCCGGCTCGCCCGTCGGAGTGGCCGGGTGTTCCTGTTCGGCTGCGCACCCGGGGTCGCCGAACGCGCCGCCGCCAACCTCACCGCGACCTTCCCCGGGCTCGTCGTCGCGGGTGTGGAACACGGCTACCACGACGTGGAGCGGGGCCACCCGGGCCGCTTCGCCGACGAGGACTCCCGCCGCATCCTCGACCGGATCAACCAGACCGCGCCGGACCTGCTGCTGGTCAGCCTGCCCACCCCGTTGCAGCAGCGCTGGGTCGCGGCGTACGGCGACGGCATCCGCGCCCGGGTGGTGATGACCGCCGGCTCCTACCTCGACCACCTGGCCGACCCGGACGTCGTGGTTGGCGACTGGTACCCGCGATGGGCGAACGCCCTGCAGCTGAACTGGTTCTACCGACTCCTCCGTGAGCCACGGCGGCTGTGGCGCCGCTACACGGTCGAGCTCGCCGGGTTCGTCGTCCTCGTCCTCCTCGCGCGCGTCGACCGGCGGCGCGAGGCCGGGTAGCAGGCCGCGTCGTCGGCCGGAGGCGTCAGGGAACGAACCGCCACCGGGACGCGTCGTCGACCAGGTGCGCGCCGCCATCGCCTCGCACCTCTCCCCGTGGTGGTGGCCCGTGGCCCCATGGTGGCTCGAAGGTAACAACGCCCACGGGGTCGGACAGCGGGCTTCCCGGCTATTCAGAACGAGGTGTATTCCGGCCACGAGGTGTGCGGAGAACGTCGACCGGGAAGGGCCTTCCGGCCGGAAACAAACAGCCTTCCCGGAGTCCCCGTAGGGGTGTGCCGTACGCCGCAGGTCGTATCCGCAACTCCCTCAGGCCGTACGTACGAAGCACCAACGGCCATCTTCGCGGTGGACGCCCGCGGAGGGTCCGGGAACTAGGCTCGACGATGGTTCGCCGCCCGAGTGCGGACCCCTGCCCACAAAGGAGTTCGCGCATGACATCCGCGCCATCCACGGTCGGCGTCCAACCGGCCGCCAGCGCCGTCAAGCTGGTCAAGACCTACGGCTCCGGCCCGACCGCGGTCCGGGCGCTGGACGAGGTGACGTTGGAGTTCGGCGCCGGGCAGTTCACCGCGATCATGGGTCCGTCCGGGTCGGGCAAGTCGACCCTGATGCACTGCCTGGCCGGGCTGGACGCCGCGACGTCGGGCTCGGTCGTGCTCGGCGGCACCGACCTGACGTCACTGTCGGACCGGGAGCTCACGGTGCTACGCCGGGAGCGGGTCGGTTTCGTCTTCCAGGCGTTCAACCTGATGCCCACGCTGACCGCCGAGCAGAACATCACCCTTCCGCTGGAGCTGGCCGGACGCCGTCCGGACCAGACCTGGCTGGCCACGCTGGTGGACGTCCTCGGTCTCGCCGACCGGCGCAAGCACCGCCCTTCCGAGCTCTCCGGCGGCCAGCAGCAGCGGGTGGCGATCGCCCGCGCGCTGGCGTCCCGCCCGGACGTCGTGTTCGCCGACGAGCCCACCGGCAACCTCGACTCCCGTACCGGCGCGGAGGTGCTGTCGTTCCTGCGCCAGTCGGTCCGCGAGTTCGGGCAGACGATCGTCATGGTCACCCACGACCCGGTGGCCGCTTCCTACGCCGACCGGGTGGTCCTGGTCGCCGACGGCCGGGTGGTCGGCGAGATCGACCGGCCGTCCGCCGACGCGGTGCTGGACGCGATGCGTGAGCTGGGGGCCTGACCGATGCGCCGGATGATTCTCCCGCCCTTCGCGGACACGCCGGCCGGTACGTCGCCGGCGGCCTGGCCATCATGCTGGGTGTCGCGTTCGTGGCCACCGCGCTGATGGTGCTGAGCTCCGCCCAGGCCGCGATGGCGCAGGCTGCGGGCGCGCAGTACGCCCGGGCCGACCTCGTGGTCACCAACGCCGCCGGGCCGATCACCCCCGCGGTGGTCGACCGGCTGGCCCGCCTCGACGGGGTGGCCGGCGCCGCCGGGCTGGTCGACAGCGCTGTCCGGGTGACCTATCCCGACTCTTCCCGGCCGACCTTCGCGAGCGTGTCCGGCCTGCCCGCGGACCCCTCCTTCCGCTGGCACCAGGTCGACACCGGCCGGCTGCCGTCCGGCCCCTCGCAGGTGGCCATCCCCCGTGATCTCGCCCGCGACCGCGGCCTGAAGGTCGGCTCGGTGCTGCGGATCCACTCGGAGAAGGGGCCCGCCCGCGCGGTCCGGGTGGTGGGTGTGGTCAGCGGAGGCTCGCTGCTGGACAGCTCCTCGCTGGTGGCCGACGACCGGGCGATCGCGGCCTGGTCGGGTTCGGTGAGCTACGGCGAGGTTCTGGTGCGCACCACGCCCGGCGCGGACCAGGCTGCCGTGACCGAGCGGTTGCGCCAGGATGTCAGGGGCGCGACCGTGCAGACCGCCGCCCAGCGCACCGACGACCGGGTTGCGTCGTTCACCAACGGCGTCGACGTGCTCGGCGGCTTCCTGCTCGGGTTCGCGGGTATCGCGGTCTTCGTGGCCACGCTGGTGGTGGCCAACACGTTCACCATCCTGCTCGCCCAGCGCACCCGGGAGCTCGCCCTGCTGCGCTGCGTCGGCGCCCTACGCCGGCAGATCTTCGGGTCGGTGGTGGTCGAGTCCCTGCTGCTCGGCCTGGTGGCCTCGGTCGCCGGGATCGCGGTGGGCGCCGGCCTGGCCGGCCTCGCGGTGGTCCTGCTGGGCCGGTCGCCGCTCGGCATCCCGACCGGTGGGCTGGCGGTGACCCCGGCCGGGATCGTCGTACCGCTCGTGGTCGGTCTGGTCACCACCGTGCTGGCCGCGCTCGCCCCCGCCCGCCGGGCGACCAGGGTGTCGCCGCTGGCGGCACTGCGACCCGAGCTCGCCGCCGGCGCCCGGTCCCGCGCCGGGATCATCCGAACCGTGCTGGCGGTGCTGTGTGTGCTGGCCGGAGCCGCCGCGTTGTTCGGCGCGATGACGCTGACCAGCTTCCTGATGGCGCTCGCGATCGGGATCGGCGGCGGGCTGTTGTCGTTCGTCGGCATCCTGCTCGGTGCGCCGCTGCTGGTGCCCGCGCTGGTACGTCTGCTGGGCTCGCTGACCGGCCGGCTCGGTGGCCCGCCGGCGCGGCTCGCGGTCGGCAACGCGGTCCGCAACCCGCGGCGCACCGCCGCCACCGCCGCCGCCCTGCTGGTCGGTGTGACCCTGATCGCGATGATGAGCGTCGGTGCGGCGTCGGTGCAGAAGTCCTTCCATGCCTCGCTGGACAGCAGATACCCCCTCGACCTGAGCGTCGACGTCTCCACCGGTGCTCTGCCCGACGCGCTGGTGAAGGGAGTGCCGAGGGTCGAGGGTGTCTCGCGTACGGCGACCCTGGCCGGTGCGCAGGTCCGCCTCGCCGCGGCGGGCCACCCGGGTCGATCGATCGAGACGAACGTCTCCGCGGTCGACCCCTCGGCGGCGGACAGGGTGATGCACAACCCGAGCCTGCTCAGCGGCCTCGGCGACCGTACGGCGATCATCGGGCCGTCCACGGCGAACTCGATCGGCGTCCGCAACGGCGAACGGCTCGTCCTCGGCGCGGGGAAGTCCGGGTCGAGCTGCGGGCCCGGGTGGTCGGCAACGACGTCCTCCCGCAGGTGCTGGTGAGCTCGGCCGACCTGGCCCGGGTGGCGCCGAAGGCGCCGGTCACAGCGGTGTGGGCGCGGGTCGCCGACACCGCCGACGGCACTCACGTGGTCAGCCGGGCCCAGGAGGTCGTCGGGAACGACGACACGGTCCATCTCGGCGGCGCCGCACCCGAAGCGCGGTGTACGACAAGGTGCTGAACGTCCTGCTGCTGGTGGCCACCGGGCTGCTCGCCGTGGCCGTGGTGATCGCCCTGGTCGGCGTGGGCAACACCCTCAGCCTGTCGGTGCTCGAACGCACCCGGGAGCAGGCGATGCTGCGCGCCCTCGGCCTCACCAAGGGCCAGCTGCGGGCGATGCTCGCCGGCGAGGCGCTGCTGATCGCGGCGGCCGCGGTGGTCGCCGGGCTGGTGCTCGGTACCGCCTACGGATTCGCCGGTACGCGGCTCCTGATGGGCGAGGTGACCTCGCACGTAGAGCTCGGCATTCCGGTCGCCCGGCTGGTGCTGGTGGCCGGGGTCGCGCTGGCGGCCGGCCTGGCCGCGTCGGTGCTTCCGGCGCGACGTGCCGTACGCGTACCCCGGCGGCGGCCATCGGCACCGAGTGACCGCAGAAGCGACGGCTCGGCGGGCTCGACGGCTCGCCGAGCCCGCCGGGCTCGGCGGTCAGCGGCCGAGGCCCAGCACCACCGACAGCACGAACACCGCAGCCACGATGGCGAGTTCGAGGTAGCCGAGCACCAGGCCGGTGACCGCGAGCCCGATGCCGTCGCCGTTGGTCCGCCGGATGCGGGCCAGGGCGAGATGCCCGGTGACGATCGCGGGCACGGCGCTCATGCCGGTCGTGCACAGCCCGAGCACCGCGCAGGCGACGGACACCTTGGCCAGCGGCTCGGTGGTGCGTACCGGCGCGGGCACGTAGTTGGCCCATGGGTTGGCCAGGGGAGCCGGTGGGGCGGGCGGCAGCCGGTTGGAGGGGTAGCCGGGGTTGGCCGGGTGGGTACCGGGGAGCGCGCCGTGGATCGCACCCGGAAGCCCACCGGGATACACGCCGCGTACGCCCGGCAGCCGGGGCTGGCCGGGGAGCTGGGAGATTCCGCCGAACGGCATCGTCGGGGGACTCCTGGGCCGACTGCCCGGCCGGCAGCTCCTCCGGCGAGTGCTGCTGGGGGATCGGGAAGGGGGTGGGACCGGCGGGGAGGTCGGCGATCAGCTCGGTCAGCTCGCCGTAGGTGCGCGCTTCCATCACCGCGTCGATGCGGTCGTGGTGCTCGCCCCAGTCCAGCCGTCCCTCTGCCAGGGCTGCCTTGAGCACGTCGGCCGCGCGTTCCCGGTCGGCGTCGGACGCTCGCATCGAGTGCCAGTCGGTGCTCATGTCACCCCCAGCCACTGGGAGCCGGCCCACGCTGGAGGTGGCCCGGCGTACCTTCCCCTCCCGCCATTGTGCCGCCGGATCCGGCGAATGACCGCTCTCTCATCCAGCCCGCCCGGGAGGTCGGTCGTTCCCTGTAGGTCCCCGAATGCCCCGGACGCGCGGTGTCGCCGGGGAGGTTCGGGCGGGTTGGGAGGGTTGGCCGGCCCGGATGGCTCAGTTGAACCCGCTGATGATCGCCAACAGCATGAACAACGTGCCGCCGACGATGTTGAGATAGCCGAGGACCAGGCCGCCGATGGCCATTCCGCGGCCCTCGTCGCCGGAGTTGCCGACCCGGGCAAGGGCCATGTGGCCGGTGACGATGGCCGGGATGGCGGACATGCCGCAGGTCAGCGGCGTGACCGCCCCGAGAATCAGGGAAGCCTTGGCCAGTGGCTCGGTCCGCCGCACCGGGGCGATCGCGTTCGTTCCCCACGGGTTCGTCTGGAGCGCCCGGTTGGCGGCGTCGAAGGACGGTGGCGTGAACGGCGTCGGCCCGGCCGGTAGGTCCGCCACCTGGCGCTGGATCTCGCCGTAGGTCTGGGACCGCATGACCGCGTCCAGCCGGGTGCGGTGCTCGGTGGGGTTGAGCCGCCCCTCCGCGAACGCCGCCTTGAGGATGTCGGCCCCGCGTTCCCGGTCGGCGTCGGACGCGCGCATCGTGTGCCAGTCGTTCATGCGTCCCCCTCGGCGGCACCGGCCCCCGCTGCCCGTGCGGGGTGATCTTGGTTCAGGTTACGTCGCTGGCATCCGTTGGGCAGGTCTGTCACGACCGCGACGGATACGAACGCAGATGGAACGAACGGGGGCGGACCCGGGTGCCCGGCCCGCTGACACTCGGGATGCCCGTCCTTCGCCGAGGTACGCCGGTGGGTCACCAGTACGCTGGCCACGCCGCGGAACCGGTCCCGTGAGACCTCATCCGGGCCGCGGAATCCTCGAGGACGGAAAGGCCCCGGCCCATGCTGCTCGCTGTCGACGTGGGCAACACCCACACCGTGCTCGGCCTGTTCGCCGGTACCCGGCTGGTCGAGCACTGGCGGGTGTCCACCGAGGACCGCCGGACCGCCGACGAGCTCGCGGTACTGGTCGCCGGGCTGCTCGCCGGGCACACCGGGGCGGAGGGCGTGACCGGGGTGGCGGTGTGTTCGACCGTGCCGACGGTCCTGCACGAGCTGCGGGAGATGGTGGCGCGCTACTACGGCGAGGTACCGAGCGTCATCGTCGAGCCGGGGGTGCGGACCGGCGTACCCGTCCTGATGGACAACCCCCGCGAGGTAGGCGCGGACCGGATCGTGAACGCGCTCGCGGTGTTCGAGCAGTTCGGGACCGCCGCCATCGTGGTCGACTTCGGCACGGCCACGACGTTCGACGTGGTGAGCGAACGCGGGGAGTACGTCGGCGGGGCGATCTCTCCCGGCATCGAGATCTCGCTGGAGGCGCTGGGTCGCCGGGGCGCGCAGCTGCGCCGGGTCGAACTCCTCCGCCCGCGCACCGTCATCGCCAAGAACACCGTCGAGGCGCTGCAGTCCGGCGCCGTCTACGGCTTCGCCGGCCAGGTCGACGGGCTGGTGACCCGGATGATCGACGAGCTCGGCCTCGACCCCGCCGCGGTCACGGTGGTGGCCACCGGGGGACTGGCCCCGGTCGTCGTGGAGGAGTGCCGCACTGTCGACGCGCACGAGCCGTGGCTCACGCTGCACGGCCTGCGGCTGGTCTTCGCCCGCAACCAGCCCACCGGCTGAGCCCTACCGGCAAGGGGTTCCGCCGGCCCCGGGATCCTCACCAGGAGCCGGTCATGATCGGCCTGTGCGGCCAGTGTGCGGCATCCAGCGCCCGCTCGGTCTGCTCGTTGACCATGGCCAGCGCCACGTCGTAGCCGTGGTGCTCGCCCTGGTGGGTCAGGGCGGACAGGAAACACAGGCCGGCGTGCTCCAGTTCCGCCACCTCCCGGACGTCGACCACCACCCGGTCGTGCCCGTCGATGCCGTTGAGCAGCGCGATCCGCTCCACCGCCGCGTCCAGCCGCGGCCGGAGCGCCTCACCGATCCGGCCACGCAGGTGGACCAGGATCTCCCGGTCTCCGTGGTCGGTGACCTCTATGCCGTCCGTGTTGCCCGTGTCGGCTGTGTCCGCGTTGTCAGCTGTTTCCCGGACGTGCTGAATCTCGGTGTTGTCGGCGTCGCCCATGAGGCCGTACCTCCGCACAGCATCGGCAGGCACCCTGCCCACCACGCTACGGCGGGACGGACAGGATGCCTGCCGATGACCGTGCTTGCCGACGGCCGTCCGGAGTCAGCGGGCGGCCAGGAGTTCGCCCACCTCGGGAATGTCGGTGAGGGACGAACGGAGCAGGCCGGGAAAGTCGGAGGTGACGCCGGCGAGCCCCATTCGCAGCGCGTGCAGCAGACGGTCGGCGTCGTTGGCCGGCCAGCCGATGACCTCGAGCCCCTGCCGGCCGCACTCGTCGACGAACTCCGCGTCGAGGTGGGCCAGGCCGAGGCAGAGCACGTCGACACCGAGTTCGCGGGCCTTGTCGAGGAAATCCTGTGGTGCGCGGGAGGAGATGAGTCCGGTGCGTACGCCGGAAAAGTAGTCGCGGGTGTCGGCGATCACGTCGACGGAGAATGAGGTGACGGTAACCCGGTCCAGCAGATTCCGGTCGCGAATTGTGTCCACGGCGGCACGGGCCGCAGCGAACGCCTTGATCTCGGCCTGAATCGGTATGTCCACCGCATCCAGGACCTCGTCGAAGGTGGGGATGGATTCTCCCTCGCCGGCGGCGAAGTCCTTGAGTTCGGCCAATGTCAGGTCCGCGACGTCGCCGATTCCGTCCGTGGTCCGGCTCACGTCGCCATCGTGCAGGATCACCAGGTGGCCGTCGCGGCTGACCCGCAGGTCGAGTTCGATGGCGTCGGCACCTTCGGCGACCGCGCGGCGAAATGACCGCAGGGTGTTCTCGGGTTCGAGGCCCATGGCCCCGCGGTGTCCGATGAGCGTGAAGGTCACTGCGTCCGTCCTGTCCGTTCGGATTCGTTCGTCGAGGTGCCTACGAAGGTGCGCACGAAGGTGCGTACGGATGCCTACGAAGGTGTGCCAGGGCGTACCGGAGCCTCTCACGGAACGTCACGCCGGGCCTGGAAGGCCCGCGGGCAACCCGAGTCGGAGACCAAGTTTTTGCCGGCACCCCAACAAAGGGGAGAACTCCCGCACCCCATAATCTTGTGAGCCATGACCGAGACACCGGCGCCAAACCCCGCCCGAGAAGAAGACGATCTTCCCGAGCAGATGCGGATTAGGCGCGAGAAGCGTGAGCGCCTGATCGATCGCGGGGTCGACCCATATCCGGTCTCGGTAACCCGAAGCCACACCCTGGCCGAGCTGCGTTCGGCCTACCCCGACCTGCCCGTCGACCACGCCACCGGTGACACGGTCACGATCGTGGGCCGGGTCATTTTCTCGCGGGTCGCCGGCAAGTTGTGTTTCGCCAGACTGCGTGACGGCGACGGCGCCGAGGTCCAGGCGATGATCTCCCTCGACCGGGTGGGCGAGGATTCCCTCGCCGACTGGAAGTCCACCGTCGACATCGGCGACCACGTGGGGGTCGAGGGCGAGGTGATCACCAGTCGCCGCGGTGAGCTCTCGGTCGCGGCCACCCGGTGGTTCGTTGTTTCCAAGGCGCTGCGCCCGCTGCCGATCGAGCACAAGGACCTAACGGATGAGTCCCGGGTCCGCCAGCGGTATCTCGACCTCATCCAGCGTCCGCGTGCGCGAGAGCTGATGCTTGCCCGTTCGACCGTGGTCACCTCGATCCGGCGCACCCTGATCAATCGCGGATATCTCGAAGTGGAAACCCCGATCCTGCAGGCGATTCACGGTGGTGCGGCCGCGCGGCCGTTCGCCGCCCACTTCAACGCCTTCGACCGGGAGTACTACCTCCGCATCGCCATCGAGCTCTACCTCAAGCGGCTCGTGGTCGGCGGTGCCCACAAGGTCTTCGAGATCGGCCGCAATTTCCGCAACGAGGGTATCGACTCCACGCACTCCCCGGAGTTCACGATGCTGGAGGCCTACGAGGCCTACGGCGATTACCACACGATGGCCGAGCTCGTCCGGACTCTCGTCGTCGACGCGGCCCGTGCACTCGGGTCGACCGTCGTGCCGGACGGACGTGGTGGCGAGATCGACCTGGAAGCCCAGTGGCACTGGCTGCCCATTCACGAGGCGGTCTCCGCGGCAGTCGGTGACGAGGTGACACCGGACACCACGGAAAAGGAACTCCGGGACCACGCCGCTCGTTTCGACGTCGAGTTGCAGCCGGGCTGGGGGGCCGGCGAGATCGTGCTCGAACTCTTCGAGAAGCTGGTCGAGCACACCCTGATCGAGCCCACATTTGTCTGCGACTATCCCGCTGAGGTTCGGCCGCTGGCACGCCCACACCGCAAGGACCCCCGATTGGCGGAGGCGTTCGACCTCATCGCCGCCGGTGTGGAGTTGTCACCCGCCTATTCGGAGTTGGTCGATCCGGTCGAACAACGCGAGCGCCTGGTCGAGCAGTCCGTACGCGCGGCCGGCGGTGACGTCGACGCGATGCAACTCGATGAGGATTTCCTCCGTGCGCTCGAATACGGCATGCCGCCGACGGGCGGGATGGGGATGGGAATCGACCGGCTGGTCATGCTCCTCACCGGTGTCCGTTCCATTCGCGACACCATCCTCTTCCCGCTGGTGAAACCCGACGTGTGAGTCACCGCGCCGACCGTGCAGGGCAAATACGCAAGGCGCGGTTGGCAGTCCGGTCCGACGCAGGATCGATGGTGCCCGTTGCGATTGCGGAGTGGCACGGCGTGAGCAACGAAAGATTTCGCAACCGGCTCTTATTTCAGGTTTGCCCGTGCACGTCGGATGGCTCTATTGTTGTCGCCAGTCCCCATAAATTCTGAGAAGGGAACAGCTGTGGCGACGAAGACCAACGTCGTTCTCATAGACGACCTCGATGGTTCCGAGGCCGAGGAGAGCGTGAAGTTCGGCTTGGACGGCGTGTCCTACGAAATTGACCTGTCCGCCAAGAATGCGACCAAGTTGCGTAACGCCTTCGCCAGCTACGTGGGTTCGGCTCGCCGGGTCGGTGGCCGCGCCGCCCGTGGCCGGGCCGGCCGTCCGGCCGGTGGATCGGCCCGCAAGCCGGAGACCGCCGAGATCCGGGCGTGGGCACGTGACCAGGGATACGACGTCAGCGACCGCGGCCGGATCCCGGCCGAGATCATCGAGGCTTACCAGAAGGGCCGGCGCTAGTCCGGACCCTGCGGCGCTGCCGGTTCGGGCCGTTCGGGGCTACCGCCCCGGCGCGACCCGGCTCCGGCCGACCGCACCAGCACCACACCGTCGATGACCATGTCGCCACGGTCCTCAGGTACGCCGTCGGTGTAGGTGCAGCACATGCTCCGCCCAGGCTCTGCCCTGGCGTTCGGCGCGACCCCCGGGAATTCGTTCCCGGGGGTCGCGCCGTCTGTATGGACGCGACGGTCTGTATGGGGCTGTACGGGCCGACATAGGGGTCCGATGTAGGGGTCCGATGTCTGGATGGCCGATGCATGGACCGGATGCGCGGATCCGCTTCGTCCGGCACGGTGGACTTCGGAGGGTAGGCGGCCGTCACGTACCGTCGTCCAGGCCCGGCCACGTACCTCTCCTTCTTCTCCTTCCTCCGGCTTGTTCGGGCGCTCCGCCCGGGCCCTCCGCCGGGGGCGCTCCTTACGGGCGATCCCGTTGGTGTCCCGGGTCGGCTCCCGGGTAGGGTCCGTCCGAGCCCGGCCATGAAGGAAGCCATGCCGGGGCTGGACCACGACCCGGCCCGTGCGGTATGGCCGATCCGCCCTCATTCCCGCCGTTCGCTTCGGGCGTAACGCCTCGCCAGCAGGGCCGGCATGGAACACAGTGGTAGGTCGACGAGTTACACAGTTACGTACTGCTCACCGCTCGCCGGCAGTTCGATCCCCACCCGAAACATGGTGGGAGGAGGCTGTGTCGGGAGCGGGGACTAGCATGAAACGCAGGGGCCGGGAGATCCGGACTCCCACGCCGTCTCCAGCCCGGGGAGCGAAAGATGTTCGAAAGGTTCACCGACCGCGCGAGGCGGGTTGTCGTCCTGGCCCAAGAAGAGGCCCGGATGCTCAGCCACAACTACATCGGGACCGAGCACATCCTCTTGGGCCTCATCCACGAGGGTGAGGGTGTCGCCGCCAAGGCGCTTGAGAGCCTCGGTATCTCGCTGGAGGCTGTGCGGGCCCAGGTCGAGGAGATCATCGGCCAGGGTCAGCAGGCGCCCAGTGGGCACATCCCGTTCACGCCGAGGGCCAAGAAGGTCCTCGAGCTGTCGTTGCGTGAGGCCCTCCAGCTCGGTCACAACTACATCGGCACGGAGCACATCCTGCTCGGCCTCATCCGCGAGGGTGAGGGCGTGGCCGCCCAGGTGCTGGTGAAGCTCGGCGCCGACCTCGGCCGGGTCCGGCAGCAGGTGATCCAGCTGCTGTCCGGTTACCAGGGCAAGGAGACCGCAGGCGCGGCCGCCGGTGCCAGCGGCGAGGGCTCGCCGCAGGGATCGCTCGTTCTCGACCAGTTCGGGCGCAACCTCACCCAGGGTGCGCGCGAGGGCAAGCTCGACCCGGTGATCGGGCGCGAGAAGGAGATCGAGCGGGTCATGCAGGTGCTGTCCCGCCGCACCAAGAACAACCCCGTACTCATCGGCGAGCCCGGTGTCGGCAAGACCGCCATCGTCGAGGGTCTCGCCCAGGCGATCGTGCGCGGAGACGTGCCCGAGACGCTCAAGGACAAGCAGATCTACACCCTCGACCTGGGTGCCCTGGTCGCGGGCTCTCGCTACCGCGGTGACTTCGAGGAGCGCCTGAAGAAGGTGCTCAAGGAGATCCGCACCCGCGGTGACATCGTGCTCTTCATCGACGAGCTGCACACCCTGGTGGGTGCGGGCGCCGCCGAGGGCGCGATCGATGCGGCGAGCATCCTCAAGCCGATGCTTGCCCGCGGTGAGCTGCAGACCGTCGGCGCCACCACGCTCGACGAATACCGGAAGTACCTCGAGAAGGACGCCGCGCTGGAACGCCGCTTCCAGCCGATCCACGTCCAGGAGCCCTCGATGGCGCTCACCATCGAGATGCTCAAGGGCCAGCGCGACCGCTACGAGGCACACCACCGGGTGACGATCACCGACGCGGCGATCGTGGCGGCGGCCCAGCTCTCCGACCGCTACATCTCCGACCGGTTCCTGCCCGACAAGGCCATCGACCTGATCGACGAGGCCGGTTCGCGGCTGCGCATCCGCCGGATGACCGCGCCGCCGGACCTTCGGGAGTTCGACGAGCGGATCGCCAACGTCCGCCGCGACAAGGAAGCGGCCATCGACGCGCAGGACTTCGAGCGCGCTGCGTCGCTGCGCGACGAGGAGAAGAAGCTCATCGCGCAGAAGGCCGAGCGGGAGAAGCAGTGGAAGGCCGGCGACATGGACGTCGTCGCCGAGGTCGACGAGGAGCTGATCGCGGAGGTCCTGTCCACCGCCACCGGCATCCCGGTCTTCAAGCTGACCGAGGAGGAGTCGCAGCGCCTGCTCCGCATGGAGGACGAGCTGCACAAGCGCTACGTCGGCCAGGAGGACGCGGTCCGCGCGCTCTCCAAGGCGATCCGGCGCACCCGTGCCGGCCTGAAGGACCCGAAGCGTCCGGGTGGTTCGTTCATCTTCGCCGGCCCGTCCGGTGTCGGTAAGACCGAGCTGTCCAAGGCGCTGACGGAGTTCCTGTTCGGTGACGAGGACGCGCTCATCCAGCTGGACATGAGCGAATACTCCGAGAAGCACACCGTCTCGCGGCTGTTCGGTTCCCCGCCTGGCTACGTCGGCTACGACGAGGGCGGACAGCTCACCGAGAAGGTGCGCCGCAAGCCGTTCTCCGTCGTGCTCTTCGACGAGGTGGAGAAGGCCCACCCGGAGATCTTCAACTCCCTGTTGCAGATCCTCGAGGAAGGCCGGCTCACCGACGCGCAGGGCCGGGTGGTCGACTTCAAGAACACCGTGATCATCATGACCACCAACCTCGGCACGAAGGACATCGCCAAGGGCGTCAACCTCGGCTTCACACAGTCGAAGGACGCCGGCGGCTCCTACGAGCGGATGAAGTCGAAGGTCCAGGAAGAGCTCAAGCAGCACTTCCGGCCGGAGTTCCTCAACCGGGTCGACGACATCATCGTCTTCCCGCCGCTGAGCGAGATCCAGCTCGTCGACATCGTCGACCTGCTGGTCGCGAAGGTCGAGGAGCGGCTCCGCGACAAGGACATGGGCATCGAGCTGACGCAGCCCGCCAAGCTCCTGCTCGCCAAGCGCGGCTACGACCCGGTGCTCGGCGCCCGGCCGCTGCGGCGCACGCTGCAGCGCGAGATCGAGGACACGCTGGCGGAGAAGCTGCTGTACGGCGAGCTCACTCCCGGCCAGATCGTGCTCGTCGACGTCCAGGGAGAGGGCAAGGAGGCGAAGTTCACCTTCACCGGGACGACGAAGGCTCCGGTTCCCGACCTGCCGACGATCGAGGCCAGCACCGAGTAACCCGCACCACGCATCGAAGGGGGCGGCCGCGCGAGCGGTCGCCCCCTTCGTGCGTCTGTGGTCGCCTCCGACGTGGGTCAGGGTCAGGGACGCAGCCGGGCGAACAGCCGCTGCGTACCGTCGTCCAGCACGGTGGCCGCCTCCGGGCTGACGCCGTGGCCCCGCAGGGCGGTGATCTTGCGCCGCAGCGCCCACAGCTGCGGATGGTCCGGCCGATTGCGTTCAGCCAGGGCGGCGAGGGTCTCCAGGGCCTGGTCCAAGACGTGCCGGGCGTTCGGCGTCACCTCTGCGGCGTCCAGTCCGGCCAGCACCCGCCGGAGGTCCGGGACGGCCCAGGCACGGTAGGTGGCCCGCAGGCCGCGGCTGGTGCCGTTGGCTCCGCGTAGGTCGACCTCGACGGTCAGTGGGTCCAGCCTGATCACCCGTACGCCCTCGTCCGCGGCCAGCACCCTGCCGGCCGGTATCCGGACGCTGACCGACACCGTGCCCGCGGCGCGAGCCCCGATCTCCTCCTCGCCCTCCTGCACCACCACGCCGGCCGGCGCTCGGGTGGACACGATCGACGCGACGCCGGGCGCCCAGAAGTTCACGCCGAGCACGCCGGTGCTCAGCGCACGTGCGGCCCGCGCCCGCGGGGTGTTGGCGATCACCGCGGTGCCGGGCCGATCTGCGTACCTCCCGGTCGTCTCGGCGTCGGCGGTCGGCAGCAGGACGTAGGCGTAGCCCGCCTGGTCCGGATCCACACCGTGGTCGAGCCAGAGGGTGAAGTAGTCGCGGGGGAGCGGGGTGTCGTCCTTCCAGGACGGATGCTGGGTGATGTCGGACCAGCGGCCCACCCGGTGCTCGCGCTTCACCTGCGCTCGTACGCCGTCGGGGAAGACGTACCCGCACGTCCCGGCAAGGTGCACCCACCGGGCGTCCGGGGCCACGGTCTCCTCGCCCGGCCCCGGTACCGCAGGAGCGCCGTTCACCAGCACCGACTCGGTCCCGGTGGCCAGCCGGCGGTTCTCCACCACCGTCTCCACCCGGCGGCCGTCGTGGGCAGTGATGCCGGTGCCCAGCGCGACCACCTCGTCGTCGAAGCAGAACCACGACTTCCGCGACACCAGCGAACTGCCCTGGGACGCGAGCCACATCCCGGCCGCGGTGTACCGGTCGGCGAGCGTGGTGCCACCCACCCAGTCCTGCGGGTTGAGGTAGCCGCGGCCCTCCATCGGCGCGCGTTCGCGCACGTCCACGGTCGTGCCGGGAATCCGGTAGGGGTCGACCGTGGGCCAGAAGGCGTCGTTGTAGTGGTCGACCTGGTGGTCGTAGAGGTAGGTGGCGCCGTCCGCGGTCAGCCAGCCGCGGAGGTTCTCGTCGTTGATGGACTCGAAGTTCGCGATCCGCCGGGAGTGCATCGAGATGCCGTACGCCCAGTTCGTACGCCGGTGCACCGCCCGGTCCATGGCGGCGAAGACGTGACTGGTCACCAGCGGCCCACGCCGGGGTACGGAGTCGTCGGCGAGAAGTGCACGGGCCTGCAGCAGGGCCGGAACACTGCGCCCGGCCAGCGGATCGTCCTGGCTGTCGGCCAGGATCCACTCCTTCAGCATCGGCCCGAGCCAGGCCCTGGTCCGCGCCGGCGCGGCCACCCACAGGTCGAGGGCGGCGTCGACCGCCGCGTGCCCGGCGTGGTGGTCCTGCTCGTTGTGGCGGGCGACGACCCGGCCGCTGGCCAGGTCCATCAGCCCGCCGTGCCAGATCAGCGGGTCGTAGGCGTCCCGGATCCACTTGTACACGATCGGGTCGCTGACCGCGTACGGCGTGCCGGCGACCCGCTGGAAGATGCCCGGCAGCGTGGCCAGCAGGCCGACGCCGTAGGAGCCGTTGTAGGGGTAGTAGTCGTGCTGGACGAAGGACCCGTCGCGGTGGAAGCCGTCGCCCGCGTCGGCGTACGCCGGCACCGGTGTCAGCCCGTCCACCCCGAGCCGCACCGCCGCGGCGTCCCCGGCGAGGATGCCCCGGCCGATGACCACGTCGGCGGTGAGCACCCGGTTGGCCGCGGTCGCGATCGGCTCGGGGGTGTAGGTGGCCACGGCCCGGGTGTAGGCGCCCACCTGGTCCGCGCTCAGGCGGTCCTACACCAGCATCGCCGCGACATTGAAGGCCTGCGGCCCTGAGATCATCCACTCGAACCAGTTGCCGATGATCTGCCCGTCCTCGCGGTAATAGTGCGCGACCATCCAGTCCATCGCGGCGATCAGGTCGGCGAGCAGCTTCGGATCGCCGTAGGTGCCGATGCCGGGGGTGGCCCAGCCGAGCGCCATCCGGGACGGCCGGCCGAACGAGATCGAGATGGCGAACGAGATCTGTACGTCCAGCCGGGCGTCGGGCCACAGGTACGCCCGGTCCGCCCCGGTTTCCATCCACGACCACCACTGACGGGTGTCCGCGGAGAGCTGGGTGAGGCCGGGCGCTATCGCCGGGTCTGCCGGGTCGTAGCCGGTACCCACGTAGCCTGCCCGCCACTGGGCGCGCATCCGGGCGAAGTCGTCATCGGCGGCCGGTACGGCGCCCGCGGCCGTGACGGCGACGACGGTGGCCGCGGCCCCACCCGCCGCGGTGGTGCCCGCCCGGGCCTGGTGGGCCTGCCCGAGGCCCAGCACGCCCGTACCGGCGAGGAGTGCGCCGAGGTGCAGCGCGTGGCGCCGGGACAACGGGACCTGCAGTCGTCTGCCGGGATTTCCGGTGTCGTTCAAGGTCGGTCTCCGTTCGTCGTCGTACCCGAGCGGCGAGGAAGGCATGACCTTCGTGTCTAGGCGCGAACAACCACAAAAGAAGCAAAGGGCCGAAATCAGGCGAGATCGGTCGGCCGGCCACCGTCAGGCTCGCTGACCGGAAGCCGGAACGTCCCGTCCGCCAACGGCTCCACCAACCCGTCGGCGACCAGGGTGTCCAGGGCGCGCTCGCGCTGGGGTGCCGCGGACCAGGCCGCGTCCAGCTCGGATCGGGCGACCGGCCCGGTGGCCTCGCGCAGTACCCGCAGCAGCCGGCCGCGGCACTGCCGGTCGGTGCCGTCGTAGGACTGCCGGCGGCGGGGCGGTCCGTCGTACGCCGGTCGACCGGCGAGCCGCCAGGCGCAGTGGCGCCGGATCGGGCAGTCCCCGCACCGTGGGCCGGCGGCGGTGCACACCAGCGCGCCGAGCTCCATCGTGGCCACCGCCCACCGGGCGGCTGTCGCCGGATCGTCGGGCAGCAGGGTGAGCGCGGTCCGGCGTTCGGCGGCGGTGGTCGCCGTGGGTGGGTACTGCACGCCGCCGACGGCCCGCGCGAAGACCCTGCGCACGTTGGTGTCCAGGACGACGTGCCGGCGCCCGAACGCGAACGACGCGACCGCGGCGGCGGTGTAGTCGCCGATGCCGGGCAGGTCGCGCAGCTCGTCGTAGTCGGCGGGTACGTCGCCGCCGTGCCGCCGGCTGATCGTGGTCGCGGCGCCGTGCAGGCGCAGCGCGCGGCGCGGGTAGCCGAGCCGGCCCCACTGGCGTACGGCCTCACCGGGCTGGTCCGCGGCCTGCGCGCTCGGCGTCGGCCAGCGAGTCAGCCAGGCGGCGTGCGCGGGCAGCACCCGGCTCACCGGTGTCTGCTGCAGCATCACCTCGCTGACCAGGACCGACCACGGCGAGGCGCTCGGGACGGCGCCAGGGGAGGTCGCGAGCGTTGGTGGCGTACCACGCGAGAACGGGCGTGTGCAGCGGTGACTTCGGCATGGCGGTTCCGATCCTGCCACGCGGCCGGTAGCGGAAACCCGCAGCCGTACCCGGCCGTATCCGTGCAGCCGTACCCGGCCGTATCCGTGCAGCCGTACCCGGTCAGGCCGGCGCGGCGTGGGAACCCGATCAACCCGCGGCCGACGGTTAACCTCCGGCTATGATCCGCCCGCTGCTGCGCCCCGTCGGGCCGTTGCCTGCTTCGGCGTACTGGCTTCGGCGTGGTGTCCTGCTGGCGGTGGTCGTCCTGCTGGTGTGGGCGCTGGTGGCGTTCCTCACCCCGGACGGGCCGGGCCGTGGAAACGCGCAGGGCGCGCCGACAACCAGTCCGGCACCGTCGCAGGGCCCGACGATCGAGCCCACGAGCGGTGCGGATTCGCCCACGCCGACCGGCAGGCCGTCCAGACGGCCTCACCGTCACCGACGCCCACGACGTCCCCGAAGCCGTCGAGGACACCGACCGGCAAGCCGAGCCCGAAGGCCACGCCCGGCAAGTCCGCCCAGCCGGCCGCCTGCGAGCCGGGTTGGCTCGGGGTGAAGGCCGAGGTGACCCGCAGCCCGGTCAAAGCCGGCAAGCCGGTGGTGGTGACGGTGCGACTGCTCAACAGCGGATCGGACTCGTGCCGGCTGACCATCGACTACACGACGCTGCGCGTGCTGGTCACCTCCGGCAGCGACCACATCTGGGACACCGCCGACTGCCGCGGGCTGCCCGAGGTGCCGGTCGTGCTGAAGGCGAAGGAGCAGCGCAACCTCGCGGTGCGCTGGCCGGGAGTGCGCTCCCGCGCCGGCTGCCCGAGCGGGCAACCGGCGGCGAAGCCCGGCTACTACGCGGCGGAGGTCACCGTCGGCGGAGTGGGCCCGGTTCGTACGAGGTTCCAGCTCGGCTCAGACAGACCCTGGACGCGCTTCGCCGGTTGGGGTGCTTGCCGTCCACCGGTTCTCGAACGACCCCTCGCCGCATGGCCCTTCTCGATCCGCACCGATCCGCACCTTGGCGACCGGTCCTGGGCGACCGGTTCCTGAGATGGCCCCAACACCCTCGTGACACTACGGGCGCGGGGTACTAGCGTGCCTTCAGGGGGGCACCGAAGTCGCCTGTCGTTCCACCGTTCCGCGCAGCTTTGCGCAACTCGCTCGTAGCGGCGGCGGGAACTTCCCGGCGAGCGGCGCATCGGTCGGGGACAACGAAGGAGTGGCACAGCATGGCGGACCTTGCGATCGGCGTGATCGGCTACGGGCTGCGGGGCAGCCCGACGGCACGCGCACCCAGCCTGGCAACGGCTCGAAGCTGGTCGCGGTGTACGACCCGGACGTCGCGGCGCACCAGCGGTTCCGCGACCGGTACGGCGCGGACCTGCCCGCCACCACCGACCTGGACGAGTTCCTCAAGTTCGACCTCGACGGCGTGCTGGTGCTGACTCCGGACCACACGCACGAGGAGATCGGCCTGGACTTCCTTCAGGCCGGTGTACCGGTGTTCCTGGACAAGCCGATGGCGATCACTACCGACGGGTGTGACCGGCTGCTCGCGGCTGCTCGCCAGTCCCGGACCCGGCTGTACGTGGGCCACAACATGCGGCACATGCCGGTCGTGGTGGCCATGCGTGAACTGATCGTCAAGGGGGCGATCGGTGAGGTCAAGGCCGTCTGGTGCCGCCACTTCGTCGGCCACGGCGGGGACTTCTACTTCAAGGACTGGCACGCGGACCGACGCCTCACCACCGGCCTGCTGCTGCAGAAGGGCGCGCACGACATTGATGTCATCCACTGGCTGGCCGGCGGCTACACCCGGCGGGTGAACGCCATGGGCGGGCTGACGGTCTACGGGGACATCAACTCGCACCGCGACCGCCGCGGGGAGCGGATGACCGAGTGGCTGTCGACGGAGAACTGGCCGCCGCTCAGCCAGACCGGTCTCAACCCGGTGGTGGACGTGGAGGACCTGAGCATGATGCAGATGCAGCTGGACAACGGCGTTTTCGCCAGCTACCAGCAGTGCCACTACACCCCCGACTACTGGCGCAACTACACGGTGATCGGCACCGAGGGACGGCTGGAGAACTTCGGCGACTCGGAGGGAGCGGAGGTCCACGTGTGGAACCACCGCTCCGACGGCCGCGCCGAGGCCGATCTGGTGGTGCCCGTGCACACACCGACCGGCACGCACGGGGGCGCCGATCCCGTGCTGATGACGGAATTCCTGCGGTTCGTACGAGACGGCGGAGCCACCGTCACCTCGCCCGTCGCGGCCCGCGAAGCGGTGGCCGCCGGGCTACGCGGCCACCATGTCGCTGCGGTCCGGCGGCATACCGGTCCGGGTGCCGGAGCCCGCGCCGGACGTCGCGCGGTACTTCGCCGACCCGGCCTGACGCCGCGTCACGGACCCGACGACCGAGTGCTGCCGGTCGAACGGTGGTCGCTGTTCGACCGGCGGCG
>CAWBTM010000019.1:0-38913 GCA_963791775.1 uncultured Actinomycetota bacterium | reverse complement strand
GGAGTCACCGCGCGGGTGGACGGGTGGGGCCACCTGCTCGGCGACGAGGGCGGCGGTTTCGCGGTGGGCCGGCACGGACTGCGGGCCGCGCTCGCCGCGTACGACGGCCGGGGTCCGCGCACCGCGCTCGCCACCGCCGCGGCGGACCGGTTCGGTCCGCTGGACGGGCTGCCGCGCCGACTGTACGGAACCGGCAGCACGGTAGCGGACGTGGCCGGGTTCAGCCGGCAGGTGGCCGAGGCCGCCCGCACCGGCGACCCGGTGGCGACGCAGATCTGGCGGGACGCCGTGGACGCGCTGGTGGGCACGACCCGGGCGGCCGTGGCCCGCTACCTGGAGCTGACAGGGAAACCCGGCGCGGTCGCGGCTCCGGTCGCAGTGTCGTGGGCGGGCGGGCTGATGGGCGTGGCGGATCTGGTAAGGGAACCGTGGCGCCGGCGGGTCGCGGAGGTTCCGCCCGCCCGGGTGGTCGACCCCGCCGGGGACGGCCTGGACGGCGCCGTCCTGCTCGCCGCGAACGGCCACGGCAACGGCAACGGCCAGGACACGCGTTAGGTACTACTGCCGGCGGAGGGTCTGTTCCAGGCTGTACCGATCGCCGCGGTACAGCGACCGGGCCAGCTCCACCGCGCGTCCGCGGACGTCGTACGTCACCCGCTCCACCAGCAGGGCGGGGGTCAGCGCGGGTACCTCCAGCAGCACGGCCTGCTCCCGGTCGACGACGGTCGCGCGGACCTCCTGCTCGGCCCGGTCGAGGGTGATCCGGTAGCGGTTGAGCAGCGTCTCGTACAGCGAACCCTCCACCGGAGACTCCAGCAGGTCCGGAACCAGCTCGGCCACCAGCCAGACGTCCTCCAGGCACATCGGCACCGAGTTCGCCAGCCGCAGCCGGACCAGATGCACCAGCGGCTCGCCCGGGCTCACCCCGAGCCGCCAGCCCTCGTGGGCGCCGGCGACGGCCTCTTCGGCGCGCAACAACGTCGCCCCCGGTGCGAGACCGCGGGTGCGCATGTCGTCGCTGAAGGAGGACAGGAGCTCGCGCTTGCGGATGGCGGGCTCGGCGACGTAGGTGCCCGAACCCTGGATGCGGTAGACCACGCCCTCGCCGGCGAGCTGCTCGACGGCGCGGCGTACGGTCAGCCGGCTCACGCCGAGGTCGGCGCACAGCTGGCGCTCGGTGGGCAGCCGCTGGTGTGGCTCGAGCCGGTCGCGGATCAGGTCGAGCAGGTGCGCGCGGACGGTGGCGTACTTGGCGACCGTGCCGCCGCGCGACTCCGCATCCGCCACGCCGATCGCCTCCCAGCCCCGAGTTGGTTCGCCTGCAGGGAAACCTTAGGGCGTGGCGCACCGGCCCAGAGCATGTCCTAGGAGGAAGGCTGCCGCAGCTCGCACTTCACCTTGGGGTTGACCCCCGCGTAGTTGAGCGGACCGGCGACCACGGTCACGGCGATGGTGCCGGCCTTGGCGCAGCTTTGCTCGGAGCCGCCGAAGTAACCGAGTTGGGCGACGGCGAACACGCCGATGAGCAGCCAGATGGCGACGATGACCCCGACGATCCTCATGTGCTGTGCTCCTGTCCCGGGGCGGGCGCCAGGACCCGCGACGCCGACGAGGGGTCGATGATCGCACGTCGCGGGCCCTGCCGCTGAACGCGGAAAAGGGGAGGTATAGTCGGTGGGGACGAGGAACTTCGACATCCACACGTCGTCGACGTACTCGCCGTCGATGAGGAGCGCGGCCCGCAGCGTCCCCTCCACGACGAACCCGTGCCGTTCGTACATCCGGCGCGCGGTCGTGTTGGTGCCGAACACCCGCAAGCTGAGCTTGCGCGCGCCGCGGCGGCGGGCGTGTCCTCCGCGGCGTACAGCAGCGCGGTCCGATGCCCCGCCCGCGGGCGGCCGGCACGACCGCGAAACCCGGATCCCCAACCAGTGCGATCCTTCGGGGAACGGCATCATCGTGGTGATCCGGACGTATCCGACCGGTGATCCGTGCGCCTCGGCCACCACGTGCAGGTCGGGAGTGACGCGCTCGTCGAAGAACGACGTCCGCTCCTCCTCCTGCTGGGAAGGGAACCCGGACGTGCGGGTCCACGCGGTCCGGTCCACGGCGAGCAGGGCGGCGTCGTCCTCCGCGCGAGCGGGCCTGATGGTGAACCTCTCGCCGGTGGGCGTCACCTCGCCGGTCTGCCGTGCGACATCACTCATGGTGCCTCCGGTGTGGGTGCGGACTTGGTGGGTTCGGACTGGGTGGGTGCGGAGGGTGGGTGCGGACCTCGTACGAACGAGTGCCACGAGCGCGGACCGCGATCAGGGCCAGGCCGGTGACCGCGGCCACCCCGAGCCACAGGTGCACCGTCACCATCGACCAGAAAAGCATCTCCCGGGTGAACACCCGGGCGGCGAACCTGCCCACCAGCCAGGGCAGCCCGGCCAGCAGTACCGCGGGGACCACCAGCCAGACCATGCCGGGGACGACCCGCCACAGCGGACGCGTCCGGCGCCGCCGCGCCCAGGCCCCCGCGCGCAGGATCTCCCAGCAGCGGACCAGCAGGGTGAGCACGGTGAGCGCCGCCAGGGCGTACTCGACCAGCCGCATCGGCGGTTGCACCGACGCCGGCTCGCGCCCTTCGAGCTGGGCCAGCACGCCCTCGGTGATCGCGTGGTAGGGCACGAGCCCGTTGGAGGTGTTGAACATCAACGCCACGCCGTAGCCGGTGCCGGCTCCAGCGCCTGCTCGGCGTAGTAGTCGGACAGGACGCCGTTGTGGGTCAGCCGGAGCTGTCCGCCCTCGGGCCGCTCGACCGTCCAGCCCATCGCGTACGTCGTGTCCGCGCCACCCGGGCCGGTGGGCCGTCGGCGGGGTGTGCTCGGTTGCCAGGCCCGTCGCGGAGACGATCTGCCGTCCGGCGTACCGGCCCTGGGAGTTCTGCATCACCAGCCAGTGGCCGAGGTCGCCGGCCGTGGACACCACCGCGCCGTCGCCGCCGAGGAAGCCGTCGGGCTCTGGGCGTACCACCGGGCGGGTGAAGGCGAGTGCGTAGCCGCGGTACAGGCGCGGTGCGTTCGACGGGATCAGTTTCGTGTACGCGAGCAGGGTGTCGTTCATCCGCAGCGGTGGAACACGTGCTCGCGCAGGTAGGTCGCGAACGGCTGCCCGCTCACCACCTCGACGATCCGGGCCGCCACGTCGTAGTTGGAGTTGAAGTAGTGGAACTGCGTCCCCGGCGCGCTGACCAGCTTCGCGGTGCGCAGGCTGGTGATCCGTTCGGCGAGGTCGCGCGGCGCCGGCAGCGTCTGCTCGGGAAAGCCCTGGTCGCTCATCCCGCTGGTGTGGTTGAGCAGCTCCCGGACGGTGATGTGGGCGCCGCGCTGATCGTCGACGGCGAAGTCCGGAGGTACGTGCGGACCGGTGCGTCCAGCCGGACCCGGCCCGCGTCCACCAGCTGCAGGACGGCGGTCGCGGTGAACGACTTGCTCACCGAGCCGAGCCGGAACTGCGTGCTCGGCGTGACCGCCGTACCGGCGGAGGTGTGCCCGAAGCCGCGCACGTGCACGACGTCTCGCCCGTGGGTGACGACCAGGGCGGCGCCGGGGATGACCTGCGCGGCCAGCTGGTCGCGCACGAACCGGTCGATCGCGGCGAAGTCGGGCGAGGACCCGGGAGCGGCGGACGCAGACGCGGGGGCGGAGGCCGAGGCGGCGGACGCCGACGCGGGCCTGGCGGTGGCCCCCGCGACGACGACCAGCGCGGCGAGGGTGAGCAGCGCCGCGAGGATCGCGAGGGCCGCGAACACGAACACCGCGCGGGTTCCTGCCGTACGTCGGATCACGAACGCCGATCCTATGCGCGGATCTTCCGCACGAGCCCGACATTTCCCGACGTTCCCTCTCAGGAACCAGTCATGATCACTCGCGGGGGTTACGACGGAGCGTGGCTGCGCCATAGTGGACAGCGATGGGGGAGCGACCGAAGTGGTGGCGGCGCCGGACCGTGCGACTGGTCCGGCATCCGCTGTTCGCCCGGGTGTACGCGCGCCTGGCGCCCGCGATGGACCGGGCCGGGCTGGCCGACCGCCGCCGGCGGCTGCTCACCGGGCTGACCGGCCGGGTGGTCGAGATCGGTTCCGGCAGCGGCCTGAACTTCGCCCACTACCCGGCCGAGGTCGCCGGGGTGCTCGCGGTCGAGCCGGAGCCGAGTCTGCTCCGGTACGCCGTCCGCAACGCCGCCCGTGCCCCGGTGCCGGTGGCGCTGGTGGACGGCACCGCCGAGCACGTGCCGGGCGCGGACGCGGCGTTCGACGCCGCCGTCGTCTGCCTGGTGCTGTGTTCCGTACCCGACCAGCGGGCCGCCCTGGCCGAACTGCACCGGGTGATCCGGCCGGGCGGCCAGCTCCGCTTCCTCGAACACGTCCGCGCCGACGGCCGCGGGCTGCGCGGCCTGCAGCGCGTCCTCGACAAGACGGTGTGGCCGGCGCTGGTCGGTGGCTGTCACCTGTCCCGCGACACCCTCACCGGCATCGAGGCGGCCGGCTTCGCCGTGAACCGCCTGGAACGGTTCCGGTTTCCCGACGGGCCGCTGTCCTCGCCCTCCAGCCCGCACATCCTCGGCACCGCCACCCGAACCGGAGGCCCCCGATGACGACCCCCACGACTCCGGACGTGCGCAAGTGACTCCCGTTTCCCCGAGGGGAGGGAGCTGGTCGAACGCCGCCGGGTCGAGCCGGCCGAGCCAGGTGGGACCGTCATCACCGACCTGGTGACCGCGCAGGTGGACGGGCGGCCGGCCTACGACACCGACGGAACGCGGCCCGAGGCGGTGTCCGGGTGGGACGCCAACGCCGACATCGAGGTAGGCGGCACCACGATCGCGGCCGGAGACCTGGTGGTGCTGGACCTGCGCGACGCCAACCAGAACGCCGAGCGGTTCCCCGTGCCCGCGGACTTCGACGTACGGCGGACCGACAACCCGCACGTGACCTTCGGCCACGGGCCGCGGTTCTGCGTCGGCGAGGCTGGGCGGAGCTCCCGGTCCGCTGGTGACCCACTTGGGAGGTTAAGTACCTCTCCGTGAGGCAAGACAGGGGGAGGAACGTCCACCGGGGGAAGGGGCGAGGGGTGAGCGAAGAGATCCCCGTGTTGCGGCGGGGCCCACGCGGGCTGAAACGCATCGGTGGTACGTGGGGAGAACTCCTCGCGGAGTTCCTCGGCACCTTCATCCTGATCCTGTTCGGCGACGGCGCGGTCGCGATGGCGGTCGCGGGGCTGCCCGGGTCGGGGCGTACGGCCACGTCCACCACGTTCTTCGTCGGTGCGGGTGACTGGCTGCTGATCGTCTTCGGCTGGGCGTTCGCGGTGATGTTCGCCGTGTACGTCGCGGGCGGGATCAGCGGCGCGCACATCAACCCCGCGGTGACCCTGGCCTTCGCCGTGCGCCGGCAGTTCCCGTGGAACAAGGTCGGCCCCTACATCGGGGCGCAGGTGGCCGGGGCGTTCGTCGGGGCGGCGGTGATCTTCGCGGTCTACGACTCCGCGATCAACGCGGCCAACGCGGCACAGCACACGCCGCGGGACGGGGGCAAGGCGCTGGCGACGTTCTCCATCTTCGCCACCTTCCCCGCGCCGTACTTCCACGGCAGCTGGGTGGGGCCGCTGGTCGACCAGATAGTGGGCACAGCGCTGCTCCTGCTGCTGATCGTGGCGCTGGTCGACAAGCGCAACATGGCGCCCGTGGGCAACATGGGCCCGCTGCTCACCGGCCTGGCGGTGGGCGCGGTCGGCCTGTCGTTCGGCGCGAACGCGGGGTACGCGATCAACCCCGCCCGTGACTTCGGCCCGCGGTTCTTCGCCTGGATCGCCGGCTGGGGAGACGTGGCCTTACCGGGCTCGATACCGGGGGCGTTCAGCTGGTACTTCTGGATACCCATCGTCGGGCCGTTCGTCGGCGGCGTGATCGGCGTACTCGTGTACGACTACTTCATCGGCGACGTGCTCGCGGCGCGGCGTGCGCAGGCCGAGACCCACCCGGCCGGGCGGGCCGGTGAGGGTGCGGCCGAAGAGGGCTTCGACGAGAACTCATGATCCCTCCACCACGGCGGGACGTTCGGCGTTGTCCAGGCGGACCACGACCTGGGCCGCCTGCGCCGGCTCGGCCTCCGCGGCGTAACGGTCGTACGCCGGCAGCGTCCACCGCTGCTCCTCCGGTGTCTGCCGGGCCAGCGCTGCCCGCGACAGCTCCAGGTGCACCACGAAGTCGAACGGCAGCCAGCGCCCGAGCAGCAGCGAACCGCTGAGGACGAGCACGCCGCCGGACGGGACGGTCACGTAGCCGGCGCGGTAGGCACGGTCGGTCCGCGGGTTCCACAGCGCCGGCAGCACCCGGCCGGTGCCGCCGGGGTCGAGGGGTTCGAGCACCTCGCGGATCAGGCCGGCGTCGTCCAGCCAGTCCTCGTACAACACCTCCGGGTCCTCCCGGCCGCGCTCCAGCCGTAGCGACGCAGGGCGCAGGTAGTCCTCGGCCCGGACCCGCACCACAGCCCGGCCGCGTTCGCGCAGTGGTTCGGTCAGCGCGTCGGCCCACCGGTCCGGGTGGGTCGCGGGCGCGCCGTCGACGGCCACCCGGATCCAGGTGCCGGCAGGCAGGTCCGCGATCGTGTCCGCGAGTTCGGTGACCAGCAGGTCGGGGCTGACCGCGCGGACCCGCATCACCGCGGCGGGGAGCCGGGGCTCGGCGGGGAGCCGGGGCCTGGCGCCGCCGGTCTTCGCCGCGGCCGCGGCCTCCGCGCGTTCGCGTTGGGGCACCACGACGTACTTGGGATCGGCGGCGGAGACCCGGCCGGCGTAGAACACGCCGAACCGCGTGCACAGCCCACCGGCGAGCAGTGAGGCCCCGGCCGCGGCGGACAGCAGCCGGGCGTTCCGGTCCGACACCAGCCGGTTGCGCCGGCCGGCCAGCGCCAGCCCCGCGCCGAGTCCGGTGAGGATCCGCCCGGCGGCCATCAGCTTGCGCGGGCGGCCGGTGCGGTAGGGCTCGCCGACGATGCCGCCGGTGCGCTCGATCCGGGTGGCCGCGGCGAGCTCGATCCCGGCGCCGAGCACCGCCATCCGGCGGGCCGGTCCCACCTGCGCCGGGGGTGCGGCCAGCAGCGCGGCGCCGGCCCCGCTGGCCAGTGCGCTTCCGCCGAAGACGAACGGCAGCTCGCGGTGGGCTTCGTGCCAGGCAGGGATCGCGGTGTCGGCCAGCAGCACCGCGGTGTAGGTGGACAGCGCCGGGCCGAGCACACCCGAGGCGATCCCCGCCGCTCGTCCCCAGGCGGGCAGCACGCCGGTCAGCGTCGAAACCGCCGCGGCGGCCGCCGCACCGGAGAACGGCGCCAGGATCCACGAACCCACCGACAGCGGCGAGGTCGGCTTGAACACCCGCAGCATGTTCAGGAACCGGGTCGGCCGGTGCAGGTCGTGCACCAGCGCGACCACGCTGGCGGTCGAGCCGAGCGCCGCGGCGTACCGGCCGGTGCGGGCGAGGCCCGGCCGTCCGGTGAGGTCGCCGAGCGCGGCCATCGTCGCTGACGAGCCGGCCAGGCCGCCGAGGAACAGATAGAGGGGTACGTCGGGGACCTTCCAGGTCGGCTCCTTGAGGATCGGCCGGCCGTAGTAGGAGCGGAACTCCGCCTTCGGCACCTGGAGCTCCTCGCGGGTGCTCACCGCCGCCTCCCCAGGAAGGACGCCGCGACCGCGACCGCCACGGTGGCCGCCGCGAGGCCCGCCTGGCGCCACATCGCCGGCAGGTCGCGGGTGGTCACCACCGGGTCCGGCGGCAGGCCGTACACCTCCGGCTCGTCCAGCAGCAGGAAGAACGCGCCGTCGCCGCCGACGCCGTCGTCGGGGTCCGCGCCGTAGAGCCGGGCGGTGTCCACGCCCGGCCTCCTGCAGCGTCGCCACCCGCTCGCGGGCCATCTCCCGCAGCTCGTCCAGCGGGCCGAACTGGATCGACTTGGTGGGGCACGCCTTCGCGCACGCCGGCTCCAGCCCGTCGCCGAGCCGGTCGTAGCACATCGTGCACTTGAACGCGCCGCCGTCGTCCGGGCGCTTGTCGATGACGCCGTACGGGCAGGCCGGGACGCAGTAGCCGCAGCCGTTGCAGATGTCGTCCTGCACGACCACGGTGCCGAACTCGGTCCGGAACAGCGCGCCCGTCGGGCAGACGTCCAGGCAGGCCGCGTGCGTGCAGTGCTTGCAGACGTCGCTGGACATCAGCCAGCGCAGTGCCCCCGCGTCCTCCGCGCCGGCTCCGCTGTCAGGGCCGGTGGCGGAACCGCCCTCGCCGACGGTGCGCGCGGTGGCCGGGTCGAGCTGGGCCGGCGTACCCATTCCCGGCATCCCCGGTCGACCGCCGGGCGGGCGGGCGGTGCCTGCTGCTCGATGAACGCGACGTGCCGCCAGGTGCTCGCCCCGAGCGCGCCGGTGTTGTCGTAGGACATGGCCGAGGAAGGTTCAGGCCGTCCTCGGGCAGCGGGTTCCACTCCTTGCAGGCCACCTCGCAGGCCTTGCAGCCGATGCACACCGAGGTGTCGGTGAAGAAGCCCACCCGCTGCGGGTGGTCGTCGGGACTGACCCGCGTCGGCGGCCGGGTCGGCGAGCGGTCCCGCCAGGCGGTTGCTCATCAGGTCGGGCTCCTGCTCGGTGGCGCCGGCCGCCGGCGGGTCGACGGGCCGGGGTGTCGGCCGGCAGGCCCGCCCGCAGCTGGTAGCGGTCCATCGATGCGCCAGCAGGGCCGGCCCGCGCGGCCGGCGCCCGGGCCGGATGTCGCAGGTCGCGACCTTGGCCTCCTGGATGTGCACGTTCGGGTCGAGCACGACGCCGACAGCAGTTCGTTGGCCGCGTCGCCGATCACTGAGCCCGTTCGGCCCCCAGTGGTACGGCAGGCCGACCTGGTGGACGGTCCGGCCGCCGCATCCGCAGCGGCTTCATCCGCTCGGTGACCAGCACCCGCGCCTCGATCGCCGTCCGCGCGGAGATGATCGTCGCCCACCCCAGGTGCTCGAGCCCCCGCTCCGCGGCCAGCTCCGGCGACACCTCGCAGAAGAACTCCGGCTGCAGCTCGGACAGGTAGGGCAGCGTGCGGCTCATCCCGCCGGCGGTGTGGTGCTCGGTGAGCCGGTAGGTCGTGAAGACGTACGGGAAGACCTCGCGAGCCGGGCTCGGTGCCGCTCGGTTCGTAGCGGTTGTCCGGCGTGGGTACGCTGCCGGACCGGGTTGGCCTGCTGGCCGTACAGCGGGTTCTGCGACCGGTGACTCCTCCGGCTCGTAGTGCGTCGGCAGCGGGCCGTCGGTCGAGCCCGGCCGGCGCGAACAGCCACGCCTTGCCGTCGGCCTGCATGATGAACGGGTCGTCCCCGGCCAGCGCATCCTCGGCGCGGCGCCCCCTCGGGCGGGACGTAGTCGGGCCGCTTCGTGGGCTCGAAGTCGGGCACGTCCTCGCCCGTCCAGCGTCCCTGCTCCTCGTCCCACCAGACGTACTTCTTGCGCTCGCTCCACGGCCGGCCGTCGGGGTCGGCGGAGGCGCGGTTGTAGAGGATCCGGCGGTTCGCCGGCCACGCCCAGCGCCCACTGCGGCGCCACCAGGCTCTGCTCCCGGCCCGGCTTGCGGTCGCGCGGCGTGGTTGTGCTCGCCGGCGTAGACGCCGCAGTAGATCCAGCACCCAGCAACGGGTGGAGCCGTCGTCGGCGAGTTCGGTGTACGACGACAGGGCGCCGTCGGCGCCGACGCCGTTGATCTCGCGGAGCACGGCCTCGGCCGACGGGCTCGGCGGTCGGGCCCTCGGTGCGGGTAGTCCCAGGTCAGGTCCAGCAGCGGCCGGTCGCGTCTCGTCGGTCGAGCCGGCCAGCTTCTCCCGCATCAGCCGGCCCAGGTGGTAGTAGAACCACAGGTCGCTGCGGGCGTCGTCGGGCGGCTCGACCGCCTTGTGGTGCCACTGCAGCAGTCGCTGGGTGTTGGTGAAGCTGCCGTCCTTCTCGGTGTGCGCGGCGGCCGGGAAGAAGAAGACCTCGGTGCCGATCTCCTCGGTGGCGCAGCTCACCGGTCTCGATCTCCGGCCCGTCCTTCCAGAACGTCGCGCTCTCGATCATCTGCAGGTCGCGGACCACCAGCCAGTCGAGGTTGGCCAGGCCGAGCCGCTGCAGCTTGGCGTTGGCCGAGCCGACCGCGGGGTTCTCCCCGACCAGGAAGTAGCCCTTGCAGTTGCCGGCGATCTGCTCCATCACGGTCCGGTAGGTGCCGTGCTCGCCGGTGATCCGCGGCACGTAGCCGAAGCAGAAGTCGTTCTCCGGCTGGGCCGCGTCGCCCCACCACGCCTTCAGCAGGCTGACGGCGTAGCTGCGCATGTTGCCCCAGAAGCCGGTCTGGCCCGCGTCGGTCGCGACGTAGGAGTCGAGGTCCTGGTGCTGGTGCGCGTGCGGCATCGGGAGGTAGCCCGGCAGCAGGTTGAACAGCGTCGGGATGTCGGTGGACCCCTGGATGCTGGCGTGGCCGCGCAGCGCCATGATGCCGCCGCCGGGCCGGCCCATGTTGCCCAGCAGGGTCTGCAGGATCGAGGCCGTGCGGATGTACTGCACCCCGACCGTGTGCTGGGTCCAGCCCGACGGAGTAGACGATCGCGGTGGTGCGTTCGCGGCCGGAGTTCTCCGTCACCGCCCGGGCGACGTCGAGGAACTGTTCGGCCGGGATGCCGCAGGTCTCCTCGACGACCTCGGGGGTGTAGCGGGCGAAGTGCCGCTTGAGCACCTGGAAGACGCAGCGCTCGTGCTGGAGAGTGCGGTCGATGCGCGGCTTGGCGCGCAGGGCCGCGCCACCGCTGCCGTACGACTCACCGCGGGCCGACTCGCGGTGCCGTTGGCCGCCGTGTTCGGTGCCGGCGTCGCCCTCGGGACCGGATTCGTCGCCGGACTGGTTGGTCGCGTTGTCCAGCCGCCGGTGCGGTCTCGGTCCCCTCGTACATCCAGGACTCGGTGTCGTAGGAGACCTTCTCGGGGTCGAAGCCGGAGAACAGCCCGTCGAGGTCCTCGGTGTCGCGGAAGTCCTCGCGCAGGATCGCGCCCGCGTTGGTGTAGGCGGCGACGTACTCCCGGAACTCCAGGCCGTTGCTCAGCACGTAGTTGATCAGCCCGCCGAGGAACGCGATGTCCGACCCGGCCCGGAGCGGCGACGTGGGTGTCGGCGACCGCGCTCGTACGGGTGAACCGCGGGTCCACGTGGATGACCCGTCGCGCCCTTCGCCTTCGCCTCCATCACCCACTGGAACCCGACCGGGTGGCACTCGGCCATGTTCGAGCCCTCGATGAGGATGCAGTCGGCGTTGCTCAGGTCCTGCTGGAACGTCGTGGCGCCGCCGCGACCGAAACTGGCTCCCAGACCGGGAACGGTTGCGGAGTGTCAAATCCGGGCCTGGTTCTCGATCTGCACCGCTCCCATCGCGGTGTAGAGCTTCTTCATCAGGTAGTTCTCTTCGTTGTCCAGCGTCGCCCCGCCCAGGCTGGCGATGCCCATCGTGCGGCGGGTGACCCGCCCGTCCTCCTCGTCCTGCCAGGTCTCGCGCCGGGTCGCGAGCACCCGGTCGGCGACCATCTCCATCGCCCGGTCGAGCGGGATGCGCTCCCAGTCGGTGCCGTGCGGGCGCCGATAGAGCACGGTGGTGACCCGGCTCGGGCTGGTGACGAGCTGCTTGCTGGCCGAGCCCTTGGGGCACAGCCGGCCGCGGGAGATCGGGGAGTCGGGGTCGCCCTCGATCTGGGTGACCCGGCCGTCCTTGACGAAGACCTTCTGGCCGCAGCCGACCGCGCAGTAGGGGCAGATCGACCGGACCACCTTGTCGGCCTGCTCGGTGCGCGCCCGCAGGTGGCGGGTGTGGTCGGAGGTGACCGCGGCGCCGCGACCGAGCGGGTCCTGACCGGTGAGCTGGCGATAGACCGGCCAGCCCTCGATCCACTGTCGTACGCCCATGGTCGCCTCCTGCGGTCTCGCGTGAGGGGGGTGTTGCGGTGCTGCTGGTGTTGCGGGGGTTCCGACCCTAGCGGTCTTCGCCCACACTGGCGCGCGCGGCGAGCCGCCGCCGGCTGTCGGGTAGCCGGTCGGTGACGCCGCGCTCGTCCAGCAGCTCCAGAAGCGGTACGGCCACCCGGCGGGTGGTGCCGAGCGCGACCCGTGCCTGGCTGAGGGTGAACGGCTGGTCGAGGGCGGCGAGCGTACGCCGGGCCTGGTCGGGGGCGGTGGGCAGCAGCACCACCGTGTCGGTGACGCGGAGCAGCCGGCCGGCGCGGACGGCGGCGGCCAGCTCGCGGGTACCGAGGCCGAGTTCGGCCAGCCGGGCGGCCTCGGGCGCGGCGAACGGCTCGGCGGCCAGGTCGTCCTCGACCGCGCGTACCGCCTTCTCCACCGCCGGGGGCAGCGTCGCCTCGGTGCCGGGGCGGCGGACCTGTCCGTCGCGCAGCAGCAGGTGGGCGGCGGCCGCGACGGCCGGCAGCAGCGCGGCGGGGACGCCGAGGCGTTGCCGGAGTACGTCGGACGGCATGCCCGCGGCCAGCGGTTGCTCGCGTTCCCAGCCGGCCAGTTCCTCCGGCGCCCGGCCGACCAGCTCCGCCCAGTGGCCGGCGTCGGCGCACCAGCCGGCCCCGACGTCGAGGCCGCCCGACGGCAACCCGGGCAGGCCCAGCGCGCGGAGCTCGTCGCGGCGCACCAGGCCGTGCTCGTGCAGGTGCAGGCCGGCGACGTACGTGGCGAGGGCCTCCTCCGCTGTCAGCAGCTGTACGGCCGGCGCGAGGGTTTGTGCCCTGGTCCGGGCCGCACCCCGTCGCCGCAGGCCGGGCGGTGCGGCGTCCAGCACCACCACCCCCGCGGCGACCTGGTGTCGGCCGGGATCGCGGAGCAGGCCGCGGTCGCCGGTGCGCAGCGGGAGCGGCCGGTCGAGAGTGAGGCGCGCCGCGTCCGGTCCGAGCGGGCGGACCCGCACCGGCACCGCGGCCGCGCCGACGTGCAGCACCAGCGTCCCCGGCAGCTTGTCCCCGGCATCGCCCGCATCCCCCGCGTACCGCAGCGCCACGTCCACGATCTCGGTGTCCCGCCAGGCGTCCGGGGCGAGGAGCGTGTCGCCACGGCCGAGGTCCGCTCGGTCGAGGCCCCGCAGGTTCACCGCCACCCGGGCGCTTCCCTGCACGCTTCGTACGTCCTCGCCGAGTGCCTGCAGACCACGGACCCGCACCAGCCGGCCGGCGGCGGACAGAGTGTCGCCGACCGCGATGGCCCCCGCGGTGAGCGTGCCGGTCACCACCGTGCCGGCGCCGCGCACGCTGAACGAGCGGTCCACCCACAGGCGTACGTCGGCGGCCGGGTCCGGCGCGGGCAGCCGCCGGGTCAGCGCGACCAGTTCCGCCAGCAGGTCGTCCAGCCCGGCGCCGGTCCGACCGCTCACCGCGACCGACGGGACGGCGCCGAGCGTGCTGGCCGCGAGGTGTTCCAGCGCCTGTGCCCTCGCCGGTTCGGGGTCGGCAAGGTCCGCGCGGGTGACGACGAGCAGTCCGTGGCGTACGCCGAGCGCGTCCAGCGCGGCGAGGTGCTCGGCCGACTGCGCCCGCCACCCCTCGTCGGCGGCCACCACGAACATCGCGGCCGCCACCGGCCCAGCACCGGCGAGCATGTTGGGGACGAAGCGCTCGTGGCCGGGCACGTCGACGAACGCCAGAGCCTGGCCGTCGGGCAGCCGGGTCCAGGCGAAGCCCAGGTCGATGGTCAGCCCGCGGCGGCGTTCCTCGGCCCAGCGGTCCGGCTCCATGCCGGTGAGGCGACGGACCAGCGTCGACTTGCCGTGGTCGACGTGGCCGGCGGTGGCGACGACGTACATTCCGTACCGTCCTCAGGCCCCGGAGGCCGGTGCCGTGCCGGCGGCGACCCGGGCGACCGCGTCCGCGACCGCGGTGTCGTCCTCGGCCGCGACGGTGCGCAGGTCGAGCACGCAGCGGCCCTCGTGCACCCGGCCGGCCACGGGTGGGTCGCCGGTACGCAGCGGCACCGCCCACGCCGCCGGAACCCCGACGCCCCAGCTCGCCAGCTCCACCTCGGGCGCGCCGCCGCCGCCGACCGCGGACCGGCAGGCGACCGTAACGGCGTCGATCCCGGCCCCGGCGAGCGCGGCCGCGAGCTTGTCCGCGCGTACCCGCAACTCGCCCGCGTCGGCGTCCAGCGCGGCGCGCACCGGCGGAACCGGCCCGCGCAGCGTCGCCTCCAGCGCCGCGAGAGTGAGCTTGTCCACCCGCATCGCCCGCGCGGACGGGTGCCGGCGGACCCGCTCCACCGTTTCGCGTACGCCGAACACCAGACCGGCCTGCGGACCGCCGAGCAGCTTGTCACCGCTGGCGGTGACCAGCGTCGCGCCCGCGCGCAGAGCGGTCGCTGCGTCCGGCTCGTCCGGCAGCAACGGGTGCGGGGCGAGCAGGCCGGAGCCGATGTCGACCACGACGGGTACGCCGAGGCGCTCGCCGAGGTCGGCCAGGTCGGCGACCTCCACCCCGGAGGTGAACCCGGACACGACGAAGTTGGACGGGTGGATCTTCAGCACGAACCCCGTCTGCGGGCCGATCGCCTGCTCGTAGTCCGCACGGGTGGTCCGGTTCGTCGTGCCGACCTCGCGCAGCCGGGCGCCGCTCGCGGCCAGCAGGTCCGGGATCCGGAAGCCGTCGCCGATCTCCACGAACTCGCCCCGGCTGAGCACGATCTCTCGTCCCTGCGCGAGGGTCAGCGCGACCAGCAGCAGGGCAGCGGCGTTGTTGTTGACGACGTGCACCCCGCCCGCGTCGGGGACGGCGCGGGCGAGCGCGTCCAGGGCGCCGCGCCCCCGCCGGGCCCGGGCGCCGGTGGTCAGGTCGTACTCCACGTCGGTGGTCCCGGCGGCGACGTCCAGCGCCTCCCGGGCGGCGGCCGACAGCGGGGCGCGGCCGAGGTTGGTGTGCACGATCACGCCGGTCGCGTTCACCACCCGGCGCAGGCTGGTGGCCGAGGCGGGAAGCCCGGCGAGTACGACGTCCACCAGCGCCTCGGGCTCGAGCCGGCCGGCGCGGACGCGTTCCTGCGCGGCGAGGACGGCCGCCTTCACCGCGGCCCGGCCGAGGCGCTGCGTCGGCTCGGCCAGCCGGGGGTCGGCGAGGACGACGTCCGTACGGGGTACGCGGCGGCGGGCATCGGTCATCGCGTTCTCACTCCGGGATGGCGGACGGAGGTCGGGTGTCTGTGGTCATGGTGTCGGTGGTCGTGGTGTCCGTGGGCGTGTGACGGAGGTGTGGTGGCGGAGGCGGACGGGAATCGAACCCGCCAGCGACAGATCCTGCCGCTCATCGGTGTTGAAGACCGTGCCGGTCACCAGGCCGGAGACGCCTCCACGAACCACCGGCTCATCATGGCATTCCTGACAGGGATTGACAGGTACCGGTGGGACGGTGGTGCCGTAGCCGGGCGGACAGGCCCCGGCCAGGAGGAGGGGACCCCATGGGACACCGCGCGACCGGAAGTTTCGAGATCACCCGCTGGGACGCCACCACCGAGGAGGAGGACGGTGGCGTGGCCATCGCGAGCATCCTCGTCGGCAAGGAGTTCCGCGGCGGCCTGACGGGCACGAGCACCGCCCGGCTGCTCACCGTCGCCGGGCGGGTGCCGGGGTCCGCGGCGTACGTCGGCGTCGAGCGGATGACCGGCAGCCTGGACGGGCGTACCGGCAGCTTCGCCGTCCAGCACACCGCGACGATGGAAGGCGAGGGTGAAGAGCAGCGCAGCACGATGGCGGTGACGGTGGTGCCCGACACCGGGACCGGGGAGCTGACCGGGATCCGCGGCGAGGTGACCATCACCGTCCACGAGGACGGCAGCCACACCTACGCGATCGAGTACGACGTCGCCTCGACGGAGCCGACGCAGCCGACCCAGCCGACGGAGTAGTTGAAGGACGCCCGGTGTGGCGCGTGGCGGCCGGTGCGGGAAGCATGAGGACATGACGCGGACGAGGCAGGCGGTCAGGTTGACGCAGTACGCCCACGGCGGCGGGTGCGCGTGCAAGATCCCGCCGGGTGAGCTGGAGCAGATCGTCGCCGACCTCGCCGGGGGCGGCGTGGCCGCCGGTGCCGGGGAGAACACGCCCGCGCCGGTCGGTGAGTTGCTGGTCGGGCTGGACGCGGGTGACGACGCGGCCGTCGTCGGCGTACGCGACGGCCTGGCGCTCGTGCTCACCACCGACTTCTTCACACCTGTCGTCGACGACCCGTACGACTGGGGCCGGATCGCCGCCGCCAACGCGATGTCCGACGTCTACGCGATGGGCGGTACGCCGGTCGTCGCGGTCAACCTGCTGGGCTGGCCGCGCGAGGTGCTGCCGTTCGAGCTGGCCACCGAGGTGCTGCGCGGCGGCCTGGACGTGGCCCGGCAGGCCGGCTGCCACCTCGCCGGTGGGCACAGCGTGGACGACCCGGAGCCGAAGTACGGCATGGCGGTGACCGGCCTGGTCGACCCGGGCCAGGTGATGCGCAACGACGCGGGCCGGGCCGGGGTGCCGCTCAGCCTCACCAAGCCGCTCGGGGTGGGCGTCCTGAACTCCCGTCACAAGGCGACCGGCGAGGTGTTCGCGGAGGCGGTCGCCTCGATGACCGCGCTCAACGCCGACGCCGCACGGGCGGCGGTGGCGGCGGGGGTGCGGTGCGCGACCGACGTCACCGGGTTCGGGCTGCTCGGGCACCTTTACAAGCTGGCGCGGGCCAGCAGGGTGAGCGCGGTCGTGGACGCCGCCGCCGTTCCGTACCTCCCCGGTGCGCGGGAGGCGCTGCGGGACGGATACGTCAGCGGCGGCACGCGCCGCAACCTGGACTGGGTGGCGCCGCACGCCGACCTGTCCGCGGTGTCCGCCGACGAGGCGCTGCTGCTTGCCGACGCGCAGACCTCCGGCGGCCTGTTGGTCGCGGGCGAGGTGCCGGGTGCGCCCGTGGTCGGTGAGCTGGTGCCGCGCGGCGAGCACGTCCTCGTGGTCCGCTGACCGCTTCACGCCTGGTCTGCCGACCGGCCGTTCCCGGTCGACGTCGAGGCTCGCGAGTACCAGCACGTCCCCGGGGTAGGGGCCTAGGACAAACGCATCTACCCCCAGGGGGCTGGGCATGGACGACCCGACCACGAACAACCCGACCGCAGCATCCGGCGACGGGCAGCTGCCCGCGGACGCCGACAGCAAGGACCGCCAGCTCGAGGCGTCCCGGGTGGACATCGAGGGCACGTACCTGACCACCGACCAGGGTGTCCGTGTCGACCACACCGACGACTCCCTGACGCGTCGGCGAGCGCGGTCCGACGCTGCTGGAGGACTTCCACCTCCGGGAGAAGATCACCCACTTCGACCACGAGCGGATCCCGGAGCGGGTGGTGCACGCCCGAGGCGCCGGGGCGTACGGCTACTTCGAGGCGTACGAGTCGATGGCCGACGTCACCGCCGCCGACTTCCTGGCCGAGCCCGGCCGGCGTACGCCGGTGTTCGTGCGGTTCTCCACCGTCGCCGGCTCGCGCGGGTCGGCCGACACCGTGCGCGACGTGCGCGGCTTCGCGACGAAGTTCTACACCAGGCAGGGCAACTTCGACCTCGTCGGCAACAACATGCCGGTGTTCTTCATCCAGGACGGCATCAAGTTCCCCGACTTCGTGCACGCGGTGAAGCCCGAGCCGCACAACGAGATCCCGCAGGCCCAGTCCGCGCACGACACGTTCTGGGACTTCGTCCCGCTGCAGCCGGAGACGCTGCACATGATGATGTGGCTGATGTCGGACCGCGCGATCCCGCGCAGCTACCGGATGATGCAGGGCTTCGGCGTCCACACGTTCCGGTTCGTCAACGTCCGAGGGACGCGGCACGTTCGTGAAGTTCCACTGGAAGCCGCTGCTCGGCGTGCACTCGCTGGTGTGGGACGAGGCGCAGAAGATCGCCGGCAAGGACCCCGACTTCAACCGCCGCGACCTGTGGGAGGCGATCGAGGCCGGCAGCTACCCCGAGTGGGAGCTCGGCGTGCAGCTGGTACCGGAGGACGACGAGTTCAAGTTCGACTTCGACCTGCTGGACGCGACCAAGATCATCCCGGAGGAGCAGGTCCCGGTCCGCCGGATCGGGCAAGATGGTGCTCGACCGCAACCCGGACAACTTCTTCGCCGAGACCGAGCAGGTCGCCTTCCACACCGCGCAACGTCGTGCCGGGCATCGACTTCACCGACGACCCGCTGCTGCAGGCGCGCAATTCTCCTACCTCGACACCCAGCTGATCCGGCTGGGTGGGCCGAACTTCACCCAGATCCCGGTCAACCGGCCGGTCGCCCCGGTCGCAACAACCACCAGGTGACGGCTACCACCAGACCGAGATCACCGTACGCAGTCCACGTACCACCCGAACTCGATCGGCGGCGGCTGCCCGGCGCTGGGTGGTGACGGCGACGGTGTTCGGCCACTACCCGGAACGCGTCGACGGGGACAAGATCCGCAAGCGGAGCGAGAGCTTCAACGACCACTACACCCAGGCCACGTTGTTCTGGAACAGCATGTCCGCGCCGGAGAAGGAGCACATCGTCGCGGCGTACCGGTTCGAGCTCGGCAAGGTCGAGCGCACGGCACATCCGCGAGCGCGTCGTCGAACACCTCAACCAGGATCGACCACGACCTCGCGGTCGCGGTCGCCGAGGGCGTCGGCGTCGAGCCCCCGGCCATGGCAGGACCGCGAACCACGGGCAAGTCCTCTCCGGCGCTCAGCCAGGCCAGCGCCGTGCCGGACCGATCGACACCCGCAGGTCGCGGTCCTCGCCGCCGACGGCGTGGACGAGGTGCACGTCAAGGCGCTGGTGAAAACCTCTCCGCGATGGGCCCCTGCCAGAGGTGCTCGCGCCTGCGCGACGGCAAGCTCACGACCACCGACGGCGCCTGGTCGAGGTCGACCGCGCGCTGACGACGATCGACTCGGTGCTGTACGACGCGGTGATCGTGCCCGGTGGCGCCGAGTCCGCGCAACGCTGTCGCGCGACGGTGAGGCGGTGTACTTCGTCGCCGAGGCGTTCAAGCACGCCAAGACCGTCGGTGCGGTGGCGGAGGGAATCGACGTCCTCACCCGGGCGCCGATCGGTGAGGTCATGGTGGCCACTTCCAATGCCGAACAGCCGGTCAACGACAACGGCGTGATCACCCAGGGCCGCGGACCGGACAAGAACCGGCTGGAGGACTTCTGCCGGGTGTTCGCCGAGGCGATGAGCCTGCACCGGCACTGGGACCGCGAGACCGACGCCGTTCCGGCCTGACGTACGCGGTTCCGGCGTGACGTACGCCGGACCGCTCCGGAGGTGGTGCGGAAATCCCTTGTCTGTAAGGGATCTCCGCACCACCTCTTTGTTTTTGTCCACCCCGGATTGACAGCGGGCCGGCATCGGCCGTGCCTAGGATGATGAGTCGGTAACGCAGGTCTTCGGTCGTGTGCGGTGTGTCCGACAGATTCGATGTCCGCGGGGGGAAACATGAGCAGGGACAACGCCAAAGGTGAGCGCGGCGGTTTCACGTGGAGTGACCCGCGGGCGTTCTTCGGCCTGTTGGTGATCATCGGGTTCGGCGGGTTCGTGGCATACCTGTCCGAACAGGCACGTTCGTGGGACCACTTCGTGAGCCTGTACGCCGGGGTGGCGGCGGTGGTCGCGGCGACTCTCGGCGCAGTGCTCGGGTTCTCCCTCAACCAGGGAAGGATCTCCGACGCCAAGACCGAGATGAACCACGCCGTTCTCGAACGCCAGGAGATGCAGGCCAGGATCGAGGGTGCCTACGCGGTCCTCGCCGACGCGCGGGAGACGCTGGCGAAGGTGGAGGTCGTACTCCGGGAGACCAGCGCCCTGCGCGCGGCCCGGAAGAACGACCCGTCCAAGCACGTCGAGACCCTCGGGTTCGAGTCCTCGGCGATGGCCGAGGTGATCGGCTCGGTGCGGGAGCAGCTGCCACCGGAGGCGGAGCTCGTCGACGCCACCCGGGTGCACGAGGTGGACCCGAGGTTCGACCACCTCGCGCTGAGCGCGGACGAGCTCCTGGACGAGGTGCGCGCCCGGCACCGCTACCTGCGCCGCATCGACTAGGGCGACCAGGGGTGGTGGCGTAAGGGGAGGTTGCCGGTCAGGGGACGATGTTCTGGTTGAGGTGGAAGAGGTTTCCCGGGTCGTAGGCCTGCTTCACCGCGACCAGCCGGTCGTAGTTCTCGCCGTAGTTGGTGGGGGTCTTCGCCTGGTCGTCCCCGGACATGAAGTTCACGTACCCCGCGTCCGCCGAGTACGGCGCGACCGCCTGGTGGTAGTCGCGTACCCACGCGATGTTGGCCTGGTTGTCGCCCGGGTCGGGCCAGATGCCGGCGATGACGGTCGTGAACGTCATGTCCCGGTTGGCGAAGGCGGTGGCATCGCCGTCGACGCGCTGGGCGGCGCCGTTGACCGGGTAGATGTGCACGGTGGAGTTGAGCGCCGGCAGTCGCGGCCCGAGGTCGCAGTGCGCCGCGATCGCCTCGTCGGTGAGCTCGCGGGCGAACGCCGTCTTCCAGTAGTGCTGCATGCCCGGCGGCACCAGCGCGTCGAACATCGAGTTGAGCACCGGGTACGGCATCGGGCCCAGGTGCTCGGCGACCGTCGGCGCCAGGTCGCGGATCGGCGCGACGGCCCGCTCGCCCTCCTCCATCGGCCCGGACCAGCAGGTCACCAGTCCGATCAGCGGGTCGCCGTGGCGTTCGACCGGGATGAACGGCAGCGGCGGGGCGATCTGGAACGCCGGGAACATCGACAGCCGTTCGTCCGCGGTCGCGATGACGTCGCGGTAGAAGCGGAGAACGTCGGCGGCGTGCTCCGAGGTCGAAGAAGACCAGCCCGCCGTACACGTCGCAGACCGGGTGCAGTCCGAACTCCATCGACGTCACCACGCCGAAGTTGCCGCCGCCGCCGCGAAGTCCCCAGAAGAGGTCGGCGTTGTCGTCCGGACTCGCGAGGAGGAATCTCCCGTCGGCGGTCACCACGTCCGCGCTGCGCAGGTTGTCGCAGGACAGTCCGTACGACCGGTCGAGGTGGCCGATGCCGCCGCCGAGGGTGAGCCCGCCGATGCCGGTGGTGGAGATGATCCCGCCCGGAGCGGCCAGCCCGAAGGCGTGGGTGGCGGCGTCGAAGTCGCCCCAGGTCGCCCCTCCCTCGGCACGCGCGGTGGCCGACCGGGGGTCGACCCGTACGCCGTGCATGCCGGACAGGTCGAGCACCACACCGTCGTCGCAGGTGCCGTACCCCGGCACGCTGTGCCCGCCGCCCCGCACGGCGAGGTCCAGGTCACCGTCCCTGGCGAAGTCCACGGCCGCGCGGACGTCTCCGGCGTTCGTCGCCTGCACGACCACCCGCGGCCTGCGGTCGATCATCGCGTTGTAGACCCGTCGGGCCGGTTCGTACTCGACGTCCCCGGCGGTGACCACCCGGCCGTGCACCTGCTCGCGGAGGTCGCCGACAGTGGGTTTGTCCATGATGTTCCTCCCCGGCCCAGGCCCCCTTCCTCACACGCTACGTCGGCGGGCGGAGGCAGTTATCCTTCCGCCATGACAAACCTGCCTGAACCAGTGCGACCCTCCGGGGCGTCTCACCTGCGTGCCTCCGACGCCGATCGGGAGCGGATCGTCAAGGTGCTGGGGGAAGCGCTGGCCGACGGGCGGTTGGACGTCACCGAGCACTCCGAGCGCCTCAACGCCGTCTACCAGGCCAAGACGATCGGCGAGCTCGAACCGATCACCTACGACCTCGCCGAGGCCCCGCCCCAGCCGCATCCGCAGCCGCGGCCCTCCGACGGGTTCGCGCACTCTCCGGTGGTCGACCCGGCCGGCGCCTCGGAAAGCGTCGACCAGATGATCGCGATCTTCGGTGGGGTCGAGCGCAAGGGCCGCTGGCGGCTGCGCCGGCGCAGCCGGGCGGTGGCGGTCTTCGGTGGGGTCGACCTCGACCTCAGCGAGGCCACCTTCGACGCGCCGGAGGTGGTGATCGAGCTGTTCGCGATCTTCGGCGGCGTCGACGTCTCCCTTCCCGAGGGCGTGGTGGTACGCAACGAGGCCAGCGGCATCATGGGCGGGATCTCGGTGAAGACCGGCGACGCACCCCCTTCGCCGGACGCCCCGGTCGTGGTGATCAAGGGTGTGGCGTTCTTCGGCGGGGCCGACTTCCACCCCAAGAAGCGCAAGTGGTTCGGCTGACCGCTGCCGGCCGGGCCGGATCGGCTCAGCGGCGCCGGGCCACGCACGTGTAGGCGTGCAGGTCGAGCTCGACCCGGTCCACGCCCAGGGTGCCGAGGGTGGTGCGCACCTTCGTCGCCAGCGCGTCGCGTTCGTGCTGCTCGCGACCGGCGACGTGGCCGTACGACATGAGGTACGCGACGTAGGTGTCCACGTCCTGGGTGTACGCGTGCGTGCTCAGGTCGTACTCCGGCTGCTCGAACACTCCCGACGCGGTGAGTTCCTCCCGGCCCTCAGCACCCACCCGGTCGAGGTAGTCGGCGAACTGGCCCGGGTCGTAGGCGAAGTCCGGCTCCTCGGCGAACGCGCTCGCGTTCATCGCCTCCTGCAGGTCGTCGCGCAGGATCGGGTGGGTCCAGATCAGCACCAGGTGGCCGCCGGGTGCGAGCAACCGCGCCGACCTCTCATACGACACGGCCGGATCGACCCAGTGGAAGGCGTTCGCGGACCAGATCGCGGCGAACGGACCTTCGGCTCCGGCGTACTCCTCGAAGAACTCCCCGCGGACGACGAAGCCGGTGTCCTCGTCGAGGTGCCGGACCAGCCGGGTCCGTAGCGCCGGTCCGGGTTCGAGGGCCACCACCGACAGGTCGTGCGCCCGCAGCTTCCTGGTCAGCTGCCCGGTGGCGGCGCCGATCTCCAGCACGGTGTCGCCGGCCCGCAGGCCGGTGCGCTCGACGGCGCGGTCGACCACCTCGGTGGGGATGCTCGGCCGGCCCGTGTCGTAGGCGTCCACCACCCGGTCGAAGTTCAGCCGTCCGCCGCGTGCGGTGTTGCCCTTCATCGCGTACCTCCGAATTCGGTGTTCTGCCAGGCGCGGACCGAGCGGAGGTAGCCCGCCGGCATCGGCAGCCGGGCCGCCTCCTCGACGGTGAACAGCCCGACGTCCACGTGCTCGTCGCTGCGCACCGGTGCCGTGGAGTCGAGGAGATGGCAGCCGTAGGTGAGAGCTCCCACTCGTCGCGCTCGTTGCGCAGCAGCAGGACCCGGCCGCCGTGGAAGCACACTCCCTTGACCGAGACCAGATGGCGGTAGGAACGTCTCGCCGGTGGCTGCGACATGGCGGATAGTCTGCACAGGTGTGACGGCCAAACGCACCCTGCAGGTGACGTACGCGAGCGAACCCGGCAGCCCCGACCTCGACAACGAGGACTTCCTGTCCGCCGATCCACGGCTCGCCGTGGTGCTCGACGGCGTGACCCCGATGGTGCGCACCGACACCGGTTGCCGGCACGGCGTGGCGTGGTACGCGCAGACGCTGGGTAGCCATTTCGTCCGGCTGGCGGTCGGGGAGGACGGCCAGGACACGGTGCCGCTGGCCGACTGCCTGGCCGAGGCGATCGTGGCCACCCGGGACGCGCACGCCGGGACCTGCGACCTCGCCCACCCGGACAGTCCGGCGGCGACGGTGGCCGCTGCCCGGCTTCGCGGCGGCGGCCCCGACGGTCCGGACGTGCTCGACTACCTCGTGCTCGCCGACTCGGCAGTCCTGCTCGACCTCGGTGACGACGAGCACCCGCCGCTCCCGGATGAACTCCCCGCCGAGGACGGCATCGTGGTGATCACCGACCACCGCGCCGGCGACGTGGGTCGGCGCCTACGCGCCCGGGGCGAGACGCCCTCGGCCCCCCGGGTGCGGTCCCACCGCAACCGGCCGGGCGGGTACTGGGTCGCGGCGGACCTGCCCGAGTCGGCGTACGAAGCGCTGGCCGGCACCCTCGACGTGACCGGACTCCGCCGGCTGGCGGTGGCCACCGACGGCGCTACCCGGCTGGTGGACACGTTCGGGGCCTACGACTGGCGGGGGATGCTGGACGCCCTCGCGGCCGACGGCCCGGCCGCCTGGATCGCCCGGACCCGGGAGGCCGAGCGCGCCGACGCCGCGGAACCGGCGCGGCGGCGAGGGCGCGGCAAGGTGCACGACGACGCCTCCGTGGCGTTGGGTGTGGTGTCAGCTGGGTGAGTCGGCCGGGATCGGCTCACCCTCCGGGCCCGCAGGTCCGGCGGGACCCACCTGCTCGGAGCCATCGCGCAGCGGCACCGCCTTGATCGCCCAGCCGATCACGAACGCCGCCAGGGCGAACGGCGCCGCCCACAAGAAGACGCTGTGCATGCCGTCGGCGATCGCGGTCAGCACGGTGTCGCGGGCGGCGGCGGGTAGCTGGTGCAGGGTGGTCGGGTCGATGTGCGCCCCGCCGCCACTGGCGAGCCTGTCCGCGCCCGGCATGCCGGCGAGGGAGTCGGCCAGCCGGCTGGCGAAGATCGCCCCGAACAGCGACACCCCGAAGGACCCGCCGATGGAGCGGGCGAACGTCGAGGTGCTGCTGGCCACGCCCATGTCCTTGGCCTCCACGCTGTTCTGCACGATGAGCAGCGTGACCTGCATCAGCAGGCCCATCCCGATGCCGAGGATCACCATGTAGACCGACAGGGTGAGCTTGCTGGTGCCGGTGTCCATCAGCGACAGCGCGAAGACGCCCAGGGTGAGCATCGCGCCGCCGGCGATCGGGAACGCCCGGTAGTGGCCGGTCCGGGTGATCACGGTGCCGACGACGAGGGACACCACCAGCGAGGCCGTCATCATCGGCAGCAGGAGCAGGCCGGAGTTCGTGGCCGAGGCGCCCTGCACGGTCTGCTGGAACAACGGCAGGAACGTCACCGCGCCGAACATCGCGAAGCCGACCAGGAAACCCATCAGGGTGGCCGCAGTGAAGTTCCGGTCCCTGAACAGCCGCAGCGGCAGGACGGGCTCGACGGCCCGGCGTTCGGTGACCACGAAGCCGACCACCGACGCCACGCCGAGCGCGGCCAGGCCGAGGATCTGCACCGATCCCCAGTCGTACTGCGTACCTCCCCAGGTGGTCACCAGTACCAGGGACGTGGCGGCCACGGTCAGCAGCGCGGCGCCCAGGTAGTCGATCCGGTGGCTGATCCGGTGCCGTGGCAGTTGCAGGGTGGTGCCCACGAGGGCGAGCGCGAGGACGCCGACGGGGATGTTCACGTAGAACGCCCAACGCCAGCTGAATCGGTCGGTGAGGAAACCGCCGAGCAGCGGGCCGCAGATCGTGGCGGCCGCCATCGTCGCGGACATGTAGCCCTGGTAGCGCCCGCGCTCCCGCGGCGGGATCAGGTCGCCGATGATCGCCATCACGCCGACGATCAGGCCGCCGGCGCCGAGGCCCTGCAGGGCGCGGAAGCCGATCAGCTGCACCATGCTCTGCGCCATCCCGGACAGCGCGGAGCCGACGAGGAAGATCACGATGGCGCCGAGGAAGAGACGCTTGCGGCCGTAGAGGTCGCCGAGCTTGCCGTAGAGCGGCGTGGAGACGGTGGACATCAGGACGTAGGCGGTGACCACCCAGGACAGGTGGTCCAGGCCGCCGAGCTCCCCGACGATCCGGGGCATGGCGGTGCCGACGATCATCTGGTCGAGCATGGCGAGCAACATCGCGAGGAGTAGTCCGGGCAGGACGACGAGGACTTCCCGTCGGGCCGGTGGGGTCAGGATCGTGGTCACTGGAGATCTCCGCTGGGTGAGCTGCCGCGCGGTGGCTTACTTACCGGCCGGCTAGTACGCTTACTTGCCGTACGGTAAGTTGCAAACTGACCGGCCGTCAAGTAAATAGCTCGTCAAGTGAGGTCTCCCCGCCCCGGCCACGGAGGACACATGCCGCAACGCCCGAACGAGTCGTCCGATCAGTCCGGGCGTGCCCGGTCCCGGTCCACCGAGACTGGCCGCGCGAGGGGCCGTTCGGGTCCCCGGGCCGGGAGCCGTCCGGGTCGGCCGGCCGGTGGTGGGGCGGACACCCGGGTCCGGATCCAGGAGGTGGCGCTCGAGCTGTTCGCCGAGCAGGGCTACGACTCCACCTCACTGCGGGAGATCGCCGACCGGCTCGGGGTGACGAAGGCGGCGCTGTACTACCACTTCCGGTCCAAGGAGGAGATCGTCGTCGCCACGGTGGAGGACTTCCTCGCCGACATCGACTCACTGGTCGCCTGGGCGGGGGAACAGCCCCGTACGACCGATACCAGGCACGAGGTGCTGCGCCGCTACGCCGACATCGTGCGGGTCCGGTTCCCGTCGATGAGGTTCTTCCAGCAGAACCCCGCCGGGCTGCACAAGTCGGAGATGGGTGAGCAGTTCCAGCAGCGGATGGCCGCGCTGCACGGGGTGCTCTACGACGGCGGACCGCCGCAGAGCCGGATCCGGGCGTTGCTCGCGATCGTCGGCATGCACATGGCGGCCGCGCTCAGCGGGGACTCCGGCATGCCCATCGGTGCGGGTCTGGGGCTGAGCGTCGAGGAGGCGAACCAGGCCGCCCTCGACGTCGCGTTCGACCTCGTCGACGCCGAGGACGCCGCGAACACCGCGAACACCGAGGACACCCCGAACACCGCGAACACCGAGGACACCGCGAACACCGCGAACACCGAGGACACCGCGAACACCGCGAACACCGAGGACACCGCGAACACCGAGGACACCGCGAACACCGCGAACACCGAGGCCGGCGGCGAGTCCGACCGCGCCTGACCTGCGTCAGGTCGGGTCAGGCGGGATCTGGGAGATCGCCCGGTCGGGGGCCGAACCGCCCGACCGCCCGGGACACCAGGCCGAGTCCGCCCAGCCCGGGAAGCCGGTCGATCTTGTGGTCGAGGTCGCCGACGACGCCGCGCCCGCTCTCGTCGCCGAAGAGGTAGCCGAGCAGGAACCTCGTCTCCGACCTGGGCATCACCGTCGATCCGACCGGGCGCCACCGCGTGCGCAGCGCCCACCGGGTGAATCGCCGGGCACGCGCGCTGTGGGCCAGCCGGGTGCGCGCCTCGGAGGTGTAGAACGCGACGTGCCGGGTCTCCTGGCGCATGATCCGGCGCAGCACGGTGGTGAGGACGGGGTGGTTCTCGCGTTCGATCAGCCGGGCGTACGCCGCGTGGGTGGACCACTCGTTGATCGCGCCCCAGCTCATGTGGGTGGCGATGAAGTCCTCGCCGATCGCCGCCGCCGCGAGGCACTGGCTGATCGGGCTGAGGACGTTCGCGATGCCCTGCGTCCGGCGAACGGTCCGGGCACGGCCGGGACCGTGATCCTCACCGTGCACGCCGAGGATCCGGTCGATGACCTCTCCGTGCCAGTACTCCTCGTAGTTCCACATGGTGAGGAACGTCGTGATGCGCGGGTTCTGGTGCGACGGCGTGACCAGCAGATCGCGCAGGTAGCAGACCGTGTGCGTCTCGACGTCGGCCATGTAGTGCAGCGAGCGCAGCGCCTCCGCGGACATCGGCCGCTCCCGGAACCCGTCGAAGTCGATGTCGTCGATCTTCACGGGCTGCACCGCATGCTTGTAGGTCTCGAGTTCGAACGCCATGCCCACCTCCGACCGGCCATTCGGAGCCGGTTCGGGTACGGATGGGTGTGAGGTCAGACCGGACCGCCGGAGTGGGTCAGGGGGCCCTGCGAGCTCAGGCGGGCAGGCGGCGCGGCATGGCGACGTAGGTCACGTCCGGTTCGGGCTCGGCGTCGGGTGCCGCGCAGCCGGTGAGCAGCGCGGGGCGGATGCCCTCCTGGAAGCCCAGCCGGACGTACTCGGTGTCGAAGCCTTCCAGGCCGTCGAGCAGGTAGCCCGCGTTGAACGCGACCGTCCCGCCGTCGCCGTCGAGGTGCCCGGCGAGGCGTTCCCGGCCCCGGGTGTCGATGTCGCCGGCGGCGCCCACGACCACCTCGTCCGGGCCGATCGTCAGCACGACCGCGGCGTACCGGTCGGCGACGATGCACACCCGCCGCAGCGCCGCCCGCAGCTCCTCGACGGCCAGCACGACCGTGCCCACGAAGTCGGTGGGGACCTTCGTCCGCAGCGCGGGGTAGGTGTCGTCGAGGAGCCGGAGCGTGGTGAGGCGCTCGCCGGCGCCGAGACTGAGCACCGCCTCGCCCTCGTCGCCCAGGCCGACGGTGAGAACGCCGGCGCCGGCCCCGAGGCTCCTGGTCGCGTCGGCCAGCATCCGCGCGGGAACGACCGCCCGGGCGGGCAGCTCGGCCCCGGTCGCCTTCCACGCCACCTGGTGGATCGCCACCCGGAACCGGTCGGAGGAGGTGAGCGTCACCGACTCCCCGTCGAACTCCAGCAGGGTGCCGGACAGCACGGGCACGGCGTCGCCGCGGATCGCGATGCGCGACATCTGGGCGACGGCTCTGGCGAACGGTGCGGCGTCGAGTGCCCCCACCGCCGCGGGCGGGGTCGGCAGCTCGGGATAGTCGGCCAGCGGCAGCGTGGGCAGCGTGAACTCGCTCGCACCGGCGCTGATCTCCACCACGCCCTCGCGGGTGTGCACCTGCACCCGGCCCTGCGGAAGCGCGTGCACGATCTCGGCGAAGACCCGGCCGGGGAGCAGCAACTCACCCGGCTCGTCGACCTCCGCCGGGAAGAACACGGTGGAGCTGGCCTCGTAGTCGTAGCCGGTGAGGCGTACGGCGTCGTCGGCGGCGGACACCCGCAGCCCGCTCAGCGCCGGGATCGCAGCGGCGGTGCCCGCCGTGTGCCGGGCGGCGAAGGTGGCGGCCCGGCCGAGCGGGATGCTGTCGCTGACGAATCTCATGGCGTCCTCCGTGGTGTGCCGTGACGGCGCTGCCCGCCCGACCCGGTTCTGGGTCGCCGTGGGTCCAGGGTGTCGTCAGACCCTAGAGGCCCCCACCGACAGGCCGGGGCGGAACAGCCGGAGTCGTGCCGTCGAAGGACCGGAGTGCCGGCGCCGGGGTCAGATCGCGGCGATCGTCCAGCCGGCCTCGTGGCGCCGGCCGGGGGCGAGAACCACCAGGTCGGTGCCGGAGTTGAACGCGTCCGGCGGGCAGGTCATCGGCTCCACCGCGAGGCCGGACCGGTTCAGCTCGGGCTCGGGCCGGTCGGCGGTGTGCACCTGCACCCACGGGCAGCCGGCGTCCCAGCGAAGCTCCACCCCGGACCCCTCGGCGGTGCGTACCCGCGCGCGGACCACGCCGTCGGCGCCGGCGGTGAGCCCGGTGTAGGCGTGGTCGAGGAACGTCGTCCCGATGGCCCTGGACGTACGGAAGTCGTAGTCGGTGCCGGCCACCTCCGCGAGGCCCTCCGGCACCAGCCGGTCCTCGCTGACCTTGAGGTAGCTGTCGGCGGGCAGCTCCAGTGTCCAGTCGTCGACCCGGCCCGGTCCGGCCACGAGGTAGGGGTGCGGTGCGGTGCCGAACGGCGCGTCGGTGTCGCCGGCGTTGACCGCGGTGACCGTGCAGGCGAGGCCCGCTTCGGAGAGTTCGTACGTCGCCCGCAGGTCGAGCAGGAAGGGGTAGCCGGTCTGCGGGAACAACCGGTGCGCGAGCTCCACCCGCTGCGCGGTGTGGTCCACGACCTGCCAGCTGGACCAGGCGACCAGGCCGTGCAGCGCGTTGTGCCGGTCGGGTTCGGTCAGGGCGAGCTGGTGGCTCTGCCCGCCGAACTCGTAGGTGCCGTCGATGACGCGGTTGGGCCACGGAGCGAGGACCGCGCCGCGGAAGACCGGGCGTACCTCGTCGGCGGCGAACCCGGCGACCAGATCACGGCCGTCGTGCCGCAGCTCGCGCAGGGTCGCGCCGACCTCGGTGACGGTCGCGGTGTAGCCCGCCGCGCTGATGGAGTGTTGTTCGCCGCTCGCCTGCACCTGAGGGTCCTTCCGTCGCGTCGTCCGTCGGACGGAACCATCCTGCCTTAGGGCTGTTTCGAGGTGGACCCCGATCTTCGCCGGGTTCGGCTCCGGGTGGTGCGGGCGGGAGTTGGGTAGGTTGAAACACATGTCCGAGGCGACTGAGACCGGGCCCGAGGAAGCTGGGCCCACGGGTATGGGATCCACCGATCCGGGTGCTACCGGATCGGCGGGAGTGGAGTCCATGGGCTTCGAACCCGAGGACGCGGAGCTGATCGGCGCCGCGCTCACCGGAGCCGAGCTCACCGGAAAGGGCGCGGTCGTCACCGGCGGCTCCCGCGGCATCGGCCGGGCGATCGTCGAGCGCCTGGCCCGCGACGGCGCCGAGGTGGTGTTCACCTACCGCAGCGACGAGGCGGCCGCGACCGAGGTGGTGGCCAAGGTGGCGGCTGCCGGCGGGGTCGCGCACGCGGTCCGGATGGACCTCGTGGACGCGGGTCAGGTCCGGGCGCTGTTCGCGGAGGCGGAGCGGCTGCTGACCAGGCTGGACGTCGTTGTGCACAACGCGGTCGCGGTCCAGATCAGCGAACGCACGACGCTGGCGCGCACCAGCGACGACGACTTCGACGTGATGGTGACCGCCAACGTCCGCGGCGCGTTCGTCGTACTCCAGGAAGCCTCCCGGAGGGTCCGCGACGGCGGCCGGATCGTCACGATCTCCTCCCTCAACACCCAGGTCCCGGTAGCGGGCAACGGGCTCTACCAGGCCGCCAAGGGCGCCGTCGAGCTCCTCACGATCACCGCGTCCAAGGAGCTGGGGAACCGCAGAATCACCGCCAACGTCGTCTCCCCCGGCGCCACCGACACCGACCTGCTGCGCGCGTCGAACCCGCCGGAGGCGCTGGCCGCCATCCCGAAGATGACGGCGCTCGGCCGGCTGGGCACCCCGGACGACATCGCGAACGTCGTCGCCTTCCTCGCGCGTTCGGAGTCCGGCTGGCTGACCGGGCAGAACATCCGCGCCACCGGCGGCCTGCCCTGATGGAAGAGTCCTGATGGGAGCGTCGGGGCGCAGCCTGCTCGGCCCGGGCGACGAGGACGACGATCCCGCCCCGAGTGGACCCGTGCGGCCCGACCCGGTACGCACCGACCCACCGAGTGAGGATCCGAGCAACGACGGCCCGCCCGGCAACACCGCGCCGGACGACCCGCCCGGCAACCCGGATCCGGATCCGGATCCGCCGGGCGGTGTACCGGTCACGATGCGCGCGGCGTACGTCGACGGGCTCGGCCCCGCCGAGGACATCCGGGTGGGCGAGCTCGTCGTACCCGCCCCGGCTCCCGACGAGGTGCTGGTCCGGGTCGAGGCGGTGGCGGTCAACCCGGTGGACACCTACATCCGGTCCGGTCGCTACCGAACTCCGCTGCCGGGGTTCCCGTTCGTGGTCGGCCGGGACCTGGTGGGTGAGGTCGCGGCGTGCGGGAGCGCGGCCGAGGCGTTCGCGCCGGGGCAGCGGGTGTGGACGAACGGACTGGGGTACGCCGGACGGCAGGGCGCGGCGGCCGAGTATGCCGTCGTACCCGTCGAGCATCTCTACCCGCTGCCGGACGGGCAGGACCCGGTCCGGTCGGTGGCGGCGTTCCACCCGGCGGTCACCGCGTACCTCGGGCTGTTCCGGCACGTCGGCGGCGTCGGCCCCGCGGACACGGTGGTGGTCGGCGGCGCCGCCGGCAACGTCGGGAGCTGCGTCAGCCAACTGGCCGCGTTCACCGGCGCCCGGGTGATCGCCCTCGCCCGGACCGAGGACGCCACCTGGTGCCGCAACCACGGCGCGGCCGCCGTCGTCGACTACCGCGTGGAGGACCTGCGCGACCGGCTGGGCGCGCAGGCGCCGGGCGGGGTGACCGTGTGGTTCGACACCTCCGGGCGGATCGACCTGGAGCTCGCGGTGGAGGTCATGGCCGACCGGGGCGCGGTGGTCCTGGTCGCCGGGCGGCCCGAACCCGCGGCGCTGCCGGTCACGCCGTTCTACCTGAAGTCGCTGCGGCTGCTCGGCTTCGTGATCACCACCGCGCCGGCCGCCGAGCTGGCCGACGCCGCCCGGGTGGTCGGCGCCCACCTCGCCGCCGGCCGCCTGGACGTACGGATCGGCGAGGTGCTCCCGCTGGACCAGGCCGCCCACGCGCACCAGCTCGTCGAGCACCGCGTGCGCGGCCGGGTGATCCTGGTGCCGCGGGCCTGACAGCTGCCGCACCGCCAGGCCCACCGCACCAGGATCCCTTGCCTGCAAGGGACGCCGGACCCGCCTACACGACGGCGCCCGTGCCCGACCGCTGCGCGCGCTTGCGCGCCGCCGTCTCCGGCGACTTCGTACGGCCCCGCGGCGGCCCGGTGCCACTCCTCGCCTGCAGCTCGATCGCCAGCGGAGTCGCGGCGAAGGTGGAGGAGTACGTACCGACGAACAACCCCACCAGCAACGCGACCGCGAAGTCGGTCAGCGACTCCCCGCCGAGGATGGCCAGCGCCGCCAGGATGAACATCGCGCCCAGCCCGGTGTTCACCGTTCGCGGCACCGTCTGCAGCACCGCGAAGTTGGCGCTGCGCGCGAACGGCGTCTTCGGGTTGGCCCCCCACAGCTCGCGGATGCGGTCGAACACCACCACGGTGTCGTTCACCGACAGGCCGATGATGGTGAGCGCCGCGGCGAGGAAGACCCCGTCGATCGGCTTGCCCAGCCAGGCGAACAACCCGGTCACGATCACGATGTCGTGGAACATCGCGAGCACCGCGGCGACGCCGAACGTCCATCGGAACCGGATCGCGAGGTAGAGCATCTGCGCCAGCAGCGCCACCCCGAGCGCGATCAGCGCCTTGATCCGCAGCTCGTTGCCCAGGCTGGGCCCGATCAGCTCGTCGCGTTCCTTGCTGACCTTCCCGCCCAGCTCACCGAGGGCCTGCTGGATCTCCACCGCCTGCTCGGTGGAGAGCTTGCCGGTACGGACGGTGATGTTGTCGCCGCTGGACTCCTGGACCACAGCACGCGGGAAGCCCGCGTCGGTGACCGCCTGCCGGGCGTCGTTCACGTCGACGGGTTTGCTGGTGGAGTACTCCACCAGCCGCCCGCCGGTGAACTCCACGCCGTAGTCGAGGCCGCGGACCACGATCCCGGCGCCGGCCACGATGACCACCAGCGCGCTGAGCGCGAGCCACAGCCTGCCCCGCTTCATCAGGTCGGGGTTACGCTCGATCAGCCAGGTGCGCACCCGCCCGATCGAGCCGAGCCCGGAGATGCCCGGGCGGTTGCGCACGAACGTACGCCGGACCGCCCAGTCGGTGAGCAGCCGCGCCACGATCAGCGCCGACACCATCGAGGCGAGCACACCGATCGACAGCGTGACACCGAAGCCGCGTACCGGCCCCGAGGCCAGGAAGAACAACAGCCCGGCGGCCAGCAGCGTGGTGACGTTGGAGTCGATGATCGCCGACCACGCGCCCTTGTAGCCGCGCGACAGGGCGGTGGACAGCCCCTTCTGCTGGTTGGCGGCGTACTCCTCCCGGGCGCGTTCGAACACCAGCACGTTCGCGTCGATCGCCATGCCGATGGCGAGCACGAAGCCGGCCAGGCCCGGCAACGTCAGCGTGGCGCCGAGCGCGACCAGGATGGCGTAGGAGATCAGCGCGTAGCAGGCCAGCGCGAACGTGGCCAGCGCGCCCATCAGCCGGTAGACGAGGATGATGAACAGGCCGGTGAGCGCCAGGCCGATCGCCGCGGCCTTCGCGCTCGCCTCGATCGCCTCCGCGCCCAGCGTCGGGCCGACGGTGCGCTGCTCGATGATCTCGACCGGCACCGGGAGCGCGCCGCCCTTGATCAGCACCGCGAGTTCCTGGGCCGACGCCTGGGTGAAGTCGCCGGTGATCTGGGTGCTTCCCCCGCCGATGCCGACGTTGCAGCCGACGCTCGGGTCGACCTGCGGGGAGGAGATCACCTTGTTGTCCAGAACGATCGCGACCCGCCGGGTCGGGTCACCCGGCTGGGCACAGGCGGCCTTGCCGGTGATGTCCTTCCACGCGCCGCCGCCCTTGCCGTTGAAGTCGATCGTGACGAACCAGCTCACTCCCTGCTGCGGGTCGGTGGCCCCGGCGGCGTCCTTCACGCCCTCACCGGTCAGTGCCGACGGGCCGAGGCGCAGCCGCTGGCCGCTCTCGTCACCGAGGATCCGCTCGCCGGCCTTGGGCTTCTCACCCGGCTGGGCCACGCCGATGACCGGGTGGAACGTCAGTTGTGCCGTACGGCCGATGACCTGCTCGGCCTCGCGCGGGTCCTGGACCCCGGGCAGCTCGACGATGATCCGGCGGTCGCCGGACCGGGTGAGGTTGGGTTCGGACACCCCGAGCGCGTCCACCCGGCGGCGGAGGACCTGCAGCGCCCGGTCGGTGGACTCGGCGTTGGCCTTGCGGTCGGGCTAGTCCTGGGTCTCCAGGACGATCTGGGTGCCGCCGCGCAGGTCCAGGCCGAGGCGGGCCGGTGTGCTGATGGCGAAGTACAACGCGAGGGCGAGGATGCCGAACGTCAGCAGGGCGCGGACGAGCGGCGCGCGCGAACGCGACGGCCCGGACGCGGGTCGCTTCCTGGACGTGGAGTTGGACGAGCGTGCGCGCGCCGACGGGCGGGCGGACACGGATGGGCGTTCGGGCTTGGAATCTCCGGACACGGTGGCTCCGAGACGGGTGTCGGGACAGGACGCGAGAGGCCTGCGCGCGAGGCCGCACCGGTCGCCGGTGCGGTGGTCGTGGCTCAGGCTGCGTGCGGTCCCGGAGGAGCCCGGACGCCGGTGCCACCGAGGGCGGCCGGCGGGTGACCGGTGCGGTCACGGTCGGTGGAGGTGTCGCAGGCCCGGACGTAGGGGTCGGGCCGGTCGGTGGAGACGGTCCACGGCATCGGGTGAGCGGTGCCGGAAGCGTGGCCGCTTCCGCGTCCGGCGACGGTCTGAGGTGCGGACCAGGCGAGATGTACGACGCGGGTGGCCGACTGGGAGTGCGTACGCCGGGAGGGGGTGCGCTGGCGCTGCTCCGTACTCGCCGCTCCGCCTGCCTGGCCGCTGGCGGTGCTGATCGCCCGGTGCACGCTCGCCGCCGCTGGTGCGCCGCCGGCGAGCAGGCCGGTACAGACCGCGCCGGACAGGAGCAGCCCGGCCAGGACCGACCAGGTTCGCCGGAGCCCGGCCACCGGTGTCCTGCCGGCGGGAGGCGACGCGGGCGGCCCCGTACGGGACACGGCGGTCGGCGTGCGCGCCACGGCGGGTCCCTCCGGTCGGGGTGGTCGGTCGGCCCTACGGGCTGGCGGCGGTACGGGCTGTCGCGGTACGGAGTTGCGAGGGGTGCGTGGTGATTCGGACGCGTCCGCGGCTTTCGGCACCGGTCGAGATCAGCGTCCCCGGGAAGTGGTCAGTCTAGGCATGCAGGGAAGGGCGGAGCACACCCACGCGTCCTGGCCGCTCGGTATCGGTGGCACGATCGACGCAAGGGATGCGGAGCGAGAGGCGGTAGGCATGACGGTGGGGTCTGCGGGATCGGTTGCCGGTGGTGGCCGGGTGTCGGAGCTGTTCGACCCGGCGGCGTGGAAGCCGGTCGACGGGTTCGACGACCTCACCGACGTGACCTACCACCGGCGCGCCGGACCAGGGACGGTCCGGATCGCGTTCCACCGGCCCGAGGTCCGCAACGCCTTCCGCCCGCACACCGTCGACGAGCTGTACCGCGCACTCGACCACGCCCGCACCACCCCGGACGTGGGGTGCGTGCTGCTGACCGGCAACGGCCCCTCGCCCAAGGACGGCGGCTGGGCGTTCTGCTCCGGCGGCGACCAGCGGATCCGGGGCCGTTCCGGCTACCAGTACGCCGACTACCACGGCGCCCGACGACGCGGTCGACCGGCGCGGCTGGGCCGGCTGCACATCCTCGAGGTGCAGCGGCTGATCCGGTTCATGCCGAAGATCGTGGTCGCGTCGTACCCGGCTGGGCGGCGGGTGGCGGGCACAGCCTGCACGTCGTCGCGACCTGACCCTGGCCAGCGCGCGAGCACGCGCGGTTCAAGCAGACCGACGCCGACGTGGCCAGCTTCGACGGCGGCTTCGGGTCGGCCTTCCTCGCCCGCCAGGTCGGGCAGAAGTTCGCCCGGGAGATCTTCTTCACTCGGCCGCGCCTACGACGCGGAGGAGGCGCACCGGATGGGCATGGTCAACGCCGTCGTCGCGCACGCCGACCTCGAACGCGTGGCGCTGGTGTGGGCACGCGAGATCAACGGCAAGAGCCCGACCGCGCTGCGAATGCTGAAGTACGCCTTCAACGCCGTCGACGACGGCCTGGTCGGCCAGCAGCTGTTCGCCGGCGAGGCGACCCGGCTGGCCTACATGACCGACGAGGCACGAGAAGGCCGGGACGCGTTCCTGGAGAAGCGTCCGCCCGACTGGTCCGATTTTCCGTTCTATTACTGAGTTTTCCTGTCCCCTCACCGCGTTGTGTCGTTGGCCCCTGCGTTCGCAGGACCCGTGGCCGCGGATTTTTGGCGTGCCGATCCCCCGGTCGGCCTAGCGCGGTTCACAAGGATCCGGGGCGGACAACGTGGTCACCCTGGATCCGTTGCGGAGTGGTCGCTGCGTGGGCTCGAGCCGGGGGAGGCGCTGCCCTGTGCAGGAAGCCGCAGGCGTCTTCGAGCGCTCGGGGGCTGCTCTTCGCTACCAGATGGCGGGCCCGGAGGACGGCCCCGTCGTCGTCCTGGGCGCGGGCCGCTGGCTCCACGACCCGGATGTGGGATTCGCAGCTGCCGGCGTTGTGGCAGGCGGGGTACCGCACCCTCACCTGGGACCTGCCGTCGCCGCGGCAACCTGAGCGCCGGGCCATGCGGAACCGCTCCGCACCCGCAGGGAGTTCGTGCGTCCGCCCGACGCCGTGCCCGACGTTTCGTACTGGTTGAGTCGGTGCCGATCGACCATGTGCGGACCTACCCCACGCCCGTCGTCAAGGAGAACCTGACGGTACGCGGACTGGCCGAAGCCCTGCTGGAGCTGGCGGACCGGCTCCGCGCCCACCGTCAACTCGCGCTTGTCGGCCACTCCTTCGGTGCCCAGGTGGCCCAGGAGGCGGCGTATCTGCGTCCGGAACGAGTGGCGGGACTGGTCGTGGTCGCCGCCGGCTGCCTCACCCTTCCGCCCCGGCCGTGGGCGATGTCCCGGGCGGTGCCGCCGGCCAGGTGGGCGAGGCTGGCGGGACTCGCCTTCGCAATGCGGTCCGACGCCCGCATCCGGCACGGTGCCGCCCGTACGGCCGGAGTTGTTGCGGCCACCCAGACCCACGCCTACACGGCGATGGACCGTGCCGGCAAGGCGAGGTTGACGCAGGTGCGGCGGGCGGAGCTGGCCGCCGCGCACCCCGAACCCGACTACCGGATCGACCAGCCGCTGCTGCTCGTCCGCGGTGAGTTCGACCGGACCGAGCGGGCTCCGACGGCAGGCAAGGCGGTGGCTCGACCGGGATCCGCGCGCGGAGTATGAGGTGGTGGACGGGGCCGGCGATCTCGCCAACCTGGACAACCCGCGGGCGTTCAACGAGCGGCTGCTGGAGTTCCTGACCGCGAGGCATCCGGTGCCACGCACCGCCTGGCGGACCCGTCGCGCCGGCTGAGGGTTTCCCGCTACCTACCTGGCGGCCTCACTGGGTGGAGCGTGCCCAGGCGCGCACCGCCGCCTCGCCTCGCAGGACGGCGCTGTGCACGTCGTCCGGGGAGACGGGGCCACCACGGACGTCGGTGCGCAGCCGGGCACGCGCCTCCCACACCCCGTCGGCGTACTTCGTCCGCACCGGCAGCCCGGCCCGCGCGAACAGCCGCTCCGTGCCTCCGATACCCGCCTGCGCAGCGGTGCCGGCATCGCGACGAGCTCGGTCACGCCGTCGGTGAGGGCCCTGCGGGCCAGGCCGCGGACGAGCAGGGTGCCGATGCCGCGCCGTTGCCACCCGTCCTCGACCAGCAGCCCGACCTCGTGCGCGTGGGGTTGGTCCTGAGGGATGCACTGGGCCATGCCGAACCAGGTCGCCGGACTCCGCGAACGCGAGCAGGGTGAACCCCTCCGGAGGCGCCGCGAGGCGATCGAGCCAGCGAACGGGCAGCCGTTCGCCGTCGTCGGCGACGAACCGCGCCTCCCCCGCCCACCGGCTGCAGCGGGCCAGCAGGTCGGCGACGTGCCCGGCGCCTCCGGCCTGCCGAGCCGGATCCGCAGCCGGGATCCGTCCGCAGAGGACACCCAGGTCTCCCGCGTTCGCCTGAGCGCGGGCGACGGCGGCGGCCACCGCGACCAGCCGGTCGGCGCGGGCGCGTTCGGCCAGGGTGAACGGCGCCCACTCCCGGCGCACGACGACGAAACCGGGCCTGGCCGGCCACCCGACGACCAGCTGATGCGGGGACTCCGGCGGCGCCTGCCCGCACAGGTCCGCGCCGTCGGCGCCGACGAGCTGGCACAACAGCCCCGGCAGCGCCGCGGGATCCTCGACCAGCCGGGCGGCCAGGATGAGGGCCTGGCTCGGACCGTCGACGAGGTCCTGGGCACGGGCGCGGCGGACGCGGACCGGCTCCGCAGCCGCCGCGTCGTCCGGGCCCTCCGTTCGGTCCGCGTCGTCCGCACCCGCGAGCGCCTGGGCGAGGCGGTCCGCGTCGATGGTCTCCGGCACGTCCACGAACAGGTCGTCGTGCACGTGCTCGAGGTCGCAGCCGTGAACGTCGATGCCGACGACATTGCCGCGCACGGCGCCGAGCGCCGTCGCGAGCTGGGCCAGCTTGCCGGGAATGTCGCGGACTCTGGTCCGCACCTGCCACAAGGTCACGATGGTCCCCCCTCGGTGCCGCCTGTACGCACTGCCACGGTGCCGGTCGAATGTTTCGGGCCGGGGCCGGTC
>CAWBTM010000018.1:0-85472 GCA_963791775.1 uncultured Actinomycetota bacterium | reverse complement strand
ATCGACGACAAGGCCTCCGGGTTCGAGCTCGGCGCCGACGACTACCTCACCAAACCGTTCGAGCTGCGAGAGCTCGTCCTGCGGCTGCGGGCGCTCGACCGCCGGCGCGCGCACGCCCGGCCCCCGGTCCGGGAGATCGCGGGCCTTCGGCTGGACCCGTTCCGCCGGGAGGTCTTCCGCGACGGGCGTTACGTCGCGCTCACCCGCAAGCAGTTCGCCGTGCTCGAGGTCCTGGTCGCCGCCGAGGGCGGGGTCGTCAGCGCCGAGGAACTGCTGGAGCGGGCCTGGGACGAGAACGCCGACCCGTTCACCAACGCCGTCCGCATCACGGTCTCGGCGCTGCGCAAACGGCTCGGCGAACCCTGGCTGATCGCGACCGTGCCCGGCGTCGGCTACCGCATCGGCGCGGGCCCAGGCGCCACGGTCCCCGGAGCGGGACAGTGGATAGGCCGCGCGGCCTGAGTGTCCGGCTCAAACTCACCCTCAGCTACGCCGGCTTCCTCATGCTCGCCGGTGGCCTGCTGCTCACCGTGGTGTGGGTCTTCCTGCTGCGTTACGTTCCGGACGGCCAGTTCTGGCTTCCCGGTCCGCACATACCCAACCGCACCGACCTCCAGCGCGCCTTCACTCCGCGAGCGTTCCAGGCGCTGGCGTTCCTGCTGATGTTCGGTCTGGCGGGCGGATGGTTTCTCGCCGGCCGGATGCTCGCGCCACTGACCCGGATCACCGACGCCACCCGCAAGGCCGCGACCGGCTCGCTGTTTCACCGGATCCAGCTGGAAGGCAGGAGCGACGAGTTCCGTGAGCTCGCCGACGCCTTCGACGCCATGCTCGAGCAGCTCGAAGCCCACGTCGAGGAACAGAAGAGGTTCGCCGCCAACGCCTCCCACGAGCTGCGGACCCCGCTGGCGATCACGCAGACCCTCCTGGAGGTCGCCCGCAACGATCCGGACCGCGACACCGGCGAGCTCCTCCGCATGCCTGCACGCCGTCAACACCCGGGCGATCGACCTCACCGAAGCGCTGCTCCTGCTCAGCCGGGCGGACCAGGGCACGTTCACCCGTGAACAGGTCGACCTGTCCCTCCTGGCCGAGGAGGCGACCGAGACGCTTCTCCCGCTGGCGGAAAGCACGGCTCACGATCGAGTCACCGCCGGTGACGTCACCGACCACCGTCGGCTCCCGGCGCTGCTGCTGCAGATGACCACGAACCTGCTGCACAACGCGATCGTGCACAATCTCCCCGCCGACGGCACCGTGACCGTGCACACCGGACGACAGGACGACGTGAACGTGCTGCGGGTCGAGAACACCGGCCGCCGACTCCCCGCGGAACTGGTTCCGACCCTCACCGAACCCTTCCAGCGCGGAACCGAACGCGTCCGCACCGACGACCACGCGGGCATCGGTCTCGGGCTGGCCATCGTGCGCAGCATCGTCCGCGCACACGACGGGACGCTCGACCTGGCCGCCCGCCCCACCGGTGGTCTGCTCGTGACGGTTCGGCTTCCCTGTGCACCGCGGGCACCGTCTCCGAGCGAGCACCCGCAGGAGACGTAGGACCGACCACTTCCGAACGGCGTTGCTGTGGAGTCCCTGTGAGCCCTGGCGTCGACTGCCGCGGGGTGAACGGCACGCCGGACCACGATCGACGAGACGGGGACCCCGTTGCCGCAGACGATGCCGCCGAACCCGACCACACCGCTGGACGCGGACCGGATCGCCCGCATCCTGGGTGGCGAGGCCGAGGCCGAGGCCGAGGCAGAGGTCGGGGAGGAAGGCGTGGTGACGGTGATCGTCCCGCGCGGCGGCCACATCGTCGTCGGCAGCGTCCTGGCCTCGCCGCAGTCGAACATCTCCACCAACGTGCAGTTCAAGCCGTTGGGCGACGACGACAACCGGGCCGCCGTCGTCCCCGACTTCGCGATGACCGCGGACGGGATCGGGCCGGTGGTCGCCCGGATGCGGCACGACGACTGGGATCTCGGTTGCCTGTACAACCAGGAGACCGACGAGCACCCGCAGCTGTACTTCTCCCACATGCTGAAGACCGGAGATCCGTACGACCTGGCCCGGGAGGTCCGCGCCGGCCTGAACCGCACCGACACTCGGTAAGCAGAACGCACTGGGGAGGGTCAGGCGTGGGAGCGCGCCTGCATGGCGTACAGCTCGGCGTACAGCCCGGCCCGCTTCATCAGCTCCGGATGCGTGCCCGCCTCGGCGATCCGGCCCCGGTCGACCACCAGGATGAGGTCGGCCGACCGGACCGTCGAGAAGCGGTGGGACACCAGTACGGTCACCGCGCCGGCCGCCCGGCCCGCCCGCGCGGTCGCGGCGTAGCGCTCGAACAACGCGTGCTCGGTGGGGGCGTCCAGGCTCGCCGTCGGCTCGTCGAAGCAGACCACCAACGGGTCCGGCCGCATCAGCGCCCGGCCGAGCGCGAGCTGTTGCCACTGGCCGGTGGACAGGTCCACTCCACCGGGCCAGGTCGAGCCGAGCTGGGTGGCCGGGCCCTCCGGCAGCGCGCCGAACAGGTCGGTGGAGGTCGCCTCGGCGAGCGCGGACCGCACGGCCGGACCGTCGTCGCGGCGGGGCAGGTCGCCGAGCCCGACGGCGTACTGCGCGCTGAACTCCGGTCGGGTGAAGTCCTGGAAAGCACCGGACACCCGTCGCCGCCAGTCCTGCAGTGATACCTCGGCGAGGTCAGCGCCGGCCACCAGCACCCTGCCCTCGGTGGGCTCGTACAGCCTGGTCAGCAGTTTCACCAACGTCGACTTGCCGGCGCCGTTCTCGCCGACGACCGCGACGACCGTGCCGGGTGGGATTCGTACCGACACCTCTCGCAGCACCCACCGTCCGGTGCCGGGGTAGCGGAAGGACACCTCGGACAGCTCGATGCCCTCACCCAGGCTCTCCGGGGCCGGCCGGTCGCCGAGCCCGGCGGTGGCGGCGGACGCATGGGCGCGCAGCCACCGCAGCCTGCCCGCGGCACGTAGCACCCGGCCCATGCCGGCCAGCCCGTACGCCGGACCGAGGACCTGGTTCTGCACCTGCTGGCAGACCACCACCGCGGTGACCACGTCACCGGCGCCCGCCTGCCCGCGCGGGGCCCGCCACAGGACGAATCCCACCGCGAGCCCGAAGCCCACCGCGAAGACGAGGGAGCGTACGGCGGAGATGCCGAACGCCACCACCTGCGCCCGGTGCAGCGGTCGGCGGGCGGCGGTCCACTCCCGCTCCAGTCGGTCCAGCACCTCCTGCCCCAGGCCGAAGACGCGAAGCTCGGGAGCTGCCCGGGGATCGAACGCCAGCCCGCGCAGGTGGCGGGCCAGCCGGGCCGGGCCGGCGGAGGCCTCCTCGGCGCGTGCGTGCCCCCGCTGCTGCAGCGCCGCGAGCGGCAGCGCCGGCAGGGCGAACACCACCAGCAACAGCACCAGCGGGTGCACCAGCGTCAGTACGACCGCCGTGCCGAGCGCACCGACCACCGCGTTGGCGGTGGAGACCACGTGGTTGAGCGACTGGCCGAGGGCGCCCTGGCTCTGCCGCAGCAACTCCAGCCGGTCGCGGTAGCCCGCCTGCTCCTGGTGGGCCAGGCCGGGCAGGCCGCCGGCCAGCCGGGCGATCTCCTCGTCGAACGCGAACCCCACCCGCTCGGCGAGCCCGGTGCGGATCGCGGTGCCGGCGTACGCCGCGACGTAGCGCAGCGCGACCGTGGCCAGCAGGCCCACGGCGGCGGCCTTCAGCCGGGCGTCGTCGTGGGTGAGCAGGCCGTCCACGAGCAGGCCGAGAAACCAGCCGAACAACGGAAACATCAGGCTGCCCAGGGGTTCCAGCAGGCTGCCGAGGGAACGCCACGGGTCGGTGCGGACGGCGGTGCGCACCAGCAGGGCGAGGTCGGCCCAGTCCTCACACATCGGCGGCTCCCGTCGTCTCGGCCGCTCCGGCAGGGCTGCCGGTGTGATCGGAGTGTTCGGTGTGATCGGTGTGGTCGGTGAACCGCTCGGCCTGCAGCCGGAACATCCGCGCGTACCTGCCTCCGCTTGCCAGCAACGTGTCGTGGTCGCCGTCCTCGGCCACTCCGCCGTCGGCCAGCACGACGATCCGGTCCGCGTGCCGGACACTGGCCAGCCGGTGGGTGACGAGAATCGTGGTGACGTCCCGGGTGAGGGCCAGGAAGCGGTCGAAGAGCTCGGTCTCCGCGCGGACGTCCAGGTTGGCGGTCGGCTCGTCCAGGATCAGCAGCCCGGCCCCGCCGCGGACCGCGACGAGCGCGCGGGCCAGCGCGACCTTCTGCCACTGCCCGCCGGACAGGTCGACGCCGCCGTCGTAGCCGCGCGCCAGCACGGTGTCCCATCCGGCCGGCAGGTCGGTGAGAAGGTTCGTGCCGCCCGCGTCCCGAAGCGCCTCGCCGAGCGCCCGCTCGTCACGCAGCAGCGGGAGAGCGCCCAGGCCCACGTTGTCGCGCAGCGGCAGCTCGTATCGCAGGAAGTCCTGGAAGACCACCGCCGCCGGACCGTCCGGGGGGCCGTCCGTCAGGTGTGCCCGCGGGTCGGCACCGTCCAGCCGGACGCTGCCCCCGCCGGGCGGGTACAGACCGCACACCAGCTTCGTCAACGTGGTCTTGCCCGCGCCGTTCGCACCGACGACCGCCACCGACTGCCCGGGCGCGATCCGCAGGTCGAGTCCGTTCAGCACCGGCGCCGTGCGGCCGGGATAACGGAAGGACACACCGGTCAGGCGTACCTCCACCGGTGACGGCCGGCGCGCGACCGACGTCGCCGACGGCCGCCTGGGCGGTGACTGCAGTACGGACGGGGCCAGGCGGCCGGACAGGTCGAGTGCCTGTCGGGCCAGCGCCGTCGCCCGGGCGACCCGCCACTGCGGCGGGCCGAGGAAGCCGAGCTCGCCGACCCCGATGACCGACAGCCCGTAGACCGTGACCGCCCCGGCACCGAGTTCGCCGCGGCCGGTCCGCTGCACCAGCGCCGCGAGCACTACGCCGTGGCAGGCCAGCAGCGTGGCGGTGCCGACGACGATCGACCACGCGTTGGTACGCCGGGCCCGCCACACCGCCTCCATCGCGGCCCGCCAGGTGCGGGTGTACTCCTCGACGAGCCAGCCGGCCAGACCGAAGACCCGGATCTCCGCAGCCCACGGCTGGTCGACCAGCAGGCCGCGCAGGTGGTCGGCGCGCCGCAGCGACCCGCCGCTGTCCTCGCGTACGGCGGTGAAACCGCGCCGCATCCAGCGACGGGAGGCGACGTTCGTGACCGACCAGCCGGTCACCAGCACCACCGGCGCCCACCAGGCGAAGGTGGCCAGGATCCCGGCCGCGCACAGGCCGGCCGTGCGCATGGTGAGCAGCATCCGCACCGACCAGGCGGTCTGCAGGTGCAGGTCGGCACGCTCGAACTCCTCGACCGCGGCGAGGTCGGCGCTCACCGTCGGGTCGGCCAGCCGGGTCAGGTCGCCGGTGCCCAGAGTGGCCCGGCCGACGGTGGCGGCCAGGGCGTGGGTGAGCCGGGTGTTCATCAGCTCGCACAGCAGCCGGGAACCGGCCAGGCCCACTCCGCCGGCGAGGAAGCCGATCGACACCAGACTGAGCCAGATGAGCGCCTGCCGGCCTGCCGGGGACGCCAGGCCGTGGCCCACCGCCCCCGGGACGGAGCCGACGAACGCGCCGCTCGCCACCGCCGTCACGTTCGGGAGCAGGCCGAGGACGACGGTCAGGAACGCCAGCCAGACGGTGAGCCGACGGTCCGCGCGCCAGAACAGGACCGCCAGCGCGAAGGTGTTTCGCAGTGGTGTTCGTACGCGCTCGAACGCACGCGTACGAACCCGCTCGGGAACGTGCCGAAGAAGTCGCGAAAGTGATCGCGCCAAGCCGAAACTCTCCGTTTCGCTCGCCCCACGTCGCGGGCAGATGCCCTGCGGACGGCTCGGAACCCGAACCGGGGTTGAAGAAATCGGGTGCTGGATGGTGCTGGATGGTGCCGACACGGAATGGCCGGATGGTGCCATTTCCTTCGTGCGGGGTGCACCCGATGATGTGCTGCGGACTCAGAGCCCGTCCACGAAGGCGGCCCGCCGTAGACGCCGCAGACAGGAGCCGCCGATGTACCGCAGGTGCAGCATGGCAGACGAAGCCGGGACCGAACACCCCTTCGCGGCGGTGCTCGTCCGCGGGCCGGCCTCGTGAGCGGCGTGAGCGGCCTGAGCGGCGGGAGTGGCCCGCTGGACGGTGTTCTGGTCGTCGACCTGTCCCGGGCGCTGGCCGGGCCGCACGCGGCGATGATGCTGGGCGACCTGGGCGCGCGGGTGGTCAAGGTCGAGACATCCCGACGGCGGTGACGACTCCCGCGGATGGGGTCCGCCGTTCGTCGGCCCTCCGGACGCGACCGAGGCGACGTACTTCCTGTCCTGCAACCGCAACAAGGAGTCCGTCGTCCTCGACCTGAAGTCCGACGAGGGGCGGCGCGACCTTGGCCGGCTGCTCGCCCGGGCCGACGTCCTGGTGGAGAACTTCCGCCCGGGTGTGCTGGACCGGCTCGGCTTCTCCGTCGAGCCGCTGCACCGCCGCCAACCCGCGGCTGGTGGTGCTGTCCATCACCGGGTTCGGCCACGACGGACCCGAGGGGCAGCGCGCGGGGTACGACCAGATCGCCCAGGGTGAAGCGGGCCTGATGTCGGTGACCGGTCCAGGGCCGGGCGAGCCGGTGCGGGTCGGTGTACCGATCGCGGACCTGCTCGCCGGGATGTACGGCGCGTACGGCGTCGTCGCCGCCCTGCACGAACGCCACACCACCGGCCGCGGCCGCGTCGTGCGCACCTCGCTGCTGGCCGCCGTGGTCGGCGTGCACGCCTACCAGGGAACCCGCTACACCGTTGCCGGTGAGGTGCCGCGGGCGCAGGGCAACCACCATCCCTCGATCTGCCCGTACGGCCTGTTCCACGCAGCGGATGGTCTGGTGCAGATCTCGGTCGGCAGCGAGCAGCTGTGGCGGCGGTTCGCGCCGGCATTCGGCCTGCCCGTGGACGCGCCCGGGTTCGCGACCAACGCCGACCGCGTCGGTGCCATGGACCAGGTGGTCGCCGCGGTGGAGGCGGCGTTCGCGTCCTGGCCGGTGAGCCGGCTGCTGCCGCGGCTGGCCGAGGTCGGCGTACCGGCCGGTGAGGTGAAAACCATCGACCAGGTGTACGAGTGGGAGCAAACCCGGTCCCAGGGGCTGGTGATCGAGGTCGACCACGCCACGCTGGGCCGGATCAACCTGCCCGGCCCGCCGATCCGGCTGGACGACGAACGCCAGGCGGGCGGGCGGCGTACCCATCTGGCGCCGCCGACGCTCGGGCAGCACACCGCCGAGGTCCTCGCCTGGCTGGACGCACTCGACCGCGATCAGGACTGAGGCGGGTCCTCGGCGTCCGGAAGTGTGCCGGCAAGGACGCCGGACCCGCCGTCGACGCGTATGTCGGCACGTCGCCGGGTGTCCTCGGCGGCGAAGTGGGCTCGCTCGGCCTTTGCCCACGCGTCCCAGTACGGCTCGAACGCCCCGCCGTCGCGGGCGGCGGCCCGGGCGCGGCGAACGTCCTCGGGCGCCTCGACCCACAGCTTCGAGGTGGCTAGGCCGTCCACCGCCCGGCTCGCCGACCCGACTCCCTCGACCACCAGTGCGGGACCGGCCGGCACCTCGTGCCATTCCGCGTAGTCACCGCGCGGCCAGTCGTAGCGCCGGTACCTTCCGGGCCGTCCGGCCCGCAGTGGCTCCAGCAGCCAGGTGCGCACGCGTCCGGCCACCGTGGGCAGCCCGCCCCAGCCCTCGTACAGGTCGTCCATGTGCACGACCGGCGCATCGCCCAGAGCCGCCGCCAGCCGGGCGGCGAGGGTGGTCTTGCCCGAGCACGCCGGCCCGTCGACGCACACCAGCCGGACCGGACCGAGCCGGGGCGGCGCGCCGAGCACCCGCGCGGCGAGGTCGGCGACCAGATCCGGGGCCTGGCCGGTGGACCGGGTGCGCGGCCGAGCGGGCCGGACAGGGGGAGTGGACGGCGACACGCGAGCAGCGTAGGGCCTCTCGCGTACGCCACTCATCCAGCCACATCACCCAGCCGGAGCCGTTAGGGTCGCGCCATGCCGAGTCGCCGACGCCTACGCCTGGCCGCCCTGGTGACCGGCGTCCTCACCCTCTCGGCGACGGCTCTCGGCGGCTGCGCGGGCCTCGGTGGCCACGGCCGCGACCGGACCGCCGAGGCCAGGGTGGGCACACCCACCCCCGGCGCGACCCCGGCGTCGCCGGCGACCTCCGGGCCGCCCGGCGCCCGGCACGCGAGCGCGCTGCCCGCCCAGGTCCGGCTGGCCAGTGGCCGGGTGTACGTCCTGCCCACGCCGGCACCTGCCCGGGTGGGGGCCAAGCGTCCGCTGCTGCTCGTCCTGCACTCCTTCGGCGGCACCTGGCGGCGGATGGAGCACATCGGGCAGTTCCAGCGGCGCGCCGCCCGGCGCGGATACGTGGTGGCGTACGGCGTCGGCGCTCAGCGCTCGTGGGACGCCGACGGCTGCTGCGGCTGGAGCAACGCCCACCACGCGAAGGACGTGGAGTACCTCACCGACGTGGTGGCCGACGTCCGCCGCCGGGTGCCGGGGATCGATCCCCGCCGGATCTACCTCACGGGATTCTCCAACGGCGCCATGATGACGCTGCACGCCCTGTGCGAGCGGCCGCACCTGTTCGCCGCGGGGGTCGGCGTGGCCGGCGCGCTGGTCGGCCGGTGCCGCGGCGGTGCGCCCATCCACTACCTGGAGATCCACGGGACGTCCGACGAGGTGGTGCCGTACACCGGCGGCCGGATCGACTGGCTGCATGCGACGTTCCCACCGGTTTCGGACCTTCCCGGCACGATCGCGGCCCGGGCCCCCGGCTCGGTGGTGCGGATCCGTACCCATCCCTGCGCCCACGTGTGGCCGGTGGGCGGCCGGTGCCGGCTGGACGCCGCCACGATCGGATGGGAGTTCCTCCGGCAGTACGCCCTGCCGCCGGCGCCTCACAAGGTGTACCGCGCCGGGACCGGGCGGTAGGCCGCCCGCCCGCGGGCCTGGTATGGTTGCCCGTGGCCGACCCGGTAGATGGACGTCACATCAGGCCGGGTCACAAGCGGAGGTCCATCTCCCACCCGCATCGATCGTCAGGTCGTCGGGTTCCGGCCGGCCGCCGGAGGCAATGATCTGCGGATCTTCCCCGGCGTCCAGCGCGACGTACCCGCACAGAGCGGGTCACGGCGCGTACCCGGATCGATGGCTTCCGCGAGTGGTAGGCGCGGGAGCCTTTTTCGCGTCCGCGGCCACCGTGGAGGCCCCGCATCCGGCGGTGCCTGACGAAGAAGTCGCACCACACCACAGGAGGGTCCCATCGCCACAGAGCTTCGCATCAACGAGCGGATCCGGGTTCCCGAGGTCCGGCTCGTAGGGCCGAACGGCGAACAGGTCGGCATCGTGCGCATCGAGGATGCGCTGCGGCTGGCTCAGGAAGCCGACCTCGATCTGGTCGAGGTCGCCCCGACAGCCCGGCCGCCGGTCTGCAAGCTGATGGATTTTGGGAAGTTCAAGTACGAGACCGCTCAGAAGGCCCGCGAGTCGCGACGCAACCAGGCCCAGACGGTCATCAAGGAAATGAAGCTCCGGCCGAAGATCGATCCGCACGACTACGACACCAAGAAGGGTCACGTCGTCCGGTTCCTCCGGCAAGGAGACAAGGTCAAGATCACCATCATGTTCCGTGGTCGCGAGCAGTCCCGCCCGGAGCTGGGCTTCCGGCTGCTGCAGCGCCTGGCCGACGACATCGCGGACCTCGGGTTCGTGGAGTCCTCTCCGCGCCAGGACGGCCGCAACATGATCATGGTCGTGACTCCCCACAAGCGAAAGTCCGAGGCGCGCGCCGACGTCGAGGCCGACAAGGCGAAGCGCGCCGCCGAGCGGGAGGCCGATCGGGAAGCCGAGCGGGCCGACCGCGTCCAGCCCGCCGCGGCCGCCAGCCAGGCTCCCGGCGGCGAGGGCTGACACGACAGTTCGGGCGCTTCGGACGGGCAACCGTCCGGGCGGCCGGTCTGCCGTGACCAACGCGCGGCACCGCATGACAGACTGCGGCGCCGCGCGTGTGAACCGGCACTGACCCGTCGCGGGCAGTGCCAAGACAGCTGTCAGGTGTGCACGACGCGCCCCTGCACCGTCGAACCAAGGGACGACTATGCCGAAGATGAAGACCCACAGCGGGGCCAAGAAGCGCTTCCGCGTCAGCGGGTCCGGGAAGCTCATTCACAAGAAGGCCAACCGGGGTCACATCATGGAGAAGAAGAACTCCAAGCGTGCCCGTCGCCTGGCCGCCCCGAGCGAGATCGCCCCGGCCGACACCAAGAAGGTCAAGCGGCTGCTCGGGATCTGAGCCGACCGTTCAGAGTCCGGCTCACCCGGTCCCACTGCACCACCACGGTCCGTACGCGGATCCGTCCCAGGTCCCGATGAAGTTTCCCCCGCCCGGTCGTCCCGGAGCGGGGCAGTCTGAGCAAGGAGTTCGCCAGTGGCACGCGTGAAGCGGGCGGTCAACGCCCACAAGAAGCGTCGCGAGGTCCTCGAGAAGGCCAAGGGGTACCGCGGCCAGCGCTCGCGCCTCTACCGCAAGGCGAAGGAGCAGGTCACCCACTCGCTGGTCTACTCCTACCGCGACCGCCGCGCCCGCAAGGGTGACTTCCGCCGGCTGTGGATCACCCGGATCAACGCCGCGGCCCGCCAGAACGGCATCACCTACAACCGCCTGATCCAGGGCCTGAAGGCCGCCGGGGTCGAGGTCGACCGCAAGGTCCTCGCCGACCTGGCCGTCACCGACGCCCCCGCGTTCGCGGCGCTGGTCGAGGTCGCCCGCAAGGCGCTTCCGGCCGAGACCGAGGCCGCGGCCTGACGACGGCGAGGCCCGTGCCCACCGAACGCCGGGCCGGCCCCGTCACGACAAACCCCACACCGAACGTGTCGCTCTCCACTCGCCTGACAGGCCCCGAGCTCACCGACACCCGCTCCAGCCGGGTGACGGCGGCTCGGCGCCTGGTCAAGCGTGCCTTCCGGGCCCGCGGCCGCCAGTTCCTGGCGGAGGGGCCGCAGGCGGTGACGGAGGCGCTGGCGCTGCCCGGGGTGGTCCAGGAACTGTTCGCCACCGCACCGGCGGCCGAACGCAACCCCGAGGTGGTGGCGGCCGCCGTGGCCGGCGAGGTGCCGGTCCGGTTGGTCTCCGGTGAGGTGTTCGACTCCCTCGCGCAGACGGTCACCCCGCAGGGTGTGCTGGCGGTCTGCCGGTTCGTCGACATGCCGTACGCCGAGGTGCTGGCCGCCCGGCCGCGGCTGGTGGCGATGCTGGCGCAGGTCCGCGACCCCGGCAACGCCGGCACCGTGCTGCGCTGCGCGGACGCCGCGGGTGCGGAGGCGGTCGTCCTGTCCGACGCGTCGGTCGACGTCTACAACCCCAAGTGTGTCCGCGCCTCCGCGGGCAGCCTGTTCCACCTTCCGGTAGCCGTGGGCGTGCCCGCCCCGGCCGGAGTGGACGGGCTGCGCGAGGCCGGCGTCACGGTGCTGGCGGCCGACGGCGCCGGCGACATCGACCTCACCGAGGCCGGTGAGCGCGGGCTGCTGTCGGGACCGACCGCCTGGATTTTCGGTAACGAGGCGTGGGGCCTGCCCCCGGCCACCCGGGCGCTGGCCGACGCGGTGGTGCGGGTGCCGGTCTACGGCCGGGCCGAGAGCCTCAACCTCGCCACCGCCGCCGCGGTCTGCCTGTACGCGTCCGCCCAGGCCCAGCGGGCACCGGGCGGCTGTCGTTTCGGCGGGGACGACGGCATCGGCACTACATAGACTTTCCCGGGCGTACGGCCTGGTTGCCGGTCGTACCCCACCTCCGCGTACGACTGGATGAGGGGAACTCCGCGGAAGATGTCGGGCCCGAACACCAACTACGACCCAGTAGAGGTCACGCCGCTGCACGCCGACGAGGTGGAGCGGATGCGGGCCGAGGCGGTCGCCGCGATCGAAGCCGCCGCCGACCTGGACGCGCTGCGCGCCGTCCGCCTCGCACACGCCGGCGACCGCAGCCCGCTCGCTCTGGCCAGCCGGGAGATCGGTGCCCTGCCCCCGGCCGCCCGCAAGGACGCCGGCAAGCGGGTCAACGCCGCCCGCGGTGCCGTCAACGAGGCCTTGCGGCCCGCCAGGCCGACCTCGAGGCCGAGCGCGACGCGCGGGTGCTGGCCGAGGAGCCGGTCGACGTCACCGCTGCCCTGGGACCGCGAGCCCGCGCGGCGCCCGGCACCCGCTGACCACGCACCCAGGACCGGTCGCCGACATCTTCGTCGGCGATGGGCTACGAGGTCGCCGAGGGCCCCGAGCTCGAGGCGGAGTGGCTCAACTTCGACGCGCTGAACATCGCGCCGGACCACCCGGCGCGCACGATGATGGACACGTTCTTCGTCGCCCGCCCGAGGACCGGGCTGGTGCTGCGCACGCACACCTCGCCGGCGCAGGCCCGCACGATGCTCGACCGCAAGCCGCCGATCTACGTCGTCGCGCCGGGCCGGGTCTACCGCACCGACGAGCTCGACGCGACGCACACCCCGGTCTTCCACCAGGTCGAGGGCCTGGCCGTCGACGAGGGCATCACCATGGCGCACCTGCGCGGCACGCTGGACCACTTCGCCGGGCGATGTTCGGCGCCGAGCCTGTCGACCCGGCTGCGGCCCTCACTACTTCCCGTTCACCGAGCCGTGGGCCGAGTTCGACGTCAGTGCTTCGTTGCCGGGGCGAGTCGGTCGGCAACCCCGACCGGCCCTGCCGTACGTGCTCCAGCGGGGCTGGATCGAGTGGGGTGGCTGCGGCATGGTCAACCCGCGGGTGCTCACCGCCTGCGGCATCGACCCCGAGGCTACACCGGCTTCGCGTTCGGCATGGGCATCGAGCGGACGCTGCATGTTCCGCCACGGCGTCGACGACATGCGCGACATCGTCGAGGGCGACGTCCGGTTCACCCGTCCGTTCGGAGTGGAGTCTGATGCGGGTCCCGTGTCGCTGGCTGCGCGAGCACGTCGACCTGCCCGCGCGGAGCGCCGCGTCGAGGTCGCCGACGCGCCTGTCCGGGCCGGGCCTCGAGGTCGAGGAGGTCGAGCCGCTCGGCGCCGAGTCACCGGCCCGCTCGTCGTCGGCCGGGTGCTGGAGTTCGCGAGGAGCCGCAGAAGTTCAACGAAGCCGATCCGCTGCTGCCAGGTCGACGTCGGCGAGGGCGATCCCGCGCGGCATCGTCTGCGGCGCCCGCAACTTCGCCGTCGGCGACCTGGTGGTCGTCGCGCTGCCCGGGCGCCGTGCTGCCCGGGCGACTTCGCGATCGCCGCCCGGACGACCTACGGCCACGTCTCCGACGGGATGATCTGCTCGGTCCGCGAGCTGGGCATCGGCGACGACCACGACGGCATCCTGGTGCTCGAGCCGGCCGACGGCGCGACGCCGGGCACGCGCGGCCGCCGCCTGCTCGGCCTGGCGACGTCGTCCTCGACCTCGCCGTCACCCCCGACCGCGGCTACTGCCTGTCGATGCGCGGCATCGCCCGCGAGATCGGCGACCGCGCTCGGCCGTCGACTGGCGCGACCCGGCGCGGCCACGCCCGCCGGCCTGCGCCGGCGAGCCGGCCTGGTCACCCGGTGCGCGGTCGCCGACCCCGCCGGCTGCGACCGGTTCTCGATGCGCGACCGTGCGCGGCCTCGACCCCGCCGCGCCGCAGCCCGTGGTGGCTGCGCCGCCGGCTGCAGCAGTGCCGGCATCCGCCGCATCTCGCTGGCCGTCGACGTCACCAACTACGTGATGCTCGAGCTCGGCCAGCCGATGCACGCCTTCGACCGCGCCGCCGCTCAGCGGCCCGATCGCCGTCGCGCCGGGCCGCGCCGGGCGAGCGGCTGACCACCCTGGACGGCGTCGACCGCGCGCTCGACCGCCGACGACCTGCTGATCACCGACGACTCCGGCCCGATCGGCCTGGCCGGCGTGATGGGCGGCGCCTCGCACCGAGATCGGCGACGACCACCGCGCGTGCTGCTCGAGGCCGCGCACTGGGAGCCCGCCGGCGATCGCCCGCACCGCCCGCCGGCACAAGCTGCCCAGCGAGGCGGCCAAGCGCTTCGAGCGCGGCGTCGACCCGGAGCATCACCGTGGTCGCGCTGGCCCGGCGCGCGCCGAGCTGCTGGCCGAGTACGGCGGCGGCACGTGGTCGGCGGGCCGTCGACCGTCGACACCCGCGGCCCGCGCCGCGCGATCGCCCTGCCGGCCGACCGCCCGGCGCGCGGTCGCCGGCGTCGCCTATCGACCGCGCGACGACGGTGGTCGAGCCGCTGCGCGACGGTCGGCTGCGACGTCGACGCCGCCGGCGACGCGCTCGCGGTCACCCCGCCGTCCTGGCGCCCCGACCTCACCGACCCGGCCGACCTGGTCGAGGAGGTCGTCCGGCTCGCCGGCTACGACGACGATCCCGTCGCGTGCTGCCGACCGCGCCGCCCGGGCCGCGGGCTGACCGCCGACCAGCGCCGCCGGCGCAGCGTCGGCCGGGCGCTGGCCGAGGCCGGCTACGTCGAGGCGCCGGCCTACCCGTTCGTCGGCGACGGCCGCCCTCGACGCGCTCGGCCTGCCCGCCGACGACGCCCGCCGCCGGTCGTGCGCGCTGCGCAACCCGCTGTCGGAGGAGGAGCCGGCGCTGCGCACGACGCTGCTGCCCGGCCTGCTGGCGACGCTGCCGCGCAACCTCGGCCGCGGCAGCGCGACCTCGCGCTGTTCGAGCACGGCGCGGTGTTCCCCCGGCGACCGGCGCCGCCCGCGGCGCCCCGGCTGCCGGTCGACCGCCGTCCGGACGACGAGCCGCTCGCCGCCCTGCTCGCCGCGCTGCCGGCCCAGCCCTGGCACGTCGCCGTCGCGCTCACCGGCGACCGCGAGCCGCGCGGCTGGTGGGGCCCGGCCCGGCCGGCCGGCTGGGCCGACGCCGTCCAGGCCGCCCGCATCGTCGCCGCCGCCGCCGGGGTCGAGCTGACCGTGCGCGCCGGTGACCGCGCGCCCTGGCACCCGGGCCGCTGCGCCGAGCTGCTGGTCGGCGACACGCGTCGTCGGGCACGCCGGCGAGCTGCACCCGCGGGTGTGCGCCGCGCTCGGCCTGCCGGCCCGCACCTGCGCGATGGAGCTGGACCTCGACGCGCTGCCGGCGGCGGCCGTGCCGGTCGGCCGCGCCGAGGTCTCCGCCTTCCCGCCGGCGCAAGGACGACCTCGCGCTGGTGGTCGACGCCGGCGTGCCGGCCGCCGACGTCGCGCCGCGCTGCGCGAGGGCGCGGGCGAGCTGCTGGAGTCGCTGCGGCTGTTCGACGTCTACACCGGTGCGCAGGTCGGCGGCGGGCACGAAGTCGCTGGCCTACGCGCTGCCCTTCCGCGCGCCCGACCGCACGCTGACCGAGGCGGAGGTCGCGGCCGCCACACGAGGCGCGCCGTCGCCGCGGCCGCCGCGGCGTACCGGCGCGGTCCAGCGCGGCGCCTGACCCGGCGCTGACTTGGCGCGGGCCGACCGCTCCAGCACTACGCTCAGCACGTACGACGGAAGGGACCCGATGCCCGAGAACGCCCGGAACGCCCGGCCCGAGAGCCGCGTCGCCCTGGTCACCGGAGCCAGCCGGGGGATCGGGCGGGAGGTCGCGCTGGCGCTCGCCCGGTCCGGGCTCGCCGTGGGGCTGACCGCGCGGTCGGCGAAGCCGCTGGAGGCTATCCGCGAGGAGTGCCTCGAGGCGGGGTCCCCCGCCGTCGCGGTGGCGGCCGCGGACGTCACCCGACCGGCCCACGTCACCCTCGCCGTCGAGCGGATCACCTCCGAGCTCGGGCCGGTCGACCTGCTGGTCAACAACGCCGGCCGGATCGAGTCCGCCGAGGTGCCGGTCTGGGAGTCCGAGCCCGACGAGTGGTGGTCGGTCGTGGAGACCGACCTGCACGGGCCCTACCTCTTCTGTCGTGCCGTACTCCCCGGCATGGTCGAGGCCGGGCACGGCCGGGTCGTCAACGTCACCACGGGTGCGGCGGTCCGCGACAGCGCGATCTACTCCGCGTACGGCGTCGCCAAGACCGGTCTGCTCCGCCTCACCGGCTCGATCGTGGCCGCCGGTGCGGACGCCGGCATCACCGCGTTCGACCTCGCGCCCGGAGTCGTGGTGACCGACATGACCCGCTCCATGGCGATGCACGACGACCGGACCGACTGGACGCCGGTCGAGGCGTTCACCGAGCTGGTGGTGGCGGCGGCGAAAGGACTTCTCGACCCGCTGTCCGGCCGCTACCTGCGGGCCGGCACTGACAAACTCGACGACCTGCTCGCCGCGGCCGACGACCTGGCCCGAGATGACGCGCGCACACTGCGGCTGCGTCCCTACGGCCAGGACGACCCGCTCGCCTGATCACCGGCCGGGGGTGGGTTCCGCCCGGCAGAACGCGGATATCGACCGACCGAAACCGCCTCCGCGCCTGCTTTGATGAGGGACTTCTCATCAAAGCGGGGCGGCCGGACGTGGCCGAGTTGTGATCGCCACTAATGGCCGGTAGTCGATCGGGGGGACCGGTACTTTCTGAGAAGCACCTCATCCATGGGAGACCAGCGGGGGAGTTCTCATGAAGGTCACCTCGATCGGGCACGCCGGTTTCTACGCCGAGACCGCCGCCGGCACAGTTCTGTGCGACCCGTGGGTCAATCCCGCGTACTTCGCCTCCTGGTTTCCGTTCCCGGACAACTCCGGGCTGGACTGGGCCGCGTTCCGCCACCCGGACTACCTCTACATCTCCCATCTGCACCGGGACCACTTCGACCCCGACCACCTGCGCGAGCGTGTCTCCCACGACACGACGGTGCTGCTGCCGGACTACCGCACCCCGGACCTCGAGGACACCCTGCGCGGGATCGGCTTCACCAGGTTCGTGACGATCCCGAGCGGGCAGCCGGTCGAGCTCGACAGCGGCCTGCGGGTGATGATCGTGGCACTCACCTCCCCGAGCGACGGGCCGATCGGCGACTCCGCGCTGGCGCTGGACGACGGCACGGCGCGCATCCTCAACCAGAACGACGCAAAGCCGGGCAGCCTGGAACAGCTGCGGGCATTCGGCCCCTACGACGTGCACTTCCTGCAGTTCTCCGGCGCGAACTGGTGGCCGATGGTCTACGACCTGTCCGACGCCGCGAAGGTCGCGTTCGGCACCAGCAAGCGCGCCAACGGGCTCGCCCGCGCCTTCCGCTACGTCGAGGAGGTCGACGCGAGGTACGTCGTACCCTCCGCCGGCCCGGCGGCCTTCCTGGACGCCGAGCTGATGGCGTACAACGACCTTGACGACTCACCGGCCAACCCGTTTCCCGACCACCCGGCCTTCGTGGAGTACATGCACGAGCACGGGCGCGACAACGCGAAGCTGATGGTTCCGGGCAGCGTGATGACCGTCGCGGACGGCAAGGCCGAGGTGGTGCACCCCGGCGAGGACGCCTTCCGGCCCTACCACGAGAAGGCGAAGTACCTCCGCGCCTACGCCGAGCGCCGGCGAGCCCAGATCGAGGCGGAGAAGGCCTCCTGGCCGGCGCCGGGGATCGACTTCCTGCCCGCGCTCAAGGAGTGGTTCGAGCCGCTGCTGGCGACGGCCGACCATATCTGCGCCGGTGTGGGCGCGATGCTTCTGATGGAGATCGGTGACCACACCCAGATCGTGGTCGACTTCGTCGAGCGGGAGGTACGGCCCTGGGCGGGCGAGCGCTGCCGGTACCGCCTCCGGTTCGCCCAGCCGATGGTCGAACGCCTGATCGCCGACCACGAGATCGACTGGGTGAACAGCCTGTTCCTCAGCATGCGGTTCAGCGCCGCCCGGGTCGGTCCGTACAACGAGTTCGTCTACACCTTCTTCAAGTGCCTTTCGCCCGAACGCATGGCCTACGCCGAGCAGTGGCACGCCGCCCAGCAGGACGAGCTGGAGGAGATCCAGCTCGGCGGCTGGCTGGTGCAGCGCACCTGCCCGCACCGGCAGGCCGACCTCGGCTACTTCGGCGAGGTGGAGGGCGACACGCTGCGGTGTTCCATGCACGGGTACGAGTTCGACCTGAAGTCGGGGAAGTGCCTGACCGCGAGCGACCGGCCGATCCGGGCCCGTCGGGCGGACGCGGACGCCGAGCCGCTGCACGACGAGCGGCACGAGGTGCCTGAGGACTGACCGCGGCCCTCCTCAGGGTCCGCTCAGTCCGGCGGGCTACGGTCGCGCCATGGCGGCAGCGGACGACCTTGGTCAGGTGTGGCAGGACGTGCTGGGCACCCAGCCCCGGCTGTCCGACGCCGCGCTGCTGGCCTGCGCGGCGGTCGCCCTGGTGACGGTCTGGGTCCGCAGGCTGTGGCGGGTCACCCGCCAGGTGGTCACCATCGTGCACGAGGGCGGGCACGCGCTGGTCGCGCTGCTGGTCGGCCGCCGGCTGGCCGGGATCCGGCTGCACTCCGACACCTCCGGGGTCACGGTCTCCAAGGGCCGGCCGACCGGGCCCGGAATGGTGGCCACCGCGGCTGCGGGATACGTCGCACCGTCGGTGCTCGGACTGGCGTATGCGGCCATGCTCGCCGGGGGCCGGATCACCGCGCTGCTGTGGCTCAGCGTCGCCCTGCTGGCGGTGATGCTGGTGGCGATCCGCAACGCCTACGGTGTGGTCGCGGTGCTGGTGACCGGGCTCGGTCTGTTCGTGGTGTCGTGGTACGCCCCGGCGCGCCCGCAGGCTCTGGTGGCCGGTGCGTTCACGTGGTTCCTGCTGCTGGCGGCCTTCCGTCCGCTGGCCGAGCTCCAGCGCAAGCGCGCCACCGGCCGGACCCGTGACTCCGACGTCGACCAGCTGGCCCGGCTCACCCGGGTGCCGGCCGTGCTGTGGGTCGCGATGTTCGCACTGGTGGCGGCCGCCGCTCTGGTGCTGGCCGCGACCTGGCTGCTCCCGGTGGCGTCCGTACGCAGCTGGATCGCCGGCGGCTGACCGGGGCCGCGACGTCCTGCACCCGGGGCCGTCAGGTGGCCGGCCGCCGGTACACCACGCGCATCCTCGCGAGCCGAAGCCGATCACCCTCACGGTGACCGTGGGTGTGCTCACGTCCAGTTGTGGACGTACGACGGTGGGCAAACGGACGTAACTGTTGTCTGGCTGGATTTCGTCCCTTATGTTCGCCGGACCGGCGCCGCCCACACCGCGAGGTTCGGTGAGACCTTCGCGGTCTCCGGGTGTGTGACCGGGTGCGGTGCACAGTCCGGACAGCTCGAGTTTCCCCCACAGTCACAGCCTGGGAGAGCGCTTACCTGCCGTACCGAGGTCGCGCTCCGAGGCCCGAATAATGGAGGTGCGCGATGGCGACACCCGACACTCCCCGTCCCAGTCGCAGGGACCTTCTGATGTGGGGAGGCGGAGCGCTCGCCACGGCCTCACTGTCCGGATGTTCGTTCCTGTCCACCGATCCGTCCGGCAAGAAGGCCGCCGGCCCGACCGCGCAGAACGCCAAGGGCGAAGAGGCGCCCATGCTGGCGCCGCTGGTCAAGAGCGGGAAGCTGCCCAAGGTCGGGCAGCGGTTGCCGAAGGCGCCGCTGGTCGTGCAGCCGGCGCAGAAGGTGGGTTCCTACGGCGGGACCTTCAGGGCTGTCGTGGTGAACGCGGCGGACACCTCCTGGCTGGGCCGCACGATGGGCTACGAGTCCCTGATGCGGTTCGACCCCACCGGCCGGAAGGTGATCCCGAACATCGCCGTGTCGGTCACTCCCAACGCCAGTGGCGACGAGTACACCATCAAGCTCCGCGAGGGCATGAAGTGGTCCGACGGCAAGCCGTTCACCGCCGACGACCTCGACTTCGGCTTCAACGACCAACTGCTCAACGCCGACCTCAGCCCGGTGGTACCCGACTGGATCAGCACCGGTGGTAAGCCGGCGAAGCTCACCAAGGTCGACGACGTGACGGTGAAGGTGACATTCCCGCAGCCGAACGGCCTCTTCCTCTCCAAGTTGGCGTACAGCAACTTCTTCGCGCCCAAGCACTACCTCCAGCAGTTCCACAAGAAGTACAACCCCGACGCGGACAAGCTCGCCAAGCAGGCGAAGCTGACTTCCTGGACCGACCTTTTCGGCGCCAAGAACGACCACTGGGGAAACCCCGAGCTCCCGACACTGTGTGCGTGGGTGACGAAGAACCCGCTGGGCGCGGGAAGCCGGGTGACGTTCGAGCGCAACCCGTACTACTTCAAGACCGACCCCGACGGCAGCCAGCTTCCTTACCTCGACCGGGCCACCTTCGACGTCACCTCCGACATCCAGGTCATCCTGCTGAAGGCCTCCGCCGGTGAGCTGGACATGACGACGCGGCACATCAACACCCTGCCGAACAAGCCGGTGCTGGCCCGCGCGCGGGGGAAGGGGCAGTTCCACTTCATCACGCTGGAGAACACCGTGATGAACGACATCGTGATCTCGCTGAACCTCAACCACAAGGACCCGGTGCTCCGGAAGATCTTCCAGAACAAGGACTTCCGGATCGGGCTCTCGCACGCGATCGACCGGCCGGAGATGATCCAGTCGGTCTTCCAGCGGCAGGGCGTGCCGTGGCAGGCGGCGCCGGACGAGCGGTCGGAGTTCTACGACGAGGAGTTCGCCAAGCAGTACACCGAGTACGACGTGGCAAAGGCGAACTCCCACCTCGACAAGGCAGGCCTGACGAAGAAGGACTCCGCGGGCTTCCGGCTGCGCCCGGACGGCAAGCGGCTGACCTTCCAGGTCGAGGTGCCGAGCCCGTCTCTCACCCCGTCCTGGGTCGACGGCACGCAGCTGGTGGTGCAGTACTGGCAGAAGGTCGGCGTCGACGCCAAGATGAAGAACGAGGACCGAACGCTCTTCTACGAGCGCAAGGACCCCACCGCCAACGAGCACGACGCCGGGGTGTGGATGGGTGACGGCGGCCTGCTGATCGAGATGCTCGAACCCCGTTGGTACTTCCCGTTCAGCAGCGAGTCCATCTACGGCGAGCTGTGGCAGCAGTGGTTCAACACCTACGGCAAACAGGGTGAGGAGCCGCCGGAGCAGACGCGCAAGCAGATGGAGCTGTACCGCAAACTGATCGACACCATCGACGCGCAGGAACAGAAGGCGCTCTACAAGCAGATCCTGCAGATCGCCAAGGAGCAGTTCTACTGCATCGGCTGCGTCCGGGTTCCCAACACCTACGGCATCGTGAAGAACAACTTCCACAACGTGCCGGACAAGATGCCGGAGGCGTCGATCATGGCGACGCCCGGGCTGAGCAATCCCGAGCAGTGGTACAAGTCCTGACCCACCCGACCCACCCGAGGTGTGCCCACGTGAGCGCGGTGCGAGGAGGTAGCCGGACGTGTTGACGTACATGGGGCGGCGGATCCTGTTGATGATCCCGACCGTCTTCGCCATCTCCGTGGTGGCGTTCATCATCATCCAACTGCCACCGGGCGACTACCTGACCACGATCGTCTCCCAGCTGCAGTCGCAGGGCGACCAGATCGACAAGGCGCAGCTGGCGGCGCTGTCGGCGAGGTACGGACTCGACCAGCCGGTGTACGTGCAGTACCTCAAGTGGATCGGAGGCATCCTGCACGGCGACTTCGGCATGTCCTTCGCCTGGAACAAGCCGGTGTCCGCGCTGCTCAGCGAGCGGCTGGGGCTCACCATCGTGCTGGCTGTCACCACGCTGCTGTTCACCTGGGCCGTGGCGTTCCCGATCGGCGTCTACTCCGCGGTCCGGCAGTACAGCGTCGGCGACTACGTCGCCACCACGCTGGGGTTTCTCGGCCTGGCGGTCCCGAACTTCCTCATCGCGCTGGTGCTGATGTGGGTGGGCCTCAACTACTTCAACCAGAGCGTCGGTGGGTTGCTCTCCCAGGACTACATGGACTCCGCGTGGAACCTCGGGAAGGTGCTCGACCTGCTCAGTCACCTGTGGGTGCCGGTGGTCGTCCTCGGCGCGGCCGGCACCGCGGGCCTGGTCCGGGTGCTGCGGGCGAACCTCCTGGACGAACTCCACAAGCCCTACGTCGTGGCCGCGCGTGCCCGGGGGATGCCCGAACGCCGGCTCACGGTGAAGTATCCGCTGCGCGTGGCCCTGAACCCGTTCATCTCCACGATCGGGTGGGTGCTTCCCGGACTGGTGTCCGGTGAGGTCATCGTGGCGCAGGTGCTGTCCCTGCAGACGACCGGACCGCTGCTCCTGGACGGACTGAAGAGCCAGGACATGTACCTCGCGGGATCGATCATCCTGATCGTGAGCGTGCTCACCGTGATCGGCACCCTGATCTCCGACATCGCCCTGGCCTGGCTCGACCCCCGGGTCCGGCTCAGCCACCGGTAGGCGGGAGCGACGATGACACAGCAGACACTTCCAGCGGACGAGGGAGCAGGACCGGTCGTCGAACCGGAGGCGCCGGTGGCCGAAGCAGGCGTGACCGGCGACACCGCGATCGCCGTCGCGCCACAGTGGAAGCTGGTGTGGTGGGGCTTCAAGCGGCACAAGCTCGCCATGGCCGGGCTGGTGGTGACGCTGGTGATCTACCTGCTCGCGATCTTCGCGGAGTTCCTCGCGCCCTACTCCAGCGGGCACTACAACCCCGACTACGCCTACGCGCCGCCGCAACGATTGCACTTCGTCGACGACGGCAAGTGGGGCATGTACGTCTACGGCTACAAGTCGACCCAGGACCCCACCACACTCGAGCTGACCTGGACCACCGACCAGAACAAGAAGGTTCCGGTCAGCCTGTTCGCCAAGGGCGAGCCGTACAAGTTGTTCGGGCTCATCCCGGGCGACCGGCACCTGATCGGGCCCACCAACGGGACGAAGAGTCCGCCGATGTACCTCATCGGTGCCGACCGCAACGGTCACGACCTGCTGTCGCGGATCATCCACGGTTCCCGGGTGTCGATGTCCATCGGCCTGGTCGGGGTGGCACTCGCGTTCGTGCTCGGCGTGGTGCTCGGCGGGGTGTCCGGCTACTTCGGCGGTGTCGTGGACACCCTCATCCAGCGTGCGGTGGAGTTCTTCATGTCCGTCCCGACGCTGCCACTGTGGCTCGGGCTGGCGGCCGCGGTGCCACCCGGCTGGGGTCCGCTCAAGCGGTACTTCGCGGTCACCGTCATCTTGTCGATGATCGCCTGGACCCACCTGGCCCGGGTGGTGCGCAGCCGGTTCCTCTCCCTGCGGGAGGAGGACTTCGTGACGGCGGCGGTGATCGACGGCGCCAGCCAGCCGCGGATCATCTTCCGGCACATGCTGCCGTCGTTCTCCAGCTACCTGATCGCCTCGCTCACGTTGTCGATCCCGGGCATGATCCTCGCCGAGACCTCCCTGTCCTTCCTGGGCCTGGGACTTCAGGCGCCGGTGGTGAGCTGGGGCGTGCTGCTCCAGGAGGCGCAGAACATCCGGGCGGTCGCCACCGCACCGTGGCTGCTGCTTCCCGGCGCGACGGTCGTGGTCGCCGTCCTCGCACTGAACTTCCTCGGTGACGGGCTGCGTGACGCGGCGGACCCGTACAAGCACTGACATCCGTGGTGGAGGCCCGAATGAACCAGTCCAGTCGCTCCGAGGTCGCCGAGAGCGGCGGCCGGCGTGACCGCCCCCGCGGCCGTGGCCTGGGTCGTGGCCGTGACCGGGCCGATGCGCCCGGGCCGGTCCCGAACCCCGCATCCGGTGGGGACGCCGACCAGTCGACACTGCTGCGGATCACCGACCTGCGCACGCACTTCACCAGCCGGGAGGGCGTCGTCCGTGCGGTCGACGGCGTCGATCTGACGGTGCCCAAGGGCCGTACGGTCTGCGTCGTGGGCGAGTCCGGCTGCGGCAAGTCGGTCACGGCCCGGTCGATCCTGCAGCTCGTCGAGCACCCCGGGGCGATCGCCGGTGGCCGGATCGACTGGCGGCCCAGCCCGGAGGCGAGCTGGACCGACCTCGCCGGGCTCGACCCACGCGGCGATGTGATCCGGCGGGTCCGCGGCGGCGAGATCGGCATGGTGTTCCAGGAACCGATGGCGTCGCTGTCGCCGATGTACACAGTGGGCGACCAGCTGATCGAGGCGATCCTGCTGCACCTGCCGATGTCCAAGCAGGCCGCACGCGAGCGGGCCGTGGCGCAGCTGCGCACGGTCGGCATCCCGCAGCCGGAGCGACGGATGGACGCCTACCCGTTCCAGCTGTCCGGCGGCATGTGCCAGCGGGTGATGATCGCGATCGCGTTGTCCTGTGACCCGGCGTTGCTGATCGCGGACGAGCCGACCACCGCGCTGGACGTGACCACCCAGGCGCGCATCCTCGACCTGCTGAAGGACCTGCAGGACCAGACCGGGATGGCGATGGTCTTCATCACCCACGACCTGGGCGTGGTGGCGGAGATCGCCGACGAGGTGACGGTCATGTACCTCGGCAAGGTCGCCGAGCACGGCACCGTACGCGAGATCTTCGACGAGCCCAAACACCCGTACACCCAGGCCCTGCTGCGTTCCATCCCCACCATGCGCGGCTCGGGTCAAGGGGGGCGCCAGCGCCTGGCCGCGATCCGCGGGATGGTGCCACACCCGCAGAACCGCCCGGCCGGCTGCCCGTTCCACACCCGGTGCGACCACGTGATGGCCGGCGTGTGCGACCACGACGATCCTCCGCTGGTGAGGTTCGGGCGCGACCACCTGGCGCAGTGCCACCTGTACACCGAGCAGGGCGAGCTGACCGCCGCGGGCGCCGGCGCTCCGGGCGGGGACGCGACCGTGGAGACGGGACGACGGACGGCGGAACCCGCCGCGCCGGTGCCGGTATCCCCGACACCGGTGCCGGCATCCCCGGTGCAGGTGCGCGAGCGCCCGGCTGCCAACGGGTCGAAGCCTCGGCCGCGTGGTGGATCGGACCCACTGGTCGAGGTGCGCGACCTGTCGATGCACTTCCCGATCAAACGAGGCATGCTCGGCCGCACCACCGGGGCGGTCCGCGCGGTCGACTCCGTCGACTTCACCATCGCGCCGGGGGAGACCCTCGGGCTGGTGGGTGAGTCCGGGTGCGGCAAGACGACGCTCGGACGCTGCCTGGCCCGGGTGCTCCAGCCCAGCTCCGGTCAGATCCACTATCGCCGGGCCGACGGCGAGACGACCGACCTGGCCCGGCTGGGCAACCGCGAGCTCGCGCCGTACCGCCGGGAGATCCGGGTCATCTTCCAGGACCCGTTCTCCTCCCTGAACCCGCGGATGACCCTGCTGCAGCTTGTCGGGGAGCCGCTGCGGACGAACAACCTCGCCAGCGGTTCGGAGCTGCAGGACCGGGTGGCGGACATGCTGCGCCGGTGCGGCCTGCGGCCGGAGTACATGCGGCGGTACCCGCACGCGTTCTCCGGCGGTGAACGCCAGCGGATCAACATCGCCCGCGCCCTGATCACCGAGCCCAGGCTGGTGATCGCGGACGAGGCGGTCTCGGCGCTGGACGTGTCCGTCCGGGCGCAGATCCTCAACCTGCTGGCCGACCTGCAGGCACAGTTCGACCTGACCTACCTGTTCATCTCCCACGACCTGTCCGTGGTGGAGCACCTGTGCGACCGGGTGACGGTGATGTACCTCGGCTCGATCGTGGAGACCGCCGACACCGCCTCGCTCTACACCCAGCCGCACCACCCCTACACAGAGGCGCTGCTGAACGCCGTGCCGCTGCCCGACCCGCACAGCAGGCGGGCACGGCACGAGCACGGGCTGCCCGACGACCTTCCGGACGCGGCGAACCCGCCGTCGGGATGCCTGTTCCACACCCGCTGCCCGCACGTACGTCCGGACCGTTGCGTCTCCGAGGTACCGGAGCTGCGGCAGACGGGAGCACAGCACCTCGCGGCCTGCCACTTCGCGGGCGACCTGACCCTGAGCGGCGCCACCCGGAAGTGACGGAGGGGCGGAGACGGCGGTGCGGGAGGAGCCGGACGGTCGTGTGAACATGTGAACGTCACCGGCACTCGGTTGCATGGGCATGCAGGATCGGGCATACTCATGCAGAACCAACCGAGGGGTGACGTGACGATGGGCTTCAGCGCGGCGGTGGCGGGTGCGAGCGGCTATGCCGGTGGCGAGCTGTTGCGCCTGCTCCTCGCCCACCCCGAGATCGAGATCGGCGCGGTGACCGCCGGCTCCAACGCCGGCACTCCGCTGGGGCTGCACCAGCCGCACCTCACCCCGCTCGCCGACCGGTTGCTGGGGGAGACCACCACCGACACGCTGGCCGGCCACGACGTGGTCTTCCTGGCTCTTCCGCACGGTCAGTCCGCGGCCGTCGCCGCGAGCCTGCCCGACGACGTGCTGGTCATCGACTGCGGTGCCGACTTCCGGCTCACCGAAGCCGCCGACTGGCAGCGGTGGTACACCGGCGACCACGCCGGCACCTGGCCCTACGGCCTGCCCGAGCTGCCCGGCCAGCGTGACCTGCTGCGGCCCGCCCGCCGGATCGCGGTCCCCGGCTGCTACCCGACTGTCTCGACCCTCGCTCTCCTCCCGGCCGTGGCCGCCGACCTGGTGGACGCCCGCGACGTCGTGGTGGTCGCCGCGTCGGGCACCTCCGGTGCCGGCCGGTCGGCCAAGCCGCACCTGCTCGGCAGCGAGGTGATGGGCGCCATGTCCGCCTACTCCGTCGGCGGCACCCATCGGCACACTCCCGAGATCGAGCAGAACCTCCGGCTGGTCTCCGGCTCGCCGGTCACGGTGTCGTTCACGCCCACCCTGGCACCGATGCCGCGTGGCATCCTCGCCACCTGCACGGTGCGCGTCCGTGACGGCGTGGACACCGCCGCCGTACGCGAGGTCTACGCCCAGGCCTGGGCCGACGAGCCGTTCCTTCACCTCCTTCCGGAGAGCGCCTGGCCGAGCACGGCCGCGACGCTTGGTTCCAACGCCGTCCACGCGCAGGTGGCGGTGGACGACCGGGCCGGACGGCTGGTCGCGGTCGCGGCGCTGGACAACCTCACCAAGGGCACCGCCGGCGGTGCCGTCCAGTGCATGAACCTCGCTCTCGGCATCGACGAGACGACCGGTCTGAGCACGGTCGGGCTGGCGCCATGAGCAACCCCTGTGGATCTCCCGCCCGCGAGGGCCACTGGACCGGGCATCGCTACCGGCGACGACGAGGCCCGGCCCGCCGATAGCCCGGCTTCGCCACCGTCGCCGGGCGGTCTCGTCGGACGCGCGTCGTCCGTACCGATCCTCGCCCCGAAAGGCACTCCCTTGTCCGTCACCACCCCCCTCGGCTTCCGGGCCTCCGGCGTGACCGCCGGGCTCAAGCCGAGCGGCAACCCCGACGTCGCCCTGGTCGTCAACGACGGCCCCTCGTTCACCGCCGCCGCCGTGTTCACCGAAAACCGCTGCAAGGCCAACCCGGTCCTGTGGAGCGAGCAGGTCTGCAAGGACGGACAGGTTCGGGCCGTGGCGCTCAACTCCGGTGGAGCCAACTGCTACACCGGCCCGGCCGGCTTCCAGACCACACATGTCAGTGCGGAGCACACCGCACAGGAGCTGACCGCCGCGGCCGTGCCCGGCGCGGACGCCACCGCCGCCATCGACGTCGCGATCTGTTCGACCGGCCTGATCGGTGAGCTGCTCGACCGCGACAGGCTGCTGGGCGGCCTCACCGAAGCCGTCACGAAGCTGTCCGACGACGGTGGTCAGGCGGCCGCGACCGCGATCATGACCACCGACACCCGGGCCAAGCAGGCGACCCATGCCGGGGCAGGCTGGTCCATCGGCGGCATGGCCAAGGGCGCCGGCATGCTCGCGCCCTCGCTGGCGACCATGCTCGTGGTGATCACCACCGACGCCGCACTCGACCCGGTGGCCGCCGACCTCGCCCTGCGTGCGGCCACGTCGGTGACCTTCGACCGGCTCGACTCCGACGGATGCATGTCCACCAACGACACGGTCCTGTTGATGGCCAGCGGTGCGTCGGGTGTCACCCCCACCCACGAGGAGTTCACCGCGGGGCTGACCGCCGTCTGCCACGACCTGGGCCAGCAACTGATCGGTGACGCCGAGGGTGCGGAGCACGACATCGCGATCGAGGTGGTGCACGCCGCGACCCAGCAGGACGCGCTGGACGCCGCCCGCGCCATCGCCCGGAACAACCTCTTCAAGTGCGCCGTCTACGGCAAGGACGTCAACTGGGGCAGGATTCTCGCCGCGGTCGGCACCACCCGGGCGGCGTTCGACCCGGCCACCCTCGACGTCGCCTTCAACGGCGTGTGGGTCTGCCGGGACGGCGGAATCGGCGAGTCCCGCGACCTGGTTGACCTCTCCGGGCGCCAGGTCGAGGTGACCGTCGACCTCAAGGCCGGGCAGGAGTCGGCGACCATCTGGACCAACGACCTGACCCATGCCTACGTCCACGAAAACTCCGCGTACTCCACCTGAGCCAGTCCACCGACCAGTGCACCACGAGCAACGCATGGGACGTGCCGACGCATGAGCACCACTCCGACCACGCCGACCACGCCGACCACGCCGAACCGAGGCCGCGCAGTCGAAGGGCCCCGCCCAGGTTCGCACCCGGGACCGCCTGCAGGCCCAGCGCAAGGCCGAGACCCTGATCGAGGCACTGCCCTGGTTCGAGCAGTTCCACGGCTCGATCGTGGTGATCAAGTACGGCGGCAACGCGATGACCGACGACGTGCTGAAGCGCGCCTTCGCCCAGGACATCGTGTTCCTGCGTTACGCCGGCCTGCGACCGGTGATCGTGCACGGTGGCGGCCCGCAGATCAGCGAGATGCTCAACCGGCTGGACATCCCGAGTGAGTTCCGGGGCGGTCTGCGGGTGACCACGCCGGAAGCGATGGAGGTCGTCCGGATGGTCCTCGTGGGCCAGGTCGGCCGGGAGCTGGTCGGGCTGGTCAACTCCCACGGTCCGTTCGCGGTCGGGCTGTCCGGTGAGGATGCCGGCCTGTTCACCGCCGAACGCCGCACGGCCACCGTCGACGGCGAAGCGGTCGACATCGGCCTGGTCGGCGACGTGGTGTCCGTACGCGCCGAGGCGGTGCGCGACCTGATCGAGGCCGGCCGCATCCCGGTCGTGTCGAGTGTCGCGCCCGACGTCGACGGGCTGGTGCACAACGTCAACGCCGACACCGCCGCGGCCGCGCTCGCCACCGCCCTGGGAGCCCGCAAGCTCGTCGTTCTCACTGACGTCGAAGGGCTCTACCGCGACTGGCCGGACAGCGACGAGGTGATCAGCGAGCTGGACGCGCACGAGCTCGCCGCCCTGCTGCCGTCGCTGGCATCGGGCATGGTGCCGAAGATGGAGGCGTGCCTGCGGGCCGTGCGCGGCGGGGTCCCGCAGGCCCACGTGATCGACGGGCGGGTCGCGCACTCGCTGCTGCTGGAGATCTTCACCGACGAGGGCATCGGCACCATGGTCGTGCCGGCGCAGCAGGAGGGAACCTACGCATGAGCGTCTGGCCGCAGTACGACACCTGGGCGGAACGCTTCTCCGCCGCATTGATGCCCAACTACGGCGTCCCGCCGGTCGCGCTCGCCCGCGGTGAGGGATGCACGGTCTGGGACCTCGACGGGAACAGCTACCTCGACTTCATCGCCGGGATCGCGGTGTCCTCCCTCGGGCACGCGCACCCGGCACTGGTGGAGGCCGTCTCGACGCAGGTCGCCACCATCGCGCACACCTCCAACCTCTTCCTCCACCAGTCCGAGGTGCTGCTCGCCGAGCGCCTGCTGGCCCTGCTCGGCCACGACGGCCGGGTGTTCTTCGCCAACAGCGGCACCGAGGCCAACGAGGCGGCGCTGAAGCTGGTGCTCCGCAACGCCGTCGGCACCAGCCGTCGCTACGTCGTGGCGGCGGACAACGGCTTCCACGGCCGCACCATGGGCGCTCTCGCCCTGACCGGCAAGGCGGCGATCCGCGAGCCGTTCGGGCCGTTCGGCCTCGACGTGCGGTTCGTCCCCTACGGCGACACCGACGCGTTGAAGGCCGCCGTCACCGACGAGTGCGCGGGAGTATTCCTCGAACCCACGCAGGGTGAGGCGGGCGTGGTCCCGCCTCCGCCCGGCTACCTCACCGCTGCCCGGGAGATCTGCGACGCGACCGGCGCCGTGCTGGTGCTCGACGAGATCCAGAGCGGGATCGGCCGGACCGGCACGTGGTTCGCCCACCAGTACGAAGGTGTACGCCCCGACGTCCTCACTCTCGCGAAGGGGCTCGGCGGCGGGCTGCCGATAGGGGCCTGCATCGGCGTCGGCCGGTTCGGGCAGACGTTCGCCAAGGGGGACCACGGCTCGACCTTCGGAGGCAATCCGGTCGCGGTCGCGGCCGCGCTCGCCGTCCTGGACACCGTCGAGGCGGAGGGCCTGCTCGACCACGTGGCGAAGGTGGGCGCCGAGCTCGCTGACGCCATCTCCGCGCTGCCGCACCCCCTGGTGTCCGGGGTCCGCGGCCAGGGGCTCTGGCTCGCGGTCCTGCTCACCGAGCCCAGGGCCGCACAGGTGCAGGCTGCCGCCCAGCAGGCGGGCTTCCTCGTCAACGCCGTCCAGCCGGACGCGATCCGGCTGGCGCCACCTCTGACCGTCACGTCGGAGCAGGTGCGATCCCTGGTCGACGCACTGCCCGGCATTCTCGACACCGCTTCCACCGAGGAGTCCTGATGGTGCGGCACTTCCTGCGGGACGACGACCTGACCGGTGCCGAGCAGGCGCGGGTGCTCGACCTCGCCGACACGATGAAGAAGGACCGCTTCGCGTTCCGTCCGCTGGAAGGGCCGCGCGTCGTGGCCGTGCTGTTCGACAAGTCCTCCACCCGCACCCGGGTCTCCTTCAGCGTCGGCATCGCCGAGCTGGGCGGCCACCCGCTGGTGATCGACGCCCAGAACGCCCAGCTCGGACGCGGCGAGTCGATCGCGGACACCGCCCGGGTGCTCGACCGGCAGTGTGCGGCGATCGTCTGGCGTACGGCCGGCCAGGAACGCATCGAGGAGATGGCCGCGGTCAGCAGCGTGCCCGTCGTCAACGCACTGACCGACGAGTTCCATCCGTGCCAGATTCTCGCCGACCTGCAGACCGTCCGAGAACACAAGGGGCGGCTGGACGGCATCCGGCTCAGCTACCTCGGTGACGGCGCCAACAACATGGCGCACTCCTACCTCCTCGGCGGCGCCACCGCGGGCATGCACGTCCGCATCGGCACCCCACTCGGTTACCAGCCGGACCCGGCGGTGCTGACCCGGGCCACCGAGATCGCGGCGGCCACCGGTGGCTCGGTCGCGGTGGTCGGTGATCCAGGTGAGGCGATCGAGGGCGCCGACGTGGTGGCGACCGACACCTGGGTGTCGATGGGCCAGGAGGAGGAGGCGGCCGGCCGGTCCGCGCCGTTCGTGCCGTTCGCCGTGACCGAGCAGGCTCTGAGCCACGCCGCATCCGACGCGATCGTGCTGCACTGCCTGCCGGCATACCGCGGCAAGGAGATCGAGGCCGGCGTGATCGACGGCCCGCGAAGCGTCGTGTGGGACGAGGCCGAGAACCGCCTGCACGCGCAGAAGGCCCTGCTCGCCTGGTTGCTGGAGCGGTCGCGAGAAGAGGCCGCGGGCCAGGAGGTGCGATGAACCACGAGACGACGACCGGGCAGGTATCACCCAAAGGGAACCGAACCCGCTCCACAGGGGACGAACCCACCTCGAGCGGGGACGAGGCAGTCGCGAGACCCGGCCGGAAGACGGCGAGGTCCGCGGTGCCCAAGGTGACCGACGTCGACCTGACCACGCCCCGGCACGGCAGCGACGTTCCCCGCGTGGCGATGACCAAGACCGCCCGCCACCAGTACGTCGTGGAGGTGTTGTCGCGTACGGAGGTGCGATCGCAGGCGGAGCTGGCGGACCGGCTGGCCCAGGAAGGGATAGCGGTGACGCAGACCACCCTGTCCCGCGATCTGGACGAGCTGGGCGCGGTCCGGGTGCGCACCGCCGGCGGTGCCCTCGTCTACGCCCTGCCCGGCGAAGGCGGCGACCGCACACCACGGGCCACCCCGGACGCACCCTCGGTGGCCGAGGCCCGGCTGGCCCGGGTGTGCGGCGAACTCCTCGTCTCGGCGGTCCCCTCGGCCAACCTCGTGGTGCTGCGCACCCCGCCCGGAGCGGCCCAGTTCTTCGCCTCCGCCCTCGACCACGCCGAAGTCCCCGGTGTCATCGGCACCATCGCCGGGGACGACACTGTGCTCGTGGTCGCCCGCGACCCCGACGGCGGCGCCTCCGTCGCCGACCAACTGCTTGCGCTCGCTCGCAAGAACCAACCCACGAAGGAGCAATGACATGACCGAGCGCGTGGTACTCGCCTACTCGGGCGGGCTCGACACCTCTGTGGCGATCGGCTGGATCGCCGAGCAGACCGGTGCGGAGGTCGTGGCCTGTGCGATCGACGTCGGCCAGGGCGGTGAGGATCTGGACACGATCCGCAAACGGGCGCTGGAGTGCGGCGCGGTCGAGGCCGTCGTCGTGGACGCCAAGGACGAGTTCGCCGACAACTACTGCCTCCCGGCTCTGGCCACCAACGCCCTGTACATGGAGCGGTACCCCCTGGTCTCCGCCCTGTCCCGCCCGCTGATCGTCAAGCACCTCGTCGAGGCGGCCAAGCAGCACGGCGCGAGCGTCGTGGCGCACGGCTGCACCGGCAAGGGCAACGACCAGGTCCGGTTCGAGGTCGGCGTCGGCGCGCTGGCTCCCGACCTGAAGGTGCTGGCTCCGGTGCGTGACTTCGCATGGACCCGGGAAAAGGCGATCGCCTACGCCGAGCAGCACAACCTGCCGATCGACGTCAGCAAGAAGTCGCCGTTCTCCATCGACCAGAACGTCTGGGGCCGGGCCGTCGAGACCGGCTTCCTCGAAGACCTCTGGAACGCCCCCACCGAAGACGTCTACGACTACACCCAGGACCCCGCGGTGGTCCGGGAGGCCGACGAGGTGGTGGTGACCTTCGAGGGTGGCCGTCCGGTCGCCCTCGACGGCCGGCCGGTGACGATGTTGGAGGCGATCCAGCAGCTCAACGCACGCGCCGGCGCCCAGGGTGTCGGCCGGCTCGACCTGGTGGAGGACCGCCTGGTCGGCATCAAGAGCCGGGAGATCTACGAAGCGCCGGGTGCGATCGCGCTGATCACCGCACACCAGGAGCTGGAGAATGTCACCGTGGAGCGCGACCTCGCGCGGTTCAAGCGCCAGGTCGAGCAGCGCTGGACCGAGCTGGTCTACGACGGGCTGTGGTTCTCGCCGCTCAAGCGGGCTCTGGACAGCTTCGTGGACGCCTCGCAGGAGCAGGTTTCCGGGGACATCCGGATGACCCTGCACGGTGGCCGGGCCGTCGTGAGCGGTCGCCGGAGCGCCGCTTCGCTCTACGACTTCAACCTCGCGACCTACGACGAGGGCGACGTGTTCGACCAGTCGCTGGCCCGCGGGTTCGTGGAGCTGTGGGGACTGCCCAGCAAGATCGCCGCCAAGCGCGACCTCGGCAAGTCCTGAGCGACCGCACCACGACGAGGAAGGAACTCCGTGATCGAGCAGCACCCGTCGGGCGAGCAGCCGACCCGGCTCTGGGGCGGCCGCTTCGCCGCCGGTCCCGCCCAGGCACTGGCCGCCCTGTCCAGGTCGGTGCACTTCGACTGGCGGCTGGCGCCGTTCGACCTCGCACAGACCCGTGCCCACGCCCGGGTACTGCGCCGGGCGGACCTGCTCACCGATCCGGAGCTGGGTCGGGTCGAGGAGGCGATCGACGTGCTCGCCGCCGAGGTGGCGGCCGGCACGTTGGCACCGCGGCCTGACGACGAGGACGTGCACACCGCGATCGAACGCGAGTTGCTGGACCGGCTCGGCCCGCTCGGCGGCAAGCTGCGGGCCGGCCGGAGCCGCAACGACCAGGTGGCGACGGACTTCCGGCTGTATCTCCGTGCACAGGCACGGGTTCTGGTCGCCCTGGTGGCCGACCTGCAGGAGGCGCTGCTGGAGCAGGCCGAGCAGCATGTCGCCTCACCGGCGCCCGGGTTCACCCACCTCCAGCACGCCCAGCCGGTCGCCTTCGGGCACGAGCTCGCCAAGCACGTCCACGCGTTGGCCCGCGACGTGGACCGGCTGCGTGACTGGGACGACCGGGCGGCGACCTCACCGCTGGGCGCCGGCGCCCTCGCCGGTTCCTCGCTGCCCCTCGACCCGGAGGCGGCCGCCTCCGACCTCGGGTTCCTTCGAGCGGCGGAAAACTCCCTGGACGCGGTGTCCGACCGCGACTTCGTGGCGGAGTTCCTCTTCTGCACGGCGATGCTCGGCGTCCACCTCTCCCGGCTGGGTGAGGAGTACTGCCTGTGGGCGTCCACCGAGTTCGGCTGGGTCCGGCTCGACGACGCGTTCGCCACCGGGTCATCGATCATGCCGCAGAAGAAGAACCCCGACGTGGCCGAACTGGTGCGCGGCAAGTCCGGGCGGCTGATCGGGCACCTGACCGGCATGCTCGCGACATTGAAGGGCATGCCGTTCGCCTACAACCGCGACCTGCAGGAGGACAAGGAGCCCGTCTTCGACACGGTCGACCAGCTCGTCCTCGTCCTCCCCGCGATCACCGGCATGGTCGCGACCAGCACCTTCGACACCGAGCGGATGGCGGCGGCCGCCCCGCTGGGATTCGCGCTCGCCACCGACGTGGCGGAGTGGCTGGTCCGCCAGGGCGTGGCGTTCCGGGACGCGCACGAGATCGCCGGCGCCTGCGTACAGGCGTGTGAACGGCGCGGCGTCGACCTGCCCGACCTCAGCGACGACGACCTGGCGGCGATCTCGCCCCATCTCACCCCGCAGGTTCGCTCCGTGCTCAGCGTTCAGGGCGCGCTGGACGCGCGCTCGGCACTCGGTGGCACCGCGCCGGCACGGGTGCGCGACCAGCTGTCCCGGCTCCGTCCACGTACCGAAGAGGCCCGGGAGTGGGCACGCGGGGGATGACCGACGAGCTGCGCGCGCTGCTCACCCGGCCCGTGCTCGACGTGGCGCCGGTCCTGCTCGGCCGGGTGGTCGAGCACCGGACCGAGGAGGGGCTGGTGGCCGTCCGGTTGACGGAGGTGGAGGCCTACGACGGCGCGAACGATCCCGGCTCACATGCCTACCGCGGCCGCACCGCTCGCAACGCGGTGATGTTCGGGCCGTCAGGCCACCTCTACGTCTACTTCACCTACGGCATGCACTGGTGCATCAACCTCGTGTGCGGGAGTGACGGGCAGGCCAGTGCGGTTCTGCTCCGGGCCGGTGAGGTGATCGCGGGGGAGGAGCTCGCCAGGTCGCGACGGCCGGCGGCCCGCTCGGCCCGAGACCTCGCCCGCGGGCCGGCTCGACTCGCCCAGGCGCTCGGCGTGGACCGCGCCGGGAACGGTCTGGACATCTTCGACCCCTCCTCGCCCGTACGGCTGCGGCCCGGCGAGCAGGTGGCCGAAACCCGTGTCCGGCGCGGGCCGCGAGTAGGGCTTGCGGCTGCCGCCGACCGGCCGTGGCGGTTCTGGGAGGACGCCGAGCCCACGGTCTCCGCCTACCGCGCGCACGCTCCCAAGCGCCGCCGGGCCACCGCGGCACCACCCGGCTCCACCAGAGCCGCGCCCGACTCGGGCACTCTTGGAGTCCAGGCAGCCGCCGAACCATCGATCCGACCGAGGAAGGAACCACGGTGACAGGTCCCGGGGACAACACAGAGCAGTCGGCACAGTCAGCGCCGTCGCCGCAGTCGGTGCTGGACGACCTGCGCTGGCGCGGCCTGCTCGCGGAGTCGACCGACGAGGAAGCGCTCCGCGCCGCACTGGCGGAAGGACCCGTCACCTATTACGTCGGTTTCGACCCGACCGCACCGAGCCTGCACCACGGCAACCTCGTCCAGCTCGTGACTGCCCGGCGGCTGCAGCAGGCCGGCCACCGGCCGCTGCTGCTGATCGGCGGCTCCACCGGCCTGATCGGTGATCCCAAACCGGACGCCGAACGCACCCTGAACGACCCGGAGACGGTGGCCGGGTGGGTCGAACGCCTGAAGCGCCAGGTCACTCCGTTCGTCGACTTCGACGGCCCGAACGCCGCGCAGATCGTGAACAACCTCGACTGGACCGCGCCGGTCAGCGTCCTGGAGTTCCTCCGCGACATCGGCCGGCACTTCCGGGTCAACAAGATGATCCAGAAGGAGGTCGTGAAGGCGCGCCTGGACACCGAGCAGGGGATCGGTTACGCCGAGTTCAGCTACCAGATCCTGCAGGCGTTCGACTACCTCGAGCTGTTCCGTCGTTACGGCTGCACCCTCCAGACCGGCGGCAGCGACCAGTGGGGGAACATCACCGCCGGCGTCGACCTCATCCGCCGGGCCGACGGTGCCACGGTGCACGCGATGGCGACACCGCTGCTCACCCGTTCCGACGGCACGAAGTTCGGCAAGAGTGCAGGTGGCCTGACCGTCTGGCTAGACCCGGAGATGATGTCGCCGTACGCCTTCTACCAGTTCTGGTTCAACACCGCCGACGCTGACGTCGGCCAGTATCTCCGGGTGTTCAGCTTCCGCACCCGCGAGGAGCTGGATGCGCTGGAGAAGACCACGGTCGAACGCCCGGCTGCCCGGGAAGCCCAACGAGTGCTGGCCGAGGAGCTCACCACACTCGTGCACGGCGCGGACGAGTGCGCCCGGGTGATCGCAGCGTCCGGTGCCCTGTTCGGCCGCGGCGCACTCACCGACGTCGACGCCCGAACCCTCGACGCCGCGTTGCGTGAGGCACCGCACGTGCTTGTCGAACGCGACACCGGAGGTGCGCTGCCACCCCTGGTCGACCTCCTCGTCGACGTCGGCCTGGTGGCCAGCAGGTCCGCGGCTCGGCGCACGATCGACGAGGGCGGCGCCTACCTCAACAACGAGCGGATCACCTCGACGGAATCCGTGCCATCGACCGACGACCTGCTCGACGGCCGGTGGCTGGTGCTGCGCAGGGGAAGGCGCAACGTGGCCGGCGTCGAGGTGGCTCCCTAGCTTCTTCGCACGGCGCGCTCGATCCCTTCCAGCGCGCCGTGCACGATCCGGGCAGGCACGAAACCGCGCGATGCTCCGAGCGGCTGGGAAGGTGGCCGGCCCGCGGGACGGAGCCCGACTTGACGTCCCGCACGGAGATCCGTATGGTTCTACTCGCTTCGCACGGGTCGCGGGACGCCAACTGGCGGCCGGTCCGGCGGAGAACCCCTTCAAACCGACACCGCTCGCACGGTGCACTGTTTGGTGCGCTTGGAGCGGATCGAAGCAGGGGACCGACTCACGAAGGGCCCGATTTGCCGGGTTGCGGAGAGGTCGGTAAGGTAGGCCGAGTCGCTGAGAGCGCGGGACACCGAGAGGTGGCCGGCCCGGTGACAACACCCCAACGGAAAACAAGCCTGACGCCGGAGTCTGCGGACGACGGAAGAGGGTCATGCTTCACGGGGTGAATTGGTTCGGAATCGCCCGATTTGCCTGGGTGAGAGCGAATCGCTAAGCTAGAACGGTTGCCCCGGAGCCGGGCTGAGAAGTCAGGTTCTGGTGTGTGTCTGATCCTTGAGAACTCAACAGCGTGCCGAAAGTCGATGCAGTGTTTTTTGCCCCGTTGGCAGAAGGCTGCGCAGGCCTGATGGTTTGTGTGGTGTTTTGTCGCGGATTCCTTTGGTGATGAGCAACCTTTTGGGGTTGTTTGTTTGCCGGGGTGGCTTTTTGTTGGTTTTCAACGGAGAGTTTGATCCTGGCTCAGGACGAACGCTGGCGGCGTGCTTAACACATGCAAGTCGAGCGGAAAGGCCCTTCGGGGTACTCGAGCGGCGAACGGGTGAGTAACACGTGAGCAACCTGCCTTCAGCTCTGGGATAAGCCTGGGAAACTGGGTCTAATACCGGATATGACCTCTGCCTGCATGGGTGGGGGTGGAAAGATTTATTGGCTGAAGATGGGCTCGCGGCCTATCAGCTTGTTGGTGGGGTGATGGCCTACCAAGGCTTTTACGGGTAGCCGGCCTGAGAGGGCGACCGGCCACACTGGGACTGAGACACGGCCCAGACTCCTACGGGAGGCAGCAGTGGGGAATATTGCACAATGGGCGGAAGCCTGATGCAGCAACGCCGCGTGAGGGATGACGGCCTTCGGGTTGTAAACCTCTTTCAGCGGGGACGAAGCGCAAGTGACGGTACCCGCAGAAGAAGCGCCGGCCAACTACGTGCCAGCAGCCGCGGTAACACGTAGGGCGCGAGCGTTGTCCGGAATTATTGGGCGTAAAGGGCTCGTAGGCGGTTTGTTGCGTCGAAAGTGAAAATCCGGGGCTTAACTCCGGACTTGCTTTCGATACGGGCAGACTAGAGGTAGGCAGGGGAGAGTGGAATTCCTGGTGTAGCGGTGGAATGCGCAGATATCAGGAGGAACACCGGTGGCGAAGGCGGCTCTCTGGGCCTTACCTGACGCTGAGGAGCGAAAGCGTGGGGAGCGAACAGGATTAGATACCCTGGTAGTCCACGCCGTAAACGTTGGGCGCTAGGTGTGGGGGACTTCCACGTCCTCCGTGCCGCAGCTAACGCATTAAGCGCCCCGCCTGGGGAGTACGGCCGCAAGGCTAAAACTCAAAGGAATTGACGGGGGCCCGCACAAGCGGCGGAGCATGTTGCTTAATTCGATGCAACGCGAAGAACCTTACCTGGGTTTGACATGTAGAGAAATCTCGTAGAGATACGGGGTCCGTAAGGGCTCTACACAGGTGGTGCATGGCTGTCGTCAGCTCGTGTCGTGAGATGTTGGGTTAAGTCCCGCAACGAGCGCAACCCTCGTCCTATGTTGCCAGCGGGTAATGCCGGGAACTCATAGGAGACTGCCGGGGTCAACTCGGAGGAAGGTGGGGATGAGGTCAAGTCATCATGCCCCTTATGTCCAGGGCTGCAAACATGCTACAATGGTCGGTACAATGGGCTGCGAAATCGTAAGGTGGAGCGAATCCCTAAAAGCCGGCCTCAGTTCGGATCGGGGTCTGCAACTCGACCCCGTGAAGTTGGAGTCGCTAGTAATCGCGGATCAGCAACGCCGCGGTGAATACGTTCCCGGGCCTTGTACACACCGCCCGTCAAGTCATGAAAGTCGGCAATACCCGAAGCCGGTGACCTAACCCCTTGTGGGATGGAGCCGTCGAAGGTGGGGCTGGCGATTAGGACTAAGTCGTAACAAGGTAGCCGTACCGGAAGGTGCGGCTGGATCACCTCCTTTCTAAGGAGCTTTTCTGGCAGCTGCTCGTTTGGGTGGTTGTTCAGGGCGCCGTTGTCCGGCCGTGTGTGTCGGAGCGGTGAGCTCATTAGTGGAGCATCGGCTAGTGGGTGTTGCCCATGGTTTTCACGTGTCTAGTACTGCTTGCCACTTTGGTGGTGGGTGTGGAACGGGGCGTGGGTCGTGGGTGGCGCTGAGGCACGTTGTTGGGTCCTGAGGGATCAGGCACACCAATGATCCTCCTGTTGTGGGGGTTGTTGGTGTGGTTTGGTTTCTTGGGTTGTCGGGCCGTTCCTTCACCGGACGGCTGCCGGGGTTTCGCCGGCCGCGTGATGTGGGTTGTCGTTGTGGTCGGGGTTGCTTGTCTGGTGGTTTGCGGTGGGTGTGGGGTGGTGTCCGTTTGTTTCTTGAGAACTGCATAGTGGACGCGAGCATCTTTGTTTTGCCGAGAACTGTGTGTCTGTTTGTTGTGACAAGTTAGTAAGGGCACTCGGTGGATGCCTTGGCACCAGAAGCCGATGAAGGACGTAGGAGCCTGCGAAAAGCCCCGGGGAGTTGGCAACCGAGCTGTGATCCGGGGGTGTCCGAATGGGGAAACCCGGCTGGAGTCATGTCCAGTCACCGGCGCCTGAACACATAGGGCGTTCGGAGGGAACGCGGGGAAGTGAAACATCTCAGTACCCGCAGGAAGAGAAAACAATTGTGATTCCGTGAGTAGCGGCGAGCGAAAGCGGAAGAGGCTAAACCGTGTAGGTGTGATAGCTGGTAGGCGTTGCCTATGCGGGGTTGTGGGATCGTCTTGTCGGAGCTGCTGATCCGGCGAGGAGTTATAAACCGCTGCGGAAGTCGAAGGGTCTGGAAAGTCCCGGCATAGCAGGTGATACCCCTGTAGACGTAACGTGGTGGCTCCTGGACGTGTTCCCAAGTAGCACGGGACCCGTGAAATCTCGTGTGAATCTGGCGGGACCACCCGCCAAGCCTAAATACTTTCTGGTGACCGATAGTGCACTAGTACCGTGAGGGAAAGGTGAAAAGTACCCCGGGAGGGGAGTGAAATAGTTCCTGAAACCGGGTGCCTACAATCCGTCGGAGCGTCCCTTCGGGGGTGTGACGGCGTGCCTTTTGAAGAATGAGCCTGCGAGTTAGTGGTGCGTGGCGAGGTTAACCCGTGTGGGGAAGCCGTAGCGAAAGCGAGTCCGAATAGGGCGTATTGAGTCGCGTGCTCTAGACCCGAAGCGGAGTGATCTACCCATGGGCAGGGTGAAGCGCGGGTAAGACCGCGTGGAGGCCCGAACCCACCGGCGTTGAAAAGCCGGGGGATGACCTGTGGGTAGGGGTGAAAGGCCAATCAAACTCCGTGATAGCTGGTTCTCCCCGAAATGCATTTAGGTGCAGCGTCGCGTGTTTCCTACCGGAGGTAGAGCACTGGATGGTCTAGGGGGCCGACAAGCTTACCAAAATCAGCCAAACTCCGAATGCCGGTAGGTGAGAGCGCGGCAGTGAGACTGTGGGGGATAAGCTTCATAGTCGAGAGGGAAACAGCCCAGATCACCAGCTAAGGCCCCTAAGCGTTCGCTAAGTGGAAAAGGATGTGGAGTCGCAGAGACAACCAGGAGGTTGGCTTAGAAGCAGCCACCCTTGAAAGAGTGCGTAATAGCTCACTGGTCAAGTGATTCTGCGCCGACAATGTAGCGGGGCTCAAGCGAACCGCCGAAGCTGTGGCATTCACGTAATGTTCGGCCTCACCTTTGGGTGGGGTCCAGACGTGTGGATGGGTAGGGGAGCGTCGTGTGGCGTGTGAAGCGGCGGGGTGACCCAGTCGTGGATGCTACACGAGTGAGAATGCAGGCATGAGTAGCGAAAGAGGAGTGAGAAACTCCTCCGCCGAATGACCAAGGGTTCCAGGGCCAGGCTAATCCGCCCTGGGTAAGTCGGGACCTAAGGCGAGGCCGACAGGCGTAGTCGATGGACAACGGGTTGATATTCCCGTACCGGCTTTGTCGCGCCCATGCTGAGCCCGGTGATGCTAAGCGCCCGATCCTGGTTCGACCTTTCGGGGTTGTTTCGGGTGAGCGCGTGAACCGATCCGGTAGTAGGCAAACGATGGGGTGACGCAGGAGGGTAGCTCTACGCGGCGATGGTAGGCGAAAGCTGATCCGCGGGCAAAGGCGTAGGACGAGACGTTGGTAAATCCGCGTCTCATGATGTCTGAGACCTGATGCCGAGCCGATTGAGGCGAAGTGAGTGATCCCATGCTGCCGAGAAAAACCTCTAGTGAGTGACAAGGCCGCCCGTACCCCAAACCGACACAGGTGGTCAGGTAGAGAATACCAAGGCGATCGGGCGAACCGTGGTTAAGGAACTCGGCAAAATGCCCCCGTAACTTCGGGAGAAGGGGGACCGGATCCGTGAGGGGACTTGCTCCCTGCAGCGGTGAAGGTCGCAGAGACCAGGCCCAAGCGACTGTTTACTAAAAACACAGGTCCGTGCGAAGTCGCAAGACGATGTATACGGACTGACGCCTGCCCGGTGCTGGAACGTTAAGGGGACCGGTTAGACCTCACGGTCGAAGCTGAGAACTTAAGCGCCAGTAAACGGCGGTGGTAACTATAACCATCCTAAGGTAGCGAAATTCCTTGTCGGGTAAGTTCCGACCTGCACGAATGGCGTAACGACTTGGGCGCTGTCTCAACCACGGACCCGGCGAAATTGCACTACGAGTAAAGATGCTCGTTACGCGCAGCAGGACGGAAAGACCCCGGGACCTTTACTACAGCTTGGTATTGGTGGTCGGTTCGGTTTGTGTAGGATAGGTGGGAGACTGTGAAGCCTGGACGCCAGTTCGGGTGGAGTCAACGTTGAAATACCACTCTGATCGTATTGGCTGTCTAACCTCGGTCCGTTATCCGGATCAGGGACAGTGCCTGGTGGGTAGTTTAACTGGGGCGGTTGCCTCCCAAAATGTAACGGAGGCGCCCAAAGGTTCCCTCAGCCTGGTTGGCAATCAGGTGGCGAGTGCAAGTGCACAAGGGAGCTTGACTGTGAGACCGACAGGTCGAGCAGGGACGAAAGTCGGGACTAGTGATCTTACGGTGGCACGTGGAAGCGCCGTGACTCAACGGATAAAAGGTACCCCGGGGATAACAGGCTGATCTTGCCCAAGAGTCCATATCGACGGCATGGTTTGGCACCTCGATGTCGGCTCGTCGCATCCTGGGGCCGGAGCAGGTCCCAAGGGTTGGGCTGTTCGCCCATTAAAGCGGTACGCGAGCTGGGTTTAGAACGTCGTGAGACAGTTCGGTCCCTATCCGCTGTGCGCGCAGGAGACTTGAGAAGGGCTGTCCCTAGTACGAGAGGACCGGGACGGACGAACCTCTGGTGTGCCAGTTGTTCTGCCAAGAGCACGGCTGGTTGGCTACGTTCGGAAATGATAACCGCTGAAGGCATCTAAGCGGGAAGCACGCTTCAAGATGAGGTCTCCCACCGGGTTAACCGGGTAAGGCCCCCAGTAGACGACTGGGTTGATAGGCCAGATGTGGAAGCGAGGACTAAAGACTCGTGAAGCTGACTGGTACTAATAGGCCGAGGGCTTGTCACACACCACACCCCTTCGGGGTGTGAACACACACACGTGACGAGGCAACAACAAGCAAAGATTCTGTGCGTCCACTATGCGGTTCTGAAGAAACGAACCACCCACCCCGCCGGCCGGCGGCATTCCCTTTAGCAGGGGGTGTTTGTTGGCTGGTGTGCGGGCCTGATGGTTGCTGGTTCATATCTTCACAGCGTTACGGCGGTCATGGCGAAGGGGAAACACCCGGTCCCATTCCGAACCCGGAAGTTAAGCTCTTCAGCGCCGATGGTACTGCAGGAGGGATCCTGTGGGAGAGTAGGACGCCGCCGGACATACATTGGTTGAGGGCCACCCCACACGGGGTGGCCCTCAGTCATGTCCGGAGCCCATTCACCAGGGCGGAGCGAGCACGCTCCAGCGGTCCTACCCCACCGGGGACGACCCCGTTCGACCCACGCGGCAAGATGGGGACGTCCACCGTCCCCCTGAGGAGCACGATGAACGACAGTTCGAGGCGCGGCCAGGATCGAGACCGCGATCGACGTGACCGCGAGCGCGACAGCCGGCGATCGACTGAGGGCCGCTCCGACCGAGGCAGCGGCCGTGGATCCGGATCCGCTTCGCGCTCGTCCGGAAGCCGCCGGACCGAGCCGGGATCCAGAGGCTCCGGTAACTGGCGCGACCGCTCCGGCGACGATCGGAGCTCCGGCCGGGAACAGCGCGGCGGGACGGATCGGACATCCCGCGGAGGGGGTTCGGGCTCGGGGAGCGGCTTCGGGCCGAGTCGGCGGACCGGTGATCAGCGCGATGTCGACAGTGGGCGCGGGCGGGCCGCCGAGGGCGGCCGGTCGTCGCGGCCCCGGCGAGACCGCGATGGCTCACAGGGAGACCGAGCTCGTACGGATCGCGGAGGGGGCGGGAGGTTCGGCTCGGACCGCGGCAGTGACGGCCGACGGGACGGCGGTGACCGCTCAGGCAACCGAGGGCAGGGCAGCAGCTGGCGCTCGGACTCCTCCAGACGGGATTCGACCTCGCGTGGGGAGGATCGTCCGCGGCGCGGCGGCACGCCGGGAGGTAACGACCGATCGTCGCGCGCAGGACGTCCGGACCGCGGAGACGGTCGTTCGGACGCGACGCGAGGCGGAAGGTACTCCCAGGGCGACGATCGCAGGGGACGTGACCGTGGGTTCGGTGACCGTGACCGTTCTCGGGGTGAAGCGTCCGGAAGCAGAGGCCGCGATCGCGGTTTCGGTGACCGTGACCGTTCCCGCACTGATTCCACCAGCGGCAGAGGGCGTTTTCAGCAGTCGCGTTCCTCCGGACCCGCAGGCGGCAGTCGGCACGAACGACCGGGACGCCCTGCGGACTCCGACAGCCGCCGGCGAGACTCCGACCGGCCGGTGCGGGACACCCGCTCCGGTGGAGACGACCGACGGCGGGGAGGGACCCGCGAACGGAGCCGTCCGGTCAACGAGCCCATCGGTCCGGAGCTGTCCGCTGACGTCACCGGCCTCGAACTGGACCCGGACGTCCGGAGCCAGCTCGGCACCCTGAGCAAGGCCACGGCCGACCGGGTGGCCCGTCACCTCGTGATGGCCGGGCAGCTCGTCGACGAGGAACCCGAGGAGGCGCTCGAACACGCCCTGGCGGCGCGCAGTGAGGGTTCGCGCCTGGGTGTCGTGCGCGAGGCCGTGGGATACACCGCCTACGCGGCCGGGAAGTACGAACAGGCGCTCTCGGAGTTTCGCGCCGCTCGCCGGATGACCGGCTCGGCGGAGTACTTCCCCGCCATGGCCGACTGCGAGCGTGGACTGGGGCGTCCGGAGCGCGCACTCGATCTCATCGCGACGGTCGACCGGTCGGAGCTGGACCCGGTGTCACGTGTGGAGCTGCTGATCGTCGAGGCGGGTGCCCGTCGTGACCTGGGCCAGCCCGCCGCGGCTTTGGCGCTGCTCGACGTACCCGCCCTGCACGGGCGGGCATCGGCGCCCGCGGTCACCCGGGTGCGATACGCCTATGCCGACACCCTGGAGGAGCTCGGCCGGCGGGAGGAGGCCGCGCGATGGTTCGCGCAGGTGCTCGAGGTGGACGTCGATGCCCAGACCGACGCCGAGGAGCGGCTGGCCCGGCTCGGCGAGGCGTGAGAGAAGCGCGTCGCCGACCCAGGCGACCCAGCTGAACTAGCGGTCCCCGGTGCCGGTGGTGGGCCGGTAGTTGTCCACAGCTGCCGAATCGGCGGTGTTGTGCGCAGGCGGGCGATCTCACCTGGTTGGTCGTGCCGGAGGAGAGGAGATTGGGGCTGCCAACCCGCGACGAAGGACCTTCCAGAGAGGGAGGCAGCCCCGATGACAGACTCCGACGCACAGCAGCCACCCGCCCCGTGTCCCCCTCACCGCAACGAAGTGACGCTGGTCGGTCGGGTGTCCGCGCCGGCGGCGCGACGGGAGCTGCCCAGCGGCTCCACTGTGGTCAGTGTCCGCCTGGTGGTGCAGCGAGATCCGAAGACGCTGCCTCCGCGGTCGGCAGTGGTGGACACGATCGAGTGCGCCTCATGGTCGGTTGAATGCCACGCCGAGATGGAGCGGTGGAGTTCGGGTGACGTCGTGGAAGTGGCGGGAGCACTGCGGCGCCGGTTCCGTCGCGGCGAGTCCGGACCGATCAGCCGCTACGAGGTGGAGTTGACCAGCGTCCGCCTGCTCGTCGGCAAGGAGACGATCAGTGCCGGTCGAACATCCGCATGACGAAACCGGTTCGCGGCTTCGGCCCGAACGACGTGGACTTACGCGGCATCCGGCCACCTTCGCGTGCGACGGCCTGCACGGTGGCCACGTCGACCGGGTTGAGCAGCACGGCGACTCCCTTGCCGTCCAGCACGTGCTCGATCGCGGCGCGCTCGCTGTGGGCGTAGCCGATGTGCTCCTCGGCCAGACCGAGAATCTCCCCGAACAACCGTTCGTGAAGCACCTCCGTGTCCAGGCGGACCTGCCCGCGGCTGGTCTCAGCGGGGATGCTCAGCAGTTCCCAGCGGAGTCCGTCGGTGACGATGAAGGCGTTACGTCGGTGCTGAGTGGCCGCGAGCGCGTCATGTGCCCGGTCGGCGTCGTCGAAGGACTCCACGGTGAAGAAGGTGCCCGCACGGGCCACCAGGTCCGCCAGCGTGATCCCGGCGACCGTCCGATGGATCGCCGTGAGCCTCAGCGGGTGAGCGCGCTGGTCGACGAGCAGCGCGAGTCCGCTGTCCCACGGGCCCGGACCCGCGCCGGTGGCCCGGATGCGGCGTTGCAGCTGCAGGTAGGTCGCATACCGGTGGTGACCGTCGGCGATCAGGGCCTGGCGCGGAGCCAGGTCGTCGGAGATGATGCTCAGCGCCTCCGCGTCGGTGATCCGCCACAGCAGGTGATCGACTCCATCCGCGGTACGCGCGTGCACCAGCGGCTCGCCTCGTACCGTCGCCTCGACCAGGTCGGTCGCCGGCCCTCCGCCGTCGTACACCAGCAGGATCGGCTCCAGGTTGGCCTCACACGCGCTCATCAGGGCCAGCCGGTCGGCCACCGGTCCGGGCATCACGTCCTCGTGCGGAAGGATCACCCCCTCCTCGGGCTCACGCAGTGCCACGGCGCCGAACATCCCCCGCAGAACGAACGGCGGGCTCCCGGGCCCGTCGGGTTCGGGCACCCGTTGCTCGTAGACGTAGAGCGCGGCCTCCGGGTCGGTCCGCAGGATTCCCTCGGCACGCCACCGGGCGAGCAGGTCCGCGGCACGCCGGTAGTGGTCCGTGTCCGACCGCACGGGCGAACCCGGCCCGCCGCCGCTAGCGGTTCGCCCTGCGTCACCGGGTTCGTCGGGTTCGTCGGGTTCGCGTTCGGCCCTGTCACCGGCCCGTGGAGCGTCGCCTCGGTTGGCGGAGAGGTCGCCTTCGCCGGTGTCCGACCGCTCGTCGGAGCTCCAGTCAGCGGGTCCCGCCGGCCGGGCGAGAACAACCCGGACGATGTTGTGCGGCTCCGCTGCCGTGAGTGCGGCCACGCTGCCGGGATCGAGGACGTCGTACGGCGGAGAGGTCACGGCGGCCAGGTCGCTGACCCGTTCCGGGTCGTAGCGGACACCCGGGAAGGGCGCCAGCACCAGCGGCCGGGCGCCGGAGTCGGGAGTCGCGGAGGGGTCGTTCACGCTGGGCATCGTAGGTGTCCACCCCGGCCGGGCGAGGTGCCCGGGGCTTCCTCGGGCAGGTGTCGGTGCGAAACCGAGGTCGGCACACTGGGCGGAATAGCCTCGCCCAGCCTCCGGTTGAGGGCGCGGAGGAGGGAGGACGCCATGATCAACGACGACGCGGACGTCGGTACGCCCGGCGGTGACGTCTACGACTGGTACCGCAGGGGCCTCACCCTGCTCGAGGGCGGTGACTCCGCGGCCGCGGCGCAGCTGCTCGCACGCGCCCGGGAGGCCGAGCCCGGCTCGAAGTCGATCCGGGAGGCACTCGCGCGGGCGTTCTTCAACAGCCGGCACTACGCGGACTCCGCCGAGGCGTTCGAGGGACTGGTCGACGATAATCCCTCTGACGATTACGCCCATTTCGGTCTCGGCCTGGCTCTGAGCCGATTGGGCCGGCACGACGCGGCGGCGCCCCACCTCGCGATGGCGGCGGCGATGCGCCCCACTATCGACCATTACAACAACGCACTCCGGCAGGTCAGGGCCACTCTCAGGGCCCGGGAGGACATGAAGTGACCGACGAGACCACGACCGAGCAGCACACGGTGCCCGCGCCGTTGTCCGAGGCCGACCGGCCCCTGGTTGAGCAGTACGACGCCGGACTGTTCGACCTCGACGGCGTGGTCTACGTCGGCGCGGACGCGGTGCCCCGGTCCCCTGAGGACCTGGAGCGGGCGCGGGCGGCGGCCATGCGGGTCGCGTTCGTGACCAACAACGCCTCCCGGACCCCCGACGCGGTGGTCGAGCACCTTCGCAAGGTCGGGGTCCGCGCCGAGGTCAGCGACGTGGTGACCTCGGCGCAGGCCGCGGCCCGCCTGGTCGCCGAGCGCGTCCCCGCGGGATCGCGCGTGCTGGTGGTGGGTGGTGAGGGTCTGCTGGTCGCGGTCAGGGAGTGGGGACTGGTTCCGGTCCAGACGGCAGCGGAGGACCCGGCCGCGGTCGTGCAGGGGTTCCACCCCGAGGTCGGCTGGCGGCAACTCGCCGAGGGCACCTTCGCCGTGCGGCGTGACGTCCCGTGGATCGCGTCCAACGTCGACCGGACCCTGCCGACCGACGGGGGCCTGGCACCTGGAAACGGCACCCTCGTGGGGGTGATCAGGATGGCGACCGGCCGGACGCCGGTGGTCGCGGGTAAGCCCGCACCGCCGCTGTTCCACGAGACAGTCGAACGCGTGGGTGCCGAACGACCGCTGGTGATCGGTGACCGGCTCGACACCGACATCGAGGGGGCGAACGCGGCCGGCATGCCGAGCCTGCTCGTTCTGACCGGCGTGACGAAGCTCGCCGATCTGCTGACCGCTCCGGAAGACCAGCGTCCGACCTATCTCGCCCGGGATCTCGCCGGGCTGTTCGCTCCGCACCCGGCCACCCGCGTCGGGAACGGCAGCGCCACCTGTGGGCAGTGGACCGCCACGCTCGAGGAGCAGGATGCGGATGCGAGCGGTGCCGACGACCGGCAGCAGAAGGTCGCGGTCCGGTTGTCCGGGAGCGGAGATCCTCTCGACGGCGCTCGCGCGCTGCTCGCCGCTGTGTGGTCTGCCGCCGAACCCGCGCAGGTCGACGCGTCGGAGGCCCTCGCACTGCTGCGAGGCCAGGACGCGGCGATGGGTTAGTGTCAAGTGGCGGGCCAGGAGTGGTCGGCGGCGGGCTCGCTGACCACCACGTACGCAGCGGCCGTCGCGACGCGTCCGCACCACCGATACCGTGGCGGACGCGCACAGACCAAGGAGACGTGGGCACTGTGGAAGACGACACTCCGGTGGCCGAAGCCACCACCGTCGAGACGGTGGCCGCGGAGGAGCGCTCGCCCGAGTACGACCCCACCGGCCGGTCTGACGTGGACGCGGTTCTGGACCGACTCGGCGACCTCACCGGTTTGCCGCCCAGCGACCACATCGACATCTACGAAGACGCCCACCGTCGCCTGCACGAGACGTTGCTGGCAGCCGGTGAGGACCATGGGGACGACGCTGGACGGCCGTGACCAGGTTCTGCCCGACGACCCGGCCCACCGTGCCCGCCTCGATGCCGAACTCGTCCGGCGGGGATTGGCCAGGTCACGCGAGCATGCGGTGGACCTCATCACGGCCGGGAACGTCCGTGTGGACGGGCGGCGGGTCGGCAAACCGGCTCTTAGGATCTCAGCCGACGAGGTGTGCGAGGTGGACTCGCCGGGACCGGAGTTCGTCTCCCGGGGCGGTCACAAGCTGGCCGGTGCACTGACGGCCTTCGGGCCGCTCGGGCTGACGGTCGACGGGCGGCGCTGCCTGGACGCCGGCGCGTCCACCGGCGGGTTCACCGACGTCCTTCTGCGCGCCGGAGCACGGCAGGTGGTCGCCGTCGACGTGGGCCACGACCAGCTCGTGACCGAGCTCCGGGACCACCCTGCCGTCGACGTTCACGAACGCACGCACGTCCGCGACCTCGAGGCCGCACACGTGGGCGGCGCGGTGGACCTCCTCGTAGCGGACCTGTCCTTCATCTCCCTGACGACCGTCCTGCCCGCCCTGGCCGGTCTGGTCCGTCCCGGGGGAGACCTCGTCCTGTTGGTCAAGCCGCAGTTCGAGGTCGGACGTACCCGGCTGGGCAAGGGCGGCGTGGTTCGCGAACGCGCGCTGCGCCACGACGCGGTGCGCACGGTCGCCATGGCCGCGGGCGAGACGGGCCTGGGGGTGGTGGGCGCTACGGTGAGCCCACTTCCCGGGCCGGCCGGCAACACCGAGTACTTCCTCTGGCTCCGCGCCGACGCACCACCGTGGAGCGATACGACTCTTGCCACCCTGGACCCGCCCGGATCGCCGAAGGAGACCTCGCTGTGACCGACGACCGCACGGTGCTCCTCGTGGTTCACACCGGAAGAGCCGAGGCGACCCAGTTGGCGAGGGAGGCAGCCGCCCGCCTCGCCGACGCCGGTGTGGGCGTGCGCCTGCTCGCCCCCGACGCCGACGACATCGGCCTGGAAAAGGCCGAGGTGGTCGACGTCACACCCGTCGCCGCCGAAGGCTGCGAGATCGTCATGGTGCTCGGTGGCGACGGCACGATCCTGCGGGGCGCGGAGGTCGCCCACGCGTCGGGCACTCCCGTCCTGGGCGTCAACCTCGGCCACATCGGCTTCCTGGCGGAGTCCGAGCGCGACGACCTGGACGTCACCATCGATCACGTGGTCCACCGCAGGTACGCCGTCGAGGAACGCATGACCCTCGACGTGACCGTCCTGGTCGACGGTGCGGTCGCGGCGACCCAGTGGGCACTCAACGAGGCGAGCGTGGAGAAGTCGGCCCGCGAGCGGATGCTCGAGGTCGTCGTGGAGGTCGACGGCCGACCACTGTCGCGGTGGGGTGGCGACGGTGTGGTCGCGGCCACACCGACCGGATCCACCGCCTACGCGTTCTCCGCCGGCGGCCCGGTGGTGTGGCCCGAGCTCGAGGCGATGCTGGTGGTGCCACTGAGCGCACACGCGTTGTTCTCCAGGCCGTTGGTCGTGTCGCCACGCTCGGTGGTGGCGGTCGAGCTCATGCAGCGCAATCCCTGTCCGGGTGTCCTGTGGTGTGACGGGCGACGCACCGAGGAACTCCCGCCGGGTGCCCGAGTGGAGGTCCGCCACGGTTCTCGGCCGGTGCGGCTCGCCCGGCTGCACCAGGGCCCGTTCACCGACCGCCTCGTGGCGAAGTTCGACCTGCCGGTGCACGGGTGGCGCGGACGGCGAGAGGACCGTGCTCGCCGGGCCGCGGCGAGGACCACCAACGCCTGCCCCGACACCGCCGGCGAACACGGCCGCGCCACGGCCGTCGACTCTTCCTCTTCCGAATCTTCGTTCCTTTCCTCATCGCAGTCCTCTTCGACCGACCGCCACGAGCGAGCCACGGGCGAACAGCCCGGCGGTGTCGGCGAGACCTCGTAGGGTTCCGGCGATGCTGGAGGAAATCCGGATCCAGGGTCTCGGCGTCATCGACGACGCCGTGCTCGACCTCGACGCGGGCTTGACCGTCGTCACCGGTGAAACCGGCGCCGGCAAGACCATGGTGGTGACCGGCCTGTCCCTGCTGCTCGGCGGACGTGCCGACGCGGGGCTGGTTCGTCGCCAGACCGAACGCGCGGTCGTCGAAGGCAGGCTTCGGCTCGATCCTGGTTCGGCCGCGTCGCGGCGTGCGGTCGAGGCCGGTGCGCAGCTCGAGGACGACACCCTGATCGTCATGCGCACCATCGCCCGCGACGGCCGGTCCCGCGCATACGCGGGCGGTGCGGGAGTGCCGGCGGGAGTTCTTGCCGAGCTGGCCGACGAACTGGTCGCCCTGCACGGCCAGTCCGACCAGATGCGGCTGTTGCGGCCCTCGCGGCAGCGGGAGATCCTCGACCGCTACGCAGGATCGGCGGTCCAGGAGCCACTCGCCGCCTACCGGATCCGCTACTCCCGACTGGCCGAGGTCGACGCCGAGCTGTCCAGCCTGGTCGCTCGAGCTCGTGACCGCGCCCAGGAAGCCGACCTGTTGCGGTTCGGGCTTGCCGAGATCGAGGCGGCAGACCCACAGCCGGGTGAGGACAAGGCACTCTCGGTGGAGGAGGACCGGCTCGCGCACGCGGATTCGCTGCGAGCCGCCGCGAGTCTCGCGCAGACCGCGCTCACCGGAGACGACGATGTTGCCGGCGCACCGGTCGACGCATTGTCCCAGGTGGCGAGCGCGCGCAAGTCGCTCGACGCGGCCGGCGTGCACGATCCGGAGCTCGCGGGCGTGGCCGACCGATTGGCGGAGGCGGCAGCGCTGCTCGCCGACGCCGGTTCGGACCTGGCCTCCTACGCCGCCGGCGTGGACACCGACCCCGCGCGGCTGCAGGCCATCGGCGACCGGCGGGCGGTGCTCGGCGCGCTCACCCGCAAGTACGGCGACACGATCGACGACGTTCTGGCCTGGGCACGCCGTTCGGCGATCCGGCTTGCGGAGCTGGACGGTTCCGACGACACGATCAGCGGCCTCAGGCTCGAACGCCAGGAGCTGATGACCGAACTCGGCACGCTTGCCCACGAGCTGAGTTCGGCTCGCACGGCGGCCGGAGAACGCCTCGGTGCCGCTGTCACCAGCGAGCTCGGTGCGCTCGCGATGCCGCACGCCGTCCTCACCGCCGACGTGGCCCAGACCGAGGTGCGCACCACCGGGGTGTCGGAGGAAGCATCGGCGGGGGAGCAGAAGCCGAACCGAGGCCGGCGGGTCGATCCGGCCCAGTCAGCCCATCCGGAGGGTGGGGACACCACTGCCGCGCCAGGCCGCCCCGCCGAGATCGACACCGACGGCCAGCGTGCCCTGCTGGTCGGTGGCCGATGGCTGGCGTACGGCGCGCACGGCGTCGACGAGGTTGAGCTGCGGCTACGGCCGCATCCGGGCTCGCCCGCCCGCGCCGTTCAGCGAGGTGCCTCCGGCGGTGAGCTTTCCCGGGTGATGCTCGCGGTCGAGGTGGTCTTCGCCGGTGTGGACGGCGTACCCACGTTCGTGTTCGACGAGGTGGATGCCGGCGTGGGTGGGCGGGCCGCGGTGGAGATCGGCCGCCGGCTGGCCCGGCTCGCCGCCAAGGCACAGGTCGTGGTGGTCACCCACCTTCCGCAGGTCGCGGCGTTCGCCGATCGGCACTATGTCGTAAGCAAGAGCGACGACGGCTCGGTGACCCGCAGCGGACTCACCTGGCTGGACGACGAGGGCCGGGTGGCGGAGCTCGCCCGGATGCTCGCCGGCCTGGACGGGTCCGCCAGCGCACGAGCACACGCGGAGGAACTTCTCGCTACCGCGGCCGAGGCGCGCAGGGACGCGGCAACCCCCCGGCCCGGAGGGAAGAAGGCCGTCGCGGCAACCGCTAGCCGGAAGGCCACGTCGGCAACCGCTAGCCGGAAGGCCACGTCGGCAACCGCTAGCCGGAAGGCCACGTCGGCAACCGCTAGCCGGAAGGCCACGTCGGCAACCGCTAGCCGGAAGGCCGCCTCGGCGACCGCGGGAAAGGGGTCGCCGACCGACGCGCCCCGCGGCGGCGCATCGGTGAGGGACACCGGGAGCGGGGCCAAGGTGGTGCGGGGGAGTGCGAAGGACGCCGCGGTCGTCGGTGGTGATCCGAAGAAGTCCGGGAGTACGCCCAAGGTTGCGCGGCGCGGCGAGAAGGACGCCGACGTGGGCGGGAGCACCGCGACCGGCAGGACGAGGAAGACCACGAAGACAGGCAAAGCGCGCGGCGGCTCGGGCCAGGGTCGGGCCCAGGATCCGTCCTGAGGATCAGGGTCGCGTAGTGAGCGGCATCCGTGCCCGCCGTGCGGAAGGGGAGCGGAGTCGCCTAGCGGTACCGCGACGACGACAGCGCAGCCGGGACGACAGACAGCGCTTCCGCGGCAAGCACCGTAGCGGTGCGGACGAAGCGCTGTGCACGTTGCGGTGGACATGTGGGTGTGACCGCACTGCGCCACGCCCACATGACAGCATGCGCCCACAGGTGGTGCTCTCATGGCAGTATCTGGACTGCGATGAGACTTCCTACCTTGCGCCGTCCACGACCCGTGGCTCTGCCCGGAGTCGTCGGTGTCGCGCGACTCGACTCGCGGACGAAGAACCTCACCAAACGCCTTCGTCCCGGGGACATCGCCGTGATCAACCACGTCGACCTCGATCGGGTGAGCGCGGAGGCGCTGGTCGCCGCGCAGGTCGCCGCGGTCGTCAACGCCGCCCCGTCCATCAGCGGGCGTTACCCCAACCTCGGCCCGGGCATTCTGGCGGCGGCCGGGATCCCGCTGGTCGACGACGTGGGCGCCGACGTCTTCGCCAAGGTCGGCGAGGGCGACGCGGTGCGCCTGCATGGCGCGAGTCTTTACCGCGGGGACACCGAGGTCGCCTTCGGGGTGGAACAGACCGAGGAGACCGTCGCGAAGGCCACCGATGACGCCCGGTCGGGGCTGGCCATCCAGCTGGAGGCGTTCGCCGCCAACACGATGGAGTACCTCCGGCGCGACCGTGACCTGCTGCTGGACGGCGTTGGCGTTCCCGACGTCAGCACCCCGATGGAAGGCCGGCACGTCCTCATCGTGGTGCGCGGGTACGACTACCGCGAGGACCTCGTCGCGCTCAAGTCCTACATCCGGGAGTACCGCCCGATCCTCGTCGGGGTCGACGGCGGTGCCGACGCGCTGCTGGAGGCCCGGCTCAAGCCGGACATCATCGTCGGTGACATGGACTCGGTGTCCGACACGGCCCTGCGCTGTGGCGCCGAGCTCATCGTGCACGCCTACCGCGACGGCCGGGCACCGGGCGCGGACCGGCTCGATCGCCTCGGCCTGGAGTCGCGGGTCTTCGCCGCCACCGGCACCAGCGAGGACATCGCGATGCTGCTCGCCGACTCCAAGGGCGCCGCGCTCATCGTCGCCGTGGGCACTCACCTGTCGCTGGTGGAGTTCCTGGACAAGGGGCGTTCCGGTGCCGCCAGCATGTTCCTGACCCGGTTGCGGGTCGGCGGCAAACTGGTCGACGCCAAGGGAGTCAGCCGCCTCTACCGTTCCCGGATCCAGACCTGGCAGATCGTGATGCTTCTGGTGGCCGGCCTGCTCGCGTTCCTGGTCGCGCTCGCGGCCACGCCCGCCGGACAGGCCTGGCTGGAGGTTGTCGGCATCCGGTGGAACGACCTGGTCTTCTGGATCCAAGGACTTTTCACGTGATCGACTTCCGCTACTTCCTGGTCTCCATCGCCGCGATCTTCCTCGCGCTCGCCGTAGGGGTCGCGTTGGGTGCCGGACCGCTGAAGGGCGAGCTCGACAACCAGTTGCGAGGCACCATCTCCGCGGTGAGCAAGGAGAAGGACGGTCTGCGCAAGCAGATCGCCGACCTGCAGCAGGGCGACAAGTACCGCGAATCCTTCGCCGCCGACATCGCACCCAGCCTGGTCAAGGGCCGGCTCAGCGGTCAGAAGGTCGTCGTGGTCGCCCTGCCGAACGCCGACAACGGCATGGTCAAGGGTGTCGAGCAGAGTCTGAGCAGTGCCGACGCCACGGTCACGGGCACCGTCTCGATGACCGACAAGTGGTCCGACCCGAGCCAGCGGCAGTTCCTCGAGGAACTCGCTACGAGGTTGGTCACCGGTGACGTACGGGTGCCGGACAACGGTTCGGCGTACGACCGGGCCGGTGTCGTGCTCGCCCGGGCTCTGGTCACCCGCGACGCCGGTGCGGCCGGGCGCAAGGACAGCGCCACCCCGACCATCATGGGTGCGTTCGGGGAGGGCGATCTGGTCGACGGCGACAGCGACCTGCCGCAGGCGGACCTCGCCGTGGTGGTCGCACCTTCTGTACCGGCAAAAGCCAAGTCCACTGCCGACGCCAACCGGGCGTGGGTGTCGCTCGCCCGCTCGCTGGACTCGGCCAGCCGAGGAGCGGTGATGGTCGGCGATCCCTCCGCTGCCGGCGACGGCGGCGTCCTCGCCAGCCTGCGGGCGGACAAGCAGGCCCGCGCGGCGGTCTCCTCGGTCGACGTTGCCGACCTGGCCAGCGGCCAGGTGGCCGCGGTGTGGGCACTGGCCGAGCAGGCGAAGGGTGGCGTCGGCCAGTACGGCGCGGTGGGTACGACCGACGGAGCTCTGCCCAGGCAGCCGACCGCCGGCTCATGACCCACCTGCCTGCCAAGGGACCCCGGGGACCCTACGCGGGCCGGCTGGTGCGGCGCGCTTCGCAGTATGCGTTCTGGGCACAGGCAAGCACCCGGGAGCCGGCCGTACGGCTCGCCGCCGCGGCCGGTGCCGCACTCACCGCCCGGCGGGTGTTCCGCAGTGCCCGCCCGCGCTCCGGCGGTGACGCCGGCCGCTGGAGCCGTACCAACCATCGCGGGGAACAGGTCAGCCTGCTGCTCGGTCCGGCCGCGGTCGCGGGGACCTTCGCCGCGACGATGGCTGTGCCCGGTCTCACCCCGGCGGAACGGCTGGCCGCGGTGGCCGCCGTCGTCGGCAGCGGTGCAGTCGGCGCCTACGACGACCTCGCCGGTACGCCGGAGGCGAAGGGTCTGCGGGGCCACCTGGGCGCCCTGCGGCGCAGGGTGGTCACCAGCGGATCGGTCAAGGTCGCAGGCATCGGAGCGAGTGGGACTCCTTGCCGCGGCGCTGCTCCACCGCCCCGGCTCCGGACGGCCCCTGCACGGGGTGGCGACGATCCTCGCCGACGGCGCGCTGGTCGCCGCGTCCGCCAATCTCGTCAACCTTCTGGACCTGCGACCCGGACGCGCGCTGAAGGTCGTACTCGTCCATGCGCCGTTGCTCGCCACGTCGGCAGGTCCGGTGCTCGCGGCGCCGGTCGGGGTCGCGGCCGGCCTGCTCGCCGACGACCTCGGTGAGATCGGCATGCTCGGCGACTGCGGTGCGAACGCGCTCGGAGCGGGGCTCGGTGTGGCCATGGCCGCGCGTCTGCCCCGGCCCGCCCGGCTGGCGGTTCTCGCCGGGCTGGTCGGGCTGATCCTCACCTCCGAACGGGTATCGTTCACCGCCGTGATCGAGCGACACGCGCCGCTGCGCCGACTTGACGAGCTCGGCCGGCGCCCGCCGCGCCGATGACGACGGCGCGGGAGCCGACGCAGGCCGGCCCGCGCGCATGGGGGAGCGGCCTGGCCCGCGCGGCCGTGCTGGTCGCCGCGGTCACCGTCGCGGCCCGGGTGGTGGGCTTCGGCCGGTGGCTGGTGTTCTCCAAGACCGTCGGCGACACCTGCCTGGGCGACGCGTACAACACCGCGAACCAGCTGCCGAACGTCGCCTTCGAGATTGTCGCCGGCGGGGCGCTGGCGTCCGTGGTCGTCCCGCTGCTGGCGGTGTCCGCTTCCCGCGGTGCCACGGGTGAGACCGCCCGCACGCTGTCCGCGCTGCTGACGTGGACCCTGCTCGTCCTCACTCCGGTGACCGTCCTGGCTGCGGTACTGGCCGGGCCGTACGCAGATCTCATGCTGGCCGGACATGCAGGACCTGCCGGGTGTGGCGAGGCCACTGCCGGCCTGGCGGCCAGCATGCTGGTGATCTTCGCGCCGCAGATGTGGTTCTACGGCGTCGCGATGGTGGTCTCGGGTGCCCTGCAGGCACAGCGCAGGTTCCTCGCCGCCGCACTCGCCCCGCTGGCCAGCAGCGTGGTGGTGATCGCGGCGTACGCGGGCTTCGTCGTCGTCGCGGGCGGCGCCCTCGGCGAGCAGGCGGTCTCCGGCCGCGCGGTGGCCGTGCTCGCCGGCGGCACCTCCCTCGGGGTGGTGGCGATGGCGGGCACCGTGCTCGTCGCGTTCGCGCGGGTGAAGGGCCCCGCCTCGCCGATCCGGCCGGCGCTGCGGTTCCCGCCCGGCGTCGCCGCCCGGGCTCGGCGGCTGGCCGCGGCCGGGATGCTCGCCCTGGTCGCCCAGCAACTGGTCGCGCTGGTGCTCACCTGGCTGGCCAACCATCGTGGCGAGCCCGGGACGCTGACCCTCTACACCTGGGCGTACGCGCTGTTCACCCTGCCGTACGCGGTGCTGGTGGTTCCGATCGCCACCACGGTTTTTCCGCACGCTGCGGCACTCGCCTCGGCGGCCCCGCCCCGACCCGACCACCCCGACCACCCCGGCCGACCCGACCGGACCGGCCGAGCTGAGCCGGCTCTCCGCCGGCGCGGTCCGGGCGGTCGTCTTGTTCGGTGCGCTCGGAGGCGCGCTGCTCGCCGGTACGTCGACGCCGCTGGCCAGGTTGTTCGTCCTCGGGCCCGGAGGCGGCGCGACGTCGGCGCTGGCCGGTGCCCTCACCGCGTTCGCTCCAGCGGTGCCCGCGCTCGGGCTGGTGACCCTGGCCGGCCGGTTGCTGTACGCCCGCGGGCGTCCTGTCTGGGCGGCGTGGGGGACGGCGGCGGGGTGGCTGGCGGTCGCCGTCGCGGCGGTCGTCACCACCACCGCGCTGCCGGCTTCGGCCGTAGCGACCGGACTGGGCGCAGCGACGTCCCTCGGGCTGGTGCTGGGCGCCGTCGTCCTGCTCGAGGGAGTACGCCGTACGACCGGACCGGGAGCGCTGCGGGGATTCGGCCCGTCGGTGCTCGCGGGTAGCGTCGCCGCGACGGCTTCGGCGGTGGCCGGTCGGTGGGCGGGACGGAGGTTCGCGGACGGTGACATCGTGCGTGCGGTGACGGGGGCGGCCCTGACCGGACTGGTGGTGGCGGCGGTGTTCGCCGTGCTCGTCGTCGTGGCGATGGCGCTGGTCGACCGCGAGGACCTGGCTGCGGTGTCCCGGCGGATCGGCCGACGGTGAGGGCGCCGCGCGTCGCCCTGGTTCTCGGGCCGAGCACGGGCGGCATCGGCCGGCACGTACGCTCCCTCGCCACGAGGCTGGTCGAGTCCGGTCACACGGTTCGGATCGCCGGACCGGCCGCGACCGACCGCCGGTTCGGGTTCGGCCGGGTGGCGCAGTTCGTGCACCTGGACGTCCCGGCGCCCAGCGCGATCCGGCGGGGGCGAGCCGTCCTCGCCGGCGCTGACGTCGTTCACGCGCACGGGCACGCCGCCTCGGTGGTGGCGGCGCTGGCCTGCCGTCGTTCGACGCCGCTGGTGGTGAGCTGGCACAACAACGTCTCGGCCACCGGTTGGCGGCGACTGCCCCTGCACCTGGCCCGCAGGTGGGTCGTCCGCCGGGCGACGGTGGTGCTCGCCGCGTCTGCCGACCTGGCCGAGGAGGCGACCGCACTCGGCGCCCGCGACGCGCGGTTCCTGCCGGTGGGCGCGCCCGCGCTCGCGCCGGCTTCCCGCAGCCGGGAGGAGGTACGCCGATCGCTCGGGCTGGCGTCCCGGCCGCTGGTGCTGGCGGTGGGCAGGCTCGCCCCGCAGAAGCGGTACGACGTCCTCCTCGACGCCGTGGCCCGGCTGCTCGACCGCGTCGCACTTCCGCCGCTGGTGCTGGTCGCCGGCGAGGGTCCCCTCCACGCGGAGCTGGCCGAGCGCGCCGAGCGTGAGCGCTTGCCGGTGCGGTTGGCCGGTCACCGCGCCGACGTCGCCGACCTCCTCGCCGCGGCGGACGTCGCCGTGCTGACCAGCCAGTGGGAGGCCCGGGCCCTGGTGGCGCAGGAGGCGCTGCGGTCCGGCGTACCCCTCGTCGCCACGTCGGTGGGCGGCATCCCCGACCTGGTGGGGTCGGCTGCCCTGCTGGTCCCGCCGGATGATCCCGGGGCGGTGGCCGCTGCGCTCGCGGAGGTGCTCGACCGTCCTGAGGTGGCGGGGCGACTGCGTGCAGCCGGCCCGCGACAGGCTGCCACCTGGCCCGACGAGGACGAGACGGCCCGGGAGATCGCCAAGATCTACCACGAGGTGATCACTCCCGGATGATCCGGGCATCGACGGCGGATCGGGCGGCGCCGGCGTCCGCGCCGCCTGGCCGCGGGGTTGGTCCTCCACGGCCGTCCGGGCTCGGCCTGGCCTCAGTACGGCTCCGCTCCACCTGTCCGCACCGTTTCCGGCTGTCTCCGCGGCCGGATCCCCGGGCGTGTTCGGGTGTCACCGCTGGGGTGTAACGTCCGACCATCCGCCCGGTCCCGCGGACCGGCGTGGTGTGTGGCGGGCCGATCGGCTGTTGCTAGGCTGAAAGCCCGTGGACATGCTGGATTCCGCCCGGGTTTCCGGCCCCGACCGACCACGGGGAGTAGCTTTGGCCGCCTCTTCGCCGACTAGGCACGTGTTCGTCACAGGGGGCGTCGCCTCCTCTCTCGGTAAGGGCCTCACCGCCTCGAGCCTCGGCAATCTGCTGAAGGCACGCGGGTTGCGGGTCACCATGCAAAAGCTCGACCCCTATCTCAACGTCGATCCCGGCACCATGAACCCGTTTCAGCACGGTGAGGTGTTCGTCACCAACGACGGGACCGAGGCCGACCTGGACATCGGCCACTACGAGCGGTTCCTGGACGTCGACCTCGGCCGCAGCGCCAACGTCACCACCGGCCAGGTCTACTCCAGCGTGATCGCCAAGGAGCGCCGCGGCGACTACCTCGGCGACACCGTCCAGGTGATCCCGCACATCACCAACGAGATCAAGGCCCGGATCCGGGGGATGGCGGGTCCCGGTATCGACGTCGTGATCACCGAGATCGGAGGCACGGTCGGCGACATCGAGTCGCTGCCGTTCCTGGAGGCGGCCCGGCAGGTACGCCACGACGTGGGCCGGGACAACGTGTTCTTCCTGCACGTGTCGCTGGTGCCCTACCTCGGACCGTCCGGTGAGCTCAAGACCAAGCCGACCCAGCACTCCGTCGCGGCCCTGCGCAGCATCGGTATCCAGCCCGACGCGATCGTCTGCCGGTGCAACCGCGAGCTCCCACCCAACGTCAAGCGGAAGATCTCGTTGATGTGCGACGTCGACGAGGAAGCCGTCATCGAGAACCCCGACGTCCCGAGCATCTACGACCTTCCCAAGGTGCTGCACGGCGGAGGCCTGGACGCCTACGTCGTACGCCGGCTGAACCTCCCGTTCCGCGACGTCGACTGGACGGAGTGGGACGAGCTGCTGCGCCGGGTGCACCACCCCGCCGACGAGGTGACGGTCGCCCTGGTCGGCAAGTACATCGACCTGCCCGACGCCTACCTCTCGGTGACCGAGGCGTTGCGCGCCGGCGGTTTCCAGCACGACACCCGGGTCAACATCCGCTGGGTGGCTTCCGATGAGTGCACGACGAAGGAAGGTGCGGCCCGCCAGCTGTCCGACGTGGACGCGGTGTGCATTCCCGGTGGTTTCGGGGTGCGGGGCGTGGAGGGCAAGGTCGGCGCGACGGCGTACGCCCGCGAACACCAGTTACCCATCCTCGGACTGTGTCTCGGCCTGCAGTGCATGGTCGTCGACGTGGCCCGCCACCTCGCCGGGCTGGACGACGCCAACTCCAGCGAGTTCGAGGCCACCTGCGCGCACCCGGTGGTGGCCACGATGGAGGAGCAGCGCGAGATCGTGGCCGGGTCCGGTGACCTCGGCGGCACGATGCGGCTGGGGCTGTATCCCGCGAAGCTCGCCGAGGACTCCCTGGTGCGCCGGGCCTATGCCGAGCCGTACGTCGAGGAGCGTCACCGGCACCGCTACGAGGTCAACAACGCCTACCGCGCGCAGCTGGAGGAGGCCGGCCTGGTCATCTCCGGCACCTCACCGGACGGCCGGCTGGTGGAGTTCGTCGAGCTGCGCCGCGACCTGCACCCGTACTTCGTCGCCACCCAGGCTCACCCGGAGCTGCGGTCCCGGCCGACCCGTCCGCACCCGCTGTTCGCCGGGCTGGTCGAGGCCGCGCTGGTTCGCCAGCGGGAGATGCAGCTGCCCGTCGGCGACCTCGAGGTTCTCCATGCCGAGGACACGCTCACCTCGGGTGGGGCCACCGACGACGACGGCGCCGAGATCGGCGAGGCCGACGGAACCGACGGAGCGGTGCCGCTGCGGCAGCGGGACGGCTGGCTGCGCACCGGAGTACGCCGGTGAGCGGCGCGACGGTCGACGGCCGGTTCGGTAACCAGGACGCCGACGGAGCCGCACCGCGGGACGTACCCGAGCGCTGGCCGGTCGTCTCCTCGTCGTACCCGCTGCGCACCGGCAGGGTGATCGACATCCGCGAGGACGTCGTCGCTGGCGGCGACCGGGAGTTCACCCGTGACGTCGTGGTGCACCCCGGCGCGGTCGGCATCATCGCGCTGGACGACCACGACCGGATGCTGCTGGTGCACCAGTACCGCCACCCGGTCGGCCACCGCCTCTTCGAGCCCCCGGCGGGTCTGCTCGACGTCGAGGGGGAGGACTACCTCGCCGCGGCCCAGCGGGAGCTGTACGAGGAGGGCCACGTTCGCGCCCGCGACTGGCGGGTGCTGGTGGACGCCTTCACCTCACCGGGAATGACCACCGAGTCACTGCGCATCTACCTCGCTCGCGGGTTGTCGGAGGTGCCGCCCGACGAGCGGCACAACGGCGTCGACGAGGAGGCGGACATGCCCGTCTCGTGGACGCCGCTGGCCGACGTCGTGGCCGGGGCGCTGGCCGGCGACCTGCACAACCCCTCGCTGGTGATGGGTGCGCTCGCGGCCTGGGCGGCCCGCAACGGCGCCGGCTTCGACGCACTCCGGCCGGCAGACTCGCCGTGGCCGGCTCGCGAGGCCGTGCCTTACGACCCGCCGCGGCCGGCGTAGGTCCAGCACACTCCAGAGGGCGGACGCTCTAGCTCTGCGCCGTGGGACGGACGACGATGTCGCCCACGTCGACGTTGTCCGGCTGCTCGACGGCGAAGGCGACCGCGCGGGCGATGGCGTCCGGCGGTATCGCGATGTCGCCCATCCGGTCGAGGACCTGGGCCCTCATCTCCGGCGCCATCGAGTCCGCGAACTCCGTGCGCGTCGACACCGGGCGAGACGACCGTGACGCGCAGGTTGGCGCCGGCCTCCTGGCGCAGGCCTTCGGAGATGGTGCGGACCGCGTTCTTGGTCCCGGCGTACACCGACTGCTGCGGCACGATGCGCAGCCCGGCCGTGGAGACGATGTTGCACGAAGTGCCCGAAGCCCTGCTCCCGGAAGACCGGCAGCGCGGCGGCGATTCCGTACAGAACGCCCTTGAGGTTGACGTCGATCATCTCCTCCCAGTCCTCGACCCGCAGGTCGTCCAGCGGGGAGATCAACCCGATCCCGGCGTTGCTGACGAGGGCGTCGACCCTGCCGTACCGGTCGCGGGCCAGCCCGACCAGACCGGACACGTCCTCCCGGCGCTTCACGTCGGTACGTGCGTACGCGGCCTGGCCGCCGGCCTCCTCGATGCGGGCGGCCAACGCCTCGAGCCGCTCCGGCCGGCGCGCGCCGAGCACCACCGTCGCCCCCCGCTCGGCCAGCAGCAGCGCGGTCGCCTCGCCGATCCCGCTGCTGGCACCTGTGATCACGACGACCTTGCCTTCGATTCCCGACACGACATTCCTCCGAAGTGGACTGTGGGCGGGCCACCTCCTAAAGTGGAGGCTCCGCCATTTAGCCGTACAGTAAGTGGACGCGCCTCCACTTCGCAAACCGGGACGGGAGAGCGAACTGTCGATGGCACGGGACACGGGCCGCCCACTGAGGGCTGACGCACAGCGCAACCGGGACAAGATCCTGGCCGCGGCGGTGCGGGTGTTCACCGAGGAGGGACTCGACGCCCACTTCGAACGCATCGCGAGGGAGGCGGGGGTGGGGACCGGCACGCTCTACCGCAACTTCCCGACCCGGGAAGCCCTGATCGAGGCGGCCTACCGCAACGAGGTGGCGCGGCTGTGCGATGCCGTCCCCGGTCTGCTGGCGACGACACCGCCGCGTGCGGCCCTGCGCGCCTGGATGGGGCACTTCATCGACTACGCCACCGCCAAACTCGGCATGGCCGAAGCCCTGCGCGCGGTCGTCGCCTCCGGAGGCGACCCCTATGGACACAGCCGCGACATGATCCAGACCGCCCTCTCCGACCTCATGGCGGCCGGTACCGCTGCCGGCGCCCTGCGCTCAGACATCCACCCGACCGACGTGTTCGCTGCCCTCGCCGGCATCGCCCTCACCTCGGCGAAGCCCGAGCAACGAGACCAGGCCGAACGCCTTCTCGACCTCACCCTGGACGGCCTGACACCCGCACCGTCCCGGCCGTCCGAAAGCTGAGCACCGTCACGACGCCGGCGGGAGGCCGTCAGTGGCGGTCAGGGCCGGATGGAGCCGCCGGAGCGCCAGTAGACGCCGTGGTTGTCGCGGTCGAGGAAGTCGTCGTCGACGAGGTACCTTCGCAGCGCTGCCTGGTCGTCGTACACCCGGAGCAAGGTCTCGTTGACGACGGGCTCGGGGTAGCGGACGCCGGGCTCGAACAGCTGCGCGACGTGGTCCAGCAGCAGCCGTCGCCGGCCGGACTTCGCCGGCATGGCGGTGATCCGGCCCTCGCTGACGAAGGCGCGGAACAGCTTCTCGGTCTGCGGATCGGCGTCGGCCGGAAGAGCCAGACCGCCGTCCGTCGTCGGTTCGGATCCCACGAGACACCACTTTCCGCCCAGCGACGGTACGACGTCCAGCCGACAGCCACTGACGGCCTAGTGGGAGCGACCGTCGTCGAGCACGGTGATGGACAGCAGGATGCCCGCGTAGTCGGTGTCGGGGAAGTACAGGTGCCCGTCGGCGTCGGCGAACTTGAAGTGCGCCACGGACGTGCCCGGGACGACGTGTGCCTTGCAGGGAACGCTGATGTCCACCTCCTCGCCGGGCGCGGTGTCCGGGATCGGCGTCAGCCGCGGGGTGGCCACCTGACCGGCCGCGACCAGGGTGCCCAGCCGCATCAGGTAGCGGTCGGTCCAGCGGACCTTGCCCGCGTTGCGGAGCCGCCAGGTCTTGGTGAACGTCTGCGACGGGCGCATCAGGGTGCCGTCGGGAACGGTGACGTCGGCGACCCACTCGCTGCGGTCTCCGGGAACCGGCCGCGTCGGCCGCGCCGGGCTCGGCCCGCGGCGCTGCGGAGAGGTGAGCCGTCTGTGCCGCTCCTCGTGCCGCATGTCCTCGTAGTAGGCGTTGAGAATGTTGTTCGCGTTCAGCACGGTGTCCCAGGTGTGCACCAGCGCCTCACCCGGTATCTGCACCCCGCGCTCGGCCTGCCCGATCGTGGTGACCGAGCAGTCGGACAGGGCCGCCATCGCGGCCAGCCCGAGTCCGTTGATGTGCCGGAGCTCTCGCAGCTGCGCACCGAAGCGTTCCTTCGCGTTCGTCGGCGGCGGCAGCGGCTTCTCCGGCCGGCCACGGCGGCGGGCCATCCCATCCCCCCGGTGGAATTGATTAGATCTCGCCGCATAAATACACCTCGATCTACGGTTACGTCCATCGGGTGTGTGGGGTGGGGACAGCAGTGACACCCGATGGGGGGAGAGGGTGGCCTGGCCGTCGCGGTGGCCGGGCCCCCGCCCACCGGCCCGGACCCCGCCGGCCTTCGGACGTACGGTGTCGGCATGACCGACCCCACTCCCACGACTCCCGCCCCGGCGACAACTCCCACGGCACCGGCCGCCGACGGCGGCATCGACCTGTCCGGACGGACGGCTGTGGTCACCGGCGGTGCGAGCGGCATCGGCCGGGCCTGCGTCCACCGGCTCGCCCGCGCCGGCGCGCACGTCGTCGTGCTGGACGTCAACGCCGACGGCGCCACGGTGGTCGCCGACGAGGTGGGCGGGCAGGCGCACCGCGTCGACCTCGGTGACCCGGCCGGGCTGGACGCCCTCGACCGGCTGGACGCGCTCCGCGGGGCCGACATCCTGGTCAACAACGCGGGCCTGCAGCACGTCGCGCCGGTGGAGGAGTTCCCGGTGGAGAAGTTCGCGCTGATCCAGCGGGTGATGCTGGAGGCGCCGTTCCGGCTGGCGCGGCTGGTGCTTCCTGGCATGTACGAGCGGGGCTGGGGACGGCTGGTGCACGTGTCCTCCGCGCACGGCCAGCGGGCCTCGGCGTACAAGTCGGCCTACGTTGCCGCCAAGCACGGCCTGGAGGGCCTGTCCAAGGTGCTCGCCCTGGAGGCCGCCGGGCGTGGTGTCACGTCCAACACGATCTGCCCGGGGTACGTTCGGACGCCGCTGGTGGAGAAGCAGCTAGCCGCCCAGGCGCAGGCGCACGGCGTGGGGGAGGAGCAGGTGCTGGAGGACGTGCTCCTCGCCCGCACACCGCTCAAGCGCCTGGTCGAACCCGACGAGGTGGCCGAGCTGGTGGCGTTCGTGTGCGGGCCGGCGACCACGTCCCTGACCGGCGTCGCACTCACCCTCGACGGTGGCTGGACCGCTTCCTGAGCGTTCCTGAGCACGCCAGCATGGGCCAGAAGCTGCGCAAAACAAGGTGATTCGGCACCGCGTCGCCCGTAAGGTGCCCGGATGTCCCCGCGTCCCGATGTGGCTCTGCGTCCGCTCGAGCTGACCGACTGGCCGGCCGTGCACTCCTGGTCCGGCCTGCCCGAAGCCTGCCGCTACCAGCCGTGGGGGCCGGACTCCGAGGCCGAGGCGGAGGCGTTCGTCCGGGGCGCGGTGGACGCCTGGTCGGAGCGACCCTTGCTGCGGGAGTCCTACGCCGCGCTGGTCGACGGTGAGGTGCTCGGCCTAGGCGTCCTCGAGCTCGGCCGCAACGCCCGCCACCGGCAGGGCGAGATCTCCTACGCCGTACATCCCAGGGTGTGGCGCGAAGGCGTGGGTACGGCGATCGGCGCGGCCCTGCTGCGGATCGGGTTCGCCGACCGCGGTCTGCACCGGATCGCAGCCACCTGCGACCCGCGCAACGCGGCCTCGGCAGCGATCCTGCGCCGGCTCGGCATGACGTACGAGGGCAGGCTCCGGCACACGATGCTGGTGCGCGACGGGTGGCGGGACTCCGAGACGTTCGGCATCCTCGAGCACGAATGGTGCGTGTCGGCGGAGCCCGCGACCAACGTCTGACAGCCGGCTCCTAGATGTCGCGAAACGACTCGATCTGCGCGCCGAGCTGGTTGAGGCGTTCGGCGAGGTCCTCGTACCCGCGGTTGATGACGTAGATGGTGCGCAGCACCGACGTGCCCTTGGCGGCCAGCATCGCCAGCAGGATGCACACCGCCGGGCGCAGGGCCGGCGGGCAGATGATCTCGGTTCCGGACCAGTGGGTCGGCCCGTCGACGTAGATCCGGTGCGGGTCGGCCAGCCGGACCCGGGCGCCGAGCTTGTTCAGCTCGGTGAGGTGGATCGCGCGGTTCTCGTACACCCAGTCGTGGATCAGCGTGGAGCCGTTGGCGGTCGCGGCGATCACGGCGAAGAACGGCAGGTTGTCGATGTTCAGCCCGGGGAACGGCATCGGGTGGATCTTGTCGATCGGCGCGTGCAGCGTGGACGGGAGGACCGTCACGTCGACCAGCCGGGTCCGGCCGTTGTGGGAGGCGTACTCCTCGCTGCGGGTGAAGTGCAGGCCCATCTCCGCGAGCTGGGCCAGCTCGATCTCCATGAACTCGATCGGCACCCGCCGGACGGTGAGCTCGGAGGAGGTGACGATGGCCGCGGTGATCAGGCTCATCGCCTCGATCGGGTCCTCCGACGGCGCGTAGTCGACGTCGCGGTGGATGGCCCGCACCCCGTGCACGGTGAGCGTGGTGGTGCCGACGCCGTCGATGCGGACGCCGAGCTCGGCCAGGAAGAAGCAGAGGTCCTGGACCATGTAGTTGGGGCTGGCGTTGCGGATGACGGTGACGCCGTCGTGGCGGGCCGCGGCGAGGAGAGCGTTCTCGGTCACGGTGTCACCGCGCTCGGTCAGCACGATCGCGCCGGGGGAGACGCTGCGGTCGACCTCGGCGTTGTAGAACCCGGAGGTCGCCTTGACCTCCAGGCCGAACTTGCGCAGCGCGACCATGTGCGGCTCGACCGTGCGGGTGCCGAGGTCGCAACCACCGGCGTACGGCAGCTGGAAACGGTCCTCGCGATGCATCAGCGGGCCGAGGAACATCAGCACGCTGCGGGTGCGCCGGGCGGCCGCGACGTCCATGCCGGCCAGGTCGAGGGTGGCCGGCGGAACGATCTCCAGGTCGTTGTTCTCGTTCAGCCAGCGGGTGCGGACGCCGATGCTGTGCAGGACCTCGAGGATGCGGTTGACCTCCTCGATCCGGGCCACCTGGCGCAGCGTCGTCCGGCCGTGGTTGAGCAGGGACGCGCACAGCAGGGCCACACAGGCGTTCTTGCTGGTCTTCACGTCGATGCTGCCGGACAGCTGCCGCCCGCCGACCACCCGCAGGTGCATGGGCCCGGACGTGCCGAGCGAGACGATCTCGCTGTCCAGCGCGTCGCCGATGCGGGCCAGCATCTCCAGACTGAGATTCTGGTGGCCGCGCTCGATCCGGTTGATGGCGCTCTGGCTGGTGCCCAGGGTCTCGGCGAGCTGGACCTGCGTCCAGCCGCGGTGCTGGCGCGCGTCCCGGATCAGCGTGCCGATACGGCGTAGGTAGTCCTCGGTCATGGGCCGAGACCGTATCTCACATGTGGTGTGTCCGCATGCTGGGTCGCGGCGTGTCGCGGCATGAAGTGCCTCACTCCGGTTCGGAGATTGCGGCTCATGACGTCACTGGCCGTCAGCGGCCACGTCATACCAGGGCCCGCGGGCGATGGCCGGGCCCAGCGCGCCGAGGGCGCGGTCCACGTCGTTCTCAGTGGAGTAGAGGTGGAACGATACGCGCGCCCGTCCCTCCCGCAAGTCGGCTCGAATCCCGGCCACTTCAGGCGTGATCAGGCGCGCACCGGCCGCTCACCGGGCGTTGGTCAGACGCCACGCCTGTGGACGGGAGGCCGTGCCCACCCCGCCCGGTTTACACTCGCCCCGCCGCGACAGGTGCTCCCCGCCGGTCGGCGGCGTACAGGCGGTACGGCAACGAAGCCGTGCCGCGCGAGCCAGCGGAAGGCAACGAGCGACCGTGAAGATCGGTGTCCCCAAGGAAGTCAAGACCCACGAGTACCGCGTAGCGCTGACCCCGGCGGGTGCGCACGAACTGGCCCGGCACGGTCACCACGTGGTGGTCGAACGCGGCGCGGGGGAGGGTTCGTCGATCCCGGACCAGGAGTTCGAGCGGGCCGGCGCCAAGATCATCGAGACCGCTGACGACGTGTGGGCCGAAAGCGATCTCGTCCTCAAGGTGAAGGAGCCGATCGCCTCGGAGTACTCCCGGCTGCGCAAGGGCCAGGTGCTGTTCACCTACCTCCACCTCGCGGCGTCCCGGCAGCTCACCACCGCGCTGCTGGAGTCCGGAACCACCGCGATCGCGTACGAGACGGTGCAGCTGCCCGACGGCTCACTTCCGCTGCTGGCGCCGATGAGCGAGGTGGCCGGCCGGCTGGCGCCGCAGGCCGGGGCGTACCACCTGATGAGCCAGGGTGGCGGGCGCGGCATCCTGATGGGCGGGGTCTCCGGCGTGTACGCCGCGAAGGTCGTGGTGATCGGCGCCGGCGTGTCCGGGCTGAACGCCGCCGCCATCGCGCTCGGCATGCAGGCAGAGGTCCTGCTGCTGGACAAGAACATCGAACGCCTCCGCCAGGCCGACCGGGTCTACCGCGGCCACCTGCAGACCGTGGCGTCCAACGCCTACGAGGTGGAGCGAGCCGTCCTGGACGCCGACCTGGTCATCGGCGCAGTCCTCGTCCCCGGCGCCAAGGCGCCGACGCTGGTCAGCACCGAGCAGGTGTCCCGGATGAAGCCGGGCAGCGTGCTGGTGGATATCTCCATCGACCAGGGCGGCTGCTTCGAGGACTCCCGGCCCACCACCCACGACGAGCCCACCTACCGCGTGCACGACTCGGTGTTCTACTGCGTGGCGAACATGCCGGGTGCGGTGCCGCACACCTCGACGTACGCGCTGACCAACGTCACGCTGCCCTACGTCCTCGAGCTCGCTGACCGGGGTTGGCAGGAGGCCAGCCGGGCCGACCTCGCTCTCGGCCTGGGGCTGAACGCCCACGAGGGGCACCTGGTCAACTCCGCCGTCGCCGAGGCGCACGGCTTCCCGCACACCGACTTCGCCGCGGTGGTGGCCTGAGGTGACCGCCACGGGGGTGGAGCGGGCGGTCACCGGCTACCTCAACCACCTCAGCGTCGAGCGCGGGCTGGCGGCCAACACGCTGGCGTCCTACCGCCGGGACCTGCGCCGGTACGCGGAGTTCCTGGCGGCGCGCGGGCTCGACCGGGCCGACCGGATCGGGCCCGCCGACGTCGGCGCGTTCCTCGTCCGGCTGCGGGAGGGTGACCCCGACCACCCTCCGCTCGGCGCGAGCTCGGCGGCGCGGACCGTGGTCGCCGTACGCGGGTTCCACAAGTTCGCCCACCGGGAGGGACTGACGACCGACGACCCGGCCCGGGAGGTGCGGCCACCGGTGCCGCCACGCCGGCTGCCGAAGGCGCTGCCGGTGACCGACGTCGAACGCATCCTGGAGGCGTCCGGCGCCGGCGACACCCCGCTGGCGCTGCGCGACCGGGCGCTGCTCGAGTTCCTGTACGGCACGGGTGCGCGCATCTCCGAGGCGGTCGGGCTGGACGTCGACGACCTCGACCTGGACGCCGGCGCGGTGCGGCTGCGCGGCAAGGGTGGGAAGGAGCGCATCGTGCCGGTCGGTTCGTACGCCGGCAAGGCCGTCACCGCCTACCAGGTGCGGGCCCGGCCCGCGCTGGCCGCCGGCGGCAAGGGCACCCCCGCGCTGTTCCTCAACGCCCGCGGCGGCCGGCTGTCCCGGCAGAGCGCGTGGACCGTGCTGCGGCACGCCGCCGAACGCGCGAACGTACCCGCGGAGGTGTCGCCGCACACGCTCCGGCACTCGTTCGCGACCCACCTGCTCGACGGCGGCGCGGACGTCCGGGTGGTGCAGGAACTCCTCGGGCACGCGTCGGTGACGACCACGCAGGTCTACACGCTCGTCACCGTCGACAAGCTGCGCGAGGTGTATGCCGCGACACACCCCCGGGCGCGGGCGTGAAAGCCTGCGTTGGCACTACGGTCGTAGGCAGTACGGCGCATGTGCCGCCGGGATTGCTCGAGGACCGGCGGTGGCTCGGTGCCCCTGGCCTCCCCGCCGGGTTCACCGGCAGGTGAGACTAGAGTTCCCAACCGCAGAGTCGCTGCCCGAGAAGGTGGGCCCGACGTGGCAGGAGGTTACGCGAGCCGTGAACGACTCGACGAACGGTGCCGGAACCGAGTCTGCCCAGCAGTCGCAGGAGTCCGCCGAGCAGTTGGGTGTCGCCCCGGTGGCGACCAGTCCCACGATCGACCCCGAACCCGCACCCGAGCCGGACGTCGCTCCGGTGGTCGACCCCTCCACGCCCTCGGACCCGTCGGCGATTCCGCCGCCGACCGAGCCGTCGGTGCCGTCGGTGCCGGTCGAACCGAGCGTGCCGAGTGTGCCGACGGAGCCCGCCGTTGACCCCACGGGTCCCGCGGCGCCGGCCGGCCCGGCCGTACCCGAGGAGATCGACGAACCCGACCTGACGCCGGTCGCCCCCGCGCCGAGTGCCAACGGGGTCAAGTCGTCCTCGCCCAAGCCGCGCCCGCAGTTCCCCGACCCGCCGCCGCTGGAAAGCCACGGGCCGGCGCGCATCATCGCGATCGTCAACCAGAAGGGTGGCGTCGGCAAGACGACCACCGCGATCAACCTCGGTGCGTCGCTGGCAGAGCTCGGCCGGCGGGTGCTGCTGGTCGACTTCGACCCGCAGGCGTCGCTGACGATCGGGCTCGGCATCGACCCGCTGTCCCTGGAAGCCACGACGTACGACATGGTCATCGACCGCGACGTGACCGCGGAGGACATCCGGGTCAAGACCGCGGTCGACGGCATGGACCTGCTGCCGTCGGACATCTCGCTGTCCGGTGCGGAGATCCAGCTCGTCACCGAGGTCGCCCGCGAAACCACCCTGGCCCGCCAGCTGGAGGTGCTGCGGCCGGAGTACGACCTGATCCTGATCGACTGCCAGCCCTCACTGGGTCTGCTCACCGTCAACGCGCTCACCGCCGCCGACGGCGTGATCATCCCGCTGGAGTGTGAGTACTTCGCACTGCGCGGGCTCGGCTTCCTCGTCGACAAGACGATCAAGACCGTGCAGGAGCGGATCAACCCGCGGCTGAAGATCGAGGGCATCCTGGCCACGATGTTCGACATGCGGACGCTGCACGCCCGGGAGATCTTGGAGGAGGTCGTCGGCCGGTTCGGTGAGACGGTGTTCCACACCGTGATCTCGCGTACGGTCCGCTTCCCCGAGACCAACAAGCTGGGCGAGCCGATCACGACGTACGCACCGAACAGCGTCGCCGCCGAGGCCTACCGCCAGCTCGCCCGCGAGCTGGTCGGCCGGCTCGGCTGATCCCGCTGACTCGGCCGACGACCACCGCACAGACCTACGTGACCGACCACGTGAGCGTGCCCGGAGACCAACCGGCAGAACCGGCACCCGGAGCTGACCCGGAGCCGGAACCCGCGGCGATCGGCCGGCGCAACACGTTCACCGTTCGGCTGGACAACTTCGAGGGCCCCTTCGACCTGCTGCTCGGGCTGATCTCCAAGCACAAGCTGGACGTCACCGAGGTCGCGCTGTCGGTGGTGACCGACGAGTTCATCGCCTACATCAAGGCGAAGGGCCCGGAGTGGGACCTCGACCAGACCACGGAGTTCCTGCTCGTCGCGTCCACCCTGCTCGACCTCAAGGCTGCCCGGTTGCTGCCGCAGGGAGAGGTCGAGGACGAGGAGGACCTCGCGCTGCTGGAGGCCCGGGACCTGTTGTTCGCCCGGCTGCTGCAGTACCGCGCGTACAAGCAGGTGGGCGGGCTGCTGGCGGAACGCATGACGCGGGAGGCGCGTCGCTTCCCGCGCGCCGTCGGGCTGGAGGACCGGTTCGCCAAGCTGCTCCCCGAGGTGCTGATCGGGCTGGGCGTCGACGACTTCGCCCGGCTCGCCGCCCGGGCGATGCGCCCACGCCCGGAGCCGGTGGTGTCGCTGACGCACATCCACGCGCCCCGGGTCAGCGTGCGGGAACAGGGCACCATCCTGGTCGAACGCCTGCGGCGGATACGCTCGACGACGTTCCGGGCGCTGGTGGCCGACTCGCCGAACGTCGTGACGACGATCGCGCGGTTCCTCGCCCTGCTGGAACTCTTCCGCGAGGGCGCGGTGACCTTCGAACAGGCCGAGGCCCTGGCCGAGCTGACGGTGCGCTGGGCCGGCAGTGACGACGGCTCGGTCGTGGTCAGCGACGAGTTCGACGAGCAGGACGGCGGGAGCGAACAGGACGGCGGCGGCGAGCAGGAGACCAGCGACGAGCAGGCTGAGCCGGATTCGACAGGAGACAGCACATGAGCGGTGCCGACGACGCGCCCGAGGCCGAGCGCCCGGCGCCGTCCGTCGAGGAGGGCGACGAGCAGGCCGAGGTGGCGCAGGCGACCGACCAAGCCGAGCCGGCCGACCCGACCCCGTCTGCTGAGAACCTGAGGAACCCGGTGAGGAAGCCCCGGTTGACGAGCAAGCCCCGGTTGACCAGGAGGCCGAGGAGACCCTCCACGTCGTCGTACCCGGTGACCTGCACGGACCGATCGAGGCGATCCTGCTGATCGTCGACGAGCCGCTCTCACCGGTCACGCTGGCCCAGGTGCTCGGGCGGCCCCGGCCCGACATCGACGAGGCCCTGCGCACACTGTCTGCCGAGTACACCCACCAGGAACGCGGGTTCGACCTGCGCGAGGTCGCCGGTGGCTGGCGGCTCTACACCCGCGAGGAGTACGCGGACGTCGTCCAGCGGTTCGTGCTCGACGGGCAGCAGGCCAAGCTCACCCAGGCGGCGCTGGAGACCCTGGCAGTCGTCGCGTACAAGCAGCCGGTCAGCCGGGCGCGCGTGTCGGCGATCCGCGGCGTCAACTGTGACGGCGTGATGCGCACGTTGGTGACGCGCGGGCTGGTGGAGGAGGCCGGCGCGGAGGGGGAGAGCAACGCGACGCTGTACCGCACCACGTCGTACTTCCTGGAACGCCTCGGAGTCCGTTCGCTGGAGGAGCTCCCGGACCTCGCGCCGTACCTCCCGGACATCGACGAGATGGAAGCCGAGCAGCTGAGTACGCCCGCGGAGGTGGCGCCGTCGGTTCCCGCGCAGATGCCGCTGGGCGACGCGGAGGGCGATGCCGTCGAGCCGGTCGTCGCAGCAGAGCCGGCGGAGGACGCCGAGCCTGATGTCGAGGCGGAGCCGGAGCCCGAGCCCCGGCCTGAGCCGGATTCCGACGACGAGCCTGAGCCGGATTCCGACGACGAGTCCGACGACGAGTTCGAGGCGACCGCGACCGAGAACGAGAACGTGAGTACGGAACGGAGGACGGACGCCGATGGGTGAGTCCGAAGGCGTTCGGCTGCAGAAGGTGCTCGCCCAGGCCGGGGTCGGCAGCCGGCGTGCCGCCGAGGAGCTCATCGTCGCGGGCCGGGTCGAGGTCAACGGCCAGGTGGTGACGACGCTGGGCACCCGGGTCGACCCGAGCCGCGACGCCCTGCGCGTGGACGGCAGGCGGATCGCAGTGGATGACACCAAGGTCTACCTCGTCCTGAACAAGCCGCGCGGCGTGGTCAGCACGATGAGCGACCCGCAGGGGCGCCGCTGTCTCGGCGACCTGGTTCGCGACCGTCCGGAGCGGCTGTTCCACGTGGGTCGGCTGGACACCGACACCGAGGGGCTGATCCTGCTGGTCAACGACGGGGAGTTCGCCCACCGGCTGGCCCATCCGTCGTACGGCGTGCAGAAGACCTACGTGGCAGAGGTTCCCGGACCGGTGCCGGCGCGGGTCGGCCGGGCGCTGCGGGAGGGCGTCGAGCTCGACGACGGGCCGGCGCGGGCGGACGCGTTCCGGGTCGTACACCAGTCGGGTAGCAAGGCCATGGTCGAGATCGTCATCCACGAGGGACGCAAGCACATCGTCCGGCGGATGCTGGACGAGGTGGGGCACCCGGTCCGCCGGCTCGCGCGTACGGCACTGGGCCCGGTGAAGCTCGGCGACCTGGCCCCCGGACAGGTACGCCCGCTCAGCCAGGCCGAGCTCGGCACCCTGCTGGACACCGTCGAACTCTGACCTGCGCGGACCAAGCTCCTCCGGGACCGGCCCGGCTGCACACCGGAGCCGGTCCCCGGCCGCTGCCAGATCCGCGACTACCTCGGCACGGCCTCCAGGACGTCTACGGTGCCGTGCTCGCCGTCCACCCGGATCCGGTCCCCGCTGCGCAGCCGGACGGTGGCGTTGCCGGTGCCGACCACCGCCGGGATGCCGAGTTCGCGGGCGACGATCGCGGCGTGCGACAGAGGAGCCCCGATGTCGGTGACCACCGCGGCGGCGCGCGGGAACAGCGGCGTCCAACCGATGTTGGTGACCGACGTGACCAGAATCTCGCCGGGCCGCAACTGCGCACCGTCCTCGGGTCCGGCGACGACACGGGCGATGCCCTCCACGACTCCGGCCGCACCGGCGAACCCGGTCACCGTCTCGGCCACCGGCGCGTGCTCGGCGCTCGCGTCGTACAGATCCACGCGCCGGTTCGGGTCGGCGGCCCAGCCGGCCGGGTCGAAGGCGCCGCGGATCAGCGTGGGATAGACCGGCAGCGCGCGGTAACGGTCGTACACCGCCCGTCGCGCCGGAAGCCGCGTCAGCGAAGCGTCGTCGCCGGCCAGCACCTGGATGATCTCCGCGATGTCGCAGAAGAACAGCTCGTCGCCGTGGCCGGTCAGCTCACCGGCTCGCCGGACGAAGCTCCGCATCGCCCAGAACGCTCGGATCACCTCCGACCGCGCGGCCTCGCGTGCCCGGGCGGCGTGTGCCGCGCGCTCGATGCGGCGGCGCAGCGCGGTGACCTCGCGCGGCCGGAGCCGGGCCCACACGCGTTCCCACGCCGCCTCGCGGGCGCGCTGCTGCCGGCCGAGCAGGTCGGTCGCGTCCTCCCGGGCGCGGTCCATCGCCGCGAGCTCACGGTCGAGCCAGCCCGGGTCTTCGGCCGGGCGGGGCACCGACACTTCGAACTCGTGCGGCCCGCGGTGACCCCACTGCCGGAGGTAGGTGTCCCGGTCGAGCTGCCCTCGGTGTACGTGTGCCAGACCGACCAGCGGGCCGAGGCTGGCCAGCTCGCCGTCCGCGGTGTGCAGGCCGGTGAGCAGGGCGTTCGCGTCACCCTCGCCGGCCACCTTGCGGACGTGCTGGCCGATCGTGCCCAGCGCGTTGCCCTCCATCCGGGAACCCGCGGCCAGCATCCGGCTGGTGTCGCGCAGGTATGGCTCGCCCTCGGCGGCCCACACCCTGGCCAGTGCCGCCGGGGTGTCCGCGGCGCGGATCGCGGCGGTGACGCGGTCGAAGCGGGCGGGCGCGTCGGCGACCAGCGCCGGGAAGTTCTTCTGGTACGTACGCAACCGGCGGTAGAACGGTGCCACCTGGCCGAGCACGCTCCCGACCAGCCGCCAACGTGACAGCGGCAACGGCGGGATCGTGACGCCGTCGGGAAGCCGGCCGAAGATCTCCGGGATGCTCGAGTAGAACAACTTCGACATGCCGAACGCCTGGGCGGAAGCCGCGGCGACGCTGAGGTTGAGGTAGAACCTGCCACCGATGTTGCCGGACAGCCGGTGCTCCCCGACGGCCGACAGCGCCATCGTGTCCGCCATGAAGATGCTGATCAGGGACCAGGTGCAGGGCGTCATCACGTCCGGGATCGCCTCGCCGAGGTTGCCCGAGGTCCACAGGTAGTCACCGCGCAGGCTGTCGTTCCACTCCTCGCCCGCGGTGGCCGGCCCGGCGGGTAGTCCGGTGACCGGCCGGGCCTGGACGAGGAGGAACCGGCCGCTGTGCCGGGCCCACTCGACGTCCATCGGACAGCCGTAGAGCTCCTCCACCCCGACGCCGAGCCGGGCCAGCTCGCCGGCCTGCCGGTCGTCCAGGACCGGGGTGTTTCGCAGGTCCGGCGGCACGGGTTCCTCGTGGGTGCCCTGCTCGGTGCGTACCGTCCGTACGGCCTTGTCGCCGGTCTCCCGCCGCGCCACCGCGAACGTCGTACGGTCGACGAGCAGCGAGTCGGGGGTGACCTGGCCGCCGACGAGTGCCTCGCCCAGACCCCAGGTGGCATCGACATGGACGTACGCGCGGTCGCCGGTCATCGGGTCGACGGTGAACATCACGCCGGCGGACTCGGCCGGGACGAGTTCCTGCACCACGACGGCGAGGGCGACGTCCTCGGCGGGTATGCCGTGCCGGAGCCGGTACGCGATCGCTCGGGCGGTCCACAGCGAGGCCCAGCAGCGGCGTACCGCGTCGAGCACGGCGTCGCGGCCGCGGATGTTGAGGTAGGTGTCCTGCTGCCCGGCGAACGACATCCCCGGCAGGTCCTCCGCGGTGGCCGACGACCGCACGGCGACCGAGAGGTTGCCGTCGTTCAGCCGCTCGTACGCCCGCTCGATCGGCTCGGCGACCTCGGCGGGTACGACGCCCTCGGCGAACAGCCGGCCGATCTTTCCCGCTGCCTCCTCACATGCCGCGGTCTGGTCGGCGCGCAGCCCGGCCACGGCGGCGAGGATCTGGTCCTGGCGCCCGTCCCGGCCCACGAACGCGCGGTAGGCGTCCGTCGTCACCTGGAAACCGGGTGGCACCGGCAGGCCGGCGCGGGCGAGGCGGGCCAGCGACGCACCTTTGCCGCCGACCTCGGCGATTCCGGCGGAGGGGTGATCGAGGGGTACGACGTACGGGAGTGCGGTGTCGGCGGGTGGAGTGTCGGCGGGTGCGGAGAGGTGCTCGGCCCGGTCGGTGGATTCGGCGTTCACCGGAACAGTGCTCCCTTCGCGGAGCATCCAGCGTGCGCGGCGCACGGAGTGATTGACCAGATGAACTCATTTGGTCATCGTGGAACATACTCTCCGCCGCATCCGGGGTCAACGACGCGGGAAGCGGCGTGACGAACGCCACGTCCACCGGCCCCAGTGCGAGTCCGCCGCCCCGTCACCGCCCCGTCACCGCGCCGCCGACGACATGACGAAGCGCCCGCCGCCCTTCCGGCCGGGAAGCCGGATCGGGCGACGGGCGCGTTCACTGCTGGTCGGTGCGCGCCGCGGACATGTCCGGGCGCGTGTCGCGGAGGTCAGCCGCGGGCACCGCCTCCGGCGTGTTCCACCTCGCGCGAGTCCCCTCCGATGTGCTGACCGGCATCGCCGGTCACCGCCCGGGCCTCGGACATGAAGCGGTCGATGCCCACGATCAGGCCCACGTCGTCGACCAGGTCCGGCCGATGGCTCTGCAGGCCGCCGGCCAGCGTCGCGAGGCCGGCTCCGGTCACGCCGGCCGCGCCCTTGGAGGCCACCACCATGAAGACCAGCAGGGAGATCTGCTCGCCGATCGCCAGCGGCTCGCCGAGCGTGTCCGCGACGAACAGCGAGGCCATCGTCAGGTAGATCGCGGTCCCGTCGAGGTTGAAGGAATAGCCCGTCGGCACGGTGATACCGACCACGGACCGGCTCACGCCCAGGTGCTCTTCCGGCGGAGGAGGGGCGGCCACGAGGTCGCCGGAGTCGCCGAGTATCGGCGCGACAGGCAAGGCCCGTCTCCCGGGAAACACGCCGACGGTTCGGCGCGCGGCGAAATCTACCTGTCGGCCGATGCTCCGCGTCCCCGGCTGCCGATCATCGGCCACGACGAGGTCCGCGGGTGTGGCTCGGCGCAGCCGGTTCCGGGCGAGCCGTTCCGGGCGAGCCGTGTCCCGTCTGGAACTGGCCTACGCGCCTCAATACGGGTCAGCGAAAGACCCCATCAACCTCGCCGGTTACGTCGCCGACAACATCCGTACCGGTGCGACCCGCACGATTCAATGGCACCAGCTCGATACCGCCCTGAAGGCCGGAGCGACCCTGATTGATGTCCGCAACCCGGCGGAGTTCGCGGCCGGGTCCATCCGGGCGCCGTCAATATCCCCTTGGATAGTCTTCGGGAACGGCACGGCGAACTCCCCGCAGGCCCGATCGTGGTTCACTGCCAGGTCGGCCAGCGCGGCCACACCGCAGCGCGGCTCCTCACCCAACTCGGCCACGACACCACGAACCTGGACGGCGGCTACCTCACCTGGACCGCCGGCACCAGAAGCGCCACCACCCCTCCACTCGATGAAGGAAGCACGATGAACCAAATCACTGTTGACGCACCTCGCAGCCCTCGACCACCCAACCGTCATCGATGTCCGCGAACCCGACGAGTACGCCACCGGGCACGCTCCCGGCGCTGTGAACCTGCCCCTGTCCGAACTCCCGGACCGCATCGGCGAAGTGCCCACGGGTACCCCTGTGCATATCATCTGCCAGGCAGGAGGCCGGAGCGCACGCGCCACCGAGCTCCTCACGGTCAACGGTGTCGACGCCATCAACGTCGACGGCGGAACCAACGCCTGGATCCAGCAGAGACACCCACTCGAAACCCCAAACGCATGAACGCCTCGGCAGAAAACGTCGAGGGTCGCCTCCATGACGCCGACGCGGTCCGGAAAGTTGTCAACCGTCTCAAACGGGCGCAGGGTCAACTCGCCGCGGTCATCACCGCCGTCGAAACCGGTGGCGACTGCCGCGATGTCGTCACCCAACTCGCCGCCGTCTCCAGCGCCCTCGACCGGGCCGGGTTCGCCATCGTCTCCACCGCACTTCGCCAATGCATCACCGACGAAGACACCCCATCCGAAGAGACGCCGGGCAGAGGAAAACTCACTGTAGACGAACTCGAGAAACTCTTCCTCACCCTCGCCTAGAACCTCTCGCACGTTCCGACATCGTCTAGCTGACTCCTGTTCCTTCCGCGACTGGACAGCTGATATGAGTCGGCCTTGACGAAGTGGCTCGAAAATGTAGTCACCGTGAATGACAGATCATCAGGAAAGCGCTCATTCCGTCGGCTGCATGTCTACCGAAGAATCGCCCAAGCGACGCTCCCCGTCGTCGCGGGCTCGGATAAGAGAAGGTGGAAAGAATTCACTCGTGAGATCCGATGGCGGGAGAACTTCCCGGTCGCGTCGGTTGAGGACGATGAGTCGTCCGATGACGCCGACGAGCAAGACGCCGATGCCGATCGCGATAGACGTCGGGGGCAGCGTCGCGACCAGGGCGACGCACCCGAGTGCGCCGACGATTTGTACGGGTTTCGGGTAGCGGCGCTCCCGCCGCTCCTGGTGAAGGCGGCGATGTTGGCGATGAAGTAATAGAGCAGGACGCCGAACGAGCTAAAACCGATCGCGCCTCGAAGGTCCGCGACAGCGAGGAGCACGATCACGGCCGTCGCCACGGCGATCTGGGCATGCGCGGGGACCTGGTAGACGGCATCCACCGCTGCCAACGGTCGCGGCAGATCTCCCTCCCGCGCCATGGCAAGTGCAGTGCGGCCGATCCCGGCGATCAGCGCAAGCAACGCACCGAGGCTCGCCACGGCAGCACCGACGCGGACGACCGGCAAGACCCACGCAGCCCCGGCGGCCTCGACGGCGGTGGCGAGCGGTGTCGTCCCGACGGCGAGCGCGCGCGGACCGGCGACGAGCAGGGCGGCAGTGCCGACCACCAGGTAGACCGCGACCGTGATGCCCAATGCGACGGGGATCGCGCGCGGGATGGTCCGTTTCGGGTCGCGTACCTCTTCGCCGAGCGTCGCGATGCGGGCATAGCCGGCGAAGGCGAAAAACAGGAGCCCGCCCGATTGGAGGATGCCATACGGGCTCGCCGGTACGTCGCCCGGCAGCATGTTGCGCACGTCGGCGCGTCCGCCGGCGAGGGCGGCGACCACCACGATGGCGAGGGACAGGAGCGAGCCGGCCACGAGCCAGCGAGCCAGCGTCGCGGTCCGGGTGATCCCTCGGAGGTTGACCGCCGTAAGGGCGAGAACGCAGCGATCATGGCCAGCCCTCGCTGCAGCCAACTGGATCCGGGGATCGCGTACGCGGCGAAGGTGAGCGCCATCGCTGCGCACGAGGCCGTCTTCCCGATCACGAACGCCCACCCGGCGCAAAGCCCCACCACTCGCCGAGGCGTTCACGGCCGTAGACGTACGTCCCGCCGGAGTTGGGATACGGGCAGCAAGCTGCGCCGACGACAACCGCGTTGCAGTAGGCCACGCCTGCCGCCAGCGCAAGGCCGACGAGGAGCGCGCTGCCGGCCATGCGGCCGCGGGTGCGAATGCCGAGAAGACTACCGGCGCCGATCATCGACCCGAGCCCGATGACGACCGCGTCACCGAGACCGAGACGGCGAACGAGCGCGGGGTCAGATCGCGTCACGGTGTTCCCCGGTTTCCTGTCCGATGAACCCGTGGGGAGAATCTCGTCGGCGAGTTCTCGGACGGCTCGCTGACCGTCCCGGAGGGCTACGACGCCAGCATCGGTGGCGGTGTAGGTGCGGAGCACCCGCCCGTCGACAGTGGTCTTCGTGGACACGAGCAGCCCGTCGTTCTCCATCCGGTGCAACGTCGGTAGAGGGTGCCGGGTGAGATGTCGTAGCCATGATTCGCCAGCTCTGCGCTCATCCATGCCCCATGGATCGGCTCTTCCGAGGCGTGATGAAGGATGTGCAGAAACACAGCACCGCGAAAGAGTTCCCTCATGCATGAACCCTATCGGTTCTCGATATCGACTGCCGATACCAGGTATAGGAGGTGCGGTCCAAGACTGCGACGGGCTAACGGGTCAGGGTGTTTGAGCCTCACGGGGTTGGGGACACTCCCGGCACCGCTTAGTGAGACGGTCAGGCCAATAGGTCGGTGGTGATGCGGGCCGCGACCGCGTCCCGAAGGGGCCGGACGGAGTCCACGTCCCAGTTTTCGGGGTTTGGGAAGGACCACTCCAGCACCCGCCCAGTCGGTGTGCTCGGCAGGTTCAACCCTGGCTTCATGAGAACAACCACATCGGCCTCAGCAAGGTCTGCGTCCGTGACAGCTCGCGGAACACGATCGGCTGATATCGATACCGAGCTCGGCGATCGTCGCGGCAACCGCAGGGTTGACCGTGTCAGCGGGCGAGATTCCGGCGGAGGTGACAGTGAATCGGTCGCCGGCGAGGTTCTCGAGGAGGGCAGCGCCGAGTTGCGAGCGGCCGGCGTTGTGCTGGCAGATGAACAGGACCGTGGGTTGGGTGCTCATGCGGTCTCCCGCGGTGGCGTGGGCGCGGGACCACGCCTGGGTCGCGACCTGGACGGCGTCCCAGGGCGAGCCGAGCGGCGGCGTGTAGGAGAGGTCGAGGTCGCTGACCTGCTCGACGGTGAGCCCGGCGTGCAGGGCGGTCGCGTAGGTGTCGACGCGCTTCGCGGTCTCGGTGCCGAGGCGGCCGACGAGCTGTGCGCCGAGCAGCAGTCCGGTCGCGGTGTCGCCCGTGATGCGGATGCGTGATCGGCTGCGCGCCCGGGTAGTAGCGCTTGTGGTCGTCGGCGGCCGCGGATCGTGCGTCGTCGGGGCGATACCCGGCGGCGGCGGCCTCGTGTTCGCGGAGTCCGGTGCGGGCGGCGACGAGGTCGAAGACCTTCACGACCTGGGTGCCGACGGACCCGGCGAACCGCGCGTCGCCGCCGAGCGCGTTCTCGCCGGCGACGCGGCCCTGCTTGTGCGCGGTGGTGCCGAGGGGCAGGTAGGTGATGCCGAGGAGGCGGTGGTGCGTGACGACGCCGTCGCCGGCGGCCAAGACGTGCGGGCAGGCCGGTGCGCATCTGCTCGTCGACGACGACCGCGCGGCCCGCGCCGAGGGTCGGCGCCGGCGCGCTTCGAGGAGGCTCGGTGTTGGGGCGGACGCCGACGACGGCGAGGACGAGGTCGGCGGTGTGCGTGAACCGCCTGACCGTCGTGGGTGCCGGTGACGACGAGTCCCGCTCCGGTCTTCTCGACGGCGTCGACGGTGGTGTCGGTGCACGACTCGACGCCGTGGTCGGCGAGTTCGGTGTGGACGAGCGCGCCGAGTTCGGGGTCGAGCGTGGAGAGCACCTCGGGGCCGCGCTGCAGCTGGGTGACGCTCATGCCGCGGGCGGTGAACGCTTCGGCCATCTCGAGGCCGACGTAGCCGGCGCCGATGATGATCGCCGTCCGCGGTTGCCGCGTCGGTCGAGGTGCCGGTCCAGGGCGAAGGTGTCGCCCATCGAGTGGATGACGTGGACGCCGTCGTCGGGCCCGAGCTGATCGAGGCCGGCGATGCCGGCGTGGGAGGGGAGTGCGCCGGTGCCGACGATGAGTTCGTCGTAGGCGATGTCGACTCGACCCCGGTCGGGGTCGCGGACGGTCGAGGCGCCGCCCGGCGACGTCGATGCTGGTCGCGAGGGTGTCCAGCCGCAGGCGCATCCCGGTGGCTTCGAGGTCGGCGTGGGTGCGGTGCGCGAGGGACTGCCAGGGCTGCACCTCGCCGGAGAAGTAGTACGGGATGCCGCAGATCGAGAAGTTCGGGTAGGCGTCGGCGACGACGACGGTCACGTCGACGGTCGGGATCGAGTTCGCGGGCGCGGAGCGCGGCGGAGATGCCGGCGTCGCTTCCGCCGATGATGGCGATGATGGGTCATGCGAGAGACTGCCTTTCGAGGTGGCTGCGGGATCGCGAACCGACCGGGGCGAGCGAGCGGTGAAGAGCAGGACGGCCAGCGCGACGCCGACGGCGCCCGACGAGCTGCGCGAGCGAGGAACGGGAGCACCGAGACGGGTGCGATGCCGGCGAACGTGTCGGTGAAGATCCGCGCCGATGGTCACGGCGGGGTTGGCGAACGAGGTCGAGCTGGTGAACCAGTACGCGGCGCCGATGTACGCGCCGACCGCCGGCCGCGATCACCGGCGACCCGCGCCGGTGCGGGCGAGGGCGAAGATCAGCAGGACCAGCCCGGCGGTCGCGACGACCTCGCCGAGGAGGTGACCCGGGGTCAGCGCGGTCGGTGTGCGAGATCGACGTGCGCGGTGGCGAACATCACGTTCGCGAGGACCGCGCCGCCGATCGCCTCCGACGATCTGGGCGAGCGACGTATGGACCGACGATCGCGGCGGGCGGTGACCGGTCCGCGCGCCGAGCAGCGCAGTCGGCGAGGGTGACGACGCGGGTTGAAGTGCGCGCCGGAGACCGGTCCGAGCATCAGGATCAGCACCGTCAGCCCGAGCGCGGTGGCGAGGGAGTTCTCCAGCAGCTGCAGCCCGACGTCGTGGGGCGAGAGCCGCTGCGCGGCGATCCCGGAACCGACGACGACGGCCACGAGCAGTCCGGTGCCGATGAGTTCGGCGGCGCATCGGCGCAGCAGTGGGTGTGGTGTTCAGGTCGGCGAGGTCACTCATCATCTTGACGATCAGGCATGCCTCAGTCAAGATTGAGGTAATGAACATTGAGCTAACTGGGTTGCAGAGGTCGGGTCGGCGAGGTACGCCGCCCTGGCTGATCCTGCGCGGCTGCGCATCGTCGATCTGCTCACCGTCGGGGATGTCTCCGCCAGGCGGAGCTGCAGCGCAGCTCGGGGTCTCTTCGAGTCTGCTTGCCCATCACCTCGGGATGCTGGAACGCGCCGGGTTCCTGATCCGGATGCGGTCTGAAGCCGACCGTCGCCGCACCTACCTGCGTCTGGGCGAGGGCGCGCTCTCGGATCTGCTGCCGGCGGCACGCCTCGGTGCACGCCGGGTGGTGTTCGTGTGTACCGGCAACTCCGCACGCTCCCAGCTCGCCGCGGCGCTCTGGCAATCCGTGAGCGATGTCCCGGCGACTTCTGCCGGGACGCACCCGGCGGAGCGCATCGAGCCGGGCGCGATCGCGGCCGCCCAGCGCCATCAGCTGTCCCTGGCGGACGGTGCTCCGCGGGCGTTGGAGGAGGTGCTGGACGCCGACGACTTCATCGTCACGGTGTGCGACACCGCCCACGAGGAAGTCACCGACCTCTCGCAGCTGCACTGGTCCGTGCCGGACCCCGTCCGCGACGGAACCGACGCCGCTTTCGATGCGGCTTTCACGGACCTCGAACACCGCATCCAGGAACTCGCCCCCCGCCTCACCAAGGCCTAGCCGAGCCTTAGGTTCAGGCGTTGACGGTGCGCGCCGATCTGCAGAAGCGCCGGTGCGGGGGCGCAGGCCACCCCGCCTTAGCACCGGTCGGGTCATCGAGACCCCCGCCCCGCCACACACGCCCGTGTCCGGGAGGACGAGGTCGATGCGGGTGGCGGCCTCGTGGTCGCCGGCGAGTTCCGCGACGACGCTGCGGACCTGCTCATACCCCGTCATCGCCAGGAACGTCGGCGCACGCCCGTAGGACTTCGCACCGACGAGGTAGAACTCCTTCTCAGGCTGCGCGAGATCCGCAGCTCCCGTGGCGCGGACGGACCCGCAGGCTGGCACGTTCGGGTCCACCTCCGCCGCTATCCGGACCGGCGCCTGCAACGTCACGTCCAGCTCGAGGCGCACCTCGGACAGGAACGACAGGTCGGGGCGGAACCCGGTCAGGGCCACGACGAGGTCGGCCTCGGGCAGGGCGCGTCCGTCCTCGGAGATGAGGACGGCGCCGGTCTCCGTGCGTGTCGATTCGTTCGACCCGGAACCCGGTCGACGAGATCGACGATCCCCGCTTCGACGACTCTTTCGCGGTGCATGCCGAGTGTCCGCGCTCGGGCAGCTCATCGCGGTACCGCCGCCGAACGTGTTCCCACGCACCTCGACGAAGCACCCACGTGATCCGAGTGTCCGGGTGCTGTTTGCGCGACGCGGGTCAGCTCATTGACCGCGGTCTCCGGCGGAGTGGCCGCTCCCGACGACGACGATGTGCTTCCCGGCGAACCGGGCGCGTCGTGGAAGTCAGGAATGCGGTACGAAATAGAGCCGGCCGCTGCTTGCTCGCCGAGCGCAGGAGACCGTCGGCGCCCAGCGGGTTCGGGGTCGACCAGGTGCCGGAGGCATC
>CAWBTM010000017.1:0-118452 GCA_963791775.1 uncultured Actinomycetota bacterium | reverse complement strand
TTTCCGGCGTGGGCGGCCTCGTGCAGTGCCGTACGCCGCAACGGTGGTCCGAGCACACCACCGCGAACGCCGGCGTTCACGTCGAAGCCCTGCTCCAGCACCAGCCGCATGGCCTCGATGCTGCCGGTGCGAGCCACCAGGACACCGGCATCCGGGAACCGTTCGCGCACCTGGGCAGGCAAGCCGGGGTTGACGGCAGTCAGGCGTTCCACCTCGGCCCGGTCGCCGGCCACACACGCCCCCAGGAACTCCTGCAGCGGGTCGACCGAGCTCCGGTCCGCGCCGGCGGCGACGAGCATCCGGGCGATCTCGCGTTCGCCCGCCAGCGTGGCCAGCTGCAACGCCGTGAGGTCGCCGTAGTTCGGGTGGTAGCCGCGGCCGTCGGCATCGACCCCGTGGTCGAGCAGCAACCTGACCCGGTCGGTGAACCCGTGGTCGGCCGCGCACCGCAACTGCTCCTCCACCATCGCGGTGGTGGAGGGATAGGTGTGCCCCAGCCGGCGGCGCCAAGGACCGTCGTGATCGCGGCCCAGGCCGAATTCGAACAGCATCTCCAGGTGGTCGTTCTCGGGCGTGAACTGCCTGTTGTACAAGGCCTGGTTGTCGTTGGGGTCGGCACCGGCCCGCAGCAGCGCACGGGCCAGGGCGACCGCCTGCGGGTGCGGCGGCTGGCCCTGCTCACCCCCGCCGAACGCCCCGGTCAGCGCGGTGAACGCCGACGTCATCCCCTGCCACAGCCGTCCCGCGTCGGGATCCGCGCCGGCGGCCAGCAGCACCTCCGCCGCCTCGACCGGTGAGCCCGCTTCGAGCCGGGCGTACGTGAGATACATCAGCGGTGGCCAGCCGTACGGGCCGCCGGACCGGTCGACCTGGGAACGATCCCGCCCCAGTGCCTCGCGGAGTCCGGCGGCGTCACCGGCGGCCGCCATCGTGTGCAGGGAGAACGTCGCGACCTCCGGGTGGGCGCGCAGGAGCTCGCGGGCCCGGGCCGGCCGGTGCGGGGTGTCGCGGGTGTAGTTCAGGCAGGCGAGGTCGAGGAAGCGGTCGGCGAGGGCGGGCAGGTCCCGGCCGTCGGAGAAGGCGGTGAAGGCGGCATCGTCGTCGGTTTCGTCCACCGGCCGCGGCCAGTAGGAGTACTCCGCGACCACGTTGAGATGGGCCCGGAGCCGTTGCCAGCTTGGGAATCCGTAGCTGCGGGCGACGACGAGCTGCGCGTCGCTGAGGGTACATCCGCCGGTGAGGTCACGGCGGGGATCGAACTCCGCGAACGCCGCGAGCGCCTCGGCTTCACCGGCCTGTGCCCTGCGCTGCAGTGACCTGGCCTGGTTCCTGAGATGCTCGAGGCTGGGATTTTCGGGGAGCGGACGAGTCGGCACAGCGGCCTCCTTCTCTCAACGCCCGACGTCCGCAGGATCAGGCCGAAAAGGAGGAACCTCGGCTGGGAGACCAACTCAGGTGGGCTGTGCCCTTCCCGCGGACCGGATGCGCCCCGACGCGCGAGCACACCGTACACACGGGCAAGTCCACCGCGCCAGTCCCCCGGGCCGAGATCACGCGACGATGACTCCGATGACATCACCGACACCGACCACCCGGATCACGACGTTCGGCCATGGCACGGCCACCGCGGAGGCGACCGTCGAGCTGCTGCGCGGTGCCGGGATCACCACGGTGGTGGACGTCCGGACCGCTCCGGGCAGCCGCCGGCACCCGCAGTTCTCCCGGGCCGAGCTCGAACGCTGGTTGCCAGAGCACGGGATCGGCTACCGCTGGGAACGCCGGCTCGGTGGCTTCCGGAAGGTGGCGCCGGACTCACCGGACTCGGCCTGGCGCAACGACTCGTTCCGGGGGTACGCCGGGCACATGCGCACGGCCGAGTTCCTGGCCGGGATCGACGACCTGCTCGCCGGCCTCCAGGAGGCTCCACTCGTCCAGGAGGACTCCGAAGGCACCGAGGAGGGCTCCGGCTCGACGGCGATCATGTGCAGCGAGAGCCTGTGGTGGCGGTGCCACCGGCGGATGATCGCCGACTTCCTCGAACTGGTGCGTGGGGTGCAGGTGCGGCACCTGTTCCCGGACGGCTCGGTGGCCGCGCACCAGCCCGGCCCGGGCGTGCGGGTGCGTGCGGACGGCCTGCTGGTCTACGACGGCGGGCAGGCCAGCGTGTTCGACGACCCCGAGGACGACCCGGAGTAGCGGAGCATCCCACAAAAATCTTCCCGCTCCCGCCGCCCGGTTCGCGGCCTTCACCCCGGATGCACCACCGGAAGAGTCCGGACACGGACGCTTCCGACGGGCTACCGGTTTTTGTCACCTGTAACCCGTGATCGCGGCCGTTCGGGCCTTGTGTGCAACGGAAAACGGCCCTCGAATGACTCGGCGTGCGGCTAGCGTCACCAGTCGTGAGCACACAGTTGCCATGGCGAGCCAGGCTCGCGGCCACGGCCACCCGGGGGGTGGCCGCCTTCTCCCGGTCGACCGGGCGCGGTGACGGATCGGTGATCGGCGGCCGGGTCGGGCTCGGCCTCGATCCCCGCCTTCTCCACCGGCTCGCGGCCGGCCGGCAGATCGCGTTGGTGTCCGGCACCAACGGCAAGACCACCACCACCCGGCTGACCGCGGCGGCCGTCGGCGTGCTCGGCCCGGTGGCCAGCAACGCGTTCGGCGCCAACCTGCCGAACGGCCACGTGTCCGCGCTGGCGCTGGCGCCCGACACGAAGTACGCCGTCCTGGAAGTGGACGAGCACTACCTCCCACACGCGTGCGACGCCGCGATCCCCCAGGTCGTCGCGATGCTCAACCTCACCCGCGACCAGCTGGACCGGGCGATGGAAGTCGCGATGATCGCGAAGCTGTGGCGGGACACCATTCACGGCCGCCACCTGCACGTCGTGGCCAACGCCGACGACCCGATGGTGGTGTGGGCAGCGGAGGCGGCCGAGGAGGTCACCTGGGTGGGCGCCGGCCAGCGCTGGCACGACGACTCCGCGGTCTGCCCGGAGTGTGGCAGTGCCATCGAACGCCTTCCCCACGCGAACGGTACGGCGATCCACTGGCGGTGCACCGGCTGCGCACTGGCCCGGCCCAACCCGCAATGGACGCTTGCCGACGACGCCGTGATCGATCCGGACGGGAACCGCCACGACGTCAAGCTGAGCTTGCCCGGGCGGGTCAATCTGGCGAACGCGGCGATGGCGCTGGCGGTCGCGTCGCGATTCGGCGTACGACCGAACGACGCGGTGCCGCGGCTGACGGAGGTCAGCTCGGTCGCCGGGCGCTACGCAGTCGTGGAACGCGACGGCAAGGCCATCCGGTTGCTGCTGGCGAAGAATCCGGCCGGCTGGCTGGAGGCCTTCGACATGGCCGAGCAGGCGCCGACCCTGCTGTGCATCAACGCCCGTGACCCCGACGGGCTGGACACGTCCTGGCTGTTCGACGTGGACTTCACGCCCCTGCGCGGGCGCCGGGTGCTGATCAGCGGTGACCGCGCGTACGACCTCGGAGTCCGGCTGGCGGTGAACGGCATCGACTTCCTGCACGTCCGCTCCTTCACCGACGCGCTGGCGACGATGCCGGACGGGCGAACCGAGGTGATCGCCAACTACACGGCCTTCCAGCAGATCAGAGCGGAGCTGAATCGTGTCGACTGACAGCGAACTGCGGATCGTGTGGGTGTACCCCGACCTGCTGTCGACCTACGGCGACCGGGGCAACCTGCTGATCCTCGCCCAACGGGCTCGCCTGCGCGGCATTCCCGTGCGGACCGAGGAGATCCGGACCGACGAGGCGATCCCCGCCGAGGCCGACGTCTACCTGCTCGCCGGCGGGGAGGACGCGCCGCAGACACTGGCCGCCGAGCGCATGCTCGCCGACGGCGGGCTGCGGCGGGCGGTCGAGCACGGGGCGATCGTGTTCGCCGTGTGCGCGGGATACCAGCTGGTGGGGTCGGCGTTCGCCGCGCGCGGACGACAGTACGCCGGGCTGGATCTGTTCGACCTGAGCTCGGACCGCGGGCCGAGCCGGGCCGTCGGTGAACTGGCCGGCCCGGTCGACTCGGCCCTGGGGCTGCCGCTGCTGACCGGGTTCGAGAACCACGGTGGGCGTACGCACCTCGGGCCTGGTGTGCGCCCCCTGGCCACCGTCTCGGTCGGGGTCGGCAACGACGGCCGGACGGAGGGCGCCTGGACGAAGGGCTTCGTCGGGACGTACGCCCACGGACCGGCGCTCTCCCGCAACCCCGCCCTGGCCGACCTGGTGCTGCGGTGGGCGACCGGCCGGGACGCCCTCGATCCACTGGACGACACCTGGCACGACAAGCTGCGCAACGAGCGTCTGGCCGCCCTCGCCGCACGTGGCAAGGCCGTCCACCCCGCCGCCTGACCACCGACCGCCGGGCCACCGCGACCTTCAGCCGGGATCGGCGGCAAGCTCGTATCCGGCATCGGCGACTGCGGCGCGTACTCGCTCCGGATCCACGGGTCGCTCGCTCGCCACGACGACCAGCCCGGAGGCGGGCAACGCGGTCACGGCGGTGACGCCCTCGATCCGCTCGATCGCCGAGCTGACCATGACCTCGCAGTTGCGGCAGACCATGCCGCTCACGGTGAACGTGGACTCGTACATGCCCGACCCTCCCGGCCGTCAGTCCTGACCCGTGGCCAGCGCCCTGGTGAGCTGGTGGGAGCGGTGAAGCCGGCCGTCCTCGGCGAACTCACCGAACAGGGCGACCTCGGTGTCGATCGCGTTTCCACGCAGCACTCCGTGAATAGTGAACCTGGCCGCGATCCGGTTGCCCGAACGCACCGCCTCGTGCACGTCGAAGGAGAAGTTGCCGAGGTTGCGGCGCATCGGCCGCAGGTGGGCGATCAGCCTGTCCCTGCCGAGCCGGTTTCCGTCCACGATCTCGACGACACCTCGGGTGTGGTAGCGATCGTGCACCGTCTCGACGTCCTCGTCCCCGAGCACGTCGCGGGTGAACGAGGTGAAGAAGTCGGCGACGAACTGCTCGGGGGTTCCGACGGCCGGATCGGGCGGCCCGGGTGACCGGTATCCGTCGGATTTCGTACCTACGCTCATCTCTGTCCTCACCTTTCCCGGTCGGGTTCAGCGATCAGGGGCCCGCACCCGCGACCACCTCACGACCGCAACTCTTACAGTAACGTCAAAGATATGCGAATGCACTAACCTTGACAAGGATGTCCGAGATCAGTTCCTCGTCAGGGACGCCGCCGGCGAAGCCCGGGCGGCGCCGCCGGGCCGACGCCGAACGCAGCCGGGCGGCCGTCCTGGACGCCGCGGCCGAGGTCCTCGGGCAGCGGCCCGACGCCAGCATGGACGCGATCGCGGCGGCGGCCGGTGTGACCCGGCAGACGGTCTACGCGCACTACCCGTCGCGGGAGGCGCTGCTGGCCGCGGTCGTCGACCGGATCAGCGCGGAGGCACTGGCCGCCGTCGACGCGGTGGCATTGGACGAAGGGCCGGCGGTGGACGCGCTGCTGCGCCTGGTGGAGGCGAGCTGGCAGACGTTCGAGCGGTATCCGCTGCTGCTGCGGATCGCCCCGGGCGACCTCGACCCGAGTACCGACCACGAACGCCACCAGCCGGTTACCGACCGGCTGCTGCGCCTGATCCGCCGCGGCCAGCGGGCCGGTGAGATCGACCGCGGTCTGCGCCCGCACTGGCTGGTCACGGCGGTGATCGCCCTCGGCCACGCGGCCGGGGAGGAGGTGCGGACGGGGAGAATGTCCGCCCGGGCGGCGACCGCCGCCCTGCGGGTCAGCCTGGTCCGCCTCCTTGGAGCGCCCGACAGAGCCTAGGTTCGCGGGCGCTGCTTGCGACCTTCCTTCAGCCACCCCACCGTCTGCGCGATCCGGGCCACTCGCTCCTCCGGCCGGCGCTTGGTCGCCTCGATCCAGGTCAGGTAACCCTTGCGGTAGAACTGCGCGAGCGAGTCGAAGACGGCGCCCGCCTCCGGGTCGGACTCCAGCGCGGCAGCGACGTCGGCCGGCAGGTCGGTGCGCTGCGGACCCTCAGCCGTCATCTCGACCTTGACGCTGGAGCCGATCTCGACCGGGTGGTCACGCAGCCATGCCGGAGTGAGAACGATGCCGGGTCCGTCGTCGAACCGCTCCACGACCGCGCGTACCTTGCAGCCGTCCACCGTCCCGGCGACGTGGTGGCGCGGCTTGACTCCCCACACCTCGTCCGGGTCGAACGGCAGCGCGACCGTCATCCGGTGCGGGCGCCCCTCGGCGACGGTCGCGGTGAAGCTTCTGGTCTCGGCCATGCCCGATAGTAGGTACAGGCCGCCCTGACCTGGGTGGGCCGGAGCATCCGGCCGATCTGGATGCCTCCCCTCCTTGACAGCACCGGCCGGCCTGGGCGATAACAGCGGCACCTGGACCAGGGTCCCTGCGTCCGCACAGGAAAGACACCGCGATGAGCTGTCCGCCGGCGATGACTCCCGAGGACTCCGACGCCCTCGCCAGGGTGGTGGTCGCCGTCCTGTGGGTGCTCGGCTCGCTCTATGCGTGGGCCCGCACAGGCTTCGCGCACGATGATCCCTGGCTGCTGCTGGCGGTTCCTGCCACCGGGGTCTGGTGGGGATTCGTCGCGGGCCTCGTCCTGGGAATCTTCGCGGTGATGTTCGAAGGACGGATGCTGACGCGTACTGGTGGTGGAAGAACAGGCACGCGAAGGCGGACTGATCGCTCACAATCCCCGCGCGCGCAGCCAGCGCAGGCAGGCGAGGCCCTGCGCGCGCTGGAACGCCCGCACCGTGGGCATTCCCGGCGGGGGCGGCTGCAGGGACCTCGACACGAAGTAGCCCGCGAGCGCCACGATCACCGCGGTGACCGCGTCCTTGCCCGCGGCCCGGGCCAGCGGGTGGCCGGCCAGCAGTTCCTCGGGTTCGCCCGCACCCTGCATGGCCATGCTCGGCAGCAGAAACACCAGGTCCAACCATGCGGCGCCGATGCCCGCGGCCGGCCAGTCGACGAAGTACACCCGGTCCTCGGTGAGCAGGACGTTGTCCGCGCGGACGTCGCCGTGCAGCAGGGTGTCTCCCTGAGCGGCCGCCCGCCACCGGGTCTCCCACTCCGCCAGGTCGACGAGGCGCCCAGAGGCCCACGGGTCGACCTGGGCCAGCCGTGGATCGGGCCGGTCCAGCAGGCTGCGCCAGCCGGAGAAATCCTCGTCCAGGGCGTCGATCGGGGGCAGGTCCAGCCCGGGCGGCGCCGGGGTCAACGCGGCGCCGAGGTCGGTGAGGGCAGCGAGTACGCGGTCGCGCTCGGCCGGGACCCACGGCAGCGTGGGCGGGACGCCGGTCAGTGCCTCGAACACCAGCACCACCCAGTCGCCGTCGTCGTGTGACCACAACAACCTCGGGACGGGAGCGGGCTCGGGGAGTTTGGCAGCGATCGCGGCCTCGCGGCGGTGCATGCTCGGCGAGACCGGATTCGGTACCGAGCTGACCGCCTTGGCGAACACCTGCGATCCGTCGGCGAGCCGGAGCACCGACGCCAGTCCGGGCGAGAAGCCGCCCGCCTTGCTGACGGCCGCGACGACCGGACTCCCGAGCCGGCTTTCGATCTCGGCGCGGAGCCCGGCCGGAAGGTCCGGCCACAGCAGCCGGTTGCCGCCATGCCCGTGCAGCGTGCCATTCTGCAACGTGTCGACGTGTGGCTCGTCCTGCTCGCCTGTCATCCCCCGATGATGACAGCGGCCCCGGACCGTGCGCGAGCAGGTTTCGTCTACCTCCGCTGCTCCGCACGCCGGCTACTCGGCGCGGCCGGCCCAGGTGCCGCGGACGTGGCCGAGATGCCGGTGCATCAACTCCCGTACGGCATCGCCGTCGCCTGCTTCCAGCAGGTCGAGCAGTGCAAGGTGCTCGCGGGCCGAGCCTTCCAGCACACCGCGTTCGGCGAGGCGGCCCAGCCCGAACAGCCGGGTGCGCTCCCGAAGCTCGGTCACGGTGTCCACCAGGGTGGTGTTCCCGGCCAGCCGCAGCAGGTCCAGATGAAACCGCCGGTCGGCCTCGACGTAGCCGATCAGGTCACCCGCCCGGGCGGCGTCCACGATCGCCTGGGCGAGCGGCCGGAGCTCGGCGTACGCCTCCGAAGCGACCTCACCGGCGAGTCCGGTCACGGTCGGCACCTCGATCAGCCGGCGCAGCTCGGTGATGTCGTCCAGCTCTGCCTCGGACACCTCGGTGACCCGAAACCCCTTGTTCCGTACGACTTCCACCAGGCCGGTCCGGGCCAGGTCGAGCATCGCCTCCCGCACCGGCGTCGCGGACACCCCGAACCGCGCGGCCAGCGCGGGCGCGGAGTAGACCACGCCCGGGCGCATCTGTCCGGACACCAGCGCCGCCCGCAACGCTGTGGACACCTCGTCCCGCAGGCTGCGAAACCCCTGCAGGGACGGGAGTTCCGGTGCGTTCCCGTCGGCCACGTTCACCGCGCTCACAGCGAGAATCCGTGCGGGAACGGATCCTCCGGGTCGAGGAAGTACTGCGCGGTGCCGGTGAGCCAGGCCCGGCCGGTCACCGTCGGCACCACGGCGGGGAGCCCGCCCACGGTCGTCTCGGCCAGCAGCCGGCCGGTGAACGTCGTACCGATGAAGGACTCGTTGACGAAGTCGCGGTTCAGTTCGAGCTGACCGCGGGCGTGCAGCTGCGCCATCCGCGCACGAGGTCCCGGTGCCGCAGGGCGAACGATCGAACCACCCCGGGTGGATCGCCATCGCGTGCCGGGAGTGGCGTGCGGTCGAGCCGGGCGCGGCGAGGTAGACGTGGTGGCACCCGGCGATGTCGGGGTTCTCCGGGTGGCGGGGCGGCGCGGCCTCGTTGATCGCCGCCATGATCGCCAGGCCGGCGTCAAGCATGTCGCTTCTTGCGCTCGAGCGGTCGAACGGCAGCCCGACGCGCTCGGTCTCGCACCACGGCGTAGAAGTTGCCGCCGTACGCCAGGTCGTAGGTGCACCTCACCCAGCCCGGGCACCTCGACCGACAGGTCCAGGCCGGCGGCGAAGGCGGGCACGTTCCGCAGCGTCACGCCGCGCGCCACCCCGTCCTCACCGCGACCTCGGCGACCACCAGCCCGGCCGGGGTGTCGAGCCGGACCTGCGTGACCGGCTCGGCCACCGGCACCATGCCGGTCTCGACGAGGACGGTGGCCACGCCGATGGTGCCGTGCCCGCACATCGGCAGGCAGCCGGACACCTCGATGAAGAGCACGCCGAAGTCGGCGTCCGGGCGCGGGTGGGCGGCTGCAGGATCGCCCCGCTCATCGCACGTGTGCCCGCGCGGCTCGTACATCAGCAGCGTCCGCATGTGGTCCAGGTGCTCGATGAAGTGCAGCCGGCGTTCGGCCATGGTCGCGCCGGGGATCACGCCCACGCCCCCGGTGATGACGCGCGTCGGCATCCCCTCGGTGTGGGAGTCGACGGCGTGGAAGACGTGCGCGGGTCGCTCATCGGCTCGCCCGCCCTGCCAGCGCGGGCGGTGGCCCGGCCGGCGACCGACGGTCGGCGACGCGCCTGCTCGGTCGCGGCTCGTACGCCGGCCTCGTGCTCGGCCGTGAGCGGCAGGCGCGGCGGGCGGGCACGGGCCGCCGTGCCGGCCCGACGATGTCCATGGACAGCTTGATGGCCTGGACGAACTCGGTCTTGGAGTCCCAGCGCAGCAGCGGGTGCAGGGTGCGGTAGAGCGGCAGGGCGGTGGCCAGGTCGCCGGCGACGGCGGCGTCGGTACAGCGCGACGCACGCGCGCGGGGAAGGCGTTCGGGTATCCCGGCGATCCAGCCGACCGCACCGGCCACGGCGAGTTCGAGCAGGCACGTCGTCCGCGCCGATGAGCAGGTCGAGGCCGGGGCGAGTTCGGCGATCTCGTAGGCGCGCCGCACGTCGCCGCTGAACTCCTTGACCGCGACGATGTGGCCCGTCCGCGTGCAGCTGGGCGAGCAGTTCGGGCGTGAGGTCGACCTTGGTGTCGTACGGGTTGTTGTACGCCACGACCGGCAGGCCCGGCCTTGGCGACCTCGGCGTAGTGGGCCAGCGACGATCCGCTCGTCGGCGCGGTAGGCGTTCGGCGGCAGCAGCAGCACCGGCCGGCGCGCCGGCCTCGCGCGGCCTGCTCGGCCCAGCGCCGCGGCCTCGGCGCTGCCGTAGGCGGCGACTCCGGGCATGACCGCCGCCGTCGCCGCGCCGCCTCGACGGCGGTGCGCACGACCGCGGGCCCGCTCCTCGTCGGTGAGGGTCTGGTACTCCCCCAGCGAGCCGTTCGGGACGACGCCGTCGCAGCCGTTGTCGACCAGCCAGCGGACGTGCTCGGCGTACGCGTCGTGGTCCACGGACAGGTCGTCGTGGAGCGGCAGCGCGGTGGCGACCATGATGCCGTGCCACGGCTTGCTCGGCGGGCTCGCCGGGATCGGGTGCGTCATCGGTCTGTTCTCTCCGGAGGGTTCGTCGCTGTCATGGCGTCGGTGGGCTCCACGCGGCGAGGGACGGCGAGACGCCGAGCGGACCGGGCTGGGCGAGCGGCGCCGGGCCAGCGCGGCCAGCGTCGGCGGCGTCCGGTCGGCGCCCGCGTCGCGGCGGCGGCCAGGCAGGCGGTGGCCACCCGCAGATCCGGCCCTGGCACCAGCCCATCCCGGCCCGGCTGAGCAGCTTCGCCGAGCGCGGGTCGACGGCGCCGAGGTCGCGGACCGCCGTCGCGACTCCGCCGACCGGCGACCTCCTCGCAGCGGCAGACGATCGTGTCGTCGCGCAGCCGTCCGGCCAGCCGGCGCGGACCGGATGAGCGGCGTCGAGTGACGGCGGCGAAGTCCCGCAGCTTGTCCTTGCGCCGCCGCAGCGCGGTCGCTGGCGCGCCGTCGCGGCGTACGCCGCCCAGGTCCGCTCGGCGACGGCCAGGCCCGGCGAGCTCGCCCTCGACCAGGGCGAGAGCCGGCGCCGCCGACGCCGGTCGTCTCCCCGGCGGCGTACAACGCCGGGCACGCTCGTGCGCTGGCCGGCGTCGACCGACCGCGGCCGTACTGCCGTCGGCGTCCACACGTGGCACAGCCGAGCCCGAGCAGCAGCTCCAGCTGCGGCGTGAAGCCGTACCCGACCGCGAGCGCGCCGCACTCGACCGTCCCGCTCGCTGCCGGGACCGGGCGGCCATCGGCGTCCAGTCGGGCGACCGTGACAGCCTGAGCCGTCCCTCGCCGTGAGCGGCAGCCACGCGCGTGGCCGGTGCGGTACGGCACCCGGTGCACGGCGAGCGTGCGGCGCGTACCCGGCCGCCTCGGCGAAGCGACCGGGCTGTCGCGCCAGCGTCGCGGGCATGCCGTAGGTAGCCGCGTGCCCGGCTCGCCTCGTACACCCCGGCGACTCGCGCGCCCGCCTGCACCAGCCCGGTGGCCACGGGCAACAGGAACGGCCCACTGCCCGCGACCACCACCGGGCCCCCGGCATCGTCGGGACCACCGGCACCGCCGAGCGCGACACCGCTTCCCTTGAGCAGCGCCTGGGCACCACCCGCCGCGACGACACCCGGAAGATCCCAACCAGGAAAGGGGATCTGACGGTCGTACGCACCGGTGGCCACCACCACCGCGGGCGTGATCACCCGGAAGGAGCCGGGTTCGGGTCCCTCCGCCAGCGCGTGCACCGTCCACACCGGATCGGCGGGTTGCTCTGCCGCGGGTGCGGGGATCGGTGGTGGCGTTCGCTCCAGCGTCCACGCCTGGTGGCGGGGCCGGTAGTCGATCCGACCGGCGACCACGTGCCGGTCCAGATCGGCCCGCAGCGTCCGGAAGAGCGGGCTCGCGGCCTCGGCCGACTCGCCTCGGACGGAGTGCCGGTAGTACTGCCCGCCGGGACGCTCCCCGGCGTCCAGCAGGACGACCGACAGCCCGTGCTCGGCGATCGCGTTCGCCGCGGTGAGGCCGGCCGGTCCCGCACCGATCACCACGGCGTCACACCTGGTGGGCGGTGCCGATCTGGCGAGGCCCTCCGTCGCGCCCGGCCCCTCACCGGGGCCGGGACTCATCGGCCCGGTGCTCACAGCGTCGCCTGGGCGGGCGGGTTCCAGGCAGGCGCGCACCCGGCGGCCGTTCGTGGTGACCAGACAGTCGAAGCAGACGCCGATGCCGCAGAAGATCCCGCGTGGCCGGCCGGAGCGGGTCGTACGCCAGGACGTCCGGTCGTCCGCGAGCAGCGCCGCCGCGATGGTCTGCCCGGGAGCAAAGGACACCGGCTGCCCGTCCACGACCAGCTGCTCGGCATCGGCTGCCGGCGTGCCCGGCGTGCCCGGCGTGCCCGGCGTGCCCGGCGTGCCCGGCGGGTTGGCTTCGGTGCTCATGCCCGCACCTCCCCCGGCTGTTCCTCGTACGTCATCGAGCCGGGCGGCAGGTCGTCGAACCGGTCCGCGCGGAACGGCCGGAGGTCCACCGCGGGTTCGGTGCCGGTGAGCGCCGCTGCGACCAGCGACCCGGTGACCGGCGCGAGGCCCACGCCGGCACCCTCGTGCCCACAGGCGTGGAACAAGCCCTGCACGCGCGGATCCGCCCCGATGACCGGCAGGTGGTCGGGCAGGTAGGGCCGGAATCCGCGGTACGCCCGGATGGTCGCGACCCTTTCCAGGAAGGGGAAAAGCCGTACCGCCTGGGCGGCGAGCCGCGCCAGCACCGGCACCGACAGCGCACGGTCGAAGCCGACGCGCTCGCGGCTGGCGCCGATCAGAACAGTGCCGCCGCGCGTTCCCTCGACCACGGTCGACGTCTCCAACCCCGCGGAACTGCTGGCGACGTTGGCCACGTAGTCGGCGTCGTAGACCTTGTGGCGGATCAGCGGCGGCAGCGGTTCGGTGACCAGGATGAACCCGCGGCGTGGCTGGATCGGCAGGTCGACTCCGGCGAGCGCGGCCACCTCGCCGCTCCACGTGCCGGCCGCGTTGACGACCGCGCCGGCCGACAGCCTCCCGGCCGAGGTCACGACCCCGGTGACCCGGCCATCCGAATCGCGGTCGATGCCGACGACCCGGACGCCGGCGTGCACCCGGACGCCGTGGTCGCGCGCCCGACGCAGCAGGCTCGCGGCCGCGAGCATCGGCTGCACCTGCGCGTCCTGCGGGTAGTGCACCCCGCCCGCGAGACCGGGTGCGAGCTGGGGTTCGAGCTCGACCAGAGCCGCGCCGTCCGCGGGTTCGGCGAGGACGCCGCACGCGCGCTGGGCGTCGGCGAGTTTCGTCAACGCCACCAGGCCGTCCGGCGTCTGCGCCACGACGACGCCGCCCTTGGTTTCGTACTCGACGTCGGCCGGCGCGAGGTCCCCGGCCAGCTCGTCCCACAGCCGCAGTGACACCAGCGCGAGGTCGAGTTCGGGGCCGGGCTCCTTGTCCGAGACCAGCAGGTTGCCCTCGCCCGACCCGGTGGTGCCGCCGGCGATCGTGCCGGCCTCGACCACCGCCACGGACAGACCCGCGCGGGCGGCGTAGTAGGCACAGGCAGCACCCACCACGCCGGCACCGACGACCACCACGTCGACGGGCGGACCAAGATCAGGCACCGCAGTACCATGTCACATCACAGTGCGCGCGCACCCGATCAGCCGGGCGAGCTGGCAGGATCCGGCCGCGAACGCGGCCTTCAGTGGATCGGCTGCACCGTCACCGGGTCGATGTCCGGGCAGTGGTCGCATCGGTTCCGGGACGGGTAGGTGAGCCGTATCGTGGCCGAGCAGCCGCACGAGTCGACGTTCTCGCGGTGGCCGGATCCGCCCAGCTGTCACTAGGAGGACGCACATGACTTCGGGAAACCTGTCCAAGGCTCGCCTGGCCCGCATGCACGACACGATGGCAGCCCACGTCGGGCGCGGCACCGCACCCGGCATGGTGACCCTGGTGAGCAGGCGGGGTGAGACCCACGTCGACGCGATCGGGCTCACCGAGGTGGACGGGCACACCCCGATGGAGAGGGACACGATCTTCCGGATCTCCTCCATGACCAAGCCGGTCACCGCGGTGGCGACCATGATCCTGGTCGAGGAGTGCCAACTCCGCCTTGACGACCCCGTTGACACGTTGCTGCCAGAGCTCGCCGACCGCCAGGTGATGAAGCGGCTCGACGGGTCGGTCACCGACACCGTGCCGGCCAATCGGCCGATCAGCGTGCGCGACCTGCTGACGTTCCAGCTCGGCTTCGGGGTGTTCTTCGCCGCGCCGGGCAGCTACCCGATCCAGGACGCGATCGCCGAGGCGGGCATCGGTGACGGCCCACCCCGTCCGGCGCTGCTACCGGGACCGAACGAGTGGCTGCGCAGGTTCGCCTCGTTGCCGCTGATGTACCAGCCGGGTGAGCGGTGGATGTACAACACCGGCTCCGACCTTCTCGGCGTACTGATCGAACGCGCCTCCGGCCAGTCGCTGGAGACGTTCTTCCGCCGGCGGATCTTCGAACCCCTCGGCATGAGGGACACCGCGTTCAGCGTTCCGGCGGGCAAGCTGGACCGGTTCGCCACCAGCTACGAGCCCGACCCGGAGACCGGCGTGCTGCGGGTGTACGACCCGGCCGCCGACGGTCAGTGGTCGAGCCCGCCGGCGTTCCAGTCCGGCAGCGGCGGACTCGTCTCCACCGTCGACGACTACGCGGCGTTCGGTCAGATGATGCTGGCGGGCGGCCGCTACGGCGACGAACGCATCCTGTCCCGCACCACCGTCCAGTCGATGGTCACCGACCACCTCACGCCGCGGGTGAAGGAGGAGTCGGGCTTCTTCCCCGGCTACTTCGACAGCAGGAGCTGGGGACTCGGCATGGCCGTGGTGACCCGCCGCGACTCACCGTCCGCGGTGCCCGGGCAGTTCGGCTGGGACGGCGGCCTCGGCACGTCGTGGTACTCCGACCCGCACGAGGGCCTCACCGCGATCCTGATGACCCAGCGGTCGGGCTTCCCGCAGCTGTCGGAGATCTACCTCGACTTCTGGACCTCGGTCTACCAGACCCTCGACGACTGAGTTGCGTGGCCCAGGGGCGACGGCACCCCTGGGCCGGATCGTCAACCCTGCTTGGACCCGCGACCCCACAGCGGCGCGATCTGCGCCTCGGTCGCGCTCTGCTGGGTGGCCGCGCTGATCGCCTCGATCGGCCCGGCCCAGTGCACACCGTACTGGTCGAAGCGGTTGCGGTCACGCAGGTACGACACGGTTGCCTGCCGCTGCAGGTAGCGCTGGTACGGCCGGCCGCGCAGCGCCGCGTTCAGCTCGCCGAGGTTGCGGACGTAGACGCCCTTGAACGTCGGCCCGTCCCCGCCGCAGCCGTTCGGCTCGCACGGCTCGGTCAGCACGCCGTCGGGGTTGAGGTACTCGCTCCGGGTCGAGGCGTCGGCGAGCTCGCGCGCCTGGGTGAGGTAGGAGCTGTCCTTGGCGGCCGCCGCCAGCTCGGTCAGCGCGCCGAGGACGATGCCCTGGTTGTAGGTCCAGGTGGTACCGCCGTTGTTCTGGCAGGTCGTGCCGTCCAGGCCGTCGTTGATCAGGTTGTCCGCGTTGATCATTCCGCTGGCCCGGAACCACTGCCAGATGTTCAGCGCCCGGTCGAGGTACTCGCTGTCGCCGACGATGCGGTTGTGCAGGCTCGCGGCGGCCTTGACGAACAGCTCGTTGGTGACGGCGTTCTTGTACCGCTGGTTGACGTTCCACACCACGCCGCCGCCGCAGACGTCGTTGTGGGTGCTCCACATGTAGTCGACGTCGAACTTCGCCGTCTGCAGGTAACGGTCCTGCCCGGTCAGGTCGTACGCCCTGATCCAGGCCAGCGCCCACCAGCCGGTGTCGTCGATGTAGTCGTTGGTGAAGTTGCCACCCTGCGCGTGCAGGTTCTTGTCGTAGGTGTTGGCGATGATCCAGTCGTAGGACCGGTCGCCGGTGGCCAGCTCGTAGTCGAGCACCGCGGTCAGCGCGTTCGCGGAGTTCCACCAGCCGGTGGTCTTCCACAGCCCGGTGTCGCGGTCGTACAGCTTGACCAGCGCCTCCACCGCGCGCTTGGTGGGAGTGCCCTGCGTGCTCGGGCGCTCCACCCCGGTCCAGTCTGTGCAGACGACGTTGTCGCGGTTGCCGGCCTTCCCGCAGGCACGGAGTACCCCGGCGCGGTAGTTGTCGCGGTCATTCAGGTTGAACATCGCGGTGGTGGTGCCGCGGCTGCCGTCCGGGATGGTGGCGTCGCCGAGCTTGGCGTCAGCGACCGTCTTACCGCCGTCGTACGAGCGGTCCAGCCACACTTCGTCGGTCGGGTCGCCGTTGTTGATGCTCGCCCAGCCCATCGCGTCCCGGTCGGACAGGTGCAGCTCGATCGAGCGTCCGTAGATGGTGGTGCCGTCGGCCAGCCGGTCCTCGCGCGCCTCGCTCACCGGAGCACCGTCGCACAGCGTGCCGCAGACCGGGGCGGCGAGGGTCGCGGCCGAGGGTTTCACCGCCGCGACCGCCCCGACCGCCGTGGGCACCGAGACCGTGACCGGCTTCGCCGCGGGGTGCGCGGGCGCGACGCGGACCGGCTGCGGCGCCGCCGCCGCGGTGCCGGTCAGGACTCCGAACCCGAGCGCGAGCGTGCCGGCCGCCGCCAGCATCCGCGGCAGCAGGTGTGACGACCGGGACGGTGTTCTGGACACGAAGCCTCCTGGGCAGGGCGCGGAGCGGTCCCGGCGAACCTAGGCGCGCTGTGCGTACGCCCACAAGATCATCGCCGCCAACTGGCCGGACTCGGATACGCCGTGCCCGATGAGGGTGGCCGGTCGACGCAACCGTCGTGGCGACAATGGGGCATGGCCGACCAGAACCGGTTCGAAGCCGACCCCGACAAAGTCGCGATCGTCCTGCCCGGCGCCTCCTACACGCCGGCCAGACCGCTGCTGCACTTCACCCGAGCGGTGCTGCTCGCCCACCGCTGGACGGTGCAGGAGGTGTGGTGGGACCCCCCGCCCCTGTCCGACCGTGCGGCGGTGTCCGGCTGGGTGTGCGACCAGGCGGTCGCGGCGCTGGACCGGGAGGAGGCCGAACGCCCGCTGCTGGTGGGCAAGTCGCTCGGCACGTTCGCCGCCCCGGTCGCGGTGGAACGAAACCTCCCGGCGATCTGGCTGACCCCGCTGTGCGGCGAACTGCACGTGACCGGCGCGCTGACGACGGCATCGGCGCCGACGCTGCTGGTCGGCGGCACCGGCGACCCGACCTGGAACGGCGACCTCGCCCGGTCCACCAAGGCGGAGGTGCTGGAGATCCCCGGTGCCGACCACGGCCTGGAAACCGACGCCGATCCGGTCAATTCGGCCGACATCCTCCGCCAGGTGGTGGCTGCCACGGACGCTTTCGTGGCGAGGTTGTGACGGGCCCGAGCAGGGCGCCGATACTGGTGAGGTGCGGTACGGGGGAACGCGTGCGGCGGTGCTGTGTGTCGTACTCATGGCACTCACCGGCGGGCTCGTGGCCTGCGGGTCCGATAGCCACGGACGCAACTGTCCCCGCGCCCAGGCCGGCCCGGATCTGTCCGACAGAACGCTGTCCGGCAGCTCGCTCACCCGCCGGAAGATGCGCTGCGCGAACCTCGAAGGTGTCACCCTCGACGACCAGAGCGTGAGCCGGGCGACCCTCGGCCGGGCCAACCTGCACCGGGCGAGCCTGGCCGCCGCCAGGCTCAGCCATGTCGACCTGTCCGGTGCCGACCTCACCGACGCCGTCCTGGAGACCGCGACGCTGCGAGGCGTCGACCTGGGCGCCGCGGACCTGCGACGCGCCGGCCTGCGCGGCGCCAACCTGTCCGCGGTGGGGCTGATCCGGGCGCGCCTGAACGCCGCCGACCTGAGCCAGGCGGTGCTCGCCCGGACGGACGCGACGGGTGCGGACCTGCGCGACGCCGACCTCACCGGCGCCCGGTTGGTCGACTCCGACCTCACCGGCGCACGACTGGAGGACGCCGACCTCACCGACACGGTGTGGTCGGACGTGGTGTGCCCGGACGGCTCACGGTCGTCGGGGCAACCACAGACCTGCGCCGGCCATCTCGAGCCCGCCGAGTGAGGCCGGCGCGCTCCGGCAGACGCGTCCTCGGCCGGGTGCCGCTACCTGGAGACCGAGACGCCGAAGAACGCCCGGGTCGGCACCGGGAAGGCCAGCACTTGGGGCGTCAGCGCCGGGAACACTCCCGGTCCGCCCACCCCGGACGCCGTTCCGGTCAGCACCATGACCAGGCCCTGGTTGGCCCTCGTCCCGGGCGCCGTGATGACAAGGTCCGCGCGGGTGTCCCGGTTGAAGTTCCGGAACACCAGCGCCCAGCCGAACTGGTTGCCGGCCGCGGCAGGTCCCGGGACGCCTCCGGTGCCCTGCTGGTACGCCTTGGAAGCGGCGAGGTTCAGGCCGGCGGAGGCACCGGGCACCACGGTCACGTATCCGGCGTCGACGGCCGTACCGATGTCCTCCAACGGCACCCCGATCGCGAGGTCGGCTCTGCCGTCGCCGGAGGCGTCGCCGAGGGCGACACTGAAACCGAAGTAGTCACCCGACTCCGCGCCGCCCGGAACCCCGGAGGTGTTCTGGTTGATCACCTGGACGCCGCGGCTGAATCCGCTGCCGCCTGGCCGTGAGTGTGGTGCCGGTGCCGTAGACGACGGGGACCATGCCGGCGAACGGGAAGCCGGCGACGGTCGCCTGCGAGCCGAGCGCGAGATCGACGAGACCGTCACCGTTGAAGTCGTTCGGCACCGACACCGCGGCGGGCTTGTTCGTCGGTGTGGCGGCGGGTGTCGCGGCAGCACCGGACCTCGCATCCGCCATGGAGATCGCCGCGGCCGGCGGGGCTGTCCCTGCCACAGCAAGGATCAGCGCGGGCAGGCAAGCCGCGATTGACACCGATCCCAGTCGCATTCGGAGCATGTCTGTCCCCTGTCACTTGGAAAGCGAGACGCCGAAGAACGCGAGGGCCGGCACGGGAAACGCCAGCACCTGCGGCGTGAGCACCGGGAAGGCTCCCGGGCCGCCCACCCCGGTGGCCGAACCGGTCAGTACAAGGGCCAGCCCCTGGTTGGCGTTCGTGCCCACCGCGGTGATGGCGAGGTCCGCGCGGTTGTCCCGGTTGAAGTCCCGGAACACCAGCGCCCACCCGAACTCGTTGCCCGCCGCGACCGTACCCGGCACGCCGTTGGCGCCCTGCTGGACTGCCCTTGCAGTCGAGAGGTTCAGCCCCGCGGCGGCACCAAGTACCACGGTCGCGAACCCCGCATCGAGAGTCGTACCGATGTCCTCGAACGGCACTCCGATAGCCAGGTCGGCCTTGCCGTCACCGGTGGCGTCGCCCAAGGCGACGCTGTAGCCAAAGTAGTCCCCGGCCTCCGGGCCACCTGGCATATACGAGGAGTCCTGGTTGATCACCGTGACCCCGCGGGTCAGGTTGAGCCCGGTCGCGCTGCCGTACCAGACACGAACCTGCCCGGCGAGCTCGAAGGTGCCCACGGTGTCCGACGGGCTGCCCACCGCGAGGTCGCCGTAGCCGTCGCCGTTGATGTCCCCGATCGAGGCGGAGGTGGACAGCGACGTGGCGAGCTGCTGGGAGAAGCTGGTGCCGAGGCCGGCGGAGCCGCCGAAGTAGACCTGCAGAACCACGCCCCTGGTCCGGGAGACGGTGTAGGCGACGTCTGAGTAGCCGTCGTGGTTGAGGTCACCGGACGCGAGCGCGGCGCGCCCGAACAGGTCCTCGCTGGTGACCCCGAAGTTCCGGAGCACGATGCCGCCCGGGTTGCTCAGGGTCGCGCTGCCGTACACCACGTGCGGCTGGTCACCGAGAATCGCGAGGTCGGGAAACTTGTCCCCGTTGAAGTTTCCGGCCGCCACCTCGTCGCAGTTCGCCGCGACACGCACGGCGAACTGCAGTCCCACCGACCTGCCGAACAGGATGTAGAGCGCGCCGACTCCGCCGAATCCGTTCTCCGTCTCGGTGGGGGCACATACCGCCAGGTCGGCGAAGCCGTCGGCGTTGAAGTCGGCCGAGGCGAGCGTCGACCCGAATCCCTCGTCCTGCTGCGGTGTGCCCGGTACCCAGTTCAGCGACTCGTCGATCCGCTGCCGCTTGGCCGGGCTGAGTGTGGTTCCGGTGCCGTAGACGATGGGGACCATGCCCGCGAACGGGAAGCCGGCGACGGTCGCCTCCGTGCCGAGGGCCAGGTCGATGAACCCGTCCCCGTTGAAGTCGTTCGGCGCGGCCGTCTTCGTGGGTGGCGGCGTCGGCGTGGTCGTGGGCGTCGCCTCCGGCGTCGCGGCGGACCGAGTACTCGCCGCCGGTGTGGCTGCCGCCAGGGTGGCGCTTGTCGGCGCGGGTGCGGGTGCCGGACCGGGCGTGGTCGCCGCGGCCGGCAGGGCGGCCATCGACACCGCGAGGGTCACCACGGGCAGGCAAGCTCCGATTGACATCGCCCGCACTCGCCTCGAAGCCGTACGCGTTCTGGGCATCTCGCCTCAACAAGGTCGGTATGACAGAGGTGCGTCCGAGTGTCGCAGCCGGAATTCGTCGTACGCGGTGTATGACGAAACTCTCCTGCCGACGCGGCCGACGGGTGACGCCGTTACCGGGAGACCGAGACGCCGAGGAACGCCAGAGCAGTCACCGGGAGGCCCAGCACCTGCGGCGTCAGCACCGGGAACGCACCGGCCCCGCCCGCCCCGCTGGAGGTCCCGGTCAGCACGATGGCCTGTCCCTGGTTCCCGTTCGTGCCCACGGCGGTGATGGCGAGGTCCGCGCGGTTGTCCCGGTTGAAGTCCCGGAACGCCAGCGCCCACCCGAACTCGTTACCGGGCTGCACAGAGCCCGGAACGCCCCCGGCGCCCTGCTGGTACGCCTTGGACGTGGCGAGGTTCAGCCCGGCGGCGGCGCCGCGCACCACGGTGACGTACCCCGCGTCGACGGTCGTGTAGATGTCCTCGAACGGCACGCCGATCGCGAGGTCGGCTCTGCCGTCCCCGGTGGCGTCGCCCAGGGCGACGCTGTAGCCGAAGTAGTCACCCGCCTCCGGGCCACCGGGCACACTGGGCGAGTCCTGGTTGATCACCATGACGCCGCGGACGAGATCGAGCCCGGTCGCGCTGCCGTACCAGACGCGCACCTGCCCGGCGAGGTCTATCGCGCCCGCACTGTCCCAGGGGCTGCCGACGGCCAGATCTCCGTAGCCGTCGCCGTTGATGTCCCCGATCGAGGCGGAGGTGGACAGCGACGTGGCGATCTGCTGGGAGAAGCTGGTGCCGAGCCCGGCGGAGCCGCCGAAGTAGACCTGCAGAACCACGCCCCTGGTCCGGGAGACGGTGTACACGACGTCGGAGAGGCCGTCGTGGTTGAGGTCACCGGACGCGAGCGCGGCGCGCCCGAACAGGTCCTCCCCGGTGGCCCCGAACCTCCGGAGCACGATGCCGCCCGGATTGTCCAGCGTCGCACCGCCGTACATCACGTGGGGCTGGTCACCGAGAATCGCCAGGTCGGGGAACGCGTCCCCGTTGAACCTTCCGGTCGTCACCTCGTCGCAGTTCGAGACGAGGCGGTAGCCACGCTGCAGACCTGTGGGGGTGCCGAACAGCACGTAGAGCGCGCCGATCCCGGTGAAGGAGGGGCCGACCTCGGTGGGCGCGCAGACCGCCAGGTCGGCGTACCCGTCGGCGTTGAAGTCGGCCGAGGCGAGCGTCGACCCGAATCCCTCGTCCTGGTCCGGCGAACCCGGCACCCAGCCCAGCGACTCGTCGACAAGTTGCCGCCTGGCCGGGTCGAGGGTGGTGCCATTGCCGTAGACGATCGGCACCATGCCGGCGAACGGGAAGCGGCCGATGGTCGCCTGCGAGCCGAGCGCGAGGTCGATGAAACCGTCACCGTTGAAGTCGTTCGGCGCGGCCACCGCGGCAGGAGTGGCGGCCGGCGTCGGCGTCACCGCCGTGGGAGTGCTCGCCGTGGCCGGCGGGGTGACCGTCGACACCGCGAGGATGACGCCGGGGAGGCAAGCCGCGATTGACGCTGCCCGCACTCGCCTTGAGACCTCACGCGTTCTGGGCATCTCAACCTCGAGAAGGTTGGTACGACAGATGTGCGTACGAGTGTCCCAGCCGGAATTCGTCTCACCCGGTGAATGACGAAGCTCTCCTGCCGGCCTCCTCCCCGTCGAAGGGATGCGTGCCGGCGGTCATGTCGCTCCGCACGTCTGCCGCCGCACGCAAGGCCGCCTTGACGAGCGGCTCGGGGTAGCCGAGAGCGAGGCGATGCTCCTCGAACTCGTCCTCGTCCAGGACCTCCACCGCGCCGTCCCACGTGCGCACGACGTCCAGATCCAGGTCGACCAGGTGCACTCCGCGTTCGTCCACCTGCGCCGGGGTGGTGATGTCGACGTAACAGGAGTAGCGAGACGCTCGCCCCGCAGCCGCCTGGCCGGCGTACCACCGGGCCGACCAGCCCAGTCCGTACGGCAGGAACGAAACCCAGTCCTGCGACACGACGTTCGGGCGCCGCCCCGGGCCGCGGTCCACCATGCGGTCCTTCGTGGCGCCGATCCAGGCGCCGGTCTCGTCCGCACCGAGGAACACCGCTCGCACCCGGTAGTGCAGGCTCGCGGGCCACTTACGGAACTCCAGCAGCAGGTCGTCCCCGACGGTGAACGACGCGTAGGAGTCGCGGTAGGCGGACTGCATCGCTATACCTTCGCCAGCCAGACGTGGTGCGCGGGACCGTCGCCGGGCAGCGCCTCACCCACCCGGACGTCGGGTGATCCCGCCAGCCCGGTGCAGTCGACCGGTGCGGTCAGCGGCCGGTGGGAAGCGCGGGAGACCTGGACCAGCAGCCGCTCCTCCAGGCTCTCGCGTTCGAACAGCACCACGTCGCCGTCCGCATGCAGCCAGCGCAGGCCGCCGTGGCGCAACGCCCGGTGCGTGCGTCGCAACTCGATCAGCTCGCGATACGCGGCGTACGTCCGGACGTCCCACTGGGAACGATCCCACCGGAACGGCACCCGGCCGGACTCCAGATGGTCGCCCTCCGCGCCCACCTCGTCTCCGGCGAACACCATCGGGATCCCCGGCAGCGTCATCATCAGCGCCGCCGCCACGAGCTGGCGTTCCGGTCCGGCGAAGGACCGGAACCGCCCGGTGTCGTGGCAGTCGATCAGCGTGAGGTTGTGCCGCACGCTGCGCCAGGGCAGCACGGCGTGGAAGGTGTCCATCACCGCCGCGAGGTCGCCCGCGTCGTAGTCGGGCACCGGCCCCGGCGTACCCCAGAACGTCTCCTCGCCGATGGCGTCGACCAGCCACGACCACACCGGGCGGGTGAACCCGGCGTAGTCCATCGTCCCGTGCCAGCCCGGCCCCTGCAGCGCGGCCGAGGCGTCGAACTGGTCCTCCGCGAGCAGCAGGCCGTCGGGCCGCGCGGCCTCCAGCGTCGCCCGTGTCGTCCGGCCCACCAGGTCACCGAGGTCGGTGGGTCCGTACTTGCCGGCCGAGTGCGCGACGTCGACCCGCCAGCCGTCCAGCCCGTAGGGCTCCCGCAGGTAGCGGTCCACCACGCTTCCGCGGCCGGCGTAGAGGCGGCGCCGGAGCTCGGCGCTGGTGTGGTCGAGCTTGGGCAGCGACTCGACTCCGGCGAAGGTGGCGTAGCTGCCGGTGGCGCGGTCGATGTGGAAGAAGCCGTTCTCGGCGCTGCCCGGGTCGGCCATCGCGGTCCGGAACCACGGATGCGTGGCGCCCACGTGGTTGAGCGTGATGTCGCCGATCACCCGGATCCCCCGCCGGTGTGCGGCCTCGGTGAGCCGGGCGAGGGCGGCGTCGCCACCGAGCAGCGGATCCACGCGGTCGAAGCCGGCCGCGTCGTAACGGTGGTTGGAGCGAGCAGGGAAGAACGGCGTCAGGTAGATCAGGTTCACCCCGAGTGCGGTGAGGTGGTCCAGATGCTCGGCAACACCGTCAAGGTCCCCGCCGTACACCTGCCGAACGGCGTCGGGGTGCCGGGCCAGGACGGGCGTGTCCCAGCTCGCCGGGACGGCCCAGTCGGGCAACTCCCGCTCGTCCGCGGCGGCCGATCGCGCGAACCGGTCCGGAAAGATCTGGTACGCCACCGAGTCCGCGGCCCACGACGGTGGCGCCGACGCGGTGGTCACCCGGAAGTCGGCACTGTCGTCCACGTCGCGCACGCTGGTGCCGCGACCGTTCAGCCACCGGCCCCGGCCCCGGCCGTCACCCAGCCAGAAGCGGTAGCGCAAGGTCTCGTTGACAACCGGCAGGTCCGCACGCCACCAGGTCGTCCCGTCGGCGCGCCGGTCCACCCTGGCCTCGACGTACGCCGGTTCACCGTCGCGCAGCACCCGGGCATGCGCCCGGCCGACCGGGCCGGCCGGATCGTCGTCGGCCGTGCGGACGAACACCGTCACGGTGTCGCCGACACTCGGCGACTCGTCGCTCACGTAACGTTCGGAGCCGTCGTGGTGCGGGCGTCGGCCATCGGCGTAGGACATGGTGCTCCTTGGGGTCACCCACGCAGGCGCTTACATCCAGGTCCTGTGGTTACTGCGGTCACATCGGACCTTCCTCACCGTCTTGCTCCGGGCCGGGTCGATGCCTCTACCCGCGAGCTACGGCCGGGCACAGGCTGGGTGGGGTTTCCGCCACGTTCTTGTTCGCGCCTGCGAAGCTTTTCCCCAACGCTGTCGATGAGCAAGCCGAGCGAGGCCGCGACAAAGATCCACGTACCCGGTATCACCAGACGGTCGAAGAGGAAGCAGACGCTGCCTATCACGAACAGCGCGTTTCCGACCAGGCCGATCCAGCGGTGGAACCACGGGAAGTCGTGGGCGAAGGTGAGCACCGCTGCCGAGCGCATGGCTGACTTGCCTCTCTGTTGAGTCCGGGGAGTCGGTGAGTCTACGTCGAGGCTTTCGTCATCCATCGCCAAGGTGTCCTTGGAACTCACACTCGGCCCGCTGCCTCCGGCCGAGGCCTCCCGGCATCGAGGTGACGGTCGGGTCTCGTGCTCAGCGGCCGGCGTCTCCTCGGCGTGGCACGCGTTCGGCGCGCCCTGTCGCCGCCGAACGGTACGCCGCGTCCAGGAACGCCACGGTGGCGGCTGCCAGGTCACCGGGCGCGCGGTTGGTGCCACGCCCCGCCAGCAGTTCCGCGAAGGCACGAGCCGGCGCCCCCGTCGGGTAGGCCGGACCCTCGCTCGGCGGCGGGCACTCCACCCGCTGCCCGCCGGAACGCACCAGCGTGGCCGCACCGGTGGCCAGGTCGTGGAACACCGTGCCCCGGGTGCCGTCGTAGTGGATGCGGTGCCGGGGCGGCTGGCCGTCCACGGCGGTACCCGTCGAGGTGACCGTCCCCAGCCCGCCGCCGGCGAACCGGAACGCCATCACGTCCACCAGGTCGACGGGCAGCCCACGGGTGTCCTGGTAGCAGAACACCTCCTCGACCTCCCGGCCCGTCGTCCAGGTGACCGCGCCCATCAGGTGCGTCACCTGGGTGTGGCCCTGCCCGCCGCCGGACCTGGCCGGGTCGGCGTAGGTCGTGGGGTGCGGCACGTCCGCCTCGCCCGGGTCGTCACCGGGGGTGTCACCACCGCTGAACAACGACTGGGTGGCGGAATTGAACTGCGCGGCGACGCAGACCAGATCGCCGATCTCCTCACGGACCGCGGTGCGGACGAACTCCGCCGCCGGCGTGTGGTGGTAGGTGTAGCCGACGCAGAGGTGCAGCCCGCGAGCCTCGGCCAGGTCGACGAGGTCGAACGCGTCGGCCGCACTGGTGGTGAGCGGCTTCTCCACCAGCACGTGCACGCCGGCCTCCAGCGCAGCCCGGGCGAGTGCGTGGTGAGTGGTGTGCGGGGTGGCGATCACCAGGCCGTCGACGACTGAGGCGGCGAGCAGGTCGGCGAGGTCGACGAAGACGTGGCGTACGCCGAACCGCTCGGCGATCTCCCGTGCCCGTTCGGGTTTCGGCTCACAGATCGCGGTCAGCATCGAGCCCGGGTGGGCGGCCAGGGCGGGCAGGTGCGCGGTGCTGGCCCACCAGCCGGTGCCCACCACACCCACCCGCGGCTTGGTCATCGCGCGACTCCGGGCAGGCCGGGTACGGCCGGCACGAGCTCCACGTCGGGGTCGAGCGCCAGTCCGAAGCCGGGCTTCTCGCCCACTGTCAACCAGCCCTTGTCAGGAATGTCCTCGCCGAGCAGCAGCGGCGCGTGCTGAGGTGCCAGCTGCTCACCGTCGGCTGACAGCACCGGGAACTCCGCCAGGTCACCGCCGGGCTGGGTCACCACGAAGTGGTAGTTGGGCATGCCGCACGTGTGCGGAATCACCCGTACGCCGTACACACGGGCGACCGCGGCGATCCGCAGCACCTCCGTCATCCCGCCGCACCAGCCGAGGTCGGGCTGGATGACGTCCACACCCGCCTCGCAGAGCAGCCGGAAACCGTTCGCGGTGTACTCGTGCTCGCCGGTGTTCAGCGTCATCGTGGGTGGCATCCGGTCCCGGATCCGGCGCAGACCCGCGTAGTCGTCGGGTGGCAACGGCTCCTCGATCCAGGTGAAGCCCAGCGGCTCGACGGCGTGCGCGAGCCGGACGGCGTAATCGACGTCCAGCGCCATCCAGCAGTCGTACATCAACGGGAAGTCGGCAGGCACCGCCTCGCGTGCCTCCCTGGCCAGCGCGACGTTGTTGCGGAACCCCGCCTCGCCCTCCGACGGGCCCCAGACCAACGGCAGCTTCGCGCCCGCGAATCCCAACCGGGCGGCGGTTTCGGGCCGCGGACCGGTCGCGTAGACCTGCACCGCGTCCCGGATCCGGCCGCCGAGCAACGCGTGCACGGGCTCGCCCACGACCTTGCCGTGCAGGTCCCAGATCGCCAGGTCGACCGCCGAGATCGCGTGCAGCACAAGGCCTTTGCGGCCGTACCGCAACGTGCTGGAGAACATCCGGTCCCACGTACGCGAATGCGCGCTCGCGCGTTCACCGATCACCAGCCGGGCGAGGTGCTGTGAGATGACCGCCGCGGTCGCCAGCCCTGCCGTCGTGGCGACGCCGATCGCGCCGGACTCCGACTCGACCTCCACCACGACCGTGCCGCCGTCGGCGGCGCCGATGCCCGCGTCGCGGTTGTCCCGGAACTCCGCGTACTTCGTCATCGGGTTGGCGACCTTGCCGCCCAGCCAGTGGTCGCGCCGGACCGGCTCCCGGTCACCACCGTCGTGGCGCGACGGCTCGGCCTGCCCGGTGCTCTCGGCACGAACGAACGAAGTACGGACGTCGACGATGCGGTCAGCTGTCACGGTGCCACTGTTCGGTGGCCGCTCCCACCTGTCCAGGGAGGTGGCCGTAGCTGGACCGGCGGCGGCACGAGGTGGCCGCTACGTTCAACACATGCAGTTTTCGGTGACGACAGGGGCGGCCGGTCCCGGGCTCGACCCGGCCGGACTGGCCCGGCTGGCAGCCCTGGCCGAGCGGTCCGGATGGGACGCGTTCTTCCTCGAGGACTACCTCGTCTACCAGGGGCGGACGGACGTGCCGACCTACGATCCGTGGGTCAGCCTCGCTGCGATGGCGGTGGCGACGAGCCGGATCCGGCTCGGCACGACCGTCACCCCGCTCCCCCGGCGCCGGCCGTGGAAGCTCGCCAGTGAGGCCGTGTCGCTGGACGTGCTGTCCGGTGGCCGGTTGATCCTCGGCGTGGGCAGCGGAGACGGAAACGAACCCGGCTTCGGCGCAGTCGGCGAGCCGGTGCACCCACGTGAGCGGGCCGAGCGGGTCGACGAGGGGCTGGCGATCATCGCGGGGCTGTGGACCGGCCGGCCGGTCCACCACGACGGTAGGCACTACCGGGTCGACGGGTTGCGCTACTCCGCCGTGCCGGTCCAGCAGCCGCGCATCCCGATCTGGATCGGTGGTGACCTGCTCGCGCCGGGCGTTCGCCGCCGGATCGCCCGCTGGGACGGCGCGTGCGCGTACAAGGGTCCACCGCAGGCGAGCGAGGGGCCGATCACTCCGGCCGACGTTCGCGAGCTGCTCGAGTTCGTCGCCCGTGAACGCGGCGACAGCGACGGCTTCGACGTGAAGGTCAGCGGCACCGACGACCCGGACGGGATCGCCGCCCTCGCCGACGCCGGCGCCACCTGGTGGGGACGCTGGCTGGCGCCGGGCGACCCGGCCAGGATCGAGGACGCGATCCTCGCGGGCCCGCCCCGGGTGTGAGCAGAGCCGGCGTCAGCCGGTGGGGCCCGGCGCGTCCTGGTGGAGCATCCACACGTGGCCGAACAGGTCCCGCAGGCGGCCCATCCGCCCGTACGGCGAGTCACCGACCGGGTAGATCACGGTGGCGCCGGCGCCCTCCAACCGCGCGGACACCTCGTCGGCGTCGGACACGTACAACGTGAGGATCACCGGCGAGCCGTCCAGCGCGGCCGGCCCCATGTCAGCAGTGCCGGGTTCCTCGTCCTTGAGGGTGAGCGCCACCGGCCCGAACCGGAGTTCGGCGTGCACGATCTTCTGGCCGTCGGTGAACCGGGCGATCTCCTCGGCGCCGAACGCCTCGCGGTAGAAGTCGATGGCCGCGTTGGCATCGGAAACGATCAGCCTGGGCAGCAGGTTCTGGTAGGTCATGCGCCCATCATCGACCGCCGGCCCGGCCCGGCGATTGTAAAAAACCGCAGCCGTCCGCAACCGCGAGTTGACGGTACGCGGACGGGACCCGACAACGGGGCTAGCCGGACATGGCCGAGCGTTCGGACTCGATCTGTTCCAGGGACTTCCCCGACGTGTTGGGCATGAAGAAGAAGCCCACCGCGGCACTGACCAACAAGAACAGCGACAGCAGCGCCGCGACCGGCCGGATCCCGGCACTTGCCAATGCGGGCACGAACAGGCTCCACACACCCAGGCAGGTACGCGCGACGCCGAAGGTGAAGCCCTGTGCCGTACCCCGCAGCATGGTCGGGAACAGCTCCTGGCTGAACACCTTGTAGAACGCCTCGCCGGCCAGCGCACCGCCCACGGCGAACAGCACGATGTTGAGGATGATCACCGGAATGGTGAACGGGAACACCAGGTAGGCGCCGTACGCCACCACCTGCATGACACCGCCCACACCCCACATGATCCGCCGCACCTTGTGGGAGTGGTCGGCGTACTTCATGAACAGCAACGGCGTGGCGATCATCCCGATGGCGAAACCCACCGCGGACAGCGCGACGCTGGCCGCCTGGCTGCCCGCGTGCAACGTCTTGATGATGTACGGCGTGAAGATCCCGCCCGTGCCCGCGGCGATGTTCCAGAAGACGTAGATCGTCGCCGTCCACACCATCGCCCGCAGGTTCGCGCCGCTGAACAGCGCCCGCACCCGGTGGTGCGGCTGCACCTGCTTGCTGCCGGCCGACGGCGACCCCGAGGCCGACTCCGACGCCGCCTGCCAGCGCGGTGACTCGGTGAGCCGCCGGCGCAACGCCCAGGTGACCAGGGCGACGACGAACAGGTGCAGGAAGACGATCCGGATGCCCAGCAGTTCAAGAGGTGCCAGCAGGTACGCGAGGATCAGCACGACCAGCGGTCCGGCTCCCCACGCGACCTGGGTGAAGCCGAGCAGCTTGCCGCGCGCCTTGGCTGGGGAGAACTCCGCCACCAGGGCGAGCGAGGTGGGTACGTCGGCGCCGACGGCGATGCCGACCACCAGCGTCCCGGCGAACAGCATCGACGCGTTGAACGCCAGCGCGATGCACAGGATGCCGAGCGCGTAGACCAGAAGGTCGTACTTGTAGATGCGTTTGCGGCCGAGCTTGTCACCGAGCCGGCCGCCGATGAACGCGCCGATCGCACAGCCGATGGCGTTCGGGCCGATCGCGGCCAGCGCTCCCACCGCACCACTGCTCAGGTGGAGGTAGCTCTGGAACAAGGCGAGCCCGGCGCCGAGGGCCACGATCGAGCCGGCGTCGAGGTAGGACGCCATCCCGGCCAGGATCGACCAGGTCCACTGCTTGCGGGTGATGGCGCCGTCGGCCGGCTCACCACCATCTGGTTCGTGGTGGTGCTGGTGCTCACCGCGCGCCTGTCGTGGTTCCACTGCCTACTCCTCGGGTTGGTCGAGGCCCCGGGCGTAGGCGACGCTAGCGCCGGACCGACCACCTGGCGCGAGCCCTGAGCGCCGGCTCGTCCGGCCGGATGAGGACAGCCGGCCGGTGCCGGTCAGCTGTCGGCGGGACGGCGTGAGCGCGCCGCGGCCGGGAACGGACGCCGTCGCGGGTTCGGCCGATGCCGGATCGGAAATGACCTGGTAGGCAGGCAACGAACGCGCCGAACGGCGCACGAGAACGACGCACGCACGAGCAACGAACCACCGCACTGATGGAGACGACATGACGATCCCCGCACGTACCCTCGGACGCTCCGGCATCTCCGTGAGCCCGATCGGCTTCGGCTGCTGGGCGATCGGCGGGCCGGCGTTCCGCGACGGCAACCCGATCGGCTGGGGGAAGGTCGACGACAACGAGTCGGTGGCCGCGATCGAGGCCGCCCTGGACGCCGGGGTGACCTTCTTCGACACCGCGAACGTCTACGGCGCGGGCCACAGCGAACGCGTCCTCGCCCGGGCGCTGTCTGGCAAGCGGGACCGCGTGGTGATCGCCACGAAGTTCGGCAACCTGATCGACGAGGGCGCCCAGCAGGCCATCGGCCGGGACGCCTCCCCCTCCTCGATCCGCGCGCAGTGTGACGAGAGCCTGGCCCGCCTGGACACCGACGTGATCGACCTCTACCAGTTCCACATCGGCGACTACGACCTCGAGCAGACCGACGACGTAGTGGCCACGCTGGAGGAGCTGGTCCAGCTGGGCAAGATCCGGTCGTTCGGGTGGAGCACCGACGACCCGCAGCGGGCGGCGGTGTTCGCCCGCAGCGAGCACTGCGCCGCGATCCAGCTGCACGCGAACGTCATCGACGACAACCCCGAGATGGTGAAGCTGATCGAGTCGGAGAACCTCGCCGGCATCAACCGCGGGCCGCTGGCGATGGGCGCGCTGACCGGGAAGTTCAACCGGGACACGAAGTTCGCCGACGACGACGTACGCCGGCGCTTCGACTTCGCCGGCAAGGAGGGCCGCACCCTGGATGCGCTGGAGCACATCCGTGACGTGCTGACCTCCGGCGGCCGCACCCTCGCTCAGGGCGCGCTGGGCTGGCTGCTCGCCCGCAGCGAGGCGTTCGTGCCGATCCCCGGCATCCGCACGGTGGCCCAGGCCCAGGACAACGCCGGGGCACTCCAGCACGGGCCGCTGACGGCTCCGCAGATGGCCGAGGTCGACACCGCGCTGAAGTCGCTGTCCCTGCGCTGAGTTCTCTCTTACGTACGCACGAACGCCCGGCGGTCAGGCGACCGCCGGGCGTTCTGCCGGCTGAGCTTTGGTATCCCGGGCTGTCAGAGACCCCAGACGTGGTACTGGTCGACGTCCATCCAGGCGGTCACGCGCGGATTGTCGCGGTTGGGGTACTGGTTGCCCGAGTAGTGCGTGGACAGCCGGTCGATGTCGGCCAGGTCGGGGTCCGGCTCCAGCGTCACGGTGCCCTGCAGGCTCACGTGGCGGTACCACGAGTCGCCGTCCAGGACCGTCAGCGAGACACGCGGGTCGGCGCGCAGGTGCTCCAGGCGCTTGCGGGTCGCGTCCAGGTTGAGCAGCACCCGGCCGTTGTCCCAGATGTACCAGGTGGCCACCGACACCGGCGTACCGTCCGGGCGCACCGTCGCCATCACGGCGGGGTTGGGCCTCTTCAGGATCGCTTCGACCTCGGCGGGCACGGGCGGCTTCGGCACGGCAACTCCTTCGGTCGGGGAGCACGCCTGGTCGACGGCGTACTTCTGCGGCGTACTCCTGGAGCCAACCACCCGGCGATCGCGGTTCTTCCACCGGGCCGCGTCCCCGGCGTGTCGCCGGCCACCGGTGTCGATCCTGCTTGGGCAGGATCGACGGTATGACGCTGACCACCGAGGACCGGCTCGCGATTCACGAACTGCTCGCCCTGCACGGACATCTCGTCGACGAGGGCGCGCTGGACCGCCTCGGCGAGGTGTTCACCGACGACGTGGCGTACGACCTGACACCGATGGGCGGTGCCGTTCTCAACGGCGTCGAGGAGATGCGGATATCGGCGCTGGAACTCGGCGACCGCAATCCCGTCGCGCACCTGGTGACGAACACCGTCGTGGCCGAGCAGGACGGTGAGGTCACCGCGCGGTCGAAGTTCCTCGGCGTACGACGCGACGGCACCGTCGGCAGCGGGGTCTACGCCGACGTGGTGCGACGTACGCCGAACGGCTGGCGCATCGCCCACCGTCGAGTGTCCCTGCGGCGCGAACCCCTCCGGCCCTGAGGCGCGCTCTCCTCGTCACAGGCCGAGGTCGGCGGCCAGCCGGCGGAGCCGGTCCTCGGCCGCCGCCACCTCATCCATCGCCTCCACCACACCGGTGTCCGGGTCGGCGTACCGCGTCATCCAGCCAGTCAGCGGCGCGCCGGTGACAACCGTGTCGACCAGGACCGCCAGCCGGCCGAGCTCGCTGCCGAGCTTGTGGGCGAAGAGATCCTCGCCCAGGCCGCCGGCCAGCACACCGCCGTGCGCGGCGTAGGACGCGAGCGTGCGCCCGACGGCGCGGGGGTCCCGAAACGCGAACGTCACCGCCGCGAACCCGGTCTCCAGGCTGGCGCTGTCCGGCCCGATCACGTCCCAGTCGGTGAGCACCGGACCGGTCGGCGTCATCAGCACGTTGAACGGAACCAGGTCCCGGTGGGTGAGCACGTGGTCGCCGATGTCGGCGTAGGTCGCACGCAGGCGTTCGGTCCGGCGTAGGTAACCGTCCAGCCGGCCCTCGAACTCCGCTGCCCACGGGCGAGCCTGATGCCGCGCCAGCCCGGCCCACTCCCGCCACCTGTCGGCCGGATGCACGTAGTAGAAGGGCTCCAGGTCACCGGTGTCGCCGGTGTCGCATGTGTCACTGGGCCAGGGCTCGAAGCTGTGCAGGATGGCGAGCGTGCGCCCGAGCCAGTCGCTCAGGTCGTCGGCCACGGTGACCTTGCGATGCTCGACCCACTCGGTGACGCGGTACGCACCACGTCCGGCGACCCGCGACGTCCAGCCGTACGCCTTGGCCGGGGGCGGCACCGGTCGCGGGATCCGGATACCCGCGGCGGCGACGTGTTCCTCGAACTCCCTTCGCCAGTTGAGCTCCTCGGCCCATGGACGATCGTGGTCCGGCCAGAGTTCCTTCACCAGAAAGCGCCCGGAGTCCGTGGTCAGCCGCCAGGTCCGCGACACCGTGTGCTGGACGAGTACCAGCTCCCCGATCGGCGTACCCAGGTCGAACGCCTCCGCGACCTGCCCCGCCGTCACGTCCGTGACGGCATCGGCACTCACGCCCTGCGCCAGTTGTCCACGCCGATCCGCCACAGCACGTGCGACCGGATCGGGTGCCCCTCCGGAACGCGCGGATGCTCGAAGTCACCGTCGGGGTCCCGGCGCAAGCCGATCTTGCGCATCACCGACTGCGAACGCTCGTTGACCGGCGCGGTGAACGACACCACCTCGGTCAGGCCGACCGCGTTGAAGGCGAACCCGAGCGCCGCCCTGGCCGCCTCGGATGCGTACCCGCGTCCCCACGCGTGGTGGGCGAGCCGCCAGCCGACCTCCACCGCCGGCACGAACGGCGCGTCGAACCCGACCGGGGACAGCCCGGTGAAACCGATGAAGTCGCCGGTCTCGCGGACCTCCACCGCCCACAGCCCGAAGCCGTCGCGTTCGAAGGCGGCCTCCATCCGGTCGACGAAGGCGTCGCTGTCGGCCCGGCTCAACGGACTGACGAAGTGCTCCATCACCGCCGGGTCGGCGTTCATCGCCGCGAACGGCGCCCGGTCACTTTCCCGCCACCGGCGCAGCAGCAGCCGCTCGGTGGTCAGCTCAGGTCCCTCAGTCACCGGAGGAGCCTAGCGGCGAGGCGTGAATCGTACGAACGAGATTCTCTCGCCGACGGCACGGTAGTCGTCCGGGCTGCCGTCCACCTCGAAGCCCATGAAGCGGGCCAGCCTGGGCGCGAGCCGCGGATACCGGCCGGCGTACCGGGCCATCAGCTCGCCACCCTCCGCCGGCGGCAGCGGCGTCGCGGTCATCGAATGGGCGTGCCGACCGACCTGAACCGTCACGTCGGGGTTGGCGAGGATGTTGCGATACCAGTCCGAGCGCCGCCCGTACCCCGACGGGCCGACGTAGCTCCCGTCGCGGGGGTCGTGGTCGATCGCCTCGATCACCACCTGGCGCGGGCTGCCCGACACCCGCCCGGTGTGCGTGAGCAGCATGAACCTGCCGCCCAGCAGCACGCCGAGGTGCGCGCGGTAGAGGTGGATGGGCAGCCGGAAGAAGAGCCGGCGCAGGCCGCTCGGCGGTGTGGGGGTATCGAGCACCTTCATGACGCGCACTCCTCTCTCAGGCGACCGAGGACGAGCCGTTCAGCGAATTTGGTCACTCGCCCAAATTAGCACGGCACCCGCCCGAGTCATCCCGATACAGCCCGTTCCCGACCTCGCCGTAAGCGGGAGGGATGTCCCGGACTGGCCGGATCAGGCCGGACGGGCGGGACATTCACCGCCCTAACGGTTAGCCTCCTTAACTGTGAAAGATGCCGAACCTTCGGTCGAGCGTGCCGTGCGAGGCATCGTGCGGTTGGCGCGGTTGCTGGAGCGTGCCGACGCCGGGCTGAGCCTGGCGCAGTTCCGGATCCTGGAGCTGGTCTCCCGGGGGACCGAACGCTCCACCCACATCGCCACCCGCCTGGCCACCAGCAAGCCCGCGATCACCGTCGTCGTCGACGGGCTGGTCGCCGCCGGCCTGCTCATCCGGCGGGGCGAACCCGGTGACCGCCGGGTCGTCCGGCTCGCCCTCACCGACGAGGGCCGGGAAGCGCTCGCCCAGGCCGAGACCGCCTACGCCGACCGGTTGCGCCCGCTGCTGGCGGAGATCTCCGCCCCGGACGCCCTGCTCGGCCAGCTCGCCGAGGTCGACGACGCGATGGACGCGCGCTGGGCCCGGCACTACTCCAAGGACAGTCCGGCCAAGGACCGCGCTCCGAAGAACACCACAGACCTCCAGACCCCCCCGTCGCCGGAAGCCGAGGTGCCCGCCACCAGATGACCGCCGCCACGACAAGTTCGTCCAACGGCTCCCCGCAGCCGGGCCGGCGTACCTCCGCCGGCAACCAGCCCGACCAACCCCGCCACCCCGGCCAGCCCGGCCAACCCGGCCGGCCCGGTCAGGGCGCCCCCGAATCCCCCGGCGAGTCATCGTCGGACAGGTGGGTACGCCGCCTCGCCCGCTACTGCTGGCGGTCCAAGCCGCTGGTGTTCGCCAGCTTCGGCGGCGCGATCGTGGCGATGGCCGCGAGCGCGTTCGTTCCCCTGGTCCAGCGCGAGATCGTCGACAACGTGATCATCGCCAGGTCGGCGCCGATGCTGCCGTGGATCGGCGTGATGCTCGCACTGGGCCTGACGACGTTCGGCGCGGGTTTCGTCCGCCGCTACCTCGGCGGCCGGCTCGCGCTCGACGTCCAGCACACGATCCGCGGTGACCTGTTCCGCGCGCTGTCCAAGCTGGACGGCGCGCGCCAGGACGAGCTGCACACCGGGCAGGTGGTCAGCCGGTCGATCAGCGACATCATGATGGTGCAGGGCCTGCTGCAGATGCTGCCGATGATGCTGGGCAACATCCTGCTATTCGTCATCTCGCTGTCCATCATGGTCTGGCTGTCGCCGCTGCTCACCCTGGTCGCGCTCGCGGTGGCGCCGGCGCTGCTGCTGATCGGCTACCACAGCCGCAGCCGGCTCTTCCCGGCCACGTGGGACGCCCAGCAGCAGGCGGCCGAGGTCGCCGGCATCGTCGACTCCGCCGTCACCGGTGTCCGGGTGGTCAAGGGCTTCGGCCAGGAACGCCGCGAGCTCGGCCGGCTCGAACGCCAGGCACGCAACCTCTTCGGCTCCCGGCTGCGGGCGATCCGGCTGACCAGCCGCTACGGGCCCACGCTGCAGGCGGTCCCGCTGCTCGGGCAGGTCGGCATCCTCGCCCTCGGCGGTTATCTCGCCGTACGCGGCAACATCACCCTCGGCACCTTCCTGGCGTTCTCCAGCTACCTGAGCCAGCTCGTCGCACCCGTGCGGATGCTGTCCAACTTCCTGGTCATGAGCCAGCAGGCCCGGGCCAGCGTCATCCGGGTGTTCGAGGTGATCGACTCCCGGCCGGTGATCACCGAGAAGCCGGACGCGATCGAGCTCCCGGTCGGTCCGGGTGCGGTCGAGCTGCGCGACGTGTCGTTCGGCTACCTCGCCTCCGACCCGGTGCTGTCCGGCCTTTCGCTGAAGGTCAACGCCGGTGAGACGGTGGCACTGGTGGGTACGGCGGGATCGGGCAAGTCGACGATCTCCCAGTTGCTGCCACGCTTCTACGACGTGCATCGGGGCTCGGTCCTGGTCGACGGGCACGACGTCCGCGACCTCACCCTCAGCTCCCTTCGCGCGCGGATCGGCCTGGTCTTCGAGGACAGCTTCCTGTTCTCCGACAGCGTGCGATCCAACATCGCCTACGGACGCCCCGACGCCACCGACGAACAGGTGCGCGCCGCCGCGAGTGCCGCGGAGGCGACCGACTTCATCGAGGCGCTCCCGGACAGCTACGACACCGTGGTCGGCGAACGCGGGCTCACGCTGTCCGGCGGGCAGCGGCAGCGGGTCGCGCTGGCCCGGGCGCTGCTCAGCGACCCGACCCTGCTGGTGCTCGACGACGCGACATCGGCGGTCGACTCCCAGACCGAGGCGGAGATCCATGCCACCCTGCGCCAGGTGATGGCCGGGCGGACCACGATCATCATCGCCCACCGGCGCTCGACCCTGCAGCTGGCCGACCGGATCGCGGTGCTCGACGAGGGACGCGTCGTCGACGTCGGCACCGACGAGGAGCTCACCAGCAGGTGCGCGCTCTACCGTCTGCTGCTGTCCGGACCGGGCGAGGACGCGGAGGGGATCGAGGCCGGCGAGGCCGAGATCGACACCCGGCAAGCCGAGATTGACGGTCAGGTCGACGGCATCACCCCGGAGTTGTGGGTACGCCGCAACGACGACGGCACGCCCAGCCACCTGACCCGGGTGCAGCAGGCGACCGGCATGGGCGGCGGGTTCGGTGGCGGCGGAGGCCGTGGAGGTGGTGGGGGCATGGGTGGCGGCTGGCTGGCCAGCATGCCGCCGACGCCGGAAGTGCTGGCCCAGGTGGAGAAACTGCCACCGGTCCGCGACGTCCCCAAGGTCAGCATGGAGGAGGCACAGCGGGCCGATCCGGGCTTCACCCTGCCGCGTACGCTGCGGCCGTTCAGCCGGCCGATGCTGCTGGCGCTGATCCTCGTGGCGTTGGACGCGATCGCCTCGCTGTGCCTGCCGTTGCTGATCCGGCACGGCGTGGACTCCGGCGTACAGCGGCAGGCGGTGTCGGTCGTCCTGGTGGCCGCGGCGGTCGCGCTCGCCATCGTGATCACCGACTGGCTGATCAACATGGGCCAGACCAGGGTCGCCGGCCGCACCGGCGAACGCGTTCTGTACTCCCTGCGGGTCAAGTTGTTCGCCCACCTGCAGCGGCTCGGGCTCGACTACTACGAGCGCGAGATGGGTGGCCGGATCATGACCCGGATGACCACCGACATCGACGCCCTCTCCTCGTTCCTGCAGACCTCACTGCTGACCGCGGTGGTGGCGATCCTGCAGTTCGTCGGCGTTCTGGTGGCGCTGGTGTGGATCAACGTGGAGCTCGCCCTCGCGGTGCTCACACTGATGCCGGTGCTGATCGTGGCCACGCTGATCTTCCGGGCGAAGTCCTCGGTCGCCTACCAGGAGGCGCGGGAGCGGATCAGCGTCGTCAACACCAGCTTGCAGGAGAACGTCGCGGGCATGCGGGTGGCGCAGGCGTTCGGCCGGGAGGAGCACAACGCCAACCGGTTCGAGGAGAAGAGCGACGCCTACCGGATCAGCAGGTTGCGGGCCCAGCGCTACATCGGCACGTACTTCCCGTTCGTGCAGTTCCTCAACCTGGCCGCGGCGTCGGTCGTCCTCGGTGTGGGTGCCGGACTGGTGCACAACGGCAGCCTCACCGCCGGTGCGCTGATCGCCTACCTGCTCTACCTCGACCTGTTCTTCTCTCCCGTCCAGCAGCTCTCCCAGGTCTTCGACGGTTACCAGCAGGCGCGGGTCGGCCTGCGCCGGATCGGTGAGCTGTTGCGGACGCCCACCACGACACCGCAGGCCGAGCACCCGAAGCAGGTCGGCCGGCTCACCGGGGAGATCGTCTTCGACGACGTGCGGTTCCACTACCAGAACGCGGCGGGCGACGCGCTGACGGGCATCGACCTGCGAGTGCGTGCGGGTGAGACGGTCGCGCTCGTCGGTGAGACCGGAGCCGGGAAGACCACGCTGGTGAAGCTGGTCGCGCGGTTCTACGACCCGACCGGTGGCGCGGTCCGGGTGGACGGCACGGATGTCCGCGAGCTCGACCTCGACGGGTACCGCCACCGGCTCGGTTACGTACCCCAGGAGGCGTTCCTCTTCCCGGGCACGGTCCGCGACGCGATCGCCTACGGGCGGCCGGAGGCCACCGACGCCGAGGTCGAGGCCGCGGCACGGGCGGTGGGCGCGCACCAGGCGGTCGGCCGGATGCGGGACGGCTATCTGCACACAGTGGGCGAACGCGGGCGCAACCTGTCCGCCGGGCAGCGGCAGCTCCTCGCGCTCGCTCGGGCGTACCTCGTCGACCCCGACATCTTGTTGCTGGACGAGGCGACCGCGGCGCTGGACCCCGGCACCGAGGCGCTGGTCATCCAGGCGACGGAGACGTTGGCGCGGCAGCGGACCACGCTGCTCATCGCGCACCGGCTCACCACCGCCGAACGCGCCGACCGGATCGTGGTGGTCGACCACGGCCAGGTGGTGGAGGACGGTACGCACCGGGACCTGGTGGCTGCCGGCGGCCGGTACGCACAGTTGTGGCGGGTGTACTCCGGCGCCGAGCCCGCCCACGCTCACGGCTCCGGAGTGGTCTCCGCCTGAGGTTCACCGGCGGGTCGCCGCGCGGGATGTGGCGGCCCGCTCAGGTGGGGAGGTGCCATTCGACGCGGATGCAGTCCTCGCTCCGCGACACGGTGACCCGGCCGCCGTGTTCGCGGGCGCACTCCTCCAGCGGGGCGAGGCGTTCGGCCTCGATGGCCGGGGCCGGCGGGTGTACCTGATCGGAGACGGCCAGCACCAGATGGTCGACGGCGACCTCGATGCACACCTCCACCGACGTCGACGACAGGTGTGGCGTGAGTGCGAGCGAATGCTGGACCGCGGCGGCGAGGTCTCGTTGCACCGACCTGTCCACGGTCGTGTGGTCCACGTGGCCGGCGAGCACCAGCCGGGGATGCAGACCGGCCGCCGAGCAGGCGGAGTCGATCTCCTCCAGCAACGGCTGCCAGGTGGTCGACGGCACGTCCACCACCGTCTCGTCCCCGGTCTGGAACACGGTCTCCCGCATCGCCCGCACCGTGTCCTCCAGCGCCTCGACAGCCGACTGCAGACGGCTGCGGACCTCGGGTTGCCGGCTGAGGCCGAGGGCACTGTGCAGGTCGAGCTCGGACTGGGACAGGCGCTCGATCACCCCGCCGCTCAGCTCGCCGGCGATGCGGTCGCGTTCCTGCAGCAACAGCAGCTGGTCGCGGTCCTCCTCCGCGTGCAACCGCAGCAGCGCAAGCGCGGCCTGACGGGCGAAACTGCGTACCAGCTCGACCTGTTCGCCCTGCTCGAGTGCCGCCAGGCCAAGAGGAGAGTCACGGCGCCAGCCGACCTGCAGGACGCCGAGGATCCGTTCCCCAGCCTGCAACGGCAGCAGCATCCCCGGTCCCATCGAGGCGAGGCGCCGCGTGCACCGGGGCGGCGGGTTGTAGCCCTCCACCGCGGACAGGTCGGCGCTGATGATCTCCTTGCCGGTACGCAGAACCTGACCGGTCAGGCTGTCCGGCGACATCTCGGTGACCGGGAAGTCGTCCATGCCGAACCCGTCCACGGCGATGATCAGCGGCACGTGCGGGCGGGCCGGGTCGGCGCACATCACCGCGGAGACGTCGGCGCCGCACAGTTCGCGGAAGCCGCCCCGCAGGATCTCCCGCAGCGCCTCCTTCGGGTCGACGTGCTTCAGCAGCAGGCTGGTCACCGTGGCGGTGGTGGAAAGCCAGTGCTGCCGGTGACGTTCCCGGGCCGCGATCCGGGCCTGTTCGATCGCCGCTCCGGCCGCGTCGGCGAGGACGGTGACCGCGTTGGCGTCCCGATCGGTGAAGGGGCCACCTCGCTTGGCGGCCACGACCAGCGCCCCACACAGGTCGCCGCACTCCGGGGACAGGATGCGGTCACCGAGCAGGCAGCCGGCCGGCGTATCCGGGCGGTCACCGGAACCAGCGCGGCCGCGCCGACGCCCCTGTGACCTTTGCCGCGGCACCGGCAGGCTGTGCACGTCGGTGATCTGCGTCGGCCCGTCCGCGTCGAGCACCTTGCGCAGCACACCCGACTCCGCACCCAGGAGCAGTGCGTCGTACGTCGAGTGACGCCGGCCGTGCGACGCCGCGAGTTCGGGCTCTTCGCCGTTCACCAGAACGATGCCCGAATACTCCGCGTCGGTCAGTGCGGCGGCGGTTTCGGCGATCCGTTCCAAGGATCCCCGTACTCGCTCGTTCGCGATGAGAGTCACCTGAAAACCTCGCTTCTTCTCCCCCCATCCTCGCGCGCACCGAGGACGGAGTCGTCACCGCGGGCCCCCATCGGTCCTTCGGGGTCTCGGGCTTCCTTCGCTACGCCCAGGCAGGAATGCCTTACCGGGAACGGACGACCTGCCCGCCATCCTGCCTGCTCCGGGAGCGGTTTTCCGGCCGTTGGACCCGGCGTACGGCACAGCGGCGCCGGTCATGGGCGCATCTGGAAGCGTGTGCGTGAGAAGCGCGTGGTTGCCCGTTCCGTACCCTCTACCGGCCGTCCTTACCGGCTGTCGTGCTCCTGCACCCACGGGGTGTTCGCCCACGGGTCGTAGTCGACCTCGAGGGGTTCCTGCGGTGGGCGTTGCGCCTCGGGGACGTGCTGCAGGTTGACCCGGATGCGGTACCAGACCGAGCTTCGGCCGCGCATCCCGTCGACCAGGATGTCGGCGGCTTCCAGGTGGCCGACCACGGCAACGTGGCGGGCCTTCCAGCGTTCCAGCCCTTCGAGTGCCTCCTGCTTGGTCTTCGCCCGGGCTATCTCGACCAGCGGCATCGTCTGCTGCCGGCGGCCGGTCCCCTTGGGCGGCTTCTCCGCCGGGCCGAGTCGCCTGGCGAGGTCGAGCAGGGGTTCCAGGGATCCGTGCGCGGTGCCGATGCCCTCCCACGGGTCACCGACCTCTTCGTAGCGTTCGAGGACGGCCGGCAGGGTGTACGTCTCGGGCCGGCAGTCGGGCACCTCGTCCCACCGCAGCGGCGTGGACACCCGCGCGTCGGGGGTGGGCCGCACGGAGTACGCGGACGCGACGGTGCGGTCCTTGGCGTTCTGGTTGAAGTCGACGAACACGCCCTGGCGTTCCTCCTTCCACCACTTGCTGGTGGCGAGGTCGGGTGCGCGGTTCTCCACCTCGCGGGCGACGGTCTCCGCGGCGAGCCGTACGTCGCGGAACGTCCAGTGGGGTTCGATCCGCGCGTAGATGTGGAAGCCGCGCGAGCCGGAGGTCTTCGGCCAGGCGGTGAGCCCGTGGTCCTCGAGCACCTCGCGGGAGACCAGCGCGACGTCGAGGATCTGCTTCCACTCCACGCCGGGAACGGGGTCGAGGTCGATGCGCAGTTCGTCGGGGTGGTCGAGGTCCTCGGCGAGTACGGGGTGCGGGTTGAGGTCGACGCAGCCGAGGTTGACCGCCCACGCCAGCCCGGCCGCGTCCCGCACCACGGCCTCCTCCGCCGAACGCCCGGAGGCGTAGTGCAGCTCGGCCACCTCCATCCAGTCCGGCCGGTTGCCCGGCGCGCGCTTCTGGAAGAACGCCTCCTGGTCGATGCCCTTCACGAACCGCTTCAGGATCATCGGGCGGCCCTCGACCCCGCGCAGGGCACCGTCGGCGACGGCGAGGTAGTAGTGCACCAGGTCGAGCTTGGTGTGGCCGCCGGCAGGGAAGACCAGCTTGTCCGGGTTGGTGACCGTCACCTCACGGCCCGCCACCTCCAGGACCTGCGACTTCGACATGGGCTCACGATAGGCGGAACCACCGTCGGCTAGCGCTCCTTCAGTTTCCGCGCGTACGCGTCGTGGAGGTCGTTCCAGCCGTGGTCGACCGCCTCCCTACCGCGGATGGGGCCCACCGGATCCCCGTCGAGCAGGTGCTCGGCGACGTCGAGGCACAGGTGCCATCCGGCGCCCACCTTGGCCAGCATCTCCCGGTCGGCCACCGTGTGCCGCAGCGTCAGAAGGGTGCCCGCGCCGTGTGGGGCGAGCTCCCACCGCAACAGGTCGGACCCCCAGGTGTACTCGAGCAGCCGGGGTGGCTCGGCCCGGCGCACGGTCGAGGCAACGTCGTCCCTCGCGTCACCGTCGACCATCGTCAGGGTCGCGTCACCGGACCGGCCGAGGTCGCGGTCGGGCACGAACGGCGCCCACTCACGCACCTGGTCGGGCTCGGTCAGTGCGGCCCACACGCGAGCGGGTGAGTGACGGAGCTCGCGGGTGAGAACGAGCGTCCAGTGGTCGTCCTGCGCGATGGCCTCCACCGGAACCGGCGGGCTGGGTCGGAAGTTCGAGCGATCCATGGGAAGCAATATGCCGTTCCGGTTATATAGCCGTCAAGGCCTATCCGCTGTCTTCCGAACTCCCGTCGACGCCTTGTCCGGCGGTGTGGAGTCTCAGTCGAGCCTCAGCCGAGGACACAATCCGGTTGCTCCCCGCCCGGGCCGTGGGCCTACCGTCGCGCAGGGCCGGAAGACGAACGCCGGCAGTACGACCGGAGAGGGACAACGTGACGTCGCAGTCGACCGCACCCGGCGCCCGCGCGAGCCGGCGAGAGTGGATCGGACTGGCCGTGCTGGCACTGCCGACGCTGCTGCTCTCCCTCGACATGAGCGTGCTCTACCTCGCCCTCCCGCACATGAGCGAGGATCTGCGCGCCACCGCGACCCAGCAGCTGTGGATCATGGACATCTACAGCTTCATGATCGCGGGCTTCCTCGTCACGATGGGCACCCTCGGCGACCGGATCGGTCGCCGTCGGCTGTTGATGATCGGGGGTACGGCGTTCGCGGTCGCGTCCGTGCTCGCGGCGTACTCCACCTCCGCGGAGATGCTGATCGCGACCCGCGCTCTGCTCGGCGTCGCCGGCGCCACCCTGATGCCGTCCACCCTGTCGCTGATCGGGACGATGTTCCGCGCCCAGCACCAGCGCGGCGTGGCGATCGCGGTGTGGATGACCTGCTTCATGGTCGGGATGACCGTCGGGCCACTGGTCGGCGGCATACTCCTGCAGAACTTCTGGTGGGGTTCGGCGTTCCTGCTCGGCGTCCCGGTGATGGTGCTCCTGCTGGCGACGGCGCCCGCGCTGCTGCCGGAGTTCCGGGACGAGCAGGCCGGCCGCATCGACCTGACGAGCGTCGCGCTGTCGCTGGCCACCGTGCTGCCCGCGGTGTACGGCCTGAAGGAACTCGCCCACGGCGGCCGGCACACCGGTCCCGCGCTGGCGGTGGTGGTCGGCCTGGCGTTCGGCGTGCTCTTCTGCCGCCGTCAAGTCCACCTTGACGAACCGTTGCTGGACCTCGAGCTGTTCCGCTCGCGCCGGTTCAGCACCGCGCTCTGCATGAACTTCGGCGGCGCGGTCGTGATGGCCGGAACGTTCCTGCTGATCAGCCAGTACCTCCAGCTCGTCGCCGGCCTGTCACCGCTGCGGGCGGGCCTGGCCACCGTTCCGGTGAACGTCGCGATGGCGATCAGTTCGATGCTCACACCTGCACTGGCCCGTCGGTTCCGGCCGGCGGTGGTCTCCGCCGGCGGGTTCGCGCTCGCCGCGCTGGGCCTGGTGGTGGTCGCCCTGGCAGCGGGTGGGTTTGGCGGGCACGGCCTCACGGTGTTGCTGGTGGGCTTCGCGCTGACCAGCGTGGGCATCGCCGCACCGTCCGCGCTCGGGGTCAACCTGATCGTCGGCGCGGCACCGCCCACGAAGGCCGGCGCCGCGTCCGGCATGTCCGAGGCCAGCGGCGAGCTCGGGGTCGCCCTCGGGGTGGCAACCCTCGGCAGCATCGCGGCGGCGTACTACGTCGCCCAGGTCGGCGTCCCCGCCGGCGTACCGGCCGCGGCGGCCGGCGCGGCGCGGGGGAGCCTGCCCGGCGCGGTGGTCGCCGCCGGCGGACTGTCGGAGCCGCTGGCCGCCGCCCTCCTCGCATCCGCGCGCGGTGCGTTCACCGGCGGGCTGGCGATCGCCGCGGCCGTCGGCGCCGTGGTCCTCACCGCGGTCGCGGTCGTGTCCGGGGTGATGTTCCGTCACCTCCGGTCGTACGGCGACGAGGTGGCCGCCGAGTCCGCCGAGTCCGCCGACCCCGTCGATCCCGTGGACACCGCGGCCCCTGCCTGACCGGATCCGTTCCGGGCCCGTTCGCGCGCCCGGCGCCGGGTGAGTGCGACCCCGGCCAGGCACAGCACTCCCCCGGCGAACGCCAACGCCACCGGCACCTCACCGAGCAGCAGCCAGCCGAGCAGGATGGCCACCGGCGGTACGAGGTACGTCGTGGCACCCATCCGGCCGGCGCTGGTCCGCGACAACGCGTACGCCCAGGTCGTGAACGCGATCGCGGTCGGGAACGCACCGAGGAACACCACCCAGCCCAGCGTGGACGGCCGGGCCGTGGCGGCCTCGCGTACCAGCTCCGGACCGAACGGCAGGCAGGCGACCGTCCCGATCACGCAGGCCAGCCAGGTCACCTGCAACGCCGGCAGCCGCGCGAGGAGTGGCTTCTGCGCCACCACCCCGACGGCGTAGGCGACCGCGGCGACGAGGCACAGCAACACGCCCACGGTGTCGGCAGCCGACCCCGCGGACGTCGCCACCCCGATCACCACCACGCCAACGAACGCGACCGCGCTGCCCAGCAGCAGTGAACCCGGGAAGCCCTCGCCGAGAAACGCCCCGGCCAGCAGGGCGATCAGGATCGGCCCGACGTTGACCACCATCGCGGCGGTGCCCGCGTCGACCCGGCGTTCGGCGGCGTTCAGCGCGACGTTGTAGACGCCGAACCACAACACCCCGCACACCACCAGCCGGGGCCACAGCGACAGGGCCGGCCAGGGAGCCGGCCGGGCCAGCATCACCACACCCAGCACGACACTGCCGATGAGCAGCCGTCCCAGCGAAAGCGCTCCGGGCGACAACTCGGCGCCGAGGTGGCGGATCGCGACGAACGCCGACGCCCACAACACCACGGTGGTCGCCGCGGCGATCACCGGCAGCCGGCCGGAGGCTCGGTCCGGCGACGACGAGGCCGGCGTGGACGGGACGGCGGAGGGTTCGGTCGAGGTCACCGGACGAGCGTAGGCACTCCACCCTTCGGTCCGGGCCGAAGGCTTCGCCAGGAGAGATCCGCGCGCGGATTCCGCGATCAGCGCTGGGTGGGCCGGGCCTGCACGAAGACCCAGTGGTGCCCCTCGAGATCCTCGGCGACGTAGCTTCGGACCGCGTACGAGCCGATTCCGGCGACGATCCGCGCGCCGTGCTCCCTGGCGTGGGCGAAATGGGCCTCGAGGTCGTCCACGTGCACCCAGGGAACGTGCGTACGCGCAGGCCGGTCACCCTGGCCGTCCGTACTCTCCTGCCGGAGGAGCATCACCAGGCTGTCGCCCACGTGGAACTCGATCCACCCCGGTCGTTCGCCCTCCCCGGGTGCGCGGTCGACGTCCCAGGAGCCCAGCCCGAACACCTCACGCAGCCAGCGCGCCGCCGCCACCGGGTCCTCGTAGTACAGCGCCAGTCCCAGCCGGCCGACCTCGCGGGGCGTCCGCGGCGCGGTGTCGCGGCGCCGGCTCCACGCCTGGAAGGTGCGGAGCATGGCGGCCCACCCGAATCCGACGGTCGCCGGGTCGCCGCCGGGACGGAGGTACTGCGAGACCCGGACCCGGGTGCCGCCGGTCGCCGTCGGCTCGAACCGCACGTCGGTCTCGGTGTCCTGGACACTCCCCCGCAGCACCAGCCGGGCGCCGGGCTCCCAGACCGTGATCCGGTCGGTCTCCAGGACGTCCCCGGCGGGCTCGTCGTAGATCTCCAGTACGCGGCCACCGACGCCGGGCTCCATCCGCAGCTCGGCGAGCCGGGAACTGTCGAAGTGGTTGATCGGCCCGCGTACCCACCACAGGTCGATCTCCTCGGTGAAGATCGCGAACGCGGTGAACCGGTCGACGTCGACCTCGACGTACGCCTGCGCGGAGGTGTCGTTCGTGGGGCGGCTCACGTGCGGCTCCGGCGTTCGACGTGGCGGCGGAACGAGCCGAGCTGCTCGGTCCAGTGCGCCTGCACCTGATCCAGCCAGGCCGACACCGCGGCGAGCCGGTCGGCCCGCAACGAGAAGATCCGGGCCCGGGCGTCGTCGGGCGGCCGTTCGTCGCTCACCAGTCCGGCCCGCAGCAGGACGCGCAGGTGCCGGCTCATCACCGGTGCGGACGTGCCGAGCTCGCGGGCGAGGTCGCCGGCACGGTAGGGCCGAGCGCCGAGCAGCTCGACGACGCGGCGGCGGGTGGGGTCGGCCAGGGCGCCGAACGCCTCGTCCACCCGGGATTCCGTATCTTTCACCACGCAGCCTTCACCACACCGAAATAGTTGCACTTTCTGCTAACAATTGGCAAGCTGCGCCGCATGACCGAGACGACGCTTCCCACCGTGGTCCCGATGCTCGCCTACGAGAACGCGAGCGCGGCGATCGAGTTCCTCACCACAGCGTTCGGTTTCACCGAGCGCTTCCGGTTCACCGACGACGACGGGCGCATCACCCACGCCGAGGTCGCCTGCGGCGACGGCGACGATGCGGGCGTCGTCATGCTCGTCGACTTCGGCAACTGCTACGAGAGCCCCGCCACGCACATGCGGACCTGCGCGGCCGCCAGGCACTGGATGGACACTCCGTACATCGTGAACGGTGTGTTCGTGCAGGTCGGCGACGTGCGCGCGCACTTCGGCCGGGCCAAGGACGGCGGCGCCACGATGCTGTCGGAGGTGGAGGACACCGGCCACGGGATCCTCTACCGGGCCGCCGACCCGGAGGGGCACCGCTGGATGTTCAGCCAGCCCAGCGCCTGACCAGTCTCCTTCCGGTTCCCCATTCCGGTTCCCCCTGCCGAGAGGCTACGGTCGCGGCGTGGAGGACATCGGTGTCGTCGAACGCGTCTGGCGCTACCCGGTCAAGTCGGTCGGCGGCGAACTGCTGCACGAGGCGGACGTGGAGCCGCGCGGTCTCGTCGGCGATCGCCGGTTCGCCGTCCGCGACGCGCGGGGGAAGCTCGGATCGGGCAAGAGCACCCGGCGGTTCGCCAGGATGGACGGCCTGCTCCACCTGGGCGCGCGGCTTCCGGCCGGTGCCGACGAGCCCGTCCTTCTCGACCCGGACGGCCTGCCTGTGCCGGACGCGAGCCTCTTCCTGCGCACCTACCTGAACCGGAACGACATCGAGTTGGCCCCCGAGGGGGAGGTTTCCCATTTCGACGAGTTGCCGGTCAGCGTCCTCACCACCGCGACGCTGGACTGGGTGCGCGTCGCCGTGCCCGGCGTGCCGGTGGACGAGCGGCGCTTCCGGCCGAACCTCCTGGTCCGGACCCCGCCGGGTTTTCCCCCGTTCACCGAGGACGACTGGCTCGGCCACGAGGCCAGGATCGGCGGCGTACGGCTCGCGATCGAGCGCCCCCAGGAACGCTGCGTGATGGTCAATCTGGCGCAGGACACCCTCCCGCACTCCTCCGACGTGCTCCGGGCGATCGCCGCCGAGCACGGCAACTGCCTGGGCGTGCTCGCCACCGTCGCCACGCCGGGATCCCTCGCCGTCGGCGATCCGGTAGTGCTGGATGCCGAGCGCGGCCGGTAACCCCGGGTGGCCGGGCGGCGAACTCACGTCGAATCCCGTACGGTGGGCGGCCGGTGGGCCCACAGGTGCGACCGGTCGACTCCGCTCGCCGCGAACCAGACGTGAGGAGGGCGGAGGCCCATGACTGAGCGCCGGCAGGAGAACACTCCCCCAGTCGACCTGAGCGGCCTGCTGGGGACGCTCCAGTCCCTGCTGCTCACCGGCCCGCGGCTGGAGGAGTTCCTCACCAAGGTGGCCACCCTGGCCTGCAAGGTCACCGATCCGCCGGCGTCGTGCGGCATCACCATTCGCCAAAGTGGAGCGCCGATCACCATCGCCACCAGCGACGAACGCGCCTCGCTGGTCGACCAGAAGCAGTACGACTTCGGCGAGGGCCCGTGCATCGACACGCTGGACTCGGGCCACATCGTCGAGGTGAAGGACCAGGCCGCCGATCCCACCTGGCCCAAGTACGGCGCGGCCGCGGCCGAGCTCGGCGTCCTGTGTTCCCTGAGCCTGCCGCTGAAGGTGGAGGACGAGGCTCTGGGTGCGCTCAACTTCTACGTGTTCGACCAGCCGCACGCGTTCGACGGCGACCAGCGCGCTCGCGCGGAGACGTTCGCCGCCCAGGCCTCGACAGCGCTGGCGCTCACCGTGCGTCACACCGAGCAGTCCGACCTGACCTCGCAGCTGGAGCAGGCACTGGTCTCCCGTACCTACATCGACCAGGCCGTCGGCATCGTGATGGGACAGCAGCGCTGCGACGCCGACCAGGCGTTCGACATCCTCCGCAGGCACTCGCAGAACAACAACCGGCGACTACGCGACGTGGCCACCGACCTGATCAACCGGGTCAGCGGGAGACCTCCGGTTCCTCCCCGGCCTTTCGAACGCTGAGTACAGCGCTACAGTGGCAAGCGGTTGGGAAGACAGCCGGTGGCCGAAAGGCCGCATCCGTGCACCCCTCCCGAAGGACGGCCATGACCAAGCCGACCCCAACCCTCCCATCTCACGGTGACTCCACCGACGTCATCTCGAACGCGTTTCCCGGGGCTCTGCCGACCGCGAACGCGTCGGTTCCCACCGTCGACATCTCCTGGACCGCCGAGACCGGCAGCCACCTCGTCGTCACCCTGTCCGGTGACATCGACGTGGCGACGGCCCCGCAGGTCCGCTCGGATCTGTTGCCGCTCATCCACCAGGGCCCGCCGGTCGTGGTGGTCGACCTGAGTGCGGTGTCCTTCCTCGACTCCACCGGCCTGGGCGCGCTGCTCGCCGTCCAGCGCCGAGCCGACGCGCTCGACGTCGCGCTGCGGCTGGCCGCACCGCGCCGTGGCCCGCGCCGGGCACTGCACATCACCGGCCTGGACCGGGTGTTCGACGTCTACCCCACCCTGGCGGACGCACTGTCCGTCGCACCGACGGAAACCGAAACCGGCGGCGCCTGACCGGCCGCCCGCCGCCGCTCCGCCCGCAACCGGCGCCCACCCCGGGCGTACCACCCGGCGAGCAACGCCACCGCCAGCAGCACCTCCACCGCATCTCCGCCGTAGAACATCACCTGCGCACCGAGCCGCACCTGCTCGGCGTCACCGGCAGCACGGGGCAGCGTCTGTGCGTACATCAGTTTGGCGAGTACGTCGTGACTGCCGGCGGCGAGCAGCAGCACCACGGCGGCGGTGCGGGTGGAGGGACGGCGGGGCATCGGGTCCCGCCCGGCGACGTACCACGCGAGCAGGCATCCGGCCAGCAGCATGTGGACGTCGACGAGCAGTCCGAGGGCGGGCTCGCGGCCGGCCGCGGCGAAGAGCGGCGTGAGGTAGAACGCGTACATCCCGCCGACCTCGAGCACGAGCACGACCGGCGCCCAGGTGAGCACGCGTGCGACCCGGCTGTGGAGTACGCCGAGCAGCATCCGCCTGGCGTTCCCGGCCCCGGCGAGGGTCCGCAGGGCGAGCGTCACCGGGGCGGACAGCGCCAGCAGCAGCGGCGTGAGCATGGCGAGGACCAGGTGCCGCCCCACGTGCACCGTGAACGGCGCCTCGGGCGGCATCACCGGGGTCAGCGTCAGCACCGGGGTCAGCGTGGCGAAGAGACCGGCCAGCCCCGCCGCGGCCGCCGCCGTACGCCACCACGGCCACCGGACGCCGCGAGACCGCAGCCGGCCGACCGCCCGGGCGTAGGCCACCGCACCGACGACGACCGGGACCAGCGCCAGCCAGGTCCCGCTCATCGCGTGCCCGGTCATCGCGTGCCCGGTCATCTGTTCCCGATGGCGCGCGGCGCACCGCGAAGCAGCACCAGCCCGACCAGGATTCCCAGCGCGCCGGTGAGGTTCCACACCAGGTCGTACGGAAGGAGTTCGACGCCGTACCGGATCTGGTGCAGGCCGAGCACCTTGTGCTGGAACAGCCCGTCGTACACCTGGAAGCCACCCCAGCCGAGCAGCCCGCCGGCCCAGACCCGCTTCGGCACCGTCGCCTGACGCCGGTGCAGGTCGGCGTACATGAACAGGCCGCCGACGATCGCCAGCCACCCGGCGGCGTGGAAGTAGCCGTCGGAGACCAGCCCGGCCGTCGGGGTGGAGCGGTCGTAGAAGTGGTGCCAGTGCAGCAGCTGGTGGAAGAGCGTCTCGTCGATGAACGCCGCGACGCCCATCCCGATCAGCACCCCCGCGAGGATCGAGCGGCCGGTGCCGTCGTAGGGCGGACGGGAGTACGGGATGCCGCCGCCGTCGACCCGGTCACGCTGCCCGCTGTCGCTGGGCTGGGTTTCCGACACTGCGGCCTCCTGACGGCACGGCGGGGTGGGCGGACGTCATGCGCCTACCCGGCACCGGCCCCGATATTCACGGGCGTCACCTCAGCGTGGAGCGTTCGGCTCCTGCCTGCCGGGAGCCGCCGGGCCGGCCGTCACGCCTGCGGAGAGGATGCGGGCGATGCGGTCACCGGTCGGGTGCGACTCGAGGTCCTCCAGCGTGGCGGGCAGGGCCAGCGACCAGTTGTCCCGGTCCTCGTCCGCACCCGGCATGTTGGGGCGCTCGGGCTCGACCAGTGCGTCGTCGAGGGTCGCGGTGAGCAGCGTGGCGGGCGCCCGGGCGAGAAGGTCGTACGCCGCCACCACCGCGGCCTCGGACTCGGCGTCGCCGTCCAGCCCTCCGGTCTTGGCCAGCCGGTCGCGGATCGCCGCGGTGCTCTCCTCGTTCGGCTGCTGGCCGAGCCGCCGCTGGCTGTCGAGGTCGCTGCCGTCCCACAGCCCCGCCACCGTGGGCAGGTCGTGGGTGGTGACGGCGGCCATCGACTTGGCCGGCCAGGTCGTCGGGTCGTCCTCCTCGAACCACAGCAGGCGGTAGGACAGGATGTCGCGCTCGGCCAACTGCTCGCGGACGCCCTCCTCGACCGTCCCGAGGTCCTCACCGACCACGGCGGCACCGGCGCGGGTGCTTTCCAGCGCCACCAGCGAGAGCAGGTCGCGGGTCGGATAGCGGACGTACGCACCGCCGGCCGGTCCGCTGTCGTCCGGGATCCACCACAGCCGGAACAGCCCCATCACGTGGTCGACCCGTAGGCCGCCCCCGGCGGACATGCTGGCCCGGATGGTGTCGATGAACGGCTGGTAGTTGGCCGTCCGCAGCCGCCACGGGATGAACGGCGGCAGGCCCCAGTCCTGGCCGAGCTGGTTGAACTCGTCCGGCGGGGCGCCGACCGACGCCTCCAGCGCCACGAGATCCTGCCACTCCCAGGCGTCGAAGCCGTGCGGGTCGAACCCGATCGGCAGGTCCTGCATCACCGCGAGGTCGCGTCCGGCGGCGGCGAGCTGGCCCTCGACCAGCCACTGCAGCCAGGCGTGGAAGCGCACCCGGTCGGCGTTCCTCTCCCCGGCCTCGGCGACCGCGGGTCCCTGCGGGCGGGCCAGCTCGGCCGGCCACTCCTGCCAGTCGGCGCCGTGCTGCTCGACCAGCACCGACCAGGTGGCGAACTGGCGCAGCGAGTCCGGCTGGTCGGCGTACCACCGGTCGAAGTCCGGACCCGCGCCGCCGGCCCGCCAGATGGCCTCCAGGGCGGACTGCTTGAACTGCCACACCGCGTCCCGGTCGATGGTGCGGTGGTCGTTCAGCTCACGCCCGGCGGCGGCAGCAATGCCTACGTCGTCGGCGGCGAGCTCGGCGCCCGGCACGTCCTCGACGCGGAGATAGAGGGGGTTGCGGAACCTGCGGCTGGCCGGGAAGTACGGACTCGGCTGCTGCGGCAGGGACGGCGCGACCGCGCCGATCGGGTTGACGAGCAGGAAGCCGGCGCCGCGCTGCCGGGACCAGCGGGCCAGTTGGCCCAGGTCGGCAAGGTCGCCCATCCCCCAGCTCTGCTCGGACCTGGTGGCGTACAGCTGGGTGGCCCATCCCCATGCCCGCCAGCCCTCGGGCAGGTGGCAGCGGCGTGGGGTGACGATCAGCCGGCGTTCGGCGCCGGACCCGTCGACGAACGTGTGATAGCCGAGCGGCAGGTCGGCCGGGGTCGCGCCCTTCACCGGAACGGTCCCGCCGTCCTCCAGCACGACCTCGCCGGGGCCGGTGTGAGTCTGCTCACCTTCACCGACAATGAGCGGCCCGGCGTCGTCGGTGGGCGTGCCGATGATCTCCCGCAGGCGCTCGACCACCTCTGCGGGGACCTGCTGCTCCTTGTCCGTCGCGTCGACGTACCGGCTCTCGATCCCCCATGCGTCGGGCATCGCCACCTCCAAGATCGGCTGGAACCCGGCCATCATCTCGCAGCCGGTCCCACCCGCAACGAACAGGGAATCGGGCAAGGAAAAAGCCCGCACCACGTGGGTGCGGGCTCAGTCCCCTAACGGTCAACGCTCGGAAGAGGCGTTGCCTTCAGCTCCGGCTCAGACCGGACGGATGTTCTCCGCCTGCGGGCCCTTCTGGCCCTGCGTGACGTCGAACTCCACCTTCTGGCCCTCGAACAGCTCACGGTAACCCGTGGACTGGATGTTCGAGTAGTGAGCGAAAACGTCGGCGCCGCCGCCGTCCTGCTCGATGAAGCCGAAGCCCTTTTCCGAGTTGAACCACTTGACCGTGCCAGTCGCCATGCTTGCTCCTTCAGGGATGCGTTGCCGAACCCGCACCGTGTGTGCGGATCGGAGTCGCCGCTACGAGTGCCCCTCCGGAGGAAAGTCCGGAAAACAAAGCGCCCGGCGGTCGCAACCGACGAGCGCGTAAACGTTCATGGGTACCACAACTGCAACTCAAGCCATGAGGCTAGCACGTCGTTGATCCGTTTGCCGCATGGGTCCGCTTCAGGGCCCACATCGTGTCGCTCGACTCCGCGTCGTGGTGGCGGACTGCCGTCCGGCCGCAGGACAATTGGCCCCATGACCAAGCGCAAGCCGCCGGGGATCGGCTTCGAGTCGTGGGTCGACCAGCAGATCCGCGAGGCTACAGAACGTGGCGAATTCGACAATCTGCCCGGAACGGGCAAACCGCTCACCGACCTGGACAAGCCCTACGACGAAGTCTGGGTGATGCGCCATCTGCACAAGGAAGGGCACTCGTCGGAGGACGTGCTGCCCCTCCCCCTGCAGCTGCGCAGGGAGGTGGAGCGGATACCCGAGACGGTCCGCAAGTTGCGTACGGAGCGTGAGGTACGCGAGGCCGTGGCCGACCTCAACCTCCGGATCGTCGCCTGGCTGCGGGCACCGCTCGGGCCGCCCATCCCGGTGCGGCCGGCCAACGCCGACCAGGTGGTCGAACGCTGGCGGGCCGAACGCGCCGAGCGTCTGGCCAAGGGATCCGGCCCCTCTCCCGCTGTGGCCGATCCCGGAAACCGTGAGCGTCCGCCGGGCAGCCGGCCGGCGTGGTGGCGGCGGGCGCTCCGCCGCGGCCGCTCCGGCTGACGGATCCGGTTAACCCTTCCTCATCCTTCGGCGGGCCGGCGCCGGACCGCGGGGCGCAGTGGATCGGCGAGGCCGAGTACGACGTCGGCGCGGCCGTCGACGAGCAGGACCGATCCGGGGTGGGCGTGGCGCGGCGGCTCGCCGACGGGCCGGTCGGTCGCCAGGTCGTGCGAGGCGGTTCGGTACCACCCGTCGCCGCCCGGGCCGAGCGGGCGGAGCACGCCCATGACGAAGGCCTCATGATCGAAGGCGTCCAGCCCTATGGTCGCCTCACGCACCTGCGAAGGGACCTCACGATGACCACCGAGAACACCGAGAACACCGAGAACACCGGCGTCGTGCCGACCCGCACCGGCATCTCCCCGTGGCTGGCCGTCGGCGACGGGCAGGCGGCGGTCGACTTCTACCGGGCCGCGTTCGGTGCGGTCGAGGTGTACCGGCTCGACGGCGAGGACGGCCGGCCCGTGGTCGCACAGCTGGAGGTGGACGGTGCGGCGTTCTGGATCCAGGACGACCCCGAGAACAGTCCGACGGCGAGCATGCCGCACGGGTCCGGCGGACCGGTGCGGATGATCCTCACCGTCGCCGACCCGGACGCGGTGTTCGGCCGGGCGGTCGCCGCCGGCGCCACCACGATCGCCGAGGTGCACGAGGACCACGGCTGGCGGGTGGGACGGATCGCGGACCCGTCCGGCCACCACTGGGAGATCAGCCGCCAGACCGGTTCGGACACCTGACCGCCGCTCCCGCTTCCGCATCAGGACGCTCTGCAGTGCACCGTTTACCTCCTCGACGCCGACATCCTGCGCTGGCAGTTCTCCGGCCGCTCCGACACGACGGTGTGCCCGTGGATGCCGCGTCCGTCGTACTCCGCCATGCCCACATCCCTGGCTTCACCACACCGATCCCCGCCGAAGTTCCCCGCCGAAGTTCCCCGCCGAAGTTCCCCGCCGAAGTTCCCCGCCGAAGTTCCCCGCCACGCGCGGTGTCTCCGCGCTGTCGCGCCCTCACTCCGGTGGGTGCTCGGCCGACGGTGGCTGCCACAGCAGTGCGGACACCCCCAGCCAACCGACCAGGCACAGGCCCGCGACTCCCCACAGGAACAGCCCGAAGGCGGGACTGACCAGACAGGCGACCAGGCCGATCCCCGCGAATGCCATGCAGGCGTACTTCAGCCCGTCGAGGTACGGGTTGCCGTCCAGTCGCTCCTGTACGTCACCGGTGCCGTCGGCGCCGTGTTCGCGTTCGCGCCGTACCCGCCAGCGCCGGGCCGCAGTGCCTTCGTCGTGTGGTGAGCCGGCGGTGTCGCCTGGGTCGACAGTCCCGGACATGGCGCTCCTCAGGTTCAGCCGGGGTCAGGTGAGGTCACCTGGAGGTCGGGTGGGATCGGAAGCGTACGCGGAAAACGGGATGCCGTGCCGGTCGTTCGGTGATCAGAATCGCGGGCATGCTCGTTGACCACTTCCCCCTGGTGGGACTTCGCCTGACGACGCCCCGGCTGGAGCTGCGCCTGCCCACGCCGGAGGAGCTCGCCGCCCTGGCCGACGTGGCTGCCGAGGGCATCCACGACCCGGCCGTGATGCCGTTCCTCGTGCCCTGGACCGACCGGCCGCCGGCCGATGTCGCCCTCGGAGTGATCCAGCACCACTGGCTGCGGCTCGGTGGCTGGGCGCCACAGGCCTGGCAGCTCAACCTCACGGTGTTTTTCGAGGGTGAGGTCGTGGGCCAGCAGACGGTCGGCGCCTCCGACTTCGCCGTCACCAGGACGGTCAGCACCGGCTCCTGGCTGGGTCGCGGCCACCACGGCCAGGGCATCGGCACTGAGATGCGCGCCGCCGTGCTCGACCTGGCGTTCACCGGGCTCGGTGCGGAGGAGGCAGTGTCGGCGGCGTTCGACCACAACGCGACGTCGTACGCGGTGTCGCGCAAGCTCGGCTACGCCGACGACGGCACCAAGCGGCACGCGGTTCGTGGCGCGCTCACGGTCGAGCGCAGGCTGCGGTTGACACGGGCCGACTGGGAACGCCACCGGAAGGTTCCGGTCGAGATCGAGGGCCTCACCCCGTGCCTGCCGCTGCTCGGAGCGAACTGACCTCGCCCAGCGCCATCGACAGCTGCCGCCGCCTGGCCGGGTCCTCGCTTCGCGGATACAGCCCCTGGTAGGCGTAGCGGGCCGCGCCGGTCGGGTAGGTGTCCGGCCCGGCCCAGATGCCGATGACGTTGCGCCGCGGCGAGCTCGACGTGTTGGCGCCACCCCCGTGCAGGATGTTGACGTGGAAGATCACCGCCGACCCGGCCGGGCAGGTGACCGTACGGCGTTCGAGGTCGGGCGGCAGGTCCTCCTCCCGGATGTCCTGGTCGCCCACCGCGACGTTCTCGTCGGCCAGCAGGTGGCTGCCGGGCAGGACGACGGTGGCGCCGTTGTCCTCGGTCATGTCGTCCAGGCACAACATCGCGGTGAGCAGGTTGGGCGTGGAGTGGTAGAGGTAGGGAAGGTCGCGGTGCCAGACGAAAGCGCCGCTGGCACCGGGCGCCTTGTTGACGCACTTGTAGTTGTGGAAGTGGAACTCCGTGCTGTCGAACAACGCCTGCAGGACGTCCAGCAGCGGCTCGTGGCGGATCAGCTCGGCAAAGACCGGCTCGAACACCGGCAGCTCCATCACCAGCCGCACCGCCCTGCCCAGCCGCGCGACGTCGCGATCCTCGGCACCGTCGGCGCGGGCGTACTCGCGTTCCAGCTGTACGTGTGCACGCAGGTGGGGCGGGAGGCCGTCGGGGTCGTCGACGATCCGGCCGACGGCCTCCCGCACCGCTGTCAACGTCTCCTTGCCGAGGCAGTCCTCGACCACGAGGTAGCCGTCCCGCGCGTAGTCGGCCCGCCAGCGTTCGGGTTCGGTTCTCATCGCGCGGGTTTCCCTTCGGCTGTGCGATCAGGGGGCGTACTCGTAGTTCAGCAGCAACAGCACGTCGTCGACGTCGCCGGGCGAGACCCCGGCCGGCAGGTCCACGACGCGCCCGGTCCATGATCCGGTGATCGGCCTGCCGTGCGCCATCGTCTCCAGGGCAGCCAGACCGGAACCGGCCGGAGTTCCGGAGGCGGTGGCCACCACACCGTTGTCGGTCGTCTCCACCTGGACCGGGGCGGCGCCCCCGTAGGAGATCTCCAGCGTCGCCTTGCCCGGCAGCGAGGACAGCCCACTCGCGGAGACCAGGAATCCGACGTTGACGATGGTGCGTTCCAGCACCGACGCCTCGAACAGGTCCGGGCCCACCGTCCATCCGAACGTGCCGGTGAAGTCCGGCGGTGTGCCGCGGGCCTCACCGAGTTTGCGCGCCGACAGCGCGGCGGTCTCCTTGCGGCCGGCGTAGCGCTTCTTCTCCAGCACCCGCTTCAGGTTGTCGTCGAACATCGCTTCGTACTGGAAGGACACCCGCACGTCGGTGACCAGGGACAGGTCGAACGGCTGGTCGGGCAGCAGCTCGAGCGCCCAGCTGCTCTCCAGGCCGACGTTCTCGAAGAAGTTGCGTTCGCGTGCCTGCAGCTGCCGCATCCGGTCCCGGTGGAGATAGGAGGAGAACGCCGGGAACGCCATCGTGTCGACGTGCCGCTGACGCCGGAACCTCTTGTAGCACAGGCGTACGAGATCGGGATCGGGTTCGGCGAACACCTGCACGTCGTGGGCGCTGAACACGGTCGCGGGTACTGCGGGCTCGGAGTCGACCAGTTCCGTCTCGGCCGGCAGCGGGTCGACGTAACCCGGGTCCGGGTCGATCGGCGGCCGCTCCCCCGGCGCCGGCTCGAGGCGGAAGTCGGGTGAGATCCGTTCGCGGAGTACGGACACGTCGAGCAGGGTGAGCCGGGTGAGATCGCTGTGGTCGGCACACCAGGTGGCGTAGTCGTCCTTGCCGATGCTCGCGGTCAGCCGGTTCAGCAGTGCCGTCCGCCTGGCGCCCAGCTCGTCGAAGACCTGGCCGGCCAACTGGGCGGTGGCGCGGACCGTCGGATCGGACGTCTGCGGGCTGACCGCGCGCTCGTAGAAGGTCCGGGCGTTGGCGGCGTCACCGCGCAGGAAGTATCTGTCGGCGATGCCCACGTGCGCCCGGGCGAGCTTCTCGTGCCGCAGGAACTCGTAGTGAGGGGCCAGTTCCCCCTTCGAGGGCAGGCCCGCGGCCGCCTTCAGCGCCGCGCCGAGATGGCCGCGGCCGATCAGGTCCTCGACCCTGGCCAGGACCGACTCGACCTCGGTGTTCTTCGGAAGCTCGTGCACCGGCGCCGCGTCCGGCGCGACGAGGTTGTCCCGGTCGGCGGACGGAAGCACTTCGCTGCCGAGCAGACCGGCCTGGACGATCTCGCGGCGCGACGCCTACCCGGAATCCTGGACCGACATGGCGGTCTCCCTTCCCGCGGGCCGGCCGGCCTGATCGCCCGGCCTCTGAGGCCATGCGGTGCGGAGCCATTGTTCAGCGTGCAGGTGTGAACGGAGCCCGAATGCGGAAATCCTCCCCGCCCGCCCGGGTGCCGGCGCCCGCGTCGCTTCCTCCCGTACGTCGGCGCAGGCGTCATGATGTGGGGGTGGACCTCGACGAAGCGGCGCAGGAGTTGTACGGCCTGGCACCGGAGGACTTCACCTCGGCTCGCAACAAGCTGGCCGACCAGGCCAAGGCCGACGGTGACGCCGCGGCGAGCAAGGCGATCAGGGAGCTGAAGAAGCCCACGCTCGCTGCCTGGCTCGCCAACCAGCTCGTACGCGCCGAAGCCGACCGCATCGACGATCTCATTCAGCTCGGCGACGACCTGCGCGACGCGCACGCGTCCCGCGACGGCGACCGGATGCGCGAGCTCACCTCGCAGCGGATCTCCCTCGTCCGCGACCTCGGGCGGGCCGCCCGCGACCTCGCGAAGAAGTCGGGCCACAAGATCACCGACACGGTGGGCGACCGGCTCGCGGAGACCCTCGACGCCGCCTCGGTCGACACCGACGCCGCGCGGCTGCTGGGCACCGGCCGGCTGACCAGCGCGCTGCGGCACGTGGGGTTCGGCGTGGTGGACGAGTCCGGCGAGCCGGCCGAGGTGACCCCGATCAGCACCGCGCGAGAGCGCCGGGCGAACGGCAAGAAGGCGTCGAAGAAGCAGGCGGGGAGACGTACCGAGGACGACAAGCGTGCGGAGGAACACCGGCGCAAGGAGGCCCAGGAGAAGCTGGAGCGGGCGGAGGCGGAGCTGGCCGAGGCCGAGGAGGCTCGCGAGCAGGCCGAGGCCGAACTCGACGCGAACGAGCACCATGTGGAGGACATGCGTACCGCGGTCGAGCGCCTGACCGACGACCTGGAGAAGGCCCAGGCCGAGCTGGAACGCGCCGAACACCGGACCGGCTCGCTGGAACGCGCCCTCACAAAGGCGGCTCGCACCGCCACCACTGCCCGCCGAAGACGCGACTCGCTGGCGGAGGACTGAGCGCAGACCAGCCGGAAGAGATCTCGGAAAACTATAGGCAGCGGCACTATCGGATAGTTATGCTATCCGTATGCGGATGGCAGAGCTGAGCCGGACGAGCGGGGTACCGGTCCCGACGATCAAGTACTACCTGCGGGAGGGCCTGCTCCCCGCCGGACAGCTCACCCCGCCCAACCAGGCCCGCTACGACCAGTCCCACGTCCGGCGGCTGACCCTGATCCGCGCGCTGACCGACGTGGGCGGCATGTCCATCGCCACCGCCCGCACCGTGCTCTCGGTGATCGACGACCCGGACCGCACCGTCCGGCAGAAGCTCGGCGCCACCATCGGTTCGCTCGGTGACATCCAGGCGGCCGAAGGGTCCGACGGCACCGATGGCACCGACCGGATCGACCGGATCGACCGGATCGACGAGGAGCACACCCAGGCGGCGAGAACGGTCGACGACCTGCTCGACCGCCGCGGCTGGCGGATCGACGACGCCAGCCCGGCCAGGGCCGCCGCCGCCGAGGTGCTCGCGAGGTTCGACCGGCTGGGACACCACCGGGTGATCGCCGCGCTGGACGGCTACGCCGAGGCCGCCGAACTCGCCGCCGGCACCGACCTCGACCTCCTCGCCGGGATCGAGGACGAGGACGAACTCGTCGAGACCGCGCTGGTCGGCACCGTCCTTGGCGACGCACTCCTCGCCGCCCTGCGCCGGCTCGCGCAGGAGCACGTCTCCGGTAGCCGCTACCGCACACCACCGCGCTGACCGCGCGTCGTCCACACACACCCACACATCCGAACGTCAGAACGTCAGAACAGCCGAACCGGGGGAACTCCATGACTGCCGTACCCGAACGACGCGTCCCACCGTCGACCCGACGTCTCGATCGTCCCGTACGTCGCGACCGCCTCACCGGGGTGACCTTCGCGCAGGCGTTCAGGTGGCACCGCCCGCTGATGATCCTCGCCGTCGCGATGGCGGCCGTCGGCGTCGCCGGTGTGGTCGGCCTGTTCGCCGACCACCGCGTCCTCACCGGCATGCCCATCTGGGCCAAGCCGACGAAGTTCGCGGTCTCGATCCTGATCTACTCGGTCACCTGGGCGTGGCTGATCTCCCAGCTTCGGCACCTGCGCCGCACGGCCTGGTGGATGGGGACGGTCGCCGCCGCCGGCCTGGCGGTGGAGATGGTGGTCATCGTCGGCCAGGTCCTGCGCGGCACGACGAGCCACTTCAACGAGACCACTCCACTGAACGCCGCGCTGTGGCAGGCGATGGGCATCTCGATCGCGTTCGTGTGGGTGGCCACGCTGGTCGTCTGCGTGATCCTGTTCCGCAATCCCGGCCCGGACCGCGCCCGCAACCTCGCCGTCCGGGCGGGTGGGCTCGTCGCGCTGCTCGGCATGGGGCTCGGCTTCCTGATGGTGATCCCGACCGCGCAGCAGCTCGCGACGGACTCCGACATCATGGGCGCGCACACCGTCGGGCTCACCGACGGCGGGCCCGGGCTTCCGCTCCTCGGCTGGAGCACCGTCGGCGGCGACCTGCGGATCCCGCACTTCGTCGGCATGCACGCGCTGCAGCTGATCCCGTTGTCCCTGCTGGCGCTGGAGTTCCTGGCCCGCGCCCTGCCTGTGCTGCGGGTGCCTGCCGTCCGGCTGCGGCTACTCGTCGTGCTGGTCGCGTCGTACGTCGCGGTGCTCGCACTGCTCACCTGGCAGGCGCTGCGCGGGCAGTCGATCGTGCATCCGGACCTGCTGACCGAGGGTGGCGCGGCCTTCGTCCTGCTCGCCGCGGTCGCCGGCGCCGCTGCGTCACTGCGGGCCGGCCGGGGCTCCGGCCGGGACGTCGACCCCGACGCCGGTCACCAGCAGACGATGGTCTCCCCGGTGAGGTGATCGGCGGCCGAACCCACCAGGAACATCACGATCGACGCCATGTCGTCGGGCTGGGCGACCTGTTGCAGACGCGACCGGTCGCTCTGGTCCGCGACGTCGCGGGTGGCGAGGAACCGGCCGGTGTAGGTCGGCGCGGGTGCGATGCAGTTGACGTTGACGTCGTACGGGCGAAGTTCCTCGGCCAGGCAGCGGGTGTAGTGGGAGTTGGCCGCCTTGGCCGCGGCGTAGATGATGCCGTTGCGGGCGGGGACGTGCCCGGCCACCGAGCCCACGTTGACGATCTTGCCCGTACGCCGTTCCCGCATGTGCTGCCCGGCGAACTTGCAGGTGTACATCGTGGTCAGCACGTTGCGCTCGACGACCGCACGGATGTCGTCGGGATCGATGTCGAGGGCGTCGTTGGGGTCCGGGCGCGGGCCGGTGGCGCCGATGTCGCCGCCGGCGTTGTTCACCAGGATGTCCAGCCGGCCGAGCTCCTCGACGGTCCGCGCCACCAGCCGTTCGGCCGCGGCCGGGTCGGTCAGGTCCGCGGGCACGAACGCCGAGCGCCGGCCGAGGGCGCGCACCTCCGCGGCGACCGCCTCACCGGACTCGGCCTCGCCGAACTCCGCCGCCGCGCGGGCGTCCACGTCATGGATGACGACGTCCGCGCCGCGCCGGGCGAGGTGCAGGGCGTAGTGCCGGCCGAGGCCGCGGCTCGAACCCGTCACCAGAGCGGCCCGCCCGGTCAGGTCCTGATCTGCCTTCTCCGCCGTCATGCTCTTCCTCCGGTGGTGCCGGCCTGCCAGTCCTGCAGGGTGCGGACGTAGGCGATGCTCTGCAGCAGTTGGCGTTCCTCGTAGGCGATGATGTCCTCCACCGCCTCACCTCGCTCGTAGGGCGTACGCCAGTCACCGCTCGCCGGCCGGGCGTTCGCCTGCACGACGTTCAGCGCCTGCGCCAGCTGTGCCGACGTCCGCGGCGGGTAGTCCGGCCAGAAGTCGGCCGCGAGCACCCGGATGTGGCGGGCCTCCAGCGCACCCAGCTCGATCGCCATGCTCACACCGGGCGCGTGCTCGGCCAGCATGCCGAGCAGGGCGGGGAAGTCGGTCAGCCCCTGCCCGAGCGGGCACCGGACGAGCCGGTAGCCCTCCTCACTGAGCCAGGCCCAGTAGTCCTTCAGGTGCACGTTCTTCACGTACGGCGCGACCCGGCGGAAGTAGTCGATCGGCTCCTCCGCGGTGGCGAGCGGGTTGCCGGTGTCGAGGTTGATCCCGAAGTGCGCCGAGCCGATCGACTCGCACAGGTCGAGGAGTTCCTCCGAGGCGAGGTCCTGGTGGTTCTCCACGGCGAGGGTGACACCCACCTGCTCGGCGAGCTCGGTGGCCGCGTGCAGCCCGGTCGCCACGTCGTCGAGGAACGCTTGCCAGCGCCCGGCGAGCGGGCGCCGGTCGCCGCCGATCTTCGCTCCGCCGATGACCGTACGCACGACCGGTGAGCCGACCCGGGCGGCCAGCTCGAACACCCGGCCCAGCGCCTCCGGGTCGAACCCGGCGGTGTCGACGGTGACGAACAAGCCGTGCTCGCGGGCGTACTCCCGTAAACCCTCGGGACCGTCGTCGCCGGCGAGCATGGTCGCGGGCAACTCGACGCCCGCCAGGCCGAACCGCACCGCCTGGTCCATCACGTCCCGGGCGGTGACCGGTGTCCGGCCTGCCTTCGGGTGCAGGCCCATGCTGTACGTCGTTCCGTAGACCGACAGGCCGACCCGCAGCGGCGCGCTCACTGGGCGGTCCAGCCGCCGTCGACGACCAGCGTCGACCCGGTCATGAAACTCGACGCTGCCGAGGCCAGGAAGATCGCCGCGCCGGCGAGTTCCTCCGGGTTTCCCCAACGCCCCAACGGGATCCGGTCGACGAAGTACTTGTTGGTCTCGGGGTTCTCGATCACCGGGATGTTCAGGTCGGTGGCGAACGGACCCGGGCACAACGCGTTCACGGTGATGCCATGACCGGCCCACTCCAGCGCGAGCACCTTGGTCAGCTGCATCACCGCCGCCTTGCTGGAGCAGTAGGCCGTACGGCCGGGCAGCGCGGCCACCCCCATCATGGAGCCCACGTTGATCACCCGCCCGTACCCCTGCTTCTTCATGTGCGGAGAGACCGCCTTGGCGCACAGGTAGGGCGCCTTGAGGTTGGTGGCCTGCACGAGGTCCCAGCTCTCCTCGTCGAACTCCTCCACCGGCTTGCGGATGTTCACGCCCGCGTTGTTGACCAGGATGTCCAGGTGCCCGAACTCAGCCACCGTCGCGGCAACGGCATTGTCCACGTCGGCCGCCCTGGTGACGTCGGCGCCGATGCCCAGCGTGCGCCGGCCGGTCTCCTGACCGATCCCGGCCGCCGCCTTCTCCGCCTGGTCCTGCTGCCGGCTGACGACGGCGACGTCGGCCCCGGCGCCGGCCAGCGCCTTGGCCATCACCAGCCCCAGACCGCGGTTCCCCCCGGTGACCAGGGCGACCCGACCGCCGAGCTCGAACGACTCCAGACCCATGAACGCGAACCTTCCTCATCGCTGACCCGTACCCCGCGGTGATCTTCGCGGCGTCTCCTGCCGCGTCAACCTAGCGCTGACGCTGGCGATCGAGGGGATCTCAGTCCGGGACCGGAAGGCCGGTTCCCGACGAGGTGACCGCGCCGGGAGCCGACGACCTCGGCCGGTCCGGCGCCGAGAATGCCATGCCCCGAACACGTACCGACATATCCGCTGATCAGCGGCGGACAACCCGGCATTCTCGCTGCGAGCGCGCCGCGTCTGGGAGCAGTTGCCGACCTCCGCCCCTGTTGGTCTATGCATGGACCTGCGTACTGTGGACAAAACCAGAGTCGTGGATACATCGGTGCGTCGACCCGCACAGTGGGATGTCGAAACTGGGGGGGTGCCGACGAAAGCGGCCCGTTCCTGCCGCGGAGAGGAGGGCGACGCATGAGGTGGCGACTACCCGTCCGCACCCACAACTGTGCTGGTCGGCATGCACGACATGCCTAACGACCAGTTGGAGCGCGAGCTGGCAGCCATCGTGGCCGAGGGCGGCGAGTCGGCGCCACTACGTGTGTGCGAAGTCGGTGTCGAGGCGCTGCCCATCAACGGTGCGGCGATCACGATGATGATCGACATCGATCGTCAGGAGCCGGTGTGCGCCAGCGACGAGGTGGCCGGCCGGATCGACGAGTTGCAGTTCACGCTCGGCGAGGGGCCGTGCCTGCAGGCGTTCACCTCCGGCCGCCCGGTGCTCATCAAGGACCTGCGCGAGGGCGTCGACCAGCGCTGGCCGATCTTCTCCGTCCAGGCCCAGCGCACCGGTGCTCGTGGGTTGTACGTACTCCCCCTACAGTTGGGCGCATCAAGGTCGGGGTGATGGACCTGTACAGCCTCACCCCCGGCGAGCTCGGGCTCAGGCATTGTCGACGGCCCTGCAGGTCGCCGACGCCGCGATGAAGACGTTGATCGACCGGCGATCCAGCGAAGGTGGGCGAGAGCGACCGGGGCTGAGCGACCTGCCGCTGCACCGGGCAGAGGTACACCAGGCGACGGGCATGATCCTCGCGCAGGCCGAGGTCTCCGCCGAGCAGGCCCTGGCGATGCTGCGGGCCTACGCGTTCGCCAACGAACGTCCTCTCGACGAGGTTGCCCGCGACGTCGTTGCGCGGCGGATCCGGTTCACAGGAGGAACCCCATGAGCAACGAGACGCCCCCAGGGGGTGACAACCCCATGAACGAAGCGAACCGCAGCCGAGCGGTTGCCGAGGTCCTGTGGCCCTCGCCGACTCGCTGGTCGACGACTTCGACGTCATCGAGCTACTGCACCGGCTGACCCACGAATGCGTCCATCTCCTCCCGGTCGATGCCGCGGGGCTCCTGCTGTCGGACTGGAAGGGGACCCTCCAGCTCGTCTCGTCGTCGACCGAGCAGGCTCGGCTGCTGGAGCTGTTCCAGCTGCAGGCCGAGCAGGGTCCGTGCATGGACTGCTTCCGTACGAGCCGGCAGGTGACGGTGCCCGACCTGGCCCGGGAAGACAGCCGGTGGCCGCGGTTCGCGGCCCGCGCGGCGGCCGCCGGGTATGCGGCCGTGCACGCGGTGCCCCTCCGGTTGCGCAACGAGACGATCGGCGCGCTGAACCTGTTCAACGAGCATGCCGGCGCGCTGGGTTCGGACGATCTGCGGATCGGCCAGGCACTGGCCGACATCGCCACGATCAGCATCCTGCAGGAGCGCGCCGTCACCACAACGCGTTCTGGTGGAGCAGCTGCAAGGGCGCTGAACAGCCGCGTGGTCATCGAACAGGCCAAGGGCGTGATCGCAGAACGCAACCGGATCGACATGGGTGACGCGTTCACGTTCTTGCGGAGCTACGCCCGCGGCCACCGCCGTAAGCTGACCGAGGTGGCGACCGAGGTGGTCCGGGCAAGCTCGCCATTCCGCTAGAGGACCCCTCACGCGGCGAGTGAATCGCCTCACCGCCGGCGCAGCCGGTCGCACCGCCGGCGCAGCCGGTCGCACCGCCGCGCAGCCGGTCGCACCGCCGGCGCAGCCGGTCGCACCGCCGGCGCAGCCGGTCGCACCGCCGGCGCAGCCGGTCGCACCGCCGGCGCAGCCGGTCGCACCGCCGGCGCAGCCGGTCGCACGGCCGCTGGACGGGTCCAACTGGCTACTGCATCGCCTCGGCGACCTCGTTGGCGCTCAGCCGCCCCCGCGCGGGGTCGGCGGCGCCGCCCGACGACTGCCGGCCCTTCAACGTCTCGACGCGCTCGGCGTCGGTGGCCGACACCGGTGGATCCGCCGGTCGGCGCAGGTGCCAGTCGGTGACCGCCTGGTAGGCGGCGGCCACCGACAACAGCCGGTCCTCCCCGTACGGCAGGCCACCGAGGATGGTGCCGATGGGCAGGCCCGCGCCGGTGAACCCGATCGGGAAGGCGATCTCGGGCAGGCCGAGGATGTCGAACGGCACCGGGCCGGTCTGCACCACCACGTCGCAGCTGGCGAAGAGCTGGTCCAGCACCCGTTCCATCAGCAGCAGCTTGGCCCGCTGACCGGTGAGGAACTCGCTGCCGCCCAGCAGCGCGCCCTGCAACCAGCCGGTCACCGACACCCCGAAGCCGCGCAGGTCGGTGCGCAGGTAGGGCAGGAAGGGCTCGGTGCGCTCGGGAAGCCGTACGTTGTTGAACGCGCTGCCGGTGAGCAGTTCCCACTCGTCGGGCAGCGGCACGTCGACGATCGTCGCGCCGGTGATCGCGCGAGCTTCGCCAGGTACGCCTGCCGCGCCAGCGCGGTCTCCGAGGTGCCTGCGGTGAAGCCGGGCAGCACCCCGATCCGGGTCTTCCACCGCAGCCTCAGCTTGCCGCCCTGGTTGATCGGGCGTGGCCGCGTCGATCAGCTTGGGCACCTCGGGCAGGCCCTGCGTGCGCGGGTCGTCCGGGTCCTCGCCGGCCATCGCGGTGAGCATGATGGCCGCGTCCTTCGCGTCGCGGGCCAGCGGACCGGGATGGTCGCGGGTGTAGGTGAGCGGGATGATGCCGTGCAGCGACACCCGCCCATCGTCGGCTTGAGACCGGTGAGGTTCTGCGCGTTCGACGGCGCGGTGATCGACCCGCCGGTCTGGGTGCCGGTGCCGGACGCCGCCATGCCGTCCCGCCACGGCGGTGCGGTGCCGGTGGACGACCCGCCCGGGTCGGCCGCCCGGATCGGTGGGCGTCCAGGCGTTGACCGTGGTGACCACCCCGCCGGGCGTGGTCGCCCGGGTGGTCGCCAGCGGACCCATCTGGGTCTTGCCCAGCACGATCGCCCCGCCGCCGGTCAGCCGGGCCACCGCTGTCGCGTCGTAAGGTGGCACGAAGTCCTCGAACAGGTAGGAGTTCGCGGTGGTCGGCACGCCCGGCGGTGTAGTAGTTGTCCTTGATGGCCAGCGGGATGCCGTGCAGCGGCCCGAGGTGCGGACCTTTCCGCGGCATCGCGCGGGCCGCCTTGATCGCCTGCGTCGGCGAGCACCAGGTTGAACGCCTGGTAGGTCGCCGTCGTAGCGTGAGATGCGGGCGAGGTACGCCTCCACCAGTTTTTCCGGGGTGAGCTTGCGGCCCTGATCAGCCAGGCCGCCTCGGCGAGGGTCAGCTCGGTCGGGTCGGCCACCGCCTCCGGACGCGGCCTGACGTAGGCGTTCGGCTGGCCAGCGTCGGCGTCGCAGCCGGCCGGCCGGTCACGCGTCGGCGGTCGCGGCGGTCGCTGCCGGCCGCCGAGGCCACGGCGGGCAGCCCGACGACGCCGCCGACCGCCGAGGCGGCGGCCAGCGCGGCGGAGCGGGCGAGGAACGCGCGACGGTCGACGCGCGCGGTCGGCAGGTTCGTTCGCCATCACTTCCGCCATTCGGTGCTGATCGAGGGGTAGAGCATCGGCGCGGGCTGCTGGGACAACGCCTCCGCGATGTCCGCGTCGGTGCCGGCAGGTGCGGGAAGCTGGTAGCCGGCGAGCGTCCCGACGGTTCCCCGGACGAACGAACGCAACGACGCCAGTGCGGCGTCCCGGCCGGGGGCGCCGGTCTGCGGGTCTGCGGCCGGTGCCGGCCGGAAGCTGGTCGAGGTCGATTCCCAGCGACGCGAGCCGGGCGCGGATCATCACGTCCAGCTCGGCGTCGGTCGGTGGGGTGGGAGGCATGGCGCTCCTTCGAGGGCTGCGGATGCGAGCGATGCGAGCGATGCGAGACCACTTTCGGGGTCACCTGTGTCCGACAGGTAACACGCCGATCTCCCGCCCGTGAAGGCGATCACCTCGATCAGACCGGCCGACCCCGGTCGTGCCCCTCCTCGAAGAGAACGAGTACCTCCCCGGTGGTGGCATCCATGACGGCGGTGCCGTCGAACCGCGTCTGCTGCCGTACGGCCTGGCGTTCGGCCCTGGTCATGGACACCGGTCCGCGGATCTCGCCCTCGATGTCGCGCCAGGTGAGCACCCACACCAGCCGGCTGCTCAACGGGCCGGCCGGAGGCTCACCCGGTCCGCGAAGGTCGACCGTACCCGTCGTACTGGCGAGCATCAGCTCAGACCGTGGCCGCCGTGGTGGTTGCCAGGTCGACCCTCCCTGGCTTAGTTCGTACGCCTGAACAGCGTCGCTGGCGGACAGGGTGGGAACGGTTCCAGCCGGCGCGGGAACCAGGTCCAGCCCCAGGCCGGGGTAGTGCCGTGCGCTCCTCGCCCGGTCCCGTGCGTCTCCGGCCGCCGCGGTGGTCACACCGACCGCCGGGACCCCCACCACGACGATCCCGCCGGCCAGCAACAGCGTGCGCCTGGAGACGCGGGGGTTCGGCATGCGCACAGTGTGCGCCCGGACCCGCCCTGAGGCGAGCCGTCGAACGTGACGGATGATCCCGCACCCCGGCAGACTGGCCGGATGGCGATGGTCGTACGCGAAGCGCGGGCAACGGACGCCACCGAGGTCGCACGGATCTACGTCGAGTCGTGGAACGCCGGGTTCGGTGACCTGATGGGCACGATCGGGCTCGACGACGCCCGGGTCCGGCGTTGGGAGAACGACCTGACCAACAGCCGGACCCGCTGGTGGGTGGCGGAAACAGCGGAGGACATCCACGGGCCTTCCCGGATCGTCGGGCTGGTCGGAGTCGGCCCCAGCCGGGACCCGGTCGACCCGCAGCTCGGCGAGCTCGACACGATCGCCGTCGACCCCACCTGCTGGCGCGGCGGCGTCGGGGCCGCCCTGATGCGCACGGCGCTCGGGTCGCTGGTGGAGTCCGGTTACCGCGAGGCGGTGCTGTGGACGGTCACCGGGTACGCCCGCGGCCAGGCGTTCTACGAGGCGACGGGCTGGCGCCGCGACGGCGGCATCCGCGACGACGGACGCCAGCTGTCGTTCCGGCACAGCCTGCGCGACGTCGAGGTCGGCCCGCGGAAGAAGTAGCGGATGTCCACGCCAATCCTTCCTTCTCGTCAATTACGTCCGGCGCGCGGGTGACCACCCGCCGACGCCTCCCGACCACACCGAGGAGCCCTCCGTGACCAGCCCCGCCCAGTCCACTCCCACCCGATCCACTTCAACCCGGTCCACTTCGACACCCACGCCGCCTCCTACGTCCCGCGAGGTCCGGCTGGTGTCCGTACCCGACGGCGTGACGAGACCGGACGACCTGGCCGTCGTGGAGACGCCGACCCCGGTGCCCGGATCCGGTGAGGTGCTGGTGCGCAACCGGTTCTTCCACGTCTTCCCCGCCCTGCGCACGGTGATGGGCGAAGGTGTGCAGGACACCCCGCTTCCTCCCCTGCGTCCCGGCGATACGTTGTTCGGCGCGGCGATCGGGGAGGTGGTCTCCGCGCCGACAGGCGCCCCGGTGCGCGCGGGTGACCTGGTGTCACACCTGCAGGGGTGGCGGGAGTACGCCGTCGTACCCGCCTCCGAGGCTGTTCCCCTGGGTGACGTCCTTCCCGACCCGGCGGCCCACCTGTCCCAGGGACTGACGGCCTACGACGCGCTCACCAACGGGGCCGACATAGGACCCGGCGACACGGTGTTCGTCTCCGGCGCGGCCGGATCGCTGGGCTCGATCGCCGGCCAACTCGCCCGGTTGCTCGGCGCGGGGAGGGTGATCGGCAGCACGAGCACGCAGGAGAAGGCCGACCGGCTCGTAGCCGAACTCGGCTACGACGCCGCCCTGTCCCGGGGCCGCGGCAACGACTCGATCGCCGGCTCGCTGGCCACGGCGGCGCCGGACGGCATCGACGTCTTCTTCGACAACGTGGGCGGCGAACAATTGGCGGCAGCGGTGGCGGCAGCCCGCCCGGGCGCGCGGTTCGTCCTCCTCGGCGCGCTGTCCGCACAGCTCTCACCGGTCCGGCCCAGTCCCAGCGCACCGGTCGAGCTCGACTCGTTCGCGCTGATCCTCAAGCGGTTGCGGATCCGGGGATTCAGCGGGCTGGACACCACGGCCTCGGTACGGGCGGAATGGACCGAAAGGTTCGCCGGGTGGCTGCGCACCGGGGAGATCACCTTCCCCCACGTCCGGATCCAGGGCATCGACAACGCGCCGCAGGCGTTGTACGACGCGGCAGTCGGCAAACACCTGGGCACGGTCGTCGTGGCCTTGTAGCCGTCATGGCCTTGGAGGAGGAGACATGCGAATCGGCGACGCGGCAGCGGCGGCGGGCACCACCGCGCGGGCACTGCGCTTCTACGAACAACGTGGGCTGCTCCCGCGCCGAGCCGGACGCTGTCCGGGCACCGCGAGTACACCAGCCGCGACGTGTCCCGGGTCCGGCTCGTGCGGGAGCTGCTCGCTCTGGGCCTGACCGTGGAGGACGTGCGCGGCTGCGGTGCCTGGCTGGAGGAGTGGGAAGCAGACGGGGTGCCGAAGCTGTGTACGGCATAGGCGGAGACCAGCGAGCGGGCCGGGATCGCCCGGCGCCGGCTCGACACGCTGGACGCCGAAATCGCCCGGCTCACCGAGATCCGCGACCGGCTGGCCGCCCGGATGCGCACCAGCGCCCCCCGGTTAGGCGTTCTGGTCGCCTCGCCCGACGCACTGGACTACTACGGAAGACGATGTATCGTACGGCGTAGTAGAGCTGAAGAAGTGGTGGAGTTCGGTGGAGGAGGAACGGTGGCGCCGGAGACAGACGCGGGGGTGCTCGTGCTGACCAGCCTCGCCGGAGGCGAGAAGCACGGGTACGCGATCACGCAGGACATCGCCGAGCGGCTGGGGGTGACCCTGGGGCCAGGCACGTTGTACGGCGTTCTCGCCCGGCTGGAGGAAGGCGGCCTGATCGAGGCGCTGCCGGCACAGGCCAGGCGCCGCCCCTATCGGCTCACCGCCGCCGGGGCGGAGGCACTCACCGAGCAGTTGCGCCAGATGCGGCTCGTCGCCGACCTGGGCACCCGCCGACTGCGGACGGCCGCGACGTGAGCCCCCGACGACGGGCCGGGATGCTGGTCGCGCTGTATCCCCCGGCCTGGCGGGAGCGGTACGGCGAGGAGTTCGCGGCGCTGCTCGAGGACACCGGTGTGCACCTCCGCGAGGTCCTGGACGTCCTTCCGGCGGCGGCGTTTGCGTGGATCCGGCCCCCGGCCCACCTGCACGACCGCACCGCACGGATGCGGGCCAGCGTCACCACGACGTTGTTCGCCTGGGTGACGCTCACCGCCGGCGCCGTCGTCTTCGGCCAGCTGCACGATGCTCCGGCCGGCGGGCCGCGCGCGGTGTACGTCGCCTGCGCCGTGGCGTCCATGTTCGTGGTGGTGCTGGGCGGAATACCCCTGGCCGGTGCGGTCGTGCACGCCAGCCGCCGGCGTGCCCGGACCGTTGCCGCCCTGGGCGTCCCGGTCGTCGCGTCAGCCGGTTTCCTCGCCGTCGCGGCGACGGTCACCCGGCTCGTCCCGCACTCTCCACGGCCGGGCGCGGGGATCGGCGCCGCGTGGTTCCTGACGTTGACGGCGGTCGGTGGCGCGGCGGCCCTCGCCGCGGCGGCCGGGCCGGTGTCGGCGCTTCGGCGTACGCCGGTCGCCGGGCGACCGCTCGTGGTGGCACTGGCCGCCGGCGCGGCCGCCGTCGTTCTGATCGGCACCGCAGCCACCACCGGCCTGGCCGGCGTACGCGAGGTGTCGACTCCCCTGCTCGGGTACGCCGCCGGGATGGCACTGGTCCCGGCGGTGGCGGTGACCTCCTGCGTGCGGGGACTGCGGGCGGCCGCCTCGGATCCAGGGAGCGTCCATGGCCAGGGCTGAACGACGTCGCCGCGGGCCGCTGCGCCGCGCGCTCACCGTGGTCGCGGTGGTCCTCCTCACCGTGGTGGTGATCTGCGCGGCGTACGTCGGTTACGTCGCGGTCCGCGGCTCCCGGCCGGTGACGCTGCCGCCGCCGACCGGGAAGTACGCCGTCGGGCGCGCGGCCTACGACTGGACCGACGCCGGGCGGACCGACCCGCTCGCACCACACCCCGGCACGGCTCGGGAGCTGTCGGTCTGGCTGTGGTATCCCGTGTCCCGGGCCGACGCCCGGCGAGGCCACCCCGCCGACTACGCACCGGGCGCGTGGAGCGGCCTGCACTTCCCGGGTCCGGTCGGATGGGCCGAGAGCAGCTTCGGCAAGCTCCGGATCCACGCGCGCGAAGGCGTACCGGTCGCACAGGGGAAATTCCCGGTGGTGGTGCTCGAACCCGGCCTCGGCTTCGCCGCGCCGCAGTACACCACGCTCGCGGAGAACCTCGCGAGCCACGGCTACCTCGTCGCAGGCGTCACGCCGACCTACAGCGCGAACCTCGCCGTCGTGCACGGCCGGGCGGTGCAGGCGACCGGCGCGGGCAATCCGAACGACCTGGAAGGCGGCTCGGCTCGGGCCACGGCCGAGGCGAACCGGATCGTCGCCGTGTGGGCCGCCGACGCGCGGTTCGCCGCCCGCCGGGTGACCGCTCACCTCCGCGGGCATGTGGACACCGGCCGGGTCGCCTACGTCGGGCACTCCTTCGGCGGCGCGGCGTCGCTGGAAGCCTGTCGAACCGACCCCGCCTGTGCGGGCGCGGTCGACCTGGACGGCAAGGAGTTCGGCCCCGTCGCACACGCCGGGTTGCGGGCACCGCTGATGCTCCTCGGCAGCGAGAACTCCTGCGTCACCGGCACCTGCGCGGTCGCGAGCAGCAGCGACCGCGGCGATCTCGCCGTCGCCCGCTCCCTGCTGTCGGCGAGCACGGGCGAGGAGTATGCGTACTCCATCACCGGAGCACGCCATTTCAACTTCACCGACTACGGGGCGTACTACCTCGCCCGGCCATTGCGCGCCTTGCTGGCCCTCGGGTCCATCGACGGCGACCGCGCGCTGACGGTGCAGAACGCCTACCTGGTGGCGTTTGTGGACCATGCCGTGCACGGCGCCGACCGGTCGCTGCTCACCGCCTCGCACCCGGGGAGCTTTCCGGAGGTGCGGGTGCTGCGCCGTCGCGCGACGGCACAGCCGGCGGCGCCGTGACCAGGACGTGTTCCTCCCACTCCTCGGCGAGCCGGTCCAACCGGCCCAGGACGACGGCGCGGCGGGCCGGATCGACGCCCTGCAGGTGGTTCGGCCAGCCGTACAGGATCAACCGGATCTCGGCCGCCGCCGTGGCCGACCGGAGGGTCGCGTCGAGCGGGATGCCGCGCGCCCGCACATAGGCGGCGAACATCGCCTCCCGCGGCGGGTCGGCCCCGTCGAACTCCGCACGCTGCCACAGCAACGCCAGGTCTCCCGGCCCGCGGCCCGGACCGACCTCCTGCCAGTCGATCCACACGAACTCCCCGTCGGCGTCGAGCAAGAGGTTGCCGACGTGCCAGTCCCCGTGGCACAGGCAGGCCGGCAACGCCGACAGCGCGCCGTCGAACTCGCCCGCGCCGTCCCGGTCCAGCAGCGGCGCCGCGAGCTTGTCCTGGCCGAGCCGGCGCCAGGCAGCACGAGCCCGGCGCTCACGTACGCCGCGGTCGGCGGCGGCGCCACCGATCTCGCGGCCGGTCAGCCAGTCACACCCGGCGACCCTCGCGAGAACCTCCGGCCGGTGCAGGGCGCCGAGCTGGGCCGCCGCCCGCTCCCAGTCGCGCGCGGACCATCGGCGCGGTGGCGGAGCGGGCCGGGCGTTCGTCAGCAGCAGCACGGTCTGCCCGTCGGCGGTCTCGGCCCCGGCGAGCAACCGCGGCGTGCGCACCGGCAGCAGGGCGGTCACCTCGCGGTAGAAGCCGAGCTCCCGGCGGGCGCGCTCACCGCCGCTGGTCACCTTGAGGACGACCTCCCGGTCGCCGTCCACGGTCAGCAGGTGGACGGCCGAACCGGACGCGCCCCCGGCCGGGCGGCAATGCCGGCGCACCCGGCCGAGGTCGGGAGGAAGTTCGGGGCCGAGCACGGCGAGAGCGCGGTCCACACACTCCCCCCCGGTGGGCGGCATACCTGGTGAGTCGTGCATCGGCACCTCCGTGGCCGGCGAGAGCGCCTTGGCCGGCGAACCATGGAGGACCCGGTATAGCAGCGACCACCGACGCAGATGTCAGTGGCGACGGAGTGCCGCGGCCCGGCAACCGCGAGCAGGAAAACTTCCGTATGGTGACCCGGTGAACGACTCTCCCGTCTCGCTGCACCGGATGACCGAAGATGACCGGTCCACGGTCGACCGGCTGTGGCAGTTGTACGCGCACGACCTGTCGGAGTTCCGCGGCACGCTCCCCGACGCCGCGGGTCTGTTCAGGTGGACCCGGGTCCCCACCTACTTCGACGACCCGGACCGATGTGGCTACCTCGTCCTGTGGGGCCGGCAACCGGCCGGGTTCGTGCTGATGCGCGGGCTGAAGGACGACTGCCATGTGCTGGGCGAGTTCTTCGTCGTCCGGGCGGTACGCCGGCGCGGCGTGGGTCGCGACGTCGCGCTGGAGTTGCTGCGTCTGCACCCCGGCACGTGGGAGATCGCGTTCCAGGAGGAGAACCCCGCAGCGGCGAAATTCTGGCGGCGGATCGCCACCGAGGTAGCCGGCGACAAATGGACCGAGGAACGCCGGCCGGTGCCGGGCAAACCACAGATCCCACCGGACGTCTGGCTGACCCTCACGGTCTGAGCCGACGGCGGCTCAGTCGTCGTCGGGCTCAGTCGTCGTCGGGCTCAGTCGTCGTCGGGCTCAGTCGTCGTCAGGCTCAGTCGTCGTCAGGCTCGGGCGTCACGGTCACGGTGGGCAGCTCGGCCACCCGCAGCCGGGCGGAGCCGTAGGGCAGCAGCCGCAGCTCCATCACCGGCGCCCGGGTGGCGACCGGGCCGGCCGGTGGCGGGCCGGCGGAGTTGTCCCGCATCGGCCACTGCCGCAGCGGGGCGCCGCGCCCGCGGACCACGACGGGAGCAGCGTTCACGTCGAACGGCACCGGCCCGACGGGGCGGCGTTCGACCGGCCACGAGTCGACACCGCCGTCCGGATCGTCCACCAGGGCGCCGAGGTTCCAGAACGTACGGGGAGTGATCTCCCACTCGGCGAGCCCGGCGTGGTCGGGCACCGGGCGCCAGATCTCCCCGACCGCGTGCACGAGCACGAGCGGCCCGAGGCGGAACCCGACCGCGCCGTTGTCCCGCGGCTCGGTCCGCACCCGCATCGGCAGGTGGAGCCGGACCACGTTGCCGTCGGTCCAGGTGCGCCGGACGGTGACGTAGCCGTCCTCGTCCGGCGTGGCGGGGATCGCCTCCTCCCCCACGGACAGGCTCGGCTCCGCGCACCAGCCGGGGATCCGCAGCCGCAGCCCGAACTCGTGCGCCTCCGACGTGGTGATCCCGATCTCCACCACGTCGCCGAAGGGATAGCTGGTGCGGACGTCCAGTCGCACCGGCCGGCCGGCCGGCTCCGCGTCGACCTGGCACGGCGCGTAGGAGACGGCGGTCAGGGCCTGGTCATCGGCCAGCATCCACAGCGAGCGGGCGAACTTCGGCCAGCCCTGGTGGAGGTTTGCGGTGCAGCAGCCGAAGTGGGGTTCGAGGCCGAAGACGTTGGCGTCGGGTCCGCTGAAGCTCCAGTCGCGGTCGGCGAAGGAGACCAGCACCTGGTTGGCCTGCTGGTGGTACTGGTGGGCGCGCATGCGCGGGTCGCTGGAGGCCGCGAGCAGGTTGAACGCGGTCTGCTCCAGCAGGTCGGCGTGGCTCCCGTCACCGAGGATCCGGACCAGCTGCTCGAGGCTGAACATCAGCTCGACCACCAGGCAGGTCTCCACACCGTGGTGCGGCTCGCGGCCACCGAGCCACTCATCACCGGAGAAGCAGCCGTGCACCAGCCCGTGCAGGCGCATCAGGTGGGCCAGCATCTCCCGCGTCTGCGCAGCACTCCGGCGAGCGGCATCGTCGCCACCGCCGACCAGCGCGGCGACCGCCGGGGTCTTCAGCCCCATCGCGACGTTGACGCCGTGGGTCAGGTGCCGGAACGCCGGAGCGGGCCCCGCGGGCAGGTCACGGGTGAGGAACGTCGCCCAGTCGTGGGTCTGGGCCAGCAGCAGCCGGCCCAGGTCGAGCAGCCACTCCTCCCCCGTCCGGTCGTACAGCCACATCACCGACAAGACGTTGTCCGCGCCGCGCGCGCGTCCCCAGCCGTGCAGCGGGCGTTCGGGCAGAGTCTGCGCCTGGAACGCGAAATACCTGTGCAGGAACGGCGCGACGCGTTCGTCGCCGGTGGCATCGGCGTACTGCGTGAGGACCTTCAGTGCCACCATCCGCGGCCACCAGTCGTCACCGGCCGGCCCGAACTGCCCGTCGTCGCGCTGGCCGGCGAGGACGGCCTCGATCCACTTCTGCGCCCTGGCCACCAGGTCGGCGTCGTTCAGGGCGTACGCCAGCGGTATCAGCCCGTCGAGGTAGTAGGGTCCGCGCTCCCAGCCCTCCCCGTCACCGCCGAGCCAGGCACTGTCCGGCCCGACGTCGGGCCAGATGTCCTCCAGCCGCCCGGTCTGGCCTTCGGCCTGCAGCCGCAGTTGGTCGGCGAGCCAGCCCCGGGGCCGGATCGCGCCCAGCGGGAGTTCGGTGAGCCGGGCAACCCGGCCGCGTGCGTTCGGCACGGGTCAGCCCTCGACCGGCCACTCGGCGGGCTGAAGCGGTGCTCCCAACTGCTCGCAGATCTCCCGCCACCGCTCGACCATCCCGGCCGCCCACAGATGGGGGCGGAACCCGAGCCGGAGATAGGTGTGCAACGCCGGCAGGCGGTCGTCGTCGGTCTGCAGGTAGACGCACTTCGCACCGACCTCGACCAGGCGCGCGGTCGCCGCGGCGGTGACCGCGCGGCCCAGCCCGCGGCCGCTGTGGTCGGGGTGTGCGGCGATCCAGCCGACCTCGTGGCCGTTCGGATACAGGTCGGGCACGGGGCGGCGCTGCGACATGCCGGTCGCCACCACCGTGCCGGTCGGCTCGTGCACCACCAGGTGCCAGCCGTCGGGCACCACCGTGGCCAGCGTCTCGCCGAGCCTGTCGTCGTCCCAGGTGCCGAGCTCGACCCGCGCCATCAGCTCCCGGAACGCGGGAACGTCCTGGTCAGGGCGGCCCTGGCGGAGGACATATCCCTCCGGCAGCCGGATGGCCTCGGCATCGGGCAACTGCCCGGCCGGCCACAGCATCCGCAACTGCCGCGGTGGTCCCCCCTCGGTCCAACCGCCTTCTGCACCCATACGCACCTCCTGCTCGCGTGACTGCTCGCGTGACGCTCGGCCCAACCTACCCGGATGCGCCGACATGACCCGCAGGCACCGAAGAACGCGAAGGTCCCCGTGCGCCGGGGCGCACGGGGACCATCCGCTGCGAGCACGCGGGCTCAGCGGCTTCACGCGGTCAGCGTTCTCCTCCCAGCAGCAGCGAGTTGAACAGCAGCTTGTACGTGCCGTGCGCCTGCGCCCGGTGCTGCACGCTGGTGCCGAGCAGGACCACGCGCCCCTTGCCGTACGTCACGTCGGCCACCGCCGCCTTGCCGGCGATCAGGTCCTCACCCAGCAGCCAGCCGCTGCGCAGGATGTTGTCCTGCGGGTAGGTCACCGGCGTGCTGACCGATCCGGCGTCACCGGTGACCGTGAACGCCGGGCTGGTCGAGGAGTACGCGTCCAGCTTCTCCGGGAGTCCCCACGTCACCGGGGTGGTGGGCTGGACCTCGGTCGCCACCACCGAACCCGGCGAGTAGTACTTCGTGGACGGCACGCCCTCGGTGACGTCGGTGACCGGGAAGTCGCCGAACGCCCGGATCGGGAGCTGCGCGGCGTCGTTGACGGTGACGAGCGTCCCGCCGTCCTCGACGAACTTCTTCAGGTTGGCCACGCCCGCGGCGGTCATGCCGCCGGTGTACTCGGGCGGGAGGCTGCCCTCGCGCAGGCCGTTCAGCATCCGGGAGTACGTCGCGTCCGGCAGCACCAGCACGTCGTACTTCTTCGAAAGCGTTCCCGCCCGCACGTCGGCGTCCTTCACCTGGGTGTAAGGGAACTTGAACTGTTCCAGGACGTAGCGGGTCCAGCCCTCGTCGGAGTTGCCGCCCCAGCCGTGGTAGAGCCCCACCCGGGGCGCGGCGACCGGCACGGTCTTCGCCGGCCCGGTGGCCACCCCGCCGACCGTCAGCCCCAGACTGCGGGCCTGCCCACGCACGCGTACCTCACTCGACCGGTCGGCCGGGACCAGGAACGTGCCCGCCGGCCAGGTGCCCTGGTCGGTCTCCACCGCCTCGGTGGTCCGGGTCACCTTCTCGCCGGTGCGAAGCAGCTGCATCGCCGCGGTGTAGGAGTCGTTGACCCGCGGGTCGAGGGCGAACGCGTAGCCCGGGGTCCGGCTCGGCATCCTCGGGGTGGGCACGCTCGCCCACTTCACCTGCCGGGACGGAACGTCGATCTTCGCGTCCACCTTGTCGACGGAGACGCCCATTTGGTACTGCAGCGTCCAGCCGGCCATGTCGTACGGGCGTTCCGGCGTGCCGTCGGGGTTGCGCCGGTCGGGATAGGTCTGCGGGTTGAGCAGGTCGGCGACGTAGGGCCGGAACGGCTGCGCCTCCCGCACGATGTAGCTGCCCGCGGGGTAGGTGCGCTCGCCGACAGTGAACGCCTTGTCGGCCTGTTCGACCTCGACGTCGCCCCAGCGCAGGACGTTCACCATCTTGGCCGCGGTGGCGAAGTCGGTCTGGTCGGCCGGGATGACGTAGGCGACGTTGCCGCCGGCCTCGATCGCCTGCTTGCCCATCCGGTAGGCGCCGTACAGCCAGCCCTCACGGTCGGTGGCGGCGGTGTTGAGGTAGGCCCACCCGGTGGACTCGATGTAGGAGCAGCTGTCCTTCAGGTGCCACCAGCCGCCCTTGTAGGGGCTCGGGTAGAACGCCGACGGCTCCGACGTCGACACGCCCTGGTAGGGGAACTGCTTCGGGAACTTCGCCGGGTCCTCGAACTTCGGCGTCGCCGAGGCGTGCGCGGTCTCGCTGAGCAGGCCGATCTGGTTGTGGAACGCGGGCACCGAACGCAGCCCGCCGTTCCACCACTGGTCGTACTGCTGCCGCGACACCGCGCCGACCTTGCCCTCGCGGTCCAGCCGCTGGGTCATCGAGTCGCCCATCAGGTTGATGCCCCGGATCACCTCGGCCGGGATGTTCGGGTTGGCCGGGTCCTTGAACGGCGGGAGGAAGATCCGCGCGGGGTACGCCGCGGTCTGGTGGGTGTTGTAGACCATCTGCGGGTACCACTGGTGCCACAGGATGTCGCCCTGGTTGCGGGTCTCCTGCAGGTTGAACATGAACCAGTCGCGGTTGTCGTCGTGACCGGCGTACTTCTGGTACAGCTCCGGGTAGCTCGAGTCCTGGTAGGGCCCGCCCACGTGGTCCATGTACCACTGGGAGATGTGCGTCGTGCCGTCCGGGTTGACGTTCGGGTTGAACAACGTGATGACGTTCTCGCGGATCGACTTGGCCTCCGCGCTCTCACCACGCACCAGGTCGTAGGCGAACTTCGGCGCGGTCTGCGTCGGCGCGACCTCGGTGGAGTGGATGCCGAAGTCGACCCAGGCGACGGTCTTGCCCTCCGCGGCGAGCTCCTTGGCCTGCGCGTCGGTGAGCCCGCGGGCGTGCGCCAGGCGTTCGGCGATGCCGCGGTACTTCTTCAGGTTGTCCGGGGTGAGGTTGTCCGGCGCGGACACGATCCCCAGCACCTGGTCGCGACCCTCGGAGGTCTTGCCGATGTTCATCATCTGCAGCCGGTCGCTGGCCTTGTCGAGCGCACCGAAGTAGTCGGTGATCTGTTCGTAGGTGGCCAGCTTGTAGTCGGTGCAGGGCTCGAAGCCGAGCACCGAGGCGGGGGTGGGCAGGTTGGCCTCGCGCGGGTCGCTCGTCCTGGCCAGCGACCCGGATGCGGACGGGCCGACGGCCGCGGCCAGCGCCGCGACGAGCGGGATCACGAGTCCTGCTTGAAGTTTGCGTCTCATGCGTACCTCAGGACACCAGTAGGAGGAGCACTCAGGACACGAGTAGCGACACCTCGGCCATGGAAGGTGATCAATCTAGGGACGAATCCGCTGAGTCACAAGACCATGTCTGAACGTGGCCGGATGACCGTTTCCTTGCCATCGCATGGGGAGTTCGTGGTACCCGGTGCGTACGGCTGGCCCTACCGGCGATGGACCGGCCAGCGGGATCGTCGCCGCCGCCCGGTCGCCGTAGCGTCTGCGTCGTGAACGAGTTGCACGAAACGGGGAGCGCCGGCGGGTCGACCGGGACCGGGCCGGCGCCGGTACGCCGGCCAACCGGCGAAGGTGACCTGCTGCGGCGCAGGCTGGTGGAGTTCGCGGTCGTCTGCGTACTGCTGACGTGGATGCCGTGGGCCGTCCTGGGCATGCTGCACACGAACATCGACGGCGGCCCCGGGCAGCTGGTGTTCGGGCTGGCGGCCAGTGGCCCGTCGCTGGCCGCGCTGGTGATGTGGCTGCGCCACCGCGGCGACGTGCGTCCCGGGCCCCGTGTCCGCTGGTCGCCCGGCTGGCCGGTGGCCGCGGTCCTGCTGGGTGCGATCGCTCCGGTGGGCGCGGCCGTCGTACTGAACCTCGACGACCTCGGCGCCATCCCGCACCACTGCACCGCGACGATCGTGGGCATCGGCGGGCCGCTGATGGCGCTGGTCTACACCCTCGTGTCCGGGCCGCTCGCGGAGGAGTTCGGCTGGCGGGGATACGTACAACCGCGGCTTCGGCGTTCCCACAGCAGGTTGGTGACCACGCTGGTGCTCGGGCTCGCGTGGGGCGTGTGGCACGTGCCGTTGTTCTTCCTGAACGGCACCGGACAACACGCCATGGGGCTGTTCAGCCAGCAGGGGCTGACGTTCTTCGTGGACGTCGTCCTGCTCACCTACCTCATGCTGTTCGTCACCGAGCGCCTGCGTGGCGGAGTGCCGGCGGCGATCCTGCTGCACGCGGCCTGGAACCTCACCGACGAGCTGATGCCGCCGTCTGGTGCCGGTGGCGCCTGGCTGCGCGTCCTCCTCCTCGCGGCGGCGGTGGGCGCGGTGGCGCTTTGGTGGCGCTTTGCCGGCGGGGCCAGACCGCTCCCCTACAGTGGGGCCCCATGCGCCACGGCATCGTGATCCTGCCCGAACACCGCTGGCCGGAGGCCGCACCGCGGTGGAGACGGGCCGAAGAGTACGGATTCGACCACGCGTGGACATATGACCACCTGGCCTGGCGCAGTCTCGCCGACGGGCCGTGGTTCGGTACGGTCCCCACCCTGACCGCCGCCGCGATGGTGACCTCGCGGATCAGGCTGGGGACCTACGTGGCCACGCCGAACTTCCGGCATCCGGTCCCGTTCCTGCGCGACGTCCTCTCCCTGGACGACATCAGTGGGGGCCGCTTCCTGCTCGGTGTCGGCTCCGGTGGCACCGGATTCGACGCCACCGCGCTCGGTCACCGAACGCTGTCCCCGCCCCGGCTCGTGGCGCGGCTGGGTGAGTTCCTGGAGTTGCTGGACCGGCTGCTGACCGACGACGACGTCAGCTACGCGGGCGACTACTTCACGGCCGTGAACGCGCGGACGCGACCCGGCAGCCTGCACGCCCCGAGGCTGCCGATCCTCGTCGCCGCGAACGGGCCCAAGGCTCTGCGCCTCGCGGCGCGGTACGGCCAGGGCTGGATCACCTACGGCAAGGGCGGGCAGGCCGACCCGTCGCAGTGGTGGCGGGGCGTCGCGGAGCTGAGCGACCGCTTCGACGACATCCTCGCCGAGAGCGGCCGCGACCCGGCCACGGTCGACCGCTACCTGTCCCTGGACAGTGACGACCGCTTCGCGCTGGCGAGCGCGGAGTCGTTCGCCGACGCGGTGGGCCGGGCGGCCGAACTCGGCTTCACCGACGTGGTGGTGCACTGGCCGAGGCCGGAGGGCATCTACGCCGGGGACGAAGCCGTACTGGAGAAGGTCGCGAGCGACTACCTGTCGGCGCCGTAGACACCCTTGCCCAGCAGGGCCGCGAGCTCGTCGGCGTCCGGCTGGGCGTCGGTGCCGCCGGCGGCCCGGGTGGACAGCGACCCGCACCCGGCGCCGAGCGCGAGGCACTCCTCCAGGTCGGCACCGGACACCAGGCCGTGCACGAAGCCCGCGTCGAAGGAGTCGCCGGCGCCGGTCGTGTCGACGACGTTCGTCTCGTACGCCGGGACCGAGGTGTCCCTGCCGTCGCGTACCGCCAGCGCGCCGTGCTCGCCGCGCTTGACGACGACCGTCGCGCCCGGGCGCATCCGCTCGCTGAGCGCGTACGCCGCGCGGAACGCCGGCAGCCCACCGGTGAGGTGCTCCGCCTCGGCCTCGTTCACGAACACCACGTCGACGTGTGCCAGTAGCGGCAACAGGTCGGTCCAGCGCTGCGCCGGGTCCCAGTTCGGGTCGAACAACGTGGTCAGCCCGGCCGCGCGGGCGTCGTCGAACAGCTCCGGCAGCTCCGGGCGCAGGTCGCGTTGCAGGAACACGCTGCCGACGTGCAGATGCCGGGCGCCGTGCAGAAGCTCCACCGGGACGTGCTCGCGCCGGGTGGTTCCGATGCTGCCCGGGGCGGTCAGCAGGGCGCGGTCGGCGCCGGTGTTGAGGATGACCGTGACGCCGGTGGGCGTACGTGGGTCGACGACGACGGCGGAGGTGTCCACGTCCCGTTCGCGCAGGGCGTCGCGTACGACCTGGCCGAACATGTCGGCGCCCACCACGCCGACCATCGTCGTGGTGTGACCCAGCCGGCGTACGCCACAGGCGAAGATCGCCGACGACGACCCCAGCGTCACCCGGCACTCGTCCACGATCTGCTCGTGCTGGCCGAACGTCGGAACGGCGTCGGCACCGGACACGATCACGTCGACGTTCAGCTCGCCGACGACGAGCACCTCGCTGGGTTCGGGCATCGGCGAAGCGTAGCCGACCTGTCCGGCGACCTGGCCGGGTGCGGCAGGTGGTGGCAGATCACGGACACACCGGCTTGACCCGCCTCGGTGCGGTCAATACGTTGCGCAGACGTCGGCTGTGCTGCTCGTTCTCAGGACGGTTTCCCTCATGTCGTTGACTCGCAGGGGTTTCCTCGGCCGTTCCGCGGCCGGCCTGTCGGCGATCGCCGCGGGCTCGGTGCTGAGCGGATGCTCCCCGGAGCGACCGGTGAGGGAACCGTCGTCTCCAAGCCGGTCGACGGCAAGGTGAACGTCACCTGGTGGAGTCACAACAACCCGAGCTTCGTCACCGCCAACACCACGATGATCAAGCGGTTCGAGGCCGAGAACCCCGGCATCCACATCGTCTACCAGTACTTCCCGTACGACGTGCTGGCGCGCAAGCTGCAGGCCGCCTACCGCGCCCGCAACGTCGCCGACATCCAGCAGATGTTCGGCACCTGGGTCACCGAGTACGCCGTGAACCAGCTGCTGGACGAGGTGCCGTCGGAGCTGTCCGGCAGCGAACCGACCTCGAGGTTCTGGCCGGCTGCGGTCGGCGCCTACACCTACAAGGGCAAGCTGTACGGCGTTCCGCACGAGTACAACCTGGAGAACGGCGGCATCCTCTACAACCCGAAGCTGGCCAGGCAGGCCGGCATCAAGGAGCCGCCCGCGACCTGGCCCGACCTGGTGGAGGCCGGCGAACGGCTGACGAAGATCGACTCCAAGGGGCGCGCCGACCAGGTGGGGTACGCCTTCACCGGCAACGACTCGATCACCTTCACGTTCCTGTCGATGATCCTGCAGCTGGGCGGTGACTTCTGGGCCGACGACGGCGTGCACGTCGACTTCCACAGCCCGCAGGCGCGTAAAGCCTGGATTGACGAGACCGAGCTCGTCACCAGGCACAAGGTGGACAACACCACGTGGTACACCGGCGACCCGTACACGATGTTCTTCCGCGGCCGGGCGGCGATGGCGCACCAGGGCCCGTGGGTGGTGGCTTCGGGGCGTGCGGACTTCCCGAAGTTCACCGACCTCGCCTACATCGCCGAACCGCCCTACGCCGGTGACACGCTGAAGTTCGCCGCCGAGTCCGGCTGGGGTGAGGTGGTCAACGTGAAGGCGGACCCGAAGGTACGCGAGGCCGCGTGGAAGTTCGTCGGCTTCATGGCCCGCCCGGACAACGCCCGGATCTGGAACCTCACCTCCGCCACCGTGCCGGCCTTGAAGGAGTTGCAGAACGACGAGCAGATGCTGGCGAAGGCGCCCTACCTCAAGGTGCCGTTCGGCGTCCTGCCGAACGGCCGGTGGGTCGGCCGGGTGCACGACCGGGACGAGTTCTGGACCTACATCCACGACGCGTTCGTGAGCGTCGAACTGCAACGGCAGGACCCGGTGACGGCGATCGCCGAAGCGGAGAAGCAGATCAACCTGATGATCGACGAGAAGATCGGGCCCTGACATGGCCACGACCCACCTGCCCGGCCGCCGGCGTCGACTTGCCTTCGTCTACGGCTGGCTCGCACCCATCCTCGTGTTGTTCGCGGTCTTCTCGCTGGTCCCGATCATCATCGCGATCTGGCTCAGCCTGCACAGGTACAACCAGCTCGCGCCGGTGTCACCGTTCATCGGCCTGCGCAACTTCACCTACGCGTTCACCGACGACCCGGCGTTCATCAACTCACTGGTCGTCACCGGCAAGTACGCCGTGGTCGCCGTACCGCTGAACATCGTTCTGTCGTTGGCCGTTGCGCTCGCCCTGAACCACATCACCCGGCTGCGTGCCTTGTTCCGCACGGTGTTCTTCCTGCCGGCGATCGCCTCCGCGGTGGCCGCGTCCCTGGTGTGGGTGCCGATCTACGACCCGCAGGCGGGCTGGCTCAACGCCGCGCTCAACCTGGTCGGGCTGTCCGGCAGGTCCTGGCTCGGCGACCCGGGCACCGCACTGTGGTCGGTGATGGTCACCTCGGTGTGGCAGGACCTCGGCTTCAACGTGATCGTGTTCCTGGCCGGGCTGCAGGCCATCCCGCTGGACTTCTACGACGTGGCGAAGGTCGACGGCGCCGGGGTGGTGTCCCGCTTCCGGCACGTGACGCTTCCGCTGCTGCAGCGTACGTTCGTGTTCGTCTTCTGCCTGACCACGATCGGCTACCTGCAGGAGTTCACCCGGGTCCAGGTGATGACCGCCGGCGGACCGCTCCGGTCGAGTGAGACCGTCGTCCTGCACATCTACCAACGCGCCTTCGGCGACTTCCAGCTGGGCTACGCGACGGCGATGTCGCTGATCCTGATGCTGATCATCCTCGTCATCGCGCTGGTCCAGATGCGCGTTCTGCGATCCCGTTGGGAGTACTGATGGCGAGTCCGCTGACCAACCGCGTGCCGGCGGCGTCGCCCACCCCCGCTTCCACGTCCGCGACGGGCCGGGGCGACCGGCCCCGTCGTCGTTCCGGTGGAATCGGCCAGATCGTGTTGTACGTCGTGCTGAGCATCGCGGCGATCGGCTTCGTGGCGCCGTTCGTGCTGATGGTGAGCAACTCGCTGAAGACCGCACAGGAGATCATCCAGGTCCCGCCGACCCTGTTGCCCGAGCACCCGACGTTCGCCAACTTCGCGTTCGTGTTGCAGAACTCGCCGTATCTCGTCTGGTATCGCAACAGCCTGATGGTGGCGGTGGCGGTGACCGCACTGACGTTGTTCACCAGCTCGATCGCGGGCTACATCTTCGCGAAGTTCTCCTTCCCCGGAAAGAACGTCGTCTTCGTCGTGCTGCTGTCCACGATGATGATCCCTGCGCCGGTGCTGTTGATCCCGAGCTACCTGGTGATGAACTTCCTGCACCTGCTCAACACCCTGTGGGCGCTGGTGGTCGGCAGCATCGTCAGCGCGTTCGGCATCTTCTTGATGCGGCAGTTCATCGCGGCGATCCCGGACGACCTGGTGGACGCGGCCCGGCTCGACGGTGCGGGTGAGTTCGCGATCTACTGGCGGGTGATCCTGCCGCTGACCGGGCCTGCCCTGGCGGCGCTCGGCATCTTCACCTTCCTCGGCTCCTGGAACGACTACCTGTGGCCGCTGATCGTGATCAACGACCAGGACAAGATGGTCGTCCCGCTGGCACTGACGTACTTCAACAGCCAGCACGCGCAGCGCTCCGATCTGGTGATGGCAGCGGCCACGATGGCGGTCGTTCCGGTCTGTGTGGTCTTCTTGTTCTTCCAGCGGCGGATCGTGAACGCGTTCGTGCTGACCGGAATCAAGTGAGCCGCGATCAGGTAAGGCGGGTGGCGTAGGCCGATGTCGGGAATCAAGGTCGTGCTGATCGGCGCGGGCAGCACGGTGTTCACGCCCGGGTTGCTCGCCGACCTCGCGGCCTCGCCGGTGTTCGACGGTGCGCAGGTGCACCTGGTCGACATCGAGGAGGACGCCGCCACCACGATGGCCCGGCTCGGCCGGCGCATCGCCACCGAACGCGGGTCCCGGCTCACCGTCGAGGCACACGTCGACCGGCGGGAGGCGCTGCCGGGGGCCACGCTGGTCGCCACCACCATCGCGGTCGGCGGTGCGGACGGCTGGCGCGCCGACCTGGACATCCCGCTGCGGTACGGCATCCGGCAGACGGTCGGTGACTCGGTGGGCCCGGGCGGAGTGCTCCGTGCGTTCCGGCAGGTGCCGGAGCTGGTGCGGATCGGTCAGGACGTGGCCGAGCTCGCTCCGGACGCCTGGCTGGTCAACTACGCCAACCCGCTGACCGCCAACGTCCGGGCGATCACCGGCTGGGCGCACCCGCGCACCATCGGCCTGTGTCACGGCACGATGCACACCCGGTCCACGCTGGCCCGCGTACTCGGCGCGCCGCGGGAGGAGGTCGCGGCCGTCTTCGCCGGACTCAACCACCTGTGCTGGTTGCTCGAACTCCGGCACGGGCGCGACGACCTCTATCCTCGGTTGCGCGAACTGGTCGCGGAGGTGGCCGCGAAGGGCGACCGTGACCACCCGCTGAGCGAACCGGTGACGGCGGACCTGCTGGACGTCTTCGGGCTCTATCCCGCACCCGGTGACCGGCACGTCGCGGAGTTCTTCGGGTGGTACCTGCGTGGGGGTCCGGAGCACGTGGCCGGTGAGCTGCCGTGGGGGCTGCAACCCGGCCTAGACGCCACTCGCTCCTACATCGACGAGAAGTCCGACCTGTGGGACAAGCTGCACGCGCAGGCGTCGGGCGCGATGCCGCTGGACGCGGTGTCGGAGGGCCAGGAGGCCGAACGCCTGGTCGCGATCGCCGAGGCCCTGTTCACCGGCCGCGACCTGGTCGAGCTCGCCGTCAACGTCCCGAACACCGGCGGCGCGATCGCCAACCTCCCGGGCGAGGCGGTCGTCGAGGTGCCCGCGGTGGTCGGCGCGGCCGGGGTCACCCCGCTGGCGGTGGGCGACCTCCCGCCGGCGCTGGCGGCCGTACTCACCGAGCGCAGCCACCAGCAGGAACTCACGGTACGTGCGGCGATCGAGGGATCGAGGGAATTGGCCATACAGTCGCTGGCGTTGGACCCACTGGTGCCGAGCCCGCAGGTGGCGAAGGCACTGCTGGACGACGCGATCGCCGGCCACCGCCCGCTGCTGGACTCCTTCGCTTCCTGAGGGATCCGCACTCCTCGAGGAGTTGACGTGCCGCACCGCCCCGAACTTGTCGTGTTCGACGTCAATGAGACCTTGACGGATCTCTCGCCACTGCGGGACCGGCTGGAGTCGGTGGGCGCACCGCGCCACCTGCTGGACTCGTGGTTCGCGGCGACGTTGCGCGACGGGTTCGCGCTGACCAGCGTCGGTGCGTACGCCGACTTCGCCGACGTCGCCAGGTCGACCCTGCGTACAGCGTTGGCCGGTCTCGGTGCCGGCTTCACCTACGAGGCGGAGCGGGAGGAGGCGGTGGCGGAGGTTCTGTCCGGTTTCCCCGCCCTCGGCGTGCATCCCGACGTACCTGCCGGGCTGCTCCGGCTACACGAGGCCGGAGTGCGGCTGGTGACGCTCACGAACGGGTCGGCGGAGCTGTCGCGTGGCTCGTTCGAGCGCGCCGGTGTCCTCGACCTTTTCGAACGCCGGCTGTCGGTGAGCGGGCCACGCCGCTGGAAGCCCGCACCCGAGCCGTACCTGTGGGCGGTCGGCGAGTGTGGAGTCCCCGCTGACCGAGCGGCGCTGGTCGCCGTTCATCCCTGGGACACCGACGGCGCCGCCCGGGCGGGCTTGACCAGCGCGTGGATCGACCGTTCCGGCACGCCCTTCCCCGACATCTTCCGCTCCCCCGATGTGACCGGCCCGGACCTGCCGGCCGTCGTGGAGGCGTTGCTCGCTCTCGACCCGGCCTAGGATGAGCCCGTGGAGGCATCCGAGGTCCGGCGCGGGGTCGACGCCGCGGTGGCGACTGCCTCGGCGCTCGGGCTTCAGGTCGACGATGCGGTCGTCGTGCACAACTCCGACCGGATGGCCGTACGCATGACTCCCTGCGACGTCCTTGCCCGGGTCGCACCGGCGTCGGCGTCGTGGCGTGCGGGCATGGAGTTCGAGGTGGAGGTCGCTCGCCACCTTGCCGAAACCGACAGCCCGGTAGGTGAGCTCGATCCTCGGGTGGAGCCTGCCGTTCAGATGCGTGCCGGATTCTCCATCTCCTTGTGGACCTACTACGAGCCCGTCGTCGCCGATCCACGTCGCGCGAGGTCCGAGCAGCTCGGCATGTCGGTCGAGGTCGCGCCGGCGGACTACGCGCAGGCACTGGCCCGGCTCCACGCCGGCTTGCGGCGGATCGACCTGGAGGCGCCCCCCGTCACCGTCCGGGCCGCCGAGTGGGCACGGTCTGCTCACAACCCTCAGTTGACACCGGGCCTGGGCGATCGGGACCGCGAACTGCTTCGGGACACGTTCAGGCGCGTGAGCGCGGTGATCGCCGGCTGGGGCGCGGGAGAGCAGTTGTTGCACGGTGAGCCGCATCCGGGGAACCTGCTCAGCACCGTGCGCGGGCCGCTCTTCGTGGACCTCGGGACGTGTCAACGTGGGCCGATCGAGTACGACCTCGCCTACGTTCCCGGAGAGGTTGCCGGGCACTACCCGGGAGCCGACCAGGACCTCGTTCGGCAGTTCCGCACTCTCATGTGGGCGGGCATCGCGACGATGCGCTGGGGCCGGGACGACCAGTACCCCGACCGCGAGTACTGGAAGGCCGAGGCGCTCAACCAGCTTCGCGCAGCGCTCGACCGCAACGGACTTGGCTGAGTCCGCCTCTTTGGGCAGGCTCTCAGAACGGCGGTAGGTCATCCTCGGCTGGCCCCGCGCTCGTGCTGGTGGCGCCTGCGGGTTCGGCCGGCACAACCGGGTCGGTGAGGGTGGCTGCTGCGCTTGTGTACTGGCGGCCGTAGGGGTCGGTGAGGGTGTGTTCGCCGGGTCCGGTCTGCTGCAGTTTCCAGTCCGTTCGGTTTTCGCCTTGTGGTGGCGCGGGCACAACGGCGCGATGTTGTCGACGGACGTGTCACCGCCGTCGGCGTACTCGGTGTTGTGGTCGAGGTGACAGGTCGCCGCGGGTCTACGGCAGGTGGTCCACACACAGCGCTGGTCACGAGCATGCACAAGCTCGGCCTGGAGTCCGCGCAGGAACCTCGCAGGTATCGGATGCAGGTGCAGTAGGCGCCCGGTGACCGGGTGCGTGACCCCGACGGTGAATCGGGCTTCGGGGTTGGTGAGGTTGTTCGCCACGAGTCGCTCGGCGACCTCGGTGATGACGGGTCCGAACCCGCCGAGTTCACCGGGCCGGGTGGACAGCCCCATCAGTGTGGTCAGCGGCATGTTCAGCTGGATCTTGGCGCGTGTTCGTATCGGCCCCCAGCTCGGTTGGGTGGAGGACCAGGGCCGCTCCGCGGGTTCCGAGGGTGATGTCGACGGTGGCGTCGAGCTGCCCCGTCGGCGAACCAGCCGGAACGGCCGGACCCGGTGGACCCGGTGCCGGTGACCCGGTGGACCCGGTGGGCTCGGTGGGTCGGCCGGCTCGCCGGGGCGGCGGTTCTGCTGCGGGATCTGCCCAGCGGCTGGACTCGTTGCTGCGCGGCCCTCCGATGCCTCGTGTGCCGCGGTGTCGTGGACGGTAGCGCAGGAACAGCGGGTGTAGTGCGCTGTGACGTTTCCGGTCCCGGCGGGAGCGCAGTCAGTCGCAGTCGCAGTCGGCGCGGTGCAGGTCGTGGTCGGGATACTGGTGAACGGCACAGTGCCCCTGCCCACCAGGTGTCTGCTCGGCTTCACGTTCGGCTCGGTCGGCCTCGTCCTGCTCGGTGTCTGCCTGCTCAGACTCGTCCTGCTCAGCGTGGTCCCGCTCAGGCTCAGGCTGTGGCTGGTCTTGCTCGGTGTGGGTGTGGGTGTCCGTGGGGGCGGAGCAGTCGATGATGTCTGCCCTACCGGTCAGCAGGCTGGCGGCGACGTCGGCGCGCAACTGGCCGAGGGTGCGCGGGTCGCCGGTGGACTTCACCGCCCGGGCGATCGCGTCGATGTAGCGTACGCCTCAGCGGCCTGGTCGGCCGACAGGCCGCGGATGGCCAGGTCGGCTACTCCGTCGACGGCCGGCCAGATCGCCACGTTACGCCCACTCCTGGCCGCCCGGTGGCGTTTGGCGGCGGCTTCGGGATCGGCTTTGAGCACCTCGGCCTCGACCTTCGCCCGAAGCAGCCCGCCCCGAAGCTCCAGCGCCTTGGGGAAGATGGCGTCCTCGATCGCGTCCCAGAGGTCGGGTTTCGCGTCGGTGATCCGGTCCACGATGATGCGAACGTCGTGGAACTCGATACCCCCAGACGCCAGCGCCTCCCGCGTCCGCGGCAGCCGCGGCAGGGTGGAGGCCAGGTGCACGTACTGGTGCGCCCGGTAGGCGGTCCAGCCCAGCAACGGCTCCACGATCACCGGAGTCATCGAGTCCGCAGTGACCCTGCGCCGAGCCGGCCCCTGGACCATCCCCGGCTCGGCATAGGTCAGCTCGTTCACCCCCGTCATGCAGGTGGACTCCGCCCAGCAGACCATCCGCCGCGTCCCCTTGACGAACTCCTCGAGCTCGTACCCGTTGCACTCACGGACATCGACCGCAGCGATCGCCGCCGCCAGCCCCGGACCACCCGGCAGCTCCGCGAACCCCGCAGGCAGCACCCGGCGAGGACCAGGCTCATCCCCCAGGTCCCCGCCGAAGCACTCATCGTTGTCGCTCATACGTTCGATTGTACCGATGATGAGCGGTTTCAGCTCGCAGGAAACCCTTTACCCATATGACGAATCTACGTCAGTTCAACCTGCGCGCGCGATGAACGGGACTGGCAGCTGTACGTCTGCCGTGTGCCACCTTCACACTGCTGGGGCACGGTGGCGGTCGGGGGATCGGTGTACGCAGGGATGTACTCCGTCGCGGACATCCATCGGCTGAACCTCGCCACCGGTGTGGTGGAACGCCTTGGCCGGTTGGGGAACGAGCAGCGTCCGCGTTCGGCCGTCTGGGGAGGTGATCCGGGAGGTGGTCTGGGAGGTGGTCCCGGAGGTCCTCAGATACAGGCCGGCACCCCGTCAGCCAGGAGGTGGTTCGAGGACGAGGGCGAGGTTCTTCGGGCCGCGAAAGTCCAGTCGTACGGACTCACAAGCGCCACCCAGGCCACGGTGGTGCGCGGCGACCGCGGCGAGGAGCTCGGCCTGACCCAACTTCTGGGAACGGTCCCAGAAGTTGCAGCAGGGCACCACGAGGGCCGGACGTGTGACCCCGGAGCCGACCACTTCCCGCAGCGCCTCGTCCGGGTGCAGCCCGACCACGAGGTCGTAGAAGTCGGCCATCCCTGCGGAGTACTCCTCCGCCCGCCCGGGAACGCCCTTCAGCGTCCAGCCGCGCGGGTCCACCACCTCGCCCTCCATGCCGTACCGCTTGCGCAGCAGCCGCGCCAGCATGCCCTGACCACCGGCCACGTCCGCGACGTACTTCGCCGTCGGGAACCGCTTTGCGACGTACGCCGCGACCACCTCGAAGCGGGCCGGGTCGCCGTGGAACCGATGCCGGCTCACGGCTCCCTCACAGCCGGCGGCAGCCCGAAGCCGCGCCGGAGCAGGTTGTCTGCCAGCCGTTGTGGCAGGAACGCCTTGACCTTGGGCAACCACCGGCCGTCCCACCCGGCGCCGTACCGCGACCGCGGCCAGTCCGCGGCCACCACGTCCACCAGCAGGTCCGCCGCGCGTCGCGGGTCGGCCCCACCTCCGGCGGCGCGTTCGAACGTCGCGTGTGCGGACTCCCGCGGCCCGTCGTAGTCGGCGATCCTCCTCGCCCCGGTGGTGGCGGCAGCGACGACGTTCGTACGGAAGGCTCCCGGCTCGACCAGGCAGACGGAGATTCCGAGGTGCCAGACCTCGTGCCGCAATGCCTCGGTGTAGCGGGCGAGTGCGGCCTTGGACGCGGAGTAGAACGCCTCACCGGGTTCGCCGACCCAAGCCGCGAGCGAACCCACGTTGACGATCCGGCCACCGCGGCGTTCGCGCATCGCGGGCAGTACGGCGTCGATCACCCGTACGGCACCGAAGAAGTTCGTCTCGAAGACCGCGTCCGCCTCCGCTCGGCTGGTCTCCTCGGCGAAGCCGTGGTGCATCACGCCGGCATTGTTGACGAGTACGTCGATCCCGCCGGCCCGTTCGGTCACCTCGTCCACACACCGCCGGACCGACTCGTCGCTGCGGACGTCCATCGTCGTCATCCGCACGCCATGCTCGCCGGGATCGTCCGGTCGCGCCCGGCGGCTGGTGCCGAACACCTCGTGCCCGGCGGCCGCGAGCCGGTGAGCGGCGGCCCGCCCGATCCCGGACGAGGCCCCGGTGACCAGCACGGTCCGGCGCGCGGCGGTGGCGGGCGGCATCGGCATCCCCTCCATGGACTCGCTGTCATCTGATCACCATTGAACCGCCGACCCGGGCGGCGCGACAATGCTCGGGTGCAGTTCAGCCCGGAGCTACGCGACCAGGTGGCCGACGGGGCCATCACCGTCTCCTACCGGCTCTGGTCGCGTCCCAAGGTCAAGGTCGGCGGCCGCTACCGAAGCGGGGCGGTGACGATCGAGGTCGACGAGCTCGAACTGCTGCCGTTCTCCTCCATCGGTCCGCAGGATCTCGCCGGGACCGGCGAACCCGACCTCGAGACCCTGCGCCGGCGCGCCGCCCACGCCGGCCCGATCCACGAGGACACCCTGCTCTACCGGGTGACGTTCCACGTCGCGGGCCGGTCCGAAACGTCCGGTTGACCCCACGAAAGGTGCACCCCCGGCGACCTGCGGACACCACCTACGGCGAACGCCTGTTCGAACCATCGGGTAGGGTCGCAGGCGTGACTTCGGCGTTCCAGGGCTCACTGCTGGACTTCGCCGACGAGCCGGGTCTGGCCGAGCTCGCCGGTGCCGTCCGCCGGGTGCCGCTCAGCTACGGAGCCTGGATCGACCTGCGTCCGGGCTGGGTGCACGGCTCCGACCAGCTTTTCGAGCGGCTGTCAGAGATCGTTCCGTGGTACGCCGAGAAGCGGCAGATGTACGACCGGGTGGTCGACGTCCCCCGGCTGCTGTGCTTCTACGACGAGGACACCGCCCTACCCGACCCGCTGCTCGACCAGGCGAAAGCCGCGCTTGGCGACTACTACGCGCAGGAGCTGGGCGAGCCGTTCCGCACCGCCGGGTTGTGTCTCTACCGCGACGGCAGCGACAGCGTCGCCTGGCACGGTGACCGGATCGGCCGGGGTCGCACCGACGACACCATGGTCGCGATCGTCTCCCTCGGCGCCCCGCGCTCCCTGCTGCTGCGGCCCCGCGGCGGCGGCGAGACGATCCGCCATCCGCTCGGGCACGGCGACCTGATCGTGATGGGTGGCTCCTGCCAGCGCACCTGGGAACACTGCATACCCAAGAGCAAGGGCGCGGTGGGCCCAAGGATCAGCATCCAGTTCCGCCCGCGCGGGGTGCGCTGAGCCGGCTGTGCCACCCCGCCCGATGGGCGAGACGGGGCAGACCATGCCCGGACAGCTCGCCCGTCGCCCGCCCGCGTTCGTGGTTGGCTGGCGGGCATGCACATCGATCTCACCGGACGCGTTGCCATCGTCACCGGCGCCGGGCGCGGGATCGGCCGCGCGCTGGTACGCCGGCTGGCCGCCGAGGGCGTCACCACCGTCGGGCTGGACGTCCAGCCCGAGGAGCTGGACTCCCTGGGCGCCGAGCTCACCTTCGAAGGCAGCGTGCCCGCGAGCCAGTTCGTCTGCGACGTCACCGACTCGGCCCGCATCCAGGAGGTCGTCGAGGAGGTCGTACGCCGGCACGGCCGGATCGACATACTGGTCAACAACGCCGGCATCGTCGCGGGCGGACCCGTCGACGCGCTGTCGGAGGAGAGCTGGCGGCGCTGCCAGGACGTCAACCTCACCGGGACGTTCCTGATGTGCAAGGCCGTCGTCCCGGTGATGAAGGAGCAGCGGTCCGGCCGCATCATCAACGCCTCGTCGTTCGCCGCGATCGTCCCCAGCGCCGGGGGCTCGGCCTATGCGGCGGCGAAGGCGGCGGTGGCGCACTTCACCCAGGCGCTGGCCGGCGAGCTCGGCCCGTGGAACATCACCGCGAACGCCTACGCGCCGGGCATGGTGCCCACCCAGATGAACCACTTCGCCGAACGCTCACCCGACGAGCAGGACCGGCTGCTGGACCTGCTGACGATCCGCCGCTGGGGCACACCGGACGACATCGCCAACCTGGTCTGCTTCCTCGCCTCCGACCAGGCCGGCTACGTGACCGGAACGCTGATCGACGTCAGCGGCGGCAAGCTCGCCACCCAGGTGCCCCGCGCCGCCTACGACCGGGCAGCCCGCGCGACCTGAGGCGGCGCGGCGGCCGTCGCCTCAGGCCTTCAGGTGATCCCGCAGCCACGTCGCCGCCTGGGCCACCGCGGCCCGGGCGGCTCCGGTGTCGCGCAGCGCGTCCAGCATCACGAAGTCGTGGATCACCCCGGCGTACCGCACCGCGGTCGTGGGCACGCCCGCCTGGCGCAGCCTGACCGCGAACGCCTCCCCCTCGTCGCGGAGCACGTCCGCCTCGGCCGTGATCACCAGCGCGGGCGGCAGGTCGCGCAGGTCGTCGGTGTCCGCACGCAGCGGAGACACCGTGGGCAGCGCCCGCTCCCCCTCGTCGGTCGTGTACTGGTCCCAGAACCACCGCATGGCGTCCCGGCGCAGGAAGTAGCCCTCGGCGAACTCCTCGTAGGAGCCGGTGTCGAACGCCGCGTCGGTCACGGGGTAGAACTCCACCTGGGCCACGAGCCGCACGTCGCCGCGCTGTTTCGCCAGCAGGGTGAGGGCGATCGCCAGGTTGCCGCCCACCGAGTCACCGGCCACCGCGATGTGGGAGGAGTCCAGTCCCTGCAGGGCACCCTGCGCGCAGACCCACTGGACCGCGGCATAGCACTGCTCCAGTGCGACGGGGTAGCGCGCCTCCGGCGATCTGTCGTACTCCGGGAACACCACCGCCGCGTGCGCCTGCGTGGCCAGCTCGCGGACCAGCCGGTCGTGCGTGTGCGCGTTGCCCAACACCCAGCCGGCGCCGTGCACGTAGACGATCACCGGCAGCACGCCCCGCGCCCGCGGCGGACGGACGATCCTCACCCGGATCGACCCGGTCGGTCCGGCCAGCACCGTCACCCACTGCTCGGCCACCTCCGGCTTCTCCACCTCACCGGACTGAAGGTGGTCGAACGCGACCCGGCCCTCTTCCGGTTGCAGGTCGTAGATGCGGGGAGGCGCGTCCATCGCCTCGGCGAACGACTGCGCGGCCGGGTCGAGCGAGACACCTCGCGGGTACGCCGTCATGGGCATCTCCTCGGGTCAGATCGCGCCTACACCTCGCTCCCTCGAATGATCGCACCGCCCCGCCTCCATGGCCGGGAGTTTGCGCACTTCGGGCCGGTTGGCGCCCAGGAACTACTTCAGCGCACCCCTCGTCAGTCCGGCGACGAACTGCTTCTGGAAGAAGATGAACACCAGGACCACCGGCAACGACGCCAGCAGTGCACCGGACAGCAACATCCCGTAACGGAAGTCGTACGGCCCGATCAGGGAGGAGATGCCGAGGTTCATGACGAACATCTTCGGGTTGGTGGTGATGATGAGCGGCCAGAAGTAGTCGTTCCACAGCCCGAGGAACGTCAGGATGCCGAGCACGGCCAGCCCGGGCCGCACCAGCGGCACGACGACCCGCCACCAGATGCCGAACTCGGTGGCGCCGTCCACCCTCGCCGCGTCCAGCAGCTCGTTCGGGATCGACAGGGTGTACTGCCGCATCAAGATGATGCCGAACGCCGTCACCGCCCGCGGGATGATCAGGCCCTGGTAGGTGTTGAACCAGTCCAGCGTCCGCATGATCTGGAACTGCGGCACCAGCAGCACCTGGCTGGGCAGCAGGATGGTGGCCAGCATCAGGAACAGCAGCGGCGTCTTGAACCTGAAGTCGTGCTTGGCGAACGCAAACCCGGCGAGAGACGCGAGCATCACCGCGAGGAACGTGCCCACCACCGCGACGATCGCGGTGTTCAGCATCCACCGGGCCACGGGGAAGCCGTCGAACAGCTGCACCATGTTGGTGAAGGTCCACGTCCGCGGCCACAGGGTCAGCGGGACGCCGAAGATCTCGGAGTTGCTCTTGAACGCGCTGAAGGCCATGTAGAGGTAGGGCAACACCTCGACCAGGACGCCGATCAGCAACAACACGTTGACGATGACGAACGACACCAGGGGCCAGCGGCGCTTCTGCCCCGCCATGGCCGCGGTGTCGGCCTGTGAGCGCGCGGACACCTTGGTAACGGCCTTGTGAATGACAGCCACTTACTTCACCTCACTCGCCGGGCGCGGACCTACCGCGGAAGACCTTGATGTTGACCAACGACACGATCAGCAGGAAGAACGTCATCACGTAGGCGATCGCGCTCGCGTAGCCGACGTTGAAGAACTGGAAGCCCTGGTTGTAGATGTAGAGCGTCACCGTGAGGGAGGCGTCGGAGGGCCCGCCGTTGGTGAGCAGGAACGGCAGCGCGAACAGGTTGTAGGACCCGATGATGGCCTGCAGAACCACGAACAACGCGATCGGCCGCAGCAGCGGCATGGTGATGTGGCGGAACGCCTGCCAGCTGCTGGCCCCGTCGATCGCGGCCGCCTCGTAGAAGTCCTCGTCGATGCCGTTCAGGCCGGCCATCCAGTACAGCGCGTTGATGCCCGTCCACGTCCACACGCCGATCAGCACGATCGCGAACATCACCAGCTTCGGGTCGGTCAGCCAGGCGAACGGCCCGATCCCGAACCAGCCGAGTGCCGCGTTGAGCAGACCGAACTGCTCGTCCAGGATGCGGGCGGCGATGACGGTGATGACCACCTCGGAGGTCAGCACCGGGAAGAAGAACGCCGTGCGGTAGAAGGTCTTCCACTTCACCGACTTGGAGTTGATGGCGAGCGCGATCAGCAGCGACAGGCCGCCGATCAGGACCACGCTGCCGAGCGCGTAGATCGTGGTGTTGCGCAACGCCATCAGGAACCGCGGGTCCGACATCAGGTGGATGTAGTTGCCCAGGCCGACGAACGAGCGGTTTTCGAACCCGAAGCCCTTGGTGAAGCTCAGCAGGAACGAGTAGACGATCGGATACAGGCCGAACACCAGGAACAGCAGGAAGAACGGCGCGATGAACAGGTAGGGCGACACCTTCCGCTGCCGTCGCCACCACCACGTCCGCGCCGGCTCCAGCGGCGCGGACAGGCGCGCGCCCAACGTCGACGTCGCCATCAGGCAACCTCTCCTTCTCTCACGACCCCCACGGCAACTGCCTCGCCGTCACCCACGACGGCCCTCACGCGGTCACGAACTTGATCGTGTCGATCGACTCCCGCTGCGCCTGGGTCAGCGCCGACCGCGGACCCATCCGCAGGTTCTGCATCGGCGGGGTGAGTCCCACCCGCACGAACGTGCTGGTCGTCTCCGGCCAGTACGGCGACATGTAGGCGGTCGGGATCTCCGGCGACACCGCCTGGATCATGGCGCCCACCCGCTGGTTGTCGAAGAACGGCAGTGGTTCGGACAGCCGCTTGTCCTTGAACGCGGGCTTGTAGGTCGGCCACACCTGGCGGATGCCGAAGTCGGTCAGCAGCGCCTGGGAGTTGGTGTGCTCCCACAGCACGAAGTCACGGGCCTCGTCGGCGTACTTGCCGGTCTTCAGCACCGTGACCCCGGTGCCGCCCCAGGTTGCGGTGCGCGCGCCACCGGCCTCCCACCGCGGGAACGGCATCAGGTGCCACTTGCCCTTGGTCTGCGGGATGTTCTGCTGGACGAACCCGCTGAACTGCCAGGAGGGTCCGAGCAGCGAGGCGATCTTGCCCTGCTCGAGCGCCACGTTGTACGACTGGCCGGCCGGGCGCAGGGTCGACCAGCCCTCCTTCATCGCGTTCTGCATCCACGCAAGCGTGCGGACGCCCTCGGGGGTGTTCAGTGCGGGTGTGCCGTTGCTATGGAAGAAGCCGCCGCGTTGCTGCAGCGTCTGCATCCACCACTGGCTCCAGTCGAGGTAGGCCTGGTCGATCAGGTAGCTGCCGGTGTCGCGATGGAACCGCTTCGCCTCCTCCACGAAGTGGTCCCAGGTGGTGACATTGGTGTCGACCTTCGCCTTCTTCCACACGTCGTGGCGATAGCTGAGCAGGCAGGCGTTGAGCTCGTTGCCGATGCCGTACGTGCGGCCGCGCCAGCTCCACGGGTCGGTCGCGGACGGATGGTAGAGGTTGTCCCATTCACCCATCTGCCGGAGCTTTGCGCCCAGATCGACGAAGAGAACGCTCCCTTTGATGAAACGGGGGAACTGACTGATTTCGACATCGGCCATGTCGGGCCCGCCGGAGCCTGCCTGGGCGGTGATGAGCAACTGGTCGTGCATCTGCGTGTACGGCAGGATGAGCCAGTTGATCTCGAAGTCCGGATTCTTCTCTTTCTTGTACCGCTCGAACGCTTTCTTCTGCCACGCGATACGCGTGTCGGTGAATGCCCAGAAATTAAGGACCTTCTTCGCCCCGCGATTGACGTTCGGCGCCTGCCCGCAACCTCCCAGAACCGAACCAGCGGCGACCGCAGTTCCTGCCCCCACAACACCTTTGAGCAGGTCTCTTCTGGTCACAGACGCCATCTTCACCAGCCTTTCGAAAGCGTCGAACGCACCGAGACTTCGCGATATCGGGCAGTTCGTTTTTCTACTGATGGCATTACGGTTGACGCGACACACACGAAACCGCCGTCGCAAGGCGTTGAGCGTACGACGTGATGCATTGCACGGCTAGCAGAGTGGCCAGCTTCGGACAGCATTGGATTCAAGTCCTGACCTGGCTTTATGAACTGAACTTTCAAGGGCTGAGCACTCAACAAACTGGGCCGCCCTTTTACATCGGTGAAATCCGGGCGAAGGTGACCGGAAAACGCACGGCGCGGCCGACCCCGGGCACGGTGAGCCCCGGCCGTGGACGGGTCACCGGCGCCTGCACTAGCGTCCCTGAACATGCCGCACGGACCAGGCAAGCCTGGCAACACCAGCCCGTACGAGATGTTCCGGACACTCGCCGAAGACAACCAACCGCGACTCGGCTACCGGCCCGGCGAGGACGTCGCCGCCTGGCGGGCCCGGGCGCTGCCGGAGGTGCTGGCCACCCTGGGCCGACCGCCCGCGGCGGCGCCGGAGCGGCGCGCCGACCTGGTGGCGGAGTGGCAGGACGGCCCGGTGCTCACCCAGCGCTGGCTGCTGTCGGTGAGCGAACACCTGGAGGCCTACGCCTACGTCAACCGGCCCGCCGACCTCGCGCCCGGCGAACGCCGTCCGGCACTGCTGTGCTGGCACGGCCACTCCGCGGGTGGCAAGGAAGTCATCATGGGCAACGCCTCCTCCCCCGAGTACCGCGACGCCGACCAGGACACCCACACCTCCTACGGCCGCCGGATGGCCGAGGACGGGTTCGTCACCTTCGGGATCGACTGGATGGGGTACGGCGACCAGGACGACCGCCGCAAGCCGCACCATCACGACGTCGCCGGCAACCGGGACTGGTGCAACCTCTACTACCTGCAGGCCACGATGCTCGGCATGACTCCGCTCGGCATCAACCTCGCCCACGGCCGCAGCCTCGTCGACCACGTGGCCGGGCTGCCGTTCGTGGACGCGGACCGGCTTGGCGTGATGGGCCTGTCCGGCGGCGGCACGATGACGTTGTGGAGCGCGCTCACCGACGAGCGGCTGAGGGCCGCGGAGATCATCTGCTACAGCGACCTGTTCGCCGTCTTCGCGTTCCGCGACCTCAACTACTGCGGCTCCCAGATCACCCCCGGCCTGTTCACCCTCGTCGACCTGCCGGACCTGCAAGGGCTGCTCGCGCCGCGTCCACTGCTGGTCGACATCGGTGCCTACGACGAGTGCTTCCGGCTGGAGTCGGCAATGGCCTGCCACGAGCGGGTCCGCGAGATCTACCGCGCGGCCGGCGCCGCGGACCAGCTCGAGCTGGACCTGTTCCCCGGCGGGCACGGCTGGGGCGGCAACCGGTCGGTGGCGTTCTTCTCCCGTCACCTCGGGCCGGCCCGATGAGCGGCGCATCGGCGGACGGGCGCTCCGGCCGATCCGACCGATCCGGTCGTACGAGATATGCCCTCTGCGGCCTGTCCAACCGCGGCCTGTCGCTGTTCGCGCTGCCGCTGCTCGGGCTGGACTCCTCGGGCACGCGACGGGTGGAGCCGTCGGAGCCGGCCGAGTCGTCCGAGTCGCCCGGTCTGTCCGACCTGTCGCAGCACGGAGAGCTGGTGGCGATCCTGGACGTGGACGCCGAGCGGGTCCGTGCGTTCGGCGACCTGACCTCCACGAACGTCCCGTACTACGCGCCGGCCGACTTCGACACGATGGTGGACGAGACCGATCCGGACGTCGTGATCGTCACCTCCCCCGACGCCACCCACGCGGTCTACGCGATCGCCGCGCTGCGCCGGGACCGCGACGTCATCACCGAGAAGCCGATGGCAGCCAGCTGCGCGCAGGTGCGGGAGATGCTCGCCGCCGAACGCGCCAGCCGTGGGTCGATCAGGGTGGCGCACAACCTCCGTTACACCGAGCGCAACCGGGCGCTGAAGCAACTGCTGCTTGACGGCGCCGTGGGCCGGGTGACCAGCGTCGAGCTGACCTGGAGCGTGGACACCTACCACGGGTCGAGCTACTTCCACCGGTGGAACCGCGAACGCCGGATCTCCGGTGGGCTGTCGATCCACAAGGCCTGCCACCACTTCAACATGGTCACCTGGCTGGTCGGCGACGTGCCGCAGCAGGTGTTCGCCTACGGCGCGCTCAACTACTACGGGCCCAACAGTCCGCACCGCCCCGACCCCGACAGCGCCGCCGCCGACGACGACCCCCGCCGCGGTTGCCCGTACCACCAACGCTGGCTGGCCGACGGCGACGTGCCCGAGGACGACCACCTGAAGCCGCGCACCGGTCTCGGCGGACTCCCGTACACCGTGCAGTATCCGCCCGGCACGCGGAACTGGATCTACGACGAGGCCATCGACGTCGAGGACACCTACTCCGCGGTCGTCCGCTACCGCGCCGGCGCGAGCCTGAGCTACTCGGTGCTGTTCTCCGGTGCCTGGGAGGGCTACCGGCTGGCGATCAACGGCACGCACGGACGGCTCGAAGCATGCAGCGTCGACTTCCGTGACGGGAAGGGCGAGACGCCGGAGTCCGGGCAGATCGTGCACTACCCGATGTTCGAACCGGCGCGGCGCATCGACATCGCCGGCGGCGAGGGCGGGCACGGCGGCGCGGATCCACTGATCCGGCGGGACCTGCTGCTCGGCCCGTCGAAGGAGTCGCTGGACCTGCGCATCCCGGCCGACAGCCGCGAGGGTGCGCTGGCGGTGGCGATGGGCGAGGCGGTCTGGCGTTCGGTGGCCGACAACCGGCCGTACCTCATCGACGAGCTGCTCGACGACACCGCACGACCGGACCACACCGCACGAACGTAAACCCGAGACGACGGGGAGGTACGGCGATGGTGAGCGACCTGGCCGCCGGGCAGGTGGTGGGCGAGCAGGCGGGGCGCGACGGGTTCTTCCTGGTGGAGGATCTGGTCGGCGCCGGTGACTGCGCGCGGTACGCCGCCCGGCTGAGTGAGTACGCCAGTGGTCGGCTGGCGCCTCCGGACGGCATCAAACTGCAGCGCGAACCCGCGCTGGACCGGTCGGGGGAGGTACGTCCCGACGGTGGGGACATCCGCAAGGTGGACGGGCTGTTCCACGACGACCTGCTGCACGGGCTGATCACCAGCGCCAAGGTGCAGCACTTCGTCCGGGCGCTGGTCGGTGAGCCGCCGCGGCTGTTCCGCGCCACCGCGCTGATGAAGCCGGCCTCGGTCGGCTCGGCGAAGGGCCAGCACCAGGACTCGCCGTACTGGCCGATCGAGCCGATGTCGCTGTGGTCGTGCTGGGTTCCGTTCGACGACGCCACCCTGGACAACGGCTGCCTGACCGTCGTCCCCGGCAGTCACCGGCGCGGAGCGCTGCCGCACGTGCAGACCGAGGACAACTTCGTCGTGCCCGCCGAGCACTACGACGAGACCGCGCTGGTGCCGGTGCCGATGAGACGGGGCTCGGCGTTGTTCTTCCACAGCCTGCTGCTGCACGGGAGCGCGGCGAACACCTCCGGCGCCCCACGCCGCGCGGTGACCATGAGCTACCTGGGTCCGGGCCACCGCTACACCGGCAAGCCGCCGGCCCCGGAGTACCCCACCGTCGGCGCCTGACAACGACGCGTTGGCACGAATGACGTTCTGCCCAAGGTGTTTCGGAGAAATCACCCGTACGGCGCGGCGGCTTCTGGTTTTCTGATCTTGGACTCGTGGTTCAGGGTCCGGTTCTCGTATCAGAGCTGATCGAGGAGGCCACATGCCGTCGCCGACGGGCAATCTTCCAGGGCGGGTAGCAGGGGACTACGCGTGGGTGGGCCGGTTCACCGGCACCTCGCGCGACCAGTTGCTGTTGTTCGATCCCGGTGACTACTTCCGTACGGGCAAGGACTGGTGGGTCGGTTCGATCCAGGACGCGGTCCTGCGATGGACGCGGGTGGGCAACACCGCCAACTTCGGAAACTCTCCGGAGGGCTGTGCGGCCTGGAGCGTTCGGACCGCACCGGGTCAGGACGGGATCCTGTTCTACTATCCGGGCGACCGGAACTGGTGGCTGGGCCACACGGTCGGCGACCAACTGCAGTGGAACCTCGCCGGAAACACCCGGGGGTTCGGTCAGGTCTGGGACGGGCGCCCCTTCTGGGCCGGGGACTTCACCGGCGACGGGCGTACCGACATCATGTTCTACTTCCCCGGCGACCGGAACTGGTGGCTGGGCCGCAGCGACGGTAAGACCCTGCAGTGGAACGTCGCCGGGAACACCAGCGGCTTCGGCCAGGTCTGGGACGGCCGCCCCTTCTGGACCGGCGACTTCACCGGCGACGGCCGCACCGACATCATGTTCTACTTCCCCGGCGACAAGAACTGGTGGCTCGGCCGCAGCGACGGCAACACCCTACGGTGGAACGTCGCCGGGAACACCAGCGGCTTCGGCCAGATCTGGGACGGCCGCCCCTTCTGGACCGGCGACTTCACCGGCGACGGCCGCACCGACATCATGTTCTACTTCCCCGGCGACAAGAACTGGTGGCTCGGCCGCAGCGACGGCAGCCAACTCCACTGGAGCCTCGCCGGGAACACCAGCGGCTTCGGCCAGATCTGGGACCGCCGGCCCTTCTGGACCGGCGACTTCACCGGCGACGGCCGCACCGACATCATGTTCTACTTCCCCGGCGACAAGAACTGGTGGCTCGGCCGCAGCGACGGCAGCCAACTCCACTGGAGCCTCGCCGGGAACACCAGCGGCTTCGGCCAGATCTGGGACGGCCGCCCCATCTGGACCGGCGACTTCACCGGCGACGGCCGCACCGACATCCTTTTCTACACACCGGGCGACCGGAACTGGTGGCTCGGCAGTTCCGACGGCGCCCGGCTGAACTGGACGCGCGTGGGCACCGCCGTTCCCGTCTACAAACCGCCTCCGCCTCCTCCGCCGCCCCCGCCACCGCAGGTGCGGGTGCCGAACGTCGTCGGCGTGACCGCGATGGCGGCCAACGACCTGCTCAACGCCGTCGGGCTGAGCATCGGGCTCGTCTGGAACCCCACCGGCGAGATCGACATGCACCGGCTGAAGGTTGTGGCGCAGGATCCTTCGCCCGGAACGCTCGTCGACCAGGGCAGCAAGGTCAACCTGAACGTCACCGCCGAGCGGCCACCAGGGGTGAAGTCGCTGAAGCTGACGAACCTCAACAACGACAACCGCAGTGTCTGGCTGCACCACTGGAGTGCGCAGACCAACAGCTGGGAGGAGCTGGGTGAGCTCACCTGGGGCGCCAGCAAGACCGTGAGCTTCGAGTCCGGGTACGCCCACATGGTGGTGGCCGTCGACAAGGGGCTGATCAACTGCACCGACGGAAGCCCGACGAACCCGAGCTGTCAGCGGTTCGAGGTGGGTGTGCTCGGGGACAGCAACGGAGTCGCCGCGGAGACAGCGATCTACTAGAGGGCTCGACGTCGCCCGACCCCAGCGCCAGTCGGTAGGGTCGGGCGACGTCGATTGCAGAGGAGCGATGCCCGGTGGTCGAGCAGTGGCGGGAACGGCTGGAGCAGCGAGCGCAGCTGGAGGCGAACGCCGCCGGATACGCGCGGGTGGCGCTGGACAACATCGACCGGGAGTTCCCGTACGCCGTCCCGCACACGATGCGGGAGCCGGGTGACTTCCCCCACCGGCCGCGCGCACGGCACCCGGTGTTCTACGGCAGCTTCGACTGGCACTCGTGCGTGGAGATGTACTGGCTGCTGGTACGCCTGCTCGCGACGGCCGGCCGCGGCGCCCCGCTCGGTGCGCTGCCGGAGGCGGAGATCCGGTCGGCCCTGGAGGGCCATCTCAGTGCCGACGGCCTGGCCGCCGAGGCCGCGGTCATGGTCGACCGGGTCGGAGGTAATCGCGAGCGCCCCTACGGGTGGGGATGGGCGCTGCGGCTCGCCCACGAACTCGCCGGCTGGGACGACCCGGACGCCCGGCGGTGGGCCGAACGCTTCACCCCGCTGGCCGAGACGCTGACCGGGAACTTCCTTCGCTGGCTGCCCAACGCGACCTATCCGGTGCGGTACGGCATGCACCCCAACAGCGCCTTCGCCGTGTCGTTGACCCTTCCGTACGCCCGTGCCCGCGCGGCCGGCGGTGACCCGGAACTGCTGGACGCGCTCGTCGACGCCGCGCACCGGTGGTTCGGTGACGACCGCGACTACCCGGGCGGGTGGGAGCCGTCCGGCAGCGACTTCCTCTCCCCCGCGCTGACCGAGGCCGAACTCATGGCCCAGTTGATGCCGGCGGAGGAGTTTCCCTCCTGGCTCGAGCGGTTTCTGCCCGGGATCGCCGACGGTCGTCCGGCGGCCCTGTTCACTCCCGCGATCGTGTCCGACGCCAGCGACGGCCAGACCGCCCACCTGCACGGGCTGAACGCGAGCCGCGCGTGGTGCTGGCGCCGGATCGCCGAGTCTCTCCCGCCGGACGACCCGCGGGTGGGTGTCGCCCTCACGGCGATGCGGCGCCATGCCGACGTCGCGTTGCCGCATGTCGCCGGAAGCGACTACATGGTCGAGCACTGGCTTGCGGCGTACGCCGTCCTCCTGCTCACCTGAGGCGACGCCGGCCGGACTCACCTGCCCAGGACACGCCCTTGGTCCCGAAGCCGACGGGCCACCGGTCTCCTGCCCACGCCGACCGGCCATGCCTACGGTGCGAACGTCTACGTACAGGGCGGCCGCACGGAGGGGGTCCCATGCTTCGCAAGCTGCACGAAATGGGAGTCAGGTCGGAGCACGCATACATCGCAGGCTTCGCCAGTATCGGACTTTCGGTCGCATCCTGGCTGGTCTCGAACCGTAAGGAACGCGCCGGCGTCGATCGTGCCGACCGATGGGGAATCTTCGTCGGTGAGTGGGCCCCGACCTTCTTCGCGCTGGGAAACGGCCTGCGCAGCTACGAGCTCGCAGAAGAACCTGAGCAGACGAGGATTCCTCAGCAGGCGGGCTACGAAGGCCACCACGAGAGAACCGGTGTGTAGCCAACTCCCCTAGCCTGTCCCTCCGCCGGTCGGGGCAGGCACCTCAGTCCAGGTAGGACACGTCGTCGACCTGGAACCTCGCGGTCCACGGCGTGTCCGACCCGATCGCCCGGAAGCCGACCTCGATCCTCGTGACCCGGTTGCGCGCGGCCCAGTCACCGACGTCGACCCGCAGCTCGTTCCACCTGTCCGGGGTGAACGTGCTCAGCGTCGTCGTCCGGCGCTCGCTCCCGCTGACGACCGTCAACGTGGCCTCGTAGCCGGTCGCTCCGGGCGCGCCCCCGTAGGAGTTCACCCAGGCGACGACGGTCTTCGCGCCGGACAGGTCCAGCGGGGTGGCCGGATCGACGGTGACGGTCCTGCTCGCCGAGGCCGGCGCCGCGGTTCCGGTCGCTTCCAGCGCACCCGCCCCGCCGTGCGGTGAGCCGGGCCCATTGGCAAAGCTGCCCACACTCGCCACCGAGGTCACGTTCTCACCCGCGGTCCAGCCCTGAACGCCGTCGTCGAAGGTGAACACCGTCGTGGGCGTGGCGGGTGGCACGTCGAACTCCACCGGCACAACCAGGCCGTCGTACGCCGCGCAGATCACCGGGTGGTCGGCATCGGCCGGGTCGAAGGCCGTCACGGTCGTGTCGTACGTCGTGCCGGCTCCGGTCCCGATGCCGTCGACGTCCAACGCGGCTGGTGTGGTCGCCACGCCGTCGCAGGGGCGCAAGGACAGCTTGCCTTGGAGTGGTCGTACGTCGTTGTTGGTCACCGTGACCGACAACTTCGAGCCGACCGGGTGATGGCCGGCGAGCGTCGCCGAGACGTCGAGGTTGGGGACCGCACCGGCCGCCGCGACCGCACCGGACAACGCAACCTGGTCCACGTCGAAGCTGCCGCGCCAGTCGTCGTCGGTGGAGCCGCGTACCCACACCTTCAGCCGGGCGAGCTGGGACCGCTCCTTCCAGCCGGACAGGTCCAGGGACAACACGTTCCAGCCCTTCTCGGGATCGAGCCGGGCCAGCCCGTACGCCACCTGCCCGTCGGCGGCGTACGCCCGGACCTTGGCGTAGAAGACGTTGCCCGGCTTGAAGTCCCCCGCCGCCGGCTTCGGCACCCGTACGGCGAGACTCAGGTGCGGCGTCGCGCTCGCGTCCACCGGCTTCGGCAGAACCACGTCGGCGCCCTTCCACGTCTTGGCATCGCGAGACCACGCGGGCAAGGAGGCGGCGTCGAACCGCACCCGCAGCGCGCGGCGTCCGTGGTAGCCGCCGGCCACCGTCTCCACCCCAGCAGCGTTGTCGGAGACCCGCCAGCCGTCCGGACCGTTCTCGAAGTCGGCGAGGAGGTGCGGCCGCACCGGTCTCGCACCGACGCTGGTGCCGACCTGGGTGGGTGGCGTTCGTTCGGCGAGCTTGGCCGGATCGAAGCCGGGAACGACGTCGGCCCAGTCGCGGATGCCGATCACGGACTTCGCGAAGTCGGTGACCTCCGGCGAGCGCGTGGTGTCGATGCCGGCGAACACGTCGTAGCTCACCTTGTGCCGGCCGGGCATCGCCGCGTCGGACCGCTGGTCGTCCCAGGTCCACAGGCCGAGCCGCAGGCCGCCCTCCTGCTGGTGGTCGACGTGCCGGTGCAGGATGAACGCGTCGATGCCGTCCAGGAAGCGGATCTTGTAGTAGGCGTACGCATAGCAGGCGGCCTGCAGACGCTCGGCGTCCGCCGACTCTCCGGGGGTGTTGCAGCCCTGCTCGGACAGGATGATCCGCCGCTTCGCACCCACGTAGGTGAGATCGCCCTGGGCAAGGTAGTCCGGCAGCACCTCGATGTTCTTGAACGTGATCTGCTGGGTGTCGAAGCCGGGTGTGGCGGCACTGTCGTTCCAGAACGCCGGGTTGAACAGGTCCTGCGGATAGGGGTGATAGGCGACGTTCCAGCCGACGTCACCGGTGCGCTTGGTGAGCGCGTTCAGCTGGTCGATGACGTCCTTGCCGGCATAGAACCTCGTCGGGTTCGCCGGGTCGGGATTCTCGCCGCACACGGTGGTCCAGCAGTGCGTGAGCGAGATGTACGTACGAGCACCGGACCAGTACTTCCGCGTTGCCTGCCAGGCGATCCGCACCGCTCGGGCGTAGGTCGTGAGGAACTCGCTCAGCGACTTGTCGCCGGAGTTCGCCCACACCCACTGGGCGTCCACCTCGTTGCCGACGATGTAGCCGACGGCACGGCCATGTGCCTGGTCCGCACGGGTGTAGCGGTCGGCGAGGAACTCCATGGCGGCGGTGAAGTACGCCACTCCCTCCGCCGTCCGGGTGTTGAACGCGTACACGGTGCCGGAGCCGACCGCCGCGTCCGGATCGTGCAGGACCGGCCAGGCGGAGTTCGGGTCGCCGCTCTGGTAGAGGATCAAGATCAGGTTGACGAGAATCCCGTTGTCGGAGAGCGGTTTGATCTGGCCGTCGAGGCGGGCGACCGCTTCCGCGTCGAAGTAGAACGTCCGTCCGCCGGAGTCGAACGCCACCACCTTCGACGGGTCGTTGCCCGGCCCGTTGCGCATCAGCTCGTTGAAGGCCACGTTGATCCCGGCGTGCTGGACGCCGAGCTCCTCCGCGTCGTCGGTCATCTCCACCTGCAGGCCCTTCTTGCTGGCCGCCTGCGGGTAGCCGAAGTCGCGTGCGGGAGCGAAGTCGAGATGGTCGACGTAGCGCGGACCGCCGACGACCTTCGCGTCGGCGCCCGACCCGGCCACCGCGACGTACTGGTCGTAGAGCCGGTCGTGCCCCGCCTGGTCGCTCCGGGGGAACGAGGCGGTGAAGGCTCCGTCCGCACCGGCCGTCGTACGCGCGACCAGCTCACCGTCGGCGTAGTTCGAGGAATCGGCCTCGGCGCCGAGGGCGTAGATCGCCACCGTGGATCCGGCGTCGGCGACCGTCCCACCGACCTCGACGGTGGTGTCGTGTGCCGAGACTGCCGCGATGCCGTCCGTCGTAGCCAATCGGGTTGCGGGCGAAGCGACCGCGGCCGTCGACACTCCCATCGTGGCCGCCATGAGTGCGGCCAACGCGGCCGCAACGGTGAGCAGGCTTCGACGGCGCAACCGCCCGAGCATGGCGGACCTCCCAAGGGGGTGCGTACTCGGCGGCACACACCCGGCCACCGGTTCGGAACACGTGCGCGGTTCCACGCATCCTCGATTACCGACCGGCGGGTGTCCATGCACTGTCCTCAGCTGGTCCGGCGTTGGTCACCTGTGAGTTGGCCGCACGATGCCCAATGGCATTGTGGCGTTCGGTATCGATCATTACGTTGACTCCGCAGCAGGCCAACGGGCCTTGAGCTGAAGGGGAAAGCAGATGCCGGTCAGTCGTCGCACATTCCTGCGCAGGTCCGCAACGACGGTGGGGGCCGCAGCCGCGGCGTACGCATGGCCCGCGTCCATCGAGCGCGCTCTCGCTGTCCCCGCCGCCACGGAGACCGGAACCATCAACGACGTCAAGCACGTCGTCATCCTGATGCAGGAGAACCGCGGCTTCGACCACTACTTCGGCACGATGCGCGGCGTACGCGGCTTCGGTGACCGCATCACGATCCCGATGGAGAGCGGCAAGCCGGTGTGGTTCCAGTCCGACGGTACGAGGGACATTCCGCCCTACCACCTCGACTCCGAGACGATGAACGCGTTGCTGGTGCCCTCGACACCGCACAGCTTCAACAACGCGCAGGCCGCCTGGAACCAGGGCAAGCTGGGCTTCTGGCCGAAGTACAAGACCGAGTATTCGATGGGCTACTACCGGCGCGAGGACATCCCGTTCCAGTTCGCGCTGGCCGAGGCGTTCACCATCTGCGACGACTACCACTGCTCGATCACCACCGGCACCGACCCCAACCGCATCGCGTTCTGGTCGGGCTCGAACTTCAACCCCGAGCTGGCCGCACGGGGCATCAACTGTGACGACGACCAGAGCGAGCCGAACAACCTCCGCTGCTGGATCACCGGCACCTGGGTGCCCGGCGCCTGGCCGCAGACCTACAAGTACGCCGGCAACGCGTTGACCTGGGACACCATCCCCGACGTGCTCCAGCGCGCCGGGATCAGCTGGCGCATCTACCAGGACATGAACGACAACTGGACCGGCGCCATGCACGGGGGCCTGGCGTTCGAGAGCTTCCGCACCGCACGGCCCGGGACGCCGATCTACGAGCGCGGGATGACGGGTGGCCCCGATTTCCTGGCCCAGCTGCGCAAGGACGTGCTGGACGGCACGCTGCCGCAGGTGAGCTGGGTGCTGCCGACGGCGGCCAGCTCCGAACACCCCGGCGCCGGATCGAGCCCGACCCACGGCGGCAACTTCACCGAGCAGGTGCTGGACGCTCTGACCGCCAACCCGGAGGTCTGGAGCAAGACGGTCTTCCTGCTGACGTTCGACGAGAACGACGGCCTCTTCGACCACACGCCGGCGCCCGCGCGTCCCCTCGTACAACGCCGACGGCTCGCTGGCCGGCAAGTCGACGCAGCCACTGGCCGGTGAGTACTTCTCCCACGGCGACCGCTCCTACCTCGCCGCCGACGACACCATCAGCGGCACGACGCGGCCGTGGGGCATGGGTCCGCGCGTACCGATGTACGTCATCTCGCCGTGGAGCAAGGGCGGCTGGGTCAACTCGCAGGTGTTCGACCACACCTCGGTCGGGATGTTCCTCGAGCAGCGCTTCGGGATCAGGATGGACACGATCAGCCGCTGGCATCGCGCGGTCGCCGGCGACCTCACCTCTGCCCTCGACTTCGGCCACCCCAACGACCCGCGGTTCCCGAGCCTGCCCGACCAGAGCAACTGGGCCGAGTCCGACGCGCGGCAGCGTTCCCTGCCGGCGGCCACCGCGCCGGCGGCGCCCGCAGCCGCTGTTCCAGGAGCCCGGAGTGCGCTACTCGCGTGCGCTGCCGTACGAGCTGCACACCAACGCCGGCATCGAGGACGGCATCGTCACGCTGACCTTCGGCAACCCGGGCCGGCAGGGCGCGGTGTTCCACGTGTACGACAAGGCGCACCTGGACCGCATCCCGCGCCGCTACACCGTCGAGGCGCACAAGTCGCTCGACGACACCTGGGACACCCGGGCGGGAGACTCAGGCGGTTCCGGCGGCTACGACCTGGAGGTCTTCGGGCCCAACGGCTTCCTGCGTACGTTCGTCGGCAACGCACTGCGCCCCGCCGAGCTGGATGTTCGGCTCGTCTACGACGCCGCCCGGCGAGCGGTGTCGCTGTCGGTCAGGAACACCGGCACTACGCCGGTCTCCGTCACGGTCACCGCCAACGCCTACCGCGCCCGCGGGCCGTGGACGATGAAGGTGGCATCCGGGAAGACGGTCGAACGGCAGTGGCCGGTCGCCCAGAACGGCAACTGGTACGACCTCACCGCCACCGAGGCGGGCAGCGGATACCAGCGGCGGTTCGCCGGGCGGCTGGAGACGGGCAAGGACGGCGTGAGCGACCCGGCGATGGCCACCGAACTGCAGCAGACTCCGGCCGTTCGCTAGCGCGAAATCCGCAGACGCTCAGGCCTGCTGCCGTACGACATTCCACGACGGACGGCTGTTGAGCGCCTGTACGTCCATGTCGCTGAGCCGCCGCTGCGCGTCGAACATGCCGGCGAGCTCGTCCGGCCTCAGCACGTCGGCGATGTCGTCGAACCCGTGCGGCGCGCGTTCGGTGACCAGCTCGATGGTCTGCTCCATCGGCAGCTCGCGCTGGGCCAGGACGAGTTCGGTAGGTGGCGGGTCTGCGTTCGGCTTCGTACGCCGCGAGGCCGGCAGCCGGGTCGGCGGCCACCGCAAGCTCCCGTGCCAGCACCCGGGCATCGACCACGGCCTGGGAGCCGCCGTTGGACCCGACCGGGTACATCGGATGCGCGGCGTCGCCGAGCAGGGTGACCCGGCCACTATCCCCAACTCGAGGCAACGGATTCTTGTCGACCATCGGGTGCTCCAGGATCCGCTCCGTACCGGAGATGATCAGCCGGGATGTCCGGCCCGGGAAGCCGCCAGCCGTCGAAGTGCGGGAGCACGTCCTCCACCCGTCCGACCCGGGACAGGTCCGCGTCGGGGACAGGGCCGGGATCGGCGACCGTCGACCTCCGCCACCCAGTTGAGCAGCGCCCGCCCCTGGGCCCGGGCGCGAGCCGAGACCGGATAGACCACGAACTTCACCGACCGGTTGGAGCCCGCGCACAATCGATCGTCGCGTCACTCGAGATAGGGCTCCCCTCGCGACGACCCCACGCCACACCCGGATTCCGCTCCACAGCAGCGGCCCGTCGTCGGGGTGCAGCCTGGCGCGCACGGTGGAGTGGAGCCCGTCGGCACCGACGAGGACGTCGGCCCTACGCGAAACCTGCTCCCCGGTCCCGCACGTCGCGCAGCAGCGCCGTGACGCCGGTGCTGTCCTGCCCGAAGTCCTCCAGCACCAGCCCGGTCGAGATGCCGCCGAGTCGTTCCTGCACCTGCGCGAGGAGCATCATCTGCAGCTCGCCGCGGTGGATGGAGTACTGCGGCCAGTCGTACCCCGCGAACCTCCCCCCGAGGGATCCCCACGATCGTGCCGCCGAAGCGGTCGGTGTAGACCATCCGGCTGGTCGGAATGCCGGTCGCGCGAGCGCTTCTCCGAGGCCGAGTTCGGTCAACTCGCGGACGGCGTGTGGCTGCAGGTTGATGCCCACGCCGAGCGGCCGGGGCACCACGACGGACTCGACGACCTCGCAGTCGACACCGGCCGCGTGCAGGCTGAGCGCGGCGGTCAGTCCCCCGATCCCGCCTCCGACGATCAGTACCTTCACCATGTCCTCCTTGTTGCGGAAGGTTCATGACGTACTCCGCGCGTTCCGGTGCCCGCGCCGAGGTCGGCCGCCTGCTCAGAGGAAAGCGACCAGCCGTCGCCCCGTGAGTCTCGCGCGACCTACTTGCGCGCGCGGGCGTACACCGCTCCGGCCAGGTCGCGCGCGAGTCTTGACGGACGACGGTTCGAGATTCCCATCAGGCGCGCTGAGCGCCGTACGAACTCATCTGCATCCGCACGCCAAAACCACGAGTCGCGGTCCGTCGCCAGCGAGTACATCTCGGCGAATCCGCGGTCCTTCTCGGCTGGCAGATGCCAAAGCGTCAGCTCGGACTCACGCCCATCGACCGTTCGGTGGCTGGCTGCAGTCCATATCCGACGTACGAATGAAGAAAGTTCCACCACTGGCACGCCGCGCAACGCGAACCCCATGATGTGCTCCTCAGTCGTGAACCTCGACTCGCCATGTTCGTGACGGTCCAGCGACAACCGCCATGCCGATTCAGCGCGATCGATCAAGGTTGGAGCAAGCCCGGCGGGCACGACGTAGCACTCGCCGCCGAAGTGCTGGGGAGGAGAGTCTGTCGGCTCCCCGAGCTGAGCGTGCAGCTCAGCTGCCTGCCTGCGAGTCAGCCCATTCACATCGTGGTCCGCGGAATAACTCAACTGGAGAGCTCCGACCGCGTCCCCACACGTCGCATGCATGTCATCCAAAGGCCGCACGCACAGCACGTCTGGATCGATATAGAGAACCTGCTTGGCCCCGCCCGGGTGGCCCAGCGCGTCGAGCATGTAGAGCGACGCGGCAAAACTCCTGTTGAATCCAGCCGGTGGCTCGTGGGCAAACGCCACCAGTTCCTCCGAGACACCGAGATCACCCAACTCTCGCGCGAAGTCCTCGGGCGCCGGCTCGTTGGTCACGAGGACCAGGTCCACATCGGGGTTCCAGCGCCGCACCGACGCGAACGTCACGGCCATGGCCCTGTAATAGGTCGCCAAGTGACTGCCCGCCCTGATATTCGGGCTCTGCTCGGCTGATGCGCGGACAAACGGGATGGCTACGGAGATCACGGATGCTGACCTTAGTCGCTGAGTCACGCCGACACACCGGACGGTTGATTGGTCTCAGGCCTGCTGCCTTGCGACAGTCCACGACGGACGGCCGTTGACTTCCTGCACGTCCATGTCGGTGAGGCGCCGCTGCGCGTCGACCATGTTGGCGAGCTCTGCCGGCGTCAGCACGTCGGCGATCTCGTTGAAACCGTTCGGCGCGCGTTCGGCGACCAGTCCGATGGTCGCCTCCATGGGCAGCTCACGCTGAGCGAGCACGAGCTCGGAGGTGACAGGCCTGCGTTCGTTCTCATACGCCGCCACCCCGGCAACCGGGTCCGCCGCCGCGGCGAGCTCCCTCGCCAGGCCCCGGGCGTCCACCACGGCCTGCGAACCACCGTTGGACCCCACCGGGTACATCGGGTGCACGGCATCCCCGAGCAGGGTGACCCTGCCGGTCCCCCAACCGGGCAGCGGGACCGTCCACCATCGGGTGCTCCAGGATCCGCTCCGTACCGGAGATGATCGCGGCGATATCCGGCCCGGGAAGCCGCCAGCCGGCGAAGTGCGGGAGTACGTCCTCCGGTCGGCCGAACCGGGACAGATCCGCGTCGGGGACGGGACCGGGTTCGGCGAGCGTCACCTCGGCCACCCAGTTGAGCAACGCCCGTCCCTGAGCCCGGGCACGAGCCGAGACCGGGTAGACCACGAACTTCACCGACCGGTTGGAACCAGCGACGATCATCGTGGCGCCGTCGAGGTAGGGCTCCCCCTCGACCGCCCCACGCCACACCCGGATCCCGCTCCACAGCAGCGGCCCGTCGTCCGGGTGCAGCCTGGCGCGCACGGTGGAGTGGAGGCCGTCCGCACCCGACGAGGACGCCGGCCCTCCGCGACACCCGCTCCCCGGTCTGCACGTCGCGCAGCAGCGCCGTGACGCCGTCTGCGTCCTGCTCGAAGTCCTCCAGCACCAGCCCCGTCGAGATGGCACCGAGGCGCTCGCGCACCTGGGTAAGAAGCATCATCTGTAGCTCGCCGCGGTGGATGGAGTACTGCGGCCAGTCATACCCCGCGAACCTCCCGCGAGGAATCGTCACGATCGAGCCGCCGAACCTGTCGGTGTAAATCATCCGGCTGGTCGGAACGCCTCGCACGGCGAGGGCATCGCCCAGGCTCAACTCGACGAACTCACGAACGGCGTGCGGCTGCAGATTGATGCCCACGCCAAGCGCCCGGGGCACCACGACGGACTCCACGACCTCGCAGTAGACACCGGCCGCGTGCAGGCTGAGCGCGGCGGTCAGTCCCCCGATCCCGCCCCCGACAATCAGTACCTTCATGGCTTCCTCCCTGTCCGCTGGAGGTTCATGACGCATCCGGGCCCAAAGGGGACCGCGCGCTCAGCTCGGCGGGGTGGCCCGGCGCCGACCGCGGTGGTTGCCTACCGGCTCCGCAACGCCGTTGGCGTGCGGCACCACACTGAGAGCGCGCAGCCGCACCGTTGGTGCGCACCACACCATGGGATCGCGAGCCGGCAGCGCCGTGCTGCACGATCGTCTCATCCGGGCCGGTCTCGGGGTGGTAGGTGTACGTCATCCCGGCTCCCTGGCGCGGGCAGGAGTTCAAGATGGTGCCGGTGAGCTTGCCGCGGACCGAGCTGAGGCGTTCGACCGAGGCTCGGACCTGCTCTCGGGTGGTCCTGGCGTACTTCACGACCATGAGGGCACCGTCGGCCTGGCTGGTGAGTACGGCCGCGTCGGCGGCGGGCAGCACCGGCGGCGCGTCGATGAGCACGATGTCGAACGCCCGGCGCAGATCGGTAAGCACCTCCGCCATGGCGCGGGACTGGAACAGCTGGACCGGGTCCGGCGGCAGCCCGCCGCTGGCGAGTACTGCCAGACCGTCGTTGCCCCACTCCTGGATGGCATCAGGAAGCGTGGTCTGACCGATGAGGACGGTGGTGAGGCCGACCGCGGGCTCCAGTCCGAGCGTGGACGCGACGTTCGGGCGGCGAAGGTCACCGTCCACGAGTACGACATGCTTGCCGGCTTGAGCAAGGGACACGGCCAGCTCGCACGTCGTGGTGGTCTTACCTTCGTCGGCAACGGCGCTGGTGACGACGAACACCTTGTTCGGCTGGTCGATGTCGACGAAGCCCAGGCTGGTCCGCAGGATACGGAACTCCTCGACCCGGGACGCCTTGAGTTCGGACGGTGCGAGCATCCTTCTCTTGTCCACGTCCGGGTCGAAGGACACCGAACCCAGCACGGGGGCCGTGGTGAGGTCGGCCAACTCCTCCGGCTGGCGCACCGAGGTGTCGAGGGTTTCCCGCAATGCGGCAGTACCGATTCCGAGCAGTAGCCCGAGGACACCAGCCAACCCTAGGTTCCGCACCGGCTGCGGTGAGACCGGAGCGCTCGTGGTGCGGGGGGAGCCGAGGATACTCGTGGTGATCGGCGAGCCGGACTTCTTCGACGGCGCCTCGATCTGTTCGACGAACGTCTTGAACTCCGCGGCGACCGCCTTGGCGATCCGTTCTGCCCTGGCCGGGCTGGGGTCGGTGACCGTGACAGAAAGGATGACAGTGTTCGGCGCGACGCTGGCGGTGATATGCCCCTGAAGGGCGGAAGGACTTTCGTCCAGCTTCAGCGCGTCGACCACTCGCTGCGCGACTTCCGGGCCGGTCAACAGGTTGGCATACGACGCGGCCCGCTGCTCCGAGAACAACCCGCCCTGGTAGGCCGTGGTGGTGTTCGCGTCGGGAGTGGACACGAAGAGGCGAACAGTCGAGGCGTACTGCGGAGTCGCAAGGAACGTGACGACGGCCGCCGCCGCGACCGCGATGAGGATGCCCGGAACCATCCACCGCCAGCGGCGGCGGAGCACCTTGAGGTAGTAGTGCAGGTTCACAGAGCCTCTTTCGTTGTCACCGGTCGCGCCATCGTGTCCTCGCCTCCCACCTGGGGCCTCACCGCGCGGGTCTGGGGTGTTTTGTACCACCCAAGCCCTGGGAGCAGATTAGTGTGCTTTCATATTAGCGGCGCCCGTTTGTGCTGAGCCGTCTCGCGCCACGCCGATGTTCCGGGGGGGACGAGCGTGAAGTCTTGGGGAGCGCGCGGGATAGGCATCGAGCTCGCACTTCGTCGTCACCGCCTCCTGGTGCTCGCGATCTGCGACGGCGCCGCCTGGTTGTTGGCGATGGCGACGTTCTCCGAGCTACGCATGGACCTCGGTTCAAGCGACCAGGTGACGCCCTGGTTCGGCGCCCTGGCACTCGGGTTGGCAGGCGCAGTACTGCAGTTCGTCTTCGGCTGGGTCGTACGCCTGCACCATGGACGGGCCGCGGTGGGCAGCTTCGAGGAGATGCTCCTGCTCGGCGGTGTGACCGCATCCGTCGGCCTCGTTGTCGCGCTGGTCAACACCCTGCTCCCACAGCCCTTGGTCCCGCGAACGGTGCCGATCGGCGCCTCGTTCATGGCGATGGCGCTGGTGGCCTGGCTGCGGGCCGGCTGGCGCCGGCTCCACGAGTTCGAACGCGGTTCGCCCGAACGCCCCGACGGCATGGCACCGGTCCTCATCTTCGGCGCCGGAGACGGCGGCCGACAGCTCATCGAGTCGATGCGGCGGGATCCGAGCGGCACATGGCAGCCCGTCGGCCTGCTCGACGACCGGCTCAACCTGCGACACCGCCGGGTGCGTGGCGTTCCGGTGCTTGGCACCGGCGAGGACCTGCCGCGCATCGTCGAGGAGACCGGCTGCCGGACTGTCGTGGTCGCCATTCCGAGCGCGAGCGCTGAGTTGTTGCGAGCGATGGAGCGCCGGGCGGCGAGCCTCGACATCGACCTAAAGGTGCTGCCCAGCCTCGACGAACTGCTGGACAGGCGGATTGCGGTCTCTGACATTCGCGACCTGCAGATGAGCGACCTGCTCGGCCGGCACCAGATCGACACGGACGTCGAGTCGGTCGCCGACTACCTGACCGGGCGGGTGGTGCTGGTGACCGGCGCCGGCGGGTCCATCGGGTCGGAGCTGTGCCGTCAGATCTGGCGGTACGCGCCGGCCGAACTCCT
>CAWBTM010000016.1:0-15509 GCA_963791775.1 uncultured Actinomycetota bacterium | reverse complement strand
GCCATGCTGCTGGAGTTCAGTTACGTATTGCTCATCGCATCCTGCTCGGCGAGCACGTCGACGCGGATCGGAAACTGGTCGAGACGGTGCTGGCCTGGTGGGACGCTCGCGACGTCGGCGACCTCCGGCGGATCGTTCTCGGGCTCGGTGGCCTGGACTACAACGACGTGAAGCGTCGCTACGGCGGACTGGCGCCGACGGTCACCGCTGCCGTTGACACTTCGCCGCTCGCCGACGCGGCGGTGACTCGGCTGGCCGAGAAGACGGCGTGTGGCGTTCGGCTGCTGGCGCCGTTGGTCAGCGACGTTGCCGTGCCGGTGGCGTTGGCGGGTGCGCTGGCGACCGCTCCTGAGTTCGCCGACCGGATCGGCCGGCAGTTGTCCGCCGGATCCGCGCCCGGCATCGGCATCGCCAGTCCCGTACTCGATCCGCTCGGCGGTGCGGCGCTGACGGCCTTGCAGTCCGTCGGCGTACCCGTCACACCCGGGATCCTCGACCGGCTTCACGCTTCGACGGTGCGCTGAGTCGGTCGACGGAGCTCGCTGCGAAGAGGGCGCGGGCCAGGTTTTTGTCCACAGGTGGCGGATCGGCGTCGAATCAGGGTCGCCTTGTGGACAACGGGTGAGCTGTCGGTGGCAACTCGTAGGCTTCGAACATGCATCCCTCTCCTCGGCTTGGTGTGGGTTCTTCACCGGGCCGAGAGGGGTGTTTGGTGTGGTGGGGTTGGGGTGTGGGGTGCCCTGTGGGGTGCTGGGCGGGGTATGAGAAGACGCGCACGTGGTTGCCCTTAGGTTCTGGGTGTCGAATCCTTAACCGTCTGGAGCAACGCACGTGCGCGTCACCACGGTATTCAACCGCATCCTGGGTCTGTCCGGGGCATCGGTGTGCTCGGTGGACTTCACCACCGACGGCCTGGTTGTTGGTCTTCACCGCCGGCGGGGCCGCCGCTACCGGTGTGAGTGCGGGTACTCGACCCGGGCCCGTTATGACCTGTCTCGCCGCCGCTGGCGCCACCTGGACTTCGGGTCCACCAAGGTGTGGCTGGAAGCCGATATCGCCCGGATCGCCTGCCCGGGGTGCGGGATCCGCACCGAGACCGTGCCGTGGGCGCGGCCGAGCGCCCGGCACACCCGCGACTTCCAGGACGTGATCGGCTGGCTGGCCCAGCGCATGGACAAGACGAGCGTGGCCCGGCTGCTGCGGTGTTCGTGGGAGGCGGTGGACCGGGCGGTGCGAATGCTGGTGGCCGACCACCTGCCCACCGACCGGCTGGACGGGCTGTACCGGATCGGTGTGGACGAGATCTCCTACAAACGCGGCCACCACTACCTGACCATCGTCTGTGACCACGACACCGGCCGGGTGGTGTGGGTGGCCAAGGACCGTACCCGCAAAGCGTTCACCGACTTCTTCACCGCCCTGGGCCCCGACCGTGCCGAACAGCTGAGGGCGATCACCATGGACGGCTCCCCGATCTACATGCCCGTCGCCGCAGAACAAGCACCCCAAGCAGCGGTATGCCTGGACCCGTTCCACGTCATCAAGTGGGCCAACGAAGCCCTCGACAAAGCCCGCCAGGCCAACCCCGCCGTCCCACCCCTGCCGGCCACCCCGGCCAAGCGGTCCGGGCCGCCGCTGACCGTGGTGGAACAGGTCAACGCCCCCGCCAAGGCGTGGCGGCGGCTGAAGACAGCGCTGCGCTCAGGCGCTGAGAACCTCACCGACGAACGCCGCGCCCTCATCAACGCCCTGCGCCGCCACAACTACCAGCTCTTCCGCGCCTGGACCCTCAAAGAACAACTACGAGACCTCTACCGCATCCCACCCGAACAGGCCCGCCACCACCTCAAACGGTGGATCACCCGCGCGTTCCGATCCACCATCCCCGCGATGCACCAACTCGCCACCCGCCTGAAGAAATACTTCGAACAAACCATCGCAGCCGTCGAACTCGGCCTGTCCAACTCACGAGCAGAAGGCATCAACAGCAAAATCCGCGTCATCCAACGCCGCGGCTACGGACACCCAGGACCCGACTCCCTCACCGCCATGATCCACCTCTGCCTCGGCGGAATCACCCTCAACCTCCCCACACAAACCTGAGGAGAGGGACATGCATTCGACAGCGCAGGACCTTCCCGGTGGCGGTGGTGGTGGCACCGTCGCCCGGTTGAAGGCCGCGCTGGGCATGTTCCGCGCCGGGATCGACGAAGCCCTGTCCACCCCCACCGGCTGCCTGGACGCCCGCGACCTGGGTGAGCTGATCAGCGAACTGACGGTCGAGGAGTCCCGGTTCGCCGCGCTGAAGCTTTCCTGGGTACGCCAGGCCGAAGCGAGTGACATCGGCAAGACGACCGGTGCGGCGACCACCGCGCGCGTGGCTGCGCAACGCGCAGCGGATGGGAAAGAAAGACTCCTACGCCACCGTTGCACCTCGCCCGCGACCTGGACCGCACGGTGACGTTGACCGCCCGTGCCCTGGCGCGTGGGGAGCTCTCGTTCCGGCACGCGCAGGTCATCGCCGGTGCGATCACCGACCTGCCCAAATGGATCAGTCTCGAACAACGCGTGGAGGGCGAGGAGTACCTGATCGCGGAGTCGAGGCGGCGTAACCCCGACGACGTACGCATGCTGGGTAAGCACCTGCTGCAGCGTACTCGCACCGGAGGAGTGGGAGAAGCGGCTGGGCAAGGAACTCGGCGACGCCGAACGTGCCGCGGAACGCTCACGGTCCCTGCGGTACGTCCCGAACGGCATCCCGGGGTCGGAAACAGTAGTCATCAAACTGCCGGTGCTGGAGATGGAAGTCAACTCCGCAAGATCATCGAGGCGCTCGATCACCCGCGACACCCGCCCCGAACCCGACGAGCGTCCGCTTGGACCAAAAACGCGGGGACGCCTTCGCCGACCTGATCGCTCAGCATGGCCGAGTGGGAAGCCTCCCCCAACCGCGGCCGGGGACGGGACTGCGTCACCGTCTCATCGGGCTGCAACAGTTGATGAACGGCGTCGGGTTCGGCACCATCGACGACCTCAACCCCGTCCGCCCCATGCCCTGCAACTGCCAAACCCCCGACGCCGAACGTCAAGCCGAGCGCAAGAACGCCAAGCGCAGCAGGAGTTCTGAGCCGGCACAGTCCAGGCCGAGCGCGACTCCCGGCGATACCAGGGACACCAAGTCCGGCAAGTGGCGTGGCGACGCACGAGACGCCAAGCCCGCACCTCCCAAGCCCAGCAAAGACGACCGGCGACACCCGCCGCACCGGGGACACTCCGCGCAAGCCCGAGCCAGATGCCGACAACACCGCCGCGGCGGACGCCGACGACGGCGATGGAACGGACGCCACCGGCGGAGCACCTGATACCGGCGGAGCACCTGATACCGGCGGCCGTGAACCGGGGAGCGCCAGGCGGTGTCGGAGCTGCCGAACCGCCACCGCCTGAACCAGTCGACGCGGCCGGGGTCGCGGACCGGATACCCGGACCACGAGAACCCGGCCAGCACCCACAACCGAACACCGCAACCAGGCCGGGCTCTGAGCCCGGAGCCGACCCGGATCCGGATATCGAACCCAAGGGCAGGGACCCCGGGGCTGCTGACAACGCCGAACCCGATTCGAGGAGGGCGCGGCGGGGCCGGAGGCTGCCCTCGACCTCGACGACTCAATCGACCTCGACGACCGAGGCGAGGCCGGCGGTGCGATCGACCCGCACGACGGGTGCCGTGAGTGTGGCGGTGGTGGATCGGCTCGGATCATCGGACTGCGCGGCGAGCCGCTGTCGGTGGCGACGATCCGGCGGATGGCGTGCGACGCGAACATCATCCCCGTCGTCCTCGGCGGCAACGGGGAGGTCCTCGACGTCGGCATGGCCGACCGGTTCTTCACCGAAGCACAACGACGGGCCCTCGCCGCCCGCGACGGGTCTCACTGCCACTTCCCCGGCTGTCAGGTGCCCGAGCGGCGCTGCGTCGCCCACCACATGACCGCCTGGGAGGACCTCGGCCCCACGAACCTCGACAACGGAGTCCTGCTCTGCAGACCCATCACACCCCGTCCACCACAAAGGCTGGCACTACGCATGGGCGCCCACGGCCACCCCGAGTACACCCCACCGGAGTGGGTGGACCCGCAGCAGAAAGTGCAACGGCCATGAGTCCCTCGAGAGGCGCACGTTCCGAGTGCGTGATGGACGGGGAGTATCGGCACGTCACCGGGTACCGAACAGGGAGCTTTCTGGCCCGTCAAGAGGAGCTTGACGGGCTGGTGACGGCCCGTGGAGTCCTACGTGGTGGACCGAGGCGTCGCGCGGTCCGCGGCGTACAAAGCGAAGACGGCATCGTCGTGGACGCCCTCGCGACCTTCCACCAGACCCGGGGAGGTGAACTCCCGGACGAAGCGCATGCCGAGGCGTTCCATCACCGCGCGGGAGCGCCGGTTGTGCCGCTCGGTGAACGCCACCACCTCGTCGGCGCCGAGGTGGTCGAACGCGAACGCCAACCCCGCCCGCCCGATCTCGGTCGCGTATCCGTGCCCCCAGAAGCGGTCCCGCAGATTCCAGCCCAGCTCAAGGCAGTTCGACCCGTCGACGACGGCGCGGGACAGCCCGCCCCGCCCGATCAGCTCGTCGCGTTTGGCGGGTTCGCTGTCGGCCCGCGCGTAGGCGACCCACTTGTGCACCCCGTCGCGTTCCCACGCCGCGGCCCACTCGGCGGCGTTGGTCCGTGCGACCTCGATGGTCCACCGGCCGGCGTGCCACTCCGCGACCGCTGCGTCCTGGTGCATGGCCCACAGGTCCTCGGCGTGCTCGGGTCCGACCGGCTCGAGCCGAAGCCGGTCGGTGAACCTGGTGCGGATGGCCTTCGCCACGACGTCACGCAGCCGTCGGTCACCGTCGGTGCGATCGACCATCATCAGATCGAGATCGGCGGGTCCCACCCAGGCGTACGCGTCGTGCTTGCCCTCCTCCAGCCGGGGCGCGGTGAGGTCACCGTCCACCTCGACGAGATAGTCGAGCTCCCGGCGTACAACACCGTCGTGGGACCACTCCCAGTCGGCGACCACGGCCTGGACGCTGCGCACCCGCCAGCCGGTCTCTTCCTCGACCTCCCGGGCCAGCGCCTCCTTCGGCGTCTCGCCGGCCTCGACGTGCCCGCCCACGACATCCCAGATCCCGGGCAGCAGCCGACGGTCCGGGCTCCGGCGCTGGGCGTAGACCCGATGCTGGGAGTCACGGATGAGGGCGCCGACGCAGGCAGGTTCACGCATCCCGCAAGGCTATCCGGGCACCGGCCGGCAAAGGCAAGTCAACGATGTCGCGTACGCGTGTCATCAGCCGTGAGCCCGCGGCACCGGTCGAACCCGTCACATCCGCGGCAGCCGCCACCACCGTGCGGGTGTGCCCGTCATTCACTACCGCCGTGGCAGGGGACGCGGCCGCAGCCCACCGGCGCAGGTGGCCGAGGATGCCTGGTCGCGGCCGACGACGATGGACTGCCCGAGGTCGTTGTAGCCGGTACGCGAGTCCCACACGCCGGTGTTGGCGAGCTGGATCGCGTACGCCGCGTGATAGCTGGTGTCGGTACCCGGGAGCAGGGCCTGCGACCGTAGCCGGCGCTCGGGTGCGGGCAGGTCCAGGGACAGGGCGTACCGCCCCGGCGGGAGGGTGGCGCAGATCCGGGCGTTCAGCTGGATCGGCGTGCCCGGCTCCCAGCGGCGCGGGTCGACCGGCAGCGGCACCTCGTACGACCGGCGTGCACCGGTCAGCACCAGCCGGACCGAACGCGGGTTGTACGGCGCGGCGAAACCGTCGTTGCGCAGGCCCATGTTGACAGTGAACGAACGGCCCGGCCGCACCCCGTCGGAGAAGTCGCCCGTGGTGAGCCGCAGCCGATAGCCGAGCCGCTTCCGGGCCTCCTCGATGTTGGCACCCCAGCTGCCCAGCACGTCCTGGTTGTAGTCGGAGTTGAGGAAGCTGTAGTGGTAGCGCTCCATCTCCGCGACCGCGCTCGGCCACTCCGAGCGCGGCGGGTCCACGTTGCACGTCTCACCGCCGACCGGCACGAACCGCGAATCCTGTGCGAGGTACTCCTGGTCCAGGGTGATCGGGTCGGACACGAAGGTGCCGAAGTCGTCCGGGCTGGCGAGGAAGCAGTCGTTGTGGTGCCCGATGCGCGCGACGGGCGTGTCGTTGAACGCCTCCTCAGGCGTGAGTGCACCGTCCTCCCCGGTGGGCCGGTCGACCGTCTTCTGCTTCATCTGCATCGTCCGCACCTGGATGGTGCGGCTGGCCGGCAACGCGCGCAGCAGGGCGAGGAACACCTCGCGCCGGTTGGCCCAGTCCTGCGGCGTGACGTTCTCCGGGTGAGCGGGATCGGCGACGAAGTAGTCGGTGTAGTAGCCCTCGCCCCACAGCCCGATGAAGCCGGCCTGCACGGTGGCGATCACGTCCGCGTTCGCCCGCAGGACGGGAGTGAGCTGGGCAATGTGCCGCAGAACGCGGTCCTTCGGCGCATCGCCGTACGGCGGCTGGTAGGGCCAGTCGTCCTTCGGCAGCGCGTAGGCGAACCGCACGATCACCTTGACCCCGGCCGCGCGGGCGGTGGCGAAGTCGGCCCGCACCCGGGCGAGGTACGCCGGGTCGATCGTGTCGGTGCCCGCGAACTTCTCCAGGTAGAACACCCGCAGGATCTGGGTGACGTGCTCGCGTTCGCGCCAGGTGCGCAGGGTGGCTGCCTGGAGTGGCACATACCCCGAACCGTCGGCGTAGTAGTGCGTCTCGGTGTGGTGGTAGAAGCCGCGCTCGGGGTTGGCGATGTTCTCGGTGCTCGGCGCGTAGGTCCGCTCGGTGCGCTGACCGTCGGCGGTGCCGGCGTGCCGAGTGACCGCGGACGACGCGGACGACGCGGACGACGCGGACGACGCGGACGACGTGGAAGCCGGTGATGCGAACGCGGGCAGTGCGGGTAGCAGGGCCAGGCCGCACACGAGCGCGACGGTTGCGGACAGTCTCCTCGGCACGCGTGCCTCCTGCGAAGTCCTTGCGCGGCTACGGGTGACTCCGCACGCTACCCACTGCGGCCGCCTTGGTGACGGCAAGCGCACGCGCATTGGCCACAACCGGCTCCGCCGCGCGGGTTCGGCCCTGCGGCGGGCAGACCGTCTCGCTCACACCCTTTCCAAGGTCATGGGTGGCGCGAGACGATCACGCGAGCGCCGCGCGATGGAGGAGTGTGTCCGTCGTCGGCGCTTCGGCGCGGACGTACGTCGCCGGTCACGCGCCGTGCCGCTTCGTCGGTACGGCATGAGGAGGACACGCATGGGGTTTCCACCCGTTCGAAGTCGGACGGCGCTGAGCGCGGTCGCGAGCATGGTCGTCGCCGGGCTGGTCACAGCCGCCGGGCCGGCCACGGCCGCCACCACGCAGATCGCGCAGGCCGCGCCCGCCAAGGTCGCGCACACCCGATCCGCGGGCGCCACAGCGGGCGCCACAGCGGGCACGAGGGCGGACACGTCGCGGGGGACGCCGGTCGACCTGGGCGCGCTGTTCGTGGGTGCGCACCCCGACGACGAGTCCGGCGCGCTGTCCACCTTCGGCCAGTGGGGTGAGGACAACGGCGTACGCACCGGAGTCATCACCGTCACCCGGGGCGAGGGCGGCGGCAACGCGGTCGGCCCGGAGGAGGGCCCCGCGCTGGGCCTGCTCCGCGAGGCCGAGGAACGCCGCGCGGTCGGCAAGGCCGGCGTCACCGACGTGTTCAACCTGGACAAGGTCGACTTCTTCTACACCGTGTCCGCGCCGCTGACCGAGGAGTTGTGGAACCAGCAGGACGCGCTGGCGAAGGTGGTCCGCATCGTCCGCCAGACCCGGCCGGAGATCCTGGTCACGATGGACCCCGCGCCCTCACCCGGCAACCACGGCAACCACCAGGAGGCGGCCCGGCTGGCGATCGCCGCCTACTACGCCGCCGCCGACCCGAAGGCGTTCCCCGAGCAGATCACCAAGGAGAAGCTGAAGCCGTTCGCGCCGGCGAAGGTGCTGCTGAGCCGGGCTCGTGGCACCGGCCCGAGCGGGCCGAGCTGCGTGAACACGTTCACCCCGGTCGACCCGTCGCAGGACATCTACGGCGTCTTCTCCGGCAACGTCTCGCGTGCGCAGGACAAGACCTGGGCGCAGATCGAACGCGAAGCCCAGCGCGAGTACGCCTCGCAGGGCTGGGCGGGCTTCCCCGACGCCCCCACCGACCCGGCGCAGCTGGGCTGTGACCGGTTCACCCAGGTCGCCTCGCGGGTGCCGTACCCGAAGGTGGGTACGGAGGCCGCGGCCGAGCCGGACGCGATCCTCGACGGTGCGCTGACCCGGCCCGACGGCACCGTCCCGCTGGGCACCCAGCTGAAGGTGGACAGCGACTTCGACGTACGCCCGGGCCAGCCCACCACGGTGAAGGTGCACGTCAGCGCACCGCGCGGAGTGAACCTCGGCCAGTCGTCGGTGACCCTGCGGGCCCCGGACGGCTGGAAGGTCGAGGGCGACGGCGCACTCGGGCGGGTGCGTCCCGGCGGCTCGGCGACCGCGACGTTCACGGTGACCCCGCCCGCGACCCAGCCCAAGGGTGACCCGGTCGGTGAGCGGTCCCGGCTGGAGGCGTTCCTCACCACGAAGGCCGGTACGGGCTACGCCGCGGCACAGGTCCAGCTGACCCCGGACGTCGCCACCCAGCAGCAGCTCCTGCCGCAGGTCTCCTCGTTCGAGGCGTGGGCCCAGCAGGTCGGCGCTCCGCAGCTGCGCGGCTTCGTCGTCCCGGTCCTCACCATCCCCTCCGGTGGCGAGCGGGCGATCGACTACACGGTCACGAACAACTCCGACACCACCCGGTCCGGCACCGTCAAGCTGAGCTTGCCGGCCGGGTTCGCGGCGGACGCGGCGCAGAAGCCGTTCACCGACCTGGCCGCGGGCGCCGGCACGAAGGTGACGTTCACCGTACGGAACACCGACGCCTCGCTGCCCACGTCGAACTCGGGCGGCACCCAGGGCGCGGCGGCCGGCGACTACGCGTACACCGTCACCACGACCACCGCGGACGGCGCGACCTCGGTGAGCAACCCGGCCCTGGAGATCGTGCCGGCGACCACGGTCGAGCAGGCGCCGGTCGCACCCACCGTGGACGGCAAGGTCAGCGACGGTGAGTACCCCGGCCAGGCGCTGGACATCTCCCGGGTGTGGGAGGGCTCGCCGTGTGACTCCGCGGCCGACTGCTCGGGCACCGCACATGTGACCCGCTCCGGCGACACGATCTACCTGGCCGTACAGGTACGCGATGACACGAAGGGCACGCCGCTGGCGACCAGCGACTGCAAGCGGCACTGGCGTACCGACAGCGTTGAGATCGCCCTGGACCCCCGCGGCACCAGCGAGAACACCGCCTCGACGTTCAAGCTGGGCGTGCTGCCGTTCACCGCGGAAGGGCCGGCGTGTGCGTTGCGCGACGCCGACAACCACCAGGGCCCGATCGCGCAGACCGCGCCGGGTGTGAAGTTCGCGAGTACGGTCAGCTCGCCGTACACCGGATACACCGTGGAGGCCGCGATCCCGCTGGCCGAACTCCCCGCCTCGGTCGACCCGGACAAGCTCGGCCTGAACGTCCTCGTCTACGACTCCGACACCCAGGACAAGACCGGCCAGACGCGGATCGGCTGGTCCACCTGGGGAGGCGTGCAGGGCGACCCGTACCGCTGGGGGCTGGCCCGGCTCGCCGGCTACCAGCCGCCCGCCGACCGGCCGACGGCCGACCCGGTGGTGCCCAACACCGCGCTGCGCAGCGTGGAGTCCCCGCAGACCCTCGAGCAGTCGGTACGCGTCAACGTGCCGCTGTCGGGTGGTACGTCCGCGCCCCTCGCCGACAGCGGCTGGCTGGTCGGTGCCCGGTGGAGTCGTGGAACGGTGACCGCCGACCTGCGCAGCACCGGTGCCGGTGAGGCGCACGTGTTCGTCGTGGACGACAAGGGCACGGCCGGCAGCGCGGTGGTTTCCGTCGACGGCGCCGGGCGCACCGCGGTGAAGGTGCCGCTGGACCGTGCACCGGCCGGACACCCGCGGGTGCTGGCCGGCTGGGAGGCCACGTCGGGCGCCGGGACGCTCGCGTCGAGGGTGCCGCTGCGGAAGTAGCTCGCCGGGTCCCCGCCCTAGGTTCCCACCGGGGTCCGCAACTGGATCCGCAACTGATTCCGCCGACGGCGTAGCACGATCGCCGTCGGCGGAATCGGCTGGCGTTCCGGGCGTGGGATCGGTCAGGCTTCCCGAATCCGCGGCTGTCCGGACCGGCCCCTGACGGTCGTCCCCGGCGGCACGGACACCGACAGCCGACGCGGAACGACGAGAGGGAGGCCCGATGCGGATCCTGGTCCTGGGCGGAACGGTGTTCCTGTCCGCGGCGGTGGCAGTAGAGGCGATGGCGCGCGGCCACGAGGTGACCTGCGCGGCCCGCGGCAGCAGCGGTGAGCCACCGGCCGGAGCGTCCTTCGTCCGCGTGGAGCGCGACGACCCCGACGGGCTGGCTCCGCTGGCCGGGCGGGAGTTCGACGCGGTGGTCGACGTCGCCCGGCTGCCCAGCCAGGTCCGCCGGGCGGTCGCCGCGCTGGGCGAGGGCGTACGCCACTGGACGTTCGTGTCCTCGATCAGCGTCTACACCGACAACTCCGCCCCGGGCCAGAACCCGCACACCGGACCGGTGCACGACCCGTTGTCCGCGGACGCCGACGAGGCCGACGAGGAGAACTACGGACCGGCGAAGGTCTCCTGCGAGCAGGCCGTGCTCGCCGCGCTCGGGGACCGGGCCAACGTCGTACGCGCCGGGCTGATCGTCGGCCCGGGCGACCGAAGTGACCGGTTCACGTACTGGCCGGTCCGGTTGGCGCGCGGCGGTGAGGTGCTCGCACCCGGTGCGCCCGAGGAACCGGTGCAGGTGATCGACGTCCGCGATCTCGCGGCCTGGATCGTCCGGTCCGCGGAGACCGAGGTGGTGGGGGTCTTCGACGCCACCGGCCCGACGGTGGGGCGCGGTGAGTTCCTGGACCGGGTGGCCGCCGGGGTTTCCGACGCCAAAGCCGACGCCAAGACGCCGACGCCGACGCCGACGCCGGTGCGGGCGGGGCCGACGCCGGCGCGAAGCCGGAGCTGACCTGGGTGGACCAGGAGTTCCTGGTGGCGCAGGAGGTCAACCCGTGGGCGGGGCCGCGGTCGCTGCCGGTCTGGCTGCCGCTCCCGGAGTACGCCGGGATGCTCGACCACGACGTCAGCGCGACTCTCGCCGCCGGGCTGGCGGTCCGCGACCTGGCCCAGACCGCGCGCGACACCCTGACCTGGGCACGGGAGGCCGGCCGCGACCGCGCTGAAGGAGCCGACCCGGCCGACCTGCGCGCCGGGCTGACCGCGGCGGAGGAGGCCGACGTCCTCGCCGCCTGGCACCGCCGATGAGCAGGTCCCGCGTACGACATCACACCTGACGTTCGCCGGCGCCGTCCGCGCCCCGCACCCTAGGGTCACCCCATGAACTGGCCTCGTTGAGCTTCCACCCGGTCCCGCCGCGCGGCGGGACCCGCTGACCCTCAGGCCGACCGCGCTCGCCGGGTCGGCCGGCTGTTCGTCGCCTTCTCCGGGCTGGACGACGCGATCTTCCTGTATCCGCTGTACACCCTGCTGTTCGCCGACAGTGGGCTCTCCACCGGCGAGATCTCACTCCTGCTCGGCCTGTGGGCGGGCGCCGCGTTCGTGTTCGAGGTGCCCTCCGGCCTCCTCGCCGACCGGCTGTCACGCCGGCACCTGCTCGCCGTCGGCGCGGTGCTGCGCGCCGCCGGGTTCGTGCTGTGGATCTGTCTGCCGTCCTTCCCTGCCTTCGCGGTCGGCTTCGTGCTGTGGTCGGCGCAGGGCGCGCTCAGGTCCGGCACGTTGCAGGCGCTGGTGTACGACGAACTCGCGGCGGTCGGCGCCGCGTCCTCCTATGACCGGCTGCTCGGCCGGGTCGCCGCGGCGGAGGGTGCCGCCGGACTGGTCGCGACCGCGGCGGCGGCGCCGCTTTTCGCGGTCGGCGGGTACCAGGTGGTGGGGTGGGCCTCGGTGGCGATGGGACTGGCGCAGGTCCCGGTGGCGCTGGCGTTCCCCGCCGTACCCCGCACCGGCGTGGAGTCCGACCCGGCCGGGCTACGCGCGTACGCCGCGACGTTGCGGGCCGGGGTGGCCGAGGCGGTCCGCGACCCGGCCGTACGCCGGCTCACGTTGCTGACCGGGCTGCTGCCCGGGCTGGTCGCCTTCGACGAGTACCTCCCGCTGCTGGCCCGGGCGGTCGGCGTCCCCAATCCGTACGTCCCGCTGCTGATGGTCGTGCCGGGCCTCGCCATGGTGGCGGTGGCGTTGCTGGTCGCCGCCCGGCGGTGGCGGTACGCCGTCGCGCCGGTCGCACTGGCCGTGGCCGGTTTCCTCGTCGGCGCCGGGGCAACCGCCTCGTCCACCGTCGGAGTGGTCGCGATCGGGGTCGGGATCGGCGCCTTCCACCTCGCCAGGCTGCTGCTCGACGCGCGGCTCCAGCACGCGATCACCGGCTCGGCCCGGGCCACCGTGACGTCGCTGTCCGGCGTGCTGTCCGAGGGGGCGGCGCTGGCGGTGTTCGCGGCGTTCGGGGTCGGCTCCGTGTGGTTGCCGAAGGGCTGGCTGTTCGCCGCGGACGGGGTGCTGGTCGGGTTGTGCGCGGTGTACGTGACCGCCGATGTCGTACGCGGGAGACGGGCGCGCGGCCCGGCCCGGGTCACGCCGGGCGAAGGTCCCACTCGGTGACGTCGACCACTCGGTCCGCGCGGGCGATCCCGGCCGCCACCAGGTCGGCGTTGTGCTGGTCGGAGCCGGTGGCGAACGACCGCGCCACCGCAGGCGACCTCCCGAACTCCCGGTGCCGGCGGATCAGCCGGTCCATCCGGACGTCCTCCTCGGTGAGCACGAACCAGCACGCGTCCAGCAACGCGCGGACCTGGCGCCACGGCTCGTCGGTGAGCAGCAGGTAGTTGCCCTCGGTCACCACCAGCGGGGTGCCGTGATGCACCGGGACGGACCCCGCCACCGGTTCCTCCAGTACGCGGGAGAACGCCGGCGCGTAGACCGTGCCCTCGGCCGGGTCCCGCAACCGCCGGAGCAGGGCGAGGTAGCCCGCGGCGTCGAAGGTGTCCGGTGCGCCCTTGCGGTCGGCCCGGCCGAGCCGCTCGAGTTCGGCCTGGGCGAGGTGGAAGCCGTCCATCGGCACGTAGACCGCGGCCGGTGCGAGATCGGTGACCAGGCGTTCGGCCAGGGTGGACTTCCCGGCGCCGGGTGCGCCGACGATGCCGAGGACGTGGCGCCGGCCGGCGGAGGCGAGCGTGCGCGCCTCCGCCAGCAGTTCGGCGTAGGTCATCCCACCGACCTGCGCAGCCGCCACACCGTGACGTGCCCGTCGACCGGACCGCCGGCGCCGGGCGTGACCCGCAGGGTCCACGGAGGCGGCGTCTGCGGGTAGAAGCGGCAGGTGAGCACCTGGCCGGCCGCGAACAGCTCGCCCACCGACCCGTCCACCAGCAGGCGGAGCCGCACGCTCGCCGACCCCTCGGCGTCCCCGTCGACCGCGTCGGCAATCGAGAAGGCGCCCCCCTGTGACCTCGGGTCCTGGCTCGCCGCGTCCCGGTCGAGGGCCACCGTGCCGGCCCGCCAGTCGACCAGCAGGTCCAGGTGCTCGGCCTCGCCGGTCACGAGTCGCACGTGCGTGGGTTCGCGGTCGGTTCCGGGCGTGGTGAGCGCGAGGTCCAGCTCGAACTGCGCGGGCACGTCCGGCACGTCCACGGAGGAGCCGGCTTCCAGCGGGCCCTCGACCGCGGCGATCGCGCCGTCGCGGAGCGCGGCGAGTTCGGCCGGCGGATGCCAGCGCGGCTCACCCTCGTCGGTCACGGTGAGCACGCGGGGGAGGGTGAGCATTCCGGACCAGTCGGCCTCGATCGAGGCGGCGGTGTCGCGGCCCTCGGTGACCCAGCCCCACACCAGTACCCGCCCGTCCGGATCGCGCATCACCGACGGGGCGTAGAAGTTCGGCCCCTGGTCGATCCGCACGGCCGGGCCCGGATCGGCGAGCCGGTCGGCCTGGTCGCGGCCGATCAGCGCGAGCACGTGGGTGATGCCCTTGGAGTGGTCGTAGGCACCGACGAAGAGCACGCCCCACTCACCGAGCGCGGCGTACTGCGGGCACTCCCACATCATCCCGGTGTCGTGGCCGGTGCCCTCGTGGATACGCCGCCGGCTCGCGAACGGCCCGACGTAGCGCCACTGCGCCAGGTCGGCCGACTCGTACAGCCGCGCCTGCCCCAGCGGACCGCCGTCGGCGTCGTCTCCTGCCAGCCCGGCGCCGACGATCATGCACCAGCGGCCGTGATGCCACCACACGAACGGGTCCCGGAACTGCACCGGCGACTCCGAAGCGTCGGGTGCGTCGACCATCGGGATCGACCCGGTGAACTCGAACCCGTCGCCGGACTCCGCCCGCCGTACCGGCTGGAACGGGTTCTCCGGGTCGAACGCGGAGTAGAACGCGTACAGCCGGTCGTCCGCCACCACGGTGTTGCCCGACCAGCAACCGCCCTCGTCCGGCGTGCCGGGGCTGGGCGTGAGCGCGGGCCGGTGCAGCGTCCAGGTCACCAGGTCGGTGCTGGTCGCGTGGCCCCAGTGCACGGGCCCGGTGCGGGGAGTGTCGAAGACCTGCTGGAAGTAGAGGTGGTAGGAGCCGCGGTAGTGGACCGGGCCGTTCGGGTCGTTGACGTAGCCATCCGCCGACCGCACGTGGAAGTGCGGCGCGTGGTGGTCGTTGGGAAGTGCGGGCACCGTGCCAACGATGGTGCCCAGCGATCTCCGCGGTCAACGGCCAGTCCGGCCGTTCGATCTGTCATGGCTGAAGCCGGACATCGGGCTCGGCCGCGACGAGTGGAGCATCCATCCTGATCGCGGCACACATTGGTTATCACCATTTCGTAAGCCCCAACTTGTACCTGCATTGGTACGTACATCTGGAGGAGCCGGCATGTGGTCACGACCAAGGTTCTCCGCCGGCAGGCCCACCTGGCTCAACTGGCATCCCCGTACGGCACTGCTCGCGGCCCTGTTCGCCGTAGCCGGGCTGGTCACCGGGCTGGTCGCCGGACCGGCGGCACAGGCGTACGCGAGCGGACTGCGCGGCGACTTCGTGGTGATCCCCGACGGCAGCTATCTCGCCGTCGCGGGTTACGACCGCACCCGCGGTGCCGACCAGCTCCTCGTCTACACCCCGGCGTGGGGCGAGTCGACCGGTCAGAACCAGTGGGGCGCCGAGGCGGTGGTCGACGACGGCGTGGTCACCAAGCTCACCGCACCCGGTACCGGCGGAAACGCGCCGATCCCCGCCGGCGGGTACACCTTGTCCGGGCACGGGCAGGCCGCCGCCTGGATGGGCGCGCACCTGCGTGTCGGCATGC
>CAWBTM010000015.1:0-553110 GCA_963791775.1 uncultured Actinomycetota bacterium | reverse complement strand
GGTCCGACCTGGTTGACGGCTTCGTCGTGCTGGCCGGGAGCAGTGCGTACCTCCTGCTGCTCGGCGTACTCACGATGACCGGAGTGGTGAGAGCCACCCGAGCGTCCGGCGAGGGAGCCCACCGGTGGCTGCTCACTGCCGCGGGCTGCTGGCTGGTCGTTCCGCCCCTCGTGCTGGCCGGGGTCGGCCTGGTCACGCCGATGTTCCTCCCGCGCTACCTGCTGGTGTGCGCGCCGGGGTTCGCGCTGTTGGCCTCGTCCGGGTTCGCCGGGTTCGCCGGGTTCGCCGGCTCGATCCGGGCGCTTTGCGTTCCCACGATCCCGCCGCCCGGGAGGCGAAGTTCCTGACCGGAGCGGGTGTCGCCGTGGCGGTCGCCGTCGCCGTCGCCGTCGCGGTGGCCTGGCCCTCACTCGCGCAGGTGCGCACTGTCACCGGCCACGGGCCCGACATCCGGTCCGCGACCGGGGTGATCGCCGCGGGCTGCCGCCCGGGTGACGGCGAACAGCGCACGGTCTCCACCGTGCAGACGCTGCCGTACTACCTGCGCCACGCGCGATGCGTCCCGTCGTGGCTGGACGGCCGGCTGCCCGGCGACGTGCGCCGGGTGTGGGTCGTACAGCCGGACTGGCAGCGCGGTGAGCCGTCCGGCGTCACCGGCCTGCGGCACCTGCGGACCGTGGACGTCTCCGGCCTGCGGGTCAGCCTGTGGGTCCGGGTCGGCTCCACCGGTTGAGCGGCGGGCCGGGAGCGCTGAGGGTCAGGCCTCCGGGGCGTCAGGCAGGGTGAGGATCTCCGCGCCGGTGTCGGTCACCAGACGGTGTGCTCGAACTGCGCGCACCGCCGGCGGTCCTTGGTGACGACCGTCCAGCCGTCGTCCCACATGTCCCAGTCGTGCTGCCCAGCGTGAGCATCGGCTCGATCGTGAAGGTCATCCCCGGCTCCATCACCGTGTCGAAGCCGCGGCGTCGTAGTGCGGGATGACCAGCCCGGAGTGGAACGCCGTCCCGACCCGTGTCCGGTGAACTCGCGCACGACGCCGTAGCCGAACCGCTTGGCGTACGCCTCGATCACCCGGCCGATGACGTTGATCTGCCGGCCGGGCGCGACCGCCTTGATGCCGCGCATCATCGACTCGTGGGTGCGCTCGACCAGCAGCCGGCGACTCCTCGTCCACGTCGCCGACCAGGAACGTCGCGTTGGTGTCGCCGTGCACGCCGTCGAGGTAGGCGGTGATGTCGACGTTGACCATTCGCCGTCCTGCAGCGGACGGGAGTCCGGGATGCCGTGGCAGATGACCTCGTTCACCGAGGTGCACAGCGACTTGGGGAAGCCGCGGTAACCGAGCGTGGAGGGGTAGGCCCCGGCCGCGCATGAACTCGTGCCCGATCTGGTCGAGTTCGTCGGTGGTGACGCCCGGCAACGCGTGCCGGCCCACCTCCGCAGCGCCTGGGCGGCGAGCCGGCTCGCGACCCGCATCCGGGCGATGGTCTCGGCGTCCTTGACCTCCGAGCCGGTGAACGGGCTCGGACCGCGCCGGTCGACGTACTCCGGGCGTTCGATGGTGCGGGGTACGGAACGACGCGCTGAGATGGTGGCCGGTGCGAGAGTGCCCATGATTCCCGGAGTCTACGACGCCTCGGAGTACGCACCGTCAGGAGTTGCCGGGGCCGTCCGGCTGGGGAAAGCTCGGGTCATGAGCACCGAGCACCCGGAATGGTTCTTTTGCCTGCGGCACCACACCGTCGAGCCCGAGGAGGGGTGCAAGGCCGCCGATCGGCTCGGTCCCTACTCCTCGCGGGCCGAGGCGGAGCGGGCGCTGGACAAGGTGGCCGAACGCAACGAGACGTGGGACAACGACCCCAACTGGTCCGAGGACGACGAGGACAAGTGACCGCCTCGGGCCGCTGATCCCGTGCCGATGGGTGTGGTGGCGTGCCAGCAGTCACGCCCCCACACCCAGGCAGCGGATTCAGCCTCGACGCGTCTCGCGGGGCGAGCTCGCCGGCCGCACCATCGGCATCATGGTGTCGTCGGTGTCGACGGGCATGTCGATGGGCATGGCAGTGTCCATCGACGCCGCCCGGGCGCGTCCGCGAGTCGCCATCCGCCGGGTCCCGGTGGTGGTCCGCCGAGCCGTCGTGCGCTTCGCCGTGGCGCGCTTCGCGGTGGCCCGCTTGGCCGTGGTCCGCTTGGCGGCCGCCTTCTTTGCCGGTGCGCTCTTGGCGGTCGACTTCTTCGCGGAGCCCGCTTCGCAGTGGTCCGCTTGGCGGTCGTCCGCTTTGCCGTGGCGCGCTTCGCGGTCGTCCGCTTGGCGGCGGCCTTCTTCGTGGTGCGCTTCGCCGCGGTCTTCTTGGCGGTCGTCCGCTTTGCCGTGGCGCGCTTGGCGGTGGTGGTGCGCTTGGCGGCGGTCTTCTTGGCTGTCGTCTTGCGCGCCGTCGTCTTCTTGGCCGCGGTCTTGCGAGCCGCGGTCTTCTTGGCGGGCGTCCGCTTGGCAGTCGCGCGCTTGGCGGTGGTCTTCTTCGCCGCGGTCCGCTTCGCAGCAGTCCGCTTGGCCGGAGCGCGCTTCGCCGTCGTCCGCTTCGCCGTTGTCCGCTTGGCGGTGGTGCGCTTGGCCGGTGACTTCCTCGCCGTGGTCTTGCGGGCCGCGGTGGTCCGCGTGGCGGTGGTCCGCTTCGCTGCCGTTCGCTTGACCGCCGGCGAGGTCGCCTTCCCCGTGACCCGCTTGCTGACCTTGCGCGCGACCGTCGAGGCGGTCCGTTTCGCAGCCGTGGTCCGCTTCGCGATGGACCGGGCCGCGGTCTTTCTTGCTGATGTCGCTGTGGTGGGCACCGCACTGCCTCCCTCTGAGGGGACATCCGGTATTGACCGGACCGTTGCTATGGCAAGGACGTGACCCCGCCATCTGGAGGGGATCTGCAACATTCGGCGGCTTCCCAAACCACGAAGGACACAGCAATTTCTTGACTAGCGGTCCCGCACTCGTGCTTTTTTGAGGATTAACGATTTATGCCCGACAGAGCTTTGCTGTATTTCTCGTGGTGCTCGGGATTCTCGTTCCTCGTGCACCGGCCATCCGAAGGTGTGCCGGCGAGTGGTGAAGTGAGTTCAGGAACTCGGCCCGGAGATCAGGTCGAGGAGTCTGGCCAGGCGAGAGCGCATTCCGCCGCCGTCCGCACGGCCGGCGCCCGCACCTCGTGCGCCGGCGCAATCACGCGGCCCGGACGCGGATTCGGCGGCGGCGATGCTGAGTAGATGCTGCGCACTGTCGAACGTGACCGGTGAACCGGCGCGAGATTTCCACGCCGATTCGGAATTGGCTCTACCGGTGCTGCCGGCGGCCAGAAAGCCGAACGTCCCGTCCTCCACAGGTACTGAGTCGGTAATAGTGGAGTCCACGGAAAGGATTTCGTGGGCGAGACCGGCGAGTTCGGTCCGTCCGGTGTCGAGGGCGAAGATGGTCGCCCCCGCGCGGCGTACGTCGTGGACGCGTTCGAGCAGGGACTCCGGTGCGGCCTCGGCGACCACGAGCAGGGACTCACCTCGGCTGGCGGCGGCCAGTCGGTCCAGCCCGACCGACAGGTGCCGCGGCGCGTCGGGCGGGGGGCTCCAGCGGACCAGGGTGGGCGAGAGTTCGGGGAGTTCGGCGTACCTCGCCTCGTCGTCCAGGTGCGCGGTGAGGTGCCAGGGCTCGGCGGTGGGCGGACCGACGAGGAGCAGGCCGCCCGGGCTCTTCGTCGACGTACGCAACGCAGCGCCGAACGCCCGGGTACGGTCCCACCACCGGGTGTCGGCCAGAAGGTCGCGAAGCACTCTCGCCTGCTGAAGGTCCATCGGCTCTAGCGTGCCAGACTGGCGAAGGGGTATCACGCGGTCCGTGCACGCCCGGCGACCGCTCCAGCGGAATCCGGCGGAATCCAGTGGAATCAGGCGGGATCCCTCGGGACCCGGCGGGATCCGGCGGGAACTCCAGCGGAAGACGACCGTGAACGGCGGAAGGGGAGCCCAGTGAAGTACGGCTACAAGGCGTCGGCGGAGCAGTTCGGCACCAGGGAGCTACTCGACTACGCGCTGCTGGCCGAGAGACTCGGTCTGGACATCGTGGCGGTCTCCGACCACTTCCAGCCCTGGCGCCATCACGGAGGGCACGCGCCGTTGGTGTTCAGCTGGCTCGGCGCCCTCGCCCAGGCCTCGGAGCGCATCGAGATGGGGACGAGCGTGCTCACCCCGATGCTGCGTTACCACCCGTCGGTGGTCGCCCAGGGCTTCGGGACGATCGACCAGCTCGCGCCCGGCCGGGTCTTCCTCGGCGTGGGGACCGGCGAGGCGATGAACGAGGTACCCGCCACCGGCACGGCCTGGCCGGGCGGCAAGGAGCGGCGGGCCCGGCTGGCCGAGGCGGTGACGCTGATCCGGAAGCTGTGGACCGAGGACCGGGTGACGTTCGAGGGTGACTACTACCGGACCGACAAGGCCACGGTCTACGAGCGCCCCGACGTGCCGCTGCCGATCTACGTCGCCGCGGGCGGCCCGCTGGCCGGCAAGCTCGCCGGCCGCATCGGTGACGGCGTGATCGCCACCAGCGGCAAGCCGCCGGAGCTGTACGAGAACGTCCTCGGCCAGGTGGCCGAGTCGGCCAAGGCGGCCGGCCGTGACCCGGGGAAGTTCCCGCACCAGATCGAGATCAAGGTGTCCTACGACACCGACCTGCAGGCCGCGAAGGAAGCCTGCACCTGGTGGGCGGCGCTGGGGCTGAGCTCGGAGCAGAAGCAGGGCGTGGACGACCCGCTGGAGCTGGAGCGGCTCGCCGACGAGGACCCGCTGATCGCGACGAAACGGTTCATCGTCACCGACGACGCAGACGAGGTGGTCGAGCGGGTCGCGCCGTACGTCGACCTCGGCTTCACCGAGCTCGTCTTCCACGGGCCCGGCAACGACCAGAAGCGGTTCCTCGAGCTGTTCAGCCGGGACGTGCTGCCGAAGCTGCGGGACCGCTGGTCCTGACGGCACCTGTCGCACCTGTCCCGTCGCCTGGCGGGAGCGTACGTGCGGACTGCGCGGGACGACCTCGGCACCGAGGTCCGGGTACCCACCCGGGCCCGCCGGGTCGTCTCGCTCGTCCCCTCCCTGACCGAGGCGGTGGCTGAGACCGACCGGACGGTCCTGGTCGGGGCGACGCGGTGGTGCACGCATCCGGCCGACCTTGACGTGGCCCGGGTCGGCGGGACGAAGAACCCCGACGTGGCGGCGATCCGGGCGCTCGCGCCGGACCTCGTCCTGGCCAACGCCGAGGAGAACCGCCCGGCCGACCTGGACGCACTGCGGTCGGCCGGGCTCGCGGTGTGGGTGACCGCGCCGGCCACCGTGCCGGAAGGGCTCGCCTCGCTGGCGGCGATGCTCGCGGCGGGTGGCGTGGGAGCCACCGAGCCGGCGTGGCTGGTCCGGGCGCGAGTGGAGTGGGCCGGCCCGTACGACGGTCCCCGCCGCCGGGCCGTCGTGCCGATCTGGCGGCGGCCCTGGATGGCCCTCGGCCGGAACACCTTCGCCGGTGACCTGCTCTCCCGGCTGGGCGTCGACAACGTGCTCGCCGGTCACGCGGAGCGCTACCCGCGGATCGACCCGGCCGACGTGCTCGGCCACGACCTCGTGGTGCTGCCCGACGAGCCGTACGCGTTCGGCCCGCAGGACGGCCCTGAGGCGTTTCCCGGCGTGCCGTTCGTCTGCGTCTCCGGCCGGCTGCTCACGTGGTACGGCCCGTCGCTGGCGACCGCGCGGGAGGTGCTGGCCACCCGGCTGGCGGAGCTGCCCGGTACTGGCTCCGCGTGAGCTCGGCACTCGGATCGACCCTGAGAATCCGGTTGACATTGACACTGTGACAATGTCTTCACTGGGCCGGGGAGGTGGTCCCGATGACCACGACGAAGCAGGAGCCGGAGCAGGAGCACATGCAGGAACCGGCGCAGATGCAGGAACCGGAACGCCAGACGTACGCCATGCGGGCTTTCCGGGCGCTGGACAGCGCCGGCCCGTCGGTGCGGCTGCGGGCGGCGCTGGCGGTCGGCACGACCCCCGACCCGCGGTTCGTCGACAAGCTCGTCGAGCGGTGCGCGGTCGAGCCCGAGTTCCACGTGCGCGAGATGCTCACCTGGGCGCTCACCCGGCACCCGCCGTCGCTGACGGTCCCGATGCTCATCGAACGAGCTCCGCTCGGAGTCGGCGCAGGCGCGAAGCCAGGCGCTGCACACGCTGTCCAAGATCGGGGACCGGCAGGCGTGGCCGGCGATCACCCGGGCGCTGCTGACCGACGCCGACGACGAGGTGGCGCGGAGCGCCTGGCGGGCGGCGGTCGTCCTCGTACCCGAGGGCGAGGAACCCGACCTGGCCGCGGTGCTGGCGACCCAGCTCGGGCGCGGCGGACCGGGAGACGCGGCTGAGCCTCAGCCGGGCGTTGATCGCGCTCGGTGAACGGGTGATCGCCGACGGTGCGCGCGGCGATGTCGGCGTCCCGACCCGGAGGTACGCGGCACGCGATCGCCACGCAGCGGCTGTTGCGCGACCCGGACGCCGGGTTCGAGTTCGCGATCGAGGAGGCCAGGCGCGTCGCGGTCCTGGGCCCGTCCAGTACGCAAGAGTGACAGCCAGGCGGCCGGTTCGGCCGCACCAGGAGGCTGCACCAGAAGACCGACAGCCGAGAAGGGAGCAGCGGTGCTGATCGGTGACGTGGCGCGGCGGTCCGGGGTCAGCGCCCGCATGCTCCGGCACTACGAGTCGCTCGGCCTGGTGCGCCCGACCGGTCGTACGGAGGCCGGCTATCGGGAGTACTCCGCAGAGGACATCCGGCGGATCTTCCATGTCGAGAGCCTGCGGTCGCTGGGGCTGTCGCTGCGCGAGGTCGGGCGGGCGCTGGACGATCCCGGCTTCAGCGCCGTCGGCGAGCTCGTCGACGACCTCATCCGCCGTACGCGGGAACGCATCGCCGCGGAGACGGAGCTGCTCACCCGGCTCCGCCGGATCGGTGCCGCGGACCCCGCCGACTGGGAGGACGTCCTCCAGATCGTCGCGCTCCTGCAGGCGCTGGGGTCGGAGAGCGCCGGCAAGCGCCAGCGCGCGGCCCTGTCCTCGGTCGACGAGGGTCCGGTGCCGGTGGAGGCCCTGGTCGAGGCGGCGCTGAGCGAGCCCGACCCGAACGTCGCCGGCGCCCTTCGGTGGGCGCTGGCCCGATCCGGCGACGGCGGCGGTGGGCGCGGACTGGCGCTGCTGGCCGAGGGCCTCGGCTCACCGGTGGCCGCGGTGCGCAGGACGGGCCGTCGAGTCCGTCGCCGAGATTCCCGGCTGCGGAGGCGACCGCGCTGCTGCGAGGACGCCCTCACGCAACGCCGACCTCGTGGTCCGCCGGTACGCGGCCCTGGCGCTCGGGACGCGCGGCGTGGCCGACGCGGTCCCGACGCTCGTCGACATGATCGTCGAGGAGGCGAACGACGTCGACGCGGCCGACGCGCTGAGCGCGCTGGCGAACGACCCGGCGCTGGCGGACCGGATCGCGGCCCGGCTCGTCGACCGCCTCGCCCACGGCGGCGCCGGTCGCCGGCGCGGCGGCGGCTGACCCAGGCGCTCGCGGACATCCCGGGGGAGACGGCGTCACGTGCCCTCGCGGATCTGTCGCACGACGAGGACCGGGCCGTCGCGCTCACCGCGACGTACATCCTCCGGCTGCGCGAGGAACGATGATGTGACCTTCGGTTCCTCCGCCCAGGGCCGGGGCGAGGTCCGGGTCGCGCCCGGCAGCCGAAAGGGGGAGCGACGATTCAGACGAAACCGGCGACGCCGGGCAGCCAGAGTTCGCCGTCGCAGGTGGCGCAGGGCCCGCTAACCAGGCCGGTTCCGGTGCGGTCGCCGTGGATCTCGACCGCCGACCGCTCGACCGTGAGCATGCCCGTTCCGCCGCAGTGCGGGCACAGCACCCGTACGGCCGCGCTCTCCGGGACGTCGGTCACGGCTTCGACCTCCTGGCGTTCGTCCTGGTACCCGTACCCGTCCTGGTACCCGTCCTGGTACCCGTCCTGGTACCCGTCCTGGTACCCGGGCTGGATCCAGGTGGGGATTCCGGCCCGTCGTCTGGTCCGGTCACGTTCGGGACGGGTTCGGCGGTCCGGGTCGCCTCCGACGCGGGCCCGGCGCGGGTGACACCGACGCTGGCGACGACGACCAGCGCGATCGCGAGGAGCTGCCAGCCGCTGAGGCGCTGGCGCAGGACGAGGAATCCGACGAGCGCGGCCACCACCGGCTCCAGGCTCATCAGCACCCCGAACGTCCGCGGCGGGATCCGGCGCAGTGCGGCCAGCTCCAGGGAGTACGGCAGTGCCGAGGACAGGACGGCGACGCCCAGCCCGAGCAGGAGCGTGCCCGGCTGCACGAGGTCGGGCCCTGAGGTGAACGCGGCCGCCGGCACGATGGCGACACTGGCGACGGCCAGCGCGACCGCCAGGGCGTTCGTGCCGCCGAGGCGCCGGCCGGCCTGCGCGCCGAGCAGAATGTAGCCCGCCCAGCACACGCCCGCGCCGAGCGCGAACGCGACGCCGGCCGCGTCCAGCGGCTCGAACCCGGTCTCGCCCAGCAAGAGCACTCCGGCGCCGGCCAGCCCGACCCAGAGCAGATCCCGCAGCCGGCGCGACGTCGCCACCGCGAGGCCGAGGGGGCCCAGGAACTCGATGGTCACCGCGGCCCCGAGCGGCAGCCGGGCCACCGCCGAGTAGAAGCAGGTGTTCATCAGCACCAGAACCAGCCCGAACGCGACCCCGACGAGCAGGTCGCGCCGGGCGACATGACGCAGCCGTGGGCGCACCAGCGCCCACACGATCGCGGTGGCGAGCACCATCCGCAGCGTGACCGCGCCGACCGGACCGACCCGGCCGAGCAGGACCACCGCGAACGCCGCACCCACCTGCAGCGACACCGCGCTGCCGAGCACCAGGCCCACCGAGCGGGCCTCGCCGCTCGATGCGGGTGAGCCGCCGCGGGCGCCGGGGCCGCGGACCTCGGTGACGTCCGGGGTCGACAAGACCTAGGCCTGCGGACCTTCGCCGGGCGGTGCGGTGCGTACGGGTGCCTGCGGCTGGTGGCCCGCGACGACGGCCTCGCGCCAGCCGTTGGTGATCGGCAGCCGCCGGTCGCGGCCGAACGCCTTGAACGAGATCTTCGGGCCCGGCGGGTACTGCCGGCGCTTGAACTCGGCGGCGTCGACCATCCGGATGATGCGCTCGACCAGCTCGGGGTCGAAGCCCGCGGCCGACGATGTCGGCTGCGCCGGCGTCCTCCTCGACGTAGTCGTCCAGGATCGTCGTCGAGCAGGTCGTACGGCGGCAGCGAGTCGGTGTCGCGCTGGCCCGGGCGCAGCTCGGCCGACGGCGCCTTGTGATGGAGTTCTCCGGGATCGGCGGGGTCTCGCCGAGGTCGCGGCGGCCTGCGTTGCGCCAGCGGGCCAGCTCCCAGACGCAGGTCTTCGGCACGTCCTTCAGCGGCGCGAACGCCGCCCACCGCGTCGCCGTAGATCGTGGAGTAGCCGACCGCCAGCTCGCTCTTGTTGCCGGTGGCGAGGACAGGTGGCCCTCGCTGGTTGGAGATGCCCATCAGAGTCATGCCGCGGATGCGGGCCTGGAGGTTCTCCTCGGCGAGCCCGGTCGAGTTCGAGGTTGTCGGCGAACGCGTCGCACCATCGGCTCGATCGGGACGACGCGGTAGTTCAGGCCGGTGCGGTCGGCGAGGTCGGCGGCGTCGTCGCGGGAGTGCTCGCGAGGAGTAGCGGCTGGGCATGGACACGCCGAAGACGTTCTCGGCGCCGAGGGCGTCGCACGCGATGGCCGCCGCGAGGGCCGAGTCGATGCCGCCGGACAGCCCGAGCACGACGCTCGCGAAGCCGTTCTTGTGACGTAGTCGCGCAGACCGGTGACGAGCGGCCGTGTAGATCTCGGCCTCCTCGCTCGAGCCGGGGCGCTTCGCCGGACGGAGTCGCCTCGTAGCCGGGCAGCGGGGCGTCGCTCACCACCGTCCGCTCGATCCGATCCCGGCGTACTCGTCGGCTCGCCGGGCGGTGGTGGCGAGGTCGAGGTCGACGACCAGCAGGTCCTCGGTGAACTGCGGCGCGCGGGCGAGCACCGTGCCGGTCTCGTCGACGACGAGCGAGTCCCCGTCGAACACCAGCTCGTCCTGGCCGCCGACCATGTTGACGTACGCCAGCGCGCACCTGGCCTCGCGGGCGCGGCGGCGCGCACGAGGTCGAGCCGGACGTCGTCCTTGTCCAGCTCGTACGGGAGCGCGTTGATCGACAGCAGCAGCCCGGCGCCGGCGGCCGCGCGTCGCGCGACCGGCCCGCCTTCCTGCCAGAGGTCCTCGCAGATGGCGAGCGCGACGTCGACGCCGTCGACGGCGACGATCTGCAGGCTCGGTCGCCGGGGACGAAGTAGCGGAACTCGTCGAACACGCCGTAGTTCGGGAGGTGGTGCTTGGCGTGCGGGCGACGACCCGGCCGCCGTGGATGACCGCGGCGGCGTTGCTGCGGCGAGCGCCTTCGGGCCGGCCGGTGCGCTCGTGGCCGTCCGTCGGCCCGGTCGAGGTAGCCGACGACGACGACGACGTCGCCGAGCCCGGCGGCGGCGAGCTTGCCGGCCAGCGTCGACGGCGGTCCGGCAGGCCTCGACGAACGACGGCCGCAGGGCGAGGTCCTCGACGGGGTAGCCGGTCAGAACATCTCGGGGAACGCGACCACGTGGGCGCCGCGCGTCGGCGGCGTGCTGCGCGCAGCTCGTACGAGGCTCGGCGTTGCCCGCGATGTCGCCCGACGGTCGGCGTCGAGCCTGGGCGAGGGCGAGGCGGAGTTGTGGCACGTTCGCAGCGTAATGGGTGTGAGGTGATCCGACCGAGCCAGCCGGTGCCGCCCCGCCCGGTGCCGAGCGGACCTGAGCGGACCTGAGCGGACCCAGGCGGTAACGTGCTAACAGCGATCCGGTGGCGGCCGGCACCCGCAATCCGAGCGGAGATGTCCAGTGGACAAGCAGCAAGAGTTCGTGCTGCGCACCCTCGAGGAGCGCGACATCCGATTCGTCCGGCTGTGGTTCACCGACGTGCTCGGCTTCCTCAAGTCGGTCGCGGTCGCGCCCGGCCGAGCTCGAGGCCGCCTTCGCCGAGGGCATCGGCTTCGACGGCTCGGCGATCGAGGGCTTCGCCCGGGTCTACGAGGCGGACATGCTCGCCAAGCCGGACCCGTCGACGTTCCAGGTCCTGCCGTGGCGCGGCGAGTCCCCGGGCACGGCGCGCATGTTCTGCGACATCCTGCATGCCCGACGGCTCGCCGTCGTTCGCCGACCCGCGCTTCGTCCTGAAGCGCGCGCTGGGCCGGGCGGCCGAGCTGGGCTTCACCTTCTACACCCACCCCGAGATCGAGTTCTTCCTGCTTCAAGGACCACGCCGGACGAGGGCGGGCGCCCGTCGCCGGTCGACCGCAGCGGCTACTTCGACCACACCGCCGCACGGCGTCGGCCACGACTTCCGCCGCGAGGCGATCACGATGCTCGAGGCGATGGGCATCTCGGTGGAGTTCAGCCACCACGAGGGCGCGCCCGGGCCAGCAGGAGATCGACCTGCGCTACGCCGACGCGCTGACCACGGCCGACAACATCATGACCTTCCGCCTCGTGGTCAAGGAGGTCGCGCTCGAGCAGGGCATCTACGCGTCGTTCATGCCGAAGCCGTTCACCGCAGCACGCCGGGTCGGGCATGCACACGCACCTCTCGCTGTTCGAGGGCGACCGCAACGCGTTCTTCGAGCCGGGGCCGAGTACCAGCTGTCGAAGGTCGGCCGGTCGTTCATCGCCGGCCTGCTCCGGCACGCGCCGCGAGATCACCGCCGTCACCAACCAGTGGGTCAACTCCTACAAGCGGCTGTCCGGCGGCGGTGAGGCGCCGGCGTACGTCTGCTGGGGCCACAACAACCGCTCGGCGCTGGTGCGCGTGCCGATGTACAAGCCGGACAAGGGCCAGTCGACCCGGGTCGAGTTCCGCGCGCTCGACACCGCCTGCAACCCGTACCTCGCCTACGCGCTGCTGCTGGCCGCCGGCCTGAAGGGCATCGAGGAGGGCTACGACCTGCCGCCGGAGGCCGAGGACGACGTCTGGTCGCTGACCGAGGGCGAGCGCCGGGCGCATGGGCATCGAGCCGCTGCCGCAGACCCTCGCCGAGGCCATCCGCACGATGGAGAGCAGCGAGCTGGTCGCCGAGACGCTCGGCGAGCACGTCTTCGACTTCTTCCTGCGCAACAAGCGCGCCGAGTGGGAGGAGTACCGCCAGCAGGTCACGCAGTTCGAGCGTCGACCGGTACCTCCTGCCCGGTGAGTCGTGAGCGACGTGCGCCTGACGGGCTGACGAGCCCCCGGCGGAGGCCGAACGTGCCACGGCGACGGGCCAACTGGTCGCGGCTGGGGCTTCGCCGACGCCCGCAGCGGCCCTGCGCCGGCTCGGTGAGCTTCGCGGCCGCGCTGGTCGCCCGGCGCTGGACGCCGACCGGCGGCGGCCGCCGACCCCGACCACGGCGCTCGGCGTTCCTGGCCGACCTGGCTCGAGCGACGAACGCGAGCGGCCCCGCACTGGTCGCCGCGCTCGTGGACGACGCACGACCCTGCGGCGCCGGCTCCTCGCCGTGCTGGGTGCCAGCACCGGCGCTGGGCGAGCACCTCGTCCGGCACCCCGAGCACTGGCGCGACCTCGCCGACCCGCGAGCTGTCCACCGCCCGCCCCACGACCAGGGCTCTGCGCGCGACCCTGCCCACCGCGGTCGGCGCCGACCCCGAGGCGCAGGTGCCGGTCGCCGCCGACGACGGCCCCGGCGCCGCGGACGCGCTGCGGGTCGCCTACCGCCGGAGCTGCTCCGGCTCGCCGCCCGCGACCTCGGCGACGAGCGTCGCGGGCTGAGCCCGACGTCGGCCGCCGAGCTCGCCGACCTCGCCGCCGCGACGCTCGAGGCGGCGCTCGCCGCTCGCCCGGGCCGAGCTGCCGCGCGACGCCGCACCGCTGCCGGCTCGCCGTCATCGGCATGGGCAAGTGCGGCGGCCGCGAGCTCAACTACGTCAGCGACGTCGACGTGGTCTTCGTCGCCGAGCCGCCGACGAGGCGGCGACGAGGGTGCCGCGACCCGCACAGGCGACGCAGCTCGCGCACCCGGTGATCCGGAGTCTGCTCCGAGCACAGTCGGCGAGGGCACGATCTGGCCGGTCGACGCCGCGCTGCGGCCCGAGGGCAAGAACGGCGCGCTCGTCCGCACGCTGGCGTCGCACGTCGGCCTACTACGAGCGCTGGGCGCAGACCTGGGAGTTCCAGGCGCTGCTCAAGGCGCGCCCGGTCGCGGGCGACGCGCGAGCTCGGCGCACGCGTACGTGCGAGCGTCATCGCCGCTGGTGTGGCGCGCGGCCGAGCGCGCCGAACTTCGTCGAGGACGTGCAGGCGATGCGGCGCCGGGTCGAGCGACCACATCCCGGCCAGCGCAGCCGACCGTCAGCTCAAGCTGGGCCGGGCGGTCTGCGCGACGTCGAGTTCGCCGTCCAGCTGCTGCAGCTCGTGCACGGCCGCAGCGACCCGGCTGCGCAGCGGCCGCACGCTGCGTGCGCTGGAGGCGCTCTCGACGGACGGCTACGTCGGCCGCGACGACGCGCGCCGCGCTCGACCGAGGCGTACCGCTTCCTGCGCACGCTCGAGCACCGGCTCCAGCTGCAGCGGCTGCGGCGCACCCACGTGCTGCCCGACGACGAGCAGGACCTGCGTGCGCTCGGCCGTTCGCATGGAGCTGTCCGCGCGGAGCCGGCCGAGGAGCTGCTCGCGGAGTGGCAGACGCACGCCGCGAGGTCCGCCGGCTGCACGAGAAGCTCTTCTACCGGCCGCTGCTCGCAGGCCGTCGCCCGGCTCCCCACCGAGCGAGGCCCGGCTGACGCCCGGAGGCCGCGCAGGACCGGCTCGAGGCGCTCGGCTACCGCGACCCCGCGGCGCGCTGCGCCACCTCGAGGCGCTGACCGCCGGAGTCAGCCGGCGGGCGGCGATCCAGCGCACGCTGCTGCCGGTGATGCTCGGCGTGGTTCGCCGACGCACCCGACCCCGACGTCGGCCTGCTCGCGTTCCGCCAGCTTCGCGACGAGCTCGGCTCGACGCCCTGGTACCTGCGGCTGCTGCGCGACGAGGGTGCCGCTGCCGAGCGCCTGGCGCAGGGTGCTGGCGTCGAGCCGCTACGCCGGCGACCTGCTCGGCGCGCTCCCGAGGCGGTGGCGATGTTCGGCGACGACGACGAGCTGCGCGCCGCGCACCCACGAGCAGGTCGAGACCGAGATGCTCGCCGCCGCCGGCCGGCACGACGACCCGGCGTCGGCGCGACCGGCGCGGTCCGGGCGGTCCGGCGGCGCGAGCTGTTGCGGATGGCCGTCGCCGACGTGCTCGGGCTGGTCGACGTCGACGCCGTCGGCGAGGCGCTCACCGACATCGCTGCCGCCACGCTCAGCGGCGGACTGGTCGCGGCGGTCCGTTCGGTCGAGGCGCACGGGTCGGCCCACCATCCCGACCCGGATCGCGGTCGTCGCGATGGGGCGGTTCGGCGGGCACGAGCTCGGCTACGGCAGCGACGCCGACGTGATGTTCGTGCACGACCCGTACGACGGGCGCCGACGAGAAGGAGGCCGCCGACGCGGCGACGGCGGTGGCCAGCGAGCTCCGCCGGCTGCTCGCCGCGCCCGCGCCCGACCCGCCGGCTCGGGGTCGACGCCGACCTGCGCCCCGAGGGCCGGCAGGGCCCGCTGGTGCGCTCGCTCGCGTCGTACGCCGCCTACTACGCGCGCTGGTCGCTCGTGTGGGAGGCGCAGGCCCTGCTGCGCGCGGAGTCGGTGTGCGGCGACCCCGGACCTGCGCGAGCGCTTCAGCGACCTCGTCGACGGACACCGCTGGCCGAGACACCGGGCTGACCGACGCCGACGTGCGGGAGATCCGCCGGATCAAGGCGCGGGTCGACGCCGAGCGGCTGCCGCGCGGCGCCGACCCGACGCACGCACACCAAGCTCGGCCGCGGCGGCCTCGCCGACGTCGAGTGGACCGTCCAGCTGCTGCAGATGCAGCACGGAGCGCGAGGTGCCGGGACTGCGCACGACGCGCACGCTCGCGGCGCTGGAGGCCGCCGCCGACGCCGGGCTGCTGACCCGTGAGGACGCCGACGACCTGCTCGCGGCCTGGCGGCTCGCGACCCGCGTCCGCAACGCGATGATGCTGGTGCGCGACCGCCGCTCGGACTCCCTGCCGCGCGACCCGGCCGACCTCGCCGCGGTGTCCCGGCTGCTCGGCTACGGGCCGCAGGAGTCGGGGTTGTTCCTCGAGGACTACCGCCGGATCACCCGGCATGCCCGTTCGGTCGTCGAGCGGGTCTTCTGGGAGTGACCCGGCACAGGATCCGGGACAGGGCCTGGGACGCAGGCAGGAGCCAGACCAGGGCTCCGCGGTCACGAGGCGGCCCGGCCGACGCTTCGGCGCGCGCCGAGGTCGGCCAGGTCGGCGGCGAGCTTTCCGGCCGCCCAGCCGTCCGGATTGGACGTCGACACGGCCGACTTCCGGATGCGGGGGAACAGCTCGGTGACCAGCTTCTGGACGGCGTGCTCGCGGGCGGTCAGCACTGGCAGCAGCCGGGAGGAGGTGCCGGGGTTCGCGTCGTCGTACTCGGCCATCGACGTCTCGCTCACCTCGGTGAGCCGCTGGCCGATCCTGGTGGCGTAGGACACCAGGAACGACTGCCGCCACGATCGGGTGCGGCTGTGCCCGCCTGCCCGGCTCGACGGCGACGCCGCAAGCATGGCCCTGTCGGCCTGCAGGAGCAGCGAGGTGAGGAGCAGCTCTACCAGGGCCAGGTCGGCCTCGACGCCGATGATCGTGACGAAGCCCATGCCGGTGCAGGCCACCACGCGACAGCGATTGGCATCCGCGACCACGGACGCGAGCAACGCCTTGGCGTTGAGGTAGGGCGCCCGCAGCCAGACCCGGCGGATGTGTGCGTGCGCACCGGCGGCGCGGGACGCACCGGCCGAGGATCCCGCCGAGTCGGTGGCCAGCATGGCCTGGTCCAGGGAGAACTTCGTCATCAGCGCCTGTGCCTTGCTGCTCAGCGCCTCGGCCTCCTCGGGGAACTCGGTCGACTCGGCCTTGGCGAGCAGGGCCCGGATCCGGTGCAGCACCTTCTCACCGGCTTCGTCAGGCCGAGGACGCTCACCTGCGCCGGGCGCCCCGTCCCTGCCGGTGGCCCCGCCCCAGCCCGCGGCCCCGGGCCGGCCGGGAGGCGGAAGCACCGATTCCAGCGACGGCGCGGCGTACAGGAAGGTCAGCACCGCAAGTGCCAGCCTGAGCGCCTCCACCCGGTCGAGCCCTCGCCGGGTCGCCCACCGCGTCAGCCGCGCACCGTCGGCCGTCCAGTGGGGCGAGGTCTCCAGCTCCTCCAGCTGGGATCGCCAGCGGGGGTCGAGCGTTGCCGCGGAATACCGCGCGGCCTGGCCGGCCGTCACGTCGAGCACCAGCTGCCGGGTGGACGCGGTCAGGCGGCGGGCCGCGAACTCGGCCAGGTCCAGCGGTTGCCAGCCGCGCTCCCAGAGCCTGCCGACGGCGCCGGTGAGACATTCGTCGACCACTCCGTCGACCAGCTGCACCGGAAGAGCCGGGTCGGCCAGCTCGACGACGGCGGCATCCCATCCGTAGCGCATCCCGTCGGCCGCGCGCCGGGCCGTCTCACACAGCAGGGCCTGCACCCGTTTCGCTGAATCCTGGTGTCGCACGTGACCATCTCCCCGTGAGTCCTGGACATCGGTGTCGTCGATGTTGTCGATGGACGGCGAGAATGCCAGGGCCCACCGACAACACCGAAAACCCTGTCCCTGTTGGCGTAGGGGGAGATCCGCGGCCTCGCCGGACACCACGACGGGGCGTGATGACCGGGCCGGTGGGTCAGTCCGTCCGCGCGACCGAACGGCGGGAACGCACCCCGGCCGCCAGGGCCCGCAGCACCTCGACCGTCGGCTCCCAGCCCATGCAGGCGTCGGTGATGCTCTGGCCGTACCGCAGCTGGTCGGCCGAACCCTCGACGAGGTTCTGCCGGCCCGGCTCGAGGAAGCTCTCCAGCATCACGCCGACGATTCCCCGCTGGCCGCCGGCCAGCTGGCCGGCGACGTCCGCGGCCACGACGGGCTGGCGCAGGTGGTCCTTGCCGCTGTTGCCGTGGCTGGCGTCGACGACCACGTGCTCGCGCAGGTCCGCCTTGCCCAGCCTGCCGAGCGCGTCGGCGACGTCGGCGGCGTCGTAGTTGGGTCCGGTCTGCCCGCCGCGCAGGATGACGTGACAGTCCGGGTTGCCGCTGGTGGTGAGGATCGCGGCCACGCCGTCCTCGGTGACACCGGTGAAGACGTGGCTGACCGCGGCGGCGCCGATCGCGTCGATGGCACCCTGCACGTCACCGCCGGTGGAGTTCTTGAAGCCCACCGGCATGGACAGGCCGCTGGCGAGGTGGCGGTGCACCTGGCTCTCCGAGGTCCGCGCGCCGATCGCGCCCCAGCTCACCGTGTCGGCGATGTACTGCGGAATGATCGGGTCCAGGAACTCACAACCCGCCGGCAGGCCGGTGGCCAGCACGTCCAGCAGCACCTTCCGTGCCGTACGCAAGCCCTTGTTGACGTTGTAGCTGCCGTCCAGGTCCGGGTCGTTGATCAGGCCCTTCCAGCCCAGGGTCGTACGCGGTTTCTCGAAGTACACCCGCATCACCACGCACAGGTCCGCGGCCACCTCGGGGACGAACGCCGCCAGCTTCCGTGCGTACTCCAGTCCGGCCTCGGGGTCATGGATCGAGCACGGGCCCACGACGACGAGCAACCGGTCGTCCTCACCGGCAAGGATGCGCGTCACGTCGTCGCGCCCGCGGACCACGACCTTGGCGGACTCGGCCGGGAGCGGGAGTTCGTCGCGCAGCAGCGCGGGGGAGATCAGGGGACGGGACCGGGTGATCCGGACGTCACTGAGGGCCCGGCCGGAGCCGGGCACGGCGTCGGCGGAGGGCGTGGAATCCGATGCGGGGGTGGCAGACACGGGGACGGTCCTTTCGCTGGATCTTCGTCGGGAACCGGCCCGCGTCACCTCGGGCCGGCCCCCTGGTCGGGGCATGCAAAAAGGGCAGGTCCTGTGCGGACGCTGCCCTGCCGGCTCTGGGTGGTGGATGTCAGCGGATGCGGTCGCCGCCGGGCCCACCCAGGGCCGGCTCGCCAAACCGATAGCACCACTGCATGCGGAGTACCTTAGCCGCCGGCCATGACAAGCGGCAACGCGGTGTCAGGATCCGAGCAGGACGCGCGCATCGGGGCAGTCCGCACCAAGCCGGGACAGCCCGGGACAGCCCGGGACAGCCCGGGACAGCCCGGACAGGCCGGACAGGCCCGGCAGCCGCACCAGGCCCGGCCGGCTGGGCGACTTCACGAAGTACCCGCGGAGGGCCGTTCGCTGCGGGGTCGTTCGAGGTACGTCGGGTTTGGCGGCGCGAAGCCGAACTTCCCGTACAGGCCGTGGGCGTCCGCGGTGTGCAGCATCCACCGGAAGTCCGCGCCCGGCCCGCCGTCCACCATGACCTCGACCAGCCGCGTGCCGAGGCCCTTCCCGCGCAGGTCGGGGAGTACGTAGACGTCGGCGAGGTAGGCGAGGGCCACGCCGTCGGAGACGGCCCGGGCGAACCCCACCATCCGCCCGCTCGCGGTCTCGTACACGCCGACGACCCGCCAGGCCGAGGCAACCTGACGGCGAACGTGGTCGAGGGTTCGCCACTTCCCCCAGTACACCTGGGTGGACAGCACTTCCCACAGCGCGTCCAGATCCACCCGGCCGGGGTCGTCGTCGAACTCGAACTCGCCGTCCACAACTCTCGCGCCGTTCACGCCACTCACGCCACTCACCCTAGGCAAACCGCCTGCCGGGTCGCCCCGGAATTCTTCCGCGGAAGAATCCTCGGGCCTCAGCGGTAGCCGCGCGCCTGCAGTTCGTACAGCTCGGCGTAGTGCCCGCGGGCCGCGACGAGGTTGGCGTGGCTGCCGACCTCGGCGACCCGCCCGCCGTCCAGCACGACCACCAGGTCGGCGGCGGCCACGGTGGAGAACCGGTGGGTGACCAGCAGGGTGACCGCGCCCCGGCCGCCGGCGGCCCGCGCGGCGGCGGCGTAGCGTTCGAACAACGCGTGCTCGGTGGCGGCGTCCAGCGCCGCCGTGGGTTCGTCGAGAACGAGCAGCAGCGGGTCGGTGCGCATCATGCCGCGGGCGATCGCGAGCCGCTGCCACTGCCCGCCGGACAGTTCCACTCCTTCCGGCCAGGACGAGCCCAGCTGGGTGGCCAGGCCGGATGGCAGGGAGTGAAGCACGTCCTCGCCGGCGCCCTCGCGCAGTGCCCGGCGTACCTCACGTTCGTCCTCGACGCGGGTCAGGTCGCCGACCCCGACCGACTCCCGGGCGGTGAACTCCACCCGCGCGTAGTCCTGGAACGCACCCGACACCCGCGCCCGCCAGGCGGGCAGGTCGAGGTCGGCGAGGTCAGTCCCGTCCACGAGCACCCGGCCTGCCGTGGGGCGGTACAGGCCCGTCAGCAGCTTGACCAGGGTGGATTTCCCGGCGCCGTTCTCGCCCACCAGTGCCACGACCGAGCCCGCCGGCAGGTGCAGGCTCACCTCCCGCAGCGAGGGCTCGGCCGCCTCCGGATAGGCGTACGCCAGATCCTCGATCGTGATGCCGTCCCGCAGGGTCGCCGGCGGCGCCTGCGTCCCGTCGTGCGCTTCGCGTACCTCCTGCTCGTAGTCGCGCAGCCAGAGGAACCGACCGGTGGTACGGGTGAGCTGGGTGAGGTTGCCGATCGACCACCGCAGGACGTTGGCCGTGCTCTGCAGCCGGCCGACCAGCATGAGCGCGAGCACCAGAGTGCCGACCGGCACCTGTCCGCGGATCGCGTCGTGCACCATCCAGGCAAGGACGGCGCCGCCGCTGGCGAAGAAGAACACCGAGCAGGCGGCGTTGACCACCTCGGTCCGCCGGGCGAGGGCGACCATCGGCGCCCGCCAGCGCGCCACCGCGTTCGCCAGCCTGGCCCGCACCACCTCGCGCAGCCCGAACACCCGGACCTCCGCGCCCGGCCCGGCCGTCGTGCTCAGCTCCAGCAGGTGCGTGGCCAGCCGCCCCGGCTCCGCGGACTCCTCCTCCGCGCGCGCCTGCCAGCGCACGATCCACCGGGTGGCGACGACTCCGGGCACGCCCGCCAGGACGAGCAGCAGCAGCCGCATGTCGGCGCCGGCGGCGAGCAGCAGCGTCCCGACGGCGAAGACAAGGTTGCGGAACGTGTTGAGGAAGCTGTTCAGCGCACCGCCGAGCGCGCCCTGCTGGTCGCGCAGCGCCTGCAGTTGGTCGAGGTACTTGCTGGACTCCAGGTGGTCGAGGGTGGGGATGGACGCGGTGATCCGGGCGATCTCGGTGTCGAAGGCGAACCCGACGCGTTCGAACTGCCGGATCCGCGCGTCGCACCCCGCCATGCCGAGGCCCCAGCTCAGGCCCGTCGAGGCGGCGAAGGCCGCCACGGCGACAGCCATTCGTGCCGTGTCGTGGTGGAGTACGCCGTCCACGAACCACGCGAGGTAGAGCGGCTGCAGCAGCGAGATGACGCTGCCCAGTGACTCGGCCAGGCAGAGCAGGCTCTGCCAGGGGCTGACCCGGACCGACATGGCCACGACCAGCCAGGTGCCGCGCAGTGCCGTTCTCATCGCTCGTCCACCGCCGTCCCGGCGGTCCCAGTGCCGTTGGCGGCACCGGCGGCCGCGAATCGCGCCGCCTGCAAGGAGAACATCCGGGCGTACGCACCGCCCGCGGCCATCAGCTCCTCGTGGCTGCCGTCCTCGATGATGCCGGTTCCGGTGCGGGCCGGGTCGTCCGTCGGGCCGATCACCACGATCCGGTCGGCGTGCCGCACGCTGGACAGCCGGTGGCTGACCAGCAGCGTGGTCATCCCACGGGTCACGTCCAGGAACCGGTCGAACAACGCCGCCTCGGCGCGGACGTCGAGGGCCGCTGTCGGTTCGTCCAGCACCAGGACGCCCGCGCCGCCGGCGACCGCGGCCAGCGCCCGGGCCAGCGCCACCCGTTGCCACTGGCCACCGGACAGGTCCGTGCCCTCGGCGTACTCCGCACTGAGCACGGTGTCCCAGCCGTGCTCGAGCCGGTCCAACAGGGTGGTGCCGCCCGCGTCGTCGAGGGCCTTCGCCAGCACTGCCTCGTCGTCGTGCCGGGTGTGCGCACCGAATCCCACGTTGTCGCGCAGGGGAAGGTGGTACCGCACGAACTCCTGGAAGATGACCGCCACCCGATTGCGGGTCGCCTCGTCGGCAGAGGGGTCGCCGCCGTCGATCCGGATGGTTCCGGCATCGGGTGGGTAGAGCCCGCACAGCAACTTGATCAGCGTCGACTTGCCCGCGCCGTTGACGCCGACGACCGCGACTGATTGTCCGGCCGGGATGTGCAGCGACAGCCGTTCGAACGTCGGCTCGGTGCGGCTGGGGTAGTGGAAGGTCACCTCGCGCAGGTCGATCGCCGCCGCTGCTGAACGACTGCTCTGCAGGGGTTCCGGTTCGTCACCGACCGGCTCGGCGGGGAACGACCGGGCAGGCCGGGCAGGCCGAGCCGCTGCCGGAGGCCGACCAGCATGGAGGTGGTGGAGGAGTTGCGGGCCAGGGCCGACTGGTTGTCGCCGAGCGGCCCGAAAGCCTCCAGCCCCAGCAGCCCCTGCGCCACGGCGACCAGCGAGGCCAGCGAGACCGCACCCGCCGAGGCGTCCCGGGCCAACAGGGCGAACACGCCCGCGTTCACCACCAGCGTGACCACTGCCGCCAGCAGGATGGGGCGGAGCTTGTGGGTGCGGCTACGCCAGACGGCGGTCATGGCTTCCCGCCAGGCGGTCGAGTAGCGGTGCACCAGCCAGTCGGCCATCCCGAACAGCCGAAGTTCCTTCGCCGCCGGCGCGCCCGTCATCAGGTCCCGTACGTAGCTCGCCTGGCGCCGTTGGTTGCCGGTCACCTCCAGCAGGTCGTCGAAGATCGTCCCCAGCCAGGCGACGAGCACCTTGGCCATCAGGGCGTACGAGCCGGCGGCGAGCAGTGCCGCCCACCAGTTCCAGGTCGCCACCACGATCAGCGAGCCCATCCCGGTGAGGCGGGTGGCCAGGAGGTTCCAGGTCTGATCCACACCTGTGACGAACGTCCAGTCCCGCATGGCGCGCTTGACCGCGTCCAGCCGGCCGGTGAGTTCGGGGTCCTCCAGGTGCCCGATGCCGTACGGCTCGGCTCCGGCCTCGGCGACCATGCCGAAGACGAGTCGCAGGTAGCGGGCGGACACCACCTGCGTGACCGCGCTCTCCGCCGCATGGATGAGCGGGGCGAGGATCCACGCGGCGACTGAGGCCGCCAGCCACCACCCCACCCGGTCCGCGGCGGGTGAGTCGACGCCGGCCTTCACGGCCTCCGGCAGCGCACCGACCAGCCGCCCGGTGGCGATGATGCCGAACGTCACCGTTGCCGCGCTGGCGACCACCAGGAACAGGTTCAGGGCTGCGGGCAGTGGTGCGGCGCGCCACAGCAACCTGGCGTGCAGGGCGTACCGCCGAGTGGTCTCGGTGTATCGGTGCACGTGTCCCACGTGTCCCTCCCCGTTCCGGCGACCGTGCGTGCGCCGAAGAAAGCTCGCAGGTACGCCCGGCCCGGTCAAGGATGTGGTGATCCGATCGGCCCCGGCTGGCCGCTCCCGGACGCCACTGGTCGGCCCGTTGCGCTGCTGAGCAAGCTGATCCGCGTGGAGCTCGACGTACAGGCCGTTCGTCAGTGACCGCATAAGTGACCACTGCGGTGTCCTGCGGTGTCCTGCGCGACGTCGGGTCAGCGCTTAGGCCACTGCCAGGGCGGGTGGTCGAACCGTCCCTGTCCCTCGACCTGGGTCTCGCCGAGATCCTTGACGAGTTCGATCCTGGTCGCCTTGTCGTCTCGAGTGAGCGCATCGATCAACGCGCGTGAGTGGCTGACAACCACTACTTGCGTACGCTCCGCGCAGGCGGCGATCAGGTCCGCCAGCGGCCGGACGAGCTCCGGGTGCAGGCTGGTTTCCGGCTCGTTGAGCACCAGCAGGGACGGCAGCCGCGGGGACAGCAGCGCGGCGGTCCACAGCAGGTAGCGCAGCGTCCCGTCGGACAGCTCGGCCGCACCGAGCGACCTGAGCATCCCGGGCTGGTGCAGCCGTACCTCCAACCGCGTGCCCTCGATCCCGATCTCCACCGCGCTGCCCGGGAACGCGGCGTCGATCGCGGCGGCCAGCGCGGCCTCGTCGCCGATCTCCAGGATCGTCTGCAGCGCGGCCGCGAGATCGGCTCCGTCGGGGGCGAGCACCGGGGTGCGGGTGCCGATGCGTACCTGCCTGGCCGGAGCTCCCTGATCGGTGCGGATCTGGTCGTAGAACCGCCACGACCGCACCCGTTCGCGCAACGTCAGCAGCTCCGGCGCGCGCTGAGGATCGGTGTACTCGCTGAGCATGCTGTCGAACGGTCCCACCGAGTCCGGGAAGGTCGACCACGATCGGCCGTCGCGGATGCGCAGCATGGTGCCGGCGCGTTCGGCCAGCAGGGCCGCAGGCCGCAGGACGGGTCCGGCCCACACCGCCTCCCGCTTTACCAGCGGGTCGAGCTGGAACGCCGACCGGGCAGGCTGCGGCAGGCCGAAGTCGATCGCGTACCCGAGGTCGTCGTCGGCGAATCCCAGCCGCAGGGCGACCGGTCCGCGGCGTACCGTTCCCTGCACCGGATGATCGCCCGCGCGCACCGCTTTGCCGATCGTCTCCGGCCCGGCCCACAGCGTCGAGGGAAGTCCACCCTCGCGGGCCAGCGCTGCCACCGCGCCGTTGCGCGCGGAGTCGGCCAGCAGCCGCAGCGCGCGGTAGAGGCTGGACTTGCCGGTGCCGTTCGCGCCGGTCACCACGGTCAGCTGGTCAAGCTCGACGACCAGGCTGCGCAGCGACCGGTAGTTCTCCACGGCCAGACAGCGAATCACCCCGGACACGCTACCCAGAATTCTTCCGCGGAAGAATCCGTGCGTGCGGGGTGCTCAGCCAGCATCGCCGAATTGTCGATTACTGTGCGGATCGGACCGGGCGCTGGCCGGATTGCCGACGTGCCCGGACAGACGCCTCGGTCCAGCTGTGCCGCTGCGCATCCCGGAGTCGCACGAGCCTGGTCCGGGTCCCGTGGGGTCTAGATCTGGCCCGGAGTGGATAGATTCGCCCCCACCCACCAGGCGGCGCTGTCCTCCTCGCGGCGAGAGGAGATCGTTCGCGAGGTCGCGCTGCCCAACCTGGCCTCCGGCAAGTGGGAGTTGGCGGCCTGGCCCTGGCAGACCACCACCAAGCTGACTCTGCTGATGCCCGGCGCCTACTTCAGCGTCGATCTCTTCTTCGGTGACAGCGGCGACCTGGTGATGTCGTACGTCAACTTCGAACGTCCCTTCCGGCGCACTCCGATCGGTGTCGACACCTTCGACCTCCTGCTGGATCTGGTCGTCGAGCCGGACGGCTCGTTGCGATGGAAGGACAAAGGCGAGTACGAGCAGGGCCGCCGGCTCGGCATCGTCACCGACGACGAGCATGCTCACGTACGGGACGCACGCGAGCAGGTACTCGCCCTGATCACCCAGCGCACCGGGCCGTTCGACGAACGCTGGCATTCCTGGCGCCGGGAGGCCCACTGGGCGTTGCCGGCCCTTCCTCCCGACGCCACGACCGTGCCGACAGGGGAGTGGGGTGAGCGGAGTGACTGAGCTGATCGAGGAACTGCGGGGCCGAGTACGCCGCGCACAGGGGCATCCACTGGGCAGTCACGCTCGCCGGCGACGATCGCGCCATCGGGCTCTTCGGGTTCGTGTCCTGGGAGAGGTTCCACCATCGAGCCGAAGTCGGCTTCGACCTCCACCGCGACCACTGGGTCCGCGGAATCGCGACGGAGGCGCTCGGCGCCGTGCTCCGGTTCGGGTTCACAGGGATGCCCGCGGCTCAACCGCGTCGAGGCGCAGACGATCGCTGACAACCACGGCTCGGTACGCCTCCTGCAGCGGCTCGGTTTCCAGCGGGAGGGGTTACGCCGGGCGTACTCCCTCGAGGACGACGGCACCTACCACGACAGCGCCGTCTACGGCCTGCTCCGACGCGACCACGGGTCCGCGAGCCGTCTGGCATAGGAATTGTCGATCGTCGAGACGGGTGACATGCTCCGGCAGTGCCGACTGAGACCGCGTACGAAGACGCCCTCGCCGACTGGTTCGCCGACAACGCCGGCACCAGCCCGTACAACGCCTACTGCGATCGCCCAGCCGTCCTCGACCTGATCGGGGACTTCCGTGGCCGGCGGATACTCGACGTCGGCTGCGGAGCCGGCCACTACGCCGCCGAGCTCACCGCCCGCGGTGCATCGGTGGTCGGGATCGAGGGAAGCCCCCGGCTCCTCGAACACGCCGCGTCCCGGCTCGGCGGGCGTGCCGAACTCCGCCGGCATGATCTCGAGACACCGTTGGCTTTTGCCGCCGACGCCAGCTTCGACGGTGCGGTCATGGCATTGGTGATTCAATACGTCGACGCACGCCGGCAACTACTCGCCGAGCTGGCCCGGGTGCTGCGACCGGGCGGCTGGCTGGTGGTGTCCACGATGCACCCGACCGCGGACTGGAACCGCTTCGGTGGTTCGTACTACGCGGTCGAGAAGGTCGAACGGTCCGTGGCACAAGGGCGTTGGCAGACGCACTACTGGCGGATGCCGTTGGAGACGTTCCTCACCGAGTTGCTCGGCGCCGGGTTCGTGCTCGAGCGGCTCGTCGAGCCTCGCCCCGTACCAGAGCTTGAACAGCTTGATCCCGAAGCGCATGACAAGTTGCACACTGCTCCGTGCTTCCTGACCGTCAGGCTGCGCCGGCCTGAGGAGCAACGCTGATCGGTTCGGGTAGCCTGCACAGGTGTTCCGGAAGATCCTGGTCGGGGCAGCCGTGGTGCTCGCGGTGATCGCGGTGATCGTGATCGCGCCGACGCTGTGGCTGGCTGTCGACGAGGCGGCGGTACCACCGCGCTCGGACGTTCCGGCACTACCCGCCGGTGTGCGGGTCGTCGACCGGGCTGTGAAGTGTGGATCCGGTGGCTGCTGGCGCGAACTGACCCTGACCGGACCGGCGAACGAGACACCCACGCAGGTCGCGGCCAGCCTGGGCCTGTCGCACGAAACCTGCAGCCCTCGCAGCCTGGTCGATCGACGGAAGGTCTGCAGAGGCGTCACCGTGACCGGGGGGAAGGTTCGCCTCCACGTCCAATATCACCGCCTGCTCTAGCGGCAGTGAGTACGGCATCCGCCACCACCGCGGGCGGCAGCCGACCGTCGATGATCGTCGCCCCGAAAAGCCGGTAGCGGGCTCCTCCACCGCTGCCCGGTCGATCCCAGCCGAAGTCGTCCGGCCAGCCCGGCGGCACGGCCCATGCCGACGTCACGAACGAAGCGTTGCACAAGGTACGTCGACCGTCGACCAACCCCGGAACCCGGGGAGTTCACTCGTCCGCGGCTTGGCGAAGTTGAGCTCCCACCTCGGACAGGAGTGCGTCCACCGCGGAGCCGTCGAGCTCCGCGTCCTCACCGTGCCGAAGTGCCACCGCCGCGTCGATCACGTCGGTGTCGGCCCAACGGTCACGAGCCCAGGCGGCACCTTCCAGTTTCGACCCGAGTACGTCCTCGTCGGCGAATCTCCATGCCCTGCAGGCGTTCAGCACCGAGTACAGGGTCGCCTTCTCGTGAACGCGATGCCAGGTCATCGACTCATACATCGCTTCCAGCAAGGTGCGGCGGGGCACGTCGGCGAAGACCACCCGCGCCGGCTGCCCACCGATCGCGATACCGACCCGGTGCGCGATGGCCCGGTCCAGCACGTACCAGAAACCAGGCTCGACCGTGGCGTCCAGGTGGATGTCCGTCGACATCCGTGGACCACCGTTGGCGTTGACCTCGAAGGCGGCACCGGTGGGGAGTGAGCTCACGACCTCCCGTCGATAGAGGGTGAACTCCAGGCCGCGGGCGCGGCGACATCGGGCGTGAGCACCCTGGCATCATCACCTACGCAGGGCGCGCTAGTCACCCGGCTTCTCGCCGGAAGCGCCGCGAGCTTGCTGCCTCGGCACCTGTCGGCGCGCCAGGTCGTCCTTGTCCGGGGTGACGATGGCGAAGTCCTGGTCCGGAGTGTCGAGTAGCGCCGCGAGCCGTTCCAGCGCGGAGATGTCGCCGGTGATCTCCAGCCCCGCGGCATGAAGCGTCGCCGCGTCCAACCGTCCCTCGGCAAGGACGGGGAGCGCCGCACGGGGGCCGGTCAGCGTGGCGTCTGCGGCATCCGGCCGGGTGGCGGCGGTGTAGGTGAGCACGCCGTTGGCGAGCTGGAGGCGGTACCGATCGGGGGAGTCGGTGAACCGTACGTCGATGGTGATCCGCTCGTCCCAGGCGCGCGGACCGTCGACCCGGATCGCGAGGGCGTCGAACAGCATCGTCGGTGTCAGGTTGGCCACGATGTCCGGAGCGGCCGCGACCGTCGGGGTGCCGAAGTTCCCCTCCCGAAGCTCGGTGGCGCCGCAGAGGTAGAAGTTGCGCCAGGTGCCGTTCTCCGCGCCGTACCCGAGTCGCTCGTACGTGGTGGCAAGCAGCTCCCGAGCCCCCGCATGTGAGGGGTCGGCGAACACGACGTGCCCGAGCACCTCGGCAACCCACCGCAGGTCACCGTCGGCAAAAGAAGCCCGCGCCTTCTCCACCACGGCGTCGGCGCCGCCCATGTAGTCGACGTACCTGGTCGCGGCCTCGACCGGCGGATGCTGCCACAGGTGCGAAGGATTTCCGTCGAACCAGCCCAGGTAGCGCTGGTAGATCGCCTTCACGTTGTGGCTGACCGAGCCGTAGTAGCCGTGTGTGCTCCACGCCTTCTCCAGTGCGGGTGGCAGCTGGAGCCGCTCGGCGATCTCGGCGCCGACGAGGCCCTGGTTGAGCATCCGCAGCGTCTGGTCGTGCAGGTAGGCGTACAGATCGCGCTGGATCTCCAGGAACGCCACCACGCGGTCGGCTCCCCAGGTCGGCCAGTGGTGGGAGGCGAACACCACCTCGGCCTCGCCACCGAACAGGTCGACGGCCTCGGTGAGGTAGCCGGCCCAGGCGTGCGGGTCGCGCACCATCGCGCCCCGCAGGGTCAGCAGGTTGTGCAGGGTGTGGGTGGCGTTCTCGGCCATGCACAGTGCCCGTCGGTCAGGGAAGTAGAAGTGCATCTCGGCGGGCGCCTCGCTGCCCGGTGCCATCTGGAAGCGCATGCGTACCCCGTCGACCGTCTCCTCCTGACCGGTCGTGGTGATGTCCACGGTCGGGGTGATCAGCGTGACGGTGCCCGTCGAGGTCGTCTGTCCCAGGCCGGCGCCGACCTGGCCCCTGCGGCCCACGCGGTAGTACGGCGCCGTACATGTAGCCGGCGCGACGACCCATCGCCGTACCCGCGTAGACGTTCTCCGCGACCGCGTGCCGGACGAACCCGGCGGGAGCGAGCACCGGTACCCGGCCCGCGTCCACCTCCGCCTGGGTCGTGACGCCCTTGCTGCCGCCGAAGTGGTCGACGTGGGAGTGGGTGTAGACGAGCCCGGTGACGGGGCGGTCACCTCGGTGCTCCCGGTACAGGCTGAGCGCCGCCACGGCGGTCTCGACCGAGATCAGCGGATCGATCACGATCACGCCGGTGGCACCCTCGACGAAGGTGATGTTCGACAGGTCGAGGCCGCGTACCTGGTAGATCCCGTCGACCACCTCGTACAGCCCCTGCTTCGCGACCAGGGCCGACTGCCGCCACAGGCTGGGATGGACGCTGTCCGGTACGTCGCCCTGCAGAAAGGCATAGGCGTCGTTGTCCCACACCACCCGGCCGTCCTCGGCATGGACGACGCACGGCTCCAGCCGGCCGATCAGGCCGCGGTCGGCCTCCTCGAAGTCGGTGCGGTCCTCGAACGGCAGCGAGCGGGTGGTTGTGTCGGTCATCAGGCATCCTCGTGTCGCTGGAGCAGAGAGCGCGTAGTGATGCCGTTCCCTTGGACGCCACTGCCTAGGCCCGATGCCGCCAAACCGCCGACCTGGAGGATCGGGGTCAGGAGAGCAGGGCCGTAACGCTGTCAAGGACAGCTTGTCGGCGTTGGGCGACGGTGAGGTCGTCGAGAAGTTCGTCCAATTCCGGGACGACGTTGGCCCACATGCCAGAGATCGCCAACAGTTGGCTGAGCAGGACCTCCGGGCTGTACCGAGAGGTCAGGACGCCGTCGCGCTGAGCCTTGGCCAGGGTTCGGAGTTTGTGCTCGTACGACGCGGTGATCGCCGGTACCAGGCGGGCGCCCTCGAGGGTATGCCAGGTAGCCAGGCGCAGTACGTCGGGATGGGCGACGTAGCTGTCGTAGAGCTTCGCGGCGTACTCGGGCAGGTTCGTGGGGTCGATCGGGATCTCGGTCAGGGTGCGCTCGACCACCGCATCGAAGACGGCCTCGAACAAGCCGTCCTTGCTGCCGAAGTGGTGGTAGATCTGGGCCTTGTTCACCCCTGCGGCGGCACCGATCCGGTCCACCCGCGCGCCGGCCAGGCCGCGCTCGGCGAACTCGGTCAGGGCCGCGTCTAGGAGGCGCCGGCGGGTCCGGGACGAGTCGCGGGGCATGTTGCCACCCTAGCCCAACTAACCGTTCAGTTGTATTCGGAGGACGGTTGTGCTTCTATTACAACCAAACGTTTAGTTGCATTCATGATCGGGAGTGATCCACATGTCCGTCTGGCTCGTCACCGGCAGCTCCCGCGGCCTCGGTCGCGCCATCGTCGAGGCCGTACTCGCCCGAGGCGACGGGGTAGTCGCCACCGCCCGTAACCCCAGGGCCCTCGACGACCTCGCCGCGGCCCACCCCGACATGCTGCGCACCATCGCCCACGACGTCAGGGACCGCGCCCAGGCCGACGCCGCCGTCGCCCTCGCCATCAGAGCCTTCGGTCGTCTCGACGTCGTGGTCAACAACGCCGGCTACGCAAACATCGAGCCCATCGAGGACGCCACCGAAGAATCGTTCCGCGACCAGATCGAGACCGTCTTCTTCGGTACGGCCCACACCACCCGCGCCGCCCTGCCGGTGCTTCGCGAGCAGGGCAGTGGCCACATCGTGAACGTCACCTCGGTCGGCGGACGGCTTGCCACGCCAGGCCTCGGCGCCTACCAGTCGGCGAAGTGGGCGACCAACGGCTTCAGTGAAGTCCTGGCCAAGGAGGTAGCACCGCTGGGCATCAAGGTCACGTCGCTCGAACCAGGTGGCATGGCCACGGACTGGGCAGGGTCGTCGATGGCCATCCCACCCGTACGCGACGACTACGCGCAGACCGTCGGCCAGGCCGCCGGGATGCACGACGAGTTCCGCCCGCTCGGCGACCCCGCCAAGGTGGCCCAGGCCGTCGTTCGCGTCACGATCGAGCCCGAGCCGCCCGTACGGCTGCTCCTCGGCAGCGAGGCCTACGCCTACGCGACCACGGCCGCCCGGGCGCAGCTCGCCTCCGACGAGAAGTGGCTCGACCTCACTCGCTGCACCGACCGCGACGACGCCACCGAGGCCGAACGCGACCCGCTCGGCACCTTCGCGCGCTGACCAGACTCACGCAGAGCACCTCGGGCGCCCATGGCCAGCGCCACGTACTCCGACGGCGCCAAGACTCGACCACGAGGTGGCGCCTCGTGCCACGATGAACCATGTTCGAGTTGTTCAGCGAGCGTGCCCGCCACACCATCGTCCTGGCCCAGGAGGAAGCTCGGCGACTCAACCACGGCTATCTCGGGACAGAGCACCTGCTGCTGGCGATGACCGACGACAGCAGTTGCGGTGCTGCCGTGGTGCTGGAGGCGCTCGGCCTGTCACTTCGTGCGACCCACATGGCGGTCGACGAGGCGATCACCCCCGGCGCCAGCGCACCGGACGGGCACATTCCGTTCACCCGACCGGCCAAGCACAGCCTCGAACGCGCTGCAGATGCGGCGAGAGACCTCGGCCACGATTACATCGGGACAGAGCATTTGCTGCTCGGCCTGGCCGAGGTCGGCGGCGGCACAGCCTCGACGGTTCTCGGCCGGTCAGGCTTGAAGCCCGCACGGGTTCGCGAAGCCGTCTCCGACTTCGCCGCTCGACACCGGCGTGACCGGCCAGCGGGTGGGCCGTACGGACTTTGAGACGGAGTTCGGCAGTCCCTTGGGCGGAGTGCTGACCGGACGGCGCGTTCAGCCGCTCAGTCGAGACAGAACTCGTTGCCCTCGACGTCCTGCATCACGATGCACGACTCGTTCTCGTCATCGGCAGGCAGGAGCCGTTCGCGTACGGCGCCGAGCGCGACCAGCCGGGTACATTCGGCCTCGAGGACGGCGAGGCGCTCTTCGCCGACGAGCCCGGTGCCGGCCCGTACGTCGAGATGCACGCGGTTCTTGACGACCTTGCCCTCGGGAACGCGCTGGAAGTACATCCTCGGGCCCACGCCGGTCGGATCGACGCAGGCGTACGCCGAACCCTGTCGGTCAGCCGGCAGCGCACGATCGAAGTCGTCCCAGGTCGCGAACCCCTCCGGTGGCGGCGGTACGACGTACCCCAGCACCTCGCACCAGAAGCGAGCGACCCGCTCGGGGTCCGCACAGTCGAAGGTCACCTGGAACTGCTTGACGGACGCCATCGGCCCACCTTAGAGGTGCCCTGGTCGGCCGGGGCACTCGATTGCCACCGGCACCCTTCCGGTGCACGACGGCGAGGATCGCGTCTCCACCCCGGCCACTGTCAAGCACAGATTGTCGGCACTGGGTGACGGTGAGGTCGTCGAGAGGTTTGTCCCATCTCCGGGCCGACGGTGCGCAACGGCGATCAAACGCGGCCGGGTCCGGCACCGGCAGGATGGGGGCATGCCAGCAGCCGAGCACTTCCTCGGGTTCGTCGACACCCTCGCGTCTGCGCTCGACGACCACGACGCCACCGCGGCTGACCTGGCCGCACGCCTGCACCTGTCCCGGTTCCACCTCGATCGGATCGTCTCTTCGGCGGGTGGAGAGCCACCGGCGGCACTGCGCCGCCGGGTGCTGCTCGAGCGGGCGGCGTACCGCCTGCTGTCCACCGAACTGACCATCCTCGACGTCGCGGTCGAGGCCGGCTACGGCTCACACGAGGCGTTCACCCGGGCCTTCACCCGGGCCTACGGGGTGGGACCGGGACGGTACCGGATCCGGCCCACACGGCTACGCCTCGACGGGTCGAGCAACGTGCACTTCCACCCACCCGGCAGCCTTCGGCTGCCTGCCCAGAAGAAGGTGACCTCGATGGACCTGCTGACCAAGATGGTCGAGCACCACATCTGGCTCGTCGGCGAGATGGTCGAACGCGCCGCTCGGCTCGACGACGAGCGGCTCGACGCCGTGATCGAACTTTCGGTCGACGAGGACCGGCAGACGATCCGCTCCCTGCTGTCACGGTTGGTCGGGCAGATGGGCATGTGGAACGCGGCGGTGGCCAACCGGCCCTACGACTGGTCGGTCGAGGAGCACGAGTCGGTGGACTCGTTGCGCCGTCGGCTCGCCGAGGAAGGCCCGACCTTCCTGGCGCACGTCGTCGAGACCACCGCGCAAGGCCGGCTTGACGACACGTTCGTCGACGCGCTGTGCGAGCCTGCCGAGGTGTTCACCTACGGCGGCATGATCGCGCACGTCCTGACCTTCGCCGCACACCGGCGCACCCTGGTCGCGCTGGCCCTGGACGCGGCGGGGATCTCCGACCTCGGCTGGGGCGACCCGATGCGATGGGTCATGCAAGGTGCGTCCTAGCCGCCAGGTACACACCCGGCACACCTGATCACAAAAAACGGCGACCGACCCGTACGCGCCACAGGGGCGAGTGCGGGCCGGCCGCCGTTCGTCGGATCCGTCGGCTCGAAGGCCGGGGCGGATCAGATGTCGTAGTACAGCTCGAACTCGTGCGGGTGCGGACGCAGCCGGATCGGGTCGACCTCGTTGGTGCGCTTCCAGTCGATCCAGGTCTCGATCAGGTCCGGGGTGAACACGCCGCCTTCGAGGAGGTAGTCGTGGTCGACCTCGAGCGCGTCGAGCACCGCCGGCAGCGACGCCGGAACCTGCGCGATCGCCGCGTGCTCGTCCGGCGGCAGCTCGTACAGGTCCTTGTCGACCGGCTCCGGCGGCTCGATCTTGTTGCGGATGCCGTCCATGCCGGCCATCAGCATGGCCGCGAACGCGAGGTACGGGTTGCAGGACGGGTCCGGCACGCGGAACTCGATCCGCTTCGCCTTCGGGCTCGTACCGGTGACCGGGATCCGCACGCAGGCGGAGCGGTTGCGCTGGCGAGTAGACCAGGTTGACCGGAGCCTCGAAGCCCGGCACCAGCCGGTGGTAGGAGTTGACCGTCGGGTTGGTGAACGCCAGCAGGCTGGGCGCGTGCTTGAGCAGCCCGCCGATGTACCACCGGCCGATGTCCGACAGCCCGCCGTAACCGAGCTCGTCGTAGAACAGCGGCTGCGCCGTCCTTCCACAGGACTGGTGGCAGTGCATGCCCGAGCCGTTGTCACCGAACAGCGGCTTCGGCATGAACGTCGCGGTCTTGCCGTTCGTTCCAGGCGACGTTCTTGATGATGTACTTGAACAGCATCAGCGTGTCGCCGGCGTGCTGCAGCGAGTCGAACTTGTAGTTGATCTCGGCCTGGCCGGCGGTGCCCACCTCGTGGTGCGCGCGCTCGACCTCGACGCCCGACGCCAGCAGCTGGGCGACCATCTTGTCGCGCAGGTCGGCGAAGTGGTCGGTCGGGCGGACCGGGAAGTAGCCGCCCTTGTAGCGGGGCTTGTATCCCTTGTTGCCGCCCTCCTCGCACCCGGCCGGTGTTCCACGCGCCCTCGATCGAGTCGATGAAGTAGTAGCCGGCGTTCTGCTTGGTCTCGAACCGCACGTCGTCGAAGACGTAGAACTCCGCCTCCGGTCCGAAGTAGGCGGTGTCGGCGATGCCGGTCGACCTTGAGGTAGGCCTCGGCCTTGGCGGCGACGTTGCGCGGGTCGCGGCTGTAGGGCTCGTCGGTGAAGGGGTCGACGATCGAGAAGTTCATCGCGAGCGTCTTGTGCTCCCGGAACGGGTCGACGAACGCGGTCGCCGGGTCCGGAACCAGCTTCATGTCGGACTCGTGGATGGCCTGGAAGCCGCGGATCGACGACCCGTCGAACATCAGACCGTCTGCGAATGTCGTCTTCGGTCGAACGACCCCGCCGGCACGTTGAAGTGCTGCATGACCCCCGGCAGGTCGCAGAAGCGGACGTCGATGAACTCGACGCCCTCGTCACGTACGAATGCCAACAGCTCGTCGGCGCTTTCGAACATTCGGCCCTCCTCCGTCTCTTGGCAGGCGACGCTAGGAGCTGGCCGTTTCCCTGCCGTATCGCCAATGTTGCGCGCGTGTTACGGCCAGTTTGGCGTACTCGGACCAGGCGCGGGGCACCGACCCTGCACCTTCCCGGAGGGCGCGGAGGAGCCGCGCCGGGGTCCTCGCGAGGCTGTCTTACGCCTGGTGAGGGCCGCCATACGGTCTCGTGGGACCGGAGGTGTCAGAGGATAACCTCAGACCATGCCCGAGCAGGAGAGGTCTCGTCGGAGTCCGGTCGCGGCCACCGAACAGCAGTACGCCGGCTACCGGCTGGGCCTGCCCGAGGAGGGCCGCGGCGCGCTGGCCGGCTGGGGTAGCCGGATCACCGCCCTGCTCCTGGACTGGTTGCTGGCCAATCTGGTGGCGATCGCCCTGGTCCGCGACGCGAGCGTCTGGCAGCCGCCGTGGACGGCCGTCGACTTCGTCCCGCTGATGGTGTTCGGGGTGGAGATCTGGCTGATGACGGCGTTCGTCGGCGCCAGCATCGGCCAGCGGATACGCCACCTGGTGGTCGCCCGTCTGGACGGGCAGCCGGTGGGTTTCGCGCGTTCGCTGGTCCGTGCGGTGCTCGTCCTGCTGGTGATCCCGCCGCTGGTCGTGGACTCCGACGGCCGCGGCCTGCACGACCGGCTGGCCGGCACGGTCCTCGTCCGCGCGCGCTGAGCTTTCGGGCTGACCGGCAGGCGCCCGAGGAGGGTTACCGAGGGCGGGACGCGCCCGGGGGAAGCTTGGCGTTGCGGGGGAGCGGGCCCTTCGGGATCGGCAGCTGGCTGCGGTTGGCCGACAGCGCCTTCAGCCGGTTGAGCACCTCGGTGACCTCGGCCGGGCTGAGGTTGCGGGGAAGCTTCATGACATGCCCGGACAACCTGCGCAGCGGGACCTGCCCCTCACCGTCACCGACCACGACGTCGTAGATCGGGGTGTCGGGGGCGACCCGGGCGTGCTTGCGCTTCTCGTTGGCGAGCAGGTTGCCGACCCGGTTGGGCGCGCCCTCGGCGACCAGCACGATGCCCGGCCGGCCCACCACCCGGTGTACGACGTCCTGGTTGCGCGTCACCGCGACTGCCGGGTCGACCGTCCAGCCCTTGCGCAGGGTGGACAGGGCGTTGGCCCCGGCGCCGAGCTGGCCCTCCAGGCGGGAGTAGGCGGCCTTCTCCACCCGCCGGCCGAAGAAGATCACGGTGAGCAGCACGGCGAACGGAATGCCCGTGACGCCCCACAGGATGGGGTTCTTCAGCACGAAACCGACAGCGACGAACACCACGATCACGGCGAGGAAGATGCCGGCGAGCATCAGCCCGATCCGCGGCTGGACTTCCTTGGTGATCGAGTAGGCGGCGCGGACCTGGGCGACCCGGCCTTGTTGGTTCTCGGGAGTCTCGTCGCGCTTGGCCATGGTCGGCTGGTGGGTCCTTCCTCAAGGTCTGCAGGGGCCGGCTGGGTCGGCTGCCCCGGCACGGGTGGTTGCTCAGGCGGACGGTGCCGGCTGCTCCCGGGACTCCAGCGCCTGGCGGTAGAGCCGGCCGGCGCGGTAGGAGGAGCGGACGAGCGGTCCGGACATCACTCCCGCAAAGCCTAGTCCACGTGCCTCGTCGGAGAGCTCCACGAACTCCTCCGGCTTCACCCAGCGCTCGACCGGGTGGTGGCGTACGGAGGGACGGAGGTACTGCGTGATCGTCAGCAGCTCACAACCCGCGTCCACCAGGTCGCGCATCGCCTGGGTGATCTCGTGCCGTTCCTCGCCCATGCCGAGGATGAGGTTGGACTTGGTGACCAGGCCGTACTCCCGAGCCTGCCGGATGACGTCCAGGGACCGTTCGTACCGGAAGCCGGGGCGGATCCGCTTGAAGATCCTGGGCACGGTCTCGACGTTGTGGGCCAGCACCTCCGGCCGGGAGTCGAACACCTCCCGGAGCAGGTCGGGCTTGCCGTTGAAGTCCGGGATGAGGTTTTCCACCCCGGTGTCGGGGTTGAGCTCGTGGATGACTCGCACGGTCTCGGCGTACAGCCAGGCTCCGCCGTCGGGCAGGTCGTCACGGGCGACGCCGGTGATCGTGGCGTACCGCAGACCCATCTGGCGGACGCTCTCGGCGACCCGCCGCGGCTCGTCGCGGTCCAGGTCGGCGGGCTTGCCGGTGTCGATCTGGCAGAAGTCGCACCGCCGGGTGCACTGGTCGCCACCGATGAGGAAGGTGGCCTCGCGGTCCTCCCAACACTCGTAGATGTTGGGACAGCCCGCCTCCTGACACACCGTGTGCAGCCCCTCACGTTTGACCAGTGAGCGGAGCTCGGTGTATTCCGGACCCATCCGGGCCCGGGTCTTGATCCATTCGGGCTTCTTCTCGATCGGCGTCCGGCTGTTGCGCGCTTCGAGCCGCAGCAGCTTGCGTCCGTCAGGGGCCAGCGCAGTCACCCCCTCAGCGTACGGTGCGGTGCCGAGTCGTCCGGAAGTGCGTGCGTACGCCGCCCTCCCGTGCCCGCGGTTTGCCGCCCGGGGTTAGGTTGTGCCTCGTGTCTATGTGCGTAGTCATCGCCTCGGGCAATCCGGTCAAGCGCCGCGCCACGCTCGAAGCAGTCAAGGTCGCCCTCGGTGAGGACGAAGTGGACTCGGTCACGGTCGACGTGGCGTCCGGAGTCCCTCAGCAGCCGGTCGGCGACGAGGAGACCCTGCGCGGCGCCCGTAACCGCGCCGAGGCCGCCCGCCAGGACCGCCCGAACGCCCACCTGTGGGTCGGTGTCGAGGGTGGCGTGATCGAACGCGACGGCGGTCTGGACTGCATGGCCTGGATCGTCGTCCTCGGCCGCCGGGAGCCCGACGGCCCGGTCATCCGCGGTGAGAGCCGGACCGCGACGTTCACCCTTCCCGTGGAGATCGCCGACCGGGTTCGGGCCGGCGTCGAGCTCGGCACCGCCACCGACGAGGTGCTGGGCGGAACCGCCACCAAGTCCACGACGGGGACGGTCGGCCCGCTCACCGGCGGCGTCATCGACCGGGTGGCGTTCTACGCCCACGCGCTGGTGCTGGCGATGGTGCCGTTCCGGAACGTCGACCTGACGTTCCCGTCGGCGGAGCCGGTCCTCGGCGGACGCGAGTAGCGCTCAGGCCACCTGGCCGGCGACCGGTGCCAGGGCCTCGGTCAGCCGGCGCTCCACCGTGTCGAGCACGTCGGCCACCCCCACCGGTCGGCCGAGCTCGACCGACAGCGAGGTCGTACCCGCGTCGGAGATGCCGCACGGGACGAACCGGTCGTACGCCGACAGGTCGCAGTCGCAGTTCAGCGCGAACCCGTGCATGGTGACGCCCTGTGCCACCCGCAGCCCGATGGCGGCGATCTTGCGGGCGGGGCCGCGCTCGTCGGCGGGCACCCACACCCCGCTGCGGCCGTCGATCCGCACCGTGTGCACGCCCGCGTCGGCGCAGACCGCCATCAGCGCGTCCTCGAGGTGGCGGACGAACGCCACCACGTCGATCGGCTCGGTCAGCCGCACGATCGGGTACCCCACCAGCTGGCCGGGACCGTGCCAGGTGAGCTTGCCGCCGCGGTCGACGTCGATGACGGGGGTGCCGTCGACCGGGCGCTCGTGCGGCTCGGTCCGCTTGCCGGCGGTGAAGACCGCCTCGTGCTCCAGCAGGAGCACTGTGTCGGGGGCCTGGCCGGCCACCCGCGCGGCGTGCAGCTCGCGCTGGCGTGCCCAGGCGGTGGTGTACTCGACTGCCTCCGGCCCGAAGCCGGCCCGGACGAACCGCGGGGAACCCATGACCGCAGCTTAGAACGCTCGCGGACCCGGGCCGCAGAACGGGTCTCGGCGCGAACGCGGTCCCGGCTGATCACCGTGGAATCATTGGCCCATCATGCAGGGTGACTTCCGCGTCGACGGCTACGACATCGAGGGGCTGCTGGGCGCCGGACCGGCGGGTGAGGTCTGGCTTGCCCGGGAGCAGGCCTCGGATGCCCAGGCGGCGCTGAAGCGGGTCCGTCCCCGCGACGCCGGCGCGCAGGAGGAGGCCGGCCGGATCGTCTCCGCGCTGGAGCCCCTGAAACACCCGCACCTGCTGCGGATCCGGGAGATGCTGCCGTACGACCGTGAGGTGGTGTTCGTCCTCGACTACGCCGAGGGCGGCAGCCTCGGGCAGTTGCTGCTCGCCCGCCCCACGCTGGACCCCGGCGAGGTCGTGACGGTGGCGACCGCGATGGCCGCCGCACTGGAGGCGATCCACCGCTGCGGCGTCGTGCACGGGGACGTGACGCCGGAAAACGTACTCTTCACCGCCGGCGCCCGCCCGCTGCTCGCCGACGCCGCTCTGCTGCGCCTGGTGGAGGGCGGCGAGGCGGGCACCGTCGGCTACTCCGACCCGGCCGGCCACGACGGCGCCCCGCCGACGCCGGCCGGCGACGTCTACGGGCTGGCCGCGGTCTGCTACACCGCCCTGACCGGAACGACACCCGAGCCCGGGCTCGGTCGCCGTCCGTTGCACCAGGTGGCGCCGGGCGTACCTCCGGCGCTGGCACACATCGTCGAGGCCGGGCTGCAGGCCCAGCCCGCACAGCGGCCGGCGTTGAGGCAGTTCGCAGCCCAGCTCGCCGCGGCCTGTCCGAGCGTGCCGGTCCGCTTCCCGGCCGACCCGGGTGGGGAGGACGCCGCGCCGTTCGGGCCGAACCTCGGGCCGGGGACCGCCGGGGACTTCGGCCTCGGCGCGGGCCCTGCCGCCGGGCGTACTTCCGGTGCGGACACCGGCTCGGGTACGGCGGGGGAGCCGACCGCGCAGCGCGGCGGATGGGATCCGACGCGGGGGAGCGGGACCAGCCCGCGGGCGGGTCGTTCGGCTGCGGTCCCGGACTTTCCCAGCGCCTACGGCGACCCCGCGGCCCAGGCCGACGCCATGGCCACGGGCGCCGACTCCGGCGAGGACCAGCAGACCGGCCGCTCCGGTCGCTCCGATCGCTCCGGACCTCTTGGTCTCTTCGGCCGCCCCGGGCGCACGAGGGGCCGAGGCACCGCCGACTCAGAGAACGCGAAGGACGGCGGAGACTCCGAGGGCACGAAGGACGGCGGAGACACCGACGACACCGACGACACCGACGCCGACGACGCCGAGCGCTCCGGCGGGAGCCGGCGGCTGCTGATGCTGATCGGCATTCCGTTGCTGCTGGTGGTGGTCGCGGTCTCCGGCGTACTCGGCTGGCGGGCCGTCCGCGAGCCCGCTCCCGACCCGAAGCCGACCTCGACCATGGCGGCGATGACGCCGGAGGAGGCCCGGTGGGCCAAGGTGCTGGACGAGCTCGACGTACGCCGGGCCAGGGCGTGGAAGGAGTGGAACCGCGCGCTGCTGGCGCAGGTCTTCACCCCCGGGTCGGGGCCGTTGTCCAAGGACCTTGACGAAATGCAGACGTACGCCCAGAACGACGTGACCAGCGTGGACGGTCTTCGTACGCCGATCCGCTCCCTGCACGTGGTGTCGAAGACCTCCGACCGCGTGGTCGTGGAGACAGTGAGCCAGCTGCAGCCCTACCGGATCCGGATCGACGGCAACTACTATCCGCACGACGGCGGGCCTCCGCGACGCTTCCGCGTCACACTCCAACGCTCCGGATCCGCCGGCGGGTGGTTGATTGCCGACACCACGCAGCTCGCCGAGACCACCCCGGCGGAACCGTCCCGCTAGAGTTCCGGCCGCCGAGGATCGTTCGAAACACCGTCCGACTGCACGAGAGACCGCACGAGAGGCCGACCATGGGGGCGCAGTTTCGCGTACACGGCTACGACCTGGGTGCGCTGATCGGCGCGAGCGCCACCGGTGAGGTGTGGGAGGCCCGCCGGCACAGCACCGGTGAGCAGGTTGCCCTGCGGCGGATCCGTCCCCGCACACCGGACGCTCGGGAGGACGTACGCCGGCTGGCGTCCCTGCTCGGCATGATCGACCACCCGCACCTGGTGCGGGTGCACGAGGTGGTGCCGCTGGGCGATGAGGTCGTCGGGGTCCTCGACCACGCCGACGGCGGCAGCCTCGACCAGCTCCTGCACGGGCGTAGCCGGCTGGATCCCGGCGAGGTGGTCACCACGGCCGCGCCGGTGGCGGAGGCGCTGGCCGCGGCGCACGAGCGCGGGCTGCTGCACGGCGACGTGACGCCGGAGGCGATCCTCTACACCGCCGAGGGCCGGCCGCTGCTCGCCGACGTGGGCGTCCTCGCGCTGGTCGAGGGCGGGCAGACCCTCGGCACGCACGGATACACCGATCCCGACGGCCCACCCGGCCCGGCGACCACCCCGGCCGGGGACGTCTACGGGCTGGCGGCGGTCTGCTACACCGCGCTGACGGGCGTGGTCCCACGGCCGGGTCAGGCCCGCCCACCGCTGGCCGAGGCGGTTCCGGACGCGCCTTCGGGGCTGTTGCACGCGGTCGAGGCGGGGCTGGCGCCGGTGGCGGCTCGCCGCCCCACCGCCGCGCAGTTCGCCGACCTGCTCTATGCCGCGTGCCCGCCCGCGCCGGTGCGCTTCCCCGTCGGGCTGGTACTCACCGACGCCGACCTCGCGGCGATGACCGGCGCGACCGCGGCTCCGCAGACCTCGCCCGGCGAGGGGTCACTGGCCAGTCCGCGTGCCGAGCGCATGGCGGTCGACCAGGGGCCGGCCCAGCACGGGCCGGCTGAACACCGGCCGGCAGAGCAGGGGACGGCCGAGCAGGGGCCGGCCGAGCAGGGCGGTTTTGCCATGCCGGGTGCTCCCGGCGGCCCCGATGACCTCGACCTCGACCTGGACGAGGACGACGACGAACGCGGACCGCGGATCGGCCTGATCGCTGCGGTGGTGGCCGCCGTGGTGCTGGTCGCCGGTGCGGTCGTCGGCGGGATCGCCTGGGCGAAGCGTTCGGACAACGCTCCGAGTGCGGAGGGGACGAGCGGGCCGAGCGCCACCGCGAGCACCTCACCGACCCCGAGCGCCACCACCCGCCCCACGAGCAGGCCCACGACAGGGCCACCGGAGCCCACGCCGAGCACCTCTGTTGCGCCGTCGGTCCCACCGGGCCCGGCCGGTGCGGAGGCCCGCTGGCGAAAGGTGCTCGCCGCCCTGGACGCCCGCCGGGCGCAGGCGTACGCCACGAACGATCCGGCCGTGCTGGCGCGCGTCTACGCTCCGGCCGGGTCCGACCTGGCTGCCGACGACCGGACCGAGATCGACAAGTGCGTCCGCGCCGGTTGCCATCTGGAGGGCCTGCGGTTCGCGGTCAGGACGCTGCACGTGGACAGCGGCGGACGCGACCGCGCGGTGCTCCGGGTCGTCGACCAGCTGCAGGCGTACTCCGTGGTGTCCGACGACGGGAACCGCGTGTCCCGCCCGGCCGGCGAGCCGAAGCACCGGCAGATCACGCTCGTACGCACCGGCAAGGGCTGGCTGATCTCCCGGATCGAGGAGAGCTGAGCCTGGCATCGGCGCAGCGGCCCCGGCCGGCCTCAGCGGTGCAGCGCGCTGCCCACGAGCGCGTCGACCTCGGGCGCGGTGAAGGTGAAGCCCGCGGCCAGCAGCCGGCGCGGAATCAGCCGCACGCTGCCGAGCATCTCCGCGGAGAACTCCCCGAGCGCGGTGCGCAGCGCCACCGCCGGCACCGGCAGCAGCGTCGGCCGGCGCAGCGCCGCGCCGAGCGCCTTGGTGAACTCGGCGTTGGTCGTGGGCTCGGGGACGGTGAGGTTGTACGGACCGCGCGCGTCCGCCTGACCGGCCAGGAACTGCACCGCCGACAGCCAGTCGTCCAGGCAGATCATCGGGAGGTACTGCCGGCCGGATCCGAGCCGTCCGCCCGCGCCGAGCCGGAACTGCAGCTCCATCACCTTGAACGCCCCGCCGGAACGGTCGAAGACCGGCGACGTGCGCAGGTGGACGACGCGTACGCCCGCGCGTTCGGCGGGATCGGTGGCCCCCTCCCAGTCGCGGCACAGCTCGGCGAGGAAGCCGTCGCCAGGAGGTGAGTCCTCGTCCAGCAGCAGGTCGCCGCGGTCCTTGCCGTAGTAACCGGTCGCACTCCCGGAGAGGAACACCGGCGGCTCGGGCAGGTCGGCCAGCGCCCGGGCGAGCGTCGAGGTGGTGGCGAGCCGGCTGGCCCGGATCGTCTGCCGGTACGACGGGGTCCAGGGCACCCGGCCGATGCTCGCTCCGGCGAGGTTCACGACCGCGTCGGCGCCGGCGAGCACCTCGGTGTCGACCTCGCCGCGGTCCGGGTCCCACCGCGCCTGGTCCGCGGCCTGGGGTGCGCGGCGTACCAGCTGGGTCACCTCGTGCCCCTCGCCGGTGAGCCGCGCGCGCAGCGCCTGTCCGAGGAAACCCGACGAGCCCGCCAGAACGAATCTCATGCGGCCAGCATGCCCTGCGCGCGGGCCGGCATGCTCAGCCAAGATCAGCTCGCCGACAGATCCGGCTCCCGACGGCCGGGCCACAGCGAGTCAGGTCAGGCCGGGGACGCACGTCGGCCCGTCCCCGGGGTTTCCGGGAACGGGCCGACGTGCGTACTGCGGTGTTCTGCTCCGCCGCTACGAGCCGAACGCGGTCACCGCGCTGAGGGACTCGGCCTCAGCTGCTGAACTCCGCGGCCACGCTGCCGTCCTCCAGCCGGGTCTTGACCGCGACCAGGAACCTCGCGGCGTCCGCCCCGTCGATCAGCCGGTGGTCGTAGCTCAGCGCGAGGTAGACCATGTGCCGGATGGCGATGGTCTCCCCGAGGGGGGTGTCGACCACGACCGGCCGCTTCACCACCGAGCCGGTGCCCAGGATGGCGACCTGCGGCTGGAAGAAGATCGGCGTGTCGAACAGCGCGCCCCGGCTGCCGGTGTTGGTGATGGTGAACGTGCCGCCGGAGATCTCGTTCGGCGTGATCTTGTTGGTGCGGGTGCGCTCGGCCAGGTCGGTGATCCGCTTGGCGAGCCCGCTGACGTTGAGGTCACCTGCGTCGTGGATGACCGGAACCATCAGGCCGCGCTCGGTGTCCACCGCGATCACGAGGTTTTCGTTGGCGTGGTAGGTCACCTCGCCCTTGTCCAGGTCCAGGCTGGCGTTGAGCTTCGGGTGCTCCTTGAGCGCCTCCAGCGCCGCCTTGGCGAAGAACGGCAGGAAGGACAGCTTGATGCCCTCCCGCTGCTGGAAGGCACGCTTGGCCCGGTCCCGGATGCGGGCGATGGCCGTCACGTCGACCTCGACCACGGTGGTGAGCTGGGCGGTGTTCTGCAGCGACTCGTGCACCCGCTGGGCGATCACCTTGCGCGGCCGGCTGAGCTTCTCGGTCGTGCCCCGCAACGGGCTGGGCTGGGCGGGCGCGGACTGCACGGCCGGTGCCGCACCGGGCAGGCCCTCAGCGGACTCGGCCTGCTGGCCGGCGGCCTGCTCGGCCTCCTGCCGGGCCTTCGCCGCGTCCAGCACGTCCTGCTTGCGGATGCGGCCGCCGACGCCGGTGCCGGACACCGAGGACAGGTCGACCTGGTGCTCGGCTGCCAGCTTGCGGACCAGCGGAGTGACGTACTGCGCCGATCCTTCTTCGCTCCCCGACGAGGCGGCGGGGCGCTGCGGCTGGGCGGCCGGCTTCTTCGGCGCGGGCTGGGCCGGCTCCTGGCGGGCCGCCGGCTGCTCGGGCTCACGCCTCGGCTCGGGCTTGGCCTCGGGCTTCGGCTGCGCCTTCTGCTCGGGCTTCTCGGCCGGCTTCTGCTCGGACTCCTTCGGCTCGCTGGGCTTCGGCGCGGCGTGCCGGGGCGCCGACGCGGCGCCGCTGGAGATCACGCCCAGCTCGGCGCCGACCTCGACGGTCTCGTCCTCGCCGACGGTGATCTGGACCAGGGTGCCGGCGCTGGGGGCCGGGATCTCGGTGTCCACCTTGTCGGTGGAGACCTCCAGCAGGGGCTCGTCGGCCTCCACCTTGTCACCGACCTGCTTCAGCCAGCGGGTGACGGTGCCCTCGGTGACGCTCTCACCGAGCGCGGGCAGGGTGACCGAGGTGCCGTCGGCCGAACCGCCGCCGGAACCGTTCGCCGCAGCCGGCGCGGGCTCGTCCTGCTCCTGAGCGGGCTCCGGCTCGGGCTCCGCGGCCTCGGTCGGCTCCTCCTGCTCCTGGGTGGCTTCGGGCTCGGACTGCTGCTCGGCCTGGGCCGAGTCGTCCGCTCCGCCGTCCTCGGGCTGTTCGCCCTCCGAGCCGATGACGGCGAGTTCGGCGCCGACCTCGACGGTCTCGTCCTCACCCACGGTGATCTGCAGCAGAACGCCTGCACTGGGCGCGGGAATCTCGGTGTCGACCTTGTCCGTGGAGACCTCGAGCAGCGGCTCGTCAGCCTGGACGGTTTCGCCCACCTGCTTCAGCCACCGCGTGACAGTTCCCTCGGTGACGCTCTCCCCTAGGGCGGGAAGGGTGACGGAGACCGGCATGCTTGCTCCTTGTCGTGGTTATTCCGAACCTGGGCCGTGGGGGTGAGGCGCCTCAGCCGTGCACGTGCAGCGGCTTGCCGGCGAGGGCCAGGTGAGCCTCGCCGATCGCTTCGCTCTGGGTCGGGTGCATGTGGATCAGCTGGGCGACCTCCTCGGGGAACGCCTCCCAGTTGTAGATCAGTTGGGCTTCGCCGACGAGTTCGCCGACCCGGGCACCCACCATGTGGATGCCGACGACCGGGCCGTTCTTGGCCCGGACGACCTTCACGAAGCCCTGCGTCTTCAGGATCTGGCTCTTGGGGTTGCCGGCCAGGTCGTAGGTGAACGTCTCGATCCCGTCCGCCCCGTGCCTCTCCTTCGCCGTGACTTCCGTGAGGCCCATCGAGGCCACCTCCGGGTCACAGTAGGTGACCCGCGGGATGCCGCTCTCGTCGATCACCGCCGGGTCCAGCCCCGCGATGTCCTCGGCGATGAAGATGCCCTGCTGGAAGCCGCGGTGGGCCAGCTGCAGGCCGAACACGATGTCGCCCGCCGCGCGTACGCCCGGAACGCTGGTGCGCAGCCGCTCGTCGACGCGGACGAAGCCGCGGTCCATCTCCACACCGACGTCCTCGAAGCCGAGACCGGCGGTGGACGGACCGCGCCCGACGGCGACGAGGAGCAGCTCGGCGTCGTAGGTCTCGCCGGACTCGACGGTCAGGCGTACGCCCTGCTCGGTGCGTTCGACACTCTTGTACGGCGTGTTGGTCTTGTAGGTGATGCCGCGCTTGCGGAAGCCGCGCTCGACGGCCTTGGAGGTCGCCTCGTCCTCGGCGGCCAGCAGCCGGGGGAGCGCCTCGATGATCGTGACGTCGGCGCCGAAGGAGCGCCAGACGCTGGCGAACTCGGCCCCGATCACGCCGCCACCGAGCACGATGACCGAGGACGGCACGTCGGTGAGCCCCAGGGCGTGTTCGCTGGTGATGACGCGTTCGCCGTCGACGTCGAGGCCGGGCAGGGTGCGGGAGTAGGACCCGGTGGACAGGACGATGTTGGGCGCTTCGTACCTCGTGCCGTTGACCTGGACGGCGTTGGGAGCGACCAGCCGGCCCTCGCCCTCGATCACCGTGACGCCGCGGGCCTTGAGCAGTCCGCCGACGCCGCGGAACGCGCGGTTGACGACACCGTCCTTGTATTTGTTGACCCCCGCCATGTCGACGCCATCGAACGTCGAGCGGATGCCGAAGTCGGCACCGTCGCGGGCGTTGTCGGCGATCTCGGCGGCGTGCAGCAGCGCCTTGGTCGGAATGCAGCCGCGGTGCAGGCAGGTGCCGCCGAGCTTGTCCTTCTCCACGAGCGCGACCCGCAGGTCGAGCTCGGCCGCGCGCAGTGCGCACGCGTATCCGCCGCTGCCTCCGCCAAGGATCACAAGGTCGAACGAGGTGCCGGCGTCATTGTCCGCCACGGGGTCCTCCGTGCCGTTGGTCTGAACTTCTCGAACCTGTCGGGGCGTGGTGCCGACGGCTCCGTGTCCGGGGCGGCCGCCACGGGGTCGTCACGCCACCGTCATCTTTCCACCCTCGGTGCCCAAGTGCCCAAAGGGTCCTTCCCGGCCGCGTCGGCGTGGTGGCCGGACCGGCGAATCGTGGCGGTTCGTACGGGCTTGGGAGTGTCTGTGCCCCGGTACATTCCGCCCGTTGACGGCACTCGGCGGCACTCGGCGGCACTCGGCGGTACCCGGGGTCCGGCCCTTCCGGACGGCCGGAACCTGCGGCACACTTCGTGCGTTCGATCGACAAGTCAGCGTCCGCTATAAGGAGGTCGCGATGCCGCGATGGTTCCGGCGGCGCGCCGGTACGGCGCCTGCCCGCGGCCGGGGATCCGGTGCGAGCGAGGACGTCGCCCACCTCACGGAGTTCGCCCGCACCCGCCGCGGGGTGGAGGGCTTCGTCGAGCCGCGGACGACCGTGACGGAGACCACCCTGTTGCTGGTCGCCGACGACGGCGAGTGGACCCGGCGCAGAGTGCCCGACGCCGCGCGAGCGCACGAGTTCGCCAACCGGCTGGGCATCCCCAGCTACGACGCGCAGGTGGTCGGCTACCCCCAGCGCATGCGGGCCTGGAACAGCCGCCGCGCGGCCGCCGAGAAGCAGGCGAAGCAGGCCAAGTCCGTGGGCCCGACCGCTTCCGGCGAGGCAGGCTGACCCACCCCGCCGGGAGCGGCTCGAGCGCGTTCGGAGTGGCGCGCGCTCGCGCCGGAGCGGACCGGGCGGGCTACAGCTCACCCGCCGCCGCGGCCTCGGCCAGGCCGACCAGCGTGCGCACGCTGCTGCCCGTACCGCCGACCGGGGTGTAGCCCCAGGGAGCGGTGTCGTTGTACGACGGACCGGCGATGTCCAGGTGCGCCCACCGGATCCCCTCGCCGACGAACTCGTTCAGGAAGCTCGCGGCCACCAGGGCGCCACCCAGCCGGCCGCGGGCGACGTTGGCGAGGTCGGCGACCTTGGAGTCCAGGCTCTCCCGGGTGCCCTCGGGGATCGGCAGCGGCCAGCCGTCCTCGCCCGCGTGGGAGGCGGTCCGGCGTAGGAACGAGTTGAAGTCCTCGTCGTTGCCCATGATCCCGAACGTCCGGCCGCCGAGCGCGACCATGCAGGCGCCGGTGAGGGTGGCGACGTCGACGATGACGTCGGGGTTGTCCTCGCTGGCCCGGGCGATCGCGTCGGCCAGGACGAGCCGGCCCTCGGCGTCGGTGTTGAGTACCTCCACCGTCTTGCCGCCGTACATGGTCAGCACGTCGGAGGGCCGCTGGGCGGACCCGGACGGCATGTTCTCCGCCATCGGCGCCCAGGCCGTCACCGCGACCGGGAGCTGCAGGTCGGCGACCGCGGTGACCGCGGCCAGGACCGCCGCTGCCCCGGCCATGTCACTCTTCATGGTGAGCATGCCCTCGTTGGGCTTGAGGGAGATGCCGCCGGTGTCGAAGGTGATTCCCTTGCCGACGAAGACCAGGTGCTTCTTGGCGCGGGCCGGCTTGTAGCTCAGCCGGACGACCCGCGGCTCGCGTTCGGAACCCTGGCCGACGCCGAGCGTCCCGCCGTACCCCTTGGCCACCATGGCCTTGCGGTCGAGCACCTCGACGGTGAGCCCGGCCCGCTTGCCGGCCGCCTTGGCCTCGTCGGCGAACACCTCGGGGTAGAGGTCGGAGGGCGCGGTGTTGACCCAGTCGCGGGTGAGGTTCACCGCCGCCGCCACCGCCTCGGCCCGTGTCACGGCGGTCTTGACAGCCTTCTCCCGGGCCTTGCCGGTCAGCACGGTGACCGCAGAGATCGGCGCCGGCCGCTTGTCGGCGTTGGTGCGGTAGCGGTCGAAGGCGTACGACCCGAGCAGGGCGCCCTCGGCGAGCGCGCCCACGCTGTCTGCGGATCCGTCGCCCACCGCGAACGCCACGGTGTCCGCCTTGCCCGCCAGCCGGCGTACGACGGCACCGGCGGCACGGCGCAGCGCCTCGGCCGCGGGCTCGGCACCACCCAGCCCGACCGCCGCGACCACGGCGGCGTCCACACCGGCCGGGGACGGGAGGAGGGTCACCTCCTCCGCCTTGCCCTTTGCGCCCAGCGCGGTGAGGGTCGAGGCGAGTCGGCCGCCGAACGCCTTGTCGAGCTCGCGCGCTCCGGAGTCGAGCGTCACTTCCTGGTCACCCGGCGCCACGCCGACGACCAGCGCGTCCACCTTCACCGAAGGGGCGGACGCCTTGCGGACGGAGATGCTCGGACTTTTCACACTCACGCTTGATCTCTCCTCGTTGCCGATTCGTCGCGGATATCGTGCGGGGGAACGGATGTGAGAACTTCGAAACGCCTGTCCGGCGGATGCTACGCCGTGGGTCCCCCAACCAGCCGGTTCGGTAGGTTCGCGGTCATGAAACGTTCGCCGCTGCACGACCGGCACCAGGCTCTCGGAGCGAAGTTCGCGGAGTTCGGCGGCTGGGAGATGCCGCTGGAGTACGCCGGGGGAGGCGTGCTGCGCGAGCACGCGGCCGTGCGGTCCGGCGCCGGCGTGTTCGACGTGAGCCACCTGGGCAAGGCGCGGGTCAGCGGCCCGGGCGCGGCGGGCTACATCGACTCCACCCTCAGCAACTCCCTGGCCAGGATCGAGCCGGGCAAGGCGCAGTACACCCTGTGCTGCGACGACGCCTCCGGCGGAGTCGTGGACGACCTGATCGCCTACCTGCGCGGACCCGACGAGGTGTTCCTCGTGCCGAACGCCGCCAACTGCGCCGAGGTCGTCCGCCGGCTGGCTGGCCAGGCGCCGGAAGGGGTGGAGGTCGTCGACCTGCACGACGACTTCGTGGTGCTCGCCGTCCAAGGACCGCGCAGCGACGACGTTCTCACCGCTGCCAAGCTGCCGACCGGGCACGGCTACATGTCGTTCGTGCAGGCCGACTGGCAGGGGGCGCCGGTCACCGTCTGCCGTACCGGCTACACCGGCGAACGCGGGTACGAGCTGGTGGCGCCGGCCCACGCCGGGCCCGAACTGTGGGACGCGATCATGGCCGCCGGCCAGGCGTACGACATCGCGGCCTGCGGACTCGGCGCTCGCGACACGCTGCGCACCGAGATGGGCTACCCCCTGCACGGGCAGGACATCTCCCTCGACATCACCCCGGTGCAGGCCCGCCTCGGCTGGGCCGTCGGCTGGAAGAAGCCCGCCTTCTGGGGCCGGTCGGTGCTGTCGGCCGAGCGCGCCGCCGGGCCCGCACGGCGGCTGCTCGGCCTGGAGGCGCGTGGGAGGGGCATTCCGCGGCCGGGCATGTCCGTGGTCGACGCCGACGGCTCGCCCGTGGGCGTGGTGACGAGCGGGACGTTCTCACCGACCCGGCGGGTGGGGATCGGGCTGGCCCTGCTGGAAGCCCGGGTGAGCGAGGGGGACGAGGTCGCGGTCGACGTACGCTCCCGGCGGGAGGCGTTCGCGGTCCGCCGCCCGCCGTTCGTGGAGGCGTCCCCGACGGGGTGAGCGCACCGCCGCCACCGTCGGCCATCGGCTCGACGTCCGGCTCGGCGTCGCGACCCGACGCGACGCCTGACCAGCCGCGCAGGCCCGACCACCGGAGGAGCGGTCATGACCGACGACGAAGCGATGACCTTCGACTCCTACGTCGCCGAGCAGTTGTTCCAGCGCCGGGTCGTACTGGCCCGGGGCATTCTCGACGAGGAGCGCGCCACCCGCACCGCCGCCCAGCTGCTCACCCTGGAGGCACTGGCCCTCGACCCGATCCAGCTGCACCTGTCCTGCCCGGACGGCACGCTGGGCGCCGCCCTCAGCCTGGCCGACACGGTGCACGTGCTGCGCGCCGAGCTCACCGCGGTCGCGGTCGGTGAGGTGAGCGGCCCGGCGGTCGGGGCGTACGCGGCGGCGCCGGTGCGGGTCGCCTACCCCCACGCGCGGTTCCTGCTGGCCGAGCCGAAGGCACCCGAGCGGGCCGGGACCGCCACCGAGGTGGACACCTACGCCCAGGAGTACCTCCGCCGGCGCGACGACCTGGTGAACCTGCTGGCGGAGGCGACCGGCCGGCAGGCCGAGTCCGTCGCCGCGGACCTGAGGGCGGGCCGGTTCCTCTCCGCCGAGGAGGCCGTCGGCTACGGCCTCGCCCAGCGGGTGGCCTCGGGGCGTTCCGTCCGCTGAGCCGGTGGCAGCTCCTCCGGGGGCGGCGGCCCGGCGGAGGGCCCGGCCGGTCCCGCGAAGTCCACCGGCGCCTCGAACGCCGCCCGCCTGGCCGCCCGGCGCAGGGTGGCGAGCACAACTCGCCCGGCGAGCAGGATCAGAAGGGCGTTCACCACCGCGCGCACGCAGTCCCAGCCGAACGACGTGGTGAGGTAGAACGCCGCGTAGTGGCGCAGGTTGGCGAGCACCGGCTCGCCCGCGGCGTAACCCATCCCGGCCGGCAGCGAGGTGGAGAACGGCCAGAAGGACAGGTTGAGCAGCGCGCCGTAGGCGAAGCCCGCCACTCCCGCGTACACCGCGAGCAGCACCCGCTCGATCCGGCCGGACGCGCGCGGCAGCATCCCGGCCACCAGCCCGACCCAGGCCAGGCCGACCATCTGGAACGGCAGCCACGGCCCCACGCCACCGGTGGCCAGGCCACTGGCGAGAATCACCACCGAGCCCAGCGCGAACCCGAACCCGGCGCCGAACACCCGGGCGGCCAGGATCACCAGGAACAGCGTCGGCTCGAACCCGCCGGTGCCCGGGCTGAGCGCCCGCAGCGCGGTCCCGGCCGCGGCGAGCACGCCGAGCATGGCGACCGCCTTGGCGTCCATGCCGCCTTCGGTCAGCTCCGCCAGTACGACCGCGACGACCAGGGGGAGCAGGACGAGGAAGAGGTACGGCGCGTTCGGGCCGGCGCTCCGGGCCGCATCGGCCGCGTCACCGGCTCCGGTCAGGAACGGCCAGCCGAACCCCAGTACGCCGACCAGGCCGGCCACCGCGAGGGCCGCGACCGACCGGGGCCGCAGCCGGACGACGCCGGCTGCGGGACTGGTCACAGGGCTGGTCACGGCACTGGTCTTGGGGCTGGACCGCTCGGTCACGACGCGGGATCCAGCGCCGCGGCCACGTCGGCAACCGTGAGCCAGGGCAGCGGCCGCAGGATCTTCGCCACCTGCGGGGCGAACGTCGGCGATGCGGCCACCACCGAACCCACCGGCCCGTCGGCGACCACCTCCCCGTCGGCGAGCACGACGACCCGGGTGGCCACCTCCGCGACGAGCTCGACGTCGTGGGTGGCGAACACCACGCCGTGACCGGCCGCGGCGAGGTCCCGGACGATCCGCGTCAACCGTGCCTTGGCGGTGTAGTCGAGGCCCCGGGTCGGCTCGTCGAGCAACAGCAGCGGCGGCTGACCGGTGAGCACGACGGCGAGCGCCAGGCACAGTCGCTGCCCCTCGGACAGGTCGCGGGGATGACGATCGGGGGGTACGCCGGGAGCCAGCCGCTCCAGCAGCCCGGCACAGCTGCCGGGTGGTGCGTCGAAGTCCTGGTCGGCCTGGCCGCACTCCTGCGCCACCGTCTCGGCGTACAGCAGGCTGCCCGGGTCCTGCGGCACCAGCCCGACCGCCCGGGCGATCGCGCGTGGCTTCGCGGCGGCCGGATCCACCGGGTCCGCGAGGCCAACCCGGACCGTGCCCGCCACCGGCCGGACCAGGCCCACCAGCGAGCCGAGCAGCGTGGACTTGCCCGCGCCGTTGCGGCCCATCAGCGCGACCACCTCACCGGCCGCGACGTCGAGGTCGAGGTCGCGCACGGCGGGCGGCTGCGTCGAGCGGCGGCCGCCGTACCGCACGGTCACACCGCGCACCGAGCCCACTGAGCGCACCGAGCCCACCGAGCCCACCGAGCGCCGGCCGATCGGCGCATTCGTCCGGGGTACGCCGGCCCGAACCGGCGGGCGCAGCGGCGCGAGGCGTTCGCGCAGCGGACCGGCCATCCGCCGGGCGTCCCGGACGCTGAGGGGGAGCGGGTCCCATCCGGCGAGCCGGCCGAGCGCGACCACCGGCGGCGCGACCGCGGAGCGGGCCATCATCTGCGCGGGCGGCCCGACCTCCAGCGCGTGGCCGGTGCCGTGGACCAGTACCACCCGGTCGGCGTACTGCACCACGCGTTCCAGCCGGTGCTCGGCCAGCAGCACCGTCACCCCGAGGTCGTGGACCAGCCGCTGCAGAGCGGCGAGCACCTCCTCGGCGGCCTGCGGGTCCAGTGCCGATGTCGGCTCGTCCAGCACCAGGATCCGGGGATGGGTGGTGAGGACGGCGCCGATCGCGACCCGCTGCTGCTGTCCGCCGGACAGCGAGGCGATCGGCCGCCCGCGTACGCCGGCCAGTCCGAGCAGGTCGAGGGTCTCTTCCACGCGGGTACGCATCACGTCCGCGGGCAGCCCCAGCGACTCCATGCCGTAGGCGAGTTCGTCCTCCACCGTGTCGGTGACGAACCCGGCGAGGGGATCCTGGCCGACCACACCGACCACGTCGGCGAGGTCGCGCGGCCGGTGGGTGCGGGTGTCCCGGCCGTCGACGAGCACGCGCCCGCCCATCGTCCCGCCGGTGAAGTGCGGCACCAGCCCGTTGACCGCCCGCAGCAGCGTGCTCTTGCCGGCGCCGGTCTGCCCGACCACCAGGCACAGCTCGCCCTCGGCCACCTCGAACGTGACGTCCTGCAGGACCGGCGACGCGGCACCGGGATAGCGCACGGACACGGACTCGAACCTGATCACGCGAGCACCTCCGAGGAAGAGCCGGACGAGTCCGAGGAGCCGGACGCACCCGAGGAGCCGGTCGGGCCGGCCACCGGCTGCGGCGGCGGCGAGCACCAGGCGGGCAGCAGGCCCAGCAGGGCGCCCGCCGTGGGCAGCAAGGGCAGGCCGGGCAGGGTCAGGGGAGAAGCGGACACGATGACGTCCGGTACGCCGGTGGACGCGGCCCAGGCGAACGCCGCCGCGACGGCGACCCCGCTGGCCGCGACCAGCCACTCCGGCAGCGCCCACGGGTCGGGGCGATACCGCGTCCGGACGGCCCGGCGCCCGGCCAGCGCCAGCCCGGCCACCGCGGCCGCGACACCGGCCACCAGCATCGGCACCCCGAACAACGGCCCGCCGTCGGCGGCGAGCAACCCGTACGCGCCCGCACACAGACCGACCAGGCCGCCGAGCACGAGGACCGCGGTCACCACCCGGGTGGCCCGCGGCACCTGGCCCACCCGGCCGTACCCGCGCGAGTCCATCGCCGCGGCCAGCGCCAGCGAGCGTTCCAAAGCACCCTCCAGCAGGGGCACGGCGGTGGCACGCAGCGAGCGCAGGCCCCGGTCGGCCCGGCCGCGCAACCTGCGCGCCGCCCGGGCCCGCGCGGCGTCGCCGACCAGCTGCGGCGCGAACGTCATCGCCACCACCACGGCCACGCCGAGCTCGTACAACGCGCCCGGCATCGCGGCCAGCAGCCGCTTGGGGTTGGCCAGCGCGTTCGCGGCGCCGATGCAGGCGAGGACGGCAGCCAGCCGGAGCCCGTCGTACCCCGCGGACGCCAGTGCCTCGGCGGTCACCGCGCCGCCGATCCGGATCCCCTCCAGCCAGCCGGGCAGCGGCACCTGCGGCAGCGTGAACAGCACCGTCCGCCCGGTCACCGCCGCGCCGAACAGCGACTGGAAGACCACCCGGATCGCGATCACCGCAAGGCCGAGCCGCAGGAACGCGCCGTAGGAACGAGCCCACGGCGCGGACGTACGACGGGCCGCCACCACGTACCCGGCGACGGCGAGCACCAGGACCAACAGCAGCGGGTTGGTGGTGCGGCTGGCCGCGGTCGCCAGGCCGAGCGCCCACAGCCACCACGCACCCGGGTGCAGGGTGCGCGGCAGCGTGGGACGGTGGACGGCGCGCATCGGCTCAGGCGCCCTGGTCGGCGTTCCGCCGGCGGCGCAGGAGCAGCAGGCCGCCGCCCAGCACGACGACGAGGACCGCCACCACCGGGAGGACCGGCAGCCCGCCGGAGCCGGCGTCGACGGCCCGGTCGCCGGCGCCCTCGCGGGGTTCACCGGCGCCGGCCTTCTCACCGCCCGCCTTGGCCTCGGCGTGAACCGCGGGCAGCGCCAGCGCCACGGTCGGCTCAGGAGAGGCGACCGCCGGCTCCTTCTTCACCGGGTCGCCGCAGCCGCTGGAGGGGAAGCCGTCGATCCCGCAGATCATGCTCTTCTGGTCGCGGACGTCGGCGACGGTGGCGAGCACCTGTGCGGAGGTCGCCTTGGCGTCCACGAGCGCGCATGCGCCCCGGGGCTTCGCGGGCGACTGCCCGCCGGGCGCCTCGTCGGCCAGGCCGTAGTCGAGGACGACCCCGACCCGTTTCTTTCCGGTCTGCGCCTTGGTGTCCTTGCACAGCTCGGCGAAGTGGGCGGCCGCCCGCGGCAGCCGGGGCGGCGACTTCTCACCGGAGACCGCGAACCGCCAGCCGTCGACGGCGCCGTCCTTCGGGGTGACCGAGCCGGGCCCGACCGAGGCCGTCTTCCAGGTGTTGCCGGACCACTGGAAGAAGCCCCAGTAGCGGTACGCGGATGCCTGTGCGACCCCCGCGCCGAGGGTGGTGGCGAGCAGACCGGCGGCCAGCACGGTCGCCAGCGTGGTCAGTAGAACGGCCGCGGCGGAACGCCGGGCGGCCAACGGAGCGGGCCTCATCGGATGTCCTCTTCTCATGGTGCGGTCACGGCCAAGGGAACCGGGACCACACATGAGAACGCCCCCGGCTACGTGCGGCGTGGAACGCCGGTAGCCGAGGGCAGGGCTCGGGTGCGTGACCCGCGCTCCGCCCGCAGACCTCGACGGGAGTCGTGGAGCCGGTCGTCGTCGGCAGGTGCTCCGGCTCGCCGCGGGCACCCGGTGAGTTCGCGCGAGTCCGGCTCGGCTGAGGGCCGAGTCGGGTCGTACGGACGTGCGGGCACGCGGCCTACGGTTGCGGGTCAGCGCCGGATTCGGACCGGCTTTCCCTGCGTGCGGGACCTGGTGTCCCGCCCAGACGACGTCGTGCAGGACGGACGCTCTCACGGCCGGACCGGGAAGTCAAAGATGTCCCGAACTCGGCGGGACGTTCCGTCGAAAGGACCTGCGGAAGGTCCTGTGCCGGTCCTGTGGAGGATCCTGCGCGACCGGCCCCGGCCGTGCCCCCCGAGCCGTCCACGGCGGACCCCGGTAAACCTCTAAGCTCGGCTTCCATGACCTGGACGTGGCGACTCGAAGATTCCGAGGGCAACCCCGTGGACGCCGGCGAGCTCGCCCGCAGCGAGTTCCCCTCACAAAGCGATGCCGAGAGCTGGATCGGTGAAACCTGGCGCGAACTCGCCGGAAGCGGTGTCGACCAGGTGACGCTGCTCGAAGCCGGACGCGAGGTCTACGGCCCGATGAGCCTGCATCCGGCCGACTGAGAAGCCGGCCGGCAGTAGTTCGGCGCCAGGACACGCCTGTCAGGACACCCTGTCAGGGCACGCCTCCTAGGGCATGCCCTAGGAGGCCGAGATCTTCTCCCCGCCGGGCTTGACCTGCGGCTTGGGCATCCGCAGCCGGCGGATCTGGGTCGAGCGCATGATGCCGTACGACAGCGCGCCGCGGTGGCTGTCGTTGGGGAACTGCTCGCGCAGGCCCTTCTTCAGCCGCCGTCCGAGCAGGACCAGGTCCAGCGGCACGATGATGATCGCGACCAGCCAGAGGTAGGTCGCCACCACCCGCACCTGCGGCATCGGCAGGGTCATGAAGATGAAGATCACCAGGAAGTACGGCAGGAGGTACTCCGCCGGGGTACGGCGGGAGTCGACGTAGTCGCGGACGAACCTCCGCACCGGGCCCTTGTCGCGAGCCGGGAGATAGCGCTCGTCGCCGGTGGCCATCGCCTGCTGGATCTTGGCGCGCTCGGAGCGGGACTTCTCCCGCTGCTGGCGAACCGCCTCCTTGCGGTCGCGAGGGGCGCTGACCCGGGTCTTGCGGGCCTGCTCGGCTTCGCGGCGCTTGGGAGTGGGTCGTCCCTTGCCGCCTGCCGCCGGTGCCGCCGCGGTGCCGCCGGCCTTCTCGGACGGCGTTGGCTCGGCGGCCGTCTCGGCGGGGGCGTCGGTTGTCGTACGGCGTCGGAACACGCCCACAGAGTAACGGTCCGGCAAATCCGCGCCCCAGCCCGCCCGGGAGGTCGCCGGGCGTGGTCCGCGGTGAGATCGGCCCGGCCGCCCGCCGGGAAATCGGCCGGACACCTCGCCGTGAACCCCCTCGGAAGCGCCGCCGGGAACTCCGTGCGACCGCCGCTCGTCTTGGGGAAATGTCCGGGGGAGGTGGGGTCGCCCTTGTACGTTCGTCGGCATAGGGTGAACCCACACGCGACGCCGTCCCGTGCCATCCGCGGCAGGGAGGCACGACCGGCCTGGAGACGAAGGGGGCGGCCGACCTCGATGGGTATTCTCAACCGCTTCGCGATGATCTTCCGCGCGAAGGCCAACAAGGCGATGGACCGCGCCGAAGACCCGCGCGAGACGCTCGACTACTCCTACACGAAGCAGCTGGAAATGCTCCAGAAGGTCCGGCGAGGTGTGGCAGACGTCGCGACCAGCCGCAAGCGGCTCGAGCTGCAGATGAACCAGCTCAACCAGCAGTCCAACAAGCTCAAGGACCAGGCCCAGAAGGCGCTGTCGATGGGCCGGGAAGACCTCGCCCGCGAGGCACTGACCCGCAGGTCCGGCGTCGAGCAGCAGATCGGCGACCTCAGCACCCAGCACGCCACGCTGCAGGGCGAGGAAGAGAAGCTCACCCTCGCGGCGCAGCGCCTGCAGACCAAGGTCGAGGCGTTCCGCACCAAGAAGGAGACCATCAAGGCCACCTACACCGCGGCGGAGGCCCAGACCCGGGTCGGCGAGGCGTTCACCGGCATCTCCGAGGAGATGGGCGACGTCAACATGGCTGTGCAGCGGGCCGAGGACAAGACTGCCGAGCTGCAGGCCCGTTCCGGTGCGATCGACGAGCTGCTGGCCTCCGGTGCGCTGGACGACGTCACCGGCACGAGCAAGGACGACATCTCCCTGGAGCTGGAGCAGATGGCGTCGGGCAACGACGTCGAGAGCGAGCTGGCCGCGATGAAGGCCCAGCTCGGTGGCGGCTCCGCACCGGCCCGCGAGATCGAAGGCCAGGCAACTCCGGGCGAGCAGGCATCGCCGTCCGCGCCCCAGCAGTCCGCCCAGCCCGCACCGGACCAGCCACAAAGGCAAGGTGAGGGATCGTGATAGTCCGCATCCTCGGCGAGGGGCAGCTTCGGGTTCCCAACGAGCACCTCGACGCGCTGAACGAGCTCGACGCGCGGCTGGAGGCCGCGGTCAACGCGGGGGACGAGGAAGGTTTCCGAGGAGCGCTGACCGGCCTTCTCGACCAGGTACGCACGGTGGGTACGAAGCTGCCGGACGACTCCCTGGAGGAGTCCGACCTCTTCCTCCCGCCGCAGGACGCCACAGTCGATGAGGTCAAGGAGCTCCTCGGGGAGGAAGGCCTCATTCCCGGATAGATCGGCCGGTCCTGCACCGACCCGACACAGCAGGTGAGTGACCTCATACGCCACACGCGCGAGCGCCGGGAACATTCTGGTGCTCGCGCGTCGTCGTATGAGTGACCCTTCAAGGAGCGGTGAAACACATGGCTCGCACACGATTCCAACCCGACCGGGGCCTCACCTCGCGGATGGTCCTGGTCATGTTCCTGCTCGGCCTGCTGTACGTCGCGGTCGTCGGTGGACTGATCGCCGCCGGGCTCAACTTCGCCTGGGTGATCATCATCGCCGGCGGGTTCCTGGTGGCGCAGTGGTTCTTCTCCGACAAGATCGCGCTGGCCGCGATGGGCGCCCGCGAGGTCACACCCGAGGAGGAGCCGCAGCTGCACGCCGTGATCGACCGGCTGTGCGCGCTCGCCGACATGCCCAAGCCGCGGGTGGCAGTTGCCCAGACCGACATGCCGAACGCCTTCGCCACCGGGCGCAACCCGAACAAGGCCGTGGTGTGTGTCACCACCGGCATCAGAGGAAAACTGACCACCCCCGAGCTGGAGGGTGTGCTCGCGCACGAGCTGTCCCACGTCGCCCACCGCGACGTCGCGGTGATGACCATCGCGTCGTTCCTCGGCGTGCTGGCGGGGCTGGTCGCGCGGTTCGGGATGTACTCCGGCATGGGGCGTAACAGCCGGGACAACAACGCCGCGATGGTGTTCGCGGTGGTCTGGCTCAGCAGCATCGCGGTCTACGTGATCAGCTTCCTGCTCACCAGGGCGCTGTCCCGCTACCGCGAGTTCGCCGCCGACCGGGCCGGTGCCTACCTCACCGGCAACCCCTCCGAGCTGGCCTCCGCCCTGACCAAGATCTCCGGCGACATGGCCTCGATCCCGACCCGGGACCTGCGCAGGTCCCAGCCGGCCCAGGCGTTCTTCTTCGCCCCGGCCGCTGTCGGCAAGTCGCTGGGCAGGCTGCTGTCCACCCACCCCACGACCGAGCAGCGCCTGGCCCGGCTGGCGCAGGTGAGCGCCGAGCTCGGCAAGCCGATGCTGTAACGAAGACGCACCGCGTGGGCGCCCGCACCAGCGGGCGCCCACGGCCAGTTCTCTCCCAGGTCTCCGTCCCGCGGACCCGAAAGGCTGCCGGTATGAAGTTCCTTGACGCGATCCTCGGGCGCACCCAGCCGAAGCGGCCCGACCTCGACCAGTTGTTCGGGCTTCCGCAGGCGGCGCTGACGCTGCAGGCGGCGGCGGACTTCCGGCCCACCGGGGTGGGCTCGGTCTGCTACCGCGCTGCGGAGGGCGGTGCTTTCTCGACCACCCAGGCCGACATCCAGGAGCTGCTGGACGCCGACGAGGGGCCGAAGGTCGAGCGTGTCACGGACAACTACGGCTTCACCTGGCTGGTCGTCCGCCACGACCCGGAGGACTCCTCCGGTCTGGTCACCGACCTGCACGCGGTCAACTCCTCGCTGGAGGCGGCCGGGTTCGGCCCGTCCCTGCTGTGCTCGCTGGTCGCCTTCGCCAACGGCGACGGCCGCCGGCTGGCGCTGGTCTACCTCTACAAGCGCGGCGCGTTCTACCCCTTCGCCCCGCTGTCCGGCGAACGCCGGGACAACGCCCTGGAGCTGCAGACCCGGGGCATGGTGGCCAACGACCTGAAGATCGAGGAGGACCTGTCCCGCTGGTTCCCGGTCTGGGGTGCGCCCGGCATGTGAGCCCCGGGTCCTACGACTTCCCCGTCCGCTCCGTGCTCAGAGGAACGCGCCGGACGGCAGGTACGGCCCCGGCGGGCGCATGTGCCGCAGGCACAGGTAGCCCTCGGTCCGCAGGGACAGCCCGGCCGCCAGGGCCACGTCGACGGCCCACTCCTGGTCGGCGGTGAGGTAGTCGATGTGGACGTCCGCGCCTTCCGGCGACACCGCCAGCGCGGCCCACAACAGCCGCTGGGCGATCTTGCGACTGGTGGCGGCCAGCAGCACCGGTGAGCCGGACGGGTCGACGAAGCAGTAGCCGCTCCCGGTGAGGGTGTCCGACACCAGCAGGCCGTACTCCGCGCACAGGAACTCGTGGTCGACGCCGTGCGCGGCGCCGCGCACCCGCCGGCCCACCGAGTCGCACAGGTCCTGGTCACCGGGTCCGCCGGTCCGCACGCCGTCCACCACCGGCAGCGCCGAGCGGTCGACCGTGCCCGCGATCCGGATGGTGGGGTGCAGAGTGAAGCCGGCGAGCCGGTAGCGGCGGGCGGCTCGCGGGTCCTCGGTGGAAATGATGATGCCACGCAGGCAGCCCTGGCTGTAGCCGAGGACGGCGTCCAGCAGCGCCGCGCCGATTCCCGCGCCCTGGGCCCGCGGGTGGACGAAGAACGCCGACAGGCCCCACAGTTTCTCCCGGCGCAGCGACATCGCCACCCCGACCACGGCGTTGCCGGCACTGCCGCCGCCGTCTGCCTCGGCGACCCAGCACCCCTCGGCGTCGTGTCGCAGAAGATGCTTGGCGCGGCGTTCCCAGCGGCCGCTCCAGTCTGGTGTCGGCGGGCCGGACGGCGGGCCGGGCAGCGCGGCCGGACGGGTTGCCGAGCGGCTGAGCTGCAGCGCCTCGTGGGTGAGCGCACGCGCCGCCCCGATGTCGTCGTCGCGCATCGGCCTGATCAACACGGATCGACCCTAGTACGTACGCGGGAGCGCGCGGCATGACGTGACGGCACCGCGCGACCACCGGTGGCCGGTGTCGTACGGCATCCGGCGTACCCCCGAAGCTGCGTGGATCGCGCCGACCCGCAATGATGGCGCCCGTGCGCGTGTTGATCGCTCCCGACAAGTTCGCCGGCACCCTCACCGCCGTGGAGGCCGCGCAGGCGATGGCCACCGGCTGGCACGACCAGGCGCCGGACGACGAGGTGGTGACCGTCCCGATGTCCGACGGCGGTCCGGGTTTCGTCGACGTCCTGTCCGCGGCGCTGGGCGGTGAGCTGCTCGCGGTGACGGTGACCGGGCCGCTCGGTGAGCCGACCCCGGCGACCGTCCTGCTGCACGAGGGCACCGCCTACATCGAGACGTCGCAGGCGTGCGGGCTGGACCTGGTCCCACCGGAGCGCAGGGACCCCGAACGCGCCACGACCTACGGCGTGGGCGAGCTGGTCGCGGCCGCCCTGGAGGCGGGCGCCCGCCGGCTGGTGCTCGGCCTCGGCGGCAGCGGCACCAACGACGCGGGTGCGGGTCTGCTCGCCGCCCTCGGCGCGACCGCGGACCCGGCCGGCGCACTGGCGTCCGGGGGAGCGGCTCTTGCCGGGGTGACGAACCTGGAGCTGGAGCCCGCCCGGGCGCGGCTGGCCGGTGTGGAGATCCTCGCCGCCAGCGACGTCGACAACCCCCTGCTGGGACTGCGGGGCGCCACCAACATCTTCGGACCGCAGAAGGGCGTCGCGGACGAACGCAAGATCCCGCTGGACGCGGCCCTGGAGCACTTCGCCGACGTGGCCGACCGGTCACTGGCCGAGGCGAAGGGCGCCGGTGCCGCCGGCGGGCTCGGCTACGCGCTGTTGCTGCTCGGTGGCACCCGGGTGCCCGGCATCGAGACGATCTCGGCCGCCGTGGGGCTGCCCGACCGGGCCCGGGCGGCCGACCTGGTGATCACCGGGGAGGGGTCGTTCGACTTCCAGTCCGCCAGCGGGAAGGTGGTCTCCGGGGTGGCGGCGGTGGCCGGGGACGCGATCCGGCCGTGTGTCGTCCTGGCCGGGCAGGTGCTGGTCGGAATCCGGGAAATGCGGACGATGGGCGTGGAATCCGGCTACTCGCTGGTCGACCTCGTGGGCCGGGACCGGGCGCTCGGTGCGCCGCGGGACAGCCTGGTCGAGCTGGCCCGGCGGGTGGCCCGAACCTGGTCGCGCTGAGCCTGCGCCGAGCCCCCTGCCGAGGCCGCGGGGAGGTCCCGATGGGCGTCGTTCGGCCCGAACTATGCAACCATGGATCGGTGCATCGGAATGTACGGTGCCCCACAGGCGTTCTGCCTGCGACAACTATCTCCGGGACAACCACGGGAGTCCGAAGGATGACCATTCAGGGCGACGTGACCCAGCAGGACCAGCAGGCCGACGGCGTGGTGCTCACCGACGCGGCCGCGTCGAAGGTCAAGAACCTCCTCGAGCAGGAGGGCCGTGACGATCTTCGACTGCGACTCGCCGTGCAGCCCGGTGGCTGTTCGGGTCTGCGCTACCAGCTCTTCTTCGACGAGCGCGACCTCGACGGCGACACGGTCCGTGAGTTCGGCGGCGTCGGTGTGGTCGTCGACCGGATGAGCGTTCCCTACCTGCAGGGTGCCGTGATCGACTTCGTCGACACCATCGAGAAGCAGGGCTTCACCATCGACAACCCCAGCGCCACCAGCTCCTGCGCCTGCGGCGACTCCTTCCACTGAGTCGTCCCGCACGGCCCGCCCGGTTGGGTGGGCCAGCGTAGCTGAGGCTGTCAGAGCAACGAGACGGCCCCGTCGTACGGACCTGAAGTCCGTACGACGGGGCCGTCTCTGTTGTGCCTGGCTTTGTCCGGTTGCCTGCCCGTTCCGGGAGGTCTCGGGCGCCTCAGGGCGTCAGCGCCCGGCGGCCGGGTGGTCGTCGGCGTCCAGAAAGATCGGGTTGGTGAACGCCGCCATGTCCTCGAAGACCGTCGGCCGGCCGGAGGTGTGGCGTACCTCCACCCGGACGTACTTCGAGACCGCGGCAGTGGTGGTCCACGTGACCCGGCCGGCCTGACCGGCCTCCACCTCGACCTCAGCTCGACCCTCGATCCCGGGTCGAGGGTCACCGGCCGATCCTGGCCCGGAACCCGTCCCGGCGGGATCGGGCAGCGGGAACTCGGCGAGTGTTCCCTCGTCGGAGACGAACCGGACGAACCCGCTCGCGACACCGCGCACGGTCACCGCGAGCTCCACCGGTACGTCGGAACGGACCGGCAGCCGCTCACCGATCCCGGCGACCCGCCCGGCTCCGCTCGCCACGAAGGTCACCTCCACCGCGGCCGACTCCGCGACATAGCTGCGGCCCGCGCGCACGCCGGCGAGGATCGCGTCCCTGGTCAGGTCCTCCGCCCACACCACCGTCTGGCCCAGGCCGACGGCGTCCTCGTGGGCGTGGGTGTCGCTGCTCCCGACCGCCGGAAGCCAGCGTCCGCCGGCGCCGCCCGCGACCAGCCCGGCGTCCCACTGCCGCAACGACACCTCGTCGTCGGGCGTCCACGGGCCGTTCCACACCTCCACCACGTCCACCTCGGCGAAGCCGAACTTCCAGGCACAGCCGACGTACGGGCAGAACGGGTGGGCCGCGATCGCCAGTCCGCCGAACCCGTGCAGCGTCTCGACCACGCGGGGGAGTACGCCGTCCGCGGCCCGGAACCGCCAGTCGACCCAGGTGCCCGCCGGCAGGCCCGCCACCACCAGGTGGCCGTTGCGGGTCGTGACCTCCTCGCCGGCCACGACCAGCAGGTCGTCCGGCACGTGGTGACCCCAGATGCCGTGGGCGGAGGTGGTGTTGTGCTCGGTGGAGACGAGGAAGTCAAGGCCGGCCGCCCGCGCGGCGGCGACGAGCTCGGCCGGTTCGCGCACGCCGTCGGAGTGGACGGTGTGCGTGTGCAGGTCGCCGCGATACCACGCCGGCCCGCGACCGGCGGCGCGGAGCGGGGCGGGGCTCGGGACGAACGGCGTTCCGGGGTCGCCGGTACGCGCCGTCACCTCGACTCGGTAGGCGAGGCCCTGTGGCGCGACGGTGTAGGGGCCGAGCGCGATGTGCCAGGTGCCGGGCTGGATCGGTCCGGGCAGGTAGCCGGGGGTTGCCGCGGAGGCGGAGAGGACGAAGCCGTCGCGTGCGCCGCCGGACCAGCCGCGGAACCCGGCCGGGTCCTCGACGTGGTGCCCGCGCGGATCGAAGACGCCGACGTCGAGTGCGTTGCCGGGCACGCCGGACGGTGTGGCCGGCCGGTCGTAGTCGTAGCGGACGACGAGCTCGGTCATGCCGGGTGGTACGTCGACGGGCAGGTAGACCCAGTCCGGCGCACCGGGCTCCACCCGGCCCGAGAGGACCTGGGTGAGGAAGTCGTCCCGTCGCGGGGGCGCGGGATCGGGCGCTGCGTGCGCTGCGTGCGGGGTGTCCGGGGTTTCCGGGGAGAACGTCACGGCACCGAGTATGGCCGGGCAGCCGGGGTCGCGGAGGCGGTGCCGGGGCCGGCCTCGGTCCGCGGTCCGCGGTCCGATCAGGCCGGCGAGGACGGGCGGCGGCCGAAGCCGGCGAGGAACCTGCCGATCCTGGTCCCCGGCGCGGAGTCCGGCCGGGCGGGTTGTGCGTCGGCGGGGAGTTCCTCCGGACCGGTCGGTGAGGCGACGCCACCGCGGCGGGCGTGCCGGCGGGCCAGCGTGAGGTACAGCTCGGCCACCGCGGTCGGCGGCCCGCTGCGCAGTCGCCGGCTGCGTTCCAGCCAGACCTGCGCCTGCCGGGCAGCGGCCACCTCGTCGTGGGGACGGCGGCGTTCCTCCAGCAACAGCCCGGTCAGCTCGGGGGCCACGAGCACTGCCGATCCCAGGTGCTGCAGGCACCGGGCCTGGCCGGCCGTGTCGGCGATCTGGCGGAACCCGGTGAGCGCACGCTGCCAGCGCACGACCGCCGCCGGCGAGCGGCCCTGCATCCAGGCGGCGACTCCGCGGAGTTCGTGGGTGTACGCCAGGCCGCTCGGGTCGGTGCTTTCGAGGGCCCTGATCTCGGCCAGGTCGAGCCGGTCCAACGCCCGGCCGGGCAGTCCCTGGCGCAGGTGGACCTCCGCCATCGTGAGCAGCGTGGTCACCTCGCCGGACACGTCGCGGACCGGCAGTGCGGCCCAGCACAGGTTGAGCTCCTGTTCGGCGTCGCGCAGTCGTACGCCCGCGGCGGTCGGGTCTTCGGAGGCGGCGGCCTGTGCCAGCAGGAGCAGCGCGGCCTCGTGGTGGCGGCGGGCCTGCAGCGCGGAGGCGTACTTGCGGCTGCGCATCGGCAGCCGGGTGTGCGCGGGCCGGATGAGCTCGGCCTCGGCCTCGGTCAGCCGGCCGGCCTGGCGCAGCGCGGCCGCGTGCCGGATGCCGGCGAGCTGGGCGAGATCGGGCCGACGGGACCGCCGGAGTATGCGGACGAGCTCCGCGGGCTGCCCGCCTGGTGTGGCGGGCCGGCCGGTCCGGGCGCGCCAGCGGTCCAGTGCGTCGGCGAGGGTGCAGAGGTCGTCCACCAGTCCGGCGCCCGGTCCGGCGCCGAGGCCGGGGCCGAGCCCGGCGCCGAGGCCGGCACCCCGGCCGCGCCCGAACCCCGGCCCGGCACCTGCGGCCGATCCGGCGCCGAGCCCGGTCTCCTCTTCGTGCGGAGCACCGGTCAGCAGGGCGTGCAGCAGCGGCTCGCTCGTCTGGAACCACCTAGCCGCCGCCGCGGCGCCGAGGGTGGAGTCCAGCGCCGCCATCCAGGTGCGGGCCAGGGTGGCGTAGTGGCGGACCAGCGCCTGCCGGGCCACCGCCGCACTCGCGGCACCCTCGGTGGTGGTTCCCGGTGCGCGGATCACGGCCCGGATCTCGTCCGGCAGGCGGTACCTCCCGGCCGCGGTCTCCCGGACCAGCCGGCGGTCACGCAGCTCGGCGACCGGGTCAGGTGACGCCTCGGCCGGCCCGCCCGGCGCCGGGTCCTCGCCGCGTTCCAGGATCTCGATCAGGTCGTCCAGGCTGCCGCGTACCGCCTCGACGGCCTCCACGGTGAGCTCGGTGACCGAGAGTTCGGCCAGGGCCCCCAGCAACAGCCGTCCGCGCCGGGACAGGCTGCCCCCGGTGCGTTCCAGGATCGCGGTCCAGACCGCTTCCATCCCGGGCCGGGCGGCCTTGCCGTCGAACGCGCGGAGGAGCTCGTCCGGCGTCCACGGCGCGCCCGGGCGGGTGTACTCCCGGGCCAGGTCGTGGGCCGCCTTGGGCAGCCCGCCGCAGTGGGGGAGTACGCGATCCAGCCAGCCGCCGGGCGGGTCGGGCGGACCGCCTGCCGCCACCCAGACCGCGCGCAGCGTCTCGATGCCCACCGGCGCCAGCGTCACCACCTCGTACGGGCGGGTGGGCGCACCGGGACCGCCGGCCTGGGTGCCGTGGTCCGGCTCGCCGGGCTCGGCACTGTCGTACGGCCGGAACAGCTCGGCCAGCCCCGGCCTCCCGACCACGAGCAGCCGGGGCTCGCGCGGCCGGGCGGACAGCACCGGTGCCAGCCACTCCAGCTGGCTGGTCGTGGTGAGGTTGTCCAGCACCAGAAGAACCCGGCGTTCGGCGAGTACGCCGTGCAGCCGACGGGCCGCCTCCGGCAGGTCGGCGTCCGACGTCGGCGCGGTCAGCCCGAACGCCGGCAGCAGATGACTCGCCAGGGTGAGCGGGCTGTCCGGCTCCCACGCCCAACCCCGCAGGTCGAACGGCGCGACCTGGCCGGCCCGGATCGTGCCCGGCTCGAGGAGTGTGTGCATGACCCCGGCCGCCACCGCCGAGGTACCGGTGCCGGGCTCGCCGACGATCGCGGCGACGCCGTGCTCACGCAGTGCGCGAACGCCGTTGGCGACGGCATCGTCCCGGTCGTCCAGCACCGGCTCGGGCCGGTTCCAGGCCGGCCGGATCGGCGTGCCCGGGGCGACCAGCGCCAGGTCCCGCCCCCGGACGGCGGCCTGGCCTCGCCGCCGCTCCAGCACCCGGAGGAGCACCGCGACCAGCACGACACCGACGAGCGCCACCACAAGTGCGGCGCGTACCGCGCCGTTCAGGTCGGTGCCGAGGGGGCTGGTGTTCCACACGTCGGTAAGGACGTTCACCGCTACGCCGCTGAGCAGGGCAAGGGCGATCGCGCTGGTGCTGCGCAGGAGGAAGTGGAACGGGCCCGAACGCGGCCGCCGCAGCACCCCCGGCTCCGGCCCGCCGAACTCGGTGACGTCGGCCGGTGCGGCGCGGTCGGGCTGGCGCGCGGAGCCCGGCGGGTAGCCGGGCCCGGACGGCGAACCGCCGGGGCGTTGGTCCGGTCGGCCGGCGGGGCTGCCGGTCGGGCTGCCGGCCGCGGGCGGTGCGCTCGACGGCCGGTGGTCGTCGACCGGTGGCGTACTCATCGCAGCACTCCGCCGGTGAGGCCGGGCACCACCCAGCGCCGCCAGGTCAGCAGCAACAGGATCGACGGGACCGCCGCGGAGACGACCGCGGCCGCGGCGACCGGGCCGGTCGAGGTGGCGAACTGGCGGGCCTCGCCCCACAGCACCAGGGTGAGTGGGCTGGCGCCCGGACCACTGACCAGGAAGCTCACGATGAAGTCGTCCCACACCAGCACGAACTCCACCACCGCCACCGCCACCAGTGCCGGTCCGGTGGTACGCCAGACGCGGTTGGCCCCGGTGCGGTAGCCGGTCAGCCCCCCGAGCGCGTCGGCGTACCGGCCCTCGTTGCCCGCGGACAGCGCAGCCCTCAGCAGCAGGATCGCGAACGGCAGCCCGGCCGCGGCGTGCATCAGCACCAGCGGCAACCGCGAGCCGGTCAGGCCGACCGCGCCGAACGCCTGCCGCAGCGGACCGACGTACATCTGCACCGGCAGCACCGCCAGCACGCTGAGCACGGCCAGGACGAGGGTGAGCGCGCGCCCGCGGACGACACCGGCGGCCAGCGCGTGCGCGGGCACCACCGCGACACTGACCACCAGCAGGGCCGAACCGGTGGCCACGCCAAGGGTGCCGAGCAGCGCGCCGGGCAGTCCGGCGTTCCACACCTCCGCCAGCGAGGCCAGGCTGAGCAGGTGGCTCGCGGGCTGCCACCAGCCGAGCATGCCCGCGTCGCCCGGGGCGCGGATCGCGGTCGCCGCGAGGACGAACAACGGGAACGCCCACAGCAGGCCGACCGCGATCCCGACCGTGGCACTTAGCCACGGGACGCGGCGCCGCCAGCCGGCCAGCAACTGGCGCCGCCACCACGGCGGAGGCGGCTGGGGTACGCCGTGCGGGATGCGCATCCCCTTGCGGGCGGCCAGCGCGGCGGTGGCCACCACCGCGAGCAGGATCAGCGCGATCGCCGCGGGTTCGCCCTGGTCGGTGGCCGACGTGGTGAGCCGCCACCAGCGCACCGACACCACGTCCACCTCGTCCTGCATCGGCACCGGCACCACGATCAGCACCAGGTCGAAGATCCGGGCGGCGGCGACGAGGAGCGTGAGAACCACGACCGCGGTGACCGGCCGGAGCATCCGCCACTGCAGCCGCCACACCCCGTCGAGGCGGCCGGTCGGACCCTGCAGCCGCGCGCGGCGGATGAGTTCGGGCGGGATCGCCTCCAGCCCGGCCCGGAACAACGACACCACGAAGCCGAGCCAGGTCCAGGCGAACGCCGACACCAGCACCCACCAGATCCACCACGGGCCGAGCCAGACCGGACTGCCGCCGAAGAGGTACGTCAGCAAGGCGGTGGCCGTGCCGCGTTCGGGTGCGGGGTCGAAGATGATCCGGAACGCCGCGCCGGAGGCCAGCGCGGACAGGCCGAACGGCAGCATCAGCACGTTGACGAACAACACCGACCAGCGGCCGAGCCGGCGGCTGAGCAGTGCGATCCAGAAGCCGACCAGCACCAGTCCCAGCGCCACTACCAGCCAGCCGATGGTGTTACCGAACGCCCGCCGGGAGTCGGGGTCGGTGAAGACCCGCGCAAGGTGCCCGAGATGCAGCCAGCGCGACGATCCGAGCGCCGACCCGGCGGTGAGCAGCGTCGGGACTACCAGCAGCGCGACGAGCAGAGCGGCCGCCACGACGAGCAGGGCGGCGTACAACCCGGCGAAGCCGCGGCCGCCGGGGACCAGCGGACCGGACATCGGCCGGCTGGTGACCTCCAGCCGCAGGCCGCGGTGACTCTGGATGACCATCAGCCGCCCCCGGTCCCCACGCCGCTGTCCCGGGACGTGCCGTCACCGCCGGCGGCGCTTTCGGTGCCGTCGAGGCCGGAAGCCCGTTCCCGTGCCTCGGCCAGCCGCATCCGGGCGACGAACCGCTCGACGGCCCGGTCCACGGTGCGGCCCGCGCCGCCGTCGCGCTCGGGCGACACGTCGACGAGGAAGTCCTTCAGCGCCCGCCACATCCCCTCCCGCGACCCGACAGCGCCGAGCTGGTCGGACAGGTCGAAGTGGAAGGTGCTGGTACGCAACTCGGCCGCGAGCGCGGCGGCCTGCGGGGAGTAGGACGTGGCGGGTGTGTCCTGATCCGCGGCGACGAAGCCGCCCGTACTCGCGATCCACGGCAGCGGGGCGCGCGGGTGCGCGAGCCTGCGGAGCAGGTCGACCGCCTCCGCACCGGCCGGCCGGGTGAGCACCATCACGTCACCGCCGGCGACCAGGGGAGCGGGCAGTCCGGGCGCCATCCGCGGGAAGCGGAACACCCCGATTCCGCCGGTGCCGCTCGGACCGCCGGTGCCGCCCGGACCGTCGCCGCTGCCGGACCCGCCGGGGGAGGTGGCGTCGTCGCCCGTGGCAAACCGGCGTACGTACGGCTCGGCGTAGTCGGCCACGACCACCATCGCGGCTCGGTGGTAACCGAACACCTCCAGCACCGCCTCCGGAAACTGCCGGACCAGCGACCCGGTCACGCCGCCGGCCAGTGTCCCGGCCGGGCCCCACAGCTCGGCCAGCCGGCGCAGGCTCGTGCGCACCGGTGCGCTGCCCCACAGGGCCGGCCGACGCGCAGGGTCGCCGGCCAGTCGCTCGTACGCCGACGACGAGATGCCCACGAGGACGTTCTCGAAGAAGTCGGTGAGCGACCACCCGTCGGCCACGCCGAGGGCGAGGGGACGCAGGCCGGCCGACCGCAGCGTCTGGTTGAGCCGCAGCCACTGGGCCCAGGTGCTCGGCGGCCGCAGCCGCAGGCGGCGGAACAGGTCGCGGTCGTACCACACCGCCGACTTGTTCGACATCTTGAACGGCAGACCGTACGGCCTGCTTTCGTGCGTGCGGTCGGCGGCGAACAGCAGCGACCGCCACACCGGCGCGTACCGCCCGCCGGGACCGGAGGGTCCGGACGAGCCGGCCGATCCCGCGGGGGAGACCGGCCACAGGTCGGCGGGGATCGGCGCCAGGGTGTCGAGGTGGCGGCGCAGCTCACCCGGCAGCGGCAGCATCACGAGGTCCAGCCGCCCCGCGCCGCGCGCCGCCGGCGCGGTCCCGATGTCGTCCCCGAACGGAACCGGCGTCACGTCGTAGGTCATCGGCCCGAAACCGGGCAGGTGGTTCAGCCCGGCGAGCACGCTGCGGAACGCCGCCAGCTCACCCGCGCTCCAGCTCACCGCGACCCGCACCGTGGGCCGGTCACCGAGGACGGTGGACCCGCCGCAGCCGGTCGCGGCTCCGGCCAGCGGGGCCAGTGCGGCCGCACGCAGCAGGGCCCGCCTCGTCGGCGCGGGCATCTCAGGCATGGCGGCTGCCCCGACCGGTCTCCTCGGAGCCCCCGCGGCCCACCCGCTCACCTGCGGCGGCATCCTCACCGTCCCGGTCCTCGCTGCCGTCGGCCTCGTCCCGCCGGGCGCACGTCGGGGGAGCCGCATGCTGGACGCCGACCGGATCGGGGTCGAGCAGCCGGGTGCGGGCCGGGTCGGTGGTCAGCACCAGCCCGGCCACCTCGGCGAACAGCCCCCGCGGCCCGGGCACACCCGCCGGGTCCAGCCGCAGGCGTTCGAACTCCAGCGCCGCGTCCCACGTGGGCAGGTCGGGGGAGTCCTCCACCACGAGCGCGCACGGACGCCAGCACAGCGCCACCGCGAACCCGGCGAGCTGGCGCTGGCCCACGGTGAGCTGTTCGGGGTAGCGGCCCAGCAGCCGGCGCAGCCCGAGCCGGACCGCGGTCTCGCGTGCCTGCGCCGCCGCGCGCCGGCGGGGAACCCGCACGGTGGGGCAGCTCGCGCGGGTGAGGTTCTGCTGCAGGGTCAGCCCGGGTTCGAGTCCGCCGGAGGCCGGGAGGTACCGCACCCGGCACTGGTCGTCGTTGCCGGCGCGGTGCCGGCGGCGCCGGTGGTGGTCGTCGGGCTGTTCGAGGACGTCCACGTCGTCGACGAGCACCCGGCCGGCGTCCGGCGCGACCAGCCCGAGCACGACCTCGAGCAGGGCGCGCACCGACTCCTGATCCCGTACGACGGCGGCGCGGACGGCGCCGACGGGCACGGCCAGCGACCAGGACGTGCACACGCCCCCGACGCTGAGGTCGTCCAGTCGCAATCCGGCCATGCCGCTCCCCGTACCGACACTCCGACAGCCAGCCCACCCGAAAGACAGGTAGTCACCTTAGGCGATCTTGCTCACACCGGGCCCTAGCCGAAGATCACCGGCGTCAGGTCGGGGTCGTCGAAATCGGCGTCCAGCGGGTGGACCGGCCGGAGAACGTGCTGGTGGTTCAGCCGGAGCAGGTCCTGGTCGACACCGCCGGGGGTCAGCGCCAGCACCCAGCCCTTGGCCGCCTGGTAGAGGTCGGGCTGGAGGTAGCCGATCTTCACGGCGGTGAGGTCGTGGTCGGCCGGGTCCAGTCCGAGCGCCTGCAGGTGTGCGACGTAGTGGAACGGCTTGCGCCTGCTGGTGAGCACCGCGGACACCCCGCCGGAACGCACCACCGCGATGTCACCGCCCACCTGGTCCTCGCGGGTGACGTGGGTGACCTCGCCGCTCATCGCCACCGGCTCACCACCGCCGAAGACGCCACCGACCTGAACGTCGACCCGGGCGCCGACACCGGCGTCCACGCAGGTGCGTACGGCGTCCGGCGCGACGCAACTGGCCCAGATCGCGGTGCGCTCGCCGGAGGCCAGCGCCGGGGTGGCCAGCAGGTGGCCGAGCAGCCAGGCGACGTCGTTGGAACCGCCCGCGGTGGGGTTGTCGCCGGAGTCGCTGACGAAGAACGGCCGCCGGCCGGACTCGAACGCCTGCGCCACGCACCAGTCGGCGGGACCGGCCGGGGCACAGAACTCGAAGTCGTGCCGGGCGTCCCACCAGGCCCGGGCGATCCGCTCGGCCTGGCCGGCGACCACGTTGTGGTCGGTGCCGTGGACGACGACGGTCGCCGCCGAGCGCGGCTCGTCAGCCCAGGCGTACCCCACCCACAGTGAGGCGTCCATGACGCCGTTGAGGCTTTCGGCCTCCTCCACCGAGGCGTAGACCGACCTCGCCGGCTCCACCCGGGTGCTGGTCATCTCGCCCGGGAGCAGCACCGGGACCCGCACCCACGCCCGCACCGGGCGGACCTCCTCGACCAGGCACCGGACGAGGTTGCGTACCGCGCGCTCGCGCGTCTCGACGTAGTCCAGGTGAGGTGCGGTGCGGTAGGCCGTGAGCAGGTCCACCGTCTCGGCGAGGTCCTCCGACACTTGGCCGTGCAGGTCCATCGACGCCGAGAGCACGCAGTCCGACCCGACCAGCGACCGGATGCGGTGCGCCAGCGCGGCCTCCGCGTCCCGCCGCCCCTCGACCGCCATCGCGCCGTGGATGTCGAAGTAGAACCCGTGCAGCTCGCCCTCGTCCAGCGCGGCCCGCAGCCGCTCCAGGATCTCCGCCTCGATCTCGTCGTACACCTCCGGAAGCACCTGGCCACCGGGCAGCGCGGACGCCTGCAGCAGCGGGACGAACTCCACCTCGGGGTGCTCCGGCAGCCGCCAGCCGGTCAGGAACGGATAGCGGTCGGCGAGCTCCTGGCCCCGGCCGATGCGGAAGTCGGCCAGGCCGGTCCGGTGGGTGGTGAAGGTGCTCGACTCGGTGGACATGCCGGCGATGGCGATGCGGTAGGTCATTCGGAGGTTCTACACCAGGGCGGCGACACCTTGCGTTTCGGAGTCCGGGGTGGGTCGGTACGCCGAGGGTCAGTCCAGCGCGTACACCCGGCGGGCGGTGCCGCCGAACACGTCGGCGCGTTCGGCCGGGTCCAGGTGCGCGGTCAGCTCCCGGGCGGCCGCCATCCAGTCGTCGTACGTCGTCGCCAGCAGGCACACCGGCCAGTCCGAGCCGAACATCACCCGGTCCGGGCCGAAGGCCTCCAGCACCACCTCGACGTAGGGCCGCAGGGTGGCGACGTCCCAGGATGCCCAGTCGGCCTCGGTCACCAGCCCGGACAGCTTGCAGGTGACGTTGGGGTACGCCGCGAGCCGGCGGATCAGCTCGGCCCACGGCTCGTCCACGCCCCGGGCGATCTCCGGCTTGGAGCAGTGGTCGAGGACGAACGCCAACTCCGGCAGTGCCGCCACCGTCTCCACCGCCGCCGGCAGCTGCACCGGTAGGGTCAGCAGCTCATATCGCAGCCCCGCGCCGGCCACCGCCGCGAGTCCGCGCCGGACGTCGGGCCGGCTCAACCAGGCCGGGTCCGGCTCGCCCTGTACGCCGTGCCGGATGGCGCGCAGGTACTGCCCGCCCGGGGCGGCGGCCAGCTCGGCGAGGTCGTCGGCAACGGAGTCCGCGGTGAGGTCGACCCAGCCGGTCACCGCGCCCACCAGGTCCTCACCGTCGGCGAGGGCGAGGAAGTCCCGCGTCTCGTCGACGTCGGGCACCGTCTGCACCAGGACCGTCCGGGTCACCCCGGCCGCCTTCGCGTGCGGAGCGAGGTCGGACAGGTGGAACGTCTTGTCGATCGGGGCCATCTGCGGCCCTTCGATCCACGGCTCCGGACGTACGGACAGGTCCCAGACGTGGTGGTGTGCGTCCACGCCGCCGAGGTCGGCCGCCGCTCCGGGGCCTGGTGTGTCGGCTGCGGCGGCCGGGGCGGCGTCAGGCGCCATACCGCTTCACTCCCGCGTCGGCGAGGTCGTCCCACAACGCGTCCGGGACGTCGTACTCCATCATCGCGAGGTTCTCCTCCAGCTCGGCCACGCTGCGCGCGCCGGTGAGGACCGTGGCCACCGCCGGATGCCACAGCGGGAACTGGATGGCCGCCGCCTTGAGGGGTACGCCGTGCCGCTCGCAGATCCCGGCCAGCTCCTGCGCCCGGGCGATCAGGTGCTCAGGCGCCGCGGCGTAGTTGTACGTCGCGCCCGGCCGGGGGTCGGCCAGCAGACCGGAGTTGTAGACGCCGCCGATCACGATCGAGGTGTCCCGCTCCAGGCAGGCCGGCAGCAGGTCCTCGGCTCCGGGCTGCTCCAGCAGCGTGTAGCGCCCGGCCAGCAGGACCGCGTCGACGTCGGTCTCGCGCACGAACCGGGTCGGGATGCGGGACTGGTTCATGCCGACGCCGATCGCCCGCACCACGCCCTGGTCGCGCAGCTCGCGGACCGCGGGGTAGGCGACCGTGAGGGCCTCCTCCTCGTGGTCGTCGGGGTCGTGGATGTAGAGGATGTCCACCCGGTCCAGGCCGAGGCGTTCCAGGCTCTCGGTCACCGACCGCACGATGCCGTCCCGGCTGTAGTCGAACGCCGCCTCCGACGGGGGTGCGTCGGCGTACCCGTTGGCGTTCGGCCCGCCCTCGCCGCCGTCGGCGCCCTCGGCGGGCACGATCAGCCGGCCGACCTTGGTGGACAGGACGTACTCGGAACGGCCGATCCCGGACAGCGCGGCGCCCACCCGGCGCTCGGCGGTCCCGTGGCCGTAGAGCGGGGCGGTGTCGAGGTAGTTGAGGCCGGCGTCCAGTGCCGCTATCACCACCGCGGCCGCGGCCTCGTCGGCGACGGAGGTGAACAGCCCGCCCAGCGGGGCGGTTCCCAGCCCCAGTCGGGTGACCTCCACGTCGCTCGTGCCCAGCCGGTGCCGCTGCGTGGCCCGCTTGCCCATGCTTCGCCTCGCTTCGCGTTGCTTCGCACACGGCAGGGGCGTGGCGTACGGTCCGACGGGCGCTCGCCCCGATCGGTCGTCCGGCCCCGCCCGGCCACGTGGCAAGCTGACTCCGGATCCTAGTGGTCGTCTGACGTATTGAGTGGTCACGCGGACGGCCGTCTCCGGTAGCCGCGAACCCGGCCCCGGATCACCAAGCCCTTGGAACGAGGAGACCCGGTGTCGAAACTGGTCGCGGTCGACGTACACGACGTGCGGTTCCCGACGTCTCGGGAGTTGCACGGCTCCGACGCCATGAACCCCGACCCGGACTACTCCGCGGCGTACGTCGTGCTGCGTACCAGCGACGGACCCGAGGGACACGGCTTCGCCTTCACCATCGGCCGGGGCAACGAGGTGCAGTGCGCGGCGATCCGGGCGCTCGCCCCGGCCCTGGTCGGCCGGGACGTGGAGGAGATCTGCGCCGACCTCGGCCGCGTCTACTTCGACCTCGTGGACGATTCGCAGTTTCGCTGGCTCGGCCCCGAGAAGGGCCTGATGCACATGGCGATCGGCGCGGTCGTCAACGCCGTCTGGGACCTCGCCGCCCGGCGCGCGGGCCTGCCGGTGTGGAAGCTGCTCGCGGACATGACGCCTGAGCAGCTCGTCGGCCTGGTCGACTGGCGCTACCTCCGCGACGCGCTCACCCCGGAGGAGGCACTGGACCTGCTCCGCGCGGCCGAACCCGGCAGGGCCGCGCGCGAGGAACGCCTGCGCGCCGACGGGCTCGCGGCGTACACCACCACACCGGGCTGGCTCGGGTACGACGACGAGACCGTCGACCGGCTGTCCCGGCAGGCCGTCGCGGACGGGTTCGGCCAGATCAAGCTGAAGGTGGGCCGCGACGTCGACGACGACCGCCGCCGGCTCGGCGTGGCCCGCCGCGCGGTCGGCCCGGACGTCCGGATCGCCGTGGACGCCAACCAGTGCTGGGACGTCGCGGAGTCCGTGCGCTGGGTGGACCGGTTGCGCGAGTACGACCTGTGGTGGGTGGAGGAGCCGACCTCACCCGACGACGTGCTCGGCCACGCCGCTATCCGGCGCGGGATCGCCCCGATCCGGGTGGCTACCGGCGAGCACGCCCAGAACCGCGTCATCGTCAAGCAGTTGCTGCAGGCGGGCGCGATCGACGTCCTGCAGCCGGACGCGGCCCGGGTCGGGGGAGTGAACGAGAACGTCGCGATCCTGTTGCTGGCGGCGAAGTTCGGCGTACCCGTGTGCCCGCACGCCGGAGGCGTCGGCCTGTGTGAGCTCGTACAGCACCTGGCGATGTTCGACGAGGTGGCCGTCGCCGGGCACACGCCCGACCGGGTGGTGGAGTACGTCGACCACCTGCACGAGCACTTCGTCGACCCGGTGCGGATCGTGGCCGGGGCCTACGCCGCGCCGACCGCGCCGGGCATGTCGGCGGAGCTCCGCCCGGAGACGCTCGCCGACTACCGCTACCCGGACGGGCCGGTGTGGGCGGGCTCGCCGGCCCCGGCGGGTACCGGCGGGATCGTGGGCGACGAGGGTGCCAGCGGGTCCTGGCCGTCCGGCGTAGCGGCCGGCAGCTGAGCGACCGTCCGCCGCCGAGCTGTCCGCGGGTCGCCGGTGCGGGACGGTCAGCCGCGCAGCTTGACCACCCGGCCGGAGGATCCGTCGACCAGCGGCCGGTCGCCGACCGGCGTGTCCAGGTGGACGTCGACGGAACGCTCCTTGATCACCTGGGTGCAGATCACGTCGCTCTTCGCGGGCGGGTCGCGGTGCAGCTTGACCACAACGGCGTCGGCGCGTTCGGTGACCTCGGCGCGGCGCAGGCCGGGGGCGCACGGCGTCGGCAGGGTGTAGTGCACCTTCAGCGTGTGCGCGGTGCGCGTGCCGTCGGCGGCGTCGACCCGGATGAGCGGCTGCCAGTTGTCGTCCGGGGGTGCGCCGGCGGCATGCCGGGCTTGCCCGGGCCCTTGCCGCCCGGCGCGCCGGTAGGACTGGGGGAGGAGGTCGGCGACGGGGTTGGCCCGGCCGACTTCGTGGCTGTGGGCGAGGGCGTAGGCGAGGCCGGCTGGTCGCCGGACTCGGCGGTCGTGCCCGCTCCGCACGAGGTGGCCAGGGCGAGCGCGGCCAGGGCCACCAGGGTGGCCAGCGGGCGAGCGGCGCGGACGGGAACCGCGAACGGTGAGCTCATGTGTTCCCCCCGGAAAGATCGAGGTTCCTGGTTGCGCCGGTGTACCGGCTGAGGACCGGCAGGTACCGGACGACCGCGGCCCGGAGTCTGTCCCGCGCCGCGCCAGGCCGATCACCTGCTCGCCCTCATGGACGCGGTCCCGCCGCCACCGGTTCCGGAGGCTTGGTGCGGCTCCCGGTCCGCTCGGACCGTGGCTCGTGGCCGGGTGGCCTGCGGGGAGGCGGTCGGCCGGACCGGACTCGCCGGGCCGAGCGCGACGCCGACCCGCCTGGCCTGGGTATGGTGAGCTGCCGATTCGCCGTCCGACTATCTCCGAAGGGGAATTCTTCGTGCCAATCGCGGTTACCGGGTCGATCGCCACCGACCACCTCATGACGTTCGGCGGCAAGTTCCGCGACTCCCTCGTGGTCGACCAGCTGGACAAGATCTCGGTGTCGTTCCTCGCCGACGACCTCGAGGTGCGCCGGGGTGGCGTCGCCGCCAACATCGCGTTCGGTATGGCCTGCCTCGGCCTGGACCCCGTCCTCGTCGGCGCGGTCGGCCACGACTTCGCCGACTACCGCTCGTGGCTGGAGCGGCACGGCGTCGACTGCGGCTCGGTGCATACAAGTGACGAACACCACACCGCGAGATTCGTCTGCACGACCGACTCCGCGCACGCCCAGATCGCCACCTTCTACCCCGGCGCGATGAGCGAGGCCCGCAAGATCGAGCTGGCGCCCGTGGCCGAGCGCGTCGGCGGGCTCGACCTGGTGGTGATCGGCGCCAACGACCCCGAGGCGATGCGCCGGCACACCGACGAGTGCCGCGACCGCGGCTATGCGTTCGCCGCCGACCCCTCCCAGCAGCTTGCCTGGTCCGACGGCGAACTGATCCGCGAGCTGATCGACGGCGCCACGTACTTCCTGTCCAACGAGTACGAATCCGCGCTGACCGAGCAGAAGACCGGCTGGAACACCGAGGAGATCCTCACTCGGGTCGGCGTGGTCGTCACCACGCTCGGGTCGGAGGGCGTCCGGATCCACCGCAAGGGCGAGGCGCCCATCCACGTGGGCGTCGCGCCCGTGCAGGGCCTGGTCGACCCCACCGGCGTGGGCGACGGCTTCCGCGCCGGCTTCCTCGCCTCTGTCGGCTGGGGACTCGACCTCGAGCGGGCCGCCCAGGTCGGCTGCCTGCTCGCCGCGCACGTGATCGAGACCGTGGGCCCGCAGGAGTACCACCTCACCCGGGAGACGTTCCTCGGCCGGCTCGCGGAGGCGTACGGCGACGACGCCGCGGCCGACGTGGAGCCCATGCTGACCCGGGTCCAGCAGAAGGTCACCCAGCCCTGAGTGGACCGTCCGCCCGCCGGGAGGGTGCGGGTCTGGGAGTCCAGGTGCTGCGAGTAGGGTTTCTGTCGCTGATACGAGGTTGCGCCGCTGTGCACCCGGTGGGTCTGTGTAATCGCCGGTGCGGAGGGTCTGAGGGAGAAAGGCATCCCGTGAGGTCGAACGCTGGCGAACGCGCTCCGCGCCCGATTCTGCGCAGGGCGTCCGTGGCGTCGCTCGTAGGCATCGCCCTGCTTGTGGCGAGTGGATGCTCCACGGAGCAGCTCGACACCTGGAAGCGGGGCGGCATGCCCCCGCCGGCGAGTGACCGGGCCACCCACACGCTGAGCCTGTGGCAGGGCGCCTGGATCGCCGCGCTCGCGGTCGGCGTACTCGTCTGGGGCCTGATCGTCTGGGCGGTGATCGCCTACCGCCGCCGGGACGACTCCGTTCCGCCACAGGTCCGTTACCACCTGCCGATCGAGATCCTCTACTCCGCGGTCCCGTTCGTGATCATCGCGGTGTTGTTCTTCTTCACCGTGCGCGACCAGAACGCCATTCTCAAGGTGGACAAGAACGACCCGCCCACCACCGTCGTCAACGTCGTCGGTCAGCAGTGGAGCTGGACGTTCAACTACGAGAACGCTCCCGGCACCGGAACGGTGTGGGAGACCGGCACCCCCGAGCACCTTCCGACGCTCTATCTCCCGGTGGGGAAGAAGGTCGGGTTCAAGCTCAACTCACCCGACGTGGTGCACTCCTTCTTCATCCCGGCGTTCCTGTTCAAGATGGACGTCTTCCCCGGCAAGACCAACTACTTCGAGCTGACCCCCACCAAGGAGGGTGAGTTCGCCGGCAAGTGCGCCGAGCTCTGCGGGGTCTACCACTCCCGGATGCTGTTCACCGTGCACGTGGTGAGCCAGGAGAAGTACGACGCGCACCTGCGCCAGCTCAAGGCGAAGGGCCAGACCGGCCTGAACACCGGCGGCGCTGCTACACGCACCCAGCAGGGTATGCAGGTGGAGGGAACCAAGTGACGATTCTCAGTGAGCGCCGGCAGGCGTCCGACTTCCCGGCCGAGCCGGTACGCCGCCGCAGTACGGGCGCGAAGATCGTGTCGTGGATGACCACGACCGACCACAAGGTGATCGGCCACCTCTACCTCGTCACGTCGTTCGCGTTCTTCCTGGTCGGCGGCCTGATGGCGCTGCTCATGCGGTCCGAGCTGGCTCGCCCGGGCATGCAGGTGCTGGGCAAGACCAACGGCGAACTGCTCTACAACCAACTGTTCACCATGCACGGCACGATCATGCTGCTGCTGTTCGCGACGCCGCTGTTCGTCGGGTTCGCCAATGTGATCATGCCGCTGCAGATCGGCGCGCCGGACGTCGCGTTCCCGCGGATGAACATGTTGAGCTACTGGATGTTCCTGTTCGGTGGCCTGATCGTGCTGAGCTCGTTCCTCACGCCGTCCGGGGCGCCGGACTTCGGCTGGACGGCGTACACCCCGCTCTCCGATGCGGTGCGCACCCCGGGCGTCGGTGGCGACCTGTGGGTGATGGGCCTCTACATCGCCGGTCTGGGAACGATCCTCGGCTCGGTCAACTTCGTCACCACGGTCTTCTGCATGCGGGCGCCGGGCATGACGATGTTCCGGATGCCGATCTTCACCTGGAACGTCCTGGTCACCAGCGTGCTCGCGCTGATCGCGTTCCCGATCCTTGCCGGCGCCCTGCTGATGCTGGAGGCCGACCGGCAGTTCGGTGCGCACGTGTTCGACCCGGCCAACGGCGGCGCCGGTCCGCTCTGTGGCAGCACCTGTTCTGGTTCTTCGGTCACCCCGAGGTCTACATCATCGCGTTGCCGTTCTTCGGGATCATCACCGAGATCATTCCGGTGTTCAGCCGCAAACCGCTCTTCGGGTACGTCGGCATGGTGCTGGCCACGATGGGGATCGCGGCCCTGTCGGTCGCGGTGTGGGCGCACCACATGTTCGTGACCGGCCAGGTCGACCTGCCGTTCTTCTCCTTCATGACGTTCCTCATCGCGGTGCCGACCGGAATGAAGTTCTTCAACTGGATCGGCTCGATGTGGCGTGGCTCGGTCAGCTTCGAGACGCCCATGCTGTGGTCCATCGGCTTCCTGGTGACGTTCCTCTTCGGTGGGCTCACCGGCGTGATCCTGGCCGCGCCGCCGCTGGACTTCCACGTCAGCGACACCTACTTCGTGGTGGCCCACTTCCACTACGTGGTGTTCGGCACCGTGGTGTTCGCGATGTTCGCGGGCTTCTACTTCTGGTGGCCGAAGATGACCGGCCGGATGCTGAACGAGACACTCGGCAAGATCCACTTCTGGACGTTGTTCTTCGGCTTCCACCTGACCTTCCTGGTGCAGCACTGGCTGGGGGTGGAAGGCATGCCCCGCCGGTACGCCGACTACACCGTCCAGGACGGCTTCACGACCCTGAACACCGTCTCCACCATCGGCGCCTTCCTCCTCGGGATGTCCACCTTGCCGTTCCTGCTCAACGTGATCGGGTCCTGGAAGTCGCCCAAGGTCGGGGTCGACGACCCGTGGGGCTGGGGCCGGTCGCTGGAGTGGGCCACCTCGTCCCCGCCGCCGCGGCACAACTTCACCTCGATCCCGCGGATCCGCTCCGAAAGCCCGGCGTTCGACGTCCACCACCCGGAGATCGCGCTGCTCGAACTCGCGCAGAACGACCCGCACGGTGTGGCCGACATGCCTGAGCAGAACGGCCGCGACAGTCAACTCCACTCCAGCTCTCAGCAGAACCGGAAGGACCGCTCGTGAAGGCCGAGGGATACATCTTCGCGATCCTGACCGGGTTCTTCGTCCTCGTCACGCCGATCTACTGGTTCCTGTCTCACGACCCGACCGGGACAAGCGCGCTGGTGATGACCACGTTGCTCGCCGCGCTGGTGGCGTTCTACGTGCTCCTCACTGCTCGCCGGGTGGGTCCGCGCCCGGAGGACCGCAAGGACGCCGAGATCGAGGAGGGGGCCGGCGAGCTCGGCTTCTTCAGCCCGCACAGCTGGTGGCCGCTGGCCTGCGCGGCGTCCCTGTCCCTGGTCGTCCTCGGCATCGTCTTCGGCTGGTGGCTCTTCATCATCGGCGCTGCGGTCGGCTCGGTGTCCGTGCTCGGCATGGTGTTCGAGTACTACCGCGGGGAGCACGCGCACTGACCGCCGCTCGCTGAACCCGGGTGTCGCTGCACATCCGATCTCCACGTCAAGAACGAGGGGCAGGTCCGTTTGGACCTGCCCCTCGTTCTGTGTTCGGTTGATCCGGTTCAGTATTATTTACCAGGACACACCTACTCATGTGCAACTTGCCGGGGGTTCGAAACGTCTTTCACCCGGGGGTCCCTGCAGGGGGGATCGACCTGACATGAGTAGGTCCGCCGGGACGGGAGCATTCATGGGAAATCGGGGGCGCATGCGTTCAGCGGTGCGTAGAGCAGGGGTGCTGGCAGCGCTGCTGGCGATGGTGATGGTGGTCGGATGTCAGGCGAGGTCCACGGGTAATCCGATCGAGGCGAACGCCAACCCGGGCAACCGCTCGGCGGCGACTCCCAAGAAGACGACACCACCGGCGAAGGTCGTGCTTTCGGCGAAGAAGTCGGCGAAGGTGGCGCTCACCGACCCGGTGAAGGTCTCCGCCGCCGGTGGCAAGCTCGACAAGGTGACTGTCACAAGTGAAGGCGTCGAGGACCTCCAGGGCACGCTGAACGCCGCCAGGACAGTCTGGACCGCCAAGGCCGGAACGCTTCTGCCCGGCAGAACCTACAAGGTCGAGGCGATCGCCAAGAACTCCGACGGGAAGCCGACCGGTCTCCACCAGAGCTTCACCACGGCGCCGCCGGCCAAGGTGCTGGGCACCGACATCACTCCGCTGAACGGCTACAACGTCGGCGTGGGGATGCCGATCGTCGTGAAGTTCAGCGAGCCGGTCAAGGACCGTGCCGCGGCACAGAAGCGGTTGGTGCTCCAGACGTCCAAGCCGGTCGAGGGGGCCTGGCACTGGTTCGGCGATTCGGAGGTCCACTACCGACCGCGAACCTACTGGCCCGCGCACATCAACGTGACGCTGAAGGTCAACACCAAGGACTTCGACGCCGGCAACGGCGCGTGGGGAATCAAGGACAAGGTCCGCACGTTCAGCATCACCAACTCGGTGGTCACCAAGGTCGACCTCGACAACACCCACACCGCGAAGGTCTACGTCGACGGCAAGCTGGCCCGCACAATCGACGTGACCGGGGGCAAGAAGGGCTGGCGAACGCGCAACGGCACCAAGGTGGTGCTGGCGAAGCGGGAGAACGTCCTCTTCAAGAACGAGGCCATCGGTGAGAAGGAGCACTACCGGCTGACCGGCAGGTGGGCGCTCCGGCTGACCTGGAGCGGTGAGTTCCTGCACACCGCCGCCTGGTCGACCGGCTCCCAGGGCAACACGAACGTCAGCCACGGCTGCGTGGGCATGAACACGCGGGACTCCGACTGGCTGTGGCACGTGTCCCACATCGGTGACCCGGTGGAGGTGTCCAGCAAGTACGGCGCCGCGATGCCGGTCACCGGCAACGGGTACGGCGACTGGAACATGTCCTGGAACGACTGGAAGGCAGGCAGCGCGCTGTAGGGCCCGCATCCGACGGATCCGAGCGAAGCCGAACGAGAAGGGCCGCACGTCCATGCAGGGACGTGCGGCCCTTCTCGCGTTCCTGGGCGCCGGTCGATCAGTCGTCGGCGGTGAGGCGTACCGCGGTGGTGCCATCCGCGCGGGCGAGCGCCCCGCTGGAGTCCGCGGGCACCGGCACCGTGGCGGGTAACCTCACCGCGCCCTGATCGGAATGTCGAGCCGGTTCCGGTGGCGATCATCCCGTTGATCACGGTCAGGGACGGTCTGGGTGTGCGGTTGCGGGATGCCAGGCCCGGCGGTGGGGTCGGGATCCTCGGCCAGGTCACGGAGGCGGTGGCCGCCTACCTGGCCCGGGAGCGCGTGCAGGGCCGGATCGCGGCTGACGCCGACATCGACTCCCTCGGGATGTGTCGCTGGTCGGGGGAGGGCACCTGCCGTTCATCGACCGCGAAGCCGGCTCGCCGGGCAGCGAGGCTGTGGGCAGGTTCGTGACGGGCGTCCTCGCCGATGTCGTACGAAACACGCCTTAGGGGCTTCCCGCACGGATCGGGCTCGAGGGGTGCGCGGAGCCGTCCGTTGGGCCTGAACAGCACTGTGCCGCGGCCACCAGGTGGTGACCGCGGCACAGGTGCGTGCTGGCTGGGAGCCTGGCTCAGTGCTCGGAGCGGGAACTCCCGCCGCCGGCGCCGACCTGCTTCGTACCTTCGCCGTTTCCGTTGGCGTGACCGTTGCCCTCGGACAGTTCGCGGGCGTGGCCGTTGCCGTTGGCCAGTTCGTGCCCGTGGCCGTTGCCGTGCGCCGCGTCCAGCTCCGCCTTCGTCGGCACCTGCAGCTGGTCGCTGAAGTAGAAGCGGGACGCACGAGCCCGCAACTTCCGCCGGCGGAAGTGAGGATCGGCCACACCGTGGGCGTCCACACCGGAACCGACCTCGAGCGGCTCCTGGCGGTCGTGGCCCGCGATCGACCAGGCCTCCTCCGGGTCGAGGGGCGCGTGGATCTCGCTGACCTCGCCGTTGGGGGCCCGCATGACGATGCCCGTCTCGCGGCCGTGCAGCAGCCGGTCCCGGTCCGCGCGCTGCAGACCGATGCAGATCCGCTTGGCGATCAGGAACGCGATCACCGGACCGATGAAGATCGCGAACCGGAGGAACCAGGTGATGGAGTTGATCGACAGGTGGAACGTGGTGGCGAGGATGTCGTTGCCGCCACCGATCCACAGCAGGCCGTAGAACGTCATCCCGGCCACACCGAACGCGGTCCGCACCGGCTGGTTGCGGGGCCGGTCCAGCAGGTGGTGCTCGCGCCGGTCACCGGTCACCCAGGACTCGATGAACGGGTAGAGCGCGAGGACGATGGCCAGCAGCCCGAGCAGGCCGAAGCCCGGGATGAAGATGTTCCAGCTGATGGTGAAGCCCGCGAAGTGGGTTTCCCAGTTGGGCATGAGGCGCAGCCCGCCCTCGACCCAGCCCATGTACCAGTCGGGCTGGGTGCCCGCGCCGACCTGGGACGGGTTGTACGGCCCGTACACCCAGACCGGGTTCAGCTGGAAGAGCGCGCCCATCAGTGCGGTGACGCCGAAGACGATGAAGAAGAAGCCACCGGCCTTGGCCATGTACACCGGCAGCAGCGGGTAGCCGACGACGTTCTGGTTGGTCCGCCCGGGCCCGGGGAACTGGGTGTGCTTGTGGTAGACGACCAGCGCCAGGTGTGCGGTGATCAGCGCCAGGATCACTCCGGGCAGCAGCAGGATGTGCACGGGGTACAGCCGTGGAATCACGACGTCACCCGGGAACGCGCCGCCGAACACGAAGTACGACAGGTAGGTGCCGACCACCGGGAACGCCCGCAGAAGCCCTTCGATGAACCGCAGACCGGTGCCGGAGAGCAGGTCGTCGGGGAGGGAGTAGCCGGTGAAGCCCTCGACCAGGCCCAGCTGCAGCAGGATGGTGCCGATCAGCCAGTTGAGCTCCCGCGGCTTGCGGAACGCGCCGGTGAAGAAGGTCCGGAGCATGTGCAGCGTCATCGCGCCGATGAACAGCATCGCCGACCAGTGGTGGATCTGCCGCATCAGCAGACCACCGCGCACACCGAAGGAGATGTTCAGCGTCGAGGAGAACGCCTCGGACATGTGCACGCCGCGCAGCGGCAGGTAGGGGCCGCTGTAGACGACCTCCTGCATGCTCGGCTTGAACCACAACGTCAGGAAGGTGCCCGACAGCAACAAGATGATGAAGCTGTAGAGCGCGACCTCACCGAGCAGGAACGACCAGTGGTCGGGGAAGACCTTGCGGATGTTCTTCTTGACCAGCTTGGCCAGGCCGATGCGGTCGTCGAGGAACTCCAGCGGCTTGCCGAGGGGGTGTGGTGTCGCGCTGCTCATCCGCGCTCCCAATAACTCGGTCCGACAGGCTCGTGAAAGTCGCTCTGGGCGACCAGGTATCCCTCGGCGTCGACCATGATCGGTAGCTGTGGCAGCGACCGCGCAGCCGGCCCGAAGACGACCCTTCCATTGTCGGCGAGGTTGAACGTCGACTGGTGGCAGGGGCACAGGACCTGGTGTGTCTGCTGTTCCCACAGGTTAACCGGGCAGCCCACGTGGGTGCACACCTTGGAGTAGCACAAGATGCCGGATACGCCCCAGTCGCGGCGGTTCGGGAGGGCCCGGATGTCGTTCTCCTTCATCCGGACGATGATGATCGACGACTTCGCGCGGGCGTCCTGGCGTTCGACGCCCTCCGGCACCTTCTCCAGCGTGATGGGTACGCCGTTGACCAGCTGGCCGAGCTCGAGGTCCTCGGCCTTGATCGGCTCGAAGGTCACGTCGTTGGCGAGCCGGGTGCCGCGCCGCCAGATCGTGTGCGCGGAGGCGTTGCCCGGCAGCGGGCCGAGGTCGCGCAACAGCACGATCACCGGCAGGCCGAGCGCGGCCAGCGCACCGATCAGGGAGTTGCGGATCAGCTTGCGACGGCCGATCCCACTCTCCTCACCGCCCTGCCGGACGGTCGCGATGGCTTCGGCGCGTTCCACGTCGGTCGACTTGGCCGGGTGGCGTTCCTCGACCATCTCATGGTCGGACATCAGCTTGCGGGCCCACTGGACCGCACCGATCCCGATCAGCAGCAGCGCGAGACCGAGCGCGCAGCCCATGATGAAGTTGGACGCCCCGAAGCCGAGGAACGTCGCGTCGGTCGGGATGGCGAAGTAGGCGACCACGAAGCCGAGCGTCAGCAGCGTGGCCAGCCCGAACATCGTGGCGACCTGGCGCTCGGCCCGCTTGGCGGCGCGCTCGTCGACGTCGGTGGGACGCGGCTCGTGCGTCGGCAGACCGGGGTTGGGCACCGGGTCCTCGTGCCCGGTGCCGGTGGGGCCGGCCGGGACGGGAACCTCGCCACGAGAGGTCTCGTCGCTCATTTGCCCTGTGCTCCCTTTCCGTTGGTCCGTGCGGTCTTCGCCGCGATCCACACCGCGAGGACCACGCAGGCGCCGAGACCGGCAAGCCAGGCGGCGACGCCCTCGCTCACCGGGCCCAGCCCGCCGAGGCCGAACCCGCCCTGGGCCGGCTGCTGCTTGAGCTCGTTGAGATAGGCGATGATCTGCCGCTTGTTCTTCGGGGTGATCACCTGGTTGGAGAACACGGGCATGTTCTGCGGGCCGGTGAGCATGGCCTCGTAGATGTGCCGGTTCGAGGTGCCGTCGAGATTGGGGGCGTACTTGCCGTGGGTGAGCGCTCCGCCCTTGCCGGCCACGTTGTGGCAGGAGGCGCAGTTGGTGCGGAACAGCTCACCGCCCTGGGCGATCTCGGCGTCGCTGAGGTCGGAGGTGTCGAGGTCCTGCTTGGAGGGCACCGACGGGCCGGGGCCGAGCGAGGCGACGTAGGCCGCCAGCGCGGAGATCTCCTCGCCGCTGAAGGCGACCGGCTTCTGCGGGATCTGGGCGCCAGGCTGCTGGGCCGGCATTCGCCCGGTGGCCACCTGGAAGTCGACCGCCGCGGCGCCGACGCCGATCAGCGGCGGACCGGCGTTGGTCCCCTGCGCGTTCAAGCCGTGGCAGGAGGAGCAGCTCACCGCGAACAACTTGCGGCCCTTGTCGACCTGCGTCGACTGAGCCGCGTCGGCGGACGCCTTGGACGAGGGCGAGGCGACGGCGTACACACCGCCGAAGACCGTCAACGCCAGGGCCACGACGACCAGCCCGGCGAACCGGTTGCGACGTCGCGCGCTCAGGATGGTGCTCAGCCGGGAACGAGCCCGGAGCCCGTCCGTGTGGAACCGGGGGCGACCCCGGACGCCGAAAGGCACGTCTTCCAGCTCCGTCCTACTTGATGAGATAGATGGTCGCGAACAGTCCGATCCACACCACGTCGACGAAGTGCCAGTAGTACGACACCACGATGGCGCTCACCGCCTGTTCGTGGGTGAACCGCTTCGTCATGAACGTGCGACCGAGGACCAGCAGGAAGGCGATCAGGCCGCCGGTCACGTGCAGGCCGTGGAAGCCGGTGGTGAGGAAGAACACCGAGCCGTACGCCGTGGAGGAGAGCGAGACGCCCTCGTGGATCAGCTCGGAGTACTCGTAGGTCTGGCCGCCGATGAAGAACGCACCCATCAGATAGGTGAGGACGAACCATTCCCGCAGGCCCCACTTCGCGGGGTTCAGGATGCTGCCCACGCGGCCGACCTGGCCGCGCTCGGCGGCGAAGACGCCCATCTGGCAGGTCACCGACGACAGCACCAGCACCGTCGTGTTGACGAACGCGAAGGGGACGTTGAGCTTGGCCGTCTCCTGCGCCCACAGGTCCGGCGATACCGCCCGAATCGTGAAATATGCCGCGAAGAGCGCGGCGAAGAACATCAGCTCGCTGGCGAGCCACACGATCGTCCCGACACTGACCATCGAGGGGCGGTTCGGGTGGCCGTGGAAGCGCGCGGTGGGTTCTACGGTTGCTGTCGCCACGTGCGCCATTATGTCGGTCGATCCCCGCCGCCTTCGGGCGACCCCCAAGCGCCCGCGGGTCGGGCCCGCGACAGCGAGCCGGGTAACATCACCGCCGTACGCCGACAGGCGTCTTCACGACGCCTTCGCCAGTGACGAACTCTCGCCGAGGACACCCCGATGAGCGCTGAAGCCACCGCGTCCCAGTCCGGTTCGACAGCCGGCTCGCCCCCGGGTTCCCTCCGGATCCTCGTCTACTCCGACGACCGGACGACCCGTGACAAGGTGAGGTTCGGCATCGGCAAGCGGCCCGAACGCGATCTCCCCCCGGTGGAGTTCGTCGAGTGCGCGACGCAGTACGCCGTCCTCAAGGCGCTCGACGCGGGCGGCATCGACGTGGTGATCCTCGACGGGGAGGCGGTTCCGGCCGGTGGCATGGGCATCGCCCGCCAGCTCAAGGACGAGATCTTCAACTGCCCGCCGATCCTGGTGCTCACCGGACGGGTCCAGGACGCCTGGCTGGCCACCTGGTCTCGAGCCGAGGCGGCGGTGCCCTACCCCATCGACCCGATCGCACTGTGCCGGGCGACGGTCGCGCTTGCCCGGCAGCGCCTGGCCGCCACGTCCGGACGATGAGCCGCCCGTCATGGCACGGCAGCCGGCCCTGACCTGGCCGCGGCTCCTCGGCCTGCTCCTGCACGGAGAGGACCTCACCGCCGAGCAGGCTTCCTGGGCGATGGGCGAGATCCTCGACGGCCAGATCACCCCGGTGCAGGTGGCCGGATTCGCCGTCGCGCTGCGCCTGAAGGGTGAGACCGTCGATGAGGTCGACGGGATGGTCCGGTCGATGTACGCCCACGCCCGCACCATCGAGGTGCCCGGGCGCGCGGTCGACGTCGTGGGCACCGGCGGAGACGGTGCGCACACAGTCAACATCTCCACGATGGCCGCCCTGGTCGCCGCCGGCGCGGGAGCGCAGGTGGCCAAGCACGGCAGCCGCAGCGCCTCGTCCCTGTGCGGCGCGGCCGACCTGCTGGAGTCCCTCGGCATCCCGCTGGATCTCCCGCCCGCCCGGGTCGCGGAGATCGCCGCCGAGGTCGGCATCACGTTCTGCTTCGCACCGCATTTCCACGCCGCGATGCGGCACGCCGCCCAGACCCGGCGCGAGCTCGGCGTCCCCACGACGTTCAACATCCTCGGACCGCTGTCCAACCCCGCCCGGCCGCAGGCCCAGGCGGTCGGTGTGGCCGACCCGCGGATGGCCCGGATCGTCGCCGGGGTGTTCGCCGCCCGCGGGGTGGACGCGTTCGTCTTCCGCGGCGACGACGGGCTGGACGAGCTCACCACCACGACCACCTCCTCGGTGTGGGTGGTGGGCGACGGCGAGGTGAACGAGGAGAAGCTGGACCCGGCCGACCTGGGGATCGCCCCGGCGCCTGCCGACGCGCTGCGCGGCGGCGACGTGACGTTCAACACAGACGTGTGCCGGCGGGTACTCGCCGGCGAGCGCGGGCCGGTGCGGGACGCGGTGCTGCTGAACGCCGCCGCGGCGCTCGCCGTGCACGAGCCGTCCTCCGCGCCGCTGCTGGACCGGATCCGGGCGGGCTACGCGCGCGCCGTGGAGTCGGTGGACGAGGGGCGCGCCGAGACGACCCTCAAGCGCTGGGTGGCCGCGGCCCGCGGCTAGGCGCGTCCCGGCAGCTGTGGGCCGCACCGTCGGCCGGTGAGCGCGCGGCCGGGCGATCGCCGATCTCCCCGCCCGGGTGGTGGCTGCCGTCCTACTCGGGAATCCCCAGACTGAACGCCGCCTCCAGGTCGTGCTGGGAGTAGGCCCGGAACGCGATGTGGGTCTGCGTGGACACCACCCCCGGCACCTTGTTGAGCTGGTCGGCCACGACGTCGGCCACCTGGTCGTGCTCGCGCACGCGGACCAGCGCGATCAGGTCGATGTCACCGGTGACGGAGTAGACCTCGCTCACGCCGTCGAGCTCGGCGATCTGCTGGGCCACCTCCGGGATGCGGGCGACATCTGCCTGGACGAACACGATGGCGGTGATCAAGGTGCCTCCTCGGGGCGCCTGGGATCGGGCGGGGCCGCGCACCTCATCGGGCCGGCCGGTGGGCCGGCCGCAGGAGCCTGCGGTCCTGGCAGGGTACGACGTCGTCGCGGCCGGCGTACGCGGTGTCCAGCCACTCGGTGTGGGCCTGTGCACCGCCGACCGGACAGCTCCACTCACCGGCGAGCTCGACCAGGCGGACGCCCGGCTGCTCGAGCCAGGCGAGGATCCGCTCGGTCTCCTCGGCGGTCGCGGCCGGGGTCGGCGGAGGTGGCGGCTCGACCGTCTCCGCGGTGGCCACGATCTCCTCCACCCCGGCGCGCGCGGGCGTGCCACGCGGAACGACACCGGCCGCGGCCAGCCGGCCGTACCGCACCACGTGCGCCTCCCAACCGCCCTCGTCGGTGCGCTTCGCGGCGACCAGCTCGGGGCACCTGGTCAGCGCGCTCATCCGCTGGAAGCGGGCCGCGGCACGGACGAACGCGGCCATCCGGTCGCGGTGGACGCTCGCCTCCTCGAACCTCGACTCCACCACCAGCCGGCCGATCCGGCGGGTGGCCGCCTCGATCACCGGGGTGGGGTCGGCGGCGACGGCATGCCGGACGGCGTCGACGTGGGTGGCGTAGGTCTGTACGTCGACCGCGCCGACGCACGGTGCCACGCACCGCTCCATCTCGGCCAGCACGCACGCGGAGCCCGGCCGCGGAGTGCGGGACAACCGCTGGGTGCACTGCCGGATGGGGAACGCCTCGTGGATCGCGGCGACCGCCCGCTCGGCCACCCGGCGCGAGCCGAACGGGCCGAGGTAGGTCGCCGCGTCGGCCTTCACCTCCCGGACCAGGGACAGTCGCGGGAACGGCTCCACGGTCACCTTGAGCCAGGTCGCGCGCTCGGGGAACCTCGACCGGCGGTTGTAGCGCGGCTTGTGCGCGGCGATCAGGCGCAGCTCGCGTACCTCCGCCTCCAGCGGCGTGGCGCACTCGATGCCGGTCACCTTCGCCGCGAGGCTCACCATCTCGCCCATCCGCGAGCGGGTCTCCGACGCGGTGAAGTAGGTGCGCACGCGGGTGCGGAGGTCCTTGGACTTGCCGACGTAGAGCACCCGGCCGCGGTCGTCGGTGAAGACGTAGACCCCCGGCACGTGCGGCAGCTGGTCGGCGAGGTGACGCTTGCGGCGCTGGGCGGGGGAGACCCGCGAGCTGAACGCGGCCAGCTCCTCCAGCGAGTGCACGCCCAGCGGGCCGAGGCGTTCGAACAGCCCGTGCAGCACGTCGACCGTCGCCCGCGCGTCGCCGAGCGCACGGTGCTGGGGAACGGTGCCGGAACGGAAGAAGCGGGCCAGCGTGGCCAGCTTGCAGTTGGGCGCGTCGTCGCGGGTGAGTACCCGCCGGGCCAGGCGGGCGGTGTCCAGCACCTCGAACGACGGCCAGGGCCGGCCGTGCTCCTGTGCGGCGGCCCGGAGGAATCCCACGTCGAACGGCGCGTTGTGCGCCACCAGCACGCAGCCGTGCGCGAACTCCAGGAACGCCGGCAGCGCGGCCCCGACCGTCGGTGCGGAGGCCACCATCGAATCGGTGATGCCGGTGAGCACGGCGATGAACGGCGGGATCGCCGCGCCCGGGTTGACCAGCGTCTGGAACTCCCCGAGCATCTCGCCCGCCCGGACCTTCACCGCACCGATCTCGGTGATCCCCGCCTGCTGCGGTGAACCTCCGGTGGTCTCCAGGTCGACCACACAGAAGGTCACCTCCCGCAGGGGAGTGCCGAGCTCGTCGAAGCTCGCCTGGACGGGCAGGGAAGGTTCCGCGACGGTCATGGTCCAGACGCTACGGGCGGCCACCGACAACCAGGCGTGCCGACGCGCCCCGGGTCCGGCCCCCGCCCGCGGAGGACCGGCCGGCGCACGAGGTCAGGCGTGCCCGAGGCGGATCTTGGACTGGCCGTGCGGCCGCTTCTCCCAGTCGGCCATGAACCGCCCCCGCAGACCGTGCCGCTGGGCGAGCTTCAGCAGCGTCTCGGTGCGGTAGTAGAAGTCCTCCCGCAGCACCTGGTGCTCGCGTCCCTCGGTGCGGTCGTAGGTGAAGTCGAAGAACCCGCGCGGCGCGAGGATGCGGCCGACGTGGGCGAAGCACTCCTCGATCACCGGGAGCGGGGAGTGCGAGAAGACGCTGTGCGCGTGCACGACGTTGAAGTAACCGTCCGGCAGGAACTCGAACTTCAGGTCGCGCACCGGTGTGAGGTGCGGGACCTTGTTCTGCAGGCCGTCCTCGACCAGCGTCTGCTGGGCGGCGATCAGGATGTCGGGAGAGATGTCGATCCCGTAGTAGTTGCCGGTGTCGAGATAGTCGACGAACAACCGGCCCGCGCGGAGGTTTCCGCAGCCGATCTCGAGCATCCGGTCGCTCGGCTGCAGGCCGTGCTCGACGAGGTAGTCGAACTGCATCCGGCCCAGGGCCAGCCATCGGGCGTGGGACTTGCTGCCCACGGCGGCCTCCGCGCTGCGGGACGCGTCGGACTTCATCACCGCCCGGTAGTAGTCCACGTGGTCGCGGTTGCGCAGGCGCAGCACCGTGTCCCGGGCGAGCCGCCGGGCGTACGGAGGCACTTTCGCCGGGTTTCGCACGGCGTACCGCAGCTGGTACAGGAGGTTCTCGCGGTCCTTCGTCGTCACGCTGGCGAAGTTAACCACGACTCGGTCCGGCGCACCGCGCCACCTCGCCGCACGCCTCACTCCTCGCCTGGCGCGGAGCCTTCACCACCGCCGAGCTGTCGCCCACGGTGCGATCGAGGTGACCGTGTGGCAGCTGTCGCATGCCGGGCATTCCTCCCGAGCGGTTCGTACGCGTTCCCGCCAGCGGCTCCGTCGGGAGTCGGCCCGAGTCGGCGGGTGCGCCGATACGCTCGCAGCCGTGAGCAACGGAGCAGCGGCGCCGCAGGACCCGCCCGACGACCTGGGCCGGCCGCTGCCCGAGCCGGTGCGGCAGCGCGTCGTCGGGATGGCCTCGGACACCCTCGGCGAGCTGACCGCCGACGAGGTGCCTTCCGCCCTGCGCCCGTTCGCGCGGTTCGCTCCGGGCCGGCGTGCCCGGTTGGCGGCCATCCCCATCGCGGCCGCCGTCGACGCCGACGCCGACTTCCGTGCCCGGGTGGCCGATCGCATCCGGACTCTGGTGCCCGACCTCGCCGCTGCGGTGGCCGAGGGGCGCAGCCCGTCCGCGGTCGATCCGATGGACGTGGCCGCCACGGCGTACGTCCTGCGACCGCAGGGCTGGGAGAGCGTCGTCGGCAAGGTGCTCGACCAGCTCGAACGCGAGACCGCCTCGCTGGCGGGTGAGCGCGAGTCGGAGTCGCTCACCCGGTTGCGGGAGCAGGTTGCGGAGGCGCGCGCCGGGATACGCCAGGAACGCGACCGCCGCCGGCAGGAGCTCGCCGCGCTCAAGGAGGAGAACGCCACCCTGCGGCGCACGCTGCGCCAGACCCGTGAGCGCGCACGGGTTGCGGAGGAGGAGGCGGCCCGGCAGGCGGAGCTGGCCGCCCGGGCTCGGGAGGAGGCGGCCGCCGACAGCACCCGCGCGGACGCCGAGCTGCGCCGTCTGCGCACCCGCATTGCCGACGCCGAGGCGGCGATCGAGGTCAGCCGCCGGTCCGCGCGGGAGGGCCGGGACCTGGCCAGCGTCCGGCTGCGGTTGCTGCTGGACACGCTGGTCGACGCCGCGCAGGGCCTGCGCCGTGAGCTCGCCCTGCCGCCCACCCAGTCGCGTCCGGCCGACTCGGTGCCGGCCCGGGAGGCGGCGGCCGGTGGCCTGCCGTCCGGCCCGGAGGGCGTCGTACCGCTGGAGACGTTGCTCACGGTGCCCCAGATCCACCTGGTCGTGGACGGCTACAACGTGACCAAGACGGCCTGGCCGACGCTCCCGTTGGAGACCCAGCGCACCCGGCTGGTGACCGCGCTCGGAGGTGTGGCCGCCCGTACCGGCGCCGAGGTGACCTGCGTCTTCGACGGGGCGAAGCTCGCCGTGCCGCCGCCGCTGAACACCCCGAGAGGCGTACGCGTCCGGTTCAGCCCTGCCGGGATCAGTGCCGACGACGTGATCCGGCAGCTGGTGGCGGCCGAGCCGGAGGGGCGTCCGGTGGTGGTGGTGTCCAGCGACCGGGAGATCGCGGACGGGGTACGCCGCTCCGGTGCTCGCCCGGTCCCCTCCGACGCGCTGGTACGCCTGCTCGCCCGCTGACCGCCGAGCCACCCCGGTGCTGGTCCGAGGGGCCGGCCGGGGCCTGTCCCGAGGGCTCCCCGAACGCTGGTCCGAAGGCGCTGTCGGTGGTCGTGTCTAACGTTTCCGGCAACGGCGATGCCGGACGCGCGACAGGTGCCACCAGGTGCCGGGCGGGCGGCCGCCGAGGAGACGGACGGAGGGCAGCATGCGGATCCAGTGCGATCGCTGCGCGATGCGAAACCACTGCGGGGACTGCGTGGTCGCGGTCGTTCTCGGTGCGCCACCCGCGTCGATCGAGCCCGTGGGCGTCGAGCCCGTGGGGCCGGCGGGGGTGGAGCCGGTCGCGGTCGACGCGGCATGGCTGGAGGCCTCGGGAGTCACCCCGCCGGAGTTCGGCGAGGTGGGGTTCGAGCTCGACGAAGCGGACCGGAAGGCACTTCGGGTGCTGGCCGAATCCGGCCTCTGGTCGCCGGACCACCCGCCGTGGCTGGCCGAGCCGGAGACCCCGCACCGGGACGGGATGAAGGCCGCGCGGTGACCGGTTCCCGGGGTCGCCGCGCTCGTCGGCCACCCGGTGCGCACGGCCGGACACGAACGGGCGTGGAAGTCGCGGAGTTCGGCGCCACGGCGGGTCGGAGGTGACCCGTCCGGCGGTGATTGCTTCGGTGGGCTTTGCACGCAAGGACGCACGTCGGATTTGAAAGCTTCGGGGACGATTCACTACAGTGCCGCCCCAAGTGTCCGTTCTGCGCAAGTCGACCGGCCCGCACCCTTCGGCTGACCCGGTAGGCGTCCGAGGAGAGGGGCTCACCGCCCGATGTCCAATCGCCGCACCTGCCCACCCGGGCTCGCGCTGCTTGCCGTCGGCACCGCCACCGTGGCGCTCGTCGCCGCGGTTCCCGGTGCCAGCTACGCCGAGCCCCGCCGCGACATCGGCCAGGTTCGCAAACAGGTCGACGACCTCTACGCGCAGGCCGAGAAGGCCGCCGAGCAGGCCAACGAGCTGAACGACCAGACGAAGGTCATCGACCGGCGTCTCGGCAAGCTCGACGTCGACGTGGCCCGGCAGCAGAAGAGCCTGGACTCCCTGCGTGGCCAGATCGGCCAGTTCGCCGCCGCGGAATACCGCGCGGGTGCCGTCGACAGCACGGTGCAGCTCCTGGTCGCCAAGGACCCGAAGGAATACATCGCCCAGATGACCACCGCGCAGGCGTTCGCGGGCCAGCAGGGCGACCTTCTCGTGCAGCTGCAGTCGGAGCAGAAGCGCCTCTCCGAGCAGAAGGCGGCCCGCCAGGCGGAGCTGACCCGCCTGCGCGATGCCCGCGACGCGGCGAAGGACCGCAAGAAGCAGGCCGACGCCAACGCCGCCAAGGCCAAGTCCGTCCTCAACGACCTCACCGCCGCCGAGCGGCGCCGGGTGCAGGCCCGCGAGCAGGCGGCGGACCGGTCCTCGCGTGGTCAGGAGCGCATCCCGCTCCCGTCCGGCAGCGGCCGGGGCGCGACCGCTCTCGCGTTCGCTCGGGCGCAGTTGGGCGAGCCCTACGTCTTCGGCGCCGACGGACCGAGCAGCTGGGACTGTTCCGGCCTGACGATGATGGCCTGGCGGCAGGCCGGAGTGTCCCTTCCGCACTCCTCCAGGGCGCAGTACGCCATGTCGGCCAAGGTGTCGCGTTCGCAGCTGCAGCCCGGCGACCTGGTGCTCTTCTACTCCGACAGGCACCACATCGGCATGTACGTCGGAAACGGCATGGTCATCCACGCTCCCCGCCCGGGCAAGAGCGTCGAATACATCCAGATGCGCTACATGCCGTACGCCGGCGCTGTGCGGCCCGGATAAGGTCCTGCACCGTCCCCGGTCGGCCCAAAGCTGTCCACTCGCCGCCTCTCCCCGTTCAGCGGGAGAGGCGGCGAACTTTTTCCGTACGATGCGGGTGTGATCGGCGACTCTGCGCAGCGGGAGCGCCGTCGGGCCGCGCCACGCCGACGGTTCGGCGCCCGGACCCTCGCCGTCATCGTCGCCGCCGTTCTGCTGCTGTCCGCGGTGTTCGCGTCCACCGTGGCGGTGATGACGGGATCGGCCGTTCCGTCCGCGGCCGGCGCGCGGAAGGCCGGGGGCTCCGCGCACGGCGCCGGCACGAAAACCCCCGCGGCCCGGCCCACGGTCGCCGCCCGGAGCGGACATCTCACCGCCCAGCGCGTGGCGGTGGCCGAGGGGCTGCTCGGCCGGCAGGCCGCCGCGATCCGGACGGGTGACCGGCGCACCTACCTCGCCACGGTCGACCCGCGAGCACGTTCCTACGCCGCGACCGCCGCCCGCACCTTCGACAACCTGCGGCGGATGGGGGTCCGCCAGCTGCGGTTCGGCACTCCGGTGGTCGAGTCACGCGGGCTCACCGCCGCCCGGCGGGCCGCGCTCGGCCCGTCCGCCTGGGTCGTCTCGGTCGACCTGTCCTTCCGGCTCGCGACCGGTGACACCCAGCCGTGGAGAACCACGCTGCGGATGGCGTTCGTGGACCGTGACGGGGCGAGCTACGTCGCCGGTGACCGGGAAGGCCAGGGGGCCGACTCGTCACTGCCGCTGTGGCTGACCGAACGCGTCGACGTCGTTCGCGGCGCGCACAGCATGGTGGCGGGATCGGGCCACGCGGACGAGCTTCGCCGGTTCGCCCACACCGCCGATCTCGCGGTCCGCCGGGTGTCGGAGGTGTGGGGGAAGAGCTGGGACCAGTACGTCGTCGTCCTGGTGCCGCCCAGCCAGGCGCAGATGGAGCAACTGATCGGCGTCGGCTCGCACACCCAGACCGCGGTGGCGGCGGTGACGACCTCGGTCGGGCGCCCGGACCCGGCGCTCGCCTCCCACATCGTGGTCAACCCGCACACGTTCGACCAGATCGGCAGCCTCGGCCGGCTCGTCGTCCTCACCCACGAGGCGACCCATGTCGCGGCGCACGCCACCGTGAGCGGCATGCCGGTGTGGCTGTCGGAGGGCTTCGCCGACTACGTGGGCTTCCACCGCTCCGGGTTGCCGTCGGAAGTGATCGCCCACGAGTTCCTGCGCGACGTGAACCGTCACGGGCCGCCGAGCGCGTTGCCGGGCGGCGCGGAGTTCGACCCGCGGGCCAAGGCCCTGGACGAGGCGTACGAGTCGGCGTGGACGGCCTGCCGCTACGTCGCGCACCGCTGGAACCAGGCCACGCTGCTGAGGTTCTACGTCGCGATGGACGGTGCCCGGACCAAGGTCGACCAGGAACGCGTCTACCGGCGCGTCCTCGGCGTCTCCTCCGAGCGGTTCGTGCAGGGCTGGCGTGCCTACGTACGCGAACACAGCGACGACTGACGGCTTCGTCGGCCGACTTCTGGCGTGCGGCCGACTTCTGGCGTGCGGCCGACTTCTGGCGTGCGGCCGACTTCTGGCGTGCGGCCGACTACTGATGCACGGCCGACTACTGACGTACGGCCTGCTTCTGACCGATGACCGGACCGCAGCCCGGCCGACCGTCGACGGGGTGATGAGGGTGATGACGAGACCACCGGTCGCCGAAACCTAGCCGGCCTGGCTCGGAGCGTGCGTTGGGGGGAACGAACGTGCGTCGACGGGGGAACGTGCGGCTACGGGGTGGCGTGCCGGCGCCGGATTCCGTACGTACACGAGAAATCGGGCGTCGACCGGGAAACCGGCCGGAACGCCGGGCCGAGAGTCGGGCGGGGGATCGACCGGACAATCAGCCGGAATGTCAACCAGGCATTGACAGGCGGTCGGCCACCGTCGTGCTGGTGGCCCTGCTGGCCGGGTTCGTCCTGCTGGTGCTGGTCACCACGCCGTGGAGTCCGTGGGCGCGTACGAGCGCGCTGCTGGCGACGTCGACCGCGCCGCTGACCGAGGACTTCGACCGGACCGAGATCGCCAGCAGCGTGGCGTTCCAGCAGTTGGTGCGCGCACCCGCGTACCTCACCGGCCTGGCCGGCCTGGTGGTGTCGGCGTGGCTCGGCCTGACCAGGACCGGCGCCCGGATCGCGGGCGTCCTGTTCCCCCGCCTACGACGGTGGTGGCTCCGGGTCGTGCTCGGTACCTTCGCGGTGACGCTGGCGATCCGGATCCTGGTGCTGCCGTTCGACCCGCTGGTGGAGCAGGTTCGCCGGGACAGCGGGGTGTCCACGCAGAGCTACGCCGGTGGCTGGCGACACCGCGATCGCCTACGGGGTGACGTTCGCGGTCTCCGCCGCGCCGCTGATGGTCGGTCTGCTGGCCCTGGTCCGGAAGTTCCCGCGCTGGTGGTGGGCGCTGGGCGCGGCGATCGGTGCGGGGATGCCGTGTGGCCGGCTCGTTCGCATTCCCCGTCGTGGTCGAACCCCTCTACAACCGCTTCACCCCGATGCCGCCCGGGCAGCTGCGCTCGTCGCTGCTCGATCTGGCCGCCCGCGACCACGTGCCCGTCCGCGACGTCCTGATCGCCGACGTGTCCGGCGCACCACCCGGCTGAACGCCTACGTCTCGGGGTTCGGCTCCACCCGCCGGATCGTGGTGTACGACACCCTGCTGTCCTACGCCACACCGGACCAGGTGAGATTGATGTCGCGCACGAACTCGGGCACGCCAAGCACAACGACGTGCTGCGCGGGACGGTGGTCGGCGCGGTCGGGGTGGCCTCCGGGATGGTCGCGCTCGCGTTGCTGTCGACTCGGCCCGGCTGCGCCGGCGGGCCGGGGTCGGGTCGGCCGCCGACCCGCGGGTGGTGGCGCTCGTCCTCGCCCTCACCGCCGTCGGCATGCAGGCCAGCCTGCCGCTGCAGAACGCGATCTCCCGCCGGATCGAGGCGAGCGCGGACGTGCACGCCCTGGACCTGACCCGGGATCCGCAGGGGTACGCGGAGGTGCAGCGCTGGCTCGCGGTGTCCAACCGCAGCGACCTGACCCCGGCGCCGGTCCTGTACGTGTTCTACGCCACCCACCCCACCGCGCCGGAGCGGATCGCGCTGATCCGGTCCTGGTCGCGCCGCCAGGTCTGCCGGCCGTACCCGCGATGGCCACCACCGAGTGAGTACCGCCCGCGGCCCGGGCGCCGGATAGGGTCGGTCGTCGTCGCCCGCACTCTGGTGGTGACGAACGACTTCCCGACCCGGCAGGGAGGCATCGAGGCGTTCGTGCTCGCCCTGTGCCAGCGGATGCCGCCGGCGGAGGTGGTCGTCTACACCGCGTCGATGGCCGGTGGCCGTGAGTACGACGCCACCCTGCCGTTCCCGGTGATCCGCGGCCGCACCTCGACGCTGCTGCCGAACCCCGGGCTGGCCCGGCGTACCACCCGGGTGCTGCGCGCGGAAGGCTGCGACCGGGGGCGTTCGGTGCCGCCGCGCCGCTCGGCCTGCTCGCGCCCACGCTGCGGCGGGCCGGGGCGAAGCGGATCGTGGGCCTGACCCACGGCCACGAGACGTGGTGGGCGCGGGTGCCGGGTCCACGCGGGCTGTTCCGCCGGATCGGGCGTTCCACCGACTTCGCTCACCTACCTGGGGGAGTACACCCGCGCGGTGCTGGCCCGCGAGCTGACCCCGACGACGCCGCCCGGATGACCCGCCTCACCCCGGGGGTGGACACCGAACGTTCCGGCCGGGCACCGGTGGGGAAGTGGTCCGCAAGCGGCTCGGCATCCCCTCCGACCGGCCGGTCGTGGTGTGCGTGGCGCGACTGACCGAGCGCAAGGGCCAGGATCGCTGATCACCGCCTGGCCGCACGTGCTGCGGGAGGCGCCGGGCGCGACGCTGCTCGTCGTCGGAGACGGTCCCTACCGCGCCGACCTGGAGCGGCTGGCCGACGAGACCGGCGTACGCGGGAACGTCGTGTTCGCGGGCGCGTGCCGTGGACCGACATCCCGCCGTACTTCGACGCCGGTGACGTCTTCGCGATGCCGTGCCGCACCCGGCTCGCCGGGCTGGAGCCGGAGGGGCTCGGGATCGTGTTCCTGGAGGCGCAGGCCAGCGGGCTGCCGGTGGTCGTCGGCGACTCCGGCGGCGCGCCGGATGCCGTACGCCACGGGGAGACCGGCTACGTCGTGGACCCGTACAACCCGGTCGCGGTGTCGGCGAAGGTCGTCACGCTGCTCAGGGACCCGGCCGCCGCGCGGGCGATGGGTGAGCGGGGTCGCGCGTGGGTCCGGGAGAGCTGGACGTGGGACGCGTCGGTGGCCAGGCTGCGCGGGCTGCTGGGATACCCCGGCGCGGGTGCCTGATGCCGGCTGTGGACCTGGCCGACGACACCTTCGTGGTAGCCGACCCCGAGCGACTCGCCAGGCGGCTGACCACCTCGCGGTTCTGGCGTACCTGCTGGCCGTCGGTGCGGCTCGAGCCCTACCACGACCGGGGCGTGGAGGGCATGCGGTGGTACGTCCGGGGCGAGTTCATCGGCACCGCCGAACTCTGGCTGGAGCCGTATCGGGACGGCACCGTGGTGCACGTGTTCCTGCGAGCCGATCCGGCGCGTGGTCCGCTGCCGGAGCGGCGGCTGACGCGGGTGCGGCGGGAACTCGCCGTTGCGGTGAAGTCGGCGATGTTCGCGGTCAAGGACGAGGTGGAGGCGGACCGTGCGGTGGGGGTCGGCCGGCAGCCGCTTCCCGGGCCGGCGGCTGCGCCGTCGCCGGTCGCCGAGCCGCCGCGGTCAGGCGAGCTCGCGAGCGAAGACCCGCAGATCCTCGACCAGCCCGGCGTACATGTCGTCCCGGTCGCGAGCGCGCAGGACCGCCGACGGGTGGGTCGTCGCGACGACGGCCGGCCCGTCGGTCGCTGACGAATTGCCCGCACCACTCTCGCCGGACTGCGGCGAGCTCGGCCACCAGCCACGGCCGGCGGGCGAGGATCTCGGTCCGCCCGGGGGTCTTGTGCAACCTGCGCTTGCCCCGCTCGGCAGGGGTGAACCGGGGCCGCCCGGCCGATGCGGGACAGCGTGGCCGCGCGGGCCGGGCTGTGTCGGTGGCCCCGGCTAGGGTCTGAACGCCAGTCAGGACAGATCCTGGCCTGGCTGGCGTTCTGGTCGGCGAGAGTGGAGGACCGATGCCCGGATCCCAGGCAGCTACCACAGCTCGGATGGTCGCGGCGGCGACGACGTTCCTGTCCGCGCTGACACCCGACCAGCGGACGGCGGCCACCGCCGCGTTCGACACCCACGACCACCGCGCCTGGACCTACCTCCCCGGCCCGCGGCCCGGGCTCGCCCTGGCGGACATGTCGGAGGAACAGCGTGGCCTGGCCACCACACTTCTCGCGACCGGGCTGAGCGCCGAGGGCAACGGCCGGGCGCAGGCGATCATGACGTTGGACGGCATCCTGCGCGAGGTCGAGCGCGAGGCCGGTTCGGACATGTGGAAGCAGCGCAACTCCGGGTTCTTCTGGGTCCGCGTCCTCGGCGACCCGGCCGGCCCCGGGCCCTGGGCGTGGCGGGTCAACGGCCACCACCTGGCCGTGCACTTCGCCGTGGTCGGTGACCAGGTGGCGGCGACCCCGCAGTTCTTCGGCGCCAACCCGGCCACGGTGCTGTCCGGGCCACACACCGGGCTGCGCACCCTGCCGGAGTCGGAGGACCTCGGCCGCGCGCTGCTGACCTCACTCGACCCCGACCGGCAGGCGCGGGCCGTGGTCGACGCGGAGGCGCCCGATGACATCCTCACTCGCCGCGACCCGGTGGCCGACGCCGGTCGGGTTCCCAGCGGTCTGGCGTACGCCGACATGACCGACCCACAGCGGGGGCATCTGGAGACGCTGGTCCGGCACTACCTCGGCCGGTCGGCCCCGGAGGTGGCCGAGGCGTCCTGGCACGACGTGCAGAAGGCCGGTCTGGAGCGGGTCACGTTCAGCTGGGCGGGTTCGCTGCGCCCGGGCGTCGGTCAGCCGCACTACTACGCCGTGGCCGGCCCGACGTTCGTGCTGGAGTACGACAACACCCAGAACGGCGCCAACCACATCCACACCGTCTGGCGCGACCTGCGCAACGACTGGGGCGAGGACCTGCTGGCCGCGCACTACGCCCAGCAGCACAGCTGAGCCGAATCGGCTGCCACGGGCCCGTTAATGGTTCGCGGCCGACCAGGGGTCGCCACCACACTGGCCCGTCATGGGCCATGTCGACGTGGTGAACGTCCAGTACCAGCTGCCCGACGGACGGCCGCTGCTGACCGACGTGAGTTTCCGCGTCGGCGAGGGAGCTAAGGTCGCCCTCGTCGGCGCGAACGGTTCGGGCAAGACCACCCTGCTCGGCATCGTCGCGGGTGACCTCGACCCCGCTGCCGGTGCGGTCTCCCGCAGCGGCGGCCTCGGGGTGATGCGCCAGTTCGTCGGCACCGGACGGGGCACGCAGACCGTGCGGGACCTGTTGTTGTCGGTGGCCCAGCCGCGGATCCGGTCCGCGGCTGACAGGCTGGAGCACGCGGAGCTGGCCATGATGGACCGCGACGACGAGCCGACCCAGGTCGCCTACGCCGCCGCGCTCGCGGAGTGGGCCGACGCCGGGGGCTACGACGCCGAGGTGGTCTGGGACATCTGCTGCACGGAGGCGTTCGGGCTGACCTACGACCGGGCGTCCTGGCGGCCGGTCACCACGTTGTCCGGCGGTGAGCAGAAGCGGCTGGTGCTCCAGGCCCTCCTGCGCGGGCCCGACCAGGTGCTGGTGCTGGACGAGCCGGACAACTATCTCGACGTACCCAGCAAGCGCTGGCTGGAGGGCCGGTTGCGGGAGACCGACAAGACCGTGCTGTTCGTCTCCCACGACCGCGAGTTGCTGGCGGCGACCGCCGAGCGGATCGTCACTCTGGAAGGCGGCCGGGAGGGCAACTCCGCCTGGGTGCACGGCGGAGGTTTCCGCTCCTACCACGCGGCCCGGCTGGACCGGCACGCCCGGTTCGAGGAACTGCGCCGCCGATGGGACGAGGACCGCGCGAAGCTGCAGACGCTGGTCGACACCCTGCGCGCGGCGAAGTCGCCCAAGACACAGGCGGCGGTGAGCAGGCTGGCCCGCTTCGACGCCGCCGGACCGCCGCCCGCGCCGCCGCACCACCAGGACATCCGGATGCGGCTGACCGGCGGGCGTACCGGTGTCCGGGCGCTGACGTGTGAACGCCTGGCTCTGTCGGGTCTCACCGCCGCCTTCGACCTGGAGGTGTTCTACGGCGAACGTCTGGCGGTGCTCGGCGCCAACGGCACCGGCAAGTCGCACTTCCTGCGCCTGCTCGCCGGCTGGCCACGCGAGGACGCGGTCACGCACGAGGGGAGCTGGAAGCTCGGCGCGCGGGTCGTACCCGGCCACTTCTCCCAGACCCACGAGCGGCCTGACCTGACCGGCCGCACCCTGCTGGAGATTCTCTGGGAGGACCACGCGGTGGCGCTCGCGGCGGCCGCGCCCGCGCTGAACCGCTACGAGCTGACCGCGGCCAGGGACCAGCGGTTCGAGACGCTGTCAGGCGGTCAGCAGGCCAGGTTCCAGATCCTGCTGCTGGAGTTCGGGATCCGCCGGGACGGCGTACGCACGCCGGGATCGGTGTCCGCGCAGTCGTCCGCGGGTACGTCAGGGGGTACTCGGGGTACTCGCGCGGGCGATCCGGCGAACCTGCCCGGCAGCAGGTCGGGGGACACCCGGGTCGGCATCGATCGCGCGGCCGCGACCATGCTCCTGCTGGACGAGCCGACCGACAACCTCGACGTGGCCTCGGCGCAGGCACTGGAGTCGGCGATCGACTCCTTCGGCGGCACGGTGGTCGCGGTGACCCACGACCGGTGGTTCGCCAGGTCCTTCGACCGGTTCGTGGTGTTCTCCGCCGACGGTACGGTCACCGAGGTGCCCGAGCCGGTCTGGGACCACTGACCGCAGGCCGGCCGTGTGGCCGGTTGAGCCCTGCCGGGGCGGGTGCCGGGACCCGGCACCCGCTTTTCGATAACCTGCCAAGGCGGGGACACTTAGCGTTCAGGCGGAGGGCAGGGCACAGTGGCAGAGCAGACGAGCTCGAGCGTCACCATCTCGGCGGAGCCGGCGCAGATCATGTCCGTCATCGCCGACTTCGAGTCCTATCCGAGCTGGGCGGCGGCAGTGAAGGAGGCGGAGGTGCTCTCCGTCGACGAGCGGAGCGGCCGCCCTGAGCGGGTCCGCTTCGTACTGAACGCCGGTGCGATCAAGGACGAGTACACCCTCGGCTACACCTGGGACGCCGACCGCGAGGTGCGCTGGACCCTGGTGGAGGGCAAGGTCGTCAAGGCGATGGACGGCGCGTACACCCTGCGCGACAAGGGCCGCGGCAACACCGAGGTCACCTATCGGCTGGCCGTGGACGTCACCTTTCCGATGATCGGCCTGATCAAGCGCAAGGCGGAGAAGGTCATCATCGACACCGCGCTGAAGGAGCTGAAGAAGAAGGTCGAGCAGAGCCAGGACCCGGCCTGAGGTGGGTCCGGACCGTCCCGGTGCCCGGCCCGCGCCGGGCCGACCGGTGACATCGACGGTTTCGGCGCCTGCGTGACCCGATAACCTCTGCCGGAAGCTCGGGTCCGCTCCTGGTGTCCCCGGTCACCCGACGGACCTGCCCGGGAGCATCGCTTCGGCATCAGCAAGAGACGGTGAGAGGGGCACACTGGCGTGAGTGACGTGCGCGAGGCCGGTCAGGACAGTCCGGCGGGTACGCCGACGGCTGGGACTGCTGCGACTGCTGCGACTGCTGCGACGACCAGGAAGGCCGCTGCCGGCGTCGAAGGCTCGTCCGGGCCGACTCGTGGGCTGACCATCGGCGTGGACGTCGGCGGCACCAAGATCGCCGCCGGGCTGGTCGACAGCAGCGGGAAGATCGTCGCCGAAGGCCGCCGGGAGACCCCCGCCACCAGCCCGCCCGAGATCGTCGCCGCGATCGTCGAGGTCGTGAAGGAGCTTCAGGGCCAGGCCGGCGGCCGGGAGGTCGAGGCGATCGGCGTCGGTGCCGCGGGCTTCGTCGACGCCAGCCGCTCCGAGGTGCTGTTCGCGCCCAACCTCGCGTGGCGCAAAGAGCCGTTGAAGGAGGCCGTGCAGGCCCGCACCTCCCTGCCCACCGTGGTGGAGAACGACGCCAACGCCGCCGCCTGGGCGGAGTTCCAGTTCGGTGGCGGACGCGACGTCGACGACATGATCCTGCTCACCATCGGCACCGGACTCGGTGGTGGCCTGGTCCTCAACGGCGAGCTCTACCGCGGCGCGTTCGGCGTCGGCGGCGAGGTCGGCCACTTCCGGGTCGTTCCCAACGGCCACCTGTGCGGCTGCGGCAACCGCGGCTGCTGGGAGCAGTACGCCAGTGGCCGTGCGCTGGTGCGGGAGGCACGGGAGTTCGCCCGGTCGAGCCCGTCGCAGGCCGACGCGCTGCTCGCCCTCGCCGGTGGCACGGCCGACCGGATCGAGGGACCGATGGTGACCAAGGCCGCGGCCGCCGGTGACACCGCGGCGACCGAGCTCGTCCAGGACCTCGGCCGCTGGCTCGGCGAGGGCATCGCCACCCTGGCCGCCATTCTGGACCCGGCGGTCGTGGTCATCGGCGGCGGCGTCTCCGAGGCGGCCGACCTGTTGCTGGAGCCCGCCCGGAACGCCTTCTGGCGGCAGCTCACCGCGCGCGGCCACCGGCCGACCCTGGAGATCCGCCCCGCGGTGCTCGGCAACGAGGCCGGCATCATCGGTGCGGCCGACCTCGCCCGGCGGCGATGATGGCCTTCATCCAGGCGCTGACCGTCGGGGTCGACATCGGTGGCACGAAGGTCGCCGCCGGCGTGGTCGACCCGGAGGGCAACATCCTCGAACGCCTCCGGCGGGACACGCCCTCGACCAGCCCGCAGGCCACCGAGGACACCATCGCCGACGTGGTCGCGGAGCTGCGCAGCCGGTACGAAGTGACCGCCGTCGGCATCGGCGCCGCCGGCTGGATCGACGTGACCGGTGCCTCGGTGCTCTTCTCGCCCCATCTGGCGTGGCGGCACGAACCCCTGCGTGACGCCGTACGCCGCCGGGTCCGGCTGCCGGTCATCATCGAGAACGACGCGAACGCCGCCGCCTGGGCGGAGTGGCGGTTCGGCGCCGGCCAGGGGGAGAGCCACCTGGTGTGCGTGACGCTCGGGACCGGCATCGGCGGTGCGGTGGTGACCGACGGCGTGATGCTGCGCGGGAAGTACGGCGTGGCCGGGGAGTTCGGCCACATGACGATCGTTCCCGGCGGGCACCGGTGCGAGTGCGGCAACCGCGGCTGCTGGGAGCAGTACGCCAGCGGCAACTCCCTGGTCCGCGAGGCCCGCGAACTCGCCGCGTCGGGCTCGCCGGTGGCGCAGAACCTCCTCGACCGGGTGGGCGGTGACCCGCTGCGGATCACCGGACCGTCGGTGACCGAGGCGGCCAAGGACGGCGACCCGGTGGCGGTCGAGCTGCTGGAGGAGGTCGGCCGCTGGCTCGGTGTGGGCCTGGCCAACCTCGCCGCGGCGTTCGACCCCGGCACGTTCGTCGTCGGCGGCGGAGTCTCCGAGGCCGGCGACCTCTTCCTGTCGCCGGCGCGGGACACGTTCAAGCGGTCGCTGACCGGGCGAGGTTTCCGTCCGGAGGCGCAGATCCAACGTGCGGCACTGGGCAACGAGGCCGGGCTGGTGGGCGCCGCCGACCTGGCCCGGGAGAACATCCGGCTGTTCCGCCGGCGCCGCCGTCGCCGCCGTCCGGCGAGTGAGCGGCTGCGCGAACGCGTCGACCGGCTGGCCGACATCTGAGGTCCGTCGTGGCGAGATTCCCCTGTGTGGACGGGGTTCTCGACCTGGATCGGTGCTCGGTCAGCGCTCGATCAGGGTGAGTTCGAAGGCGTACCTCGCGGCCCGGTAGACGTGCGAGCCGTACTCCACCGCCCGGCCGATGTCGTCGTAGGCCGTCCTGGTCATGGTGAGCAGCGCGGCGCCCTTGCTCTCGTGCAGATCCTTCGCCTGTGCGGCCGAGGCGGCGCACGCCCCGATCGTCTGCCGGGCGACGCGGAGCTGGATTCCCGCACCCCGGAGTACGGCGTACAGGCCGTTCGCTTGCAGTTGCTCGGCGGTCACCTGGACCAGTCCCGGCGGTAGGTAGTTGGTCATCAGCGCGAGCGGTTCGTCCTGGGCGTACCGCAGCCGCCGGATCCGCAGCACCTCCGCCTCGGCGGGCAGGCCGAGCGCGACCGCCGCGTCCTCCGGCGCCGGGCACAGCCGCAGGTCGCGCACCACCGTCGAGGGATGCTGGCCGGCGCGGGCCAGGTCGTCGTACAGGCTGGAGAGCTCGATCGAACGGCGTACCTGTGACTGGACCACCTGGGTGCCGACGCCGCGCTTGCGGACGAGCAACCCCTTGTCCACGAGGTACTGGATGGCCTGGCGCATCGTCGGCCGGGACAGCGAGAGCTGGTCGGCCAGGACGATCTCGTTCGGCAGCTTGGCTCCCGGCGCGAGCCGGCCGGCGACGATCTCGGCCTCGATCTGCTCGGCCACCTGGAAGTAGAGCGGCACCGGACTGCGCCGGTCCACCGTCACGGCGAGTGGCGTCACGGTCGCTCCTAGGCTGGGATGTGCAGGGGCTGGAGTTGTCGGCCGGCCGCCGTGGCGTATGTCGTGGTCGGGTCGGCCGCTGTCGGCGGGTCCAGTGTGCCGTACGGGTACCCCGACAGCCTAACGTCATTATGTCCTGACAAACTATTGACACGGTTGTGGTGGGAGAGAACACTCTCCCGAGTACTCCCCGGAGGAGAGGGCAGGCATGAAGGTCGGACTCATCGGCGTCGGACGGATCGGGGCGCTGCACGCCGGCACCCTGAGCGACCTGCCCGGCATCGACACCGCTCTGGTCGCCGACGCCGATCCCGGCCGGGCCAAGCTCTGCGCGGACAGCTTCGGCCTCACCCCGGTGGCGAGCGTCGACGACCTGTTCGCCGCCCGGCCCGACGGGGTGATCATCGCCGCTCCCACCTCCGCGCATGCCGAGCTCGTCGGCCGGGCCGCCCGCGCCGGGGTCGCGGTGTTCTGCGAGAAGCCGCTCGCGCCCGACGCCGCCGGCACCCGCGCGGTGCTCGCGGAGGTCGAGGCCGCGGGAGTTCCCTTGCAGGTGGGCTTCCAGCGCCGCTTCGACCCCGGCTACCGGGCGGCGAGGGAGCGGTTGCGCTCCGGTGAACTCGGCCGGCTGCACTCGGTGTGGGCCTGCACCCTCGACCCCGCCCCGCCGCCCGCGGACTACCTGCCCACCTCCGGTGGCATCTTCCGCGACTGCGCAGTGCACGACTTCGACGCGGTGCGCTGGGCCACCGGCGCGGAGGTGGTGGAGGTGAGCGCCACCGGCGCCAACCGTGGAGCGGACTTCTTCACCGCCGCCGGCGACGTGGACACCGGTCACGCCCTGCTGACCCTGGACGACGGGACGCTGGTGTCGGTCGCGGTGTCGCGCTACAACGGCGCCGGCTACGACGTACGGCTGGAGTTGCACGGGTCCTTGGGTACGGCGGTCGCCGGACTGGACGACCGCGTCCCGCTGACGTCCACCGAACCGGGAACGCAGCGGACGGGCAGCCCTGCGTACGCCAACTTTGCCGAACGATTCGCGGCCGCCTACGTCGCCGAGGTCGCCGCGTTCGCCGACGTCGCCGCCGGCCGGATCCCGTCGCCGTGTGGCGGCGCGGACGCGCTGGAGGCGTTCCACGTCGCGGACGCCGCCGAACTGTCCCGCCGGGAAAACCGTCCCGTGCGGATCGAGGAGGTACGCCGGTGAGCTATGACCTGATCACCATGGGCCGGGTCAGTGTCGACCTGTATCCCAACGACGTGGGCGTACGCCTGCCCGAGGTGACGTCGTTCGCGAAGTTCCTCGGCGGCAGCGCCACGAACGTCGCGGTGGCCGCCGCCCGGCACGGCCGGCGGTCGGCGGTGATCACCCGGACCGGCGCGGATCCCTTCGGCGACTACATCCACCAGGCGCTGCGTGGTTTCGGCGTGGACGATCGGTTCGTCACGCCGGTGCCGCACCTGCCGACCCCGGTGGTGTTCTGCGAGATCTTCCCGCCGGACGACTTTCCCTTGTATTTCTACCGGTTCCCGAAGGCTCCGGACCTGGAGCTGTACGAGTCCGAGCTGGACCTGGACGCCATCCGCGCCGCCAGGATCTTCTGGGTGACCGGCACCGGCCTGTCCGAGGAGCCCAGCAGGGCAACGACGCTGGCCGCGCTGCGGGCCCGCGAGCACCGCTCGCACACCGTGCTCGACCTCGACTACCGGCCGATGTTCTGGAACGACGTGGAGACGGCGCGCTCGGTCATCGGTGCCGCTGTCGAGCACGCCACGGTCGCGGTCGGCAACCTGGACGAGTGTGAGGTCGCCGTGGGCACCCGCGACCCCGACAAAGCCGCGCAAGCGCTGCTTGACAGGGGCGTCGAACTCGCCGTGGTGAAGCAGGGGCCGCGCGGTGTGTTGGCGCGCACGCGTACCGAGGAGACCGTCGTACCGCCGGTGCCGGTGGACGTGGTCAACGGCCTCGGCGCCGGTGACGCGTTCGGTGGCGCGTTGTGCCACGGGCTGTTGTCCGGTTGGGACCTGACCCGGGTGATGCGGTTCGCCAACGCCGCCGGGGCCTACGTCGCCGGGCAGCTCGCCTGCGCGGACGCGATGCCCGACGAGGCCGAGGTCGACGCCCTGCTGGCGAAGGTCACCTCATGACCGCGGCCGTGGACGTGGAGACCTTGGCCACAAGGCGGTTCACCGATCCCGAGGCGATCGCCCGGGCCTACGCCGGTCGCCGTCGCCGCCCGTTGGTCGGGCCGAGTGGGCGGCTGATGATCGTCGCCGCCGACCACCCCGCGCGCGGAGCGCTGGCCGCGGGCAGGCGTGGCCTGGCGATGGCCGACCGGGCCGAGCTGCTCGGCCGGTTGCTGGTCGCCCTCGACCGGCCCGGTGTGGACGGAGTGCTCGCCGCGCCGGACGTGATCGAGGACCTGCTGCTGCTCGGTGCGCTGGAGGACAAGGTCGTCATCGGCTCGATGAACCGCGGCGGCCTGCCGGGCGCGGCGTTCGAGGTGGATGACCGGTTCACCGCGTACGACCCGGAGAGCATCGCCCGGCACGGCCTGGACGCCGGCAAGATGCTGTTGCGCATCGACCTGGCCGACCCCGGCACCGCCGGCACACTGGAAGCCTGCGCGCGTGCGGTGAGCGCGCTGGCCGGGCAGCGCCGGATCGCGCTGGTCGAGCCGTTCCTGTCCCGCCGGACCGACGGCCGGCTGACCAATGACCTCGGTGGTGAGGCGGTGCTGCGGTCGGCGGTGATCGCCGCCGGGCTGGGCACCACCAGCGCCTACACCTGGCTGAAGCTGCCCGTGGTCGCCGCCGCCGAGGAGATGGAACGCGTGGCCGCGGCGACCGCCCTGCCGGTGATGCTGCTCGGCGGCGAGGTCGCCACGGATCCTGACGCGGCGTACGCGCGGTGGGCGAAGGCGCTCACTCTTCCCACTGTGCGCGGGCTGGTGGTGGGGCGTTCGCTGCTCTACCCGCCCGGCGACGACGTGGCCGCCGCGGTCGACACCGCCGTGAGCCTGTTCCCGACGAGCTCGACGAGCCCGACGGCCCTGGAGGCATCGTGAACCACCACCTACCCGCCGGGTCGCTGACCGAGGACGGCTGGAGCCTGCGGCTCACGCCCAAGCAGGCCGGCTGGACCTACAGCGGGCTCTACAACCTCGACCTGGCCGCCGGTGGCTCGCACACCTTCTCCACGGGGGAGGAGGAGCTGGTGGTCCTGCCGCTGTCCGGGCAGGACGTCCGGGTGGAGTGCGAGGGCACGGCGTACGACCTGACCGGCCGGGCGGACGTGTTCTCCGGCGTGAGCGACTTCGTCTACGTCCCGCGCGATGCGGAGGTCACCGTGTCCTCGCGTGCCAGCGCCCGGGTGGCGCTGCCGTCCGCGCGCTGCGAGCGTCGGCTGCCGGTGCGGTACGGCCCGGCCGACCAGGTGCCGGTGGAGCTGCGCGGCGCCGGGAACTGCAGCCGGGAGGTCCACAACTTCGCCGCCGCGGGTGTCTTCGAGGCGGACAAGCTGATCGCGGTGGAGGTGCTCACCCCCGGCGGCAACTGGTCGTCGTACCCGCCGCACAAGCACGACGAGGACCGGCCCGGGCAGGAGTGCCCGCTGGAGGAGATCTACTACTTCGAGGTGGCCGACGGGCCCACCGGACCCGGCGTCGCCTACCAGCGCGTCTACGGAACGCCGGAGCGACCGATCGAGGTGCTGGCGGAGGTCCGCAGTGGCGACGTGGTGACGATCCCACACGGCTGGCACGGCCCGTCGATGGCGGTCCCGGGCTACGACCTGTACTACCTGAACGTGATGGCCGGACCCTCGCCCGACCGGGCCTGGCTGATCTGCGACGACCCGGCGCACGGCTGGATCCGCGACACCTGGACCGACCGGCCGGTCGATCCCCGGCTGCCGATGACGACGAAGCGATGACGACCTCGATGACGGAACCGATGACGAACCGACGACGAACAGGGGAGTGCAGCGATGAGCGACGGCGCATCCACGGTCCGGCTGACGGTGGGACAGGCTCTCGTCAGGTTCCTGGCCGCGCAGTGGTCGGAGCGCGACGGGGTGGAGCAGCGGTTCTTCGCCGGCTGCTTCGGCATCTTCGGACACGGCAACGTCGCGGGTGTGGGACAGGCGCTGGCGCAGGCCGCGCACGCCGACCCCGACGAGCTGCCGTACCACCAGGCCCGCAACGAGCAGGCGATGGTGCACGCGGCGGTCGGCTATGCCCGGATGCGGGACCGGCTGCAGACGTTCGCGTGTACGACGTCCATCGGGCCCGGCGCCACCAACCTCGTGACCGGGGCGGCCCTGGCCACGATCAACCGGATCCCCGTCCTGCTGCTGCCCGGCGACATCTTCGCCACCCGGGTCGCCAACCCGGTGCTGCAGGAACTGGAGGACCCGCGTTCCTACGACGTCTCCGTCAACGACACCTTGCGCCCGGTCTCGAGGTACTGGGACCGGATCAACCGGCCCGAGCAACTGGTCCCGGCCGCGCTGGCGGCGATGCGGGTGCTCACCGACCCCGCGGAGACCGGCGCGGTGACGCTCGCGCTTCCCCAGGACGTGCAGGCCGAGGCGCACGACTGGCCGGTGGAGTTCTTCGCCCGCAGGGTGTGGCACATCGCTCGGCCGGTGCCCGAGCCGGCCGCGCTGGACCGCGCCGTCGAACTCATCCGCTCGGCCCGTAGGCCGCTGCTGGTCGCGGGCGGCGGGGTGATCTACTCCGGCGCGACGCAGGCGCTGGCCGACTTCGCCGTGGCGACGGGGATTCCGGTCGGGGAGACCCAGGCCGGCAAGGGCTCGTTGACGTGGGACCACCCGGCTTCCGCCGGCGCGATCGGCGCGACCGGCACCACCGCGGCCAACGAGCTGGCCGCGCAGGCCGACGTGGTGATCGGAGTCGGCACCCGCTACAGCGACTTCACCACCGCCTCCCGTAGCGTTTTCGCCAATCCCGACGTGAAGTTCGTCAACATCAACGTGGCGTCCTTCGACGCGGCCAAGCACGCCGGGCTCGCGGTGGTGGCCGACGCCAAGGCGGCGTTGACAGCCCTGGGTGAACGCCTGTCCGGCTGGCAGGTCGACGCCGACCACCGCGCCCGTACGACCGAACTGGCCGGCAACTGGCAGCGGTCGTGGACGGCGCGTACGCCGCGACCGCGCCCACAAGCTCGCCCAGACCGCTGTCCTCGGCGCGGTGAACGAGGCGGCCGGCGACCGCGGCGTGGTGATCAACGCCGCCGGAAGCATGCCGGGTGAGCTGCACAAGCTGTTCCGTGCGAGCGATCCGAAGCAGTACCACGTGGAGTACGGCTTCTCCTGCATGGGTTACGAGATCGCCGCCGGCCTCGGCGTGCGGATGGCGGCTCCGGACCGGGAGGTGATCGTCCTGGTCGGTGACGGCTCCTACCTCATGCTGGCGCAGGAGATCGTCACCGCGGTGCAGGAGAACGTCAAGCTCACCATCGTGCTGGTGCAGAACCACGGCTACGCCTCGATCGGCTCGCTGTCGGAGTCGGTCGGCTCCGAGCGCTTCGCCACCAGCTACCGCTACCGCAACCCGAAGACCGGTGCGCTGGACGGCGACGTGCTCCCGGTCGACCTCGCCGCCAACGCGGCCAGCCTGGGCGCCGACGTCATCCGCGCCGGCAGCCTGGACGAGCTGCGCGCAGCCCTGGCGAAGGCGCGCGAGGCCACCCGCACCACCCTCGTGCACGTGGAGACCGACCCGCTCACCGGCGCTCCCGACTCGCAGGCGTGGTGGGACGTTCCGGTCGCCGAGGTCTCCACCCTGGAGGCGACCCGGCGGGCGCGAGCGGAGTACGACAAGTTCAAGCCCAGCCAGCGGCAATACCTCTAGGGCGTTCGGCGTTCGGCGTTCGGCACAAGCGTTCGGCAACTACCACGAAGAAGGTTTGGTCATGTCCACCAGCGACTCCACCAGCACCGGCAGCGCGACCGGCCCCACCGGCGCCGGCGACGGCCGCGCGGCCATCGTCGAGCACTGGATCGGCGGTGCGGCGACGGCCGGCACCTCGACCCGCCGCGGACCGGTGTGGAACCCCGCGACCGGCGAGCGGCAGGCCGAGGTGGTGCTGGGTACGCCCACCGACGTCGACCTCGCCGTGCAGACGGCGGCGAAGGCGTTCGCCGGTTGGCAGGAGGTGTCGGTCAGCAAGCGGGCAAAGGTGCTGTTCTCGTTCCGCGAACTGGTCAACCGGCACGTCGACGACCTGGCCAGGGTCGTCACCGCCGAGCACGGCAAGGTGCTCTCCGACGCGCGTGGAGAGGTGCTGCGCGGGCTGGAGGTGGTGGAGTTCGCCTGCGGGATTCCCCAACTGCTGAAGGGCGAGTTCTCCGAGCAGGTCTCCTCCGGGGTGGACGCGTACTCCTTCCGGCAGCCGCTGGGAGTGGTGGCCGGCATCACTCCGTTCAACTTCCCGGTCATGGTGCCGATGTGGATGTTCCCGATCGCGATCGCGTGCGGCAACACGTTCGTGCTCAAGCCGTCCGAGCGGGACCCGTCGGCGTCCCGGCTGATCGCCGACCTGTGGCAGCAGGCCGGCCTGCCCGACGGAGTGTTCAACGTCGTGCAGGGTGACAAGGAAGCCGTCGACGCGTTGCTCGAGCACCCCGACGTGGCCGCGGTGTCGTTCGTCGGCTCCACCCCGATCGCGAAGTACGTCCACCAGAACGCCGCGAAGACCGGCAAGCGGGTGCAGGCGCTCGGCGGTGCGAAGAACCACGCGGTCGTGCTGCCCGACGCCGACCTGGACTTCGCCGCCGACCACATCACCGCTGCCGCGTACGGCTCGGCCGGGCAGCGCTGCATGGCGATCTCGGCGGTGGTGGCTGTCGGCGCCGCGGGCGACGCGCTGGTGGAGAAGCTGCGCGAGCGCGCCGCGACGGTGAAGGTCGGCCCGGGCGTGGACGACACCGCCGAGATGGGCCCGGTCGTCACCCCGCAGGCCCGTGACCGGGTGGTCGCCGCCGTCGAGCGGGGTACGGCAGAGGGCGCGAAGCTGGTCGTGGACGGCCGCGGCCTGCGCGTCGACGGGCACGACGACGGCTTCTTCGTCGGCCCGAACCTGCTCGACCAGGTGACGCCGGCGATGAGTGTGTACCAGGAGGAGATCTTCGGTCCGGTGCTGGTGGTGCTGCGGGCGGAGACGGCGGCCGAGGCGATTGCCCTGGTCAACGCCAACCCGTACGGCAACGGCACGGCGATCTTCACCAACAGCGGCGAGGCGGCGCGGACGTTCCAGCGTCAGGTCACCGTGGGAATGATCGGCATCAACGTGCCGATCCCGGTGCCGATGGCGTTCTACAGCTTCGGCGGCTGGAAGGACTCGCTGTTCGGGGACCGGCACGTGCACGGCCCGGAAGGTGTCGGGTTCTACACCAGGGGCAAGGCGGTCACCGCGCGGTGGCCGCACGTGGAGCACGTCTCCGACGCGGCGTTCCACTTCCCGACGTCGGGCTGATTCACAGGCGCCGGACCTCGGCAGGCCGGAACGACCGACCTCGGCGTGATCCGCAGTGCAGCAACGCAGCAACGCAGCGACGCACCAGACGTAGTACGGCGAGACGCAGCGCAGTACGGCGACACCGCAACGCAGCAACGCAGCAACGCAGCTCCGCAGGTTCCGAATGCGAAGGCCGGTCGTATCCGACCTCTCGAAGGGGAGGACCGATGAGATTCATCCGTGGGCTCGGTGTGTGCGCCGTGGCGGCGATGCTCACCCTGGCAGGCTGTTCCAACTCCGCACCGCAGCAGTCCGGCCCGGACGCGGGCGGTGGTGGCGCCGCTGCCGGACGTGGGAAGGACGACGGCGGTGCGGACAAGGGTGGCGCGCCGAAGTCCGATCTCACCGTCGCGGTCGTCACCCACGGCCAGGCCGGCGACGCGTTCTGGGACATCGTGAAGTCGGGTGCGGACCAGGCCGGCAAGGACGAGAACGTCAAGGTCACCTACAACGGTGACGGTGATCCGGGCCGGCAGAGTCAGCTGATCGACAACGCGGTCGCCTCCCACGCGGACGGACTGGTGGTGTCGATGGCCAACCCGGACGGTGTGCGGGAGAGCGTCCGCCGGGCAGTGAAGGCAGGCATCCCGGTCGTCACGATGAACTCCGGTCTGGAGAAGTACAAGGAGTTCGGCGCGGTCACCCACGTCGGGCAGAGTGAGGAACTCGCCGGCGAGGCGGCCGGCCGCAAGCTCCGCGAGGCCGGGGTGAAGAAGGTGCTGTGCGTGGTGCACGAGGCCGGCAACGTCGGTCTGGAGTCACGCTGCAACGGCGTACGCAAGACTCTCGGCGGGACGGTCCGCAACCTGCAGGTGGACGTGTCCAACGTCGCCGACGCGCAGAACACCATGAAGGCCCAGCTGCTCGCGGACAAGAGTGTCGACGGTGTGCTCACCCTCAACCCGGTGATCGCCAAGGCCGCGATCTCCGCCCGCCGGGAGGCCGGGAGCACGGCGAAGCTGGCGACGTTCGACGTGTCCGCCGACATCTGCGCGGCGATCGCGCGGGGCGACATGCTGTTCGCGGTCGACCAGCAGCCCTACCTGCAGGGCTATCTGCCGGTGGTGTTCGTCGCGCTGAAGATCCGCAACGGCAACGACGTCGGCGGCGGGCAGCCGGTCTACTCCGGGCCCGGCTTCGTCACAAAGGAGAACGCCGAGCAGGTCCGGAAGTTCGCCGAGCGCGGGACCCGGTGAGACCATGGCCACCGAACCCGTTCGTACGCGAGACGATCGAAGCCCCGAGCCCTCCGCGCGACCCGGGCCGGCCGAGGACGCGCCGGGCGCGGTGAGCACGCTCACCAGGGTCCTCCGCCGGCCCGAGGTCGGCGCGGCCATCGCGGCGGTGGCGGTGTTCGTGTTCTTCTCCGCGATGACCCGCACGTTCCTCACCCCAGGCGGAGTCGCCACCTGGCTGGATTCCGCGGCGCTGTTCGGGATCATGGCGATAGCGGTGGCGCTGCTGATGATCGGCGGGGAGTTCGACCTGTCGGCCGGCACGATGGTCGGCTCCACCGGCCTGATCGTCGGCATCCTCACCACGCACTCCGGTGTCAACGTCTGGTTGGCAGTTGTACTGGCGCTGGTCTTCGCCCTGCTGGTGGGCGTGGGCAACGGCCTGCTGGTGATGCGCACCGGACTGCCGAGCTTCATCGTCACCCTCGGCACGTTCTTCGTCCTGCAGGGACTCAACCTCGCAGTCACCAAGCTGCTGATCGGGCAGGTGGCGGTGCAGGGGCTGGACCAGGTGCCCGGCTTCTACGACGTGAAATGGATCTTCGGCTCCACGGTCGCGGCGTTCGGCACGGTGTTCCAGGTCTCCATCGCCTGGTGGATCGGGCTGGCCGTCGTCGCCACCTGGGTGCTGCTGAGGACCCGCGCGGGCAACTGGATCTTCGCCGTCGGCGGGGCACAGACCAGCGCCCGCCAGGTCGGCGTACCCGTGCTGTCCACCAAGGTCGGGCTGTTCATGACGACCGCGGCCGCGGGGTGGCTGGCCGGCATGCTGCAGTTGTTCCGTACGTCTACGGTGCAGGCGTCCACCGGCGTCGGCCAGGAGTTCATCTACATCATCTGCGCGGTGGTGGGTGGCTGCCTGCTGACCGGCGGGTACGGCTCGGCCATCGGGGCGGCCCTCGGCGCGCTCATCTACGGCATGACCTACCAGGGCATCGTCTTCGCGCAGTGGGACAACAACTGGCTGAAGACGTTCCTCGGCGTGATGCTGCTGGCCGCGGTGCTCGTCAACACCTACGTACGCAGGCGGGCGGAGGTGAGCCGGTGAACGCCGCGGAGGAACTCACGACGCCGGCCCCCGCCAGCACTGCGATGCTGGAGGCGGACCGGATCGGCAAGTCCTACGGCAGTGTCGTCGCGCTGCACGAGGTGAGCGTGACCGTGCGGGCTGCGGAGGTGACCTGTGTGCTCGGCGACAACGGCGCGGGCAAGTCCACGCTGATCAAGATCCTTTCCGGCGCGCACGCGCACAGCTCGGGGGAGCTACGGGTGGACGGGGTGCCCACCACCTTCGCCGGCCCACGGCAGGCGCTCGACGCCGGGATCGCCACGGTGTACCAGGACCTTGCGGTGGTGCCGCTGATGCCGGTGTGGCGGAACTTCTTCCTGGGTTCCGAACTCACCAGAGGCAAGGGTCCGTTGCGGCGGCTGGACGTCGGGCGGATGCGGGCCACCACCCGGGAGGAGCTGGCCCGGATGGGGATCCACCTGCGCGACGTCGACCAGCCGATCGGCACGCTGTCCGGTGGCGAGCGGCAGTCGGTGGCGATCGCCCGGTCGGTGTATTTCGGTGCGAGGGCGCTGATCCTGGACGAACCCACCGCCGCGCTGGGTGTGAAGCAGTCGGGAGTCGTGCTGAAGTACGTCGCCGCCGCCCGCGACGAGGGACTCGGCGTGGTGTTCATCACCCACAATCCGCACCACGCCTACCTCGTCGGTGACCGCTTCGTCCTGCTGAAGCGGGGCAGGATGGCGGGAAGCCACGCACGCGCGGACCTGGGTGTCGCCGACCTCACCCGCGAGATGGCCGGCGGCGCGGAGTTGGAGGCGCTGAGCCACGAGCTCGACGACAGATGACGCACCACCGCACCACCGCACCACCGCACCACGAGAAGCGGGCAACACGGCACCATCACGAGATACGCAACAAGGAGTTGACACGTATGGACCTGGGACCTCTGACCGGCAGAGTGGCCGGTGCGCCCATTTCCTGGGGAGTGTGCGAGGCACCCGGCTGGGGCCATGAGCTGCCGGCGTCGCTGGTGCTCGCGCAGATGGCCGACCTCGGGCTGGTGGCGACCGAACTCGGTCCCACCGGCTACCTCGGCGCGGACACCGACGCGGTCCGGGCCACGCTGGACACGCACGGGCTCAGCCTGGTCGGCGGGTTCCTGCCGGTGACCCTGCACGTCGGCGCCGAGGTCGACCTCACCGAGGCCGAGGCGGCGATCCGTACCCTCGCCGCCGCCGGGTCGCAGGTCGTCGTGCTGGCCGCGGACGCCGGGCCCGCGGGATACGACAGCAAGGTCGTGCTCGACGAGGACCAGTGGAAGGACCTGGTGCACAACCTGGACCGGGTGCGAGCCCTCGTCGCCGACCTGGGCATGCGGACGACCCTGCATCCGCACGTGGGCACGGCGATCGAGTCCGCCGAGTCCGTACGCCAGTTGCTGGCACGCACCGACGTGCCGCTGTGCCTGGACACCGGCCACCTCGCGGTCGGCGGGGCGGACCCGCTGGAGCTGGCGAAGTCCGCTCCCGAGCGGGTGGGCCACGTGCACCTGAAGGACGTCCGCAACGAGGTCGCGGCGGAGTTCGACGCCGGCGCCTTCGGCTGGGTGGACGCCGTACGCCGCGGGCTGTTCGCCCCGCTGGGCGACGGCGACCTGGACATCGCCGGCGTGGTGATCGAACTGGAGCGCGCGGGGTTCACCGGGTGGTACGTCCTCGAACAGGACACCGCGCTGGGCGGTGCACCCGCCGTCGGCGAGGGCCCGGTCCACGACGTCCGCCGCAGCATCGAGTACCTCCGCGGCACCGTCGTGCCGGCCCTGGGCGCGGAGGTGAACCACCGTGGCTGAGCGGGAACTTCGGGTCGGAGTGATCGGCACCGGGATCATGGGTGCGGACCACGTACGCACCATCGCCACCTCGGTGGCGGGCGCCCGGGTGAGCGCGGTCACCGACCTCGACGCCGAACGCGCGCGGGACGCCATCGCCGGAATCGACGGTGCGCGTGTGCTGCCCCACCCGCTCGGGCTGGTGGCCGACGACGAGGTGGACGCTGTGCTGGTCGCCTCCGCCGACTCCACCCACGAGGAGCTGGTCCTCGCCTGTGTGCAGGCGGGCAAGCCGGTGCTGTGCGAGAAGCCGCTCACGCCCACTCCGGACGGCTCGCTGCGCATCGTGGAGGCGGAGGAGTCGGCCGGCCGGCGGTTGGTGAGCGTGGGCTTCATGCGCCGCTACGACCCGGGATACGTCGATGTCAAGGAGAGCTTGCGCGAGGGCGTGGTGGGCGCACCGCTGTTGCTGCACTGCGTACACCGCAACGCCTCCTCCAGGCCCGACACTCCCAGCTCCGGGCTGATCACCGGCTCGGCCGTGCACGAGTTCGACGCCATCCGCTGGCTGCTCGGTGAGGAGATCACCCAGGTCACGGTGTTCCGGCCGCGCTCGTCCTCGCGGGTCGTGGGGGACACCACCGACCCGCTGCTGGTGCTGCTCAGTACGGACAGCGGGTTGCTGGCCGACGTGGAGGTGTTCGTCAACGCGCAGTACGGCTACGACGTGCGCTGCGAGCTGGTCGGCGAGCTCGGGTCGCTCTACCTCGACGAGCCCGTCCAGGTGCGGCGCCGGGCCGAGCGCGCCCGGACGAGCACGGTGTCGCTGGACTGGCGGGACCGGTTCGCCGAGGCGTACCGGCGCGAGCTGCAGGACTGGGTGGCCGGTGCGGCGACGGGTGAGCAGCGTGGGGCCGACGCCTGGGACGGTTACGTCGCGACGGTGGCCGCGGCCGCCGGAGTGACGGCGCTGGACCAGCCGGGCACCGGGGTGCCGATCGACCTGCCGGCCCGCCCGAAGCTGTACGGCGGGCCCTGACCCCGGCTGCGACCCAAGGGCCCGTTCACTCCGACTGCCGGTCGGCGGAGGAGACGAGAACGCGTTCGGGTTCCTCGCCCCGGTGTCGGCGACGGCGGCGCAGGTGGCGCACCGCCTCGACCAGTGCGGTGACCCCGAGCGCGAGCCCGACCCCGAGGACGACGCCCTTGATCGGGTCGTTCTCGAACGCCATCCCGCCGACGTACCCCACCAGTACGGAGTAGACCGCCCACGACCCCGCCGCAAGGAGGTCGAAGCGGGTGAACCGGTGGCGGGGGTACCCGAGCGCGCCCATGGTGATGGTGACCGCGGTCCGCCCGCCGGGGACGTACCTCGCCACCACCAGCACCAATCCGCCGCGTTCGGCGAGCGCGTCGGCGGCCCGGTCGAACGCCCGGCGCTGCCTGCTGCCCGGCCGCGCCCGGGCGAGCAGCCGGCCGCCCGCGCCGCGTCCGATGGCGTAGGAGATGTGGTCTCCGGCGAACGCTCCGGCGGCGGCCGCGAGCACGGCCAGCGCGAGGTTCGGCGAACCGCTCGATGCGGCGAACACCCCCGCGGTGATCACCACGCTCTCACTCGGCACCGCGGGCAGGACCGCGTCCGTGGCGGCGAGTATGAACAGCGCCAGGTAGATCCATGGCGAGCTCATCACGTCGTGGACCACCTGCAGAATCGACTCGGTCACGACGGGTCCCGCCCGTCGGCGGCGAGGGTGCTGGTGAGGCCGGCGCTGGACCTGGTGCTGGGGCCGGCGTCGGGGCCGGTCGGGGGACTCATGCGTTCGAGCCTTCCGGACTCGGCGCGGGCAGAAATCGGCCTGTGGTCGAGCGCGATCTCATCCTTAGGTAGTGGGTGTGCTGACGATCGGCTGAGGGCTCACCCGGAGTGTCCGTCCTACCCTGTCGTCATGGACAGGACCGAGGTGGTCGGCGAACGGGTGCAGCGCTGGGTCTCGCGCGCGTACGACCGGATCGCGCCGTGGCTGCTCGGCGTCGCCGTCTTCCTGCAGTCGATCGCGACGGTGCGGGACTGGAACGCGCCGGTTGTGCTCGTGGTGACCGCACTGACCGCCGTGGCCGCCTGGATGGCCAGAAGGCGCAGGTGGCCGCTGTTCGCCACGACGGCGGCCGGGGTGCTCCTGCTCGGCCTGTGGCCGGGCCTGCTGGTCTCCGCCTACTACGCCGGAACCACCCTGCGCCGTCGCCGTGAGCTCGCGGTGTTCATGGTTGGCTGCCTCGTCGTCATCCTCCCGGCGTACACCTTCTTCACCGATCTCGGCGTGCACATGGTGGGTTGCCGTCAACCCTGCCTTGGCACCGGTGCGCAGCTGGACGGCCTTGCCAACAAGGGCTCGGCCTTGCTGTTCGTCAGCATGGGGCTGGTGCTCGGGCTGTGGGTCAGGGCCCGCCGGGACGTGCTCGCCGGCCTGCACGAGCGCGCCGAGCGGCTAGAACGCGAGCAGGCCGTCCGGGCCGAGCAGGCGCGTGGGCACGAGCGGGCCAGGATCGCCCGGGAGATGCACGACGTGGTGGCCCACCGGGTGTCGCTGATGGTCCTGCACGCCGGGGCGCTGGAGGTGAACGCACCCGACGAGCGGACGGCCCGGGCCGCCGAACTGATCCGCGGCACCGGGCGGGAGGCGCTGGACAACCTGCGGGACGTGCTCGGTGTGCTGCGCGCCCCAGCCGGTGGGCCGCCGGCTCCGCTCACGCCGCAACCCGGCCTTGACGACGTGGCCGGACTGGTCGAGCAGTCGCGGGCAGCGGGGGTGCACATCACCCGACGCGACGAGGGCACGCCGAGGGAGCTGCCGGCGATGGTGGGGAGTACGGCGTACCGGATCGTGCAGGAGGCGCTGACCAACGTGCACAAACATGCTCCGGGAGCGCCGGTCGAGGTCGTGGTCGGCTACCGGCCGGAGGAGGTGTCGGTGACGGTTCGCAACGAGGCCGGGCGTGGACCGGCCGCCGGGCCACGCGGCGGGTTCGGGCTGGTCGGCCTGCGCGAACGCGTTCACCTGCTGGGCGGCAGCTTCCGGGCCGGCCCGACCGGGCACGGTGGCTTCGACGTAGCCGCGTTGCTGCCCGCGCCGACGGCGCGTACCGACACCGGGACAGCGGACGCAGACCTGACCGGCGCCGAGCACGACAGGAAAGCAGCGACATGATCCGCGTTCTGGTGGTGGACGACGAGGCTTTGGTCCGTTCCGGGCTGCGGATGATCCTGGAGGCGGCCGACGACGTGGTGGTCGTTGCCGAGGCCCGGGACGGCCGGGACGCGATCGCCGCCGTGGGCCGGCACCGGCCCGACGTGGTCCTGATGGACGTGCGGATGCCGGAGTTGGACGGCGTACGGGCGGCGGAGCAGATCGGGCGCGCGCCGGCGCCGCCGAGGGTGATCATGCTGACGACGTTCGACCTGGACGAGTACGTCCACGCCGCCCTGCGCGCCGGCGCGGTCGGCTTCCTGCTCAAGGACACCCCGCCGCGCGACCTGGTGGCCGCCGTCCGGACGGTCGCCGCCGGCAACGCGATGCTGGCGCCCGAGGTCACCAGACGGTTGATCACCTCCTTCGCCGAGCGCGGTCCCGGCCGGGCGGAAATGGCTCGGGAACGTCTGCGGTTGCTGACCGGCCGCGAGCACGAGGTCGTTCGCACCATCGCCCGGGGTCTGTCGAACGCCGAGATCGGCCGGGAACTGGCGATGAGCGAGGCGACTGTGAAGGCACACGTCAGCAGGTCGCTGGCCAAGCTCGGCCTTGACAACCGCGTGCAGGCCGCGATCCTGGTCCACGACGCGGACCTGACCTGACCTTGACCTGACCTTGACCTGGGCTGACCTGGGCTGACCTGGGCTGACCTGGGCTGACCTGGGCTGACCTGGCCCGCCCCCGGCCGGTGTCGCGCGTTCCCCGGCAGCCTCGTCGGCTACGGTCGACCGGTGACGACGGTGCGGCTGATGACCTACAACGTGCATGGCCTACGCGACGACCTGACCGCGCTGACGACGGTGGTCGACGAGCTGCGGCCGGACGTCCTGGTCGTGCAGGAGGCGCCGAAGCTGCTGCGCTGGCGGTCCAGGTGCGCGCGGCTCGCGCGGGCCGCCGGCCTGCTCTACGTGGCGGGCGGTCGTACGGCAGGAGGCAACCTGCTGCTGGCCCACCCGCGGACCGTCGTGCACGGGCACGCCGAGGAACGCATCCCGCAACGGCTCCGCGACCCGATCCGCGGCGTGGTGTCGGCGACACTGGCGATCGGCGGGACGAGGTTCGGCGTGGTGGGTGTGCATCTCAGCCTGTCCGCCGCCGGCCGGGCGCGCGACGTCGACCAGGTGCTGGCGACCGTGCGGTCCTACGGCGACCTGCCGGTCCTGGTGGCCGGTGACCTGAACGAACACCCCGGTGGCCCCAGTTGGCGCGCGCTCACCGGCGCCGGGCTGCAGGACGTGGCCGGAGCGCAGGCGCCGACCTTCCCGGCGGGTGAACCCAGGGCCCGCATCGACGCGGTGTTCGCGTCCGCCGCGACGGTGCGCGGCCGGTTCGTCGACCTGCCCGACGACGCCGAGCGCCGCGCGCTGCTGGCCCGCGCCTCCGACCATCTTCCGGTCGTGGTGGACGCCGACCTCGCCTGACACGCCTGGCCGGACGAGACGATGACCTCCTGGCTGGTCAACGGTGACGGCTGCCCGCACATCCTGTTCGGCAAGGGATCCTCCGCCGCCGCCGCCAGCCAGCTCGCCTCGGTGATCGCGGGCGACACCACACCGACCGTGGCAGCGGCGGGCATCCAAGCCGCGCAGACCCGGTGAACGCACCCACCGGCACGCTGGCGCTGCGGGGGCGGCGGGCCGGCGGAAAGCTCCCGAGCGGAGGGGTGCGGGGCGGCCTCACCCGCCACCTCGCGGCGTACGCGTTCGTCGTGCCGATCGTTGCGTTCTTCGTGACGTTCGTGCTGTATCCGTTCGCCCGCTCGTTCTACATCAGCCTCACGCAGTGGTCAGGCTTCGGCACACCCCGGTTCGTCGGGCTGGCCAACTTCGCGAACCTGGCCGAGGACCCGGTGTTTCGGCAGTCGCTGCGCACCACGTTGGTGTTCACCGTCGTGTCCACGGTGCTGCAGACCGTCCTGCCCATGCTGCTGGCGATCCTGCTGGCCGCCGGGTGGCGGGGCAGCGTGGTGTTCCGGACGGTCTTCTTCCTCCCGCAGGTCGTCTCGCTGGTGGTCAGCGGCCTGCTGTGGCAGATGATGTACGACGGCAACTTCGGTCTTGTCAATCGTTCCTTGACAGCGGTGGGGCTCGGCGGCCTGTCACACGAGTGGCTCGCCGATCCGTCCACGGTGCTGCCGGCCATCCTGGTTGTCTCGCTGTGGCAGTCGGCCGGCTTCTACATGGTGGTGTTCTTCGCCGGCCTGCAGGGGATCGACCAGAGCCTGTACGAGGCGGCCCGGGTGAGCGGCACTTCGGGATCAGCCTGGCGGTGACCGGGGCGACCGTGCTGGCCGTCGTCTTCTTGGCCACCCTGGCCGGCTACAGCTTCGCGCAGTTGGACTTCCCGGCGAAGAAGACCATCTACATCACCTTGCTGAGCACGATGTTGCTGCCCGGCACGGCGGTGATCATCCCGTTGTTCCTGGAGCTGAAGCAACTGTCCCTGCTGGACACCTGGACCGGGCTGGTGCTGGTCTACGTGGGCACCAGTCTGCCGTTCGCGATGTTCTTGATGCGGGCGTTCTTCGAGACGCTGCCGCGGGAGCTGCGCGACAGCGCCCGGGTCGACGGCGCGGGTGAGGTCCGCATCTTCGCGAGCGTGATGGCGCCGCTGGCCGGGCCAGGCGTCGCAACCCTGGTGATCTTCCAGTTCATGTTCACCTGGAACGAGTTCATCCTGGCGAACTCGCTGCTGCAGACGCCGCAGAAGTTGACCCTGCAGCCGGTGCTGTTCGCGATGAAGGGGCAGTACTCCACAGCCTGGCCGGTCCTGACCGCGGCGCTGGTGATCTCGGTGGTGCCGATCGTCGTGGTCTACGTTCGCATGCAGCGGCAGTTCGTGGCGGGCCTCACGATGGGTGCGCTGAGAAGCTGACCGGAGCCTTCCGGCAACCGACACCGAGTTCCCGGCAACCGACGCAGAGCTTCCGGCAACCGAAGGGGAGAATTCGCGTGGAATCGATCCCACCCCAGACCTCGCGCCAAGACGACGGACGCGAGCGAGTACCCGGGCGAGTACAGCTACCGGCCCTGTCCTACGTCGAGATCGGGGTGTCCGACCTCGACCGGTCCCGGGAGTTCTACTCCGGCCTGCTGGAGCTCCCGGAGCACACCGGCGGAGTGACGGACCAGGCTGGTACGCCAGGACGACAGTGCCTGCTCGGCACACCGGACTTCGGCGTCGTCCGCCTGGTCGAGGTGGGTCCCGGCGGCCGCCCGAGCGGATGGGAACGCGACGACCTGCAGTGCGGGATCCGCCACTTCGGCCTGAAGGTGCGCGGCATCGACGGCTGGGTCGAACGGCTCAGGGCGGCCGGGGTGGAGTTCGCCACCGAGCCGTTCGACGCGTTCGGCAAGGTGCGGATCGCGTTCTTCTTCGACCCCGACGGTGCCTACCTGGAACTCGTCGACGGTTACGTCCACCACACCGAGACCTGGACACCCGAGCTCGCCGAGGCCGAGGTCGCCGGCGACGCGGACTGGGACGGCCGCCCGCGTTTCGACCACGTTGCGGTGACCGTGCCGGACGTGGACGAGGCGCTGGGCTTCTACCGCGACCGGCTCGGCTTCGGCGTCGTCGGCCGGCAGGTCCGTCCCGACGACCCGCGCGGCTACCTCATCACCAACCTGCGCGGGGAGTCCGGCACGTTCGAGGTGTTCAGCTACTCCGTACCCACCCATGCCCGCGACAGCGTGGGCGGCGCGGACCGGCTCGGCATCCGGGCGGTGGGGGTGCGGTTCGGTGAGAGTGGCACGCTGACAGTCGACACAGCGCGAGACGGCCAGGTCGTCGGCAGTGGCGACGTTCCGGTGCACCTGGTCGCCGAGGAGAGGAAGTCGGCGTGACCAGTGCCCACGGTGCCTCCGGATCTCCCAGGGGCCTCACCGACCCGGACGCATCCCCGCCCGAAGGAGGCCAACTCGCCCGGCGCCTGCTCGGCTCGACCGGCCTGGAGGTGACCCCGGTCTGTCTGGGCTGCGGGGTGCTGGGCGGAATGCCGGGGATCTTCGGGTACGACGTCGCTGCCGACCGCGGCGTCGCGACCGTACGCGCGGCGCTGGCGAGCCCGCTGAACTTCCTCGACACCTCCGCCGGCTACAGCGACGGCGAGAGCGAACGCCGGGTGGGCGCGGCGATCGCCGAAGAGGGTGGGCTGCCGCCCGGGTTCGTACTGGCCACCAAGGTCGACCCCGACCCGTCGACCGGTGACTACTCCGGTGACCAGGTGCGGCGCAGCGCCGAGCAGAGCCTGGAACGCCTCGGCCTGGACAGCTTCGACCTGCTCTACCTGCACGATCCGGAGGTGATCGGCTTCGAGGCTGCGACGGCACGCGGGGGAGCGGTGGAGGCGCTGGTCGACCTCGCCGAGCAGGGCGTCGCGCGCCACCTCGGCGTGGCCGGTGGCCCGGTCGACCTGCTGGGCGGGTTCGTGGAGACCGGCGCGTTCGAAGTGGTGCTCACCCACAACCGCTACACGCTGGTGGACCAGTCCGCCCACGGCCTGCTGGAGCAGGCGAAGGCTGCCGGTGTCGCGGTCGTCAACGCCGCACCGTTCGGTGGCGGCCTGCTGGCCAAGGGCCCGGACGCCCTGCGCACGTACGCCTACAGCGAAGCCGACGCCGAGCTGCTGTCCCGGGTGCGGGCGATGGCCGATGCGTGTGCGGCCTACGACGTTCCCCTCGGCGCGGCGGCCCTGCAGTACTCCCTGCGGCAACCGCTGATCACGTCCACCGTGGTCGGCATCTCCTCACCCGTTCGCGTGGACCAGACCCTCGCCTGGGCGACCTGGCCGATCCCGGACGAGCTGTGGGCATCCCTGGCAACGCTTGCCGAGGCCGGCAGGCCCGGCGGCAAGGAAGGCGGATCATGACCGACGCGACACCGGTGCGGTTCCCCGACGGCTTCTCCTGGGGCGTGGCGACCGCGAGCTACCAGATCGAGGGCGCGGTCGAGGCAGACGGACGCCGGCCGTCCATCTGGGACACGTTCTCGCACTCACCGGGCAACGTCAGCGACGGCTCCACCGGCGACGTGGCCTGCGACCACTACCACCGTTTCCGCGAGGACGTCGACCTGATCGCCGACCTCGGCGTCAGCACCTACCGTTTCTCACTGGCCTGGCCGCGGTTGCAGCCGGACGGGCGAGGGTCGATCAACCAGGGGGGCCTGGACTTCTACCTCCGGCTGCTGGACGCCCTGCAGGAGAAGGGAATCCGGCCGTGGGTGACGCTCTACCACTGGGACCTCCCGCAGGCACTCGAGGACGCCGGCGGCTGGCCCGCGCGGGACACCGCCTACCGGTTCGCCGACTACGCGACCGCGGTGTACGAGCGCCTGCACGACCGAGTGGCGGACTGGACGACGCTGAACGAGCCCTGGTGTTCTGCCTACCTCGGCTACGGCATCGGCCAGCACGCACCCGGCGTCCGCGACCCGCGAGCGGCGCTGCACGCCGCGCACCACCTGCTGCTCGGGCACGGCCTTGCCGTCCAGGGCATGCGGGCGGTCACCCCCGAGACCACCAACAGGTTCGGCATCACGCTCAACCTGTGGCCGGTGTCCGCGGCCACCGACCTGCCCGGCGACGTGGACGCCGCGCGCCGGGTTGACGGCATCAGCAACCGTGCATTCCTGGACCCGCTGCTGCGCGGCAGCTACCCCGACGACGTGCTCGCCGACGTCGCGGGCATCACCGACGCCGCGCACATCCGACCCGGTGACACCGAGACCATCGCCGCGCCGATCGACGTTCTCGGCATCAACTACTACAGCCCGACCTACGTCCGGCAGCGCGAGTCGGCCGGGCCCGCGGGCAGCACGCCGTGGATCGGCTGTGAGGACGTTGAATCGGTTCCACAGGGGTTCCCCACCACCGACATGGGCTGGGAGATCGAGCCGGACGGCTTGCACCGGCTGCTGTTGCGGCTGCGCGACGACTACCCGTCGATCCCGCTGTACATCACTGAGAACGGCATGGCGGTCGCCGACGTCGTGGACGACGAGGGCAAGGTGCACGACCCCGAGCGCATCGGCTACATCGGCGCACACCTGCGCGCCTGCCGGCAGGCGATGGACGAGGGAGTCGACCTGCGCGGCTACTTCGCCTGGACGCTGTACGACAACTTCGAGTGGTCCTTCGGGTACAGCAAGCGGTTCGGCGTCGTGTATCTCGACACCAGCACGCAGGTGCGGATCCCGAAGTCGAGCGCTGCGTGGTACGCCCAGGTCGCCCGCACCGGGGAGCTGCCGTGAGTGCGGAGGCGGGGGTGGACTCGGCGGAGCCCTCGGCCGACGCGCCTGCCGATCCGGCTTCGCCGTACGCCGGTCGCACGGTCGCGGTGACCGGCGGCGGGGGCGGCATCGGTGGTGGGGTGGCCGGGCACTTCGCCGCGCTCGGCGCGCGGGTCGTGGTCGCCGACATCGCCGGCAGCGCCGGCAACTCCGGCGGTGCGCATGCGGTGGAGTACGCCGCGGTCGACGTGACGCGGGAAGACGAGCTGGCCGACTTCCTCACCGGGCTGGACCGCCTGGACGTCCTGGTGAACAGCGCGGGCATCATCCGCCGTCGCGAGGAGTTCCGGATGGAGGTCTTCGAGCGGGTGCTCGACGTCAACCTCACCGGGACGATGCGGGCCTGCGTCGCCGCCCGGCCGCTGCTGGCACGGTCGGCAGGCTGCATCGTCAACGTGGCCTCGATGCTGAGCTACTTCGGCGGGCCGCTGGTGCCCGCGTACACCGCCAGCAAGGGCGGCATCGTCGCGCTCACCAGGTCCCTCGCCGCCGCGTTCGCCGGGGAAGGCATCCGGGTGAACGCCGTCGCGCCCGGCTGGATCGCCACCGAGCTCACCTCCGCGCTGCGCGAGGACCCCGACGCCGAACGCCGCATCCTCGACCGCACCCCGCTGGGCCGCTGGGGTACGCCGGCCGACGTGGCCGGCGTGGTGGAGTTCCTCGCCTCACCGGCGGCGGCGTTCGTGACCGGTGCGGTCGTACCCGTTGACGGCGGCTACCTCGTCGCGTGAGTGTCGTTCGCGTACCACCGAGACGAAAGGACCGTCCATGAGCGAGGCCAGTACCCGCGACGTGGTGTTCGGCAAGGTGACCGAGTCGTTCGGAGTGCAGCCGGAGATCGCGGTCGCCGCGATGCCGGACGACGATCGGCTCTGGGTCGAGCAGGAGAACGGCGTCTTCTTCCGCCCGCTGCTGTTCAACACCGTGGTCGGCCAGTGGTGCAACCTGCTGCGCGTCACCCGGTCCGGTGTGGTGTCCCGGCACCGGCACCCGGCCGCGGTGTTCGGCTACGTGATCCGGGGCAAGTGGCACTACCACGAGCACGACTGGGTGGCCGAGGCCGGGCACTTCGTGTTCGAGCCGCCCGGTGAGATCCACACCCTCGCGGTGCCGGAGGACTGCGAGGACATGGTGACGTTCTTCAACATCACCGGCGCGATGATCTACCTCGACGAGGACGGCCACCAGGTCGGGTACGAAGACGTCTGGACCAAGATCGAGCTGTGCCGCGCCCACTACGAGAAGGTCGGGCTGGGCGCCGACTTCGTGGACCAGTTCATCCGCTGAGCCGAGTGCGGACATGGACCTCGCGCCGCCCGGCTTCCGGCTGGAGTGGATCACCAGCTTCGTCGGGGTGGCGCCAGTGGATCACCTTTCTCGACGCCGACTTCCTTCGCCGTATGCACGTGGAAGAAGTCATTCCGCGCGGCGGCCACCCGGGCGTCGACGACGCGAAACTCGAAGCCGCTGTACACCGCTGCCGGACCGAGGTCTTCGGAGTCGAACTGTTCCCCACGATCCACGAGAAGGCCGCGGCGCTGTTCGCCGGTGTGGTTCAGGGACACGCGTTCGTCGACGGGAACAACGCATCGGCGTGCTCGCGCTGTTCGCGTTCTACGAAATCAACGGGTGGGAGCTCAGAGTCGATGACGCCGATCTGATCGATCTCGTCCTCGACGTCATCGAACACCGCGCAGACCTGGCGGGTGAGGACACCGAGAAGATTGCGGATCGGCTCGCACGGTGGGCTGAGCCCATGTGCCTTCCCGAGGAGCCATGAGCGCGGCACGACGGTGTGCGGTCGGTGTGCGGCCGCGGCTGCCCGATCAGACGATCGCGCCGTCGTCGTCGTCCGGTGGGCCGCCCTTCATCCTCACCACCAGCGTGAGGAACCCGCCGATGAACGCGAGCGTGCCGAACGCGACCGACCAGCTCGGGAGGTAGCCGCCGACGAACACGGTGAGCAGCAGAAGCGTCGGCCCGCCGATCATCGCGGCCCACGCGGCCTTCGTCACCGGGTCCAGGCTGGGCAGCGGCGGGGGAGGTGGCGGGACGAATCGTTCCTCCGCCGGCCGTGGCGAGGGCTGGGCCGCGCGTGGGTCCGCGGGCCAGGAGTTCCCATCCTCGGCCGCGGTGCCGCGAGCTCTGTCGCTTTGGGCCCTGCCGCTCTGGGGCTTGTCCGGCTCGCCGCGGCCTGACTTTCGCCGGTCGTCGCCAGCCGCGTCTGTGTCCTCAGCGCCGCTGTCGCCGGCGCCACGCTCACCGGCCTTGGCGTCACCGCCGTCGTCCCGGCCGGGGGCTCGACGTCCTCGATCGCCGGCCACCGGGGTACGACGTCCTCGAGCACCCGGTCGTACCCGGCCACGATCTCGGCCCACAGCCGGTCCTCGTCGAAGGTCGCCATCCGGGCCGCGTCGGACCGGTGGTCGTCCTCACCGGCGCCGGCTCCGGACGGAGCGGCCTCGGCCACCGGGCCGTCAGCGGACGCCTCGTCGGGAGGAGCGTCCGGTGCACCCGCCGAAGACGCGTTCTCTCCATCGCGGATCTTCGTCAGCTGCTCGCCGAGCAGGGCCTTGGCGCGGTCCTGCTCGCCCTCGTCGACGAAGAGCCGGTCGTACGGAGTCGGTGGCAGCCGGATTTCCCGGCACGGCTCGGCGACCGGTGGGCACGGGTCGGCGTACGCGGCCACCCGCGCGCCGGCCAGGACCGTCAACATGGTGTCGGCAACCTCCGGGGCGAGGTCGGCGATGGCGACGTACGACGGGGCGCGCAGACCGTTGTCCCGCATCGCTACCTCCCGGAGTCGTTCCGAGCTGCCAGGTCCGGGCCTGCCGGGTGCGGTCCCCCGGGGGGCCGTCCGGTCGGCTGACCGGAGGAGCTCCGCCTGGTCAGGGTCCGGCACAGACGTTCGACGAAACCGGCCGTCTCGGTGAAGATCGTCGGCGCGTCGTAGTCGAGTGTGGCGACATGGTAGCTGTCGGGGAGCGAGTGTTCCTCGATCTCGCGAGAGCCGACCCTGGCGCGCAGCAGCCGCAGGCTCGACCCGTCGACCACGTGGTCCTGCGGCGAGCGGAAGACCAGCAGCGGGGCCTGCACCGACGGCAGGTCGGCGGCCACCACCCGCCACAGCCGGGTGAGGGAGTACAGGGCCGTCAGCGGGGTGCGGTCGTAGGCACCCTCGTGGTCGCCCGGCTTGTGGATGTCGCCGCCGATGGCGGGGGTCGAGGCGAGGAAGTGGCGCAGCACCGGCAGCGCCGGCAGCCGCGGGTCGTTGCCGCGCAACGCCGGATTGACGAGCACGATCCCGTCCACCGCGTCGCCGTACACCTGCGCGAGCCGCAGCGCGAGACAGCCACCCATCGACTGGCCGCCGACGACCACCACCTCGCACTCCTCGCGCAACCGGAGGAAGTCCCGCTCCAGCGCGGCGAACCAGTCCGGCCAACCGGTGCGGTCGAGGTCGGTCCAGGTGGTGCCGTGGCCGGGCAGCCGGGGTACGGAGACCCGGAAGCCGCGTTCGGCCAGATGGGTGGCCCACGGCCGGATCGAGGCGGGCGAGCCGGTGAAACCGTGGGACAGCAGTACGCCGACGGCACCGGTGCCGGCGTACAGCGGTTCGGCGTACGGCTTCACTCGCACAGGCACGCTCCTTGAGGTCGCGCGACAGGGGACGCGGAAGGTCCGGTCGGAATCGTGTCACGGGCGGTCGGCCCGCCCGAAGCCGACCGGGTCGGCAAGGCCGGTACCGGCAAGGTGCGGCCCGTAGGAGCGATACCCCGCGGGCAGGGCGGCATTACTTCGTGAATACCCGGTGATGACCAGGTGGGAGGGTCGGCGTTGCTCCGGGCCCGGTCGAGGCCTAGGGTTCTCGGGCAAAGACGGAGGTGGGGTTTGTTCTACTGGTTCCTCAAGGTTTTCGCCCTGGGGCCGTTGCTGAGAACGGTCTTCCGCCCCTGGGTCGACGGCCTGGAGAACGTCCCCCGCGAAGGTCCTGCCATCTTCGCGAGTAACCACCTGTCGTTTTCGGACTCGGTGTGGCTTCCGCTGGTCCTCCCGAGGAGGATCACCTTCCCGGCCAAGATCGAGTACTTCATCGGTACGGGCATCAAGGGCCGCCTCACCGCGCTGTTCTTCCGCGGGATCGGCCAGGTCCCGATCGACCGCACCGGCGGACGGGCCAGCCAGGTGGCGCTCGACGCCGGGCACAAGCTCCTGCAGAAGGGCGAACTGTTCGGGATCTATCCCGAGGGCACGCGTTCGCCCGACGGCAAGCTCTACAAGGGCAAGACCGGCGTGGCCCGGCTGGCGCTGGCCTCCGGCGCCCCGGTGATCCCCGTAGCCATGATCGGCACCGACAAGATGCAGCCGCCGGGCAAGGCACTGCCGAAGCTGATGCGGCCCGGCGTGCGGATCGGCAAGCCGCTGGACTTCTCCCGGTACGAGGGCATGGAGGAGGACCGGTTCGTCCTCCGCTCGGTCACCGACGAGATCATGTACGAGCTGATGGAGCTGTCCGGCCAGGAATACGTCGACATGTACGCCCAGAAGGCCAAGGACGAGCTCGGCCGGCGGCGCGGCGGCGACGCGGGCGAGAAGTCGGTGGGCTCCGCGGGCGGCTCGGGCAGCAACGGCACGGGCGGCACCAGCACGGGCGGCACCAGCACGGGCGGCACCAGCACGGGCGGCACCAGCCGGGCGGCACCAGCACGGGCGGCACCAGCCGGGCGGCGCCGGCACCGGCACCGGAGCGGCTCAGGCCGGCGACTCCGGGCCGGACAAGCCGGGCACCGGTGGCGGCACCGTCCGCAGGGCGAGCTGAGAGGGTCCGACCATGGGGGCGGGCGGCCGGTTGCCGGTGCTGCCGAAGTCCGGGCATACGCAGACGAACGCCGGTTCCGACGGCACCGCGTCGCTGTGGAAGGCGCTGGCGGTCCTGCGGTTCGTCGTGCTGGCGCAGGCGCTGGCGGTCAACCTGTTCCGTTGGGAGCGATTCGACCATCCGCTGACCGGTTGGCTGGTCCTCACCGTCATCTCCGGCTGGACGCTGGTCGTCACCTGGGCCTACGACGCCCCCGAACGCCGCCGGTGGCCGCTGCTGTCGGCCGACCTCGCGGTCGCGGTCGGCTCGATCCTGATCACGCCCTACGTTCTCAGCGCGGAGATGCTGAACCGCCACGACTTCACCCTGCCGACGTACTGGGTGACCGCGGCCGTGCTGGCCTGGGCGATCAGGTACGGCTGGATCGGCGGTGTGCTCGCCGCACTGGTGATCTCCCCGGCCGACATCGCCACCCGGGCACACGTCACCTCGACCACCTTCAGCAACCTCTTCCTGCTGCTGCTGGCGGGGGCGATGGTCGGCTACGCCGCCTCGCTCGCCCGCAGCGCCGCCGAAGACCGCGCCCAGGCCACCGAGCTCGCCGCCCGGACCGCCGAGCGGGAACGCCTGGCCCGGGCGGTGCACGACGGCGTGCTGCAGGTCCTGGCGTACGTCCAGCGGCGGGGAAACGAGCTCGGCGGTGAGGCCGGTGACATCGCCCGCGCCGCCGGCGAGCAGGGGGAGCTGCTGCGTGCGCTGGTCAACGGCCAGCCGATGCCGCCGGCGGGTCAGTGGGCGGGCCTGGGCGGACTACCCGGCCTGCCGGGACTTCCCGGGCGGGCCGAGCGGGCGGTCGACGAGACCGACTCCGGCATGATCGACGTCGGCCGACGGCTCACCGGCCTCGGCGCGGCGGGCATCTCCGTCGCCGCCCCGGCCGACCCGGTGCTGCTCGCCGGTGAGGTCGCCACGGAGCTGGTCGCCGCCGTCCACGCCGCGCTGGACAACGTTGCCCGGCACGCGCCGGGCGCGAAGACGTTCATCCTGCTCGAGGACGACGGCGAGGCGGTGACCGTGAGCGTCCGCGACGACGGCCCGGGGATCCCCGCGGGCCGGCTGGACCAGGCCGAGGCCGACGGCCGGATGGGCGTGAGCCGCTCGATCGTGGGCCGGCTGACCGAGCTCGGTGGCACCGCCACGCTGTCCAGCACGCCGGGTGGCACCGAGTGGGAGCTCCTGGTGCCCCGCGTCGCCGCCGAAGCGCCCGGGGCGTCCTCCGGACCCCGGTGGACGCCGCCCGGATGGCTGGCGGGCAGGCGTTCGGAGGGGGATCCCGGACGCGATGCCAAAGCGGATATCGGGTGACGAACCAGTCCGCACGTTGCGTAAGGTCAGGGCATGATCCGGGTGATGGTGGTCGACGACCATCCGATGTGGCGCGGTGCCGTGTCCAGCGACCTGCAGCAGGCCGGATTCGAGGTCGTCGCGGAGGCCGGCGCCGGTGACGAGGCGCTCCGCCGCGCGGAGGCGACCCGGCCCGACGTGGTGGTGCTCGACCTGCAGATCCCCGTGCTCGGCGGGGTCGAGGTGACCCGCCGGCTGGCCGAGAGCGACTCCCGCACCCGGGTGCTGATCCTGTCCGCCAGCGCCGAGCAGCCGGACGTCCTCGCCGCGGTCAAGGCCGGCGCCGCCGGATACCTCGTGAAGTCCGCGTCCCGGGAAGAACTCCTCGACGCGGTACGCCGCACCGCCGCCGGGGACGCCGTCTTCACCCCGGGCCTCGCCGGGCTGGTGCTGGGGGAGTTCCGCCGCCTGTCCGGCGCGTCGCGCGCGGCCGAGCCGGTCGCCCCGCAGCTCACCGAGCGGGAGACCGAGGTGTTGCGGTTGGTGGCGAAGGGACTGAGCTACAAGGACATCGCCGACCGGCTGGTGCTGTCCCACCGGACCGTGCAGAACCACGTCCAGAACACCCTGCGCAAGCTGCAGCTGCACAACCGGGTCGAACTCGTCCGGTACGCCCTGGAAAGCGGACTCGACAGCACCGACGAGACCTGACCAGCGGCCCTGCGCGAGGCGGCGAACCCGGCAGGGCTAGGCTCGACAGGACCTGTTCTTGCAGTCTTGGAAAGGACTGTCAATGCGCGTTGGTGTGCTCACTGGTGGTGGCGACTGCCCAGGACTGAACGCGGTGATCCGGGCCGTCGTACGCAAGGGAGCGTCCGAGTACGGCTACGACTTCATCGGGTTCCGCGACGGCTGGAAGGGCCCGCTGGAAAACGTCACCTGCGAACTCGGCATCCCGCAGGTGCGGGGCATCCTCCCGCGTGGCGGCACCATCCTCGGATCGTCGCGGACCAACCCGTTCAAGGTGGACGGCGGCGTCGAGCGGATCAAGGAAAACCTGGCGAGCAACGGCGTCGACGCCCTGGTCGCGATCGGCGGCGAGGACACCCTCGGGGTGGCGACGAAGCTGTCCGAGCTCGGCGTCAACGTCGTCGGTGTGCCGAAGACCATCGACAACGACCTCGGCGCCACCGACTTCACGTTCGGCTTCGACACCGCGGTCAACATCGCGACCGAGGCGATCGACCGGCTGCACACCACCGCCGAGTCGCACCACCGGATCGTCGTGGTGGAGGTCATGGGCCGGCACGCGGGCTGGATCGCGCTGCACTCCGGCCTCGCCGGTGGCGCCAACGTCATCCTGATCCCCGAGGTGCCGTTCGACCTGGAGAAGGTCGTCGAGGACGTCGAGAGCCGTTTCCGTACCAACTTCTCGCCGATCATCGTGGTCGCCGAGGGTGCCACCCCGAAGGAGGGCAGCAACGCCCTCCAGAACGAGGAGCTGGACGCGTTCGGGCACGTCCGCCTCGGCGGGGTGGGCGACATGACTCGCCGCGGAGCTGGAGAAGCGGACCGGCAAGGAGGCCCGTGCGGTCGTGCTCGGCCACACCCAGCGCGGCGGCACGCCCACCGCGTTCGACCGCTGGCTGGCCACGCGGTTCGGCCTGCACGCGATCGCCGCGGTGCACGACGGCGACTTCGGCACGATGGTCGCGCTGCGCGGCACCGACATCGTGCGGGCACCGCTGGCCGAGGCCACCCGCGAGCTGAAGGTCGTCACCCCCGAGCTGTACGCCGAGGCCGGCGTCCTGTTCGGCTGAGATTCGGCTGACACAGGCCTGCCAAGATCGTCCTGCGGGGTCGGCGCGTCCGCGCGCCGGCCCCGGTCATACTCTCGTGACGTGAACTCTCTCCAGTCCTGGCGTACCCTCCCGGCCGCCCAACAGCCGGAATGGCCCGACGCGGGCGCGGTGCAGGCCGCCGCCGCACAGCTGCGGACGTTTCCCCCGCTGGTCTTCGCCGGCGAGTGCGACTCGCTCAAGGCGCGGCTCGCCGACGTCGCGGCCGGCCGGGCGTTCTTCCTCCAGGGCGGTGACTGCGCGGAGACGTTCAACGGCGTCGGCGCGGACGCGTTGCGCAACAAACTCCGCACGATCCTGCAGATGTCGGTGATCCTCACCTACGCCGGCAGCATGCCGGTGGTCAAGGTCGGCCGGATCGCCGGGCAGTACGCCAAGCCGCGGTCCAAGCCGACCGAGGTGCGCGACGGCGTCGAGCTGCCCGCCTACCGCGGCAACGCGGTCAACGGCTTCCCGTTCACCCCCGAGGACCGTACGCCCGATCCGGACCGGTTGGTGCGGATGTACCACTCCTCGGCGGCCACGCTCAACCTCGCCCGGGCGTTCGTCGTCGGCGGCGAGGCCGACCTGCGCCAGGTGCACGCGTGGAACACCGACTTCGTACGCGACAGCCCGGTCGGTGAGCGCTACGACCGGATGGCCCGTGACATCGACCGGGCCATCTCGTTCATGCACGCCTGCGGCGCGGACCCGGCGGAGTTCCACTCCGTCGACTTCTACGCCAGCCACGAGGCCCTCCTGCTCGACTACGAGGAGGCCCTCACCCGGATCGACTCCCGGACCGGCCTGCCCTACGACACCTCCGGCCACTTCCTGTGGATCGGCGAGCGGACCCGCCAGCTCGACGGCGCGCACCTGGAGTTCGCCCGGCACGTGCGCAACCCGATCGGGGTGAAGCTCGGCCCCACCACGACGCCGCAGGACGCGCTGACGCTGATCGAGCGCCTCGACCCCGACCGGGAGCCGGGCCGGCTCACGTTCATCACCCGGATGGGTGCGGGCCGGATCCGCGACGCGCTGCCGGAGCTGGTGGAGAAGGTCACCGCGAGCGGCGCCTCCGTCGCCTGGGTGTGCGACCCGATGCACGGCAACACCTTCGAGGCGCCGAACGGCTACAAGACCCGCCGCTTCGACGACGTGCTGGAAGAGGTCGAGGGCTTCTTCGAGGTGCACCGGTCGCTCGGCACGGTGCCGGGCGGGCTGCACGTCGAGCTCACCGGTGACGCGGTGACCGAGTGCGTGGGCGGCGGGCATGCCCTGGTCGAGGCCGACCTGGTGCACCGGTACGAGACCGTGTGCGACCCGCGGCTCAACCGCGCGCAGTCGCTGGAGCTTGCGTTCCTCGTCGCGGAGATGCTGCACCGCGCCTGAGGTTATCGCGCACGCCGGGAGTGACGGTACGACCCACGGCACCAAGTACGCAACGACGATCGGGCCGGGTGGTCCCTACAAGGGATCGCCCGGCCCGATCGTTCATCGCCTTCGTGAACGCCGAAGTCAGCTCCACAGCCGGTCGCGGCGGACCTCCGCGTCCCAGACCTCCGACGGTTCGAAGAACCCCGGGAACGCCGGGTCGAGGTGCTCCCGGAACAGTTCCTCGTTGATGTCGTCGAAGCCCAGTCCCGGCTTGTCCGGCACGGTGATGTGGCCGTCCTCGATCAACGGGCTGGGCAGCCCGGTCACCAGGTCGCTCCACCACGGCACGTCCACCGCGTGGTGTTCCAGCGCGAGGAAGTTGTTCGTGGCCGCCGCGATGTGCGCACTCGCCAGGGTCGCGATCGGCGAGGCCGCCATGTGCAACGCCATCGCCACCCCGTGTTGCTCGGCCAGGTCACCGACCCGCTTGGTCTCCAGGATGCCGCCGGAGGTGGCCGGGTCGGGGTGCACGATCCGGATCGCCTCGGCCTCCAGCAGTGGCTTGAAGTTCTCCGCCAGGTAGATGTCTTCGCCGGTGCAGGTCGGGGTGGCCAGGGCCGTGGTGAGCTCCCGCCACTGCGCGGTGAACTGCCACGGGACCATGTCCTCCAACCAGGCAAGGGCGAACGGCTCCAGGGCGCGGCCGACCCGAAGGCAGGAGTCGACCCCGATGTGGCCGAAGTGGTCGACGGCCAGCGGGACGTCGTACCCCACCGCCTCCCGTACGGTCGCCACGTGCTCGGCCAGCAGGTCGACACCCTTGTCGGTGACCCGGATCCCGGTGAACGGGTGCATCGTGGTGGTCTGCTCCCGCGCACCCGGCGGCGCGATCAGCGCACCGGGCACGTCCCAGAGCAGGTTGATGCCCACGTCCATCTTCAGGAACTGGTAACCCAGTTTGCGCCGGCCGATCAGCCGTTCGGCGAGCACCTGCGGGTCGGGGGAGTTCGGGGTGTCGGCGTAGCAGAGCACCCGGTCGCGGAACTTCCCACCGGCCAGGGCGTACGCCGGAACGCCGTACGCCTTGCCGGCAAGGTCCATCAGCGCCATCTCCACGCCGCACACCCCGCCGCCCTGCCGGCCGTGGTGGCCGAACTGCCTGATGGCGCGGAACAACTTGTCGACGTTGCAGGGGTTCTCACCGATCAGCCGGGACTTCAGCAGCAGGGCGAAGCTGCGGCTGGCGCCGTCGCGTACCTCGCCGTACCCGCTGATGCCCTGGTTGGTGTCGATCCGGACGATGGTGGACCGGAACGGCACCCCGACGAGCGACGCGACCCGCAGGTCGGTGATCTTGAGGTCGCTGGGCCGGGAGTGGGTGTTCACCCGGTCCAGCATCCGGTCGCCGGTCAGGTCCTGGTCGCGGCCTGCTGTTCCGCCTGCTCCTGCTCCTTGCGCCATCGCTGGAAGTCCTCCTCGATGTGGCTTTCCCACGTGCCGACGTCGATCTCCGCGCTGCTGTAGACCTGCTCTGCCAACCGGAGCTTGCCGAAGACGTCGCGGGTACGGATGTCCGCACTGGACTCGGCGACCAGTGCCGCCAGGTGCGGCGGGATGAAGATGAGTCCACTCGGCGTTCCGAGCACCACGTCGCCGGGGAGCACGGTCGCGTCGCCGATTCGGACCGGAAGGTTGATGCCGGCCAGGGTCACGTCCCGGATCGCGGTCGGGTCGGCGTCGCGAAAGAAGAAGTTGACACCGCCGTCGAGCTGGCTGATTCCCTGGTAGTCACGGATGCCGCCGTGGATGACCGCGCCGACACCGGTGCGCGCGGCGATGGCGGTACTGAGGTTGTCACCGACCACTGTTCCGTCGCGGACCTTGCCGAAGATGTCGGTGACCATCACGTCGCCCGGCACCAGGGTGGAGATGATCCAGGAGTTCTGCTTGTCGGGTGCGAGGTGACCCTCGCGGGCACCGGCGGCGACGACGGCACTGTCGAAGTCGGGACGGTGCGGCAGGAACTGCGAGGTGACCGCCCGGCCGACGAGGACGTTGTCCGGGTGGGTCTGGCGCCAGCCGCCGGCGAACTGCCGGTCGTGGCCCTGCCGGCGGAGTACGCCCCACGCCTCCTCGGTGGTGGCCAGCCGGATCTCCTCCAGCACCTCGTCGGGGACCCTGGGCCGCCCGTCTGGAAAGCGCTCGCCCTGCCAGGAGGACGTGAGCTCGATCAGGTCCTCGGGAGTGGGTTGGATTCGCATGAGTGAAGGGAACCTCCGCCGTCGGTGGATCTTCGCCAGATCGTAGGAGGGGCGCCGGTCGGGAGACAACGCATACGTCCTGTGCCGGTTACCGCACCTGAGTCCGGTGACCGGTTGTGGTGACCGGATGGCCGGGAACGGACCGGACCGGGATCGGGAAGTTCGGGCAACCGATCAGGAAAGCGCGGCGAGGTAGGGGCTCATGTCCATGCCGGGGTAGCGGGCGCCGACGTTGGCGACGGTGGACTTGTTCCAGTACGCGTCGCCCACCCGGGGGAAGCCGACGAACTCCCGTTGGCGCGGGGTCGCGTGCTCCAGGAAGTGGTTCATCTCCGGGCTGCCGCCGTCGTGCTGGAACGTCACCTGGCCGCACCACGGGGTGTCGACCCGCTTGAAGCCGATGTTCTGGGCGTACCTCAGTCCCTCCGACGCGGTGAGCGCGGAGCCGCGGTGGAAGGTGTTCATCGAGTAGATGAGCACCGACCCGGCCGGGACGACCACCGGAACCTCGTGTGCGTACACCTCCGGCGACCCCTCGCGGGTGTGGAAGCGCGGCTCGCGGGGAAGGTCGCGGGTGAACTTCTGCGAGACCACGTACGTCGGACTGAGATCCACGGTCACGTCGGTGTAGTAGATGATCGCCGGCAGGTCGACGATCTCCTCGTCCGGCGGCGGGCACACCAGCGTGTTGTTGCCGTAGTCAAGGTGCAGTTGCTGTTCGAAGTCGCGCGTACGGGCGTACTTCCCGCCCAGCTGGCCGTGGCTGAGCATCAGCCGGTCGGTGCCGATGACCCTTTCGGCGAACGCGATCAGCTCCGGATGCAGTGTCGTATCGTTCAGCGCGTCGCCGACGAACGGGAACGTCGCGTGCGTACGCAGTCGCCCGCCGCGCGCGGCGACCGACTCCTCGTACCACCGGGGGTGCCGGGCGTACTCCTCCCACGACGGCATGTACTCGTGAATGTTCTCGACGGTCGTGCGTACCTGGTCGTCGTCGAGCAGGGGTACGACGACGTAGCCGTGCTCGCGCCAGTGCTGGTAGTCCGCTTCGCGAATGGTGCCCATGCCACGACCTTAGGTACGCGGCGCTCGGGTCCGGCCGAACCTGTCTGCAATCGGCCGGGGTAGCGTGCTGGGCGTGGCTGAGGTGGAGAACACGGATCGCGACCGCCCGGTCGACCTGCGCAGCGACACGGTGACCACGCCGGCGCCGGGGATGCGGGCGGCGATGGCCCGGGCCGAGGTCGGCGACGACGTGTACGCCGAGGACCCCACCTGCCGGGCCCTGGAGGAACGCGTCGCCGACCTGCTCGGCACCGAGGCGGCGCTGTTCACCGTCACCGGGTCGCTGGCCAACCTGCTCGGAGTCCGCGCCCTGGTGAAGCCGGGCGCGGAGGTGCTGTGCGAGGCGCGAGCACACATCGCCCGTGCCGAGCTGGGCGCGCACGCGGCGGTGTTCGGCGTGACCAGCCGCACCTGGTCCCATCCCCGTGGCCTGATCGACCTGGCGGCGGTACGGGAGCTGCTCGCGCCGGACGCCGGGCCCTACTTCGTGTCCACCGCAGCGGTGTCGGTGGAGAACACCCACAACTTCGGCGGCGGGTCGGTGCAGCCGCTGGAGTCCCTGCGCGCGCTGCGTGAGCTCACCGCGGCGAGCGGGGTCGGCGTGCACCTGGACGGCGCCCGGCTGTGGCACGCCTGCGCCGCGACCGGGGTGGCCCCGGGCACCTATGCCGCCTGCGCCGACCTGGTGTCGGTGGCCCTGTCGAAGGGACTCGGCGCGCCGGTGGGTTCGCTGCTGGCCGGTCCGGCGGCGGCGATCGCCGACGCCCGGATCTGGCGCAAGCGGCTCGGTGCCGGCTGGCGGCAGGCGGGGGTGCTCGCCGCGGCCGGGATGTACGCACTGGACCACCACCTGGGTCGGGTGGCCGCGGACCACGCGAACGCCCGCGCGCTGGCCGACCGGCTGGCTGCGGTGGCGCCCGGCATCGTCGACCCGGCCGGCGTACAGACCAACATCGTGGTGCTCGACCTCGCGGCCGCCGGGATCGGCACCGGCGCGACCGAGATCGCCGAGCGGGCCCGGGCGGCCGGTGTCCTGGTGTCGGTGCTCGGGCCGACCGCGCTGCGGCTGGTCACCCACCTGGACGTGGACGAGGCCGGCTGCCGGCACGCGGGCGAGGTGCTGGCCACCGCCCTGAAGTAAACCTCACGGTCTACTACGCCCGGCCGGACAGGACGCCGATCCGGTTCGCGAGCCAGCCCGCCATGGCACGCGTTCCGATGCCGATCGCTCGCTCGTCGGCAGCAAACGTCGGTGTATGAACGATGCCGCTGAGGCCGGCGGCCGGGTTCGCCACGCCGAGGACGAACATCGCCCCCGGGATCTTGTCGAGGAACAACGCGAAGTCTTCGCCGTTGAACGGGAAGCACGCTCGTAGCCCGAGAACGCGGTCGGGGGTGCCGGCGGCTCGGAGGAACTCCGCAGCGGCGAGGCTGAGATCGGGCGAGCACACCATGGCCGGAAAGACCGGGTCGGGGAACCTCAGCCGAGCCTGTGCGGACGGTCCACAGGTCGCGCGCACGAGCTCGGCGACCTCCTTTCGGAGGCTGGGGTACCGATCATCAGGCCACGCCCGGATCCAACCGTGGACCTGTGCCTGGGTGTCATCCTGGCCGGTGCTCACGCCGGCTCCGGCGAACACGAACCGGGCCAGCGGACCGTCTTCGGACTGCAGGTCGGTGAGCAGCTGCTGGTACTCCTGGGCTGTCGTCGGGATGCGGACCGTCGACAAGGCTCCGATGCCGGCAGCAACCAGGTTCGCCTGCTCGTGCGCGCGAGGGCCCTCGAGTTCGAGATCGAAGCTGTCCAGCCCCGGCTGGCCGACTCCCGGCATCACGGCGAAGGTGCCCACGTCGATGTATGCGCAGTGGAGCGCGTAGATCTCCTCCGGCATGGTGTGCTCGAGAACGCCGTCGTCGAGCATCGCCTGAGCGCCGGTGAGAGTCTCCTCGGCGGGCTGGAAGTAGAACACGACGCTCCCGTCGAGCCGGTCCCGCATGCGTGCCAGCACGCGTGCGGCACCCACGCCGACAGTCGTGTGAACGTCGTGCCCGCACAGGTGCGCGGCGCCGTCGACTCGCGACCGGAACTCCGACTCGAACTCCTCGTCCATGGCGACGGCGTCCATGTCCGAGCGGTACGCGACGGTCGGTCCCGCGCCGGAGCCGTGAAGAACACCGACGACACCGTGACCGCCGACTCCGGCCGACACCTCGAGCCCGGCCCGGTCGAGCTGCTCGGCCACGAGGGCGGCGGTGTTGTGTTCGTGCCCAGCCAACTCCGGCTGCCGGTGGATCGCCCGGCGGAGAATGATCAGATCGTCGTCCATGGCCGCGGCGGCCTCGTCGATCATCCTCAGGTCGTCCTCGGGCAGCATGGACGGAGGCCTAGGTCAGCTTCTTGGCGGATCGGTCGGCAGTCTCGCCGCGTGGCAGAGCGGGCTTGCGGCCGAGCAGCGCCGGCAGCTTGCGGACGGCGGCGGCGAGCTCGCGCAGCTCCGCACCCGCCAGCGCCAGCGCGCCGTCCACCAGTGCGTTCTCCGGGTCGGGGTGCACGTCGATCAGCAGGCCGTCCGCTCCGGCGGCGATCGCGGCCCGGGCCAGCGGCAGGACCAGGTCCCGGCGACCGGCCGCGTGTGTGGGGTCGACCACCACCGGGAGGTGGGACAGCCGTTGGACGAGCGGGATCGACGCCAGGTCGAGAGTGGCCCTGGTCGCGGTCTCGAACGTACGGATGCCGCGCTCGCAGAGCACGATCTCGCAGTTGCCCCGCTGGGCGACGTACTCCGCGGCCATCAGCCACTCGTCCACGCTGGCCTGCAGCCCGCGCTTCAGCAGGACCGGCTTGTCCTGGCGGCCCACGCTGTCCAGCAGCGGGTAGTTCTGCATGTTGGCCGCGCCGATCTGGAGCATGTCGGCGTACGACGCCACCAGGTCGACGTCGGCAGGGTCGATCACCTCGGTGACGACATGCAGTCCGGTGGCCTCGCGGACGTCGGCGAGGATCCGCAACCCGTCCTTGCCAAGACCCTGGAAGCCACCGGGAAACGTGCGCGGCTTGTACGCTCCGCCGCGCAGCAGGGTGCCCCCGGCACCGGCCGCCAGCCGGGCCGCGCCGAGCGTCTGCGCGGCGCTCTCCACCGCGCACGGGCCGGCGATCAGGGTGAACGTACCCGGGCCGACCGGCACCTCGCGGCCGCTGGAGCCGACCCAGACGACGGAGCGTTCGGTGCGCGCCTGGCGGTTGACGAGTTTGTACGGCTCGGTGACCCGGAGAACGGTGGCCACGCCCGGCATCCCCGCGAGGGTGAGCTCGGCCATCCGCGAACCCTCGCCGATGACTCCGACGATGGTGCGGTCCAGGCCGCGGCTCACGAACGCCTGCGCACCCGCCGACTCGATCCTGGCCACCACCGCGGCAAGGTGCTCCGGTGGTGCGCCAGGACTCATCACCACGACCATGTGAGGCGCACCTCCGTCCCGCACCGGCCACACTCCGGCCGGCGAGAGGGTGAGCGTAACCGGCGGGCTCGGCTCCGTTTGCCGGAACGTCCGGTATGTGGACGCGGCCGAGGTCTCAATCAGGTTGCGGTTGCGAGGCGGGTCGGTCGGACGCCTTCGTACGCTGGGCTCCCGGCCCGAACGGAAGCCGGAACGGGAGCTAGTTCGGGCCGGTGGGGGCGCTTTCCTGGTAGGCGTACCGCTCACCCGACCACGGGTCGGCGGAGTTGTGGTAGCCGCGCTCCTCCCAGAAGCCGCGCCGGTCCTCGGTGAGGTACTCGATCGCCCGGAGCCACTTCGGGCCCTTCCAGGCGTACAGGTGGGGGAGCACCAGTCGCAGCGGGCCGCCGTGTTCGGGGGAGAGGTCCTCCCCGCCCACACCGGTCGCCAGCAGGGTGCCCTCGGCCTGCAGGTCGGCGAGCCGGAGGTTGGCGGAGTAGCCGTACTGCGCCCAGGCCATGACGTGGCGTACGTCCTCCCGCGGCGGTGCGAACTCCAGCAACGCCCGGGTGGGGATGCCCGTCCAGGTCAGGTCGAGCATGCTGAAACCGTTCACGCAGTGCAGGTCGGCCAGCACGCTCACCGTGGGGAGGGTGGCCAGGGTCGCGAAGTCCAGGATGTGCTCGGTGCCGCTCGCGGTGGCGCCGGTGACCCTGAAGTCCCAGCTCTGCGGATCGGTCGACCGGGGAACCCGGCCGTAGTGCATGACCTTCCACGAGGACACACAACTCTGCCCTGGCGGTACACCCCGGCGGGCGTCGATTCGCGCCAGGCGCTCCGGTGTGACATCCGCTCCGAAGTGCCGACCCTGCACGCAGTCATCGTCGCAGACAGCCCACGCCGGCGTACGCGGAGGTCTGAAACCGGACCCGAGCCAGGCGGGCGACTGTCGGGTTCCGGCCACGCCGCCAACGAGCGCGAAGTGAGCGCCGACGACAGCGGCGGGGTGGTCGGACCGTAGGCCCGACCACCCCGCCGTCTCTCGATGTGTCCCTCCCAACGGGATCACCGCGGGCGAGGATGCCTTCTGGTCGCGCCGCCCGGCTACTCCGGGTGGCTGGGCAGCTTGAACGGACAGAACTGCTTCATCTGCGGTCCGGCCCGCCCCTGCGCGGTGTCCAGTGCGTCCTTCGGGGTCGACTCGCCGAGGAGTACAGCGGACTGCGCGGCGTCCATGGAGTCCGAGATCTGCGCACCCACCGGCAGCGGTGGGCGCGAGGTGGTGAACTTCACCATGCTCGGGAAGATTCCCTGGTCGCCGGTGACGCTCTTGTCGTCGACCAGGCTCTGCCAGGTGGGGATCTTGCTGGCCGACTTGGCGTAGATGCGCTGGCCCTGCTCACCGGCCATGAACTTCATGAACTTCCAGGTGAGGTCCTGGTTCGGCGCCCCCTTGGGCATGGTGAGGGCGAACCCGCCGGCCCAGGTCACCGGCTTGTCGCCCTTCTTAGGCACCGGCAGGTAGGTCACGCCGTAGTCGAGCTTCGGCGCGTACTCCTTGATGCTGCCGACGGACCAGTTTCCGTCGATCGCCATCCCGATGTGGCCGGTGTAGAACGGCGACTGGGTGGGTGGCTGGTTCGGCGGCCGGTAGGTCGCGAGGAACGTCTGCACCCGGGTGTAGTCAAGCTGCTTCGCCCAGTCGGAGAAGTCCTGCATGGTCTTGATCCAGCCGGGGCTGTTCAGGGTGAGCTCGCAGGTCTTGTCGTCGAACCACTGCGCCCGGTTGATGATCGCCCAGGTGGCGTGGAATCCCTGCCCGTCCCAGGGGATGAACCCCATCTTGGTGTAGTCGCCGCGCTTGTTCTTCTTGTTCATCTTCTTGCCGAGGGCGATGACCTCGGCAATGGTCGGCGGGCCGTTCTTCGGGTCGAGCACCTCCGGGTCGATGCCGGCATCCCGCATGGCTGTCTTGTTGTACTCCAGCCCGCGCACGTCGGTGTCGAACGGCAGCGCGTACATGTCGCCCTTGTACGTCGCCTCGTCCGCGGCGTACGGGAGGTACTTGCTGCGGAGGTTCTCCCCGTCCTTGTCAATGCGGGGTTGCAGGTTCTCGAACAGCCCGACCGAGGCCGCCTGCGCGGTGGTGAACCGGTCGATGATGTAGACGTTCGGCGGGGTGTTGCCGCGCACCGCGGCGATCAGCGCCGCCGAGTCGCCGGTGAACTGCCCCGACTTCGGCACGATCTGCACCTTCACGCCGGGGTTGGCCTTCTCGAACGCGTCGATGACGAGGTTCTGTGCCTTGAGCTCGCGTTCGCCGCCGAGCTGGGTCCACACCAGCAGCTTGCGGTCGGAGGAGTTCCCCGAGCACGCTCCCGCCGTACCGGCCACCAGGAACATGGCGAGCACGGCGAGGACGACCCTTCGGATACGGCGCGGTCGCGACCTCATGTCTGCCCGTCCTCTCGGCGTCTTCTCGTTCGGCGTCTTCTCGCTCACTTGAAGCTCCCGAGGGTGATGCCGCGGATGAAGTACTTCTGCGCGGCGAAGAAGAGGATCACCAACGGCGCGAGAATCATCAGTGACGCGGCCATCAGGGAGTTGAACTGCACGTCGTGGGTGCTGCGGAACGCCTGGATACCGATGGCCAGCGTCTGTTTCGACTCGTCCTGAAGGTAGAGCAGTGGCCCCAGGAAGTCGTTCCACGCTCCGACGGCGGTGAAGATGGCCACCGCGGCGACCGCGGGCCGAGCCATCGGGAACACCACCTGCCACAGGATCCGCGCCTCGCTCGCGCCGTCGATGCGGGCGGCGTCGAGGTGCTCACGCGGAACCTGCAGCAGGAACTGCCGGAGCAGGAAGATGAAGAAGGCACTGCCGAGGAAGCTCGGCACCACGAGCGGCAGCAGGGTGTTGATCCAGTGCAGCCAGGCGAACAGGTCGAACGTCGGGATGAGCGCGATCGGGAACGGGATGAACAGCGTGGCGAGCACCACGTAGAACAGCTTGTCCCGCCCACGCCACTCGACGCAGGAGAAACCGTAGGCGACGATCAGGTTGGACACGATCGAGCCGATCACGCTGAGCACCGTGATGAGCAGGGAGTTACCGAAGTACGTCGCGAACGGGAACGCCTTGAACGCGTTGACGTAGTTGTCCCAGTGCAGCACCTGCGGGAACAACGTCGCCGGGGTGATGCCCAGCTCCTCGTTGGACTTCAGCGAGGTGATGATCATCCAGTAGATCGGCAGCAGGAACAGCACCGACATCGCGACCAGGAAGACCCGGACGCCGATGCGGTCCCCCACGGTGCGCCAGGTGCGCTCGCGGGCCGACATCACAGGGCCGGCGCCGCCGAGGCGCGCGCCGGGTGTATCGGTTTGTGTGGTCATGGAGAGTCCTTCGCAGCGTCGGGAAACGTGGTGGGGAGCCCGTGGTCAGGAGGCGACTTCGTAGTTCACGAAGCGTCGCGAGACCTGGTAGACGAGCAGGGCCAACACGACCCCGATGAGGAAGAGCACCACCGCGAGCGCCGACGCGTAGCCGAGGTCGGCGTAGCTGAACGCGTTGCGGTACAGGTAGAGCATGTAGAACAACGTGCCGTTGTTCGGCCCGCCGCCGGTGAGGATGTACGCCTGGGTGAACACCTGCAGGCCACCACTGATCCCGGTGATGAGGTTGAACAGGATCGACGGGGTGAGCAGCGGCAGCGTGATGCGGAAGAAGGACTGGAACGCGCTTGCCCCGTCGATCCGGGCGGCCTCGTACAACGTCTGCGGGACGTTGTTCAGGCCGGCGAGGTAGATCAGCGCGGCGTTGCCCGCACCGAGCTGGGCCATGGCGACGATGACCAGTTTCGCCGTGGTCGGATCGCCGAGGAAGTCACGCTGCTGGCCGCCGAACAACGCGATGACCTGGTTGACGATGCCGGTGCCGGGGTTGACCAGCACGATGAAGATGAACGACATCGCGAAGATCGGTGCCAGCGACGGCAGGTAGAGCGCGGTGCGGTAGACCGCGACCTCGCGGACGCTGCGGTTCATGGCCAGCGCGAGCAGCAGGGCGACGACCAGCCCGATCGGCACCGCCCATCCGGAGTAGAACAGCGTGTTGAAGATGGACGTCCAGGCCAGCGGGTCCTGGAACATCCGGGTGTAGTTGCTGAGTCCGACCCACACCGGCGTTTGCATGCCGCTGTACTTGGTAAGACTGATGATCAGCGAGTAGAAGATCGGGAAGACCACGAACGCGAGGGTCCCCACGATCCACGGGCTGATGAAGATCAGCCCCTTCCTGAGATTGGCCTTGTCGCGCGGGGTCCAGCCCGTTCGCGACGAGGTGTTACGCCGGGCCGGCGAGCCGGTGTCCAGCGCGTCTTGCGTGCTGACTGACAAGGTGATGCCTCCGGTGTGTGAGGGTGACGCCGAACCAACGACCTCCTTCCGGACACGCCCCGGCGGGCAGTTCTGCAGGTGGTTCTGGGAACGTTCCCAGGTGATGATCACGCAGATGCTGGCGCAGATGCTAGGCGTATCGGTACACGTTTACCGACGCGCCCCCATAACACCTCGGTCTCAAACCGGCAGGTGAGGAGTCTCCGCCGGGAGACGGCGCCTCGGCGCGAGTTCCGCGGTGTACATCGCGGCCATGATGAGTCCGCCTCCGGCCACCATCCGGACGGTCGGCGACTCCCCGCCGAACACCAGCGCGAACGCCGAAGCCCACACCGGCTCCATGCACATGATGACCGCGGCGCGGGTCGGCGGCAGGTGTGCCTGCGCCCACGTCTGGGTCACCAGGGCGAACGCGCCGGCGATCAGTGCCATGTAGAGAAGGGCGATCCAGTCGCCGGTCCGGTCCGGCACGGTGATCCCGCCCGGCGCCGCGGCGATGCCGCACACCACCGCGATGACGCCGAGCTGTACGACGGACAGGCCGAACGCGTCCCGTTGGCTGGTCCACGCGCCGAGCGCGACGATGTGCAGGGCGTACAGCCCCGCCGACAGCAGCGTCAGCAGCTCACCCGGCCCGAACGAGAACCCCCGCAGGGCGAGGACCGCGAGCCCGACCGTGGCCAGCGCCACCGCGAGCCAGGTGGCTCGCCCGATCCGGTGGCGGAGCAGCACCCCGGCCAGAACCGGCGTGAAGACGACGTACATCCCGGTGACGAAGCCCGACACCGACGCCGAGGTGTGTGCCAGCCCGTAGGTCTGGGCGATCTGGGCCAGCCCGTAGAGCAGGCCGAGCACGGCGCCCCGCCGCCACGCCCGCGCACTCAGCCGGGCGAGCGTCGGCGCGGCGAACACACCCAGCACGACGGCGGCGACGGCGAACCGCACCGCGAGGAAGTCCGGCACCGGCACCCGGGTGACCACGTCCTTGATGAGGAAGAACGTCGAACCCCACGAAGCGGTGACCGCGAGCAGGCCGAGCACGGCCAGCTTCGGCACCGCACCACTCGTACCTGCCAACTCCGTCCCGGCCGGGTGGCCGGGCAGGCCGATGTGGTCCGACGGCTCGGTGGCGCGGTCGGTGCTGCCGGACCTGCCCGCGCTTCCAGTGCCGCCGCTCACCGCCCCCTCGCACGCTTCAGTACGGCGATGTCCTCGCGAGAGGCCTCGACGCCGCCCGGCGTCTCCACGACCACGGGAACGCCCGCCACCGCCGGGTGGCGCAGCAGTTCCTCGAACGCGCCCGGGCCGATGTGTCCCTGGCCGATGCGTTCGTGCCGGTCGCGGAAGCTGCCGCGCGGGTCCTTGGAGTCGTTGGCGTGCACCAACCGCAGCCGGTCGGCGCCGGCCAGCGCGACCAGCCGGTCCAGGGTCGCGGTCGTCCCGCCCGATGCGTCCAGCGGCGCCCCAGCGGCGAACACGTGGCAGGTGTCCAGGCAGATGCCCAGTCGGGGATGCTCGTCGAGCGCGGCGAGGTAGGCCGGCAGGTCGTCCACTCCCGAGCACAGCGACTGACCCTGGCCGGCGGTGGGTTCGAGGAGCAGCGGAGGAGCCTCGTCGGGCAATGCGTCCAGGATCGGCAGCAGCGACTCGCGTACCTGCCGCATCGCGGCCTCGCGGCTGCCCGCGGCGACGCACGAACCGGTGTGCACGACCACGCCTTCGGCGCCGATGGCGTACGCGCGAAGGAGGTTGTGCGCCACGATGCCGGCCGAGCGTTCCAGCGTCGCCGGAGTGGGGGAGCCGAAGTTCACGAGGTACGGCGTGTGTACGAACACGCGGATCCCGGCGTCCGCGCATCGGGACCGGAACGCCTCGTCCTGCTCCGGATCACCGGCGACGGGAGCCCAGCCACGCGGGTTGCCGACGAAGACCTGCAGCGCCTCCGCCCCGATGTCGACGGCGGTACGGAAGGCACCCCTGACCAGTCCGGCGCCCACCGGAAGGTGGCTGCCGACCGGAGGGACGGGCCGCCGCGCGCGTGCCCTGGGACCCCGTGCGGTCACCGCGGCGCGGGCCCTGGTGGAGGCAGGAGCAGAGGATGCCACCGGCACACCCTCTCAGACCTCGGCATCGTTCCCGGTGACCAGGGCAGCTGCCCTAGCTCGGGCCCCACACCAGCGTGCAGGTGTGCGCCAGGGTCGAGAAGCCGAGGGTGGCGTAGAGGCGTCGCGGTGCCGGATATGCGTCGTCACCGCGAGGTCCGACGACCGCCTGCGCGGCGCCCAGGTCCCGGGCCTTCTTCATCACCGCAGTGCAGACAGCCTGGGAAAGGCCCTGCCTTTCATGTTCCGGGCTCGTGCCCACCGGCTCGAACAGCACGCTTCGGGACAGATCGTCGTACCAGCCGAGAGCGAACGCAGCTGGGCCGCCATCCGGTGCCAGCACCACGAGGTCGAGCTCGGGCCGGTAGGAGGGGACCGCCTTCATCGCGCGGTACTTGTCGAGGGTGAAGCCGCTCTGCGGCTCCTGACCTGTCACCGGCAGCCCGAGTAGTTCCTTGATGCGAGCAGGTGCCCAGGCGAGCCGGTGTGCGTCGACCCGGGCGTGTTCTCCGGCCTCCTCGGCGGTCACGGTGGTGTACCCGGGCGCTGGGGCGGCGTGCGGCAGCTGCTCGAGCCCACGCTGCTGGAGGAGGAAGAACGGCCCGTCGAGATCGCGGGCGCCGGCCGCGCGCAGCGTCTCCGCCATCGCTGAGTCCGTCACCAGACTGATCGAACCGCTGGGTGCATGCGAGCGGATCCTGTCGAACGCCAGGCGCCGTTCACCCGGCGACAGTGCAGGTGAGAAGTGCCCCTCGACCTCTGTCTCGTCGCCCTGGCACCACACGTCGGCGAACCATCCGTCGCCGTCGAGCGTCGCGTCGGCGGGACGGGGGCCGTCACACCCACTGCCGTGCCAGGCCACGTTCCCCGGATGTAGCTGCTGGGTGGGTGACCAGGTGTGGGAGACGAGAGCGATACGGGCGTCCAGATCCATGGGCTCACCCAAGCAGTCGAGGTGGCCTCGGCGCACTTGGGTTGCCGGAGGTACGGCGGGAGCTCTCGGCCCGTCGGGCTGGTCAGGCAGGCTCAGACGATGTCCAGGACGATCACGGAACCGACCCGCGCGCGGGTGCCCGCGGCCGGTGTCTGGGTCACCACGACGTTCAGCCCGACGAAGACGGGGTTGCGCTTGACCTGCACCCGGAAGCCCGCCTTCGTCAGCGTTGTCTGCGCCTTGGCCACCGGCATCCGTGCCACCTGCGGGACGGGCACGAACTCCGGCCCCTTCGACACCGCTATCCGCACGGTGTCGCCCCGGAAGACCCGGCCCGGCTGGGGCTGCTGACCGATCACCTGGCCGGCCGGCACCTGGTCGGAGAAGGCGTCCACCCGGGTGACCTTCAGCCCCAGCGCGGTGAGCGTGGTGTTGGCCGCGGCGAACGGCATCCCGGCCACCGGCGGCAGGTCGACCGGCTCCCGGCCCTTGCTGACGACCAGCGTCACCTCACCGTCGCGGCGCAGCGGTGTGCCGGCCTCGGGGGAGGTGGAGATGATCCGGCCGGCGCCAACGGTGTCGCTGAACGCCGTCTGCACCTCCTCGACCCGAAGCCTGGCCTCGCTGAGCAGCTGCCGGGCGCGGTCCTCCGACGTGCCGGAGAGCCGGGGTACGTCGTGCACCTCCGGACCCAGGGACATCCACACCTGGACCGGCCCGCCGCGCCAGGTGCGGGCGCGCGGCGCCGGCGCGGCCCGGACGACGTGGCCCTTGCGGACGTTCTCGCTGTAAACCTGACCGGCGACCACGAACTTCACCCCGGACTCCTCGGCGAGCCCGGGCAGCTTCTTCTGGGCCACGTCGACCACCGGCGGCACCCTGGTGAACGGCCCGATGCCGGCGGCCCAGGTGGTGAGCCCGGCGGCCAGCAGGACGGCCGCGACCAGCCCGGCGACGACCGGCGCCCGCAGCCACCACGCCCGCCGGGGCGGCGCGGGCTCGTCGGTGTCGGGCACGTCCGCGTAGTCGGCAGGCTGCCCGTCGTCGAGCCGGTCCGGGCGCAGCGCGACGGCCGGGGCCAGCGCGGCCGCCGAGGCGGCGCGGATCTGTTCCAGCGGCGCGATCAGGGTGTGCTCGGCGGCCGGCTGCGCGGGTCGGCGGAAGGCGGTCAGGTCCTGGGTCAGCTCCGGGTCGTCCACGCCGTCACGCAGTGCGGTGCGCGCCCGACGGACGTGGCGGAGGAAGACCCGGGCGTCGGCCGGCCGGATCGCGGGGTCGCGGGCGGTCGCCCGCAGCACCAGCGCGTCCAGGAACGTCGGGATGTCGGACGCGGACTTCGAGGGCTCCGGCACATCTTCGTTGACGTGCTTGTACGCCACCTGGATCGGCGAGTCGCCCTCGTGCGGCTTGGAGCCGGTCAGCATCTCGTACGCCATGATCCCGGCGGCGTAGACGTCGGCGCGCGCGTCGGCGGTGCCGTGCGTCACCTGCTCGGGCGCGAGGTAGGACACCGTGCCCATCAGCAGACCGTGGGTGGAGGTGTTGGTGGCCGCGGACACCGCCCGGGCCAGCCCGAAGTCGGCGACCTTCACCACGTCGCCGTGGTCGCCGCGGCCGAGCAGGACGTTCTCGGGCTTGACGTCGCGGTGCACGATGCCCGCCTCGTGGGCCGCGGCGAGTGCCTGCAGCACCTGGTCGAGCAGCTCGAGCATCCGCTCCGGGGGCATCGGCCCCTCGTCGTACAGCGCGTCCCGGAGGGTGCGGCCGGCGACGTACTCCATCGTGAGGTACGGCGTACCGTCGTCGGCGCCCTGGTCGAACACCGCCACGACGTTCGGGTGGGACAGCCGGGCGGCCGACCGTGCCTCGCGCTGGAATCGCCGGACGAAATCGGCGTCCTCGACCAGGCCGGCATGCAGAATCTTGACGGCGACCGTGCGGTCGAGACGGGTGTCGACGGCCTCGTAGACGGTGGCCATACCGCCTCGGGCGACGCGTCGTCCCACGCGGTACCTGCCGTCGAGCAGGCGACCGACGAGGGGATCGCTGACCGTGACGTCCACGCAGGGGCCTCGCTGGGATGGCGGTTCGGACGTCACGAGTGTAAAGACCTCAGGTGAGAAGGGCGGCAGGCCGCGCCGACTGCCCGCAACACCCGGCCTCGCCCGGGCTCGCCCGCCATCGCCCCGTGGCGCCCGTCATCTCCCCACGATGTGTCGTACGCCACAGCGCATCAGGCCACGGCGGTCAGTACGCCGGTGTGGCCGGTGAGCACGAACGCGCCGTCCCGGTCGACCTCGGCCCGGATTCTGCCGGACGCGGCGGACCGGAAGTCTTCCCAGGTCAGGCCGTTCGGCAGCGCCGGTGCGTGGTGCCCGCGGGTGCTGTGGAGGTAGGCGAGCACCGGGCCGGCCTCGGGTACGGCGATCTCGTACCGGTGGTCGTACACCTCGACCGAGCCGAAGACCTCCCGCACCAGCGCGGCCCCTCGCTCGAGGTCGAAGCGGGAGTCACCCAGGTCGTACGGCGGCGGGTCGGTGACGCCCAGATCGTGCAGGGTGTCCGCCCACAGTCGCGCCCACTGCGGCTTGTCACCGGCGGCGTTCGTGCCGGCCACCAGCCGGCCACCCGGGCGCAGCACCCGGCGCAGCTCACGCACCGCGTCTGCCGGGTCGGTCGCGTAGTAGAGCATGAACATCGCCAGCGCCGCACCGGCCGAGCCGTCGGCGAACGGCAGCCGGTCCACCTCGCCCACCACCTCCGGGCACATCCCGGCGGAGAGGTCGACGGGGACGACCCACAGGTCGGGCCGGTCCGCGCGCAGCCGTCGGGTCAGCGCGCCGGTGCCCCAGCCCACGTCCAACACGGGCCCCGGCCCGGGCAGCCCGCGCAGCCGCTCCAGGACGGCGCCGCCGAGATCGAGCCGCGGCTGCTGCCAGGCGTAAATCGAGATGCGGTCGGACAGCCGGGAGTTGTCGGCGTACTCCTCGCCGGCGAGGAGTACGTGGTCGGGGGTCATCGGCCCAGCGTAGGGAGATCCGCACCCTTCGGCGCCGGTCATCCGAATCGAGCGCGTCGCCGGCCGACGTTAGGGTCGGACGGGTGGAACGAGTCGTGGTGGTGGGAGCCGGGCTGGCCGGCCTGCGCACGGTTGCCGGCCTTCGCGAGCAGGGGTACGCCGGCGAGCTGACCCTGGTCGGCGCGGAGCTGCGGGGACCCTACGACCGGCCGCCGCTGTCGAAGGCGATCCTGTCGGGGAAGTCCGACGACTCCGCGCTGCCGTTCGACCCGGACAAGCTGCGGGTGGACTTCCGGCCCGGCGTCCGCGCCGTCCGGCTGCGCGAGAGCGTCGTGGAGACGGCCGGCCCCGGCGAGACGTCCGGCCCGGACCTGGACTTCGACGGGCTGGTGCTCGCCACCGGCGCCGAGCCGGTCGTCCTGCCTGGGGAGGGCGCCCGCTACCTGCGTACTCACGACGACGCCCACGCGCTGCGGGCCGCCCTGCGGCCGGGCGCGACCGTGGTCATCGTCGGGGCGGGGTGGATCGGCGCGGAGGTGGCCACCGCCGCCCGGACGATCGGCTGCCGGGTGACGGTCGTGGAGCAGGCGCCGACCCCGGTCGCGCACGCGCTCCCGCCGCAGGTGGGCAGGCACCTGGCGCCGTGGTATGCCGAATCCGGCGCGGATCTCCTGCTCGACCACCAGGTGGCCACCGTCGGACCGGACGCGGTCGAGTTCGCCGACGGCACCACCCTGCGCGCCGACGTCGTGCTCGTCGGAGTCGGCGTGCGGCCGGCCACCGGCTGGCTCGCCGGGTCCGGCCTGGCGCTGGACCGGGGCGTCCTGGTCGGCGCCGACCTGGCCACCGACCGGTCCGGTGTGTACGCGGTGGGTGACGTGGCTGCCCGCTGGTCGCCGCGCTACGGGACTCGGGTGCGCGGTGAGCACTGGGACGACGCGCTGCGCGCACCGGCGGTCGCGGCCGCCAACCTGCTCGGCGGCGAACAGACCTACGACCCCGTCCCGTACGTCTGGAGTGAGCAGTTCGGGCGGATGGTGCAGTACGCCGGCCTGCCCGCCGCGGGACTGCCCCCTTCGACCCCGGCTGCCGGTGAGGAAGCCGCGGGGCCGGACCTTCCGGGCACCCGGCTGGTGTGGCGCGGCGACCCGGCGAGCGACGACCGGTGGTCGGTCTTCTGGCTCGGCCAGGACGACCGGGTGGCGGCGGTGCTGGCCGTCGACCAGCCGCGCGACTTCGTGGCCGGCCGCCGGATCGCCGAGTCCGGCGCGGCCGTCGATCCCGGGCGGTTGGCGGACCCAGCGGTTAGCGTCAAGTCGTCCGTGGCAGGCTCTGCAGGGTGAGCAAGAACGAGTCGATCACGCAGACGGAGCCGACCGGGCAGGCCGGGCAGGCCGGGCAGGCCGGGCAGGGGAGCCCGGCCGACATCGAAACCCTGGTGCCGGAGTGGCTGAACATCCCCGAGGTGGCCGAGCGCCTCGGCGTCAACGTCAGCCGGGTACGCCAGCTGCTGCGCGAGGGCGAGCTCCTCGCCGTTCCGCACGGCGAGCGCGGCGTGTTGCACGTGCCCGCGGCCTTCCTCGACGGCGATCGCATCCTCAAGGGCCTCACCGGCACGCTCACCGTCCTGCACGACGGTGGCTTCGACGCGGAGGAGACCGTGCGCTGGCTGTTCTCCGTCGACGACCGGCTGGGGACCCGGCCGGTCGACGCTCTGGCCGGCAACCGGATCAAGGAAGTACGCCGGCACGCGCAGGTGCTCGCGTTCTAGGACGTGTCGCACGTCGCGGCACCCCCACACACAGTCGGGTCGCGCCCAGGACCCAGGTGACCGGGCCCTGAGAGACGCAGCAGACCACGACATGCTGCAGAGCGCGAAAGGAGCGCCGATGTCGCAGCTGGACCTGCTGCTCGCCGGTGAGCTCACCCCCGGTGTGTACCGCTGGCCGGCGGCGCCGCCCAGCGGCAAGGCGAAGGCCCTCGCCGACCAGGAGTGCTGGCACTTCGTCGACCTGGACACCGCGACGGTGGTCGACAAGGCCGGGTTGCTGGACGCGGTGGCCAAGACGCTGGGCTTCCCGGCCTACCTCGGCCGCAGCTTCGACGCGTTCGCCGACCTGCTCGCCGAGCTCCGCGACGAGCACGGCGTGGTGTTGTGGTGGCAGGGCTGGGCCGGGCTCGCGCAGCTGAACCCGCAGGCGACCGAGCTCGCGCTGGCGGAGTTCGCCACCCGGGCGGCCGACCGGGAGCAAGGCGTACTGGCGGTGGTGGTCGCGGGCCCGGGCCCCGTGCTCGACGTACCCACCTGGGAGTGACCGGCCCGCCCCACCCGCGGAACGGTTCGCGCCGGCGCGTCAGCCGGTGCGCTGGGTGGCGGCCCTGGCCAGTCCGGCGAGCGCGGCGCGGGCGTCGTCGGCTGTCAACGGCGCCTTGTCGAGGGCCAGTGACGCCTGTTCGGTGAGCTCGGCGATGAGGTGTTCGACAGCGGCCAGCGCACCGGTGGAAACGATGACGTCGCGCAGCTCGGCGACTCCCTGTGCGTCCAGCTCCGGGTCGCCGAACCACCGCCGGAAACGGTCTGTCTGGGCAGGGGTCGCGGTCTCCAGAGCCTTGGCGACCAGCGCGGTGCGCTTGCCCTCACGCAGGTCGTCACCGGCCGGCTTGCCGGTGACCTCCGGGTCGCCGAACACACCGAGAACGTCGTCGCGCAACTGGAACGCCTCACCCAGCGGCAGGCCGTACGCGGAGTACGCCGCGAGCAGGTCCTCGTCGGCGCCGGCCAGCGCCCCGCCGAGGTGCAGCGGGCGTTCGATGGTGTATTTCGCGCTCTTGAACCGCACCACGCGCATCGCCCGGGCCATCCTCGTGTCGGCCGCGGACTGCGTCACCAGGTCGAGGTACTGCCCGGCCATCACCTCGGTGCGCATCGTGTCGAAGTAGCCGAGGGCGGGCAGCAGCCGCTCCGGCGGAAGCCCGCACGTGCGCAGCATCTCATCCGACCAGCACAGGCACAGGTCGCCGAGCAGCAGCGCTCCGCCCAGGCCGAACCGCTCACCCGGGCCGTCCCAGCCGCGTTCGTGGTGCAGGGCGGCGAACTGCCGGTGGATGGAGGGCCGGCCCCGCCTGGTGTCGGAGGCGTCCATCAGGTCGTCGTGCACGATCGCGGCGGCCTGCAGCAGCTCCAGCGACGCCGCGGCCACCATCATCCGCGGGTCGTCGGGGTCGCCACCGGCACCGCGCCAGCCCCAGTAGGCGAACGCCGGCCGGAGCCGCTTGCCGCCCGCGACGAACTCCGCCACGAGATCGCTCTGGATGCGAAGCTCGGCGTCCACGTCGTCCAGCTCGGCGGCGCGCTCGGTGAGGAACGACTCCAGCGCCCGGTCGACCCCGGCCCGCAGCGCGGCGAGGTCGGCCTCCGCCCCGAGCACGGGAAGATCATTGGCGGTGGGCTCGGGGGTGACGCCGGTCTCGGCGCGGTCACGATGGGGCTGGGTGGCGTCCGGCACGCGCGCCAGCCTAGACGGGGGCGGGTGCGGCACCGCTAGCCTGGGCGGCATGGCTTCTGGGCCCGTATCTTCTGCTCCCCGTCCGTCCCGAACCGTCCGCGAGCTGCTCGCGGGCGGTGATCGTTCGTATTCGTTCGAGTTCTTCCCGCCCAAGACCGACCAAGGCGAGCAGCAGCTGTGGCGCGCCATCCGCGAGCTGGAGCCGCTGGCGCCGACGTTCGTCTCGGTCACCTACGGCGCCGGCGGGAGCACCCGCGACCGCACGGTCCGGATCATCGCCAGGATCGCCGGAGACACGACGCTGACACCGGTCGCCCACCTCACCTGTGTGGGGCACTCCCGCGCGGAGCTGCGTTCAGTGATCGGTGCGTACGCCGACGCCGGAGTCCGCAACGTCCTGGCACTGCGCGGCGACCCCGAAGGGGGACCCAACCAGCCCTGGATCCGGCACCCGGAAGGGCTGGACCACGCCGACGAGCTGGTCACGCTGGTCCGCGAGCTCGGCGACTTCTGCGTGGGTGTGGCGGCGTTCCCCGAGGGGCACCCGGAGGCGGTCAGCCTGGACTCCGACGCGGAGTACCTCGCCGCCAAGGCGGCGGCGGGTGCGGACTTCGCGGTGACGCAGTTCTTCTTCGACGCCGACGACTACTTCGCCCTGCGCGACCGGGCGCAGCAGCTGTCCTGCGACATGCCGATCATTCCGGGCATCATGCCGGTCACCAACGTCCGGCAGATCCAGCGGTTCGCGGCGCTGTCCGGTGCGGCGTTCCCGCCCGCGCTCGCCGAGCGGCTGCTGGCGGTCGAGGACGACCCGGCGGCGGTCCGCGCGATCGGGGTGGAGGTCGCCACGGACCTGTGCCAGAAGCTGCTCGACGGTGGGGCGCCGGGCCTGCACTTCTACACCCTCAACCGGTCCACTGCCACCCGGGACATCTACGCCAACGTCGTCGGCCCGGTCGCCCGCGTTTCCTAGGTGTGGTGACTGTCAACCGGTGGTTGCGTACGGCGGATGTCCCTACGCAGGCATGGGTTGACGCGGCCGCACGTCAGGCGCGGCCGACCTCCTGGGTGGCGGTGGCGGCGCCGAGCAGCACCAGCGGAACTCCCGGTCCGGGATGCGCTGTCCCGCCGACCACGAACAGCCCGTCGATGCCGGTGCGGTTGGCGGGTACGCCGAGACCGCGCCACGCACCGCGCCAGGTGGGTCCGTACGACGGGACCTGGTGATCGACCCGCGCGACGACCCGGTCCCGCAGGTCCAGGCCACGGTCGGCGAGCAGGGTCAGGAGGTCCGGGTCCGGGTCCGGCAGGTTCTCACCGCCGGCCCGCACGCTGATCGCCTGGTGCCCCTCGGGCGCGGCCTCACCGTCGGCGGCGGCGCGGACCACGACCGGGGGCCCGGCCGAGCCGGGCGCGGGATGCAGCACGGTCTCGAACGGCATGGCCGGGCCCCCGTCGGTACGAAGTCCCAGCAGCAGCCGTTGCCGGGGCGGAGGAACCCGCAGTGAACGCGCCGCGTGCCGTAGCGACCCGGGCGGCCGGTCCAGCATCCGCTGGGTCAGCGCCCGCAGGTCGACGTCGGCGACCACCACCTGCGCGGGCAGCGTCTCGCCGTCGGCCAGGCGTACGCCGGTCACCGATCCTCGCGCGTCGCCGCTCGTGCTCGGGGTCGTCGTCAGCCCGACCACCTCGGCGCCCAGCCGCACGGTCACCCCGCGCTCGACCAGGCGGTCGCGAAGGGCGGTGACGAGTCCGGTGAAGCCGCCCGGGAAGTGCCACGACCCGAAGGTGCGCTCCACGTACGCCGCCACCGCGGTGAACGCCGGCGCCCGGGAGGGCGGGACGCCGCCGTCGGGCAGCGCGGCGTACTCCAGCACCTGTCGCAGCCTCGGCTCGGCCAGTCGGGCACGGGCGAACCCGCGCAGCGACCGTCCGTACCCCAGCGTCCGCAGCCCGGCGGCACCCAGCGACCGCCCACCGGCGAACGGCACCTCCAGTGCCTGGGTACGCAGCACCTCCCACACCGGGGTCAGGTCGTCGACGGTGTTCTCCCACGCGGTCGCCGCGGCCGCGCCCACAAGCGCCTCGAGGGCGTCCCGCTGGCCCGACCGGCTCTCCACCGGCAGGTCGAGGGTCGTGCCGTCGGCGAACACGTGCCGGCGGGGAGTGGTCACCGGCAGGAGGGGGAGGACGCGTTCGAGAGGACGGCCGGACTTGCGGAACAGGTCGCGCACCGTCGCCGGCAGGGTCATCGTCGCCGGCCCGAGATCCCACCGGAACCCGGCGTGCTCCACGGTCGCCACGGCGCCGCCGAGCCGCTCCGTCGCCTCGCACAGGCAGACGTCGTGCCCCAGCTTGGCCAGCCGGGCCGCTGCCGCGAGTCCGCCGAGGCCGCCACCGACCACCACCACCTGTGCCACGCCGCCAGACCCTAGCGTCCGGTGGCGTCGGGGTGCCGTGGTGCCGGTGACTCAGGGCTGCTCGAGGACCTGGTGCCGGCGTTCGCGCCATCGGCGGTAGCCGCGGCGGACTTGCCGGGTCAGCACCAGGGTCAGCAGGCCACCGCCCGCCAGGGTGCCGAGGACAAGTGTGAACGCCGTCCACGGCCAGGTCACCACGAGCATCAGGGCGCCGGCCACCGAGACGTCCTCGCCCAGGCTGACCGCGACGTTGCTCACCGGTTCCGGTGAGGTGTTGACCGCGAACCGCAACCCCGTCTTGACGGCGTGGCTGGCCAGCGCGGTCGTTCCCGCCACGGTCGCGGACAGGGCCTGGTCGAGGTCGCCGGTGTGCCCGGCGATCAGCAGCCCGAGGATCGCCCCGACCGTGGGCCGGATCGCGGTGGAGACCGCGTCCCAGCCGGAGTCGACGTACGGGATCTTGTCGGCCACGAACTCCAGCGCGTACAGGCCGGCCGCGGCCAGGAGCACGTCGGTGCGTTCGAGGGCGGCGGGGATGCCCTCGACGCCGAGGATCCTTCCGAACAGGCCGAGGACCAGGACTGTCGCGTAGGCGTTGACGCCACTCGCCCAGCCGCTGGTGAACACCAGCGGAAGCAGTTCCACCTCGGCCGTCCTCCCGTCTCGTCGTCTCCCATGGCCGCTTCGCGCATCGGTAGCCGCCGGGACGTGGTGTCCGGGTCCGGACTCCCCGGCGGTGTGACCATGCCAGGCCAGTGTCACCCACGACCCCGGTCGAACGCGCTCGCCGGGCCGCCGTGTCGGCGCGGCGTACCTCACGCCGCTGGTGTCGGGCCCCCAGCGGACACCCGGCGGGGGAGTGGTGAGTACCTACGCGGGAATGAGTACGACGCCGGATGCTCGCGCCGCCTGCTCCAAGCCAAGATCGTTCCAACGCGTTCGGCGGTCTTCCCAAGGCCGCGGACGCCCGCCACGGCGGTGGTCCAGGGCCCGGACTCACGCCACCGCGGCGGGACGGCGCGGGTGGGCCCCCACGGGGGTGGGGCTCACCCTGCCGGCCGATGCTCCGTCTCCCGGCCGGCCGGGCGTGCTTCGGTCAGCTGCACCTCGGCGGGCCGCACGTTCGCCGGTCGCGCTCCCGCAGGGCCGGGCACCTGCGGCACCACGGGACCACCACTCGGCAGGCTCTCCGCGACATCCGGTTCGGATCGGCGACCTCGGCGCGTGACCGGATCCCGGTTGACCACCGCGGCCGCCGCCAGTCCGGCGGCCAGGCCCGCTCCGACCAGCACTCCGCGGCTCGACGTCGCCTGGGCGATCACCCCGGCGAGCAGCAGGGCCAGCGCCTGGCCGAGCTGGAGTGCGGTGTTGGCCAGGCCGACCACCCGGCCGCGCGCGCCGGCGGGCACCAGCCCGACGATGGCGGCCTGCAGCTGGGCGAAGTGCCCCATCCCCAAGCCGGCCAGCAGCAGCGCCACCACCACGAGGACCGCGGGCCCCACCAGCCCCGCCAGCCCCGCCGCCGCGACGCACAGCCCGACCGAGACCGCACTCGGGGCCACCAGGCGTTCCCGCGTCGGCGCGGACATCCGCCCCACCACGAGGAGACCGACCGCGCTGCCCAGCGGCGGCGCCGCGAGCAGGATGCCCGCACCCTGCTCGCCGAGCCCGAGGTCGGCGGCGAGCGGCAGGGCGAGTCCCTCGGCGGTGGCCAGGACCGTCGGCCCCAGGAACAGCAGGCAGAACAGGCTCGGCATCCGGGCGGTCTCCCGGACGACCCGCAGGCCCTGCCAGGTGTCGTGCAGGATCGGGTGGCCCGCACCGGTGGGCCGTGCCGGTGCCGGCCGGGACACGACGAAGACCGCGAGCAGGACGGCCGACACGGCGTACGCCAGCGCGTTGATCCCCAGCGCTGCCGGCGAGCCGATCAGGACCACCACGAACCCGCCGGCCGCGAAGCCGATCACCTGGACGGCCTGCTGGCTGGTGGCGACCAGGGCGTTTCCGGCGGCGAACCGCTCGGCGGGCAGGACGTCGGCCAGGATCGCCGTCCGCGCCGCTCCGAACGGCACCCGGAAGAACTCCGCAAGCAGGAGCAGGGCGAGCGCCAGCGGAACGTGGTCGCCGAGGAGGGCGATCAGCGCTGTCAGCACGGCTCGTACGACGTCGCAGGTGATCAGCAGGCCGCGCCGGGGGAGCCGGTCGGCCAGGGTGGACAGCACCGGACCGCCGAGCAGGCCGGGCAGGTAGGTGACGGCGAACGTCACCGCGGCCAGGGCAGGGGACCGGGTGCGTTCGTAGACGAGGGCGGCCAGAGCGAACTTTCCGAGCTGGCTGCCGATCCGCGAGGCGACGTCCGCGACGAACAACCCCGAGAACTCATGGTTTCGGAGTAGACCGCGATAGCCGGTCTGAGCCGACCTGTCCGAGCCCCTCACCTTGTGAATCCTGCCGCAACAAAGACACCGTGTGTGCGACTTTCCTCACAGAAAATCACCGAAATTCCTCGCTGCCCGGATTCAGGGCCCCTGGCCGGGATCACCGGCCTCGCGCCGTTGTTCGCTGTCGGGTCGTCGTGGTGTCGTCCTCGTGGCGCCGTCGCGTCGCGGCCGGCGATGCCTGCGGAACCTGCCGAACCTGCCGAACCTGCCCCCGGCGGTCGCCGTCCGCCGGGACTGTCGGTGGTCACCGCAAGACTGCCGCCATGGCAGTACGCGAGTGTTCCACGAGGTACGGCGCGGCCTCGTCCGGGTGGGCCCGACGGGTCCGGTTGACGCCGGCGGCCGGGTGGGTTAACTTCTCTCGTAGGTCGAACGTATGTTCGAGCTACCGATTCGGGGGAGCCGAGCGATCTCCCGAATCGGGTCGCGAAGTCCGACGGGGGTGGCTCGTCCCTGCCCCCACCGGATCGCCGTTGACCCCGGGCGGGACGCGCAGGGGCAGGGGAAAGCGTCCCGCCCGGTTCGGCGGCCGGCGAGCTCGGCGCCTCGTCGGCGCCCGCGCCGACGAGCAGCAGGCTTGCTCCGTCCCGGCCACGGCCGGGCCTTCGAGGCAACGGAAGGGCTAACTCATGCGCACACAGTCGAGTCCGTCGTTCCAGGCTCCGCTCGGCCCGAGTGTCTTCGAGGCGCTCGACCGGGCCCGGGCCTCCCTGACCGAGGCTCGGATGGCCGAGCTCGCGACCGAGCGCTACTCCGCAGCCCACATCGCCGCCCTGCGCACCGCGGCGGCCGTCCTGGCTGCGCGCACCGGGCCGACGGTTCGGCGAGGTCGCCGCGACGCGTGGACGTTGCTGGCCCGGGTCGCCCCCGAGCTCGCGGAGTGGGCGGCGTTCTTCGCCGCCGGGGCCGGCAAGCGCGCGGCCGCCGAAGCCGGACTTCCCAGGGCGGTGACCGACCGGGACGCCGACGACCTGGTTCGCGACGTCGAGCGCTTCATAGCGGTCGTGGAGGCGATGCTGGAGTTGCCACACCAGCCCTCGCTGCCGCACCAGTCCGAACGGGCCGACAGTGACCAGCTTGGCCCGGCGGGCCTGCGGATCCACGGCCCGGGAGCCGCCGCCTGACCCGGGTGGCGTCGCACCTGAGTCGGAGGAGGTCCCAGACCGATGCGGAGCGGCACGAGTCAGGCGGCCGATCCGCACCACGCCCTAGGCTGGTGACGCCTGTCATCGAGCCCAGAGGAGGGCCTCGTGCCCGAACGCAGCCCGGACGTCGAAGGCGGTACCGGTCACCGGGCCGCCGACTCCTTCAGCGGTTCGGCACCCGGACGCCGCCGGTCGCTTCGTGACGAGGTGCTCGGGCGCCTGGTCCGAGCCGCCCTCGACGACCAGGTGACCAAGTCCGGTCGGTCGGCCCTCCGGGTGGTCGACGCCGGCGGCGGTACTGGTCACCTCGCGGTCCCCATCGCGCGGCTGGGCCACCAGGTCACGGTCGTGGACCCCAGCCCGGACTCCCTGGCCGCGCTCGAACGCCGGGCCGCCGAGGCGCGCGTCACCGAGCGCGTCCAGGCGGTGCAGGGGGACGCGACGAGCCTGCGGGAGCTTCTCGGCGAGACGACGACCGATCTGGTGCTCTGCCACAGCGTGCTGGAAGTGGTCGACGACCCGCAGGTGGCCCTGCACGCGATGGCGAGTGTGCTGCGGGCGGGCGGCGCCCTCAGCCTGGTGGCGGCCAACCGCTACGCCGCCGTGCTGGCCAAGGTGCTGGGCGGACACCTCGACCAGGCGCGGGCGGCCCTCGACGCCGCCGACGACCCGGCCGACACCGGTCCGACACCCCGTCGCTTCACCCCCGAGCAGTTGCGCGGGTTCGCCGAGAACGCCGGGCTCGAGGTGGTCGACGAACGCGGCGTCCGGGTCTTCGCCGATCTGCTGCCGGCCGGCCTGGCCGACGAGCCCGGGGCGACCGCCGCCCTGCTCGACCTCGAGGAGCGGGCCTCGGCGCATCCGAAGTTTCGCGTCCTGTCCGCCCAGCTCCACCTGCTCGCCCGCAGGCATTGATCCGGCTGTGATCCCGGCCGGCGGGCCTGAATCGTCCGGCTCGGGTACGGTGTCGGTGGGAAGCATCGCTTCGAACGTCGCCATGCGGACAGAGGTCGTCGTAGCCGACTTTTACCCGCCGGTACCGTCGAACGTGCAAGGTCGGCTACCGTGCCGTTCCGAGCCTGCCTAGACTTTCATCTAGGCTCATTGAAGATCGAACACGGCAGCGTCCCGTTGGAGGTCAGGTGCCTCTCTCTGACCACGAGCAGCGACTGCTCGAGCAGATGGAGCGGGCCCTTGCCGCCGAGGACCCGAAGTTGGCCTCGGCGTTGCGGGGGGTCGATCTGCGCACGCGCCAGCGCCGGCGTGCCGTGATCGGAGCCGCCGTCTTCGTCGTCGGCATGGTGTTGATGCTCGGCGGCGCGATCATGATGACCACCGGCCAGGGCGTCCGCGGCGGTTTCGTCGCCGTGAGCGTGCTCGGCTTCCTGGTCATGCTGGTCTCCGCCTACTACGTCGCGACCAGCCTGCGGCACATGCCCGCGGCGGGAGAGACCGCCAAGGTGGTGCCCCTGCGCGGGCGTGGGCAGCAGCGGCCACGCGGCGGACAGGCCAAGCCCGGCGGCGGGCAGGCCAAGCCGAGAGGCCGCCGCCCCAAGCCCAGCGGCACCTTCATGCAGCGCATGGAAGAACGCTGGCGGCGCCGCCGCGGCGAGTCCGGCTACTGATTCACCGCGCCGGCCACGAGTGATGGCCCCGGGCCGGCGCTCGGCGCGCCGGACGTTCCGCGACCCGGAGCTCAGCGGCTGGTGCCGGCCATCCGGCCGCGTCGCCACCGCCGGACAAGGCGTGGGCCCAGCGTGTCCACCCGGTCGAGCAGGCCGCCGACCGGAGACCACAGCGCCGGCAGCCGACGCCACAGTGAGACCGGCGCCAGCCATGCCCGCAGCTGCCGCGTACGGGTCACCTGACCGGACAGCGCCCGGGTCACTGTGACCACCGCCGCGCGCACGTCGCCGACCTCACCCGGAGTCGGGGCGTACCTCCCGCGTTCGACCGCGTCGACCACTGTCCGCAGCGCCTGATGCGCCGAGGCCGGTAGTCGGTCGGCCAGCCGCACGCCGGCCGCGCGCGGTGTCGTGGCGTTGTCCCAGGGCACACCGAGGTCGGTCGTCACGTCGAAGAGCTCCCGCCAGGCGGCCTCGACCAGTCGTTCCGGATCCCGTTGCGACAGCCGGGACCGGCGGATCCCCACCCGCGCCAGCATCGGCATGGCCACGACCAGGAGTACCGCCAGACCGACCAGCACGGGCAGCACGCTGAACGACGGCCCGGTGGGCGCGTTGGGGATGGCGTTGATGTGGTCGTTCCGGTTCGGCACCGGCGTCGGCGTCGACGACGGGTTGCGGTTCTGCCGCGGGTCCTCGGGGTTGTCGCGCTGGTCGGGGACCGGGGAGCTCGGTGTGGTCGTGTCCGGCACGGTCCACACCGGGGCGACCCCGGTCTGGGACTGCGGGGTCGGCTCGAACCGCACCCATCCGTATCCCGCGAAGTACAGCTCGGGCCAGGCGTGGGAGTCGTGGGAGGTCACCAGCCAGCGCCCGTCGGCCTGCCGGGTGCCCGGCATGTAGCCCACGCCCACCCGCGCGGGGATGCCGAGGGAGCGCGCCATGATGGCCATCGTGGCGGCGAACTGCTCGCAGTAGCCGCGCCGGTCGGCGAGGAACTCCAGGATCGCCGGCCCGCCGTGGCCGGGCTGGACCTCGAGGTCGTAGATGAAGTCGTTGCGGAACCACGACTGCAGCGCCACCGCCTTGTCGTAGGCGGTCCGCGCCTTGGCGGTCTCGGTCTTGGCCAGCCGCAGGACCTCCTTCGGGACGTTCGGCGGCAGCTTGGTGTACCGGTCGAACACCGCGGCCGGCGGCGGCCCCGCGTCGCGGAGCTCGACCGGGGTGTAACCGACCTCGAGGGTGCGGACGTCGTAGCTGAGCCCGTTGGACTCCTGGCCGCGGAGCACGATGTCCAGCGTCTGCGGGTCGTACCCCCAGTCGGCCGCCGTCTTCACCGCGCTCGCGGGGTACGGCGTCGGCAGCCACCTCGACTGCAGCGCATCGGTCACCTGGAACTTCGTCGTCACCATGGTCTTCGCGACCTTGCTGCGCAGCCCCGGCGGATCAGGCAGCCGGGCGTAGTCGGTCCGGTCGGGGGTGACGTTGCTGACGCTGCGCGGGGACGGCCGCCAGCGCTCGCCGTCGAAGTCGTCCAGCGTGACGAGCTTGATGTAGTCGGGGGAGTTGGTTTCGGTGGTGTACGTCATCATCGGAACGTCCTGCGGACGCTTCAGGTCGCGTTTGAGGTCGACGATCGGGTTGTTCACCTTGATCGTCTTGCTGGCCGGTCCGATCCCGCCGCCCTCCCCGCGCCCCAGCACGCTCTCCGGAAGACTCGGCACGACGGCGGGTACGACGACGGCGAGCCCGATCACCGCTGCACTCACCCTCCGGCCGGTCTGGCCGAGCAGGGAGGTCTGCACGGTCTCCTGCGGACCCGCGACGTCGTCGGCGAGACCGATCACGCGACCCCATCGGCCGAGGCGTTCGCGGCCCTCGCCGAGCAGCAGGATGACGTAGCCGATGGCGGCGGGGATGAACGCGAGCGCGGAAATGCCCCCGGACACCGTGGTGGCCGGGATGCTGTAGACGAGCAGCAGCGGCAGGCCGGCCCACGGCGTCATGCGGTAGGTCGCGGCCAGCAGGTCCACGGCGATCGCCACCAAGCCGATGCCGATCGCCGTCACCATCACCAGGTCGGCGTCGTAGGGGACCGGCGCGGCGTACCGCACCACGATCAGCAGGCCGTCGTTGATGCGGTGGGCAAGCGCCAGCACCGACGCGCCGGTGGGCACGAACCCGAACCGCAGGTCGTGGGGTGCGTAGACAAGGACGAACGCCCAGCCGAGTGCGGCCAGCTGCCCGAGGGGGACGAGCGGGCGCGGCGTGCCGACCTGGCGCAGGACGAACCCGATGGTGGTGACGAACAACGCGGCCAGCACGGCCGACCACAGCCATTCGGTGCTGGCGTACGCGGGGAACAGCGCGAGTGAGGCGAAGACGGTGGCGAGGAAGGCCGCGAGGCTCCGGCGAAGCGAGCTGCTCATGATGCCTGCCCTCGGGTGGATTCCTCCCCGGCGGCCGGTGCCGAGGTCGGCGCCGAGACCGCGGCCGGGGGAGTCGGCGAGTCGTTCGCCACCGCGGCAAGGGGTCTGTTCGCGGCGCCCGGTGCCGCCGAGGCTGCCGGCGATCCCTCCGCCGCGGGAGACGACAGGGGTGAGGCCGCCTCGTCGCCGAGCATCAGTTGGGCCCAGGCCGCGGGAACGCTCGTACCGTGCCTGACCACGCAGACCCGCCACCCGCCACGGCGCAGCATCCGCACGCTCTCCGCGAGTTGTTCGGCCACCGCCTGCGGCGACCGCTCGTTGCCGGCCGCCCAGGACGGGGTGTCGAGGACGATCGCGAACGCCGTGCTGGACCGCTGCCGCGCCTGCACCAGAGCCTGGGCCTCGGCAGGAGTGACGACTCCGAGCACCGCCACCAGCAGACCGTGCGAACCGTCGCTGCTCGCCGTCAGGGACGTCTGGGAGAGGTGACCGATGGACGACGGCGCGACGACGGCGAGCGCGTCCAGGATCTGCCCCTCCGACTCCACCGACGGGCCCGACTCGCGCGCGGTCGCCAGCACCGACGCGCCGGCGTCGGTCAGCAGGCGGACGGAGAACCCGCGGCGGAGCAGGTGCACGCCGACGGAGCCGGCCGCGCTCACCGCCCACTCGAACGACGACGTCGCGCCGCTGCCGCGGTGACTGATCCGGCGGGTGTCGAGGAACACGGTGGCCCGGCTCTGCCAGGGTTGCTCCTCCCGCCGCACCATGAGCTCCCCGCGGCGGGCGCTGGAGCGCCAGTGCACCCGGCGCAGGTCGTCGCCGTCGCGGTACTCGCGGACGGTGACGTCCTCCTCGCCGTCGGCGGACACCGCGCGTTGGTTGTGCTCACCGCTGCTGGACCACTCACCGCCCGCCTTGGCCGACGGGAGGGCGTGCACCCGCGGCGTCACCAGGAAGACCTCCTGGGACCTGAACGACCGGGACATCTCCACCAGGCCGAACGGATCGGTGACGCGCAGGGTCAGCGGGCCGACCGTGAACCGGCCGCGGGCCTCCGACCGGACGGGGTAGGTGACGTCGCGGCACCACCGGGCCGACATCCGGTCCAGGACGAACCGCGGCTTCGAGCCGAGGAGGTAGGGCACCTGGTCCTCGAGCAGCAACAGGCCGGTGGGCATCCGGCCGACGTTCTCCAGCCGCAGGCGTACGGTCGCCTGTTCGCCGACCTGCACCCGGACCGGCTCGATCGTCCGGGACGCGGCGATGCGGTAGCGGGTGCGGGTGACCACCAGAACCGTCACCACCGGCAGGGCGAGCAGGAACACCGCCACCCGCAGGAGGTCCTTCTGTCCCAGGGCGACGGCACAGACCGCAGCGGCGACACCCGCGGCGAGGAAGGCCCGGCCGCGGGTGGTGAGGGAAGAGAACCGTCCCCCCATCCGCGTCACCGAGAGCGGTGGTGCGGGTCGGGGACCGGAACGGTCCGCACCAGGTCGGTGACGACCTGCTCGGCCGAGCGCCGGGCGATCTGGGCCTCCGCGGCCGGCAGCAGCCGGTGGGCGAGGACGGGTATGGCCAGAGCCTGCAGGTCGTCGGGCAGGACGTACTCCCGGTCGTCGAGCGCGGCCGCCGCGCGAGCCGCCCGGACGAGGTGGAGGGTCGCCCGCGGTGAGGCGCCGAGCCGCAGGTCGGGGGAGTTGCGGGTGGCGGTCACCAGCGCGATGGCGTACTCCTTGACCGCCGGGGAGACGTAGACGCCCTGCACGATGTCGACCAGCTTGGCGACCTCGCGCGCGTCGGTGACCGGCTCCAGGTCGTCCAGCGGTGACGCCGCGCCGTGGGCGTCCAGCATCTCCAGCTCGGCCTGGGCGCTCGGGTAACCCATCGAGACGCGGGCCATGAACCGGTCGCGCTGCGCCTCGGGCAGAGGGTAGGTGCCCTCCATCTCGATGGGGTTCTGCGTCGCGATGACCATGAACGGCGCCTCGAGGTGGTAGGTCGTGCCGTCCACGGTGACCTGGCGCTCCTCCATGCACTCCAGCAGCGCCGACTGCGTCTTGGGCGACGCGCGGTTGATCTCGTCACCGACCACGATGTTGGCGAAGATGCCGCCCGGCCGGAACTCGAAGTCGTGCGTCTCCTGGTTGTAGACCGACACGCCCGTGACGTCGCTCGGGAGCAGGTCGGGAGTGAACTGCACCCGGCGTACGGAACAGTCGATCGAACGCGCCAGCGCCTTGGCGAGCATCGTCTTGCCCACGCCGGGCACGTCCTCGATGAGCAGATGACCTTCGGCGAGCAGGACCGTCAGCGCGGTCCGGACCACGTCGGGCTTGCCCTCGATCACGCGCTGGACCGCGTCGCGGACGCGGCCCGCGGTCTGTGCGAGATAGGGAAAGTCCGCCGCCGGAGCCCAGCGTGGCTCCTCCGGTCGCCTCGTCGGCTCGAACGTCGGGCCGGTCGACACCATGGCCTCCCTCACCAATGGGCCGCTGCCGAAGCGGCGCGTGGGTCGAGTGTCTCAGGTTCGGGTGCTGCTGGGGATGGGGGATCGTATCTGCCGGCGTACATGGTGTGCGTTGCCGATGACGATCCTCCTGTCGGACATCCCGTCGGCCTGGACCGGGCCGGACGACTCCTGGCATTGACCGTACGTCGGCTTGGCCACGGAATCCTCGCCCGGCGAGAAATTCCCGTGCTCCTCTCTTTCTGTCCGACTTCTCTTTGGTTCTTTCGTGCTCGGCCGGGGCGTACACGTCGCCCACCACTCCGCTCCACCAACGTCGCTCCACCCGACGCACCACCGCGCTCCACCACTGCGCTCCACCCGACGCACCACTCCGCTCCACCACGTCGCTCCACGACTTCGCCGACAACCTCCGGCGCCGATCGTGAGGTACGCCGGGACGTGCCTGCGGTGCACCACGCCCAGCGGTGTCCTCGCACTTCGCACGTACGAGACGGTGCGCGGGTTCGAGGGAAGCCGGCCGCGGCGGCCGGATCGAGCCCGTCCCGGGCAACACGCCGTACGACACGCCGACGGAGTCATGGGGCCGCCACATCCTGCTCCACCCGCTCCACGGTGGGCGCTCCACCGCTCCCTTTTCCTCCACCAGCCGCGGAGTTGCTCTGACCTGCGAAGATGCCGAGTCCTTCGAGTACGGAGAAGCGCAGCGACGCGCCGAACGCTGGTTGACGGTGGAGGGTGGTGGGGTAAAGTGGCGCGCAGTGGTGGACGGCGGTACCCAGCGAGCCTCAGGGGGAGGTGGCGGCCACGTTTCTCGGCACCCACACCCCCCGACTGGACGAGAAGGGTCGGCTGTTCCTCCCGGCCAAGTTTCGGGACGAGCTTGCGGAGGGGCTTGTGGTCACACGGGGACAGGAGCGTTGTCTCTCCGTCTGGCCGCTGGCTGAGTTCGGTCGGCTGACCGAGCAGATGCGGCAGGCGCCGGTGACCAACAAGGCGGCGCGCGATTACCTCCGGATGCTGTTCGCCGGGGCTTCGGACGAGAAGCCCGACAAGCAGGGGCGGATCACCCTTCCGCCGATGCTGCGGGAGTACGCGGGCCTGCGGCGCGACTGCGTGGTGATCGGCGCGATGAACCGCGTCGAGATCTGGGACGCCGAGGCCTGGGCCGGCTACTCCAGCGACCAGGAGCAGGCGTTCTCCGAGCTCAGCGAGGAGGTGCTGCCAGGCATCCTGTGACGCTCCACCCCGCTCCATGCACGTCGCAAGCCCAGTCACATCCGTCCACCGGTCGTTCCGGCGGACAGTCCATTCGATCGAGCAAGCAGTGGTCGTGCGGTGAGGTCTCCAGCCCGCTCCCTGCGCCTTCTGACGCACCTTCCCCGGCGCCAGACGGCGGTTTCCCCAGCGAGCGGGCGGGGACCTGGCCGCACGACGACGACACGCAGCAGCACGCAGTGGGGGTCGAGGTGAAGGAACCGGTACGCCGGCACGGCGCTGACCGCTCCGGTCACGTGTCCGCTGCGACCGACCCCGCCTCCACCCGCTCCCGGCCGATCGACCCGGGCCAGGAAGCCCTGCGTCCGCTGCTGCGTGCTCGGTTCGTCGCGGCCGGCCTCACTCTGATCTTCTGCACCGTCGTGTCGTTCGCCCTCTCGACCCTGCTGAGCCTGCCGGGCTGAGAGGACTGGATCCCCCGATGAACCCACGTGCCGGCGAGCCGACCCACGTTCCCGTCCTCGCGGCACGGGTGGTGGCCCTGCTCGCTCCCGCGCTGACCGAGCCCGGCTCGGTGGTGGTGGACACCACGCTCGGCCTTGGCGGCCACGCGGAGGCGCTCCTGGAGGAGTGCCCGCAGGCTCACCTGGTCGGCTTCGACCGCGACCCGCAGGCGCTGGCCGCCGCCGGGAAGCGCCTGGAGCGGTTCGGTGACCGGGTGAGCTACGTCCACGCGGTGTACGACCGGCTCCCGGACGCACTGGACGACCTCGGCCACCGCCGCGTGCACGGTGTTCTGTTCGACCTCGGTGTGTCCTCGCTCCAGCTGGACGAGGTCGAGCGCGGGTTCGCCTACAGCCGGGACGCCCCGCTGGACATGCGGATGGACCCCACGCAGGGCCCCACCGCCGCCGACGTTCTCAACACCTACTCCGCCGCGGACCTGGCCCGGATCCTCCGGGTGTACGGCGAGGAGCGATTCGCCCGCCGGATCGCCGACGCGGTTGTCCGGCAGCGCGCCGGCTCGCCGTTGACCACCAGCAGTCAGCTGGTCGACCTGCTGCGCGCGGCCATCCCCGGTGCCGACCGGCAGGTCGGCGGCCACCCGGCCAAGCGCACCTTCCAGGCGCTGCGGATCGAGGTCAACGGCGAGATCGCCGCCCTGGAGCGCGCACTCCCGGCCGCGGTGGACCGGCTCGCTGTCGGCGGCCGGGTCGTCGTACTCGCCTACCACTCGCTGGAGGACCGCCTGGTGAAGCAGACGCTGGGCGCCCTCGCGCGCCCGGACGTCCCGCCGGGTGTCCCGGTGGTGCCGCCGGGCCACGAAGCCGTACTCCGCCTGCTGACCCGCGGGGCCGAGAAGGCCACCCCGGAAGAGGTGGAGTCGAACCCGCGCGCCACTTCGGTGCGGATGCGGGCAGCGGAACGGATTCTTGACAGTCGCCGTACGGCGAGCAGAGGGGGAGCGGCATGAGTGCCCTGGAGAGTCTCAACCGGCCAGTACGGGAGGTGGCTCCGCGGCCACGGCTCCGGGTGGTGCCGAAACCGGAGCCCCAGCCGTCCAGGGCGCCGTTCGTCATGCTCGTCGTGGCGGTCCTCAGCGCGGGCCTGCTCGGGCTGCTGCTCCTCAACACCACCGTCCAGCAGGGTTCGTTCACCATCCACGACCTGTCCCGCCGGACCACCCTGCTGGAGGACCGCCAGGCGGCGCTCGAGCAACGGGTCGCGGCGATGCGGGCCCCTGAGCACCTGGCCGGACAGGCCGAGCGCCTGGGCATGGTGCCCAACACCAACCCGGTGTTCCTGCGCCTGAGTGACGGCGCCGTGCTCGGTGACGCGGTGCCCGCGAAGGCCCGTCAGACGCCGGCACCCACCCCGTCGGCCAATGCCGGCGACAGCATTTCGCCCCAGGTGCCGACCGGACAACCAGGTTCCCAGGCCGACACCCCGTCCGGCACCCAGCCGGGCCAGGGGACCACGCCGGCCGACCCCGGCGCGGCGGGAACCACCGGGCAGGACGCCCAGCCGCAGTCCGGAGCAAACGGCTCGCAAGCGGAGCAGCCGCAGGCCGGTCAGACGCAGACGGAGCGTCCCTCGGGCTCGACGCCCCTGGTGACGCTGGAGCCGCCGACGTCGGGCGGGGGTGACCAGTGAGCGGCGAGCGCCCGCGCAAACCGTCCGGCCGTTCTCCCGGTTCCGACCGCTCCACCGGCGGGCGTTCCGGCGCCGGGTCCGGACGTGGCTCCGGCGCGTCCGGCGAGCGGCCGGGGCGGCCGGCGCGTTCGGCGAGCGGCCGGCAGTCCGAGCGCGGCACCGGCCGGGCCGCCACCGGCCGCTCCACCGGCAGCTCGGGGTCCGCCGGGTCGGCGCGCTCGGGCGGCACCACCCGCCGATCGTCCGCGGCCGGAGCGACCGGAGCGACCGGTGTGCCCGTACGCCGGCGGCGGCCCGCCACCCAGGCACGGGTGGTCCGGCCCTCGCCAGGCCGCCCGGGCCGGACCCTTCGGCTCGGCCGCACCGAACGCCGGTTGCGCGTGGGCTTCCTGCTGGTCGCGTTCGTGATGTCGGTGTTCGCCGGCCGGCTCGTACAGCTGCAGGGCTTCGACGGCGCGGCGTACGCCAACGCGGCCGTGAAGGAACGCATCAGCCGGGTCACCCTGCACGCGACCCGGGGTGAGATCACCGACGCGACGGGCGTGCCGCTCGCGACCACCGTGGACACGCTGGCGGTCACCGCGGACCCGACGATCACCCGGCCCGACGCCGGGCAGATCGCGGAGACCCTCGCCCCGATCCTGAAGGTCGACCAGGAGAAGCTGACGGCCAAGCTGCGGACGCCGAAGACGAGGTTCGTCTACCTCGCCCGCAAGGTTCCGACGCAGACCTGGAAGAAGGCGCGCGACGCTCTGGGGGCCGAGGGCCTCGGCGGCGTGCTGACCGAGCCGGACCCGATGCGGACCTACCCGTCCGGTCAGGTCGCCGCCAACCTCGTCGGGTTCACCGGCTCCGACGGCAAGGGCCTGTCCGGGCTGGAGTACGCCCTGGACGCCAAGCTGAGCGGCAAGGACGGCCACATGGTCTACGAGCGGGGCCTCAAGGGCCAGCAGATCCCGCTCGCGCACAGCTCCGAGGAGGACCCGGTACCCGGCGCCAACGTCCGGTTGACGATCAACCGCGACGTCCAGTGGGCCGCGCAGCAGGCGATCGCCGCGCAGGTCAAGGCCACCGAGTCCCGTAGCGGCGACGTGGTGGTGATGGACACCCGCACCGGCGAACTCGTCGCGGTCGCCACCGCGCCGACCTTCGACCCCAACCACCCAACGAAGTCACCTGCCGCGGACCGGGTCAACCGGCCCTTCCAGGAGGTGTACGAGCCGGGCAGCGTGGCCAAGGTGCTCACCGCCTCCGCGCTGGTCGACAGCGGGTACGTCACCCCCTCGACGAAGATCAAGGCGCCCGGCTCGCTGATCCGCGACGGCCGGCGCATCGGTGACTGGTGGGGACACGGCACGGTCGACCTCACCTTCGCCGGCGCCCTGGCGAGGTCGAGCAACATCGGCGTCGTCCTGGCCGCCGAGGGCATGCCGAAGAACCTGCAGGCCTCCTACCTGCGCAAGTTCGGGATGGGCAAACCCACTGCGGTCGGGTTCCCGGGCGAGGCGGGAGGCACCATCGGCAAGGCGTCCGACTGGTCCGCGCTTCGGCGGGCGACGATCTCGTTCGGCCAGGGCATGTCGGTGACCGCGGTCCAGCTGACGGACGCGGTGGCGGCGGTCGCCAACGGCGGGGTGAAGGTCGATCCCAGCCTGGTCAAGGGGTTCGTCGACGACGACGGCACGCTCACGCCGAACCCCGCGCCGAAGCGGACCAGGGTGGTGAGCAAGCAGTCGGCGGCGACCGTGGCGCGGATGATGGAACAGGTCGTCCAGGGCCCGCACGCACTGGCCACGAATGCGGCGATCCCGGGCTACCGGATCGCCGGAAAGACCGGGACCGCCCAGCGCGCGGACTCCAGCTGCGGCTGCTACCGGGGCTACACCTCCTCGTTCGTGGGGTTCGCCCCGGCCGACGATCCCCGCTTCGTGGTGTACGTCGACCTGCAGCTCCCCAAGAAGGGCGGCAACAGCGGAAGTGCGCTCGCCGCGCCGGTCTTCCACGACATCATGGCGTTCACCCTGCAGAAGTTCGGCGTCCCGCCCACCGGCACCAAGTCGCCCGTACTGCCCCTGTACTGGGGTGACGACCAGTGAGGTCCGGTGACCCCCGCCGCCGCGTGGGCGCGCGATCCTGACCCGCCCACGCCGCGGCCGGAGGCGATCACCGGTGTGACGCTGTAACCTCACGCCCCAGACAGTGGCGCGCGGGGGACGCGCGACCGGCCACGCACCGGCTCACTGCGCCGACCCGCTCCCGGACGGGGGCGGGCGAAGAATCTCGACATCGAGGGAGGAAACCACGTGGCCGTCCCCGCCACCGGCGCGGTGACCCCGCGACCGACACGTCCGCTCCGCCGGACGCTGCCGGAGGTCGTCTCCTTCCTTTCCGCGCTGCCGGGCGCCGAGCTCGCGCCGGCCGAGGTGTCCTACGCCGAGCGATCCGACGCCGGGTGGGCCGACGTGGTGGTCACCGGAATCAGCCAGGACTCCAGGGCGGTCCTGCCCGGCGATCTCTACGTCGCCCGGCCCGGTGACCGTTCCCACGGAGCGACGTACGCCCAGACGGCCGCGGACGGCGGCGCCGTCGCCGCCCTGACCGACCCGGCCGGCCGGGGCCGGTGCGAGGCGGCCGGGCTGGCGACGCTCGTGGTGCCCGACCCCCGGACCGCGGTGGGTGAGCTGTCCGCCTGGATGTACGGCAACCCCGCCCGTGACCTGCTGATGCTCGGGATCACCGGCACCAACGGCAAGACCACCACGGCGTTCCTGCTGGAGGCCGCCCTCCGGTACGCCGGGCGGCGGACCGGCCTGCTGGGCACCACGGGCACCCGCATCGGGACCGAGATCCTGCCCAGCACCCGGACCACTCCGGAGGCGCCGGACCTGCAGGCGCTGCTCGCGGTGATGCGCGAACGCGGCGTGCAGGCGGTGGCGATGGAGGTGTCCAGTCACGCCCTCGTCCACGGCCGGGTGGACGGGACGATCTACGACGTGGCCGGGTTCACCAACCTCAGCCAGGACCACCTGGAGTTCCACGGCGACCTGGAGTCCTACTTCCGGGCCAAGGCGACGCTGTTCACCCCTGGCCACGCCCGCGTCGGCGTGGTCAACCTGGACGACGAGCACGGGCGGCGGCTGGCCGGCGAGGCGCCGATCGAGGTGGTGACGTACTCCGCCGCCGGCGAACCGGCGGCCGACTGGCGGGCCGAGGAGGTCGAGCCGGCCACCGACGGCGGCAGCGCCTTCCGGGTGCGTGGTCCCGGCGGAATCGACGTGGCCGTCGCGTTGTCGCTGCCCGGCGACTTCAACGTCGCCAACGCCCTGCTGGCCACCGCCGTGCTCGCCACCGCCGGGCTGTACCCCCAGGAGTTCGTACCGGCGTTCGCCGAGATGGCCCTGCCCGGCCGGATGGAACGCGTGACCGCCGGCCAGGACTTCGTGGTGCTGGTCGACTACGCGCACACCCCGGACGCGATCGCCCGGGCTCTGGACACCATGCGGGCGCGCACGCCCGGCCGGCTGGTCACGGTGCTGGGCTGCGGCGGGGACCGCGACCGGAGCAAGCGGCCGCTGATGGGCGCCACCGCTGCCCGGCACGCCGACCTCACGGTGATCACCGACGACAATCCGCGCTCGGAGGATCCGGCGGCGATCCGGGCGGCCGCGCTGGCGGGCGCCCGGGAGGTGCCCGCCGTCGACCGCGGCGAGGTACGCGAGGTCGCCGACCGGCGGGAGGCGATCCGGTACGCACTTGGGGCCGCTCGGCCCGGCGACACCGTGCTCGTCCTGGGCAAGGGTCACGAGCAGGGCCAGGAGCTCGCCGGGGTGGTGCACCCCTTCGACGACAGGGTTGTCGTGACCGAGGAACTGGCGCGGATGTCCGGCGGCGACAGAGCCGACGCGGCTGCCCGGCACGATGCCGGACACGCTGCCGGGCGCGAAACCGGTCAGGGTGCCGGTCAGGAAGGGGCGCAGCGATGATCACGATGACGCTGGCGGAGATCGCGGCGGCGGTCGGCGGGGAGCTGCACGAGGCCGACCCCGACTCGACCGTCACCGGGGGAGTGGCCGCCGACACCCGGAAGCTGTCCCCGCGCGGGCTGTTCGTCGCGGACGGGCGCGGGCACGACTTCGCCGCCGAGGCCGTGCACAAGGGCGCAGCGGCGGTGCTGAGCAGCCGTCCGCTGCCGGGTCTGCCGTGCGTGGTCGCCCCGCCCGCGGAGGGCCACCGGGACGCGTCCGTCGCCGCTGCCGGCCGGCTGGCCCGGCACCTGCTGGACCGGCTGCCCGACCTCACCCTGGTCGCGGTCACCGGGTCCGCGGGCAAGACCACGACCAAGGACCTGCTCGCGCAGTTGCTCACCGGCGCCGGTGAGACGGTGGCGCCGGAGGGGTCGCTGAACGACGAGCTGGGCATGCCGCTGACCGTCCTGCGGGCCGACGAGCAGACGCGCTACCTCGTACTCGAGATGGGTGCGAAGAGGGTCGGGCACATCCGCTACCTCACCGAGCTGGCCCCGCCCGACATCTCGGTCGTCCTCAACGTCGGCCTCGCCCACGTCGGCGAGTTCGGCGGCAAGGAGATGACGGCCAAGGCCAAGGGCGAGCTGGTGGAGGCGCTCGGCGAGGACGGCGTAGCGGTCCTCAATGCCGACGACCCGCTGGTCGCCGCGATGGCCGGAAGGACCCGCGGCCGGACCGTCCTGGTGGGCGAGGGCCCCGACGCCACCGTCCGTGCCGAGGGCGTACGCCTGGACGACGCCGGCCGCGCGGCGTTCGAGCTCGTGACCCCGGCCGGGAGCGCCAAGGTCGCGCTCGGCCTGGTCGGGCGGCACCACGTCGCCAACGCGCTGGCGGTCGCCGCGGTCGGGCTCGCGGTCGGGCTGGACGTCGCTGCGGTGGCCGAGAGCCTGTCGGCCGCGGTGGCGCTGTCGCGCTGGCGGATGGAGGTGAGCGTCCGCCCCGACGGCGTGACCATCGTCAACGACGCCTACAACGCCAACCCCGACTCCATGCGGGCCGCCCTGGAGACGCTGCCGGTGCTGGCGAGGGGCGGCCGTTCGTGGGCGGTGCTGGGTGAGATGCTCGAACTCGGGGAGGCCGCGGACGAGGCCCACGAGGGGATCGGCAGACTTGTGGTGCGGCTGGGCGTGTCCCGGCTGCTGGTGGTGGGCGCCGGCGCCCGTGCGATCGAGCGCGGAGCCCGGGCCGAAGGTTATTCGGGAGAGGAGTCGGTCTTCGTGCCGGACACCGATCAGGCGCTCGCGCTGTTGCAGCGGGAGCTCCGTGCCGGTGACGTCGTACTCGTCAAGTCCTCGCGAGACGCCGGGTTGCGTCATCTGGGCGACACCCTGAGTGAGGGTTCTGCGGGCGGACCGGGGGCCGCGCCCCGGACCGGGACCGTGGAGGGCGGCGCGTGAAGGCCATCCTCCTCGCCGGCGGGGTCTCGCTGCTGATCTCCCTGCTGGGCACTCCCGTCGCGATCCGGATGCTTGCCGCACGGGGGTACGGCCAGATCATCCGCGACGACGGACCGACGTCGCACCACACCAAACGGGGTACGCCCACCATGGGCGGCGTCGTGATCATCGTCGCGGCGGTGCTCGGCTACTTCGCCGCGCACCTGTTCGTCTGGCGGCTGCCCTCGGCGTCCGGCGCCCTGGTGCTGATGCTGATGGTCGGGCTCGGCCTGGTCGGGTTCCTGGACGACTACCTCAAGGTGTCCCGGCAGCGCAGCCTGGGACTGCGGGCCAAGACCAAGCTCGCCGGGCAGACCTCGGTCGCGGTGATCTTCGCCATCCTGGCGCTGCAGTTCCCGGACGAGCGCAACGTCACGCCTGGTTCGACGTTCGTCTCGTTCATCCGTGACATCCGGGTTCCCTGGCTCGAGCTCGGCTCGATCGTCTTCGTGCTGTGGGTGCTGTTCCTGATCGCGGCGACGTCCAACGGCGTCAACCTCACCGACGGCCTGGACGGCCTCGCCACCGGTGCCTCGGTGATGGTGTTCGCGGCGTACACCCTGATCTGCGTCTGGCAGTTCAACCAGGCGTGCTTCAACCAGCCGGCCGCGAAGTGCTACGAGGTCCGGGATCCGTACGACCTGGCGGTGGTGGCGTTCGCCGTCACCGCGGCCTGTTTCGGGTTCCTGTGGTGGAACGCCTCACCGGCCAAGATCATCATGGGTGACACCGGGTCGCTGGCGCTGGGTGGCGGGGTGGCCGCGATGGCGGTCTTCACCCGCACCGAGCTGTTGCTGATCGCCATCGGCGGCCTCTTCCTCATCGAGGTGGCTTCGGTGATGCTGCAGACCGGCTTCTTCAAATACACCCGCTGGCGCACCGGCACCCCGCGCCGGATCTTCCGGATGGCCCCGATCCACCACCACTTCGAGCTGAAGGGCTGGAACGAGGTCACCATCGTGATCCGGTTCTGGATCATCTGCGGGATCTGCGTGGCGGGCGCGATCGGGATCTTCTACGCCGAGTGGGTGGCCGGAACGTGAGCACGCCTGACGCACCGAACGCCCGGCACGCGGGTCCGGACTGGCTGGACACCGCCGACCGGCACTCACCCTGGCCCCGGCTGTCCGCCCTCGTCACCGGGATCGGCGTGTCCGGTTACTCCGCCGCCGCCGGCCTGCTCGGCGTCGGCGCGCGGGTGGCCGTGGTGGACGACCGGGACGGCGACGCCGAACGCGAGCGCGCCACGATCCTGGAGACCCTCGGCGCCGACGTCCGGCTCGGCGCCGGCTCGACCGCCGCCATCCCGGACTCCATCCCCGGCTCCACCCCTGGCCGGCCTGACATCGTGGTGACCTCGCCCGGCTGGCATCCCGACGCCCCGATCCTGGCGCAGGCGGCCGCCGCGGGCATCCCGATCCTCGGCGAGGTCGACCTCGCGCTGCGGCTGCGCGACCCCGAGCACGCCGCGCCGTGGCTCACTCTCACCGGCACCAACGGCAAGACGACCACGGTGGGGATGCTGGCCTCGATCCTGTCCGCCGCCGGGCTGCGAACCGCTGCGGTCGGCAACATCGGCGCCCCGGTGGTGGACGCCGTGCTCGACCCCGAGCCGTACGACGTCCTCGCCGTCGAGCTGTCCAGCTTCCAGCTGCACTGGTCGCGCCGGCTGTGGCCGCGGGCGGCCGCCGTGCTGAACGTCGCACCCGACCACCTCGACTGGCACGGCACCCTCGACCGCTACGCCGCCGACAAGGGCAAGATCTACGAGGGCTGCGAGATCGCCTGCGTCTACAACGTCGCCGACGCCGCCACCGAGGAGCTGGTCCGGGCCGCCGACGTGGTGGAGGGCTGCCGCGCGGTCGGCTTCACCGCCGGCATCCCGGCCGCCGGCATGCTCGGCGTGGTCGACGGGGTGCTCGCCGACCGGGCCTTCGTCGAGCAGCGCCGGACCTCCGCCGCCGAGCTGTGCAACATCCGCGACCTCCCCTCGTCCGCACCGCACAACGTCGCCAACGCGCTGGCCGCCGCGGCACTGGCCCGCGCGCACGGTGTCTCCCCGGGTGCGGTCCGGGCCGGCCTCACCGACTTCACCCTGGAGCCGCACCGCATCCAGCGGGTCGCGGAGGTGGACGGGATCCCGTACGTCGACGACTCCAAGGCGACCAACGCACACGCCGCGCTGGCCTCGCTGCTGTCGTACGACTCGGTGGTATGGGTCGCGGGCGGCCTCGCCAAGGGGCAGGACTTCGACGACCTGGTACACGCGGTGAAGGACCGGTTGCGGGCCGTCGTCCTGCTCGGCCGCGACCGCGGACTGATCTTCGAGCGCACTCTCGCGACACGCGCCCGAAGTCCCCGTCGTGGAGGTCGCCGACGGCGAGACTGAGGTAATGGATCGCGTCGTGGCGCACGCGCGGCATCTGGCACAGCCAGGCGACACCGTGCTCCTCGCGCCCGGCTGCGCGTCCTTCGACCTCTTCGCGAGCTACGGCGCGCGCGGTGACGCGTTCGGCGCGGCGGCGCGGCGGCTCGCCGGAGGTGCACCGCACAGCAGCTGAACGGGAGGCCGCGCTTGCGCACAGGGACGGGAGTCTGGTGACCACCGCCGAGGACACCAGGGACGCAGGGGCGGAGGGCCGGTCGAGCTGGCTGGCCGACCTGCGCGGACTGCTGGACCGGCCGCTGACGTCCTACCACCTGATCGTCGGGGTGAGTGGGCTGCTGCTCGCCCTCGGCGTCGCGATGGTCCTGTCGGCCTCCAGCTACGACTCGCTGGAGACCTACGGCAACTCCTACACGATGGCCCTGCGCCAGCTGATGTGGGTGGCCGCCGGCATCCCGCTCGCCTTCGTCGCGACCCGGTTGCCGCTGCGGCTGCTGCGGGCGTTCACCTACCCGATGATGATCGTGGCCTTCGTCCTGCTGGCGCTGACCTTCACCCCGATGGGCGTGGAGGTCAACGGCAACCGCAACTGGCTGGCGTTCGGCGGGCCGTTCAGGCTGCAGCCCAGCGAGGCGGCCAAGCTCGCGCTGGTCCTGTGGGGCGCCGACGTGCTGGCCCGCAAGGAGAAGCTGCTCCAGCACTGGAAACACCTGGTCATCCCGTTCGTGCCCGGCGCGGGGCTGGTGCTCGCCCTGGTGCTCGGGCAACGCGACCTCGGCACCGCGCTGGTGCTGTTCTCGTTGGTGCTGGTCCTGCTGTTCGTGGTGGGCACTCCACTGCGCTACTTCGCGATGTTCGTCGGCGTCGTGGGCCTGCTCGTCACCTATCTCGCCCTCACCAGCGCCTACCGCATGCGCCGGCTGATGAGCTTCATGGACCCCTTCGCCGACTACAGCAACTCCGGCTGGCAGGCCGCGCACTCGCTGTTCGGCCTCGGCACCGGAGGGTGGTGGGGCGTCGGAATCGGCAACAGCCGGGAGAAATGGGGCTGGCTCCCCGAAGCGCACACCGACTTCATCTACGCCGTGATCGGGGAGGAGCTGGGCCTGGTGGGCACCCTGGTGGTGCTCGGAATGTTCCTCACCCTCGCCTATGTCGGGATCCGGGTCGCCCTGCGCACCGAGGACACCTTCACCCGGCTCGCCACGGCCGGGATCGTGGGCTGGATCACCGCCCAGGCGCTGGTCAACATGGGCGCCGTCCTGGGTCTGCTGCCGATCGCCGGTATACCCCTGCCGCTGGTGTCATACGGTGGGTCCGCCATGCTTCCGACACTGTTCGCCCTCGGGTTGCTCGTGTCGTTCGCGCGGCGTGAGCCGGCTGCTCGGGCTGCGCTCGACGAGCGGGCCGCCAACCGGGCGGCGTCCAGGGCAGCCGCGCGGGCCCGGCGGAAGAGTTCGGCCCGCCACGACGAAGGGTGAGTTTGTGCACGTCGTTCTCGCCGGCGGTGGTAGCGCCGGCCACATCAGCCCGGCACTTGCCCTCGCCGCCGCGCTCCGGCGCACCGACCCCGAGGTGGGTCTGACGTTTCTCGGTACGGAGGAGGGCCTGGAGGCCCGGCTGATCCCGGCCGCGGGATACGACCTGGCGATGATTCCCCGCGTGCCGCTGCCCCGGGAGCTCACCCCCCGGCTGCTCACCGTGCCCGGCCGGCTGGCCGGTGCCGTACGCGCCGCGGCCGCGGTGATCGAACGCACCGGTGCGCACGTGGTGGTCGGTCTGGGCGGTTACGTCGCCATGCCCGCCTACCTCGCCGCCCGGCGGATGAAGCTGCCGGTCGTGGTGCACGAGCAGAACGCCCGCCCCGGGATCGCCAACCGGTTCGCGGCCCGGTTCGTCACCTCCGAGGTGGCGGTGAGCTTCCCGGCGACGCCGCTGCGGCACGCGACCTTCGTCGGGCTGCCGATCCGGCGCGAGATCGCCGCCCTGGACCGGTCCGCCCTGCGGGCGCAGGCGCGGGCGGAGTTCGGGCTGGACCCCGACCGTCCGACCCTGCTGGTCACCGGCGGGTCCCAGGGCGCCCAGCGGCTCAACCAGGCGGTCTCCCAGGCCGCACCCGCGCTGGCCGCCGCGGGCGTGCAGGTCCTGCACGCGACGGGTCCGCGCAACACCGTCGAGGTGCCGGCGCGGGGGCCGGGTGACCCGCCGTACGTCCTGGTTCCTTACATCGAGCGGATGGACCTGGCCTATGCTGCCGCCGACCTCGCGGTCGCCCGGGCCGGTGCCAACACCGTGACCGAGCTGGCCGCGGTGGGGCTGCCCGCCGTCTTCGTGCCGTACGCGGTCGGTAACGGCGAGCAGCGCCTGAACGCACAACCCGTGGTGGACGCCGGCGGCGGGCTGCTCGTCGACGACGCCGACCTCACCCCCGACTGGGTGCGCGCGCACGTGGTCGGGCTCGCGACAGACCCCGCCCGGCTGACCGCGATGGCCAAGGTCGCCCAGGACCTGATGCCGGCCGACGCCGACGAACGGCTGGCCGAGATGGTCCGGGCGGCGGTCGCGCGTTCGCAGGGAAGTGCCGGAAAGAATGCCGGAAAGGTTGGCCGATGATCGTTCCTCCCCCGTCGGAGCTGATTCCCGCGGAGAAGCTCGGCCGCGTCCACTTCGTGGGGATCGGCGGGGCCGGCCTGTCCGGCATCGCGCGGATCATGATCGCCCGCGGCATCACCGTCACCGGCAGCGACGCCAAGGACTCCCGCGCCCTCACCGCCCTGCGCGCCCTCGGCGCCACCTGCTACGTCGGCCACGACCCGGCCTACGTCGCCGACGTGGACACCGTGGTGGTGTCCACCGCGATCAAGGAGAACAACCCCGAGGTCGTGGAGGCCCGGCGGCGTGGGCTGCTGCTGTACTCCCGGGCGGCCGCGCTGTCGGCGGTGATGGAGGGCCGCCGGGTGGCGGCGGTGTCCGGCGCGCACGGCAAGACCACCACGTCGTCGATGCTCGCGGTCGCGCTCCAGCACTGCGGAGCCGACCCGTCGTTCGCGATCGGCGGCAACTTCAACGACACCGGCACCAACGCCCACGACGGCACCGGCGACATCTTCGTGGTGGAGGCCGACGAGTCCGACCGGGCGTTCCTGCAGTACTCACCCGAGGTGGCGGTGGTGACCAACGTCGACCCCGACCACCTGGACATGTACGACTCGCCGGAGGACTACCACCAGGCCTTCGACGCCTTCGTGGACCGGATCGTGCCGGGCGGCTGCCTGGTCGCCTGCGTGGACGATCAGGGTGCGCGCCGGCTGGCCGAGGCGTCGCGCGCCCGCGGGGTCGACGTCCACACCTACGGCGAGGCCGAGGACGCCGACATCAGGATCGCCGACGTCCACCAGCAGCCGCTCAGCTCCAGCTTCGAGGTCGTCGTGCACGGTCAGCGGGAGGGGACCATCGACGTCCACGTCGCCGGCCGGCACCACACCTGGAACGCCGCTGCCGCCTACGCCGCCGGGATGGCCCTCGGCTTCCCGTCCGGCGAGCTGCGCGAGGGGCTGTCGAGCTACGCCGGCACCCGGCGCCGGTTCGAGTACAAGGGCATGGTCGGCGGGGTGCGCGTCTACGACGACTACGGCCACCACCCGACCGAGATGGTGGTCAACCTGCACGCCGCGCGCGGGGCTGCGGGGGATGGGCGGGTCATCGTCTGCTTCCGCCCGCTCCGGCACACCCGGACGCAGTTCTTCTTCCGTGAGCTCGGCGAGGCCCTCGGGCTCGCCGACGAGGTGATCGTGATGGATCCCACCGGCGACGACCCGATCCCTGGCGTCACCGGCGCGCTGATCATTCCGCACATCCCGCTGCCGCCGGAGCGGATCGTCTACGAGCGGTCCTGGTCGGCGGCCCCGGTGCGGGTGGCCGAGCGGGTCCAGCCAGGCGACCTGGTCCTCACCCTCGGCGCACCCGACGTCGCGCTGATCGGCCCGGAGGTGCTCGAGATCGTGGGCGACCGGCTGGCGGCGGAGAGCGAGCCGGGAGCGCACTGATGCCGACGGGGGTCTCGGGGGTCTCGCGTACTTCGGGACGCGGTTCGGCACGCGGTTCGGGACGCGGTTCGGGACGCGGTTCCGAGAGCAGCTTCGGCCGCCGGCGTTGGCGACGCCGGCTGTTGCGGATGCGGGCGCTCCTCGTCCTGCTCGCCGTCGTGCTCGTCGTCGGCGTGGGCGTGTGGGCGGTCGCCTTCTCCAGCCTGCTGGACGCCCGGTCGGTCGCCGTACGAGGCCTGAGCTCCGCGTCCGGACTCACCCCGGCACAGGTGCGGTCGGCGGCCGCGGTGCCGCTGCGCCGGCCGATGGCCCGGATCGACGTCGCGGCCGTGCGCACCCGGATCGTCGCCCAGCTGCCGCCGGTCAGGAGCGCGGAGGTGAGCCGCTCGTGGCCGCACGAGGTGACGGTGCAGATCGTGGAGCGCAAGGCCGTCGCGGTGTGGCAGAAGGGATCGGCGTACCACCTGGTCGACGCGGAGGGCGTGCCGTTCCGCGCGGTGCCGGACGCGGCCGGGTCCTATCCGCTGGTGCGGTTGGTGGCCGCAAAGCCGAGCCCACAAAGAGTGGACGAGTTGCGCGTGGCCGGGGCCCAGGTCGCCGCGGCGCTCCCCAAGCCGCTGCAGCGCAGGCTCGACTCGATCGAGGTGAAGACTCCGGACGCGGTCACGTTGCGGATGAGAGGCGGCGTCACGGTCGTGTGGGGGAACGCCGAGAACTCCCGGCTGAAGGCCCGGGTCCTCGCGGAACTCCTTCCCCGTAAGGCGAAGGTCTACGACGTGAGCGTGCCCGGCTTCCCGACGACGCAGGCCTGAGCGCCACGTCGTACGCCGCCGTGCACGTGACGCGGGCCACCTTGTCGAGCCCTGCGCGCACCATGCACCGGTTAGGTGTGAACCACGCCCGGGTCGTGCTCGGCGACCGCATCACCCGGTCGATGAGGTGACCGATTTTCGACCGGCGTACCGAAGAACTTGCCGGCTCGGCGTGTTGCGTTGAATTCGTCGCCGACGGCTCCGTACCTTCATGTCAGGCCGAGGTTGACATAACTATAACCCTCTACTTGAGCGTGAGGGTTGGTGGTTGAGGTTGCCTCTCTGAGCCGGGGAAGAATGTCTACCGAGAGGGCGAACGTCGTGGCGGCACCGCAGAACTACCTAGCGGTCATCAAGGTCGTCGGTATCGGCGGCGGGGGTGTCAACGCGGTCAACCGGATGATCGAGGTCGGCCTCAAGGGCGTCGAGTTCATCGCTATCAACACCGACGCGCAGGCGCTCCTGATGAGCGATGCCGACGTCAAGCTGGACATCGGGCGGGAGCTGACCCGCGGTCTGGGCGCGGGCGCGCAGCCCGACGTCGGCAACAAGGCGGCCGAGGACCACGCCGAGGACATCGAAGAAGTGATCAAGGGCGCCGACATGGTGTTCGTCACCGCCGGCGAGGGCGGCGGCACCGGCACCGGCGGAGCGCCCGTCGTGGCGCGGATCGCGCGGTCGCTCGGTGCGCTCACCATCGGCGTCGTGACCCGCCCGTTCGCCTTCGAGGGCAAGAAGCGGGCCACCCAGGCCGAGGAGGGCATCAACGCCCTGCGCGACGAGGTCGACACCCTCATCGTCATTCCCAACGACCGGCTGCTGTCCATCAGCGACCGGCAGGTGAGCGTGCTGGACGCGTTCAAGCAGGCCGACCAGGTGCTACTCCAAGGTGTCTCCGGCATCACCGACCTGATCACCACGCCCGGCCTGATCAACCTCGACTTCGCCGACGTCAAGAGCGTGATGTCCAACGCCGGTTCGGCGTTGATGGGCATCGGCTCCGCGCGCGGTGAGAACCGCTCCGTCGCCGCGGCCGAGATGGCGATATCGAGTCCGCTGCTCGAGGCTTCCATCGACGGTGCGCACGGCGTCCTGCTGTCCATCGCCGGCGGTTCCGACCTCGGGCTGTTCGAGATCAACGAGGCCGCCCAGCTGGTCTCCAGTGCCGCGCACGCGGAGTCCAACATCATCTTCGGTGCGGTCATCGACGACGGTCTCGGCGACGAGGTGCGCGTCACCGTCATCGCCGCCGGCTTCGACGGTGGCATGCCCCGCCGCCGTGGTTCGCAGGAGGCGTCCACCGGCAACGGTGCGAGCCAGGCGGTCCCGCCGCCCCCGGCGGGGCGCCGGCCCGGTGAGCTCGGCCGGCCGCAGCAGCCCGCGCCGGTGAGCGAGCAGAGCCCACAGGCCACCCCGGTCGGCAACGGCGTCTCCGGCAACGCCGCACCCGACCAGCCGGCGTACGGCCAGTCGTTCCCTCTCCCGGTCGCGCCCCAGTCGACGCCGCAGTCGCCCCCGCCGGCGGCGGCTCCGGCGCAGTCGTCACCGGCATCGCAGTCGCAGCCGGCGCAGTCGTCGGGCTCCTCGTCTAGCCAGGCCGACCTGGCCGCGCAGACCCAGGAGCTTCGCCAGCGGCTGCTCGGCGGCCGCCAGGGTGAGTCCGGCACGGGTGGGTCGCCGGCAGGCTCGGCGGGTGGTGCCTCCAACGGCTCCGCCTCGCAGAGCCCTTCGCCGACAGCGGCTCCGCGTCCGGCCCGCCGTCCGATCGACGACGACGAGCTCGACGTACCCGATTTCCTGAAGTGAGCGGGCAGTCGGTTCTGCACGGACCGGGTGCGGGCGGTTGAGTCCGGGCAGCGACGAGCGCCGGGCTCAACTCGCCGCCAACCTCGCGGCCGTCCGGGCCCAGATCGAACGAGCCTGCGGACGTGCCGGCCGGTCTCCGGAGGAGGTGACGCTGATCGCGGTCACCAAGACCTTTCCGGCCGACGACGTACGCCTGCTCGCGGAGCTCGGTGTCTCCGACTTCGGCGAAAACCGCCACCAGGAGGCGCAGGAGAAGGTGGCCGAGGTGGCGGATCCGAAGCTGACCTGGCACTTCGTCGGGCAGCTTCAGGCCAACAAGGCACGTGCGGTGGCCGAGTACGCCGCCGTGGTCCACTCCGTCGACCGGCTTCGGCTGGTGTCCGCACTCGGGCGGGCGGCGGCCGGCCGGGAGCACCCGCTGCGGTGCCTGGTCCAGGCCGACCTCGACGTCGACGTCGCCCGTCCCGGCGGGGCGGGTGGACGTGGCGGGGTGCCACCGGACCAGGTGGCGGAGGTGGCCGACGCGGTGGCGGAGACGTCCGGTCTGGTGCTCGGTGGAGTGATGGCGGTCGCGCCGTTGGGCACGCCACCGGGACCGGCGTTCGCCCGGTTGGCCGAGACCGCGGCGGAGGTACGCCGTGCACATCCGGAGGCCACCTGGGTCTCGGCCGGAATGAGCGCGGATCTCGAGGACGCCATCGCCCACGGCGCGACACACGTACGGCTTGGGCGTCGGTTACTAGGTGAGCGCGGTTACGACAGGTAGCGTCGACGCCGGACAGGGCTGCATGCTCGGCCCGGCGCAGCTGACAGCAGAAGGCGAGAGGTCACATGGCAGGCGCGATGCGCAAGGTCGCGGTGTACCTCGGTCTCGTAGAAGACCAGGGCCGTTACGAAGAGGACTACGACGGAGCCTACGAAGGCGACTACATCGACGACGGTGAGGACCGCGACACCCGGGAGGCCCGGGGCACCCGTCCGGCAGCCCAGTCGCCGGCCGAGACCGAAGAGGACAAGGGCGGCACCGTGGCGGCATTCCCCGACCGACGTCAGGTTCAGGCGGCACCAGAGGTGGAGATGTCGCGGATCACGACTCTGCATCCGCGCACCTACAACGACGCCCGGCTGATCGGCGAGCACTTCCGTGACGGCACACCGGTGATCATGAACCTCACCGGGATGGACGACTCCGACGCCAAGCGCCTGGTCGACTTCGCGGCCGGCCTGATCTTCGGGCTGCGGGGGAGCATCGAACGCGTGACGGCGAAGGTCTTCCTGCTCTCCCCGGCCAACGTGAAGGTCCGGGCCGAGGACAAGGAGCGAATGGCCGAGGCAGGTTTCTTCAACCAGAGCTGAGGCCCACCCCGGACTGCTCCTGAACCGTCCTTGGACTGTGCGCTGGCCACGGAGGTCGCACGACGCGCCCGTGTGACCTCCGGGATCTGCCCGGGTGATCCCCGAGGGTCGGCCCGGCCGCGGAGGCGAGCCGGCGGGATAGGCTCGAGACCCGTCGGCAAGGCCACCTCGAAGGAGTGTGCGTGCAGATCATCGGCGAGATCCTGTACTCCGTACTTTGGATCTTCCTCGTGTTGCTCTTCGTCCGGCTGGTGGTGGACTGGGTGCAGTTCTTCGCCCGTTCCTGGGAGCCGCGCGGGGTCATCCTCGTCATCCTCGAGGGCGTCTACACCGTCACCGACCCGCCACTGAAAGCGCTCCGCAAGGTCATCCCGCCCCTTCGGCTGGGCGGTTTCGCCCTGGACCTGTCGTTCCTGCTGCTGATCGTGATCATCTACGTCCTGCAGGCGCTGGTCCTGGCGATATTCGGGCGCTGACCCGGCGACCCGGCGACCCGCCGATCGGTGCCGCCACCGGCGCCCGGCGCCGCCCGGAACCACCCGGTGATCGGTTCGGTCGGTGACCAGATCATGCTGAACAGACAGTTTTCGGAGCCCCCTCGGTCTTTGTCCGACAAACCGGGTACGGTTGCTCCGATATCCACGTAAGTCGAGCCCTGCGAGCCTGAGGTGAGGTCATGCCGTTGACACCCGAGGACGTGCGCAACAAGCGCTTCACGCCCGTCCGTCTGCGGGAGGGTTACGACATGGGAGAGGTGGACCAGTTCCTCGACGAAGTTGAGTCCGAACTCGAACGCCTCAACCACGAGAACGAAGACCTTCGGCAGAAGCTCTCCTCCGCGCAGCGTGGCGACGGAGACCGTGACCGCGGCCGTGACAGCGGGCGCGACAGCGGTTACGGCAAGCCCGAGCAGGCCGAGCCTCAGCCTCCCGTACGGCAGGCGACGCCTCAGCCGGGTCCCTCCAGCATCGCCGAGGCATCCAGCGCCGCGGCCCGCCTGCTGGAGATCGCGACCCAGAACGCCGACCAGCTCGTCTCGGAGAGCAAAGAGCAGGGCAACCGCATCCTCAGTGACGCCCGGGCACGGGCCGAGCGACTGGAGAACGAAGCCCGCGGGCTGGCCAGCAGGCTGGAGTCGGAGGCGCGGTCGAAGTCGGAGCAGCTCGACCGGGACACCTCCGAGCGCCGCACCCAGCTCTTCGGCCAGCTGGAGAAGGAGAAGACCCGGCTGCAGCGTGAGGTCGACGAGCTGCGCACCTACGAGCGGCAGTACCGCAGCCGCCTGAAGGCCTACTTCGAGAGCCAGCTCCGGGTGCTCGCCGGCCAGGGCAACCTGGAGAACGGGGTTGAGTCCGGGTCCGGCAACGGTCCTCGTCCGGGCAACTCCCACAAGCCGGCGCTCGCGACCGGCGGTGACCGGGAGGAGCGCGGCGAGCGGGAGCGTGAGCGCGGTGGACGCGGCGACCGGATGAACTCCGGTGGCGGCACGCCTCGCCTCAACGCCCTCCTCGAGGACGACGACGACTCCTCGCTGTAGCGCGTAGGTCCACGTACCGAACCGAAGGCCCCCGGGACTCCTCCCGGGGGCCTTCGGCGTCCCCGGGTAAGTAGGGCGGAACCAGGACCCGCCGTAGTGCCTTCGCGGTCTTCCTCCGTTCTGTCCGGTCTCGGCGGGTCTTCGGCCCGTCCGCGAGGTGGCGTTTCCGGCAGCCGGCTGCGTCCGGCTCTCGTCGTCTGGTGGGAACGCGTGCGGAGCCGGCGGACGCGTGCACACTGGCAGGGTGTGCGGGACGGTCTCGCCGTACGTACGCGGGGCGGAGGTCGACATGGCGGAGCAGCCAGGAGATCCGGGCGAGGAGACGGGCGTGCCGGCTGAGGAGGGCGCCGAGGCCCGGCGGCAGGGTGCGCCGGCCACCAAGACGACGGCGAAGAAGGCCGGGTCCGTCAAGAAGGCCGCCCCGGCGAAGAAGGTGGCGTCCGCGAAGACCGCGAAGAAGGCCGGGTCCGCGAAGAAGGCGACGTCTGCGAAGAAGGCCGCCCACGCCAAGAAGACCACCTCGGGCAGGAAGGCGCCGGCGGAGAAGATCACTCCGGCCGGTGAGCCCGAGTCCGGGGCGGGTACGTCCGAAGAGCAGCCCACGCCCCCGGCGCCGGTGGAGCCGGCCGACCTCGCGCCGACCGACCTCGCCGGGCGTGCCCGGCGGCTGGTCGTCCGGCCGGAGGAGGGGCCGTGGACACCCGAAGAGCTGGACGGGGTCTACCAGGAGCTGACCGGCGACGTCGGCCGCCTGGAGGCGGAGCTGGACTCCGCCGCGGACGACATCGCCGACCTTCTGCGTGACAGCGGGGACGGCGCCGGTGACGACGAGGCCGACACCGGTTCCAAGACCTTCGAGCGCGAGCACGAGATCTCCCTGGCCAACAACACCCGGGACATGCTCGCCCAGACCCGCCGGGCGCTGGGCAGGATCGACGACGGCAGCTACGGCGTGTGCGAGGGCTGCGGTGAACCGATCGGCAAGGCTCGGTTGCTGGCATTCCCTCGTGCGACACTGTGCGTGTCATGCAAACAGAGGGAAGAGCGTCGCTGAACGACGCCACAGCAGACCGCCGCCTTCGGCGCCGCCAGCTCGGGCTCTTCGCCGCGGTGGCTTGCGTCGTACTGGCCGTCGACATCGTGACCAAGATCGTTGCCATGTCCCAGCTGACCGACCGCGAACCCGTCCGGCTGGCCGGGGGGTTGCTTACCCTGGTGCTGGTCCGCAACTCCGGCGCCGCGTTCGGTCTGGCCGAGGGCTACACGATCATCCTGTCCCTGATCGCGCTGGCCGTCGTGGTCGTCGTGCTGCGGCTGTCCCGCACGCTTCGGAGCACTCCGTGGGCGATCGCGCTCGGACTGCTCCTGGGTGGGGCGTTCGGCAACCTCTCCGACCGGATCTTCCGGGAGCCGGGTTTCCTGCGCGGCCACGTGGTCGACTTCCTGGCGCTGCCGAACTGGCCGGTGTTCAACGTCGCCGACGCCTCGATCTGTGCGGCCGCCGCGCTGATCATCGTGCTGGCGATGAGGGGCCGCCGCTGGGACGGGACCATCGAGGAGTCCGGCCGCCGGGGGTCCGACCCCGACAGGCCGGACGCCAGTGCCCGCCAGGCGCACGAGCCGCCCCGCACGTCCGGCGTAGCTGCCGACGAGCCGGCGCTGAGGAAGGCGGAGTGAGCGCGACGGCCGCCACCGGAGCGGCGGACCGGCGTGGGCTGCCGGTGCCGGAGGGCCTGGAGGGTGAACGCCTGGACGCGGCTCTGGGCAGGCTCTTCGGCCTGTCCAGGACCAAGGCCGCCGAGCTGGTCGAGAACGGCCTGGTCCGGCTGGACGGCGAGGCGGTGCCGAAGTCGGAACGGGTGAGTGCGGGCTCCTGGCTGGAGGTCGAGCTTCCCCGTCCGAAGGAGCCGGTCGCGCCGGTCCGGGTGGAGGGGATGCGGATCGTCCACGACGACGCCGACATCGTGGTGGTCGACAAGCCGGTCGGCGTGGCCGCACATCCCAGCCCCGGGTGGCGCGGGCCGACCGTGATCGGCCATCTGGCCGCCGCCGGTTTCCGAGTCACCACCTCCGGTGCCGCCGAGCGTCAGGGCGTGGTGCACCGGCTCGACGTCGGCACCAGCGGCCTGATGGTGGTGGCGAAGTCCGAGCACGCCTACACCGTCCTGAAGCGGGCGTTCAAGGAACGCGAGGTGGAGAAGATCTACCACGCGCTCGTGCAGGGCCATCCGGATCCGAGCCGCGGCACCGTCGACGCGCCGATCGACCGGCACCCCACGCACGACTACAAATGGGCGGTCGTCGCCGACGGCAAGGCGTCGGTGACCCACTACGAGACGCTCGAGGCGCTGCGGCACGCGTCACTGCTGGAGGTGCACCTGGAGACCGGGCGTACCCACCAGATCCGGGTGCACATGAGCGCGATCCGGCATCCGTGTGTCGGTGACCTGACCTACGGCGCCGACCCGGTGCTGGCCGGCCGGCTGGGGCTCACCCGGCAGTGGCTGCACGCGGCGCGGCTCGGGTTCGAGCACCCGGCGACGGGGGAGCGGGTGATCTTCGAGTCGGCGTACCCCGATGATCTCTCCGACGCGCTGGAGCGGGCCCGCGAGGACTCCGAACGGTCCAGGTGACGAGACGATCGTCTCGCCATGTTGAACGCCGTGCTCCATGCTACGTAGCGTGGACGGGTGCCCCGACCAGTGACCGACCAACCGGTCGCCGCCCTGACCGCTCGCCAGCTGCCCGCGTCGCTGCCCGAGGCCCGCGCCGTGATCGACGAGGTGGACGCCGCCCTGGCAGCCCTGCTGGAGTACCGCGCCGGGCTGACCGAACGGGTCCAGCAGTTGAAGCCGGTCGGCGGCAGCGCCGGCCGGGACCCCGCCAGGGAGGCGGAGATCGTCGCCGGCATGGCCCGGCGGGCGCCCAGGCTCGGCGCCGAGCGCCTTCGGCGGATCATGACGGCGGTGATCGAGGAGTCCCTCGATCTTGCCGAGCGTGGCGCCTCGACGACTCGTTGATCACCGTCGGCGACCAGTCGTGGCCGCTAACAGAGGTTGATCAAGAACTCTTCGGCGGGGCGCCGTTGCCCTTACGTGCAAGGGCAATAGAGTCGGACTCTCACTTGTTGGCGAAGCGCCGCCGCCCTTCCCCCGGCCGGCGCCCAACGCCTTCGGCGTCGGCGCAGACAGGAGGCGCTTCTCCCTGATGTCGGACTCGTTCGTCCACCTGCACGTCCACACCGAGTACTCCATGCTCGACGGCGCGGCGAAACTCAAGGACATGTTCGCCGAGGCCCAGCGGCTCCAGATGCCGGCCGTCGCGATCACAGACCACGGAAACCTGCACGGGGCGTACGACTTCTACACGCGGGCGACGGCGGCGGGGATCACGCCGATCATCGGTATGGAGGCCTACGTCGCCCCGACCTCCCGCTACCACAAGGCGCCGGTCCGCTGGGGCCAGCAGCACCAGAAGGGCGACGACGTCTCCGGCGCCGGTGCGTTCACGCACATGACCATCTGGGCGCGGGACGCGGTCGGTCTGCACAACCTGTTCAAGCTGCAGACCCGGGCCTCGATGGAGGGCTTCTTCCGCAAACCCCGGATCGACCGGGAGCTGCTCGCCGAGCACAGCCAGGGCCTGATGGCCACCACCGGCTGCCCGTCGGGGGAGATCTCCACCCGGATCCGCCTCGGCCAGGAGAAGGAGGCGCTGGACGCTGCTGCCGACTTCGGCGACATCTTCGGCCGGGAGAACTACTTCGTCGAGCTGATGGACCACGGCATCGACATCGACAAGCGCGCGCGAGGTGGCCTGGAGAAGATCGCCGGCGAGCTCGGGCTGCAGTACGTCGTCACCAACGACTCCCACTACACCTACGAGCACGAGTCGACCGCACACGCCGCGCTGCTGTGCGTCCAGACCGCGTCCACGCTGGCCGCGCCGACGTTCCAGTTCGAGGGGTCCGGCTACTACCTCAAGCCCGCGGAGGAGATGCGGGCACTGGACGGCTCCGAGGCCTGGCAGTCCGGCTGCCGCACCACGCTCGCGATCGCGGAGCGGGTGGACACCGCAGGGATGTTCGAGTTCCGCAACCTGATGCCGCGGTTCGACGTCCCGGAGGGCTACACCGAGGAGTCGTGGCTGCGCGAGGAGACCTGGCGGGGCATGGACCGCCGGTTCGCCGACGGGTACGACGAGTCCTACCGCAAGCAGGTGGAGTTCGAGCTCGGGATCATCCTGCAGATGGGCTTCCCGTCGTACTTCCTGGTCGTCGCGGACTTCATCATGTGGGCCAAGAACAACGGCATCGCGGTCGGCCCGGGCCGTGGCTCCGCGGCGGGCAGCATGGTGGCGTACGCGCTCGGCATCACCGACGTCGACCCGCTGCAGCACGGGCTGCTGTTCGAGCGGTTCCTCAACCCCGAGCGCGTCTCGATGCCCGACATCGACATCGACTTCGACGAGCGCCGGCGGGGCGAGGTCATCCGCTACGTCACCGAGAAGTACGGCGAGGACAAGGTCGCCCAGATCGTGACCTTCGGCACGATCAAGGCGAAGGCCGCGATCAAGGACTCCTCCCGGGTCCTCGGTTACCCGTACGCCCTCGGCGACAAGATCACCAAGGCGATGCCGGCCGCGGTGATGGGCAAGGACATCCCGCTCACCGGGATCTTCGACTCGGCCCACCCCCGCTACAGCGAGGCGGGCGAGGTCCGGTCGCTCTATGAGCAGGACCACGACGTCAAGAAGGTCATCGACACCGCGAAGGGCCTGGAGGGCCTGATCCGCCAGACCGGCGTGCACGCAGCCGGGGTGATCATGTCGGCCGAGCCGCTGGCCGACCACGTGCCGCTGATGAAGCGCGAGGCCGACGGCGCGGTGATCACGCAGTTCGACTACCCGACCTGCGAGACGCTCGGCCTGCTGAAGATGGACTTCCTCGGGCTGCGCAACCTCACCATCATGGACGACGCGGTTCGCAACATCGAGATGAGCCGCGGCGAGAAGATCGACCTGCTCAAGCTGCCACTGGACGACAAGCCGACGTACGACCTGCTCAGCCGCGGTGACACGCTCGGCATCTTCCAGATGGACGGTGCCGGGATGCGCTCGCTCCTGCGGCTGATGCGCCCGGACAACTTCGAGGACATCTCCGCGGCCAGCGCGCTCTACCGGCCCGGCCCGATGGGCGCCAACTCCCACACCAACTACGCGCTCCGCAAGAACGGCCAGCAGGAGATCACGCCGATCCACCCCGAGCTGGAGGAGGCCTGCGCGGAGATTCTCGGGCCGACGTACGGCCTGATCGTCTACCAGGAGCAGGTGCAGCGGCTCGCCCAGAAGGTCGCCGGCTACTCCCTGGGCCAGGCCGACCTGCTCCGCAAGGCGATGGGCAAGAAGAAGAAGGAGGTCCTGGACAAGGAATTCGGGCCCTTCAGCGAGGGCATGCACTCCCGGGGCTACTCCGACGCGGCCGTCAAGACGCTGTGGGACATCCTCGTCCCGTTCTCCGACTACGCGTTCAACAAGGCGCACACGCGCCGCGTACGGCCTGGTGTCGTACTGGACCGCCTACCTCAAGGCCAACTACCCGGCCGAGTACATGGCCGCGCTCCTCACCTCGGTGCAGGACGACAAGGACAAGATGGCCATCTACCTGAACGCCTGCCGGCGTTCGGGCATCAAGGTGCTGCCACCCGACGTGAACGAGTCCGCGGCCAACTTCACCCCGATCGGCACCGACATCCGGTTCGGGCTGACCGCGATCCGCAACGTCGGCGCCAACGTCGTCGAGGCGATCATCGCCGCACGCGACACGAAGGGCCGGTTCGCCGACGCGAGCGACTTCATGGCCAAGGTCCCCGCCGCCGTGTGCAACAAGCGGGTGCTGGAGTCCCTGTCCAAGGCGGGCGCGTTCGACTCCCTCGGTCACCGCCGGCGCGCGCTGGTCGCCTGGCACGAGGACGCGGTGGAGTACTACATCGACCAGAAGCGCCAGGAGGCGATCGGCCAGGACTCGCTGTTCGGGTTCGGCGGCGACGACCAGGCCGACGTGGCCGCGCTGATGTCGCCGCAGGTGCCCGAGATCGGGGAGTGGGACAAGCAGACGCTGCTGGCGCACGAGCGGGAGATGCTCGGGCTGTACGTCTCCGACCACCCGCTCTTCGGGATCGAGCACGTGCTGACGAACGCCTCCGACTGCACCATCGGCACCCTGCTCGCCGACGAGGACCGCCCCGACGGCTCCATCGTCACCGTCGGCGGGCTGATCACCTCCATCACCCGGAAGATGACCAAGCGCGGCGACCCGTGGGCGATCGTCACCCTGGAGGACCTCGAGGGTGGCATCGACGTGATGTTCTTCCCGTCGACCTACCAGCTCACCGCCCTGCAGCTCACCGAGGACGCCGTGGTGGTCGTGAAGGGCCGGCTGGACCGGCGTGACGACGTGCCGCAGCTGATCGCGATGGAGCTGTCCGTACCCGACATCAGCAGTGACCAGCAGACCGGGCCGTTCGCGATCTCCCTGGCCCGGGAGCGGTGCACGCCACCCGTGGTCGACCGGCTCAAGGAGATCTTCTCCACCCACCCGGGGATGACCCAGATCCACCTCCACCTGCGCTCGGAGACCAAGACGATGGTGATGAGGCTGGAGGACCGCTGGCGGGTCTCCCCGTCGACGGCGCTGATGGGCGACCTCAAGGCACTGCTCGGGCCGGGGTGTGTCCCGTCCTGAGGGTTCCGCGCGGTTGCCGGCGGTTTCCGACGGTCACCGGCCACGGGAGCGCGCCGGCTCGCCGCGTGCTGACCGGGTGCTGGGGAAGCATGCGTAGGATCTGGGGCGGTGAACACCACGAACCCGGCTGACGCATCGCCTCCCGGCCCCCGGACTCCGCCCGACCGGACGCCCGGCGCCGGGCGCGCGTTCTGGCTGATCGCCGTCGTGCTGGTCGCGGCGGGTGCGATCGCCGGCCTGGTGTGGGCGTGGACTGCCCCGTCACCGCACGTAGCGATGACCATGACCGAGCTCGGTCCCTTCCCGAACGACGAGGAGCAGGCCGCCCGGCTGGTCGCCATGGACGGTTGGTACGCCGCGCTCGGCGCCGGCACCGCCCTGGTCCTGGGCACGGTGCTGGCCACGTTGTTCCTGCGGCACGGCCTGGTCATGGTGGCCGGGCTGCTGGTGGGGAGCGTCCTGGCGGCCGTGGCCGCGGTGGTCGTCGGCAGCCTGGTGGCCAACGGCGCGCTGATCTGGTCGTGGAGCCCGCACGCCGCGCCCGGCACCGCGCTGTCGGCGCCGCTCACGTTGCACGCCTACGGCATCCTCGTGGCCTGGCCGCTGGCCGCACTGGCCCCGGTCATCCCGCTGGTCTGGCTGGGCTCCGGCCGGGACGGCGAGCTCTCCGGGGTTATCCACAGCAGGCGCGACCAGAGCCGGACTCCCGAAGCGCCGATGCGCTAGTTTGGCGTCCGAATCGGCCACGTTCGCCCGGCCGAGTTCTGTCTTCTGTTCAGTTCGTTCACAGCACAGCCAAGGTTGCGCGGCCTTCGTCCCGTGACCTCGGTTCGTCACCTCCGGGGGTGCCCACATGTCCGACGACCGCACGCCACCTCGCGATCCCGACCGACCGGGGCCGCCCGGCGAGGGCGGGCCATCGCCTCAGTGGCGCCCCGCCGGCCGGCCGCAGGGACAGCCGCAGGGGCAATCGCCGCCGCGTGGTCCGCAGCCGGGTCAGTATGGCCAGCAGGGTCAGGGCCAGTACGGCCAGCCGGGTCAGTATGGCCAGCCGGGTCGGCCGGTCCCCCAGGGCCAGCAGCCGCCGCGTGGTCCGCGGCCGGGACAGCAGGGTCAGCACGGTCGGTACGGCCGGCCCGGTCAGTACGACCAGCAGGGCCAGCAGGGCCAGCAGGGCCAGCAGGGCCAGCAGTCTCCGTATGGTCGGCAACCTCCGCGGGCACCCCAGCCCGGTCAGGGCGGACAGGCTCCTTACGCCCCGCAGGCCGGTGTGGCCGGCGCCGCCGGTGGATACTCCGGTGGTGGGCAGGGTGGCGGGCAGGGCGGCGGCGGTCCGTGGAACCCTGGCCGGCCCGGTGGACCCGAAGTGGTCGAGAACGACCGCCGTGGTGGCGGTGGCCGGCGGTTGCTGGTCGTCGCGCTGGCCGCGGTCCTGGTCCTCGCGGTGGGCGGCGGTGCGTGGGCGTTCTCCCGGATCGGCGGCGGTGGTACGCAGCCGGAGGAGGTGCTGCCCGGCAACGCGGTCGCCTTCCTGCGGGTCGACCTCGACCCGTCGGTGCAGCAGAAGGCCGCGATCTTCAATGTCGTGCGCAAGTTCCCCGACGCCCGCAAGCGGGTCGGGAAGGGCGACGACCTCCGCAAGGCGCTGTTCGATGCGATCAGCAAGGACGACCCCGACCTGCGCGACGTCGACTACGCCCGGGACGTCGAGCCCTGGCTCGGTGACCGGGCCGGCGTGGCCGTGCTGCCCGGCACCGACGGCAAGACCAGCGAGACGGTCGCCGCGGTCCAGATCAAGGACGAGGACAAGGCCCGGGCCGGCGTCAAGAAGCTCGGCGGAGGCGAGAACAAGAGCGGCTACGCATTCGTCGACGACTACATGCTGATGGCGGACTCCCAGTCGCGTGCCGACGCGCTGGCCTCCTCGGTCAAGGACAGCCCGCTGTCGGCCAACGAGACCTTCAAGGGTGACGTCGGCGAGGTCGACGAGGGCGTCATGTCGTTCTGGGCCGACCTGCCGAAGCTGAGCCGGCTCTCCGGCGGACGGGCCGCGCAGCTGCCCACGATGTCGACGCAGGGCCGCCTGGTCGGCGGCCTGAGCTTCACCAGCGACTCCGTTCAGCTGGTCGCCAAGACGCGCGGCGCGAAGCTTCCCTCCCTGCAGGGGAGCGGCATCAAGCTGGGCGAGCTGCCCTCGACCACCGTCGCGGCGCTGTCGGTGTCCGGGGCGGGTCCCGCGCTGGAGAAGGGCTGGCCCGACCTTCGCAGGACGTTGGAGGCGAGCGGTCAGGCCGCGCAGCTGGACTCCTTCGTCCAGGCGGCGCAGAGTCAGTTCGGGATCCGAATCCCGGCCGACCTGAACACCCTGCTGGGCAAGGAGTTCACCCTGGCCATGGACGAGCGCGGCATGGAGCGCCTAGCGGGTCAGGGGATGGCCGGCGAGGACGCCGCGCAGCAGCTTCCGCTGGTCGGTTTCCGGTCCACCACCGACGTCGCCAAGGCCAAGCAGCTGCTGCCGAAGATCGACCAGCTGCTCGGCGCCACCGGCGCCGGGGTGCAGCTGGGGAAGGCCACCAGCTCCGGGCAGGTCGCCCTCGCGACCAGCCAGGCCTACGCCGACGAGCTGGTCAAGGGCGGCAACCTCGGCAGCGACGGCGCCTTCACCAAGGCCGTCGAGGACGCCGACAAGGCGCAGTTCGGCGCGTTCGTCGACCTGAACAAGCTGGAGAAGCTCTACCTCCCCAGCATGCCGGCGAACGACCGGGCCAACCTCAAGGTGCTGAAGGCGGTCGGGATGTCCGGCACCACCGCCGAGGACGGCGGCACCTTCACCCTCCGGGTGCTGGTCGACTGAGCTCGGCGCTTCGTGCGCACGCTCACGTACGAAGCCGAACGTAAGAAGCCGAAAGTAAGAAGGGGACCCGCGGGCCGCAGCGCCCGCGGGTCCCCTTTCTCGGTTCCTGTCTCTCGTTCGCCCGCGGATCAGGTGGCGATCGGCGCGGTGGTGGCCGCGCACTGCGCCACCAGGTCGGCAGGTGCGAGCTCGACCTGCAGGCCGCGCCGGCCGGCGGACACGTACACCGTCGGGTGATCCTGCGCGCTGGCGTCGACGACGGTACGCAGCCGGCGGCGCTGGCCGAGCGGGCTGATCCCGCCCACCACGTAGCCGGTGGCCTTCTCCGCGACCGCGGGCTCGGCCAGCTGCGCGCGCTTGCCCCCGAGCGCGGCCGCGAGCGCCTTCAGGTCCAGCGAGGCACTCACCGGCACCACCGCCACCGCGAGTTCGTCGTCGACGTTCGCGAGCAGCGTCTTGAACAGCCGGTCCGGTGCGACGCCGAGCGCCTGCGCGGCCTCCAGCCCGTAGTGCGGCCGTTCCTTCCCCGCTCGGCCGCCCTCGGCGTGCTCGTGGTCGTACGGATGAAGGGTGTGCGCCACGCCGGCCCGCTGCAGCGCCACCACTGCGGGCGTTCCCTGGGAGGTCTTCTTCTTCGCCACGGCTCCCACCCTCGCAGACGGCCGGCGTACACCCCGGGCCAGATGTGACGCGGTCACCCCGGGGACGCGCCGGTCTGTGCCGGGTCGGCGGCCGCGACCGAAGCCGGCGCCGGCAACAGCGCGGCCAGCCGATCCAGCCGGCGGAGCACCTGTGCGGGCTCCTCCGCAGGCAGGAACAACAGCACCCGGTGCACACCCAGGTCGGCGAACGCGGCCAGCTCGGCCGGGTCCTCCCCGAACGTGGTCACCGTGACTGTCGGCTCGGGCCGGCCCGCGTCCGCGGCGAGCTCCCGCAGGGTTCGCAGTCCCGGGGCGAGGTCGTCCGGGCTCGCCCCGAACGGCGCCAGCCAGCCGTCGGCGTGGTCGACCACCCGGCCCAGCGTGGTCGGTCCCCAGCCGCCGAGCAGGATCGGCGGGTGGGGCCGCTGAACCGGCTTCGGCCAGGAGAAGATCGGGTCGAAGTCGACGAACTCGCCGTGGAACGCCGCCTGTTCCCGCGTCCAGATCTCCCGGATGGCGAGCAGGCGCTCGCTCAGCAGGCGGACGCGGGTGCGTGGGTCGGTGCCGTGGTTGCGCATCTCCTCGCGGTTCCAGCCCGCTCCGGCGCCGAACTCGATCCGGCCGCCGGACAGGTGGTCGAGGGTGGCGAACTGCTTGGCCAGCACGATCGGGTCGTGCTGGGCGACCAGGCTCACCGCCGTGCCCAGCCGCAGGGAGGTGGTGACGGCCGCGGCGGTGGCGAGGGTGGAGACCGGGTCCAGGACGCGGTAGTAGTCGCGGGGGAGCTCCCCGCCGCCCTCGTACGGCGTCTCCCGCGAGGCGGGGATGTGGGTGTGCTCAGGGACGAAGAGCGACTCGAATCCGTGTTCCTCGACCGCGCGGGCCAGGTCGGCGGGGTCGAGCGTCTCGTCCGTCATGGAGCTGAATGTCCCGATCTGCATGACCCGACGCTAAAGCCCGACATCGATGTCAGAGTCAAGGCCGGAACCCGGGTCGAGCCAGGTCGGCGCCGGGCGGCCAGGGCTGATCACCCTTCGCCCCGGGCCACTCGGCGCACACCCTAGACTCGGTGAGGTGATCCGTCGCATCGATCTGCGCGGCCTCGCCGTCTCCGGCGCCGGCCTCGACTACAGCGCTCTCGTCCCGCGTGCTCCGTTCGACGTGGAGGCGGCCGTGGAGGCCGTCCGCCCGACGCTCGCCGACGTACGCCATCGTGGGGTCGAGGCGCTGCGCGACTACGCCGCGCGATGGGACGACGTGCAGCTCACCGACATCCGGGTGCCGAAGTCCGCCCTGGAGCAGGCCCTGCGTGACCTCGACCCCGACGTACGCGCGGCGTTCGAGGAGTCCATCCGCCGGCTCCGCGCGGTGAGCGAGGCCGAGCTCGAGCGGGACACCGAGGTCAGGGTCGTTCCCGGCGGCACGGTGACCCAGCGGCTGGTTCCGTTCCGGCGGGTCGGCGTCTACATCCCCGGCGGCGTCGCGCCGCTGGCCTCCAGCGTGGTGATGAACGTCGTGCCGGCCCAGGTCGCCGGGGTGGAGTCGGTGGCCCTGGCATCCTCGCCGCAGAAGGAGTTCGGCGGCCTGCCGCACCCGACTGTGCTCGCCGTGGCCGAACTACTCGGCGTGGACGAGGTTTACGCCGCCGGTGGGGTGGCCGCCGTCGCGATGTTCGCCTACGGCGTGCCGGCCGGGGTCGGCGCCGGTGACAGCCGGCTGCTGTGCCGTCCGGTCGACTTCGTCGCCGGCCCGGGCCGGATCACCACCACGGCCGCCAAGCGGCTGGTCAAGGGGACCGTAGGGATCGACTCCGAGGCCGGACCGACCGAGATCGCGATCCTGGCCGACGACTCCGCCGACCCGGCCTACGTCGCGGCCGACCTGATCAGCCAGGCCGAGCACGACACCGTGGCCGCCAGCGTCCTGGTCACCCCGAGCGAGGAACTCGCCGCGGCAGTGGAGGGGGAGCTGGCCCACCAGGTCCCGGCCACCAAGCACGTCCAGCGCATCACCGAGGCGCTGGACGGCGAGCAGTCCGGCATCGTGCTGGTCGACGACCTGGAGCAGGGACTCGCGGTCGTCGACGCCTACGCCGCCGAGCACCTGGAGATCCACATCGAGAACGCCCGGGAGTGGGCCGGCCGGGTGCGCAACGCCGGCGCGATCTTCGTCGGGCCCTGGTCGCCGGTGTCCCTCGGCGACTACTGCGCGGGGTCCAACCACGTGCTCCCGACCGGCGGCTGTGCCTGCCACTCCTCCGGGCTGTCGGTACGCAGCTACCTCAAGTCGGTGCACGTCGTCGACTACGACCAGGCCGCGCTGCGCGAGGTGGCCGGCCACGTCAGCGCCCTCGCCGACGCCGAGGATCTTCCCGCGCACGGGCAGGCCGTCCGGGCGCGGTTCGGATCCGCGGCCGACGGGTATGCCTGATGGCCCGCCGCCCCACCGGCGAGCACGCTGCGGCCCACCTCGACGAATCGAGCCAGTCATGACCAGACCGGTACACCCCGGGCTGCCGGAGGATCCGGCATCCCTGGACCAGGATCTTCGCGATCTCGCGCTGGCAGCCGCGAACGCCGGGTCGCACGCGATCCTGCGGGAGCTGCGCGGCGGTGAGCTGCGGATCGACACCAAGGCGCACGCCGCCGACTTCGTGACCACCGCCGACAAGGCGGCCGAGGGCGCGATCCTCCGCATGGTCAGCGCAGCCCGTCCGCGCGATGCGGTGCTGGCCGAGGAGTCGGGCGTGCACGACGGCGACAGCGGCGTGCGCTGGCTGGTCGACCCACTCGACGGGACGATGAACTTCGTCCACCGCCGCCGCGACTACGCCGTGTCCGTGGGCGTCGAACGCGACGGCCGGATCGTGGCCGGCGCGGTCGTCCGGCCCGCCGACGGCGACTGGGCGGCGGCCGGCGGTGCGGAGGTGTTCGGCCGGGACGGCACGCCCCGGGTGTCCTCGACGGTCGACCTGTCCGACTCCATCGTCGGGATCGGCCTGCCGAGCGTGCTGGACCACCGCACCCGGGTGCACACATTCCTCGGCGAGCTGATGCACCAGGCCCGCGACTACCGCCGCACCGGCTCCTCGGCGTGTGAGCTGTTGTCGGTGGCGCTCGGAGCGCAGGAGGGCTACCTCGGCTTCGGCGTCAACATCTGGGACGTCGCGGCCGGCATCGCGCTGGTCGACGCCGCGGGCGGCGCCAGCGAGTTCGTCACCACCTCGAGCGGGCTGGAGGTCCTGGTCGCCGGTACGCCGGAGGTCACCAAGACCCTGGTCGGCATGGTGAAGGTGATCTGAGTGGGGCAGACGCTCGCCGACCTGCCGCTGCGTGACGACCTGCGCGAGGAGGAGCCCTACGGCGCCCCCCAGCTGGACGTGCCGGTGATCCTCAACGTCAACGAGAACCCCTACCCGCCGTACGCAGGACGTCGTCGCCGACATCGCCTCGGCGGTCGCCGCGGCCGCGCGTGCTCTCAACCGCTACCCCGACCGGGAGTCGCTGGGCCTGCGCACCGACCTCGCCGGCTACCTCGGCCACGGCCTGACCCCGGCGCAGGTGTGGGCGGCGAACGGCTCCAACGAGGTGATGCTGCAGATTCTGCAGGCCTTCGGCGGACCCGGCCGCACGGCACTGTCCTTCGCGCCGACGTACTCCATGTATCCCGAGTACGCCCGCGACACCTGGACCACCTGGGTGACCGGCCGCCGGGACGACGACTTCACCGTCGACCCAGAGCACGCGCTCGCCCAGATCGAGCAGCACCGGCCCGCGGTGGTCCTGCTCGCCACGCCGAACAACCCGACCGGCACCGCGCTGCCGCTGGACGTGGTCGAACGCATCTGCGCGGCCGCGCCGGGCATGGTGGTGGTCGACGAGGCGTACGGCGAGTTCCGCCGCGACGGGACACCGAGCGCGCTGAGCCTGCTGCCCGCCCACCCGCGGCTGATCGTGACCCGCACCATGTCGCAAGGCGTTCGCGTTCGCCGGTGCCCGCCTCGGCTACCTCGCCGCCGACCCGGCGGTGGTCGACGCGCTGCGGATCGTGCGGCTGCCGTACCACCTGTCGGCGGTGACGCAGGCGGTGGCGCGGGCGGCGCTGCGGCACTCCGGCTCCTGCTCGCCCGCGTGCGGCGAGCTGCGCGCCCGACGGGACGAGACCGTGGCAGTGGCTGCGCGCGCAGGGACACCGGGTCGCAGACTCCGACGCCAACTTCGTGCTGTTCGGCATGTTCGCGGATCGGCACGCGGTCTGGCAGGGTTTGCTGGACCGCGGTGTCCTCATCCGGGAGACCGGGCCGGACGGCTGGCTGCGGGTGTCGATCGGGACCGCCGCAGGAGATGGCGGCCTTCCGGGCCGCCCTGCAGGAGGTGAGCGGGCCGTGACCGAACCTGCGCGCAGCGCGCGGATCGAACGCGAGACCAAGGAGACCAACGTCGCTCGTCGAGCTCGACCTCGACGGCCGCGGCCGGGTCGACGTGTCGACCGGGCGTGCCGTTCTACGACCACATGCTCGACCAGCTCGGCAAGCACGGCCTGTTCGACCTCACCGTACGAGCGCAAGGCGACGCTGACATCGACGTGCACCACACGGTCGAGGACACCGCGATCGTGCTGGGCCAGGCGTTCCGGCAGGCGCTCGGCGACAAGCGCGGCATCCGCAGGTTCGCCGACGCGACGGTGCCGCTGGACGAGGCGCTGGCGCACGTGGTCGTCGACGTGGCCGGACGGCCGTACTGCGTGCACACCGGTGAGCCGGAAGGGCAGGCGTACGCCATGATCGGCGGTCACTTCACCGGCTCGCTGACCCGGCACATCCTGGAGACGCTCGCCTTCCACGCCGCGATCTGCCTGCACGTGCGGGTGCTCGCCGGGCGCGACCCGCACCACATCGTCGAGGCGCAGTTCAAGGCGCTGGCCCGGGCGTTGCGCGACGCGGTCGCGCTCGACCCGCGGGAGAGCGGCGTGCCGAGCACGAAGGGTGCGCTGTAGTGAGGGGTGCGCTGTAGTGGAGTACGTCTACTTCGCGTTGGCCGGCCTGCTGGTCGGCGGCATGATCGCCAGCCGGCAGCAGAAGCGCGCGATCTGGCTGACGGTGGTCCTCGGCGTGCTCGCCGCGGTGGTCCTGCGGGCGGGGTTGCAGGAGTCGACACCGTGAGCGCGGCCAGACCCTCCGTGGTGGTGCTCGACTACGGCTCGGGCAACCTGCGCTCGGCGCAACGGGCACTGGACCGCGCGGGCGCCGCGGTGGAGGTGACCGCCGACTTCGACGCCGCCGCCGAGGCGGACGGGCTGGTCGTGCCCGGCGTCGGCGCGTTCGCAGCCTGCATGAACGGGCCTGCGCGCGGTGCGGGGCGACCAGGTGATCGGCCGCCGGCTCGCCGGTGGGCGCCCGGTGCTCGGCATCTGCGTCGGGATGCAGATCCTCTTCGACCGCGGTGTCGAGCACGGCGTGGAGACCGAGGGCCTGTGGCGAGTGGCCGGGCACGGTCGAACGCCTGAAGGCCCCGATCGTCCCTCACATGGGCTGGAACGTCGTGGAGGTACCAGAGGAGTCGGCGCTGTTCGCCGGGATCGACCGGCGAGCGGTTCTACTTCGTGCACTCCTACGCCGTGCGCGAGTGGGAGCTGCACGCCACCGGGAGCTTCGCGCGCGCCGACCGTGACCTGGAGCCGTGCACGGCGACCGGTTCGTCGCCGCGGTGGAGAACGGCCCGCTCGCCGCCACGCAGTTCCACCCGGAGAAGTCCGGGGACGCCGGCGCGGCGCTGCTCGCCAACTGGATCGGGACGCTGCGCTGAGGGCCGGCGACCTCGGGCGACGCGGCTCGTAGGGCCGCCGGTAGCCTCGGCGACCATGAGCCTCGCGTTGCTTCCCGCGGTCGATGTCGTCGACGGCCAGGCCGTCCAGTTGGTGCAGGGCAAAGCCGGCACGGACGGCCAGTACGGCAGCCCGCTGGAGGCCGCCACTGGCCTGGCAGAGCGCCGGTGCACAGTGGGTGCACCTGGTCGACCTGGACGCGGCGTTCGGCCGGGGCGACAACCGCGCCGTGCTCGCCGACATCATCGGCCGGCTCGACGTACGCGTGGAGCTGTCGGGCGGGCTCCGCGACGACGACGCACTCGCCTGGGCGATGAGCACCGGCTGCGCCCGGGTCAACCTCGGCACCGCCGCCCTGGAGAACCCGCAGTGGTGCGCCCGTGCGATCGCGGAGTACGGCGACCGGGTGGCGGTCGGACTGGACGTACGCGGCCGCACGCTCGCCGCCCGCGGCTGGACCAGGGAGGGCGGCGACCTGTTCGAGACCCTCGCCCGGCTGGACGCCGAGGGCTGCGCGCGCTACGTCGTCACCGACGTCAACAAGGACGGCATGCTGCAGGGCCCGAACGTCGACCTGCTGCGCGACGTGTGCGCCGCGACGGACCGGCCCGTGGTCGCCTCCGGCGGGGTGTCCAGCCTGGACGACCTGCGCGCGATCGCGACCCTCACCCCGCTGGGGGTGGAGGGCGCGATCGTCGGCACCGCGTTGTACGCCGGCGCGTTCACCCTCGAGGAAGCACTCGCCGCCGTCTCGTGACGGCGGCGACCTCACCAGCTGATGCTGCCGGCGCCGATCTGGTCGTACGGCTGGGTCTTGTCGTTCGTCCGGTAGGAGCCGCGGTAGGCCGCCTGCTCCTGCTTGTCCGCCCACGGCAGCTCGTCGGCCGCCCGGCGGTTTCGGATGCGTCCGCGGACGCGCGCGGCCAGCGCCGCCGCGCGCCGCACCAGTTGGGATCCCCGTGTGGTCATCATGCGGCGAGCATCCCTCTGCGAGTGAGCGATGTCCAGACCCGGCCGACGATCGGGACGATCACGTGACGGGTGATCGTCGGCGGTCGGCTGAGCGGGCACGTGGGCAGCGAGTTCCGGACGGGCTGAACCGGCGCTCGCGGGCGTGCGGATAGGGTGTGCGAAACCAGCCCGGGTGACCCGCTGGACCTGTCAACACCCATGTCGACGGAGGGGAAGAGTTGAGGCTCAGGGAGCGACTCGACGGGAAGCGGATGCTTCTCACCGGCGTCACCGGTTTCGTCGGCGAGGCACTGCTGCACCGCATCCTCCGCGACCTCCCCGGCACCCACGTGGTGGCGCTGGTCCGCCCGAAGGGTTCGCTGACGGGGCGGGCACGGATGGAGCAACTGCTCAAGAAGCCGATTTTCGAGCAGGCCCGGTCCCGGTACGACGGTGAGACCGCGGCACTGCTCGACGCCCGGATAACTGTGCTCGAAGGCGACCTGTCCGACGTTCCGGAGTTGCCCACCGATCTCGACGTGGTGATCCACTGCGCCGGTGACGTGTCGTTCGACCCGCCGATCCACCAGGCGTTCCAGACCAACGTGCTCGGCACCGAGATGCTGCTGCGCCGGATCCTCGACAGCGGAAGCCGGGCGCACTACGTGCACGTGTCCACGGCCTACGTCTCCGGCCGCCGCCGTGGCGCGATCCCCGAAGGGCCGGTCGACCACACCGCCGACTGGCGCACGGAGGCCCGCTGGGGCCAGTCCATGCGGGACCGGATCGAGGAGACCTCCCGGGCGCCCGGCGTCCTTTCCAAGCTGCGCAGGGAGGCCGAGCGGGAGCACCGCCGGGCCGGCCCGATCACCTCCGCCCAGGACACCGAGCGGCGCCGCAAGGAGTGGGTCGACACCAAGCTGGTGGAGGCCGGCGGGGAGCGGGCACGGTCGCTCGGCTGGACCGACGTCTACACGTTCACCAAGGCACTCGGCGAACGCGTCGTGGAGGAGATCGGCGCACCGCTGCCGGTCACCATCATGCGGCCGAGCATCATCGAGAGCGCGCTCGAAACCCCCCACCCGGGCTGGATCGAGGGCTTCAAGATGGCCGAGCCGCTGATCCTCGCCTACGGCCGGGGTGAGCTGCCGGAGTTCCCGGCGAGCCCGGACTCCCAGTGCGACATCGTGCCGGTCGACCACGTGGTCAACGCCACCCTGGCCGCCGCCGCGGAGCGGCCTGAGCCGGGCAGTCCGGCGTACTTCCAGGTGACGTCGGGCCTGCGCAACCCGCTCACGTTCGCGATGGTGTTCGAGCTCGTGCACGAGTACTTCGACGCGCACCCGTTCGACATGAGCGAACGCGGCGCGGTGCGGCTGCCGACATGGCGGTTCCCCGGCGGCGAGCAGGTCGAGCGCACGCTCGCGCTCGGCGAGCGCGCCCACAAGGCGGCCGACTACCTCATCACCCACGCACCGCGCGGCGAACGCGTCCGCAAGATCGCCCGCGAGCTCGACCAGCAGCGGCGCCGGCTGGACTTCCTGCGCCGCTACCACGACCTCTACCGCCCGTACCTCGAGACCGAGCTGGTCTTCACCGACGACCGGACCGTCGCGCTCCACAACGGCCTGGACCTGGAGGACCAGCGGGAGTTCTCCTTCGACATCACCAGCTTCGACTGGCACCACTACTTCGTCGAGGTGCACTGCCCGGCCGTCACCGAGGCGATGCGCAAGTACGACGTGATCCGGCGCCGGCGCGGCCGCTCCACCCCGTCGGTGGCCTCGCAGCTGCCCGCGGGTGAGGACATCGTGGCGGCGTTCGACATGGACGGCACGCTGTTGTCGTCCAACGTCGTGGAGACCTACCTCTGGCTGCGGATGCCCGAGCTGGACCGGCAGGGCAAAGCGCGCGAGCTCGGCGCGCTGGTCCGGCGGCTGCCCGGCTTCCTGAACGCCGAACGCAAGGACCGCGGCCGGTTCCTTCGCTCGGTCTACCGCCGCTACGCCGGTGCCGACCTCACCGAGCTGGAGCACATCGTCGACGAGATGCTGTCCCAGCACGTGCTCGAACGCGTGTCCGCCGCGGCCCTGCGCCGGGTGCGCGCCCACCAGGCGGCCGGGCACCGGACCGTGCTCATCACCGGCGCGATCCGTCCGCTGACCCGTCCGCTGGAGCCGTTGTTCGACGAGATCGTGGCGGCCGACCTGGCCGTCGACGACCGCGGGCAGTGCACCGGGTTCCTGTCCGGCCCGCCGCTGGTGGGTGAGGCGCGGGCGGCCTGGCTGAAGCGGTACGCCGACCAGCGCGGTCTCGACCTGTCCAGGTCCTACGCCTACGCCGACAGCCACTCCGACCTGCCGATGTTGCGGGTGGTCGGCCGCCCGGTCGCGGTCAGCCCCGACGTCCACCTGTGGCGGGAGGCCCGCAAGGGCCGCTGGCCGGTGGAGGAGTGGAAGACCTCGAGCTCGGTGTCCCGACTGGCCATGCCCGGCGCTACCTCCGGGAGCAGCTCATGATGCTGGCGTTGGAGATGTACCGCTCGCTGCCCCGCTACATCGCGGCCCGGGCGGTGGGTGGCCGGGTGCCGGGCATTCTCACCGGTCCGGCCGCGCCGGTGCGGCTGGTCAACCGCGAGGTGCCGCGCACCACAGCCGCGGGCTGGGCGCGGGTCCGGCCGATCCTGTCCGGCATCTGCGGCTCCGACCTCGGCGCGCTGTTCGGGCAGACCAGCCTGTACTTCTCGGCCCTGGTGTCGATGCCGTTCGTGCCCGGCCACGAGGTGGTCGGCGAGCTGGTCGACGACTGTGGGGACCTGCCCGCCGGCACCCGGGTCGTGCTCGACCCGGTGCTGTCCTGCGCGGCCCGCGGGGTCGAGCGCTGCCAGTCCTGCGCGAGCGGGCAGACCAACCGGTGCGACCGGATCACGGTCGGGCACGTCTCGCCCGGCCTGCAGACCGGCTACTGCGCCGACACCGGCGGCGGCTGGGGCGGCCAGCTGATCGCGCACCGCAGCCAGCTGCACGCCGTACCCGAAGGGCTGTCCGACGAACGTGCCGTCCTGGTCGAGCCGCTGTCCTGCGCGGTGCACACCGCGATGCGGGCCCAGGTGCCCGACGGCGGGTCGGTGCTGGTGTCCGGCGCCGGTGCGGTCGGGTTGTTCGCGACCCTGGCGCTGCGCGAGCTGACCCCGGCGGGCCGGATCAGCGTGGTCGCCAAGCACCCCCGCCAGCGCGAGCTGGCCAGGGCGTTCGGCGCGACCGACGTGCTCGCGCCGAACGAGGTGCCCGCCCGGGTGCGGCGGGCCACCCAGGCCTTCCGGCTGTCTCCGGAGCGCAGCGGTGAGTTCCTGCTCGGCGGCGTCGACGTCGCGATCGACGCCGTGGGCAGCAAGGACTCCCTCAGCACGAGTCTTCGGGTCACCCGGGCCGGCGGCCGGGTGGTGCTGTCGGGCATGCCCGCGGCCGGAGCCGACCTGTCGCCGGTGTGGTTCCGGGAGCTGGAGGTCGTGGGCACCTACGCCACCCAGGGCCGCGAAGCCTTCGACCGGGCCTTCGACCTGGCCGCGACCGCGCCGCTGGACGGCGTGGTCGGCGGCCGTTACCCCCTCTACCGTTGGCGGGAGGCGCTCGACCATGCCCACTCGGCCGGGCGGCTGGGGACCGTCAAGGTGGCGTTCGACCTAAGGAGCAGCAGGTGAGCCGACCAGGATTCGTACTCGAGGTCGACGACCGTACGCCACCCCTCATCGTCCACGAGGGCGAAGGGTTCCGGCTGGAGAAGTTCCCGCTCGGCACCCGGGTGGTCTATTCGCCGGAGTCGCTGCCGGCGTTGCGCGACGTCGACGGCGCGATCAAGCATGCCCTGGAGGAGCCGGAGAACTCCGAACCGCTGCGCGCGCTGTTGCGGCCGGGCATGAAGCTCACTATCGCCTTCGACGACGTGTCGCTGCCGCTGCCCCCGATGAAGCGTCCGGACATCCGCCAGCGGGTCATCGAGCAGGTGCTCACGATGGCCGCCGAGGCCGGCGTGGACGACGTGCAGATCATCGCGGCGCTGGCCCTGCACCGGCGGATGACGCCGAGCGAGCTCCAGCACGCCCTCGGCGAGCGGGTCTACCGCTCGTTCGCCCCGGACGGGCTGCTCTACAACCACGACGCCGAGGATCCCGACAACCTCGAGTTCATCGGCACCACCGACCAGGGCGAAGAGGTCGAGATCAACAAGCGGGCGGCGCAGTCCGACCTGCTGGTCTACGTCAACATCAACATCGTGCCGATGGACGGCGGGCACAAGTCGGTGCCGATCGGCCTGGCGTCCTACCGCTCGCTGCGCCACCACCACAACAGCAAGACCATGGTCCACTCGCGGTCCTTCATGGACCACAAGAAGTCGGCCATGCACCACTCCGCCTGGCGGATGGGCCGGCTGCTGAAGGACCACCTGAAGATCTTCACGATCGAGACCACGCTCAACAACGACGTCTTCCCCGCGCCGTACGAGTTCCTCAACAAGCGCGAGTGGGAGTGGAACGTCCGCGACCAGGCGACCATGCTGGCCGCCAAGCGCGGTCTGGCGCTGGCGCCGTCGAAGATGAAGCGGAAGATGTTCCAGGGGATGCAGGCGCCCTACGGCATCACCGGTGTGCACGCGGGTGAGACCGAGGCGGTGCACGAGAAGACGCTGGAGAACGTCTACCGCCAGCAGGCCGTGGAGGTGCAGGGCCAGTCCGACGTCCTCATCATGGGCGTGCCCTACCTCTGCCCGTACAACGTCAACGCGGTGATGAACCCCATCCTCGCCACCTGCATGGGGCTGGGGTACTTCTTCAACTCCTATCGCAACAAGCCGGTGGTCCGCCCCGGCGGCGCGGTGATCCTCTACCACCCGGTGCCGTACGAGTTCAGCCAACTGCACCACCCGAGCTACGTCGACTTCTTCGAGGAGGTGCTGGCGGAGTCGACCGACCCGGCGACCATCGAGCAGCGCTTCGAGAAGCAGTACGCCACCGACCCGTGGTACATCCACCTCTACCGCACGTCGTACGCCTACCACGGCGTGCACCCGTTCTACATGTGGTACTGGGCGGCGCACGCGATGGACCACGTGGGCGACGTGGTGTGGGTCGGCGCGGACCGCCGCGCGGTGGAGCGGATGGGCTTCCGGTCCGCGTCCACGCTGGCCGACGCGCTGGAGATGGTGAGCGGCACGGTCGGGCGTTCGCCGTCGATCACCTACACGCACAACCCGCCGCACCTGATCTCGGATGTGCGGTGAGCCTGGCATGAGCAGCAAGAACCCCGTGCGCTTCGTCCGGGAGACCGCGCAGGACGTGCGGACCGTGGCGCGCGGCTGGCGATGGGGGCGGCGGCCGCTGGTGCCGCTGTCGGCGCAGCCGTTCCAGCCGCCCAAGCAGCCCTCGGTGTTCCCGACGACCTGGGCGCGCACGCTCGCCGCCAACGCCGTCCGCGACGTGGTGCAGCGCTTCGGCTTGAGCCCCTTGCTGAGCTCCACCATCACCCCGCAGTCGGCCGGGCTGGACGTGCTCACCACGCTGAAGCCTCCGGTGCTGTTCGTGGCCAACCACACCTCGCACCTGGACACCCCGCTGATCCTGTGCTCGCTGCCGGACGAGTGGCGCCGCCAGACCGCTGTCGCGGCTGCTGCCGACTACTTCTTCGACACGTGGTGGCGGGCCAGCGGCTCGGCGATGGTGTTCAACACCTTCCCGATCGAACGCCGCGGCGGCACCCTGTCGACCACCCCGGGCGACCTGCTCGACCAGGGCTGGAACGTCGTGGTGTTCCCCGAGGGCACTCGGTCGGTGGACGGCTGGGCCACGCGGTTCCGCCTCGGCGCGGCCTGGCTGGCGGTCGAGCACGGCGTACCCGTCGTCCCGATCGGGATCCGCGGTTCCTACGCCGCGATGCCGCGCGGGCGCGGCTGGCCCCGTCCGGGCCGGCTTCCCGTGCGGATCCGGTTCGGTGCGCCGATCTGGCCGGCCGAGGGGGATGCCCCGCGTACGTTCGCACCCCGGATCTCCGAGGCCGTGGCGCGACTGCTCGACGAGGACGCGACCAGCTGGTGGGACGCCACCCGGCGGGCCGCGCGGAACGAGACCCCGGACCCGTCCGGTCCGCAGGTGGCGTCGTGGCGGCGGATCTGGGCACAGACCGCTCCGCCCACCGAGGGCCGCAAGCGCGGTGCGTGGCGCTAACGGGGGTGCGTGGCGCTAGCCTTCGTCCTGCGGACCGAGGAACCACCGGCTGAGGAGGATCCATGAGCTCGGCACCGAACCCCTACGACGCGCTGCAGAAGGCGGCTTCGTTCACCCTGACCAGCGACGACATCGCCGACGGTCAGACGCTGGCGACGCCGCATCTGTCCGGGATCTTCGGTGCGGGTGGTTCCGACACCTCCCCGCACCTGGCCTGGTCCGGCTTCCCCGAGGAGACCCGCGGCTTCGCCGTCACCGTCTACGATCCGGACGCACCGACCGCGAGCGGCTTCTGGCACTGGGCGGTCTACAACCTCCCGGTGACCACGACCGAGCTCCCCACCGGCGCCGGTGACGCCGACGGCGCGAAGCTGCCCGACGGCGCGGTCACCCTTACCAACGACGGTGGCGTACGCCAGTACCTCGGCGCCGCCCCGCCGCCCGGGCACGGTCCGCACCGGTACTACTTCGTGGTGCACGCCATCGACGTGGACTCCCTCGACCTGCCCGAGGGGGCGAGCCCGGCGCTGCTCGGGTTCAACCTGTTCGGGCACACCGTCGGCCGGGCGATGCTCGTGCCGACCTTCGAGGCATGACCGGCAGCAGCCTCGCGGTCCGGGTCATTCCGTGTCTTGACGTCGACGCCGGCCGGGTGGTCAAGGGCGTCAACTTCGCCGACCTGCGCGACGCCGGAGACCCGGTGGAGATGGCCAAGGTCTACGACGCCGAGGGCGCGGACGAGCTGACGTTCCTCGACGTGTCCGCCTCCGCGCAGGGCCGGGAGACCACCCAGGACGTCGTACGCCGTACGGCCGAGCAGGTGTTCATCCCGCTGACCGTCGGCGGGGGAGTGCGGTCGGTGGAGGACGTCGACCGGCTGCTGCGTGCCGGGGCGGACAAGGTGGGGGTCAACACCGCGGCGATCGCCCGGCCGGACCTGGTCGCCGAGATCGCCCACCGGTTCGGCTCGCAGGTGCTGGTGCTGTCGGTGGACGCGCGCCGGGCCGAGGGGATGCCGTCCGGGTTCGAGGTGACCACGCACGGCGGGCGCCGCAGCGCCGGACTGGACGCGGTGGAGTGGGCGCGGCGGGGAGCCGAGCTCGGGGCCGGGGAGATCCTGCTCAACTCCATGGACGCCGACGGTACGAAAGCGGGCTACGACGTGGAGATGATCGCCGCCGTACGCAAGGTGGTGGACATCCCGCTGATCGCCAGCGGCGGGGCCGGCAAGCTCTCCGACTTCCCACCCGCGATCGACGCCGGAGCCGACGCGGTGCTGGCCGCGAGCGTGTTCCACTTCGGCGACCTGCGGATCGGCGACGTCAAGGAGACCTTGCGCGCGGCCGGCCACGTCGTCCGCTGAGTCCGGCGGATTCTTCCGCGGAAGAGTCGCGCGCCCGATTCGGCCAGCAGGGGAGACTTATGGGTGCCTAGGGCCCCACAAGTCTTCCCAGCTTCGAGTTTCACCTCCGACCGGCCCATGCCGGCCGAGCCGGCTGTTCCCGGAGCAGCCGGTTCCCAAGGATCGGATGGCTTCACCGGCAGGGCCGCACCGCCAGGGCCGCACCGCCAGGCGCGGAAGTGTGAAGAGCCGAGGTGGCCCTGGCCCCCTGGCGCTTTCGCGCTTCGCGCAGGGGGCAGAGGACAGCGTGAAGTGTGAAGCAGTACGGGGGTTCCGGCCACCCGAAGTCTTCACATTGGCCCGAGCGGACGCGAGTTTCACCCGGGCAAACGCGAGTCGTGGGTACGCAGCCGATGCGGCGGATTCTTCCGCGGCGCGCCCGATTCGGCGAGCAGGAGAGACTTATGGGTGCCTTAGGCCTCGTATGTCTCCCCCGCCTGATGCACCTCCGGCCGACTGTCGCGGCCGTTCGGGCGGAGCGCGCGTTGTCCGGTCGCGGCCGGTCAGCTGAACGGCGTCGCGGGTCGCGGGAGGCGCCGGCCGTCGACGTACAGCTCGACGAACTCGTTGTAGAACGCGACGTGCCCCGCGATGTTCTGACTCTCCAGCGTCGGGTGCTGGTACCACCAGGCCAGGTTGTCGTGCTGCCGGCCGTCGACGTGGACGGTGTAGTAGTTCGCGGTTCCCTTGTACGGGCAGCGGGTCTGGTGGTTGGTGGGCTCCAGCAGGTCCAGCCGGACGTCGGTCTTGGGGATGTAGTAACGCGGCGGTAGCCCGGTCTCGAACAGGATCCGCGGACGCGTCGTCTCGGCCACCGTGACGCCGTCGATCTCGACGCGTACGTGGCGCGAGCTCGCCAGCACGTCCACCCGCTTGTACGGGTCGCGCGGGTGGACGTACACCTCCTCGTCCTCCTCGAACCACGCGTCCATCGCGTTCCAGTCCAGCCGGATGGTGTCCCTCAGTTGGTGGATCGGCGACTCGCGTAGCCACTGGGCCGCCCCCGGCGCCTCGCGCCCACCCGCCGCGACGGAGTGGATCTCCGCATCACCCAGCCTGGGAGCGTGGGTGCGTTTGCCGGTCGGCCGGAACGCGTCGGTGCGGACGTCGCCCGCGGGCAGGTAGTACGTCGGGTAGTACGGCTTCTCCCAGACCAGCAGGGCGTGCTCGCTGTCGGCGACGGTCCGGCCGCCGAGCATCACCCGCACCCGCTTGGGGCTCGGCTCCACCCGGATCGGGTTCGCCTGATCTTGGTCGTCACGGCTCTCGGTGCTCATGGCAGCTCCCTTGCTCGGCGGGCGCCGGTGCAAACCTGGCGGTAACCTCCGGCCATGACACAGTCCCTGGAATCCATGGTGACCGAGGTGCTGACCGCCATCGACCTGCCGGCCGACGCGGCGGTCGAGCCGGCCGGCGGCGCGACCGGTGAGACGTGGAAGGTGTGGCACGGCGGTACGCCGTACGCCTTACGCTGTACGGCGCCCGGGCCGGGCATCGCGGCCCAGCTGGCGGCGATGCGCGCGGCGGGCTCGGCCGGTCTCCCGGTGCCGGAGGTGGTGCGGCACGCCCGCACCGGCCGGGCGGAGGTCGTCCTGCTCAGCTGGCTACCGGGACGGACGGTCGCGGACGCGCTGCGGGCCGGGCTCGGTTCGGCGTACCGGATGGGCGAGCTGATGGGCGCGGCGCAGCGTGCGTTGCACCGCATCCCGGCTCCCGCGGAGGTGCCGGACGCGGTGGACGCCCGGGCCGCGGCGCCGGTGGGCCTCGACGGTGTGGGGGAGTCCGGCCACGGTGTGGGGGAGTCCGGCCACGGTGTGGGGGAGTCCGGTGACGGCTCGCCTGATGACGGCTCGGGCGGTGCGCTGCTGCACCTGGACTGGCATCCGCTGAACGTCCTGGTCGACGGGGACGAGGTGAGCGGCATCGTGGACTGGGTCAACACCCGTCGCGGTCACCCGCTGCTGGACGTCGCCCGTACGCAGGCGCTGCTGACCGTCGATCCCGCGCTGGCCACGTTGCCCGCGGCCGAACGGGAGCTGCTGGCCGAACTCACCACGGGATGGGCGGCGGGCTACGGTCCGGAGGCCGCGTCGGTCCCGGCCGACTGCCTGCGCTGGGCCGGTCAGATGATGCTGGCGGACCTGGCCGGAAGGTACGCCGACAACCCGGACGCGCTCGAACCGCTGCGGCACTGGACCCGCCGCTGGGCCGGCCGGGCCGGTCGGGCCGGGAACGAAGCCGCGAGCGGAACCGGCTGACGGCGGCTCCGCAAGCGAACCGGCTGACAGTGGCTGACGGCGGCTGAGCGATTCTTCGGAATGCCGCCCACTCACGAGGACGGTTCGGCCGGCGACCCTTCCCCGGCGAGCTCACCCGCCGTGGCGCAGGCCAGCGCCCGGGACATGCTGGGCACCGCGGCCAGCAACCGTTGCGTGTAAGGGTGTTCGGGCCGGGCGAGCACTTGTTCGGCAGGCCCCAGCTCGACCAGCTCACCCGCGTGCAGGACGGCCACGGTGTCGCAGATCCGGCGTACCACCGACAGGTCGTGCGACACGAACACCAGGGTCAGCCCGAACGATTCCGTCAGCGACGCGAGCAGGTCCAGCACCTGGCCCCGGACGGAGGCGTCCAGGGCGCTGACCGGTTCGTCGGCCACCAGCACCTTGGGTGCGGGCGCCAGCGCGCGGGCGAGGGAGATCCGCTGCCGCTGCCCGCCGGAGAACTGGTGCGGATAACGGTCGGCGGCGTCCGCGGGCAGTCCGACGGCGGCGAGCAGGTCGCGCACCCGCGACAGGTGCGTACGCCAGGCGCGGCCGCGCAGTGCGACCAACGGCTCCGCGACGATCTCCCCGACCCGCATCCGGGGGTCGAGAGAACCGGTCGGGTCCTGGAAGACCAGTTGCAGGTCCTCGCGCAGGAACCGCAGCCGGCGTTCGGGTACGCCGTCCACCCGCTTTCCGGCGAAGCGGACAGTGCCCGCGCTCGGCCGGTCGAGCCCGGCCAGCAGGCGGACCAGCGTGGACTTGCCCGAGCCGGACTCCCCGACGATCCCGAACCGCTGGCCGGCGGCGATGTCGAAGCTCACGTTCCGCAGGGCCGGCACCGAGGGCGGGGTACGCAGGGACGTTCGAGCCCGGCGGTAGGTGCGGGACAGGCCGGCCACCGACACCACCGGAGCCGGCCCCGGAGCCGACCCGGACTCCCCGGCGCCCGGAGGTGACGGTGGCACGGATCCACTCAGGTCGGCGGCGTCGACCAGAGCACGTGTGTACGGGTGGCGCGGCCGGCCGAACACCTCCGCGACCGGGCCGGACTCCACGAGTTCGCCGTCCCGCATCACCAGCACCCGGCTGCACACGGTGGCCACCACGGCCAGGTCGTGGGTGACGAACAGCAGTCCGGTGCCGCGGGTCGCGGTGCCGGCCACGATCAGGTCGAGCACCTGCGCCTGCACGGTGACGTCCAGCGCGCTGGTTGGTTCGTCGCACAACAGCACGGCGGGGTCGTTGGCGAGCGCGATCGCCAGCACCACCCGCTGGCGCTGGCCGCCGGACAGCTGGTGTGGGTACGCCCGAGCCGCTTCGGCGGGGTCGGGCAGGCGTACGGCGGACAGGAGTTCCACCGCCCGGGCCGCCGCCCCTGACCGGCCGAGCTCGGGCCGGTGGATGCGGAGCACCTCGGCCACCTGGTCACCGACCCGTCGCACCGGGTTGAGCGCCGACATGGGTTCCTGGAACACCATGCCGAGCTCTCGGCCGCGCACCCGCGACATCGCGCGGTCGTCGCGGTCCAGCAGGTTTCCGGGTGTTCCGGCGGCCAGCGCAACCTCGCCTTGCGCGGTGAGCCCCTCGGGCAGCAACCCCATGACGGCCAGGGTTGTGAGCGACTTGCCGGAGCCGGACTCGCCCACCAGGCCGACGCGTTCGCCCGGTGCGATGGTCAAGCCGACGTCGCGGACGAGAGACCGGTCCGCGGTCTCCACCCGCAGGCCCGTCACCGTCAGCACCGGTGCCGGCTCGGCTGTCGAGCAGTCCACGTCGTTCCCGCCGGCGGTCATCGGTCGGCCGACCTGGGGTCGTAGCGGTCGCGGAGGCCGTCACCGGCGAGGTTGAAGCCGAGCACGGCGAGCATGATGGCGAGTCCCGGCCACAGCGCCAGCAGGGGATGCACGAACAACAGCTCCTGCGACTCCTGCAGCATCCGGCCCCACGAGGGCGTCGGAGGTGCGGTGCCGAAACCGAGGAACGACAACCCGGCCTCGGCGAGCACCGCGATCGCGAACGACACCGAGCCCTGCACGATGACCAGCCCGGCGACGTTCGGCAGAACGTGCCGCGCCGCGATGCCCGGCCCACGGCGGCCGGCGGCCCGGGCGGCGAGGACGTACTCCCGCGCCAGCACCGACAGCGTGCCGGCCCGCACGATCCGGATGTACGCGGGTACGGTCGCCAGCCCGATCGCCACCATCGCGGTCAGCGTGCTGGCCCCGAACACCGCACCGAACATGATCGCCAGCAGCAGCGCGGGGAACGCCATCGCCAGGTCGGTCACCCGGGCCAGCAGCCCGCCGACCAGGCCGCGGGACATCCCGGCCCAGATGCCGAGCGGCGTGCCCAGCGCTGCGGCCACCCCGACCGCGACGACCCCGACGAACAACGTCGTTCGCGCACCGACCATCAGCCGGCTGGCGATGTCCCGGCCGAACTTGTCGGTGCCCAGCCAGTAGGTGCCGTCCGGACCGAGCAGCCGGTGCGCGGCGTCCACCCGGCTCGGGTCGTGCGGGGTCCACAGGAACGACACCAGGGCGAGCGCGACGACCAGCGCGACCAGGATCCCGCCCGCGAGCAAGGACAGGTTGACACCGCGCCCGCGCCGCTCGACAGCACCTTCGCGCCGGCCGGCAGCAGTGGTCCCGGTGGTCTCGGTGGTCCCGGTGATCCCGGATGTCTCGGGCGACTCGGTCATGCCGACCTCCGCAGCCGCGGGTCGAGCACGGCGTACAGCACGTCGACGACGTAGTTGACCACCAGCACCGCGACCACCAGCACCATCACCACGCCCTGCACCAGCAGCAGATCGCGGTTGGCCACACCGTCCAGCAGCAGGCTGCCGAGCCCCGGGATGACGAACACGCGTTCCACCACGATCGCGCCGACCAGCAGCGTCGCCAGCTGCAGGCCGAGCACCGTGCTCACCGGGATGGCGGCGTTGCGCAGACCGTGCCGCACCAGCGCCCGGCCCAGGGTGAGCCCCTTCGCGCGGGCCGTGCGCAGGTAGTCCTCGCGCAGGACGTCCAGCACGGCCGTGCGGACGTAACGAGCCAGGATCGCTGCCTGCGCCAGGCCGAGCGCGCCGGCCGGCAGGACCAGCTGCCGAAGGAACAACCCGGGGTCCTGCGCCGGGGGTGTCCAGCCGCCGGCCGGCAGCCACCCCAGGCGTACGGAGAAGATCGCGACGGCCAGCACCCCGGTCAGGAACGCCGGCACCGCGATGCCGAGCTGGCTCAGCGCCGACAGCGCCAGCCCCCGCAGCCGCCGGTGGTGCACGGCCATCACGGTGCCGACGGGCACGGCGACCAGGACGGCCACCACCATGGCGGCGCCGACCAGCCACAGCGTCACCAGCAGCCGGTCCAGCACCTGCGGACCGATCGGCGTCCGGGTGACGTAGGAGACGCCGAAGTCGCCGGCGAACAGCCCGCGTGCCCAGTCGGCGTACTGCACGGCCAGCGGCCGGTCGGTGCCGAAGTCCCGCCGCAGCGCCGCCACCGCACGCGGCGTGGCGTTGACGCCGAGCGCCACCCGCGCGGGGTCGCCGGGCAGCACCGCCATGAACGCGAACACCACCACGCTGGCGGCGACGACGCTCCCGGCGAACACGCCGGTCCGGGTCAGCAGGCGGAACAGCACGACGTCAGGACCGCGCCCAGGACACGGTGGTGAGGTCGAACGCCTCCGACACGACGTTGGTCGGCAGCCCGCGCACGCCCGGGTCGGCGATCATCAGGTTGGGCAGCAGGAACAGCCAGTCCGCGGCCGCGTCGCCGGTGATGGTGCGGGCGACCTGCTTCATCTTCGCGACCTGGACGGCCGTGGTGCCCGCGTCGGCCTGGTCGAGCAGCTCGCGCACCCGCGGGTTGTCGTAGCGCCAGTAGTAGTCCGGGTTCCCGAACGAGGTGATGTCCCGGGGTTCGACGTGGGCGATGATCGACATGTCGTAGTCGGCCTTGGTGAACACCACGTCCAGCCAGCGGGCCGGGAACTCCAGCACGTCGATCCTCGCGGTCACCCCGACGTCGGCGAGCTGGCTCTTCACCACCTGCGCGCTGGCCACGGCATAGGGCAGGTTGGGGATCCGCAGCCGCAGGGTCAGCTTCGGGTGCCCGGCCGCGGCGAGCAGTTGGCGCGCCTTCGCAGGGTCGTACGCATAGGTGCCGGACAGGTCTTCGTACCACGGGTCGGTGGGCGGCACCATCGACCCGATCAGCGTTCCGTGCCCGGCCCAGGCGGTGTCAAGGACGGCTTTACGGTCGATCGCGTACGACAGTGCCTGCCGGACCCGGCGGTCTGTCAACGGGGGCTTGGCATTGTTGTACGACAGCACCACCTCGGCGTTGCTGGTGCCCTCGATCACGTGGTACTTCGAGCGATCCTTGAACTCCGCAAGGCTTTCCGGCGCCTGCACGGTGCTCACCACGTCGATGCCGCCGGTGCGCATCGCGTTGTTCATCGCGGTGGGGTCCTTGAAGTACTTCAACGTCACCTGGCGCACGGCCGGCTTGGGGCCCCAGTAGTCCTTGCGGGCCTTCAGCACCAGTTCGTCGCCCCGGTCCCAGTGGTCGAGCACGTAGGGCCCGGTGCCCACCGGCGTCGTGGCGAGCTTCGACACGCCCGTACGCGAGAACATCGCGCCGATCCGGGTGGTCATCGCGAACAGCCACTGGTTGCTCGGCCGCTTCAGCGTCACCACCAGGGAGGTGGGGGAGGCGGCCCGCGCGTCCTGGACGACGTCCATGCCGGCCTTGAGCGAGGTCGTCCACCCGGTCTTGACCCGGTTGACGCTGAACGCCGCGTCCTGCGCGGTGAACGGCCTGCCGTCGGAGAAGGTCGCGCCCTTACGCAGGGTGAACGTGTAGGTACGCCGGTCCGGGCTCACCTTCCACCCGCCGGCCAGCAGGGGAACGATCTTCCCCTGCGCGTCCAGCTTGACCAGGCCCTCGTAGACGTTGACCAGCAGCGCCTGCGGGATGGCCGCGCCGTCGTTGTGGGTGAAGTCCAGGCTCACCGGTTCGGCGATGAAGCCGACCGAGAGTGTGTCGCCGCGGTCCTTGCGGTCGGTTTCGCCGGTCGTGCGGCTGCCTGCCGAGCATGCCGCCGTGAGCGTCAACGCGACGAGGGCGCCGATGATCACCGAGCGCCGGGGGATCCTCCCCATCGCCTACCTCCTGTGGGTGTGCCCTGCATGCCGTGGGGTCACGCGGGCGGTCACCTGCGATCATGCCCGGTCGGCCGCTGCGATGGTGAGGGCAGCGCCGTCAACCTCGACCCGGACGTTCTGTAGGTCCTCGACAACCAGGTCGGCGTCCAGCTCGGCCCGCTCGTAGTGGGTGGTCACCGCGATCGTCGCCATCCCGGCGGCGCGGGCGGCGGCCAGCCCCGCGGGCGCGTCCTCCACGACCACGCAGCGTTCGGGGTCGATGCCGAGCCGCTTGGCGCCGAGCAGGTACGGCTCCGGGTCGGGCTTGCCGCGGCGTACGTCGTCCGCGCTGACCAGCGTGTCCGGCACCGGAATGCCGGCGACCCGTAGCCGCGCCCCGGCCACCGCGCGGTTACCCGACGTGACGATGGTCCACTGCCCGGCCGGCAGCGAGGCGACGAACGCCTGCGCGCCGGGCAGCGCCACGATCCCGGTCACGTCCTCGACCTCGAGCTCGTCGATCCGGGCCTGTGCGGCCGCGACCCGCTCCGGGGGCACCAGGGCGGCGACGATCGCGGCCGAGGTGAGGCCGTGGCCGAGGACCCGGGCGAAGTCCTGCTGGGTCAGCCCCTGCTCGATCGCCCAGGTCGTCCACGAGCGGCGCAGCGCCTCGGTGGAGTCGATCAGAGTGCCGTCCAGGTCGAGCAGGACGGCCTCCGCCCGCAGGGTCGGAGCGGTCTCGGGGGAGCGGTCGGTACGGGGATGAGTCACGTCGACCGACCGTACCTCGCCACCTCGTCCGCTCGAGCAGGCGTTCCCCGGTTGCGTGCCGTGCGCTGCGTGCGCCACTGTCGGTTGCGAGGAGTACGTGCGGCGTACGAGGGGAGCGGCCACGATGCGCGAGACGGTGTTCACCTGGGGCGGGCCGGCGCTGAAGTTCGGCCCCGGCGCGGTGGCCGAGATCGGGTACGACGTCGCCCAGCTCGGCGCGTCCCGCGTGCTGGTGCTCACCGACCCGGGCGTGGCCGCCACCGGCGTACCCGACCGGGTGGTCGAGTCCCTGCGGGCCGCCGGGCTCACCGCCGAGCTGTTCACCGACGTGCACGTGGAGCCCACCGACACCAGCATCGCGGCCGCGGTCGAGTTCGCCCGCGACGGCGGATGGGACGGCTTCGTCGGCGTCGGCGGCGGCTCGGCGATCGACACCGCCAAGGCGGTCGACCTGATGACGTCCCACCCGGCCGACCTCTCCGACTACCTGAACGCGCCGATCGGCAAGGGGCTCGCGCCGGCCGGCCCGCTGGCGCCGCTGGTGGCGGTGCCCACCACCGCCGGCACCGGCGCGGAGAGCACGGCCGTCTGCGTCCTCGACGTCCTCGACCTGCACGTGAAGACCGGTATCAGCCATCCTCGGCTGCGGCCCACGCTGGCGGTCGTCGACCCGGAGGTGACCCTCACCCTGCCGCCGGGCGTCACCGCGGCCACCGGGTTCGACATTCTCTGCCACGCGCTGGAGTCCTTCACCGCCCGACCGTACGACGCCTATCCGAAGCGCCGGGCGGACGAGCGCGTCGCCTACTGCGGCGCGAACCCGGTCTCCGACGTGTGGATCCGGCAGACCCTGCCGCTGCTCGCCCGGTCCTTCCGTACTGCCTACCGGGCAGGTGACGACCTCGCCGCGCGCACCGACATGCTGCAGGCCGCGTTGTTCGCCGGGCTGGGGTTCGGCAACGCCGGGGTGCACATCCCGCACGCCTGCGCCTACCCGATCGCCGGCCGGGTCCGGGACTTCCGCCCGGACGGCTACCCGGACGCCGAGCCGATGGTGCCGCACGGCATGTCGGTGGTGCTGACCGCGCCGGCGGCGTTCCGGCGTACGTACGAGGCGAATCCCGAGCGGCACCTGTGGGCGGCACACGTCCTCGACCCCGAGACCGACCAGGTGGCGGAGCCGGCCGAGCGGCTGCCCGCGGCGATCATCCGCCTGATGCGCGACACCGGCATGCCGAACGGACTGTCCGCGGTGGGGTACGCCGAGGCCGACGTCGCCGACCTGGTGGACGGGGCGAGCCGCCAGCATCGGCTGCTGTCCATCGCGCCGATCGACGTCGGCGACGACCTGCTCACCGACGTCCTGAAGGACTCGCTCACCCTGTGGTGACCGGCGCCCGACCGGCGCCCGACCGGCGCCCGACCGGCGCCTGACCGGCGCTGCGTCCCGCGGGGGAGCGGCGGCGGTCAGCGGACCTGGTAGACCTCGACCATCCGGTCGTGGCTGCCGAAGACGCGGTGCCAGTTGGCCGGCGGCCGGACCGGACGGCCCCCGAGGAGCCGCTCCTCCTCGCGCCGGCAGTACCAGCAGGCGCGGGAGTACGCGCTGTAGAGGACGACGTGGTCCCCGGCGGTGGGTTTGGTCCTCGCCGACAGCACCCGCAGCCGCCCGTGCCACAGCGGCCCGCCGACCGGGGGATGGACGAAGATCCCCACCGGCCGGATGGTGCGACTGTCCGCCCAGAGGGTGTGCACGTCGCCGCCGTGGGCGTCCAGCCAGGACCGGAACGCCTCCCACTGTGTTCCGCCGTTGGCGGCGTACGTCTGGTTGACCGGGTTGGCCAGGTCGCTCGTCCGGGCGTGCTGGGCGAGGCCGGACGGTACGGCGGCGACGAGCAGGGTGGCGACGCCGGCCACCACGGCGGCCAGCCGGGCGCGCCCTCGCAGGAACGGCACCGCCCGGGCGCGGTCGGCCAGCAGCAGCCACGCCACGGCGGCGCCCGCGAGCAGCAGGGCGGGAAGGAGCGGCAGCCAGTACCGCTCCTTGAGGATCCGCAGCTTCGGCGCCTCGGGGTCGATCAGTCCGCCCAGCGTCACCAGCGGGACGTAGAACAGCAGCGCCCACACCAGCAGGAAGAAGACCCGCCGGGAGAAGAGCGCGCCGACCACGATGCCGACCATGGCGGCCTTGAGGAACAGCCCCTCCGGAGTGGTGGACAGGATCGTGGGCAGCCGGGTGAGATACCACCGCGGGCTCTGCCCGATGTAGTCATGCGTCGTCGGCGTCCCCACCGAGCCGTGCTCCGCGGCTGACCGCAACCGGACCAGCGGGTCGTGGAAGACCACCGCGTTGAGCGCGGTCTCCCCGACGGCGACGACGGCCAGCGGGACCAGCATCCAGGCCTGCTGGCGCAGCGGGATCCTGCGGGCGAGCAGCAGCGGCACCAGCGGCCAGCAGAAGACGATGTACTCGCGGGTGAGGTAACTCCAGCCGAGCAGCGCGCCGATGACCACCAGGGTGGCGACCCGGCGCCGGCCGGTCGCGGCGACCCAGGGGCGGTTCTGCCGCAGCGCCACGGTCAGCACCAGTGCCGCCGACAGCAGGGCGGTGGCCATCAGGTCCGGAAGCGGCTGGGTGAGGTCGGGGAAGACCACCGAGTTGAACAACGTCAGGGTCGCCGCGGCCACGCCGACGTACCGGTTGAACAGCAGGGTGCCGAGCGCGTGCACGCTCATCACCAGCAGCAGGGACGCGAGGATGGGTACGAGGAGCCAGGCCGTCTGGGAGTAGCCGAACACCTCCTGGGCCAGCCGGAGCGGGATGATCAGTCCGATCCGCAGGAACTGGTGCACCGCGGCGTACGTCGGGTCGCTGGGGAAGGTCGTGGCCGCGTCGAAGTAGTTGAGCTGGTCCGACGGGTAGGGCGGCACGCGGTAGAGCACGCAGACCACCGCCACCATCGCGGCGAGAACGCCGTCCACCAGCAGGGTCGCCACCAGCCGAGGAGTGAGCGGCCGGGCGCGGTCGGCACGGCTCGGCGGCGCGGTTGCCTCCGGTGTGGTCTCGGTCGTGGTGTCGGTCGTGGTGTCGGTCGTGGTGTCGGTCGTGGTTCGGTCGTGGTCTCGGTCTCGGTCGCCACGGCTCCGCTGCCGTCCGGCCTGGCGGGCCGGTCGCCGTCCGGCGCCACGGCCTGCTGTTCCCCGTCCGGCACCACGACCCGCTCCTCCCCGGTGTGCTTCGGCTCGGTCACGTCAGGTCCGTGACCGGCACGATGAGGTCGGCGAGCAGCGCGAGCGAGGCGATGATCAGCCCGGTCAGCAGGATCAGCAGGGTGTTGCTGGCGAAGCAGGACGGGGTTGCGCGACCATGTCGTACACCGCCTTGCCACAGCCCAGGCCGAGCAGTACGAGCGACGGCGGCATCAGCACCTTCAGCGGGTTGAAGTACATCACCATCCGAAGCACCTGGAGGATGTAGCGGTAGGCGTCCTTGACGAAGTGGAACTTCGACGTGCCCGACCGTTTGGCGTACGGGATCGGGACGTACCTGATGACGTGCTGGTTGTGCAGGAACGCCAGGGTGATCGTGGTGACGCAGGAGAACCCCGCCGGCAGCAGCCGGAGGTAGGGCAGCGAGACCTCGCGGCGGAACGCGCCGCAGCCCCGAGTTGAGGTCGGGGATCCGCGTGTTCGGTCAGCCGCTCCGCGATCTTGCGGATCATCCACTTCGCCGGCACCCGCAGCAACCGTAGGTGCCCTGCTCGCTGGTGCGCGCGCCCACCACTTGGTCGACGGTGCGGTCCTCCTCGAGGACACTGACGAGTTCGGGGATTCGCTCGTTCGGGTAGGTCATGTCGGCGTCGGTCCACACCACGATGTCGCCGCGGGCCTTTGCGGTGCCGATCCGGCGGGCCGTACCGGAGCCGCCGTTGGTGGCGAACGCGTCACCCGCAACCGCGCGAACCGGTCCTCCGCGGACCGCAGCACGCTTCGAGCGTGTCGTCGGTGGAGGCGTCGTCGATCGCCAGGATCTCGTAGGTGTAGCCGCTGGTCTCCATCGCGGCACGGTGCGCTCGATCTCGGCGAGGACGTGCTGCTCCTCGTTGAAGCAGGGCAGGATCACGCTGACGTCGACAGGCTCGTCCGGCCCGCCGGGTTCGACCGGCTCGGTTCGCGGGAACGGCCTGACGGCCCTGAGCTGGTGACCTGCGCTGTCGGGCCGTGCGGCGCGTCGACGGTAGCGACTGCCGGCCGAACGTGCGACGGGTCGGGTGAAGGTCCGGCTGTGCCGGACGGAGGGATCCATGGTCGTCGTTCCCCCGGCGGGAGTGGCGGGCGCGGGACGTAGCACAGAGTGTGGCTTCTGGCACGAATTGTGTCCGCGTCACGGGACCGGCAAACCGGGATAGAGGGGAAAACCGGGTGCGGCGGGGCGCCGGCGGGCCGCCCCGTCGCCACCTGGTCTAAAGACGCCAGATCCGGCCCGAGCAGCGGTGGCCCAGCCAGGCGAACTGGCCGAACGACGTCACGCTCAGCCCGAACCTCTCGAACGTCGGGCGGTTCTGCTCGTCCCACCACCGGAACGCCGACTCGACCTCCCGCCACAGCAGGCGCGGGCCGTGTTGTTCGACCCGGACCTCACCGCACGGCAGCCGCAGGGCGGACGCGCACGAGGTGTCGTCGTACACCCAGTGCCGGGTCGCGGCGGCTCCGGCTGCCGAACCTCCCACCTGGCGGCCCGGACCGGTGCGGGCCCAGCGCAGGTGCGGCAGCCGGATGCCCAGCGCGAACAACGCCGCGGGGTCCGCCCAGATCGCCTCCGGGTCGAGCGTGGTCGTGGTGTGGTACCACGGCGCCGCGCCCTCGGCCTCGGTCACCACCGAGGCCGGCACGCTCGGGTCGGGTGCGCCGCTCCAGCCGACGAAGTGGCCGGTGGCCCGGCCGTCGTCGGTGACGGTGAGGTGTGCCTCGACCGAGCCGGCGAACGGGTTGCGCCACGACACGACCAACTGACCGCCGGGCCGGACGAGCTGGACCAGGGCGTACGGCACCTTCGGCACGGGTTCGGCCGCCACCACGCTGTCGTAGGACGCGGGGGCGGCGTCCGCGGGGAGGGGCCGGCCGGGGTCGATCCGCAGCGTGCAGGAAGTGCCGGCACGCGGGCCGATGGCGGTGGCGGTGGCGGGGGCGATGGTGCGTTCCTCCTCGGTGGCTGCGCCGGACTCGGTGCCGTCCGGCAGGTCGTCGCACTCGGTGCCTGCCGACACGTCGTCGCCGCTGATGAGGGGGCGCGACACGACGGTGCTCGGGGCGGCGGGTCCGGGTGGAGGGGTGGACATCAGGGGGCCTCCTGGCGGCGGTGCTCGGGGGCGGAGCACCTGGGGGTGGACAGCTGGGCGTGCGCCCAGGCGGCGGGCGGACACAGCCACGGCCGGCGGCAGAAGACGCACAACGGCGGGCGGTGGTGCCCGAGCCAGGGGAGCGAACCCCAGCGGCGGTGCCAGCGGAACGGGTCCCGGTCCGGTCGGTGGATCGACGCGAGGTCGCTCGCGCGGTGATCCAGTTCGGTCAGTGCCTCAAGAGCCTCGGGGTCGACGTCGGCGATGACCGTGGGGTCGATCTCGGTGTAGATCTCGGTGTGGATCTCGGTTTCCGGCCACGGGGGCCGGTGATGCTGGGGTGGGAGGAAACCGGCATCGGGGTACGACGTCGGCAACCAACCCGGATGCCCCAGACGCTCGGGTGTCGTTGCCATCGCACGAACCTCCCCCGTGGAGTGATAGCTCTGGGTGCACGATCCTGAGTCGACCGTAATCCCGAGCAACGCCACCTACAACACCAATGCGTAAATTTGCACAATGTGTCGTGCGGTACGGGTTCGGCTGAACCTGGTGCGAAGACGGACTAGTTCCCGCAATATCGAATGACCAAACTCTTCCAGCAACGGCCAACGGGGAAGAAGCATGCCGAGTACGAAACCGCCCACGATCCAGCGCCGCCGGCTCGCCGCCGAACTACGGATGTTCCGCGAACGTGCCCAGGTGACGTTGGAGGAGGTCGCCGCGAGAACGGGCTGGTCGGTCGCCAAGATCAGCCGGATCGAGACCGCGATCGTCGGGGTCAGCCTGAAGGACCTCCATCTGCTCCTCGACCTCTACAACGTCGAGGACGGCCGCCGCACGGCCATCCTCAGCAAGACCCGGACGGCCCGGACGAAGGGCTGGTGGGACGCCTACGCGGAGTTCCTGCCCAGCGACTACGTTGACTACATCGAGCTTGAGGCGCAGCTCGCCGGGATGCGTTCCTACAGCGCGCACCTGATCCACGGCCTGATGCAGACCGAGGGCTACGCCCGCGAGATCATCCGGGGCGCCACGATGGGTCTGTCCTCACCCGCCGAGATCGACCGCCGGGTCGAGGCCCGGATGACCCGGCAGCGGCTACTGGCCCGCGAGGCGGACCCGCTGAGGTTCTGGCTGGTCATCGCCGAGCCGGCGCTGACCTGGATGGTCGGGTCGGCCAAGGTGATGGCCGAGCAGTACGACCGGCTGCGGGAGTACGCCGAACGCGGCACCGTGACGGTGCAGGTGCTGCCGGCCTCGGCGGGTGCACACCCGGCCAGCGCCGGGTCGTTCGACATCCTCGAGTTCCCCAACCCGCACGAGCCGGAGGCGGTGTACGTCGAGACGATGACCGCCAACCGCTACGTCGAGAGCCACGCCGAGGTCTACCGCCACAGCCTGGCGTTCGACCACCTGCGGGCGATGGCGCTCAGCCCGGCGGACTCGGTCGCCTACTTCGTCCGCGCGGCCGAACGCGTGCTCGACGAGGCCACCGACGAGTGAGGGCCGGCGGGCCCGGCGGCACGCCTCAGGGCCTGCCCCGGGTCCCCGGCCGGACGAGGAACGGCGTCAGCAGACCGGGCACGGCAGCGTCGGCCACCCGGACCGCCTCGGCGGTGTCTACGTCCGGAACCTCGTAGTGCTGGCGCCCGGCCGCGGTCGTCGCCACCAGCGTGGTCAGCCCGGCCCGGCGCTGGAAGTACGTCTGCCGGAGGTTCCATCCCAGTACGCCGTCGCAGGTCAGCACGTTGCGCCGGCGTACGAGCGAACCGGACCGGCAGACCAGCACGCCGTCTCGCAGTGCGTGACCGAGACTGCGCGCACGGTCCCACGCGACCAGCGCGGCGCAGGGGAGCAGTATCAGCGAGGCCTTCCACACCCACGAGGGGAGACCGGCGACCTCGTGCAGGGCAGCCAGTACGCCGATCAGGAGCGCGGTCAGCCCGAGCGCGCGGGTGAACCTGCGGCGCACCGCCTTCGGCCCGTGCGGGACGAGCGGAGTGGCGTACGGCTCGGCCCCGCCGAACACGGCACCGGCCACCCGCAGGGCGACCTTGCGTGGCGCCGGGGAAGCAGCAGCGAGCCGCCGCGTTCGGCGCCCCGGCCGACCCGCAGACCGGTGGCGATGGCGATGCACCGCGCCCCGCCGACCAGCCGCAGGGACAGTGGCTCGCTCAGCTCGACGCCTCGCAGCCGGCGCTCCTCGATGCTGGTGGCGCGGGTCGTGATCAGGCCGCGGTTGACGTGCAGGCTTCCGCCCGGATGCCGGCTGAGCCGGTAGTTCCAGAACGCCAGGACGTAGGCCAGGGTGGACGCCACGACGCAGACGGCCAGCAACAGGACCACCACCTCGACCGCTCCCACCAGCCAGCCGGCGCCGCGCACCTGGTCCAGTAGCTGGTGCACCGGGCCGACCTTGCTCAGGTCGATCTTCGCCTCCGACACCGCGCGGGAACCGAAGCCGAGCACGACGCCGACGGTCAGCAGTCCGGACAGCGTGAACGGCCCGTACCTCACCCATCGCGGGTCGAGGGTGGCCAGCCTGGTCTCCTGCTCGGGTGTGCTCGCCGGCGCGTGGGCGGGCCGCGGGGCGGTCGCCGGGGCTGCTGCGACCTCCGGAGCGGGCGCGGTGCCGGGGGCAGGCGCGGGCGCGGTGCCGGGAGCGGGTGCGGTGCCGGGAGCGGGTGCGGTGCCGGCCTCGGGTGTGGTGGCGGCGTCGGGTGTGGTGACCGGCGGATGCCGGTGGAGGAGCTCCTCCCGCAGGTGGCGGGCGGCCGGAGCGGCGAGGGCGTCCAGCTTCAGCCCGCTCTCGCCCTTGCGGTCCGACCGGCCGGTGCCGATCTCGACCCGGGCCAGCCCCACGATCCGGTGCATCGCGTTCGCGGTGACGTCGACGGTGCGCACGCGGTCGCGGGGGACGGTGAGCACCCGGCGGCGGAGCAGTCCGCGGCGGACCTGCACGTGCTGAGGGGAGATGCGGAAGGTCGTGGTGAACCACCGCAGCGTTCCGAGGGCGATCACGAGGACCAGGGCGACCAGGCCCCACAGCGGGCCGTGCCCGCTGCTGGTTCCGGCGACCAGAGCACCGATCAGAGCGGGGAAGGACCGGATGAGTTCCTGTACCGGGTGGACCGCGAGCATTCGAGGGCTCAGCCGCCGCCAGCCCGCGGTGTCGGCCGCGTTCGCCGCGGTGGTGGGTGCTGGGGTGGGTGGTGTAGTGCCGAGCTCCGTCACGTCGCGTCCCCCTGGTTGGCCTGGGTGGTGCGCGTGAGCTCGTCCACCAACTGCTCGGCGGTGTCGCGGTCCAGGCCGTGGATCTTCAGCGGCCCGGCGGCCGAGGCGGTGGTGACGGTGACGTTCGAGAGTTTGAACAGCTGCTCCAGCGGGCCGCGTTCGCTGTCCACGGTCTGGATCCGGGACACCGGCGCGATCCGGCGTTCCTGGTCGAACCATCCGGCCTGGGTGTAGACGGCCTCGCCGGTGGCCTCCCAGCGGTGCACGTGGTAGCGCCAGCGCGGCATCACGGTGATGTGGGCGGCGGCCAGGACGACGGTCGCCACCACACCGGCCACCCGCCAGCCCGTGGCGCCGTCGCCGAGGATCCACCAGGCGATCTGGACGGCGAGCAGCAGCAGCCAACCGGCGCCCGCACGGGCGGTCCAGTAGAGCTTGGCTCGGGGGGCGACGCGGTGCCGCGGTGGACGGAGCTCGAGTTCGGGCTGGAGTTCGTCGGCGATGGTCACTCGCTCAGTGTGGCGAAAGTGGGTCCGCGGATCACGTGTGGGTCGGGCGTACCGGACCCGTGATATCTGTCAGGGGTCTCCCCAGGGGGTGTCACAGAGGTCGCGCGGGGTGTCACCGCCCGGGAGACCCCGCGATGAACCCGTTCGCTACCAGAACAGGAACCGCCAGGTGCCCAGGGCGAGGCTGACCGCGGTGGCACCCGCGACCACCACGACCGTGGCGGCGACGAACACCCAATCCGCGCGGCGCAGCGGCCGGGGCCGGGCGAGGGTACGGTCCGGCCGGTCGGTGAAGCCGCGCGACTCCATCGCGGTCGCCAGCCGGACTCCACGCCGGATCGCCGACACCAGCAGCGCGAACACCCCGGAGGCGAACAACCGGGCCCGGCGTACCGGCGACCGGCCGGCGTCCAGCCCCCGCGCACGGCGGGCGAGCATCAGCGTCCGCCACTCGTCACCCAGTACCGGCAGCAGCCGGAACGCCGCCAGCGCGCCGAAGGTGAACCGAGGTGGCGTACGGAAGTGCTGGACGAGCGCGTCGGCGAACTCGGTCGGGTCGGTGGAGGCGAACGCCACCACTCCCGGCAGTGCGATGGCGAGCACCCGGGTGACCACCGAGACCGTGGCCAGCAGGCTCTGGCTGGAGACCTGCAGCGGGCCGGCGGACAGCCATACCGTCCCGCCGGTCTGGTCGGTGAACAGCAACGTGGACACCGCCAGCCCGGCGACGGTGACGAACAGCAGCACCAGCCGGCGCAGCAGGATCCGCCACCGCAGGCCGGCCGCGGCGATGGCAGCCAGTTCGGCGCCGAGGACGAGGGCCGGCGTCACCGCGTCGGCGGTGAGCAGCAGCCCGGCCAGGATCACGAACGCGGCGACGATCTTGGTGACCGGGTTCAGCCGGGTGGCCGGGGCGTTCGGGTCGGTGACGATCGGTTCGGCGAGGACGCTCACGTGATCACCCGCCCGGATCGCACCCGGACCTCCCGGTCGGCGAGCGCGGCGATCAGGTCGCGGTCGTGGCTCACGCAGCAGATCGCGTGACCGTCGTCGCGCAACTCGGCGAGCAGGTCGACCAGCTCTGCCCAGGTACGCCGGTCCTGACCGAACGTCGGCTCGTCCAGGACGAGGACCCGCGGCCCGGTCGCCAGCGCGGTGCCCACCGACAGCCGGCGCTTCTCCCCACCGGACAGGGTGAACGGGTTCGCGTCGGCGAGGTGGTCCAGGGCGAGCCGGTGCAGGAGCTCCTCGACCCGGCGGCCGGCGTCCTCGGAGGACAGGCCGGCCAGCCGGGGCCCGAGGGCGAGCTCGGCCCGCACGCTCGAGGTGAGGAACTGGTGCTCGGGATCCTGGAACACGGTGCCCACCGCGCGTACCAGCTGCGCCGCCCGCCAGCGGTGCAACGGCCGGTGGGGGGTAGCTCGCCCGCGGGCCGGACCGGACGACAGGCCGGGTGAGAGGTGGGGGGACACCGTCACCTCACCCGTCGACGGCGCGAGCAACCCGGCGGTGAGCATCGCGAGCGTGGACTTCCCGGACCCGTTCGCGCCGGTGACCGCCACCACCTCACCGGCGGACAGCCGCAGGTCGGCGCCGGTCAGGGCGGGCCGGTCAGCGGCCGGGTAGGTGTAGCCGACCGACGTGGCGGTGAGCAGACCGGCCGACGTGGTGGGGCCCGCGGTGCCCACCTCGGTGGCCGGCGTGCCGGCCGGCGCGGGCGCGGATGCGGGCCGCCGCGGAGTCGGCACCTCGCCCGGGATCCACACCCCGGCCGCGGTCAGCGTCGCGCGGTCGGTGGCGAACACCTTGCCCGGGTCGCCGTCGGCGAGCACGCCGCCGCCGGAGCGGAGCACCACCACCCGGTCCACCAGCGGCAGCCAGTCGCCGACCCGGTGGTCGACCACGACCAGGGTCGCTCCGGTGGCCGCGACCACCTGGTCGACGGCCTGGCGTACGAGAGCAGCTCCGTCCGGGTCGAGGTTGGCGGTCGGCTCGTCCAGCAGGATCAGGTCCGGGCGCAGCGCGACCACGCCGGCCAGCACGAGGCGCTGTTTCTCCCCTCCGGACAGCCGCCCGGTCGGGTGGTCCCGGCCGTACCGGAATCCGGTCAGCGTGAGCGCCTCGTCGACCCGCGGCCAGATGCGCTCGGTGGGCACGGCGCGGTTCTCCAGCCCGAACGCCACGTCGTCACCGGCCCGGGCCATCACCAGCTGCGTCTCCGGGTCCTGGAACGCCAGGCCGATCCTCTCGCGTACCTCCTGCGGAGGCGAACCGCCGACCAGCAGGTCACCTTCGGCGTCGCCGGCCTGTTCGGCGTCCAGCAGCCCGGCGAGGCCGGTGAGCAGCGTGCTCTTGCCGCCACCGGACGGGCCGGCGAGGAGTACCCGCTCGCCCGGCTCGACGGCGAGATCGAGGTCGCGTACCGCCCAGGTCTGCCGCCCGGCGTAGCGGAACGACCACCCGCGGGCCTGGATGGACAGCGCGGAGCCGGACCCGGACGCGGCCGGCAGGTAGGCCGTCGCCGAGGCGCTCACCGGGGCGTCTGCTCCCGGCCGGACGCGAACGGCGCGAGTACGCCGGTGGCGGCGAGCGCCCGGACGAGCGCAAACGAGCCGGCCCCGGCGATGACCAGCGAGCTCACCACCACGAGCACGCCGTACACCAGCTGCCAGGTCGGCGCCCACTCGTAGTTGTAGAGGACGTTGTCCATGACGGCCGGGACCACTCCGGCGACCGCGCCGGCGAGCAGCGCGACCGGCAGCCGCCAGCGGCGGTAGCGGAACGCCGCGAAGACGAGCTCCGCGGCCAGGCCCTGGACCAGGCCGTACAGGATGATCGCCAGCGGCGACGGTGCGCCGAAGAAGACCGAGACGGTGGCGGCGAGGAGTTCGGTGAACACCGCGGCGCCCGGCTTGCGGATGAGTAGCCCGCCGAGCACGCCGGGGAGTAGCCACATGCCGTACATCAGCGCCTGGCCGGGCGGGAAGCCGGTGAACGCTGGGCCGAGCGCGGCCCACAGAGTGTTCCAGGCGCCGAAGACCACACCGAATGCCACCGCGACTGCGGCAGCGACCACGATGTCCACGGTGCGCCACCGCCGGTTGACGGGGCGCTGACCGCGGGTCGCGGTCGAGGTCACATCCTGGGTCATGAACGTCCTCCCTGCACCGGGGAGGGGACGCGGCCTGAGTGCCACGGGTCCGGTTCACCGCTCGGTGCTGCGCACCGCCGATCGGTCGATCGGCCGGGCACCGCCCGGTGGCGAACGGACAGACCGACTTCCTGCGCTGGCATTACCCAGATCAGGTTCGAGGGTCTGCGGGCGGCGCCATCGCTGGCGGCCCCGCACTCTCAGCGCTTCCGCGCTCCCCTGTCGTCTGCTGCTGTCTGTTGCGCTGTCTGCTTGCTGCGCCCCGAAGGCTACACCTGGCCCCCGGGACTCGCCCGAGTGCTCAGACCCCGAGCGGGGCGTGGGCCAGCGCCTGGACCGCCGCCGGCGGCCCGCCGACCTCGGCCCGGGACACGCCCCTGCGCCCGAACATGTACAACGTGATCTCACTCGGCGGCCCGGACAGCACGGCCGTCGGCTCGCCCTTGTGAACCCGGGCGGTGGCACCGTCGGGCCGGGCCACCAGCACCCCGGCGGCAGACCGGCGGAACAGCATCCGGCCGGCGCTGCCGACCCGCCGCCACAGGAGGTCCTCGAAGTCGCTCGGGAGCTCCCGCGGAGTCCAGTCCGGCTGGGCCCGTCGCACGTCCTCGTGGTGGACGAAGAACTCCACCGTGTTGGCCGCGCGGTCCACCGCCGCCAGCCGGACCGGCGACCACGAGGGCGGCCCCTTGCGGAACCGGTCCACCAGCCCGGCGTAGCCGAGCCGCCCGGCCAGCCCGGACATGCGTTCCTTCGTCTTGCCGGCGAGAGGTGGCAGCAGGATGCCCGCGGCACCCAGCGGGTCACTCTCCCGGATCACCAGGTGGGCGGCGAGGTCGGAGGTCGTCCAGTCGGCGCACATGGTCGGTGCGTCCGGACCCAGTGCGTCCAGCAGGTCGGCGAGTGCTCGGCGTTCGGCGCGGGCGTGATCAGTCATCCCCCGATCGTAGGACGCCGGGGCATGTGCGGAGGTGGGCCGCCCGCGTCGTGTCCCCGGTTACGGCGGTCGCGTCCGAACCACGTCCACGGGCATGCCTCGGGTCAGTCTTGAGTCAGCAGCTCCATCTGGGTCAGCAGCTCCACCTGGGCGAGGGCCACCGGCGTGCCGTCACCGCCGGATCCGGGCGCCGGCGCGAGGTCGAGCCGGTAGTGGGTGTACTCCCCGGGCGTGGCGACCCGGAACGGCCGGGTCTGCAGCGGCCACCCGAATTCCTCACCGCGTCTGGTGTCCAGCACCTCCCAGTCGGACCCGTCGTGGGAGCCGGCGAGCACCCACTCCGCCGGGGCCGCTCCGGCGTTCACCACCGGCGAGGTGAGCGTGTAGAAGCCGACCCGGGCCGGCGCCGACAGCTGGTACGACACCCACCGCCGCGTCCCGGTGAAGGTCACCGAACCGGCCGAACTGTCGTCGAACAGGTGCTCCGCGTCCGCGCCCTCGCTCGCCCGTGCGGTGCCCGCACCGGGGCGGGTGACGTCGACCAGCGGCGCGGGCGCCCCGCCGGGCTCGGTGAGCGACGGCGGGGCGGCGTCCGGCCCGCTCGCCCAGCCGGACGGCTCGGGCCCCATGGCGAACTCCAGCACCCCGCCCTTGGCCAGCAGGTCGTGCGGCAGCCAGGCCCGGTCGTAGGGCTCACCGTCGACGGTGAGGCCCTGCACGTAGACGTTCTCGGCACTGTTGTCCGGCGCGCTGACCACCAGGTCGGCACCCGACTCCAGGTGCACCGTCGCCTTGGTGAACAGCGGCGAGCCGATCGCGTAGCGGGGGCTGCCCATCTGCAGGGGGTAGAACCCGAGCGCGCTGAACACCTGCCACGCCGACATCTCGCCGTTGTCCTCGTCGCCGCAGTAACCCTGGCCGAGGTCACTGCCGAGGTAGAGCCGGGTGAGCACCTCGCGCACCCTCTCCTGCGTGCGCGCCGGGCGTCCGGCGTAGGCGTACATGTAGGCGATGTGGTGGGCCGGCTGGTTGCTGTGGCCGTACATCCCCATCCGGACGTCGCGGGCCTCGATCATCTCGTGGATCACGTGGCGGTAGGAGCCCTTGAACCGCTCCTCGCCGGTCTCGGGAGTGGCGAAGAACTCGTCCAGCCTGCGGGCGAGCGCCTCCCGGCCGCCGTACAGCCAGGCGAGGCCGGCGCCGTCGTGCGGAACGTGGAACGCCATGTTCCAGGCGTTGGTCTCGGTGTAGTCGAAGCCCCACACCCGCGGGTCGAACTCCTGCGGCGACAGCCGCCGCGAGCCGTCGCCGTGCCGGCCCTGGAAGAAGCCGACCTCCGGGTCGAACAGGTGGACGTAGCCCAGCGCGCGCCGACGGAAGTACTCCTCCTCCTCGCACAACCGCGGGTAGCGGGCGTCATCGCGCCCCACGGACCGGGCCAGCTGCCCGGCCATCATGGCGATGCCGAAGTCGTTGATGTAGCCGTCCATCGACCACGACATGGCCTCCTCGGTCGCCTCTTCCGGCGTGTAGCCGAGGAAGGGCGAGCGCTCCATCCCCTTGCGGCCGACGAAGGGGTTGGGCGGGCGGACGGTGGCGTTCTTCACCGCCGACTCGTAGGCCGCCCAGATGTCGAAGCCCTCGATCCCCTTGCCGTAGGCGTCGGCGAAGGCCACGTCGGAACTGGTGCCGACCATGCAGTCGGCGTAGCCGGGGGAGGACCAGCGGGCCACCCAGCCGCCGTCGCGGTACTGCTGCAGGAATCCCTCCACCAGCTCACCGGCCAGCGTGGGGGTGAACAGCGCGTACGCCGGCCAGGTGGTGCGGTAGGTGTCCCAGAAACCGTTGTTGACGTACGCCTTGCCCGCAACGACGTCGGCGCCGGTGCGGGTGGGGCCGCTCGCCGGCGCGGACGTCGCGGCCTGCACGGCGTGCGCGTAGATGGGCACCTGCGCGGTGCCGGTGTTCTCGTGAGCGGAGTTGGGATAGAGGTAGAGCCGGTAGAGGTTGGAGTACAGCGTGGTGAGCTGGTCCTCACTCGCCCCCTCCACCTCGATCACGCCGAGGGTGTCGTCCCACTGCCGCTGGGCGCGCTCGCGCACCTCGTCGAAGGTGTCGCCGGGCGCGATCTCCAGCGCGAGGTTGTGCCGGGCCTGGTCCAGGCTGATCAGCGAGGTGGCGATCCGCATGGTGACCGTCCGGTCGCCGGTCGGGTCGAACCGCGCGTACGCCGCCGCGTGCGCCCGCTCGCCCACGCCGTCGGGCCGGCCGGACTCGATCACGGGCCGGTCGAACTCGGCGTAGACGAACATCCGGCTCGCACCGTTGGACCGCTGGCTGCCGGTGTCGGTGTAGCCGGTCAGCACGCCGGTCTCCGGATCGACGCTCACCCCCGCGTCGGCGTCGACGTTGTCGAAGAACAGCGTGGACGTCGGCCCGGTGAAGGTGAACCGGAACATCGCCGCGTGGTCGGCCGGAGCGATCTCCGCGACCAGGCCGTCGTCGAAGGTGACGGAGTACCAGTGCGGGCGGGCGATCTCGTTGTCGTGGCGGAACGCCAGCGCCCGCGCGCTGCGGTCGGCGTCGGGAGTGCCCGCCGCGCTGGACGGCATCACCTGGAACGTGTGCCGGTCGCCCATCCAGGGGCTGGGCTGATGGCTCAGCCCCAGCGCCTGCAGCCGCGGCCGGTTGTCGTCGTCGTTGCCCCGGTGGAACTCGTACTCCCAGCGCAGCGAGCCCGCGTCGGTGACCGGCGTCCAGAAGTTGAAGCCCCAGTGGCACCGCCGTGGCCGGGATGTTGTTGCCCCGGGAGAACGCCCCGCTGGAGTGCGTGCCACGGGTGGTGACAACGTGGTCGGAGCGACGGCGCGGCTCCCCGGTGGGACCGGCGGCGTGCTCGGCGAGCGCGATGTCGTCCACCCAGCCCCGGAACGGCACCGAGGTGTCGGTGTCCTCGGTGTCCCCGGGCCCGTCCGGTTGGTGGTGGGTGAGCAGCACGGCGGTGACCCGGCGGCCGGCGGCGACCGCGCCGACCGCGACCCGGCGGAGGTTCCACTGGTCGGCGTAGAGCATGCGGGCAGCGCCCTGACCGGCCGCGTCCGCGGGCTGGTCGTACTGGTCACGGGCGCCGAGCTCGCTGAGCAGGGTGCCGTCGGCGAACTCGAGGTCCACGGCGGCGTACGTCGCGGCGTAGGTCAGGTCGCCGCCGGTGAACTCCGGGAACAGCACGTAGGACAGCTCGGTGTCCGGCCCGACCTCGACGTCCAGCGCGAACAACCTCACGGTGCGCGGTGCCGCGCTCGACCGCTCGGCGGCGTAGCGGAGCGCGTGCCGGCCGGTGAAGCCGACGCCGGGCTTGGCGGCCGGTGCGTGGGCAGGACCGTCCCCGACCTCGACGCAGAGCCCGCCGGGAGCCTGATCGTCGGCGTCGGCCGCCAGCTCGGGACGGGGGTCGCCGGGTTCGAACGAGGAGCGGAAGTGCACCACCGAATTCGCCATGGCGGGCAGACTGCCACGGCCCACCGACAAGGCGATCACCGGCTCGGCCGGGTCCGGCGGTGGTGAGCGGACCGGCACGACCCGTCGCGACCGCTGTCGGTGGCACCGGGAACAATGGCGGGCATGCCCAGCGCCGACCCCTCCAGCGCCGACACCGCACTCGCCCCCGACGTCGCAGACCGGCTCAAACGCGACGACCAGGGCCTGGTGGTCGCGGTGGTCCAGCAGCACGACACCGGCGAGGTGCTGATGGTCGGCTGGATGGACGACGAGGCGCTGCACCGCACGCTCACCTCGGGCCGGTCGACGTTCTGGAGCCGCAGCCGCCGGGAGTACTGGGTGAAGGGGGAGACCTCCGGCAACCGGCAGTGGGTGAAGGAGGTCCGGCTGGACTGCGACGGCGACACCCTGCTGGTCCGGGTCGACCAGGAGGGCCCGGCCTGTCACACCGGCACCCGCACCTGTTTCGACGACGGCCTGCTGCCCGCGAAGGTGGGCACACCCGCCACCGCGGACGGGGAGGTCCGGCCGTGACGTCCCTCGGTGCCACCACGCCCGACCTCGCCGGCTTCCGCGACCTCGCCCCTGGGCGCCGGGTGATCCCGGTGACCCGCAAGCTGCTCGCCGACGCCGAGACCCCCCTCGGCGTCTACGCCAAGCTGGCCCGCGACGAGCCGGGCACGTTCCTGTTCGAGTCGGCCGAGCACGGCGGGGTGTGGGGGAGGTACTCCTTCGTCGGTGTCCGTTCCGCGGCGGTCCTCACCGAACGCAACGGCGAGGCGCACTGGCTGGGCAACCCGCCGGTGGGGCTGCCCGAGGGCGGTGACCCGCTGGCCGCGGTGCAGGAGACGGTGGCCCGGCTGCACACCCCGCACCTGCCAGGCCTGCCACCGCTGACCGGCGGGCTGGTCGGCTACATCGGTTACGACGCGGTGCGCCGGCTCGAACGTCTGCCCGACCTCACCACCGACGACCTCGGCCTGCCCGAGCTGGCGCTGATGCTGGCCACCGACCTCGCGGTCCTGGACCACGTGGACGGCACGGTGCTGCTGATCGCCAACGCGGTCAACTGGGACGACACCGGCGAGCGCGTCGACCAGGCCTGGTCCGATGCGGTCCAGCGGCTGGACGCGATGACGAAGGCGCTCGGCCAGCCCACGCCCTCGTTCGTCGCCGCAGCCGACCTGCAGGCACCTCCGGAGTACGAACGCCGCCGTTCCGCCGAGGAGCACATGGCGGCGGTCGAGCAGGCGAAGGAGGAGATCCATGCCGGCGAGGCGTTCCAGGTGGTGGTGTCGCAGCGGTTCGAGCGGGCGACGACGGCCCGGGCGTTCGACATCTACCGCGTGCTGCGTTTCTCCAACCCCTCGCCGTACATGTATCTCCTGCGGTTCGGCGACTTCGACATCGTGGGTTCCAGCCCGGAGGCGCTGGTGACGGTGACCGGCGAGCGGGCGCTGACGCACCCGATCGCGGGCACCCGTCCGCGCGGAGCCACCCCGGAGGAGGACCACGCGCTGGAGCAGGAGCTGCTCGCCGACGAGAAGGAACGCGCTGAGCACCTGATGCTGGTGGACCTGGGCCGCAACGACCTCGGCCGGGTCTGCGCGCCGGGCAGCGTCGAGGTGGTCGACTTCATGACCGTACGCAGGTACAGCCACGTCATGCACCTGGAGTCCACCGTGGTCGGCCGGCTGGCATCGGACCGGACCGCCTTCGACGCCCTGTGCTCCTGTTTCCCGGCCGGCACTCTGTCCGGTGCGCCGAAGCCGCGGGCGATGGAGATCATCGAGAAGCTCGAACCCACCAGGCGAGGGCTGTACGGCGGGGTGGTGGGCTACCTCGACTTCGCCGGTGACCTGGACGCCGCGATCGCGATCCGCACCGCGCTGCTGCGCGACGGCGTGGCGTACGTCCAGGCGGGCGGGGGCATCGTGGCCGACTCCGACCCGGTGGCCGAGGACGCCGAGACCCGCAACAAGGCGGCCGCGGCGCTGCGCGCGGTCGCGGTGGCGGAGACGTTCCGGACGCCGTGATCGCGATGACTCCCGAAACCCGGGCAACGCCCGCGCCCACCCGGCCGACCGTCCGGCGGCAGTTCTTCCTCGCGCTCGCGCTGGTGCTCGCGGGCGTGGGCCTCGTGCTGTGGGCCGCCGGGCGCACCTGGCTCGCCGCCCGGTGGGCGGTCCCCCACTACCCCGCGGTGCACACCGCCGTCAGCGGAGCGCAGGCCGCCCCGCTGGTCCGCGCGGCCGGTTACCTCGGCCTCGCCGGAGTGCTCGCTCTGCTGGCCACGAGGGGGCGCGGCCGCCAGGTCGCCGGTGGGCTGGTCGCGCTGGCCGGAGTGGCTGCGGTCGCCTCGGCCGTGACGTTCTGGACGCGTGCCGGCGCCGTCGCGGACGCAGCGGTGCGGCGGGCGATCGCCGGGGGCGCGGGAAGCGGTGGCGGGGCCGGCTCCGGGGCGACCACGGCGACGGTCGGAGCCTGGCCCTGGCTGGCGGTGGCCGGTGGCCTACTCGTCGTCGCCGGTGGCGTGTTCGCGGTGGCGCGCGGCCGGACGTGGCCCGCGATGGGCAGCCGCTACGACGCGCCGGCGGCCAGGCGTACCGACGACGACCCGTGGGCGGCGCTGGACCGCGGCGAGGACCCCACCCTGCGTGACTGATCGGCGGCGCCGCGACCGGGGCACCCCGGCTCGCCGGTGATCGGGGCCCGCGACACAATGGGGCACGGCACGAAAGAGAGGTCGGCCATGAGCGACATGAGCAGCACGAGCGACGATTTCCGGCACGAGAACTCCACGCAGTCCCACCACGGCAACACCCCGGCGGCGTGGACCACGGTGAGCCTTCTGCTGGCCACCTCGGTGGTCGCCGGCCTGGCGATCGTGCTCGGCAACTGGTGGCTGTTCTTCATCGCCGCGGTCGGTGGCACGCTGGTCTCCCTGCTCGTCGGCAAGATCATGCACGTCATGGGTCTCGGTGGTCCCCGCCCGCCGCGGCACAGCCCGGCCGAGGTGCAGCAGATCGCCGACGACGCCGCCGAGGACAGCAACGAGGAAAGCAACAAGGTCTCCTGACCTCAGGTCACGTCCGCCCCGCTCGGCCTTCGCAGGCCAGGTAGGGCGCGAAGTGGTCGGCCACCTCACCGGCCACCTGGTCGGCGTCCCGGCTCCCGTCCACGTACATCACCCTGACACCGCGTTCGTGGGCGGCCGCGACGGCCGACTCCGCCAGCAGCCGGTCCCGGTCCACCCGGTTGGCCTGGGCACGCTCGGGATCACTGACCCGCGGCCCGAAGTCTCGGGCGCGGGGGAGTTCGCGGAGCTGGTGTTGCCGGAACTCCTCGGTCGGCACCATCACCAGCATCCGGCCCGGTGACTCCAGCAACGGCGTGACGAGTTCGGGGCGCAGTCCCCACCCCTCGGCGAGGATCGGCAGCCCGGACACCAGCCCCCGCAGGTCGTCCAGCGTCCACTCGAACCTCCGGCCGAACTCCGCCAGCGTGTCCTGGGCCATCTCGGCAGGGGTACGCCGCACCCACACCTCCTCCAGGTCCGGACCGGCCGGCGGCTCACCGCGCGCGGCCCGCTCGGCGACGCGACGGGCGTCGTGCCCCCGGGCGTCGTGGTAGTCGTAGTGGTAGGCCGTGATCCCGCAGCGGTGGGCGAGGATGCGGGCGACGGTCGACTTGCCGGCCCACTGCCCGCCGCCGAGCCAGAGCGTGTTGGCGATCGTGCCGAACGGATCCCAGGTCATGGGCAGTGATTCTGCTGCAGTTCCGCACGACACCACGCCGCCAGCGAGTCGACGTCGACCGGTCCGGTGGTGTCCACCCGCAGCACCGGTCCGATCGCCAGCGGCCGGCCGGCGGCGACCATGGCGGCCCACTCCGCTTCGGAGATCCGGGCGCCGTGGATGCGGTGCCGGTTCGCCCAGCGAAGCCGGTCGCGGTCGTAGGAGACGTCGGCGGGTACGTCGCACCAGATCTCGGCCGTCCTCGCCGCCTTCGCCCTGGCCAGTCCGGCCTGGACGAGCGGGCGTACATCGGCCCGCCACGAACTCTCCAGCACCGCACCGAGCGGCGCGTCGGCGAGCAGCGCCCACATCGTCTCGCTGGCGGCCCGGCCGAGGGCGGCGTTCCAGACCCGCTGCGGCCGGTCGTCGGGAGGGTGTACGCCGAGGACGTCCGCGTGGGTCTCCTTGATCACGTCCTTGGCGAACAGCGGCAGGCCCAGCTCCCGGGCGAGGAGCGGGGCGAGTGTCGACTTGCCGGAGGCGGGCAGACCGTTGACGAGGATCGCGACCCGGTGGCCGGCCGGAGCCGAGACTGCCGGATCGGGAGCTGCCGCGGCCGGGGTGGCGTCGTCGGTGGGGTCGGATGCGCGGAACCCGGTCACGGGTGCACAGTTTAGGGCGCAGCTAGGACGCAGCTAGGACGCAGCTAGGACGCAGCTAGGACGCAGTGCAGGAGGACGCAGCCGAGTCGCCGGTCGGGGCGCGAGGACGAGTCGGAGGAGGGGCGAGCGTGCGGCTGGACCCCGTGGACGAACGCATCGTCGTGCTGCTGCTCGACGACGGCCGGGCGAGCTTCGCCGAGATCGGGGCACAGGTCGGGCTGTCGGCGCCGGCGGTGAAGCGCCGGGTGGACCGGCTGCGGCAGGCGGGTGCGGTCACCGGGTTCACCGCGAAGGTCGACCCGCGCGCGCTGGGCTGGACCACCGAGGCGTACGTCGAGTTGTTCTGCCAGGGCAAGACCTCGCCGGCGACCATCCGGGCGGGGGTGGCACGCTTCCCGGAGGTGGTGGCGGCCTGCACGCTGACCGGGGAGGCGGACGCTCTGGTGCACATCCTCGCCGCCGACATCGGGCACTTCGAACGCGTCCTCGAACGCATCAACGCCGAGCCGTACGTCGCCCGGACCAGAAGTTCGCTGGTGCTGTCCCGGCTACTGGAACGGCCCGGGCTGACCGGCCAGGAGACGCCCGGCTGACAGGGGCCACCGCAGCCCCGGGCGGAGCCGCCGAGGGGATCTGCCCGGCCTAAACCTGTGCCGCGCAACGATCCGCCGCGATCGGTGCCGACCACGCAACGAACCGCCGGTCATGCGCAGCCCGGACGCATTGGGTCGCGGGTACCTGACTACCTAGGCTCGACAGCGGGGAAGGTCGCGGCGGCCGCACGCGCCCCCGTTCGTACTCCAGCGGAGGTTCGCAGATGCCCACGACCGCCAGTTCCGGCAACCCCGGCAACGCCCGCGAAAGCGCCCGTACCGCCACCCGGCGGCACTACCTCATGTGCCGGCCGACCTACTTCACCGTCGCGTACGCGATCAACCCGTGGATGCACCCGGAGAACGCGGTCGACACCGAGCTCGCCCTCGCGCAGTGGGAACGCCTGCGGCAGACCTACCTCGACCTCGGCCACGAGGTGAGCCTGATCGAGCCCGCGCCGGGCCTGCCGGACATGGTGTTCGCCGCGAACGGCGCCGTGGTGGTGGACGGACTGGCGTTCGGCTCACGCTTCCGCCACCTGGAGCGGATGCCCGAGGCCACCCGCTACCTCGAGTGGTTCAAGACCCACGGCGTCGAGCACGGCGTCCGGGACGCCTACCTCCCGCTGGCCGTGGCCGAGGGGGAGGGCGACCTGCTCACCACGCCGGACCACATCCTCGCCGGCACCGGCTTCCGCACCGAGCCGGCGGCCCACCGCGAGCTGGCGGAGTACGTCGACCGGCCGGTGGTCACCCTGCACCTGGTCGACCCGCGCTTCTACCACCTGGACACCGCCCTGTCGGTTCTGGACGAGCACAACGTCGCCTACTTCCCGGAGGCGTTCGCGCCGGAGAGCCGGCAGGTGCTGGCCGAGCTCTACCCGGACGCGGTGCTCGCCGACGAGGCCGACGCGGTGGTGCTGGGCCTGAACGCGGTGTCGGACGGCCGCAACGTCGTCCTGCCCGTGCAGGCGACCGGGCTGGCCGGCCGGCTCGCCGACCGCGGGTACGAGCCGGTGCCGGTGGACCTGTCCGAGCTGCGCAAGTCCGGTGGCGGGCCGAAGTGCTGCACGCTGGAGATCCGTCCGGGCTTCGTGGAGAGCGGCGTGGCCGGCGGCGTGGACAGCGCCGTGAACAGCGGCGTCGGAGGAGGTCGGGATGCTCGGTGACCTGACGACCCGGACCGTGGACGCCGCGGACCCCGAGAACTCCGTGGACCGGACCGCGGAGCAGATCACGCTCGCCGAGCGGTACGCCGCGCACAACTACCACCCGCTGCCGGTGGTCGCCGCCGAGGCCGAGGGCGCCTGGGTGACCGGCGTCGACGGGCGGCGCTACCTCGACTGCCTGGCGGGGTACTCCGCGCTCAACTTCGGGCACCGCCACCCGGCCATCCTCGCGGCGGCACGGGACCAGCTGGACCGGCTGACGTTGATCAGCCGGGCGTTCCACCACGACCAGTTCGGGGCCTTCTGCGCCGAGCTCGCCGGCCTGGTCGCGGCTTCGAACCCCGATGCCAACCAGGTAACGGATCCGGCGCACGACGCGACGAGCCCGGCGCCTCCGGACGTCATGGTGTTGCCGATGAACACCGGCGCGGAGGCGGTGGAGACCGCGCTGAAGATCGCCCGCAAATGGGGCTACGAGCGCAAGGGCGTCCCCGACGGACAGGCCACCATCGTCGTCGCCGCGGGCAATTTCCACGGCCGCACGATCACGATCGTGAGTTTCTCCGACGACCCGGACGCCCATGACCACTACGGCCCCTACACCCCGGGCTTCGTGACCGTGCCCTACGGCGACGCGGGCGCGATCGCGGATGCGATCGACGACACCACCGTCGCGGTGCTGATCGAGCCCGTCCAGGGCGAGGCCGGGGTGATCGTGCCTCCGGAGGGCTACCTGCGCGATGTCCGCCGTACGTGCACCGAGCGGGGCGTCCTCCTGCTCGCGGATGAGATCCAGGCCGGGCTGGGGCGGACCGGGGCCACCTTCGCGTGCGACCGGGAAGGCGTCGTGCCCGACCTCTACATCCTCGGCAAGGCGCTCGGTGGGGGGGTCGTGCCGGTCTCGGCGGTGGCCGGTTCGCCGGATGTGCTGGGCGTGGTCCGCCCGGGGCAGCACGGCAGCACCTTCGGCGGCAACCCGCTGGCGTGCGCGGTGGGCCGGGCCGTGGTGGGCCTGCTCGCCGACGGCAGCTACCAGCGGCGGGCCGCCGCCCTGGGCGCGGTCCTCGCCGAGCGCCTGAACAGCCTTGTGGGCAAGGGACTCGTGGGCGTACGCACCGCCGGCCTGTGGGCGGGGATCGACGTCGACCCTACGCTCGGCACCGGCCGCGACATCTGTGCCGCGCTGGCCGAGCGGGGCGTACTCGCCAAGGACACCCACGGCTCGACGATCCGGCTGGCGCCGCCGCTGGTGATCGAGCAGTCGGACCTGGAGTGGGCCGTCGACCAGTTGGCCGAGGTGCTGCGTACCCGATAGGCCCGACAGCTCCGTCCCACAATCTCGGCACCACCGGCTCACCCTCACTGGCCGGAGCAGTGCGCGCCACCGCGTCCTGCTCTGGCCAGTGATCTTGTCCGCACCGTCCCGACGCACCACAATCTCTGGTCAGCGCCCGGGGCGGCACCTGCTCGTCCTCTCCCAGTACGTCAGCCTGTTCGTGGTTTCGCCGCACGTCTGCACGTCGGTTCTCCCCGAGCGTCCGCAACTCCGACACGTCCGATCGTCAGCAACTCCCGTTCGCCGGTGTGCCGCGGAGGTGTCTCCGCGGGCCGTCGCCGCGGTGGTCGGGCGTGCCCGGATCCCTTTCCCAGCGCGTGGACAGCGCTTACCCACCAGGCGGTGCGACGACCGATGACCTCGAACAACTCCTACTCGCGGCGGACCTTCGGCCGGATGGTCGTGGCCGGACTCGGAGCGGCGACGTTGCCGAACGTGCTCGCGCCGGGAGCCGCGCAGGCGGCGACCGGCGGCCCGGCGGCCGGTGTCACCGCGACCGGCCTCACCGCGACCGGCCTCACCGCGACGGCCACCCAGGCGCGGTCCGGCATCAGTTGGCCGGACGGGCAGGCGCTGCCGCACTTCGCACCCGTACGCACCCTCAACGTCGTCGACATCACCGGCCTGTCCGGTGACGAGAAGCTGATGCTGGGAACGCTGCAGGGCCTGGTCAACCGCGTTCGCCCGCGGATCTACCTGATCGGCGACGACGCCACCAGCGGCGAGGGCCGGCTGACCTGGCTGCGCGACCTGGACGTGTCCTACACCGTGCACGACGACTTCTGGAACCTGGTGGGCAAGTACCACGGCGCGATCCGTGGCAGCGTCGTGTACGACCCGGAGGTGCCCGACTCGCTCAACGTCGCCACCACCCTGGCCGGGCTGCGCGACCTCCTCGCCGTCGGCCCGGACCTCGCCGGCGCGCTGGCCAGGAAGTACGGCGTCCAGGTGGTGGAGGATCTGCGCGGCCGGTTCACCAGCCGGATCGACGCCTACCGCTGGCAGTTCGAGCACCTCTGGCCGCGGACCACCCACCGGATGCTGGTCGGCTTGCCGCCACTGAAGAACGTCAGCCTGCCGCCGGGCCTTCCGTCGTACTACACGACGGTGGCGAAGGTGGACGCCCACCTGCACGACGCCTCCAACCGCAAGGTGTACGAGTTCGACCTCACCGCCCAGCTCGGCGGCGAGGGCGTGTGGGTGCGCTTCGACGACGCGTTCACCGACGACGGCTGGGGCCCCGCGGTGCACCAGGTGACGTTGCGCGCCGACGACGAGGTGGTCGCCGACTTCGTGCCGGGCACCGACGCGGAGGATCCGTACCTCTTCGACGACAGCAACTCCCAGACCAGCCTCGGCCCGCCGCTGCACCGGTTCGCCGACGGCAGCCACTACTTCGTCTACGGGTTCGCCCCGCCTGCCGGTACGTCGAAGCTGACGCTGTCGGTGGAGATGTGGAACGAGTACGTCGTGTCGGTGAGCAAGACGGAGCCGGCCCGGCCGACGAAGGTGGCGTTCGCCTATCTGCGCGACTACGCCGTGGCCAACCAGGCGATGACGTTCTGGCTGGATCCGAACGTCGACGCCGAACGCGAGCTGTTCGAGCAGATCATGTCCGACGTCGACCCGTACACGCCCTATCTCGGGTGGTTCGCCCAGGACATCGCCGGTGAGTTCGGCGGCACCGAGCTGTGCTCGAAGCACGGCGTCTACGTGCTCGCCGCGGACTGGTTCGAGAACCTCACCGTGCACTCCGGCGCCCGTGCGCCGATCTCCGACCGGCAGAAATCCGCGCCCACGCTGCCGCTGGAGAACAAGGTCTACGTCACCTTCACCATGTCCGAGGGCGACAACCTGCAGTACAACGAGCACCGGTTGCGGATTCTGTGGGACGACCCGGGCCGGGGGTCGGTGCCGGTCAACTGGACCACCAACCCCCTGCTCGCCGACGCCGCGCCGAACTTCCTCAGCCACTTCCAGCGCACCGCGACCGACAACGACCTGTTGGTGGCCGGCCCCTCCGGTGCGGGCTACATCTATCCGACCCCGTGGCCGGACGGAACCTTCGCGACGTTCACCGAACAGACCGGGAAGTACATGCGCGCGACCGGGATGGGGATCGTGTACGTGCTCAACCGGGTCGACGGGAGCGACGTCGACCTGTCGGCGGACAGGACCCGGGCCTACGTCTCCGATGTACGGCCGCAGGGGATCTTCCTGAACTGGTCCGGCACGACCACGACCCGGCTCGTCGAGGGCGGCACTCCGCTGGCCACCATCCTCGGCGTCGGTGGAGTGCAGGAGACCAAGGACGCGATCGCCCGGTCGGCGCAGGGCTGGGACGGTAAGTCGCCGCGGTTCGTCTCGATCGGGGTGAACGCCTGGTCGACCACGCCGCAGGACCTGGCCGAGGTGAGCGCCTCGCTCGGGTCCGACTACCGCGTGGTGCGCGGCGACCAGTACTTCGACCTGGCCCGGAAGGCGCTCGGGTAGGTCGGCCGGCCGGTCGGCTCAGACGTGCAGGGCGGTGAACGGCGGCCAGGGCAGGTTGCGCAGCACCATGAAGACCACGGCCGCCGCCACCACCGCCGGGAGCAGCGCCGCCCGTGCGCGCGGGCTCAGCATGGGGCGGGGGAGGCGTACCCGAACCCCCAGGCGTTCGAGCACCCAGCACAGCCACAGGTAGGCCACGACCAGGACGGCGAGAAGGGCCGGCGCGTTGAACCGGAGGGCGCCGGCCAGGTCACCGTGCAGCACGGCGGCGGCCATCCGGGTCGTACCGCACAGCGGGCAGTCCAGGCCGGTGAGGGAGTGCAGCAGGCACGGAACGCCGAACCGGCCGCCCGAGACCGCGTTCGCCGCCGCCAGTCCCAGGCCACCGGCGCCGAGGACGGCGAGGCCGGCCAGCGTGCTGTCCGAGGGCAGCCCAGCGATTTGCCCAGCGGGGTGCCCAAGGGGGTCCCCAGCGGGGTGCTCAAGAGGGTGCCCAGCGAGGTGCGCGGCCGGCCGGGCCGCCGCGTCGCCGGGCGGACCGCTCGGTCGCCGCAGGGTCGGATCAGGCACGGATTCACCGTAACCCCAACCCGTCCTCCGGAGTTGGTCCCAGGAGTAGGTGGTGACCGCTAACCTGCTCGAAATTCTGTGCCACTTCACTTGTGACTTCCAGATCGGAGACGGTTGTGAGTACACCGACCCCGCCGGGTCCCGACGCGCGCGACGAGGACCCGTCCTCGGGACGGCACGGTGCTCCGCAGCCTCAGGATCCCTACGGCCGGCAGGCCCAGGGACACGGCGGCCAGCAGGGCTCCGGCCGGCAACAACAGGGCTACGGCCAGCAGCCGGGATACGGCCAGAGTTACGGCCAGCAGCCGGGATACGGCCAGAGTTACGGCCAGCACCAGCAGCAGTACGGCCAGGCGTACCCCCAGGGCCAGGAGGGATACGGCCAGGCTGGTCAGAACGACCAGGGTCAGTACGGCCAGCCGGGGCAGTACGGCCAGTACGGAGGTACGCCCGAGATCGACCGGGACCTGCTCGCACCGTGGATCTACCGGGTCGGCGCCTCGCTCGTCGACGGGGCCATCTCGGGGATACCGGTGGCGATCGGGGCCGCGTTCCTGCTCCCTTCGCTGGACAGCGCCGGCCAGCCGTCCGGCGCCGCCGCCTCCGTCGCGGCGCTCCTCTACCTCGTGAGCTTCGTCTTCTCGCTGTGGAACGTCGTCTTCAGGCAGGGGCGGACCGGCCAGAGCATCGGCAAGCAGGTGCTCAACATCAAGCTGGTCCGGGAGGCCGACGGGCAGCCGCTCGGCGCGGGCACGACGTTCGTGCGCGGGCTCGCGCACTTCCTGGACGGCCTCGCCTGCTACGTGGGCTACCTCTGGCCCCTGTGGGACAGGAAGCGCCAGACGTTCGCCGACAAGTTGATGTCCAGCCTGGTCATCAAGCTCTGAGTCACCCGGGCTGGGCTCCGGAGCGGGTGGTCTGCTCCGGAACCCAGGCCCCGGCGGGTCGGTGGACGGGACGTGCTCCGCGGTGGCGGCCGAGGTGCCGCGCAATCACCCGCACAGCTTTTCGCACTGATTCCGGCCCTCTTCCACAACCCCGTCGTGGTGTACGCGACCCTGCCCGGACCAGACCCCGACCACCAGCCGGTGTCGGGGTTGGGGGAGGTCGTCGTTACTCTGAGCAGGTCTCTGGAAGCGAGAGCGGGTTCGTTCACCGAAGACCCGCGCCTGCGCTTAGGTCGCTCAGGAAGGACTGACTGCGTGAGTGTTCTCGACGAGATCCTCGACGGGGTCCGCGCCGACCTTGAGGAGCGGCAGGGGAGAGTCTCGATCGATGATCTGAAGAAGCGGGTCGCCCTTCTTCCGTACGCCATCGATCCTGTGCCGGTTCTGCGCGGCAACGGCGTCGCCGTCATCGCGGAGGTCAAGCGGTCGAGCCCCAGCAAGGGCGCGCTCGCCGCGATCGCCGACCCAGCCGCGCTCGCCGCCGACTACCAGGCCGGCGGGGCCGCCGTGATCAGCGTCCTGACCGAGCGCCGACGGTTCGGCGGCTCGATCGACGACCTCCGGGCGGTGCGGTCCTGGTCGACGTTCCGATCCTCCGCAAGGACTTCGTGATCACCAGCTACCAGCTGTGGGAGGCCAGGGCGCTACGGCGCCGACCTGGTGCTGCTCATCGTGGCGGCCCTGGAGCAGAACGCCCTTGTCTCGCTGATCGAACGCGCGGTCTCGATCGGGCTCACGCCGCTGGTCGAGGTGCACACCGAGGAGGAGGCCGCACGGGCCGTCGACGCGGGCGCGCGGCTCATCGGCGTCAACGCCCGCGACCTGCGCACCCTCGAGGTCGACCGCGGCAGCCTTCAGCCGGATCTCGCCGCAGATCCCGGACGGTATCGTCAAGGTCGCGGAGTCCGGCGTACGCGGACCCCACGACGTGATCGAGTACGCCCGCGCCGGCGCCCACGCCGTGCTGGTCGGCGAGAGCCTGGTGACCGGGAAGGACCCCCGGTCCGCGGTGGCCGACCTGGTCGCGGCCGGCGCCCACCCGGCGCTGCATCATGACTGAGCCGGCCTGACCGGAGCCCGACCCGACCCAGAATGACCCGGAACTGACCCGAACCGACCCGGAGACCCTCCCGAACCGACCCGACAGTGAGTCGATGACTGACGTGGCCGCTGCCAACACCGACCGGGGCACGCTCGGTCAGGGACTCGACGGACATTTCGGTCGCTTCGGCGGCCGGTTCACCCCCGAGGCCCTGATCGCGCGCTCGACGAGCTCGAGCAGGCGCACCGCGCCGCGCAGGCCGACCCGGCGTTCACCGCCGAGCTGGACCGGATGCTCCGGGAGTACGCCAACCTGCCGAGCCCGCTCTACGACGCCACCCGCCTCTCCGAGCTGGCCGGCGTCCGGATCCTGCTCAAGCGGGAGGACCTCAACCACACCGGCGCGCACAAGATCCGCAACGTCCTCGGCCAGGCGCTGCTGGCGGTCCGGATGGGCAAGACCCGGATCATCGCCGAGACCGGCGCCGGGCAGCACGGCGTGGCCACCGCCACCGCCTGCGCCTACCTCGGCCTGGAATGCGTGGTCTACATGGGCGAGGAGGACACCCGCCGGCAGGCGCTCAACGTCGCCCGGATGGAGCTGCTCGGCGCCGAGGTGATCCCGGTGACCACCGGCAGCAAGACGCTGAAGGACGCGATCAACGAGGCGCTGCGCGACTGGGTGGCCAGCGTCGACGACACCCACTACCTCCTGGGCACCGCCGCCGGACCGCACCCGTTCCCGGCGATGGTGCGCGACTTCTGCCGCGGGCATCGGCGACGAGGCCCGGGCGCAGACGTCGAGCTGACCGGCTCGCTGCCAGACGCGGTGTGCGCGTGCGTGGGCGGCGGTTCCAACGCGATCGGCATGTTCAGCGCGTTCGTCCCCGACGAGTCCGTCGCGGCTGTTCGGCTTCGAGGCCGGCGGTGACGGCGTGGAGACCGGCCGGCACGCCGCGACCATCACCGCCGGCCAGGTCGGCGTCCTGCACGGCACCCGGTCCTACCTCCTGCAGGACGAGGACGGCCAGACCATCGAGAGCCACTCGATCTCGGCGGGCCTGGACTACCCGGGCGTCGGGCCCGAGCACGCCTGGCTGCACGACACCGGGCGCGCGACCTACCTCCCGGTGACCGACGCCGAGGCGATGGACGCCTTCGGCTGCTGTCCCGGACCGAGGGGATCATCCCCGCGATCGAGTCCGCGCACGCGCTGGCCGGCGCCATGCGGGTGGGCCAAGGACCTCGGCCCGGACGCGACCGTGCTGGTGTGCCTGTCCGGCCGCGGTGACAAGGACGTCGACACCGCCGCCGCCTGGTTCGGCCTGCTCGACGACAAGCCCGGTGTGGAGACGGCAAGCACCGAGCGGGAGACGCAGAGCACGGAGGAGAAGGCGTGAGCACCTCGACGTCCGCCGGGGTCGGCCCGGTCTTCGCCACGGCGAAGGAGGAGGGCCGCGGGGTGCTGGTCGGCTACCTCCCGGCCGGGTTCCCGAGCCACGACGGCGCGATCGCGGCGTTCGAGGCGATGGCCGAGGCCGGGGTCGACGTCTTCGAGGTCGGCCTGCCCTACTCCGACCCGACGATGGACGGCCCGACCATCCAGGCGGCCGCCGACCAGGCCCTGCGCGGTGGCACCGCGCACCGAGGACGTCCTGCGTACGGTCGAGGCGGTCGTCCGGGCTCGGCGTCCCGACCCTGGTGATGACCTACTGGAACCCCATCGAGCGCTACGGCGTTGAACGCGTTCGCACGAGACCTCTCCTCGGCCGGCGGGGCGGGCCTGATCACGCCCGACCTGATCCCGGAGGAGGCCGAGGAGCTGGATCGCCGCCAGCGACGCGACCGGCCTGGACCGGGTCTTCCTGGTCGCGCTGTCGTCGTCCACCGAGCGGTCTGGCGCTGACCGCGCGGGCCTCCCGGGGGTTCGTCTACGCCGCGTCGGTGATGGGTGTGACCGGCGCTCGTGCGCAGACCAGCGTGGGTGCGCCCGGGCTGGTCGCCAGGCTGCGGGAGGTCACCGACCTGCCCGTCGGCGTCGGGCTCGGTGTTTCCAACGGCGACCAGGCCGCCGAGGTGGCGGCGAGTGCGGACGCGGTGATCGTGGGCTCGGCGTTCGTCCGCCCGCTGCTGGACGCGCCCGACGAGCGGACCGGCGTGGAGCGGGTGCGCGACCTCGCCCGCGACCTCGCCGACGGCGTGCGCCGGCGAGGGTAGTGAGGCACCACCGGCATCCGGTGTCGCGACGTGGCGGCGCCGGTGGACAGACGAGGCGGAGAGCGGCATGAGCAAGAAGTCGGCCCGGGAGCAGTTGCGCGCCGAGCGTGCCCGGCAGGCCGCGCAGGCCAAGCGGCGCGAGAACGTCATGCGCATCGGCGTGGCCGTGGTCGTCGCGGTGGTGATCGTGGCCATCGCGGTGGTCGTCCAGTGGCAGCGCTCCAAGGTCGACACCACCGCGGCCTACCCCGAGGGGGTCGTCGCTCCGTACAAACCGACCTCCAAGGGTGACCCCGCCCCGGTCGCCGGCAAGGCGGGCGGTCAGGGCGACGGCGTCGGCTTCGGCAAGGCCGGCGCCCCTGTCGTGGTGGAGATGTTCGAGGACTTCGCCTGCCCGCACTGCCGGGACTTCGAAAGCGACGCCGAGCAGACCCTGAACCAACAGGTCGAGGCCGGCAAGGCCCGGGTGATCTACTACCCGCTCACCCTCCCCGGCTTCGGCCGGCCGACCGAGCTGGCCGCCAACGCCTTCGGGTGCGCCGTCAACTCCGGTAAGGCCCGCGAGATGCACGACGCGCTGTACGCCAACTACAGCCAGACGTGGACCAACTCCCAGCTGGTCGAGCTCGGCAAGGGGATCGGGCTCACCTCCGGGTCGTTCCGCACCTGCGTCAACGGCGACAACTTCGCCAACTGGGTCAAGGCGGTCGACGAGACCGGCAACAAGCGCGGCGTCCAGGGGACCCCCACGGTCTTCGTCAACGGCAAGCAGCTCGACCCGGGCGACACCAGCGGGACCGGACTGAAGCTCGCGATCGACTCAGCGGCATCCAAGACCAACAAGCAGTGAGCGGGTAAGGTCCGACCGGTAACCAGCGGTAACCATCGCCCGCAGGAGTCTCACAGGCCATGCAGATCCTCGCCTCCATACCCAGCCCCTCCCAGGGGGTGTGGCATCTCGGGCCGCTCCCGCTCCGGGCATACGCCATATGCATCATCCTCGGCGTCGTCGCGGCAGTCTGGCTGGGCAACCGCCGCTGGATCGAGCGTGGCGGCCGGCCGGGGACCGTCGCCGACGTCGCCGTCTGGGCGGTGCCGTTCGGGCTGGTCGGAGCCCGGCTCTACCACGTGATCACCGACTACCAGCTCTACTTCGGCCCGGGCCGGGAGCCGATGCGGGCGTTCGCGGTGTGGGAGGGCGGCCTCGGCATCTGGGGCGGTGTGGCGTTCGGCGCGCTCGGCGCCTGGATCGCCTGCCACCGGCGCGGGATTCCGCTGCCGGCGCTGGCCGACGCGCTGGCACCGGGCATCGTGCTCGCCCAGGCGATCGGGCGGTGGGGCAACTGGTTCAACCAGGAGCTGTTCGGCGCGCCCACCACGGCGTGGTGGGGCCTGCGGATCGACGCGGCACACCGTCCGATCGGATATGAGCAGTACGCCACGTTCCAGCCGACCTTCCTGTTCGAGAGCATCTGGGACGTCGGCACCGCGCTGGTGGTGATCTGGGCCGACAAGCGGTTCCGGCTCGGCCACGGACGCGCGTTCGCGTTGTACGTCATGTGCTACACGCTGGGCCGGGGCTGGATCGAGTACCTCCGCGTCGACCCGGTCAACCACATCCTGGGACTGCGGCTGAACGTCTGGACCTCGGTCCTGGTGTTCCTGCTCGCGATGCTCTACTTCATTCTTTCGGCCACGCTTCGCCCGGGCCGGGAGCAGGTCGTCGAGCCGGCGCCGCCGGGTTCGCCTGGCGACGAGATGAGCGCCACCGCCGACACGGCCACCGCCGGTGGGCCCGCCACCGCGGTGGGCAGCACGGGAGCGGGTTCCGACGCGGCCTCGCGTTCGGCGGTCGACCGCCGGGCGGCGGCGGAGGACGATCGGCCCACCGCCGACCAGGAGTCCCGGACGACTGGCGCAAGCGGCCGCGTCACGAGCGATCCCGGCCGGGACCCCGCCCACCCTCGCGGTTTCGGTGAACTCGACGACCCGGACCAGCCCGACGACCGGGACCAGGCCGACGACTCGGGCAGAACCGCTGGTCCGGGCGATCCCGCCGATCCCGCTGCATCGGACGACCCGGACGATCCGGACGATCCGGACGACCCGGGCGAGGATCCCGCCTCGGCGGCCGAGCAGCATCTCCGGCTCGACCGCGGTCGGCTGGCCGACCAGAGCACCCAGATCGAGCCTGACGCCCGTCCGTCGCAGACCGGGCGGTTCGGGCGGCGGGAGGCGCCGAAGAGCGCTCCCGAGGTTGCGCCGAAGGATGCGGCCAGGGAGGCGTCCAGCGACGCGAACCGCCCCGCGGACGCCGAGGAAACCTTCCCCGCCGACGACCGCGGCGTCTTCGCCGACGAGCGCTACCCGGGTGACGATCGGTACGACCCGGAGGAGAAATACCTCGCGGACCAGCGCAACCGCGCCACCGAGGGTGACCGGGGCCCCAGCCGGGGAGGGGCCGGGCGGCGGCCGGTGTCCGAGGAGCGAACACGTTCGACAGAAAACCCCCCGGAGGGTTCACAATGACCGAAGTACGATCGAACGTGCGTCTCGGCTAGTACGTCACACCGCTGTGACCGGCCACGGCCACGCGGCTATGCTGTCGCGACCTGTGGCGTTGCCGGCTACCGCCGAAGTTCGCTCACAGCGGACGCCACGACGAGGTGGTGTGCCCGGGACCATCGTCCCTGGGGGTCGCCGTCGGGTGTCCGCTACCCTGCATGCAACCGCCGGGGCCAACGTCGTCCCTTGAGCGTGTCCCAACGCGACTTGACGACGGGAGTATTCACATGCTCGGAACGCCCCCGCCGCCGCACGGCCTGTACGACCCTCGGTTCGAGCACGACGCGTGCGGCGTGGCGTTCGTGGCCACCCTGAGCGGCGAGCCCAGCCACCAGATCGTCGAACATGCGCTCACGGCGCTGCGCAACCTCGATCACCGCGGCGCCTCCGGCAGCGAGCCGGACTCCGGCGACGGTGCCGGCATGCTGCTCCAGGTGCCCGACAGTTTCCTTCGTGCGGTCACCGACCTGGCCCTGCCGGCCCCCGGCGAGTACGCCGTGGGTACCGCCTTCCTACCCAACGACGACGCGGCCGACGCCGCCACCGTCGCCCGGATTACCGAGATCGCGACCGAGGAAGGCCTCGACGTCCTCGGCTGGCGCGACGTCCGGTGGCGCCCGAGCTGCTCGGCGCGCACCTCACGCGCGGTGATGCCGCGGTTCCGCCAGCTGTTCCTGACCGCGCGGGGTGCCGACGGCGCCGCGCTGGACGGCCTGGCCCTGGACCGGCGCGCGTTCGCCCTGCGCAAGCGGGTCGAGCACGAGACCGACGCCTACTTCCCGTCGCTGTCGTCGCGGACGATCGTCTACAAGGGCATGCTCACCACCGAGCAGCTCGAGCCGTTCTTCCCCGACCTGTCCGACCGCCGGGTGGAGAGCGCGGTGGCGCTGGTCCACTCGCGGTTCTCCACCAACACGTTCCCGTCGTGGCCGCTGGCTCACCCGTACCGTTACGTCGCCCACAACGGCGAGATCAACACGGTCATGGGCAACGAGAACTGGATGCGGGCCCGCGAGGCGCTGCTGGAAAGCGAGCTCTCGCCAGCCCGCCGGTGTCGACGCCGGCCGGGGGGGCTCTTCCCGATCTGCACCCCGGCGCGAGTGACTCGGCGCGTTCGACGAGGTGCTCGAGCTGTTGCAGATCGGCGGCCGTTCGCTGCCGCACGCGGTGCTGATGATGATTCCGGAGGCGTGGGAGAACCACGCCGAGATGGACTCCTCGCGGCGCGCGTTCTACGAGTTCCACTCCGCCCTGATGGAGCCGTGGGACGGCCCGGCCTGTGTCACGTTCACCGACGGCACCCTGGTCGGCGCGGTCCTCGACCGCAACGGCCTGCGCCCGAGCCGGTACTGGGTGACCGACGACGGCCTGGTGGTGCTGGCCTCGCGAGGTCGGCGTTCTCGACATCGACCCGAAGTCCGTTGTCCGCAAGGGCCGGCTGGAGCCTGGCCGGATGTTCCTGGTGGACACCGCGGAGCACCGGATCATCGAGGACGAGGAGATCAAGGCTCAGCTCGCCGCCGAGCACCCGTACGACGAGTGGCTGCACGCCGGGCTGATCCGGCTGGAAAACCTGCCGCCGACGCGAGCACATCGTGCACACGCACAAGTCGGTGACCCGCCGGCAGCAGACCTTCGGCTACACCGAGGAGGAGCTGCGGGTCATCCTCGCGCCGATGGCGCGCACGGGTGCGGAGCCGATCGGGTCGATGGGCAGCGACACCCCGGTGGCCGCGCTGTCGGACCGGTCGCGGCTGCTGTTCGACTACTTCACCCAGCTGTTCGCGCAGGTCACCAACCCTCCGCTGGACGCGATCCGGGAGGAGCTGGTCACCTCGCTGGCGGGCAAGATCGGCCCGGAGGGCAACCTGCTCACGCCCGGTCCGGCGTCGTGCCGGCAGATCGTGCTGCCGTTCCCCGTACTCGACAACGACCAGTTGGCGAAGATCATCCACGTCAACCGCGACGGAGACTTCCCCGGCTACGCCTCGCACCTGGTGCAGGGGCTCTACCGCGTCGAGGGTGGCGGTGAGGAGCTCGCCGGCCGGCTGGAGGAGATCTGTGCCGAGGTGTCGGAGGCGATCGCGGCCGGCGCCCGCATCCTGGTGCTGTCGGACCGGCACTCCAACGCCGAGCTGGCGCCGATCCCGTCGCTACTGCTCACCGGCGCGGTGCACCACCACCTGATCCGGGAGAAGACCCGGTCCCAGGTCGGTCTGGTCGTGGAGGCCGGCGACGTCCGCGAGGTGCACCACGTCGCCCTGCTGATCGGGTACGGCGCGGCCGCGGTCAACCCCTACCTCGCGATGGAGAGTGTGGAGGACCTCGTCCGGGAAGGCATCTTCCTGGAGGGCATCGCTCCGGAGAAGGCCGTCCAGCAGCTGGTGAAGGCGCTGGGCAAGGGCGTGCTCAAGGTCATGAGCAAGATGGGTGTGTCCACCGTCGCCTCCTACACCGGCGCGCAGATCTTCGAGGCGGTCGGGCTTGGCCAGGAGGTCGTGGACAGGTACTTCACCGGCACCACGTCCCGGCTCGGCGGGATCGACCTCGACCTCATCGCCGACGAGGTGCGCCGCCGGCACGAGACCGCCTACCCGCGCGACGGCATCGCGCCGGCACACCGCCGGCTGCCGATCGGCGGGGAGTACCAATGGCGGCGCGAGGGTGAGCCGCACCTGTTCGACCCGGAGACGGTGTTCCGGTTGCAGCACTCCACCCGCAGCCAGCGGTACGACATCTTCAAGATGTACACCGCGCGGGTCGACCAGCAGGCCCACCGGCTGATGACGCTGCGGGGACTGTTCTCGCTGAAGTACGGCGCGCGGGACCCGATCCCGGTCGAGGACGTCGAGTCGGTGGAGAGCATCGTCAAGCGCTTCTCCACCGGCGCCATGTCGTACGGCTCGATCTCGGCGGAGGCGCACGAGACGCTCGCGATCGCGATGAACCGTCTCGGCGCCCGGTCCAACACCGGCGAGGGCGGGGAGGACACCGACCGGCTGCGCGACCCGGAGCGGCGCAGTGCCATCAAGCAGGTGGCCAGCGGACGGTTCGGGGTGACCTCGGAGTACCTCACCAACTCCACCGACCTGCAGATCAAGATGGCGCAGGGCGCGAAGCCGGGCGAGGGCGGCCAGCTTCCGGGCAACAAGGTCTACCCGTGGATCGCGCGCACCCGGCACTCCACGCCGGGGGTGGGACTCATCTCCCCGCCGCCGCACCACGACATCTACTCGATCGAGGATCTCGCCCAGCTGATCCACGACCTGAAGAACTCCAACCCGGCTTCGCGAGTGCACGTGAAGCTGGTCGCGGAGGTCGGGGTCGGCACGGTCGCGGCCGGGGTGTCGAAGGCGCACGCCGACGTGGTGCTCATCTCCGGGCACGACGGCGGCACCGGCGCCGCGCCGCTCACCTCGCTCAAGCACGCGGGCGCGCCGTGGGAGCTCGGGCTTGCCGAGACCCAGCAGACGTTGCTGCTCAATGGCCTGCGCGACCGGATCGTCGTCCAGACCGACGGCCAGCTCAAGACCGGCCGGGACGTCGTGATCGCGGCGCTGCTCGGGCGCCGAGGAGTTCGGCTTCGCGACCGCGCCGCTGGTGGTCTCCGGCTGCGTAATGATGCGGGTGTGCCACCTGGACACCTGCCCGGTGGGCGTGGCCACCCAGAACCCCGAGCTGCGCAAGCGGTTCAACGGCAAGCCGGAGTTCGTGGTCACGTTCTTCGAGTACATCGCGCAGGAGGTGCGCGAGTACCTCGCCGAGCTGGGCTTCGCCAGCATCGACGAGGCGGTCGGCCACGCCGAGCTGCTGGACGTCGCGCAGGCGGTGGAGCACTGGAAGGCGGCCGGCCTGGACCTGCGGCCGATCCTCACCGTGCCCGACCTGCCGGACGGCACGTCGCGGCGGTGCGTCACCCACCAGGACCACGGCCTGGAGAAGGCGCTCGACAACCACCTGATCGAGATCGCCCGCGACGCCCTGGACCGGGGCGAGCCGGTGCGTGCGCAGTTGCCGATCCGCAACGTCAACCGCACCGTGGGGACGATGCTCGGGCACGAGCTCACCAAGAAGTTCGGCGGGGACGGCCTGCCCCACGACACGATCGACCTGACCCTGGTGGGTTCGGCCGGCCAGTCGCTGGGCGCGTTCCTGCCCCAGGGCATCACCCTCCGGCTGGAGGGCGACGCCAACGACTACCTCGCGAAGGGGCTGTCGGGTGGGCGGATCATCGTCCGGCCCGACCGCGCCGCCACGCTGGTCGCCGAGGACAACATCATCGCCGGCAACGTCATCGCCTACGGCGCGACAGCCGGCCAGGTGTTCCTGCGCGGCAAGGTGGGCGAGCGGTTCTGCGTCCGCAACTCCGGCGCCACCGCTGTGGTGGAGGGCGTCGGCGACCACGGCTGTGAGTACATGACCGGTGGTGTCGTCGTCGTACTCGGCGCGACCGGACGCAACTTCGCGGCCGGCATGTCGGGCGGTGTCGCCTTCGTGCTCGACCTCGACCAGCGGCGGGTCAACCCCGAGATGGTCGAGCTGGAGCCGCTGACCGAGGAGGACCGCGACCTGGTGCACTCGCTGGTGAGTGCGCACCAGGAGGAGACCGGCTCACCCGTGGCCGAGGCGCTGCTCGCCGACTGGGCGGGCACGCTGGACCGGTTCGTGAAGGTGATGCCGAAGGACTACAAGCGCGTTCTGCAGGCGCGGGCCCGTGCCTTCGCCGAGGGACGTGACGTCGACCAAGCGATCATGGAGGCCGCACATGGCTGACCCGAAGGGCTTCCTCACCACCCCCCGCGAGGGAGCGCACCGAAGGCCGGTCGAAGAACGGCTGCGCGACTGGAACGAGGTCTACCCGGGCGACGGGATCGGCAGTGCACTGCTGCCGATCATCAGCAAGCAGGCCGGGCGCTGCATGGACTGCGGTATCCCGTTCTGCCACCAGGGCTGCCCGCTCGGCAACCTCATCCCGGAGTGGAACGACCTGGTCTGGCGCGACGACTGGCGCGCCGCGATCGAACGCCTGCACGCGACGAACAACTTCCCGGAGTTCACCGGGCGGCTGTGCCCCGCGCCGTGCGAGACGGCCTGTGTGCTGGCGATCGACGAGACGATCTCCGGTGGTCCGGTGACCATCAAGAACGTCGAGGTCTCGATCATCGACCGGGCCTGGTCGCAGGGCTGGGTGACCCCGCAGCCGCCGGAGTGGCTGACCGGCCAGCGGGTGGCCGTGGTGGGTTCTGGCCCGGCGGGGCTGGCTGCCGCGCAGCAGCTCACCCGGGCCGGGCACACCGTCGCGGTGTATGAGCGGGCCGACAAGGTGGGTGGCCTGCTGCGGTACGGCATCCCCGAGTTCAAGATGGAGAAGCGGCTCGTCGACCGGCGGCTGGACCAGATGTCGCGCGAGGGCACGATCTTCCGGTCCGGCGTCAACGTCGGTGTGGACGTGACCGGCCAGGAGCTCCGGGCGCGCTACGACGCGGTGGTGCTGGCGATGGGGTCGACGATCGCGCGCGACCTGCCGATGCCCGGGCGCGAGCTCGGCGGTATCCACCAGGCGATGGAGTTCCTCCCGCAGGCCAACCGCGCCGCCCACGGCGAGGAGGTGCCGGGTCAGATCACCGCGCACGGCAAGAACGTCGTCATCATCGGCGGCGGCGACACCGGCGCCGACTGCCTGGGTACGGCACACCGGCAGGGCGCGGCGAACGTCGTCCAGCTGGAGATCATGCCGCAGCCGAACGAGATGCGGCCGATGCACCAACCGTGGCCGACGTACCCGATGCTGTTCCGCGTCTCCAGCGCTCACGAGGAGGGCGGCGACCGCCGGTACGCCGTGTCGACGACGGAGTTCCTCGGCGACGACAACGGCAACGTGCGTGCGCTCAACTTGGTCGAGGTGAAGTTCGAGAACGGCCGCTTCGAGCCGGTCCCGAACACCGAGGTGGAGATCCCCGCCGAGCTGGTGCTGCTGGCGATGGGCTTCGTCGGTCCCGACCGTGGCGGCCTGCTGGAGCAGCTCGAGGTCGAGCTGGACGAGCGGGGCAACATCAAGCGGGACATGTCGTACGCGACGAACGTCGACGGCGTCTTCGTGGCCGGAGACGCCGGGCGGGGCCAGTCGCTGATCGTCTGGGCGATCGCCGAGGGCCGTGCCTGCGCTGCCGGAGTCGACGCCTGGCTGCGGGAGGGGCAGACGTCCCTGCCGGCGCCGATCAAGCCGACGGACCGGCCGCTGGTGGTGTGAGGCCCGTCCTGGCCGCGCTGGCGGCTGGGTTTGGGCGTGAGATAGCTGCAGGGGACCCCTGTCGCGGTGCTGTAACCGCGGCAGGGGTTTTCTGCGTGTCGGCCTGACCTCTCCCCGGTCCGGTTCGTCATTTGTCGTTTCACGGGGCCGGGTGTTGCGGTCGAACCAACCTGTGGACAGCGATCACCCAGGTTGCGACGGGTTCGCTACGGTATGCGAACTATGAAGACTCTGTACGGCAGGTCAGCGCTGGTCCGCGGCGCGCTCGCCGGCGCGGTTGCCGTCGCCTTGGGCGTGTCCGGGTGCAGCAAGAACATCGAGCCCGAGGCCGGTAAGACGCCGACCGCCACGGCGTCCAAGTCAGCCACACCCACCCCGTCGGCAACCCCAACACCAACTGCAACGCCGACGCCCACACCAACGGCGCCCACCGGCACCCTGAAGCAGCAGTTGTACGCCGCCACCGTCAATTTCTATGCCGCTGTAACCAAGGCGTACGACCGCATGGACTCGGCACCGATCGAAGCTGTCACAGTGCCAGGCACGACCGCTGGCGGCGGATATATCAACCGGATCTCGGCTTTGAAAGAGAAGGGTCATAGGATCGTCCCTTCGCCTTCCTATACGGTTACTTCGTTCGTTTTGAAAAGAGATACGTCGGACGTCACGCGTACTGTGCAATTCCGGTTGGATGCCCCGGCGGGAAATGAAGTCGACTCAAAGGGGTCGATCGTCAAGCGCTACCCGGCGGGCGGGGACACCGGCACGATCGAATTTAGGAAGCGAGGAACTGAATGGCTCGTTCAGTCGCAGCGATTCGATTAGTCATTCGCTTTCAGATAGTGCTTCTTTTGGCAGCTGGATTTCTCTATGGTGCCACGTCCCTATCCGAGACAAGCAAGGCTTACGCGGAGGTGGATTGCCCCTTCTGTGATACTGATCCTAACCCGCCGCCTCCGGACGGCGGTCGGGACAAGTTCACGGGGCAAGCGGCCCTTTTTACCAAGGATGGGAAGGTCGTTGACTCAGATGCTGGGTCTTCGTGTGTGGATTGCCGATGGTACTTGAAGAAGTCCTGCGAGACGGGTGGATACACCGTATGCCGCGAGTTCCTGACGTGTGGAACCAACCCTGACGGCAGCGTCAAGTATTCCTGGGACATCTATCTGCTGAGGACTGGTACATCGTGGCAGCTGCGCAGCACGGTCTGTCTAGGGAATCCGTCTGAACTTCTAACGGCGGCAGACGTGGGGGAAGAGGTTCGCAAAAGCTGGGCGGTGTGGGTGCCAGCGCAACGACTTTCGGTGCAGCCGGCTAACGCTCGGACGCTTGTTAATTTGCCGACATACTTCCAGTCAGGTCAGCCTAAGCAGATGCCTCCGAAGACGGTCCACGTGTTTAACTTCGACGTGACCGTCACGGCCGAGGGTGAGTGGAAGTGGACGTTTGAGCCTGGCGTGACGAAGACCTTTGACACGCCTGGAAGCAGCTACGACGACTCGGACCCGAAGGTGAGCTACACCTACGACACCGCAGGGTCGCGGTCGGTGCAGCTGAACACCAACTGGCATGGCCGGTTCAGCGTCGGAACGTTTGGTCCGTACGACATTGCGCAGCCTGCGGTCCAAGGGCCCGGCCAGATCGACCTCGACGTGGTCGAGTCCGGACCTGTCCTCAGCCGCTGAGCCGACAGGTCCAAGGGGGCAAGTCAAAGTCAGTGATCGCCGACGGCTGAAGGATTCCTGGGCACGCCACCAAATGGCGTGGAATCGTTCAGCCGTCGAGGGTGTAGAGGCGGCGGGCGTTGTCGGCGCCGACCATCGCCGCGATGCGCTCGACGTCGCGAGCGGTCAGGTCACCGTCCCGCCACCAGGCGCGAAGGAGCCGGCCGAACGAATGCCGGAACTGCGCAGCGCCGACGAGGTAGCGCTCGGGCAGACGGTACGCGTCGGTGGAAAACATCAGCTTCCCGAACGGCGCGAGCTCACAGAACTCCGCCAGGACAGCACCTGCCCGCGCACCGACCTGGCCGACCGTGAGCCCGACATCGACGTACACGTGCGGGTAGACGGCAGCCAGCCAACCGGCCTCCCGCTGGTACGGATAGCAGTGCAACAGGACCAATGGCGTCCCCACCGGCTCGACTGCCTCGATGAGCGGCTGCAGCAACGCCGGGTTGACAGACGGCAGGCGCAGGTCGCGGTCGCCGAACCCGGTGTGCAGCTGGACCGGCAGGCCACGGTCGACACCGCTCCACAACACGAACCGCAACAGCACCTCGTCGCGTAACCGGGCGCGGTTTCCGTTCGTCTGCTGAGCTCGGGCGTCCCGGCGGCTCAGCAGCCAGTCCCGCGCGGCGGCGGTCACCTCCGCCCGCGACGGCCGCCGCGGATCCACGTCGAAGCCGTGCCGGTAGCCGAGGATCGACTTCACGGCCACCGCGTCTCGGGTGGCCGTGGCGAGGGAGTCGACGTACGACTTGGCGAAGTCGGTCGCCGCGACACCGGAGTCCGCCAGGCTCTCGGCCACCGACTCCAGCCGGACCACCTCCCGGCTGCCAGCGTCTGCCGCCGACGCGAGCCCGCGCACCGACCACCAGCCCGAGCCCGTTCCATCGGTCCCGCCGATGCCGGTGTCGACCAGCAGGTGCGACAACCCGCACGCGCCGAGCAGCCGGCGGGCCACCTCGACCGGCCCGAGGTCGGCCCGCCGGTCGAGGTAGGAGTCCAGGGATGTGCCGACCGGCAGCCCGAGCGGGGGAGCGCACCAGCGCCGGACCGCGGCACCGAGCAGACTGTCGGCGTACGACACACCTACCGGCGCGGGCTGGTCCGCCTCGCCCAGCATGCGTTCGAACTCGGCTCGGTCCTCCGGCCCAAAAGTCCCGGCCGACCCGGCCGACCCGGCCGACCCGGCCGACCCGGCCGACCCGGCCGACCCGACGAACACCGGGTGGCAGTGGGCGTCCACCAGCGGTAGGTCCGCAAGCGAGAGGTCCGCCAACGCGACGTCGCCCGGCATCAGTACCTCCACCGGGTGGCGGCGACGACCTCCTCCTCGTCCACCCCGGCATAAAGATCGGCCTCGGCCCGGCGAACGGTGGCGAACGTGTCCAGCAGCGGCGCCCCGAGCGCCTCGCCCAGCACCTCGTCCTCCTCCAGCAGGTCCACCGCGGCGAGCACCGACTGCGGCAGCCGCGGCGGGCGGCGTTCCTCCGGAAGTGTCGCCGGGTCGACGGTAACCTCCGGCGGCAGTGGCCGGCCCGCGTCCACACCGGCCAGGGCGATGGCGAGGACGGCGCCGACGACGAGGTACGGGTTCGCACTTCCGTCGACGCACTTGAGCTCGGCATTGGCCGCCCGGGGCTCACTGCCCCGCGAGCCGGTGACCAGCCGCAGCGCGGCCTCGCGGTTCTCCCGTCCCCAGCACTGGTAGGGCGCGGCCCACTGTTGCGGCACCAGCCGCAGATAGCTGGTCACGCTGGGCGCGGTGACAGCGCACAGCGCGGGCATCCGGGCGACGAGTTCGGCGAGGATCGACTCGCCCCGGTCGGTGATCCCGTGCGGCCCATAGCCGCCGGCGAACAGGTTCTTCCCCTGCGCCCACGCCGAGAAGTGCAGGTGGGCCCCGTTTCCGACCGCGCCGGCCTCGACCACCGGGGCGAACGACGCGCGCAGCCCGTGCGCCCGCGACACCGCCCGGATCGTCTCCCGTACCAGCACGTAGCGATCGGCCGCCTCGACCGGATCGGTCGCGGCGACGGAGATCTCCAGCTGCCCCGGTGCGTACTCGGGATGGAACTGGTCGACCGGCACCCCCTGCGCGTCCAGCGCCTCGAGCAGCGCCCGCGCGTAGTCCGCCAGATAGGAAAGCCGCGCCATGCCGTACGCCGGACCCGGCCCGCCCGGCTCCAGGTCGCCGTCGGAGCCTGACACCCCGACGTACCACTCGATCTCGAACGCGCAGCGGAAACCCACCTCCCGCTCGGCGGCGGCCGCCGCCATCCGCTGGGCGAAGGACCGCTGGCACATCGGGTACGCCTCGCCGTCCTGGGTCAGCCGGTCGACCGGCGCCCACGCCCAGCCCGGCAGCGCCGACAGCACTGCCACCCGCTGCAGGTCCGGATACAGGCGAAGGTCACCGACCGGGCCACCGGCGTACCGCCCCCCGGTGATCGAGTCGTCCACCAGGAAGACGTCGAACACCGACGACATCCCGACGCCCCACCCGGCCACGTCGGGCAGGCGATCCACCGGGACGGTCTTCACCCGCGTGATGCCCGCGTTGTCGATCCAGGTCAGCGCCAGCCCGCGCACGTTGTCGTCGGTGAGCCGGGCGGCGAGTTCCTTCGCGGACGCGATCCGCCGGGTCCGCTGGTCCGGGTCTGCCACGGATTCCATGACCGATCTATACCCCGAACGGCCTCACGCCGTCTTCCCGCCCCGAGGCCCGGCGCGGGCGCGCGCGCCCGCGGGAAGGTGTCTCCCGTACGTCGCTGTTGTTCGCGGATCCGACGCCAGCCGGGCCGCGCCGCTCTTCACCCCGCCCTGCACACGGCGTTCTGGTAGAAACCCGGTGTGCGACTGGTGGACGTGCACGCCCGATACGCGGCGGGGGACGACTGGGTGCTGCGCGGGGTCGAGGCGGAGCTGCGGCCCGGCGACACGATCGTCGTCACCGGCCACAACGGCGCCGGCAAGTCGACCCTGCTGCGCGCGCTCGCGGGCCTCACCCCGATCGGCCGTGGCCGGGTCCTCGACCGGCCTGGCGTGGTGGGCTGGCTGCCCGACCGATTCCCTACCGACCAGCGGTTCACCGCGGCCGGCTACCTGCGCGCGACGGGGCAGGTACGCGGACTGGGCCGCGCCGACGCCGACGCGGTGGTCGCCCAGCTGGCCGAACGCCTGCAGCTGACGCCTTACCTTCCCGTACCGCTCGGCGAGCTCTCCCAGGGAACCGGCCGCAAGGTCGGCCTGGTGCAGGCGCTGCTGACCCGGCCCGGACTGCTGATCCTGGACGAGCCGTGGGAGGGCCTGGATGCATCGAGCCAGGCCGAGCTGCCCGCCCTGGTCGGCGAGGTGACCGAGGCCGGCGGGATCTGCGTGGTCACCGACCACCGGGGCCGGTCGGGCGATCTCGGCTCCACCCGGCGGTGGACGGTACGCGACGGCCGGGTCGAGGAGCAGCCGCTCGCCGCGCCGGCACCCCGGGCCCCGGAGGACCCGACAGGCCGGGCGGACACCACTGGCCCGGCGGGGGAGTGGCACGTGATCGAGGTGGTCGTCCGGGCGCCCGACCCGGCCGCCGAGGTGGCCCGGCTGCGCGCCGCCGGTTACGACGTACGCCGGGTGCGAGGTGAGGCATGACCGGCCGCAACGGTGTCGCGGGACCCCACGCGTCGAGCGGGCTCCGCCGAACGCTCGCGCTGACCAGGATGCGGCTGGTGTCCTACGTCGCCAGCCAGCGGGCCTGGCCCCCGTGGGTGGCCGGACTGGCGCTGGTCCTCGCCGCCCACGCCGGCGGCAGGTCCGCTCCCAACCAGGCGTACGCCTTCTCCGCCGCGCTGCTGTTCGCGGTGTTCGGCTGGCAGGCCAAGACGGTGCTGGACACCGAACCCGACGGGCAGCGGCTGCTGTCCCGCGCCGCCGTCGGCTCCGGCGCGCGCGAGGTCGTCGCGGGGCTGTTGGCGGCGTTGGTCGCGGCGGTGCCGGTCGTGGTCATTGCGGTGATCGTCCCGTACGCCGTCGGCGCGCTGAAGATCAAGGGCCCGGCGCTGCCCTGGCTGGGGTTCGGCCTGTGGATCCACGTCCTCGCCGTACTGGCCGGGATCGGCGTGGGCGCGCTGGCCAGCCGGGTGGTTCTCGCCCGGGTCGGCTGGTCGGCTCTGATCCTGGTCGGGGCGCCGGTCGCCGTACTCGTCCTGGGGTCCCGCGACGCCCTCGCCGCCCAGGTGCTGGTGCCCCCGCTGATCTCCGCGGCACACCTGAAATCGACCTCTGACCTGGGCGGACTCCTCACTGCCACGCTGCATGCGGTTGCCTGGGCGGCGGTCCTGCTGGCCGTCTACGGAGGCCTGCGCCGCACCCGATGGTGACGCCGGACGAAGCGGGCATAGGCTCGGGCCGTGCGTCGAGCGAAGATTGTTTGCACCTTTGGTCCTGCTACCTCCACGCCGGAGCGGATTCGTGAGCTGGTCGACGCCGGCCTCGACGTCGCCCGGCTAAACCTGAGTCACGGCACCTACGCCGAGCACGAGCGGATCTATCGCATGATCCGCGAGGCGGCGGAGGAGTCCGGTCGTGGAGTCGGGGTCATGGTCGACCTCCAGGGTCCCAAGATCCGCCTCGGGAAGTTCGCCGAGGGCTCGGCGAACCTCGTCTACGGCGACCGCTTCACCATCACCACCGACGAGTGCCCCGGTGACGCGGTCCGCGCCTCCACCACCTACGACGGCCTGCCAGGCGACGTCGGGGTCGGCGACCGGATCCTCGTCGACGACGGCCGGCTGATGCTGGAGGCCGAGTCGGTCACCGACACCGACGTGGTGACCCGGGTGCTGATCGGCGGGAAGGTCTCCGACCACAAGGGCCTCAACCTTCCGGGTGTGGGTCTGTCCGTCCCGGCCATGTCGGAGAAGGACCTCGAAGATCTGCGGTGGGCGCTGAACCTTCGCGCCGACATGATCGCGTTGTCGTTCGTGCGCTCCGGCCGCGACGTCGAGGACGTCCGCCGGGTGATGACCGAGGAAGGCGTCCGGCTCCCGGTCATCGCCAAGATCGAGAAGCCGCAGGCGGTGCAGAACCTCGAGGAGATCATCGACGCGTTCGACGCGTTCATGGTGGCTCGCGGCGACCTCGGCGTGGAGATGCCGCTGGAGGACGTCCCGCTGGTCCAGAAGCGCATCGTCGAGCTCGCCCGCACCAACGCCAAGCCGGTGATCGTGGCGACCCAGATGCTCGAGTCGATGGTCAACGCCGCCCGGCCGACCCGCGCGGAGGCCTCCGACGTCGCCAACGCCGTCCTGGACGGCACCGACGCGGTGATGCTGTCGGGGGAGACCAGCGTCGGCATCTATCCGATCGAGGCCGTACGCACCATGGCCCGGATCGTGGAGACCACCGAGGAACACGGCCTGGACCGGATGGCCGGCATCGACTGGGAGCCGCGCACCAAGGGCGGCGTGATCGCCAAGGCGGCGGCCGAGGTGGCCGAGCGGCTCGGCGCGAAGTTCCTGGTCGCGTTCACCCAGTCCGGCGACACCGCGCGCCGGCTGGCGCGCTACCGCTCCCGGGTGCCGCTGCTGGCGTTCACCCCGGAGGAGATCGTCCGGCACCAGCTGGCGCTCACCTGGGGTGTGGAGACCTTCCTCGTACCCACCGTCTCCCACACCGACGAGATGGTGAAGCAGGTCGACCGTGCCCTGCTGGCGGTGGGACGCTGCCGGCGTGGCGACAGCGTGGTGATCGTGGCGGGCAGCCCGCCCGGGCTCCCCGGCGGGACCAACGCGCTACGGGTGCACCGGATCGGCAACGCGGTCGCCCAGGCGGCACCGGCCTACCGAGTCTGACTTTCACGGGTGCTGGATCCCCACCGAGAGGGGCCGGGGATCCAGCGCCACGAGAGGCCTCGGGAACCTACCGGGCCTTGGGAAGAAGGGACCTTCGCTCGAACGCGAGGGTCACCGGAAAAGCTGGGAAAGCGGTGAGGAACCGCTGGTGCCGGGTGTGGGATTCGAACCCACACGCCCTTTCGGACAATGGCTTTTGAGGCCATCATGTCTACCATTCCATCAACCCGGCAGGTCGCGGGATGAATCTTACCCGGTCCGGTCCGGCGATCGGCGGCAGCCGCCGAAGGGTACGCTGTCGGCGCTGCCAGGCCCCCCACACCACCCTGTACGTCATCTTCGTCCACAGGAGGACCGCGCCGTGAGCAACCCCACCGAGCGTGCACCGCGCCGGGTCGTCGTGGCGGAGGACGAGGCGCTCATCCGGCTCGACCTCGCCGAGATGCTGGGCGAGGAGGGCTACGACGTCGTGGGGCAGGCCGCCGACGGTGAGCACGCCCTCAACCTCGTGCGGGAGCTTCGGCCCGACCTGGTGATCCTGGACGTGAAGATGCCCCGCCTGGACGGCATCAGCGTCGCCGAGGCGATCGGCAACGAGAGTATCTGCCCGGTCATCATCCTCACCGCGTTCAGTCAACGAGAGCTTGTCACCCGGGCGAGCGAGGCCGGCGCGATGGCCTTCCTCGTGAAGCCCTTCACCAAGGCCGACCTGGTGCCGGCGATCGAGATCGCGGTCTCGCGGTTCACCGAGCGCGCCCAGCTGGAGCGTGAGGTGTCCGGCCTCACCGACCGCCTGGAGACCCGCAAGCTGGTCGAGCGCGCCAAGTCGATCCTGCAGCAGAAGTTCGGGCTGTCCGAGCCGGACGCGTTCCGCTGGATCCAGAAGACCGCCATGGACAAGCGGGTCGCGATGCGCCGGGTCGCCCAGCTCGTCGTGGACGAAGGTGACGGAACGGCAACGGAAAGTGGCGAGACCGGGCCTTCGGACCCCTCCGGCGAGTAATTTCGTCCATTTCGCTCTTCTCCTGGGTTACGAACCGGTAAGAGGCTCGCGAGGTTCGTTCACCGACCGTGCCCGACCGGCTAGTCTCTCTCCACCGCGGGCCAGGCCCGGCCTGCCGCAAGCATCACCTGACGTTGCTTGGCAATGGAGGATTTCGTGTACAGAACACGACTCGTTCGTGTGCTGGCGTTGACGGCGGCCCTGTCGCTCGGGGTCGCCGGATGCGCGCAGAACACCGACAAGACCGGTGAGAAGAAACAGACTGGGGGCGGCCAGGCCAACGCACCGGCGATCAAGGCCGACCCGGCACCGCCGCTGCCCACCGACGCCGCACTTCCGGCCGGTGACGGGAAGGGCAAGTGCGGCAAGGTCTCCATCGCCTACATCGGCACCATCGCCGGTGCCAGCGCCGCGCTCGGCCTGAACATCCTCAGCGGCGTGAAGCTCGCCGTGAAGGAACACAACGACGCCAACCCCGGCTGCCAGGTGACCCTGAAGCAGTTCGACTCCGAGGGCAGCCCCGACAAGGCGCCGGGCGTGGTGACGCAGGCGATCAACGACAAGTCGATCCTCGGCGTCGTCGGCCTGGCGTTCTCCGGTGAGTCCAAGGCGGTCGGCAAGGCGTTCAACGACGCCGGCCTGGTGACTGTCACGCCGTCGGCGACCAACCCCAACCTTGCCAAGAACGGCTGGAAGACCTTCTTCCGCGGTCTGGGCAACGACGCCGTGCAGGCCCCGGCGGTGGCCGCGTTCATCAGCGACCAGCTCAAGGCCAAGAAGGTCTGCATCGTCCGCGACGACTCCGAGTACGGCATCGGCCTCGCCGACCTGGTGACCCAGTCGCTGGGCTCCAAGGCCTCCTGCCAGCAGAAGGTCAAGACCGGCCAGAAGGAGTTCTCCGCCGTGGTCGGCGCGATCGACTCCCAGAAGCCGGACGCGGTGTTCTTCTCCGGCTACTACCCCGAGGCCGCGCCGTTCGTGCAGCAGCTGCGCGACGACGGCTTCGAGGGCGCCGTGGTCGCACCCGACGGTGTACGCGACGACGAGTTCGTCAAGAACGCCGGTGGTTCGGCGGAGGGCGTCTACCTCAGCTGCCCGTGCCTGCCCTCGGCCGGTTTCACGAAGTTCACCAAGGACTTCCAGGCGCTGGCCAAGCGGGCGCCGTCGACGTACTCCCCGGAGGGCTACGACGCCACCACCATCTTGCTCAAGGGGCTGGACAAGGGGCTGAAGACCCGGCCGGCGATGCTCAACTACGTCAAGAACTACCAGGGCCAGGGCCTCACCAAGCAATTCAAGTGGAACGCCCAAGGTGAGCTCACCCAGACCCCGGTCTGGATGTATGAGGTGAAGGACGGGAAGATCGTTCAGCTGAAGGACATGAGCAAGGCCACCTCCTGATCGTTCGACCCTGATCGTCTGACGCAGGCGGACTCCGGGTACGTCGCCTCCTCCCGGGGGCAACCAAGGCGACGTGCCCGGAGCACTCGGGGAACGGCCCCGCTCAACGTCACCAGGGATCGCGCCTCCGCCGGACGCGCCCAAGGAAGACAGGTCGCCCCTTTGACGTACCACCTAGCGCTCACCCTCGCCCAGACCGAGAGCCACTGGATCGACTTCAACGTCGGGCTCCTGCGGGACGAGTTCTGGTCCAACACCATCGACGGCCTGGCGTACGGAAGCATCTACGCGCTGGTGGCGATCGGCTACACCCTCGTCTACGGCGTACTCCGCCTGATCAACTTCGCGCACTCCGAAGTGTTCGTGGTGGGCGCGTTCGGCGCCTACTTCACCTTCGTCGGCCTCGGCTACGAACCCGGGCCCACTCTCGAATCCGGGGTCGTCCCGCTCATTGTCAACCTGCTGTTGGCAGGGATCGTGGCGATGATCGCTTCGGGCGTCATCGCCCTGGTTCTCGAACGCGTCGCCTACCGCCCGCTTCGCAAACGCAACGCACCACGCCTGGTCTTCCTGATCACCGCGATCGGTGCGTCGTTCGCCATCCAGCAGGCACTGCTGATCTGGCGGGGCGGCAACCCCGAGCCCGCGATCCGGCTGCTGCGCCCGCAGGCGGTGTTCGAGTTCGGCACCACCCGGATCACCAACATCCAGATCATCGTGTTCGTCGCCTCGCTGCTGCTCCTGGTCGTGGCGGACGCCTTCGTCGGGCGCACCCGGCTCGGCCGCGGCATCCGCGCGGTCGCCCAGGACCCCGACACCGCGGCGCTGATGGGCGTCAACAAGGAACGCGTCATCATGTTGACGTTCGTCCTCGGAGGCGCGCTGGCCGGCGCAGCGTCGTTGTTCTACGTCATGCAGATCCCGCAGGGCGTGCTGTACAACGGCGGTTTCCTGCTCGGCATCAAGGCGTTCACCGCGGCGGTGCTGGGTGGCATCGGCAACCTGCGCGGCGCGCTCCTCGGCGGACTGCTGCTCGGCGTGGTGGAAAACTACGGCCAGTCGCTGTTCGGCGGGGAGTGGCGCGATGTCGTCGCGTTCGTCCTCCTCATCGCCATCCTGATGGTCCGCCCCACCGGAATTCTCGGTGAGTCTCTCGGGAAGGCCCGCGTATGAGCGCCGGTGTCGGTACGCCAGGTACGCAACGAGACGCGAGCACCACCCGGGCGCCGTTCGGCCAGCGGGTACGCGACTGGTGGAACTCCCGCAGCCGGGCCGAGCAGTGGCTGATGGTCATCCCGGTGCTCGTCTTCGTCTACCTTCTGCCCTACCTCAACGTCTTTCCCCTCACCACCGAGCCGTGGACCGACTACTCGCTCGCGTTGTTCAACGCCGCGCGGCTCGGCCTGATCGCTCTCGGCCTCAACGTCGTGCTGGGGCAGGCAGGTCTGCTCGACCTCGGCTACGTCGGCTTCTTCGCCATCGGCGCCTACGTCGCGGCGATCATGACCAGCCGGGACTCCTTCCTGCACAACCCGCACTACTCCTGGCTCGTGGTCGTCCCGGTGGCGATGGCGGTCACGATGATCTCCGGCGTGCTGATCGGCACGCCGACGCTGCGGTTACGCGGGGACTATCTCGCCATCGTCACCCTCGGGTTCGGTGAGATGGTCCGGCTGCTCGCGGACAACCTCGACCCGCTGCGGGGCAACCGCGGCTTCCAGGACGTCGGCCGCCCGCCCGGCACGCACGCCGACGGGTCGCCGTTGTTCACCCAGACAGATGGCAAACCGTGGTACTGGCTCACCATCACGTTCATCATCGTGATCCTGCTGTTGATCGGAAACCTCGAACGCAGCCGGGTGGGCCGGGCCTGGGTGGCGATCCGCGAGGACGAGGACGTCGCGGAGCTGATGGGCATCCCGACGTTCCGGTTCAAGGTGTGGGCGTTCGTGATGGGCGCCGCGATCGGCGGGCTGTCCGGTGTGCTGTACGCGGGCCAGGTCGGCTTCGTCAACAACCAGCGCTTCGACGTGGTGACGTCCATCCTGTTCGTGGCGGCGGTGGTGCTCGGCGGTTCCGGCAACAAGGTGGGCGTGCTCCTCGGTGCACTGGTGATCTCCTATCTGCCCGACCGTTTCCAGCTCGCGCCTCAGTACCGCTTCCTGGCGTTCGGTCTGGCGCTGATCATCTTGATGATCTTCCGTCCGCAGGGTCTCCTCGGCGCCCGTCAACGGCTCCTTGCGCGAGGGCGGCAGGCCTACCAGCGGCTGGTGGGCGCTTCGGAGCCGGTGTCGGCCGACAGCGCTCTCACCGAACAGGGCAAGGGAGGCGACCTGTGAGTGACACCCAGCCCGGCACCCAGCCCGGTAGTCAGCCCGGCACCCAGCCCGGTAGTCAGCCCGGCACTCAACCCGATGCCCGGACCGAGCTGGAGGGCCTGTCGGCCGAGGTCCGCGACATGGGCGAGGAGGAACGCGCCGCCCACTTCGCCGAGGTCGCGAAGGCGGTCGCTCCCGGCCGGGAGATCGCGGCCGGAGTCGGAGACACCCTGCTCGAGCTGCGCGAGGTCACCTTGCGCTTCGGTGGCCTCACGGCGCTGGACTCGGTGTCGTTCGACCTTCGGCGCGGGGAGATCCTCGGGTTGATCGGCCCGAACGGCGCAGGCAAGACGACGTGCTTCAACATCATGACCGGCGTCTACCGCCCGACCTCCGGCCAGGTCCGGTTGGAGGAACGGCCGCTGGGCCGGCTCAAGCGGCACCGGATCACGCGCTACGGCATCGCCCGTACGTTCCAGAACATCCGGTTGTTCGACGAGATGACGGCGCTGGAGAACGTCGTGGTCGGCGCCGACGCCCGGCACCGCACCAGCGTGGTCGGCGCACTGTGCCGGCTGCCGCGGCACTGGCGGGAGGAACGCGAGGGCGTCGAGCGGGCGATGGCGCTGCTGGAGTTCGTCGGCATCGCCGACCGTGCGGCCGACCGGGCCAAGAACCTCCCGTACGGCTACCAGCGCAGGCTGGAGATCGCCCGCGCGCTCGCGACCGAGCCGAAGATCCTGTGCCTGGACGAGCCTGCCGCCGGCTTCAACCCCGCGGAGAAGGACGACCTGATGTCGTTGATCCGCCGGATCCGCGACGACGGCTACACCGTCCTGCTCATCGAGCACGACATGCGCGTGGTGATGGGGGTGACCGACCGGATCGTCGTACTCGAGTTCGGCAAGAAGATCGCGGACGGTACGCCGGCGGAAGTACGCGACGACCCGGCCGTGGTGGCCGCCTACCTGGGGGTGCCCGACGATGGCGCTGCTTGAGATCGCCGGCATGTCCGTCCACTACGGCCGGATCGAGGCACTGCGCGACGTCTCCCTCACCGTGGAGGAAGGCGAGATCGTCACCCTGATCGGGGCCAACGGCGCCGGCAAGACGACCACGATGCGCGCGGTCTCCGGGCTGATCCCGCTGTCTCGGGGCAGCATCACGTTCAACGGCGAGGACATCACCCGGCTGCGGGCCGACCTGCGGGTCCGGCGCGGGATCTGTCAGTCGCCGGAGGGCCGCGGAGTCTTCCCGGGCATGACGGTGCGGGAGAACCTCGACATGGGGTGCTACGCCCGCAAGGACCGCAAGGGGATCGACGCAGACTTCGAGCGCGTGTTCGAGTTGTTCCCGCGGCTGAAGGAGCGCATCTCCCAGCAGGGCGGCACGTTGTCCGGTGGTGAACAGCAGATGGTGGCGATCGGCCGGGCGCTGATGGCGCGGCCGCGGCTGCTGCTGCTGGACGAGCCCTCGATGGGGCTCGCCCCGCAGTTCATCCAGCAGATCTTCGCGATCATCACCGAGATCAACCAGCAGGGGACGACGGTGCTCCTGGTCGAACAGAACGCCCAGCAGGCGCTCAGCCGGGCACATCGGGGATATGTGCTGGAGACCGGTTCGGTCACCCGATCCAGCCCCGCCAACGAGCTGCTCGCCGACCCGGCGGTCAAGGAGGCCTACCTCGGCATCGCCTGAGCGGCGGGTGCCGGGCAGTGGCTCCGGGTAGATCGGTCGTACGGCGGATCCGCTCGTAGGCCGGCGAACCGGTCCGAAAGCCGCGGCGCGCACTTCGCAATCGGTGCATGCGCGTTCCCCCGAACCGGAACACTGGTGGCCATGGAGTGTCGGAGCAGGCGGCTGCTCATCCGGGACTTCGTCGAGGCCGACCGGGGTGCGGTCCGGATGTGGCGCGAGGACGCCGAGGTCACGCGGTATCTCGACAAGCAGGCCGGCGCCAGTCCGGACGCGTGGTTCGACGCGGTGCTGCGGTACAACGCGCAGCTGCCACGCACGTCCCACGACGCGGCGATCGTGCTGCGGTCGACTGGTGTGGTGATCGGCTGGATCGGCGTCGCCCGGTCCTTCGACCCGAGCGCCGGTGAGCTGACCGTCGGGTACGCGCTGGAACGGTCGGCGTGGGGCCAGGACTACATGACCGAGGCCCTGGCCGCCGTGCTGTCCTACGGCTTCCGCAGGCTGGGAGTCCGCAGCATCTCCGCCCAGTGCTACACCGCCAACGGCGCGTCCGCGCGGGTGATGGAGAAGTCGGGGATGAGGTTCGCCGGCGCGGCGCTGTCGGCCGACCCGAGCCTGGGACACAGCGTTCGCTACGTCGCCGAGCGGCACACCTGGCGGCGGCCCGGACGGCGCCGGCTCGGCCTGGCCGTCGCGATCGCGCTGCTCGCCCTCGTCGCCTTCCCGCTCGGCGCCGGTCCGGTGCTGCGCGCGCTCAACCCGCCGAAGCCGCCCACCGACGCCCGGTTGCTGCAGTGGGTGCCGCGCGGAGACCTCGCCGACAACCACGCCTTCATCGCCCAGGCCACCAGGGTGTGGCGGGAATCGACGGGGCAGACGATGCCGGGCGACCTGAGCAAGGTCTACGCCGTGTGGGCCGGCCGGATCGGCTCCGGCCGGGTGGCCCTGCTGCAGGGAGTCGGCAAGGACGGTCAGGCGTACGTCGCCCAGATCGCCGACTACGGCCGGCCGCCGGAGCTGAGGTTCGACCGCCAGGAACCGATCGGCAGTCCGAACCCGACGGCACTGGTGATCAACTATGACGGCAACGAGGCCCGTCCCATCCGGACGGGTGACAACGGCCCACTCCTGAGGCTGATCCTGGCGCCGACCGACTTCGCCTCCGCCGCCGACACAGCCGGTGCCGAACAGCCGCGCACTGTCCGAATGTGGCGTCGGGTGGGAGACAAGCCGCTGGGCCGGGACTCCGAGTGGGCCGTGCTCGAGCCCGACCGGGACGGGCTGAGTGTTTCCTGGCAGCACGACGCCAGGCATTCGCCGTACGGCAGCGTCGTTGTGTTCTCCCGGTCGCAGAACACGGGGGCCGGCTGGCTGGACACGGTGGCCGCCTCGCCTACCCATCTCCTCGTCCGCCAGCCGCCGGTGCAGCTGGAGGAACCGACGTGGGCCAGGAGCCGTCAACTTGACCTCGCGGCCTTCGACGACGGTCGGGCAGTCCTTGCCGAGTCGGCCGTGATGACCGTGGCGAAGGGGGTGGAGATCTCGCTGCTCGCCGAGACCCGCGACCGGACCGGCCGGATGGCGGTGGTCGAGCTTCGCGGCCGGCAGGGCCACAAGATCGCGGTGGTCGCCTGGCGGGGGCGCCGCCTGGCCTGCGTGGCCACCATGGACGTGCCGCGTCTGGACCGGCGGCGCGGGGTCGCGCTGGGGTGCGTCAACCGGCGGACCGGGCTGCTCGTGCTCGCGGCGGTGCCCGGCCCGGGCGCCAGTCAGGTCGACCTGCGCGATGCCCGCCGGCGCCTGGTGCTGCCGTCCGAAGGGGACACCGGCCGGCTGGTACGACTCCCCGTGGGAGCCGAGCCGCTGCCGCTGTCGAGCACCGTCGTCAGCTCCACCGGCGCGAGCCGGTCCGAGCCGGTGGACGTCATCCCCACGCTGACACCAGGGCGGTGAACAGCGGGGCGAGGGCGAGCGCGGGCAGCAGGTCGCCCACCGGCAGCTGCCTGATCCGCAGCAGCCGCAGCGCGACCCCGACCAGCAACAGCCCGCCGGTCGCGGTGAGCGCCGAGATCTGACCGGCGGACAGGAACGTCCCCGCCAGCGCCCCGACCACGGTGAGACCGCCCTGGACCACCAGCACGGTGAGGGCGGCAGCCGCGACACCCCAGCCGAACGATGCCGCGAACGCCACCGAGGTGATCCCGTCCAGGGTCGCCTTGAGCGCCAGTTGCTGCGAGCCGAGGCCGAGGCCGTCGGAGATCGAGCCCAGCACGGTGAGCGGGCCCACACAGAACAGCAACGACGCGGCCACGAACCCCTCGACGAACCGGCGGCGCTCCGGTGAGCCCGCCCGCCCGGCGAGCCGGGACTGGAGCCGGTGGCCCAGACCCTCCAGGCGGAGTTCGAGCCGCAGCAGCGACCCGATCACCCCGCCGACGACGAGCGAGGCGAGGACGATCAGCATCGGCGCGTTCGGGCCGACCAGGCCGACCAGCGCCGGGTCGCGGACGGCGAAGGCTGCGAACGCGGCGATCAGCAGCGTGACCAGCCCGATCGCGTCGGTCACCACGTCGCGGGTGCGGCCGGGGAGGCGGTGGCCGAGCAGGACGCCGAGGCCGGTGCCGACCAGGATCGTGCTGACGTTGAGCAGGGTGCCGAAGCCGCGGAACACCACCCGGACACTACCGAGCGCACCTGCAGCGGCGTTGTGTCCGCCCGGGGTCCGCCCGGTTCGTGCCGTACTGCGTGGCCCTGGCCCGGCCGGCCCCCGGCCGTCCGGTCCGCACGGATCCGGGCCATGTCGAGGTATCCGGGTAACCCGCTGGCGCGCCTTAGTACTCTTGGCGTACAGGCGTCGACCCGGCCATCACCGGCGAGCCTCCGGAAGAACGGAGCCCCTCGGGGCTCCTACTAGACCCGGACGGGTCCGGCCCGTGACAGCCGGCCAACGAGCGGGCTCGACCGCGACTCCCCGTCGCGACCGGGCCAAGCGAGGTGGTACCGCGGGCACGCGCCGACCAGTGGCGTGGGTTCGTCCTCGCACGACCGCACGGCACGAGCGCCCGGCTCGAGCCCGCGACCCGAGGACGCCTGCGAGATGAGCTACCCCCGACACCGCGACGACGCGAAGGTGCCCGCCTCCCCGTCGTTCCCCGATCTCGAACGCGAGGTGCTCGACCACTGGGAGGCCGACAAGACCTTCCAGGCCAGCGTCGACCAGCGCCCGGCGGGTGAGCGTGGCGACAACGAGTTCGTCTTCTACGACGGTCCGCCGTTCGCCAACGGCCTGCCCCACTACGGCCACCTGCTGACCGGGTTCGTCAAGGACCTCGTACCCCGCTACCAGACCATGCGCGGCCGCCGGGTCGAACGCAGGTTCGGCTGGGACTGCCACGGCCTGCCGGCCGAGGTCGAGGCCGAACGCGAGCTGGGCATCTCCACCAAGCGCGAGATCGTCGAGCTCGGCGTCGAGCGGTTCAACGAGGTCTGCCGTACGTCGGTGCTGCGGTACACCTCCGAGTGGGAGAGCTACGTCAACCGCCAGGCCCGCTGGGTCGACTTCGGCAACGACTACAAGACGCTCGACATCTCCTACATGGAAAGCGTCATGTGGGCGTTCAAGACGCTGCACGACAAGGGGCTCGTCTACCAGGGCTTCCGCGTGCTGGCGTACTGCTGGCGATGCGAGACGCCGCTGTCCAACACCGAGACCCGGATGGACGACGTCTACCGCGACCGGACCGACCCGGCGAGCACGGTGTGGTTCGAGCTGGAGACCGGCGAGCGGATCCTCGCCTGGACGACGATGCCGTGGACGCTGGTGCCCAACGTCGCGCTGGTCGTCGGACCCGACATCGACTACGCCGTCCTGGAGCAGGAGGGGCAGCGCTGGATCCTCGCCGAGGCCCGGCTGGACGCCTACGCCGCGGAGTTCGAGGGCGCCACCCGGGTGGGCACGCTGAAGGGCAGCGAGCTCGTCGGCCGCAAGTACACCCCGCTGTTCGACTTCCTGGCCGAGGCGATGGCCGAGGTGCCCGCGGCGTTCACGGTGCTGGCCGGGGACTTCGTCTCCACCGAGGACGGCACCGGCGTCGTCCAGGTCGCGCCCTCCCACGGTGAGGACGACTTCAACGTGTGTACGGCCGCCGGCATCCCGGTGATCGTCACCGTCGACGACCACACCAGGTTTACCTCCGTCGCGCCGAGGTTCGAGGGGCTGCAGGTCTTCGAGGCCAACCGGCCGCTGCTGCGTGAGCTGCGCGAGCGCGGCGTCCTCGTCCGCCAGGACAGCTACACCCACCCCTACCCGCACTGCTGGCGCTGCGACACCCCGCTCGTCTACAAGGCGGTGGACAGCTGGTTCGTGGAGGTCACGCGGTTCAAGGACCGGATGGTCGAGCTCAACCAGCAGATCGAGTGGACCCCCGGGCACGTGCGCGACGGTTCCTTCGGCAAGTGGCTGGCCAACGCCCGCGACTGGTCGATCAGCCGCAACCGCTTCTGGGGTTCGCCGATCCCGGTGTGGAAGTCCGACGACCCGACCTACCCGCGGACCGACGTCTACGGTTCGCTGGACGACCTGGAGCGCGACTTCGGCGTACGCCCGACCGACCTGCACCGCCCGGGCATCGACCAGCTGACCCGGCCCAACCCCGACGACCCGACCGGGCGCTCGACCATGCGCCGGGTGCCGGAGGTGCTGGACTGCTGGTTCGATTCCGGGTCGATGCCGTTCGCCCAGGTGCACTATCCGTTCGAGAACACCGAGTGGTTCGAGAACCACTACCCGGGCGACTTCATCGTGGAGTACCTCCCGCAGACCCGCGGGTGGTTCTACCTCCTGCACGTGCTGGCGACCGCGCTGTTCGACCGGCCGGCCTTCCGGTCCGCCGTGGCGCACGGCATCCTGCAGGGCGACGACGGGCGCAAGCTGTCCAAGAGCCTGCGCAACTACCCCGACGTGCGTGCCGTGCTCGACTCCTACGGCGCGGACGCGATGCGGTGGGGGCTGATGTCGTCGCCGGTGCTGCGTGGCGGGGACGCGATCGTGGCCGACACGGCGTTCCGGGAGGCGATCCGGCAGTCGATCAACCCGCTGTGGAACGCGTACTACTTCTTCACCCTGTATGCCAACGCCGACAACGCCGAGGCCCGCTGGCGTACCGACTCCACCCACGTGCTCGACCGCTACGTGCTCGCGAAGCTGCACGACACGGTGGTGGAGACGACCGCGGAGCTGGACAGCTACGACATCTCCGGCGCGTGCGCGGCGGTGCGGTCGTTCCTGGACGTGCTGACCAACTGGTACGTCCGGCGGTCCCGGGACCGTTTCTGGTCCGGTGACCAGGACGCGTTCGACACCCTCTACACCGTGCTGGAGGTGCTGTGCCGGGTGGCGGCGCCGCTGCTCCCGCTGGTGACCGAGGAGGTGTGGCGCGGGCTCACCGGCGAACGCTCGGTGCACCTGACCGACTGGCCGGACACCGGCAGCCTGCCGGCCGACCCCGAGCTGGTGGCCGCCATGGACGGCGTACGCGCGGTCTGCTCGGCGGCGCTCGCCCTGCGCAAGGCGAAGGGCCTGCGGGTCCGGCTGCCGCTGGCCGGCCTGACGGTGGCCGCTCCGGATGCCGAGCGGCTGCGGCCGTTCGCCGACCTGATCCGGGACGAGGTCAACGTCAAGGAGGTCCGGCTCGACGGCGACGTGGCCGCGCACTGTCAGCGCGTGCTGTCGGTGGTCCCGCGCGCGCTCGGCCCGCGGCTCGGCAAGGACGTGCAGCGGGTCATCCGCGCGGTCAAGGGGGGCGACTGGTCGGTCGGCGACGACGGCGTGGTGGCCGGTGGGGTGACCCTCGGCGAGGGGGAGTACGAGCTGCGGCTCGTTCCCGCCCACCCGGAGTCCACGGCCGCGCTGCCCGGCGACATCGGCGTGGTCGAGCTCGACACCGAGGTGACGCCGGAGCTGACCGCGGAGGGCGTCGCGCGGGACGTGATCCGGGCGGTGCAGCAGGCCCGGCGTGACGCCGGCCTGGACGTGTCCGACCGGATCGTGTTGACGGTCGCTTCTCCCGACGAGGAGGTGCGGCAGGCGGTCGACACCCACCGCGAGCTGGTGGCGGGGGAGACCCTGGCCCGCGAGCTTTCGGTCGGACCCACGCCCGACGGTGCTGCTGGGGCTGCTGGCGGGGCTGGCCCGGCGGTCGAGGTCGGCGAGGGCTGGACCGTCCAGGTGTCCGTACGCCGGGACGGCTGAGCCCCGGGAGTCAGCCGGCCGAGTCCATGCACCTGTCGTGGGCTCGGCCGGCGCCTCGGACTGTGGCTAGGCCGGTGATTCGGACGAGGGGGCGACGTCGCGGAGGTGACAGGTGAGGCGGGCGGTGCACACGCGCCGCCCGTCCTCGTCGGTGATCGCCACCTCGTACGTCGCGGTGGACCGGCCGCGGTGCAGCGGGGTGGCCACCCCGGTGACCGAGCCGCCGCGTACGCCCCGGTGGTGGGTGGCGTTCAGGTCGACGCCGACCGCGACCCGCCCGGGCCCGGCCCACAGCACCGCGGCGATCGAGGCCAGGCTCTCTGCGAGCACGCACGACGCGCCTCCGTGCAACAGCCCGAACGGCTGAGTGTTGCCCTCCACCGGCATCGTCCCCACGCACCGGTCGGGATCGGCCTCGGTGATCATGATCCCGAGTCGTTCGTGAATGGGCGCGTTCGGCAACTGCGACATACGACCAGTTGACCAGACGACCGGTCGGCCCGGGCTGTCGGTGGGGACCACTAGAGTCGCCTGCGTGGCAGACGCACCCCGCACCGACCGTCCCCGGCTCCTGCTCCTCGACGGCCACTCGCTGGCCTACCGGGCGTGGTTCGCCCTGCCGGCGGAAAACTTCTCCACCGCGACGGGCCAGACCACCAACGCGGTCTACGGCTTCACCTCGATGCTGATCAACATGCTGCGCGACGAGCAGCCGACGCACATCGCGGTGGCCTTCGACGTCGGGCGGCAGACGTTCCGCAGCGAGGCCTACGCCGAATACAAGGCCGGCCGGGCGAAGACACCGGACGAGTTCCGCAGCCAGCTGCCGCTGATCAAGGAAGTGCTCGGCGCGCTCAACATCCCGTTCGCGGAGGCTGAGGGTTACGAGGCCGACGACGTGATCGCGACGCTCGCCACCGCGGCGACCGCGCTGGGCCACGAGGTGTTCGTCGTGTCCGGTGACCGCGACGCGTTCTCCCTGGTCAGCGACGACCTGACGGTGATCTACCCGACGCGCGGGGTGTCGGAGGTGGCCCGGATCACCCCGGCGGAGGTGGAGCGGCGTTACGCCATTCCGCCCGCGCGTTACAGCGACCTCGCCGCGCTGGTCGGTGAGACGAGCGACAACCTTCCCGGCGTTCCCGGAGTGGGGCCGAAGACCGCGGCGAAGTGGCTCAACCAGTACGGCTCGCTGGACGACCTGGTGGCCCACGTCGACGAGGTGAAGGGCAAGGCCGGTGAGTCGCTGCGGGCGCACCTCGGGCAGGTGCTGCAGAACCGCCAGCTCAACGAGCTCGTCCGCGACGTGTCCCTGCCGGTCCAGCCCGGCGACCTGGTCCTGCGGCCGTGGGACCGCGACGCCGTGCACCGGGTGTTCGACGCGCTGGAGTTCCGGGTGCTGCGCGAGCGGCTGTTCGCCACTTTGCAGGCCGCGGAGCCGGAGGCCGAGGAGGGGTTCGAGGTCACCGGTGCCGCCCTGGAGCCGGGCCAGCTCGCCGGCTGGCTGGACCAGCACGCCAAGGGAGCGCCGGGCACGGTGCGCACCGGGCTGCACGTCCAGGGCAGCTGGGGCAGAGGGTCCGGAGACGTCGCCGGCGTCGCGCTGGCCTCTTCCGACGGCGCCGCCGCCTGGCTCGACCCGACGCTGATGTCCCCCGAGGACGAGCAGGTGCTGGGTGACTGGCTCGCCGACGCAGCACACGAGAAGGCGCTGCACGACGCGAAGGGCCCGATCCTCGCGCTCGCCGCACGGGGCTGGACCCTGCGCGGTGTCACCAGCGACACCGCGCTCGCCGCCTACCTCGTCCGGCCCGACCAGCGTTCCTACGACCTGTCCGACCTCACCCTGCGCTACCTCCGCCGCGAGCTGCGCACCGAGACCGCCGACGACGGCCAGCTCAGCCTGGACGGCGTGGACGAGTCCGGGGGCATCTCCGAGAGCGCCATGGTGGCCGCCCGCGCGGTCATCGACCTCGCGGCCAAGCTCGACGAGGAGCTGTCGCAGCGAGGCGGCGCCCGGCTGCTCGGTGAGGTGGAGCTGCCCCTGGTGAGCGTGCTCGCCCGGATGGAGCAGGTCGGTATCTGCGTCGACGCCGACCGGCTGTCGGAGCTGGAGGCCCACTTCGCCGGCCAGGTCAAGCAGGCCGCCGACGACGCCTACCGCGTGATCGACGAGGAGATCAACCTCGGCTCGCCCAAGCAGCTGCAGGTCGTCCTGTTCGACAAGCTCGGCATGCCGAAGACCAAGCGCACCAAGACCGGCTACACCACCGACGCCGAGGCGCTGCAGCAGCTGTTCGTCCAGACCGAGCACCCGTTCCTCGCCCACCTGCTCGCCCACCGCGACGCGTCCAGGTTGCGGTCGACGGTCGAGGGGTTGCTGAAGACGATCGCCCACGACGGCCGCATCCACACCACGTTCAACCAGACCATCGCTGCGACCGGCCGGCTGTCCTCCACCGACCCCAACCTGCAGAACATCCCCATCCGCACCGAGGAGGGCCGCCGCATCCGGGAGGCGTTCGTCGTCGGGCCGGGGTTCGAGCGGCTGGTGACCGCCGACTACAGCCAGATCGAGATGCGGATCATGGCCCACCTGTCCGCCGACGCCGGACTGATCGAGGCGTTCAACTCCGGGGAGGACTTCCACGCGGCCACCGCCTCGCGGGTGTTCTCCGTTCCGCCGGCCGAGGTCACCCACGAGATGCGGGCCAAGATCAAGGCGATGAACTACGGCCTGGCCTACGGCCTGTCGGCGTACGGCCTGTCCCAGCAGCTGCGCATCGACACCGCCGAGGCGCGCGGCCTGATGGACGAGTACTTCGAGCGCTTCGGCGGGGTGCGCGACTACCTGCGCGGTGTGGTCGACGCTGCCCGCAAGACCGGCTACACCGAGACGATCCTCGGCCGCCGCCGTTATCTACCCGACCTCAACAGCGACAACCGCCAGCGCCGGGAGATGGCCGAGCGGATGGCGCTGAACGCGCCGATCCAGGGTTCGGCGGCCGACCTGATCAAGGTCGCGATGCTCGGCGTCGACGAGGCGCTGCGCACCGCCGGGCTCACCTCCCGTGTCCTGTTGCAGGTGCACGACGAACTCGTGCTGGAGGTGGCGCCGGGGGAGCGGACCCAGGTCGAGGAGCTGCTCCGCGCGCAGATGGGTGGCGCCGCCGACCTGACCGTGCCGCTCGACGTCTCCCTCGGGGAGGGTCGCACCTGGCACGAGGCCGGCCACTGACCGAGGCCGGCCCCAGCGACTGCCCCCAGCAACCGGTCCTAGGCCGCGCGCTCGCAGACGAAGATCGCCGTGCCGGGCAGCAGCCGGCCGCGAAGCGGGCTCCACCCACCCCACACGTTGGTGTTGTCCGCAGGCCAGGCCGGCTCCACCAGGTCGAGGAGCACGAAGCCGTTCGCGGTCAGTGCGCGCACCCAGTCCCCGACCGTGCGGTGATATTCGGCGTACGCCCACCGCCCGGTCTGGTCGGTCTCGACGTACGGCGTCCGGTCGAAGTAGGACCGGTCGGCCACCAGCCCGGCCGGCCCCGGGTCGTCCGGAAACGCCCAGCGCACCGGGTGGCTGACGCTGAACACCCAGCGCCCCCGCTGCCGCAGCACCCGGGCCACCTCCCGCAACACCTCGTCGAGATCGGCGACGAACGGCAGCGCGCCGTACGCCGAACACGCCACGTCGAACACCGCGTCGGCGAACGGCAGAGTCGCGGCGTCGGCGGTGACCACGGGCACCGTCACGCCGGTCACCTCGTCCAGCCGCCGCGCGTGCTGGGCCTGCCGGAACGACACGTCGACCCCGACCGGGTGGGCGCCCGCGGTCCGCAACCAGCGGGCGCACTGGGCGGCTCCGCACCCCACCTCGAGGACCCGCAGCCCGCGAACGTCGCCGAGCAGCCCCGCGTCCGCCTCGTCCAGCCCTTCCGGTCCCCACACGAAGCCGGTGTCGCGCAGGAACGCCCCGTGCTCGTACTGGTAGTCGTCGGCGTTGTCGTCCCACCACCGCCGGTTGGCCGCGCCGGGCACCCTCGGACCGGGTCCGGCTCCGGCCCCGGGACCGGACGGTTCATTCGTGCCCGAACGCTCGCCCACGCCGCCAACACCTTCTTTCTTTCACGAGTCACCTCTCCACTGGCCGCGCGTTCTTCCGTGGGTCGGCCTGTCGGAGCAGCGCACTAGGATCCTCCGCATGTCCACTGAGCCCTCGATCGACACCCCGCCCGTGCCCGAGCGCTTCGCCGAGGCCGCCGGCCTGTGTGAGTTCATCGACGCCGCGCCGTCGCCGTTCCACGCCTGCGCGGAGGCGGCCGCCCGGCTGGAGGCGGCCGGGTTCGTCGCGGTGGACGAGGCGGCCCGCTGGCCCCGCGAGCCCGGCCGCTTTTACACCGTGCGCGGCGGCTCGCTGGTCGCGTGGAGCACCGAGCAGGCGGCCGGCGCCCATACCCCGTTCCGGGTCGTCGGCGCGCACACCGACAGCCCCAACCTCCGGATCAAGCCGCACCCGGACACCAACCGGGCCGGCTGGCAGGTCCTCGCCGCCGAGCCCTACGGCGGCCCGCTGCTCAACTCCTGGCTCGACCGCGACCTCGGCCTGTCCGGCCGGGTCAGCGTGCGCACCCCGGACGGCACCGACGAACGCCTGCTGCTGGTGGACCGCCCGATCCTGCGGGTGCCGCAGCTCGCGATCCACCTCGACCGCGAGATCCGCGAGAAAGGGGTGAAGCTCAACCCCCAGCAGCACGTGTTCCCGGTCTGGGGAGTCGGTACCTCTCCCGGCGACTTCACCGAGTTCGTCGCCGAGGAGCTGAAGGTCGAGCCCGGCGACGTCCTGGCCTGGGAGCTGATGACCCACGACCTCGCGCCCAGCATTCGGATCGGCCGCGACGGCGACCTGGTGAGCGCACCGCGGCTGGACAACCTCGGCACCACCTACGCCGGTGTCCGGGCGCTGCTGGAGGCGGTGGACCACCCCGGAGCCGTCCCGCTGGTGCCGGTGCTGGTGTTGTTCGACCACGAGGAAGTGGGCAGCGTCTCCGAGCGCGGCGCCGCGTCCACGCTGCTGCCCGCGGTCCTCGAGCGGATCGTGCTCACCGGCGGCGGTGACCGAGAGGACCTCCTGCGGGCTCTCGCCGGGTCGATCTGCGCGTCCGGTGACATGGCCCACGCGACACACCCCAACTATCCCGAGCGGCACGAGCCCCACCACCTGATCGCTGTCAACGGCGGACCGGTCCTCAAGGTCAACGTCAACCTCCGGTACGCCACCGACGCCCGCGGCACCGGTGCGTTCGTGTCGGCCTGCGAGCAGGCCGACGTCCCGCTGCAGCGGTTCGTCAGCCGTGCCGACATGCCGTGCGGGTCCACCGTCGGACCGATCACCGCCGCGGGCGTCGGTCTCACCACCGTCGACGTCGGCGCGCCGCAGCTCGCGATGCACTCCGCGCGGGAGCTGTGCGGTGCCGCCGACCCGGGCATGTACGTCGACGCGCTGGCGGCGTTCCTCGCACCCGCGGGCTGAGGAGGGACCGATGTCACCCGACCCCGGCGGCACACTCCGTGACGGTTCCGGTGCGACAGGCGGTGGTGGCGGCGGGCCCGAGCGGCCACCCGGCCGCGAGGCCACCGGCGGCAGCGCGGGCCACCCGGTGACCACAGCCGCCCGGGAGCTTCTCGGCGCCGAGGCCCGGCCGCTGTCCGGCGGATACAGCGGCGAGACCTTCCTCGTCGGTGCCCCGGGTGAGGAGGCCGTCCTCCGCCTCTACCTCCGCGAGCCCGGCCGGGCCGGAATCGACGCCGCGTTGCTCGCCCTGGTCCGCGGTCTGGTGCCGGTGCCGCGCGTCCTCGACCTGCGCACCCGGGCGACGCCCGACGAGCCCGCCTACCTCCTTGTGGAGCGGTTGCCCGGCGAGCCGCTGGACCGCTTCCTCCCCGGCGCCTCGCCGCGACTACGGGAGGCGGCGGGCGCGAGCGTCGGCAGGGTGCTGGCGCGGCTGTCTGGCATGCCGTTCCTCGAGGCGGGCGAGTTCGCGGACGGCGGCCTGCGGGTCCGGCCCTGGAGCGGGGCCGCCGGTGGACTGGAGGAGTGGGTGACCGCCCACCGGGAGTCCGGCGCCCTCGCCGCCTGGAGCCTGGCCGACTTCGCCGGCCTGCGGGAGGTTGCCCGGCAGGGTCAGGACCTGCTCGACGACGTTCGGCGTACCTGCCTGTGCCACTCCGACCTCAACCCCAAGAACCTCCTCGTCGACCCCACGACCGGACAGGTGACCGGCCTGGTCGACTGGGAGTACGCCCATGCCGGCAATCCCTATGCAGACCTGGGCAACCTGCTGCGGTTCGAGGCCGACGAGGTGTTCGCCACCGCTGTCGTCGACGCGTTGCGCACCTACGGGCCGCCACTGCACCCGGAGTTCCGGCGGATCGCCCAGGCGGTCGACCTGTTCGCCCTGGTCGACCTGGCCGGCCGGGCAGAGCAGCACGAGATCACCCGCGCGGCCACCGACCTGCTGCTGCGCTGTGCCCGGGGCAGGGACCTGGCCGGCGGCCGCCCCGACTGGGCCGCCCGGTGACCGGCCGCGACGAGGCCGCACCCCCACCCGGCCCTGATCCGCAGGGCACGGTGTGTCGTCACGACGTGCATCGCTCGCGGGCCCGGACATGCCGTAGCCTGTGGCGAACGGCCGACAACCTCCGATAACGGACAAATCGGCCCTTCGGCTCCCAGCTTGCCGCACAGCGGGAACGCTCCGCGAGGTTCTGGCGTTTGGGATGGCCGCTGTCTGCGGGGTTGCGTTGACCCTCGTCACGGGGCACCCGTATCCTGACATGAGCGTTGTGGGCCTGTGCGACCTCGGACGGAGCAGGCTCGCACTCGTTCTTGTCGACATCACCTGGTTCCGGCCCAGGAAAAACGGCCGTGACTTCTCGGCAGTGCGATCAAAGGGTCCACGCGCGCACGTGACGACGACCAACGCCATATCGGAGCCATCAACCAGATGACGAGCAGCATCGAGGCACCGCTGACCGAATCAGCGCCGGCCCAGCAGAAGACGCCGCAGGTGGCGGTGAACGACGTGGGTTCGGAGGAGGCCTTCCTCGCCGCGATCGACGAGACAATCAAGTACTTCAACGACGGTGACATCGTTGAGGGCACCGTCGTGAAAGTCGACCGGGACGAGGTCCTGCTCGACATCGGTTACAAGACCGAAGGCGTGATCCCCGCCCGGGAGCTGTCGATCAAGCACGACGTCGACCCGGGCGAAGTGGTGAAGGTCGGCGACCACGTCGAGGCACTTGTCCTCCAGAAGGAAGACAAGGAAGGCCGTCTGATCCTGTCCAAGAAGCGTGCTCAGTACGAGCGCGCCTGGGGCACGATCGAGCAGATCAAGGAGGAGGACGGCGTCGTCACCGGCACCGTTATCGAGGTCGTCAAGGGCGGTCTCATCCTCGACATCGGTCTGCGAGGCTTCCTGCCGGCCTCCCTGGTGGAGATGCGGCGGGTCCGCGACCTGCAGCCCTACGTCAGCCGCGAGCTCGAGGCCAAGATCATCGAGCTGGACAAGAACCGCAACAACGTGGTCCTGTCCCGGCGTGCGTGGCTGGAGCAGACCCAGTTCGAGGTCCGGCAGAACTTCCTGCACCAGCTGCAGAAGGGTCAGATCCGCAAGGGCGTCGTGTCCAGCATCGTCAACTTCGGGGCGTTCGTGGACCTCGGTGGTGTCGATGGTCTGGTGCACGTCTCGGAGCTGTCCTGGAAGCACATCGACCACCCGAGCGAGGTCGTCGAGGTGGGCCAGGAGGTCACCGTCGAGGTGCTCGACGTCGACCTCGACCGCGAGCGCGTCTCGCTGTCGCTGAAGTCGACGCAGGAGGACCCGTGGCAGCAGTTCGCCCGGATCCACCAGATCGGCCAGATCGTGCCGGGCAAGGTCACCAAGCTGGTGCCGTTCGGTGCGTTCGTCCGGGTCGACGACGGCATCGAGGGCCTGGTGCACATCTCCGAGCTGGCCGAGCGCCACGTCGAGGTGCCCGAGCAGGTCGTCCAGGTCGGTAACGACGTCATGGTCAAGATCATCGACATCGACCTCGAGCGTCGCCGGATCTCGCTGTCGCTCAAGCAGGCCAACGAGGGCGCCGAGGCGATCGGGGACCAGTTCGACCCGACGCTCTACGGCATGGCCGCCGAGTACGACGACCAGGGCAACTACAAGTACCCCGAGGGGTTCGACCCGGAGACGGGCGAGTGGCTCGAGGGCTTCGACAAGCAGCGCGACCAGTGGGAGCGCGAGTACGCCGAGGCGCACAGCCGCTGGGAGGCGCACAAGAAGCAGATCGAGGCCGCGCAGCAGGCCGAGATCGAAGAGGCCGAGGCTCCGGCGGCATCCTCGTCGTCGTCTTCGGCTTCCTCTTCGGCTTCGTCGTCTTCCTCCGGTCAGTCCTCCTACGCGTCGGCCGAGCCGACGCGCGAGGCCGAGGGCACGCTGGCCTCGGACGAGGCGCTCGCAGCACTGCGGGAGAAGCTCACCGGCAACGGCTGAGCCAGCCCCCGCGTTACGGCGCGACAGCTTCAACGGCAACGGCCCCGCCACCCGGCGGGGCCGTTGCCGTTGTAGTCGTGTCTGTCGTGCCTCCTGAGGCTGTCGATCTTGCCCGAGTGAAGCTCGTGTCCGCGGGCGGACGTCCTGCTGAGGCTGCCCGCCCTAGTCGTTGCGGCGCAGCCGGCCCAGCGCGTAGGCGAGATTGACCAGGACGATCCCGATCCACGCCACGACCAGTCCGGTGATCCCGGCCGTGTGAGCGGCGATGGCAGACAGCGGGATCGCCACTCCCAAGGAGACGATCGCCAGGGCCAGCGCGGGACCGTCGTTCCCGCGGGCAGCGGGCTCGGACTTCCTTGCCCGCTTGACCTCCTGCGCCACCCGCGTCTCGATGGCGGCGTCGATGCGTTCGACGAAGGAGTCGACGACGGCCGGCTCGAAGTCGGCGCCGAGCTCCTTGCGGGCGTGCAGGGCGGCCTCGGCGTCCTCGCGGGGAACGCGCGGTTCGGACATGTCACCCGTTATACGGCATCCCTCGTCGTCCAAGCCACGGAAACCTCCGACGAGCCGGCCAGGACGGCGTGCCCGACGGCGGTTGCCGGCCGCCGGTGAAACGTTGCGACTGCCGACGAAACCGGCACGGACACAGCAGGCCGCACAAGGGCGTACGACAGGAACGTTCCCGGCCCTCGGACGAGCCGGACGAGCCGGACATGACGGGCCGCGGTGATGCGAAAATCCCGGCGGCCGAACCCGCCTGCGCCCCCGTGTGGAGCCACCCATCCACCGGCGGACGCGGTTTGGTCGTGCACTGTCCCGATCTCCTTCCGTCGGCAACACTGGAGGGGTGCACGAGCTCGGATGGCAACCGGCGGGCGTGGGCCTGTTCGTCCCAGGGCGGCGGGACGACGCGCTCGTGACCGAGGTACGCCAGGTCGTGACACGCCTGGGCGGCCTGCGCGATCCGGTCGTTCGGCGCTGTTCGCCGATGACCTCCCTGGCGCTGCTCGACGCCGACCCGATCGAGGTCGTCGTGGACGGGTCGTCCCTGGAGCGCCCCTACACCGACGAGAAGGCGGCGTTCGTGCTGGGTGACCGGCTGCGGGAGCTGCTGGTCGCCTTGGCGGTCACTTTGCGCCCGCTGTACGCGTCGGTCGTGCTCGAGGCGCCCTTCCTGTCGCCGAAGGACCTCCTGGTCACCCCGGAGCCGGACCTGTTCCTGGACGCGTGGTTCGACCTGAGCCGGCTGCACTCCGGCATCGCCCAGGCGTACCACGGCGCCCATGTCGAGCAGGTCAACGGCGGGCTGTACGTCTCCACCCGGGCGCCGTTCAACCCCGACCGCTTCGACGAGCCGCTGGCCGCCAGCCTGGAGCGTGCCCGCCGGGCGATGTCGCAGGTCGTCGCGCACGGCTGACCCCCAGCTCGGCTATCGTCTCCGACTGTGCTGCGGGTAGGACTGACAGGTGGAATCGGGTCCGGCAAGAGCGAGGTCGCGCGGCGGCTCGCCGCCCACGGAGCGGTCGTGATCGACGCCGACCGGCTGGCGCGGGAAGTGGTGGCGCCGGGCACCGAACGGGCTGGCCGCGGTCGTCGAGGCGTTCGGCGAGGAGGTGCTCGGTCCCGACGGGGCGCTGGACCGCCCGGCGCTGGCGCGCCTGGTCTTCGCCGACACCGGGGCCCGCCGGCGACTGGAGGAGATCATCCACCCGCGGGTCCGCGCCCGGGCCGCCGAACTGGAGCGGGCCGCCGTCGCCGCGAACCCGGAGGCGGTGGTCGTCCACGACATTCCGCTGCTGGTCGAGACCGGTCAGCAGGGCGGGTTCGACGAGGTGATCGTGGTCGACGTGCCCGAGCAGGTGCAGGTCGACCGGCTCACCACGGTGCGCGGTATCACGGCTGACGACGCGCGGGCACGGACCGCCGCCCAGGCGTCCCGGGACCAGCGGCGAGCAGCCGCCACCGTGGTCGTGGACAACTCCGGGTCACTGGACGACCTCGACGCCCGGGTGGACGAGCTGTGGCGGCAGCTCCGAGCTGACTCGGACGGCTGATCACGCCGGATCACGCCTGATCACGCCTGATCCGGCCCGGTACGCCCGGTTCGCGGTCGGCGCGAGCGAGCCTGTCGGTGGTCGGGCGTACGGTGGGCTCCATGCGTCCGGTTACCGACATTGTCCGCAAGGTCGCGCCGTTCGAGGTGGTCTCTGACTTCGCCCCGTCCGGCGACCAGCCGGAGGCCATCGAGGACCTCGAGCGCCGGGTCGAGGCGGGCGAGCGCAACGTGGTGCTGCTCGGCGCGACCGGCACCGGCAAGACCGCGACCACCGCCTGGCTGGTCGAGCAGCTGCAGCGGCCCACCCTGGTGATCGCGCCCAACAAGACCCTCGCGGCGCAGTTCGCCAACGAGTTGCGGCGAGCTGCTGCCCGACAACGCGGTCGAATACTTCGTCTCCTACTACGACTACTACCAGCCCGAGGCCTACGTCCCGCAGACCGACACCTACATCGAGAAGGACTCCTCGATCAACGAGGAGGTCGAGCGGCTGCGGCACTCGGCCACCAACTCCCTGCTGACCCGGCGCGACGTCGATCGTGGTCGCCACGGTGTCCGCATCTACGGCCTGGGCACCCCGCAGGAATACGTCGACCGGATGGTCCGGATGCGGGTCGGCGAGGAGATCGAGCGCGACCAGCTGCTCCGCCGGCTGGTCGACATGCAGTACGCCCGCAACGACGCTGGCGTTCACCCGCGGCACCTTCCGGGTCCGCGGCGACACGCTCGAGATCATCCCGGTCTACGAGGAGCTGGCCGTCCGGATCGAGTTCTTCGGCGACGAGATCGAGCGGCTGTCCACCCTGCACCCGGTGACCGGGGAGATCGTCACCGAGGACCAGGAGCTCTACATCTTCCCGGCGACCCACTACGTCGCCGGGCCGGAGCGGATGGAGCGGGCGATCCGCGACATCGAGGCGGAGCTGGGCGAGCGGCTGCGCCGAGCTGGAGCGCCAGGGCAAGCTGCTGGAGGCGCAGCGGCTGCGGATGCGCACGACGTACGACATCGAGATGATGCGCCAGGTCGGCTCCTGCTCGGGCATCGAGAACTACTCCCGGCACATCGACGGCCGCGCGCCCGGCACGCCGCCGCACTGCCTGCTCGACTACTTCCCCGAGGACTTCCTCCTGGTCATCGACGAGTCGCACGTGACGGTGCCGCAGATCGGCGGCGATGTACGAGGGCGACATGTCCCGCAAGCGGACGCTGGTCGAGCACGGCTTCCGGCTGCCGTCAGCGCGATGGACAACCGGCCGCTGCGCTGGGAGGAGTTCCTGGAGCGGATCGGGCAGACGGTCTACCTCTCCGCCACGCCCGGCCCGTACGAGCTGAGCAAGGGCAACGGCGAGTTGTCGAGCAGGTCATCCGCCCGACCGGCCTGGTCGACCCCGAGGTGGTCGTCAAGCCGACCAAGGGCCAGATCGACGACCTATGCACGAGATCCAGCTGCGGGCCGAGCGCACGAGCGGGTCCTGGTCACCACGCTGACCAAGAAGATGGCCGAGGACCTCACCGACTACCTGCTGGAGCACGGCATCCGGGTGCGCTACCTGCACTCGCGAGGTCGACACGCTGCGCCGGGTCGAGCTGCTGCGCGAGCTGCGGATGGGCGAGTACGACGTGCTGGTCGGCATCAACCTGCTGCGGGAGGGCCTCGACCTGCCGGAGGTGTCGCTGGTGGCCATCCTCGACGCCGACAAGGAGGGCTTCCTGCGTTCGGGCACGTCAGCCTGATCCAGACCATCGGCCGGGCCGCGCGCAACGTCTCCGGCCAGGTGCATCATGTACGCCGACAAGATCACCCCGTCGATGCCGATGGCGATCGACGAGACCAACCGCCGGCGGGCCAAGCAGGTCGCCTACAACAAGGAGCACGGCGATCGACCCGACTCCGCTGCGCAAGAAGATCGCCGACATCACCGACATGCTCGCCCGCGAGGACGCCGACACCGCAGAAGCTGCTGGGCGGCGCCGGCCGGCAGCAGAGCCGCGGCAAGGCGCCGGTGCCGGAGCTGTCCAGCCTCGGCGAGGCCGGCCGGCACGCGAAGGACCTCGCCGCTCTGCCGGCCTCCGACCTGGCCGACCTGATCCAGGAGCTCAACGAGCAGATGCACACCGCGGCCGAGCAACTCCAGTTCGAGCTGGCGGCCCGGTTCCGCGACGAGATCCACGAGCTGAAGCGGGAGCTGCGCGGCATGCACGAGGCCGGGGTGAAGTAGCACCGGGTGAAGTAGCTGGACCGAGCAGGGCGACCGGCCGAGGTGGCCGGTCGGCACGCCCGGCTCGCCCTGGTCGCCCGCGACGGCGGTAGCAGTGCCAGGATCGTCGGGACCCAGTGCCTGTCAGCGGGAGGATCTGACGTGACCACGGCCATCGCCCATCGCGGCGAGCCACGCGGCAATCGGGAAAACACTCTGCCGGCGATCGAGGCGGCGGTCGCCGCGGGTGCCGACATGGTGGAGATCGACCTGCGGCTGACCGCGGACGACCGCCTGGTCGTACTCCACGACCCCACCCTGGAACGCCTGTGGGACGACCCGCGGCCGGTGTCGTCGGTCTCCTTCGACGACCTCGCCGCCGCCCACCGCTCACCTGACGGCCCCTGGTCGCTGCCCACCGCGGCGGAGGCGCTCGACCTCGTGGCCCACCTCGGCACCCAGGTGATGCTGGACGTCACCTCGGTCGCGATCGGCCTGGCCACCCAGGCACTCGTGAACGAGCTGGGGCTGGACGCCCACGTCCTCTACGCCGGCGACACCGAGGCGCTGGCCCTGATTCGCGAACGCCGGCCCGGTGCCGCGATCGCGCTGTCCTGGGGGCATCCGACGCCACCGGGGGACGAGGTGTGGGAGCGGGTGCGGCCGCAGTACTTCAACCCGGAGTGGATCCACCTGGACGAGGCGGCGGTCGCCGCCAACCACGCCGCGGGGCGGCTGGTGTCGACCTGGACGGTGGACGACCCGGAGCAGATGGCCCGGCTGGCGGGGCTCGGAGTGGACGCGATCATCAGCAACCGGATCGCCTCCCTGGTCGACGTGCTTCGCCGGCCCGCGGCCGGTCAGCCCGCGGGTGGGCGGACGGAGGTCCGATGACGACGACGTACGCCGACGAACTGTCCACCGCCCTCGAACTCGCCGACTGGGCTGCCGGCCGGATACGTTCTCGCCCCACGTCGGTGGCCACGAAGGCGAACGCCGCCGACCTGGTGACCGAGACCGACCGGGAGATCGAGCGCCGGGTGCGCTCCGTCGTGGCCGAGCGTTTTCCGTCGTACGCGCTGGTGGGTGAGGAGTACGGCGGCCGCCCGGCTGCCGACGGCGCCCCCACCTGGTATCTCGACCCGGTGGACGGCACCACCAACTACGCCAGCGGGCTGCCCTGGTGTTCGTTCAGTCTCGCTCTGGCCGACGCCGACGGACCCGCGCTCGGGGTGGTCGCCGATCCTTTCCGCGGCGAGGTGTTCAGCGCGGTCAGGGGCGGCCCGGCGCTGTGCAACGGCGAACCCATCCGGTGCGCCGGCGCCACCGCGCTGGCCGGTGAGGTGGTGGTCACCGAGTGGGCGGCGTACCGGCCCTGGCCCGGGATGACCGACATGCTCGACCGGCTCGCCGGGCAGCTGTGCACCACCAGGATCATGGGCTCCTCGGCGCTCTCCCTGGTCAGTGTCGCCGCGGGCCGGGCGGCCGGCGGCGTGATCGGTGCCTTCAACCCGATCGACCTGCTGGCCGCGGTGTTCGTGGCCGGCCAGGCCGGAGCCGACGTCCGCGGCGAGGACGGGAAGCGGACGCTGTTTCCGGAGTCGGGCGGGATCATGGTGGCCGCGCCCGGGGTCGCCGACCAGGTGTGGGAGGCATGGACCGGCTGACTGAGCGTGGCCGGATTGACTGACGTGGCCGGTCGCGGGGCGCGCGCATCGCCCCGCGACCGGCCACGTCTCACGCGCTCCTTGCCGAGGCCGGTGCCGGCCGCAGGGACGCGGCGGGATACCAGCTCGCCGCGCCACTGGCGTCCAGGGTGGCCCGGCCGTACCACCCGTCGTTCTCGTGCACCCACCAGTCGAGATGCCCGGGCCACCAGCGCCCGTCCACGAGCACCAGCACCGGCTTGGCCGGCACCACCCGGCGCGAGCCGGTGTCGGGGCGGGCCTCCCGGGCCACGTGGCCGGCGTTCATCGTGTTCGCCAGATCCGTGGCGGCGGCCTCGTCGAGGTCCTGCCTGCTGTGCCAGCCATTGACGGCCGCGTCCCACACGCCATGCCCCTGGGGGGTTTCTCGCACGGCAAAGCGGTCGGTCATTCGGGGTCCTTCCGTCCGGTCACCTTGGGCAGGGGATCGAACTCATGTTCGAAGAATAGTTCATCGCCGGTTGCTCGCAAGCCGAACCCCGGGGGTTGGCGGCGACCGAATCGGGACGCCCGGCCTGACCGGAACCGGGCCGCCGGGGAGAGGTCGCTCCGGCACCGGGGCGGCACCGGGGCGGCACCGGGGCGGCACCGGGGCGGCACCGGTGCGGCACCGGGGCGGGGCCGATCCGGCGGTGGCCATTGCCGTGATCCATTTCTCACGTAGGGTCGAAACCCCGCTCACGCGGGACGAACCGCGTGAGCCACCCGGCAGACGACGGGTCGCTTCCAGACATTCCGGCCACTACCATCTCGGCGTCGAGAGATCGGCTTCGTCCCGCTCGCGGATCGGTTCGCGGGCCGGCGGAGGCGTCTCCGGCTCGTGAGGAGAACGCGCCAGGTCGTGTACGGGAGGACGCCAGGTGTCGACGACATCGACGATGTGAGGAGCCAGCTCGGAAATGGGAATCGCGGCGCAGTCCGGGACCGAGACCGAGATGACCGAGACCACGTTCGCCGACGACTGGGCGAAGTGGCGGCAGCAGCGCCAGGCCGGCGTCAGCGGCCCGTACGCCATGCTCGCCCTCGTCGGCACCCACTGGGTGGACGGTGCGACCAGCGTTCCCGAGGTCCCCGGCGTGTGGAGCGTGAAGTCCGGGGTGGTGACCGTACGCAGTGACTCGGCCGCGGGCCTGGTCGTGGACGGAGTGATCGTCGACGGCGTCGCCCGGCCCCGCTCGGACCGAGACCCCGACCCCTCGACGATCTCCCACGGTGACTGGAAGCTCGCCCTGATCGAGCGGGAGGGCCAGTTCGCCGTCAGGGTCTACGACCCGCACGCCCGCACCCGCACGTCGTTCGTCGGCATCGACGCGTACGCCCCCGACGAGGCGTGGGCACTGCCCGCGACGTTCGCGGCCTACTCCGGCGACTCGGCCGACCGGGTGGAACGCGTGGCCAACGCCGACGGCCACGACCGCGGGCTGGTGCTGGCCGGTGAGGTGAGGTTCGACCACGGGGGCCAGGCGTACGCCCTGCGGGTGGGCACCCGCAGGGGAGGCGGGCTGGAGGCGGTGTTCGCCGACCGGACCAGCAGCCGGGGCGGACACGACTTCCGCTTCGTCCACCTGCCGGCGCCGGACGAGGACGGGCGCACCCTGATCGACTTCAACCGCGCCCACCTGCCGCCGTGCGCGTTCGCCGACCACTACCTGTGCCCGTCACCGCCGGCCGGCAACACGCTGCCGTTCGCGGTGACCGCGGGGGAGCGGTCGGTGATCCGGCGGGACTGAACCGCCGCGGTGGTCAGCGCTCGTCGTACTTGTCGGGAATGACCAGGCTGAGCGCGAAGCTGACCACCGTCATGATGATCGCGCCCCAGAAACCGGCCCAGAAGCCGCTCACGGTGAACGCCAGATGCAGCTGCCCGGCGAGCCAGCCGACGAGCAGGAAGAGCAGCGCGTTGACCACGAACGAGATCAGGCCGAGCGTCAGGACGTAGAAGCCGCAGCCGACCACCTTGATGATCGGCTTGAGAACGGCGTTGACCAGGCCGAAGATCAGCGCGACCGCGATCAGCGTCCCGACCTTGGCGGACGTGGAGCTGCCGCCCAGCTCGACCCCGGACACCCAGGTGGCGGCCCACAGGGCGACGGCGTTGATGGCGACGCGTATGACGATGGGGATCACGGCGCGATCATCCCATGCCCGGCGGGTCGGCGACAGCATCCGGAGCGGCGTCGGGGTGCCCGAGGCGCCAGGGCGCGCCCTGCGGGCAGTAGGGAAGCTCATCAGGGCTTCGCCTGTCCTAGACTTGTGCGGTTGCCCACTTCGGGCAGCGTCGGTAGTTCGTCAGCCGGCTGGTTCGGTTACACAGCTCAGCTGACGTGGTCAGGGACGTCGTCAGTACGTCGTCAGGGGCGGTGCCGGGGTGCACCGCAGGGCAGGGAGAACGCGCACGGTGCAGCCTTCCACCTCGGTCGAGCAAACCGAGATCAGCCACGAGCAGCAGTACGTCGATCGGGTCTACTCCCGACTGGCCGCGATGGTCGAGAGCGCCTCCGCGGTCCGCCGGGAGGGCCGCGAGCGCGGCCTGCTCGACTACACCGGCCAGATCAAGGAGGAGGACTACCGCAGCCTCTTCGAACGCGACGTGCTGGTCGACCACGCGGTCCGCCGGCTGGCGGTGCTCGACGCCCAGCGCGAGGGCCTGGTCTTCGGCCGGCTGGACCACCTGGGTGGTGAGGTGCGCTACGTCGGCCGGATCGGCGTCCGCGACGCCGAGCACGAGCCGCTGGTGCTCGACTGGCGGGCGCCGGCCGCGGCGGTGTTCTACCAGGCGACCGCGGTCGACCCGCAGGGCGTGGTGCGCCGGCGGGTACTGCGCTCGCAGGGCCAGCGGGTGGTCGGCGTCGAGGACGACCTGCTGGACTCCGAGAACGCGCCGGCCGACCTGCACGTCGTCGGCGACGGCGCGCTGATGGCCGCGCTGACCTCGGCCCGCAGCGGCCGGATGCGCGACATCGTGGCCACCATCCAGCGCGAACAGGACCAGGTGATCCGCGCACCCGCGCCCGGAGTCACTCTGATCAGCGGTGGCCCGGGCACCGGCAAGACGGTCGTGGCCCTGCACCGCGCCGCCTACCTGCTCTACACCGAGCGCCGGCGGATCCAGGGTGGCGGCGTGCTCGTCGTCGGGCCGTCGGCGGTCTTCATGAGCTACATCGAGCGGGTCCTGCCCTCCCTCGGCGAGCACGAGGCCACGCTTCGTTCGGTCGGCGAGGTGGTCGACGGCGTGGTCGCCGACCGTTCCGATCCCTTCCCGTGCGCGGTGGTCAAGGGGTCGGCGCGGATGCACCAGGTGATGTCCCGGGCGGCGCGTGGTGCGGTGCCGGGGGCGCCCGAGGAACTCCGCCTGTACGCCGCGGGCCGCCGCCTCGCACTCGGTGCCCGTGAGCTGACCGCGATCCGGACCGACGTGCTCCGCCGGGGCGCGCGCCGCAACCGGGCGCGGGCGGAGGCGGTCCGGGCGCTGCTCAACGCCTTGTGGAAGCAGGCCGGCGGCGCGGGCGGGACCGACGGTGGCGGCGCCGGCGGCCGGCCGATGTCGCGGGGGGAGTTCGATCAGGACGTACGCGAGCGACCGGCGTTCACCGAGTTTCTGGACGCCTGGTGGCCCAACGTCACACCGGCCGAGGTGCTCGGCTGGCTGGCCGACCGGGACCGGCTCGCGCGGGTGGCCCGCGGTGTGCTCCGTCCGGAGGAGATCGACCTGCTCGCGGCCTCGTGGTCGGGCCGGGCCGGCTACTCCGTGGAGGACGTGCCGCTGCTGGACGAGCTGGACGCCCTCCTGGGTGAGCCGGTGCGGCCGGTGGCGCCGCGCGACCCGTTCGACGAGGACGGCGGCGTGCAGGAGGTGGTCACGTCGTACGAACGCGAGCACTCCCGGTCCCGCGGAGAGCAGCCGCAGCAGTACGACGGATACGCCCACGTGCTGGTGGACGAGGCGCAGGACCTGTCGCCGATGCAGTGGCGGATGCTCGGCCGCCGCGGCCGGCACGCGAGCTGGACCATCGTCGGCGACCCGGCGCAGAGTTCCTGGCCGGACGTCGCCGAGGCCGAGGCCGCCCGTGACGCGGCCCTGGGCTCCCGCACCCGGCGTACGTTCCATCTGGACACCAACTACCGCAACTCGGCGGAGATCTTCGACCTGGCTGCGGAGGTGATCGCGACCGCCCTGCCCGACGTGCGACTGCCGCGGGCGGTGCGTGAGACCGGCCATCCGCCGACGCACGTGACGGCCGGCCCCGACGGTCGTCCGGAGGCCGTGCGGGCCGCGGTCGGTGAGCTTCTCAACGCGGTCACCGGCATCGTCGGCGTCGTGGTCGCGGGGCCACGGGCGGACGAGGCGGCGCGATGGCTGGCCGGACTCGGGGACGATGCCGCCGCGCGGGTCGTTGTCACCACGGGGTTGGCGAGCAAGGGTCTCGAGTACGACGGCGTGGTCGTGGTCGAACCGGCCGAGATCGCCGCGGAGAGCCCGGTGGGTGTCCGCACGCTGTACGTCGTCCTCACCCGGGCGACCCAGCGGCTGGTCACCGTGGGTGCCGACGGCGGCTGGCGGGCCGACCGGCCCGCGCCGGACGGTGAGAGCAGCGAGGTGGCCGGCACGGGGAGGACCGGGAGCACTGCGAGCAGCGAGAGCGCCGGACCAGCCACCGCGACCGGTCGCCCGGCGTGACCGGGCGGACACCAGTGCGAGAACCCGGGCGGCCGGGACGGTGCCAGCGCGGCGCGGATCCTGCTCGGCAACCGGGGTAATACTGTTTCACCAGGACATCGACTCGGACATCGACTCGGACATCGAGCAGGACATCGGGCAGGACACTCGGCAGGGCTTGGGCAGGACCTGTTGTGGCCCCAGAGGGGGATTCGTTGGTGGCGGAGCCGATCGACGCGCGTAAGGACGCGGGGGTGCTGACCCTGCCCAACCTGCTGAGCTTCGCCCGGCTCGCGGGTGTGCCGTTGTTCCTGTGGCTTGTTCTCGGCCCGCGGGCCGACGGCTGGGCGATCATCGTGCTCGCGGTCTCCGGCTTCACCGACTGGCTGGACGGCCAGCTGGCGCGCAGGCTGCACCAGACCAGCACGCTCGGCAAGTTGCTGGACCCGTTCGCGGACCGGCTCTACATCCTCGCGGTACTGCTGGGCCTCGCGGTGCGCGAGGTCATCCCGGTCTGGCTCGCGGTCGCGCTCCCGTTGCGGGACGTCCTGCTCGTCGGCCTGCTCGGCTACCTCCGGCTCCGTGGCTTCGGCCCGCTGCCGGTGCACTTCCTGGGGAAGGCGGCGACGTTCTGCCTGCTGTACGCCTTCCCGCTGCTGTTCCTCGGTGAGGGCAGCAGCACCTTCGCGTCCCTGGCCGAGATCGTGGGGTGGGCCTTCGTGGTGTGGGGTACCGGCCTGTACTGGTGGGCCGGGATTCTCTACGCCTACCAGGCCTACCAACTTCTCCGGAGCGCAGCGCCGGCGACACCCGCACGAGAAGAAGGTCGGCTCCACACCTGAGGTGACCCCTCGCGGTGCGGGCTGGCGGAGAGGAGCCACGTGAGAGCCGTAGTCATGGCCGGTGGCGAGGGCACCCGCCTGCGCCCGATGACCACGAGCATGCCCAAGCCGCTCCTGCCCGTGGTCAACCGCCCGATCATGGAGCACGTGCTGCGGCTCCTGCGCCGCCACGAACTCACCGAGACCGTCGTCACCGTGCACTTCCTCGGCTCGATGGTGCGCGCCTACTTCGGCGACGGCGAGGACCTCGACATGGACCTCACCTACGCCACCGAGGAGAAGCCGCTCGGCACCGCGGGCAGCGTCAAGAACGCCGCCGCCGCGCTGTCCGACGACACGTTCGTCGTCATCTCCGGCGACGCCCTCACCGACATCGACCTGACCTCGCTGGTCGAACACCACCGGCGTACCGGCGCGCTGGCCACCGTGTGCCTGACCAGGGTGCCCGACCCGCTGGAGTTCGGGATCACGATCCTGCGCGAGGACGGCCGGGTCGACCGCTTCCTGGAGAAGCCCACCTGGGGGCAGGTGTTCTCCAACACGGTCAACACCGGCATCTACGTGATGGAACCGGAGATCCTCGACAGCGTGGGCGAGGCGGAGAACGTCGACTGGTCCAGCGACGTCTTCCCCCGCCTGCTGGCCAAGGGCGCTCCGCTGTACGGCTACGTCGCCGACGGCTACTGGGAGGACGTCGGCACCCACCGCAGCTACCTCAAGGCCAACTACGACGCACTCGACGGCCAGCTCGACATCGACATCGACGGGTTCGAGGTGGCCACCGGCGTCTGGGTGGGGGAGGGCGCCGACGTCGACCCGGAGGCGACGCTGAAGGGCCCGGCGTTCGTCGGTGCGTACGCCAAGATCGAGGGTGGCGCGGAGATCCGCGACCACACCGTGGTGGGCGACAACGTGGTGGTGCGCAGCGGGGCGTTCCTGCACCGCGCGGTGGTCCACGACAACGCCTACGTCGGCGGCCACACCAACCTGCGCGGCTGTGTGGTCGGCAAGAACACCGACGTGATGCGCGGTGCCCGCATCGAGGACGGTGCCGTGGTCGGCGACGACTGCGTGATCGAGGAGGAGGCCGTCCTCCATCCCGAGATCAAGGTCTACCCCAGCAAGACCATCGAGGCCGGCGCCGTCGTCCACCAGAGTGTGATCTGGGAGTCGCAGGGCCGGCAGGCGCTGTTCGGTGCCCGCGGGCTGAGCGGGATCGTGAACGTCGAGATCACCCCCGAGCTCGTCGTACGCCTCGCCAGCGCGTACGCCACGACGCTCCGCAAGGGGTCGACGGTGCTCACCGCCCGGGACACCTCGCGGTCCGCGCGGGCGCTCAAGCGTGCGGCCATCGCGGCGTTCACCTCCAGTGCCCTGAACGTCTGCGACCTGGAGGTGGCGCCGAACCCCGTGGCCCGGCTGGAGACCGCGCGCAGCAACGTGGGTGGCGGCCTGCTGATCCGTACCACCCCCAACCGGCCGGACTCGGTGGACCTGATCTTCCTCGACGAACGTGGCGCCGACCTGTCCCCGATGGCCCAGCGCAAGGTGGAGCGGGTGCTCGGCCGGCAGGAGTTCCGCCGCGCGTTCCCGGGGGAGATCGGCGACCTCACCTTCCCGTCCCGGATCGCCGAAAGCTACGTCCGCGACCTACTCCGCAGCGTGGACACCTCGCACGTGGCCGAGGCGCGGCTGAAGGTCGTGGTGGACGCCGGACGGGGCACCGCGAGCCAACTGCTCCCCAACCTCCTCGGCCGACTGGACATCGAGGCGTTCCTGGTCAACGCCGGGCTGGACGACCGCAGCCCCACCGAGACCGCCGAGCAGCGGACGGCGGCGGTGGCCAACCTCGCCGAGCTCGTGTCGTCGTCGCGGGCGGCGTTCGGTGTCCGCTTCGATCCGCTCGGTGAACGCATCTCGCTCGTGGACGAGACCGGCGCCGTCATCTCCGACGAGCGCGCGCTGCTGGTGTTCGTCGACCTGGTGGCCGCCGAGTCCGGCCGCGGGCGCAACGTCGCGCTCCCGGTGACCACGACCCGGGTCGCGGAGCAGGTGGCGGCGTTCCACGGCGTGCAGATCCGCTGGACCACCACCTCGCCGGACGCGCTCGCCACTGCCTCGGCCACGCAGGGCCTGCTGCTCGCCGGTGACGGGCGGGGCGGCTTCATCATCCCGGAGTTCTCCAACGCGGTGGACGGGTTCGCGGCGTTCGTACGACTCGTCGGGGTGACCGCCCGGACCGGCCTGCGGATGTCGGAGATCAACGCCCGGATACCGCGGGCACACGTCGTCCAACTCGCCGTGCCCACCCCGTGGGCGAGTAAGGGTGCGGTGATGCGGGCGGCCGTCGAGGCGGCCGACGGCCGGGAGCTGGACACCACCAACGGCGTCCGGGTGGTGGAGCCGGACGGCTCGTGGGGCCTGGTGCTGCCCGACCCGACCGAGGCGGTCACCCGGGTCTGGGCGGAAAGCACCAGCACCGAGCAGGCGACCACGCTCGCGCACCGCTGGGCCGACCTGGTGACCCGTGCCGGCCGGTGAGAGCCCCCGAGACCTGGTGAGAGCCCCGTGAGAGCCGGTGCCAGTCGCCGGGGGCGGGTCGTGACACCATGGCCGGCATGGCTCGAGGGGAGTCGGTGACCACCACGGCGGACGGCAAGAAGCCCCCCGCCGGCGGTGACCGTTCCACCAACGGCCGTACCGGAGCGTGGACCGACTCCTACCCGGAGTTCCGGCGCAACGACTCCATGTCACTGATGCGCGAGCTGGTGACCCACGCGCTCGACGACGGCTACGCCGCAGCGGCGGCCCGGCGCGGGCCCAACCGGTCCCGCCCTCGGCGGGGTATCGGCGCCACCGTGGTGGTACTGGTGGTGTTCGGGCTGATGCTGGCCGTGGCGGCGGTCCAGACCCGGCACTTCGCACCCGAGGTCGAGAAGGAGAAGGCCGACCTGATCGTTCGTATCCGCGACGAGGCGGCCCGCAACGACCGGCTGCGCACGCGGGCCGGCTCGCTCCAGGAGGAGGTGTCCGGTCTGCAGAGCGACATCCTCGCCAGCACCACCAGCGGCAAGGACCTCAGCTCCCGCCTGGCCGCACTCGACGTGATCGCCGGCACCGGCAAGGTGCGGGGTCCTGGACTCCTGTTGACGATCGACGACGCGCCCGATGACCAGGTCTCCGGCCCCGACGGCGCCGCGGGCCGGATCCTCGACATCGACCTGCAGCAGACGGTCAACGGCCTGTGGTCGGCCGGGGCGGAGGCGGTCTCGGTGAACGGCGAACGTCTCACCGCCATGACCGCGATCCGCGGCGCCGACAAGTCGATCACCGTCGACTATCGCCCGCTGGCCCGGCCCTACGTCGTGGAGGCGATCGGCGACCCGAAAGCCCTGGAGGCGAGGTTCACCGAAAGCCCGGGTGGCGAGTGGCTGCTCAATCTCAAGGCGGTGCACCATATACGTCTGGAAACCCGGACGGTCGACGAGCTGAACCTCCCGGCCGACTCGGGCAACACCCTCAGGTACGCGCGGACGGAAGGCGCCCAGTGATCGCGACGATCGGCCTCGTCATCGGCATCGTCGCGGGGCTCCTGCTCCAGCCGTCGGTGCCATTGCCGCTGCAGCCCTATCTCCCGATCGCGGTGGTGGCCGCCCTGGACGCGGTCTTCGGTGGCCTGCGCGCGCTGATCGACGGCATCTTCGACGACCGGGTGTTCGTGGTGTCGTTCATCGGCAACGTCCTGGTGGCCGCCGTCATGGTCTACCTCGGCGACCAGCTGGGCGTCGGCGCGCAGCTGTCGACCGGTGTGGTCGTCGTGCTCGGTATCCGCATCTTCTCCAACATGGCGGCCATCCGGCGGCGGCTCTTCAAGGCCTGAGGCGACGATGGCCGACGAGAACGACACCACCGAGCCGAGGAGCTCCGGGCCCGAGACCCCGGAGCCCCAGCCGCCGACGCCCACCCCCACCCCCACCCCGTCCAGGCCGCGTAACACCTCCTGGCGTCGGCTGGTGGGCGCGTTTCGCCCGCACACCTCCCGCGCGCAGGTCGCCGCCGCCGTGCTGCTGGCAGCGCTCGGCTTCGCCGCGACCGTCCAGGTCCGGGCGCTGCGCAACACCGACGAGTTCACCAACGCCGACCGCACTCAGCTCATCCAGATCATGGACGGTCTGCAGCAGCGCTCCCGCCGCCTGGAGACCGACATCGGTGACCTGCAGCGGTCCAAGGCCGATCTGGTCTCCGGCGCCGACCGCCGCCGCTCCGCCCTGGAGCAGGCGCAGACCCGCGCCCAGACCCTCGGCATCCTCGCCGGAACGCTCCCGGCGACCGGGCCGGGCATCCGGCTCACGATCACCGACGACCAGGCCGCGGTCAACGCGTCCCTGGTGCTGAACACGATCGAGGAACTGCGCGACGCGGGCGCGGAGGCGATCGAGATCAACGACCGGGTCCGGGTGGTCGCGTCGAGTTACGTCCTGGACGGCCAGGGCGGCATCATCGTCGACGGCAAGCTGCTGCCGGCGCCGTACACCATCGACGCGATCGGGGACGCGCGTACTCTCGCCACCGCGATGCGCATCCCCGGAGGCGTCGTGGACGAGGTGAGCCAGAAGGGCGGGCTCGCCTCGGTCCTGGAGCGACAGACCATCCAGGTGAATTCCTTGCACAGCGTGGTGAGCCCTCGCTACGCTCGCCCGGCCCCGGACAAATCGCCCGGGTCCTCCTCCCGATGATGCACCGAGCAAAGAAGTAACCGAGGCAAGAAGTAGGAGACGCGCGTGTTCCCGGACGACCTCAGCTACACCAGCGACCACGAGTGGGTCCGCGATCCCGGCGGGGCCGACAGCACGGTCCGCATCGGTATCACCGACTACGCACAGGGTGCGCTCGGTGACATCGTCTACGTCAGCCTGCCGGAGGTGGGCGCCGACGTGGAGGCCGGCGCGGCCTGCGGTGAGCTCGAGTCCACCAAGAGCGTGAGCGACCTCTTCTCCCCGATCAAGGGCACGGTCGTGGCCCGCAACGACGCGCTGGACGAGCGCCCCGAGCTGGTCAACGCCGACCCCTACGGCGACGGCTGGATGATCGAGGTCCGCCCGGCCGACCGGACCGAGCTCGACGGCCTGCTCGACGCCGACGCCTACCAGGCGCAGGTGGAACAGTCCTGACCTGCTGATCTCCGACCGCCGGGCACCCGCGACACCCGGCGCCGGAGGCGGCGAACACGCCCGGATCGGGCCGGTCGGCGTATCGTCCGACCTGCCCACCTCCAGCCCGGATCAAGGGTTAGGGTGTGTGCGGTGGAAGTGTCCAACAACAGTCGCGCCGATTTCCGCCACGGGAGGGTCGTCAATGCCTTTCTGCACCCAGTGCGGGCATGACAATGCCGAGGGCAGCAGGTTCTGTTCGCAGTGCGGTAAGGCGCTGGGGGGCGAGCGGCCGGTCGAGCAGACCGCCACGATCTCGTTGAGCGGCGAGGCCGCCGCCGAGGAGCGTGCCGAGGCGGAGCTTCGTCCGCACGAGCAGGCCGCGGTGGATGCGCTGCCGTTCGACAGCGCGCTGCTCATCGTGCAGCGCGGCCCGAGTGCGGGCAGCCGGTTCCTGCTCGACTCCGACGTGGTGACCGTCGGCAGGCATCCGGACAGCGACATCTTCCTCGACGACGTGACCGTGTCCCGTCGGCACGCGGAGTTCCACCGCCAGCCCCAGGGTTTCGCGGTGCGCGACGTGGGGAGCCTGAACGGCACCTACGTCAACCGCGACCGCATCGACGAGGTGATGCTGGTCGGCGGTGACGAAGTGCAGATCGGGAAGTTCCGCCTCGTCTACTTCGCCAGCCAGCGCGGGTTCGGTCGTGGTACGCCCGGCGAGCGCAGTGCGGCGGGTGTGGACGGAGCCTCCGAGGAGGAGACAGGGTGAACCCCGGTGTTCGCCACCGCGGTCACCGCGGACGGCGGAGGCTCCTGCGGTGAGCGGGGCGGCGTCGGCGCGATCCGGCAGCTTCTCCATCGGTGAGGTGCTGGCCCGGCTACGCCCGGAGTTCCCGGACGTCACCATCTCCAAGATTCGGTTCCTCGAAGCAGAGGGGCTCATCGAGCCCGAGCGGGCACCTTCGGGTTACCGCAAGTTCGGCCACGACGACATCGAACGCCTGCGGTTCGTGCTGACCGCGCAGCGAGACCACTATCTCCCGCTGCGGGTCATCAAGGAACACCTCGCCGCACTGGACGCCGGCCTGACGCCGCCGACTCTTCCTGCCGGTGACGGACGTGTGCAGCCCGCACCGCGGATCGTCGACGACGAGGGCACGGTACGCCCGTCGGCGTTCCGTCCGAGCCGTTCGGACGTGCGGTGGGGGCGGCAGGAAGTCATCGAGCTCGCCGGCATCAAACCCGAGCTGTTCGAACAGCTCGAGTCGTACGGCCTGGTGACCGCCCGGCACGGCCGCGACCAGTTCGACGAGGACGCACTCGCCATCGCCAAGGTCGCGGGTGAGCTGGCGGGCTTCGGTCTGGAGCCGCGTCACCTACGTGCCTTCCGTACGGCAGCCGACCGGCAGGTGGGCCTGATCGAGCAGGTGACCGCCCCGCTGGTCCGCCACCGTGCAGCGGACTCGCGTGCACGTGCGGAAGAACGCACCCGCGAACTCGCTGCTCTTTCGGTCCAGCTGCACGCCCTGCTGGTGAAGGCCGGACTGCACGGATAGGGCGTCACCTGACCTACTGGGCGCTGCGCGGGGTACTGTGGACGAGTGCGCGAGCTCGACGTCGTTGGTGTCCGGGTAGAGATGCCTTCCAACCAGCCGATAGTCCTGCTCCGGGAGGTCGACGGCGAACGCTTCCTGCCCATCTGGGTGGGGCCCGCTGAGGCGAGTGCGATCGCCCACGCCCAACAGGGCATCGTTCCTGCCCGGCCCCTCACCCATGACCTGTTCCGTGACGTCCTCGTGGCGATCGGACAGGAGCTGAGCGAGGTCAGGATCACCGATCTGCGCGACGGGGTGTTCTACGGCATCCTGGCGTTCGCCAGCGGCGTGGAGGTGAGCGCCCGGCCGTCGGACTCGATCGCGCTGGCGCTGCGCCTCGGCGTCCGCATCGTCTGCTCCGACGAGGTGCTGGCGGAGGCGGGCATCGCGATCCCGGACGAACAGGAGGCCGAGGTCCAGAAGTTCCGGGAGTTCCTGGACCAGGTCACACCCGAAGATTTCGACACTCCCGGCTGACCTTCCGACACCGCCGCCGACCCCGGCCGACCCCCGGCCCCGGTACGACACCCCGCCGCGATCCGGTGCCCATCGCCACCCTGGGCGAGCTCTCGACCTCAGGTTGAGGTTTCGGTGCGACACGCCGCCCGGCGCGTTGACCCCCTCCCGGCCCCGGCCTACCGTGACGAACAAACCTCGTTGATGTAAGTCGAAATCCACAGGTTCGCAAAGCACGCGACTCCGGTCGTGTGGCCATAGACGTCGGCCATGCAGGGAATGGGCGGGGTCAGGATGGTGTCGCCAGGCGACGCCGTTAGACGTGGAGGCGTGCGGTGACGAGCACGGGTGACCAGTCGGGGGGTGGCGCGACCGGCGCCGCTCCGAGTGAAGGCCCCGAACGCGCGGAGGCACTGCGTTCGGCCGGTGAGCAAGGACTGCTGTTCGGGCCGGGAGACGGCGTTCCGGACCCGCCCGGCGACGACCTCGGCTACCGCGGCACCACCGCGTGCGCGGCGGCCGGCATCACCTACCGCCAGCTCGACTACTGGGCCCGGACCTCGCTGGTCGAGCCCACCATCCGGCCCGCAGCCGGCTCGGGCACCCAGCGGCTGTACTCCTTCCGCGACATCCTGCTCCTCAAGGTCATCAAGCGACTGCTCGACGCCGGGGTCTCGCTCCAGCAGATCCGCACCGCCGTCACCCACCTGCGCGAGCGGGGCGCCGGCGACCTCACCGAGATCACGCTGATGAGCGACGGCGCCAGCGTCTACGAGTGCACCTCGCCGGACGAGGTGATCGATCTGCTCCAGGGCGGGCAGGGCGTCTTCGGCATCGCGCTCGGCCGGGTGTCCCGCGAGGTCGAGGGGTCCCTCGCCCAGCTTCCCGGCGAACGCCTCGACGGTGTCGGCGACGGTGACCACCCGAACGACGAACTGTCCGCCCGGCGGCAGGCCCGGCTCATCGTCTGACCGATCCGGCGCATCCCGCGCATCCCTTCCGATCTCGTCCCCACTTCCGGTCACCTCCGCCCGCTGCGCCTTCCGCCCGGCGGGCGGTTCGGGTGAGTCGTCCCGAGTCGCCACGGTCGTACGGACGGGCTCGCACCCGGCGCTGGTAGCGTGGGGGGCGCTGACTACCCCGCGTGGGAGAGTCCTGCCGGCTCCACTGTGGAGGTGGCGGGCGCCGAAGGGGCAACCCTCCCCGGAACCTCTCAGGCCAACGGACCGCGCGGGCGAGGCGACTCTGAAGCGTCGGTGGTGACGTGACAGAGGGGGACCGCCAGGCGAGCAGCCTCGACTTGGGAGCCCCCACATGACCGTCCCCACCTCTGGATCCGCGCCCGGATCCGTGCCGAATCCGCGTCCGGTCCCGAGCACGCCCCGCGTACCGCGGGCGCACCGCGCACCGAGGGCCTTCGGGCACACGCCCGGCTGGGCGAGCCCATCTCCGCCGACGTGTTCGCCGAACGCCACATCGGCCCCGACGCCGAGGACCGGGCCAAGATGCTCGCGGCCTGCGGGTTCGGGTCGCTGGAGGAGCTCGTCGCCGCGGCGGTCCCGGGCGGTATCCGGTCCGACTCCCCGCTCGACCTTCGCCCCGCGGTGACCGAGGGCCAGGCGCTGGCAGAGCTGCGGGAGCTCGCCGGTCGCAACCGGCTGATGGTGTCGATGATGGGGATGGGGTACGCCGACACCGTGACCCCGCCGGTCATCCGCCGCAACGTGCTGGAGAACCCCGCCTGGTACACCGCGTACACGCCGTACCAGCCGGAGATCAGCCAGGGCCGGCTGGAGGCGCTGGTCAACTTCCAGACCATGGTGGGCGACCTGACCGGGCTGCCGGTCGCCGGTGCGTCCCTGCTGGACGAGGCGACCGCCGCCGCCGAGGCGATGACCCTGCTCCGGCGTACCAACCGCAGGTCCACGAGTGCCCGGTTCGTCGTCGACGCGGACTGCCTGCCGCAGACGGTCGCGGTGCTGGCCACCCGCGCGGAGGCGCTCGGCATCACCGTCGACGTCACCGACCTGTCCGCCGGGCTGCCGGACGGTGAGTTCTTCGGCGTCCTGCTGCAGTACCCCGGTGTCAGCGGGGCGCTGCGCGACCACCGCGGCCTGATCGAGGACGCGCACGAGCGTGGAGCGCAGGTGGCGGTGGCCGCCGACCTGCTGGCCTGCGCGATCGTCCGCCCGCCGGGTGAGATCGGGGCCGACGTCGCGGTCGGCAGCGCGCAACGGTTCGGGGTGCCGATGATGTACGGCGGCCCGCACGCCGGCTACATGGCGGTCCGCAAGGGCCTGGAGCGCAACCTGCCCGGCCGTCTCGTCGGGGTGTCGGTGGACGCGGCCGGTCGGCCGGCGTACCGGCTGGCACTGCAGACCCGTGAGCAGCACATCCGGCGGGAGAAGGCGACCAGCAACATCTGCACCGCGCAGGTGCTGCTCGCGGTGATCGCCGGGATGTACGCCGTCTACCACGGCGCCGACGGCCTGCGGGAGATCGCCGCCCGGATCCACCGCTCCGCCGCCGTGCTCGCCGCCGGCCTGCGCGCCGGCGGTGTCGAGGTGGTGCACGACGCGTACTTCGACACCGTGCTGGTCCGGGTGCCGGGCCGGGCGGCGGAGGTGGTCGCCGCCGCCCGCGAGCGGGGCGTCAACCTCCGGCCCGTCGACGCCGACCACGTGGGGGTGGCCTGCGACGAGGCGACCACTCCCGACCACCTCGCCGCGGTGTGGGCGGCGTTCGGCATGGGTCCGTACGACATCAGCGACCTCGACTCGAGCACGGCCGACGCGGTTCCCGCCGAGCTGGTGCGGACGTCGGCGTTCTGCACCCACCCGGTGTTCGAGCGGCACCGTTCGGAGACGTCCATGCTGCGCTACCTGCGTGGCCTCGCCGACGACGACTTCGCCCTCGACCGGGGGATGATCCCGCTCGGCTCGTGCACCATGAAGCTCAACCCGACCGCGGCGATGGAGCCGATCAGCTGGCCCGAGTTCGCCGGCATGCATCCGTTCGCGCCGATCGAGGACGCTCAGGGCTACCTCACGCTGATCCGGCAGCTGGAGGACTGGCTGGCCCGGGCCACCGGCTACTCCGCGGTGTCCCTGCAGCCCAACGCCGGTTCCCAGGGCGAGCTCGCCGGGCTGCTCGCGATCCGCGCCTACCACCGTTCGCGCGGTGAGGGTGAGCGCGACGTGTGCCTCATCCCGTCGTCGGCGCACGGAACCAACGCGGCGTCGGCGGTGCTGGCCGGGATGCGGGTCGTCGTCGTGGCGGCCACCGAGGACGGCACCGTCGACCTGGCCGACCTGCGCGCCAAGCTCGGCACCCACGCAGACCGGGTCGCCGCGATCATGGTCACGTACCCGTCCACGCACGGCGTGTACGAGGAGGACATCGCCGAGCTCGCCGACCTCGTGCACGAGGCGGGCGGGCAGGTCTACGTCGACGGCGCCAACCTCAACGCCCTGCTCGGGCTGGCTCGGCTGGGAGAGTTCGGCGGCGACGTCTCGCACCTCAACCTGCACAAGACGTTCTGCATCCCGCACGGCGGCGGCGGCCCGGGCGTGGGGCCGGTCGCGGTCCGCGAGCACCTCGCGCCGTACCTCCCCAACCACCCACTGCGGCCCGAGGCCGGTCCGGAGACCGGTGTGGGTCCGGTGTCGGCGGCGCCGTTCGGGTCGGCCGGGATTCTGCCGATCTCCTGGGCGTACGTCGCGATGATGGGGGAGCCGGGGCTGCGCCTCGCCACCGAGTCGGCCGTCCTCGCCGCCAACTACGTCGCCACCCGGTTGGCCCCGCACTACAACGTCCTCTACACCGGGCGGCACAACCTCGTCGCGCACGAGTGCGTCGATCGACCTGCGGCCGCTGGCGAAGGAGGCCGGGGTCAGCGTCGACGACGTGGCCAAGCGGCTGATCGACTACGGCTTCCACGCGCCGACGATGAGCTTCCCGGTGGCCGGCACGTTCATGGTGGAGCCCACGGAGTCGGAGAGCCTGGCCGAGCTGGACCGCTTCTGCGCGGCGATGATCGCGATCCGGGGCGAGATCGGCAAGGTCGTCTCGGGTGAGTGGCCAGCAGCCGACAACCCGCTGGTCAACGCGCCGCACACGGTGGAGATGCTGGCCGGGGAGTGGGACCACCCCTACACCAGGGACGAGGCTGCCTACCCGATGCCGAGCCTGCGCCGGCGGAAGTACTGGTCGCCGGTACGCCGGATCGACCAGGCCTACGGCGACCGCAACCTCGTCTGCGTCTGCCCGCCGCCGGACGCCTTCGCGGAGTAGTCCGCTCGGACCCTCGCGCCGGTTCGAGGCTTCGGCGACCTGTCGGAGTGCTGTGCCATAGTGACCCGATGACGAGCGTCGGTGCGATGTTCCCGTGTGCGATCGAGCCGGAGGCACTGCCCTCCTACGCCCACCAGGTCGAGGCCCTCGGCTACCAGGAGTTGTGGGTGGTCGAGGACTGCTTCTTCGCCGGTGGCATCGCCGCGGCGACCGCGGCCCTGGCGGCCACCGAGCGGCTGGCGGTCGGCATCGGTGTGCTGCCGGCGGTGATGCGCAACCCCGCGACCGCCGCCCTGGAGCTGTCCACCCTGCTGCGGATCTTCCCCGGCCGGGTGCTGCCCGGGTTCGGTCACGGCGTGGCGAGCTGGATGGAGCAGATCGGTGCGCTGCCGCCGTCGCAGCTGGCCGCGCTGGGGGAGACGGTGGCGGCGGTCAGGGCGCTGCTGGCCGGTGAGACGGTGACGACGTTCCGGCCGGCACGTACGACTGGACGACGTGACCCTGCGCTATCCCATTGCCGCGCCGCCGCCGATCTCGCTGGGCGTGCGTGCGCGAAAGTCGCTGCGGCTGTCCGGGCGGGTGGCCGACGGCACCGTGCTCTCGGAGCTGTCCGCGCCGGCCTACCTTCGCTGGGCACGCGAGCAGGTGGATGCCGGTCGCGCCGAAGCCGGGCGAACCGACCCGCACCGCTACACCGTCTACGCCTACCTCGGGCTGAACGAGGACGGTGAGTGGGACGTACGCCGCAGCATCGCGCGGGTCCTGCGCGGTGGCGACTGCTCGGTGCTGCTCGGGCCGCTCGGCATCGCCGAGGAGGCGGCCGAGCTCGCCCGAAGCCACGAGGAGGACGAGCTGGCGCAGGCGCTGCCCCGGGAGTGGGTGCACCAGCTGGCGGTGACGGGCACACCCGACGAGGCGGCGAAGGCGCTGCGGGAGTTCCACGACGCGGGTGCGGACTCGGTGGTGTTCGTGCCCGCTGGCGACCCGGCACAGGCGCTGTCCCGGCTGGCGCAGGCGGCCGCGGTCGGCCTCACCGACCCCGTGGTCACCGAGTCGGCCTAGCCCCTCCGCGCCGTACGCCGCCCGCCGATCCCTGCGTTACGCCTGGCTCTCGACGAGCTGGGCGATGCCGTCCAGCAGCCGCCGCAGGCCGAACTCGTTGGCCTCGACCGTTGCCTCGGCGGCGTTCCTGGCGAACCCGCCGCTGTGCCACAGCCGGGTCATCGACGGGTGCCGTTCGACGTCGAAGTACTCGTCCCACAACTCCATCCGCTCGCCCCACCAGGCGTCGTGGGACTGGCCGGTGGCGCGTTCGAGCTGCTCGCTCTCGGTCTCCAGGCTCGCGGTCGCGTGCACGATCGTGGACACCGCGGTCGCGGCCGCGTCCACCTGCGGCGGGGTCAGGCCGGTGTCGATCAGCGCGGACAGGACGTACTCCCGCTCGGCGAGCATCCCCGGCCCGAGCGGCGGACGCACCGTGGAGACGTGCCGCAACCAGGGATGGCTCCGGTACATCGACCGGACACCCGCGGCGTAGAGCTCGAGCTGAGCGCGCCAGCCGTCCGGGCGGTTCTGGCGACCATCCCCGGGTGTGGGCAGGTCGAGCCCGGCCAGCACGTCGTCCACCATCAGGTCGACCAGCTCGGTCTTGGACGGGACGTAGGTGTAGAGCGTCATCGTTCCCACGCCGAGTGCCTTGGCGACCCCGCTCATCGCCATCGCCTGGATGCCGTCGGCGTCGGCGAGCCGGACGGCTGCGGCCACCACGTCGTCCACCGACAGCCGGGGGCGCCGGCCGAGTGCCGGGCGGGGGTCGCCGCGACCGGGCCGGGTCCGCCGCCAGAGCAGGGGCAGGATCCGCGCGGGGTCCGCGCCGCCGCTGTGCTCGATCGTCATCGTGCTCCGATCGTCGGTATGTGGTCGAGGAAACGGGGTGGTTTTCCGTACGCCCTACGTTAATATTCCCGTACTTCATACGGGAAGGCGACGGCGGAGGAGTACGAACGGATGACGATCCTGGTGACGGGGGCGACCGGCAACGTGGGGCGGCTGGTGGTCGACCAGCTGGTGGCCGCGGGCGAGACGGACGTGCGGGCCCTGACGACCAACCCGGCGAGGGCCGCGCTTCCCGCGGGTGTGCAGGTCGCCCGGGGATATCTCGGCCGGCCCGAGACGATGCCGGCGGCCCTGGCCGGGGTGGACCGGATGTACCTCGCACCGCTCACCCAGACCGTGCGCGAGGTGGTCGCGATGGCCGTGGACGCCGGCGTCCGGCACATCGTCGACCTCGCCGGCCCCGCGGGCAGCTGGTGGCACGAGATCGAGCAGGTGGTGGAGGCGTCCGGTGTGGCGTGGACGCACCTCGACGTCGGCGAGTTCATGACGAACACCTTCATGTGGGCCGAGCAGATCCGGACCGCAGGCACCGTGCGCGAGCCGTACCCGGACGCGGCGAACGCGCCGATCGCGCCGGAGGACATCGCCGCCGTCGCCGCCACCGCGCTGGTCGAGGACGGCCACCAGGGCCGGGCGTACGAGCTCACCGGTCCGCAGGCCCTCACCCGGGTCGAACTGGTGCGCGAGCTCGGCGCGGCGCTGCGCCGAGACCTCGGGTTCGTCCGGGTTACCCATGCCGAGGCCGTCGACCAGCTGGCGCCGACCATGGGGGAGGTCGCCGGGTGGTACGTCGACGGGCTGGCCGCGCTGGCCGAGCACCCGCAGGCGGTCGTCCCGACCGTGGAGAAGGTCACCGGCCGGCCGGGTACGACGTTCGCGACCTGGGCGCGGGCCAACGTGGCCGCCTTTTCCTGAACGCCGGTCAGGACGCCCAGGACCTGCCTCACCCGTCGGCGTCCTCCTGCCGCGCCTGGACGCCGGCCAGGCGTTCGAGTGCCTTGATCAGGGCGTGGTTGCCCTCGCCACCGAGCCCCTCGCGTTGCAGGGTGCGGTAGAGGTGGAAGATCGTGCTGGTGGCGAGGGCGGGTACTCCGAGCTCGTCGGCCGCCTCGAGGACCAGCCGGAGGTCCTTCTGCTGCAGGTCGATGGTGAAGCCCGGCCGCCAGTCGTCCCGGATCACCTGCGGGCCCCGGTTCGCGAGCATCCACGACCCGGCGGCGCCACCCTCGACCGCGGTGATGGTCTTCTCCAGGTCCAGGCCACCGGCCTTTGCCAGCACCAGCGCCTCCGACACCCCGAGCATCGAGGTGACGACCAGGATCTGGTTGACCAGCTTGCAGGTCTGCCCGGCGCCGACGACACCCACGTGGGTGACCGTGGACCCCATCGCCTCGAGGTAGGGACGGGCCCGCTCGACCTGCGCGTCCTCGCCTCCCACCATGATCGACAAGGTGCCCTTCGCGGCACCCTCGCTGCCGCCGGACACCGGCGCGTCCAGGAAGCCGACGCCACGCTCGGCCAGCTTGCCCGCCCACTCCCGGGTGGCCGCCGGGCTCACCGTGCTGGAGTCCACGACCAGCGCACCGTCGTGGATCCCGGCGGCGATGCCGTCCTCACCGAACAGCACCTGCTCGACGTCGGGGGTGTCGCTCACGCAGACGAACACCACGTCGCAGCGCTCCGCCACCTCCCGCGGCGTGCCGGCGGCCGCGGCGCCCTCGGCGACGAGGGGCTCGGTCCGGGCAGCCGTGCGGTTGTACACCACCACGTCGAAGCCCTTGCGCAGCAGGTTTCCGGCCATGCCGGCGCCCATGATGCCCAGGCCGACGAAGCCGACGCGTTCGTTGTGCTCGCTCATGCCACTCCTTCTCCGTTGTCACCGGCATCGTTGTCACCGGGGGTGCCGGGACGCTTGGCCAGCTGCTCGGCCAGGAAGGCGCACGCGGCGGGGTAGGCGTCCAGCTGGTTCGCCCGCTTGGCCAGCCCGTGCCCCTCGTCGGCGTACACCCGCAGCTCACACGGCACGTTCCGGGCCCGCAGCGCGGCGACGATCTGCTCCGCCTCCGACAGCGGCACCCGCGGGTCGTTCGCACCGTGGATGACGAACAGCGGTGCCCGCATCGCGTCCACCTGGGTGAGCGGGCTGGCCTCGTGCAGGAAGTCGCGGTCGTTCGCCAGCGAGCCGTACTCCCGCTCGCGGTGCGCGCGACGGTAGTCGGAGGTGTTCTCCAGGAACGTCACCAGCGAGGCGATCCCCACGATGTCCACCCCGGCTGCCCAGCGCGACGGCTGGAATGCGAGGCCCGCGAGCACCATGTAGCCGCCGTAGGAACCGCCGTAGAGCGCGACCCGGTCCGGGTCGACGCCGATCGTGGGCAGCCACTCGTGCAGCGCGGCCAGGTCGGCCACCGAGTCCAGTCGCCGGCGTACGTCGTCCAGTGCGTACCACCGCTTGCCGTAGCCGGTGGAGCCGCGCACGTTCGGGACCAGCACGGTGTGGCCCTGCGCGACCAGGCCCGCGACCATCGGTTGCCACTGTCGTACCGACTGACCCTCCGGCCCGCCGTGCACGACCAGCACTGCCGAGCCGTCGCCGCCGTCGGCCGGGCGGTAGACGAACGTCGGGATCTGCTCGCCGTCGGGCGCGGGTACCCGGTGGGACGCAGGCGGCACCAGCCCTCCGGGGAGCTCGGGCAGGTCCGGGGGCCGGACGGGTTGTGTGGCGCCGGTGGTGACGTCCAGGCGTAGGGCGTACGGGGGTTCGACCGGTGAGCTGTACGTCACCGCCACGGCGTCGCCCGCCTGCGACCACACCGGATCGGGGTGCCGGTGCAGCGCTGCGCAGCCGCCCGGCGGCAGGTCCAGGTCGCGCAGCAACTCACCGCCGGGGAGGGAGTGCACCGCCAGCGACACGGCTCCGTCGTCGTTGGTGGCGACGAGGACGTGACCGCCGGCGGGGGAGACCCATCCCACCAGGTCGTGCTCGGCGTCGGCCACCACCTCCGACCAGGTTCGGGCGGCCAGGTCGAACCGCAGCACCGCGGTCATCTCCCGGCCCGGGTTGCCCGAGACCAGCACGGCAGAGGAGTCCGGCAGCCAGGACGGGGTGGTCAGGTAGGCGTCGTCGCCCCACGGGGTGAGCGGCGCGACCCCGCCGTCCTCGGTGGACACCAGCAACAGCTGCAGGGAGTTGGCGGGCGCGTTCGGCCGGGTGAGCGCCACCCAGCGGCCGTCCGGTGACGCCTCCACCTCGGCGACGTACCCGCCGCCGTCGTAGAGCACCGTCTCCTTGCCGGACCCGATCTCCCGGCTCACCAGGTCGAAGTCGACGCCGTTGCGGCGGTTGGTGAGGTAGAGCACGCGTCCCGGCGCGACCCCGGCCAATCGGTGCACGAACGCCGGATCGTGGACGAAGGGTACGAGCGCCGGCAGCGGCTCCTTCGTGTCCTGGGAAGTCTCGGCGTCCTCGGCCTCGTGGCCGGCGCCGGCCTCGTCCGCCACCACGTCGGGGAAGCCGAGGTCGATCAGCGACAGTTGGCCGCGTTCGTTTCCGCCGGCGTCGTGCTGGACGACGACCGCACGGGTGCCCGGCAGGTAGCGGCCGGCGGCCACGCCGTCCAGGTCGGTCAGCCGCCGCCAGCCTCCGTCGGCGCCGACCTCGTACAGCTGGGCCGAACCGGTGACGTCGTAGCTGACCAGCGTGCGGCCTTCGGTGTCAACGTCGCGGGCGGCGACGGAAGGGATCTGCAGCAGCGAACGCAGGAAGTCGTTCGGTGGCGGGGCGGCAGTGGGCATGCATGGACGGTAACAGCGCCGTGATCGCCAGTGCCGGGAGGTCGCCGGGGCGGGCCGGGCGGACAATGGAACCAAGTGGATCCGGCTGGATCCGGCTGGATCCGGCTGGAACCGGCTGGAACCGACCGGACATCAACCGGACGGCTGCCGAACAGAGCCCGGCCGACAGCCGGCCCGGCAGCGACGGCAACCGGATGGCACACGACAGGGGAGTGGTCACGGATGGCGGAACCCACGTTCACCGGCGTCGGAGTCGCACTGTTCACGGTCTTCGCGGACAACGGTGAGGTCGACGTCTCAGGCACCGTCGCGCACGCCAACCGCGTGGTGGAGGCGGGAGTACGCGCGGTGCTGGTGGCGGGCACCACCGGCGAGGCGGAGACCCTGACCGACGCCGAACGCGAGGACCTCATCGCGGCGGTTCGATCGGGGCTGCCGGCCGACGTCACCGTGATCGCGGGCGCCGCCGCGCCCTGGCCGCGAGCGACCGCGGACCGGGCGGTGGCGGCGCGCAAGGCCGGTGCCGACGCCGTACTGGTGAGCCCGGCCCGCGGCGGCGTCGACCAGCAGGACCTGTTCGCCGCGGTGACCGCGGCGGTCGGTGGGGCGGATCGGGTGATCGGCTACCACAACCCGGGCCCGCTCGGCGTGCCCGGCATCGAAGTGGACGCGCTGCCCGGCCTGCCCGTCGGGGCGGTCAAGGACTCTTCCGGCGACCCGGTCCGGTTGCTGCGCGAGCTCGACGAGTGGGGCGGGCGCACCTACGTCGGGTCGGCGGCGCTGCTGGCCCTGGCCGGGCCGCTGGGTGCGCCCGGCGCGCTGCTGGCGTTCGCGAACATCCAGCCGGAGGTGTGCATCGCGGCGTTCGGCGGCGACCCCAGGGCCCAGCGGTCGCTCACCGACCTCGTGGTCACCGGACGCGCGGGTGGTGTGCGGGCACTGAAGAAGAAGGCGGGCGAGAGGTACGGCATTTCCACGGTGAGCCGGCTCGGGCTGCGCTGACCCGACCTGATCCGCGTGTGCGGCAGGCGGCGGCCCGGCCTTCGACCCCGGGCCGCCTGAACGGCTGTAGCCGAGGCCCGGCCCTAGCTGGCCTGGCTCACGCTGGACATGTTGAAGTCGGGCACCCGCAGCGCGGGCATCGCCACCCGCGGGAAGTAGTCGCCCCACTCCCGGGAGAACGCCGGCACGGTCGTACCCGACTCGGTGAACCGCCCGAGCAGGTCGACCGGGCTCTCGTTGAACCGGAAGTTGTTGACCTCGCCGACCACCTCGCCGTTCTCGACGAGATAGACGCCGTCGCGGGTGAGCCCGGTCAGCAGCAGCGTCTGCGGGTCGACCTCGCGGATGTACCACAGGCAGGTGAGGAGCAGACCGCGGTCGGTGCGGGCGATCATGTCGTCCAGGGACGCGTGCGTGTCGGGAACGTCCAGGACGAGGTTGTCGACGTACGGCGTCGTGGGCAGCCCGGTCAGGTCGGCGGAGTGCCGGCTGGTGGCCAGCGTCGCCAGCCTGCCGTCGCGGATCCAGTCCGTCGGGCCGAGCCGGGTGCCGTTGTCGAACACGCTCTGCGCACCGGAGGAGGACTTCGCGACCACGAACGGCGCGCATTCCAGCCCGGCGTAGGCCGGGTCGGACCGAAGCGACAGCGGCACCGGGGACAGCTGCTCACCCACGCGGGTGCCGCCACCAGGCTTGGAGTAGACGGTCTGCCCGTCGTGGGCATCGCGGCCGGACATCGTCCAGTAGGCGTAGATCATCAGGTCGGCGACCGCGGTCGGCGGCAGCAGGGTTTCGTACCGGCCGGCGGGCAGGTCGATCCGGCGCTGGGACCACCGCAGCCGCCGGTCGAGCTCGGCGCTGAGCGCGGTGGCGTCGACGTCGCGGAAGTCCGCGGTGGCCTGGCCCACCCACGCCGACCGCCGCAGGTCGCCGGACTTGCCGGTCATGGTGACGTAGCCGGTCGGCTGGACGTGCCGCAGCCGCAGGCCGGAGGAGGACCCGAGGTAGGTCGTGGTCACGTCGTGCTCGACGAAGCCGTAGTGGTGGGTACCGTCGCCGCGCGCCCGGCCGAACGCTTCGCCCAGCGCCGGCGCGAACGTGTCGAAGACCTGGATCGAGGTCTGTGCGGGCGGCTCGTCCCAGTCGTCCGCCGCGTCGCCCTCGACGAGTGGGCGGGCGTCCTCGGCCGGCACGCTGTCGCGGGCGGCGTCCTCCGCCGACCGCACGACCGCGTTCGATGTCGTCGCCGGTGGTCACGCTGCGGGTGACCACACCGGAGGCGGTTCCCTCGGCGCCGCCGACCGACGCGATCACCGTGAGGGACCGGGTGAGCATGACGCCGTTGGTGGTCAGGGTGTTGTTGGCCCAGCGCAGATTGGCGCTGGAGGACTCGGTGGCGATGGCGACACACCCGTCGGCCTTGGACCGGGCCAGCGCGCGCTCGACCGTCTCCTGCAGAGTGAGGTCGCTGCTCAAGGGACTGCTCACCGTCCTGACTCCTGGGTGGTGTTGAGGATGCGGACGCCGCGGAACAACGCCGACGGGCAACCGTGGCTGACGGGCGCGACCTGGCCGGGCTGGGCCTTGCCGCAGTTGAACGCCCCGCCGAGGACCCACGTCTGCGGGCCGCCGACCGCTTCCATCGAGCCCCAGAAATCGGTGGTGGTGGCCTGGTAGGCGACGTCGCGCACCTGGCCGGCGAGCCTGCCGTGCTCGATGCGGTAGAACCGCTGCCCGGTGAACTGGAAGTTGTAGCGCTGCATGTCGATCGACCACGACCGGTCGCCGACGACGTAGATGCCGCGCTCGACCCCGGCGATCAGCTCCTCCGTCGAGGGGCCGTTCGCGGCCGGCTGCAGCGAGACGTTGGCCATCCGCTGCACCGGAATGTGGGACGGGGAGTCGGCGAACGCACAGCCGTTGGAGCGGTCGTAGCCGAACGACCGGGCGATCCGCCGGTCGAGCTGGTAGCCGACCAGGATTCCGTCCTTCACGATGTCCCAGGACTGACCGGCCACGCCCTCGTCGTCGTAGCCGACGGTCGCCAGTCCGTGCTCCACCGTGCGGTCGCCGGTGATGTGCATGTGCTCGGAGCCGTAGCGCAGGGAGTTGAGCTTGTCGGGCGTGGCGAACGACGTGCCGGCGTAGTTGGCCTCGTAGCCGAGCGCCCGGTCGAGCTCGGTGGCATGCCCGATCGACTCGTGGATGGTCAGCCAGAGGTTGGACGGGTCGACCACCAGGTCGTAGCTGCCGGCCTCCACCGTCGGCGCCTTCAGCTTCTCGGTGAGCAGGTCGGGCAGCTCGCCCAGGCGGGCGTCCCAGGCGGGGTCGGTGAGGTATTCGTACCCCCGCCCGACCGGTGGTGCGAGCACCCGCATCGAGTCGAACCGGCCGGAACCGGGATCGGTGCCGTGGGCCTCGACGTCGGGGTTGAGCCGGACCCGCTGCTGGGTGGTCACCGTGCCGTGGCTGTCGGCGTAGAACTTCTGCTCCTTCACCTGCCGCAGCGTGGCGCCGACGTGGGCGACCCCGGTGCCGGCGAGCAGCCGCCGGCTCCAGTCGGCCAGTCGCTCCACCTTGTCGGCGGTGGCGACCGTGAACGGGTCGACGTCGTAGGCCGAGACCCAGGTGACGTCACCGTGCACCGGCTCGGGCGCGAGCTCGATCCGCTCGGCGTTCATCCCGGCGGCGACCCGCGCCACCTCGACGGCGCGCTCGGCGACCCGCGCCGCCTCCTCCGGGGTGAGCACGACGCTCGCGGCGAAGCCCCACGTCCCCTCGTGGACGACGCGGACCGCGAACCCGGTGTCCTCGCCGTCGGTGCTGCCCTGCAACTGGGCGTCACGCAGCGAGAGGTTCTGGGTCCGGATGCGCTCCAGCCGGAAGTCGGCGTGCTCGGCGCCCAGGTCGCGGGCGCGGGAGAGAGCTGCGTCGGCGAGCGTGCGGAGCGGAAGGCTGAGGAAGTCCTGATCGATCTTCTGCGGCACGCGCCCGAGCCTAGGGCATGACGCCGACAACCGGCCGTCGATTTCTTCCGCGGGTTCCGCGGCCGGGGTGCCCCGGGGTCCTAGCCCGTCCGGTCGGTGCGATCGAGCCGGGCGACCCCGATCCGGGCGTCGGCCATGCCGTAGAAGACGTAGGTGCGGCCGGCGATCGTCTCCACCGCTGTGGGGAAGACGACGTTGGCGACGGTGCCGGTGCGTTCGTCGTCGGTCTCCGGCGTGAGCAGCGGCTCCGGGGTGCGGGCCAGCACCCGGCTGACGTCCAGCGCGTCCAGCAACATCGCGCCGGCTCCGTAGGTCACCCGCTGGGAGCTCGGGTCCCAGCCGGGCGGGATGTAGCCGGTGACACCGTGGTGGATCACCAGCCAGCCCTCCTCGACCCGGATCGGCGGCGGCCCGGCACCGATCTTGAGGTCCTCGTAGGGAAACTCCGGCTGCGCGACCTGGCGGTGGTCGTGCAGATGGGTGAGCGCGCGGATGTCCTGCTCGACCGCGGCCACCGAGACGTAGGACACCCAGATGCTCGGGCGTTCGTCGTCGACACCGGCGGGCAGGTGGACGCCCTCACCGGGACGGAACCAGCCGAGGTCCCACATCGGGCGGTGCAGCATGGCGTAGGCGGGCTCGCCGTCGGGCCCGGGCACCGGCTCGGGGAAGAACACCGCGTCTTTGTTGGGGAACAGGTTGAGGTCGGTGTCCAGGTCGGGTTGGTACTCGAAGTGCACCGGGCCGAGCCGCCGCCAGGCGGTGAGGTCGTCGGAGACGGCGAGGGCCAGCTTGGGGCCGATCGGGCCGTACGCGACGTAGGTCATCACGTGCAGGCCCAGATCGGGCACCCAGGTGACGCGAGGGTCCTCCACGCCGGCGTTGTTGAGGCCGCGCTCCCAGCCCTCGTCGGGCGCCAGCACGATGCCGCGCCGATCGACACTCACGGGTACGCCGTCGACGCAGTTGACCTCCGCGAGCCCCACCCGCGACACGTTGCCGGCCGCGACCATGCGCGGCAGCAGGTACAGCTTGCCGTCGGGCGTGTGCCCGCTGGCGGGGTTGAGGACGCCCTCACTTTCCAGCTCGTTGTCCGGCTCCGGCGTCATCACCACACCAAGCCTGGTGAGGGTGTACGGCACCTGGGCGTGCGAAACCTGCGTCGCCTGTGTACTCAACGGATCGGCCCTCCCGAGATTGCCCCGCCGAACCTTAGCGTGAGCGTATCGGGGTGCACCGACAGGCGTCAGGCGAGCGGGACCGCCGCTACCGGAGTGGTGGTAGGTGCCTTCGACCCGCCCTGCGGTTCGACCGAGATGCCGAACGCGTTGGCGCTGCCCACACCGGACAGAACCTCGCTGACCCGCCCGGACCCGGTGACGTCGACGACGCCGGCGGACCTGGCGGACTTCCCGGAAATGAACCACAGCTGGTAGGTGCGCCCGCGGGGCGGCTGGGACAGGCCGTCGAGGAGGACGACCGCCCGGTCGAGCCGCTGGGACACCACGACGGTGACCCGCCCGCCGCCGCGGACGTCGCTGCGTACGGTCCGGGAGTCGGGGGCGGCCAGGACGGTCTCGATCCGCTGCCGTTCCTGAACGGCCTGGGTGGCCTGCTGCTGGGCCTGTTGGTACTGCACGACGCCCGCGCCGACTCCGACCCCGGCCAGGATGACCAGCGCGGCGGCCAGGGCGAACAGGCCACGCCGCCGGGGCCGCCGGGCACGGTGGCCGGCGGTGCCCGGCTGGTGCCGGCCCTCCGGTCGGGCGACGGAGGTGCCCGCGGTCCTGGAATCGCCGTTGCGGCCACCGGTCTCGTCGGCTTCGGTCCGCTCGTCACCGGTCCGCTCGTCACCGGTCCGCTCGTCACCGGTCCGCCGGTGGCCGGTGCGTCCGTTGCTGGTGCGTCCGTCGGTAGCGCGCCCGTCGCCGGCGTCGGGAGCCGCCTCCTGAGCGGTCGTCCGGATCGCGGCCAGCACCCTGGCGCGCAGCTCCTCGGGAGGCTCGGTGGCGGTGGCGGCAGCGAGCTCGGCCGCGACGGCGCTCAGCTCGCGTACCTCGTCCCGGCAGGTCGCGCAGGTGGCCAGATGCGCCTCGAACTCGCCCAGCTCCGGCTCGGGCAGCGCGTCGAGCACGTACGGCGCGGTCAGCGAGTGGAGATCGGGCTGGTCGGGCCGGCTGGGCACGTCAGGGGTCGTGGTCATCGCGGCGCCCCCAGCTCCAGGCCGCCGATGCAGTCGCGGAGCCGGGTCAGCCCGTCACGCATGCGGGTCTTGACCGTGGCGAGGTTGGCGCCGAGGACCTCGGAGACCTCGCGGTAGTTGTAGCCCACGTAGTAGGCGAGCGTCACCGCCTGCCGCTGCAGGTCGGTGAGCGAGCCGAGACAGCGGCGGACCTGCTCCTGCTCCAGGCTCGCCGTCACCTCCTCCACCACCTGGTCGTACGCAGGTGGGTTGTCGCCCGCGGCGGCACGGCGCTCGCGGTCGGTGGAGGCCTGCTCGGACCGGACCCGGTTGACGGCCCGGCGATGGGCCAGGGTGCTCGCCCAGGTGCGCACCGAGCCGCGGGAGGGGTCGAACCGGGACGCGGTACGCCAGATCTCGACGAACACCTCCTGGCTCACTTCCTCCGCGTGTGAGGGGTTGCGCAGCACGCGGCAGACGACGCCGAACACCTGGGGTGCCAGCAGATCGTAGAGCGCGCCGAACGCGTCCTCCTCGCCCCGGGCCACCCGGGGGAGGAGGTCGTCGACGGTTGCCGACGTGTCACCCACCGGTCGCTGTGGTCTGGGCGCCTCGTTCATCGAGGCCATCTTCGCGTGCACCGTCGCCTGCGCGACGCGGCGGGGCCGCGGCGAGCGCCACGTCCGGCCTGCTCGGGCGACATTTCGTGCAACATGACAGGCAACATACCGGGCAACGGCTTGTCAAATGATCCAAACGGCCGACAACGCAGGGAGCGCCCCGGCCGCGGTACGCGGTCGGGGCACTCGCCTGGTCGTGCGGGTGATGCCGATGGTGCTGGGGTGGTACGGGTGTCGCAGTGAAGCCGGGAGAGCTCAGCCGAGGCGAAGCTTCTCGTGGGGGAAGATCAGGTTGGGGTTGTTCCCGACCAGCTTCCGGTTGAGCTTCCACAGTGCCCGCCAGCCGCCGTCGACGCCCTGCGCCTGGGCGATGGTGGACAGCGTGTCGCCCGAGCGGACGACGTACCTGGCACCGGACACCGCGTGCCGGGTGTGGGTGGACTTCGCCACGATCTTCGGGCGGGCGGTGCCGCGCGAGGAGCGGGAGCTGTGCTGCTTGCGCTCCTGGCTCTGGGCGCGGGTGTTGGGGCTGCCGCCCTTGTCGGAGGAGCCGAGGCCGAGCTTGGCCGAGCATGCCGGCCAGGCACCCCAGCCCTGCACCTTCAGCACCTTCTCGGCGATTTCGATCTGCTGCGACTTGGTGGCGTGGTCGGCACGGGAGGCGTACTTGCCGCCACCGAAACCGGTCCAGGTCGAGCGGGTGAACTGCAGGCCGCCGTAGAAGCCGTTGCCGGTGTTGATGTGCCAGTTGCCGCTGCTCTCGCACATGGCGAGCCGCTCCCACGTGCTGGTGCTGGCGGCGTTCGCCGGAGTGGCAGCCATCCCGACCATGGGAACAGCGGCTGCGATCCCGGTGACGGCGGCGGTCTTCGTGACGCGCTTGGCGACGGTGTTCGTACGACTGGCGCCGCGGTGCTTTGCCTGATAGGTCATGAGTCTGTTCCCTCCCGTCGCCTGCGGAGTTAGCTGTCGGATTCGGGCGAGAGGAAGTGCCCGGCCGCACGAGGCGGCTTCACCCCAGGACCCGTTGCCGGGTCCGAATGTGGTTCCTCCGTCTCCGCCCGATGGAAGTACCGGGTCTGACGACAACCGCCGGGCGGAGCTAGGCGAAGCGGGTCGTAGCCGCCCCCGTTAGGCGCGACCGGCAATGACTGTACGTTGTGATCGTTTCGTTGCCAACCTGATCCACAAGATTCACCGAAGTCGCGACCAGGCTTGGTTTACCACGATGCACTGTGCGCGGTATGGCTGCCGGAGCGCCGCGAATGCTGCGTCATGGCCGTGGCGACGTGCCGGTGATGCCGTCCGCGCGGGCGGTGCGATAGCCATGGCAGCAGGCATAGTTGCTGGTGAGAGCGCTGCCGGGCGACGACACGGCGACCCCGCCCGACGGTGAGGCGGCAGCCACGACGGCGATGGTGGCGAAGTCGGCCACCCGGGCGGTGAGGATGCCCGGCCGCGCGGTGTGTTCCGGTTCGTCGGCGCACCGAAAACTCTCGCAGTGGTTGACGAAATCTCCCCCGACGACGCGGGGTTTCGCCATCTCCGCGTGGCGAACGGGTGTTCGGGCGCGGGTCTCGCTAGCGTTCGGAACACGATGCCCGACACCACCATCAGGTTCCTGCATTCCGGCGACTGGCAGCTCGGGATGATGCGCCGGTTCCTCGGCCCGGAGGCGCAGGCGCGTTACGGCCAGGCACGCGTCGACGCGATCGAACGCATCGGCGAGGTGGCCGCCCGTACCTCCTCGGCGTTCGTCGTGGTGGCCGGCGACGTGTTCGACGCCAACCAGGTCGACCGCAAGGTCGTCCTGCGGGCGTGTGAGGCGCTGCGGGCGATCGGCTGCCCGGTCTACCTGCTGCCCGGCAACCACGACTCGCTGGAGCCGGGCTCGGTGTGGGCGAGCCCGATGCTCGCCGCGCACCTGCCCTCCCACGTCGAGGTGTTGCGTGACTCCGCCCCCCGCACGCCCGTGCCCGGTGTGGAGGTGGTCGGCGCGCCGTGGCGCACCCGCCGCCCGCTGAACGACCCGGTGGCCGACGTCCTCGGCGCCGACCCGCCGGCGGAGGGTGCGGTGCGGGTCCTCGTCGGCCACGGGCAGGTGGACAGCCTGGCGCCCGACGTCGGCGACCCCGCCCTGATTCGCCAGGACCGGCTGGAGCAGGCGATCGCCGCCGGCCGGATTCACTTTGCCGCACTGGGCGACCGGCACTCGCGTACGTCCGTCGGCGAGACGGGACGGATCTGGTACGCCGGCACCCCCGAGCCCACCCGGCCGGAGGAGGAGCACCCCGGCGACGTGCTGCTGGTCGAGCTCGCCGCCGGGCCCGAGGGCTCGACCTGCACCGTCACTCCCGAACGCGTGGGCACCTGGCGGCTGCTCTCCCGCGTGGTGGAGGTGGACGGCGACGCCTCGCTCGACGCGCTGGACCGCTGGCTCGGGGAGCAGCCCGACAAGACGCGCACCGTCGTCCGCCTCGGCGTCCGCGGCGCCCTGCCGGTCGCCGGCCTGACGCGGCTGGAGGTGCTGCTGGACGCGCAGACCGAGGTGTTCGCCGCGATCCAGCGGTGGCGCCGGCACTGGGACGTCGGCGTGCTTCCCGACGACCAGATGCTGGACGACCTCCCGGTGACCGGGCCGGCCCGGGCGGCGCTGGAGGAGCTGCGGCACACCGTCGCCAGCGGCAGCGACGACGCGGCCGAGGCAGCCGACGCGCTCGCGCTGCTGCACCGGCTGGCCGGGGGAGCGGCATGAGGGGAGCGGTGTGAGGCTGCACCGGCTGGCGCTGCGCGACTTCCGCGGGGTGGCCGCGCGTGACCTGGACTTCGACGAGGCCGGAGTCACGGTCGTACTCGGCGACAACGAGACCGGCAAGTCCAGCATCCTCGAGGCGCTCAGCCTGCTGTTCGAGTTGCCGGACGACTCCAAGGCGGCGAAGCTGCGCGCGGTCCAGCCGGCCGGACGCGACGTGCCCAGCGAGGTCGCCGCGGAGCTGACCCTCGGCGGGCACCGGGTGCACTACCGCAAGCGGTGGTTCCGCCAGCGGCTCACCGAGCTTCGGGTCGATCCGGGCGGGCACACCTGGACCGGGCGCGAGGCGCACGACGAGGCCGCGCGGTTGTTCGGCGCGCACGTCGACCAGAGCCTGTGGGCAGCACTGGTGGTGGGCCAGGAACACGCACTTGCCGTGCCGGCCGCCGGCTCGGTGGCGGCGGTGCTCACCGCACTGGACGAAACCGCGGGCGGCGAGGTCGACCACGGTGCGTCCGTGCCGCTGGTGGCGGCCGTCGAACGCGAGTACCAGCGCTACTACACGCGCACCGGCCGGCCCAGTGGGGACTACGCCGAGGCGATGGAGCGCCGCGACCAGGAACGCCTACGGGTGCAGGAGGTGCTGGCCCAGCTGGCCGAGGTCGAGCAGGACGTCGGCCGGGCCGAACGCCTGACCCGAGACCGCGCCATGATGAGCGCCAGGTTGCGCGACCAGCAGGCCCGGGTCACCGAGCTCTCCGAACGCAGACAGGCCGCGGACGAGCTCGTCGGCCAGGTCGACCGGCTGCGCCGCGACGCGGAGTACGCCGCCGCGCAGGTGGAGTCCGCCCGCGCAGAGGCCGAACGCCGGGCAGCGCTGATCGAGGAGTGCGAAGAGCGCGACCGTGCGGCGGCCGGGGCGGAGGAGACGCGCCTGCGTTCGGTGGACGTGCAGCGGGTCGCGGAGCAGGAGTGGGAACGCGCCACCGCCGCCCTGCGGGTGGCCCGCGAGGACCAGACCGGGCGGCGGGCGGAGGTACGCCGGCTCGACGCTCACCTGTCCCGGCTGCGGGACCGCGCCGACCTGGCCGACCTGCAAGGACGCCTCGCCGCGGTGGAGCAGGCACGTGAGCAGGAACGCCGCGCCGCCGCCACACTCGAACGCGCGAACGTCGACGAGGACGCGCTGGAAGCTGCCGAGGCCGCGCACGTGGAGGTGCTCGCCGCCCGGGCCGCGCTGGCAGCGGGTGCGCCGACGATGGTGGTCCGCCGGCTCGGCGCCGCCGAGGTGGACCTGTCTGGCGTACCCCTCGAAGAGGCCACGGTCGAGCGGGAGGTGACGGTCGACCGGGACACCACCGTCCGGGTGCCGGACGTGGTGGAGGTGACCGTACGACCGGGTACGGGCGCGGCCGAACTCGCCGCCGCCACCGCCAGTGCCGAGGACGCCGAGCGGCGCCTGCTCGCCGAGCTGGGCCTGCCGGACATCGGCGCCGTCCGGCAGGCGGCCAGAGTCCGGGTGGAGGCCGAGCGTGCCCTGACCGTCGCGCGCGAAGACCTCGGGCGCCGGCTGGAGGGGCGCACGTTCGCCGACCTGACCGCCGCCCGGGACCGGCTGCTGGCCAGGGGCACCGACGACGGTGACGATGCGCGGGACACCACTGATGACGACGCGAGTGACGACGAGGTGGTCGGTCGCGAGGAGGAACCCTCCCTCTTCGACGAGGAACCCTTGCCGGCAAGGGAGTCCGCCCCTGTCAAGGAAGCCTTGTCAGCGGAGACGGCCTCGCCGGCCGCGACGCCGGTGCCCGCGACGCCCCTGCCCACGACGCAGGAGAGCACCCGGGAGCAACTCGCCCGCGCCCAGGCCGAGGACGTCGCCGCGGCACAGACGCTGACCCGGGCGGAGGCCGCCGAGGCAGGGGTCCGCACGGCGTTCGAATCCGCGCGGGACGAGGCGACCGAGGCACGTGTCCGCGCCGAGCAGGCGGCCGAACGCCGCGCCGACGTACGCGCCACCCTGGACCGCGGCCGCGCCCAGCACGGCGACGAACTCCTCACCGCGGCGGTGGACAAGGCGCTGGAGGAGGCGGCCGCGATCGCTGCCGACCTCGCCGAAGCCGAGGACGCGGTCTCCCGCAGCGGGGCCGACCAACTCGGTGAGCAGCTGGGCGAGGCGACGACGCTGCGGACGCAGTTGGCCGAGCAGGTCGAGCACCTGCAGGACGAGCTCAGCCGGGTCGAAGGCGCACTGGAACGCGCCGGTGCGCAGGGACTGGCCACCGCCGCCGAGCGGGCTCGGGCCGAACTCGCCCACGCGGAGGAGCACCACGCCACGCTCGAACGCCGGGCGATGGCGGCCGCCAGGTTGCGGGAGACCCTCGAACGCCACCGCGCACAGGCACGTCTGCGGTACGCCGCGCCGCTGCGGGACCGCATCGAGGCTCTCGGCCGAGTGGTGCACGGTCCGTCGTTCGGCGTGGGCCTGGGCGCGGACCTGGAGGTGGAGGCGCGCACCGTCGACGGGATCCGGCTTCCGGTGACGTCGCTGTCCACCGGGGCTCGCGAACAGCTCGCCACGCTGGTCCGGCTCGCCATCGCCGGCCTCACCGCCACCGACGGCAGCGGCGTGCCGGTCGTACTCGACGACGCGCTCGGCTGGTCTGATCCGGGCAGGCTGCAGGCGATGGGCGCGCTGCTGCGCCCGCGCCGGCGCCACCGGTCAGGTGATCCTGCTGACCTCCGCGCCGGACCGGTACGTCGGCACGGTCCCCGGCGCCCGGGTGGTGCGGATCTGACGGCGCACCACCTTAGGGTAAGCGGGTGAACGACGCCGTCCGGCTGGTCCGGGTGACCGAGCCCCACAAGTCCGTCCTCGCCAACCTGCTGCAGCTCTACCTGTACGACTTCAGCTCCCTCAGGGACATCGAGCTGTCCACGCACGGGACGTACTCCTACCGCTACCTCGACCACTACTTCGTCGAGGCCGGCCGCGAGCCGCTGTTCATCCTGGTGGGTGACCGGCTGGCAGGGTTCGCACTGGTGCGGCACGAGGACGGGGTGAACCTCGTCGCGGAGTTCTTCGTCGTCGCCAAGCACCGGAGGTCCGGGGTAGGCCGGTCGGCGGCGCACGCGATGTTCCGTCGTTATCCGGGGCAGTGGAGCCTCGACTACTACGACGGGAACGATGCCGCCCGGCAGTTCTGGCCCGACGTGGTGCGGGCAGTGGCCACCGGCGAGGTCGACCGGCGGCGCATCGGGCCGCCGGAGACCGACCTGCCGGCCATACAGCTGACGTTCACCGTGCACTGACGAAATCGTCAGCTGCGCACACCGTGATTTCTCTTTCACACGACGTACTAATGAAGTACGTACGCGCAGGGGGGAAAGATGGCGCGCGCACAAGCCCGGTGGAAACACCGGCCGCAGGCGTCGCCGCGGCCGGAAGAACGTACCAACGCCTCGCGACGGTGACGTCGGCGGCCAACAGTCGCGGACCGACGACACCGAGCAGCGGGCGATCCTGCGACTGAAAATCTCCCGGCTCTCATCACCGCAACCGCGACCGTTCTGGCCGCGTTGGTGGCGGGGGTTTTCGTGCTCTTCGGCAATCGCGACGCGCCGATGGTTCCGGCTCCGTCGCCGCCGTCGACCGCGCCGTCGACCACGCCGTCGACCGCCACCGACCTGTGTGGTTTCGACGAGCTGTCCAAGTCCGGTTGGCTGCAGGTGCCCGCGGAGATCGGCCACCCTGAGAACGTGAACTGGGACGACCCGGGTGAGGGACCGGCGGTCTTCGACCGGGTCGGCCCTGGTGACGCTCCCGAGGTCAGCGTCCGGCTGCGTCTGCGGGCCGGCGTCACCGCGGGAAACGTCCTGTACGTGGTGCGCCGGCCCGACGGGTCCACGAGGGACCAGGAAGGAAACAGGGAGAACGGCAACTATTATCCGATCGCCGAATTCACTCCGGATCGCAACGGGTGCTGGGAAAACCAGGGACCGAGCAGTTACCCGGGCTCTCGCGGTATCGCCGAGATCTATTACCTGGTGGTGACCGATCGTGCCCAGGCGGACAAATTCGACGTACTGAGTAAGAAGGACAACTGGAACGGGATTCTCCAGGAGGACTGGAATTCACTGCCGGTCTCCAAGGCCGTGGTGGCGAAGTTCGAGGTGCAGACGGACTGAGCCGGAACGCCGGGATCCTGTTCTTCGCCTCGATAGGTGCCTACGCGGTCAATGCCCAGCCGTTCGACCTGTTTCTCCTGCTGGCGTTGGGGATTCTGGGCCTCGCCATGCGCCGCTTCGAGCTTCCGGTGCTACCGCTCATCCTCGGCCCGACGCCGATCGCCGATTGCCGATCGCCGATTGCCGAACGGCAGGGACGGAGGGCGCTTCAGCTGTCCGGCGGTGACCTGTCCGGGCTGCTCGGCGGGCCGGTGTCCTACGGCATCTACGCGCTGATCTGCATCATTCTGGTCGCGCCGCTCGTGCGGCGGCACCTCCTCCGGCCGGGGCCGTTCAGCCGAGTTCGGTGAGGCGTTCGGCATGGGTGTAGGCGACGTAGCGTTCGCCGCGCAGAAAGCCGACCAGCGTTATGCCCGACCTCGTCGCCATGTCGACCGCCAGGCTCGATGGCGCGCCGACCGCGGCCAGAGCGGGTGCCCGGCCATGAGCGCCTTCTGCATGATCTCGAAGCCCGCGCGGCCGCTGACGAGCAGAACCTGGCCGGCCAGCGGCAGCGGCGCCGAGGAACGCCCTGCCGACCACCTTGTCCACCGCGTTGTGCCGGCCCACGTCTTCGCGCGCCCGACCAGCGTCCCGTCGGCGTCGAACAGCGCGGCCGCGTGCAGCCCGCCGGTCCGCCCGAATACCTCGCTGGGCCGCGCGGAGTCGCTCGGGCAGCGCGCAGAGCAGCGGCGGGTCCACAGCCGTCCGTCAGCGACGCGGAGGCGCCACGCACCGCCACGCGTCGAGCTAGTCTTGCCGCACACGCCGCAGGCTCGAGGTGGCCGCGCCGTACCTCGCGGTCGGTGCCTGCGGCACGGGCGGCGCCAGGTCGACGGTGACCACGTTGTAGCGCTGCTCGGTGCGCAGCGTCGGATCGGCGCAGCACGCGATCCGTACGACGTCGTGGCGTCGCTCAGCAGCCCCTCCGAGCGCAGGAACCCCGCCGCGAGCTCGAAGTCAGCGCCCGGCGTGCGCATGGTGACCACCAGCGACGGCGGGACCGCTCCTGGCCAGCCGACCCGGATCTCCAGCGGCTCCTCCGTGGCCACCACATCGGCGCGGCTGCGGACCGTGCCGCCGTCGACCTCGCGGACGCGTACTCGCACCGTGCTGCCGGGCCGCCGGGTGGGAAGTGTCATGCGCCCATCCTTGTCATGGCCCCCATCCTCGCCCCGCGCAAAACCGGATGACCCACCGGCACGGCCCGGCCTATGGTCTGCCCATGGAGATGGACTGTGGAGATGCGTCGCGGGTAAGGCCCGCGTGACCGCCAGGCCGGCAACCCGGCCGTAGCGCCCTGCCCGGCTTCGGCGCCGGCAGGGCTGAATTTCCCGTCTCTCCACCCTCGTGGCCGCACTGTCGTCGCGGCCGCCGTCCCCAGGAGCATCGCGATGACGCCGCAACGCGTCGGTCTCCACCACCCCTGCGTGCGTCCGTTCCTGGCCGCCGCGCGGAACACCGCGCCGCCCGACGAGGACCACGTGGTGGTCGAGGGTCTGTGGGCGCTGAAGAAGCTGGTGGCGACGCGGACGCCGGTGGAGACCTTCCTGTGCAGCCCGGAGCTGGTTCGCACGCCGGACGCACAGCGGTGCGCGGACGCCCTGCGCGCGCAGGCCACGACGGCGTACGAGATCGGCCCCAAGGTGTTCGCCCGGCTGTGCGGCCGGGCCCGCCCCGACGGCCTGCTCGCCCTGGTCGGGCTGCCGCGGAACGCCCCTGCCGAGCTCGTCTTCGGCGACCCGGCGCTGGTGCTGGTTGCCGACGGCATCGAGTACGCCGGGAACCTCGGCACACTGATCCGGACCGCGGACGCGTGCAGCGCCAACTGCGTCGTCCTGGTGCGCAGGCAGGTCCGGCCCAACCATCCCCGGGTGTTCGTGGCGAGCCGGGGGACCGTGCTCACCGTGCCGCTGGTGGAGTTTCCCGACCCGGCGGAGGCCGCGGCCTGGCTGGGCCGCGGTGGGTTCACCGTCGTGGTGGCCGAGCCCGGCGCGACCCGCGACTACCGGGCGGGTGACCTGTCCGGTTCGCGTACCGCCGTCGTCGTGGGTTCGGAGGGCCGCGGCGTCTCCTCGCGCTGGCGCGCCGCGAGGGTCCGGCCGGTGTCGATCCCGATGTTCGGCACCGCCGACTCCCTGAACGTCTCGGTGTCGGCGGCACTGCTGCTGTACGAGGCCCGCAGGACTACGCCAGGACCAGGACCAGGACCAGGACCAGCCGCTACTTGCAGGTCGCCCCGCACTGCCGGCGCAGCAGCGCGTCGATGACGATGCCCTCCATGTCCTTCGGGTCCCGCGCGCGGTAGGCCCGGCCGCCGGTCGCGTCCGCGATCTTGTCCAGCGAGGCGAGGTCGGCCTGCGGGCCGATGCCCACCAGGATGACCGCGATCGGGCGAGCCGGGTCGGCCTCGGTCTTCAGCGTGTTCAGCAGCTGGCTGAGGGAGACGCCGGCCCGGTCCTCGTCCTTGCCGTCGGTGAGCAGCACCACGGAGTTGACCTTGGCGTCGTCGTAGCCGTTCTGCGCGGTGCGGTAGGCGGCCAGGAACGTGTCGTAGAGGCCGGTGCCCCCGCTGACCTGACTGGGCAGCTTCGCCAGCACCTTCGCCAGCTCGGCGCGGTGCGCGGTCGACAGCTCGGCGGTCTTGGCGAGCTCGCGGTAGTCACGGGTGCCGTCGCGGAGCTCGGAGAACTCCCACAGCCCCACCTCGCCCTTGTCGGGGAAGTAGCTGAGCGCGGTGCCGGCGGCGTCGCGGGCCAGCTCGATCCGGCTCCGGCTGCCGGCGGCCGCGGCCATCGAGCCGGACACGTCGACCACGGCGAGCAGTCGGGACTGCAGGCTCAGTGCGGCCCAGCTGCGCAGCACGTCGTCGGCGTCGTGCAGGGTGACCGGCGGCAGCACCTTCACCGCGCCGACGTCGGCGTTCTTGCTCGGCGGGGCGAGGTCGCGGTAGTCGCGGAACCCGGCCTTGCGGAACGTCTCCCGGCCCTTCGTGGCGTCGGCGAACCGGGCCAGCGCGGCACCGGCGGCGGCGATCCGGTTGGTGCGGGCGGCGTCGTGCCGGATGGCGACCAGGGGGTAGTCGAGGAGGACCGTGCCGTTCTTCGGAGCGACCGCCACGACGTCGGTGTCCGCGTGGTCGCGGGTGAAGCTCAGCACCTGTTGCTCACTGGCCGGAACGCCGCGTCGCAGGCCTGCCTCGGTGTCTGCCTGGGCGAGCTCGCGGTCGAGGTCGTCAACGCGGTCCTTCGCCAGCTTGATCAGCACCGTGCCGAGCTTGGACCGAGCCTCCGCGGCCTCGCCGGTCACCGAGCGGCGGATGCCGAGCAGCGCGCTCAGCGCCACGCCGGAACGCTCGGCGTCCGCGACCGCCATGTGGCCGGTGGTGGCCAGCGTCGACCAGTTGTCCGCGTCGCCGCCGAGCTTCTCCGCCTGTCCCTGGGTGGTGGCGAGGACCATCGGCGATGCGGCCAGCGACGGGCTCAGCGCGAGCACCCGCGACGGCGGGATGCCGGTGCGGGCCACCCACTCGAACGTGTCCGGCACCCACAGGTCCGGGGTGTTCGCGTCCTCGGTCCCGGTCTCGCTGGACAGCCGGGTGAACATGTCGCGCGGGCTCACCGCGGTGACACCGAACGTCAGGCACGCACCGGCGACCGGGACCTTGTCCTCCTCGACGCGGGCGGCCACCGCCTTCAGCGGCGCGACCACCTCGGGCGCGGCCGCGACCCGGACGCGCAGCGTGCCCTCACAGGTTGCGGACTTGCTCCCCGCGGACCGCGCACCGAACTCGCGGACACCGAGAAAAGCCGCCGTGGGGATGATCAACGCCAGGGCGACGACGAGTACGAGCAGCCCGCGACCTCGGCCGTGGTGACGGCGAGGTCGCAGGTCTGCGGCGGCATGACGACCGGGCATAGCACTGCTCCCTCTCCACCCCGAGTGGGCGGGACACTACCGGAAAACCCGGCCCGACCGTCGATCATCACCCGTCAATGGGACGAATGGCTACCAACCGTACCGAAACCGGCGCGTACCGAAACCGGCGCGTACCGAAGTCGGCACCTACGCGGAACTCATCCAGAGTCCCCGCCGGCGGCGTACATCCGGGCGATGACCGTCTCGATCGCCGGCTCCTGGATCGACAGGTCCGCGACGGGTAGCGCGCGGCGACCGCCGCCACCAGGGGAGCGGCGCTGTTCGCCGCCGGGAACGCCAGCCACTGCCGCGGGCCGTCCCCCGGACCACGCGCGCGCCGGCCACCTCGATCGGCGGGCCCGCTTCGGCGAGGTCGACCACGAGGGTGCGTTCGCTCCCGCCGACCGTCGCGTGCAGCCCGGCCAGGTCGCCGTCGTACATCACCCGCCCGTGGTCGATCACCATCACCCGCGAGCACAGCTGCTCGATGTCGGTGAGGTCGTGGGTGGTCAGCAGGACGGTGGTGCCGCGCTCGCGGTTGAGGTCGCGCAGGAACTCCCGCACCTTGGCCTTGCTCACGATGTCCAGGCCGATCGTCGGCTCGTCGAGGTAGACCACCTCCGGGTCGTGCAGCAGCGCCGCGGCGATGTCGCCCCGCATCCGCTGGCCGAGGGACAGCTGTCGTACCGGGTACGTCCAGCAGCGGGCCGAGTTCGAGCAGGCCGACGCAGTGGTCGAGGTTCTCCCGATAGCGCGCGTCCGGGATCCTGTAGATCCGCCGCAGCAGCTCGAAGCTGTCGCGCAGCGGGAGGTCCCACCACAGCGTGGTGCGCTGGCCGAACACGACGCCGATCCGCCGGGCCAGCCGGGTCCGCTCGCGCGAGGGTTCGATGCCGGCGACGCGCAACCTGCCGGCGCTGGGTACGAGGATGCCGGTGAGCATCTTGATCGTGGTCGACTTGCCTGCGCCGTTGGGCCCGATGTAGCCGACCATCTCCCCGCGCGGCCACCTCGAAGGACATGCCCGTCGACGGCGTGCACCTGCGAGCGGGTACGCCGGCAACCGCCCGCTCGTCGTCGTACGGAGAAGGTCTTGCGTACGTCCGTACCTCGATCAGCGGCCCGGCCGTGGGTTTGGCCGTGGAGCTGGGCGTGGCGGTGGCGGTGGCGGTGGTGGTGCGTTCGGTCATGGTCAACTCCCGGTGCTGCGGTAGCTGCGCAGGCCGGCCCGCCAGGCCAGCGCGGCGACGAGGGCGAGGACGGCCGCGGCCAGCGGCGAGGCGAACTGGAAGCCCTTCGGCAGCCCGAGCGGGTCCGGATGGCCGAGGATGTGCAGGGCCGGCAGCCAGTTGACGAACGCCAGCGGGATGCCGAACGTCGCCGCGCGGAGCAGGTCCTTGGCGAAGATCGTCGGTGGGTACTGCGTGAGGAAGTTGCCGCCGTAGGTGAAGGCGTTGGCCACCTCGGCGGCGTCGGTGGCGGCGAACTGGAAGGCCGCGCCGAGCACGAAGATCGAGGCGAAGATGACGGTGCCGCTGACCAGCATCACCGGGATCAGCGCGATCCGGTCCCAGGTCCAGTCGACGTCGACCGAGACCAGCGCCCAGCCGAACACCAGCCCGCTCTGGATGATCCGCCCCAGCCGGCGCAACGCGAAGTCGTCGGCGGCGGCCTGGACGAAGGTCGGCACCGGCCGGATCAGCATCACGTCCAGGGAGCCGTCCCGGATCCGCCGGCCCAGGCGTTCGATGCTGCCGATCAGCAGGTCGGCGGTGCCCATCGCCACCCCCGACGTGGCGTAGAGGAAGGCGACCTCGGGCAGGTCGAAACCGCCGAGGGAGTCGGTGTGCACGAACATGATGTAGATCGCCACGAAGTCGAAGCCGGTCACCACGAACTGCCCGACGGTCAGCATGGCGAACGACGCCCGGTAGACCATCGTGGAGCGCACCCACATCGCGACGATCCAGCCGTACGCCCGCAGTGCGTCAGCCACCCTGGACCACCACCTTGCGGGTGGCGAGCAGGGTCAGCGCCCGCCCGGCCAGCCAGAGCACCAGCCCCCAGCCCGCCTGGAAGGCGAGGACGGAGACCAGCGCCGCGCCCTGCCGCTTGCCGAGGAAGATGTCCGCCGGAATCTGCAGCGCAGACGACCACGGCAGTGCCCGGGCCAGGTCGCCGAGCCAGCCGGGGAAGACGTTCAGCGGCAGCAACATGCCGGAGAAGAACATCGCCAGCACCCCGGCCAGCTGGTGCACGCCGCGGGCGTCCATCAGCCAGAAGCCCACCAGGGTGAACAGGTAGTTGAGGCTGAAGCAGACCACCGCGCCCAGGAAGACCGAGAGCAGGAACGCCAGCCAGGTGGCCAGGTCGTCGGGGAGGGCCAGGGTGAACGCGAACGCCCCCACCAGCGTCGGGCCGATGCCCCGGCCGAGCAGGTGGAACGCGGCCCGGCCCAGGTCGCTGGCCAGCCACCACGCCTGCAGGTCGACCGGCCGGTAGAGGTCGACGGCGATGTCGCCGGTGCGGATCCGCTCGGCGAGCTCCTCCCGGAACCCGCCGCCCCACAGGGCGCCGACCATGCCGAGGGACTGGCCGAGCCAGACGTAGGTCACCGCGTCGGTCACGTCGTACCCGCCGAGAGAGGGGCGGGCGCGCCACAACGCGATGTAGGTGAACGCCATGATGAAACCGAAGACGGTGTTGGTGAACACGCCGGCGGCGGTGGCGGCGCGGTAGGTCGAGTACCGGCGGAAGGTACGCCACGCGATCGCGGCATAGACCCTCATGCTGGAACGGCTCCCTTCGGCGAACGGCATGCGTGCGTCATGGTCTGCGGCATTGGTGAAGGCAGGCAGAGCGCGCGGCGGGGCGCGTCTTGGGCACGCGGGGCGGGGAGCAGCGCGAAGAGGTGTCTCGCGCTTGGGGTGGGACCTGGACGGCGCGTGCTCGCGGGAGTGGGGCGGAACGGCGCACGTCGAACTTCCCCCGCATCGGTGCTGACCGGGGGTGGAGGTGGGAGCGGATGTGCCCGGATGCCGGCATGGTCAGGGACTGGCCATGCGCAGACCGGGATTTTGGTGGCCAGACAGCATAACCGGCACCGGCCGGGACGGGAAGGGCTTTTCCCTGGCCCACGTGGTGACCCCGGGTGTCGGTCCCGGGCCGCGGCGTGCGCCGACCGGGCGGGTGGACGCGGCCGAGGCGGTGGGGTCGGCGGTGGGGTCCGCGTGATATGCAGGCAGGGTCCCGTTCGTGCGCGGGCGTCCCCCGGCCGCCGCGAGCCACCAGCTCACGAAGGTTCCGCAATGCCGCTGCTGACTGTCTACCGGGTCATGTCCTACGTCACCGGTGTCGTGCTGCTCGCGCTGGTGCTGGTCGCGATGCCGCTGAAGTACTTCGCGGACACTCCCGGCCCGACCATGGTGATCGGTCAGTTGCACGGCTTCCTCTACATGGCCTACGTCGTGGTGGTGCTGCTGCTGGGGTTCTCGCTGCGGTGGCGGCCGGTGCGCATGCTGCTGGTGGTGCTGGCCGGTACGGTCCCGTTCGCGGCGTTCTTCGCAGAGCACAAGATCGTCGGCGACGTCCGGCGTGGCCAGAGCACCGGAGGTCGTGAGGGCGACCGGCGGAGCGAGCGGGTCGGCGCGGGTGACTGAGCCGACGCCCGACCCAGCGCTGAGCTCCGGTACCGGCACTGGTTCCAGTTCTGGTTCCGGTTCTGGTTCCGGTTCTGGTTCCGGGCCGGCACGCGGGCGTGCGGACCCGATGGCGACGGCGCGTACCCACGCGGAGGCTCTGGTCGAGGTGACAGGCGTCGTCGCGGTGGTGGTGGGCGGTAGCCACGCCAGCGGAACCGCCGACGCCACCTCCGACCTCGACCTCGGCGTCTACTACCGCGACCCCCTCGACGTTCCCGCGCTGGCCCACCTGGCCACCACACTGACCGGGCGGCCCACCGAGGTCACCGCCCCGGGCGGCTGGGGGCCCTGGGTCAACGGTGGCGCCTGGCTGTCCACCGACGAAGGCCCCGTGGACTGGATCCTGCGCGACCTCGGCCGGGTCACCCACGAGTGGGAACGCGCGGGGCGCGGGGAGTTCGGGCTGCACCACCAGCCGGGTCACCCGTTCGGATTCCTCAGCACGGCCTACGTCGGCGAGCTCGCCACGGCGGTCGTCGTGGCCGACCCCGACGGTGAGGTGCGCCGGCTCCAGCAGGCCGCCGCGCGGTATCCGCAGCCGTTGCGGGACGCGCTCGTCGGCTGGCTGTGGGAGGCGGAGTTCAGCCTCGCGGTCGCCCGCAAGGCGACCGGGCGCGGCGACGCGGCGTACGTCGCGATGTGCGTGCTGCGGGCGGTCGGCATCATGGCGCACGCGCTGCACGCCCGGGCGGGACGCTGGGTGCTGAACGAGAAGGGCCTGGTCGCCGCGGCGGGCCGGCTGCCGGGAGCACCGGCGGACTTCACGGCCCGCGCCCAGGCGCTGTGCGGCGGAATCGGCACCACCCCGGCCGCACTCACCGCGGCACTCGACGACGCCGACCGGCTGCTGGCCGACGTCCGCGGCGACTGACAGCAGGCCCGCCATGGCTGCGACGTCCAGTTCGGCTGCATCGGCCGGTTCGGCCACCTCGCGGCAGGACGCACTCGACGCGGCGTACCGCGCGGCGTTCGCCGCCGACGAACGCGTTCGCGCCGTCCTCACCTACGGCTCCCTTCCGGCCGGGCTCGGCGACGTGTGGTCGGACGTGGAGTACTGGGTCTTCGTCGACGACCAGACCCTGAGCGGCCCGACGGCCGACCCGGCGGGGGATCCGCCGCGGTGGCTGAGGGCGGTCGGTGACCCGGCCTTGCTGGTACGCAACGAGTTCGGCGCCTGGGTCGCCGTGCACGCCGGGCTGGTGCGGGCGGAGGCGCACGTCTGGCCGGCTTCCGATGTCGACGTCGTACGCGGCTGGCCCGCGCGGGGCGCGCCGGTGGAGGCGATGGTCGTGCTGGACCGGGACGGCACACTGGCCCCGGCGGTGGCGGCACTGCCCGAGCATCCACAGGTGCCGGACACCCCGGCTGCGGTGGCGCAGGTCTGCGGGCGCTTCGCCAACTGGTGGGTGCTCGGCCACAACGTCGCCGGCCGAGGCGAATGGGAACGTTCCCAGGACGCGCTCGCCCACGTCCGCCGGGAGTTGCTGTGGATGGCCCGGCTGTCCGAAGCCGCAGCCGAGCCCGGGACTGATCCCGGTTCGCAACCCGAAGCCGGCAAGGCGACGAAGCGCTGGCTCACGCCGTCCCGGCTGGCCGAACGGGACCTGTCCCCGCAGCTGGTCCAGGCGGCTGGCACGGGTCTCCGCCCGCACCGAGCCGGCCGACCTCACCCGGGCGTACGCCGCCGCGTGGGAGCTGGGGGAGCGGCTGTGGCGCGTGCTCGCCGCGCGCCGGGGCTTCGACCCACCCGACCGGCTGGCCGAGTGGGTCGAAGCCGAAACCGGAGCCCCGGTTCGGACCTGAGCCACCGCCGGGGCTCACCAGCTCCCGACGGTGCCGTCCTCGCGGCGGCTCACCGGCAGGTAGCCGCGCTGGTACTCGTACTTCGCGGCGAGTTCCTCGTCGATGTCCACGCCCAGCCCCGGCGCCTCACCGGGATTGAGGTAACCGTCGGCGAAGGACCAGGCGCGCGGGAAGACCTCGAGCGTCTCCTCGCTGTGGTGGCCGTCTCCTGCATCGCCGCGTTGTGTGTGGCCAGGCCGTAGTGCAGCGCCGCCGCCATCGACACCGGAGACAGGTCGGCCGCGCCGTGGCATCCGGTGCGGACGTGGTACGGCTCGGCGAAGTGCGCGATCTTGCGCAGGTGGGTGATCCCGCCCGCGTGCACGACGCTGGCCCGCACGTAGTCGATCAGCTGCTCGCGGATCAGCTGGTGACAGTCGTACAGCGAGTTGAACACCTCGCCCACCGCGAGCGGGGTGGTGGTGTGCTGCCGGACCACCCGGAAGCTTTCCTGCAGCTCGGCGGGTACGGCGTCCTCCAGCCAGAACAGCTGGTGGTCTCCAGCCGCTTGCCCAGCCAGCCCGCCTCGGCCGGGGTCAGCCGGTGGTGCGCGTCGTGCAGCAGGTGGACGTCGAACCCGACCGCCTCGCGGACCTTGCCGAACAGCTCCGGGGCGAAGCGCAGGTACTTCTCGGTCGACCAGCCGTCCTCGACGAACGGCAGGTCGGGCCGGCTGCCCGTGACACCTCGCCCCGCGGCGTGCCGTACATGTTGTCGATGCCGGGCACCACGCACTGCGCTCGGATCGCCCTGTAGCCCTCCTCCCGCAGCCGGAGCACCTGCTCCACGTGTCGCCGATCGTGCGGCCGGAGGCGTGGGCGTAGACACAGCACGCCCTTGCGGGACCGGCCGCCGAGCAGGTTGTAGACCGGCGTGCCGAGTACCTTGCCCTTGATGTCCCACAACGCCATGTCGACTGCGGCGATCGCGGCCATCGTCACCGGGCCGCGCCGCCAGTACGCGCCCTTGTAGAGAAATTGCCAGGTGTCCTCGATGTCGGCCGGGTCGCGGCCCTCCAGCATCGGGACGACGTGGTCGGTCGAGGTAGGACGCCACGGCGAGCTCGCGGCCGTTGAGCGTGCGCGTCCCCGATGCCGTGGACGCCCTCGTCGGTCTCGATCTTGAACGTGACGAAGTTCCGCCCGGGTGAGGTCACGATCACCCGGGCTCCGGTGATCCTCATGCCCCGGCTCACCAGGGGTCGACGCCGAGGAGCTTGCGGCCGAGGGGACCCGCCGCCTCCAGCTGGCGAGCGCCGTACCGGCCCGGCTGCGGCGCCTTGCCCGCGCCGTGCGGCTGGTCCTCGCGTACCCACCGCAGGAACTGCGCCACGCGCGGGGTCGACCGGCGGTTGTGCGAGGCGCCGTGCGGCATCAGGTGGTGCAGCAGCGCGAAGTCGCCGGCCTCGCCGGTCACCTCGACGCTTTCCAGGTGGGTGATGCGCTTCCAGTTCTGGTGCAGGTGCCGGCCCTGCGACCCGGCGGCTCGGGCCTCCTCCTCCACGATCCGGTGCCCGCCCGGCACGACGTGGATGCCGCCCCCCTCGGGGAGTACGTCGGTGAAGTAGAAGCAGCCGCCGATCTGCACCTCGGCTAGCGAGAACAGGAACTGGTCGACGTCGGTCGGCACCGACGCGTCGATGTGCAGCGTCTGGCTGAGCGCGCGGTCACGGTCGCTGTCGTTGCGCAGGGTGATGCCGAGCGAGCCGTCCATCACCCGTAGCCGGGTCGACTCCAGCAGGTGCGCGGCGACGTTGTACAGCTTCTCGTTCGCCCACAGCGGCAGCAGCTCCGGTGTGTCGAAGGTGTGGTCCTTGGCGGTGCGCATCGGCTTGATCCGGCCGGCGGCAGAGTGCCAGTGCTCGGGCAAGGCGAGGTTGCGCGGGATCAGGTCGAGGATGTGGTCGCGGTAGTGGGCCGCCTCCTCCCGGGAGATCACTCCGCGCACGAGAAGGTAGCCCTGCTCCCAGAACTGTGTGATCTCTGCGTCACTCAGAATCTGGGGTGTTTCCACGACGGTGGTCACGATGCCTCCCTGGCAGCGTTCGGGGATCACTTCCACCGTACGAAGGTGCGCCGGGAGTCGCACCTCAGCGGCCGGGTTCTAGCCAGGTTCGGTCACCCGGCTCTATTCGCGAGCCGTGTTCGCGGCCGGGGTGCTGTCCTCCTCGGCCGGGGTGTCGCCCTCTCCGAGCAGCGTCCGCACCCGGTCCGGGCCGAGCGCCAGCAGCAGGGTCGGCAGCCGCGGCCCGCGGTCGGCGCCGACCAGCAGGCGGTACAGCAACCGGAAGAAGCCGCGCTGCGCGCGCTTCACCTCCGCAGTCGCCGGGTCGTCCAGGGTGAGACCCGCGCGCAGCTTCGGAACGCCGTACACCAGGCGGGTCAGCCCGGTCAGCGTCCAGTCGTCGGTCAGCCGGGTGGTCAGCTTCCGCAGCTCTGCCGCGTCCTCGGTGGTGAGCGAGGCCAGCAGGTCGGTGTCGGGTTCGGTGCGAACGTGGGTGCGTTCCTCGGCGGGCACCTGCTCGGCCAGCCAGGTGCGGGCGAGGCGGAGCCGCGGCTCGACGTCGCCGACGGCGATGCCCTGTGTGCCTTCGTGGGAGGCGCCGTCGTCGAAGCCGGCCAGGATCCGGCCGACCTGCGCGGTGTCGCCCGCGGTGACGTCGAGCAGCGAGGCCAGGACGCGGAACGACACCCGCCGGCGCGGCCCGGCGACCCGGCCGCGGCTGGTCGTGGTCGCCCGGTCGGCGACGTCCCGCTCCCACGGCTGCGCCTCCCCGGCCTCGATGCGGGTCGCGAGCCGGTCCCACTCGTCGTACAGCCGGCTCACCTCGGCCCCGAAGTCGATGGTGAACGCCTGGCCGGGCAGCCGCCGGGTGTACAGCCAGCGCAGCACCGCGGGTTCCAGGATCCGCAGGCCGTCCGCCGGGGTCGGCACGCCGCCGGCCGAGCTCGACATCTTCGCCATGCCGCGGATGCCGACGAAGGAGTACGGCAACGGGACCGGCGGCTGACCGCCGAACACCTCGCGGACCACCTGCGCGCCGACGGTGAAGGAGGACCCGGGCGCGGAGTGGTCGGCGCCGAACGGCTCGAACGTGACGCGCTCGTGCGCCCAGCGCATCGGCCAGTCGACCTTCCACACCAGCTTGCCGCTGTTGTCCTCGCGCAGGTGCACGCGGTCGCGGTGGCCGCAGGCCGCGCAGGCGTAGTCGACCCACGCGCCGGGCGCGTCGTAGGAGGTCACCTGGGTGGTGTCGCGGCGACACCGGTGGCAGTACGGCCGGTACGGATAGTAGAGGCCGGCCGCCGGATCCGGACTCTCCGTTTCCGCGAACTCCGCCGCGTCCGCCGTGACCGCCACCTCCTCGGCATCCCCGCCCTCCTGCCGGGTGCGGGTGCGGTAGCGGGCCAGGATCGCGTCGATCCGGGAGCGGTCGTCGAGCGCGCGCAGGATCGCGTCGGCGTACGCCCCCGAGGCGTACATCGCGGTCTGGCTGACCTCGCGTACCTCGATGCCGAGCGCGTCCATGGCGGCCCGCACCGGTGCCTTGAAGCGTTCGGCCCAGCTATCGTAGGCGCCGTCGGGATCGGGTACGGCGGTCAGCGGGCGCCCGACATGCTCGGTGAACGCCGGCGGCAGGCCGGCCGGGACCCTGCGCAGCCGGTCGTAGTCGTCCCAAGACAGCAGGTGAACGCAGTCCCGGCCACGGCGGCGAATCTCGTCGGCGACCAGGTGCGGGACCATCAGCTCGCGAAGGTTGCCCAGGTGGATCGGGCCGGACGGGCTGAGCCCGGAGGCGCACACGACCGGTGCGCCGGGTGCGCGGCGGTCCGCCTCGGCGATCACCTCGTCGGCGGTACGGCTCACCCAGTCGTTGCCCTCGCTGTCGGTCACCGTGTCACTCACCGGGCACCTCCGATCGCGGTCGTCTCTTTCGTCTCGGTCGCCTCGGTCGCCTCGGTGGTCGCCGTCGGTTCGGCCGTGGGGCCGGCCGGCGTGCTCAGCACCTCGCGTACCCACTCGACGACCTCGGCAGCCACCGCATCCGGATCGGATCGGTGCGTGTCGAACCGCCGGCCGACCTGGGAACGATGCCAGTCGGCGAAGCCGAGCTGGTGCGCGACGAACTCCTCGTCCGATCCGCGCCACGCCGACCGGTCCCGAAGCCGCTGGGCCAGCACGTCGTCGGGGCAGTCCAGGGCCGCGTGGTGGATCGGCCCGACCAGCATCCGGGCGGGCAGTCCGGCCAGCTGGTCGGGAACGATCGTCCCGCACAGCAGGGTGGCCAGGCCGTTGGCGGCGAGACCGTGTGCCAGCTGCAGCCAGGTGTTGCGCCAGACCTCCCACCCCAGCGCGGCGACGTGCAGGGTGAGGTCGACGTCGAACACCGCGCACCCGGGCAGGCTGCCACCCTCGGTCAGCCTGGTGAGCGCGGCGGTGACGGTGGTCTTCCCGGCGCCGCTCGGGCCGCTGAGAAGGAACAGCGGCCGCCGGAGGAAGGGGCGCTCCCATCCGCACCGGGCACACCGGGCCCCGGACCCTGCACCGTCCGCGGTGTCGTTCGGACGCAGGGCGGTGCCGGGGCCGCACTCCATGCAGAACTCCGCGCCGGGCGGCGTCGGCGGCGTCGGCGGCGGGGACCCCTGGGGATCGCCGGCCGAGGTGGGGGAGTCCATGGCTCGGAACGCTATCGGCGTCCCCGCGGGGGAGTCACCACCTTTTCGGCCTGGAGTTCGGCCTGGAGTTCGGTCTGCAGTTCGGTCCGGAGTTCGGTTTGGGGATTCGGCCGGCGGCTCGGTGTGAGGTTCGGTTTGCGGTGCGCGCCGTGCCTCAGCCCGGGCCGGTGCGTTCTGACCATTCCCCCGGCCGCCTCCAGCAGCTCCGTCAACGGCAGGTTGGCAAGAGAGTCGACCCGAAGGTCGGCTTCGGCAAGGTCGAGTTGACGGGTCAGGGCGTTCGGCACCACGACGCAGAACAACCCGGCTCGCTTGGCCGCCGCGACACCGTTGGGGGAGTCCTCCAGAGCGATCGCCCGCGCCGGGTCGACGCCGAGATCGGCCGCCGCCACCCGGTACAGCGTCGGGTCCGGCTTGGTGTGCTCCACCTCGTCACCGGTGCGAACGGTGTCGAAGTAGCCCAGCAGACCGCGTTCGGCCAGGTGGCCGTGCACCCACTTACGGGAGGAACTGGACGCCAGACCGATCCTGAGTCCGTGGTCGCGGGCCTGCCGGAGGTAGTCCTCGACGCCGGGCAGGACGGGCTGGTCGCTGACGAGCTCGCGGATGCGGGCCCGTCGCGAGACGCGGATGGCGTCCCGGTCGACGGAGCGGCCCGTGGCGTGTTCCAGCGCGGCGTACGGGTCGAAATGGTGGTCGGTCGTACCGATGACGTCTGCCCACGTCGCCAACTCGAGTACGGCACCGTGGTCGATGAAGATCTCCTGCCAGGCCTGGAACTCCGGCGTCTCGGTGTCGACCACCAGGCCGTCGAAGTCGAACACGAGCGCGCGGATCGCGCCGTGCTCCTTCGGCTCTTCGAACCCGCTGTCAGCTGCGATGGACATGCGGTCAACCTAGCGGGTGCACCGGCGGACGAGTTCTTTGAACCTGCGCCCACGATCGGTGAAGTTGCGGAACCATCCGTAGCTCGCACACGCCGGCGACAGCAGCACCGTGTCGCCGGGCCGGGCCAGCGCGCGGGCGCCGGCAACCGCGTCCTCGAACGTCGTCGCCCGGCGGACGTCGATCCGGTCCTCGCCGATGGCGTCGGTCAGCACGTCGGCGGTCTGCCCGAACACCACCGCGGCCCGGCAGCGTTCCCGGACCCGGGCGGCGAGCTTGTCGAACGGCAGGCCCTTGTCGTATCCGCCGAGCAGGATCACCAGCGGCCCGGGCAGGGTGTCCAGTGCGGCCAGGGTGCGTTCGGGCGTGGTCGCGATCGAGTCGTCGTAGTAGCTGATGCCGTCGACCTCGGCCACGAACTCCAGCCGGTGCTCCACCCCGGGGAAGCTCACCATGACGTCGTGCGCGGCCAGTTCCCAACCGGGGAAGGCGTCCGCGGTGGCGGCGGTGGCCGCGGCCAGGTTGTGCAGTTGGAACCTTCCGGCAGCCGTCGGTCGCCGACGTCGAACCGCTGGCCGGCGTATCTGATCACCTCGTCGCCGATCCGGGCGCCGTCGTCCGCGGCGTTCACCCCGAACCAGCGCACGGACGGACCGCCTTCGGCGCGGCCGAGGTCCCCGGAACCATCTCCGGTGGGATCCCGGCCGAAATCCGGGGCAAACTCCGCGGCGAAATCCCGGGCGAACTCCGCGGTGAACGGGTCGTCGGCGTTCAGCACTCGTACGTCGCCTTCACGTTGGTGCCGGACGATGATCTGCTTGGCCTCGACGTAGTGCGCCATGGTGCCGTGCCGGTCGAGGTGGTTGGGCGTGAGGTTGGTGACGACCGACACCTGGGGGCTCCACCGCAGCGGAGCCAGCCGTTGGAGCTGGAAACTGGAGAGTTCGAGCACGACGATGTCGTCCGGGCCGATCTCGTCGAGGTGGTCCAGCAGGGACACGCCGAGATTGCCGCCGACCCAGACCCGGCGGGGTCCGCGGGCCAGGATCTCGCCGATCAGCGTCGTGGTGGTGGACTTGCCGTTGGATCCGGTGATGCCGTAGATCGTGCGCGCCGGGCACAGCTTGACGAACAGGTTGAGCTCCGCCTCCAACGCGTTGGCGAGCCCGAGCCAGGGAGACTCGTCCGGCACGCCCGGACTGACGACCACCAGGTCCGCGCCGGTGAAGTCCTCCTCACGGTGTTCGCCGAGGTGGAGGTCGACCGGCCAGCCGTCGAGTGCCGCCACCGACTCCCTGAGTTGATCCGCGTCGTGCAGGTCGGTGACCGTGACCCGGGCACCTGATCGGCACAGGAACTTCGTCACGCCGACCCCGGCACCGAACAGGCCGAGGCCCATCACGGTGACGCGCGCGCCGGACAGCTTCGGAACGTCCACCAGCATCGGGCCATTGTGCCCGACTATGAGAAGCACCGGGCGTCCGCCGCCGCTGTCAACGCAACCTTGACATCGGCGGCGAACGTCGACGAGTGGTCAGCCGACGGGCTGGCCGGCTTCGGCAATGGGGCGGATCCCACTCCCGGCGCGGGACTCGCCCACAGCGCGGATCTCGTCCTTGATGACGGTCCAGCACTGCTGCAGGTGTGCGAGGTGGCGTTCGACCCGCCGGCCGTGTTCTTCCAGAAGGGAGAGTTGCTCGGCGAGCCTGTCCGGGCCGGCGCGGTGGAGCTCGGCGTACCGGCGCATCTGCGCCAGCGGCATCTCGGTGTCCCGCATGCATCGAAGGATTCGCAGCCAGTTGACGTCGTCGTCGCTGAACCGGCGTTGCCCGGACTCGGTGCGGTGGATCCCCTTCAACAGTCCGATCCGTTCGTAGTAACGAAGGGTGTCGATGCTGAAGCCCGATCTGTCCGCCGCCTGGCCGGAGGAGTAGGAGGTCACGCAGGAAGGATCGCATCACGACCTCGGTCAAGGTCAAGACCTTTCGGCCTGGAATGTCCGGTTTGCGACCCAGAGGCGGGTGACTCGGCTGCGCACAGCCACGACATGGAGAGGCCATGCCCTAACATGCCGGGATGTCATTCCAGGTGATCGTACTGAACGGCGGGTCGAGCACCGGGAAGTCCTCGATCTCCAAATGCCTGCAGTCGATCCTGCCCATGCCGTGGTTGGCGTTCGGAACCGACACCCTGGTGGACGCGATGCCTCCGTCCCTGACGAACGCGGAGAGCGGGATCGGGTTCGGAGCCGACGGGGAGGTCACGACCGGAGAGGTGTTCAAGGCCCTCGACGTCGCGTGGAGCCTGGGGATCGCGGCCATGGTTCGGGCCGGCGCGCACGTGATCGTCGACGAGGTGTTCCTCGGCGGCGCGGCGTCCCAGGAACGCTGGCGGACTGCGCTGGACGGCCTTTCCGTGCTGTGGGTCGGGGTACGCTGCGACCCCGACGTGGCCGCCGCCCGGGAGGCGGCCCGCGGCGACCGGACCGCCGGGATGGCCGCGTCTCAGGCGTTGCTCGTCCACGAGGGAGTGAGCTACGACCTGGAGGTCGACACCTCCACGCTCACCGCACTGGAGTGCGCCCGGGTCATCGCGGCCGAAGCGGCCGAGGCCGGCGAGCCTCAGCGCCGCTGGAAGACCAGGCAGTAGTCGTTGGTGTACCAGTCCTCGGGCTCGTCCCAGTCCAGGACGACCTCCTGGTCGAACGCGAGGACGCGCGACAGTGCGGCGCCCACGTCCCATGCCAGCGGCGTGACGCCCGTGTCGGTGCGCAGGTTCGACACGTTGACCACCGCCCGCGACCCGGGCCCGTGCAGGAGCCGGCCGATCGCCGCGTACACCCCGGTCAGCTCGTCGAGGTAGCGGCCGTAGTCGCCGTCGTCGGTGCGGTATCCGTTGAGCGGGTTCTCCGGATGGTCCGTCCTCGTCATGTACGGCGGGGAGGTCATCGTGAAGTCGACCGGTGGCAGGTCGAGCTCCCCGAGCCGGCGGGCGTCCGCCTCGATGATCGCCGACGGGTCCCGCAGACGTTCTCGTACGTACGCCACCCTGCTGGGCAGGAGCTCCAGCCCGATCGGCCGCCGGCCCAGCTTCTCCGCGACGAGCAGAGTGGTCCCGAACCCGGCGAACGGGTCCAGAACGACGTCGCCGGGAGAGGTGTACGCGGTGAGAAACGCCTCGACCAGCTCCTCGGAGAACCGGTCGTCGTCGTCCTCGTCTGAGGCGCTGTCGGTACGGCGAACCCGGGCGGACAGCGACAGGACGGGCTGCATGCGCTCAGATTCTCACAGCCCCGGGCGTCCCGGCACCCGCCCCGCGCCCCCGGGCACCCCGCCACGCAACCCGCCCGGGCCCGGCCCGCGTGGCCTGCGGCAGACTGAGCCCGTGTCGGCGATCGTGCGGCTGGAGTCGGCCGAAGACCCTCGGCTGGGCGACTACGCCAACCTCAAGGACGTCACCCTGCGGCGGAGTCTGGAGGCCGAGCACGGCCTGTTCCTCGCCGAGGGAGCGAAGGTGATCCGCCGAGCGGTCGCCGCCGGATATCCCGTCCGGTCGTTCCTGCTGAGCGAACGCTGGCTGGACGGCCTGGCCGACATCGTGACCGCCGGTGGCGCTCCCTGCTACGTCCTGCCGCCGGACCTCCTGGAGGAGGTCACCGGCTTCGCCGTTCACCGGGGTGCGATCGCGTCCATGGAACGCCGGCCGCTACCGTCGGTGGCCGAGGTGACCGCGCCCGCGCGCCGGATCCTGGTGCTCGAGGACATCGTGGACCACACCAACGTGGGAGCGATCTTTCGTGGCGCGGCCGCGTTCGGGGTGGACGCGATCGTGCTCGCGCCGCGGTGCGCGGACCCGTTGTACCGCCGGTCGGTGAAGGTGTCGATGGGTACCGTCTTCTCCTGCCCGTACGCCCGGATGGACAACTGGTACGACGGACTGGAGGAGTTGCGCGCGGCCGGGTTCGGGCTGGTGGCGCTGACCCCGGCCGACAACGCGGTCGACCTCGACACTCTCGCCGGCGGCACCGAGCGACTGGCGCTGCTGCTCGGCACCGAGGGTGACGGACTGTCGGCGCGGTGGCAGACCCAGGCCGACGTCCGCGCCCGGATCCCGATCAGCGCCGAGGTCGACTCGCTCAACGTCGCCGCCGCCGCGGCGGTCGCCTGTTACGTGCTCACCAGGGACGTCCCGCCGCGGCCGGCGTGACGCAGAGCTCAGGTGTCGGCGTCGAACTCTCCGCTGACCCAGCCGATGTAGCGGTCGGCGGACCGGCGTACGGCGGCCTTCGCGTCCGACTCCACGACGTTGCCGACGTTGCCGTGAAGCCGTTCGAAGTCGTACGGCTCAACCCGGTCGACGATCCGGCGCACGGCGGCGGCGGACAGCGGGACGGAGTTGGGATAGCTGCGCATGAAGGTCACCCACCGGCGATCGGCCACCGGGAAGATCGTGTCGCCGCTGAGCAGAACGCCCCGCCCGTCCGCGCCGGCCGCCCAGTGCGCGACCGAACTGCCGCGGAAGTGCCCGCCCGTCTGCACCAACGTGATGCCGGGCAGCGGCTCGTGGGTGCCCGACCACAGCCGCGCCGCCTCGTCGGTACGCCCGAGCCAGCGCTGGTCGGCCTCGTTGACATACACCGGGACCCCGCCGAACGCGTGGCTCCACTCCACCTGCACCCCGAACATGTGCGGGTGGCTGGACGCGATCGCCGCCAGGCCGCCGAGCGCGGTGATGGCGTCCACGGCGTCCTGGTCGACGAATCCCGCCGGGTCCCACATCAGGTTGCCGGCCTCGGTCTGTACCAGCAGGGTGACCTGGCCGATGCCCACCTTCGGCTCGACGGTCACCCGGTGCAGTCCCGGCTCGTGCGGCCCGACCGGCTCGATGCGAGTGCGGTGGCCGGCCGCGGCCCGATCTTTCGTGGTGGTCCACGTCTGCCCGGTCGCTGGGACGTACTGCCGTTCGTCGGTGCAGATCGGACAGGAAGACGGGGGCTCGGGAGTGTCGGCGTACTCCACCGAGCAGGTGCCACAGATCCAGTGCGTCATGGGCTCCACCTTAGGAACGCGACCGGCCCGCGGCATCGGTCCGCGAGCCGTGCGCGTCTACGTCGCAGGTCCTACGACTGCCTCCGGCCGGTGCGCAGCGGCGCGCCCACGCGGTGCAGGTGCCGCAGCGCCTGCGCGTAGGAGCTGACCAGGCCGGACTCCTGGTAGGCGATGCCGCGCTCGGCGCAGTAGGCCCGCACGATCGGCTGCGCCCGGCGCAGGTGCGGCGACGGCATGCTCGGGAAGAGGTGATGCTCGATCTGGTAGTTGAGACCGCCGAGCGCGACGTCGACCAGTCGGCCGCCACGTACGTTGCGGGAGGTGAGCACCTGCCGGCGCAGGAAGTCCTTCTGCAGCTCGGGAGTCGGCGCCGGCATTCCCTTGTGGTTCGGGGCGAACGTCGAACCGAGGTAGAGGCCGAACACCGCCTGATGCACCAGGCAGAACGCGATCGCGAGGCCGGGAGAGAGGGTGAGGAACAACGCCGTGACGTACGCCGCGGTGTGCACCGTGAGCAGGATCGCCTCCGCCCGGCGCATGCGCAGGCCGGGCCGCAGCACGGCGCGCACCGCGGACGCGTGCAGGTTGAAGCCCTCCAGGGTGAGCAGCGGGAAGAACCAGAACGCCTGCCGGCGGCCGATCATCCGGGTCACGCCGCGACTTTCTCGCGCCTGCTCCTCCGACCACACCAGGATGCCCGCCCCGACGTCCGGGTCGAGGTCCTCGTGGTTGGGGTTGGCGTGGTGGCGGGTGTGCTTGTCCATCCACCAGCCGTAGCTCATGGCGATGCCGAGGTTGCCCGCGATCAGCCCGGCGAACTCGCTGGGCCTTCGGGTACGGAAGATCTGCCGGTGCGCCAGATCGTGCGCGACCAGGGCGACCTGGGCGAACACCACGCCGAGGAACGCCGCGACCAGCAGCTGCGCCCAGGTGTCGCCGAGGAGGCCGAACGCCACCCAGGCGCCGGCGTAGCAGGCGGCCACCACCGCGATCCGGGCGGCGTAGTAACCGGGGCGTCTGGCGAGCAGCCCGGCCTCGCTCACCCGGCGGCGCAGTTCGGCGAACTCGCTGCCGGAGTCGGGTTTCCTGCCCGTCCGGGAGGTGGTGGCGGCGTCGTCTCGTTCGAAGGCGATGTCTGTGCTCACGCCGCAGAGTCTGTACGACGGTCCGGTCGAGGAGAAGCCCGCGTGCCCCCGGTCGAGGGTGGGGCCAGCCCTACCGTCCGCCGCCGGGGGTCTCAGCGGGCGAGCGCGCAGTCACCGCACAGGCCGCCGCCGGGGACGCGGTAGTAGAGACAGCAGCTCCTGCGTACGAACACCGGCGTGCTCGTACCGGCGGTGGGAGGCGTCGAGGGATTCAGGGTCCCGGCGTCGGCAAGCGGAGGTTGACGCAGGGCTTCTTCGATGAACGCGTCCACCTCGGGGGCGAGGGCCGGCCTGGCCCGGACGAGCACACCGAGCGAACCGACGAGGGCGGACGCCGCATTCCCCCACAGCAGCGCGCCGGGCAGTGAGACCTCGGAGCGTACCGCGGTCATCAAGGGTGTCAGGTGCGTGTTGACAACGGTCCGTACGGCCAACCGGGCAAGGAGTGCCGCGCCGGATCCGTCCGCGTGCTCGGCTCGCGGCTCACCTGGGTCCAGCAGTGCGACCCGGGCAGGATCGGTACGCCACGAGTTGCCCGAGGAGCCGAGGTCCGGCCAGGTCGCGTCGGGTGCGAGCACCGGCACCCGTCGACGCAGCAGCGCCACCGCCACCACCGGAGACCACAGGCGCGCGGCCATTCCCTGGAACAGAATCGAGGCGCCGACCCGCCGCTCGGTGGTGCCGAGCCGGTCCGCCGTGTGCGTGATCGCCAGGCCCAGGGCGGCGTCACCCGCGTACAGCCGCGCCAGCGACACCGCGCCCGCGCCGTCCCACGGCCCGGTGTCACTCGGGGGCTCGGTGTCACTCGAGGGCTTCGTGGAGACGGTGAAGTACGCCCCGACCGTGCCGGCGTCCGCCAGCAGGGCCCCGGCATCCCGGCCGCCGCTCGTCCCGTCCACCACAGGCACGATTCCATCAGGTCGGCGGTGAGATTCCGGCCGCCGGGGGAGAATCGGGCCATGACGGAGCCGAGTTCCCCCGCCGCACCGGGCGGCCCGCCCGCGACCATGCGGGCCTGGGTGGTCAGCGAACCAGGCCGGCTGGAGGCGGTCGAGCTGCCGGTGCCCGAGCCCGCTCCGGACGAGCTGCTGGTGCGGGTGCGGGCGTGCGGGGTGTGCCGTACCGACCTGCACGTACGCGACGGCGACCTGCCGCCGCACCGGTCGCCGGTGGTGCCCGGCCACGAGATCGTCGGCGAGGTGGTGGCGACCGGCGCGGAGGTGTCGCAGGTGTCCGGCGTCTCCGAGATGACCGGGGCTTCCGGGGCTTCCGGGGTGGTCGCGGGCGCCGGGGACCTCGCTCCTCGCATCGCCGAGGTCGCCCGGATCGGCGGCCGGGTCGGCATCCCCTGGCTGCGGCACACCTGCGGAAAGTGCAAGTACTGTCTGCGCGGCCAGGAGAACCTCTGCCCGAACTCCCGCTACACCGGCTGGGACGCCGACGGTGGATACGCGGAGTACGCCACCGTCCCGGCCGCCTACGCCTACCCGTTGCCGAGTGAGCGGTTCGCCGCGTACGCCGAGCAGGAGCTCGCGCCGCTGCTGTGCGCGGGGATCATCGGCTACCGCGCGCTGCTGCGTGCCGACCTGCCCGCCGGTGGCCGGCTCGGCGTCTACGGGTTCGGCGGCTCGGCCCATCTCACCGCCCAGGTGGCGGCGGCCGAAGGTGCGACGGTGCACGTGCTCACCCGGTCCGCGGCCGCCCGCGAACTCGCCCTGGAGCTGGGTGCCGCCTCTGCGCGGGAGGCCTACGACGCGCCGCCGGAGCAGCTCGACGCGGCGATCCTGTTCGCGCCGGTCGGCGATCTCGTCCCCGCCGCGCTGAGCGCCCTCGACCGAGGCGGGACGCTCAGCATCGCCGGGATCTACCTGACCGCCATACCATCCCTGGACTACGAGCGGCATCTCTTCCAGGAACGCACGGTCCGCAGCGTCACCGCCAACACCCGCGAGGACGGCCACGCGTTCCTCGCGGCCGCGGCCGCCCATCGGCTGCGGATCGCCACCACGACCTACCCGCTGGGCCGGGCCGACGAGGCGCTGGACGACCTGGCCGCGGACCGGGTGAACGGCGTCGCCGTGCTGGTGCCCTGAGCCGGGTCCGAGTCAGTTCCGATTCAGTTCCGATTCAGTTCTCGTCGTCCTCGCGTACCAGCAACGCCACCGGCCGCCGGGCCAGGAGTTGGTCCAGCCGGACCTTCCCGCCGTCCACCCGCTGCCCGGTGAACTGGTCGGTCCAGGTGCCCGCGGGCAGGTCCACGGTGGCCGAGCCCCAGCCGTCCGCGCCGGCGAGCCCCGCCGACAGCCGGGTGACCACAGTGGCGGCCGCACCGCCGCGCAGGAAGGCCAGCGCGTACGGGCTGCTGGTCTCCAGCGGGGTGTAGCTCGCGGCCGGTCCGACGAACCAGTCCGGGTGCGCGGCCCGGCACCGCAGCGTCGCCGCGGTGACCAGCAGCTTCTCCGCGTCCAGGGAGTCGGTGTCCAAGGAGTCCGTGTCACCACCGGCGTCCAGCCGGTCCAGCAGACGGGCGCGCTCGGTGAAGTCGACCGGGCGCCGGTTGTCCGGGTCGACCAGCGTCAGCGAGCGGAGCTCGGTGCCCTGGTAGACGTCCGGCACGCCGGTGCAGGTGAGCTGGACGAGCTTCTGGCCGAGGACGTTCGCCCGGTCGTAGGGCGCAATCGTGTCCACGAACGCCCCGACCAGGCGTACGACCTTCTCGTCGGCCACCACCGCGCGGGCAAACCCGGTGACCGCCTCGTCGTAGGCCTCGTTCGGCTCGGTCCAGGTGGTGTGCCGCTTGGCCTCGCGGGTGGCCTTGGTGACGAACTCCACCAGCCGGTCCGCCTCGATCGGCCAGGCGCCGACGAGGATCTGCCACAGAAGGTACTCCGTCGCCGCGTCCAAAGGCTCGGGCCTGTAGCCCGCGGTCGCCTCCCGTAACGCGGACACCGTGTGCTCCCAGACCGAGGGCAGCTCCGACAGCACGCCCAGCCGGGCACGCACGTCCTCGGTCCGCTTGGTGTCGTGGGTGGACAGGGTGGTCATCGCGGCCGGGTGCCGAGCGGTCGCGCCCGCGGCCCACTCGTGGAAGGTGTCCGGCGCGATCCCGAACCGGTCGGCCGGCGCGCCCACCTCGCACAGCGAGACGAGGGGGAACCAGCGGTAGAACGCAGTGTCCTCGATGCCCTTGGCCATCACCGGCCCGGTCGTCTGCTGGAACCGTACGGAGAACTCCGCCTGCAGCTCCCGCGCGGCCTCGGTCTCGTAGCGGGCGAGCGCGACCCCGACCAGGAATTCGATCTCGTCGGCCAGGTCCGGTGCGGCGCTGGTGGCCCGGGCTGCGGCGGCCCGCATCGTCTCCTCCGCCTCCGGCGACAGCGGCTCGCCCGGGTGGACGTAGGCGCGGTAGACGTCGAACGCCACCAGCAGCTCGCCCAGCGCGCGGGTCAGCCGGCGCCGGGTGAAGTCGCGCAGGTTGATGTCGTCCTCGCCCATGGCCATCAGCAGCTCGACCAGGCGCACCACCTCCGCGGCCAGTACCCGGTCGACGATGTAGCGCTTGGCCTCGTCCACGACGGGTTCGAGGGTGTCCGGCTCGCCGGTGAGGGAGGTCCACTGCCGCAGCAGGGGAGCGGCGCCGTCGGGGTCGACGAACAGCGACTGCACCCGCCACAGCGCGTCGTACCCGGTGGTGCCCGCGCACGGCCAGTCCTCCGGTAGCGGCTCCTCGGCCTCCAGGATCTTCTCCGCCGCGACCCAGACGTCGCCGGTGGCCTCGGCCAGCCGGCGCAAGTAGCCGCGCGGGTCGGCCAGCCCGTCGGGGTGGTCGATGCGGTAGCCGTCGACCTTGCCCTCCCGGTGCAGCCGGATCAGCAGATCGTGGCTGGCGGCGAACACCGTCGGGTCCTCCACCCGGATCGCCGCCAGGGTGTCGATGTCGAAGAACCGCCGGTAGTTGAGCTCCTCGTCGGCGATCCGCCAGAACGCAAGCCGGTAGAACTGCATGTCGAGCAGGTCGTCCAGCGGCAGGTGCTCGGTGCCGGGACGGACCGGGAACACGTGGTCGAAGTAGCGCAGGACCGGCGCGCCGTCGTACTGGTCGAGCTTGATCTCACCGCGCTCCAGGCACTGGCCGATCCGGTCGCCGAGCACGGGCATCAGGATCGCCCCGTGGCCGGTGCCCGACTGCAGCGACCAGTCGACGTCGAACCAGCGGGCGTACGGCGAACTCGGGCCGTCCCGCAGCACCGCCCACAGCTTGGCGTTCAGGTCCAGCGGCGTCGGCACGGCCATGTGGTTGGGCACGACGTCGACGACGATGCCCAGCCCGGCCTCGTGCGCCGCCTCCACCAGCCGGTCGAACGCCGGCTGTCCGCCGAGGTCGGCCGACAGCCGGGTGTGGTCGACCACGTCGTAACCGTGGGTGGAGCCGGGCGTGGCCTGCAGGACCGGTGAGAGGTAGAGGTGGGTCACCCCGAGCTTCGCGACGTACGGCACGGCGGCCGCGGCGGCGTCGAAGTCGAACTCCGGCTGGAGTTGCAGGCGGTACGTCGAGACGATCCTCGCGCGGGAGCGCTCGAAGTCGTGCTCGGCGGCGCTCAAGGCCGCAGCCCGACGATGGCGAGAGAATGGCCGGGCAACTGGATCTGGGTCACGTCGTCCTTGTCCGCGGTACTGGCGTTGGTGCTGGGAACTGAGTGGGGTTGTGAGCCGGGGGCGGTGCGGGTGTCGTCGGGATGCCAGGCGAGTACGACCCCGTCCCGGCCGGTCGTCTCGTCCACCACCGCGCCGAGCGGCACCGTCGCCGGCGTGCCGGCGAGGTTGGCGACCACGCCGAGGTCACCGCGGCGGATCATCACCCAGCGCGCGTCCTCGTCGTAGCTCACCTCGACACGGTACAGGCGGGGGTCGGCGAGGCCGGGCAGCTCCCGGCGCAGCCGGATCAGGGTGGTGTACCAGTCCAGCAGCCTGGCGCCGGACTCCTTCTCCGGCTCGTTCCAGTCCAGCCGGGACGCCCGGAAGGTGCCCGCGTCCTGCGGGTCGGGCACGTCGTCGGGGTCCCAGCCGTGGTCGGCGAACTCGTTGCGGCGGCCGTTGCGGACGGCCTCGGCGAGGTCGGGGTCCTCGAAGTCGGTGAAGTACTGCCAGGGTGTCCGCGCGCCCCACTCCTCGCCCATGAACAACATCGGGGTGTACGGCGAGGTCAGCAGCAGCCCGGCGGCCACGGCGAGCTGGTCGTCGGACAGGGTGGCCGAGAGCCGGTCACCGGCGGCGCGGTTGCCGATCTGGTCGTGGTTCTGCAGCGCGGCGACGAACCGCCAGCCGGCCGTGTGCTCGACGTCGACCGGCCGGCCGTGGACGCGGCCGCGGAACGAGGACCAGGTGCCGTCGTGGAAGAACGCCCGGGTCATGGTCTTGGCCAGGCACGGCAGGCTGCCGAAGTCGCCGTAGTAGCCGTCGCGTTCGCCGGTGAGCAGTGCGTGCAGGGCGTGGTGGACGTCGTCGTCCCACTGCGCGTGCACGCCGAGCCCGCCGCTCTCACGTGGGGTCACCGTGCGCGCGTCGTTGCGGTCGCTTTCGGCGATCAGCCACAGCGGCCGGCCGAGGGTGGCGGCGGCCGAGTCCACCTCGTGCGACAGCTCCTCCAGGATCGGGACGGCGCGCTCGTCGTGCAGGGCGTGTACGGCGTCCAGGCGCAGCGCGTCCACGTGGAAGTCGCGGAACCAGCCGAGCGCGTTGCCCACGATGAAGGCGCGGACGTCGTCCGAGCCGGGGTCGTCGAGGTTGACCGCCATTCCCCACGGGGTGGCGTACTTGCCGGTGAAGTACGGCCCGAACTCGCTGAGGTAGTTGTGGGCCGGGCCGAGGTGGTTGTACACCACGTCCAGGCAGACCCCGATGCCGCGCGCGTGGCAGGCGTCGACGAACGTCTTCAGCCCGTCGGGTCCGCCGTAGGCCTGATGTACGGCGTACAGCCCGACCCCGTCGTAGCCCCAGCCGTGGTGGCCGGGAAAGGCGGCCAGCGGCAGCAACTCGACCAGGGTCACGCCGAGGGCGGCGAGGTGGTCCAGCCGGCCGACGGCGGCGTCGAAGGTGCCCTCCGGGGTGAACGTGCCGACGTGCAGCTCGTAGATCACCGCACCCGGCAGCGGGGTGCCCCGCCAGCCCTGGTCGGTCCAGGAGAAGCGGCCGTGGTCGTAGACGGCGCTCGGACCGGGCACGCCGTCGGGCTGCCAGCGCGACCGGGGGTCGGGCCGGAGCTCGCCGCCGTCGAGCCGGAAGGAGTACGGCGTGCCGTGCGTGGCCTGGTCGACCCGTGCGCGCCACCATCCGTCACCGGACGGAGCCATCGGGAAGGTCGAGCCGTCGACCTCGACCTGGACCTGCTCGCGGGCCAGGGGGGCCCAGACCTCGAACGTCGTCGCCATGCCCCGCATTCTGCAGGGTGCGCCGAGTAGTCGCACACGCAGTGCTGCCGGTGGTCCGGACCCGAACCGGCGGCCGATTTGGGCGACCGCCCAAATCGGGTCTATGGTGGTTACGGGCGCGGCGACGATCCGAGCCCATCGCGAGCCGGTGAGGAGTGCGGTGTGATGCGCAGTGGAAGACGTGTGGTGATCTGCGGTGCCGGGATCGCGGGGCTGACCCTGGCCCACCGGCTGGCCGCCGCGAACTGGGACGTGGTGCTCGTCGAGCAGGCGCCCGGTCCGCGCCGGCAGGGCTACATGATCGACTTCTTCGGTCCGGGGTACGACGTGGCCGAGCGGATGGGCCTGCTTCCCCGGTTGCGCGAGCTCGGCTACGTCGTGGGCGAGGCCGCCTGGCTGGACGGGAGCGGGCGGGTACGGGCACGGCTGGAGTACGCCCGGGTGGCGCGCGCGGCCGGCGGACGGGTGATGAGCCTGATGCGGCCCGACCTCGAGCTGGCGCTCCGCGAGCGCCTGCCTGCCACGGTGGATGTGCGGTACGCGACCAGCGTTCGTGCCGTGGATGACCGGCCCGAAGGTGTCCGGGTCACGCTCACCGACGGCTCCTCGGTGGACGCCGACCTGCTCGTCGGCGCGGACGGCATCCACTCCGCCGTCCGCAGGCTGGTGTTCGGTGAGGAGGCGGAGTTCGTCCGGTATCTCGGTTTTCACACCGCCGCCTGGGTATTCCACGCCCCGGACGTCCGGGCGAAGGTGGGCCCGAGGTTCTGCCTGACCGACAGCACGGGCCGCCAGCTCGGCCTGTACGCCCTGCGGAACGGCAAGGTAGCGGTCTTCGCCGTGCACCGGGCACCGGACCCCACCTTGCCGGCGGACCCGCGGGCCGCGCTGCGAACGGAGTACGGATCCTTGGGCTGGGTCGCGCCGCGGGTGGTGGACCTGGTCCCCGAACCCACACACATTTACTACGACCAGGTGGCGCAGACGGTGCTGCCCCGGTGGAGCCGCGGCCGGGTCGCTCTCGTCGGCGACGCCTGCGGTGCGGTCTCGCTGCTGGCCGGGCAGGGCGCATCCCTGGGAATGGCCGGTGCGTACGTGCTCGCCGACAATGTCGCCGCCGCGCCGACTGTCGAGGCCGGGCTGGCGGCGTACGAGCGCGCCTGGCGACCGCTGACCGAGGAGAAGCAGCGGTCCGCGCGCAAGCTGGCGCGGTGGTTCCTGCCGAGGTCGCGAACGGAACTGGTGGTACGCCGGGTCGCTTTGCGGCTGCTGGCCCTGCCGGGCACCGACCGGTTGCTCGCCGGCGCGCTCACCGGTAAGCCCGCTCCGGTCCCGACGGCCGCGGTGGCGACCTACCCCCTGGCGACCGGCGACGCGTCCGGTGCCCACGCCGGGTCGTAGCGGGGATGGTGGGCGTAGGTCGCCGCCCAGGTTCGGATCAACCGCAGGCAGGCGTCCGCATCCTCCGCGTCACCGGCGCGGTAGGCCAGGACCGTCCGGCGCCGCTCGATGCAGGTGTCGAGCGTCGCTTGGAACAATCTGACGTCGTTTGCGCCGTACACGAACTCGTGCCGCGCGGCGCGTTCTTCCTCGGCGATCCTCTCCAGCAGGAACAGGTCCACCGTGAGCCGTCGGTACCTGGGCCTCGGCGCGAACGCGGCGGTCAGGATGACAGCCTGAATCGCGGTGAGAATGACCATTCTCACGAGAGGGCTCCCATGTCCGGTTCCTTTGCGGAGTCGCTTGACCAAAGGTCTCATGCTGGGCCGAGTCCAATGCCGTGGTCAAGTCCACGTCTCGAAAACCGAAAGAATATCGAAAGGGAGTGCACGGGCAGAACCCGCGCACTCCCTTTCTGTTGCCTTACATCAGTCCCAGGTGAGTGCTCCGCCGCTTTGGTACTCGATGACCCTGGTCTCGAAGAAGTTCTTCTCCTTCTTCAGGTCCATCATTTCCGACATCCAGGGGAAAGGGTTCTCGGTCTCGGGAAAGACCGGTGTCAACCCGATCTGGACACACCGCCTGTTGGTGACGAACCGCATGTACTTCTCGCACAGGCCGGCGTTCAGTCCGAGCATCCCGTGCGGCAGCGTGTCGCGTCCGTAGGCGACCTCGAGCTCGCACGCCTGCGTGAGCATCCCGCGGATCTCCTCCTGGAACGCCGGGGTCCACAGGTGCGGATTCTCGATCTTGATCTGGTTGATCGTGTCGATGCCGAAGTTCAGGTGGATCGACTCGTCCCGCAGGATGTACTGGTACTGCTCGGCGACGCCGACCATCTTGTTGCGCCGGCCGAGGGAGAGCAGCTGCGCGAAGCCGGTGTAGAACCACATCCCCTCGAAGACGACGTAGAACGCCACCAGGTCACGCAGGAACGCCTGGTCGCGTTCGGGCGTGCCGGTACGAAACGACGGGTCCTCCAGGTGCCGGGTGTACTCCAGCGCCCACGCCGCCTTGTCGGTGATCGAGGGCACCTCGCGGTACATGTTGAACAGTTCACCCTCGTCCAGGCCGAGGCTTTCACAGACGTACTCGAACGTGTGCGTGTGCACGGCCTCCTCGAACGCCTGGCGCAGGAGATACTGCCGGCACTCGGGGTTGGTGAGGTGCCGGTAGACCGCGAGCACGATGTTGTTGGCGACCAGCGACTCCGACGTGGCGAAGAAGCCGAGGTTTCGTTTGACCATCTGCCGCTCGTCGGCGGTCAGCCCGTCCGGTGACTTCCACAAGGCGATGTCGGCCTGCATGGACACCTCGGTGGGCATCCAGTGGTTGTTGCAGCCGGCGAGGTACTTCTCCCACGCCCATCGGTACTTCAGTGGCAACAGCTGGTTGACGTCCGCGCGCGCGTTGATCATCGCCTTGTCGTCCACGCTCACCCTGGCCGCGTGCCGGTCGATGTCGCCCAGACCCGTGGGGTCGGTCCTGTTCATGATTTCCGCACCTCCCGGGCGCTTACTGGCAGGCTTCGCAGTCGGAATCACTGATCACACAGAACGCCGTGTCCGACGGAGGTGGCAGCGTGATGCCGGCCGGGCCGAGATTCGGCGCCGGTGTGACGACCGGTGCGACGGCGGTGGCCGCCACACCATGCCCGCCGGTCACGGCGGCGTCGGCGAGCACCACTCCGGTCGGCGACACCGCGTTCAGCTTGCCGTCCGTGCCGCGCAGCGTGCTCTTCTCCACGTGCGTGGCGCTCTGGGACCTCAGGTAGTACGTCGTCTTCAGCCCTCGCCGCCAGGCCAGCCGGTACAACGAGTCCAACTGCAGCCCGCTCGGCGAGGCGACGTAGAGGTTCAGCGACTGTGCCTGGTCGAGCCACTTCTGCCGCCTGGCCGCGGCCTCGACCAGCAGGGCAGGGTCGACCTCGAACGCCGTGGCGTACAGGGCCTTCAGGTCGGCCGGCACCCGGTCGATGGGGGCGACGCTTCCGTCGTAGTACTTCAGGTCGCTCACCATCACCTCGTCCCACAGGCCGCGGTTCTTGAGGTCACGGACGAGATGCGGGTTGATCGCGGTGAAGTCACCGGACATGTTCGACTTGACGAACAGGTTGCGGTAGAGCGGCTCGATCGACTGCCCGACCCCGCAGATGTTGGAGATCGTCGCGGTCGGCGCGATCGCCATCACGTTGGAGTTACGCATGCCGGTGGTGCGCACCTGGCGGCGCAGGCTGTCCCAGTCCAGCCGGCTGGAGCGGTCCAGGTCGAGCTTGTTGTCGCGGGCCTGGGCCAGCAGGGTCAGCGAGTCGATCGGCAGTATCCCCCTGCTCCACAGGGATCCGGGGAACGACTCGTAGGTTCCGCGTTCGGCCGCGAGGTCGCTGGAGGCGGCGATGGCCTCGTAGCTGAAGATCTCCGTCGTGGTGTCGGCGAACTCCACCGCGGCGTCGGAGGCGATCGGGATCCGCAACGTGAACAACGCGTCCTGCACGCCCATCAGGCCCAGGCCGATCGGCCGGTGCCGCCGGTTGGAATCACCGGCCTGCGGGATCGTGTAGAAGTTCACGTCGATCACGTTGTCCAGCATCCGCACGGCAGCCCGCACCGTCCGGGCCAGGTGCTTGTGGTCGACGCCGTTCGCGTCGACGTGGTTGGCCAGGTTGACCGAGCCGAGGTTGCACACCGCCACCTCGGCGCTGGACGTGTTCAGCGTGATCTCGGTACACAGGTTGGAGGAGTGCACCACGCCCGCGTGCTGCTGCGGGGAACGCAGATTGCACGGGTCCTTGAACGTGATCCACGGGTGCCCGGTCTCGAACAACATGGTGAGCATCCGCCGCCACAGCTCCACCGCCCGCACCCGCCGGAACACCCGGATCTCGCCGCGGTCTGCGCGGCCCTCGTACTCGGCGTAGCGCTCGGCGAAAGCCCGCCCGTACAGGTCGTGCAGATCCGGCACCTCGTCGGGGGAGAACAACGTCCACTGGGCGTCGGCCTCCACCCGCTGCATGAACAGGTCCGGTATCCAGTTCGCGGTGTTCATGTCGTGGGTACGCCGGCGCTCGTCGCCGGTGTTCTTGCGCAGGTCGAGGAACTCCTCGATGTCGATGTGCCAGGTCTCGAGGTAGGCACAGGCCGCACCCTTGCGCTTGCCGCCCTGGTTGACCGCGACCGCGGTGTCGTTGGCGATCTTCAGGAACGGCACGACGCCCTGGGACTGGCCGTTGGTGCCCTTGATGTGGGCGCCCATGCCACGCACGGGTGTCCAGTCGTTGCCGAGCCCGCCGGCGTACTTCGACAGCATCGCGTTGTTCCGGATGCCGGTGAAGATCCCCTCCAGGTCGTCCGACACCGTGGTGAGGAAGCACGACGACAGCTGGGCCCTGGTGGTGCCGGCGTTGAACAACGTCGGCGTGGAGCACATGAAGTCGAACGTCGACAGCATCTCGTAGAACTCGATCGCCCGCCGCTCCCGGTCGTCCTCGCGCAATGCGAGCCCCATCGCCACCCGCATGAAGAACGCCTGTGGCAGCTCGAACCTCGTACCGTCGCTGTGCAGGAAGTAGCGGTCGTAGAGCGTCTGCAACCCGAGGAACTGGAACGCCGGGTCACGGTCGGGCCGCAGTGCGGCGCCCAGCAGCTCCAGGTCGAAGCGCTCCAGCTCCGGGTCCAGCAGCTCCAGCCGCACCGCGCGCTCGACGTACTCACGGAAGTACGCCGGATAGCGCGCGGCCATCTCCTCCTGGCTCGCCTCGTCCGGCACGCCCCGCAGGAACGACAGCGCCTCCCGGCGCAGCTTGTCCAGCAGCAGCCGGCCACTGACCAGGGAGTACTCCGGGTCGGTCTCCACGAAGGTGCGGGCGGCCATCACCAGCGCGAGTTCCAGCTCGTGCTGGCTCATCCCGTCGTAGAGGTTGCGGGACACCTCGGTGAGCACCGACTCCGCCGACGTGGCCGGCAGCCCGTGGCAGGCCTCCTCGACGATGCCGGTGAGCCGCTCGTCGTCGAGCGGGTGGAGCTCACCGTCGGCGCCCTTGACGTACATGGTGACCTCGGCGGGCTCGACGTCGACGAGGGGTTCGCGTTCGAGGCGGGCGCGGGTGTGCTCCTCGCGGTACAGCACGTACGCCCGGGCGACGCGGTGGTTGCCCGAGCGCATCAGTGCGAGCTCCACCTGGTCCTGGATGTCCTCGATGTGGAAGATCCGGCCCAGGTCGGGATGCCGGGTCAGTGAGGCGACCACCTGCCGGGTGAGCAGGTCGACGGTCTCGTGGACGCGGGACGACGCGCCGGCGTCGGGTCCCTCCACCGCGAGGAAGGCCTTCGACATGGCCACCGCGATCTTCGCCGGGTCGAACGGCGAGATGCTGCCGTCGCGGCGGACCACCTGGCGTTCGTCGATGTCGGGAGCGGGCGGCGGCGGTGCGCCCTCCGCCGGGGAGCCGATCGCCGAATCGGTGATGGCGTCGGTGGCGTGGGTGGTGGCCGTGGTGTTGGTGGGCGTGGTGTGGGTGTCGTGAGTGGAGTGTGGTGCGTGCGTGGTGTCGGGTGTGGACACGGGCTCTCTCTCCTCGCGAGCGGAATGACGTAGGCCTCCGGCCGCGAAAGGCGAGCGAGGACGACCGGCGCCGTCGTGCGGCGCAGGCTCGACCCAGGCCTCAGGCAGGTCACGCGGGGGGCGTCGGGCTCACTGCGCCCGTACCCGCACTGCATGACCATTTACCCTCGCGGTCCCCGGATCGGCGCGCGCCCGGGCAGGGCGTGCGCCGTCGGCAGTCATGGGATCCGCCGGTAGCCGCGGGGTACGCGTCGCGCGTCACGCGCCCACTGCGGTCACCAGCACGAGGAGACTACATGTTGTGGTGGAAAATCCGACGCAACCCAAGATGCGGTGTGTCGTGTCGTGCGGGGCCAGGTGCTCCTGACGTCCGAGATGGGACGAACGCTGGTCGCCCCGCGAAGTTGATCACTACTGTGCGAGCACCCGACCGAGGCGACGAAGGGAACCGTTCGCGATGACCGAGGCACGGTCCGGGATCTCCCGGCGGCAGCTGATGGGCCGGATGGCAGCGGCGGGCGCCGGTGCTCTCGGCGTGGGGACGATGAACCTCGCCCGGCCGCGGGCGGCGCGTGCGGACGCCGGTCCGCGCAGCCTGTTTCCGAAGGGCGTACGGCCGACCCGGTTGCACGCCGTCGCGGAGAGCGACCTGAGCCCGGCCGAACGCGTACTCGTCGCGACGTTGCAGGGGCAGCTGGCGCGCCGCCGTCCGCACTCGGGTCGCGAGGGGATGAGCTCGGAGGGGATCTACGTCGACGTCCCCGGCGTCGGCTATCCGGTGTGGCTGGCCGATCTCTCCGAGCGCTACGACGTGCAGGTGGCCGCCGCGTCCGGTGCCTGGGAGCTGGTGGACCGCTTCGCCCGGCCGGGCGCGACCGACCGGCCGCTGAACCGCTACGTCCTCTACCGCGACGGCGACGGGTCGGTCAACGTCGCCACCAGCGTAGCCGGACTCGTCGGGGCCGTGGCGTTGGAGGAGACTCTGGAGCCGGCCGCGCGGGCCCACCGGATGCGGCGGGTGCTCGACGTCCGCGGCCGCGACGACCGGTGGGTGAAGGACACGTTCTGGAACCGGCTGCGGCACGACGTCGCGGTCGAGCAGAAGCCGGACTTCGCCAACCAGCTGCGTGACTACGCCACCATGGCCGGTGCGTTCATGTTCTTCGACGGCAACTCCGGCTTTCGCGCCGACGTCGTGAACGACCTGGACCCGGACGCTGCGGTGATCGGCTGGGGTGACGCTTCGGCGGGGGAGGACGCGTTCGTCTCGGTCTCCTCCCGGGCCGGTGTGCGGACGATCGCCGCCGACCACGCGCGCAACCTCGCCCCGCTGTCCGGGATCACCCTCGACAGCGTGCGTCAACGTCCGCTTGACGACGTGCCGGCGCCACCACAGGGTACGCATCACGTGGCGTTCCTGGTCACCGACGGGGACAACGTGCAGTGGTTGCTCGGCGACTTCCAGAGCGATCGGCGGTGGTACGGCAGTCCGTTGCGCGGGTCCCTCGACCTCGGCTGGGCCGTCGCGCCGGCGCTGGTGGACCTCGCGCCGTCGGTGCTGCGGTGGTACTACGACAACGCGGCCGACGGCGCGCACCGCGACCGGTTCGTGGTCGGGCCTTCCGGCGGCGGATACCTCTACCCCAGCAGGTATCCGAGGGCCGACCTCGACCTGCACACCGAGCGGCTGGCCGGCCAGATGCGCCGGGCCGACCTCGGCGTCGTGCAGATCCTCGACTTCGAGTCGATGGACGACACGTCGCTGTGGTCGAGCTACCTGCGGCACGACCAGATCGAGGGACTGGTGTACCTCGAGTACTCCCGCTACGACGCCGGCCGCGGCCGGGTGGTGTGGGTGAACGACAAACCGGTGGTCACGCCGCGTGCCATGTTGTGGCAGGGGCTGTCCGGTGCCGACGAGGCGAGTGTCGCCGCGACGGTGAACGACGCCGGCCGTGATCCCGGCAGCGTCGACGCGTACTCGTTGGTGATCTGGCACGCGTGGAGCAAGAGTGTGGACGACGTGCGCTCGGTCGTCAACCAGTTGGCCCCGCACGTTCGGGTGGTGACACCGGACGTGCTCGTGCGGATGATGGCCGCGAACGTGCACCGCTGAGGTCACCGGCGTCCGCGCGGGTGACGCGACCGAAAACGGAAGCCGGCGGGGCAATCCTCGCGAGGGCATTGCGTGATCATGTCGGCTATAGGATCGTGTATCCACGATCGAGGGCTCTCCTCGGACGCGCTTCTCGCTCCTTGCTTTCCGGCCCCTTCGGGGCTGCATGAAGTCGTCATACTCCTTGGCTGAAATGAGCGCGGCATGGGTGCACGTGCACGGGTTTCGGTGGGTGGACGGGACGGAAGCGTCGTGCTGCCCAAGCGGGCGAACCTTGCCGACGGCGTCTACGAGGCGCTCAAGGAAATGATCATGGACGGCGTCTTCAGCCAGGGCGCCCGCATCAACATCGACGAAGCGGCACGGGCGCTTGAGGTCTCCCAGTCCCCGGTACGCGAGGCACTGGTCCGGCTGGAATCGGAAGGGCTGGTCATCAAGGAGCCGTTCCGGGGGTACTCGACCGCACCCCTGCTCAGCAAGGCGGAGTTCGAGGACCTCTTCGAGTTCCGGTTCGTGGTGGAGCCGTGGGCAGCCGCCCAGGCCGCCACCGCGATTGACGATGGCAAGGCCGCACTCCTCACCAAGGAGCTGGCCTCGATCCCCACCGCACCTGAGGGTACGTCCTACCAGGACTACCAACGGATGGCGGCGCACGACCACCGGCTGCACGACCTCGTCCAGCAGCTCGGCGGCAACGTCCGGATGCGGGCGGCGTTCGCCAGGACGCACTGTCACCTGCACATTCTTCGGCTCAACTATCAGAACACCATGGGCACTGCCGCTCTTCGCGAGCACCACAGAATGGTCGACGCGATCGCCAACGGCGATCCCGCCTCGGCGGACAAGGCGATGCGGGCACATCTGGAGGCATCTCGTGCCCGGCTGTTGCCGGTCTACGACTCGTGAGCCCGGAAAGCGCTTTTCGAGAGATGAGGTAACGATGGTGGAACGTCCCCGACAGACCCCCGCCGGCAGTGACGGCGCGACTATCTCGCGAAGAAATCTTCTTGGTGCCGCGACCATTCTCGGCGTCGCCGCGCTGCCGGGCGCCGGCGTGCTGGCGGGGTGCTCAAGTGGCGCCAAGAGTTCCGAATCCGGCTCGGGACCCGTCAAGGACGCGCTGGGGATTCCCGGCGGGCCGAAGACCACGCCTCGCGGTGACGTTCTCTACCCCTCCGGCTACGTGGGGCCACGTGCGTCGACGAAGGGGCCGTGCACCAAGGGCGGCAAGAAGGTCACTTTGAAGGTCGTGGTGCAGCAGAGTCCCGAAGCGGGGAACTGGACCAACAACGCCTTCACCAAGTGGTACGAGGAGCAGACCCACGTCCACATCGACTGGCAGGTGGTGGCCAGCGGTGACGACACGATGACCAAGGTGAACGCGATGATCGCCTCGGGCGATCTCCCGGACGCCTTCATGAGCATCCCGTTCACGCCGTCCCAGCTGTTCGTCTATGGCCAGCAGGGGCTGTTCATCGACCAGAAGCAGCTCCTCAGGACGTACTGTCCGGAGACGCAGCGGGTCTTCAAGGACTACCCCGAGACGGAGAAGTTGCTGACTGCTCCGGACGGCAAGATCTACTCCTCGCCGTACGTCAACGACTGCTATCACTGCAAGTACTCCCCGTCGGTGTGGCTGTACCGCCCCTGGCTGGACAAGCTCGGCCTGAAGGAGCCGGAGACGACCGAGGAGTTCGTGAAGGTGTTGCAGGCGTTCAAGACCCGCAACCCCAACGGCAAGGGCGATGTCATCCCCATGAGCGGGTCGTCCGGCGACCTGATGAGCGACTACTTCATGGGCTCGTTCCTGTACAACCCCGGTGATCCGTGGCTCTTCCTCAACAACGGCAAGGTCGACATCGCGGTCAACAAGCCGGAGTGGCGGGAGGGCTGGCGCTACATCCGCAGCCTGGTGAAACAGGGCCTGATCGACGAGCGGGCGTTCAGCCAGACCTCCGAACAGCTGCAGCGACAAGGCAACAAGTCCGGGCCACCGACGATGGGTGTCGTACGGGGCTACTACTGGGCGAGCTTCATGAACATCAACGACGACGACCCGAAGGCGAGCTTCCGCGACTACCACTCGCTGGCGCCACTGCAGGGACCCGGAGGCGTACGGGTGTCGGCGTGGAACTACTACAACTGGCTCGGCGTCACCAACTTCGTCATCACCAAGCAGTGCAAGAACCCTGCTGTCGCGGCCATGTGGGCAGACTCGCAGAAGGAGCTCGGCAACATGCTGCGTGCCTACAGCGGGGTCGAGGGCAAGGACTGGCGGTACGCGAAGAAGGGCGAGAAGGGCATCGACGGCAACCAGGCGCTGTGGACGACGCAGGGCACCTGGCCACCGCCGAACGGTCAGTGGTGGGCGCAGATGGGTGTCGACTACCGCTCCATGGACTTCCGCAACGGCGAGTTGGTCGACCCCAAGGCACCGACATTCGAGAAGCAGTTCTACGACGACACCAAGAACGCCTACTTCCCGCACCGGGTGGACGAGAAGAAGCAACTGCCGCCGCTCGCCCTCGACAACGACCAGGCCGCGGTCGTGGCGGACTCCAACGTGCCTATCACCAACAAGGTGAAGCAGATGGAGTCGCAGTTCTGCCTCGGCAAGGCCGACATCGACGACGACAAGCAGTGGAACGCCTACGTCGAGGAGATCAAGAAGATCGGTGTCGAGCGCTACCTGCAGGCCTACCAGGACGCCTACGACGCCTGGACCAAGGCGACCGGAGGCAAGTAGGGCGAAGGCGGGTCGGCAGCGAGAACCGACCCGCCTTCCTTGCCCTGGCCGAACGTGCGGAGGATGAAATGTCAGACGTCTCGACCCGCAAGATCGCCGAGACCCGGGGTGACCGGATCTTCGATGCCGTCAACGTGATCCTGCTGACGGCGTTCCTGCTCGCCGTTCTGTATCCGGTGATCTACGTCGTGTCCGCGTCGTTCTCCGACGCGAACCACGTGGTGGCCGGCGACGTCATCCTGTGGCCGGTGAAGGCGACGCTCGAGGGCTACTACGCTCTGTGGGCCTACCATGCGATCGTCATCGGCTACCTGAACTCGATGTTCTACTCGGTGGTCGGCACCGCCGTGAACCTGGTCCTGACCGTGCTGGCGGGCTATGCGCTGTCGCGGAAGGACCTCTACGGCCGCAACTTCATCATGGCGGCGTTCGTGTTCACGATGCTGTTCGAGGGCGGCATCATCCCCACCTACCTCGTGGTGCACGACACCGGGCTGCTGAACACCCGGTGGGCGCTGATCATTCCGACCGCGCTGAGTGTCTTCAATGTCATCATCACCCGGACCTTCTTCCAGGTGACGATCCCGGACGAGCTGCTCGAGGCCGCGCGGGTTGACGGCTGCGACGACTTCCGTTTCCTGTGGAAGATCGTGCTTCCGCTGTCCAAGCCCATCATCGCCGTGAACGTGTTGTTCTACGGTGTCGGCCACTGGAACGAGTTCTTCAACGCTCTCATCTACCTCACCGACGAGAAGCTGTTCCCCCTGCAGCTCGTACTGCGAGAGGTCCTGATCCAGAACAAGGTCGACCCACAGCTGGTGACGGAGGCCTCGGAGCTGCTGCGGCGTCAGGAGTTGCAGGAGCTGCTGAAGTACTCCCTGATCATGGTCGCGATCATCCCGCCCCTGATCGCCTACCCGTTCGTGCAGAAGCACTTCGTCAAGGGCGTGATGATCGGCTCCCTCAAGGGCTGAGGCAATGCGACGTACCCGACCGGCAGAACCTCGCGGACCTGGAGACATCTCGATGGCACAGACGCGGTTGAGCGACGACACCACCGCCGCCCGGGTGCCCGCCGCCACGCCGGCGCGGCACTCGGTCCCGGCAGCCCGCCCGGGATGGCGCCGGCGCCAGATCAGGCAGGGATGGCAGCTGTACGTCATGCTGGCGCTCCCGTTGCTGTACCTGGCGATCTACAAGTACGGACCGATCTACGGAGTCCAGATCGCGTTCCGCGACTACAACCCGGTCGACGGCATCTCCGGGAGTCCGTGGGTTGGGCTCCAGCAGTTCGTTCGATTCATCCACTCCTACCAGTTCGTCCCGATCATCAAGAACACGGTGGTCCTGCACGTCTACGAGCTCGCCGCGATGGCGCCCCTGCCGATCGTCCTCGCGCTCGCTCTGAACTACGTCAGGACCAGATGGTTCGCGCGTGTGGTGCAGATGGTGACGTACGCCCCGCACTTCATCTCGACCGTCGTGATCGTCGGGATGATGCTGCTGCTGTTCGACCCCCGGGTCGGGGTGTTCAACCAGGCGCTCGCGTTCCTGCACCTGCCGACGGTCGACATTCTCGGCGGCGAGACGTGGTTCCGGCACATGTTCGTGGCGTCGAGCGTCTGGCAGAACCTCGGCTTCGACGCGATCATCTACCTCGCGGCCCTCGCCGGAGTCGATCCCGAACTACACGAGGCGGCAATCGTCGACGGCGCATCGAAGCTCAAGCGGATGTGGCACATCGACCTTCCGAGCATCACACCGGTCTTCGTGATCCTGATGATCCTCAACGTGGGCAGCATCATGTCGATCGGGTTCGAGAAGGCGCTGCTGATGCAGAGCCCGCTGAACCTCGACATCTCACAGGTCATCAACACCTACGTCTACCAGGTGGGCCTGAAGTCTCCCGTTCCGCAGTATTCCTACGCCGCCGCGATCGGGCTCTTCCAGGGTGTCATCGGGCTGATCATGCTCGTTCTCGCCAACTGGGCGGCGCGCCGGTTCAGTCGTACCAGCCTCTGGTAGGCACCCTGGGATGCCGAGCATCCCCTTGCCGGCCGTAGGTCCCGTCGAGGCCGACGTTCGGCCCTGGTCAGGGTGGCCTCGAGCTGGCCACTCTGGTCGGAAGTCCGCGCTCCGGCGTGGAGGTGCGGCGGGCGGGGGAGAGAGACGTCATGCGCTATCGCCGTTCCTCGCCCCGGCTGCCGGACGAGGTGGCTGTCAACCCGCTCTTTGCACGACAGGGCGTGCGGCGGGTGCCGCGATATTCGCTGGGCACCGACGAGATGCTGCCGGAGACCGCGTACCAGCTGATCCACGACGAGATCCTGCTGGACGGCAATGCCCGGCAGAACCTCGCGACGTTCGTGACCACCTGGATGGAACGCGAGGCCGACCAGCTCTACGCCGAGGCCGCGGACAAGAACATCGTCGACAAGGACGAGTACCCCCTCACCGCGGCGATCGAGAACCGTTGCATCCACATCATCGCCAACCTCTGGCACGCCCCGGACAGCCACGCCGCCCTCGGCACGTCGACGGTCGGGTCGTCGGAGGCGTGCATGCTGAGCGGCCTGGCGCTCAAGCGCCGCTGGCAGCGGGCCCGTGCGGCCGAGGGTAAGCCGGCCGACCGGCCGAACATCGTGTTCAGCTCCGCGGTGCAGGTGGTGTGGGAGAAGTTCGCCAACTACTGGGAGGTGGAGCCGAGGTACGTCCCGGTCTCCGCCGAGCATCCGTGCCTCACCCCCGAGGGTGTGCTGGACGCGGTGGACGAGAACACCATCGGTGTGGTGGCCATCCTCGGGGTCACCTACACCGGTGCGTACGAGCCGGTGGCCGACATCGCGACCGCCCTTGACGGCCTGCACGAACGCACCGGCCTGGACGTGCCGGTGCACGTGGACGCTGCTTCCGGCGGGTTCGTCGCTCCGTTTCTGCATCCCACGCTGCGCTGGGACTTCCGGCTCAACCGGGTGCACTCCATCAACGCCTCCGGCCACAAGTACGGCCTGGTCTATCCCGGCGTGGGCTGGGCGGTGTGGCGTACAAGAGAGTTCGTGCCGGAGGAGCTGGTGTTCAAGGTGGCCTACCTGGGTGGTGAGGAGAGCACCTTCAACCTGAACTTCTCCCGGCCCGGCGCGCAGGTGCTGCTGCAGTACTACAACTTCCTGCGGCTGGGCCGGCGCGGCTTCACCCGAGTGCAGCAGGCGAGCCACGAGGTCGCCGGGATCATCGCCCACGGGCTCGCCGCGATGGAGGCGTTCGACGTGATGTGGCCCGGCGCAGACCTGCCGGTGGTGTGCTGGCGGCTCGCCGACGGGCACACCTGCAACTGGGACCTGTACGACCTGTCCAACCGGCTGCGTGCCCGCGGCTGGATGGTGCCGGCGTACCCGCTGCCGAAGAACCGCGACGACGTGGTGGTGATGCGGATCGTCGTACGCAACGGCCTGTCCGGGGACCTCGCCCACCTGCTGCTGGACGACATCGCGGACGCGGTGAAGTTCCTGGACCGGCTGCGCGAGCGGTTGCCGGCCGAGGGTCGTTCCACGTCGTCCTTCCACCACTGAGCGGCGGCCGATGTTCTGGCGTCTTCCGGGCCTGGGCACCGGGCTGGTGTCCGCGCTGCCACGCCGGGGACGCACCACCCGCCGGTCGTGGGTGGGCAACGGCCGCGCGCACGTGGAGGTACGCGGAGTCGACCAGCCGGGGAGCGGTCACCTGGCGGAGGAGTTCGAGCAGGCGGTGCGGGCCCTGCCCGGGGTACACCGGGCGTGGGTGAACGCCGTGCTGGGCCGGGTCGTCGTGGAGTACGCCGACGGCGCGGTGGACAGCGCCGACGGCGAGGTGGACGAGGTCCCGGCCGAGCTGGTGGATGCGGTCGCGGCCGTGGAACGCCGGCACGGGCTGGCGGGTGAGCCCTTCCCGCCGCGCCCCGATCATCCCGGCGACGTCGAGCCACGGCAGTGGCAGCTGATCGCGTTCGGCGCGGACGTCGCGGCGCTCGGCTTCAGCGTCGCCGGCCGGGCCCTGCGGATCGCCCGGTTGCCGGCGGAGGTGCCCACGCTGTTCGGCCTGGTGGACTCCACGCCGCGGCTTCGCCGGGAGTGGGAACGCCTCCTCGGCCAGGCCGCGGCCGACCTCACTCTGGCGGCCGGGAACGCGGTCGCTCAGGGCCTCGCCCAGGGGCCGCTCGGGCTGCTCGTCGACGCCGCCCAGCGGCTGGCGCTGGCCGACGAGGCCGGCCGTCGCCGGCAGGTGTGGGAGGGGCGCGAGGCGGACCTGAGCGCCGCCGACGACGGGCAGCGGACGTCGCCGCTGTCATTGCCGCCGCGGCCCGGCCCGTTGCCGCCCGGTCCGGTGGAGCGGCTCGCCGACGTCGCCGGGCTGGCGTCGGCGGTGGGCGCCGGTGGGGCCCTGATTGCCACCCGGGACCCGCGGCGGACGATCGCCCTGGTCGGCGCCGGGATCCCCAAGGCAGGACACGTCGCCCGGGAGGCGTTCGCGACCGGTGTCAACCGCGCGTTGGCAGCACGGGGAACGCTGTGCCTGGACCCGGAAGCACTGCGCCGACTGGACCGGGTGGACACGGTGGTGCTGGACGCGGCGGTCCTGCGTACGGCCGGATTCGTCCTCGGGCCGTTGTCGGTGTGCGCGCCGGACGCCGCCGAGGTCGTACGGACGGACGGGCACCACGGGCACGGGGGAAACGGGCACAGGGGAAGCGGGCACGGGGGAGACGGGCACCATCCGGACGGCACCGGACCGGCGGTCGAGGCCCGGCTGCGACTGCGCGCCGAGGCGCTCTTCGACCCCATCCTGCCGAAAACCGTGCACCGGAAGGGCGAGTGGATGCTCGGCCCGCTGACGGAGGTGGCCCACCGGCTGGGGTCGGTGCCGGCGACCGCCCGGGCGGCAGCTCGGCGGCTGGTCGGTCAGGGCGCGGTGGCGCTGGGACTGGTGTGGTCAGGTGAGCTGGTGGCGGTGCTGGCGGCGGAGCCGGAGTTCGCGCCGTTGGCCGACGCCCTGGTGGCGGCCGCTGGCGGCGCGGGGGAGGTACTGGTCGCCGGCCGGGGCAGCGGTGTGGCCGACCGGCTGGGTGTCGAACGCGTCCTGCCGGCGGGGAACCGGCTTCCCGGCGCGGTCCGCGCCCTGCAGGCCGAGGGCCGGGTGGTGGCGCTGGTCGGGGCCGGGCCGGGTGCAGCGCTCGCGGCGGCCGACTGCGGCATCGGCGTACCCCTGCCGGGGCACCGTCCTCCGTGGGGCGCCCACCTGCTGACCAGACCGGGACTGTCCGACGCCTGCCTGCTGCTGGACGCGGCGGCCGCGGCGAGAGCGGTGTCCCGGCGCGGTGCGGCGCTGGCCGGCTACGGCTCGGTCACCGGCGCCGTGCTCGCCGCGCTCGGCCCCGCGCGCGGTGCCACCGAGCGCGCGCTGATCGGCGTCAACGTCGCCGCCGCCGCAGGTTTCGTCTCCGGCACCTGGTCGGCCGCAACGCTGGCCCGCCGCCCGGAGCCGGTACGCACCGACAGCAACCACTGGCACTCCCTGGACCCCTCGGCCGCTCTGCGCCGGTTGCGCAGCACTCCGCGCGGGCTCACCGCGCACGAGGTAGCGGCTCGGCTCCCGGCGGCGTCGGCTGCGTCGGGAAACGGCTGGGAACACCATCCGAACCTCGTCGGCGCCAGCCTGGAGGAGCTGGCCAACCCGCTGACCCCCGCGCTGGCGGCCGGGGCCGGGGTGGCCGCGGCGAGTGGCTCGGTGTCCGACGCCGCGCTGATCGGTGCGGTGATGGGAGTGAACGCGGTCATCGGTGGCATGCAGCGGGTGGGTACCGACCGGGCGGTACGCCGGCTGGCCGACACCAGCGCGGCCCGGGTGCGGGTCCGGCGCGACGGCCAGGAGGCGGAGGTGCTCGCCGACCAGTTGGTGCCAGGCGACGTGGTGGTGCTGCGGGCCGGCGACGCCGTGCCCGCCGACGCCCGGATCCTCACCGAGCGGGCACTGGAGACCGACGAGTCCAGCCTCACCGGTGAGTCACAGCTGGTCGCCAAGGCCGCCGAGCCGTGCGCCGCCGCGGACGTCGCCGACCGATCCAGCATGGTGTACGACGGGACGGTGGTGGCGGCCGGGCGTACGTCCGCGGTCGTCGTCGCGACCGGCGCGGAGACCGAGGCGGGCCGGGGAACCCGCGCGATGGCGACCCACCGTCCTGCAGGTGGTGTCCAGGAACGCTTGAACCGCCTTGTGCGGTTGACCGTTCCGGTCTCATTGGGCAGCGGCGCCGCGCTTGTCGGCGTGGGTCTGCTGCGCGGGCGGAGACTGCGCGACACCCTCGGCACGGCAGTGAGCCTGGCCGTGGCGTCGGTGCCGGAAGGGCTTCCGGTGGTGGCGACCGTGGCGCAGCTGGCGTCCGCGCGCCGGCTGTCCGCCCGGAACGCGCTGGTCCGCAACCCGCCGACGGTGGAGACCCTCGGCCGGGTGACGACCCTGCTGATCGACAAGACGGGGACGCTCACCGAGGGCCGGATCCGGCTGCGGCGGGTCTCCGACGGTACCGACGAGGAGTCTTTGGAGTCGCTCGGCGAACGGGGCACTTCGGTGCTGGCGGCCGGATTGCGAGCCAGCCCCGAGCACGTCGCGGGCGAGGTGCCGGCGCACCCGACCGACCGCGCCGTCGTGGACGCCGCACTGGAGGTGGGCGTGCAGGCAGACACCGGTGCGCCGGGCTGGACGCTGGTCGACGACGTGCCGTTCGAGTCCGGTCGCGGTTACCACGCCGCGCTCGGCGCGACCGACCACGGGCAGCGGCTGGTGGTGAAGGGCGCGCCGGAGATCGTGATGCCGAAGTGCCGGCGGTGGCGCCGGGGTTCCGTCGTACGTCAGCTGGACGAGGCCGACCGGGCGAAGGTCGAGGAGGAGGTGCATCGCCTTGCCGGGCAGGGTTTCCGGGTGCTGGCGGTCGCCGAGCGGGCGGCGTCGGGGCGGCGCGACCTGACCGAGGACCGGGTGGAACGCCTTGATCTGCTGGGATTCCTCGCCCTCGCCGACCAGGTGCGACCCACCGCCGCGCAGGCCGTCGCGCTGCTGCGCCGGGCCGGCGTCGGCGTGGTGATGCTGACCGGCGACCACCCCACCACCGCCGGCTCGATCGCGGCCGAGCTCGGCATTCTCAACGGCGGACGCGTCCTCACCGGCACCGACCTGGACGCTCGCGACGATGCCTCGCTGGCAGCGCTACTGCCGGAGGTGTCGGTGGTCGCCCGAGTGACGCCCGCGCAGAAGGTGCGGGTGGTGCGGACGTTGCAGTCCCTCGGACGTACGGTCGCCATGGCCGGTGACGGCGCCAACGACGCGCCGGCGATCCGGCTCGCCGACGTGGGCATCGCTCTCGGCCGGCACGGCACGACCGCGGCCCGGGAGGCTGCCGACCTGGTGGTCACCGACGATCGGCTGGAGACCATCACCGACGCGATCGTGGAGGGCCGGGCGATGTGGGCGTCGGTACGCGACGCGATCGCGGTCCTGGTCGGCGGCAACCTGGGGGAGACGGCGTTCACCCTCGGGGCCGGTCTGCTCTCACCGAGCGGGTCCCCGCTGAACGCCCGGCAACTGCTGCTGGTCAACCTGTTCACCGACGTACTGCCCGCGATGGCGCTGGCGACCCGGCCACCCGCGCACCTCACCCCGGAGGCGTTGCTGCACGAGGGTCCGGACGCCTCGCTCGGGACGCGGCTGGCCCGGGACGTGGCGATCCGCGCAGGCGCCACCGCGGCCGCGGCGTCGGCGGGCTGGGTGGTCGGGCGGGTGACGGGTACGCAGGCGCGGGCCGGCACCATCGCGCTGGTGGCGATGGTCGGTGCCCAGCTCGGGCAGTCCGTGGTGACCGGCTGGCGCAGCCCACTCGTCGTGGGTGCCGGTGCGGTGTCCTGGGCGGGCCTGGCCACTGTGGTGCAGGTGCCCGGGCTCAGCCACTTCTTCGGTTGCCGGCCGCTCGGCCCGGTCGGCTGGGCCACCGCGCTCGGCGCGGCCGGTGCCGGTACGGCGCTGGGCTCGGGGCTGGAGGGGCTGACCGAGCTGGCGGTTCGCCGGGTTTCGGGCGGTTCGCCGGTCGACTCACCCAGCCTGGGTGAGGTCGGTCGGGACCCACGCTGCCTAGCGTGAGCAGCACACCCTGGGGTGTGCAGGCCCCGTACGCGACGGAGGTGGAGACCGTGACCGCTGCGCCGACGACTGCCGGCACCGCACCGAGCGCCCGGGCCACCCGGAAGACCGCGGCGAGGAAGGCCCCCGCCCGACCGGCGCCCGCGAAGAAAACCACTACTCGAAAGTCCGCGGCGAAAAAGACCACCGCCCGGAAGCCCGCGAGCAACAAGACCGCCGAGAAGGCGCTCGCCCCCGCCCGTCGTCCGCCGCGGTTCAACCGGCGGAGCGCCGCCGAGCACGCCATCCACAAGCACACGATCCAGATGACGTTGCCGGTGCTGGGCCCGGTCACGCTGCCGGCGCCGGAGAAGCTCGCCTTCTTTGCCGGACTGGCCACCGTCGCCGCGCTGGGCATCGTGGACTGGCCGGTGGTGGCGGTGATCTCGGTGGGGCACCTGATGGCCGAGAACCAGCGCAACCGGCTGGTTCGCGACTTCGGCATGGCGCTGGAGGAAGCGGTCTGAGCTGCTGTCGTCGAAAAGGTTCAGGGACACCGGAAGCTCAGAACGGTGGAAGGTCATCCGTGGCCGCCCTCGTTCTCGTGCTTGCACCAGCGCCGGCGGGTGCCGGTTCTCCTGGCACCGGGTCGGTGAGGTTGGGTGCGGCGCTTGTGTAGTGGCGGCCGTAGGGGTCGGTGAGGGTGTGTTCGCCGGGTCCGGTCTCCTGCAGTTTCCAGTCGCGTTCGCTCTTCGCCTTGTGATGGCGTGGGCACAGGGGCGCGATGTTGTCGACGGAGGTTTCGCCGCCGTCGGCGTATTCGGTGTTGTGGTCGAGGTGACAGGTCGCGGCGGGTCGTCGGCAGGTGGTCCACACACAGCGCTGGTCGCGGGCATGCACCAGCTCTGCCTGCAGTCCGCGCAGGAACCTTGCCGGTATCGGATGCAGGTGGAGTAACCGGCCGGTGACCGGGTGGGTGACGCCGACACTGAATCTGGCTTCGGGGTTGGTGAGGTTGTTCGCCACGATCCGGCGGGCGACCTCGGTGATGATCGGTCCGAACCCGCCGAGCTCACCGGGCTGGGTGGACAGTGCCATCAGCGTGGTCAGCGGCATGTTCAGCTGGATCTTCGAGCGCGTGCGGATGGCGCCCCAGTTCGGCTGCGACGAAGCCCAGGGCCGCGGTGGTGATGTCGAGTTACCTGTCGGCGGATCCGGCTGTCCCGGCGGGCCACCGGCTGTCTCGTCAGGTCGGCGGGTCTGCTGCGGAATCTGCTCCGCTGCAGGTGGACCCGGGTTGGGATCCTCTGTGTTTCCGCGGCTTTCCGCCGCGTGCGCAGCGGCCTCATGGGCGGCGGTGTCGTGGACCGGGGTGCCGTTCTTCGCGGCGGCGCCGCAGACTGTGCAGCTGGGGACCGGCGTCGGGGAGCAGTCGCCGCAGTCGCACCAGCTGTCGTGCAGGTCGTGGTCGGGGAACCGGTGAACGGCGCAGTGACCCTGCCCGCCCTGCCCGTCGTCGGCTTCGTCCTTCGCCCGCTCAGCCGCCTCGTCCTGCTCGGCGTTGCCCGGCTCAGAGTCCTGCTCAGGCTGGCTCTGCTCACAGTGGTCCCGCTCAGACTCAGGCTGCGTCTGGTCCTGGTCGGATTGCGTGGGGGCTGAGCAGTCAACGATGTCGGCGGCGCCGCTGAGCAGGGAGTAGGCCACGTCCGCACGCAACTGGCCCAGGTTGCGGGGGTCGCCGGTGGACTTGACCGCGCGGGCGATGGCGTCGATGTAGCCGTATGCCTCCGCCGCCTGGTCAGCCGACAAACCTCGGATGGCGAGGTCGGCGACTCCGTTGACGGAGGGCCAGATCGCCACGTCCCGTGCCGAACGCTTGGCGCGGTGGCGTTTGGAGGCGGCTTCGGGATCGGCCTTGAGGACCTCGGCCTCCACCTTCGCCCGCAACAACCCGCCCCGAAGCTCCAGCACCTTGGGGAAAATGGCGTCCTCGATCACCGGCCACAGGTGGGGTTTGGCGTCGGTGATCCGGTCGACGATGGTGCGCACGTGGGGAACTTCCAGCCCGCCTGAGGCGAGGGCGTCGCGTACCCGGGGTAGGCGGGGCAGGGTGGTGGCCAGTGTGAGGTACCAGTCGGCGTGGTGACCGGTCCACCCCAGCAGTGGTTCGATGACGGCCTGGGTCATCGAGTCCAGCACATCACTGCGTTCGGCCGGGTCGTCGGGCAGGCCCGGGCTGGTGTGGGCGAGTTCGTTCACATCGGCCAGGCACTCGGCTTCCAGCCCGCAGATCAGCTTCCGCCGCGCCTTGATCAGCTCTTCCAGCTCATACCCGTTACATGCGGCCCGGTCGATCGAGGCGACCAGCACAGCCAGCCGCGGCCCGGCAGGCATGTCCGCGAACCCGTCCGGCAGCACCCGGCGGCGACCAGGGCCTTCACCCGGGTCGCCACCGAAGCACTCACCGCCGTCGCTCATGCGTTCGATTCTACCCGAGAAGATCGACCCAATCCCGCGGGAACCCGCTTGTCCACAGGGAAAGTTGCGTCCACTTCGCCTTGCGCGAAGGTCGAACGGAGCGACACCTTCCACGCCGAACCGCACCACACCGTGGCGTGCGGACGTGGACCACGGCCAGTGTCAAGCGGGCCGTGTCAGCGGTCCGTGCGGCTGGCGCGAGTCTGTACGTCGGACACCGATGTCGAACGGCCGAAGACGTCCGATCCGGCAAGTGCTGCGTTCCGGCCCAGGTCGTGCTCGAGCTCCAGCAGGCGATTCCACTTCGCGGTGCGTTCGGACCGCATCGTCGAGCCCACCTTGATCTGACCCGCGCGCCAGCCGACAGCCAGGTCGGCCAGCCAGGTGTCCTCGGTGTCGCCGGACCGTGCGCTGACGACGGTTCCCATCCCGGCGTCACGTGCCTCGCGTACGACGCGTTCGGCGCGGGTGAGTGTGCCGGCCTGGTTGGGCTTGACCAGGACGGCGTTCGCGGCCCCGCGCGAAATCCCTTCCTGGACACGCTCGGCGTGCGTCGCGAACAGGTCGTCACCGAGCAGTTGACAGTGCTCGGGCAGGACGTTCATCGCCTCGGACCAACCGGTCCAGTCGTCCTCGTGCACGACGTCTTCCAGCGAGACGATCGGATACCGCCTACACCAGTCGGCCAGCCGGGCGAGCCAGTCGGCGCGGTCGAGTTCGCGGTCCTCACAGCGCAGGTGATAGCGCCCCTCAGCGGTGCCGAACTGGCTGGCGGCGAGGTCGACCGCGATCGCGGCGTCGACTCCCGGACGCAGGCCCGCGGCCTCGATGCCCTCGCCGACCACGCCGACGGCTGCCTCGTTGTCCGACATCGGTGCGGACAGCCCACCCTCGTCGGCGACCAGCGCCGACGACAGGCCACGGCGCTGGAGAACGCCCGCGGTCCCCGCGCGAACCCGGGCCACGATCTCCAACGCGTCCGCGAAACTTTCCGCACCGACCGGAACCGCGAGAACATCCTGGATGTCCACCGCTCCCGCGGCGTGTGCCCCGCCGGAGAAGATGTTCACCATCGGCATCGGCAGCAGGGTTCCGCGGGACGGGGGGCCGCCGGGTTCGCTCGCGGCGAGCACCTGCCACAGCGGACGGCCGAGTGCCTGCGCTCCGGCCAGGGCCGAGGCCAGGGACACCGCCAGGACCGCGTTCGCGCCGGTGCGGGCAAGGTCGGGCGTACCGTCGACCTCCTCCAGCCGGGCGTCGACCTGTGCGCGGTCGGTGGCGTCGAGGCCGGCGACCGCGGGGCCGAGTTCACCGGTGACCGCGGCGATCGCCGACTGCACACCCCAGCCGTCGTAGCGCTCACCGCCGTCGCGGCGTTCGACCGCCTCGTGCGCACCGGTCGAGGCGCCGGACGGAACGATCGCGCGGCCGACGGCGCCGCCGCCGAGCTGAACGCGACACGCGACCGTGGGCCGGCCCCTGGAGTCCAGGGCCTCCCACGCCACGACGCTGGAGATGGCCGAGGCCTGGCGTGCTTTCAAGGCGGTTTCCTCTCGTGCGTCGACCTGACAGGTGACGACCCGAGGTCTGGGCTGCCGCGCTCCGCCACATCGAGGAGAGTACGTACCTTAGCCAGCTTCGCCGAAGATCGCCGCACACCCCTGGCCGGGACGGTCAGGTGTTCGCCTGGCAGGCGGCGTGGGCGAGCAACTTGGGGTCGAGCCGCGCAGATTGCGCGTTTGAAGGAGAGGATTCTTTCCACTGGCGATGTCATAAGTAGCGACGGCTGCGGTCCCGGGGGCCGCTGGAAGGTTGTCGGCGATGCACGGAATCGCCATCACGACGACACGGGCCGGCGTGTGTGGTTGCCGGGAGCGGAGATTCTTCAGAAGCGCCCGGTGGTAGGCCCAGTCGACCGTCTTTGCCCCATCCGCCGAAGTGGCGCCGGGGTTCTGGGTTGCCGTGAAGTCACTGTCGTAGATCTGGCGGTAGGTGTCCTCGTCCACGAAGCCTTGATGGGGTGGGACCCACACCCGGCGAAGCCCATGTTGACGGCGTGCTCGGCGTGGGCGGTGAGGGTCTGGGTCTTCGGGTCGAAGGCTTGCAGTACAGCTTTCTCCGGCACCTTGTTCGACTTCGGACAGGTCGGCGACTTGGCCAGCTGCAGACCTTCGTACGGGGTGACGGGTGTGACATAGGCGTCGGACACGAACTGCGGCTTCGGCCTCTCACCGGACAGCGCTCGGGCGAGCACGAACCGGAACCCGGACGGTTGCTTCGCCACGAGCAACCAGCGGTTGGTGACCCATCGTTGATGGTCGGTGGTACCCAAACTATCCCCGACCGACTCACCCAGGCAGTACGCCGAGAAGCCCACTGTGCAGTCCCGGGCGAACCGACCGTTCGCCGGGTAGAAGGTCGCCGGCCCCTGACGGCTGTTGTTCCCCGCCAGGCCGGTCGTCAGCCCGATGTAGGCGACGTTGTTCGTATGCAGCCCCTGCGCACGTCGGCTTGGCGATTCCGACGGGTTCGGCCGGTGAGTAGAAGTTCAGCCCGGCAACCGCCAGGGCGCCGATGCTGACCAGCGCGCCGACGCGAGTGGATGTCGTTTCGATCAGCGTGCCCGGGGGTGGTGCCGGTGCTCGAGGAGCGTCGAGAATCCATCCCGCAGAGGCCGACGGCGCCGGTGCTCTCCTGTGCACGACCAAGCTGACCAAGGAGGAGCCGACGAGGAGTCTCACAAGGATCAGGTCTCAGCACGCGTTTCACGGCGTAGGCGCCGTAGAGGACTCCTTCCGCGTACTCAGCAGACCACGACCTGTCAGAGTGGCGGCTGCCGGCCAGGCCGAGGACAGCAGGACCGACCATGGTGAGACCCCTTGCTGCGACACGACCTCCTCACGGTGTCGGTTCCTACGACAGTGCCGGTGCTGGGCGGCTCTGTCGTTGGACGGGATCGGAAGACTTGTCTGTAGCCAGTTCAGGAGCCGGAGCAACCAAAGTGTTCCGACCGGAAGGCGCAGCAGAGCTCTTAGCTTCTTCAACGAGTCTCGACCTCCTCGTTCGGTGACCGCGCTGCCTCGTCGAGGGCAACGGTGGCCTTGCCAGTCCGCCGGGCGCCGTGCGCAGCGCTTCGCGGTTGGAGGGGTCGAGAGCCGGCCGGGGACGGGCCGTTGTGGTTCCATGATCGGTCGAGAGCGCCCGTGTGCACAGCGGGATTCGCCGAGGTCAGACCGAACGAGTCATCTCCGGCCGTGCCGGGCGGTGGCGCGCGATCAGATGCGCGGCTGCGCCGGTACGGTCGCGATGGTGAGTACGGCAGCCGCGAGCCACACGCAGGCAGCAGCAGGGCCGAGCGCGTGCAGTCCGCCGAGGAACGCCCGCACGTGCGCCGGGTTTCCGGCCACGGCGCCGAACACCGCGACACCCAAAGCCCCGGCCGCCTGGCGCGCGGTGTTGTTCACGCCACCGGCGAGGCCCGCGCGTTCTCGGGAACGGCGTTCATGGCTGCGGTGACCACGGCCGCGGTGAGCAGGCCCATGCCCACGCCGAGGCCGAGCATGGCCGGCAGCAGGACGCCGTACGAACTGTGCGCGTCCGGCAGCAGCAGGCCGGCAAGTCCCGCGGCGCCGACACACAGACCGGCGACCATCGGCGGGCGCGGTCCGAACCGCGCGGTGAGGCGACCGGTCAGCGGTGACAGTGCCGCGAGCGGGACGAACAGCGGCAGGAGTTCCAGGCCCGCGCGCAGCGGGCTGTGCTGACGGACCTCCTGCAGGTAGAGCGTCGCCACGAAGATCGTGCCGATGCCGACGAAGTTCATCGTCGCGGCGACGAGGTTCGCGCCCACGAAGGCACGCGAGCGCAGCAGGGTTGGTGGCAGCAGTGGCCGCGCCGCCCGGTGTTCGGCGTACCCGAAGGCGACCAGCGCGCACACGGCGACGGCCGCCGCGCCGCCGACCGCCGGAGCACCCGCGCCGCGGCCCCGCTCGATCACCGCGAACACCACTGCCGCCAACGCGACGGTGCAGGTGAGCGCGCCCACCCGGTCGACCCGGCGGTCGTCGCGGCGGTCGTCGCGCCCCTTCCCGTCGGCTCGGGCGTCATGCGAAGGCGGGACCAGCCGCGCGCAGGCGACCATGGCCGCGACGACGACCGGGACGTTGACCAGGAACACTCCCCGCCAACCGGTGACGGTTACCAGCAGGCCGCCGAGTACCGGCCCGGCCGGAAGGGCGAGCGAGGACACTCCGGCCCAGATGCCGAGCGCACGGGCCCGGGCACGTTGGTCGGGGAAGGTGTCGCTGATGACGGCCATCGTGCAGGGCAGCAGAACCGCCGCGCCGACGCCCTGAACCGCCCGCGCGGCGACGAGGAGAACGAGCGAGGGAGCCAGTCCGGCAGCCGCGGACGCGGCACCGAACAACGCCAGCCCCACCAGCACCATTCGTGAGTGGCCGCGGAGATCGCCCACGGTGCCGGCGGTGAGCAGCAGGGCGGCGAGGGCGACCGTGTAGCTGTCAACCACCCATTGCATCCCGGCCACATCGCTGCCCAGGTGGGCGTCGAGCGTGGGCAAGGCGACGTTGACAACGGTGACGTCGAGGAGCACGAGAAACATTCCGACGCACATGGTCGCGAGCACGAGGCCCGGCCGGGTGGGCGTGGACCGGCGGGAGTCGGCGCCGGTCGTCGCGATCCTGCCGGTGCGGGACGGACGGTCACGCGTTCGGTCACGTGTGGACTTCGCCATCCGCACAGAATGCCACCGGAACACTTCGGCCCCCGTCGAACCATGCGCGTCCGGTCAGCGGGTGAGCTCCTGGGTGCCGAGGACGGTGAGCAGCGCGAGGCGTTCGGCGTCCTCGGTGCCGGGCTCGGCCGTGTAGACCATGATGCGCAGGTCGGCTGCCCGCCACGGTGAGCACGTCGCAGTCCAGCGTCAGGGCCCGACCTGCGGGTGGTCGATGGTCTTGCGCGAGGCCTCGTGACGTCCGACGGTCCCGAGTCCCACAGCTCGGCGAACCGGTCGCTGTTCGCGCGCAGTTCCGCGACCAGCCGGCGCAGCCGCTGGTCGGCCGGATAGCGGCTCGCCGCCGCGCGCAGGTCGGCGACCTGCGCGGCCTCGAGCTCGCGCAGGGCCTGCGGTGTGTGGCGGACCCGGTCGGCCCGAGCCGAGGAAGTTGCGCCACACGCGCGTTGCGCTCGTTGCCGCGCCGTCGGACGGCTCGCCCATCAACGCCGTGTACAGCGGGTTGGCCAGCAGCAGCGTCCAGGCCGCGTCGGAGACCGCGACGGGCGTCCCGGTCAGCCGGTCCAGCATCCGCTGGACGCTCGGGGTGATGTACGCGGGCACCGTGCCCGGGCCCGGCGGCGACCAGCCCGGCCAGCTGGAACAGGTGCTCGCGCTCGGCCGCCGACAGCCGCAGGGCCCGGCCCAGGGCCTCGACGACCTGCTCCGAGGGGTTGGTCGCCCGGCCCTGTTCGAGCCGGGTGACGTAGTCGACCGAGATCCCGGCCAGCAGGGCGAGCTCCTCGCGGCGCAGCCCGGCCGCGCGCCGGTGCCCGCCGGCGGGCAGCCCGGCGCGCCTCGGGCGAGACCCGGTCGCGCCAGCGCCGCACCGCCTGCCCGAACTCCGCGGTCGCCATGCCACCCACTGTGCACCGCCGGCGCGGCGCGGTCGTTCCTGGTACCGGCAGTCCCAGGAAGACGGGACGCCTGGCTGCCGCGCCGGCGCAGGCGGCAGCCTGGAGGCATGACGACCACACTGATCACCGGAGCGAACAAGGGTCTCGGCTTCGAGACCGCCCGCCGGCTCATCGCCGCGGGCCACACCGTCTACGTCGGCAGCCGGGACGCCGCGCGCGGACGCCGCGCCGCCGAGCAACTGGGCGCGCGGGCTGGTCGCAGCTCGACGTCACCGACGACGCGTCCGTCGCGGCCGCGGCGCAGACCATCGAGGCCGACGGCGGCCTGGACGTGCTGGTCAACAACGCCGGCATCGAGGAGAGCGGCCCGACGAACGGCGTCGTCGGCGCCGCGGACACCACCGCCGACATGATGCGGGACGCTTTCGAGACCAACGTCTTCGGCGACGGTGCGCGTCACCCACGCCTTCCTGCCGCTGCTGCAGCGGTCCGCCGCGCCGGTCGTGGTCAACGTCAGCAGCGGCCTGGCCTCGCTGACCCGGGATGCACCGACCCGGCCACGCCGGCGTACGCCTACCCGGGCGTCGCCTACCCGGCGTCGAAGACCGCGGTCAACATGATCACCGTGCAGTACGCGAAGGCGTTCCCCGGCATGCGGATCAACGCGGTGGAGCCCGGCTTCACCGCGACCGACCTGAACGGCAACACCGGGCACCCAGACCGTCGAGGAGGGCGCCGAGATCATCGTCCGCATGGCGCAGGTCGGGCCCGGACGGCCCCACCGGCGGCTACTTCGACGCGAAGGGTCCGCTGCCCTGGTGAACGATCTCTCGGAGAAACCGGAGACCGAACTTGCTCGAAGATCTGTGTGTCCGAGGGGGGACTCGAACCCCCAAGCCCTTGCGGGCACTAGCACCTCAAGCTAGCGCGTCTACCTATTCCGCCACCCGGACGTGCGCGGGTCGACCACCCCTGCGCGCGGCGCTCACTGTAGCAAACCGCCCGGGTCGGTCGCTCCGCAGCACCCGGGCTGCGAAATCGGGCGAATAGCGGCAGGATGAGGGAATGAGTGACGACGCCCAGCAGCCGACGTCCGCCTCCGGTTCCGCCGACCGCCGGTCGGCTCCGGACGCCGATGTGGTCGAGATCTGTCGTGACCTGATCAGGATCGACACGACCAACTACGGCGATGATCGGGATGGGCCGGGGGAGCGGGACGCCGCCGAGTACGTCGCGGCCCTGCTGTCCGAGGCAGGCCTGGAGCCCCAGGTGTTCGAGGCCGAGCACCGCCGCACCTCCGTCGTGGCTCGCTGGGAGGGTGCCGACCCCGACGCCGAGCCGCTACTGGTGCACGGTCACCTCGACGTCGTGCCGGCGATGGCCGCCGACTGGAGCGTCGACCCGTTCGCCGGTGAGATCAAGGACGGCTGCCTGTGGGGCCGCGGCGCGGTCGACATGAAGGACTTCGACGCGATGGTGCTGTCGGTGCTGAAGGCCCGCGCACGCGACGGCCGCCCGCCCCGCCGCCCGGTCGTCCTGGTGTTCACCGCCGACGAGGAGGCCGGCAGCCGCAAGGGCGCCCACTGGCTCGTCGACAAGCACCCCGAGCTGCTGGCCGGCTGCACCGAGGCCGTCGGCGAGGTCGGCGGGTTCTCCCTGACCGTACGCGACGACCTGCGTCTCTACCCCGTACAGACCGCCGAGAAGGGCATGGCCTGGATGCGGCTGCGGCCGAGGGGCACCGCCGGGCACGGGTCGATGCGCAACGACGACAACTCCGTGACCGAGCTCGCCGCCGCGGTCGCCCGGATCGGCGCGCACAAGTGGCCGATCCGGCTCACCCCGAGCGTCCGCGCCTTCCTGGCCGAGGCGTCCGAGGCGCTCGGCGTCGACCTGGACCCCGACACCGGTGACGTCGAGTCGACGCTGGCACGCCTGGGCACCGTGTCCCGAATGATCGGCGCCACCCTGAGCAACACCGCCAACCCGACGATGCTGGATGCCGGTTACAAGGCGAACGTCATCCCGGGCGAGGCCACCGCCACGATCGACGGCCGGTTCGTGCCCGGTGGGGACGAGGAGTTCCTCGCCACCATCGACGAGCTGATCGGCGACAAGGTGACCCGGGAGATGCTCAACTACGACGTCGCGCCGGAGACGGAGTTCGCCGGCGCACTGGTCGAGGCGATGAAGTCCTCGCTGGTGGCCGAGGACCCGCAGGGCCGCGCCGTTCCATACCTCATGTCCGGCGGCACCGACGGCAAGGCCTGGAGCCGGCTCGGCGTCCGGTGCTTCGGGTTCGCGCCGCTGAAACTCCCGCCGGACCTGGACTTCGTGGGGATGTTCCACGGGATCGACGAACGCGTGCCCACCGACGCGCTGGAGTTCGGCGCCCGGGTGGTGGACCGCTTCCTCGACCAGGCCTGATCACATGGGGCTGACCGGGTAGGCCGGTCCGGTGGCCGGAGCCACCCGCCCGGCCCGGCCCGGCCCGGCCCGGCTCAGGCCGTGAGCGCGCCGGGCAGCGGCCCGGTCTTGGTGACTCGGATGATCTTGCGCCGAAGGGTGACGCTGCGCCGGCCGTCGGGGTAGACCCGGACCCGGGCGAGCTCCCAGCCGCCGTACTCGGCTCGCTCCACAAGAAACTGCCGCACCACTCTGCGGGACAGAGTGCGCGGCAGCTGCAGCTGATGCGTTTCGTACTCCGCCATCAGACCATCGTTGCACGCGCGCGCGGGGGTGTGACACACGACGGGCCGAACCTCCCGGTATCGGCCGGTCGTGCCATGTCGTCGCCGGCTCAAGAGCGTTCGGGGTAGCCGAGATCCAGCGCGGACACGTCGTCCAGGGCGGCGCTGATCTCCGGCGGCAGCTCGATGTCGTCGACCGTCAGCGAGCCGCGCAGCTGTGCGGCCGTCCGCGCTCCGACCACCGGCGCGGTGACGCCAGGCCGGTCGCGTACCCAGGCCAGGGCGACCTCCAGCGGCGACAGGCCGAGCCCTTCGGCGGCCCGGCACACCGCGTCCACGATGCGGTAGCTGCGCTTGTCGAGGTAGACGCCGACGAACCGCTCGAAGTGCGGCGACGCCGCCCGGGAGTCCGCGGGCGTGCCGGCGCGGTACTTGCCGGTGAGCACACCGCGACCGAGCGGGGACCAGGGGAGTACGCCGAGCCCGAGCGCGTCCGCGGCCGGGAGCACCTCGCGTTCGATCCCGCGCTGCAACAGGGAGTACTCCACCTGGGTCCGAGGCCAGGGTGGCCCGGCCGGGCCAGGCCTGCTGGTAGATCGCGGCGTGCGCGGTCTGCCAGCCGGTGTAGTTGGAGATCCCGACGTACCTCGCCCGGCCGCTGCTGACCGCGAAGTCCAGCGCGGACAGGGTTTCCTCCAGCGGCACGGCCGGGCTCCAGGTGTGCAGCTGCCACAGGTCGACGGTGTCCACGCCGAGCCGGCGCAGCGACCCTTCCAGCTCGGCCAGCAGCGTCCGGCGGGAGACGTCGACCACCCAGTGGCCGCCGCGCCGGGAGACCCCGCCCTTGGTGGCACAGCACGTGGTTCTCGCGGGGACGACCTCGCCGAGCAGCCGGCCGAGGACGCGTTCGCTGTCGCCGTCGGCGTACCCAGCGGCGGTGTCGACCAGGGTTCCGCCCGCGTCCACGAACGCGGTCAGCTGCTCGCGCGCCTCGTGCTCGTCGGTGTCGCGGCCCCACGTCATGGTGCCCAGCGCCAGCCGGGAGACCCGCAGGCCGGTCCGGCCGAGGTGGCGCTGCTGCATCGACGATCCCCCATCCTGTGCCGATCCGCACTCGGGCGGGCGAACTGCCCCGGGCGCCGCGAGTCGGTGCCACGGAGCCTATGGCATGGCGTGCCGACACGGCCCCGCCTGCCGTCCCGTACCCCGGAATCTGCCAGTAAGCTCGCCGCGGCCGTCGGTCCGCGACGGTGAGACGGACCGCAGCGAACGTACGAAGGGTGACAGCGCGTGCGACTGGGACTCACCCTCAGCGCCTGGGACACCGGCGATCTCGCCAACACGGTCCGGCTGGCGGCCGAGGCGGATCGGCTCGGCTACTCCGTGTGCTGGGCGCCCGAGGCCTACGGCCTCGACGCCGCCACCCTCCTCGCGACCGTGGCGGCCCGCACCGAGCGGATCGACATCGGCTCCGGGGTCTTCCAGATCCCGGCCCGGGCGCCGGCGATGACCGCGATGACCGCCGCCACCCTGGACGCGCTGTCCGGCGGGCGGTTCCGGCTCGGCATCGGCGTGTCCGGTCCGCAGGTGTCGGAGGGGTGGTACGGCGTACGGTTCGACCACCCGTTGGCCCGCACCCGCGACTACGTCCAGGTGGTCCGGCAGGTGCTGCGCCGGGAGCGGCTGGAGTACGCCGGCAAGCACCTGACGCTCCCGTTGCCGGACGGCCCGGGCAAGCCACTGCGGCTGTCCGTACGCCCGCTGCGCGCCGACATCCCCGTCTACCTCGCCGCCGTCGGGCCGCGCAACCTCGAGCTGGCCGGTGAGATCGCCGACGGCTGGCTCGGCGTCTTCGTGGCGCCGGAGTTCGTGCCGGACTCCCTCTCCCACCTGCGCGCGGGCCGTGCCCGTGCCGCCGGCTCCGACGGCTCCGACGGCTCCGGGGACCTGGCCGGCTTCGACGTGGTGGCCTGTGCCCCGGTCGTGACCGGTGCCGACGTCGAGGCCTGTGCGCTGCCGGTCCGCGGGTACGCCGCGCTGTACCTCGGCGGGATGGGCAGTCGTACGCAGAACTTCTACAACGCGCTGGCCACCCGGATGGGGTACGGCGAACAGGCCGCGCGGGTACAGGACCTGTACCTCGCCCGCCAGCACCGGGACGCCGCCGCGGCCGTGCCGTTGGAGTTCGTCGACAGCACCTCGCTGCTCGGCCCGGCCGACCGGATCGCCGGGCGGCTTCGGGCGTACGCCGACGCCGGCGTCACCACCGTGGCCGTCTCGCCGTTCGGCGCCACGGTCGAGGACCGGATCGCGACACTGCACACGACCGCGGAGGCGTTCGCCGCCGCCGGGGTGGGGGAGTAGGTAGGCGTGGAACACACAGTCGGCTGGTTCGGGGCCCTGGTCTTCGGGCTCCTGCAGGGGCTCACCGAGTTCCTCCCCATCTCCTCCAGCGCTCACCTGCGGATCGCGGGCGGGCTGGTGCCCGGCTGGGGCGACCCCGGCGCGGCGTTCACCGCGGTCATCCAGCTCGGCACCGAGACCGCCGTGGTGGTCTACTTCCGCCGGGAGATCTGGGCGATCATCCGCACCTGGACGCTGTCGTTGTTCCGGCCCCAGCTGCGCAGGGAGCCCGACGCCCGGATGGGCTGGTACATCATCGTCGGCACGCTGCCGATCGCGATCCTCGGCTTCCTCTTCCAGAACACCATCGAGACCTCGCTGCGCTCCCTGGTGTTCGCCGGGGTCACGCTGATCGTCTTCGGCGTCGTGCTCGGGCTCGCCGACGCCATCGCGGTCAACCGCAAGCCGCTGACCCGGCTGCGGATGCCGGAGGCGCTGGCGTTCGGGTGCGCGCAGGCGCTGGCACTGATCCCCGGTGTGTCGCGTTCGGGCGGGACGATCACGGCCGGCCTGCTGATGGGCTACACCCGGGAGGCGGCCGCGAAGTACTCCTTCCTGCTGGCGATTCCGGCCGTCTTCGCGTCCGGGCTGCTGGAGATCCTCGACATCGGCGGAGCCAAGGCACCTGCCTGGGGGCCGACGATCCTGGCCACGATCGTGAGCTTCGCGGTCGGCTACGTCGTGATCGTGTACTTCATGCGCTACATCTCCCAGCACAACTTCATGCCGTTCGTGATCTACCGCGCGGCGCTGGGTGCGCTGGTGCTGCTGTTGCTGGCGTTCGGAGTGCTGCAGCCGTACGTCTGACCGGCGTACGACCGACCGGCGGTACGGCCGTACGGCTGAACGGCTGAACGGCTACAACCAGCCGGCCCGCCGCAGCCGGAGGTACAGCAGCACGCAGATCACGGCCATCAGCCCGAGGACCGCGTAGTAGCCCCACCACCAGCGCAGCTCGGGCATGTGCTCGAAGTTCATGCCGTAGATGCCGGCCAGCAGCGTGGGGACGGCGGCGATGGCGACCCAGGCGGAGATCCGCCGCGCGTCGTCGTTCTGCTGGACGCCGACCCGCGCGAGGTGGGCGCTCAACACCGAGCTGAGCAGGTCGTCGAGCGACTCCACCTGGTCCGACAGCCGCAGCACGTGGTCGGCGACGTCGCGGAAGAACGCCGTCTCCTCCTCACCGACCTCCGCGACCCGGCCGCGGACGAGCGGGTCGAGCTCGGCGCCGAGCGGGCGGACGGCACGGCGGAACCCGATCGCGTGCGCCTTCAGCCGGTAGACCGACTCCGCGGCCTCGCCGACGCGCTCGTTGGAGAACACCGACTGCTCCACGTCGTCGACCGCGTCCTCGAGCAGGGCGGCGACCTCGCCGTAGCGGTCGACCACGTGGTCGCAGATCGCGTAGAGCACCGCGGCCGGTCCGTGGCCGAGCAGCCCGGCGCGCTCCTCGAGGTCGTGCCGGGCGTGCTGGAGGTCGATGTTCGGTCCGTGACGTACGGTCACCACGAATCGGGGGCCGACGAAGATGTTCAGCTCGCCGACCCGCAGCGCCCCCCGCCGGTCGGGCCAGGTGAGTGTCTTCAGCACCACGAACGTGACCTCGCCGTACGCCTCCAGCTTCGGCCGCTGGTGGGCCTTGAAGGCGTCCTCCACGGCGAGCGGGTGCAGCCCGAACGCCTTGGCGGCCGCGTTCAGTTCGTCCTCGTCGGGCTCGTGCAGGCCCAGCCAGCAGAACGTGTCGTCCCGGGACCGCTGGGCGGCGATGGCGCCGTCGATGTCGGACGGGCTGTCCACCCGACGGCCGTCCCGGTAGATACCGCAGTCCACGATCATCGCCGCCTATTGTGCTCCTCACAGCCGGTAGGCGCCCGGCGCCACCGGGGTTGGCGGCGGCTCGTAGGCTCGACGCCATGGCGACCCTCTTCCTGGTCCGGCACGGACGCACCAAGGCCAACGCCGACGGCATCCTCGCGGGCTGGACCCCCGGACTGGGCCTGGACGAGGTGGGCAAGGGCCAGGCCGACAGGCTCGGCACCAGGATGACCGGCATCCCCGTCACCGGCGTCGTCACCAGCCCGCTCGACCGCTGCCAGGAGACGGCGGGAGTGGTGAGCGCCGCCGACGTCCGGCCGACCCCGGTGGTCGACGCCCGGCTGGGTGAGGTGCGCTACGGCGACTGGGAGGGCAAGGAGCTCAAGAAGCTTGCCAAGGAGCCGCTGTGGAAGGTCGTCCAGCAGCATCCGAGCGGCGTGCACTTCCCGGGTGACGGTGGGGAGTCGCTGCGGGCGATGGCCGACCGCGCGGTGGGCGCGATCCGGGAGTGGGACGCCCGGATCGAGGCCGAGCACGGCCCGGACGCGATCTGGGTGGCGGTCAGCCACGGCGACGTCATCAAGGCGATCCTGGCCGACGCGCTCAGCCTGCACCTGGACCAGTTCCAGCGGATCGTGGTCGACCCGTGCTCGGTGTCGGTGATCCGCTACACCCCGCTGCGTTCGTTCGTGGTGCGCTCCAACGACAGCGGCGGCGACCTGGCCGCGCTCGTCCCGCCCGCCCGCAAACGCCGGCGCGGCCGGCGGAGCACCGCCGACAGCGACGCCGCGGTCGGTGGTGGCGCGGGCTCCGAAACCTCCGCGGACTCCTCTGCCGGACCCGGACGTGGCAGGACGGCCCGGCCGTCCAGCGAGTCCTCCGCCTGACCGCGTAGGGTCTGAGGAATGGCCCGTGTCGTTCACCACCACGAAGCTCCGGAACGCTTCGTCGCTGGCACGGTCGGACAACCCGGCCAGCGCAGCTTCTTCCTGCAGGCCCGCTCGGCGGACCTGCTCACCACCGTCTCGTTGGAGAAGGAACAGGTCTCCGTCCTCGCCGAGCGTGTCGACGCGATGCTCGATGAGGTGTTGCGCCTGTCCGGCGGAGACGCCGTGATCCCGGCGGTGGTGCCCGCGGAGCTCTCCGACGACCAACCCCTCGACCAGCCCATCGTGGAGGAGTTCCGGGTCGGCACCCTGCGCCTCGCGTGGGACACCGAGCAGGAACGCGTCGTGATCGAGGCGTACGAAGTCACCGAGGAGGAGGCCGACCCGCCGCCACCGGTGGACGAGGAGCCGGAGGCAGAAGGTCCGGAGACGCTGGTCGTCCGGATCACCGGCGCGCAGGCGCGGGCGTTCGTCGCGCGCGCGATGGCCGTGGTGTCCCAGGGGCGGCCGCCCTGCCCGTTCTGCGGCAACCCGCTCGACCCGGACGGGCACCTGTGCCCGCGGCTCAACGGCTATCGGCGTTCGGCCTGACCGGTGGAGCGGACGCGGGGAACCGGCGACGTCAACACCCGGGGTGACGTGACTCCGGACAACGCCGCCCCAGACACCCCGGACGCCCACGGCATCCCCGAGGGCTCGGTCGACGTGCTCGAGCTGCTGCGCGAGGGGCGGCTGAACGTCGAGGGCCGCCTGGTGCAGGCGTCGAACGCGACCTTCTACTGCTCGATCGAGCTCGAGGGTGTCACCGCGGCCGGCGTCTACAAGCCGGCACGCGGTGAACGCCCGCTGTGGGACTTCCCGCACGGCAGCCTGGCCCGGCGGGAGGCGGCGACCTACCTACTCTCGGTCGCGTCCGGTTGGGACCTCGTGCCGCCGACCGTGCTGCGCGACGGCCCGTTCGGCGAGGGCATGGTCCAGCTGTGGATCGACCACGACCCCGAGGACGGGCTGATCGACGTCGTTCCCCGCCAACTCGTCCCGCCGGGCTGGCTGAACGTGCTGGACGCCTACGACGGCGACGGTGACGAGGTCAGCCTGGTGCACGCCGACGACGAACGGCTTCGGCGGCTCGCGGTCTTCGACACGGTGGTCAACAACGCCGACCGCAAGGGCGGCCACATCCTGATCGGGGCGGACGGCCGGTTGCGCGGCGTCGACCACGGGCTGTGTTTCCACGAGGACGACAAGCTGCGCACCGTGCTGTGGGGCTGGGCCGGGCAGACGCTGCCCGACGACTACATCGAGGTGCTCGAACGCCTCGACAGCGACCTCGACACCCGGGTCGGTGAGGCCCTGGCGATGCTGATCGAGCCGGCGGAGATCGTGGCGCTGCGCCTGCGGCTGACCGGGCTGCTGGCCAGCCGGACGTTCCGTGAACCCGGCGAGGGGTGGCCGTCGGTGCCCTGGCCGGTGTTCTGACGATGTTCGACCGCTAGGCTCGAACACCATGAAGGCTTGGTCGGCTCCCGAGGTTCCCCAGCTTCCCGGACCCGGGCAGGTGCCCATGGTCCACGACCAGGCCAGCGGCAGCCGCCGGCTGAGCGCGCGAGGACCGGACGCCCGCCTGTACGTCTGCGGCATCACCCCCTACGACGCCACCCACCTCGGCCACTCGGCCACCTACGTGGCGTTCGACCTGCTCGGCCGGGCCTGGCGCGACGCCGGGCTCTCGGTCCACTACGTCCAGAACGTCACCGATGTCGACGACCCGCTGCTGGAGCGCGCCGACCAGACGGGGGAGCCGTGGCAGGCCCTCGCCCAGCGGCAGACCGAGCTCTTCTGCGAGGACATGGCCGCCCTGCGGGTGCTCCCGCCGGAGGAGTTCGTCGGCGCGGTGGAGGCCATCCCGTACATCGTCGAGGCGATCGAGACGCTGCGCGGACGCGGCGGCGCCTACGATGTGGATGGCGACGTCTACTTCCCGGTCGCGGCCGACCCGGCGTTCGGCCAGGTGTCCCGGCTTTCGGCCGCGCAGATGCGCGAGCTGTTCGCCGAACGCGGCGGCGACCCCGACCGGCCCGGCAAGCGCGACCCGCTGGACTCCCTGATGTGGCGGCACGAACGCCCGGGCGAGCCGGCCTGGGACACCTCCGTCGGCCGCGGCCGGCCGGGCTGGCACGTCGAGTGCGCCGCGATCGCCCTGAAGTACCTCGGCATGGGCTTCGACGTGCAGGGCGGCGGCTCTGACCTGATCTTCCCCCACCACGAGATGTGCGCCTCGGCCGCGCAGGTGCTCACCGGTGAGGCGCCGTTCGCGCACAGCTACGTCTACCAGGGCATGGTCGCCCTGGACGGCGAGAAGATGTCGAAGTCCAAGGGCAACCTCGTCTTCTCCTCCCAGCTGCGCGGTGAGGGCGTCGACCCCAACGCGATCCGGCTGGCCGTACTCGCCCACCACTACCGCGACGACTGGGAGTGGACTCCCGCGGGCCTGGCCACGGCGACCAACCGGCTGGACCGCTGGCGTACCGCCGCGCTCCGGCCGGGCGGCGCCGACGCCGGGAAGGTGCTGCAGGGAGTACGCGAGGCGCTGGCCGCCGACCTGGACGCCCCGGCCGCGCTGGCCGTGGTGGACGCCTGGGCCGACGAGACCCTGGTCGGCGGTGGCACGGACGAGGATGCCCCGACGCTGGTCCGCGACGTGTGCGACGCCCTGCTCGGCGTCCTGCTCTGACGCAGGCGGTCAGCGGGAGAGGAACGCGGCGAGTACGCCGGTGAGCCTGCCCGGCGCGTCCTCCTGCACCAGGTGGCCGGCGCCCTCGAACAGCTCGGTCCGGGCGCCGGGAATCGCCGCGGCCAGCCGGTGCGCGTGCTCGGGCGGCAGCCACTGGTCCTGCGTACCCCATCCGACCAACACGGGCAGGTCGAGGTCGGCGTACCGGTCTTCGATCTGCGCGGTGAACCGCTGGTCGGCCTGTTCGATCTGCCGGTAGAACGCCGCCTGGCCGGTGTCGCCGAGCCAGGGCTCCACCACTGCGTCGACCACCTCCGGGTCCAGCGGGCGTGCGCTGACCGACGACACGTAGGTGCGGACCAGCGCCTCGTGCTGAGCTTGCGGGAACTGCGCGAACACCTCGCCGTGTGAGCGCATCAGCCGGTAGAACTCGCTGCCCCACGGGCGCAGGGCCACCACGTCCAGCAGTGCCAGCCGGTCGTACGGCACGCCGTCGAGCAGGGCCGTGCGCAGCGCGACCGCGCCGCCGATGTCGTGCGCGACCACCGCCGGCCTGTGCTCTGCCGAGTCCAGTCCCCAGTGCCGGAGCAGGCCGGTGAACACCTCCTGCTGCGCGGGGAGGGAGACGTCCTGTCCGGCCGTCATCTCCGACTGCCCGTAGCCGGGCATGTCCCACAGGTACACCGTGTGGCCGGCGGCGACGAGCCCGGCGGCGACGTCGCGCCAGACGTAGGAGGAGAACGGCGTTCCGTGCAGCAGGACGATCGGCGGGCCGGCGCCCAGGCGGGTCCAGCGCACGACGCCGTGCGGGCTGCGGTACTCCTCGGTGAGCTGGGGGGCGGTGGTCATCTCTGCTCCTTCGCGTTACCGGTAGGGCATCGATGACGGTAACAGGCGACAGTTACCGGTGCAAAGCTTGAGGGGGTAACGTGGGCGCATGTCGTACGACCGACCCGCAGCGCCGGCACCGGTTGCCCGCGTGGAGGAGTTCTGCAACTCGGCCAGGTTCCTGCATGGCGAGGACGCCTGGACCGACCTGCCGAGCGCCCGGGAGTGGCTGCGCGCCCACGCCGGGGCGGCGGCCGCCGAGGTCGTCGATGCCGAGGGTCTGGCCGGCCTCGTCCGGTTGCGCGAGGCGGTCCGGGACCACCTCGACGGCTCGACCGCCGGCCAGGTGCACGACACCCTGAATGCCCACGCGGAGAGGTCGCTGCGGCCGCCACGGTGGAGCCTGGACGGCACGCCGCTCGTGCCGCCGGCCGGCGAATCCGCGCTCGGGGATTTCGTCGGCACCCTGCTCGCCACGCTCGCGGTCGAGGAACTGGCCGGGCGGCGCGACCGGCTCAAGGTCTGTGCCTCACCGGACTGCCGGTGGGTCTTCTACGACCGGTCGCCGGGCAACAAGGGGGTGTGGTGCAGCATGCGCACCTGCGGTGCCCGGCACAAGATGCGGGCGATGCGCGAGCGGCGGAGCGGGACAGGTGCCGGGAGCTGAGGACCGGCTCCTAGACCGGGCCCTGTTCCCCGGTGCCGCGGTCCGGACGCCGGCGGAGGTACCGCTCGAACTCCTTGGCGATCGCCTCGCCGGTGGCCTCGGGCAGGTCGGCGGCGTCGCGGGCCTGCTCCAGCGACTGGACGTACTCCGACACCTCGGTGTCGTCGCGGGCCAGATCGTCCACGCCGCGCTCCCAGGCGCGGGCGTCCTCGGGCAGGTCGCCGAGCGGCACGGTCAGGTCCAGCAGATCCTCGACCCTTCGGAGCAGGGCGAGGGTGGCCTTCGGGCACGGGCTGGACGCGACGTAGTGGGGAACGGCCGCCCAGAACGACACCGCCGGGAGGCTCTCGCTGTGGCAGGCCTCCTGCAGCACGCCGAGGACGCCGGTCGGGCCTTCGTACGTCGGCGCCTCCAGGCCCAGGGCCGAGGCGAGCTCGGGATCGGTGGCGCTCGCGGTGACCGGGATGGGGCGGGTGTGCGGGCTGTCGGCCAGCAGCGCGCCGAGCAGGACCGCCATCTCCGCGCCGAGGCTGTCGGCGATGTCCAGGATCTCCGCGCAGAACTGCCGCCACCGCATGTTGGGCTCGATGCCGCGGACCAGGATCACGTCGCGTGGTGCGTCGGGTGGCCGGGCGACCAGAACGCGGGTGGAGGGCCAGGTGATCCGGCGCACCCCCTGTGCGTCGGCACCCACCGAGGGCCGGTTGACCTGGTAGTCGTAGTAGTCGTCGGAACCGAGCTCACCCAGTGGCTGGGCCTTCCACACCTTCGCCAGGTGGTCGAGTGCGGAACTCGACGCGTCGGCTGCGTCGTTCCATCCCTCGAAGGCCGCGAGGAGGACCGGGTCTTCCAGCTCCGGCGAGCCTTCGAGCTCGAGCACGTGGATCGTCCTCCCCTGTCGTCGGTCCTGTCGTCGGTGGCCGACGTCGTACGGCGCGCCGGGCCCGCCAACTATGCCGGACCCTCCCGACACCGCCTCCGATAGCCTACGTGGCTTCGCCGTCACGCACGTCGCGACGTGCCGGGCGCTACCCCCGGGTGATCTCGAGCTCGAAGATCTCGGAGCCCAAGAACGCCGTCCGGTGGGTGGACGGCCTGGGTACGCTGGTGGCGGTCTGTCCCGATCAGCCGATCAGAAGGAGCGACCATCGTGAGTCACACCGCCCCCACCTTTCGTCAGGCGCTTCGTGAGCGCGTCCTCGTGGCGGACGGTGCGATGGGTACGATGCTGCAGGCTCACGACCCCACGTTGGAGGACTTCGAGGGCCACGAGGGCTGCAACGAGGTCCTCAACGTCACCCGGCCCGACATCGTGCGCTCGGTGCACGAGCCCTACTTCGAGGCCGGCTCAGACTGTGTCGAGACCAACACCTTCGGCGCCAACTTCGCCGCGCTGAGTGAATACGGCATCGCGGACCGCGTCCGCGAGCTGTCCCTGGCCGGTGCCCGGCTGGCCCGCGAGGTCGCCGACACCTACTCCACCCCCGAGCGGCCGCGGTGGGTGCTGGGCTCGATGGGGCCGGGCACGAAGCTGCCCTCGCTCGGCCACGCGCCGTACGCCGTCCTGCGCGACGCGTACCAAATGAACGCCGCCGGCCTGATCGAGGGCGGCGCCGACGCGCTCATCATCGAGACGTCCCAGGACCTCCTGCAGACCAAGGCGGCGATCCTCGGCGCCAAGCGGGCAATCGCCGAGCTGGGCGCCGACGTGCCGGTCATCGCCTCGGTCACCGTGGAGACCACCGGCGCGATGCTGCTCGGGTCGGAGATCGGTGCAGCCCTGACCGCGCTGGAGCCGCTCGGCGTCGACGTGATCGGGCTCAACTGCGCGACCGGTCCGGCGGAGATGAGCGAGCACCTGCGTTACCTCGCCCAGCACTCCGGCACCTTGTTGTCCTGCATGCCCAACGCCGGCCTGCCCGAGCTCACCTCCGACGGCGCGCGCTACCCGCTGACCCCGGAGGAGCTCGCGAACGCGCACGAGACCTTCATCGCCGACTACGGCCTGGCGCTGGTGGGCGGGTGCTGCGGCACCACCCCCGAGCACATCCGCCAGGTCGTCGAGCGGGTCGGCGGGCGGGAGCTCACCTCCCGCACCCCCCGCCACGAGCCGGGCACGTCCAGCCTCTACCAGCACGTGCCGTTCCGGCAGGACACGTCCTACCTCGCCATCGGCGAACGCACCAACGCCAACGGCAGCAAGGCGTTCCGCGAGGCGATGGTCGCCGGCCGCTGGGAGGACTGCGTCGACATCGCCCGGGCCCAGATCCGCGACGGCTCCCACATCCTCGACCTGTGTGTCGACTACGTGGGCCGCGACGGGGTGGCCGACATGCGCGAGATCGCGTCCCGGCTGGCCACCGCGTCCACGCTGCCGATCATGCTGGACTCCACCGAGCCGCCGGTGCTGGAGGCGGGCCTGGAGGCCTTCGGCGGCCGGTGCGCGATCAACTCCGTCAACTTCGAGGACGGAGAGGGACCGGACAGCCGGTTCGCCAAGATCATGCCGCTGGTGCGTGAGTTCGGCGCCGCGGTGGTCGCGCTCACCATCGACGAGGAGGGCCAGGCGCGGACGGCGGACGCCAAGCTCGCCATCGCCGAGCGCCTCATCGACACCCTCACCGGGCAGTGGGGGATGAACGAGTCCGACATCCTGGTCGACTGCCTGACGTTCACCCTGGCCACCGGGCAGGAGGACAGCCGCAAGGACGGCATCGAGACCATCGAGGCCATCCGCCGGCTGAAGGAGGCGCACCCGGACGTCCAGACCGTGCTGGGACTGTCGAACATCTCCTTCGGCCTCAACCCCGCGGCCCGGCAGGTGCTCAACTCCGTCTTCCTGCACGAGTGTGTGCAGGCCGGTCTGGACGCGGCCATCGTGCACGCCAGCAAGATCCTGCCGATCGCCCGGATTCCGGAGGAGCACCGCGAGGTCGCTCTGGACCTGGTCTACGACCGTCGCCGGGACGGGTACGACCCGCTGACCCGGCTGCTGGAGCTCTTCGCCGGAGTGAAGACGTCCGACACCAAGGAGAGCCGGGCGCAGGAGCTGGCGGCGCTTCCGCTGGGCGAACGCCTGCAGCGGCGCATCGTCGACGGCGAGGCGAACGGCCTGGAGACCGACCTGCAGGAGGCACTGGACGGCGGACGGCCCGCTCTGGAGATCGTCAACGACGAGTTGCTCGCGGGCATGAAGGTGGTCGGTGAGCTGTTCGGCAGCGGCCAGATGCAGCTGCCGTTCGTGCTCCAGTCGGCGGAGGTGATGAAGACCGCCGTTGCCTACCTCGAGCCGCACATGGACAAGACCGACGACGAGGGCAAGGGAACGATCGTGCTGGCCACCGTCAAGGGCGACGTGCACGACATCGGCAAGAACCTCGTCGACATCATCCTTTCCAACAACGGCTACAACGTCGTCAACCTCGGCATCAAGCAGCCGGTCAACCTCATCCTGGAGGCCGCCGAAGAGCATCGGGCGGACGCGATCGGAATGTCCGGCCTGCTGGTCAAGAGCACCGTGATCATGAAGGAGAACCTCCAGGAGATCAACACCCGTGGCAAGGCGGACGAGTGGCCCGTACTGCTGGGCGGTGCGGCGCTGACCCGAAGCTACGTCGAGCAGGACCTCGCCGAGGTGTACGACGGTGAGGTCCGCTACGCCCGGGACGCCTTCGAGGGGCTGCGGCTGATGGACGCCGTGATGGGTGTGAAGCGCGGCGTGCCCGGGGCGGAGCTGCCCGCCCTGCGCAAGCGGCGGGTGAGTGCGGCCAAGGTGACCGAGACCGCGCCGGAGGACATGCCCGCGCGCTCCGACGTCGGCACCGACAATCCCGTGCCCACGCCGCCGTTCTGGGGTGACCGGGTGGTCAAGGGCATCCCGCTGGCCGACTACGCGTCGATGATGGACGAGCGGGCGCTCTTCCTCGGCCAGTGGGGCCTCAAGCCCGGCCGCGGAAAGGACGGGCCGAGCTATGAGGAGCTGGTGGAGACCGAGGGCCGGCCGCGGCTGCGGGCGCTGCTGGACCGCGTGCAGACCGAAGGGCTGCTGGAGGCCGCGGTGGTCTACGGCTACTTCCCCGCGGTGGCCAAGGGCGACGACCTGGTCGTGCTCGGGGACGCAGGCGCCGAACGCTGCCGGTTCACCTTCCCCCGGCAAAAGCGCGACCGGCACCTGTGCCTGTCGGACTTCTTCCGTCCGGAGGAGTCGGGGGAGACCGACGTGGTCGGCTTCACCGTGGTGACCATCGGCTCGCGGATCGGTGAGGAGGCGGCCAAGCTCTTCGCCGGCAACCACTACCGCGAATACCTTGAGCTGCACGGCCTGTCGGTGCAGTTGGCCGAGGCCCTGGCGGAGTACTGGCACGCCCGGATCCGGGCCGAGCTCGGGTACGCGGGCGACGACGACGCCACCGACGTGCAGGCGATGATCCACAAGCTCGGCTACCGCGGGGCGCGGTTCTCGCTGGGGTACGGCGCGTGCCCCGACCTGGAGGATCGGGCCAAGATCGTGCAGCTGCTGGCGCCGGAGCGAATCGGCGTCACCTTGTCGGAGGAGTTCCAGCTGCACCCGGAGCAGTCGACCGACGCGATCGTCCTGCACCACCCCGAGGCGAAGTACTTCAACACCTGAGCCTCACCGAGACGGACGGATCACCCGCCGAGACCGTCTCGGATCGTCACGAACCAGTCGAATGCGGCCGGGTGCCGGACACGCTCAGGCGTCGGCACCCGGCCGTTCGTCGCGATGGGTGACGCAAATCTCCCGCCCGCGAGCACGGCTACCCGCCGTACGTCCGGCGTACTCTGCGTACTTCCGGGGATTTGTTGTGCAATCGCTACGCCAACGTGAGAGGTCTGACATTCCGTGGCTGGTCACCGACGGCTATGGTGCGGGGCGGGCCGCTTCGGGCCTTCCCTTGACGATGAGGTGGAACATGCGACCATTCACCAGCCGGATGGTGCGGGTGCTGGCGGCGGGCGGTGCGTTGGCCCTCGCCGTCACCGCGTGCGGCAGCCAGTCCGGCAGCGACACCCAAAGCGGTGGCGGCGGCGCGGGCAAGGCGCCCCTGGTCTTCGGTACGACCGACGCCTTCGGCACGGTGGACCCGTCCGGCTCCTACGACAACCCGGGCTGGGAGATCCTCTACAACTCCGCACAGACGCTGCTTTCCATTCCGCCGGGTGGGAGCACCCCGAAGCCGGACGCCGCTGAGACGTGTGAGTTCACCGACCCGAAGACCTACACCTGCACCCTGAAGAAGGACCTCAAGTTCTCCGACGGCAGCCCGCTGACGAGCAAGGACGTGAAGTTCACCTTCGACCGGATGCTGAAGATCGCCGACCCCAACGGGCCGTCCAGCATCTTCGCCGACCAGCTCGCCTCCACCGAGGCGAAGGACGCCCGGACCGCGGTCTTCCACCTGAAGTTCCCCGACGCGACCTGGCCGTTCCGCCTCACCACCGCGGCCGCCTCGATCGTGCCGGACGAGAAGTACCCGGCCGACAAGCTGCAGCCGATGGGGAACGACAAGATCATCGGTTCCGGGCCGTACAAGGTGACGAAGTACGACCCGTCCCAGCAGATCGTGCTGGAGCCCAACGCCAACTACCACGGCGAGAAGAAGCTCTCCAACAGCAAGGTGCTCATCCAGGTCTACAAGGACGAGAAGAGCCTGAAGAGCGCGGTGGAGAGCGGTGAGGTCCAGGTGGCCTACCGCACCCTCACCCCGACGCTGCTGAAGGACCTGGAGGAGAACGGCGCCTCCAAGAACGTCAAGGTCGTCAAGGGTGCGGGCACCGGCATCCAGTACGTCGCCTTCAACAACAAGAAGGGCCCCTTCGCCAAGAAAGACGTCCGCCAGGCGGCGGCGTCCCTGCTCGACCGGCAGTCCATCGCCAGTGGTGTCTACAACAACACCGTCAGCCCGCTGTACACGATGGTCCCGAAGGGCCTGCCCGGGCACGAGGAGAAGTTCAAGTCCGCGTTCGGCGCCAAGCCCGACCTGGCCAAGGCGAAGAGCCTGCTGCAGCAGGCCGGCGTGAAGACTCCGGTGACCGCCCAGCTGTGGTACAGCCCCGACCACTACGGCGAGGCCTCGGCCGACATGTACGCCGAGATCAAGCGCCAGCTGGAAAAGGGCGGGCTGTTCAAGATCTCGCTGAAGTCGGCGTCGTGGGAGCAGTACAAGAAGGATTACGCCGCCGGCGCCTACGACGGCTGGCAGCTCGGGTGGTACCCCGACTTCCCCGACACCGACAACTACCTGTCGCCGTTCTACGCCAAGAACAACTTCATCGGTGCGGGCTACGGCTACTCCAACCCGCAGATGGACAAGCTGCTGACCCAGGAGAAGTCCACCTCCGACCAGCAGAAGCGCCAGCAGGCGTTCTCGCAGATCCAGACGATCGCCACCGAGGACGTTCCGCTGATCCCGTTGTGGCAGGACAACATGATCGCCGCCGTGCGCGACGGCGTGACCGGCGTCAAGGACACCTTTGACCCGCTGTACACCTTCCGGTTCTGGTTGGTCGACGCGAGCAAGGCGAAGTAGGCCCGCGGCAACGCATCCGGTGGTTCCGCCCGCGTAGGTACGTGCGGCGGAACCACCGGGGCCGGTCTGTCAGGACCGGGTTGACGCCCACGCTTGTCGCGCCCGCGCGGGCGGAACGCACCGGGTGAGAGTTCGTACCGAAACCCTCTGCAGATCACGACCGGATCGCACGGAGATCGCGTCGGGTTCGGCCTCGGTGCCCGCCGAGTCGTTCGCACGGAAAGGTTTCGCACGGAAAGGTTAGGTGGCATGGCCGGCCGATCGGGGTCGTTGCGGAGGTATCTCGCCATCCGCCTGCTCTTGGTGATTCCCAACGTTTTCGTCCTGCTCACGTTGGTGTTCCTGCTGCTGCGGGTCGCCCCCGGTGACCCGGTCTCGGCAGCACTGGGCGGCCGGTTGCCGGCCGCCGAGCTGGCGAAACGGCGGGCGGCGGGCGGGTACGACGACCCGATCCTCGTGCAGTACTGGCACTACCTCAGCCGCATCTTCACCGGTGACTTCGGCACGGCGGTCAGCGACAACCGGCCGATCACGAACATCCTGCTGGTCAACGGCGCGGCCACGTTGAGCCTCACCGTCACCGCACTGGTGGTGGCCTGTCTCATCGGCATCCCGCTGGGCCTGGTGGCCGCGCGCTACCGCGACTCCATCGCCGACGTCGCCATCCGGGTGTTCGGTGTCTTCACCTACGCCGCGCCGGTGTTCTTCGTCGGCGTGGTGGCGATCATCATCTTCACCGGCAAGCTCGGCTGGCTGCCCTCGGGGCAGCAGGCCAGCCCGATCGCGCAGCTGACGGTCGAGCCGGTCACCCACATCTTCCTGCTCGACGCGCTGCTGGCCGGTGACACGAGGTCGTTCGTCGACGGGCTGAAACACCTGGTGATGCCGGCGGTCACGCTGGGGCTGCTGATCACCGGTGTGTTCATCCGGCTGATCCGGGTCAACGTCGCCCAGACACTGCGTGACGACTACGTGGAAGCGGCTCGGGCACGCGGCATCGCCGAACGCCGGGTGGTGTTCCAGCACGCGTTCCGCAACGCCATGGTGCCGTTCGTCACGGTGCTCGGCCTGCAGGCGGCGCTGTCGCTCGGCGGTGCGATCCTCACCGAGACGACGTTCAGCTGGCCCGGCCTCGGATCCCAGCTGGTGCAGTACATCAACGCCCGTGACTACGTGGCGGTGCAGGGCATCATGACCATCTTCGCCCTGGTGGTGGTGGGGATCAGCCTGCTCATCGACCTGATCAACGCGTTCATCGACCCGAGGGTGAGGTACTGATGGCGATCACCCCGACCGTCCAGTCGGGCGGACCGGTCACCTCCTCGCGTGGTTCGCTCTTCGGCCGCCTCGTCGCCATCGTGGCGACGCCGTACCGCCAGTCCGCCGGTGTGGCCCGGGCGATGCTGGTCGTCGGCACGGTGCTCACCGCGCTGATCGCGCTGGTGGCGATCTTCGCGCCGCTGGTGGCGCCGTTCGACTTCGACCAGGTGAGCGACGCGGGTGGCCGTTTCCCCAAGCAGGCGGCGCCAACTGGTGACCACCTGTTCGGTACGAGCGTGCAGACCTTCGACGTGTTCTCCCGCGTGGTCTGGGGCGCGCGGACCGAACTCAAGGTCGTCGTCCTCTCGCTGGTCCTCACGATCGTGATCGGCGTCGTGCTCGGCCTGGTCGCCGGTTTCGTGGGCGGCTGGCTGGACCGCGTGCTGGTGCTGGTGATGGACGCGTTGTTCGCGTTCCCCTATCTGCTGCTGGCGATCGTGGTGGCGTTCCTGCTGTCGGACTCACTCGGCGGCGGGGTGACCACGGCGGCCGCGGCGATCACCGCGGTCTACATCCCGCAGTACTTCCGGGTGGTGCGCAACAGCACCGTGAGCGCCAAGCAGGCGACCTACGTCGAGGCCGCCCGGGCACTGGGCGCGCCACCGCACACGATCATGTCGCGCTACCTGTTCACCAACGTCGTGCAGAGCGTGCCGGTGATCGCCACGCTGAACGCCGCGGACGCGGTGGGCACGCTGGCCGCACTGGGCTTCCTGGGCTACGGCATCCAGCCCACCGAGGCCGCCGAGTGGGGATACGACCTCAACCGCGCCATGGACGACGCGGCGTCGGGCATCTGGTGGACCGGGGTGTTCCCGGGCCTCGCGATCGTGGTGCTGGTGATGGCGCTGACGTTCGTCGGCGAGGGACTGAACGAGACGCTGAACCCGACGTTGCGGGTACGCCGGCTGGTTCCGGTGGTGCTGCCGCCGCGCAGGCCCGGCACCAGCGCGCCGACCGGACCGGGTGCGGACAGGGCGCACGGCCGGGTGCCCACACCGGCGAGGAGCCGGTCGGCTCGGAGGAGGGTGCCACGTGAACGCTGCGACGACCGGCCCCGGCAGGGAACGCCGTACGTCCTCGGGTGCGGGCTCGGACGCACCGGTCCTTTCCGTACGCGACCTGCGGGTCTGGTACGGCACCGAGCGCGGCGCGGTGCGCGCGGTCGACGGTGTGTCGTTCGACCTTCGCCCCGGTGAGACCCTCGGCCTGGTGGGGGAGTCCGGCTGCGGCAAGTCGACCCTCGGCCGCGGCGTGCTCGGGCTGCTGCCGCCCGGCGCCAAGGCCGACGGCGAGATCGAGTTCGACGGCAGAGACCTGCTCACCAGCGGGCGGCGTGAGCTGGAACGGCTGCGCGGCCCCGAACTCGGCATGATCTTCCAGGAGCCGCTGACCCGGCTCAACCCGCTGATGCGGGTCAGCGAGCACTTCGAGGAGACCCTGCGCACGCACGAGCCGGGCCTGGGCAAGGAGGAGATCCGCCGGCGTTCGATCGAGACCCTGCGCGGGATGGGCATCCCGCCCTCGCGCTACCGCGCGTACCCACACGAGTTCTCCGGCGGGATGCGGCAGCGGATCATGATCGCGCTCGCCCTGGTGCTCCGCCCGAAGTTCGTGGTGGCCGACGAACCCACCACCGCGCTGGACGTCCTGGTCGAGGCGCAGATCATCGGTATCCTCGCCGACCTGCGCCGCAACTTCGACACCGCGCTGCTGCTCATCACCCACAACCTCGGCATCGTGGCCGAGGCCTGCGACCGGGTGGCGGTGATGTACGCCGGGCACATCGCCGAGGAGGGCGACGCCCGCGAGGTGTTCGCCCGGCCGCGGCACCCCTACACGCGTGAGCTGTTGCGCTCGACGATCTCGTTGCAGACGACCGGGTTGCACTACATCCCGGGCGCTCCGCCGGACCTGGTGGAGCCGCCCAGCGGATGCACGTTCCACCCCCGGTGCCCGGACGCGATGGTGGCCTGCCCGCGCCAGGACCCGGTGGAGGTCCGTACGCCGGAAGGCACTCGGGTCGCGTGCTGGCTGCACGGGCCCGCGGAGCTGCTGACCGAGGAGGGCACCGCGCCCCTGGTCCGGGAGGAGATCAGCGTTGCCGACGAAGCCTGAGTCCACGAAGGCGGCCGACTCCACGAACGAGTCCGGGCACGAGTCCGGGCACGAGTCCACGAGCACGGCCGGCGTCGCCTCGCCGCCGCTCGCCGAGCGCGAGGTCCTGATGGACGTCCGCGACCTCGAGGTGCACTACGCCCTGCAGGGCAGTTCGCTGGGCCGGATGTTCGGTGGCGGCGGCAACGTCGTCAAGGCGGTGGACGGTGTGTCGTTCCAGCTCCACCAGGGCGAGGTGCTCGGCCTGGTGGGGGAGTCCGGGAGCGGAAAGACCACCCTGGGCCGGGCCCTGCTCGGCCTGGTCCGTCCGACCGGCGGGTCGATCCACTACCGCGACCACGACCTCGGCGAGCTGTCCGAACGCCGGCTGCGCCCGCTGCGCCGCAAGCTGCAGATGGTGTTCCAGGACCCGAGCGCGGCGCTCAACCCGTCGATGGACATCGAGACCGCGGTCGGGGATCCGCTGCGGATCCACAAGCTGGCGATCGGAAAGGCCGAACGCCGGGCCATGGTGGTCGAGGCGCTGGAGGCGGTCGGGCTCGCTCCGGTCGAGCGCTTCCTGTCCAAGTACCCGAGCGACCTGTCCGGCGGGCAGAAGCAGCGCGCGGTGATGGCGCGGGCGGTCATCCTCGACCCCGAGCTGCTGGTGGCCGACGAGCCGATCTCGATGCTGGACATGAGCGTGCGGGCCAAGATCCTCGAGCTGATGCTGGAGCTGAAGAGCCGGCTCGACCTGACGTACGTCTACATCACCCACGACCTGGCCACGGCGAAGTTCTTCTGCGACCGGGTGGCGATCATGTACCTCGGCCGGATCGTCGAGATCGGTCCCACCGAGGAGATCTTCGCCGCGCCGAAACACCCGTACACCAAGGCGTTGCTGCGCGCGATCCCCGAGCCCGATCCGAGCAGCACGGTGCCGCGCGACCTGCCGCGTGGTGAAATCCCGGATGCCGCCGCGCCCCCGCTGGGATGTGCGTTCCACCCGCGCTGCCCGGCGGCGTTCGACCGGTGCGGCTGGGAGAACCGCGACCTGCGCACCCTGCTCGAGGAGCACTGGCTCGGCCTGGATGAGCAGACCTACGCTGCCGAACGCGACATCATCGGCAACCTCGAGGACCTCGCTGTGCCCGGGCACCGGGCCGTCCTGCGTCCCGGCCGGGGGAAGGCGCCGGAGGACGTTGCCGCGCTGGTGGAACGCGTACGCTCCGCCGACCCGGACGAGCCGCTGTGGCGTGGTGTGCGGAGCGTGGAGGTCGAAGGGGATGGTGTCGTGGTGGACTTCCACGACGGCGAGGACCCGCGGCTGCGCCGAGCCGCCGGCGTCGACGTCGCCTGCCACCTGTACTGAGCGGCCTGCCGGACCGGCCTGCCGTACGACCGACGGAGCCGCCTGCGCGAAAAAATCCATTGCGAGGCGGCAGCGCCGCATGTCTGATTGATCGACTGCCCATCACGGGAGAGAAAGGGTCGGCCATGTCGTTGTCCACCCGTACGCTGCTCACAGCTCGCCTTCGGCTGCGTCCCTTCGATGATGCGGACGCGCACGACCTCTTCGCGCTGCACAGCAGCTCGTACGTACTGCGTTACTGGGACTCGCCGCCTTGGAGTGAACCCGCGCGCGCCGAGCGGTTCATCACAAAGTGCCGGCAGATGGCCAAGGAGGGCACCGGGGTGCGGCTGGCCGTGGATCGCGTCTCCGACGGGGCGTTCATCGGCTGGTGCAGCCTGAGCCGGTGGAATCCGGACTACCGTAGCGCTGCGCTGGGCTACTGCTACAACGATGCAGCGTGGGGCCAGGGCTACGCGACCGAGGCGGCGCGCGCGTTGCTGCGGTGGGCATTCGACACGCTGGACCTGAATCGCGTCCAGGCCGAGGCCGATACGCGCAACGTGGCATCTGCCCGCGTGCTGGAGAAGCTCGGGTTCGTACGCGAAGGGACGTTGCGAGAAGACTGCATCGTGAACGGCGAGGTCTCCGACTCGTGGGTCTACGGGTTGGTCAGGCGGGAGTGGCGGCCGTCCTCCGAACCGGCTCAGGGGTGAAGATTCACGTCTCCTCGTCGAAGGACGACCCACCCGAAGATCCGGGTCTCGAAGGGCCGGCGCGGCGCCCTCGCTCGCGGCTCCTTGACCAGCGCAGAAGGGTAGGTCGAGTACTCTGCGCCGATGGACGACTTCCCTCCCCGCCATGTCCTTTGCGCTGGAGCAGTGGTCACGAAGGGCGAGACTCGAGTCAGGCGACCCGAACTGACCTGTGACGGGAAGCTCCAAAACAGGGCCTCCTCCTCCGCCTTGCCGGCCGCGCGCGGATGAGCCGCTCGCCTCACCGGCGGCCAGTTCGAAACACGGCCTAAGGTGTGCGTCATGCCCGCGTCCGAAGGCGAGACCGACCATCCCGGCCGGCTCGGCACCTCCGCTGTCGAGCTCTCGGCAGACCCTGCCGACCCAACCGATCCGTCCGGCTCTGCTGACGCTGATCTGCCCGACGTTCGCACCCGGCGCAGGTCCACGGTCGCGCTGGTCGCCGGCGTGGTGCTGATGAACGTGTCGATGGTGCCCGCCGGCACCGTCGGCAGCCTGCTCGCCAGTGACAGGTACGGCGCCGCGTGGAGCGGTGTGCCGAGTGCCTCCGGCGTCGTCGGCACCGCGCTGGGTGCGCTGGGGCTGTCCGCACTCATGCGCAGCCGTGGCCGGCGGGCCGGACTTCGCACCGGCTACGCGGTCGCCGCCCTGGGTGCCATGGTCGGTGCCGTCGCGGTCGGGATCGCGGTCCTTCCCCTGCTGGCGGTGGGCATGGTGCTGCTCGGCGTCGGCAACGGCGGCGCCCAACTGTCCCGTTACGCCGTGGCCGACCTGCATCCGGCCGACCGCAAGGCGTTCGTCCTCAGCCTGGTGGTGTGGGGCAGCACCGTCGGCGCGCTGGTCGGGCCGAGCCTGATCGCTCCGGCGGCGCACCTGTCCGTGCGTGCCGGCATTCCGCCGTACGCCGGCACCTACGTGCTGGCGATCCTGACCGTCGGGGCGGCCCTGCTGATGGCAGGTCTGCTGCCCCGGGCGGGCCGCGCCGACCCGCGCAGCCGGGAGCGCCCGCTGCCCGGTGAGGTCGGCCGCTTCTTCCGGCTGCCGGCGGTGCGGGTGGCTCTGGCCGGCATGGTGTCGGCCCAGCTGGCGATGGTCGCGGTGATGACGATGACCCCGCTGCAGCTGCACCAGCACGGGCTGGGGCTGGACGTCGTGGGCTGGGTGCTCAGCGCCCACCTGGCCGGGATGTTCGCGCTGTCGCCCCTGTCCGGACGGCTCACCGACCGGCTCGGCGGCCGGACGGTGACCAGCGCAGGAGCCGGCGTGCTGATCGGTTCCGCCGCCCTCGCCATGGCGGCACCCACGTCGCACGCCGTGGGGATCCCGCTGGCGTTGTTCGCGCTGGGGTACGGCTGGAACCTCTGCTTCGTCGGCGGCAGCTCGATCTTGAGCCGGGAGCTGCCGGCCCGGGTGCGCAGCCAGGTCCAGGGCAGGGTGGACGCGGTGGTGTGGGGCTCGTCGGCGTTCGCCGGGCTGGCGTCGGGGGCGGTGTTCGCCGGCGGCGGCTACGTCCTGGTCGCGTTCCTCGCCGGGCTGGTCGCGCTCGCGCCGTTGGTGGTGCTCGCCGCCTCGCGTGGGCGTGCCGCGAGCCCTCAGCGACCGCCCGGCCGCACCAGCCCGCTCTCGTAGGCGAACACCACCGCCTGCACGCGGTCGCGCAGCCCCAGCTTGGCCAGCACGTTGCCGACGTGGGTCTTCACCGTCGTCTCCGAGACGTACAGCTCACCGGCGATCTCGGCGTTGGACATGCCGCGCGACATCAACCGCAACACCTCGCGTTCGCGGTCGGTGAGGTGGGCGAGCTCCTGCGCCGACTCGGTGTTCGCCGACGGCAGGACGGTGGCGAACCGGTCGAGCAGCCGCCGGGTGACGGTCGGCGCGACGACCGCCTCGCCCCGGGCCACGATGCGGATGGCCTCGGCCAGGTCCTCCGGCGGCACGTCCTTCAGCAGGAAGCCGGAGGCGCCGGCCCGCAAAGCGTCGACGACGTACTCGTCGAGATCGAAGGTGGTGAGCACCAGCACCCGGACGTTCCCGCCGCGTTCGGTGTGGGTGATCAGCCGGGTGGCCTCCACGCCGTCCATCCTCGGCATCCGGATGTCCATCAGCACGACGTCCGGTTGCAGAGTGCGGGCCTCCGCGACCGCCTTCTGCCCGTCACCGGCCTCGCCGACCACCACGATGTCCGGCTCGGACTCGAGGATCATCCGGAACCCCGTCCGCAGCAGCGGCTGGTCGTCGACCAGCAGCACGCGGACCGGGGTGGCCGGCGACGGCGTCACCGGTCGCTCCTCGGCCGGCGTCACGACGGCACCCCGTTCGTGGTCGAGCCGTCCGGTTCCGGTGTACCGGCGTCGGTCAGCGGCAGGGTGGCGAGCACCTCGAACCCACCGACCATCCGGGAACCTGTGTACAAGCTGCCTCCGTTCAACGTCACGCGTTCGCGCATGCCGACCAGTCCGTGGCCGAGTCCGTGGTCGAGGCGTTCGGTGTCGTCGAGCCGGTACGCCGGCGTGCGCCGCGGGCTGCCGTCGTCGGTGACGCCCACGACCACCGCCTCGGGTTCGTACCGCAGGAGTACGGCGGCCCGGGTGGGACCGGCGTGTTTCAGGGTGTTGGTCAGCGACTCCTGGACCACCCGGAAGATCGCCAGGTCGACGCCGGACGTCAGCGGGCGCTGCTCACCGACCACGGTGAGCTCGACCTGCAGGCCCGCCTCCCTGGCCCGGTCCAGCAGCGGTCCGAGTTCGGCGACCCCGGCACGGGGCGACAGTTGGGCGCTGCCGTCCTTATCGTCCTGACCGACGGCACGGAGCGCGCCGACGATGCGGCGCATCTCCTCCAGCGCCTCCCGTCCGGTCTCCTCCACCGCCCGCATCGCCTCGACGCTGCGTTCGGGCGCCCGGGTGATGGTCCGCCGCGCGGCCGCCGCCTGCACCGTCATCACGCTCACGTGGTGGGCCACCACGTCGTGCAGCTCCCGAGCCATCCGGGCGCGTTCCTCCGCCAGCGCGGCGCGGACCTCCGCGGAGGAGGCCCGCTCCAGCCGGCTGGCGCGGTCCTCCAGCGCGACGAGATAGCGACGGCGGGCACGCATGGCCCTGGCGAGGCTCCACGTCCCGCAGTAGATGACGACCTGCAGACCGGCTGAGACCAGGAGAGTGATGCTGCTCGGGGCGAGTTGGTCCCGTCGTACGTAGAGGAAGACGAGGGAGGCGACGGTGGCGATCACGGTGACCACGAGGCCGCGGACCGCGGGGCTGTGTGCGCCGACGGAGTAGATCACCAGCAGTGCGGCCACCGAGCCGACCAGGGAGCTGTAGTGAGCGAACCCCAGCGTCATGTACGCCGAGATCACGATCACCGCGACCGTCACGGGGAACCGCCGGCGCAGGGCGAGCGGCGCGGCGACCAGAACGGTGAGCACAATCGCCCAGGCGTCCGGTGGGCGGAACGTGATGCCCGCGTAGGACCGGTAGCCGAGTCCGGCGACGCTGACGATCACGAGCACGAACGCGACCGCCCCGTCCACCAGGTCGGGGTGGCCCCGAAGCCAGTCTCGGGCAGCGGTGTCACGCACGGTCCGAGCCTAGGCGGCCGGGCTCACGGCACCACCTCCAGGCTCCGGGGGGGGGGACTCAGGGCGGGCCGAGTCGCCAGGTCCTAGAGGTCGACGGCGGACGCGTGCGCGGAGGGAGCCTCGGAGGCGTCCTGCGTCGGCATCGGATCGGTGTCGGCGGGAGCCGGCAGCGGGGGAGGTGTGCCGCCCCACGCCGGGCAGCGCGACTTGTGGTCGCACCAGTCGCACAGCGGCCCGGGGCTGGCGCGCCACTCGCCGGTGGTGTGCGCGCGCTCGATGGCGTTCCACAGCGCCTGCAGCTTGCGGGCGGTCGCGCGCAGGTCGGCCTCGTCGGGGGAGTAGCGCAGCACGTCGCCGCTGCCGAGGTAGACCAACTGCAGCAGGCGGGGTACGACACCACGCAGCCGCCACAGCATCAGGGCGTAGCAGCGCATCTGGAACATCGCCCGCTGCTCGTAACCCGGCCCGGGCGCTCGCCCCGTCTTGTAGTCGACGACGCGCAGCGCACCGTCGGGTGCGACGTCGAGCCGGTCGATGTAGCCCCGCAGCCGCAGGCCGGTGTCCAGCTCGCATTCGACGTACATCTCCCGCTCGGCGGGCTCCAGCCTGGTCGGATCCTCCAACGTGAAGTAGCGGTCGAGCAGTCCTCGGGCGGCGGCGAGGAAACTCTCCAGCCGCTCGGGGTCGAACCCGCCCTCCTCGTCGCCGAAGAGCTCCGCCAACTCCGGCTCGGCCTCGGCGAGCCGGTCCCACTGCGGGCGGACCAGCGTGCACGCCTCCTCGATGGTGCGCCCGCCCGCGGGCAGGTCGAACAGCCGCTCCAGCACCGCGTGCACCACGGTGCCGCGGGCCGCCTCCGGGCTGGGCCGCTCCGGCAGCCGGTCGATCACCCGGAAGCGGTAACGCAGCGGGCAGGTCATGAAGTCACTGGCCCGGGAGGGTGACAGCACCGCGAGCGGGATCCCCGGCCGGGCTCCGCCCTCCGGCGCGTCGCCGGACGCCGGTGGGGGAACCGGTGTGGTCACCGTCGTGGTCGCTGGTTCGCTCGCTGTCGCCATGGCCCGAAAGCGTAGGACACCGCACCGACAGGTCCGCGGACGAGCGGGTGTCCGATCTGCGCCGCTCCGCCCTCGACCGCGCCGGTGCCCACACTCAGGCGGTACCGTGTCCCTTCGCCCGCGGCGCGGCGGCAGCGGAACGTGGCCGGTGGAACGAGGGCCGGGAAACGGGGACGGGCCCGGCCTCCTGGCTCACGCGGGCGCCGGCACGGTGACGTCCGCACGCGAGGCCCGCCGCCGGGCCGGGAGGATCCCTCGGGAACATCCCACGTGACCTGGTCGTTCGCCGGACGTCGAGTCCGCGCAACCCGACGGAAGCAGGCTGAGACAGGCGATGGTGCACGACGTGGAGAAGAACAACCCGTCCCGGGAGGCCCAGCGCCGTCCCGGCGCGGTCCAGATCGCGCGGGTTGTCGGGGTTCCCGTCTACGTCAACGTTTCTTGGATCCTGGTCGCACTGCTGATCGCGTACGTCTTCCGGCCGGTGGTCGACGAGCAGGTGCCCGGTCTCGGCGTCTGGTCGTTCGTGGCCGCGCTCGGGTTCGCCGTACTGCTCTACGCCTCGGTGCTGGTGCACGAGATCGCGCACGTCCTCGTGGCCCGGAAGTTCGACCTGCCGGTGCGGGCGATCACGCTGCAGTTCCTGGGCGGCCTGTCCGAGATCGAGAGCGAGCCGCAGACACCGTGGCGGGAGTTCGCCGTCGCCGTCGTCGGTCCGCTCACCTCGCTGGGCATCAGCGGCCTTGCCGCGCTCGGCCATACCGCGTTTTCCGCCCCGGCCCTGATCGAGCTCGCTTTGTTCCAGCTCGCCTGGGCAAACCTGCTGGTCGGCCTGTTCAACCTGCTGCCCGGGCTCCCGCTGGACGGCGGCCGGTTGCTGCGCGCGGGAGTGTGGGCGGTGAGCAAGCAGCCGCACCTGGGCACCGCCGTCGCCGGCTGGGCCGGCCGCGTCGTCGCCGCCGTCGTGCTGATCCTCCCGTGGACCGTCCTCGCCCGGACCGGAGGATCACCCAGCCTGCTGTACATCGTGTGGAGCGTGTTCCTGGCGATGTTCATGTGGGCCGGCTCCAGCCAGGCGCTGATGAGCGCGAAGATCAGGCGGAAGCTTCCGGCCATCCACGCCCGCACGCTGGCCCGGCGCGGAGTGCCCGTCCCCTCCGAGCTTCCGCTGTCGGAGGCGGTCCGGCGCGCCCAGGAGTCGCACGCGGGCTCGCTCGTGGTCGTCGGCAGCGACGGCCGCCCCACCGGCCTGGTCAGCGAGGCGGCGGTGCTGGCCACTCCCGAGCACCGGCGGCCGTGGATCTCCGTGGGAGACGTCGCCCGCCGGATCGAGCCGGGCCTGGTGCTCGACGTACGCCTCACCGGGGAGGCGCTGGTCCGGGCGATGGGCGGCACCCCCGCCACGGAGTACCTCCTCGTCGAGCCGGACGGACGGGTCTTCGGGGTGCTGGCCACCGCCGACGTCGACGGGGCGCTGGCCCGCACCTGAGCCGGTCCGGCCCGCGTTCGCCCCCCTGGTTACGCTGCCCGTCATGTCCCCGACCGATCCCTCCGCCGAGCACGTCCCCGACTCCCCGCCGGATCTCCCCGGCGACCACACCGACCCGGCCGGCACCGCGCCCGGTGAGCCCGGTGAGCCCGGTGAGCCCGGTGAGCCCGGTGAGCCGATCGAGGACGCCGCCGACGCCCGGCCGCTACTGGCGGGCGAGCAGGTCCGGCTGGAGGACCACAAGGGGCGCAAGCACCTGATCACGCTGGAACCGGGAAAGACGTTCCACACCCATCGTGGCGGAATCCTCCTGGACGACCTGATCGGTCAGCCCGAGGGCGTCGTGGTCAAGTCGAGCGGTGGCGTCCCCTATCTCGCGCTCCGGCCCCTCCTGTCCGACTACGTCCTGGCCATGCCGCGCGGTGCGGCCGTGGTCTACCCCAAGGACACCGCCCAGATCCTGGTCGCCGCGGACGTCTTCCCGGGCGCCCACGTGGTCGAGGCCGGTGCGGGCTCGGGCTCGCTGACCTGTGCGTTGCTGCGCGCGGTCGGCCCCGAGGGCCGGGTCTCGTCCTACGAACGCCGAGACGACTTCGCCGCGATCGCCCGCCGCAACGTCGAACGCTTCTTCGGCGGGCCCCAGCCGACGTGGGACCTCACCGTGGGCGACGTGGTGAGCGCACCCACCCGGCCCCGGGTGGACCGGATCGTGCTCGACATGCTGGCCCCCTGGGAGTGCGTCGACTGGGCGGCCGAGGCGCTGGTGCCCGGCGGGGTGCTGTGCTGCTACGTCGCCACCACCACCCAGCTCGGCCGGACCGTGGAGACCGCCCGGGCCCACGGCGGGTTCACCGAGCCCCAGGCCAGCGAGACGATGGTGCGCACCTGGCACGTGGAGGGCCTGGCGATCCGCCCGGACCACCGGATGATCGGTCACACCGGATTCCTGGTGACCACCCGCAGGCTCGCCCCCGGCGTCAGCGCTCCAAACCGCCGGCGCCGCCCGGCACCTGGCGCCTACGGCGAGAACTACGACGGGCCGCGGCCCGCCGGCCAGCCGGTGGAATGACACCAGGAGTGCCCGCGGGACCGACCTGGGGCCGGTCGAACCCGGTCGCCCAGAGGTGGGTCCGGAGGCGGCCGAAAAGCACGTCACGGACCTGGCGGAGGGAGTCTTCGCGAAAGCGGACGCGGGCACCCGATGTGTGGGCGATTCTGGTGGCGTAGGTGGCCCCGGCCCGTACTGTGGAAGGCCGTAGGCCCCTGGCGTGTAAGAAACGGCCACGATTCGCCATCGGTTTGTGACGTTCTGACTTGAGGGCGTGACCTGTCGGTGGTGGGGAGATATAAGGTCAGAGGCGTCGGCGCATCGGCTCGGCGCGGACACCAGCGGGATCCACGTTCATGCGGTTGCATGGAGCGCGGACAAGCACAGTGACTGGGGAGGTGAGGGACGTGCCCGCACCAGACGACCCACGCGAGGCGCGCTCGCCGGACGAGCTCGCCAGCCAGGTCACCTACCTCGAGGAAGAGGTCGCGGCACTGCGCCGCCGGCTAGCGGATCAGCCACGCGACGGCCGGCAGTTCGAGCAGCGGCTCGCCGAGGCACAGGCGATGCTGGCCAATGTCACGGCCCAGAACGAACGCCTTGCGGGAACGCTCCGTGAGGCCCGGGAGCAGATTGTCACCCTCAAGGACGAGGTGGACCGACTCGCCCAGCCACCCGCGAGTTTCGGAATCTTCATCTGCCGAAACGACGACGACAGCGCCGACGTCTACACCGGTGGCCGCAAGCTCCGGGTGACGGTCAGCCCCAGCATCGACCTCGACGAGCTCCGCCCGGGCCAGGAGGTCATGCTCAACGAGTCGTTCAACGTCGTCCGGGCGCTTTCCTACGAGCAGGTCGGCGAAGTCGTCATGCTCAAGGAGCTGCTGGAGGACGGTGACCGCGCGCTGGTCATCGGCCACACCGACGACGAGCGCATCGCGCGGCTCGCCGAGCCGTTGCGGGACACACCGATCCGGGCCGGCGACTCGTTGCTGTTCGAGCCCCGCTCCGGCTACGTATACGAGCGAATCCCCAAGACCGAGGTCGAGGAGCTCATCCTCGAAGAGGTCCCTGACATCCAGTACGAAGACATCGGCGGTCTGCGCAACCAGATCGAACAGATCCGCGACGCGGTGGAGCTGCCCTACCTCCACGCCGACCTGTTCCGTGAGCACCAGCTGAAGGCGCCCAAGGGTGTGCTGCTGTACGGTCCGCCCGGGTGCGGCAAGACGCTCATCGCCAAGGCCGTCGCCAACTCCCTCGCCAAGCAGGTGGCGTTGCGAGACGCCAAGACCGAGGGGAAGAGCTACTTCCTCAACATCAAGGGTCCCGAGCTGCTCAACAAGTACGTCGGCGAGACCGAACGGCACATCCGCCTGGTGTTCCAGCGGGCCCGGGAGAAGGCCAGCGAGGGCACGCCGGTCATCGTGTTCTTCGACGAGATGGACTCGCTCTTCCGCACCCGCGGCTCGGGCGTGTCCTCCGACGTGGAGAACACCATCGTCCCGCAGCTGCTGTCGGAGATCGACGGCGTCGAGGGGCTGGAGAACGTCATCGTCATCGGCGCCTCCAACCGCGAGGACATGATCGACCCGGCGATCCTGCGGCCGGGTCGGCTGGACGTGAAGATCAAGATCGAGCGCCCCGACGCCGAGGCCGCCCGGGACATCTTCGCGAAATACCTCACCGCCACCCTGCCCCTGCACGAGGACGACGTCGGCGAGTTCGGCGGCAACCGGGACGCGTGCGTCGGCGGGATGATCCAGCGCACCGTGGAGCGGATGTACTCCGAGCTGGACGAGAACCGCTTCCTGGAGGTCACCTACGCCAATGGTGACAAGGAAGTCCTGTACTTCAAGGACTTCAACTCCGGCGCCATGATCGAGAACATCGTCAGCCGGGCCAAAAAGATGGCCATCAAGGACTTCCTCGAGTTGCAGCAGAAGGGCGTCCGCGTCCAGCACCTGCTGCAGGCCTGCGTCGACGAGTTCAAGGAGAACGAGGATCTGCCCAACACGACCAACCCCGACGACTGGGCGCGGATCTCGGGCAAGAAGGGCGAGCGGATCGTCTTCATCCGTACGCTCATCCAGGGCAAGGAGGGTGCGGACGCCGGTCGCTCGATCGACACGGTCGCCAACACCGGCCAGTACCTCTGACCACCGCCTGGTGGCGGACACAAACCGACTATGCAGGCCGCGGGTGCCCCGCTCGACCGAGTGGGGCACCCGCGGGCGTCATGACCGGTATCTCCGGCGGTAATCGGCTGAGCCTGCCCTACACACACGGCTTGTCCGCGTACGCTCGTAAGAGGAGCCGGGAGCGGACGTGAGCCGTCCGGCTCGTGGGCGCGGCGACGCGGCGATGCCACACAGGCGACGAGGAGTCCCATGAGCGTGCACCGGGTAATGGGCGTGGAGACCGAGTACGGCATCTCCGTAGCCGGGCAGCCGACCGTCAACCCGATGCTGTCGTCCTCGCAAGTCGTGAATGCCTACGCGGGGAAGGTGATCCGCGCGCGCCGGGCCCGGTGGGACTTCGAGGAGGAGAACCCGCTGCGCGACGCACGGGGGTTCGACCTCGCCCGGGACGTGGCCGACGACAGCCAGCTCACCGACGAGGAGGTGGGGCTGGCCAATGCGATCCTCACCAACGGCGCTCGGCTCTACGTCGACCACGCCCACCCGGAGTACTCCTCTCCGGAGGTGACCAACCCGCGCGATCTCGTCCTGTGGGACAAGGCGGGTGAGCGGGTGATGCTGGAGGCGTCCCGGCGGGCGGCCGAACCCCCGCTGGCGACCTCGATCCTGCTCTACAAGAACAACACCGACAACAAGGGTGCGTCCTACGGCTGCCACGAGAACTACCTCATGGCACGCTCGACACCGTTCGCCGACATCGTGCGCAACCTCACGCCGTTCTTCGTCAGTCGTCAGGTGGTGTGCGGGGCCGGCCGGGTCGGGCTCGGCCAGGACGGCAGCCGGCACGGGTTCCAGATCAGCCAGCGGGCCGACTTCTTCGAGGTCGAGGTGGGCCTGGAGACGACGCTGAAGCGCCCGATCATCAACACCAGGGACGAACCCCACGCCGACGCCGACAAGTACCGCCGCCTGCACGTCATCATCGGCGACGCCAACCTGTCGGAGGTCGCGACCTACCTCAAGGCCGGCACCACGGCGCTGGTGCTGTCGATGATCGAGGACGACTTCCTCACCACCGACCTGAGCGTCGAGCACCCCGTGACGTCGCTGCACGAGGTTTCGCACGACCCGAGCCTGCGTCACCTCCTCACACTGAAGAGCGGTCGCAAGCTGACCGCCGTCCAGCTGCAGATGGAATACCTCGAGAACGCCCGCAAGTACGTCGAGGACCGCAGCGGCGCCGACACCGACCCGCAGACCCGGGACGTCCTGGACCGCTGGGAGTCGGTGCTGACACGCCTGGAGTCCGACCCGATGTCGCTGGCCCGGGAGCTGGACTGGGTGGCCAAGCTGGCTGTCCTGGAGCAGTACCGGGAGCGCGACGGGCTGGACTGGAGCCACCCCAAGCTCCAGCTCGTCGACCTGCAGTACGCCGACCTGCGGCCCGAACGCGGGCTGTATTCCCGGTTCGCCGAGCGGGGCCGGATGGCCCGGATTCTCACCGACACGGAGATCGACCGCGCCGTGCAGCAGCCGCCGGAGGACACCCGCGCCTACTTCCGCGGCCGGTGCCTGGCGAAGTACGCCGAGCACGTGGCTGCCGCGTCCTGGGACTCGGTGATCTTCGACCTGCCTGGCAACGAGTCGCTGCAGCGAGTACCCACGCTGGAGCCACTGCGGGGCACTCGCACGCACGTCGGCAGGCTGCTGGACCGCTGCCGCACCGCGGAGGAGCTCGTTCGCGCCATCACCGGGCAATAGTTTCGGTTCGATTGCGGTCGGGGCTGTACCACCCGTTTTGTCCGACAAAGCCCCAAGGGTGTCGAGTCTGGTGCGCTGGGTACCTCCCCCTGGTCGGTATGCGCTTGTAGGGTCCAGGTAGGCGGTACCAAAGCAACCCCTGTAAGCAGGTCGGGGAGGGGCGAGATGGGAACACGAGACGGCGGCGCGGGCGGCCAGCAGCACCGCACCACGCGCAAGGGCTCCGACGACGAGGAACTCAACGACGTCCAGGCCGACGAGGCCACCAAGGAGCGCAAGGACCAGATCGACGAGGACGTCGACTCGATCCTCGACGAGATCGACGAGGTGCTGGAGGAGAACGCCGAGGACTTCGTGCGCAGCTTCGTCCAGAAGGGCGGCCAGTAGCACGACCGGCCGGTCCTCGACGGCAGACGCGACGACTGTACGGCCGGTCGTGCGCGGGCGAGCACCGAGTGGATGCCCGGTGCTCGCCCAACGCACGGCCGGCCGCTTCGGCCGGTGAGGTTGCCGATTGAGGCCGCCCGGACCTCCGGTCTCCTGCCCCGAATGTCGCCGCGCCCCGGTAGGTTTCCGGATGGGCACGTTTCCGGATGAGACCGGCGCGATTCGCCGGGCACGGCACGAACCCCCCAGTGACAGATCCGTTGACGGATCCAGTGACACACCAGCGAAACACCCAGCTGAAATGGCAGGACTGGAAGGAGAGGTGTGGGCACCGATCGAGCAGGCGCCGGGCGTCTTCCCGACGCTCTCTTCGCCACCGGAACCTCGTCGTTCGCCGAGTTCCTGGGCGCGCACGCGCCGGAGATGCTGCCAGGTGGTCGGACACCACCGGGTGCGGCGGTGAGCGACGAGGTGCCACACGGCACCACCATCGTCGCCGCGACCTACGACGGCGGCGTGGTGATGGCCGGCGACCGGCGGGCGACGATGGGCAACCTCATCGCCGTCCGCGACGTGGAGAAGGTGTTCTCCGCGGACGAGCACTCCGTCGTGGGGTACGCCGGCAGCGCGGGCGTCGGCGCGGAACTGGTCAGGCTGTTCCAGGTGGAGCTGGAGCACTACGAGAAGCTCGAGGGCACCACGTTGTCCATCGAGGGCAAGGCCAACCGGCTGAGCCTGCTGTTGCGCTCCAACCTCGGACTGGCCATGCAGGGCCTCGCGGTGGTTCCCCTCTTCGCGGGGTACGACCTGGAGACCGGCCACAGCCGTATCTACTCCTACGACATCACCGGCGGCCGCTACGAGGAGCGTGAGTTCCACTCGATTGGGTCGGGTTCGGTATTCGCCCGGAGTGCGCTGAAGAAGCTCTACCGCGCCGGCGCCAACCGCGACGACATCATCGGCGGGTGCCTGCAGGCGCTGTACGACGCCGCGGACGACGACTCCGCGACCGGCGGACCGGACGTGTCCCGCCGCATCTATCCCATGGTCGCGACGGTCAGCGACGCCGGTTTCCAACGGTTGCCCGACAACGAGGTGGCTGCGGTCGTGGAGCGCCTGCTCGCCGGGCGGATGCGCCGCCCCGACGGTCCGATCGCCCCGGTGTTTCCCGACGACGAGAGCGGTGACGCCCGATGACGATGCCGTTCTACGTCTCGCCCGAACAACAGATGAAGGACCGGGCGGACTTCGCCCGGAAGAACATCTCCCGCGGTCGGGGGGTGGCCGTTCTGCAGTACGACAACGGCATCGTGCTGGTTGCGGAAAACCGCTCGCCCGCGCTGCACAAGATCAGCGAGGTCTACGACCGGATCGCGTTCGCCGCGGTCGGCCGCTACAACGAGTTCGAAAACCTTCGGGTGGCCGGGGTCCGCAGCGCCGACATGCGCGGATATTCGTACGACCGGCGCGACGTCACCGCCCGCGGCCTGGCCAACTTCTACGCCCAGGTGCTGGGCACGATCTTCTCCAGCGTCGCCGAGAAGCCCTACGAGGTCGAGCTGTTCGTCGCGGAGGTCGGTGAGACCGCGGAGCAGGACCAGATCTATCGCCTCACCTACGACGGGTCGGTCGCCGACGAGCGTGGCTACGCGGCGATGGGTGGTTCCGCCGAACAGATCAACGCTTTCCTGGAGCGCCGCTACCGGCCGGGCCAGCCTCTGTCAGCTGCGCTCGCGGTCGCGGTGGAGGCACTCGGCCAGGACGGCAACGGCAACCGCCAGCTGGACGCCAACCAGCTCGAGGTGGCCGTCCTGGACCGCACCCGCATCCAGAAGCGCAAGTTCCGCCGGCTGGTGGGCCCCGCGCTGGAGCGGTTGCTCACCACCGGAGAGACCGCGCCTACCGGCTCGCCAGGCGGTCAGGCATCGGACACCGCCCCCGGCGGTGCGGCCGGTGAGACCCCCGACAGCCCGCCTGGCGGGACGTCCGGCGACACGCCGACCGACCAGCCGCCCGGGGGCGTCGCGTAGCCGCATCGTGACCAGATCAACTTCGCTCGCTTCGCCCCTGCGACGCCACGACGACATAGTGTGGTGACCATGGACCGTCGCATCTTCGGCCTCGAGAACGAGTACGGCGTCACCTGTACCTTCCGCGGTCAGCGGCGGCTTTCGCCCGACGAGGTGGCCCGTTACCTCTTCCGGCGGGTCGTGTCGTGGGGGCGGAGCAGCAACGTCTTCCTGCGCAACGGCGCCCGGCTCTACCTCGACGTCGGCAGCCACCCCGAGTACGCCACCCCCGAGTGCGACTCGATCACCGACCTGGTGACGCACGACAAGGCGGGGGAGCGGATCCTCGAGGGCCTGCTGGTCGACGCCGAGCGGCGGCTGCGCGAGGAGGGCATCGCCGGGGACGTCTATCTGTTCAAGAACAACACCGACTCCGCCGGCAACTCCTACGGCTGCCACGAGAACTACCTCGTCAGCCGGCACGGTGAGTTCTCCCGGCTGGCCGACGTGCTCATCCCGTTCCTCGTCTCCCGGCAGATCATCTGTGGCGCCGGAAAGGTGCTCCAGACACCTCGCGGCGCGGTCTACGCGGTGAGCCAGCGGGCCGAGCACATCTGGGAGGGCGTCTCCTCGGCCACCACCCGGTCCCGCCCCATCATCAACACCCGTGACGAGCCGCACGCCGACGCCGAGCGCTACCGCAGGCTGCACGTCATCGTCGGCGACTCCAACATGTCGGAGACGACGACCCTGCTGAAGGTCGGTGCCACCGACCTGGTGCTCCGGATGATCGAGTCCGGGCTGGTGCTGCGCGACCTGACGCTGGAAAATCCCATCCGCGCGATCCGCGAGATCTCCCACGACGTCACCGGCCGGCGCAAGGTGCGGCTGGCCAACGGCCGGGAGGCCAGCGCGCTGGAGATCCAGGAGGAGTACTTCACCAAGGCCCGCGACTTCGTTGAGCGCCGCGAGCTCGCCACGCCGCTGGTCACCAAGGTGCTCGACCTGTGGGAACGCACGCTGAAGGCGGTCGACTCCGGCGACCTGACCCTGGTGGAACGCGAGATCGACTGGGTGGCGAAGTACCGCCTGGTCAACCGCTACCGCACCAAGCACGGCCTGTCGCTGAACAGCCCGCGGGTCGCCCAGCTCGACCTCGCCTACCACGACATCCACCGCGACCGCGGGCTGTACTACCTGCTCGAACGCCGCGGTCAGATGGTGAGGTTGACCAACGACCTCGAGGTGTTCGAGGCGAAGTCGGTGCCGCCGCAGACCACCCGGGCGAGGTTGCGCGGTGAGTTCATCAAGCGCGCCCAGGAGCGCCGCCGCGACTTCACCGTCGACTGGGTCCACCTGAAGCTCAACGACCAGGCGCAGCGCACGGTCTTGTGCAAGGACCCGTTCCGCAGCGTCGACGAGCGGGTGGAAAAGCTCATTCAGAGCATGTGAAACCGTCCGGGACCTCGGGAAAGTCACGTTCGGTACGTGCGCGGGTCGCTCAGGGACGTCTAAGGTTCCCGGTCTAGTGTGGACGACTGTTTGTGCCGTCTCCCGATTCCGAGGTGTTCCAGTGCGTCGTGGCCCGATAGCCGCCGCCCTCCTGACGTCGTTGCTCGTGGTCACCGCCGCGTGCGGCTCGTCCGACTCGACCGACTCGTCCGGTTCGTCCGACGCCAAGGCCACCAAGTCGGCCGCAGCGACGGCACCCGCCAAGCAGAAGACCAGCACGATCGACGCGGTCAAGGTCGCCGGTGACGCGAGCAAGAAGCCCACCGTCACCTTCGCCAAGCCGTTCAGCGTCGCCTCCACCCAGTCCAAGGTGATCAAGGAGGGTTCCGGCCCCAAGCTCGCCGAGGGCCAGGAGGTTGTCGTCGACTACGTCGGCATCAACGGCCGGGACAGCAAGGAGTTCGACTCCTCCTGGAAGAACGGCGGCCCCACCTCGTTCGGGCTCGCCAAGGGCCAGCTGATCCCCGGCTTCGTGACCGGCCTGGTCGGCAAGCCGGTCGGCAGCCGGGTGCTCATCACCATCCCGCCGAAGGACGGCTACGGCGCCAACGGCCAGCCGCAGGCCGGCATCAAGGGCACCGACAGCCTGGTGTTCGTGATCGACGTGAAGAAGGCCTACAAGCCGCTGAGCAAGGCCGAGGGCACGACGGTCACCCCGCCGAAGGGCCTGCCGACGGTGAAGACCGACGCCAAGGGCACCCCCACCGCGATCACCATTCCCAAGGGTGCGACCGCCCCGAAGAAGCTCGTCGCGCAGCCGCTGATCAAGGGCAAGGGTCCGAAGGTCACCGCCAAGCAGACGATCAACATGCACTACATGGCCGTCAACTGGCGTACCGGCAAGACGTTCGACTCCTCCTGGCAGCGTGGGAAGTACGAGAACCTCCCGCTGTCCAACACCCCCGTCAAGGGGCTCGCCGAGGGCTTGGTCGGCCAGACCGTCGGGAGCCGGGTGCTGCTGGTGCTGCCGCCGGACAAGGGCTTCGGCCAGGACCTCCCGCAGACCGACGTGAAGAAGACCGACACGATCGTGTTCGAGGTGGACATCCTCGGCGCCAGCTGACGCCGGGAACCACCACCATCGCCGGCGGCCACCACCGGATCACGACGAGACGACAAGCAACCGAACACCCGGACCACCCTGCGCCGCCCGGCCTCTCCTCAGTCGAGAAGGAGCCGGGCGGTGTGGCGTCCGGCGGCCGCGCAGCCCAGGAAGTAAACGCCGTCCTCCTCCGGCCCGCGACCCATCGACGACAGCGCGACCGGGCTGCGGGCCAGCGCGGCGTCCAGGCCGTCGAGGGGCGTCCGCACCAGCCGGTGCCGGGCGCGCAGCGGCTCGACGAGGGCGTGCACCTGGTCTCCGAAGTCGCCGGGCAGGTCGGGCACGGCGAGGTCGGCGGCGGCCAGCGCGACCCGGCCGTATGCGGTGAGGCTGTGGTGGGAGATCACCTGGTGGCGTACGCGCGGATCCGCCTGGGACAACCGCAGCGCGCCCACCGGCCGCCCACCCAGAGCGGCCACCGCGTTGACCACCTCACCGACCGCCACCCCGGTGAATCCCCACCGGGTGCCGGTGCCGAGGTTGCCCGGCCCCTGGGTCACCACGGCGACGTCCGCGCCGAGCACCAGCCGGGCGGCGAGCAGGCCGGTGTGGACGGTGGCCGCCTCGAGGTCGCCGCCGAAAGCCTGGCCGACGGTGACGGTGCCGGCGGGCAGCCAGCCGGCCCGCGCCAGCCCGGCCACCGTGCGGGACAACACCAGCGGAAGCGCCGCGCCGTCGGTCATCACGTACGCCACCGAGGCCTCCGGCGCCGCGTCGTACAGCCCGGCCAGAACGGCCGGCAGCGCGGAGTGCAGGTCGGCCACCACCACCGGCATGCCGGTGAGGTCATCGGCGTCGGCCAGCAACTCGTGGGCGGGGGAGTCCGGCTCGTCGATGCCGAGCACCGTGGTCTGCAACGGGGTGTAGCGGGCCTTGACCAGGTGTCCGGGTCCGTCCGGGTCGGCCGGTAGCCGGTCGGGTACGGCCACCACCAGGGCGACTCCGCCGGTGCCCAGGCCCAGGTGGTAGGCGGTGGTGTTGAGCAGGACGCGGTCACCTGGCTCGGGCCGGCCCACCAGGTCGACGTACGCCAGCGCGGGCAGCACTCCGTCACCGGTGTGCACGTCGAGTTCCACCGCTCCGGCCCACGACCGGCGGACCTGGCCGGCGACACCTTCCCGCCATCGGATCACAGGGGGTGACGCTACCGGCTCGGTTCCGGCCCGGAGTGTGCCGGAGCATGCCGGGGTGTCCCGGGGTGTCCTGCAGTGGCTCGGAGTGCACGGACCGGCAGGGTGGCACGGAGCGGTTGCAGTGGTCGGCGTGGCTGTGGATTTTCGCACCGTGTCGCACCTTCGGGTGCGATAGCCTCACGTCGGTGGTCGCTAGTCTGTTCGAAGTGACTCGAGTGCACCAGCCGCGCGGAAAGGGGTGACGCGCGTGGCAGCGCCCCGCAAGTCCGAGCGGCTGATGAATCTCGTCATCTGCCTGCTGGTGTCGCACCACTTCGTGCCCAAGGCCCGCCTGCGCCAGCTGGTGGAGGACTACCGCGAGCAGACGCCCGAGGCGTTCGAGAAGATGTTCGAACGCGACAAGGACGAGTTGCGCGACCTGGGCATCCCGATCGAGGTCGGCTCGGTGGCCAGCGGGTTCGACGACGAGGTGGGTTACCGCATCCGCCGCAGTGAGTTCGAGTTGCCGCCGTTGACGTTCAGCGCCCAGGAGGCGGCCGTGCTCGGCCTGGCCGCCCGGGTGTGGGAGCACGCCAGCCTGGCCGAGGCCACCTCCCGGGCCGTGCTCAAGCTCGGCGCGGACGGCTTCGCGGCGGGCGCCGCCGGAGCGCCGGCCGCCTCGGCTTCGGGACAGGTGCCGGACACCGCGCAGGTTCCCGACGGCGGTGCCGACGTCCGGGCCGACACCGGCGCCGACACCGGTCCCGTGACCACGCTGGAGCCGCGGCTGCCGGCCAGCGAGCCGGCATTCGAGCCGTTGTGGCGGGCGGTGCAGTCCCGCACGGTGGTCTCCTTCGACTACCGCCGGCCCGGCGCCGGCGGCGCGCAGCACCGCACACTCGAACCCTGGGGGATCCTCAACTGGCGGAGCCGGTGGTACGTCCTCGGACACGACCGTGACCGGGTGGCGACCCGGATGTTCCGGTTGTCGCGGATCGCCGGCGCGGTCCGGCCGGTGGGCCGCCCGGGTGCCTTCACCGTTCCCGAGGGAGTGGACATCCGCGCCGAGGCGGCCCGGGTGTCCCCGCCGGAGGAGATGCGCCGCACCGCCCGGGTCCGGGTGCGCGCGGGCGCGGGGCACGGCCTGCGCCGGCGGGCGTCGTCGGTCACTCCCGACGGCAGCGGCTGGGACGTGCTGGAGGTCGGGTTCTCCGACCCGGTGACTCTCGCCGAGGAGATCGCCGGTTACGCCGCCGGCGCGGTCGCCCTCGACCCACCCGATCTGCGCGAGGCGGTGATCCGGCACCTGAAGGGGCTGCTGGTGGAGGTGGCCCACGCGCCGGAGCCGAGTGATGGTCAGTGATGGCTGAGGCCGCCCGCACCGCCGGGCCCGGCGGCGCCAAGGAGCAGGTGCGCCGCCTGCTCGCGTTGTTGCCGTACCTCCTGGCCCATCCCGGTTCCCGGGTCGCCGACGTGGCCCGGACCTTCCACATCACCGAGAAGCAGTTGGTCTCCGACCTCGGCGTGCTGTGGTTCTGCGGCCTGCCCGGCATGATGCCCGGCGACTACATCGAGGTCGACATGGACGCCGTGGAGGGCGAGGGCGTCATCCATGTCTCCAACGCCGAGTTCCTGGCCCGGCCGCTCCGGCTGACCGCGGACGAGGCGCTCGGCCTGCTGGTGGCGCTTCGTGTCCTGCGGGAGTCCGGCGGCCAGGCCGAGCGGGCGCTGCTCGACCCGGTGATCGAACGCCTGGAGAAGGCGGCCGGCCAGGTCGACGCCGGCCTGGACAAGGTGGCCGTCCGGGTCGACGCCACCGAGGACCCGAAGGTCCGGCAGACCCTCCAGGACGCTCTGGCCCGGGGCCGCCGGGTGCACCTGCGCTACTGGGTGCCCTACCGCGACGAGACCACCGAACGCGACGTCGACCCGATGCGCCTGGTGCAGGCCGAGGGTTGGACCTACCTCGAGGGCTGGTGTCACCGGGCCGAGGACGTCCGGCTGTTCCGCCTGGACCGGGTGAGCGACGTCCGGGTGCTGGACGAGCCCGCCGCACCGCCGCCGCAGGCCCGGCCCCGAGATCTGTCCGAGGGACTGTTCCGGCCCTCGCCGGACTACCCCATGGCCACGCTGGAGCTGGACCCGTCGGCGGCCTGGGTGGCGGAGTACTACCCGTGCGAGGAGGTCACCGAGCTGCGGGACGGCTCGCTGCGGGTCCGGCTGCGGGTCGCCGACCCGCGGTGGCTGCGGCGGCTGGCGCTCCGTCTCGGCGGCGGAGCTCGGGTGGTGGAGCCGCCCGAGCTGGCCGAGGCCGTACGCCAGGATGCCGTGGACGCGCTCGCGGCGTACGAAACGATCGATGCGACCGGTGCCGACGACACCGCTGACACCGCTGACTCCGCTGACACCGCTGACACCGCCGGGCGTCGGCCCGGCATGCGTTAGTCTGCTCGCCGTGATGTGGCTCCTGATCTTCGGGGGAATCGCCGTGTTCGCGGTGGTTCTCTACGCCCTGCTCGGTGTCTGGTTGTGGCGTCGGGCCAAGGGCGTGCTCACGGAGCTGGCCGCCGCCGAACGCAAGCTGCAGATCGCCGCCGAGCGATCGGGCGCCGAGGATTCCGAAGACACCGAAGCCGGCGAAGCCGTACCGGCGAGGTCCCGGCCCACAGCGGGTAGGGGACAACGCGGGACCGGCCGCGAGACCGGCCGGCACCGGGACCGCCTCACAGAACGTCGTGGTCCGACCTCATCGCGTCGGCGTGCCGCGGCCGGGGCCGGTCACGGAGGCTGAACCGACCTGATCCCTCGTTCGGGGGATCAGGGCGTACCATCGAGCGAGAATCGCCGACTGAGAGGCTAATCATGGGATCTCTTGGACCGACCGAGCTGATCATCATCGGGGTCGTCCTGGTGTTGCTCTTCGGTGCGACCCGTCTCCCGCAGACCGCCAAGGGCCTCGGCCAGGCGCTGAAGATCTTCAAGTCGGAGGTCCGCGACGAGGAGAAGCCGCAGGAAGTCGCCGCGCCCCCGCAGCACCAGCAGCCGGTCTACCACCAGCCCAACACCGCCAACGGTGCGCAGCAGCCTTACCAGCAGCCGGTCCAGCAGCCCTACCAGCAGCCTGGCCAGCAGCCGGTCCAGCCGCCCGCCGAGGACCCCCAGCACACCAACAGCACCAACAGGTGAGCCGGTCCGCGCCGGCCCGCGCTGAGCGGGGCGGCGCCTACTTGGGAGTGTCGTGAGCCTGTCCCTCGGCCGGTTGCGAGTCCGGCGTACTTCCAAGCCTGAGCCGGACCCCGAAGGCCGGATGGCGCTGGTCGAGCACCTGCGCGAGCTCCGGTCCCGGTTGTTCAAGGCCGTGGGCGCGATCCTGCTCGGGATGATCCTCGGCTGGATCTTCTATCCGCAGCTGTTCGACCTGCTGCGCGAGCCGCTCGACATGGCGATCAAGAACCTCCAGACGCAGCGGAACGTCGACGTCAAGCTGGTCTTCGGCGACGTCGCCGGACCGCTGATGCTGCAGCTGAAGGTGGCCTTGATCGCCGGGCTGGTGATTTCCTCACCGGTCTGGCTGTACCAGCTGTGGGCGTTCATCCTGCCCGGGCTGCACCGCAACGAGCGCAAGTGGACGATGGTGTTCATGGGCTCGGCCGCGCCGCTGTTCATCGGCGGCGTGGTGGTCGGCTACTACGCCATGCCCAAGGGCCTGAACGTCCTGATCGACTTCACCCCGGCCGGGGTGTCCAACTATCCGAGCGTCGACGTCTTCTTGTCGTTCGTCCTGCGGCTGTTGCTGGTGTTCGGCGTCGCGTTCGAGATCCCGGTCTTCGTCGTCATGCTCAACCTCGTCGGAGTGCTGTCCTCGGCGACCCTGGCGCGGGCGCGGGCCTGGATCATCTTCGGCATCTTCGTGTTCGCCGCGGTCGCCACGCCTTCCACCGACCCGGTGACGATGCTCATCCTGGCAATCCCGATGACCATCCTGTTCCTCGCGTCGGAGCAGATCGCCCGGCTGACCGACCGACGGCGCAAGGCCCGGCTGGTCGCCCAGGGCATCGACATCGAGGGGATCGAACGCGCCGGCCGCGACGACTGACCCCGATGGCCGCCGACCGGCCGGAGGCGGTCACGGCGCTCAGGTCACGCCGACCTGTGAGTTCGAGACCGCCGCTGCCGTGGGTCGACAGGGACGCTACGCTCGCCGCGTGCTCCGAGAGATCGCGGTTCTGGTCAACCCCACCTCCGGCCGTGGCCGCGGTGCCCGGCTCGCCGAGCCGGTCACCGAACGGCTGACCGAAGCCGGCATCCATGCCCGGTGGGAGGCCGGACGCGATGCCGACGAGGCGGCTGATCTCGCCCGCAGGGCGGTCGCCCGGGGCGTGGACGGAGTGGTGGTGATCGGCGGCGACGGCATGGCGCATCTCGCCCTTCAGGCGGTCGCCGAGTCCGGCACTCCGCTCGGCGTGATCCCGGCCGGTACCGGCAACGACCTGGCCCGATCCGTCGGCGCACCCGTCGGCGACCCGCTGGCCGCCGCCGACATCGTGGTGGCGGGATTCACCCGGCCGCAGGATCTCGGCCGGGTCGGCGGTGAGCTGTTCTCCACGGTGCTCTGTGCCGGTTTCGACTCCCGGGTCGCCGAACGGGTGGCCGGGATGACCTGGCCCCGCGGTCGACTGCGGTACGACCTCGCGGTGGTCCGTGAGCTGGGCACCTTTCGCCCGCAGCGGTTCGTCCTCGAACTCGACCAGGAGGAGGAGCAGACGGAGGCGTTGCTGGTCGCCGTCGGCGTGACTCCCTCCTACGGCGGCGGGCTGCGGATCTGCGCGGGCGCCGACCCCGCGGACGGGCTGCTGGACGTCGCGGTGATCGGACCGGTGTCCCGGCACGAACTCGTACGTCTCTTCCCGAAGCTCACCAAGGGCACCCATGTCGGGCATCCGGCCGTGACGATGTACCGCGCCAAGACGGTGAGCGTCGCCTCGGCGGGGATCACCGCCTACGCCGACGGTGAGCGGATGGGCCCGCTGCCGCTGACCGTGGAGTGCATGCCGGGGGCGCTGCAGGTGTTCGCCCCGCCGCCGCGCTGACGGCCCGCCCGCCGCCGCGCCGAGGGGCCCGACCCGCGCCCGAGTGGATGGGGGCGGGACACCGTAGCCTTGGGCTCATGAGCTCCCCGGCGGAGCGGTACGCCCGGTTCCAGGCCGCCAACGGCACCTCGTTCCAGGCGTTTCGACAGCTCTACGACTTCGAATTCGACCCGTTCCAGATCACCGCCTGCGCCGCGTTGGAGGACGGCAAGGGCGTGCTCGTGGCCGCACCGACGGGCTCGGGCAAGACGGTGGTGGGCGAGTACGCCGTGCACCGTGCGCTGGAAACCGGCGGCAAGTGTTTCTACACCACGCCGATCAAGGCACTGTCCAACCAGAAGTACGCCGAACTCGTCCAGCGCTACGGCCAGGAGCGGGTGGGCCTGCTGACCGGGGACAACACGATCAACGGCGAGGCGCCGGTGGTGGTGATGACCACCGAGGTGCTCCGCAACATGCTCTACGCCGGCTCCTCCACGCTGCGCGGCCTGTCCTACGTCGTGATGGACGAGGTGCACTACCTCGCCGACCCGTTCCGGGGTGCGACGTGGGAGGAGGTCATCATCCACCTCCCCGACTCGGTGCAGCTGGTGTCGCTGTCGGCCACCGTGTCCAATGCGGAGGAGTTCGGTGAGTGGCTGGCGACGGTGCGCGGGCACACCGAGATCGTGGTGGAGGAGCGCAGGCCGGTCCCGCTGTTCCAGCACGTGATGGTCGGCCGGCGGATGTACGACCTGTTCGCCGACACCGGCCGGCCCGGTGACAGCGCGAAGGTCAACCCCGAGCTGGCCCGCATCGTGCGTGACCACTGGCGGTCCGCCCGCCGTGACGACCGCGGGCCCCGTCGCGGGCGCCAGCCGCGCGGTGGAAGCCGGATCGCGTTCACCCCCAGCCGGGCGCAGGTGGCGGAGAAGCTGGAGGCCGAGGGCCTGCTGCCGGCGATCGTGTTCATCTTCAGCCGGCAGGCCTGCGACGCAGCCGTGCTGCAGTGTCTGTACGCCGGTATCCGGCTCACCCAACCCGACCAGGCGGCGCAGATCCGCGCCTACGCCGAGGCCCGTACCGCCGACATGCCGCCGGAGGACCTCGCGGTGCTCGGCTACCACGAGTGGCTGGAGGGCCTCGAACGCGGGATCGCCTCCCACCACGCCGGGATGCTGCCCACGTTCAAGGAGATCGTGGAGGTGCTGTTCGCCCGGGGGCTGGTGCGGGTGGTGTTCGCCACCGAGACGCTCGCGCTCGGCATCAACATGCCGGCCCGGTCGGTGGTGCTGGAGAAGCTGGTCAAGTGGAACGGCCAGACCCACGCCGACATCACGCCGGGGGAGTACACCCAGCTCACCGGGCGGGCCGGCCGGCGCGGCATCGACGTCGAGGGGCACGGCGTCGTCCTGTGGCAGCCCGGACTCGAACCCGCCTCCGTGGCGGGTCTCGCCTCCACCCGCACCTATCCGCTGCGGTCGAGCTTCCGTCCGTCGTACAACATGGCCGTCAACCTCGTCCGGCAGTTCGGGCGCGAGCGCGCCCGGGAGCTGCTGGAGTCGTCGTTCGCGCAGTTCCAGGCCGACCGCGCGGTGGTCGGGCTGGTCCGCCAGGTCCGCCGCAACGAAGAAGCGATGGACGGCTACCACGAGGCGATGGAGTGCCACCTCGGCGACTTCATGGAGTACGCCTCGCTGCGCCGGCAGATCAAGGAACGCGAGAACTCCCTGTCCAGGCGCCGTCGCTCGGACCGGCGCGCGGAGGTGGTGGACTCCCTCGGCCGGCTGCGGCCCGGGGACATCATCGCCGTCCCCGCCGGGCGGCAGGCGGGCATCGCGGTGGTCCTCGACCCAGGGCACGCCGCCGGCGGCGACGGTCCCCGGCCGACCGTGCTGACCGAGGACCGCCGGGTGCGCAAGCTGTCGCTGGTGGACTTCCCCCAGCCGGTGGAGTCGCTGAACCGGATGCGGCTGCCGCGGTCGTTCAACCCGCGCAACGCCCAGCACCGCCGCGACCTGGCCTCGTCGCTGCGGCACAAGTCACCCGACCGCGCCGACCTGCCCAGGCGGCGCCGCGGCGGCTCCCCGGCCGAGGACGACCAGCAGCTGCAGGACCTGCGCGCGGCGATGCGCTCACACCCCTGCCACGGTTGCTCCGACCGCGAGGACCACGCCCGCTGGTCCGAGCGCTACTTCAAGCTGGCCAGGGAAACCGAGGGGCTGCAGCGGCGGGTCGAGTCGCGCTCCAACACCATCGCCCGGCAGTTCGACCGGGTGTGTGAGGTGCTGGACGAGCTGAAGTACCTCCACGGCGACCGGACCACCGAAGGCGGTGACCGGCTGTCGCGCATCTACAGCGAGCTGGACCTGGTGGCCGCGGAGTCGCTGCGGCAGGGCGTGTGGGACGACCTCACCCCACCGGAGCTTGCGGCCTGCCTGTCGGCGCTGGCGTATGAGTCCCGCACCCCCGATGACGTCGGGCCGCCCAAGCTGCCCGGTGGAGCGGCCCGTGAGGCGCTCGGTGCGGTGGTGCGGATCTGGGGCGACCTGGACAGCCTGGAGGACGCCTTCCGGCTGGACTTCCTGCGCGAGCCCGACCTCGGGTTCGCCTGGGCCGCCTACCGCTGGGCCGCCGGCGCACCGCTGGCCGACGTACTCGACGAGACCGGGTTCGCGGCTGGCGACTTCGTGCGCTGGGTCAAGCAGATCGTCGACCTGGCCGACCAGGTGGCCGACGCCGCCGGTGACAGCGTGCTGCGCAAGACCGCGCGGGCGACGGTGGAGACGCTGCGGCGCGGTGTGGTGGCGTACGCCTCGGTGGCCTCCGACGCCGGCTGACGGCCAGGGTGATCGCGTGTGATCGCAGGTGATCCTGACCGCGTGCGGTCAGGATCTGCCGCGGCGGTGGCCCGGGCACCGGCGATCCGGTTGGCTTGGCACTGTCCTGGCTGCGCAAGCAGGAGTTGACGCCACCGGAGGAACCCGTGTCCGACTTCAACGGCCTCGGCATGCACCTGGGCAACCTGAGCCGGCTCTCGTCCGCACAGACGAGGTTGATCAGCGCGGAGAACCCCGACGGGTCACGCGCCGGGGGTGCGCGTGCCACCGAGGGAGAAGGCGCCGCCCGCGAGCTCGGCCAGGGCTGGAAGGTCCGTCCCTGCATCGAGCTTCCCGGCGAGTCGGTGGTCACATTGGCCGACGTCGACGGACCCGGCGCGATCCAGCACGTGTGGATCACGGTCACCCCGACGGCGTGGCGGCGGCTCGTCCTGCGCTGCTACTGGGACGGTGAGGAGACCCCTTCGGTCGAGGTGCCGCTCGGTGACTTCTTCTGTCATGGCTGGGGGGAGTTCGCGCAGGTCAACTCCGTCCCGGTGGCAGTCAACCCGACCGGCGGCTTCAACTCCTACTGGGAGATGCCGTTTCGCGGGCATGCCCGGATCACCGTGGAGAACCTCGACCCCGAACCCGTCCGCGGCTTCTTCTACCAGATCACCTACGCGCTCACCGAGGTCGAGCCGGACCGCGCGTACTTCCACGCCCAGTGGCGGCGCAGCGATCCGCTCCCGCACGGCGAGGTGCACACGCTGCTGTCCGGCGTACAGGGCCAGGGCCACTACGTGGGCACCTACATCGCCTGGGAGTCCCACCACGACGGCTGGTGGGGCGAGGGCGAGCTGAAGTTCTACCTGGACGGGGACGAGGAGTTTCCCACCATCTGCGGCACGGGCACCGAGGACTACTTCGGCGGGGCGTGGGCGTTCGAACATCCCAAGGGGGCGTACGGCACGTTCAGTACGCCCTACCTCGGCATGCCGCAGGTGCTCGTGCCCGACGGGTTCATGCGTACGCAGCAGAGGTTCGGGTTGTACCGCTGGCACGTCCAGGACCCGATCCGCTTCACTTCCGATCTGCGGGTGACCGTGCAGGCGCTCGGCTTCAAGTCGTCGCTGCGCGGTCAGGCCCGCTTCCGGCCGCTGGAGGACGACATCGCGTCCACGGCGTTCTGGTACCAGACCGAGCCGCACGCGGCCTACCCGGCGCTGCCGGACCGGGACGTGCTGGAGCCCTGAGCCGGCTCCCGGGTGAGCCGCACCCGGGGCGACCGGCCGGTCAGCCGGCGCGCTCGGCGAGCGCTGTCACCACCCGCTCAGCCGAACCGCCGAGGCCCCAACGGCGTACGAGCTCCGCCCAGCCGTCCGGATCGACCGGCGCGCCGGGCAGGGCGGCGTCCGCCTCGGGCAGTTCGGCGTCGGGCAGCACCGCCACCACGGCACGCGCGGCGGTGAGGTAGTCGGCCGACTGCCGCAGCTTGAGCCGCAGGCCGGGCGCCAGGCCGCTGCTGTCGTCGTCGACCGCGGCGAGCACGCCGTCGAGGTCTGCGTACGTGGAGATCAGGCCGGCCGCGGTCTTGTCACCGACGCCCGGCACTCCCGGCAGCCCGTCGGAGGGGTCACCCCGCAGCACGGCGAAGTCGGCGTAGGCCCGGCCCGGAATGGAGTACTTCTTCGCCACCCAGGCCTCGTCGACGATGTCCAGCCGTCCCACGCCGCGCGCGGTGTAGAGGATCCGGACGGCCCGGGAGTCGTCGACCAGCTGGAACAGGTCTCGGTCGCCGGTCACCACGTCGACCGGCCGGGGCGAACGCGCGGTGAGGGTGCCGATGACGTCGTCGGCCTCGCAGCCGGGTGCGCCGACCACCGCGATGCCCAGCGCCGCCAGCGCGGCACGGATCACCGGCACCTGGGTCTCCAGCGCGTCCGGCGCCTCCTCGACGTCGGGCCCGCCCGGCACCTCCTCGGCCACCCGGTGGCTCTTGTAGCTCGGCAGCAGGTCGACCCGCCACTGCGGCCGCCAATCGTCGTCCCAGCAGGCGACCAGGTGAGTCGGGCGATGGTCGCTCACCAGGCGGGCGACGAAGTCCAGCAGCCCGCGAACGGCGTTGACCGGCGTGCCGTCGGGTGCGCGCATGGAGTCGGGCACGCCGAAGAAGGCGCGGAAGTACAGGGACGCGGTGTCGAGAAGCAGCGTCTTCTCGCTGGCGGCGCTGGGCATGGCGACAACCTAGGGCATCTCGCCGACACCAGGCCGCAAGCGTGACCGGGGATCGACCGCGGGGCGCCGGGGTGGTGCGGTCCGTCGGGGAGTCCGATGGCAAAGGATCGAGCGGTCAGGTGAGGAGGAAAGGGTGCCGCCGGTCAGCTGCTGAGCTCCTTCTCCAGCGGCGTACGGAATCTCGGGACCACCCGGGCCGAGCCCAGCCAGGTCTGCACCCGCGCGGCGTGTTCCCCGACCGCACCAGCGGTGTCCGAACCGACGTCCTCCAGCAGCCGGTAGGTCACCTCCCCGTCGGGGCGCTGTGCCCAGCCGCCCACGACGCGGCCGTCGGCCCACACCGTGGGGCCGACGTTGCCGGACCGGTCGAAGAGCGCCGACCGGTGCGCGCCGAGATACCACGCCCGCTCCGACCAGCCCATCGCTGTCGGGTCCAGGGCGGGCAGGAACGACACCCACGGCTCGGGCGCAGCCGTGGGCTCGAGGTCGTCGGGAAGGAGGAGTCCGGTCTGCGCCGTCCAGGTCGACCTCCGCCGGCCGCACCCGGGTCAGGGCGGCCTTGACGTCGCGGGCGGCCCAGCCGGTCCACCAGCGCAGGTCGGCGACCGTGCCCGGGCCGAACGCGGCCAGCCACCGGCGTACCAGCTCCGCTCGCGCGGCCTCGACCTCGAGCTCCGGCATGCCACCCGGCAGCCACGACTCGATCGGCGCCCACCGCCACTGGGTGCTCGTCCACGAACCACGCGGGCGGCCCCGGACGATCCGGCCTTCCGCGGCGAGCAGGAGCAGCACCCAGGTGGTGATGTTCTGGTCGCCGCCGTAGGACTTGCCCTCGGCCATCCGCACCCGCGAACGCAGCCGTGGCTCGTCGGCGGCGAGCTCTGCGCCGGTAGCCTCGCCCCGTGCGGCCAGTGCCCGCGCCGTGGACTCCTCGACGTCCTTGAGCCAGGCTCCGTCACCGAGGCCAGCGCCCTCGATCAGCTGGGTGTACCTGCGCCGCTGCGCAGCGGCGACCGCGAGAGTACTGGCCGCCTGCAGCACCGGTGCCGTCTCGGTCGGGACGACGAACATCGTCCGCCGCATGGCGAGCATCCGCAGCAGCGAGCGGTCGGCGTACAGAGCCCGCTCGACGTCCCCGGCCGAGGCGGCGTCGCCGGCGCCGCCATTGCCGGTCCGGGCCGCGATGGACAAGAAGACGGTGGCCGGGTCGGTGGCGTGCAGGGCGACCACGGCCTCGGCTGCCTCGACCGGGCCGGCGGCCTGCGCGCCACCCGCCAGGCGGTGGCGGCGGCCGAGCCGGGCGCGGCGTTCCTCGACACTGATGCTTCGCACCCGAACTTTCTACCACCGGCCGCCGACAACGCCGGTTGGCTCGGTCCGCAGCGACCTCAGGCGCTTCTTGCCTTTGCCGGCACGGTCGCGCAGGGCACGCCGGCCGCGCCGATCGGTAGTGCCACCGTGAGCGTTGTCGACACCAGGGAGTCCGCCGGCGTCGCCGCTGCCGTCCTCACCGGTGCGGGTCACAGCGGTCGCACGTACACGCTGACCGGTCCTCGCGCGATGACCCACGACGAGTGGAGGGTCTGGTCGAGGGCTACGCCCACTACGCCAGAGGCGAGGCCGCGGACGTGCACAGCTCCGTCGCCGACGTCACCGGACACCCGGCACGCGACATCACCGACTTCGCCCACGACCACGCGGCAGCCTTCGGGCGGGCCTGATCCGGCGGAACCTCCTCACCTCAAAGGGCGACCTGGGCGGGCGTTCCTCCGGTGAGCCGGACGAGCTCGGCGTAGCTGGTGGGAAACATGCTGAGGTGGTCTCCGGCCCCGGCCCAACCGGGTCGTACTTCTCCAGCCAGAGGTCGACGACCGTACGCAGCGGGACGGGATGGCCGACCGGGCGACGCCGCCGACCTGCTGGCCGGTGGCGGTGAGCACCTGGCCGGGGTCGGCGCGGCGGATCTTGGGCAGGTCGAGCGTGCGGGCGAGATACCTGGTGTCGACCCGGTGTGCACCGCTGGTGAGGACGAGGAGGGGTTCGTCGCCGGCCACGAAGACCAGGCTGTTGGCGATCGCTCCCACGTCGCAGCCGAGCTGGTCGGCGGCAGCGGCGGCGGTGGGCACCTCCTGGTCGAACTCGTGCACCGTGCCGCTGGCGCCGAGACGACGGAGCGTCGCCGCGACATGCTCGGACTGTGGGCTCATGGGCTGAAAAGCTAGCCGCTCCGGGCCTGCGGACGCACCCGGAAAACGCCGGAGCACGGGAGGCGGTGGGGAGGGTGGCGCGGCTTGTCGGCGGCGCGGCCTAGGCTGACCCGCGTGACGACCTCCGTGCCCCCCGCCGACCTCCGCCTCCGCCTCGATCGCGCCCGCGCGGCCGCGGCCGCCGCCGGTGTCGGCGCCCTGCTGGTGTCGCCGGGTCCCGACCTGCGCTATCTCACCGGCTACGACGCCAAGCCGCTGGAGCGGCTCACCTGCCTGCTGCTGCCCGCCCACGAGGAACAGGGCACATCGGGCGCGCTGTCCGCGCCGGTGCTGGTGGTGCCGGGCCTGGAGCGGGCCGCGGCCCAGGCGTCCGGTGTCGAGGAGCTGGGGCTGGAGATCGTTCCCTGGCAGGAGACCGAGGACCCCTACGGCCTGGTCGCCAAGCTGCTGCCGGGCGCTGTCGGCTCGGTGGCGCTGGACAACCACATGTGGGCGGAGAAGGTGCTCGCCTTCCGGGCTTCGCTGCCCGGTGTGGAGCAGAAGCTCGCGGGGGAGATCCTGCGCGAGCTGCGGATGCGCAAGACGCCGGCCGAGGTCGCCGAGTTGCGTGCCGCGGGCGCGGCGATCGACCGCGTGCACGCCCGAGTCGGTGACTGGCTGCGGCCGGGGCGCACCGAGGCCGAGGTGGGCCGCGACATCTACGACGCGATCATCGCCGAGGGGCACGTCCAGGTCGACTTCGTGATCGTGGGCTCGGGCCCCAACGGCGCCTCGCCGCACCACGAGGTCTCCGACCGGGTGATCCAGGCCGGTGAGCCGGTGGTTGTCGACATCGGGGGCACCACGGCGGCCGGCTACTGCTCCGACGAGACCCGCACCTACGCCGTCGGCGGCCCGGCTCCGGAGAGTCCCGGCGCACTACGACGTCCTCCAGCGCGCGCAGGAAGCCGCCTGCGCGCACGTGCGGCCGGGCGTCACCGCCGAGTCGGTGGACGCGGTCGCGCGCAGGATCATCACCGAGGCGGGCTACGGCGAGGAGTTCATCCACCGCACCGGCCACGGGATCGGCATGGAAAGCCACGAGGAGCCCTACATCGTGGCCGGCAACACCCTGCCGCTGGAGCCGGGCATGGCGTTCTCCGTCGAGCCCGGGATCTACTTCGAGGGCAGGCACGGCGCCCGGATCGAGGACATCGTGGTGGTCACCGAAACCGGCGTGGAATCGGTCAACCTGCGTCCCCGTGACCTGGTGGTCCTCGATGGCTGAGACCCAGCCTGAGGCGGTGCCTGTGACGCCGCCGGAGGCGGTACCGGAGGTGGTCCGCGCGGAGGCGTTCTCACCATCGCTGTCAGGGACTGACCGGTCCAGGGTTCGCACGGTACGGTGACCGGCGTGGAGGACCTCGACCGTCAGATCGTCCGGCTGCTCGCGTCCAACGGCCGGATGTCGTACACCGAACTCGGCAAGCTCACCGGCCTGTCCACCTCGGCGGTGCACCAGCGCGTACGCCGGCTGGAGCAGCGCGGCATCATCAAGGGCTATGCCGCGGTCGTCGACTTCGAGGCGCTCGACCTGCCGCTGACCGCGTTCATCTCGATCAAGCCGATCGACCCCAGCCAGCCCGACGACTCACCCGACCTACTCCAGGACGTGCCCGAGATCGAAGACTGTCACTCCGTCGCGGGCGACGAGAACTACGTGCTGAAGGTCCGGGTCACCAGCCCTCGCGCGCTGGAGGAGCTGCTGGCCCGGATCCGGTCCAAGGCCAACGTCTCCACCCGCTCGCTGATCGTGTTGTCCACGCCGTACGAACACCGTCCGCCGGCGGTCTGAGCCGCGCCCGTCGCGGTTCGGTTTCACCTCCGGCGCTCTGCTCCCGCTATGCTGTCCGCACAACGTTAGGCAGCTAACGAAGGAGCGCGTCGATGCGCATCAGCCTCTCCATCGCCAACTTCACCTGGCCCGACGGCCCCGATCGGATCGGCCACCATGTCGGCCGGCTCGCCCGGATCGCGGACCAGGCCGGCTTCCACACCCTCTGGGTGATGGACCACCTGTTCCAGATCGGCATGAACGGCCCGCCCGAACTGGACATGCTTGAGGGCTACACCACGCTCGCGTACGCCGCGGGCCAGACCGAACGCCTTCGGCTCGGCACCCTGGTCACCGCCGCGCCGTACCGGCATCCGGGTCTCCTCGTGAAGACCGTGACCACGCTCGACGTCCTGTCCGGTGGCCGGGCCTGGCTGGGCATCGGCGCCGCGTGGAACGGCCGGGAGGCCGAGGGGCTGGGCATCCCGTTCCCGCCGACGAAGGAGCGCTTCGACCGGCTGGAGGAGGTACTCCGGATCGCGTTGCAGATGTGGCGGGGTGACCGGACGCCGTACGACGGCGACCACTACCACCTCGCCGACCCGCTGAACTCGCCCAACTCCCTCAGCCGGCCACATCCGCCGATCCTCGTCGGCGGGATGGGGGAGCGGCGGACGCTGCGGTACGTCGCGAAGTACGCCGACGCCTGCAACCTCTTCGACATCCCGGACGGCGGGGCGGTCCGCAAGCACAAGCTCGACGTCCTGCGCGAACACTGCGCCGCCGAGGGTCGCGACTACGACGAGATCGAGAAGACGATCGCGATGTCGGTGGCGATCTCCCGCGACGGGCGAGACGGCACCGACTCGCCGGCCCGGGTGCTCGAGCGGCTGGCCGAGCTCGCGGCGTCCGGCATCGACCACGCCATCGTCGCGCCGCCCGGGCCGTGGGAGGAGGAGACGCTCGAGCTGCTCGGCGAACTCGTGCCGGACATCGAGGCGATCGTGCCCGCGGGCCGCTGATCGCCAGGACCCGGCCCGAGCCTGTGCCTTACCGCGGTCGCGACCGGGCACAACGGCTGGTGAGGGCGGGTCGACCGCCGGGGGAGGGCGCGCCGCGTGGTCCGCAGACGATCAGCCGACCTGGTGGGTCTCACCGTGCTCGCGCTTCTTCTGCAGGGCCCCCGGCACCCGTACGAGTTGCACCGGCTGATCGTCGACACGCACAAGGACCACCCCACCGGTCTGCCGCGCATCCTCCATCAGATCTTCGACCGGCTGATGAGGGACGAGCTGATCGTCGCGGTGGAGAGCAGCCGGGAGGACGGGCGACCCGAGCGGACGGTCTACCGGATCACCGCCGAGGGCCGGGCGGAGCTGGCCGCCCGGCTGCGGGATCTGCTGGAGAACACCGACGGGGACCGGGCGACGTTCACCGCGGCCGTGTCGCTCCTGGGCTGTCTGCCGGTCGAGGAGGCCGTCCGGAGCCTCGGCACCCGGGCGGCCGGCCTGGAGCGCAGTATCGCGACCTTCGACGGGGTGAGGGAGACCCTGCGCGGCGGTGGGTTGTCGCGGCTGTCGCTGCTGGAGCATGAGTACGCCCGTGCCGCCACGGCCGCCGAACTGCAGTGGGTACGAGGCCTGCTCGCCGACATCAGGGTCGGTGACCTGACCTGGACGTCTCCGCTGACCGACGCCAACCTGAAAGCCCGCCGCGACGCCGCGCGGACAGGTGACGCACAGGACGAGTCCGGCCGGGGCATCTGACCAGGGGATCGCTAGGCTGACCCGCCTATGACACAAGGTTTCGGCACGGGCAGGCAGTCGGCGGGTCGGGCCGGCCGTGCGGGTGGGACAGCCAAGCCGCGGCGCCCCGGCGACCGGGGCCGCCCCGCCCAGGAGAACGAGCCCCGGCGGCACGAGCGGCACGAGCGACGCGAGGTTCGGCACAAAAGCGATCCGAGCAACGTCGTCCCGAGCGGGACCGTTCCGCCCGCCCGGAGCGGCCGCAGACCGCGGGCCCGCAGGGTTCGAGCCGGATGTTCGTGCTCGCCGCCCCGGGACTCGCCCCACTTGTCCAGCGCGAGCTGGCGGACCTGCCCGGTGTGCAGGTCGACGACGTTGGCAACGACGGACGCGCGGACGTCGTTCTGTGCACCGTCGACGCCGGACGCGAGGCCGCCCTGCTGCGCCTGCGCACGGTCGACGACGTGTTCGTCGAACTCGGCCGGACCTTCCGGTCCGAAGGGGACAAGCCGCACTGGATCGTGCGCCGGGTCCTGCGCCCGGGCCGGCTGGAGGCAGCCACCGGGCTGTGGCGGTCCACGAACCCCGGCCCCGGCAACCGCGGACGGGGGAGCCGCGGCGCGCGGCAGCGGCTGACGTACCGCGTCGTGGCCAGGGTGCTGCAGGAGCGCACCTGGAAACGGACCGAGCTGCGCCGGGCGCTGGACGCCGGGGTGAGCGACGCCGAGCCGAGCTGGCGGGCCGACGACCCCGCCCAGATCGAGGTGTGGACGCTGGAGTACGTCAAGGGCCGGTTCGTCGCCGGCCTGCGGCTCACCACCGCCCGGATGCGTCAGCACGGTGGCCGTGAGTCCGAACGCCCCGGTGCGCTGCGCCCGCCGCTCGCAGCGGCGATGGTGGCGCTGGCCGGAGCACCACCGGGCCGCCGGCCGGGCAGGTCGAGCACTTCGGGAAAACCCGGCAGAGGGGACTTGTCCGGCACGCTGCTGGATCCGTGCTGCGGCTCAGGCACCATCCTCGCCGAGGCCAGGGCGGTCGGCTGGGAGGTACAGGGCCGCGACATCGACGCCAGCGCGGTCTCGGCCAGCAGGCGCAACGCCGACACCCCGCACGTGCAGGACGGCGACGCCCGCGACCTCGACCTTCCGGACGCCTCGGTGGATGCGGTCGTGTCCAACCTGCCGTTCGGGCGTCAGTACGAGGTCCAGGGTGACCCGGCGGTGTGGATCGCGGACGTGCTGGCCGAGCTGGCCCGGGTGACCCGGCCTGGCGGACGGGTCGTCCTGCTGGTGCCGGAGCTGCCGAAGCCGGCGGTCCCGGCCGCGCTCCGGTTGCGGGACCGGCACCAGGTCCGGTTGCTCGGCACGACCAGCACCATCTGGGCGTACGACCGGCGATGATCGGGGGGTGACCGAACGCCCCGGACTCCCCGGATCCTCAGAGCCCGCCGGGCTGCCGCACGTCGCGCCGATGCTGGCGACGCCCGGGTCGATGCCGCCGGCCGCCGACCAGTACCGGTGGGCGTTCGAGATGAAGTGGGACGGCGTTCGCGCGGTCGCCTACGTCGCCGACGGGCAGGTCGTGCTGCTCGGGCGGTCCGGCCGGGACTTCACCGCCACCTATCCGGAGGTGGGCGCGCTCGCCGACCTGCTGCCGGGCCGGCAGTGCGTGCTGGACGGCGAGGTGGTCGCGCTGGACGAGCGCGGCCGGCCGAGCTTTGAGTTGCTGCAGACCCGCATGCACGGCCCGGGCTCCGGACGCGGACGTCGCCGCGCCGTGGGCACCGGCAGCACCGGCTCCGGCAGCACCGGCTCCGCCAGACCGCCGGTCGTCTACTTCGTCTTCGACGTGCTGGCCCTGGACGGGACCTCCATGCTCGCCAGTCCCTACACCGCCCGCCGGGAGGCGCTGGAGGGGCTCGGCCTGGTCGGGCCGTACTGCCAGGTCCCACCCGCGTTCGAGGGAGCCGGGGACGCCGCGCTGGCGACCAGCCTGGAGCAGGGCCTGGAAGGCGTGGTGGCCAAGCGCCTCTCCGCTCCGTACGAACCCGGCCGGCGCAGCGCCTCCTGGGTGAAGGTCAAGAACCTCCGCACCCAGGAGGTGGTGATCGCCGGGTGGCGGGTCGGTGAGGGCTCGCGGGCCGGCACGTTCGGCGCCCTGCTGTGCGGTGTGTACGACGGGGGCCGGCTGGTGTACGCGGGACGGGTCGGCACCGGCTTCGACCAGCAGAAGCTCGCCGACCTGGCTGCGCGGCTGGCGCCGCTGGAGCAGCGCACGGCGCCGTTCGACCAGCGCCTGCCGACGGCGGAGACACGCGGCGCTCACTGGGTCCGGCCGGAGCTGGTCGGTGAGGTGGCGTTCTCGGAGTGGACGCGGGACGGCCGGCTGCGGCACCCGGTCTGGCGGGGCCTGCGGCCGGACAAGGACCCGGACGAAGTGATCCGCGAGTCCTGACGGATCCGCGAGTCCTGACGGGGCTGGACGGGCTGACCGGCGGGTTGGTCCCCGGCTCTCAGGCGGGTGGAGTGGCCGGCCCCGACCTACGCCGACCGCGCCCGCTCCCGGCCCGGATCGCCCGGGTGCCCGGCGGAAGGTCGTTCGCGTCGGCGGCCCGGGTGAGGTAGTCGACCAGCACCCGTTGCAGCTCCCGGGCGGCGCGCGGCGGCTCGACGTCGTTGCGGCGGCCGAGCCCGATGGTGCGGTGCAGCCCCGGGTCGGCGAACCGGGTCACGCGTACGGCGTCGCGCCGATCGGCGACCATGCGCGGGCACGACGGCCAGGCCGAGACCGGCCTCGACGAAGCCGAGCACGGCGTCCATCTCGCCGCCCTCGACGGCGAAGCGTCGGCTCGAACCCGGCGGCACGGCAGGCCGCCGAGGGTGAAGTCGCGCAGGTCGTAGCCCTGCCGGAACATCACCAGCGGCTGGTCCCGCAGATCCTCGATCCGCAGTCGGCCGCCCTCCCACATCGGCGGCTCCGAGGCCGGCGAGACCACCACCAGCTCCTCCCGCAGCAGCTCGGTCGGTCGCCAGCGCGCGGGTCGTGGCTCTGCAGCGGGAGGATGAGCAGCGCGAGGTCGAGGTCGCCGGTCGGCCAGCCTCGCGAACCAGATCACGCGAGCCGCCCTCCTCGATGAGCAGGTCGATGCCGGGGTACTGCTGGTGGAACGCCCGCAGCACGTCGGGCAGCAGGCCGGTGCACAGGCTCGGCGTGGCGCCCAGCCGGACCCGGCCGCGGCGCAGGTGGACGAGTTCCTGCACCTCCGGCCGGGCGGTGTCGGCGTCGGCGAGGATGCGCCGGGCGAGCGGCAGCAGCGCCTCACCGGCGTCGGTCGACGCGATGTTGCCTCGGGCCCGGCCGAACAGTTCGGCGCCGAGTTCGCGTTCCAGGGCACGGATCTGCTGGGACAGTGACGGCTGGGCGACGTGCACGCGTTCGGCGGCCCGGGTGAAGTGCCGGAGTTCGGCCACCGCGACGAAGTAGGCGAGCTGCTGCAACTGCACTCGGTAACTATAGCCGATGGCTATCGAAACGAGCCGATCCATGTCTTGGACCTGTCGCCAACCGGCTCCTACCGTCGGGACTCATGGCATTGGCGACACGGGCGGCGCGACCGTCGGTCGGTCCGAACGCTGTGGTCCTCGACCATCGGTAAAAAGCGGTCATGGCCGGCACCGGCGTGATCATGCTGGCCTTCCTGGTCGTCCACATGCTCGGCAATCTCAAGATCTTCTTCGGCGCGGCGGAGTTCAACCACTACGCCGGCTGGCTGCGGACCATCGGTTCGCCGGCCGTTCCCTCCTCGGGTTTCCTCTGGGTGCAGCGCCTCGTGCTGGTCGGTGCCGTCGTCGCCCACGGCATCGCGGCCTACCAGCTGAGCCGGCGTGACGTCTCCGCGCGGCCGAGCAAGTACCAGCACCGCCCGCCGGCGCGCGCCAGCTACGCCACCCGCACGATGCGCTGGGGAGGAGTCATCCTCGGCCTGTTCATCGTGTGGCACATCCTCGACCTGACCACCCTGACCATCAACCCGCTCGGCGCGGGCGCACCACCCGTACGAGAACGTCGTCGCCGACTTCCGCGTGCTGGTACGTCAACGTCGTCTACATCCTCGCCATGCTCGCCCTGGGACTCCACGTACGGCACGGTTTCTGGAGTGCCGCGCAGACCCTCGGCGCCAACAACCGTGCCCGCGACCGCGGCCTGAAGGCCACCGCGAACGTCCTCGCGGTGGTGCTCACGGCCGGTTTCCTGGTCGTCCCCGTCGCGGTCATGACCGGAGTGGTGAGCTGACATGAGCACTGAACTCGGCACCTCCCAGCCCGGAACCTCCCACGTCGACCTGCCGTACGCCCTCGGCGTCCCGATCGTCGACCACAAGGCGCCCGACGGCCCGATCGAGGGGCGGTGGGGCCGCCGCAGGTTCGAGGCGAAGCTGGTCAACCCGGCCAACCGCCGCAAGCACACGGTGATCGTGGTCGGCACCGGCCTGGCCGGCGGCTCGGCCGGCGCCACCCTCGCCGAGCAGGGCTACCGCGTCGTGCAGTTCTGCTACCAGGACTCCCCGCGCCGGGCGCACTCGATCGCCGCCCAGGGCGGGATCAACGCCGCCAAGAACTACCGCAACGACGGCGACTCCGTGCACCGGCTGTTCTACGACACCGTGAAGGGCGGCGACTTCCGCTCCCGGGAGTCCAACGTGCACCGGCTGGCCGAGGTGTCGGTGGAGATCATCGACCAGTGCGTGGCCCAGGGCGTGCCGTTCGCCCGGGAGTACGGCGGACTGCTGGACACCAGGTCCTTCGGCGGCGTGCAGGTCTCACGCACCTTCTACGCCCGCGGGCAGACGGGCCAGCAGCTGCTGCTCGGCGCCTACCAGGCGCTGTCCCGCCAGATCGACGCCGGCAACATCGAGATGCACGCCCGCACCGAGATGCTGGACCTGATCGTCGTCGACGGGCGCGCCCGCGGCATCGTGGCCCGCGACCTGGTCACCGGCCAGATCTCGATCCACCTCGCCGACGCGGTGGTGCTGGCCTCCGGTGGTTACGGCAACGTGTTCTACCTGTCCACCAACGCCAAGAACTCCAACGCCACGGCGATCTGGCGGGCACACCGGCGCGGTGCGTACTTCGGCAATCCCTGCTTCACCCAGATCCACCCGACCTGCATCCCGCGCTCGGGCGACCACCAGTCCAAGCTCACGTTGATGAGCGAGTCGCTGCGTAACGACGGCCGGATCTGGGTGCCGAAGGCCAAGGGTGACGACCGGCCGCCGGAGCAGATCCCCGAGGACGAACGCGACTACTACCTCGAACGCATCTACCCCTCGTTCGGCAACCTCGTGCCGCGCGACATCGCCTCGCGCGCAGCGAAGAACGTCTGCGACGAGGGCCGCGGCGTGGGCCCCGGTGGCCAGGGCGTCTACCTCGACTTCGCCGACGCGATCGCGCGGATGGGACGGGCGAAGGTCGAGGAGCGCTACGGCAACCTGTTCGAGATGTACGAGCGGATCACCGCCGAGGACCCCTACACCCGGCCGATGCGCATCTACCCCGCGGTGCACTACACCATGGGCGGACTGTGGGTCGACTACGACCTGTCCACCACCGTGCCGGGCCTGTTCGCGATCGGTGAGGCGAACTTCTCCGACCACGGCGCCAACCGGCTCGGCGCCAGCGCGCTGATGCAGGGTCTCGCGGACGGCTACTTCGTACTGCCCGCGACGATCAACGACTACCTCGCCACCGCGCCCGACGAGAAGGTGGCGCCGGACCACCCGGAGGTCTCCGCGGTGGTCGCCGACGTCAACGACCGGTTGCGCAGGCTGCTGGCCGTCGACGGCGACCGTACTCCGGACTCCTTCCACCGCGAGCTCGGCGAGCTGATGTGGGACGAGTGTGGAATGGCGCGCAACGAGACGGGCCTGCGCAAGGCGCTGGACCGCATCCCGCAGCTGCGGGAGGAGTTCTGGCGCCGGGTGAAGGTGCCGGGCACCGGCTACGAGCTCAACCAGTCGCTGGAGAAGGCGAACCGGGTCGCGGACTTCCTGGAGCTCGCGGAGCTGATGTGCCTGGACGCCCTGCACCGTGCGGAGTCCTGCGGTGGGCACTTCCGCGAGGAGAGCCAGAGCCCCGAGGGCGAGGCGCTGCGCGACGACGACAACTTCACCTACGTCGCGGCGTGGGAGTGGTCCGGACCAGGCGCCGAACCCGTGCTGCACAAGGAAGACCTGAGCTTCGAGTACGTCCACCCCACCCAGCGGAGCTACGCATGAACCTCACTCTGCGCATCTGGCGGCAGCGCTCCGCCGACGACAAGGGCGCCATGGTCACCTACCGGGTCGAGGACGTCAGCCCCGAGATGTCCTTCCTGGAGATGCTGGACATCCTCAACGAGGACCTCATCCTGCGCGGTGAGGAGCCGGTCGCCTTCGACCACGACTGCCGCGAGGGCATCTGCGGCGCGTGCGGCATGGTCATCAACGGCCAGGCGCACGGACCCGAGCGCACCACGACGTGCCAGTTGCACATGCGGCATTTCAAGGACGGCGACACGATCGACGTCGAGCCCTGGCGGGCCTCGGCGTTCCCGGTGGTCAAGGACCTCGTGGTCGACCGCTCGGCGTTCGACCGGATCATCCAGGCCGGTGGCTACATCACCGCGCCGACCGGCAGCGCGCCGGACGCGCACGCCACGGCGGTTCCCAAGGAGGCGGCCGACTACGCGTTCGAGCACGCGGAGTGCATCGGCTGCGGCGCCTGCGTGGCGGCCTGCCCGAACGGCTCGGCGATGTTGTTCACCAGCGCGAAGATCAACCACCTCAACGCCCTGCCCCAGGGTGCGCCCGAGCGCGCGGGCCGGGTCATGGACATGGTGTCGGCCATGGACGAGGAGGGCTTCGGCGGTTGCACGAACGTCGGCGCCTGCACCTCGGCGTGCCCGAAGGGGATTCCGATGCAGAGCATCGCGGACATGAACCGCGAGTTCCTGCGGGCCTCCACCAGGCGCGGCCGCTGAGCCCCCGCCTCTTCCGCACGTCAAGGCGCCCCTGACAGCTGTCAGGGGCGCCTTGACGTGCGGTGAGCGGCGGTCACGAACCGCCTCGACGTTCGCCGTCCGGTCCGGTTGCCGGACCGGTCTCCGGCCCGGTTTCCGGCGTGGCGTCGAGGTGGCGTTCGAGTGCGTCGAGATGGTGCTCCCACAACCTGCGGTAGGGCGCCAGCCAGGCGTCCACCTCTGCCAGCGGCTCGGGCCGGATCTCGTACCACCGCCGCTGTGCGTCCTGGCGGACCCGGACGAACCCGTTGTCCCGCAGCACCCGCAGGTGTTTCGACGTGCCGGGCTGGCTGAGCCGCAGTTGCTCGACCAGTTCGCCCACCGAGCGCGGGCGCTCCAGCAGCAGGTCCAGAATGCGCCGCCGGGTGGGCTCGGCCAGCACCTCGAAGCTCGTCGCCATGCGAGCTATATAACCATGCAGGTATGTACGCCGCAACCCGGCTCGGAGGTACGGTGCCCGGTCAGTATGTGCCCGGTCAGTACGCCGAGGGCCGGATCGCGAACACAGAACGCTGGTTGGGGTGTTCGGTCAGCGACCACAGCTGGTCCCGGCCCGGCCAGTAGGACATGTCCTCGGGCCCGATCGGCAGGGTGTCGTAGTGCATCCGCACCGCGCCGCCCGGCTGGTAGGTCGCGAGATCACCCTGGTTGGCCGTCCCGTCACTGGTGGACAGGAAGAACTTCCCGCGGATCGACACCGCGCCCTGCATGCTCGTCACGGACACGTCGTAGGCCTCGATGCCGTGTGACTTCCCGTCCTTGGAGGTGGCGAGCAGCCGGCTGGCGCGGTCCAGCGGGAACCTCACCAGCCGGGTACCGCCGCCGGGGTAGCCGTACTCCGGCACGACCAGGCTGTGCTGGGGGCCGGTGCGGTCCAGGGACACGGCGGAGAAGCGGATCGGCGGTGCGCCGCCGGTGGTCGACTGCTTGTAGGTGAACACCTGCGGTACGACGTAGGACAGGCCGTGTGCCTGATAGGTGCCGTCCGGCTGCAGCCCGATCTTGGTGGGGTCACCGGTGGCCACCCGCCAGATGTGGCGCAGGTCGAAGACCCGGAAGCCGTTCCAGGTGTCGGCGAGGTAGAGGTAGTGGCCGTACCAGAACATCCCGCCGGCGTGCAGGTCGATCGGCCGGTACGACACCTTCCCGTCCGCGCGCGTGTACGGCTCGACGAGCAGGGTGTGGCGGTACGTCGGCGCCTGCGGGTCCGACCAGTCCACGAACGTCAGCCGCACGCCCTTGTCGATGCCGTCGTCGGCCGCGTCGTACCAACTGGCCAGGATCACCTCCGAGCCCGCGTAGGTCCCGCGTGCGTCGGCGTCCGCCGTCGTCGTGATGGCCTGCGGATACCACGCCTGGGTGCTCGAGTCCTCCTCGTTCCAGCAGAACGCGGCGGCCAGAGCGGCCGCCTGCGGCACGCACCGGTGTGCAGTGCGGTCGGTGTCGCGGATCACGGTGGACACCGAGACGTTCGGGAGTACGGAGTCCAGGTCGCCCACCAGCGGGGAGTACGCCGATTTCGTCAACTCGAACTTGCTCGCGTCCAGTCCGTCGGCCGCGCGTCCGGGTGGACTCGCCGTTGACCAGGTGCCGAGCAGTGTCACCGCGGTGAGAATACCCAGCAGGGACAGGCGTCGCAGCATGTGCCGAACCTCGCAGACGTGGTGGAGTACGAGATGTGCGCGCTCGACGGTGATGTCAGACGATCACGCACGACGGGTGTGCCAGTGTGGCGGCAGTGACCATGCGTTGTCCCGTGCTCTCCCACTGTTGACAGTAAACGGCCACCGGGCGCCTCCGCTCGGCAACGATGTGCCAGCATGGGCCGACCACCCCTGCGTTGCCCGAGCCGTTGCCCGAGCCGTTGCCCGAGGAGGAACCAGTGCCCGATCCGCGCGTGCGGCGCGTCCGCCGCGGCGACGTCGACGCGGTGGTGAAGCTGGTGCACGAACTCGCCGCGTACGAACGCGCGTCGGCGGAGTGCACGCTCACCGCCGAAGATCTGGGCGCGGCCCTGTTCGGCGATCAGGCCGAAGATCGTGACGGCGACGCGCGGCCGGCGCTGTTCGCCCACGTCGCCGAGGTGGCGGGCGAGATCGTCGGCTGCGCCCTGTGGTTCCTGAACTTCTCCACCTGGCGAGGGACGCACGGCATCTACCTCGAGGACCTGTTCGTCCGGCCGGAGCACCGGCAGGCCGGCCTGGGCAAGGCGTTGTTGACAGCGCTCGCGGAGGAGTGCGTGCACCGCGGCTACGCCCGGCTGGAGTGGTCGGTGCTGGACTGGAACGAGCCGTCGATCGGCTTCTATCGGTCCCTCGGCGCGGTGCCCATGGAGGAGTGGACGGTGTTCCGGCTGACCGACGGCGCACTCGCCGCGCTCGGCAACAGCTGACGCGCCTCGTCGTGCCGGCGACGGTAGGCGCCGGGAGGCTCCCCACACGCCGCGGTGAAGCAGGAGTAGAACCTGCTCTGTGACCCGAAGCCCGCGGCGTGGGCGATCTCGGCCATGCCCGCACCGGTGGTGAGCAGCAGTCGTTGCGCCTCCGCGACCCTGAACTGCGTGAGGTAGGCACCGAGCGTGGTGCCCACGACGTTCCGGAACACCCCCATCGCGTGGTGGGGATGCACGTGCACGGCGGCGGCAATGTCGGCGATCGTGAGGGGATCGCGGAAGCGCTCGGCGACGAGCCTCGCCATCGTCGCGGCCCGCTCCACCGCACTCTCGCCCCCGGACGCCGCGTCGGCGTGAACGGTCGCCTCGACGGGGGTGGCCGCCCGGGCCAGCCTGCGGATCCAGGCCTGGATCTCCAGCAGGGCAATGTCGCGCAGGTCCGGGTCGTCGGTGGACAGGTCGGCAGACCAGCGTCCGAAGCCGCTCGCGTCCAGGGTGCCGGCGCTGGTCGCCGCGACCAGCGGTTGTCCCTGCAGGAGCCGACCGGCCAGGCCGTCGGTCAGCCCCCAGCGCAGGAAGCGGTCCAGCGGGATGGTGATCCAGTGCACCCGGGTGTGCGCGGGCGCGCGGACCAGCTGGTGGGGGACCGCGGCCCAGAACGCCGCGGCCGTACCCGGCGCGATCTCCACCGGTGCGCCGCCGAAGAGGTATGTCAGCGCGCCACCTTCGGCGAGGTTGACCTCGATGTCGTCGTGGCGGTGGGCACACTCCATCAGTGCCGAGAGCCCGCTCCAGCAGGCCAGCCCGATGTGTTCGTCCACCGGCAGGTCGAATCGTGGGGAGATCACCGCGCCACCGTAACTCCCGGGGGAGGGGTCAGGTGGCGCGGAACCGTTCGCTACCTGACCGCCCGGCCTACCTGACCGCCCGGCCTACTTGACCGCCCCAGCCAGCATTCCGGCGATGAAGTGCCGCTGCAGGAACAGGTAGACGATCACGACCGGCGCGGCGACGATCGTCGCCCCGGCGGCCAGCAGGGAGAACTGCGAGGTGTGCTGGCCCTGGAAGAAGGCAAGTCCGAGTGGTGCGGTGCGGAGGTTCTCGCTGGTGATCATCACCAGCGGCATCAGGAACTCGTTCCACGTCCACATGAACACCAGCATCGCCATCGTGAGCAGTGCGGGCCGGCTGACCGGGACCAGGACCCGCCACAGCACCGACCACCGGGTCGCACCGTCGAGCTTGGCCGCCTCGATCAGGCTGGTCGGGATGCCGCGGAAGAACGACCGCATCCAGAACGTGCAGAACGCCAGCGACTGGGCGACCTGGGGGAAGATCAGCGCCCAGTAGGTGTCGGTGAGCCCGACGCCGCGCAGGTCGTAGTACAGCGGGATGATCAGCGCCTCGCTCGGCACCATCAGGCCCAGCAGCAGGATGTAGAACAACACCGACTGGCCGCGGAAACGCATGGTGGCGAAGGCGTACCCCGCCAGCACGGCGAGGAGTGAGGAGATCACCACCACGCTCACCGTGACGAGCACGCTGGAGCGCATGTAGGTGCCGAAGTGTCCTCGTTCCACGCGGTCACGAAGTTGCCGAAGTGCGGCGAGCTGGGGAACGTCAGCGACGCCGACGACTCCGTCGGGTCGGTCAGCGCCGAGGTGATCACGCCCAGCAGCGGAAACAACGCGATGATCGCGAAGACCCCGAGAATGAGGTAGTTCAGTGTGGCTTCCCGCTTGGAGATCACGCGCGCTCCCCGGGGTCGATCCGCTGGATCAAAGTGGTGGCGATCAGGATGACGATCGTCAGCAGGATGCCGACGGCACACGCCGAACCGACCTGGTTGAGGTCGAAGGCGCGGTGGTAGACCTCGAAGCCGGGCACCGTCGTGGACGTGCCGGGCCCGCCGCGGGTGGCGACGAAGATGAGGTCGAAGCTCTTCAGGCCGGCGACCACGGTGAGCGTCATCGCCACCGCGATCTGCGGGCGCAGGCCGGGCAGGGTGACCGCGAAGAACTCCCGGAACGCACCGGCGCCGTCCAGGCGGGCTGCCTCGTACAGCTCCGGCTCGATCTGGGACACCCCGGCGAGGAACAGCACCAGGCACAGGCCGATCTCGACCCAGGTGCCGATCAGCCCGACCGCGGGCAGCGCCCAGGCGAAGTCACCCAGCCAGGGCCGGGTCACCGCCTCCAGACCGACCAGCGACAGCGCCTTGTTCAGCACGCCGTCGGGTGCGTAGATCGCGGTCCAGGTGGTGGCCACCACGACCGAGGCGACCACCTGGGGAAGGAAGATGACGACCCGGAAGAACGACAGTCGCTTCAGCTTCGTCGCGTGTGTCATCACCCCGGTCAGTACCAGAGCGAGCAGGATCGGGATGACGGCGTAGAAGACGATCAGCACTGCCGAGTGCGAGAACGCCTTGCGCAGCATGGGATCCGACAACGCGTCGGTGTAGTTGCCGATACCCACCCAGGTGGCCGGCGTCAGGCCGTCCCAGTCGTACAACGAGATCCACACACCGTGCAGCAGCGGGTAGAGCAGGAAGAACCCGAACACCACGTACGCCGGAATGAGGTAAAGGTAGGCGGCCCGCTCCGAGCGGTCCCTGGACTTCTTCTTCTTGGCGGTGGGCGCATCCTTGCGCGCGCCCACCGCCGTCGTCGTCGTCATCTGTGCGGACACCAGTGAGTACGGTCCTTACGGTGGATTACCTGGCCGGGACTACTTGGACTTGAACCCGTCGTAGTCCTGGTCGAGGTTGCCGGTGAACTGCTTGACGTCTTCCTTACCGCCCAGCAGCTGCTGCAGGTTGGAGGTCAGCGTGTCGTAGAACGTCGGCGTGGTGTAGTCGAGGTAGGGAACCAGACCGTCGTTCTCGCTGATCTTCTTCCACTCCGAGAAGATGTCGGCGGTGAGGGTGCCGGCCTTCGGCTGGTAGTTCGGCGGCGCGACAGCCGGCAGGTTGCCGGTCTGGGCGAGCACGTCGTCGGCCTGGGCGTTGGTGATGAAGTTGAGGTACGCCGCGGCCACGTCGGGGTGCTTGCTCTTGGAGGTGACCGCCCACGCGAGGCCCTCACCGCCCTGGGTCACGTTGGGCTGACCGGCCTTGGCGGGAGGCGGGCTCATGAAGCCGACGTCGGACCCCATCGCCTTCTCCAGCTCGGCCAGCCGCCAGGTGCCGTCGATGCGGAAGACACCCTGGCCCTTGGCGAAGTTCGCCGAGGCGGCGTCACCGCTCAGGCCGTTGAAGCCCGGCGACAGGTAGCCCTTCTTCGCCCAGCTCTGTACGGTCTCGGCCGCCTTGGTGGTGCCGGCGTCGGACCACTCACCGCTCTTGGAGGTCACCAGGTTTCGCACCGCCTGCTTGCCGGCGGTGTTGGCCTGTACGACACCGAACAGGTGAATCGCCGGCGACTTGTCGGAGGTGCCGAACTGGATCGGCAGCAGGCCCTTGGCCTTCGCCTTCGGCAGCGCGGCCTCGAACTCCGCCCAGGTCTTCGGCGCGGCGATCCCGGCCTGCTTCATCAGCTTCTTGTTGTAGTAGATGCCGACGATCTCACCGGTCTGGGAGACGCCGTACAGGCTGCCGGTCTGCCAGTCCTTGCCGTTGGTGGAGAACTTGTTCAGGTCCAGCAGCTGCTTGGGGAACTTCTGGTCCCACTTGTAGACCTTGTTGTACTGGTCGAGCGGGGTGAGCAAGCCGGCCTTGACGAAAGCTCCCATGTCCGGGTAGCCCTGGTTGGCCTGCACGACGTCGGGCGGGTTGTCGCCGGACAGCGCGAGCTTCAACGTCGTCTTGGTGTCGTTCAGCGTGCGCGACACCCGGTTGATCTTGACGTTGGGGTACTTCTTCTGGAACTCCTGGTTGAGCTTGACCATCGCGTCGTTGGCGCCGCCGGAGGTGTTGATGTCCCACACCGTCAAGCTGACCTTGCCGGCCTTGGCCGGGTCGGTGGCGATCTTTGCGCTGGGCTTGACCGACGGTCCGCTGGAGTCGCTGGTGCTGCCGCCCGGAGCGCACGCGGCGGCGAGGAGGATCGGCACCGCCGCCAGACCGACGCCCACGCGGGCGAGGATCTTGTTTCGAGAACTGCTCATCAACACACCTTCTTGCTGGATTGTTATGAGGAGGTCGAGCGGCGTCGGGCCAGCTCGGGTTCCAGGAAGCCGAAGGCAGCGCCTTGGGTCGGCTCGGTCGCGTCGAACCAGGCGCCGAGGTCGTCCCAGGTCGGCGCGCTCACCGCGCCGCCCAGGCCGCGTACGGACTGACTGGCGCAGAGATTTGCAAAGAGTAACCGCTGTCGCAGGGGCCATCCGGCGAGGGTGGCGTAGGCGAAGCCGGCGAAGAACGTGTCGCCCGCGCCGGTCGGATCCACCGCCTGGCTGATGACCGCGGGTGTGTCCACGACCTCACCGGATGTGCCGTCGACGGCGAGTGCGCCCTGGTGACCGTCGGTCACCACCGCGAGGGGCACCCGCTCCGCGAGCCGGCGGAGGGCGCCGGTGGGTGAGTCGGTGCGGGTGTAGGCCATGGCTTCGGTGGTGTTGCAGACGAACGCGTCGAACTGCGTGAGGTTATCAAGCAGATCTGCGGACCACTGCCCGCTCGGGTCCCAGCCGACGCCGCCGAACAGCAGTGTCCCCTCCGAGCGCAGGTGCCGGGCCCAGTCGGGGATGCCGGCCTCCAGGCCGACCTGGGCGGCCCGGGCGCGGGGAAGGCGCTCTGGGGCGAGCAACGCTTCACCGGGCCAGGTGGGTTCGCCGTGGCTGAGGAAACGGCGGTCGCCGTCGAGGGCGACCGAGACGGTGAGCGTCGTCTGCACGTCGGGGGAACGGGTGGTCCAGCGCAGGTCGAGGTCGACGACCCGGTGAAGGACCTGCCACAGGTGGTCACCGAACAGGTCGGTGCCGACCTCACCGGCCAGGCCGGTCCGCAGCCCGAGCCGGGCGGCGGCCACGGCGCGGTTGGCCACGCCGCCGGGGGAGACGGCGCGTTCCTTGGCCCAGACCTCCGCGCCGGCCGAGGGCATGGCGTCCATCCCCGCGAGCACGAGGTCGAAGAACAGCGTTCCGACACAGAAGAGGTCGACCTCGGGGCGCTCGCAAGCCTCGCCGTTCCGCACTGATACGCCTCCAGTCGCTCACTTCTGTGCAGCGAGTGTGCTTCAGGTGAGCGAGTTTGACAAGTAGTGGATGACCCTGAGCGGGTTTGCCGGTACGATCCTCGCGTGCTGCAGCGCGAAAGAGACCGCCGGATCATCCGTGCCCTACGTGTTCGGGGTACGGCGTCGGCTGCGGAGCTGGCCCACCAGCTGGGTGTCAGCACGGCCACCATCCGTCGCGACCTGCAGCGGCTGGACCGCGACGGCGCCCTCACCAGGGTCTACGGCGGCGCCGTCCTGGACGGCGGCAGGGTGCTCGACGACGGCACCGTGGAGGCGCCGTTCGAGGTGAGCGAGGACCAGGAGGGCCGGACCAAGGACGCCCTGACGGCCCTGGCGGTCGCTGAGCTGGTCCGCGACGGCGACGTCCTGCTGCTGGACATCGGCACCACGACGCTGCGGGTGGCACGCCACCTTCGGGAGCGGGACGTGACCGTGATCACCAGCAGCATCGCGGTCTTCGACGAGCTGCGCGACGACCCCAAGGTCGAGCTGGTGCTGCTCGGCGGCCTGGTCCGCCGGCACTACCGCTCCCTGGTCGGCTCGCTCACCGAGTCAGCGCTCGCCCAGGTGAACGCGGACCGGTTGTTCCTGTCCTGCACCGGCATCCGCCGGGACGGCCAGGTGCTGGACAACATGCAGGTGGAGGCGGCCGGGAAGCAGGCCATGATCGCCGCGGCCGAGTCGGTGGTCCTGGTGGCGGCCCCCTCGAAATTCCCCGGCAAGGGGTCATTGCGCATCTGCGGTCTGGCAGACATCGACGTCCTCGTCACCACCGAGGACGCGGATCAAGAAACAGTGGAGATCTGCCGGCAGGCAGGTGGAGAGGTGCTCACATCGTGAAACTCGCAATTCTTGGCGGTGGGGGATTCCGCGTTCCGCTCGTCTACAAGGCGCTCCTGAACGACACCGGGTCGCCTCGGGTCACCGAGGTGGCGTTGTACGACCAGTCGGCGCAGCGGCTGGCGGTGATGAAGTCCGTGCTGGCGCAGCTCGCGGCCGGGCACGCCGACGCGCCGCGGGTGCTCGTCACCGAGGTGCTCGACGAGGCGGTGGAGGGCGCGGACTTCATCTTCTCCGCCATCCGCGTCGGCGGTCTGGAGGGCCGCACGCGCGATGAGCGGGTGGCGCTCGACCTCGGCGTGCTGGGCCAGGAGACCACCGGCCCGGGCGGCATCGCCTACGGCCTGCGGACCATCCCGGTGATGCTGCACATCGCCGAGCGGGTGCGAGCCCTTGCCCCGAAGGCGTTCTTCATCAACTTCACCAACCCGGCCGGCATGATCACCGAGGCCCTGCAGCGGGTGCTCGGCGACCGCGTCATCGGCATCTGCGACACCCCGGGCGGTCTCGGCCGGCGGATCGCGCACTCCATCGGGCTGGACTCCTCGCGCATCCAGGTCGACTACGTGGGCCTGAACCACCTGGGCTGGATCCGCCGGTTGGTCAGCGACGGTGAGGACCACCTGCCCCGGTTCCTGGCCGACGAGCACGCGATCGCGGGCCTGGAGGAGGGTGAGATCTTCGGTCCGTCGTGGATCCAGGCGATGGGCGTGGTCCCGAACGAGTACCTGTACTACTACTACTTCAACCGGGACGCGGTGCGCTCGATCGTCGCCCAGCCGTCCACCCGCGGTGAGTTCCTGGTTGCCCAGCAGGGTGAGTTCTACGCCGCGGCCGGTAACGACCCCGACCACGCGCTGGACCTGTGGAAGCGCACCATCGCCCAGCGCAAGGCTCTCTACATGGCCGAGGCCAAGGGCAAGCGGGCCGATGACGAGGAGCCGGAGCCGCTGGACTTCGAGGAGGAGGCGGGCTACGAGGGTGTCGCGCTGGCGGTGATGGCGGCCATCGCGCGCAACGAGAAGTCCACCATCATCCTCAACGTCCGCAACGGCGCGACCCTGCCGGGGCTGCCCGCCGACGCGACCGTCGAGGTGCCCTCCCTGGTCGACGCCAACGGCGCCCACCCGCTGGCCACCGCCTCACCCGACCTGCACCAGCTCGGACTGATGCAGCAGGTGAAGTCCGTGGACCGGCTGGTGATCGAGGCCGCGACGACAGGGTTGGCCGACGCCGCGCTGCAGGCGTTCGCGCTGCACCCGTTGGTGGACTCGGTGACCGTCGCGCGGGACCTGCTGCGTGGTTACGTCGACGCGCTGCCCGGCGTGGCCGAAGTCCTGCGCGGCTGAGGCTTCGAAACCGGCTGTCAATTCCTGCCTGACATCCCTTCGTACGAGGGGATGTCAGGCAGGAATTGCCTGCTGTCCCCGACGCAGGCCGGCGACGGGGTCAGTGCGTGTCAAGCAGAAGTTGACGGCGCGCCTCGTCGCGTGACTCCCCGGCCCGCTGGGCGGCCAGCAGCAGGTGGTCCTCGCCCTGTTCGCGCCACCAGGCCTGACCCTGCTCGGGCAGCACGTCGATCGGGTCGTAGTACTCGTACGTCCGGTCCAGCGCGTCGTCCCCGGCGCGTTCGATTCCGGTGCGGTAGTTCTTCTTCCAGTAGCTGATGCCGCGTACCTCGTCGTAGTCGGCGACCTGGTGCACCCACCGCTTGCCGACGTAGGGCACGTCGCAGACGATCCGCGGGGTCGCGAAGCCCGGCAGGTAGCCGAGGATCGCGTGCTGGAGTCGCTGCGCCTCACGCACCGAGACCCGCCAGTGCTCGCTGAACGGGATCATGTCGCACATGTAGAAGTAGTACGGCGTGATCGTCGCCCCGTCGAGCAGGGCGAAGCACAGGTCCAGCAGCCGGTCCGGCGCGTCGTTCACCCCGCGCATCAGCACACCCTGGTTGCGCACGTCGCGTATCCCGGCGGCAAGCATCTCCTTCGCCGCCCGGGCCACCAGCGGCGTCACCGACTGGGCGGAGTTGACGTGGGTGTGGATCGCGAGCATCACCCCCCGCGAGCGTGCGGTGGTGGCCAGTCGCTCCATGCCGGCACGCACCTCGTCCTGCAGCCAGTGCTGCGGCAGCCCCATCAGCGCCTTGCTGGCGAGGCGGATGTCGCGGATGTTCTCGATCTCCAGCAGGGCCGCGACGAAAGCTTCCAGCCGGGGCCAGGGGAGGTTGGCCACGTCGCCGCCGGACACCACCACGTCGCGTACGCCGGGATGGCTGCGCAGGTAGTCCAGCATCGCGTCAAGCCGGCCTTGCGGGCGCAGCGAGAACCGCAGTTTGTCCACCTGTGGGGTGGAGTTGCCCACCAGGTCCATCCGGGTGCAGTGGCCGCAGTACTGCGGGCAGGTGGGCAGCAGTTCGGCCAGCACCTTCGTCGGGTAGCGGTGGGTGAGCCCCTCGGCCACCCACATCTCGTGCTCGTGCAGGGAGTCCCGGGACGCGCGCGGGTGGGACGGCCAGTCGGTACGGCGGTCGGAGTAGACCGGGAGCATGTACCGGCGGACGGGATCGGCGTAGAACGCCTCGGTGCCGGGCACCTCGTCGGGAACCATCGTGTTCAGCATCTGCGGGGGCAGCAGCATCGACATCGTGGCCCGCTCGGCCTGGTCGCGCTCCAGGTCGGCGTAGAACTCCTCGCCCACCAGGTCGCCGAGGACCCCTCTGAGCTGTTTGACGTTCTTCACGCAGTGCGCCCGCTGCCACTGGGCGGACTCCCACTCGGCCGGGCTGACGTCGCGCCAGCCGGGCAGCCGGGTCCAGTCCGGCTCGCGGAGTGGGCGAGCGCGGTAGTCGTACGGCTGCTCCTGGACTTCCTGCGACACCGATAACACCTCCGACCAAGCGGCCATTTCGCGGATGTCGTACTGTCGGACCGGCATCGTACAGAAGAATCTGTAGCAGGCACGACTCTAGTCCGCAGGATCTGAAGATGGGAGCCTGATCGGTGTCCGACCAGAGGCCCGCCCGGTCCGTCCCGGTTCGAGACTCGGCCGCCCGTCCGGACGGCTCGCCGATCGGGTTGCACCGGGTGCTGGAGCCGGCCGGCTCACTGCCCCAGGCCGCCACCCGGCTGGACACCCGGCGGGAGCTGTGGCCGGACGAGGTGCGGGTGCGGGTGGAGCGCCTCAACCTGGACGCCGCGTCGTACCGTCAACTGCGGGTTGCCCACGCCGGCGACGGTGCCGCCGTTCGCCGCGCGGTCGCGGAGATCGTGCGGACTCGCGGGAAGATGCACAACCCGGTCACCGGGTCCGGCGGGATGCTGGTCGGCACCGTGGAGGAGACCGGCCCGGCCTCGCCGCTCGGGCTGGCGCCGGGGGACCGGATCGCCACCCTGGTCTCGCTCACCCTGACCCCGCTGGTGATCGAGGACGATCTCGCGAGCTGGGACGGCCTCGGTGAGCAGCTGCCCTGCGCGGGGTACGCGATCCTGTTCGGCCGGTCCATCGCCGCCAAGCTGCCCACCGACCTGCCCGCGCCGCTGTCTCTCGCCGTCCTCGACGTGTGCGGCGCACCCGCGCTGACCGCCCGCGTCGTCGCGGACCACGCGGGCAGATCCGCTGCCGGTGAGGCGAACGGCCGGCCGGGCCCGGCAGTCTGTGTCGTCGGCGCCGCCGGGAAGTCCGGATCGCTGTCGTTGGCGGCGGCCCGGCGAGCCGGCGCGGCCCGCACCATCGGCGTCGTCCCGGTGGAGAGCGAGGCGCGGGCACTGGAACGCGCCGGACTGGCCGACGTGGTGACGGTCGCCGACGCCCGCGACCCGGTGGCCCTGGCGGAGGCGGTCGGCAGGGCCGGCGGCCCTGCCGACGTGACGGTCGTGTGCGTCGACGTGCCCGGGTGTGAGGGTGGGGCCGTGCTCGCCACCGCGCCCGGCGGCACGGTGATCTTCTTCTCCATGGCCACCTCCTTCAGTGCGGCCGCGCTGGGCGCGGAGGGCCTGGCTGCAGACGTGACGATGCTGGTCGGCAACGGCTACGTGCCGGGGCACGCGGAGTACGCGCTCGACCTGTTGCGCGCCGAGGGCGGCGTACGGGAGCTGTTCGAGGCCAGGATGGACGCATGACCTTCCTGCCTCGCGACCCCCACCCGCGCCGCGTCCTCCTCCGCGGCGGCCCGATCGTCACCGGCGCAGCCGCCTCCGGTGACGACAGCCCGCCCACCGCGATGGGAGTGGAGGGCGGCGCGGTCCGGTTCGTCGGCGCCGCGCCGGAGGCAGACACCTGGGCGGCCGGCGCGGACGAGATCGTCGAGCTCGGCGGCCGGCTGGTCACCCCCGCGTTCGTGGACGCGCACGTGCACGCCTCCCAGACCGGACTGCGGCTGTCCGGCCTGGACCTCGCCGCCGCTACGTCGCGTACGGACGTACTGGACGCGGTGGCCCGGCACGCCCGCACCCGCACCGACGCGGTGCTGCTCGGCTTCGGCTGGGACGAGACCGGCTGGACCGACCCGGGGCTGCCGACGGCGGCCGAGCTGGACCGGGCCGCACCCGGCCGGCCGGTCTACCTCGCCCGGGTCGACGTGCACTCCGGTCTGGTGTCGGGTGCGTTGTACGACCGGGCGCCCGCGATGGCGGCCGAACCCGGGTGGGACGGCACCGGCCGGGTCGAACGCGACGCGCACCACGTCGCCCGGGACACCGCGGCGGCACTGGTCACCGACGCCCAGCGGACGGCCGCGATCGAGATTGCCCTGGCCGCCGCGGCCGCCGCCGGCCTGGGCAGCCTGCACGAGATGTCGGCGCCCCACGTCAACGCCGCCGGCGACCTCGCCGTCCTCGCGCGCATCGCGGCCGAGCGGCCGTCGGTGCGGGTGGTGACGTACTGGGGTGAGCTTGCCCGCACCGGCGGCGCCGACCGGGCCCGGGAGCTGGGCTGCCGGGGCGCGGCCGGCGACCTGTGCGCCGACGGCGCCTTCGGTTCGCGGACCGCCGCCCTGACCTCGCCGTACGCCGACCGGCCCGGGCACACCGGGCACGGCTACCTCGACGCCGACGAGGTGGCCGCGCACGTGGTCGCCTGCACCGAGGCCGGTCTGCAGGCGGGCTTCCACTGTATCGGCGACGCGGCCGTCACCGCGGTCGTGGAGGGCTTCCGGCTGGCCGAGAAGCGGGTCGGCGCGGACCGGCTGAGCACCGCGCGGCACCGGCTCGAGCACGTCGAGCTGGTCACCGCCGAGCAGGCGCACGACCTGGCCCACTGGGGTGTGGTGGTGAGCGGGCAGCCGGCGTTCGACGCGGCCTGGGGCGGAACCCAGGGCATGTACGCCACCCGGCTGGGCGCGGACCGGGCGCTCGCCGCCAACCCGTGGGCGACGCTGCTGCGGGCGGGGGCGGCGCTCGCGTTCGGGTCGGACGCGCCGGTGACGCCGTTCGACCCGTGGGGTGGGGTCCGGGCGGCGGCGTGGCACCACAACGAAGCCGAGCGGATCAGCGCGGCCGACGCGTTCGCCGCGCACACCCGCGGCGGCCACCACGCGGCCGGTGACGAGGGCGGCGTCCTGACGCCGGGAGCCGAGGCGACATACGCCGTCTGGGACGGCGCGGTGTGGGGCGACGACGGTGCGAGCCTGCCGGACCTGCGTCCGGGTTCGCCGCTGCCCACCTGCGTTCGTACGGTCGTCGCCGGTGAGGTCGTGTACGACCGGGAGCATCCAGACAGGGCGTATCCAGACAGGGAGCAGGCATGAGCACGACCGCGTTCCGCCGTCACCTCGACCTCGATCCGGTGACGGTACGGAAGGCGCGCACGCTGGCCCGCCGCGCCGGCCGGCCGATCGTGAAGCTGGCCCGGGCGCACACCACCGTCTCGGTCGAGCGGGCCGTCCTACGGCTGGCCGGCCTCCGCGGCGCCGACCCCGACGGCACGCCGTGGGTCAACCGGCTGGTGGACGCCGTGCGCGCCGACGTCGGTCTCGAGCACGGCGTCGCCGGACCGGTCTGGGCGGCCCTGGCCCGGGGCGAGGCGGAGGACCTGCCGGCTCTCGCTCAGAAGGCCGCCGCGGGTTCGGTCCGCTTCCAGGTGCCCGACGGTGCGGAGGCGCGGCGGGCCGAACGCACCTCCCGCCGCGCGGTCGGCGCCGGGCTGCGGGCGATCGACGCCCGGTGCCGGGAACGCGACCGGCTGATCCGCCGGTGGGGCGACCCAGCGCACCGGCCCTGGATCTACCTCATCGTGGCCACCGGCGACATCCACGAGGACATCCCGCAGGCGCAGGCGGCCGCCCGCGAGGGCGCGGACGTGATCGCGGTGATCCGGTCCACCGGCCAGTCGCTGCTGGACTTCGTACCCGAGGGAGCGACCAGGGAGGGGTACGCCGGCACGTACGCCACCCAGGAGAATTTCCGGCTGATGCGCGCCGCCCTGGACGACGTGAGCCGGGAGCTGCGCCGCTACGTCCGGCTGACCAACTACGCGTCCGGCCTGTGCATGCCCGAGATCGCCACCCTGGCCGGGCTGGAACGCCTGGACATGATGCTCAACGACTCGATGTACGGCATCCTCTTCCGCGACATCAACCCGGTGCGGACGTTCGTCGACCAGCGGTTCTCCCGGCAGGTGCACGCCCGGGCCGGGATCGTCATCAACACCGGCGAGGACAACTACCTCACCACCGCCGATGCGGTCGACGCCGCGCACACGGTCACGGTCTCCCAGCTGCTGAACGAGTTCTTCGGCAAGGAGGCCGGCCTCGCCGACTGGCAGCTCGGCCTCGGGCACGCGTTCGAGATCGACCCCGACCGGCCGGAGTCGTTCCGGCTGGAGCTGGCGCACGCCCTGCTGGCCCGGGAGCTGTTCCCGAAGGCGCCGCTGAAGTGGATGCCGCCGACCCGGCACATGGACGGCGACATCTTCCGCGGCTACCTGCTGGACGGCTTCTTCAACCTCGCGGGGATGCTCACCGGCCAGCAGATCCTGCTGGTGGGGATGATGACCGAGGCCGTGGTGACGCCGTGGCTGTCCGACCGCGACCTCGCACTGCGCAACGTCCGGTACGTCATGAACGCCGCCGGCAACCTGCACGAGGACTTCCGGCCCGCACCGGACGGCTTCATCGCGCAGCGGGCCCGGCAGGTGCTCGGCGAGGCGGTCGACCTGCTGGAGCGGATCGGGGACGACGGGCTGCTGGACGCGATCGCCGACGGCACGTTCGGGCTGATGCGCCGGCCGGCCGACGGTGGCAAGGGCCTGGACGGCGTGGCACGGAAGTCGCCCGCCTACCTCAACCCGGCCACGGACCTGCTGGAGGAGGCCCAGTCATGAGTGGTTCGGCGAACGGTTCGGTAAGCAGTCCGGTCAGTGGTTCGGTGAGCAGTCCGGTGAATGGTTCGGCGAGTGGCCCGGTCGTCCGGCCGTACGGCGACACCACCGGCGACGGGATGGTCCAGCTGTCGTTCACGTTGCCGATCCCGCACGACCGGCGGGCCGAGGGCGCCGCCCTCCAGCTCGCCGGGCGGATGGGGATGGACCCCGCGATGGTGGTGCACGCCAAGGCGATGGGCCCGGACTTCACGTTCTTCGTCGTCTACGGCCGGGTGAGCCACCTCGTCGACCTCGACCAGGTCCAGGTGGCCGAACGCGAGTACCCCCTGCTCGGCCCGAAGGAGGTCAACCTCGCCATCCGCCGCGGCCTGCGCCGCAGACTCGTCGTGGTCGGGGCCTGTGTGGGCACCGACGCGCACACCGTGGGCATCGACGCGATCCTGAACGTCAAGGGGTTCGCGGGGGAGAAGGGCCTGGAGTACTACCGGGAGATCAAGGTGGTCAACCTCGGCGCCCAGGTGGCGGTGCCCGACCTGGTGGCCCGTGCGCTCGCCGAGCGCGCCGACGCGATCCTGGTGTCGCAGGTGGTGACCCAGCGGGACGCCCACGTCCACGGGACGCAGGAGATGTCGGCCGCCTTCCGGGAGGCCTACGACGAGGCGGACCGGCCGTTGCTCGTCGTGGGCGGGCCGAGGTTCGCCGAGTCGATGGCCGCCGAGCTCGGTGTGGACCGGGTCTTCGGGCGCGGCACCACCCCCGGTGAGGTGGCCGCCTACCTCGTGCACGCTCTCGTACCCGACCGCCCGGCAGCCGGCCGGGTACCCGCCAGGGACACCGGCGCGAAGGACACGACGGAGAGGACCGTATGAGCGACCAGTCGGCCACCGCGACGGACCCACGCCTGGGACTCACCGTCACCCACCGCCGTTATGTGTCGTACGCCGAGACCCACTACGCCGGGCACCTCGTCGCGGGTGGCTACGTGCTCGGCCTGTTCGGCGACGTCGCCACCGAGGTCTGCATCCGTACCGACGGCGACGAGGGACTGCTCGCGTCGTACGCCGAGGTGCGGTTCCTGGCGCCGGTCCGCGCGGGCGACGTGCTGGAGGTGAGCGCGACGGTCGTCCGGGTGGGCAACCGCAGCCGGGACCTCGACCTCGCCGCCCGGGTGGTGGCCCGGGGCGAACCCGAGCGAGGTGAGTCCGCTGCCGGTGTGCTCGAGCCGGCGACGGTCGCGGTGACCGCTCGGGCGACGGTGGTCGTTCCCTCCGGCGGCTGAGGACGGCGGCTGAGGACGGCGGCGAGTACGGGCGGGCGAGTACGGCGTTGGCTGGTCCGGCGGCTGTGTTCAGCAGTTGATCGTTCGGTGCGCTAGCCTCGTGCCGCTCTCGGCGAGGACCGTCCCGTCCCGACACGCCCAGGTGTCGACACGCCGTACGCCAGAAAAAATCTCGGCCTCGCGTGGGTGACCGGCAGACGCCGCTGACCTGCACGTTCTGTCCGTCTTCGCAGGTCAGCGGGCGGTTGACACGTACCTGCCCGGATCGTCATCGTCGTCTCCTGTCCACCGCAGGCCAGGCTCGGTTCGGTTCGCTCTCCGGCGCGATGGGTGAGGAGTCCGGCGCCAGTTCTCTTGTCACGCGTCGACCCGGAGTGCGATCCGTGCGGTGGGGTGGCCACGGAGCGGTCCGCCGCCCAGTAGACAACGGTCACGCGGCACGCAGCCTGCGCGTCGCGGGCCGGTCCGAAGGGCGGGCGGGCCGTTCCGTCTTTTCTGTCCCGTTCCGGGGCCACTTCCAGCTGTGCGGCGGTTCTGCTCCGGTCCTTCGTCGGTCTGTCGCGAGGCCTCGGCGCCGCCCGATTGTCCGCAATGCCGGGTCCGTCACCGGCCCGGGCACCCCAGCCGCCGCGTGCGCGTTGTACCGTCCTGACATCTGCGTGAAGCGGCCCGTCCGGTGCGTCCCCGGGTGCGTCTTCGACGTTCGCGACCGGCGCCCGGCCAGGCGCGGTCACCCACCTCGCGGAAGGGCGGTGCGTTGAGGCTCGAGGACGGCATAGCGTCCCGCTCCCATCCGGCCACGACCACCACGGCGGAGGAGCCGGACGGTCGTGCCGCCAAGTGGTTGCGGTTCCTGCTGGCGGTGGCGTCGGGAGTGGCTCTGGCGGTGGCGTTCCCGCCGTTCGGCTGGTCGTGGACCGTTCCGTTCGCGGTGGCCACCCTCACTCTGGTCTGCAAGGGAACCCGCGTCCGCACCGGCGCGCTGCTGGGGCTCGGCTTCGGCCTGGGCTTCTTCGTCCTGCTGCTGCAGTGGGTGCGCGTCATCGGCGCCGACGGGTGGCTGGCCCTGAGCCTGGTGGAGGCGTTGTTCGTCGCCGTCCTCGGTGCCGCGCTGACCCTCGTCACCCGGTTGCGCTGGTGGCCGCTGTGGGCGGCGACGCTGTGGGTCGGCATCGAGTTCGCGCGGTCCTCGTTCCCGCTCGGCGGCTTCCCCTGGGGGCGGCTCGCCTACGGCCTGGCCGACACGCCGCTGGCGGCACTGGCCAGCGTGGGCGGGGTCCCGTTCGTCACGTTCGTGGTGGTGCTGGCGGGCAACCTCCTGCTGTGGGCGGTGGTGGCGGGCGGCCGGCGGATCGTCGTCCGGGCGGCCGCGGTGGCCGTGGCCGCGGCGCTGGCGTTCTGCGGCGCGCTGGTCCCGCTGCCGACCGACGGCAACGGCACGGCCACCGTCGCGATCGTCCAGGGCAACGTGCCCGCGCGCGGGATCGAGGCCCTCGGCCGGGCCCGCACGGTGACCCGCAACCACCTCGCCGCCACCGAGGACCTCATGCGGGAGGTACGCGCCGGCAAGGTTCCCAAGCCCGCGTTCGTCCTGTGGCCGGAGAACTCCACCGACATCGACCCGTTCCACGACCTGCCGACCCGCTCCATCGTCGACCGGGCCGTGCAGGACGCGGGTGTCCCGATCCTGGTCGGCGCGATCCTGGACGGGCCGGGCCCCAACTACCGGCGTACGTCCGGAGTGGTGTGGGACCCCACCACCGGGCCCGGTCAGATCTACTCCAAGCAGCACCCGGTGCCGTTCGGTGAGTACATCCCGTTCCGGCGCGAGCTGCTGCCCTACATCAAGCGGCTCCAGCTTGTGGGGCGCGACACCTACCCCGGCAAGGAGCCCGGCAAGATCAAGATCGCCGGATACCACGCGGGGCTGGTGATCTGTTTCGAGATCGCCTACGACGGGATCGTCCGGCAGGTGGCCGACGGCGCGGCGTCGCAGTTCCTCACCGTGCAGACCAACAACGCCACCTACACCGGGACCGGCCAGCCGCAGCAGCAGTTCGCCATCACCAGACTGCGCGCGGTCGAGTACGGCAAGGCTGTCCTGGTGGCCTCACCCAACGGCGTCAGCGGCTACATCGCCCCCGACGGCCGGGTGGTGGCACAGTCGAAGGAGGCCACCCGCAAGGTGTTCGTCGAACGCGTGCCGCTGCGCACCCAGCAGACGCTCGCGGCCCGCCTCGGCCCGGTGCCGGAGTGGGTGCTGGCCCTGGCCGGGCTGGCGGCGCTGGCCGTGGCGGTCGACCGCAGGCGGCGCGGAGTGGAGGCGGACGACGAGCTCACCGGCTCGACGGGCGGGGGAACACGGTGACGGACACCAGCGAGCAACGCGACCAGGACAGGGCCGGGCTCGGCTCGGTCCTGGTGGTACTGCCGACGTACAACGAGGCCAAGAACCTCGAGCGCACCGTCGGCCGGCTGCGACGGGCAGTCCCGGCCGCCGACATCCTGGTCACCGACGACGCCTCCCCGGACGGCACCGGGCAGATCGCGGACCGGCTGGCCGCCGCGGACCCGCAGGTGCACGCCCTGCACCGCGCGGCGAAGGAGGGCCTCGGCACCGCCTACAAGGCGAGCTTCGCGTGGGGTCTCGCCCGCGGCTACGACGTCCTGTGCGAGATGGACGCCGACGGCTCCCACCAGCCGGAGGAGCTCGCCAAGTTGCTGGCCGGCCTCGCCGACGCAGACCTGGTGATCGGCTCGCGCTGGGTGCCCGGCGGCCGGGTGGAGAACTGGTCGCAGTCGCGCGAGCTGCTGTCCCGCGGCGCCAACCGGTATGCCCAACTTGCCCTGGGTGTCCCGTTGCGGGACGCGACGGCCGGGTTCCGGGCGTTCCGCCGCGCTACTTTGGAGGGCGTCGGCCTGGACGACGTGGCCTCGCTCGGCTACTGCTTCCAGATCGACCTCGCGTGGCGGGCCCTGCAGGCGGGCTTCCGGGTGACCGAGGTGCCGATCGTGTTCCGCGAACGCGAGTTCGGCGACAGCAAGATGGACCTCGCGATCATGCTGGAGTCCTTCCGGCGGGTCGCCGTGTGGGGGATCCGGCACCGGCTCCAGCAGGTACGCGGCCGGACCAACGGCCACGGCGCGTTGTCCCAGAGGCGGAGGTGAGCTGATGGCGGTGCTCGTCGTGCTCGCCCTGATCGCCGTACCCGCCCTGGAGATCTACGTCGCGGTGCAGGTCTGGCACCTCATCGGCTGGTGGACGCTCGCGCTGCTGCTCGCCGGCAGCGGACTGGGCGCCTACCTCGTGAAGCGGGAGGGCCTGCGCACCTGGGCGGCGTTGCGGACCGCCGTCGAGGAGCGGCGCGCCCCCGACCGTGAGGTGCTCGACGCCGGTCTGGTGCTCACCGGCGGGCTGCTGATGGTGCTGCCCGGGCTGGTCACCGACGTGGTGGGCTTCCTTCTGCTGGCGCCGTTCCTGCGGCCGGCGTCCCGGCGGGCCCTGCGGTGGGGCGTGGGACGAGGCGTCAGCCGCCGCGTCGGCGTCGTCCCCGGTCAGAGCTGGCAGGTGAGCCGGTACCTCCGAGGCGGGCCGGCCGCGTCCGGTGGGCCGGGCGGCTCGGGTCGGTCCGGTGAGGGCGAGCGTGGGCGGCCGCCGGTCATCGAGGGTGAGGTCGTGTCCGGCGACGCCGGCCACGGTGACACCCAGGACCGGCCGCGCGGGAGTCGCTGAGCGGCGAGGGAAGCCGCTTCGAGAATCCCCCGGACAGCGTCGAACCGTGCCGCCGGGGGTGCGGCACGGTTCGACGTACGTACGAGGTGATGCAGGTGGGGCCGGTGATGGCCGGCCGGTCCGGCGCGGGGCGCACGCGTCGTTGCGCGTGCCCGCGCGAACCAGGCTCGGCTCACGTGCTCCCGGGCTCAGGCGCCCTTGCGCTGGCGCGGCGGCTTCGCCTTGCCACCAGCCGATGCCTCGCGGTGCAGGTGCTCCGGGCCGATCTGGCCGGACCGCAACAGCTCCAGGCGTTCGGAGAGGAGCTGCTCCAGCTCGTCGATGCTGCGGCGTTCGAGCAGCATGTCCCAGTGGGTGCGCGGGGGCTTCACCTGCTTGGACTCCGGACGGTCCCCGTCGAGGCGGACCGCTTCGGCGCCGCATCGCGGGCACTCCCATACCGCCGGCACCTCGGCGTCAGCGGCGAACGGAAGGTCGAAGTGGTGGGAATGCGGGCAGTCGTAACTGACCAGCTGGCGCGGCGCGGGAGCGATCTCCCGGTCGTCTTCGTAGCTCGCCGCCCCGAGCCTCGAGCCTCGTAGTGCTCGCTCCGACATAAGCTCTCCATCCCCCTCCATCGTGTATGGACCTCGATGGGCCTAACGTCTAAGCCCCCACCCAGGATTCCCCGGACGGGTGGGAGTGAATCTTCGTACCGGTTCGTCCCTTTCGGGCGCACCGGCGAAGTGTGCCCCAGTGTGACGGCGTCGTCGCGCTGGAGGTCGGCCAGCGTACCCACCCCGCCCGGCCTCAGATCACCGTGGGTGACTCGTTGCCGGCGTCTCGGACCGCCCGCTGGGGATCTACCTTCGACAACAGCACGAACCCGACGACGAAGAACGCCGCAAGGGCGATGATCGCCGGCCGGTAGGAGTGGGTGACCTGGTGGACGACGCCGAACACCAGGGTGCCGAGCCAGCTGGTCCCGCGCTCGCAGGCCTGGTACAGGCTGAAGTACTCAGCCTCCCGGCCGCGAGGGACGAACTGGCTGTACAGCGAACGTGACAGCGCCTGCGTCCCGCCCAGCACGATGCCGATCAGCACGCCGAGGATCAGCAGCGGGGCGACCTGGCGGGCGGGCAGGAAATACGCCGCGACGACCACGGCCACCCACACCCACAGCGCGGCGAGGATGGTGCGCCGGCTGCCGACCCGCGCGGCGATCCGGCCGAACAGCAGCGCACCGCCGAACGCCACGAACTGCACCAGCAGGATCGTCGCGATCAGCACGCTCTCCCCGAGGCCGAGCTGGCTGGAGGCGTACACCGAGGACGCGTAGATGACCGTCTGCACGCCGTCGTTGAAGAACAGGTACGCGAGCAGGAACAGCAGCGTCATCGGGTAGGCGCGGGCCTCGCGCAGGGTGGTGAACAGCTGCCCGGCGCTCTGCCGCAGCTTCGTCCCCCGCTCCGGCACGACCGCGACCGGCGGCCGGTTGCGCAGCCCGAGGTACGGGATGAAGGTGAACGCCGCCCACCACACCCCGGCCGACAGCAGGCTGATCCGGACCGCGGTCGAGGTGGAGATGCCCAGCAGGTCGTGACCCTGCACGATGGCGAGGTTGACCAGCAGCAACAGCCCGCCGCCGAGGTAGCCGAGCGCCCAGCCCCGGGAGGAGACGCGGTCGCGTTCGTCGGGAGTGGAGATGTCGCACAGCAGCGCGTCGTACACCACGATCGAGCAGGCCAGGCACAGGTTGCCGACGAACAGCAGGCCCACGCCGAGCTGCCAGTCGGTCCCGGTGACGAACACCATGGCGGCCGCGGCGGCCGCTCCTGCCCAGGCGAACCCGGCCAGCAGCTGCTTGCGGTGCCGGGACCGGTCGGCGGCGGCGCCCACCATCGGCAGCACCAGCGCCGACAGCAGGGTGGTCGCGGTGATGACGTACAGCGGCAGCGAACCGGGCGACAGCGGGATGCCGAGGACCCGCAGGTTGGTGGTGCAGGGGTTCTCCGGCGTGCCGGGCGCTCCGCAGGCCGCGGTCTCGGCGATCGAGGCGAGGTACGGGCTGAACAGCACGGTGAGGACCGTGGTGACGTACGCGGAGTTGGCCCAGTCATAGAAATACCACGCGCGCTGCTCACGACGCCTTGCCCCCGCGTCCGGGACGGGTGCCGCCGTAGTCGTCGCCGTCATACGACCGATCATGACGCCCAAACGCCCCGGGCGAGCAGCACTTCGCGAAGAGTGTCGATGCGGTCGCTGATCAGCCCGTCGACGCCGAGGTCGAGCAGGGAAGTCATCTCGTCGGCGTCGTCGATCGTCCACACGTGCACCTGTTTGCCGAACGCGTGGGCGCGGTCGACGAACGCCTTGGTCACCACTCGCAGGCCGCGGTAACCGGTCGGGACCTGGACGCAGGGCGCCGGGCCGACCAGGTGTGAACCGAGGAAGGCCGGCAGCGGGAGTTTCAGCAGGCCGACCCCGAGCGGGGCCAGGCCGGTGGCCACCTGCGGGCCGAGCAGGCGGCGGGCGGCGTTCAGCCGGGAGCCGGAGAACGACGAGACGCACACCCGGTCGTGCGCGGCGGTGCGGGCGATCACCTCGGCCAGTGGCCGGATGGCGTCGGCGTGCTTGACGTCGATGTTCACCCGCGCCGACGGCCAGGTGCCGAGGATCTCCTCCAGGGTGGGGATCGGCTCGCGTCCGTCGATCCGGGCCTGGGCGACCTCGGCGTAGGGCAGGTCGGCGATCCGGCCGGTCCGGTCGGTCACCCGGTCGAGGTGGTCGTCGTGGAACGCGACCAGCACGCCGTCGCTGGTGGCGTGCACGTCGGTCTCGAGGTAGCGGTAGCCCAGCGCGACCGCGTTGGCGAACGCGCGCATGGAGTTCTCGATCCGCTGGTTGGGTGCGTACTTCGCTCCTCCGCGGTGGGCGAAGGCGAGCGGAACCTCCGACTGGAGGTACGGATAGGAACGCGGCGGCGTGGCTGGCACGCGGCAAAGGGTATGCGGTGCCGGCCGGTCCGGCACGGACATCGATCACAGCAGCCGATCACGAGCCGATCACGAGCGCCGTCACCATCGGAGGGGGAGTCCGGACGCTCCGGGCCGGGGCGCCGCCGTCACTTTCTGCCATCAACCCAGGGTTGACGCGACCCTTGGGTCAACCTAGGGTTGACGGCATGACACCCGCACCCAGCCTCCAGGACCTCATTGAGACCGTCCGCCGCGACGCCGGGGACGACGAACTCGACCAACTGGCCACCGCTCGCGCGATGGTCAACGACCTCAGCGAGACCGGCGACGCGCTGCTCGGGCACTACGTCGACCGCGCCCGCCGCAGCGGCCGGTCGTGGACCGAGATCAGCAACACCCTCGGCGTCACCAAGCAGGCCGTGCACAAGCGGTGGGCCGGGCCCTCGATCGAGGGCTTCGAACGCTTCACCGTCCGGGCCCGCAACTGCCTCGCCGCCGCCAGTGACGCGGCACGGGCGATGGGCCACACCTACGTCGGCACCGAACACCTGCTGCTCGGCCTGTACGCCGAGCCGGAGAGCATCGCCGCCCGGATCCTCACCGAGGCCGGCACCACCCCGAAGGCCGTCCGCGCCGCGGTCGTGGCCCGGCTCGCGCAGATCGCCACTCCCCGCGCGACGGAGAGAGCCGCCCCTCCGGCGGGGCAGGAGCTGCCGCGCACACCCCGGGCGAACGCCGCCCTCGGCGCCACGGTCAGCGAAGCCCTGCAGCTCGGCCACAACTACATCGGCACCGAGCACCTGCTCCTCGGGCTCTACCACGACTCCGGCGCGATCTCGGCCCAGGTGCTCGCCGAGCTCGGACCGGACAAGCAGTACGCCCACGCCAAGGTCGTGGAGATCCTCGCCGACATCACCGGTTCTGCCAACTGACCTGGCCGTACGACGCGACCGCGGGTGGCCCGGGCATTCCGGCCACCCGCGGTCGCCGACCTTCCGTGGTTGGTCGGGTCAGCCCTACGGCGCCCAGAGCTCGAGCTCGGTGAGGCCGATGTAGACGCCGTACTCGACCGGGTTCTGGTTGGTGCCGACCAGCCGGAACCCGGCCGCCCGGACGGGGGTGAAGTCGACCGCGTTGAACCCCTCGGCCGGCTGCGCGGGGGAGCGGCCGGTCTCGTGCACCGGGGTCCAGCCGGAGCCGTTCCAGTACTCGATCGTGTAGTCCTTCGGCGGCTTGACCCCGCCGTTGTCGTTGTAGAAGTGCAGCGTGATCCGGCTGGCCGTGACCGCCCGGTCGAAGCGGACGGCGTACCAGTCCTGGGCGTTCTTGGAGTTCCACGACGTCCACCGCGGCGAGGCGGCGTAGGAGCCGTCCAGCGGGCCGAGCACGGTGTCGCCGGGATAGGTGTACGACGCGGTTGGGGTGACCGTCAGGCCGAGTGCCGAGGCGTCGGAGAGCAGGTTTGCGTTGCGTACCTCCACCTCGCGCACCTCGACGCTGCCGCCGGCCGGTGCATCCAGTGTCAACCTGAGCTTGCGCGTCTTCACGGTGTCGAACCGCACCGTGGTGCGCCCGGCCGCCGGCGGTGCCGGGGTGACGGTGGTGTTGGCGACGTCGAGCCAGTCGCTGCCGGTCCAGGCCTGGACGTGGATGCCGGTCGGCGCGGTGTCGGCGGAACCGGCGTACAGCGTGACGGTGTTGACCGGGCGGGCCCGCATCAGGTCGACCGCCACCCAGGGGGAGGTGCCGGCGGCCGAACGCCACGCGCTGTCGGCGCGCACCGACCCGTCGACCAGCGACCACGGGTCACCCGTGCCGGCCGAGGCGGAGGGCACCGGCGTACCGAACGGCGCCTTCGATCCGAGGGCGTTGCCGGCGAGGTTGCCGACCGACACCGGGGCGAACTCGGCCAGCCCGACCGCGTTGCCGCCACCGGGGTTGCCCAGCACGACGCGAAGCCGCTGCGTCGTCACAGGGTCGAACGCGATCTCGGTGTGGCCGGTCGCAGGCGTCGCAGGGGAAGGGCGGGCGTTGTCGACCGGCTGCCAGGCCTGGCCGGTCCAGTACTCCACCGTTGCCTTCGTGGGCGCGGCGAATCCCTCGCCCGAGCTCAGGTCCAGCCGCAGGGCGTCGACCGTGCGGGCCACGCCGAAGTCCGCGCCGTAGAAGTCGGTGGGGTTCGGCGAACCCGCGGTGGACCAGACGGGGCCGTCGGTCTTCCCGTCCAGCGGAGCCCAGCGGGACGCGTCGTCACCGGTGGACGCCAGCGGCGACGGAGTACCCTCCGCGGACGGGTTGAGCGCCAGGTCGGGCGCGACGTCAGGGGTGACCGGCGCCTTGGTGAAGGAGAGCGCGTCCAGCCACACGCGGTACGGACCGCCGGTCGCCGACGTGCGGACCTCCACCGCGCGCAGCGCGTCGAGGTCCGGGCTGCCGGTCACCTTGCGGGTCCACCCCTTGTCGCCGGCCAGCGGTACGACGACCCGCTGCCAGCCGCCCCGGGCCTCGGCGTAGTCCAGCGACCAGGGGCTCAGGTAGTTCTTGGCAGGGGTGTACTCGACGTAGTTTCCGGCGTCCTGCACCAGCCGGATGGTCGGCTGGTTGCCGTCGAACCCGTCCCGCACCTCCTGCTCCGAGGCCATCCAGAACTCCAGCTGGTCCGCGTTCGCGGTGTCGATCGCGCGGCGCGGCTGGTAGCGCCAGGTGACGTCGTGCGCGGTGCCGGACAGCTTGATCGAGGACCGGCCGAGCAGTGCGCGGGAGGGATCGGGGGCGGCGGTCGCCGTGGTGCCGGGGTCGCCGGCGTCGTCGGAGGTGACGTGTGCGGACCAGGCGGCCCGGTCGGCCGCGTCGGTGCCCTGCTCGTCTCCGGGTGCCAGCACGTAGACGTCGCGGTGGTCAAGGCCGGCCAGCCCGCCGTCGTCGACGGTCAGCCCGACCCGGTGGAAGCCCGGGTCGAGGAACCGGTGGGTGACCTTCGCGTCGGTGGCGACGTCACCGTCACCGAACTCCCAACGGTAGGAGAGTTTTCCGCCGTCTGCGTCGGTGGAGCCGGAGGCGTCGAAGGTGACCTCGTCGCCTGTGTGCACGACGCTCGGCGTCATCGCCGCCTTCGCCACCGGGGCGTTGGCGCTGGCCGGGCCGTCGAGGGTGAAGACACCGGACACGTGCGCGTCCTGCTTGACCGCGCCGGAACCGTTGCCGGTGATGGTGTTGTTCGCGAGGGTCAGCCAGCGGGCGTCGCGGACGTAGATGCCGTACGTCGTGTTGTTCTCGATCCGGTTGCGCTGGATCACCCAGTGGTAGGCGGGATAATCCGGCAGGTAGCCGATGGCCACCCCGGCGGAGGTGTTGTCGTGGACGTGGTTGCCGTCCAGGACGAAGTGGCTGGAGGAACCGTTGACCACGGCGATACCGGCGTTGCCGAACGGCTCGGGCGCGTTCTTGTTGTCCCGGCCGTTGTAGGCCGCCTCGTTGCCGATCAGGACCGTGTCGTCGGAGCTGCCGAGCCAGAAACCGTAGCTCGCGTGGTTTCCCTTGTTGCGTACGTAGGTGTTGCCCGGCGACCACGACTCCCACGCGTTGTTGTGCGCCCAGGATGCGTCGTTGCCCTCGAAGTAGTTGCCGGTGGAGACGACACCGTTGAGCGGGCGCAGGAAGACGCCGTCCCCGCCGTAGGTGAAGTCGTTGCGCAGAACGCGGTTGTCGTTGGAGCCGGTCTCGATCAGCGCGCTCGTGGAGTCACGGGCGTGGGTCTCACCGGGAGCGATCCGGATTCCCCAGCTGAAGTTGTTGTCCTCGATCCGGTTGCGGGAGGCCGACCACATCTTCAGGCACACGTTGGAACAGTGCGAGAAGTCGTTGTGGCGTACGACGTTGTTGTCGGCGTAGTGCAGAGCGAGGCCGTTCCAGTTCTCGTGCGCGGTGTTGTCCTCGATCCGGGAACGGCTCACGTGCTCCAGCAGGACCGCGCCGGCGAGCTTGCCGTCACCCCAGCCGAAGTCGGGATCGGTGTAGTTGCCGGAGAACGTGTTCCCGCGGATCGTCCAGTCCTGCCCGGAGCGCACGTGCAGGGCGGTCTCGAACCCCGACACCGAGAGCCCGGCCAGCGTCGCACCGGACACCCCGGTCGCGGAGACGCCGGTGCCGGTGAAGCTGTCCGGCTTGCCCTTCTGGCCGGGGCCGCGCAACGTCACGCCGGCGGCGTTCACGCGTACGCCGTCGGCGCCGATCACGATGCCCTTGCCCGAGGGGAAGTCGTACACCCCGGGCTTGAACGTGGTGTCGTGCGTGATCACCATGCCGGGTTCGGGTTCGACCAGAGGTGTCGCCGCCGAGGCGGGTGACACGTGTGCGGTGGCGAGCAGAAGGGCCGCCCCCACAGCTACGACCACATGACGGGTTGCGGGCACTGTCGAACTCCCTCGATGGGCACGGACGAGCGGCGGGAAGAGCAACCGGTGAATCAAGATCGGCAAGCGATTCCGGCACGTTCTAGTCCGCCGCGCGCCGCGACGTCAAGGTGCGATTGCCGAATTAACCGTTGTTGGCTGCGCAGACCGCTGAGAAACCTGTTTCCCTTACGTTCGTACGGCGGAATCAGGGAAACGTTTCTCACTCAGCTGCCGACTGCTCGTGCGGGTGTGCGCAGGACGGTGAACGCGACGGCGAACGCGGCCACCAACAGTCCGGCGCCGACGGCGAACGCGAGGTGGTAGCCGCCGGTGAGCGCCACGGTGGTGTGCGCGCCGGCCTCGCGCAGACCGGCGGTACGGGTGGCGGCCAGAGTGGACAGGACAGCGACGCCGAGTGCCATGCCGATCTGCTGGGTGGTGTTGAACAGCCCCGAGGCCAGCCCGGCGTCGGCGTCGCTCGCACCTGACATGCCCAGTGAGGTGAGTGCCGGCAGGGCCAGGCCGAAGCCCGCGGCGAGCAGCATCACCGGGAGCAGGTCGGTGAGGTAGTGCGGATGCACGGGTACGCGGGTCAGCAGCGCGAGCACCCCGAACAGCAGGGCCAGGCCGGTGAGCAGGACCGTGCGCTCGCCGAAGCGGGCGTTCAGCCGCGCGGAGACCCCGAGGGAGACCGCACCGATCACGACGGCTGCGGGCAGCATCGCCAGACCGGTGGCCGCGGCGCCGTATCCGACGACGCGCTGGAGGTACTGCGCGACCAGGATCTGGAAGGCGAAGCACGCGGCGACCATCAGCACCTGAACGAGATTCGCCCCGCTGACCGCGCGCGAGCCGAGGATCCGCAGTGGCATCAGCGGGGTGGCGGCCCTCACCTGACGGCGGACGAACGCGGCGAGCAGCGCGACCGAGAGTGCGCCGAGGCCCAACGTGGTCGGGGAGCCGGCTCCGTGCCGTTCGATCGTGACCACGGCGTAGATGCCGACGGTGAGCCCGGCGGTGACCAGCAACGCGCCCACGACGTCGGCTCCGGCTCGCAGGCCCTGTCCGCGTTCGCCGGGAAGTACCTTCACCGCCAGCGCCACGGTGGCGAGGCCGATCGGCAGGTTGATCCAGAAGATCCAGTGCCAGCTGAGCAGGTCGGTGAGGACGCCGCCGAGAACCTGGCCGATCGAGGCTCCCGCCGCGCCGGTGAAGCTGAACACCGCGATGGCGAAGGCGCGTTCGCGGGGCCGGGTGAACAACGTGACCAGGATTCCCAGGCTGACCGCGGCGGTCATGGCGCTGCCCACACCCTGGGCGAAGCGGGCGGTGACGAGCACCGCCGGCGTCTGCGCCACACCGGCCACGAAGGACGCGGTCGTGAACGCGGCCAGGCCCGCGAGGAGTACCCGCTTGCGGCCGATCAGGTCGCCGAGCCGGCCGGCGAGCAGTAACAGGCTGCCGAACGCAATGAGGTACGCGTTGACGACCCAGCTCAGCCCGGCGGGGGAGAAGCCCAGATCGGTCTGGATGGCGGGCATCGACACGGTCACGATGCTGCCGTCGAGGATGTTCATCAACATCCCGGCGGCGAGTACGGCGAGGGCGAGGCGGCGGTGCGACGTGGTGGTCGCAGGTGCCGCTGTCGCTGAAGGGGGAGAGGAGGGTGGCTGCGATGGCGATGCCGCGGTGGTGGACATACGTGGTCCCTTTGTCGTACGGCCGGGATGATGACTTGGAACGACCGTAGCAGATGGTTCCGTTACAGACGATCTGCTTCGGGCGCGGTGACCTTCGACGGGTCCTGTAGGAGGGATCGGGCTTGGGATCCATCGCTCAGGCCAAGGCGCAGATCTCTCGTGCAGAAAGGGAAATCCCCTCTGTGGACAACGACTCATTGTCGGTGGTGGCCGATAGTATTCGCTCATGTCTTCGAGCGACTGGGAGCTTCGGCTAGTGGCGGTGCCGCCGCCCGGATCGACGCTGCGCTCGATGAGGTCGACGCACCGCTGGACGACGCCTGGGTGGCGCCGAAGGGGTCGTTGAGTGCGGAGGAGTTGGGGGCGCTGATCGCGAAGTCGCGGTCGAAGAAGGCCCGCTTCGAGGCGCTGGAGTTGGCGCTGGTGCGTCAGGCCGAGGCGGCTGACATCGGGCGGCTCACCGGCTCCCCGAATGCCACGGTCTACCTGCGTACCGCGCAGCGGCTCGGGTTCCGGGAGGCGTCCCAGACCGTGGGGTTGGCGCGGGATCTGGACAAGGAGGTCCGGCTCACCGGAGAAGCCCTCGCTGCCGGGGTGGTGTCGTCGCGGCAGGCGGCCACGATCGCCGAGGCGATCAAGGCGCTTCCGGAGTACGTCGGGGCTGATGAGCGGCATGAGGCCGAGGAACTGCTGATCGAGGCGGCCACCTGGGCCGGCCCCGAGGAGTTGTCCAGGCTGGGTACGTCGCTGCTGGAGCGGATCGCGCCCGAAGAGGCCGAGCGGCTGCTGGGTGAGGAACTGGCGAAGAAGGACCGCAAAGCCGAACAGAAACGCTCCCTGCGCTATGTCCCGAACGGGATCCCGCAGTCGGAGTCGGTAGCGGATCACGTTGCCGGCGTGGGAGATGGAGCTGCTCCGCAAGATCATCGAGCCGCTCGCCGAACCGAGGAGGAGTGCCGATCCCGACACCCGCACCATCGAGCAGCGCCGAGGGGACGCGTTCGTCGAAGCGCTTGGCCTGCTCGCAGCCGCCACCACCGCACCCGTCCGTGGTGGCAGGCCACCCCAGGTGGCGGTCACCATCCCCTTCGACGTCCTCTTGAAGGGCACGGGTGCGGGCACGATCGACGACACCGCCACCATCATCCGCCCCAGGCCGTGCAGTTGCCCGTGCACCGACCCCAAGTACGCCACCACCAAGACCGACAAGAAGACGAGCGAGGACTGCACGGTCCACGGTGAGAACGCCACCGCCGCCGGGCCTGGGGCCGGGTCGGATGGCAGGACGGCACAGAAACCGGGCGAGTCGGGAGGTCGAAAGAGTCAAGCAGGTAAGGAGAAGTGGCGACCTCCCGACGCCGGTGCGGTCGCGGACGGGATACCGCCACCGCGAGAACCCGGCACGCCCTTACAACCGAACACCGACTTGGAACCGGATCCGGGTACCGGAACGGAACCGGCAACCGACTCGGAACCCGGGTCCGGACTGGATCCGGGGAAGGACACCGACCCGGGCATGGGCCTCGGGCGGCGAGTCGACGCCGAACCCGAGGGTGCGGTGGGGCTGAAGGACGCCATCGACCCGCACGACGGCTGCCGCAGGTGTGGAGGTGGTGGGTCAGCCCGCTACCTCGGCGCCGACGGCATGCCGATCTCCGCGGCGACTGTGCGCAGGCTTGCGTGTGAGGCCGACCTGATCCCCGTGGTGCTCGGCGGTGACGGGCAGGTGCTCGACCTCGGGCGTTCGGAACGGTTCTTCAAGGAACACCAGCGCCGCGCGTTGGCGATCCGCGACGGAAGCCACTGCCACTTCCCCGGCTGCCAGATCCCCGAACCCCGCTGCGTTACGCACCACATGACGGCCTGGGAGCACGGCGGACCGACCGACCTGAACAACGGCGTACTGCTGTGCCGCTACCACCACGTCACCGTCCACCACAAAGGCTGGCTCGTAAGGATGGGAGCACACGGCCGCCCCGAGTACGTACCCCCGGAATGGGTGGACCCGCTGCAGCGAACCCTCCGCCCGTGAGGCCCGGCCTCGCGGGAGCCTAGCTGCCGAGTGAGCTTAGCCGCCGAGGGAGCCGAGCTGCCGGGGGAGCCGAGCTGCCGGGGGAGCCGAGCCATCCGGGCACCCGCCGGCGCTCACAGCAATCTCACGGCTGGCACATAGGAGGTTCTCAACTCCCGAACGCAGGCTCGAAGTCAACCGGCCGCACCACAAGCGACCGGACGAACTTCGGGGCGGAATCGATGGAGCAGATGAGATCACCGGACCGGGGCGCCCGGTCGACCCGGGACCGGGGCCTGGGGCGGATCAGGGCGCTCACCCTGTGGGTGGGAGTCGGCGCGACCGCTCTCGCGGCCGGGGTCGGGGTGGCGCTGGCGAACAACTCGGCCGCTGACGGCACGACAAGTACGACGAACACCAACTCCTCGACGGACGGCTCCTCCGGTGACGACTCGGTGCAGGCGCCCGACACGGCGCCGCAGCAGGCGCCCCAGCAGGACTCCGGCCAGAGCTGGGACCAGGGCTCCGACCAGGGCTCCGACCAGGGCTCGGGCCAGAGCTGGAGTCAGGGAACGGACCAGGGCTCCGGCCAGCAGCCCGGCGTACGGTCGGGTGCGTCGTGACCAGCGGCCGTGGATTTGCCGCGGCGGTGACAAGGCAAGCCGAAGAAGGCGCGGCGCAGCGAGGCGCCGCATCGGGGCGGCTGGAGTTCGCCGCGCTGGGCACGACCGTGACCCTCCTGGTCACCGACCCGCGCCGACTGCCGGCGGCGGAGGTGGTGCTGCGGTCGGAACTGCACGCGCTCGACCTGGCCTGCAGCAGATTCCGTCCGGACTCCGAGATCCGCGCGGTCGAGCGTTCGGCCGGCCGGTGGACGCCGGTGAGCCCGATCCTCACCGAGGTACTCGCGGCGGCTCTGAGGGCGGCAAGGATCAGCGGCGGACTGGTCGACCCGACCGTTGGCCGGGCGGTCGCCGACCTCGGCTACGACCGCGACTTCGCGGCTGTGGCCGCCGACGGCCCGGAGCTGCCTGACCAGCCAACACCCGCACCTGGTTGGTGGCGCGTACGACTGGACGTCGCACGGCATCGGGTGCTCGTGCCGCCCGGTGTCCGGCTGGACGTGGGCGCCTCGGCCAAGGCCTGGGCCGCCGACCACGCCGCCCGCTCGGTCGCCACCGGCCGGTGCGGCGCGCTGGTCAGCCTCGGCGGTGACATCGCCCTGGCCGGACCGGCGCCGGAAGACGGCTGGCTGGTCATGGTCGGCGACGACCACGCCGCAGCGGGAAGTCCGTTCGGCGAACAGGCGATCACCCTCGTCTCCGGCGGGCTGGCGACCTCCGGCGTCACCCGGCGGACCTGGCGGCGCGGGGACCGCACCCTGCACCACATCGTCGACCCGCGAACCGGTGACGTGGCACCGCCGTTCTGGCGAACCGTCACGGTGGCCGCGGCTTCCTGCCTGGACGCCAACACCGCGAGTACGGCAGCGGTGGTGCGCGGCGCCGGCGCACCCGGCTGGCTGGCCATGCACCGGCTGCCCGCCCGCCTGGTCGGGCACGCCGGACGGATCCTCCGCACCGCCGGCTGGCCCGAGGGGCGCCGATCGGAGGTCGGCGCATGAACGTCAACGTGTTGTGGTTCGTCAGCCGGGCAACCGGGCTGGTGGCACTCCCGCTGCTGACCATGACGTTCGTCCTCGGCGTTCTCGGCCCGCTGCGGGTGGGCGAGCGGCGCCGGCAGCGGTTCGTCCTGGCCGGCCTGCACCGCAACGTCTCGTTGCTGTCGATGGGGCTGGTGGCGGTGCACGTCGCGAGCACGATCCTCGACGGGTACGTCCACCTGAGCTGGGCCGACGTGGTGGTGCCCGGCATCGCCGGCTACCACCCGTTCTGGACCGGGCTGGGCACCCTGGCGCTGGACCTGATGCTGCTGCTCATCGCCACCAGCCTGCTCCGGCCGCGGATCCCGTACCGGCTGTGGCGTGGGGTGCACTGGGCGGCCTACGCCTGCTGGCCGCTCGCCGAGATACACGGGCTCGGCGTCGGCACCGACAGCCGGGCCGGCTGGCCGCTGATCCTCGCGCTCGGGTGTCTCGTCGCGGTCCTCACCGCCGCCGTCGTCCGGTGGCTGGCGGCGCCGTCGGCGGCGACGGCGGCGCCCGCCCGATCCTCCGCTCCGCCGGTACCAGCAGGTGTTCCGGTGTCGCCGGTGCGCGCCGTTCCCACGACTCACGAGGTAGGGCCATGACCACGACCCCGGCCACGACCCCGACCAGGACGACGGCTCCGGCCGAGACGACCGCCGGACCTTCGCACTCGTTGCCGAGGCTGACCGCGGGCTGGGCGGGTGCCGTCGGAGCGCCGTCGCTGACCGACCACCGGAACCGGTACGGCGGTCCGTTGCGGCCCGAGCCCGGCCACGTGCTGGACGTCGTACGCCGGTCCGGGCTGCGCGGCCGCGGTGGAGCCGGCTTCCCCACCGGCCGCAAGCTGGCCTCCGTCGTCGCCGAGGCCTCCCGGCCCGGACGCTGGCGGCGGCCGGTCGTCGTGGTGAACGGATGCGAAGGAGAACCCGCCAGCGGCAAGGACCGCACTCTGCTGGCGTACTCCCCGCACCTGGTCCTCGACGGAGCCGCCTACGCCGCGACGGCGGTCGGCGCGACCGAGGTCTTCGTCTGCATACACCGGCACTCCGCGACCGAGGCCGGACTGCACGCCGCCGTCGCCCAGCGCGGGGACGACGCGGTGCGCTGGCACGTGGTCGGCGTACCAGCGGGATACGTCGCCAGCGAGGAGTCGGCACTGGTCCACTTCCTCGACAACGGCGACGCCCGGCCGACGAGCACCCCGCCGCGGCCCTACGAGCGCGGAGTGGACGGCCGGCCGACCCTGGTCGACAACGCGGAGACCCTGGCGCACCTGGCGCTGGTCGTGCGCCACGGAGCCGAGTGGTTCAGGTCGGTCGGCACCCCCACCGACCCGGGTACGACGCTGGTGACCGTCGGGGGAGCGGTCCGCCGTCCCGGGGTGTACGAGATCGCGCTGGGTACGCCGCTCGGGTCGGTGCTGACGACCGCCGGCGCGTCCGTCGGCGACGCTGACGGTGACGCTGTGGGTGCTGGTGTCGGTGCTGCCGAGGAGGTGGGCGGTGACAAGGTGGTGGCAGCGCTGGTCGGTGGATACTTCGGCGGCTGGGTACCACTGCCACGCGACACCGACGTGCCGCTCGGCCATGACCCGGCCGGCCCGTACGCCACCCGGCTGGGCGCCGGCGTGGTGGTCGCGTTGTCCGGGCGGTCGTGCGGGCTCGCCGAGACCGCGCGGGTCGTGAGGTACCTCGCGGGGGAGTCGGCCGGGCAGTGCGGTCCCTGTGTCTTCGGGTTGCCCGCGGTGGCGGCCGACCTCGAAGCACTGGCCACGGGTCGCGCCGACCGTGACCTGCTCGACCGGCTGCACCGGCGTCTGGAGGTGATCCCCGGCCGCGGCGCCTGCCGGCACCCCGACGGCGCGGTGGGGTTCGCGCGCAGTGCACTGCGGACTTTCGCGGCGGACGTGGAACGCCACGCGGCCGGTCGTCCCTGCCGCGGCGTGGGTCACCCGCCCGTCCTGCCCGTGCCGAACGGCCCGCGCTCCTTGGCCGGGGAGCGACGATGAGCACGAGACGAGAGCGCAGGCAGGCCCTCGGTGAGGAGGCGGTCGCGCTGCGCGTCGACCCGATCGCCTGCGAGGCACACGGCCTGTGCGCCGAGCTCCTGCCCGAGGCCGTCACGCTGGACGAGTGGGGTTACCCGATCGTGGCCGGACGGCGGCTCACCCCGGAGGACGTACGCCACGCCCGCCGGGCGGCGGCCGCGTGCCCGACCCTGGCGCTGCGACTCGAGCGGACCGCCGGCGTCTCCGCCGAGCCGCGGCCTGGCTGACCCCGTCCGGGGGTGGAACCGAAAGCCGGCCACTTCTGTCCCGTCACCGTGTCAGGGTGGGCCGACCGGGGTAGGACACCCGCGCTTCGCGATCAAGTGACCCCGACCGCAGGGAGGACCCGTGCGCACCGAGGAAGAGGTCTCCGCCGAGCTCGCGGAGGTACGGACCCGCCGGCAGGAGTTCTTTCCCACCCAAGAGGAACCGCTGAGCAGGGACTCGCCCGAGCCCACCGAGTTCTGGCCGGGCGCGCCCGGCGGAGAGATCACCGAGCTGCTGGCGCGTGAGGCGAAGCTCGTACTCGAACGCGCCGAGATCCGGCGTGCCGGCGACGGGTCCGGCGAGGTCTCGGCGGCCGACAGCGACGAGGAGGAGGCGGCTGCCCGGCGTATCCTCGAGCGCATCGAGAACGGCCGCAGGACCTGAGGGTCCGGCCTCCTCGTACCGGCCTCCCCAGTCTCCGGAGGTGAACGATCGGTTTGCACACTGTTCCGGCGTCGGTCCGATCGGGGATCGACGCGGTGCGCGCACGGCTCCCGGCGGGCCGTCCGGCCGTGCGCGGGCACCGCTCCACGCTCGCGGTCCAATCGGCCAAGGCCGCCCTGGCCGGCATCCTCGCGTGGCTGGTCGCGGGCTGGTGGCTGGACTCACCGCTTGCGGTCATCGCGCCGTGGGTGGCGATCGTCACCGTACAGACGACGGTCTACCGCTCCGTTCGCGACGGGCTGTGGCTGCTCGGCGCGATGACGGTCGGCACCGTCCTGGCCACCGGGGTCCACGTCCTGGTCGGCAACACGTTGGTGGCGATGTGCATCGTCCTCCCGGCGACGCTGGCGCTGACGTTGTGGTGGCGGATCGGCGACCAGGGCGTCTACTGCGCCACGACCGCGTTGTTCGTCCTGGTGTACGGCTCGGTGTCGTTCGGCGCCGTGGTCGACCGGCTGCGGGAGGCAGTGATCGGCGCCGTGATCGGTGTGGTCGTCAATGCGGTGATCCTGCCGCCCGTCTACCACCGCCGCGGCCTGGACGCCGCGCACGCGGTGAGCTGGGAGGCGGGCGAGCTGCTGGCCTCGATCGCCGACGGCCTGCGGTCCGGCGTCGACCGCAGCGCTGTACTCCGGTGGGACCAACGCGGCGGCGAGCTGACCCGGATGACCGACCGCGCCCGCGACCTCAGCGGGTGGAGTTCGGAGAGCCGGCGGTGGAACCTCCGGTTCGAGCCCGAACGCCGGCAGTCGTCCGGACCCGCCCCGGAGGCCGTCACCGCGGTGGTCAGCCGGGTGGTCGGCTCGGTGAACGGCCTGGTGCGAGTGCTGCTGGAGGGGACCGACGAGGCGTACCGCAGCGAGCTGCCCGACCCCGGCAGCGCCGGGCCGTACGCCGACCTGTGCGACCGGCTGGCCGCGGCCTGCCGCACCTACTCCGACCACGTTGCGGGGCGCCGCACCGACGAGGACCGGGCCGGGTACGCCGAGGCCGTCAGCGCGGCAAGCTCGCTGAGCGCGGAGCTGCAGGCCGACCTCGACGCCCGCGCCGAAGCCGATCCGTCGGCGCTCGGCATGTTCCTGCTCGAGGCCAAGCGGCTGCTCCTCGGCCTTCCGGCGGCGGACGAGGTGTGCCCCTCGGCTCCGGGCCGGCTGGAGGCAGAGCCCACCGGATCGGTCGACGCGTAGCTTCCGGTCAGTCGGCGCGTAGCCCTGCCACGTTTGCGCCGTTGGTGCCGCCGTCGAGGTAAGTGCCGTGCCCGTGCACGACCACCTCCCCGTCCTCCCCGCCGAACGTCAGCACCTCGTTGACGACGCCGCCCACCTGGTTGCGGTAGTTGATGACGAGGGTGTCGACCCCGGCGTAGACGCCGAGCACCTCGAAGCGGAGGTCGGGGATGCGGGCCAGGCCCTCGGTCCAGTACGCCCGCAAGGCGTCCTTGCCGCGGATGATGCCGTCGCCCCCGAGCAGCCGCGCCGCGACCGGCGAGGTGAACACCACGTCGTCGGCGAAGTGCTCGAGGAGCGTGTCCAGGTCGTGGGCGTTCCAGGCGCGGACCCAGCCGTCGGCGAAGGCGCGGGCTTCGTCGTGGTTCATCCGGCCATGATGGCCGACCGGCACGCCACCGACAGCCGGGGATCTCACCGGACGAGACCGCCTGCAGGCCTGACCTCAGAGGCCGGGATCCCCGGCCAGCCGCAGGGACGTCTCCAGGAACATCGCGTGGACGAAGGCCTGCGGGAGGTTCCCGCGCAGCTGCCGCTGGCGTACGTCGTACTCCTCGGTGAACAACCCCGGCGGCCCACACGCCGCGCGGTTGCGCTCGAACCAGCGCCAGGCCCGGTCGGCCTGCCCCTGGTGCCAGTAGGCCAGCGCCAGCTCGAAGCCGCAGAGCAGGAACGCGCCCTCGTTCTCGCCCAGCGGGACGTCGCCGTCGGACGCGAACCGGTAGGCGTAGCCGTCCTGAGTGAGCTCGTTCTCCACGGCGGCGATCGGTCGCGCGCACTCGCGGGTCGTCCGCGGGAAGCCCGCCCCGCACCGGTGGCAGCAGCAGGGCCGCGTCGGTGCCGTCGTGACGCGGGCTGCGCCGCCACGCCCGGTCCGGTCTCGTGCAGTGCTTGAGGTCTCCCGCAGGATGGCGTCGGCGAGGTCGGACAGCCGGTCTGCCTCTCCGCGGGTCACGACGCCGGCGGCGGCGCGCAGCCCGGCGACGCAGGCGAGCCGGGAGTGCGTCCACCAGTCCTCGCGCAGCTCCCAGATCCCGGCGTCCGGCCGGTCCCAGCGGCGTTCGATCACGTCCACGGCGAGGTGCAGCGCGCGGCGCCCGTCGTCGTCCAGCCGGTCGTGGTATGCCGCGACGGTCAGCAGCTGGAGGACCTCGCCGAAGGCGTCGAGCTGGAACTGGCCGTTCACCCAGTTGCCCACGACGTCCGCCCCGCCGGGGTAGCCGGGAAGGTGCAGCTGCCGCTCGCGGGGGATGGCCGAGCCGTCGGTCCGGTAGCCGGGCGCGAGCCGGTCGCCGTGTTCGAGCAGGCGGGCGGTGGTCACCTTCACCGCGTCGTCGAGCAGCGGGTGCGGCCCGTCGACGCCGACCGCGATCCCGGCGTAGCACTGGTCGCGGATCCACGCATAGCGGTAGTCGTAGTTGCGGCCGGCCTCCGCCCGCTCGGGAAGCCCCAGCGTGGCGGCCGCGACCATGGCGCCGGAGCCGGTGGTGAGCCCGCGCAGGAGGGCGTACGCGTGGCGGGCGTCGCGAGGCGCGACGGAGTTCGCGAACTCCGGCACCGCCGCGTGCCACGCCTCCTCCGTACGCGCCCACGCCTGGTCCGGATCGACAGGCTCGGGAAGCTCACGGTCACTGATCTCGAGCACGAGGTCGCGGTGGTCGCCGGCGGGAACCGTGAGCTCCAGCTCCAGCCGCCCGTCCGCGCCGGGGCGTGCCGCCGGAGCCCCGGTCCAGCGGATCCACAGCGAACCGGTCCGCGCTGTCCACCGGCCGTCGATCGTCCGGCGTACGTCGCGCATCGGTTCCTGGCCGAAGCCGGCGCGCAGGTCGAGCACCACGCGGACCTGGGCGGTGCCCTCCGGCGACTCCATCCGGCGCAGCACGACCACCCGGTGCGGATCGCCGGGGAAGGCGAGCGCGTCCCGGCACTCCACGATGCCGGAGGTGGTGACCCAGCGGTTGCGCCAGACGAGTGAGCCGGGCTCGTAGCGGCCGCCCCAGACGTGGCGTTCGGCCGGGGTGACGGCATAGGCGCCGTTGCCGCCGACCAGGCCGGACAGGACCGCCTCGTCGTCCCATCCGGGCGCGCACAGCCACGCGATCTCACCGCGAGGACCGCACAGTGCGCCGCGCTCGCCGTCGGCGATCAAGGCGTACTCGCGGAGCACGGTGGGCTGGAAGTCGTTCGGCATGGGCGACGTTTCGCTGGGCGACTGACTGGGTGACGACTGCGACGTTTGCATAGACGCAACTATTCCGCGGATACTTGCACGATGGGTTCAGGGGATGCCGGCCACGGGGACGAACACGTCGACGCCGGGCAGCGGGACGGGACGGACGCGAACGCCGGCGAGACGACCGAACGCCTCGAACAGAACCGGCAGGTCGACGCCGTACTACGGGCCGCGAGGGTGTGGGTCGCAGTGGTGGCGCGCTCGGTCGCCGAGGTCGGGGAGTCGGTGACCCTCAGCCAGCTCCGCGTCCTGGTGACGATCTCCACCCGCGGCCCGGTCAACCTCGGGGCCGTCGCCCGCGAGCTCGGCGTCCACCCCTCCAACGCGACCCGCGTCTGCGACCGGCTGGTGGCGGCGGGACTGCTGCGGCGCGACGAGGACCCGAGCGACCGTCGGCACCTCGCGCTCACCCTCACCCCGAAGGGCCGGCGGCTGGTCGACCAGATGATGCGGCACCGGCGGGCCGCGGTCGCCGACGTGGTGGCGCGCATGCCGGAGACCCAGCGCCGGCGGCTGGCCAGTGCGCTGGACGCGTTCGCTTCGGCGGCCGGTGACGTCACGGACGTGGAGACCTCGATGCTGGGGTGGCGGGAGAGCTGACCGGCCGGCCGGTCCCGTCTGCTTGCCAGACCCTGTTCGGCCCGACCGGCCCGGCGAGCGGCGTACAGGCCGGCCAGCGCCATCGCCGAGGCGGTCACCGTCTCGATCAGCGCGAGCCGGCGCCGCCGGCGGTCCACCGCCGCCAGCCCCGCCATGCTGAGCGCGTGCAGGGCGTCGACGCCCGCGCCGAGGCGGTAACCCGTCGGGGAGCCGAGCGCGGTGGTGGCACCCGCCTGGACCAGGTGGCGTACGCCGAGCACCCGGGCGGCAAGGCGTTCGTGCCGGTCCAGCCGGCGTCCGGCCAGCCGCAGGGCCACCTTGTCGGGGACCGTCGCCTCCGCGATGCCGTACGTCGTCCGGGCCGCGCTCAAAGCCCCCGCGAAGAAGCCTCCAGCACTCACCGGGCTCACCGCCGCACGACCTTCGCCGCCAGCGCGAGGACTCCGGCCACGCCTCCGGCCGCCGCTGCCGCGGACAACCGGGGATGGTGCGACGCCCACTGCTGCACGCTCTGCCCGGTCGCCCGCGGCGTCGAACGGCCCGTGCGCGCCGAAGTCCTGGCCCTCGGGGCCGTCGGCGGGTTCCCACAGGTTGTCCGGCTGGTCGGGGTCACGGGGCTGGTCGGTCTGCTGGGAGCCGTAGCCGGTGCGCCCGAGGTAGCGGTCGAGTACCGCCGGGCATGACGGCGTTCGCCACCAACGTGCCCACCGTGCTGCCGCCCACCCAGTACTCGCGGCGGCGCGGGTGGTCCGCGGCGTACACGATGCCGCGGGCGGCGACCTCCGGCTGGTAGATCGGGGGGACCGGCTGGGCCCGGCGCGGCAGCCGGGACAGCACCCAGGTGAACTGCGGGGTGTTGACCGCCGGCAGCTGCACCATCGTGACGTGCACGTTGCTGCGTTCGTGCAGCAGCTCGCAGCGCAGCGACTCGTTGAAGCCCTGGATCGCGTGCTTGGCGCCGCAGTACGCCGACTGCAGCGGGATGCCGCGGTAGGCCAGAGCCGAGCCGACCTGGACGATGGTGCCCTCGTCCCGGGGGCGCATCCGCCGCAGCGCCGCCATGGTGCCGTAGACGTAGCCGAGGTAGGCGACCTCGGTGACCCGCCGGAACTCTTCTGGACGGATCTGGTGGAACGGCGCGAACACCGAGGTGAACGCGACGTTGACCCACACGTCGATCGGGCCGAGCTCGTCCTCGACCCGGGCGGCGGCCGCCTCCACCTGGTCGGCGTCGGCGACGTCGACGGGGATCGGCAGCGCCTGCCCGCCGGCCTCGCGTATTTCCCGGGCGGCGCCGGCCAGGCCGGTCTCGCCCCGCGCGAGCAGGGCCACCTTCGCTCCGCGCGCGCCGAACGTCTTGGCGGTTGCGCGTCCGACGCCGGCGCTCGCACCGGTGACCACGACTACCTGAGGACTCATGGGTTCCTCTATACCTGCAATCGTTGCGCTAACGCAAATGATCGCGTGTCCGGCGACCCCTTCTACCCCGGGATCACGCCAGTAACCGGAGTACCCGCTCGGCCTGCCGTTCCGGCGTCCCCGGCGGGTTCCGGCGGACCGAAGGACCACCCGGCAGCAACGTGTACAGCCACAGGGCCGCGGCCAGCCGCCGGCTCTCCAGGAAGCGCGCCGGGTCCACGTCGAACCGGGGCCAGAATCCCTCCCAGTCGGTCTCCTTCGCCGACAGGTGCTCGACCAGGGAGGCGAGCTCGTACGACACGTCGGACCGGCCCGCGTCCTCGAAGTCGACGATCCGCACCCGGGTGCCGTCCCACAGGTAGTTGGCGAGGTTCGGGTCGCCGTGGCCGAGCACCTTCGCCGCACCGCCGGGCAGCCGGACGTCGACCAGCCACTCGCGTACGGCGTCCACGGCCCGGCCCAGCGGCCCGGCCGGCCGGGAAGCTCGCGCGAACCGCATCCGGGCCACCGACAACGCCTCGCGCGGCGCGAACCGGCGACGCGGCATCGACCCCACCGGCACCGACCACAGAATGCGCAGCGCGGCCTCCAGACCGTCGAGCTCTGGGCCGGTGAGGGTGCCGCCGAGAGGGCGGCCGGGTAGTTCGCCCACCGTCAGACTGGGGACGCTTGCCTCCAGGTCGGCGGCCAGCGGCGCCGGGGCCAGGTCGACGGTGTGCGCGTGCAGCAGCCGCAGGGCCGACCACTCGCGCAGGTGCTCGCCCCGGTCCCAGGAGCGGTACCGCTTGTGCACCACACCCCCGAGAATGGACAGCTCGTGGGTCTGGGTGATCGCCTCACCGGCGGCTGCCGCGAGCGACGTCGTTGAAGACATTGTGGTGGACATCGATGGGGTACCCCGCGGGCTCAGCCGGCGCCGTTGGCGGGGCGTCGTTGCCGGGCTCGCCGTCTCCGCGCGGCGGCTGCCGACGGCCTCGGCGACCCGGGCGGCGGCGGAGGGCTGCGCCTTGCCGTTCGCGGGTAGCCGCAGGTCGTCGCCGGCCGGACCGGCGTAGCTGTAGTGTAGCTGTAGTCGACCCGGTTGGGCCCACGGTGCGGGCACATGTTGAGGATGCTCGCCGGCGATGTTGGCGTGGACCGAGCCCAGGCGTTCGACACAGGAACGAACCTGGTCGCGAGTGGTCTTGCCGTGGCGTACCACCAGGAGAGCACCCTCGACCTGCGCGGACAGGATGGCCGCGTCGGCCACGGGAAGCAGCGGCGGGGCGTCGATCAGAACGATGTCGAACGCCCGGCGCAGGTCGGCGAGAACCTCGGCCATCGCGCGTGATTGCAGCAGATGAGTCGGGTCGGGCGGCATCGGGCCACTGGTGAGGACCGGAAGAGCGTCCGGACCCCACTCCTGCATGGCGTCGGCCAAGCCGATCCGCCCGATCAGGACGCTGGTCAGCCCGACCTTCGCCTCCAGGCCCAGATAGTCCGCGATGCCAGGGCGGCGCAGGTCGCCGTCGACCAGCGCCACCCGCTGGCCCGACTGGGCCAGTGCGATGGCGAGGTTGGTCGCCGTCGTGGTCTTGCCCTCGCCGGGCAGGGAGCTGGTGACCACGAAGACCTTGCTGCGCTGGTCGACGTCGACGAACTGCAGGTTGGTTCGAAGGACGCGGAAAGCCTCCACCCGAGGAGAGTGTGACCGGTAGTCGGTGAGCAGACGTCGCTTGTGCACCTTCGGGTCGTACGTGAACGAACCCAGCACGGGCGCGCCGGTGAGTTCGGCAACCTCCTCTGGCTTGCGTAGCGAGGAGTCCAGTGCCTCGCGCAGCCCCGCCGCGCCGACGCCGAGCAGGAGCCCGAGAACCAGTCCTACGCCGACGTTGCGTACCGGCTGCGGCGAGACTGGGGCGTGGGGCGTGCTGGGAGGGCCGAGAACCCTCACCCTGATTGGCGTGCCGGCCTTCGCCGACTCGGTTCCGAGGTCGGTCACGAACTGGGAGAACTCGACTGCCACCCCGCTAACGAGTCGTTGCGCTCGAGCGGCGTCGCGGTCGGTCACGGTCACAGTCAGAATGACGGTCTTCGGAACGACGCTGGCAGTTGTCTGCCTTCGCAGCGCGTCGGGGCTTTCATCCAACCGAAAGCGCTCCACAACACGACGCGCGAGTTCGGGCCCAGTCACGAGTTCGGCGTAGGACGCCGCTCGCTGCTCGGAAAAGAGGCCGCCCTGGTAAGCAGCGGCTGTGTCCCCTTGGGGGGTGGAGACGAACAGCCTTACCGTCGACGCGTACCGAGGCGTAGTCGACATTGTGAGGAGCGCGCTGGCCGCGACCGCGATCAGGACGCCGGAGAGAATCAGCTTCCAACGCCGGCGCACAACTTTGAGGTAGTCGCGTAGTTCCACTGAGCCTCTTTTCGTCTGCGGGGGCCAAAACGGCTACGCGATTGTGCTCGTAGGTGCGCTGCCCAGGTCGGGATCAATGAGATCGGTACCGGGTTCATCGTGTCCGCGACCATCGGTCATGATGCCAGCAGGGATGGCGGTTTTAGGGCTACATCGCCGATCTGTGTTCAGTTGGGATCGGAAGCGGTGCCATTGGGCGACAGTACGAGGCCCTGCGCTGGCAAGTCGTTCAATGAGTAATTCCGTCAATCGTGCACATCGCTTCCTCCGTAAAGTGTCGAGGTTGTTGAGTGTCGACTCTGGTGTAAGGCCATGCGTGCCCGGACCGGCAAGTCTTGATAAGGAGAGTTCACTCATGTTCCTACGGTGAGCACAAAACGCCACCGCACCAGAAGTAGAGTTCAGCGCTCAGATCCGCGTTCGAGGAGTGTCCACTCACGCGGGCACCCCTCGGTCCGCTGACGTGGTTCCATGGGAAACCTGCCAGGGAGTGACTGCCTTTGTACGGGGGAAGTGACGTGAGGGATCGAGTCCAGGTCCGTCATTCGTAGGCCGGTTCTGCTCGCAGGGTCAGACGGCGCGGCCTGGCTGGCATCAATGGCGACATTCGCGTCGCTTCGCATGGACTTCACCACGACGAACGGGCCGATTCCATGGGACGGCGTTGTCACCTTGGGGCTCGCAGCCGCCGTGCTGCAGATCGGGTTCGGTTGGGTCGTTCGCCTGCATCAGGGCCGGGCGGCGCTGGGCAGTTTCGAGGAGATGCTGTTGCTCGGCGGCGTCACCGTCTCCGTGGGCTTCGTGGTGACGGTTGCAAATGCTGTCGCCTCGCAGTCGCTGGTGCCCCGATCGGTGCCGGTGGCTGCGGCTTTCATGACGCTCGTACTGGTCGCGTGGAGTCGGGCGACCTGGCGCAGGCTGCGTGAAGTCGACGTCCGGATCCAGCCGGACGAGCGCAGTACACCGGTGCTGATCTTCGGGGCGGGTGACGGTGGACAGCAGCTAGTGGACTCGATGCTGCGCGATCCGCAGCGCGCATGGCGGCCTGTCGGACTCCTTGACGACGATCCACACAAACGGCACCGGCGGTTACGTGGTGTGCCGGTCCTCGGTACCAGCACTGACCTGCCGGACGTGGTCGCACGCACTGGCTGCCGCACTCTCGTAGTGGCGATCCCCAGCGCGAATGCAGAACTGATGCGGAGCCTCGAGAGCTCGGCCGGCAGTCTGGGGCTGGAGCTGAAGGTCCTCCCGGGCGTTGGCGAGATCCTCGGCGGGCGGGTGGCCGTGTCCCACATTCGTGACCTCGAGATGAGTGACCTTCTGGGCCGGCACCAGATCGACACGGACGTTGCGTCTGTTGCCGACTACCTGACCGGTCGACGGGTGCTGGTCACCGGCGCTGGTGGATCCATCGGTTCGGAACTCTGCCGCCAGATCCACCAGTTCCATCCCGCGCAGCTGATCATGTTGGACCGAGACGAGTCGGCGCTCCACGCCGTGCAGCTGTCGATCCACGGCAGAGCGATGCTGGATACCCCGGACGTCGTCCTGGCCGACATCCGCGACACCCAACGGATGTTCGAGATCTTCGAGCAGCGGCAGCCGGAAGTGGTGTTCCACGCAGCCGCACTCAAACATCTGCCGATGCTCGAGCAGTACCCCGCCGAGGCGGTCAAGACGAACGTGTGGGGTACCTTCGCGGTCCTCGACGCTGCGAAGGCGGCTGGTGTTCGGCGGTTCGTCAATATCTCGACCGACAAGGCCGCGAATCCCGTCAGTGTGCTCGGTTACTCCAAGAGGCTGGCCGAGGGTCTGACCGCCGCTGCGGCCGCGGAGACCGGTGACACCTTCCTCAGTGTCAGGTTCGGCAACGTTCTCGGCAGCCGCGGCTCCGTGCTGACGGCGTTCACTGCCCAGATCGAGGCGGGTGGCCCGGTGACGGTGACAGATCCGGATGTCACCCGCTACTTCATGACCGTCCAGGAAGCGGTGCAGCTTGTCATCCAGGCGGCGGCCATCGGCGAGGCGGCCGAAGCACTGGTGCTGGACATGGGTAGTCCGGTCCGGATCGACGACGTGGCCAGACGCCTGATCGACATGTCAGGGCGGTCCGTCGAGGTGGTCTACACGGGCCTGCGTGAGGGCGAGAAGGTGCACGAGGAACTGTTCGGGGCAGGCGAAGCCGACCGTCGACCGGTTCATCCGTTGCTGTCCCACATCACCGTTCCCGCGGTGGAGCCGGCCATGGTTCAGGCATTCGACCTCTGGGGTGGCCCGCGCTCTGTGGTGGAAGCACTGCGTGAGGCGTGCGACAAGATGGGCGCGGGCCCGAGCGTGCGCTCGATCCGCCCGGTCAACCGGTGATGACGGCGTGGACGGTCCGAGCCAGGATTGCAAGATCGCCGACGAAAGTGCGGGTTGACACGTAGACCAGGTACATCTCGATCTTACGGGGGAGCACCACGTCGACGTAGTAGCTCTCCGGGTCGGTCGCCCGCGCGAGTTCCTCCGACTCGCGGCGGTACACGATGGACGCCGGATCGGTGATTCCCGGACGTACGGACAGGACGCGCTCCCTGGCCTCCATGGGCCAACACTCGACATACTTCTGCACCTCGGGCCGAGGGCCCACAAGGCTCATCGTGCCGGCGAGCACGTCCAGCAGTTGAGGCAGTTCGTCCAGCTTCGTAGCCCTCAGGAGACGCCCGACCCGGGTGATTCGCGGGTCGTGGTCGGTGGTGACGGCAGGCTCGTCGAGCGCTGGCGAGTGCCGACCCACGGGACCCTCCTCCTGCTCACGCATGGTGCGAAACTTACGAATGAGGAACGGTCTCCCGCCCCGGCCGATCCTTTCCTGCCGGAAGAACGCCGGCCCGCCGTCGTGCCTGACCGCGATGGCCAGTACGAGCAGAATCGGCGAGAGCAGAAGTAGCACAGGCGCCGCTACCGCGACGTCGAATATGCGTTTGATCAATTTCGTCGGACTCGTTTCAGTGAAGGATGTCGAACACCGCGTCCACGACGCGCTGGACGTCCTCGTCGGTCATGATCGAATACAGTGGAACGCTGACAACGCGATCGAACTCGGCGCTGGCAACCGGGAACATCTCCTCGCGCAAGCTGTATCGATCTCGCCAGAAGCTGTGCATGTGGAGCGGTATGAAGTGCACGCTGCAGCCGATACCGCGCCGTGACATCTCCGCGATGAACTCGTTGCGTGAGACATTCGCCTCCGCTTTCAACCGCATCACGAACAAGTGCCAGGAGTGAAGATCGCCAGGGGGCGCCGACGGAGGAAGATCGACCGGCAGGTCCTCGAACGCGGTGAGGTAGCGCTCGGATATCTGTTCCCGGCGTAGGTGCATCTTCTCTGCCCGGTCGAGTTGGACCAGCCCCATGGCGGCGGCGGTGTCGGTGAGGTTGTACTTGTGGCCCGCGGCGGCGATGTTGTAGCGCCACGCGGGTCGATCGCTTCGGTAGCGGTCGAACGCGTCCCGGTCGATCCCGTGCAGCCTCATCATCCGGACTCGCTGCGCCAGTCGGCCGTCGCGGGTGACGAGCATGCCGCCTTCCCCGGTGGTGATCGTCTTCGTTGCGTAGAAGCTGAAGATGGTCGCGGCGCTGTCTCCGGCACCCACGAACACGCCCTCGCTGACGCAGGGAAAGGCGTGCGCGGCGTCCTCCACCACGTCCAGGCCATGCGCGTCGGCGAAGGCTTGCAGTCGGGTCCGGGAGACCGCTAAACCGCCGAAGTGGACAGGGAGGATGGCCCGGGTCCGGCAGGTGATCTTGCGTTCGGCGTCAGCGAGGTCGATGTTCAGCGTCGTCGGGTCGCTGTCGACCAGGACCGGATCGGCACCGAGATGGACGACCACCTCGGCGGTTGCGGTGAACGTCCACGTCGGCACCAGGACCTCTGCGCCGGGACCGATTCCGAGGCCCTCCAGGGCGAGATGGAGCCCGGCCGTGGCGGAATTCAGTGCGACCGCCTCGACGTCTCCACCACAAACAGACGCGAAGCGCCGCTCGAACTCCAGCACGCGCGGCCCACTAGACAGCCATCCGGATCGCAGAGCCGACGTGACAGCAGCGATCTCCTCCTCGCCTATGTCAGGCAGAGCGAACGGGAGAGTTTTCTCATTCATCTGAACGCCCCCCGGGTCGTCAAAAGCTCCGTTCCAGCCGTCCCCCTACAAGCAGATACACACTACGGCTTACGGGAGGAAATCGGCCTGGTTTGCTATATCGGCGCATACACTGCAGCTGTGAGCGACCAATTCGGTTCGTCGCCACCAGTGTTTGAGCCTTGATCACCGTTGTCGACCGACAGGAGCTAGTGAACGTGTTGTCGATGGAAGGCAGGACGATCGCGATTACTGGCGGCACGGGATCCTTCGGGTCCACGATGGTGGCGAAGTTGCTCGGTCGAGACGTCGCCGCGGTGCATGTCCTCAGCAGGGACGAAAGTAAACAGGACGCTATGCGACGTCGGTTTCGAGATCATCGGCTCAAGTTGTTTCTCGGTGACGTGCGCGACCGGCAGAGCGTGGATGAGGCAGTTGCCGGTGTGGATTTCGTCTTCCACTCCGCAGCACTCAAGCAGGTCCCGTCCTGTGAGTTCTTCCCGCATCAGGCGGTGGCCACCAACGTGGTGGGTAGCCGCAACGTGATCGAAGCCTCAGCCGCTGTCGGCGTCGGATCAGTCGTCTGCCTGAGCACGGACAAGGCCGTCTACCCCGTCAACGCCATGGGCATGTCGAAGGCACTGATGGAGAAGACCGCCCAAGCGTTCGCCCGCAACAACCCGAGATCGAAGACCGTCGTCTCGGTGACGCGATACGGGAATGTCATGTACTCGCGGGGTTCGGTCATCCCGCTGTTCGTCGCGCAGTTGCGCGAGGGGCGGCCCATGACGATCACCGAACCAGGGATGACCCGATTCCTGATGTCCCTCGAGGAGTCGGTCGAACTGGTCGAGCATGCCTTCCACAACGCCGAGCCGGGCGACATCTTCGTTCGCAAGGCTCCGGCGTGCACGGTGGAGGTCCTGGCCAGGGCGCTGGCGAAGTTGCTGGGCTACGGCGAGCCGGAGTTCAAGGTGTTGGGCATGCGGCACGGCGAGAAACTGCACGAGACGCTGCTGAGCCGGGAGGAGATGGTGCTGGCTGTGGACCAACGCGACTTCTTCCGGGTCCCGCTGGACGCTCGTTCACTGGAGTACGAGCTCTACTTCGACCAGGGAGCACGGGAGGCGGCGGAGGCGCAGGACTACACCTCGGACTCCACCGCGCGACTTGACGTCGATCAGACGATGAACCTGTTGCGGACCATCCCACAGATCCAGGCAGAGCTCGGGCGGGTGCCCGCATGAAGATCGTTCTCACGGGCGCCTACGGATTCCTCGGTTGGCACGTCCGGGTTCGGCTTCGCGCGCACACCGACCATCAGGTGGTCGCGCTCGGACGCTCGGATATGGAGCGAATCGATAGCGAGCTGGAGGACGCGGACGCGGTGATCCACGTCGCCGGCGTCAACCGCGGCACTGACGAGGAGGTGGAGCACGGCAACGTGCGGTTGGCACAGGCCGTCTCCCATGCGGTGCGGAAGAGCCCGAAAGTGTCCAGGCTCTCCTTCGCCAACTCGATCCAGACGGGTGTGGACTCGCCCTACGGACGCGGCAAGGCACAGGCGGGCATTCTCCTGGCCGACAGCGCGGCGCAGATCGGGGCTCGCTTCGTCGACGTCGTACTACCCAACCTGTTCGGGGAGCACGGCCGGCCGGACTACAACTCGTTCGTCGCGACCTTCGTCCGAGCCGTGGTCGAGGGGCGTGAGCCGGTGATACGGGATCGGGACGTCGAACTTCTGCACGTGCAACGCGCTGCGGAGCAACTCATCAGCGCGGTCGAGACGCCCACCACGGATCTGGTTCGTCCGAAGGGCGACGACACCTCCGTGCTGAAGGTGTGGGAGTCGCTGCAGGAGTCTCACCGTATCTACGAGAGCGGTGAGATACCTCCACTGGTCGGGGAGCTGGACGTGGAGTTGTTCAACACCCTGCGGGCAGCGATGTTCCCTGGCACCTACCCGATCATGTCCAAGCCCAACCGCGACGGACGCGGGAGCCTGGTCGAGTGCGTGCGCTCGCACCGGGCTGGGCAGAGCTTCGTCTCCACGTCCGTTCCCGGGGTGACCCGCGGGGAGCACTTCCACCTCGGCAAGGTCGAGCGCTTCTTGGTCGTTCGCGGTCAGGCGAGGATCGCACTGCGACGCCTCTTCCACGACGAGGTGATCTGCTTCGACGTCCGTGGTGACGAGCCGGCCATCGTCGACATGCCGACGATGTGGGCGCACAACATCACCAACACCGGCGACGACGAACTCGTGACGTTCTTCTGGACACACACCCTGTTCGATCCGTTGGCGCCCGACACGTATCCGGAGCCGGTCACGTCGGCGGAAGGGACACCGTGAAGGTACTCACCGTCGTCGGGACCAGGCCGGAGATCATCCGGCTGTCCAGAGTGATCAGCCGCCTGGAGGCGGAGGTCGACCACTGCCTGGTGCACACCGGCCAGAACTGGGACCCGCTGCTCAGTGACGTGTTCTTCAAGGAACTGGGCCTTCGCCTGCCTGACCACTGGTTGGACGTGCCGGTCACGTCACTGGGAGCGGTACTCGGGGGAGTGCTGGCCGGAATCGAGCCCGTCCTGATGGCAGAGCGCCCCGATGCAGTTCTGGTGCTGGGCGACACCAACAGCTGCCTGGCGGCGATAGTGGCCAAGCGGTTGGGCATTCCCGTGTTCCACATGGAGGCCGGTAACCGGTGCTTCGACGAGAACGTCCCGGAGGAGACCAACCGTCGCATCATCGACCACGTAGCCGACTTCAACCTCTGCTATACCGAGCACGCCAGACGCAACCTGCTGGCGGAGGGCCTACACCCGCGTCGGACGTTCGTCACCGGCTCCCCGATGGCCGAGGTGCTGGCCGCCTACGACGCACAGATCGAGGGGTCCAACGCGCTGGAGCGGCTAGGACTGGAGCATCGTGGCTACTTCCTGGTGTCCATGCACCGTGAGGAGAACGTCGACGACGCCGAGCAATTGGGAGAACTGCTCCACTCGGTTCGCTCCCTGGCGGACTCGTCCGGGTTGCGTGTGGTCGTCACCACCCATCCACGCTTGCGGAAGCAGTTGGCGGCGACCGGTCAGGAAACGGCGGGGACGATCGAGTTCCTGGAGCCGTTCGGCTACCTCGACTACAACAAGCTGCAACGCAACGCCCGGTGCGTGCTCTCCGACAGCGGCACCATCAGCGAGGAGTCCGCGATCTCGGGCTTCCCCGCTGTCACGATCCGCAACTCGATGGAGCGTCCGGAGGCCCTGGATACCGGCGCCATCGTGCTGACAGGAGTCGACGGCGCCGGTATCGCCCGGTGCGTCAACCTCGTCCTCCGGCAGTGGGACGAGGGGGTACGGCCGGCGGTGCCGGCCGACTACCGGATCCCGGACTGTTCGGTACGTGTGAGCCGCCTTGTGCAGGGACTGTCCGCAACACATGCGACCTGGATGGGACTACGACCCAAGTCCTGGCGGGGGGAAGGCAGCTGATGCGCGTAGTGCTGATCCACCGGTACTTCTGGCCGGACACCCCGCCGTACGCTCAGATACTGAAGGAGATTGCCCTTCGGCTCGGTGAGGCCGGCCACGAGGTGACCGTGCTCACGTGCTCTCCGTCGTACAACCGCTCCGTCGTACGTGATGCGCCACGCTGCGAGCAGCTCGCGCCGGGAGTGGAGGTACGGCGATGGCCGGTCGTCGCCGACCGAAGCTTCACCGCGTTCAAGGCGCTGAACCTGCTCTTCTTCTGCGTACGTTTGCTGGCGGCCCGGCGCGAGATCGCCGGCGCCGACGTGGTGATGGCCGCCTCCACGCCACCGATCGCGGTGGCGAAGCTCGCCTCGTGGCTGGCGCATCGTGGTGGCGCTGGTTTCGTCTACCACAAACAGGATATCTATCCCGAGGTGGTGACGGCCGCAGGTGTAATACAGGCGCGGGGAGTCGCGTCGTTGCTGCGCAGACTGGATGCGAGGACGGATCGGGCGTCCGAGGGCTTGGTCGTGCTCTCTGCTGACATGGCCGAGACAGTGCGCGCCCGCGAGGTCGACTCGAAGCGGATCGCGGTGATCAACAACTTCGATCCTTGGACCGACCGGCCCGACGCCTCGATCTCGGAGCCGACCGGGCCGCCTGATCCGGTTCACGAAACCCCTCTGCGGGTCGTGTTCGCCGGTAACCTCGGCCGGTTCCAGAATCTCGAGGTCATCGTTGACGGCATCGTTCGCCTCGGGGGAGAGGCGGGAGTTGACTTCGACTTCTTCGGAGATGGCCCGCTACGCAAGGCGATCGAGCGGACCATCAGGGAACACGACCTTCGCAACGTTCACCTGCACGGATATCGGCCTCCGGCCGAGGTTGCCGCCTTTCTGCGCTCCCGTGCCCATCTCGGGATCGTCTCCCTCCTTCCCGGCGTGATCCGGGCCGCGTATCCGAGCAAAACGATGTCATACCTGAGGAATGGCTGCCCGGTGCTTGCCGTGGTCGAGCACGACAGTGACCTGGTTCGATCGCTGGTGGACTCCGGCGCGGGCCTGCACGCAAGTCCTACGGACCCCGACTCGGTAGCGGCGAGACTGAGCGCCCTGGTCTCCGATCCGTCGTTCCTGGTCGGTGCACGGCAGGCGGCGTCGAAGCTGTACGCCGAGCAGTTCGGTGCCGAGCACCAGCTCGGACGGTGGACGCGGCTGTTCGCAGAAGTAGGAAGAAGGAGCACATGAGACCCAAGTCGTCGTCGGCGCCCGACCCACGGCACATCGTGATCATCGGCGCCGCGAGGTCGGGGACGAAGATGCTTCGTGACGCGCTTGCCGCGGCGACGGGGGCAGGCAAGGTTCCTTATGACGTCGGCTTCGTGTGGCGGCACGGCAACGAGGATTGCCCGCACGACGCGCTGACAGCCGACATGATCAGCCCGCGGAGCCGGCGGTTCATCCGGCGGTTCATCGACAGGTATGCCAGGGGGACTCCGCCGGCGGTGATCGAGAAGACCGTCGGCAACGCCCTACGTGTGGAAGCGGTCGCCTCCGTGCTTCCGGACGCCCGCTTCATTCACCTGGTGCGTGACGGTGTGGATGTCGCCGAGTCCCTGCGCAGGCAGTGGATTGCGTCGGCGGACTTCGGCTATCTGGTCCGGAAGCTGCGGCACTTCCCTGTGCGCCTGGCGCCTCGCTACGCGACGGGTTACGTGTGGTCGGCCGTTAGGCGTCGTATCCATCCGAGCGGTCGGGTTGGAACGTGGGGACCACGTTATCCTGGTATCGACAAGGACCTCCACGAACACGACCTGTTGCAGCATGCGCACGTCCAGCGGGCCCACACCGGTTCGGAATGCGTTGGATGATTTCAGGCGCCTGAACCTACCTTTCATGGAGGTACGATATGAGCAGTTCGTGCAGTATCCGGAACTAGCACTCCGAACAGCTTCCGACTTCGCTCAGCCGAGCGGATACCCCCGGTTGTCCTCGGCGGTGCACCCCGACGACCGGCGGCGGCCGCAACGCCAGTCTCTAGCGTCGGACCAGCGACTCTTGACCAGGAAATCGGTTCCCTGCTCGATGTCTTGAAGTACGCGCGTCCAAACAGGTCCCATGAGTGAGGCAACGCATGAACCACGCGTCGACTGCTAGGCAGACCAAACTGAGATACCGCTGGTCTCACCGCCATCCGGTGCATCGTGCCGTCGTCGGCCGCCGAACCGCATACTTCCTTGGCTACCGACTCGCCCGAAGTACGCAATCATCGATGCACTTCGCGCACGATCTCTTCCCGGATCGGCTCGTCGGTCCGGGGCCGGCGGCGATCCAGGTCGGGGCTCCCCATGACACGCTGAGGTCCGGTCGGTCGCGAGCGATGTCCTTCGCCCGGCTTCCCCCTCCGTCGGGCCGGTTGGTCGTCGTCTCAGCCGGACAGGACCAGCGCCGAAACCTTCGAGCGCGCCGCACGCCAGATGGGCCATGCACACGTGACGGTGGTGTGTGCGGCAGCCTGGTCGGAGGCCACAACGCTCACCATGCGGGTGGAGAGTGGTCATCCCGCGACTAGTTTCACCGACGGCTGTGCGGACTATGCCTGAGGCCCACTCCCATGGGTCACCGAGGTGCTTGGGACCCGCGATATCATGGATCAGATCGTCGATGACCTCGCACTCGGTCATGTCCAGCTCATCAGCATCACCACGAACGGCGCGGAGGAGGAGATCCTCCGGGTCGTGGAGGCGACGATCAGGCGAGATATGCCATACGTAGCACTAGCTCGAACGGGGAACACGCAGGTCGACTTCATGCGACGCCTGAACTACCGACTGATGGGAGAAGACGACCGAGGGTCCACCTTTTGTCCGGCATTGACGTAGTGGCCTGACAGTACCCGCAGTTGCGCGCAGCGCAGCTTGTGATCACCAGTCGGGGGGGGGCTTACCTCATGAACTCTTCGCGGTCAGCTAGGTGGTTCGTCCGCGGTAGAACGCTCCGCAACATACTGATTCATCGCATGAAGAGGCCCAGCCACGTGGCTCCGACCGCCTATGTCCATTACGGTGCACGCGTGTGCAAAGATCTGGTTGCGGATGACTATGCATTTGTCGGCCCGGACTGCATCCTTGCGCCGGCGGTGAGTATTGGCCGCTATTCGATGCTCGCGTCACAGGTCGCGGTCAGGGGCGACGACCACTGCTGGGACCAGGTGGGTATGCCCATTCAGTTCACAGGTCGCCCGGTCGAGTCGACCACAGTGGTGGAGGACGACGTATGGATCGGGTTCCGGGTGACCATCATCCGAGGGGTGCGGATCGGACGTGGTTCGGTCGTCGCGGCGCAGGCGGTCGTCACGACCGACGTATCGCCGTACACCATCGTCGGGGGAGTGCCGGCGCGCCAGATCGGGAGTCGATTCGAAGACCCATCGGATCGCCTTCGTCACGACCGCGCATTAAACGGCCCGTTGATGTGGCCTAGATTCGCAGGCCCTCTCCGCGCGCCACAGAAGGACCCGAAATCGTGATCCGTGGCAGATTAAAAGGCTTCTCTCAATGACTTCAGGGCAGCACCTGTGCATATTCACCACGGCGCATCCGGTGGACGACGTACGGGTAAACAGCAAGATCGCGGCGTCCTTCCTGGATAGAGGTTATCGCGTGTCGTGGGTTGGTCCGGCTGTGTCCTACTTCACCCCTGATAAACATCCGGACCCGCGGATACGTTACTCGCTGACAAGTCCGGGCAGCGGCGCCCTGGATCGGCTGAGGGCAGCACGCCTAATCACCCGCGCGGCTTCGCAACTTCCCCCTGTGGACTGGCTGGTATGCCCCGGACCCAGATGCCGCGTCCCTGGCAACGCGCCTTGCGGGGGTCCGCGGAGGGCGAGTTATTTTCGACGTGCACGAGATCTTCCATGGTGCACTACTGGATCGTTGGCTACACGGTCGGCAGTTGTCGTTCGTACGGGACCTTGTTCGCCGACGGATCAGTCACACATGCGCAGCGGCCGACATCGTGATCGGCGTGAGTCGGTCTGTGCTGGAGCCATACTGCGCGAGGGCGCGCAACTGCCTGGTGGTGCGGAACTCCGCACCGTTGTGGTTTGCGGACGAATCCGTGCCGGTGCCGTCCGCCCGATTCATGGCAGGTGATGCACGGTAAAGCAATTAGCTCGAACAGGGACCCCGGTCGTCCTCGAAGCACTGGGCAAGGTTCGGGAGGTAACCGAGGCGGTCCAAGTCCGTCATGACCAGCCCACCGCGGACGGGTCGAGCCTCGCGACCTGATGAGGTGCGGAGCGGGTTGGGCGGGCCTACGCAGTCGGGAGAGGGGATCGTCGTCGAGTCCGGCAGACCCCACGAGCAGATGCCGAAAGTCCTCTCGTCCTGTGACGTGGGAATGATTGCATATGGTCGAAGGCTGGGAGAGGGAAGCTTGCCCAACCGCCTGTTCGAGTACATGGCGGCTGGCGTCGCTGTTCTTGCGCCCGAATATGCGACAGAGATCAGCAGTATTGTCGTCGCTGAGGGCGTTGGAATCACAGCTGACTTCGAAGACCCGTCGGACGTCGCGCGAGCAAGACCTTGGCTGCTCGCTCATCCCGCCGAGCGCCACGCCATGGGAGTGAGGGCCAGGCAGGCCTTTCTGCGAAGGCATAACTGGAGTTGTGACTTCGACAAACTCGTCCGGGCGATGGACAGAATGCGCGCTCGAAAATCCGTTGGGAACCGTGCTACGCATTGAGAGGCGTGACGAGACTGTGGCTGTGGAACCGATGAGGATCCTCGTGCTGACCAACCTGTGGCCTTCTGTTCGCTCGCCGAACAGCGGTACATTCGTGGTCGGACGCGTCGCTGCGCTCTCAGCTCAGGGCCATCGTGTGACCGTGTGTCACCTGGACTACCGACCGGACGCCCTGTCGTCCCTCCGGAGGACCAGCGTTGCCCAAGATTCCCAACCATCCGTTGGCGCGGCGCGGGTGCTGCCCGCCTTCGGACCGTCGCGTAGAGAGATGATGTCCTCGCGAGAGTTGGGCTCCCGAACTCAATGGAACGTGCGGCAGCACGCTACCTTCTGCGCGCCTTGGAGGGGGTGGAGTGCGACGTGATCCACGCCCACGGTATGTACACCCCCGGTGCGGGTTCAGTCGCACGTCGACTGAGTAGGAGTCTGGGAAGACCGTTTGTGCTGTCCTTGCACGGCAGTGACGTCAACCTCGCACGAGGAGACCGCTTGAAGCGCCTTGGCGAGGTGAGCAAGGATGCCGCGGCTGTGGCCTTCGTGAGCCGGCGGCTACGCGACCGCGTGCGAGCGGACGGGAGTCGGCAGATGCTGGAGGTCATTCCGAACGGCGTCGACGCCGAACTCTTCAGCCGGCGCTGATGAGCTTCGGCGGACCGGTCCGCCCTGGACCCTTGGGTTTCTGGGAAAATCTCAATCCCGCCTGAAGGGCGCGGACCGCTTGGTGAACATCCTTGCTTTGGCCATGAGCCGATCAGTTCAGGTGCGACTGGTGGTGGCCGGTGACGGACCGGTCGGTCCCCGGCTCACCGAGGGAAGCAAGCACCTACCACTCACTCGATTGGGCTCGATTGCACACCGTGAGGTCCCGGCCTTCCTCCACGGGGTCTGTCTGATCTTGATGCCGAGCCGGAGCGAAAGCTTATCAACCGCAGTGCACGAGGCATACGCAACGGGCGTCCCTGTGCTGGGAAGCGATGCCGGAGGACTTCCGGAGGCGATAAGCGATGATCGCTATGTGGTGCCGAACGGACCGAACTTCGTGTCCAGGTACGTGGACAGGTTGGAATCGGTCCTGAAACAACTCGAGGACAGCCAACGGCTCCGGGAGAGGGCGCTCGCTCATTCTTGGGATCACATCGCGGACCTCGAGGCAGACCTGCTTGGCCGAGCGTGTCGCCGGTGGAGTCGAGCGTGACGACTCTCGCATCGCGGCAAGACGGGCTAGAACGGTCTCTCCAGTGGATTGCTTTGGTGTACGTGGCAACCGTTCCTCTCGACCTCTTCCCCTTCATCGCAGGCAGATCGGTCGCGGCGCTCATGGGGCTCGTGTTGTTGATCTGCTGGGTCACCATTCGGATCAGGCAGGGTCATCCCCTCCCGCAGACGGGCACGGTTCTCCTCTATCTCTACCTGACCTGGATAGTTGCTACGGCGATGTGGACAACAGACGTAGCGGTCACTGTCACAGCGCTTGCGGGAACGGGGGCTCAGGTTGCCACTCGACCTTTGTGCTGTCCGACGTGCTGCGGCAGACTTGGCAACGTGCCATCCGGGTATTCGGCTGGTCGTGTTGCGCCCTCGCCGCGATCGCTCTTACCCGTCCTGCAGTTTCCGATCGAGACGGTCGTGCGAACCTAGACGGCATCGACGAGAACATCACCGCGTTCGTCCTGGCTACTGGTTTCGACATGTCTTGCATATCTCCTCGTCTCCAAACGAAGACGAGCCGGCGGTGCCGGACTACGGACTGCTCGTCGTGACCGGAGCAGGCACGCTCCACCTCGGCTCCAGGACAGGCCTCCTTGCCATCGGATGTACGGTGGCCGCTGCCGTGGTCTTGGTAGGCTGCAGGAGAGGCTCCGTTCGCAGATGGACCAGGCCGGTCGTGCTGGTGTTGATGGTAAGCGGATCCTTTGTGGCCCTGCGCGCTGCCGGTCATTTTCCTGACCGGCTGGCTAGCGCGTTTGTGGACCCAGGGAGCGCCGACGACGGACGTGCTGCGATCATCGACCTCTTCAGACAGACCATGGATCGCTGGGCGTTCTTCGGTGTCGGATATGGAGCTGACGCCGAGTACTTGAACGAGGTGACCGGGGTATATCGCAATGCGCATGATCTTTTTTGGAAGTCGTGGGTGGAGACTGGATTGGTCGGTCTGTGCATGCTGGCCGGCCTGCTGACTCGGGCAGTAGCCGGTGTCCACAGGAGGGTTACAAGAAGTGCAGTCCTCCTTGTGAGCGTGCCGTTCGTTCTTTTCGCAGCGACGCTTGGAGGGCAGCAGTCGGCTGTCTTCTGGTTCGTCGTGGGTCTCGCTCTGACCCGGCCGGACGAGGAGGCGCCCAGTGCCCGCAGGGTGAGCGTGAGGCCGGACCGAGTGTGGTCGGTCGACGGTCGTGAACTACAAGGGTCCGGCATCCGATGAGGGTGCTCGTCGTCAGCTACCACTATCCACCTGATCCGGCTGTCGGAGGTTTAAGGGTCGCTTCGATGGCCGAGCATCTGGCTGATCGAGGTGATCGCGTCATGGTGATAGCGGGACTGACGGCCAGCGTGGGCGCGCACGATGTGCCGGCGAGCCGGTCGCAGGTCGAGCTGGTGAGAGTGGCGGTCAGGCAGCGCTTCTGGATGCGGGATCTCGTCTCCGCGGCATCGGAGGTGACAGGGGCCAGCGGTGGCGCCGGGCGTCCGTCCGTACGGCTGCGAAGGCTTATAGCTGCTAGCTATCGGTCGGTGCGCTATCGGCCCGACCCGTATGTCGGTTGGGTCGATGTGGCATCGGGAGTGTCACAGCGTGCCGTTGCAAGGTCCACACCAGACGTCATCCTGGCAAGTGGACCACCCTTTAGCGCTTACCTCGTTGCAGCTGCGATCTCGCGGGCGTGCCGAGTCCCGTGGGTCGCGGACTACCGGGATCCATGGACGACGGGCGGGTACTTCCCGTATGGCTGTGCGCGGCGGTGGCTAGATCGGCGAATGGAGGTCAGGACTCTCCGAGACGCATCCGCTGTCCTCACTGTCTCCGAGCCAATAGCGTCGGATTTGGAGAGTCTCCTCCAGCGACAGGTGCACGTCGTGCTCAATGGCTATGTTCCGGCGTCCGACGCCGAACTGGGCATACGAGGAGGGACCCCGACTCAGGATGGCATCACCTTGACCTTCACCGGACGTCTGTACGGCAGGAAGCGAGATCCGACACCACTGCTCAAGGCACTTTCGCTGATGGGCGAGGAGTCGCGACGTGTCCATGTTCAGCTCGTTGGGCCCGACATCGGATCGGTGGATGGGCTGGCGGAGGACCTCAAGGTGGCCCACTGCGTTGAGACGCTCGGCTCTGTCAGCCATACCGAAGCCTTACGGCTCCAGGCGCAGGCCGACGTTCTCCTTTTGCTGATGTGGGATGATCCGAACGAGCGGGGTGTGTACTCCGCGAAGCTCTTCGAGTACGTGGGGTCCGGCCGCCCGATCCTGATGCTCGGCTTGAGGGACGGCGTGGCGGCTGATCTCATCCGGTCCAGGAAGCTCGGAACTGTAAGTAACGATCCAGCCGAGATTGCACGCGAGCTGAGAAACTGGCTGGCATTGAAGGACAAGCTCGGGAAGCTACCGCGGGTCGGCGATCCCTCTGAAACTACTGACCTGGCCCGAGGTCATCAGAACGCCAAGGCGGCCCGCATCCTAGACGGGGTCGTCTCCGGGGGGCTGCACAGTGCCGCTTGCTCGCCGCGTGAGCGACCGACCAGCGACCAGCATTAGGGCGTACACGATGGCGAGCGCGATGGACTGCCCGGCCAATAGGTCCCGGGCGGGCCAGTCGAGTGCGTATGCCCCGGCGAACGTCACTCCCGTGACAGCGAGAATAGCAATCTGCCAGACCAGCAAGGAGCGCTGGCGTCCGTAGATCAAGAAGCAGTGTGTCAGTGGACTGGTCACGAACCTGACCCACACGAGCGGAACGAGGATGGCAGTGAATTTCCCGGCCTCGCTCCAGCCGGGGCCGAAGATGGTGACGAAGAGTTCCGAAGAAAACAGCATGAGCAGTACGAACGGAACCAGTGACGCCATGGCCAGCTTCAACGCCGTTCGGTCGTAGAACCTGACCGCGGCCCGGCTTCGTGTGCTGTCCAACTGGGCCGCGTGCCGTAGGTAGACCTGACCGACGGCCGTTCCGACCAGCGCCGAGGGCATTGCCAGCAGCCGATAGGCCAACGCGTAGTGGCCTACTGTGCCAGCCGAGTACAGGTAACTTAGTCCGACCACAGTCGCATTGTAAGATAGAGAATTGGCCAGGCTCGACCACAGGTCGTACTTCGGAAAGGCGCTGTATTTCTTGGCGAGGATGCGTATGCGGTTCCAGTCCGTCCGCGACTTCTGCACGGCCCGCCGGTAGGTCGCGTACAGACGTCCGTTGGCGGCAGCTACTGAGAGCAGGTTGCCTGCCAGCAGCCCTGCTACTCCAACGCCGGCAACGCCCAGGCAGATTTGCGTGGAGGCCGCTGTGACGGCTTTCAGGACGTTGGATTTCGTCACGTCGCCGTAACGATCATGCCGCATACTGAGATAGGTGAGAACGTTGTAGGTGCCGCTCAGCAGGACGACCGGCGGCAGGGCGAACAGCCAGTAGCCAAGCTTCTCGAAAGCATCGAGGTTGGTCAACCATCCGTGGCCGATTCCGACGACGGTCGCGACTAGGGCCGAGAAGCCGACTGTTATCGACAACGCCAGGGTCGTGACGTGTGTCGCATCCTCGTCCTGCTTGGGAAGCATGATTGCCGTGTGGTACCTGCCGGCAGCGATCGTGACCAGCACGGTCGCCAAGGCGCCGAACAGAGCGAGTGTTCCGTACTCGGCCGGTGAATAGACCCGGGTAAGAACGGGCGACGCAAGAATCGGCACCAGTTGAGCAACACCGGCACCACTGGCGAGGATGACGACACGTCGCGCAAGCGGCCCGCGGCCTGGCGTCACCCGCATCGGCGGGTTCTCGGACGTCGCGGTGCAACTGGAGAATGGTGATCAGTCAATGTCCGTACCCTCGATGTGATGACGTCAAGTCGGACGTTTCTGGCTAAAGTTGATACTACTATCCCGCTTGCCCCTGAAAGCGGTTGGCGGCGTTCGCCGGGGTAGATGCATCAGACATAACAGGACTTGCATCCCACCGGGCCGGACAGGGCTGGAAAGTTTGTGAGAGGTGACTCACGTGACCGTTCGTGCGAGGGGCGCAGGATTCAAGAGGCTGGCGGCGGGCGCTGTGCGGGCTGCTCGAAGACGCGTTCTACTGGCTCGGGGGGGAGCGCCGGCTAGTGGTACCACCATGTTTACGCGAGCCACGAACACTATGCGGCCCACTACAAGGAGTCGCGTTACCTTCCTGTTTGGGAGGGGTTGTGCGACCGGATCCCTGCGGGTAGTTCGATCCTCGAGGTCGGCTGCGGCACCGGCCAGCTGGCCGAGATGATGCTGGATCGGGGTGCGGGTTCCTACGTGGGGTTCGATTTCAGCGAGAAGGCCGTTGAACTCGCCCGTGAACGTCTTCCCCAGTACGTCGTGGAGGTGGCAGACGCCCGCACCACGGACCTGTACACCTCAGGGCGGTACAACGTCGTCGTGACCACCGAGGTACTCGAGCACATCACCGAGGATCTGGAAGTGCTGGAACGCGTTCCGTCGGGCACCCGGATCCTGGCGACCGTGCCGGACTTCCCGTACGAGAGTCACGTGCGGTGGTTCGACACTGTGGAGCAGGTGCGGGAACGCTATGCGCCGTACTTCGCGGACTTGGAGATCACGACCTACCACCATGCCGGGGACACCGAGGGCAGGCACGGAACCTTCTACCTGATGAACGGTCGCCGTCGCTGATCCGGTGCGCTGGGCGGGTTTCCCCCGCCCTCAGAGTTTCTGGGCGGTGAGGACGATGAACAACACGATCACCAGTTCGCTGATGATCCAGGAGTTGTTGTTCATCCAGTCCCGCACCCGCGGCAGCACGCGACGCCCGCGTTCGCCCAGCGCCAGCACGCACAGAGCCGGCAACGCGAGCAACAGCAGGGTCAGCCCGATGAACGGCAGCATGTGCCACCACGGCTTGCCGTCGCTGGAGAGCTTCAGCCCGACCGTCAGTGAGGTGGCGAGGTCACTGGGAAAAAGGCCCAGCAGGAGAAAACCCAGCAGGAACGAGAACTTCACCGTCGCCTGCTCGAGTTTTCCCATCCAGGCGGGCGGATCCGGGCGCTTGCGGCGAAGGAAGACGTACACCATCGCGTAGAGCAGAAGAAGGAGAACCGCCACGTTGAACCAGTTGTGCACCGGTCCGTGATGGCCGCCCGTACCCACCACGTTCCTGATCAACCGCGCCGCGAGGTACGCGATCGTGCACACGGCGGTGATCGAGATGGCGGCGCCGGCCACATAGGCGAGTGAGCAGCGGACCCAGCGCGGGTTCGTGGCGAGGAACACCGCGCTGATGATCTGCGGTCCGGCCACCATGACGACCGCGAGCGGCAGGACGGTGAGGAGATCACGCACGGGGGAGGACTCCCTCCACGCTCGGTATGGCGGCATGGCGCCGCTCCAGTCCTACTCTCGCATCGGCGGACGGCGCGTAAAGTCGAGAGAACGACAACGCACCACAGGTCGGAGAGATCCCCATGGAATATGAGCGGTTTCTCACCGTCGTGGACGCTGCGGGCGGTCTCGGCCGAGACGGTGCCGAACGCGCCACCACGGCGACCCTGCAGACGCTGGCCGAGCGTGTCTCCCAACAGAAGGCCCAGGAGCTGGCAAGCGTGTTGCCGGCGCAGCTGGGCCCGATGGTGAACACCGAAGGTCCGGCCGAACGCTTCGACGTGGACGATTTCCTGCGCAGGGTGGCCGAGCGGGAGGGAACCACCCCAGAACCCGCCGAACGCGACGCCGAGGCAGTCTTCAGCGCGCTCGCCGAGGCGCTCGGAGATCGCGAGTTCGCCAACCTGGTCGCCCAACTGCCCAAGGACTACGCCTGCCTGCTGCCGGGCCGTCCACCGGTGGTTCCGGCGCAGGAGATCGTGGCGAAGGTGGGCGAGCGCACCGGCCTGGACGAGCAGCGAGCCCGTCGGGCGATCGACGCCGTGCTCGAGACGCTGGCCGAGCGGGTCTCGGTGGGCGAGGCCAACCACCTGGTGGGCCGGCTTCCGGTCGCGCTGCACGAGCCGGTGCGCCGGGGCCTGCGGCACAACCCCGGCCCCGGCCGGCGGATGTCCCTCGCCGAACTCCTCGCCCTGATGGCCGAACGCGACGGCGCTCCACCCGACCAGGCGCTGGAGCACGCCCGAGCGGTGTTCATGGTCGTACGCGAGGCGGTGGGCGAGGAGTTCTTCGACCGCGGTGTGCACCTGCCGCCGGACCACAGGGTGCTCTGGGCGCGCACCGCGTCGTCGTGAGGTTCAGAGCAACGGGAGGAACACCCGCATCGGGCCCGGCTCCCGGTTGGCCCACGCGTAGTAGGGCACCGCGGTGACCTCGGTGGGTTCGCTCGGGGCCTGTTCACCCGCGACATGCGGCCGGTGCAACGGCTCGTTCTCGTTCTCGTTCACCTTCAGCGCGGTGGCGCTGGTGCGCAGCGTGACCACCCCACCGAGCAGGTCCACGGCGAACTCGCTCCGCCAGGCTTCCTCGCCGCCGAGGCGCAGGTCCGCCACCGCGACGCCGGCATGGTCGGCCTGCTCCACGCAGTAGACGAGCGGACCGCGAGTGAGCGCGACCCGCTGGTGACCGGCCGCCGCCCGCGGATGCGTGCCGATCAGCCTTACTGGCATGGAGAACTCCAGCCGTACCTCCTCGCCAGGCTGCCAGGTACGGGTGAGCACGAGGTAGCCGGAGCGGCGTTCGGGGGTGACGACCTCATCGCCCACCCGGACGGTCACCTCGCCGGCCCAGCCGGGCACCGGCAGGAACACGCTGAACTCCCGCGCCTGCGCCGGTGTCAACCGCAACTGGACAGTCCCCTCCCAGGGCAGCCCGCAGGTGAGTTCGACGTCGACCGGGCCGTTGCCGGGCAACGTCACCCGGGCAGAGTTTCCGACGTACAACTGGACCCACAGACCCTCGTCGGAGGTGGTGTAGACGTAGCCCGGCAGCGAGGCGAGCAGCCGGGCGATGTTCGGCGGGCAGCAGGCGCACTTGAACCACGGCGAGCGGCGGTGCCGGCCCTCGTCGGCGAGCGGGTTCTGGTAGAAGAACTCCGTGCCCGACTGGGACAGGCCCGGCAGCACGCCGTTGTAGAGAGCGGTCTCCACCGCGTCGCGGTAGGCGCCGTCGCCGGTGCGCAGCAACAGCCGCCAGGCAAGGAAGATGTGCGCGATCGCCGCACACGTTTCGTTGTACGCGCGGTCCGGTAGCTCGTACGCGTCGCCGAACGCCTCACCGTCCCAGCGCGCCCCCACGCCCCCGGTGACGGCGGTCTTGTGCCGGGACAGGTCCGCCCACAGCCGGTCGACGACCGCCGCCAGCTCCTCGTCGCCGGTCTCCAGAACGACGTCGGCAGCCGCGGCGTAGAGGTAGAGCGCACGGACCGCGTGTCCGGTGACGTAGGTCTGGTCCCGCAGGCGGGCGTGGTCGAGGAGGTACTCGCTGCCGTTCAGGACACCGGCGCCCCGGGAGTCCAGCTGCCAGACCGCGAGCCGCAGCCATCGCTCGTCGCCTGTGGCGCGGTGGAGCTCGACCAGCGCCATCTCCAGGCACGGGTGACCACAGGTGCCGGGCACCTGCCCGGGCGCGAACCGCGACTCGATGTGACCACACGCGCGCTCGGCCACGTCGAGCAGGGCCCGGCTGCCGGTGGCCCGGAAGTGCGCGACGGCAGCCTGGGTGAGGTGCCCGACGCAGTACATCTCATGGCGTACGACGAGATCCGTCCAGCGCTCGGCCACCCGATCCACCGAAAAGTAGGTGTTCAGGTAACCGTCGTCGTCCTGCGCGGCCCCGAAAAGCCCGATCACCTCGGCCAGTCGTTTGGCCACCGCGGCGTCCTCGGTCGACGCCAGGCTCCACGAGGCCGCCTCCGCCCACTTGTAGACGTCGGAGTCGGAGTAGTACATGCCGTGGAAGGGCTCGCCAGGCGCGTCACCGGCCGCCCGGCGGAAGTTCGTCAGCGCACCGGTCGTCTCACACTGCTCGTGCTGGGCCGGAATCGTCTGGACGCGGTTCCTGTCAAGGCGAGGTTGCCAGAAGGCGTCGCGCACTTCGACGTCGCCGACACCGACCGGGCGCAGCCGGGCGTACGGGCTGCGGGTCGTGTCGACGACGGGGGCGTGCGGGCGGGATGTCTCGGCGGTCATAGGGGAGTACTCCGTCGGTCGGCGGCGATCAGTTGGCTGTAGTGGAGTGCTGCGTGGGGAGTGCTGCGTTGGCAGTGAGGTAGGGGGTTGCTGGTCGCACGCAATCAGGCGTCGGGAACCAGCGGGGCGTCGCTCGTCCAGAACCGGGTCGTCACCGGTGGACGCGGGGCAGGACGCGCGGACCGCGATCGAGCACGGCAGCCGGCTGATCCCGGGCGTCACGGCGCCGTCGATCGACGCCAGCAACGTCTCCCCGACGACCCGGCCGAGCCGGTAGAGGTTCATGTCCACCGACGCCAGTGCCGGCCGGGTCGAGGCCGCGAGCAGCGTCCAGTTGTCGAAACCGACCAGAGCAACGTCGTCGGGCACGTGGCGTCCCATCGCGGCGAGACCGTCGGCGGCGCCACGGGCGATCTGGTCGTTGCCGCAGAAGATCCCGTCGATCTGGGGATCGCGCTCCAGAAGCTGGCGTACGTGGGTGAAACCCATCTCCTCGCTGAACGGCCCGTAGACCACCCGCGAGTCGGGCAGGTCCAGGCCCTCCTCCGCCAGCGCCGCTCTGGCTCCGGTCACCCGGTCGCGGACCGCGGCGTAGGACGGGGGACCGGTCAGATGCGCGATGCGCCGGCAGCCGTACCTCGTCAGTTGCCGGACGGCGAGCCGGCCGCCGTGCTCGTCGTCCACGGTGACGCTGGTGTCGGCCGGATCCGCGGACACGGTGTAGGCGTAGACGACCGGGAACGGCAGGTCGCGCATCACCCGCGGCGCCGGGTCGGTCTCCCGGCCGGTGACGATCAGCCCGTCCACGCGCCGGGCGGTGAGCGCGTCGATGTAGTGGCGTTCGCGGACGGTGTCGCGGCGGGCGTCGCACAGCAACAGGCTGCAGGTGTCCGCGGACAGCGCGTCCTCCACGCCGCCGAGCAGGGCGGGGGTGAACCGGCCGTAGCCGTTGCGGGTGAGCAGCCCGACCGTGTAGGTGCGGCCGCTGGTGAGCGAGCGCGCGTTCCGGTTGGGCCGGAAGCCGAGGTCGCGGGCAGTCTGGACGATGCGTTCCCGGGTCTCCGGGCGCATCCGGCCCTTGCCGTTGAGGCCCTTGGACGCCGTCGCGACGGACACGCCGGCGACGCGGGCGATGTCGCGGATGGTCGGGGCCACGGCTCCTCCGGTTACGCGGATGAGAAAACGGTTAGTCTAGGTCGCGCCTTGAGCATGCATGCTGCAACGGCTTGCTGGCAAGCCCTGTAGCCGTACGAAGTGCTCCGCTGGCACAGCGCTGACATCCATTTGCGCCACAGTTGAGAAACAGGTTTCCCAACTGTTGAACCGTTGACGCGCGTTCGGTGAGCGGTCTAGCGTCACTGCTCGTCCCCCCACCTCAGCCAGCGCCAGGTACGTGGCAGGAGCATGCGATGAACGACGTCCACCTTTCCGGCATCCCGGCGCGAGCCTGGTCTCCCAGCCGCCGTTCGGTCCTTCGCTGGGCACTCACTGGCGCCGCGGCGACAGGGGCCGCACCGTTGCTCGCCGCGTGCGGCGGCTCCTCCGACGGTGGCGGGTCGACGAAAGACGGCCAGGTGACGCTGAAGGTCGTCGGCTTCGAGGTCAACCCCGACGAGAAGGGCGGCGCGCTGGACAAGGCGTACAAGAAGTTTCTGGCCGACTTCCAGCGCAAGCACCCCATGATCAAGATCGACTCGCTGCCCACGCCGCCGGAGTTCGACACCAAGATCATCGTCGACCTCGCGTCCGGCACCGCACCGGACCTGTGGGCACAGGACGCCTCCAGCCTGGCGCCGCTGATCGAGCGTCAACTTCTGCTGGACATGCGCAAGGTCCGGGAGAAGCAGCCCTCGCTCGACCTGGGCCGGTTCTTCCCGTCGGTTCTGGCGATCCACAAGCAGAAGAACGGCGCGATCTACGGCCTGCCCAACGACTTCACGCCGATGGTCGTCTACTACAACGCCGACCTGCTGAAGAAGGCCGGAGCGACGGCGCCTACGGCGGGCTGGAGCTGGGACGACCACCTGGCCCTCGCCCAGCAGCTCACCCGGGACGAGAAGGGGCGCGCCAGTACCGACGCCGGGTTCGATCCGGGCAAGGTCACCCAGTGGGGTTACCGCGCCGGGAAGTACGCCTACCAGTGGGTGTTCCGGGTGTGGCAGAACGGCGGTGACGTGCTGTCCCCGGACCGCACCACCGCCAGCGGCTACCTCGACTCACCGGCCACGCTGGAGGCGCTGCAGTGGCACGCTGACCTGGTGCGCAAGCACAAGGTCGCGCCGAACCCCTCCACGCTCGACTCCCTCACCCAGAAGTCCAGCTTCGCCGCGCAGTTCGTGGCCGGGAAGTTCGCGATGTACGACAGCGGCCACTGGGAGTTGGTCGGCCTGGCCGACAGCGACGGCTACAAGCCGGATCTCCTCGGTGTGGTCGAGCAGCCCCGCCGCAAGACCGACGCGACCGTGCTGTACGAGTCCAGCTTCGTCGTCCGCCACGACCTGCCCGACGACAGGCTCGCGGCGGTGGCGAAGTTCGTCGAGGCGGCCACCAACCGCGGCTACCAGGACACCAAGGCGATCACCGGAATCGCCCTGTCGGCGAACCAGGCCGCCGCGAAGGCGTCGCTGGACAACCCGAAGTCGCAGTTTGCCGACCTGGACAAGGTGTTCGTCGCCGCGACCGCCAAGGGCCGGCCGCCGTCGGGCTCGAAGGTCGCGAAGTACCCCACGGTCGAGAAGCGGCTGGACGAGATGATGGACCGCATCCTGCGTGGCGGCGCGGTCGAGGCCGAGGCGGCCAGGACGGTCAAGCTCGTCGACCAGGAGCTGAAGGCGAAGTGACCACGGTCCAACTCCGCGAGACCCGGCGGTCGGCCCCCTCCCGGCCGCCGGTCCGGCCGGGGCTGTGGCGGAGGTTCTGGGGACGTTCGAACGAACGCGCCGGTTACCTGTTCATCCTGCCGGCGTCGGCACACCTCGTGCTGTTCGTTGTGGTTCCGATCGTCTTCAGCCTCTACCTGTCCTTCCACGAGTGGTCGACACCGGGTTTCCTCGGTGCGCCGTTCGTCGGGCTGCAGAACTACCTCGACCTGCTCGACGACGCGCCGTTCTGGCACGCCATGCAGAACACCGCCGTCTACACGCTGCTGTCCGTGCCGCTGGGCATGGCGGTCAGCCTGGCGATGGCGGTCGCTGTCAACCGCCGGTTGCCCGGCATCAACGTGTTCCGGGCGGTGTTCTTCCTGCCTGTGATCACCTCGTGGGTCGCGGTCTCGGTGGTGTGGATCACCCTGCTGTCACCGGACGCCGGCCTGCTCAACTACTTCTTCGGCCTGGTCGGCCTGCCGTCGCAGGCCTGGCTCGACAGCCCGCGCTGGGCGATGCTCGCAGTCGTGGTGATCACCATCTGGAAGGGCGCCGGCTTCCAGATGGTGATCTGGCTGGCGGGACTGCAGTCCATTCCCAAGGAGCTGCTGGAGGCCGCCGAGATCGACGGCGCCGGCCGCTGGCGGACCTTCCGGCACGTGACGTTGCCACTGTTGTTCCCGACGACGTTCTTCCTCGTGGTCACCGGCGTGATCGGCGGCTTCCAGGTGTTCACCCCGATGTACGTCATCACCGAGGGCGGGCCGATGGGAGCCACCGACGTCGCGGTCTTCCACATCTACCAACGCGCGTTCAAGGAGTTCTCGATGGGCTACGCCTCGGCCCAGGCCTGGGTGCTCTTCGCCGTGATCTTCGCGGCGACCCTGATCCAGCTGTGGTACGCCAGGCGCCGCGGCGAGTCGAGTCTGGGGTAGGGCGGCAATGCCATCGACGAAGACATCGACGAAGACATCGACGATGACAGCTACCAGGACACCGACCGCGACCAGGGTGTGGGGCGCGCTGCGTCCGGTGCGTACGGCCGTCTTCTACGCCATGCTGGTGTTCGTCGCCGCGGGAATGCTGGTGCCGTTCCTGTGGATGGTGACCACCTCGCTGAAGCCGGCGGGCTCGGTGTTCACCTACCCGCCGCAGATCTTCCCGACGACGTTCGACTTCGGCAACTACCAGCGGCTGTTCACCCTGGTGCCGTTCGGGAGGTACTTCCTCAACACGCTGATCGTCACCGGGCTCACCGTGGTCGGTCAGGTGGCGTTCTGCTCCACCGCCGCCTACGCCTTTGCCCGGTTGTCGTTCATCGGCCGGAAGGCGTTCTTCGTGTTGTTCCTCGCCACCATGATGATCCCGTTCCAGGTGACGATGATTCCGCTGTTCCTGCTGGTGTTCAAGCTCGGCTGGGTCAACAGCTACGTCGGCCTGGTGGCGCCGGGGATCTCCAGCGCATTCGGGATCTTCCTGCTCCGGCAGGCGTTCATGACGATCCCGCGCGACTACCAGGACGCCGCCCGCATCGACGGTGCCCGGGAGTGGACAGTGTTCTTCCGGATCTTCCTGCCACTGGCCAAGCCGGCGCTGGCGACGGTCTCGGTGTTCGCGTTCATGGGCACCTGGAACGACCTGCTGTGGCCGCTGCTGGTGTCCCGGGACGAGGAGCACCGCACGCTCGAACTCGGCCTGGCGTACTTCAACGCGAGCTCGTCGGCGTTCCAGCAGCCGAACTGGCCGCTGATGATGGCCGCCTCGGTCGTGGTGCTGCTGCCGGTGCTGCTCGTGTACGTGTTCGCGCAACGCTACTTCGTCGCCGGGATCGCGTTGTCCGGCGTGAAGGGATGAGATCGCGATGACACCAGGGACCCAGGGTTCGTTCCCACTCGACGACTACACGCCGTACGGCTATCTCGACGTTCCCGAGCACACCCGGCGGCTGACACCGAAGGGCGTGCTGCGGTCGCGCGACGTCGGGTTCGGCTGGCACTTCCCGGCGCTGGCGACGTCCTACGGTGGCCGCCGGGAGACCTACCGCACCAGTGTGCGCGTCGGGGTGGACGGCGTGCTGGCGCTGGCCGACTTCGACGACGTGTCGTCGCCGTACCACTCCAAAGACCTGGTGCGGTTCCTGGCCGAGCGTGGACCGGCCCGCTGCGAGGCGGAGTTCGTGGTCGTGGGCTCGGACGTGGTCGCGGCATTCGTCGGCTCGACCGCTCAGCGGCACACGACCGTCCGGGTCGACTACACCCGGCTGGTCGGCGCCGACCACGGATGGGGCGAGTCGGGTCTGGTGGGCCGCTGGGACGGAGCACCCGGGAGTGACGAGAAGCTCGTTGTCCTGCAGGGGTTCGAGGACGGCGAGGCGTTCGCGCTGACGGTCGTGCCGGTGGACCACGGCCCGAAGGGCGACCCGGCCGGCACAGCCCCCGTGCCCAACGTCGTCGCCGGAGTCGCCGGAGTCGCCGGAGTCACCGCGGACGGTGCGGAGGCCGACCGGTGGACCACCGAAGGTACCCACGATGAGCTTGCGGTGCCGGTGACCGTGCTGGGCGAGCCGGGGCAGGAGGTCACGCTGTCGGCGGTCGTCACCGTCCCGGCGAACGGGCGACGAGATCTGCTCGTCCTGCTGTCCCGCGGCCGCACCGCGGACGAGGCCACCAGCCGGCTGGCCGAGGCCCGGGAGATCGCCGCCCGCGTGCGGGACACCCGGATGCGCTCCGACGAAGCGTTCTGGTCGCGAGCACCACGGCTGACCGGTGACTGGCCGGCCCACTGGCGCCGTGGCCTGGTCTACGACCTGGAAACCCTGCGGATGATGGTGAAACCGCCGGTCGGGATCTACCACCACGTGTGGGACGGGATGCAGATCCAGGCGCCGCGGGTGGTACTGGGTGAGGCGGCGATCGACGCACTGCTGTTGTCCTACGCCGATCCGCGACTGGCCCAGGAGCTGCTGCTCGGCGTGTTCGCGGACGCGCAACTGCCCAACATCCCGTGCTCGCGGGAGGACGGCTCGTACAACATGGTGTCCGCGGACGGGACGGTGTGCGGGACCGGGCCGCAGTGGGGATACCCGTGGCCGGTCGTCCGCCACCTGTTCGCCGCTCACCCGGACGAGGCCTGGCTGGCACGGATCTACCCGGCGATGGCGGACTACCTCGACTGGTGGCTCGCCCACCGCCGCGACGCCGACGGCTGGCTGGTGCACGCGTGCAGCTGGGAGTCCGGCCAGGACCTGTCGCCGCGGTTCGGTGACCAGCCGCTCGGTGGCGGGCATCCCACCTGGTCGGTGCGTCCGGTGGATCTGCAGGCGACGTTCGCCGACGCAGCCGCGACGATGGCGGACCTGGCCGGCGTGCTCGGCCGGGACGAGGACGTACGGCGGTGGCGGGATCTTGCCGCCGAGTTCGGCGACCGCACCGAACGGATGTGGACCGGAGAACGCTATGCCGACGTGGACGCCCGCACCGGGGAGGCCACCGCGGTCGACGACGTGATGCTGCTGGCTCCGCTGGCGCTCGGCCGGGCCGGTGCGGACCGGGCCGAGGCGCTGCGGGAGACCGTGCGGGCCGCCGATCCGGACACGACCGTGTGGCCGATGTTCGCCTGGACCGCGGTCGACGCGGCGCGGGCCGCGGGGGAGTACGACACCGCCGCGCGGGTCGCCGGCGGCGTGGTGGACCGGGCGTACGGGTTCTGGGACGCGCGCCGGCACGTGCAGGGCCGCACGCTGCCGGGGGTGGCCTGCGAGTACTGGCCGTTGTCCGGCCGCTGTGGTGGCGAGGGGTACGGCTGGGGCGCGTTCACCACGCATCTGTTGCTGGGCACGTTGGTCGGCCTGCGGCCGGAGGGCGACGGGTTGCGGCTCCGACCGAACCTCCCGGCCGAGCTGCGGGTGCCGGGCCGGTCGTACGGAGTGCAGCTGACCGTGCGCGACAGCCTCGTTCACGTTCGGCTCGAGCCGACGATGGACGGCGTCGAGGTCACCGTCAACGACCGGTTGGCGAAGCTCACCTGGGGCGAGGAGGCTCGATGGGACTGGCACGAACTCACCCGCGGCTGAGCGAGGGCTGGCAGGTACGCCGGGTCGGCACGGCCGACTGGCACCCGGTGGAGGTACCGGGCTGCTGGGAGGACACCGGTATCGCCAAGGACGATCCCGGTCCGGTCGACTACCGCGTGAGCTTCGACGTGCCCGACCTCGCGCCCGGTCAGCGGCTCTGGCTCCGGTTCGGCGCGGTGAGTTACGCCTGCTCGGTGTACGTCGACGAGCAGCCGGTGGGCGAGCACGTCGGCATGTGGGACGCGTTCGAGGTGGAGATCACCCCGGTGGTACGACCCGGGGCGCGAAGCACGTTGCGGGTCCGGGCGGAGAAGCCGGCCAGCCTGACCGGCGGCCCGGACGCACCGCCGGTGCCCGGCAGATATCCCACCCGGGAGACGCTGGCCGGCTTCCTGCCCTACGTCTGGGGCCATGTCCACGGCGGCATCTGGCAGGACGTCTCCCTCGTGGTGACCGGACCGGCGGTGTTCGGTGACGTGCACGCGGCGGGGACCCCCGACGGTGCGCTGACGGTGCAGACCTCGCTGTCCGGCGAAGGCAAGGTCGCCTTGACGGTGACCGACCCGGACGGCGCCGTGGTGGCCGAGGAAGTCCGCGAAGCTGATGGCTCAGCTGACGCGGACAGAACTCCCGCCGTCCGGTTCGACGTTCGGCTGCCGAGTCCCCGGCCCTGGTCGCCGGAGCAACCCGACCTTTACACCGTGCGCGTCCGGCTCCTCGCCGAGGCCGGTTCCGACCCCGACGTCACGCCGTCGGACGAGCGGACCATCCGGGTCGGCCTGCGGACGATCGCCGCCGACGGCGCCCAGCTGCTGCTCAACGGTGCGCCGGTCTACCCGCGGATGATTCTGTCCTGGGGCTGGTATCCCGACGTTCTGTACGCCAACCCCGGCCCCGACCGCGTCCGCGCGGACCTGCTGGAGCTGCGCCAGCTGGGCTTCAACGGCGTCAAGCTCTGCCTGTGGTTCCCGCCCGACTACTACTTCGACCTCGCCGACGAACTCGGCATGCTGATCTGGGTCGAGCTGCCGATGTGGCTGCCGCACCCCACCGAACACTTCCGTGGTCAGCTCGGCACCGAGGCCGAACGCCTCGTCCGGGCGGCACGCGCGCATCCGTCCGTCGTTCTCTACACGCTGGGCTGTGAGCTGAGCGCCGTGGTCGGCGACGACGTGCTCGGTCCGCTGTACGCGAAGGTGAAGGGTCTGGTCGGCGACGCACTCGTCCGCGACAACAGCGGATCCGGTGAGGCATACGGTGGACTGCTCACCGAGTACGCCGACTTCTACGACCACCATCTGTACTGCGAGCTCCAGCACTTCCGGGAGACGCTGGAACACTTCGCGCCCGGGTGGCGGGAGCAGAAGCCGTGGCTGTTCGGGGAGTTCTGCGACCTGGACACCTTCCGCGACCTGCGGAGGCTGGACGCGGCCGGTCCGCGGCCGTGGTGGGTCAGCGACGACCCGGCGGTCAATCCCCAGGGCGCCCGCTGGCAGTACGACTCCCAGCTGCACGAGCCCAGGCTGCGCGCGAACGCCTTCTGGGACAGGGGAAACCAGCTGGAGGAGATCTCCCGCAGGCAGGCGCTGCTGCACCGCAAGGTGACTCTGGAGACCGTGCGGCTGCGGGCGGACACGTCCGGCTACGTGATCACCGGTGAACGCGACACCCCGATCAGCACCGCGGGACTGTGGGACGACCTCGGCGAGCTGAAGGTGGCCCCGGAGGAGTTCCGCGGCTTCAACGACAATCTGGTCGTGGGGCTGGGCTGGGACCGGCGGCGGACCTGGCTGGCCGGCGGCGACCGGCCGGCGTTCGGTGACCCGTGGTGCCACCCGGAAGGCGCGGTGGTCCGAGCGCATCTCGTACTCGCCCATCACGGCCGTCAGCACGCCGCGGTGACGGGGGAGTGGTCGGTCGGCTTCGAGGGCGAGGTCCCCTTTGCCCAGGGCTCGTACGCGACGGCCGGCGTTCGTGCACCCGGCACCGTGGGCGAGTTGGCCGTCGCGGAGTTCACCGCGCCGGTGGTGGACCGGCCGCGCCAGGCGGTCCTGCGCAACCGAACCCGCGTGGGTACGCCGGGCGCGTCGGGTACGACAGGTACGACGGAGGAGACGGTCAACTCCTGGCCGATGTGGTTCTTCCCGGCGCGGCCGTTCGAGGACGCCGGTGCACTCACGCTGGCCGACCCGGGCGGCCGGCTGGCCGACCTGGCGAAGCTCGCGCCCGAGGTGCGCTCCGACCTGTCCCTCGCGGCGGTGGCGATCGCCACCCGCTGGAGTGCTGAACTCGACGATCACGTGCGCTCCGGCGGCCGGGCTGTGCTGCTGGTCGACGCCGCCACCGGTGGTCCGTTCGGGACGGTGGCCGTGCCGTTCTGGCGAGAGGGGGTGAAGGTGCCCGAGCCCCACCCGGCCTGGGGCGACTTCCCGCACGACGGCTCGGTGTCGCTGCAGTTCGCCGGCTGTGCCCCCGATCTCGCACTGGACTGGGGTATGGAATCGATCCCAGCCGATGCCGACGCCGACATCCGGCCGATCCTGCGCCGGGTGGACGCGCGCACGGCGGAGGTACACGACTACGCCGCCGAACTGCGGTGGGGCAAGGGACGGCTGATCGTGTCGACCCTGCGGTTCGAGGGATCGTCCGGCGACCAGCCGCGCGGACTGGCCCGCAACACCGGCGCGGCGTACCTGCTCAGCCGGTGGGTGCGGTACCTGCGGGAGGTGTGATCCGGGCTGCGCGGTGAAGCCGTAGGGGAACCTCTCGCGGCGGACGAGCCTTCCTTCGCCTGCCTTGCGTCGGCGGGCGTACGTGCGGGAGGGTCGGACCTTTCGCATCACGTCGAGGAGGTCCGATGGGCAGGCCGGCTCGTATGCAGCTGGGTGCGCTCACGATCGCCGCGGCCAGGCCGCGAGCCCTGGCTCGGTTCTACTCCGCGCTGCTGGGGTGGCCCTATGTCCGCGAGGAGCCGACGAAGCCCGGTGGCCCACCGGACGGCGGGTACGCACTGGTGTGCTCCCCGGAGGGCGTGAACGAGCCGGCGCTGAACTTCGAGTACGACCCGCACTACCGTCCGCCGGTCTGGCCGAGCGTCGAGGGCGGGCAGGTCGCCTCCCAGCACCTGGACGTGGGAGTGGACGACCTGGACAGCGCCGTCGCGTGGGCGGTCGAGTGCGGCGCGACGCTCGCCGAGTTCCAGCCGTCGCAGACTCACCGCGTACTCCTGGACCCGGACGGCCACCCGTTCTGCCTCTGCCTCTAGTACGAGGGACGGGCCCTATCCGTGCTGCCAGCTGTCTCTGGCGTAGCCGAGCTGTTCGAAGTCGGCCTCGTAGACGGCGTGGACGATGTTTGCCAGCTCCCGTCGATAGGCGGCGGCCAGCGGCAGGTACGGCGTGGGGTTGAGCACGTCACCTGTCAGCGCACGAATTTCCGGTGGCGCGCCGAGCCGGGTGAGGATGGCCTCGAAGTCGGGCCGGAAACGCTCGAACCTACCGAGGACGTCGTAAGGGATGCAGTCCTGCTGCAGGATCTCCACCTGCACGGCGATGTGGCCGTCCCTGGTCACCTGAGGATCATCGGACTCGGCGATGAAGCGTACGTAGTCGTCGAAGGAGACCGTGCCGACGCGACAGCCATTCCTGCGCGGGTAGTCGAAGGTGTCCCTGATCCGGTCGCGGAGCCAGTCGTACTCACGGTCCCAGGTGTTCCCGATCTTCGACTTGTACGCCGAGAACAGGCGTGCGTACGGATTGCGGACGAAGGCGAACCGTAACCAGTCCGGCGAGGTGAGCATCGTGGCGATCTCGCTCGTCGGGAAGTCCTCCAGCCGCGGACCTTCCTCGTGGACATCGTTGGAAGCGGGAAGGTCCTCGAGCCTGCGCAACACGGTCTTGACGGTGGTGCAGGCGACCTTCGGAATCGCGACGCAGACATAGCGATGGGCGACCGACACCCGCGAGTGATAGCCCCAGGTGAGGTGCTCGTCGGAGGACCGCCGCAGCTCGACCAGAGCGCTGAGCTCACTGGGGTCGATGGGCACCGGTCGATGCTGTGCCGCGGCGCACGTGGCCGTCAACGCCTTTTCACTCTCGTCCGGGTGATCGGCAGCCTGCCGCCCGCCGAATGGCCACATGCGGACGCGAGCCGGTCAGTAGTAGCCCTTCTGGCCGTCCAGCAGCTCGCGGATGGTGTCCAGGTGACCGACGTGGCGGGCCGTCTCCTCGATCATGTGGATCACCATCCAGCGCAGCGTCGCGTTGGCGGCGTCGAAGTCCGGATGCGTGCCCACGTCGTCGAGGGAGTGCGCGGCGATGATGTCGTTCGACGATGCGCACTGCCGCTCGTACTCCGCCAGGAGCTGGTCGAGCGGCACGGCCCGGTCGACGATCATGTCCGAGTCCTCGGGGTCGTCGACAAACTGCGGCCCGTCGGCCTGTCCACCGGCGAAGACCACCTCGAACCACAGCTGCTCGGTCCAGCGCAGATGGGACAGGATCCCGGCCACCGTCATCAGCGGGGAGTCCGGCAGCACCGACCGGTGCAGGTCGTCGTGGCTCAGGCCCTCGCACTTGAAGTGGACGATGGCGCGCTGGAGGTCGTACCAGCCCATCAGCTGGGTGCGCTCGTCGGCGACGTGCGGGGGCCGGGTTCGAGGCGGGGAATGAGTCATGGGCGCCGAGCGTACTGGTGATCTCACCGGGCCCGCCCGGCACCGGTGCCCGCACTGCCGGGGAGCCGACGGGGAGCCCGGGGGATAACGAGGTGTCGGAGTTGGCGGCGTTGCCTATCCTTGACCTCCGTATGGACACGCCGTCGCGATCATCGCTCGCCCAGCTGCAGGCCCGCCTCCCGGAGTTGACGCATCACGACCGGCGCCGGCTGCAGCGCCGCATCGACGGCGTACGCAACCGGCGCGGACGTGCCGACCAGCAGATTCCCGGCGAGGTCCTGGACCAGATCGCCGCCGACATCGACGCCGCCGAGCAGCGCCTGGCCGCGCGGCGTGCCGGCGTACCGACCGTCAGTTATCCCGAGGAGCTGCCGGTCAGCCAGCGACGGGACGACATCCTCGCCGCGATCCGTGATCACCAGGTGGTGATCGTGGCCGGCGAGACCGGTTCGGGCAAGACGACCCAGCTGCCCAAGATGTGTCTGGAGCTCGGCCGCGGGGTGAGCGGCCTGGTCGGGCACACCCAGCCCCGGCGGCTGGCGGCCCGGACGGTCGCCGAGCGGATCGCGGAGGAGCTGAACACCCCGCTGGGGGAGACGGTCGGCTGGAAGGTGCGGTTCACCGACAAGGTGAGCGACAAGACCCTCGTCAAGGTGATGACCGACGGCATCCTGCTCGCCGAGATCCAGTCCGACCGGATGCTCCGGCAGTACGACACCCTGATCATCGACGAGGCGCACGAACGCAGCCTCAACATCGACTTCATCCTCGGGTACGTCAAACAGCTGCTGCCGCGCCGCCCCGACCTGAAGGTGATCATCACCTCGGCGACGATCGACCCCGAACGCTTCTCCCGGCACTTCGGCGACGCGCCGATCGTGGAGGTGTCCGGACGGACGTACCCGGTGGAGGTGCGTTACCGCCCGATCGTGGAGGACGCCGAGGACCGCGACCGGGACCAGACCCAGGCGATCCTGGACGCGGTGGACGAGCTGTCCCTGGAGGGCGACGGCGACATCCTGGTGTTCCTCAGCGGCGAACGGGAGATCCGGGACACCGCGGACGCACTGGAGAAGCGGAACCTCCCGCGGACGGAGATCGCTCCGTTGTACGCCCGGCTGTCGGCGGCCGAGCAGCATCGGGTCTTCCAGCGGCACAGCGGGCGGCGGATCGTCCTCGCCACCAACGTCGCGGAGACCTCCCTCACCGTGCCGGGGATCAGGTACGTCATCGACCCCGGCACCGCCCGCATCTCCCGCTACAGCCAGCGGCTGAAGGTGCAGCGGCTGCCGATCGAGGCGATCTCGCAGGCGTCTGCCAACCAGCGCAAGGGCCGCTGCGGGCGTACGTCCGACGGCATCTGCATCCGGTTGTACGCCGAGGACGACTTCCTCACCCGGCCGGAGTTCACCGACCCGGAGATCCTGCGGACCAACCTCGCCTCGGTCATCCTGGCGATGACCGCGGCGGGACTGGGGGACCTGGCCGCCTTCCCGTTCATCGACCCGCCGGACGCCCGCAACGTCAAGGCCGGCGTGCAGCTGCTGGAGGAGCTCGGCGCACTCGCGACCGGTCCGGCCGAGAGTGCCGGACCGGACGGGGATGCCAAGCAGGGCAGGGATGTGGGGCCTGCCGATGACACCCGGCCCGGCAAGCCGGGTAAGGGCAGCCGGAAGTCCCGAGGCCGTGGTGACCGCGACGGCGGCAACCGCCTGACTCCGGTCGGACGTACGCTCTCCCAGCTGCCGGTCGACCCGCGGCTGGCGCGGATGGTGGTCGAGGCCGAGCGCAACGGCTGCCTGCGTGAGGTGATGGTGATCGCCGCGGCGCTGTCCATCCAGGACCCGCGCGAACGCCCGACGGGCAAGGAGGAGGCGGCGACCCAGCAGCACGCGCGGTTCGTGGACAAGACCTCCGACTTCCTCACCTACCTCAACCTCTGGGACTACCTGCGCGAGCAGCAGCGCGCGCTGTCCTCCAACCAGTTCCGCAGGCTGTGCCGCAACGAGTTCCTCAACTACCTGCGGGTGCGGGAGTGGCAGGACATCGAGAGCCAGCTGCGCCAGGTCGCGAAGTCCCTCGGCATGACCGTCGGCAAGCGTCCGGAGAATCTGGACTCCGACCGCATCCACCAGTCCCTGCTGGCCGGGCTGCTCTCCCACATCGGCCTGAAGGACAGCGAGAAGAAGTCGGAGGAGAACACTCGCGGGTCGGGAAGGCGTGCGCTCAACGACTACCTCGGCGCCAGGGGCGCGCGGTTCGCGGTCTTCCCCGGCTCGGCGCTGTTCAAGAACCCGCCGCAGTGGGTGATGGCCGCCGAACTCGTGGAGACCTCCCGGCTGTGGGCGCGGATCGTGGCCAGGATCGATCCCGCCTGGGTGGAGGCGCTGGCCGAACACCTGGTCAAGCGCAACTACAGCGAACCCCACTGGTCGAAGAAGCAGGCCGCCGTCCTGGCGTACGAACGCGTCACGTTGTACGGCGTGCCGCTGGTGGCGCAGCGGGTGGTCAACTACGGCCGGATCGACGCGGAGCTGTCCCGCGAGCTGTTCATCCGGCACGGCCTGGTGGAGGGCGACTGGGAGACCCGGCACGAGTTCTTCCACGCCAACCGCACACTGCTGGACGAGGTCGAGGACCTCGAGGACCGTGCCCGGCGGCGCGACATCCTCGTCGACGACGACACGTTGTTCGACTTCTACGACGAGCGTGTCGGCAAGGACGTGGTGTCGGGGGCACACTTCGACTCCTGGTGGAAGAAGACCCGCCGAGGTGAGCCGGACCTGCTCACCTTCTCCCTCGACATGCTGGTGAACGAGTCGGCCGAGCAGGTCGACGAGGCCGACTACCCCGACTCCTGGGAGGTGCCGGGCGCGAAGCTGCGGCTCACCTACCAGTTCGAGCCGGGCGCCGACGCCGACGGCGTGACCGTGCACATCCCGCTGCCGATCCTGAACCAGCTGCGCTCGGACACCTTCGACTGGCAGATCCCCGGTCTGCGCCAGGAGCTCGTCACCGCGTTGATCCGCACGCTGCCCAAGCCGTTGCGGCGCACGCTCGTCCCCGCCCCGGACTTCGCCCGGGCCGCGCTGGAACGCATGCAGCCACATCGTCAACCGTTCCTTGACAGCTTGGAGGCGGCACTGCGGCAGTTCACCGGCATCCTCGTCCCGAGAGAGTCGTGGGATCTCGACCGCGTGCCGGACCACCTCAAACCCACGTTCCGGGTGCTCGACGGCCGGGGACGCACGCTCGGTGAGGGCAAGGATCTCGCTGCCCTGAAGGAGAAGCTGCGCGGTGAGCTGAAGGTCACCCTGGCCAAGGCGGCCGGTGGGGTCGAACGCGCGAACATCCGCAGCTGGGACTTCGAGGAGGTGCCGGCGGAGTTCGCCAAGCAGCGGGCCGGTCTGTCGGTGCGGGCCTATCCTGCCCTGGCCGACGCCGGGGACTCGGCCGCGATCCGGTTGTTCGAGTCCGAGGCCGACGCCCGGCGCGGGATGTGGGCGGGGACTCGCCGGCTGCTGCTGCTCAACCTGCCGTCACCGGTGAAGTACGTCCTGGATCGCCAGTCCTACCAGACGAAACTCGCGCTGAGCCACAGTCCGCACGGCAGCGCCGCCGCGCTCTTCGACGACTGCCTGGCCTGTGCGGTGGACAAGCTGATGGCGGACAACGGCGGGCCGGTCCGCGATCGCGCGGGATTCGAACGGTTGCGAGATGCCGTCCGCGCAGACCTGCACGACACGGTGGCCAACACGGTCGCAAGAGTGGCTGACATCCTGGCCGTCGCGCACGAACTCGACACCCGGCTCCGGCGTACGTCCAACCCGGTGCTGCTGCCGGCCCTGACCGATGTCAAGGCACAGTTGGCAGGGCTGGTGTATCCGGGCTTCGTCACCGAGACCGGCTGGCGCCGGCTTCCCAACGTGGTGCGTTATCTGCGCGCGATCGACCGCCGGCTGGACAAGGTGGGCACCGAAGCCCACCGCGACGCCGAGCGCATGCGTTCGGTGCGGCAGGTGCAGGAGGCGTACGAGCAGGCCCGCGAACGCCTGTCCCGCGACGCCCGGGTGTCCGGCTCGCTCAGCGCGCAGGCCGAGGAAGGCCTGCGGGAGATCCGGTGGATGATCGAGGAGCTACGGGTCAGCTACTTCGCCCAGGTCCTGGGGACACCCGGCCCGATCTCCGACAAGCGCATCCTGAAGGCGATCGACCGGCTCACCGGCTGACGCTCAGCTGGTGAGGTCCGCAGCGGCGTCGGTGAAAGCGCCGTCGGTCAGCAGCGGAACGCTCGTACTCACGTCGACCTCCGCGGCGACGGCGACGTCCTCGGCGAACCCGCCCGCGCGAAGCTCGCGTCCGGACGAGCAGCCGGTGAGGGAGGCGACGGGGTCGACGGCGAGGTAGCTCGCCCTTGCGGCGTTCGCCTCCGGCGACAGCGGCCCGGCGCCCAGGTCGGCCAGTACGGCGGCCACCGCGCCCGCCCCGAGCAGGTCCTCCAGGGCGGGGCGCAGGCCGGCGTCCGGCCAACGTTCGCCGGCCGGCACCAGCATCACCGGCTGGTCCGGCGTGCCCGCGCCCTTGGTGGCCAGCCAGCGCGCGACGGCGGTGGCGTTGCGCAGACAGGCCGCGACCACACTCGATCCCCGGCCGGTCGCGGCGGCGGCGACAGTGGAGCCGTTGGGGGAGGGGAGCACCAGCTTGGGCACGAACGGCGCGTCTCGAAGGGCCGCCGGCGACAGCGACCACGGCGTGGAGGCGCTGACCTGCCGGCGTCCGACCGCCAGCGCGGCCCGGTGCCGTGCGGCGAAAGGTGCGGCCGTGTCGTCGCGCCAGGGATAGGGGAGCACGCGGGTTCCGCGTTCGGTGGCGACGTTCACCGCCGTGGTGAAGGACAGCACGTCGACCACCACCAGCCACCCCGGGTGCTCACCCGACAGTCGCTCAGCGGTCAGTCGCTCCGCTCCGGTCGGGCCCCACTCCAGGCGTACTCCGAACGGCCCCTGCGCCCACCAGCGGTCACCGTGCACGGCCGACAGCGCCTATGGCTCGCGCCGGGAGTTGGCGATGATCGCGGCCAGCGGGGGCATGAACGCGGCCACCACGGACATCACGACCGCGGCCACGAGCGAGAAGTGCCGGACGACGACCCAGGCGAGAACGAACAGTCCGACGCAGGTGCCCATCAGGAGAAGGTAGGTCTTTCTGCGTCCCATCGTGGTTCAAGGATGGCACACGCGCCCCGCCGGGCGTACCGGCGTGCTTGTCAGCCACCGGTTCTCCACGGTCCGGATGGCCGACCGGATCTTCGTGCTCGAGGACGGTGTCGTGGTGGAGGCGGGCAGCCATGCCGAACTGCTCGCACTTGGCGGAAGGTACGCCGCGATGTTCGAGATGCAGGCGGGCCGCTACCGCTGACCGCCCGGCGGGCGTGCCCGATCAACGGCCCGGGCAGGCCAAAGCGAGGTGGCGGTTCCGATTCGGGAGGTTATGAGTAGTATCTTCCGGCGATGATCCGAATTCGCGGCGACGAGCAAGCCGGCTACCACACCATGGTGACCTGCGACGAATGTCAGACCAGCATGGTGTTCCGGCCGGACGACCACGGGCTGTGGGTCGGGTCACCACGCCAGGTGCGGATGTACCTCACCGACCACAAGGGCTGGGTCTGGGATCACGACTCCGACTCGTTCTACTGCCCGCAGCACTTCCGCTGAAGCGTTGACACCTTCGCCCGTTACGGTGGGCGCCAGTGCGTCCCGCGGTCGCGTGGACGTGTCGTCACGTGCGTTCGGGAGGCCATGGGTGGGGACCGACGATCCGGTCGAGGCCGTCGAACGCGAGCTCGCGGTGTTGCTGCGCCGCGCCCGGTCGACCTCGGGCACCATCGCCCGTGAGCTGCATCCCGACCTCGGCGCCGCGGCGTACGGCATTCTGTTCAACCTCCAGCAGACCGGCGGCGCCCGCACCACCGACATCGCCGCCTACTTCGGCGTGGGCAAGCCCACCATCAGCCGCCAGGTCGGGTTGCTGGAACGCCTGGGCTTCGTCGAACGCGTCGAGGATCCCGACGACCGCCGGGCGGTGACGCTACGGCTGACCGAGGAGGGATCGGTGCGGCTGATCGAGGCCCAGGAGGCGCGCAGGGCACGGTTGCGCGCTTCCCTGGACTCCTGGCCGCGCGACGACCTGGACTCCCTCGGCCGGCTACTTCACCGCTTCAACGACCAACCGGTCTGAGCGAACGCAGCGTCAGGGCAAGCTGCCCTTGCGCTGGGTAAGGTGGGGTTGACGCCGCGCAACTCCTCGCAAGGCCGCGCAAGGCTGCGTTGACACGTTGAGGAGGCCGGGTCAGCGGGACCGGAGATCGCCGGCCAACCGGAACCGTTCGAGCACCACGGGAGTGGAGTCGCTCACGGTGAAGTCCGGGTCACCGAACGCTTCCCGGGCCTGCTCGCTGTGCCAGAAGTCCTCGTGGTCGGCCCGCCACGCCTCGACGGTCGCGTGCCCCTCGCCCTCGTCGGCCGCGTGCTCCTCGTCGACGGCCTCCAGCGCGACCACCTGGACGTCGGTGGTCTCGATGACGGCCACCGGACGGTCCGCGGAGTCGATCACGACCGACCGGTCGCCGATAGCCGGCAGCGGCTCGCGTGCCCGCTCGTACTCCGCGAGCAGGCTGGTGGTCGTGGTCTTCGTACCGTCCAGGATCGCCGCGACCAGCCGGTCTCGCAGTGGGCCGGGGAACGCGAAGACGGCCCGGGGGAGGCCGGAGGGATCCACCGGCTCGTGAGGTGCCGCCTGGTCGGTCGTCACCCGAACGACCTTACGACCCAGCCGGTCGGAGGGACAGTCCCGCCGGCCGGACGGGTGCGAGTGTCGCAGCTCGGCCGGGCGCGGACGGCGCCGTCACGCCACCGGAACAATGCGTCACCCAAGATGGTTGCTTAGGGCAGCTAAGAGGCATATCGTTGCCCGGGGCAACGATGGGGGTGAACATGGATGTGAACCGCACCCAGCTCGAGGAACTCATCCGAGCGATCCATGACGTAGTACTCATTCGCAAGGACATCTCCCGGCTGGCGGCGAGCAAGCGCTGCCATTTCGGCGCGCTCAGCGTGCTGGCCACGCTGGCGGCGTCCGGTGACGCGAGAGTGAGCCAGCTCGCCGAGGCGATGATGGTCGACGTCTCGGTCGCAAGCAGGCAGCTCGCGCAGCTGGAGACGTACGGATACGTCGGGCGCCGGGCGGATCCCGCCGACGGCCGGGCGCACCTGGTCTTCGTCACCGAAGCGGGCCGGCGAGAGCTCTCGTCGGTTCGCGCGGAACGTGGTCGACCACTTCGAGTCCGCGCTGTACGAGTGGCAGGGCGAGGACGTCGCGACCCTGACCACGCAGCTGCGCAGACTCCGGGCCGACCTCGGTCTGAGCAAGCCCGAGACCCCACCTGAAGCCCAGGCCGAGCCCGCAGACCCGGCCGAGTCCAGGGCCCGCTCCGACCTGGGATCGGACCAGGCATCCGGCGCGGACACCGAAGTCCGCACCGAACCCGACCACCCGAGCCACCAGCAGCACCGCACAGGAGTTGAAGCTCTCTCATGACGACCCAGACCGCTCCGGCGGCCGCTCCGGTAGCCCCCGCGTCCGAGGGGATGTCGCACCGGCAGGTTCTGGAGGCGTTGTCCGGCCTCCTCCTCGGAATGCTCGTCACGATTCTGTCCTCGACCGTGGTCTCCACGGCGCTGCCGCGCATCGTCAGCGAGCTCGGCGGCAGCCAGTCGGCGTTCACCTGGGTCGTCACCGCCTCCCTGCTGGCGATGACGATCAGTACGCCGATCTGGGGCAAGCTCGCCGACCTGTTCAGCCGCAAGCTTCTGGTGCAGATCGCGCTGATCGTGTTCGTCGTCGGCTCCGCGCTGGCCGGCCTGTCCCAGAACGTCGGCGAGCTGATCGGCCTGCGGGTCCTGCAGGGCCTGGGCGCCGGTGGCCTCACCGCGCTCTCGCAGGTCATCCTGGCCGACATCATCAGCCCCCGCGACCGTGGCCGCTACATGGGCTTCCTCGGCGCGACGATGGCGGTGGGGACCGTCGCCGGGCCGCTCATCGGTGGCGTCCTCACCGACTCCCCACTGGGCTGGCGCTCGACGTTCTACGTCGGTGTGCCGTTCGCCGTCGTCGCGATTCTCGTCCTGCAGAAGACCCTTCACCTGCCGCGGATCCGCCGCGAGGTGAACATCGACTACGTGGGTGCGGTCCTGCTCAGCGCCGGCGTGGCGACCCTGCTGATCTGGGTCACGCTGGCCGGCAACCAGTTCGACTGGCTCTCCACGACCACCGCGCTCATGGTGGGCGGCGCCATCGTGGTCCTGGTCCTCGCCATCGTGGCCGAGCACCGGGCCAAGGAACCCATCCTGCCGCTGTGGCTCTTCCGCAACCGCACCTTCGTGTTCGCCGTCATCGCCAGCGTCGCGGTCGGCGTGACGATGTTCGGCACGTCGGTGTTCCTCAGCCAGTACATGCAGATCGCCCGGGGCAAGTCGCCCACGGTCGCCGGTCTGATCAGCATCCCGATGGCGGTCGGCAGCCTCGTCGCCGGCACCGTGATCGGGCAGATCATCACCCGAACCGGCCGGTGGAAGCGCTGGATGGTGCTCGGCGGCGTCCTGCTGATCGCCGGTTCGGTGGCGATGGGCACCATCGACTACCACACCAGCTTTGCCCGGATCGGCGTCTCGCTGCTGCTCCTCGGTCTCGGCGTCGGCATGGTGATGCAGAACCTCGTCCTCGCCGTCCAGAACACCATCTCCTTCAGGGAGATGGGCGCGGCGAGTGCGGGTGTGGCGTTCTTCCGGACCATGGGCGGTGCGATCGGCGTAGCCGCGCTCGGCGCCGTCCTCGCCCACCAGGTGACCACCGACATCGCCTCCGGCCTGGCACGGCTCGGCATCAAGTCGGCTCCCGGCGGCGACGTGGTGCCGGAGGTGAGGAAGCTGCCCCCGCCGGTGCGCGAGTTGGTGGAGAAGGCGTACGGCCAGGGTGTCGCCGACATCTTCATGGTCGCCGCACCGATCGCGGTGATCGCGCTGATCGCCATCCTGTGTATCAAGGAGATTCCGCTCGGTACGAAGAGCGGCATCCAGCAGACGCTGGAGGCCGAGCGGCTCGCCGGCCAGGGGGCTGAGGGTGCTCAGGGCACCGAGGGCGAGCAGCGCGTGCAGGTGGAGTCCGAGCAGGTACCCACCCCCGTAACGGCCGGCGAGCGGCTGGAGCCGGTCGGCATCCGCAACGGCAACGGCCACCCGGCCGCCGTGGGATCCAGCCTCGCGGCCGACGCCGCCGACTGGGCCGGCATGGACGCCGACGGAGCGGGCGGCACGAGCGTGTCCGACCGGGACCTGGAGGTCCTCGTCGGCGCGGGCGTCTCGCGCCCGGACCGGCAGGCCAACGGTGCGCACCGGCTGGACAACGGCCGGCCCGAGGACGGCCGCACCGGATCGTCCGCACGACCCGGCGCCTTCCCGCCCGCTCACCTGGCCCGCTCACCCGAGCGGACCGGTGACAGCGAGACCGGGTACTCCCGGAGCAACAGTTCCGGAGGCGACAACGGGTTCGGCGGCGACTTCGGCTCCTTAGAAGGCCGTCCGGCCGGACAGTCCGCAGCGGTCGTGGGTGTCGTCCGCCGCTCGGACGGAACCCCCGTCGTCAACGCGGCCCTGACGCTGATCAACCTCGGCGGCCACCAGGTCGGGCGTACCGCCAGCGGTTCCGACGGCCGGTACCAACTGGCCGCCGATCCGGGCGGAACGTACGTCCTGATCGCCTCGGCGCCGGCCAGCGAGCCGCGCGCCTCGACGGTGTCGGTCGGTGAGTCGCCGGTCACCGTCGACGTCGAGCTCGCCGGTGTCAGCGGCCTCGTCGGCGAGGTGCGCTCGGCGGAGTCCGGGCTTCCGGTCGCCGAGGCGGTCGCGGTCCTCACCGACGCGCGTGGCGAGGTGGTCGCCTCCCGCGTCGCCGGCGCCGACGGCGGCTTCCGGTTCGACGACGTGGGCGCCGCGGCGTACACGCTGGCGGTGCGGGCCGAGGGGTACCAGCCCGTGGCGCTGCCGGTCAGCGTGGCCGAGCTCGGCGAGACCCGGCGTGACGTCGAGCTCGTCGCCAAGGCCGGCCTGCGGGGGACCGCACGCGACCGGTACGGCCGAGCGCTGCGTGACGCGCGGGTCACGCTGCTGGACGAGAACGGCGACGTCGTACGCACCGTCTTCACCGACGAGGACGGCAGCTACGCTCTCGACGACCTCGCGGCCGGCGACTACACCGTCGTGGCCACCGGCTACCCGGCGGTGACCAGCTCGGTGCGGCTCGGCGGCGGCGACGTCGGCGCGCACGATGTCGAGCTGGGCCACCCGGAGGTATGAGGAGCCGCATGCGAACGCAATCGGAGGACCGCTCCGTGCTCACCGCGGAGCTGCGTACGCCCGACGGCTGGCCGGTGCCCCAGGGTGTCGTCACGGTGACCGACCTGCGCGGCCAGCAGGTGGCCCGGGCCGAGGCGGACAGCCAGGGAGGCGTCGTCACCGGGCCGCTGCCGGCGGGGACCTACACCGCCATCGTCACCGCGCCGGGGCACACCCCGGCCGCACGGACCGTCGTCGTCGGCGGCAGCGGCGCCACGCTCGGAGTGGTGACGCTGCCGCGGACCGGCGGCATGCCGCTCCCGGCGGAGGGTCGATGGGTGATCGACCCGGACCACTCCAACATCGAGGCGACCGCGCGGCACCTGGGCTTCTCCAGCGTGAAGGGGCGGTTCACCCGGTTCGGCGGCCGGATGTACATCGCCCGGCCGATCGAGGAGTCCGAGGTCCGTGCCGTGATCTCCGCCGACAGCATCGAGACTGGCAACAAGATGCGCGACGACCACCTGCGTACGGCCGACTTCCTGGACGTCGCGCACCATCCGACGATCGAGTTCCGCAGCGAGCGGCTGTCCGCGACCGGTGAGAACCGCTGGACGATGGACGGGACGCTCACCATCAACGCGATCAACCGGCCGGTGAGCCTGGACCTGCGCTACCTCGGCGCGGGCCCGGACACCTTCGGCGGGGTGCGGGCCGGCTTCTGGGCCACGACGGACCTCAAGCGCGACGACTTCGCGATCAGCTACAACCAGCTGGTACGAGCCGGTGTCGCGGCGGTCGGCGCGACGATCAGGGTGGAGCTGAACATCCAGGCCGTGCAGGGCGAGGAGCTCCCGTCGTTCTGACCCCGCGGTCGTACTGACCGGACCGGTGCGATCAGCGGTCCGGCGTACCGACTCTGTTCGCATGGCTCACCGGCGCCGGCCGCCCACGCGTCCGCAACCGGACGCGCGGGCCGGCCGACGCACCGCTTCCGGCCTGCCGCGGCCCACGGTCTTCCCGATAGCGTCGTCACGTCGGTCCGGACCCACTCCTGAGGGGCTTGCTCCCTTGGCGGGCGGACGGAACGACCCGACGAAGAACATCTGCGGAAGGGCGTGGCGTGAGCGGTAATTCGGGTCTCGTGAGTGGCCTCGGCGATCTGGCGCACCTGTCGGGTGCGGTCACCCGGTCGATCAGCGCGGAGAACCCCACCGGTGAGAAGGGGCGCGGCGGCGCGGCGACGGACGGTACGGGTGCCAGGGCGGCCCGCGACCTCGGTCTGGGCTGGAAGGTCTCGCCCTCGATCCGGATCGGGGCGGGGGAGACGGCGACCCTCGCCGAGATCGACGGCCCCGGTGCGATCCAGCACATCTGGCTCACCACGCACGTGTCGAACTGGCGCCGGCTGCTGCTGCGCTTCTACTGGGACGACGACACCCGCCCGGCGGTCGAGGTGCCGGTGGGTGACTTCTTCGGCCAGGGCTGGGGGAAGTTCGCCCAGCTGAGCTCGATGCCGGTGGCGGTCAACCCCAACGGCGGCTTCAACTCCTACTGGACGATGCCGTTCCTGCAGAACGCGCGGGTCACCCTGGAAAACCTCGCCGACGAGGACGTGACCGTCTACTACCAGGTGGACTACACGCTCACCGAGCTCGGCGCGCAGGGTGATCAGGTCGCGTACTTCCACTCGCAGTGGCGGCGGAGCAACCCGCTTGCCAGCAAGGACGTGCACACCATCCTCGACGGTGTGACCGGCGCGGGTCACTACGTCGGCACCTACCTCGCCTGGGGCGTCAACAGCGTCGGCTGGTGGGGCGAGGGTGAGCTGAAGTTCTTCCTGGACGGGGACGAGGAGTTCCCGACGATCTGCGGCACCGGCACCGAGGACTACTTCGGCGGGGCGTGGAACTTCGACGTGCCCGGGCAGGGATACACGGCGTTCTCGACGCCGTTCCTCGGGCTGCACCAGATCATCGCACCGGACGGGCTGTACCAGAGCCAGCAGCGGTTCGGGATGTACCGCTGGCACGTGCTCGACCCGATCCGCTTCGCCTCCGACCTCAAGGTGACGGTGCAGGCGCTGGGCTGGCGTTCTGGCGGGAGGTACCTCCCGCTGCAGGACGACATCGCCTCGACGGCGTTCTGGTACTCGGGGGAGACCTCGCACACCGGCCCCTCCACCCCCGACCTCGACACCCTCGAAATCCTCTGATCCGTTCCACCTGGATTTTGGCCGAGCTGGGAAGACTTATGGGGCCTATGACACCCATAAGTCTTCCCAGCTCTTCGATTCCGGGCCGCCGCACTGCCGGCAGTCCCTGAGCCTTCCGCACCATCCCCGCAGGCGCAGGACGCGGGCCACCTGCCCGGCGACCTCACATGGCCGGCCGGCCGTCTCCGCCCAGCCGTACCGCAAAGTCCAGCAGCCACTCTCGGCTGCGAGGTTGTCCCGCCTCCGGTCACGGAACGCGCCGTCACCGACGTGGCCGAGCCGCCCGTCGAGCTCCACGACGAGGAGGTACTCGTCGTAGTGGACGTCCACCTGGCTGATCGAACTCGTTCGCCGATGGGCCTGCCGGGTGCCGCGAGGTAGGCCGTGTGCGCGTTCGACCGAACGCAGATAGGTCAGTTCGAGTGGCGACTGCGCGCCCGTTTCGACCTCGGCGAGGATCGTCCGAAGAGGCGCGCGCCACGGGGCGTTGGGACGGGCCACGAGGGCGGCGCGTAGCCGAGCCGGTGTCGTCAGCCGCCGCTGGCAGGAGCTGCACACCAGGGCAACGACTTCTGGGAACTGCTCCGAGGTGGCCGCAAGGTCGAGCACTGTGTCCTCGACTCGGGTACGCGGAGGTGTGCGGGACGGATGCCGGATCGCCGCCACCCGTTTGGAGTAGTGGAGCCGCAGTCCAGACTGGGGGCGGACCCGGCGGTCCTTCGGGACGGTGACGTCGACAGGTGGTTCCGCGGCGGTCGGCTCGTCGAGGAGGCCCCAAAGCTCGGCAGCGGTGCGATGGCTCAAGTGCGTCGGCGCCGGAGTACAGCAGCGCCGCCCATCGCATGCTCGCTCGGAGCGGCGGTCCGTCATGGGTGAGGTACACGCCGGGATGGAGCCGTCGCCATCGGCCGGACCTCACCCGTGCACGGACGTGATCCCAGCTCAGGCCGGCCGCGCGCACCTGGTCCAAAGCCACCACTCCGGCCTGCGCCTCGACCACGGCGAGCAGGGGCTGCGGGAGTGGAGTGGGCATGGCCGACGGTCCCACAATCCGGCTCCACGACGCGGGCGCCCTGTGGACAAGGCGGCGGAGCGTGCGCGTCCCTGCACCAGACGGGGAAGCTGGGAAGACTTATGGGGCCCAGGACACCCATAAGTCTTCCCAGCCTGGGTGGTTCGGGTCAGGCGCGGCGGCGGGTGCGGGTGTCGTCCTCCTCGGCCCGGGCGCGCGCGGAGGCGGCCAGCGCGGCGGTGAAGTCCTCGGTCTCCTGCAGGTGCTCGTCCATCAGCGCACCGGCCGACCGCCGCGCCTTCCGGCGTACGGCACTCATGATCTTGGCGTGGTAGTCGATCGCGCGCTCGGCGAGCTCGGCGTTCTCCTCGACCGTGCGCCGGCGCACCGAGCGCAGCGCCCCGTCGACGGAGTGGAACAACGTCAGCGCGAACGCGTTTCCGGCGGCTCGCAGCAGTGCGTCGTGGAAGTCGACGTCGGCGGAGCTGAACGTGTCCAGGTCCTGAGCCGACCAGGCCTCGCGCATGGTGGCCACCGCGGCCTCCATCCGGTCCAGATCCTCGTCGGTACGCCGGACCGCGGCGAGCTCGGCGATCCCGCGTTCGACGATGCGGCGCAGCTCGGTGAGCTCGTGCGCGAGCTCGTACCCCGACTCCAGCAGCGCCCGTGCGTTGAGCACGGTGCTGTCGAACGGCGCCCAGGTGTCGGGCTGGTTCACGAACGTGCCGCGGCCTTGCTGCACTCGCAGGACGCCCCGCTGGCGCAGGTCCTTGATGGCCTCGCGCAGCGTCAGCCGGCTGACACCGGCGCGCTCGGCGAGGACGGGCTCGGGCGGCAGTCTGCTGTCGGGTGGGTAGGCACCGGCGACGATCTCGTCCAACAGGCGTTCGGCCAGCTGGTCGGCGAGCCCGGCCCGGCTGACACCGGTCAGCGCGCCGGCGTGTCCGGGCGCCGAGCCGTCGCCGGGTCCGCGCCCGTCGCGGCCGGTCGTGACGTGGCCCGGCTTCCTGGGTCGTGGTTTCCGGTCGGTCATGTCCGCCGTGCCTCCCAGGGTGACCGCGAAGGTGACCACCATCGGACAGCCTGGTGGGTCGACTGCGGCCCAACCCTATGGCACCCGCCCGGTCGCGAGCCTTCTACACGCCCCGAACGCCCCCGGATCACGTGCCGAACCCGGCCCGAACCCGGCCCGAACCTGCCCTACGGCGGTCCGCTGCCACGCCGGAGCGGGTACGATTTCCGGCATTGAAACATCAGATGACTTGGAAGGTGACACAAGTGACGCCAGTGCCGCCAGTGACGCCCGCCACCGACCAGCCCGCGCTCGCTGAGGCCACGCTGCGGCTGCACGAGACCGACAACGTTGTGATCGCGATGGGCGACCTCGCCCCCGGCGACTACGCGCTGCCGACCGGCGGGACCCTGCAGGTCACCGACCCCGTGCCCCGCGGCCACAAGCTCGCGGTGGCGCCGGTCGCCACCGGCGAGCCGGTCCGCAAGTACGGTCAGGTGATCGGGTTCGCCAGCGAGCCGATCACGCCCGGACGGCACGTGCACACGCACAACACGGCGTTCCAGATGTTCGAGCGGGAGTACGACTTCGGTGTGGACGCCCGGCCCACCGAGTACGTACCCGAGACCGCCCGGGCCACCTTCCAGGGCATCGTCCGCCCCGACGGCCGGGTGGCGACCCGCAACTACATCGGCATCCTCACCACGGTCAACTGCTCTGCCACTGCGGCGAAGCTGATCGCCGAGCGGTTCAAGTACGACGTCCTCGACGAGTTCCCGAACGTCGACGGCGTGGTCTCCCTCACCCACAGCACCGGCTGCGGCATGGCAGGTCCGGGCAGCGAGGGCTTCGAGGTGCTCCGGCGTACGCTCACCGGCTACGCCAACCACCCGAACTTCGCCGGCTTCCTCGTCCTCGGTCTCGGCTGCGAGGTCAACCAGGTCGCGGGCCTGGTCGAGCACTGGAACATCCCCGAGCACAAGATCACCGTGCCGATGACGATCCAGGAGCTCGGCGGCACCCGCAAGACCGTGGCCGAGGGCATCGCCCGGATCAAGGAGATGCTGCCCGAGGTCGACGCCGTGAGCCGGCAGACCGTACCCGCCAGCGAGCTGATCCTGGCGATGGAGTGCGGCGGTTCCGACGGCTACTCCGGCATCACCGCCAACCCCGCGCTCGGCGCGGCCGCGGACCTGCTGGTGGCCCACGGCGGCACCGCGGTCTTCGGCGAGACGCCGGAGATCTACGGCGCCGAGCACCTGCTGGCCCGGCGCGCGGTCAGCCGCGAGGTGGGGGAGAAGCTGATCCGCCGGATCCACTGGTGGGAGGACTACACCGCCAAGCACGCGGGCTCGATGGACAACAACCCCTCGCCGGGCAACAAGGCGGGCGGCCTCACCACGATCCTGGAGAAGTCCCTCGGCGCCGCCGCCAAGGGCGGAACCACCAACCTGGCCGACGTCGTGGAGTTCGCCGAGCAGGTCACCGCGAAGGGCCTGGTCTTCATGGACACGCCCGGCTACGACCCGGTGAACGCGACCGGCATGGTCGCCGGCGGCTCGCAGGTGCTGTGCTTCACCACCGGCCGCGGGTCGGCGTTCGGCTGCAAGCCCACGCCGTCGATGAAGCTCGCCACCAACTCCGACGTCTACCAGCGGATGACCGACGACATGGACATCAACTGCGGCGTCGTCGCCGACGGGGACGCGTCCGTGGCGGAGGTCGGCCGGCAGATCTTCGACCGGGTGCTGGCCACTGCGTCGGGTGAGAAGACCAAGAGCGAGGAGCTCGGCTACGGCGACGAGGAGTTCGTGCCGTGGCAGCTCGGCGCGGTGATGTGAGCAGGCTAGGCACAAACCGCACGACCGCCGATCGAGGAGGACACGCCGTGAGTGACCCCACGAGCCCGACCGGGCTCGGCCCCTTCGAACGCGTACGCGAGCTGAAGCCCCGGGCACCATTGCCGCGGCTGATCCCGATCCGCCAGCACTACGACGTACCGGCCGAACCCGACGTGGCCGCGGCGACCGCCCGTGAGCTGGAGGTGCTGCGGGCGCGGATCCGGCCGGGGATGAGCGTCGCGGTCACCGCGGGCAGCCGCGGCATCCACGACCTGGCGACGGTGGTCCGGGCGGCGTGCGACTGGCTGCGCGCGGCCGGGGCCGAGCCGTTCGTCGTACCGGCGATGGGGTCCCACGGCGGGGCGACCGCGGAGGGTCAGGTCGCCGTCCTCGCGTCCTACGGCGTGACCGAGGAGACGATGGGCGTCCCGATCCGGGCGACCATGGACACCGTCGAACTCGGCCGGGTACCCGACGGCCCGATGGTGCACCTCGACGCCAACGCCGCTCAGGCCGACGGGATCCTGCTGGTCAACCGGATCAAGCCGCACACCGACTTCCACGGCGAGGTCGAGTCCGGGCTCGGCAAGATCGCTGCCATCGGCCTGGGCAAGCAGCGTGGCGCGGAGGGCATCCACGTCTACGGCTCGACCGGCCTGGCCCGCTGGATTCCCACGGTGGGGCGGCACATCGTCGAGACCGGCCGCGTCCTGGGCGGCATCGGCATCGTGGAGAACGCCCACGAGCGGACCGCCCGGATCGCCTTCGTCGAACCCGACGGCATCGCCGGGCCTGCCGAGACCGCACTGCTCGCCGAGGCGGGCCGGCTGCTCGGACGGCTGCCGTTCGACGACCTGGACGTGCTGGTCGTCGACGAGCTCGGCAAGGACAAGTCCGGCTCCGGCATGGACACCAACGTCATCGGCCGGATGTGGATCGACGGCGTTGACGAACCCGAGCGTCCCCGCGTCACCAACATCACCGTGCACGGGATCAGCAAGGCGTCGTACGGCAACGCGGTGGGTGTGGGGCTGGCCGACTTCGTGCCGTTCCGGGTGCTGGAGGACATCGACCTGCACGCGCTGTACGTGAACGCGATGACGTCCGGCATCGGCGGGGTACGCCGGGCGAAGCTGCCGATCGCACTGCCCACCGACGAGGACGCGGTGGCCGCGGCGATCCTGATGTGCGGCCGGCCCGATCCGGAGAACGTCCGGCTGCTCCGGGTGCACGACACCCTGGACACGGTTCACCTGCTGGTCGCGGAGAGCCTGCGAACCGAGGTGGAGAAGCAGTCGCAGCTGGAGGTCGTCGGGGAGCCGGTGCCGTTCGACTGTACGCCGGACGGTGCGTTGCCGGCCTGGCCGCCGCTGGAGGCCTGACCCGCCCGGCGGTCCCGAATTACCGGACAGGCTGAACCACCCGGGTCCCCCTCACGTGTCGTGGGAGAACTGTGCTCGACTTCGCCCAGCGACTCGCCTGACCGACGGAGGACCCCCGTGGACACACCCGAGCGCCGCGACTCGGCCCCGATGAGCCCCATGACCCGCCGGCACGCCCTCGGCGGGGTGGCCGCGGCGGCCGCCGCGATCCCCCTGCTCGCCGCGTGCGGCGGTGACACGTCCAACACCAGTGGCGGCAGCGACGACTCGGCGGCCGGGAACAAGGCCGACAAGGCGCCGAAGACCTCCACCAAGACGCCCGGCGACGACGACGCGGCCAAGGGCGGTGGGGCCGGCGGGGCCGGCGGTTCCCTCACCTCGACCAGCCAGATTCCGGTGAAGGGCGGCAAGATCTTCGCCGCGCAGAAGGTCGTGGTGACCCAGCCGCAGCCGGGGACGTTCAAGGCGTTCTCCGCGATCTGCACCCACCGCGGTTGCCCGGTGGGCAGCGTGGCCGACGACGTGATCCACTGCCCCTGTCACGGCAGCGCCTTCAGTGCCGCTGACGGCTCGGTCAAGAACGGGCCGGCGACCAGGCCGCTGGCGCCGGTGAAGATCGAGGTGGAGGGCGGTTCGATCAAGCTCGCCTGAGTGGTCGGTTCGCGTGGTTCGCCCGATCCGGTACGGCAGCACCGGGGCGGCCAGCCGCCCGGATGGGGGTGGCGTCGCCTAGGCTCGGAAAAGTGGCTGATCCCGCGACCTATCGACCCACACCCGGCTCGGTTCCCGACCAGCCGGGCGTCTATCGCTTCTCCGACCCCCGGGGCCGGGTGATCTATGTCGGCAAGGCCAAGAGCCTGCGCTCCCGGCTCGGGTCGTACTTCCAGGATCTCGCCGCGCTCCACCCGCGCACCCAGGCGATGGTGCAGACCGCCGCCAAGGTCGAGTGGACGGTGGTCAACACCGAGGTCGAGGCGCTGCAGTTGGAGTACTCCTGGATCAAGGAGTACGACCCGCGGTTCAACGTCAAGTACCGCGACGACAAGACTATCCCTGGCTTGCGGTCACGCTGGACGAGGAGTTCCCGCGGCTGCAGGTGATGCGCGGCAGCAAGCGCAAGGGGTCCGCTACTTCGGCCCGTACTCCCATGCCTGGGCGATCCGGGAGACGCTCGACCTGCTGCTGCGGGTGTTCCCGGCACGCACCTGCTCCAAGGGCGTGTTCAACCGCGCCGGTCAGATCGGCCGGCCCTGCCTGCTCGGCTACATCGGCAAGTGCTCCGCGCCCTGCGTCGGCCGGGTGACCCCGGAGGAGCACCGGGAGATCGTCGAGGATTTCTGCGACTTCATGGCCGGGCACGCCGCGCCGTTCATCCGCCGGGTGGAGCGCGACATGCGCCAGGCCTCCTCCGACCAGGAGTTCGAACGCGCCGCCAAACTGCGTGACGACCTCAAGGCCCTCCAGCGCGCGCTGGAGAAGAACACCGTCGTGCTGGCCGACGGCACCGACGCCGACGTGGTGGCGCTGGCCGAGGACCAGCTCGAGGCCGCCGTGCAGGTGTTCCACGTACGCGGCGGGCGGATCCGCGGCCAGCGCGGCTGGGTCGCGGACAAGACCGACGACGCCGAGACCGGCGAGCTGGTGGAGCGGCTGCTGCATCCAGCTGTACGGCGCAGAGGGCGGGGAGTGCGTCCCCCGCGAGGTGCTGGTGCCGGCCCTGCCCGCCGACGACGTGGCGCTGGCCGACTGGCTGGCCGAACGCCGGGGCTCCCGGGTCGACCTGCGAGTGCCGCAGCGCGGCGACAAGAAGTCGCTGATGGAGACGGTGGCCCGCAACGCCACCCAGGCGCTCGGACCTGCACAAGACCAAGCGGGCCAGCGACCTGACCACCCGAGCCGGGCGTTGCAGGAGATCCAGGACGCGCTCGGGCTGCCCGAGGCGCCGCTGCGGATCGAGTGCTACGACGTGTCCAACCTGCAGGGGTCGGACGTGGTGGCCTCGATGGTGGTGTTCGAGGACGGCCTGCCGCGCAAGAGCGACTACCGCCGGTTCACGGTGCGCGCCCGCGGTCGCGACAACGGCTCCAACGACGTCGCCTCCATCCACGAGGTCATCACCCGGCGGTTCCAGCGATACCTCGACGAGCACGCCGAGACCGGTGACGTCGGCGCGGCCTCGCCCACCGACGCGGAGGACGGGCCCGCGGAGGCGGGTGCGTCCAACGGCACCGCCGGCTCCAACGGCACCGCCGAACGGTCGAACGGCGCCGCCACCGGTGTGCCCGCGGGCATCGATCCGGAGACCGGACGCCAGCGCAGGTTCGCCTACGCGCCCGGCCTGCTCGTCGTCGACGGCGGCCCGCCGCAGGTCGCCGCGGCCG
>CAWBTM010000014.1:0-93762 GCA_963791775.1 uncultured Actinomycetota bacterium | reverse complement strand
ATGTACGTCTGCTTCGAGCAGTTGCATCCGTATTGCTAGGCGCCGGACCGGGCCCTGGTGGTCTGTGACCTGGCGATGCCGCGCGACGTCGAGATCGAGGGCGGGCACGTCGCCGGCGTCACCCTGATCGACCTCGGCCGGCTGGCCGAGACCGTGGACAACGGCGTCGCCGCCGACGTGGAGGCGGTCCGGGCGATCGTGGCCGAGGAGGTCGCCGACTTCGTGGCCACCCGCCGGGCCGCCACCGTCGCGCCGACCGTGGTGGCGTTGCGCAGCATGGCCGCCGAGGTCGTCGACGCCGAGCTGCGCCGGCTGACCGCGCGGGTGCCGCACCTGGACGACCACTCCCACGCCGAGGTGGCGAGGACCGTACGCCGGGTGGTCGACAAGCTGCTGCACGCGCCGACCATCCGGGTGAAGGAACTCGCCGAGCAGACGGTCGACACCTCCTACACCGACGCGCTGCGGGAGCTGTTCGCCCTCGACCTCAGCGCGCTGGAGGCGTTCACCAGCGTCGAGCCCGTGGAGCCCGCTCAGCCGGACCGTTCGGTGCAGCCCGGAGAGCCGGGAGGTGACCATGACGGCGACTCCCTGACCGCGACGTCCGCGTCGGCACCCGCCGCAGCGCGCTCGCGCTCACCCAGGCCCGCCAGGTCGCGGACGCGCTGGAGCAGGCCGGTCACCGCTGCGAGCTGGTCGAGGTGACCACCGAGGGCGACCGCAACCACGCGCCGCCTGGCCACGATCGGTGGCCAGGGTGTCTTCGCCGACGGGCTGCGCGAAAGCCCTGCTCCGGCGAGGTCGACTTCGCCGTGCACTCGCTGAAGGACCTGCCGACCCGGCACGCCGACGGCATCGCGCTCGCCGCCGTCCCGCCGCGCGACGACCCGCGCGACGCGCTCGTCTCCCGCGACAAGCTCGCCGACCTGCCCGCGGGCGCCCGGGTCGGCACCGGTTCGCCACGCCGGCTGGCGCAGCTACGGCTGCTCCGGCCTCGATCTCGAGGTCGTGCCGATCCGCGGCAACGCCGACACACGGCTGCGCAAGATCACGCGACGGTGAGTTCGACGCCGTCGTGCTCGCCCGCGCCGGTCTCGCGCAGACTGGGCCGGAGGGAGGCGATCACCGACGTTTTCGACCCGGCCCCGTTGGTGCCCGCCCCCGGCCAGGGCGCCCTGGGCTGGAGTGCCGGGCCTCCGACGGAGCTGACGAGGTTCGCGACCCTCGCCGGGCTACGATTCCGCCACCGGGCGGCCGTCACCGCCGAACGCGCCTACTCGCCGCACTCGGGGCGGGCTGTTCGCGCACCCATCGGCTTGCCGAGACGCCGCGGTGGAGAGACGAACTTTGCCTCCGATGCCGTCGTCGCAGCGTCGACGGTGAACGCACAGCTCCGATTGTCCACTCAGCGGCCTCCCGGAAGATGGCCGACCGCCTGGGACGCGAACTCGCGGCCCCGCTGCTCGCCGAGGGCGCCGGCCGTTGATGGGGGATCGCACACCTGACCCCACGAGCAAGAGCACCGGCCGAGACCCGGGGCTCGAGTCTGCCTCCGTCGGGGTCGGCCCCGGCGACCCCGCGCTCGTTCACGGCCAGGGCCACGGAGCCCCTGAGCCGTGCCGACGCTGAGTCGCGGGTGCTCTCAGCGGCCTTGAGGCCATCGTCGTCGCTCCGCGGCGACGGCGTGCGGCTGGAGCTCAACGAGGACGCCGTGACCGCCGCCGAGGCCGGCAGGGTGCTCGCCAAGCACGGGAAGGACGGCAACACGTCGTCGCGGCTCTCCACGGCGACCCGTTCCTCGACGGCAACGCCGCCGAGCACGTCGCCGCGTTCGCCCGGCCCACGTGCCGTTCGAGGTCGACGCCCGGCATCTCCGCCGGTCACCGCCGTGCCCGCCTACGCCGGCATCCCGCTGACCGGGACGAAGGCACCGCGAGGTCACGGATCGTCGACCTGAGCGGCGGCGACCGACGTGGAGACCTTCGCCGGGCGCGGCGACCCTGGTGCTCATCAACGTCGCCGAAGACCTGAGCGACATCGCCGCGTTCCTGGTCGCCGCCGGCCGGGACGCCTCCACGCCGGTGGCCGCGACCACCTCGGGGACCACGACCGACCAGCGCACCGTCGCCTCGACGCTCGAGACGATCGCCGGCCGAGGTGAAGCCGTACCCCTCGACGGGCCGTTCGTCCTCGTCGTCGGCGCGGCGGTCGCGCTAGCGCGACAAGCTGTCGTGGTTCGAGACCAAGCCGCTGTTCGGCTGGCGGGTGCTGGTGCCGCGCACCAAGGAGCAGGCCGGCGTCGCTGTCCGAGCAGCTCCGGCGCGTACGGCGCGGTGCCGGAGGAGGTGCCGACCATCTCGGTCGAGCCGCCGCGCACCCCGCAGCAGATGGAACGTGCCGTCAAGGGCCTGGTCACCGGCCGCTACGAGTGGGTCGCGTTCACCTCGGTCAACGCGGTGCGGGCGGTGCGCGAGAAGTTCGAGGAGTACGGCCTCGACGCGCGGGCGTTCGCCGGCCTCAAGGTCGCCGCCGTCGGCGAGCAGACCGCGGCGGCGCTGGTGGAGTTCGGCGTATCAAGCCCGACCTGGTGCCGGCCGGCGAGCAGTCCGCCGCGCGGCCTGCTCGAGGACTGGCCGCCGTACGACGAGGTCCTCGACCCGATCAACCGGGTGTTCCTGCCGCGCGCCGACATCGCCACCGAGACGCTCGTCGCCGGGCCTGACCGAGCTCGGCTGGGAGGTCGACGACGTCACCGCCTACCGCACCGTGCGCGCCGCGCCGCCGCCGCGCCGAGTCCGCGAGGCGATCAAGACCGGCGGCTTCGACGCCGTCCTGTTCACCTCCTCAGCTCGACGGTGCGCAACCTGATCGGCATCGCCGGCAAGCCGCACGCACGCACCGTGATCGCCGTGCATCGGCCCGCAGACAGCGAAGACGGCCGAGGAGCACGGCCTGCGGGTCGACGTCCTGGCCGAAAGCCGTCGCGTCGAGCGCGCTGGCGGAGGCGCTGGCCGACTTCGGCGGAGCTGCGGCTGCGGCCCAGTCGAGGCTGGGCGACGCCGGTGCTGCGGCCGCGACGCCCGAGCGCAGCGGTCGCGCGATCCGCGCGGACCGGACGGCCGAGCGAGTGGCCACGGCGTTCCCGGACCGGCCGCGCCGCGGCGGCTTCGGCGCACCGCCGCGATGCGCCGGCTGGTCGCCGAGACCCAGGTGCACCCGGCCGACCTCGTGCTGCCGCTCTTCGTCAAGGAGGGTGTGGCCGAGCCGCAGCCGATCCCGTCCATGCCGGGTGTCGTGCAGCACACGCTGCGACTCGCTGCGCAAGGCGGCGGTCGAGGCCGCCGAGGCCGGGGTCGGCGGGCTGATGCTGTTCGGCATCCCGCGCGGACAAGGACGCGGTCGGCTCCGGGCGCGACCGACCCCGACGGCATCGTCAACGTCGCTGCGCGACGTCGCCGCCGAGGTCGGTGACGCGACCGTCGTGATGGCCGACCTGTGCCTGGACGAGTACACCGACCACGGGCACTGCGGCGTCCTCACCGCCGACGGCGAGGTCGACAACGACGCCACGCTGGAGCGCTACGCCGACATGGCCGCGGCCAGGCCGAGGCCGGGGCCGAGGTGGTCGCCCCGAGCGGCATGATGGACGGCCAGGTCGGCGGCGATCCGCGCCGCGCTCGACCAGGCGCCGGCTACACCGACGTAGCGCGATCCTGGCCTACGCCGCGAAGTACGCCTCGGCGTTCTACGGCCCGTTCCGCGACGCGGTGCGAGTCGCAGCCTGCGGTCGGCGACCGGCGCACGTACCAGCAGGATCCCGGCCAACGCCAGCGAGGCGCTGCGCGAGGTCGCGCTCGACCTCGCCGAGGGCGCCGACATGGTGCATGGTCAAGCCGGCGCTGGCCTACCTCGACATCGTGCGCCGGGTGCGCGACACCGTCGACGTTCCGGTCGCCGCGTACCAGGTCAGCGGTGAGTACGCCATGGTCGAGGCGGCCGCGGCCGCAGGGCTGGATCGACCGCGACCGCGCCATCGTCGAGACGCTGACCTCGATCCGCCGGGCCGGCGCCGACATCGTCCTGACCTACTGGGCCACCGAAGCGGCCCGCCGGCTGCGCTGACCTCGCGGCTCCCCGCATCCCGCTCACGGCTCGGTGGACCACCCGCGTGGAGGGGCCGCCGCGGCGCCGGTCGGGGGGGAGGTAACCGGGCACCGCGACGGCCGAGGAGGCTCGGCGCGCCCGGGGGGGTGAGGGCGCCGAGCCTGCTTGGGGGAGCCCGGAGTGCGCGGGTCGCGCACGTCGCGGCTGGGCTCACGAAAGCAGTGGGTGGTCGAGCTGTGGGTGCTGTCCTGTTCGTCGGCGGCGTTCGGTGGCCTCGTTCGCGGCCTGTTCAGTTGGTCGGAAACGTCAGTGTGCGAGGGCCTCGGCGGGCACCGTGGGCGCCGAGCGCGGCTGGGACTGTCGACCGTTGTGCCGTGTCGATTGCCCGCGACCCCGCCCCGTCGGGCCCGACTCCGGCGTTCGTCCTCGCGGGTGAACGTGGCCCCTTCACTGCGGGCCCCCGCGGAGTCCTCGACCTCCCCGGCTCACGCCTCACCTCTACGTCCCCACCTTGATTCTTTGAAGTGCTGGCACCGTGCCGTCTGCGACGAGGACGCTGGCAGGGACTCCCTCGACACTCCCTCAACGACGGGACCGACCGGAAGTTACGCCCTGTTCGCTGGAGTTTCGACCGGTGGGATCGGTTCGTCGCGTTACGCCGCGCGGACCGGTCCGCGCACCCGGCCGGTCGGGCGACCCCCCGCCCCTGCGGGCGGTCCAGCATGGCGAGGGACAATGACGCGGTGACCGAGCAGCGATTCCCCGCCACGCATGGAAGTGCCGCTTCCCAGGCGTTGTTCGACCGTGCCCGCGTCGTCACTCCTGGTGGCGTCAACTCACCGGTCCGGGCGTTCCACGCCGTGGGCGGTACGCCGAGGTTCGTCACCTCCGCGCGCGGCCCGTACCTCGTGGACGCCGACGGCAACGAGTACGTCGACCTGATCGGCTCCTGGGGCCCGATGATCCTGGGGCACGCCCACCCGGAGGTCGTGGACGCGGTTCACCCGCGCGGTGTCCTCGGGCACGTCCTACGGCACACCCACCGCGGCCGGAGGTGGAGCTGGCCGAGGAGATCGTCGCGCGTGACGCCGATCGAGCAGGTGAGGTTCGTCTCCTCCGGCACCGAGGCCACCATGTCGGCGATCCGGCTGGCCCGGGGCGTCACCGGCCGGGCGAAGCTGGTGAAGTTCGCCGGGTGTTACCACGGTCACGTCGACGCGCTGCTGGCCTCCGCGGGCTCCGGGGTGGCGACGTTCGGGCACCCGGACTCCCCGGGCGTGACCGGCGCCCAGGCGGGCGACACCCTGGTCGTCCCCTACAACGACCGCGCGGCGGTGAGCGAGGTCTTCGCGAGGTACGGCGAGGAGATCGCGGCGATCATCACCGAGGCCGCGCCGGGCAACATGGGCGCGGTTCCACCCGAGGACGGGTTCAACGAGTTCCTGGCGCCGGACCGCGCACGAGCACGGGGCGTTGTTCATCTCCGACGAGGTGATGACGGGCTTCCGGGTCAGCCGTTCCGGCTGGTACGGCATCGACGGCGTGGCCGGCGACCTGGTGACGTTCGGCAAGGTGATGGGCGGCGGCTTCCCGGCCGCGGCGTTCGGCGGGAACGCCGACGTACATGGAGCGGCTGTCCCCGGCCGGGCCGGTCTACCAGGCCGGGACGCTGGCGGGTAACCCCATCGCCACCACGGCCGGGCTCGCCACGCTGCGGCTGGCCGACGCGCAGGTCTACGCGCACCTGGACAAGACGCCGCCGCCACGATCGCCGGGCTGGTCGGTGAGGCGCTGACCAAGGAGGGCGTACCCCACCTGCCGCAGTTCGCCGGGAACCTCTTCAGCATCTTCTTCGTCGACCCGGCCGAGGTGCCGCGGGTCCGCAACTTCGACGACGCCCGCTCGCAGGCGCAGCACCGGTTCCGGGCGTTCTTCCACGCGATGCTCGACGCGCGGGGTGTACCTGCCGCCGAGTGCGTTCGAGGCGTGGTTCGTCGCGCCGCGCACGACGAGGAGGCGCTGGACCGCATCGCCTCCGCCCTGCCGGCCGCGGCCCGGGCCGCCGCTGCCGCCGAACCCGACCAGGCCCCAGCCCCGAAAGCCGACCCGAAAGCCGACCCGACTGCCGCCGGCAGCCGGCCCGACTCAGCAGGAGCTTCGTGAGCCGAAGCCGCACCCTCGTCCATCTGCTGCGCCACGGCGAGGTCGACAACCCGCAGAAGATCCTCTACGGCCGGCTCCCCGGCTACCACCTGTCCGAGCTGGGCGCGAGACATGGCCGAACGGGTCGCGGAGACGGTCGCGGCCCGACGATCGCCCACCTGGTCGCCTCCCCGCTGGAGCGTGCGCAGGAGACCGCCGCAGCCGACGGCGGCCAGCTGGGCTGCCGATCGACACCGACGAGCGACTGATCGAGGCGGGCAACCTCTTCGAGGGGCTGACGTTCGGGGTGGGTGACGGTTCGCTGCGCCGCCCGCAGCACTGGCAGCACCTGCGCAACCCGATGCGGCCGTCGTGGGGCGAGCCCTACCGCGCGATCGCGGTGCGGATGCTGGCGGCGATGGCGGACGCGCGGGACCGCCGCGGCGGGCGAGGAGGCGCTGCTGGTCTCCCACCAGCTGCCGATCTGGACCGCGCGCTCCTACGTCGAGGGCCGCCGGCTGTGGCACGACCCGCGCAAGCGTCAGTGCACGCTTGCCAGCCTGACGACGTTCACCTACGAGGACGGCCGGATCGTGTCCGTCGACTACCCCGAGCCGGCAGCCGACCTGCTGCCGGGCGGCCCGGCGGGAGGCAAGAAGTTCGTCGCCGGGGCGTGAACTTCAGCTGAGGATGAACGGCGGTATGGGTTCGAGGTCACCGAAGCAGTCGCGGGGCGCACGGTCGCGTGCGCTCGCCGCGGTGACGACGCTCGTCCTCCTGGGCGTGGCCGGACTCGCCGGCTGTTCCTCCGACGACTCCGGCGGTGGCGGTGAGGGCGGCGACGGCTCCCGTTCGACCAACGCCACCACGAGGTTCGTCACCGGCAGCGGAACCGTCACCACCATGCCGCCGGGCGAACGTAAGCCGGCCCCGGCCGTGGCCGGCACCACGCTGGACGGCAAGCGGGTCGCGCTCGCCGACTACCGCGGCAAGGTCGTCGTGCTGAACGTCTGGGGGTCGTGGTGCGCCCCTTGCCGCAAGGAGGCGCCCGACCTGGCCGCCGCCGCCCGCGCCCTGCGGGCCAAGGGCGTGGAGTTCCTCGGCATCAACACCCGGGACAACACCCGGCAGCCGGCGCAGGCGTTCGTGCGAACCTTCGACGTGCCGTACCCGAGCATCTACGACCCCAACGGCGACCAGCTGCTGGGATTCCGGGCGACGCTTCCGCCGAGCGCGATCCCCTCGACGCTGGTGATCGACAAGCAGGGCCGGGTGGCCGCCCGGGTGCTCGGCAACGTCAGCCGCCGCACGCTCGAGCAGATCACCTCCGACGTGACGGGGCTGCGGTGAGCCCGCTCCTCCTGGCCTCGGCGATCCCGGCGATCTCGGCGAGCGCGGCGACCTCGGTCGGCGACGGGTTCGCGCGGACGGCACTCAACGGCTCGCTGATGCTGGCGATCCCGATCGCCGCACTGGCCGGCCTGGTGTCGTTCCTTTCCCCGTGCGTGCTGCCGCTGGTGCCGGGCTACCTGTCCTACGTCACCGGGCTCACCGGCGCCGACCTGGGCTCGGCGCGGCGGGGCCGGATGCTGGCCGGTGCGTTGTTGTTCGTCCTCGGCTTCGCCGTGGTGTTCGTCTCCATCGGCGCGGTGTTCGGCGTGGTGGGCAACTTCCTCGCTGTCAACGCCGGCTTGCTCACCCGGATCCTGGGCGTGGTGGCGATCCTGCTCGGGCTGGCGTTCGTCGGGCTGGTGCCCTTCCTGCAACGTGACGTACGGGTGCACAAGGTGCCGGCGGTCGGGCTGGCCGCGGCGCCGCTGCTCGGTGTGCTGTTCGGTCTGGGCTGGACGCCGTGCGTCGGACCCACGCTCGGGGTGGCAGCGACGCTCGCGGTCAACGAGGGGACCGCCGGGCGCGGCTCGCTGCTGATGCTCGCGTACGCGCTCGGCCTCGGCCTGCCGTTCGTCCTGGTGGCACTCGGCTTCCGGCGGGTGCTGGGCGGACTGTCCTGGGTGCGCCGGCACCACGAGTGGGTGACCCGGGCCGGTGGCGCGCTGCTGATCCTGGTCGGACTGGCGATGGTCACCGGGGCCTGGGACGCCGTGATCGGCCCGATGCGGCAGTGGGCGAGCAACTTCCTGACGGTGGTGTAGCGGATGGCTTCGACGCAGCAACGCGAACGCGAGACGACGGCGGCCAAGGACGCGCCGCCGCTGCGCCCGTGGGAGCTCGCTCGCTGGGTGTGGCGGCAGCTGACGTCCATGCGTACCGCCCTCATCCTGTTGTTCCTGCTGGCGGTGGCGTCCATCCCCGGCACGCTCATCCCGCAGCGCCGGATCAACCCGGTGACGGTGTCGGAGTTCATCCGCAACAACCCCGGGCTGTCGCGGTGGTATGAGAAGTTCGGGCTGTTCGACGTGTTCGGCTCGCCGTGGTTCGGCGCGATCTACCTGCTGTTGCTGGTCTCCCTGCTCGGCTGCATCCTGCCGCGCACGCTCGCGCACTGGCGGTTGGTCCGGTCCCGGCCGCCGGTTGCGCCGCGCCGCCTGGATCGGCTGTCGGTGCATCGCTCCTGGACCACCGACACCCCGCCCGAGAAGGTGCTCGCGGCCGCGCGGGAACGCCTGCGCGCAGCGCGCTACCGCGTGGTGTGCGACGAGGGTTCGGGCGGGTCTGCCGGTCCGTCCGGACCGTCGCTGTCCGCCGAACGCGGCTACCTGCGCGAGGTCGGCAACCTGCTCTTCCACATGGCGATCGTCGTGGTGCTGGTCGGCGTGGCCATCGGCAGCCTGTTCGGCTTCCGCGGCACCGTGCTGGTCGTCGTCGGCAACGGCTTCGCCAACACCGTGACGCAGTACGACGGCTACCAGAGCGGCGGGCTGTTCAAGGAGAGCCAGCTGGCGCCGTTCTCGTTCACCGTGAAGAGCTTCAAGGTGAAGTTCGCCACCAACGGCGAGGAGAGTGGTTCGCCGCGGTCGTTCGACGCCGCCCTGGCGTACACCCCGCGCCCGGGTGCCTCGACCCGCGACTACCACCTGCGGATCAACCACCCCCTGCACGTGGACGGTACGGACATCCACCTCAGCGGCCACGGGTACGCGCCCCGGTTCACCGTCCGGGACGGCCGCGGCAAGGTGGCCTTCTCCGGGCCGGTGCCGTTCCTGCCGCAGGACGCGAACTTCTCCTCCACCGGCGTGGTGAAGGTGCCAGACGCCCGGCCGAAGCAGTTCGGCTTCGAGGGCTTCTTCCTTCCGACGGGGATGGTCGACCCGCAGCGCGGCCCGATCTCGGCGTTCCCGGACGCCCTCCGGCCGATGGTGTTCCTCACCGGGTACGCCGGCAACCTCGGCCTCGACGAGGGCGTGCCGCAGTCGGTGTACAGCCTGGACAAGACCCGGCTGACCCAGCTCAAGGGTGGGGACGGTCCCTGGCGCAAGTCGCTGGAGCCCGGGCAGACCGCCGCGCTGCCGGGTGGCGGCAGCATCCGCTTCGACGGCTACACCCGCTGGGTCAACCTCCAGATCAGCAGCAACCCCGGTGCACCGGTGGCGCTGGTGGGCGCGGTGCTCGCCCTCGCCGGGTTGCTACTATCCCTTGTAGTACGTCGCCGCCGGGTGTGGGTGCGGGTCGCTTCGGACAACGGGCGTACCGTGGTCGCGATCGCCGGCATGGACAAGGGCGAGCGGCTCAGCTCCCGCGCAACGGGCGTTGCCCGGGCGGTTCCCGACGAGGGGGTCCGCGCCGAGCGGGAGGGGCGGTCCGGCTCGGCCGGCGCCGCTGACGACGAGACACGTGACCTCGCCGTCGAGATCGACAGAATCGCCGCGGACCTGCCCGGTCGTGCGGCCCCGGCCGGGGAGGAGTCACCGTGAGTTCGTTGCTCGCGAGCTTGTCGGACAACTTCGTCTACGGAGCGACGGCGGTGATCGCGCTGGCGATGCTGGCGCACGCGGCCGAGTGGGCGTTCCGCCGCGAGCGTCGTACGTCCGGACGGGTGAAGCCGGCCGCGGCGGTGACCGGCGAGGCAAGCGGTGCGGCCACCACCACGGCGACGGAGTTGGCCACCGGTGAGGGTGCCGCCGGAGACGGAGAGTCCGGGGGCGGCGTCGCCGTCCTCGAACGCGAGCAGGGCTCGGGCGACGGTGGCGCGGGCACCGGGGGCGGCGTGGACCGCGCCGACCTGTTCGCCCGGATCGGCGTCGCGCTGACGATCCTGTCCACCGGCCTGCTCGGCGCCGGTGTGCTGTGCCGGGGGTTCGCGGCCGGCCGGGTGCCGTGGAGCAACCTGTACGAGTTCTCCATCACCGGCAGCTTCGTGATCATGGTCGTCTACCTCGTGTCCCTGCGGAAGCTGCGCACCAACTTCCTCGGGCTGCCGCTGACCGGGTTCGTGCTGGTCCTGCTCACGATCGCCATCTCGGTGCTCTACGTCCCGGTGACCGGGCTGATCCCCGCGCTGCAGTCGTACTGGCTGGCCATCCACGTCTCCGCAGCCTGCCTGGCCACCGGCATCTTCACCCTGGGCGCGGTAGCCAGCGCCCTGCAGATCTTCAAGGCGCGCTACGAACGCCGGGTGGCCTCCGGCGGTCGCACTTCCGGCGGCTACCTCGCCCAGCTTCCGTCCGCGCAGACCATCGACCGGGTGGCGTACCGGCTGAACGCGTTCGCGTTCCCGATCTGGACGTTCGCGCTGATCGCCGGCGCGGTGTGGGCGGCGGCAGCCTGGGGCCGCTACTGGGGCTGGGACCCCAAGGAGACCTGGATGTTCATCACCTGGGTCTGCTACGCCGCCTACCTGCACGCACGGTCGACGGCCGGCTGGCGGAACAAGGTGTCCGGGATCGCGCTGGTGTCGTACGCCGCGCTGGTGTTCAACCTGGTCGGCGTCAACTTCTTCATCGCCGGGCTGCACTCCTACGCCAAGTAGGCGTGGGCCTGTGCCCGCTCGGTGCCCGGTCAGTGGTCGAACGCGGGGTAGATCGGCAGCAGTCCGACACCCGACCATGCCTTCCGGGTGACTGCCCGCACCGTGTCCGCGAGATCGCCGAGCGGCGCAAGGCGGGGTTGACGCCGGGCGGCGTCGGCGAGATTTTCCAACCGGAGTACGAACAACTCGCGGTGCGAGGGCAGGTCGAACGCCCACTCCTCGAATCGTCTCCGCTCGGCGCCTTCGGCTCCGAGGGTCCGAGGCGTCATCCAGGCCAGTGACCACAGCGCCCAGTAGGCGGAGCTCGCGTCCAGCGCGGCGCCGAAGTCCGTGCCGTCGACGCCGCTGATGTCGGCCACGTCCCGGCCGGCCTCGGCCAGCCGTCGGCGGTAGCGGTCGACGAGCATGTCCGGCAACCCGTCCGGGAGCCGGCGTACGCACCAGCAGGTGGGCATGACCGTGCGTACGTAGGCGAGGTCGAGCAGCGCGTGCCTGAACCCGCCGAACTCCAGGTCGAACAACCGCACCGTGTCGTCGGCGTCGACGTGGTTGTTGTCCGGGCAGCAGTCGTTCGGGCTGTACGCCTGCCAGGAGGGCTCGGCCAGCACCTCCTCGATCCAGTCGACCGCGGCCAGGGCGGCGTCGCCGACGGCGGTGGCGAGGCCGGGATCGAGGTCGGCCAGCGCGGGGACCAGTTTGGTGCGGACGTCGTGCGCGATGCCCTCGCCCTGCGCCGGCACCCCGAACCGCGCGCGTGACCGGGCGTACTCCTCCGCCCGTTCGAAGCTGGCCAGGTGGACGCGGGCCAGGGCGTCCACGTAGCCGGCCATGCCCGCCCGGGCCGGTCCGGCGCTCTCGCGCACCAGGATGTCGGCGAGGCTGTGGTCGGCGCCGAGATCCTCGAGCAGGATGAAGCCGAGTTCGGCGTCTCCGCCGTAGAACGCGGGGGTCCCGGGATCGCCGGGGACGGAGGAGAGGAACTCCAGACCGGTCCACTCGTTCCACAGTCGGTTGGCCGCGCTCCATGACCCGGTGCCGGCCCGGTCGAACTCACCGTCGTCGCCGCGGTGGGCGATCTTCACCACCGCCGACCCGAACGCTGCGCCGGCGAGGGTCAGCCGGGCGACGTGCGCGTGCCCGTCGACGCGAAGCGGCTCATAACCCGCCACCCGGACGGGCGTGGCGAGGTGCTCGCTCAGCAGGGCGGCCGCGCGGGCCGCGACTCCGGCCGGCAGGTGGTCGCCGAAGGACTCCTGCACGGGCTGGTCTGGAGCCGGCAGATCTGGGTCTGGCAGGTCAGGCTCGTCGGGCGCGGCCTTCGACGACGGCGTGATCATCGCCGAAGAGTAGGCCCCGCGAGCCACCAGGCGGTAGCGGAATTGCCCTCAGGCTCGGCTGGTGCCGGCGGGGCCGGCGGGTCCTTCACCCTCGTCGCCGCCGAGGTCGCGCTCGCGGCGTTCGAGGTCGGCCTGCCACTGGCGCAGCCGGTCGTCCTCGGACTTCTGCCGCATCCGGGCGAGCCGGGCGAGGAACTCCGGGTCGTCGTCGGGCGCCAGTGGCTGGTCGGGCCGGGCCGCGGGCCGGTCCGCGGAACCACCCTCGACGGGACGGCCGAGGGTCAGCCAGCCGAACGGTCCGGCGTACGGAAGGAACGTGATGACCAGCGCCCACGCCCACCGGGGCATGGCCCGGACCCGGTCGGATCGGCTCTGCGCGAGGTCGACCAGGCAGTAGACGAGCAGGACGAGGGCGAGCAGGAATGGTAGGACGCGAAGCATCGAACCCCCTCCCGGACGGCTGTGGGGTGAAGTTACCCCGAGAGTAGCCGTCCGGGCGGCTGGAGGCCCGTGGTCCGCCGAGCGGCGCGGCCGGTCCCGGCAGTCCCGGGCCGGCGCGCCCGGCTCAGCGAACGGGTCAGCGCGATCGGCGGGTGAAGCGGCGGAACCGGTGGCCCATCCGGCCGGCGGTCGCGGACGCCCGCAGGTCGGCCGAGAGCGACCCCTGCGAGGGTGTGGGGACGCGACGGGAGGTCGCGAGCGAGGTGGTGCCGAGGTGCGGAAGCTGGCGGAGCGTCGGGAACTCCGGGGAACCGATGAACATCGTGGTGGTTGTGCCCCTTGGATCGTTGGTGCATCTAGACGTACACCGATGATTCTAGGGTCTAGATGCAGATAATGCCAACGAATCACCGCCTCATGGGTAGGGATGACGGAGGAATGTGATGGACGAGCTGGACGGCCGCCTGGTCGCCGCCCTGCGGGAGAACGCCCGCGCGTCGTACGCCGAGCTCGGTCGGCTCGTCGGGCTGTCCGGCCCGAGTGTCCAGGAGCGGGTACGCCGGCTGGAGGAGCGTGGCGTGCTGACCGGCTACCGCGCTCTGGTCCGGCCCAGCGCCGTGGGCCTCACCGTGACCTCGCTGATCGGCCTGCTGCTGTCGGACAACGCCGACCAGAACGCGGTCGTGGACCGGTTGGCGAAGGTGCCCGAGATCGAGGACTGCTGGTTCGTCGCCGGTGACGAGTCCTACGTCGTGAAGGTGCGGGTCGCCGACGTCGACGCGCTGGAGGAGCTGCTGGGCCGGCTGCTGCGGCTCGAGGGGATCAGCCGCACCCGGACCACCCTCGTCCTGTCCACCAAGTGGGAGGGCCGGCTGCCGATGCCCGAGCTGCCGGACGAGGCCGAACCGACCGGAGCGGCGGACTCACCCGATGGGGACGCCAGGGGCAAGGCCGGCGCCGGGTAGCGTTTCGGGCATGGCCGAGAGCGCGCTTGTGACGCTGGACGACGTACGCACCGCCGCCAACCGGATCGCCGACCAGGTGCTGCGCACCCCGTTGGTCGCGGCGTCCTGGGGTGAGGCCGACCGGCCGTTGTGGCTGAAGCCGGAGAACCTCCAGGTCATCGGGGCCTTCAAGGTCCGGGGCGCGCTGAACGCCGTCGGCGCGCTGACCGAGCAGGAGCGGGCGCACGGCCTCGTCACGCACTCCTCCGGCAACCACGCGCAGGCGGTCGCGCTGGCCGGCCGGGAGTACGCCGCGCCGGTGACCGTGGTGATGCCGGACACCGCGCCCGAGGTGAAGATCGCCGCCACCCGTGCGCTGGGTGCGGAGGTGGTGATGGTGCCGGCCGCCGAGCGGGAGTCGCGCACCGCCGAGCTGGTCGCCGAGCACGGTTACGCCTACGTCCCGCCGTACGAACACCCCGACGTGATCGCCGGTCAGGGCACGATCGGGCTGGAGATCCTCGCCGACCTGCCCGACGTGGCGACCGTCCTCGTCCCGGTGGGCGGTGGCGGGCTGCTCTCCGGGGTGGCCACCGCGATCAAGGCGATGCGGCCCAACGTCACGGTGCTCGGCTGCGAGCCCGAGCTGGCCGGCGACGCCGCGGAGAGCATGCGGCTCGGCGAGCGCCGGGTGTGGCCGGTCGAGCAGACCTACCGCACGATGGCCGACTCCCTGCGGACCGGGCTCGGTGAGCTCACCTGGGCGCACCTGCACGAGTACGTCGATGGCATCCTCACGGTCACCGAGGACGCCATCGCGGAGGCGGTACGGGTGCTGGCCACCCGGTCCCGGCTGGTGGCCGAGCCCGGCGGCGCGGTGACCACGGCCGCCTACCTCAGCCGCTCCGGCGAGCTGCCCGAGGGCCCGGTCGTCGCGGTGGTGTCCGGCGGCAACATCGAGCCCGACCTGCTGGTCAAGCTGCTGGGTTCCTGACGTACGCTGCCAACGTCGTGCGTACCTTCCTCGTCTACACGCTGCTCCGGCTCGTCATCTTCCTGGCGTGCTTCGGAGTGCTGTACCTGCTGTTCGGCGCCCACGTGTCGGCGTGGCTGATCGCGCTGCCCGCCGTGCTCCTCACGTCCGGTCTGTCCTGGTTGCTGCTGCGCCAGCGGCAGGTCGAGGCCGGAGCGGTGCTGACGTCCGGCCTGCGCTCGATGCGGGGACGCCTGGACGCGTCCACCCGCCGCGAGGACGCCGAGAGCTGACCGGGCCCCCGGGGTCGACTCCCGGGGTGATCCGCCCGCCGTCCGCCGTCGGTGTGATCCGTTCACACGTTCTCGATCTCTCTTTCCGGCGCGCTCGTCCGCCGACTCTTTGAAAACGTGTACTCTCGTACAGGTTAAGTTGTACGAGCGTACAGCTTTCCACCTGGTCGAGGAGAGTGCGAGATGGCGTGGCTGGTGTTGATCGGCTCGGGATTTCTCGAAGCGGGCTGGGCGGTCTCGCTGAAGCTGTCCAACGGCTTCACCCGGCTGGTGCCGTCGGTGGTGTTCGCCGTGTGCGCGCTCGCCAGCCTCGCCGGGCTCGCCTGGGCGATGAAGCAGATCCCGGTCGGGCCGGCGTACGCGGCCTGGACCGGCATCGGCGCCTCGGTGACCGCCGTGATCGGCATGGCGTTCCTGGGCGACGGCTTCTCCATCCTGAAGCTGGTCTCGCTGGTGCTGATCATCGCCGGGGTGGTGGGGCTCAACCTGTCCGGGGCGGGACACTGACCGCCCGGCCGGCGCCGCGGCGGGAGCCGGCGCAGGAGCGCGGCCAGCGCCGCCGGGACGCGCTGGTCGCCGCGGCCGCCGACCTGCTCCAGGACGCCGGGGTGGAGGCGGTGAGCCACCGCGCGGTGGCCCGCCGGGCGGGCGTACCCCTCGGCTCCACGACGTACTACTTCACCTCGCTGGACGACCTGCGCGCGGCCGCCGCCGGTGCGCTCGCGCAGCGCTGGGTACGCCGGGCCGCCCGCTCCGCCGCCGCCGTACCGGAAGGCAGCTACAGCGCGCGCGAGACCGCTCGGCGGCTGGCGCGCGCGGTGCTGCCCGCCGGGCGGGCCGCGGTCCTCGCGCAGTACGAGCAACTGCTGGCCGCCGCCCGCTATCCCGCCGTCGCCGCGGTGCTGCGGGGGATGCGGCCCGCGTTCCTGGAGGTGATCGACACCCTGCTCGCCCGCACCGGCTGGTCCGGTCGGGTGGGCGCCGACGTGGTGCTCGCCGTCGTCGACGGTGCCGCGGTGAGCGCGCTGTCGGAGGGGCGTGTCGACGCCCGCGACGTCGCCACCGACCTGCTCGCCCAACTCCTCGGCGAGCGGTGACCGCCGACCGCACCCGGTGCGGCGAGTTCCCCTGCGGTCACGTTGCGTTGACCTAGCATCGTCGGCATGGCGGAGAGGAACCGGAGTTCGCCCTACCTCACGGCGGCGGGCCTGGTGGTTCTCATCGCCGCGGCGGCGGGCTTCTTCGCCTGGTCCTACACCTACGCGTTCGCCAACCCCACTCCGCAGGAGGTTCCGGTCGCCGTGGTCGGCTGGAAGGGGACGGAGCACCGCGCCTTCGTAGCCGGGATGGACCACGCGCTGGACGGTGCGCTGGTGCCCCACCCCGCGGCCACGTACGCGCAGGCACAGAACGCGATCGCGGAGCAGACGGTCTTCGCGATCTTCGACCTGCGGCAGTCGCGGCAGGTGACCGTGGACGTGTCCTCGGCGTCCGGGGCCTCCGTGGCCACCCTCCTCGAGCAGGCGGCGCCGGTCGTGGGCAAGGCCGTCGGGGTGGAGGTGGTCGTACGGGACCTGCACCCGACCCAGCAGGGCGATCCGCGTGGCCTGGTGGTCTTCTACGTCACGCTGGCGGCGGTCGTGGTCGGCTTCGTCGGGGCGACCCAGCTCCGGATGCACGCGGGCGGTCTCGGCCCCGGCGCTCGGGTCGCGTTCACCGCGGCGTACTCGCTGCTGGGCGCGTTCGCGATCGTGGCGGTCGTGGACTGGCTCCTCGGCGCGCTCCACCTGCCGTTCGTGCCGGTCTGGCTGACGCTGGCGCTCGCGATGTACGTCGCCAGCGCGTTGTTCCTGATGTTCCTGGTGCTGATCGGGCCGTGGGCCATCGTCCCCACCTGGGCGATCATCGTCCTGCTCGGAAACCCGGCCTCAGGTGGCGTGGTGTCCTGGCCGCTGCTCCCGTTGTTCCTGCGGGTCATCGGCCCGTGGCTCCCGTCCGGCGCCGCGATCGCCGCGATCCACACCGAGGTCTACTTCCCGGGCCACCTGCACGCCCTGCCGTTCCTCGTGCTGACCGGATGGGCGGTGCTGTCCACGCTCGTCTACTGGCTCGTACGGCAACGGCAACTCCGGGTTGACAGGGCGTCGCCCCGGGGGTCCCTCCAGGCGCCGGGCTAGCCTGCAGCCATGTCAGCGCCGCCCATCCCGTCCGACCTGCCCACGCCGCCCATCCCGTCCGACCTGTCCCCGCCGCCCGTCAAGCCCGGCTTGCCTGCTTCGGCCCGGCCGATGCCCGACCGCGACTGGGTGGCCGAGGCGGTCCGGCGGGTGGAGGCCGACGCCAACCGCAGCGCCGACACCCACCTGCACGTGTTCCCGCTGCCCGCCGAGTGGGGGGTCGACCTCTACCTCAAGGACGAGTCGGTGCACCCCACCGGCAGCCTCAAGCACCGGCTGGCGCGGTCGCTGTTCCTGTACGCACTGACAAGTGGCTGGCTCGGCCCGGACACGCCGGTGATCGAGGCGTCCAGCGGCTCCACCGCGGTCAGCGAGGCGTACTTCGCGCGGCTGCTGGGCCTGCCGTTCGTGGCGGTGATGCCGGCGTGCACGAGCCCGGAGAAGATCGCGCTGATCGAGTTCTACGGCGGACGCTGTCACCTGATCGACGACGCCCGTGGGATCTACGCCGAGTCCCACCGGCTCGCCGAGGAGACCGGCGGGCACTTCATGGACCAGTTCACCTACGCCGAGCGCGCCACCGACTGGCGGGGCAACAACAACATCGCGGAGAGCATCTTCGAGCAGTTGCGGCTGGAACGGCATCCGGTGCCCCGGTGGGTCGTGGTCGGCGCCGGCACCGGCGGGACCAGCGCCACCATCGGCCGGTACGTCCGCTACCGCCGGCACGAGACCCGGCTGTGCGTCGTCGACCCGGACGGCTCGGCGTTCTTCGAGGGCTGGTCGCGCGGCGACGCCGGGGTGACCGCGGTCGGCTCCCGGATCGAGGGCATCGGCCGGCCGCGCGTCGAACCGTCGTTCGTTCCCAGCGTCGTCGACACCATGCTGCGGGTGCCGGACGCGGCGTCGGTGGCGGCGATGCGGCACCTGCTCGGGGTGACCGGCCAGCGGGCCGGCGGCTCCACCGGCACGAACCTGTGGGGCGCGCTCACCCTGGTCGGGCGGATGCGCGCGGCCGGGGAGCGGGGGAGTGTGGTGACGCTGATCTGCGACGGCGGCGACCGGTACGCCCACACCTACTACGACGACGCCTGGGTGGCCGCGCAGGGGCTGGACCTCGCACCGTACGCCCGCCGGCTGGCGGGGTTCACCTCCACCGGATCGCTGGAATCCGGCGACGTTCGGTAGTCGCCGTTCAACGGTCGGCTACCCGGCGACTGAGCAGGGCCGCCCCCGGAGTTTCCGGGCGGTGCACCTGGGTAGCGGGCAGTTATGACCGACGAACCGCGCCGCGACTCCCAGGACAAGTCCCGCTGGGCCAAGGAAGGCGCAACGCCAGGCGAGGATCCGCGCGACATCGACGAGGAACAGATCACCCCGGAGTACGTCCGACGGCTCCAGGAGCGCCGGCACCGGTCGCATGCCGAGCAGGAGACCGAGGACGAGATGGGTACGTCGTCCACCACGAACGACCCCACCGAGCGCACCTGAGTTGGAACCTGACCGGAGGGCTCGCCGGCCTTTCGACCCGGCCGGCGACCTCAGGCGAGGACGAGCCCGAGCGCGAGCAGCACGGCGTAGGCGAGTTCGGCCACGCCGGTGTCGCGGAGGACCGGAATGAGTGCCCGGCCGGTGGTACCCCGCACGACGGTGGCTACCGGCCTGATCGCCAGCGGCAGCGAGAGCAGCGCCAGCAGCGTCCACGGAGTCACCGTCACCGCGAGCAGCACCACCACGACGTACGCCACGATCTGCAGCCCGGCGTAGAGCAGGCGGGACGCCCGGTCGCCCATCACGACCGCGAGCGTGCGTTTGCCGCTTTCCCGGTCGGTCGGGATGTCGCGCAGGTTGTTGGCCACCAGCAGTGCGCAGGTGATCGCGCCGACGCCGAACGCGCAGGCGATGGCGGGCCAGGTCACCCGGTCGGTCTGCACGTACGTCGTGCCGATCACCGCGACCAGGCCGAAGAACACGAACACGCTGATCTCGCCGAGCGCGTAGTAGCCGTAGGGCTTGTCGCCCCCGGTGTAGAACCACGCGGCGGCCACCGCGGCGACGCCGACCAGCAGCAGCCACCAGGCGGTGGTGAGTGCGAGGACGAGCCCGCAGATGGCGGCGACCGCGAAGCAGCCGAACGCGACCGCCTTCACCAGTTGCGGCCGGGCGGCACCGGAACCGACCAGGCGCTGCGGCCCGACGCGGTTGTCGTCGGTGCCGCGGATGCCGTCGGAGTAGTCGTTGGCGTAGTTGGAGCCGACCTGCAGGGCCACCGCGACGACGAGCGCGAGGAGGGCCTTCCAGGCGACGAACGAACCGGCGGCCGCGGCCGCTCCGGAGCCCGCCACGACCGGTGCGATCGATGCGGACAGCGTGCGCGGACGGGCGCCGTCCAACCACTGTGCGGGAGTTGCCACGGCCGGATTCTCCCAACGTCGGTGTCCGTCGCCGGACGCAGGGTGTCGATTGCCGCACTCGGCCGCCGCTTCGAAAGTCGTTGGCGGATGTCTCGATATGGTCCATAACGTAAATACATGCAGTCGTACGAGCTACGGACGACCGGGGAACTACGGTCCTGCGCGGGCGACGACGCGTTGGTGCTGTGGGCGGCGCAGGGGTTCGGGCCGGGAGTGCGGGCCTGGCGCCGGGGTGACGCGGTGGCGGTGGCGTCGCCGGACCTGTCCTGCCGGGACCGGCTCGCGGTGCACGGGTCGCCGGAGCAGGTGGCTCCACTGGTCGCGGAGGTGCTGGCCGAGACGGGCCCTGCGTACCGGCCGATCGGATCCGCGGCCCTCGTCGAGGCGGTGGCCGACCGCGTGCCCGGCCTGAGGCTCGCCGGTAGGGCGTTCGGGTGGATGGAGACATTGCGTCCTTCGTCGTCTCCACGGCCGGACGGAGCGATCTGGCTGGAGTTGAGCCGGCCGGGTCTCGCGAGCACCGTCACCGATCTGCTCGCCGAGGCTCATCCGGACTCCTACGCCAGACCCTGTACGCCGGGTGTGCACCGCTGGGCGGGGGCGTGGGCGGAGACTCCGGAGGGTCGGACGCTGGCCGCGGTGACCGCGGACGCCTGGTCCGCACCCGAGGTCGGCTACGTCGCCGGCGTCGGCGCACGGTCGGCGCTGCGAGGGCGCGGGTACGCCGCGGCGGCGTTCGGGCTGGTCCTGGACACGCTCGTCACCGAGCGCGGCCGGGCCGGGTTGATGGTGGAGTCCGCGAACACTGCGGCAGTCGGGCTTTACCGACGGTTCGGCCTGAGCTGGCGCCCGCTGGCCGCGGCCGCCGTCGACGGGAGCCCGGCGGCCGGCTCAGCCTGCGGCGCGTAGGGCCGAGCGGTCGACCTTGCCCGAGGGCAGCAGCGGAAGCGCGTCGACGACCACCAGCTCGCGCGGGGCGTAGGCGCGGGGATGCGCCGCGCTCACGCGGTCACGGACGTCTCCCAGCGCGGGCGCTTGCGCACCCGGCCGCAGTACGACGTACGCCCTGACCCGGGAACCCCACTCGGCGTCGGGGACCCCCACCGCCGCCGCCTCGGCCACCCCAGGACATGAGGCGACCGCGCGCTCCACCGCGAGCAAGGGCACGTTGACGCCGCCGGAGACGACCACGTTGTCGGCCCGGCCGAGGATCTCCAGCGTCCCGTCCGGGCGCAGCCGGCCGAGGTCGCTGGTCAGGTGCCGGCCGTCCACCAGAGCCTTCTCGGTGAGGTCGGGCCGGCGCCGGTAGCCGGCGAACACCGTCGCGCCGCCGATCCGGACCAGGCCCCTCTCGCCGTCGATGTCCAGCTCCACCCCGGCCAGCGGCCGGCCGTCGTAGACGCACCCGCCGCACGTCTCGGTCATGCCGTAGGTGGTGACCACCCGGATCCCGGCCGAGCGGGCGCGGTCCAGCAGCGCCGCCGAGCTCGCCCCGCCGCCGGCCAGCACCGCGTCGTACGACCTGAGCGCGTCCACCGCCGCGGCGCCCCCGTCCAGCAGCCGGCCGAGCTGGGTCGGCACCAGCGCGGTGTACCGGCGTCCGGACGAGCCGGACCCGCCGGACCCGCCGGACCCGTCGGACCCGTCGGACCCCAGCCGCGAGGTCGCCGCCGTGAACGCCTCCACCGAGAACCGGCCGGGCATCACCACCGGCGTCGTACCGGCGACCAGCGAGCGCACCAGTACCTGCAGGCCGGCCACCCGGGTCGGCGGCAGCGCCAGCAACCACCGGCCGGGCCCGCCGAGGGCGTCCAGCGTCGCCCGGGCCGAGTGCAGCAGCGCGGCTGCGGGCAGCAGGGCGCCCTTCGGCTCGCCGGTCGAACCGGACGTGGGGAGCACGACGGCGATGTCGTCGCGTTCCAGCGGAAGATCGGTGCGGAGTAGGGTCAGGATCTGTTCGCGCTCGGGTCCCGGCGCGAGCGGCGCCAGCGCAGGACCGTCGCTTCCGAGCCGGTTCGCGAGCAGCACCAGCAGTCCGTCGACACCGGCCCGCACGACGCCGTGGTCGGCATGATCGACTAGGGCCCGCGGTGAGCCGCCGCCCGCATCGGGAGGGGGCTCGTCCACGAGTTCGACGGCGACCAGTCGGCGGTGGGAGTCGGTGGGCACGTGACTAGGCTACGAGCCCGGTCTCGTGACACTGTGTCACGGAGGTCCGGGGGCCCTACCGGGACGCCCTGACGGGGGAGTGGCGGAAGGTGAGATGGAGGATGCGGCCATGATCATCGGGTCGGACGGCGATCTCCACGTCTTCGCGGTGGCCATGCGCACCCGCTTCCGCGGCATCACCGTCCGGGAGGGCATCCTCGTCCGCGGCCCGGCCGGCTGGGCGGAGTTCAGCCCCTTCCTCGACTACGACGACGCCACCTGCGTTTCCTGGCTGCGAGCCGCCCGCGAGGCCGCGTACGACGTCTGGCCCACTCCCGTCCGCGACGCGATCCCGGTCAACTGCACCATCCCCGCCGTCGGCCCCGAGCAGGCGCACGCGGCGGTGTGCCGCAGCGCCGGCTGCCGCACCGCCAAGGTGAAGGTCGCCGAGCCCGGTCAGCCCGAGTCCGACGACCTGGCGCGGGTGGAAGCGGTCCGCGACGCCCTCGGCCCCGGCGGCCGGATCCGGGTGGACGCCAACGGCGGCTGGGACGTCGACACCGCCGTCCGGATGATCACCTGGTTGGACAAGGCCGCCGGCGGGCTGGAGTACGCCGAACAGCCCTGCGCCACCGTCGAGGAGCTGGCCCAGGTACGCCGCCGGGTCGACGTACCCGTCGCCGCGGACGAGTCGATCCGGCAGGCCGCCGACCCCTACCGCGTGGTCCGGCACGAGGCGGCCGACATCGCCGTGCTCAAGGTCCAGCCGCTCGGCGGGGTGCTGTCCGCGCTGCGGATCGCCGAGCAGATCGGCCTGCCGGTCGTGGTGTCGAGCGCGCTGGAGACCTCGATCGGGATCGCCGCCGGGGTCGCGCTGGCCGCCGCGCTGCCGGAGCTGCCGTACGCCTGCGGCCTGGCCACCGTCTCGATGCTGACCGCCGACGTGGTGGCCGACCCGCTGGTCCCGGTGGACGGCGCGTTACCCGTCGTCCGGCCCGAACCCGACCCCGCCCTACTGGCCTCGGCGGCCGCCGACGAGGCGACCCGGCAGCGCTGGCTGGAGCGGCTGGACCGGGTGGAGGGCCTCGCGTGAACCCGTCCACCGCACTGGCCCGGGTTGTCGTCGACGAGCTGTGGCGGTGTGGCGTACGCGAGGCGGTGCTCGCGCCCGGGTCGCGCAACGCCGCGCTCGCCTTCGCCCTGCACGCCTCTGACGCGCAGGGCCGGATCCGGCTGCACGTACGCGTGGACGAACGCACCGCCGGGTTCCTTGCCCTCGGCCTGGCCAAGGCCAGCCGGCGCCCGGTCCCGGTGGTGTGCACATCCGGCACCGCCGCGGCCAACCTGCACCCGTCCGTCCTCGAGGCAAACCATGCGGGGGTGGCGCTGCTGGTGCTCACCGCCGACCGGCCGCCTGAGCTGCGCGGCGTGGGCGCCAGCCAGACGACGGACCAGATCAAGCTGTACGGCGACGCGGTGCGGATGTTCCACGAGGTCGGCGTGCCCGAGGTCAGGCCCGGACAGAACGCCTACTGGCGCGAGCTCGTCGGCCGGGCGACCTCGGTGGCGCGTGGGTTCCGCGACCGCAACCCGGGCCCGGTGCACCTCAACCTCGCGTTCCGGGACCCGCTGGTGCCCGAGCCCGCCGACCCGGTGGACCTCGACGATCCTCGGCTGCGCGACGACTGGCCGGAGTCCCTCGCCGGCCGGTCCGGGAACAGCCGGTGGACCCGGGTCGAGCGGCTCTCCACCGAGCACGTCGCCTGGCTGGAGGAGGGGCCGCGCACGGTGGTGGTCGCCGGCGACGGTGCCGACGCGCAGGCCCGCTGGCTGGCCGAGACGGCCGGCTGGCCGCTGTTCGCCGAGCCCTCCAGCGGCGCGCGCTCCGGCCCCAACGCGCTCGGCCCCTACCGCCTGCTGCTGGACACCCGGCCCGACCTGGAAGCCGGCATCGAACGCGTGGTCGTCCACGGCTGGCCCACGCTGTCCCGTCCGGTCACCCGGCTGCTGGCCCGCCCGGACGTCGAGGTGGTCGTGGTGTCCCGCCGCCCGTCGTGGCCCGACGCCGGGCATCAGGCGTACCGCGTCACCACGACCGCGGCGCTGGAGGGCACGGTCGAGGGTGCCGGCCGGCGGGAGCCGGACGCGTGGCTGTCCGCCTGGCTGGTCGCCGACCGGGCTGCCCGCGCCGCCATCGACGACGTGCTCGGCCGCGAGCCCGCGTTCACCGGCCTGCACGTCGCCCGGGAGGTCGCCGGCGTCCTGCCCGGCGGCGGACTGCTGGTGTCCGGCTCGTCCAACCCGATCCGCGACCTCGACCTGGCCGGCGCGCCGTGGAGCAACCGGCTGGTCGACGAGTCCGGCCGGATCGATCCGCGCGACCACCGCCGGGTGCTGAGCAACCGCGGCCTGGCCGGGATCGACGGCACGCTGTCCACCGCGATCGGAGCGGCGCTGGTGCACCGGTCCGGCCCGGCGTACGCGCTGGTCGGCGACCTCACGTTCCTGCACGACGCGAACGCGCTCGTCCGCGGCCCGTACGAAGCCCGGCCCGACCTCACCATCGTCGTGGTCAACGACGACGGCGGCGGCATCTTCTGCACCCTCGAGCAAGGCGGGCCGGACCACGTCGAGGCGTTCGAGCGGATCTTCGGTACGCCACACGGCGCCGACCTCGGCTCGCTCGTCGCGGCCACCCACACGCCGTTCCTCCGGGCCACCACCCGGGCGGAGCTGCGCGGGGCGCTGTCCCGGTCCCGCGGCCTGCGCGTCGTGGAGGTGCCGGTCGACCGGTCGCGTACCCGGGACCTGCACGCCCGGCTGCGCGAGGCGGTGGCTGCGGCGGCGTACGACGAGGTGCGCTGACGGGCGCCGGGTCGGCGACTTCGGTGGGATGATCGGCGCGTGCACGGCGACCTCACCGACGACCCGGCCGCGTTCCTCACCTCGGCGGCGGACTACTTCGCGGCGGACCCGGTGGTCAGCAACGTCCTGGTCACCAACGTCACCGGGCGGGCGGCCGGCGTGATCACCGACCCGGCGCCGGCGACGTACCTCACCGTACGAACCAGCAGTGGTGACGGCGGTGCCGTGGTGGCCGCTGCCATGCGGACCCCGCCGCAGCGGGTGTGGCTGTCCGCGGAGTCCGGCCCGGCCGCCGAACTCGCCGCAGAGCTCCTGGCCGCAGCCTGCCCGGACGCTGGCCGGCGTGGTCGGCACCCATCCGTACGTCGCCGCCTTCGTCCGGGCCTGGGAACGCCTGACCGGCGCGACCGCCGTAGCGGAGATGGCCGAGCGACTGCACGCCCTGGACGCGGTGACGCCACCGCCGAGGGCGGTTCCGGGCGCACCCAGGCTGGCCACCGCCGCCGACAGGGCCACGTTGCTGGCGTGGTGCCTCGCCTTCGAGGCCGACGCCGCCGAGGCCGCCGGCCGGCCGGCGGGCGTGCCGACCGAGGTGGAGCGCCACCGCGTGACCGAGGCGGTCGACCTGCGGCTGGCCGAACGGCGCTCGTGGGTGTGGGAGCACGAGGGGCGGCCGGTGTCGCACCTCGGCGTCACCACCCCGGTGCACGGCGTCGTCCGGATCGGTCCGGTCTACACCCCGCGGGAGCGGCGCGGACGCGGGTACGCGAGTGCGCTGGTCGCCGCCGTGAGTCGGCACGAGCTGGACGGCGAGGCCAAGACGTGCGCGCTGTTCACCGACCTGGCCAACCCGACGTCGAACCGGATCTACGCAGCGGTCGGCTACCGGCCGGTGCGCGACGTCACGGCGTACCGCTTCGAGCCGGCCTCCGGACCCGAATGAGGACGTACGACATGAGGACGCACCGTGTGCTGGCAGGCTGAGCGGTCATGACGACGGCGTACGGCGGCCGGACCCGGTTCCCGGTCGTACTCATCCTCGCGGGGCTCCTCGCCGGGCTGGTGCCGGCCGTCCTCGGCCTGGCCCGGCCGACGCCCGCGCACGCGGCCGTCAAGGCTGCCGATGCCGCCGATGCCGCCGATGCCGCCGAGGGCGACCGGATCCCGGCGTACGACATCACCGCCCGGGTCGGCGCCGACGGGTCGGTCGCCGTCCGTGAGCGGTTCACCTACGACCTGGCGGCCGCCCGGCCGACCCCGCTGAACTGGGCGGTGCCGATCCGGTTCACCTCGGCCGGCGACGCCGCGGACGGCCGCGACCAGGCGACCGGCCAGGTGGTGTCCGTGGACGACCTGGCGGTACGTATGGACGGCCGCCCGGTGTGGACCTACCACGACCACCAGGCCTGGTGGTACTCCGTGTGGATCGGCCCGGACGGCACCACGCCGGCCGGCCGGCACACCTACCAGGTCAGTTACGTGCTGCGCGGGCTGGTCACCTCGCCACGCGACGGGCAGGCGGTGGAGGCCGGTGCGGCGCCGGCCGCCATGTGGTGGAACGCGGTCAGCGCCCACGACGAGCCGATCGACCGGATGCGGCTGACGCTGACCGCGCCGGGCACGCCGGCCCGGGTGTCGTGCAGTGTCAGTGGCGACGCCGCGCCGTGCAAGGCCGGGGTCAGTGGTTCGACAGTCACCTTCACCGCTGCCGACCTGCCGGGCAGGAGTGCGGTCAGCACCTACACCGAACTCCCCGGCGTGCACGCCGGCAACTCCACGGCCATCCTTCCCGGCGTACGTGCCACACTGCGCAGCAACCTCGCCGGCCCCGGCGCGTTGGCGGGTCTGCCCGCGGGTGAGGTCTGGGCGGTGGCCGCGCTGCTGGTGGCGGCGGTCGTCGCGGGACTGGTGCTGGCCGCCCGGCGGCCGCACCTGCCCAGGGCGGCGGTGCGTGACACCGGTGCCCTGGTCGCGATCACCGGCCTGGTCCTGGCGTACTTCCTGGCGAGGGTCGACCTGGTGTGGTGGGCGCTCCCGGTGGTCTGTTTCGGCGCTGCCCTGGTGGTGATGAGCCTGACCCTGCCGTCCCACGGGCCGAGCCGACCCACCCGGAGAGCCCGGACAGCCGGGACGGCCGGGCCGGCCGGGACGGCCGTGGAACCACACGCCTCCAAACCGGTTGCCCCGCCCGGGTAGGGTTGGCGCGTCCCCTCGATCCGGGAGTGATCCGACCGATGCGCAGCTGATCCGCGGACTTCGTCCGTTGTGTGGAACGCCCTCGTTCCACCCGGGAGTCCGCCGACGTTCGGCCCTCGCGCGTGCTTTCCACCAGCCGCGCACCATGCCGGCCAGGTTTTCTGGCCACGTCGCCCCGGAGCAGCCATGTCCGCCTCGGCTCTGTCCACCCTCGTCGTTCGAGACGTCTCGCTTCACCTCGGTCCCCAGCTCGTCCTCGGGGGCATCTCCGCCACCGTCGGGCCCGGTGACCGCTACGCCATCGTCGGACCCAACGGCGTGGGCAAGACCACGCTGTTGCGGGTGATGCTCGGCGCGCTCGCCCCGGACCAGGGGGCGGTCGAACGCCAACCCGCCGCCGCCACCGTCGGGCTGCTCCCGCAGGAGCGGGACGCCCGGCCGGGTGAGACGCTCGCCGGCTACCTCGGCCGGCGTACCGGCGTCACCGCGGCCGAGGCCGAGCTCACCGAGGCGACCACAGCGCTGGCCGAGGGCGCGAAGGGCGCGGACGACCGGTACGCGCTGGCCCTGGACCGCTACCTCGCTCTCGGCGCCGCCGACCTCGACACCCGCGCGCCCGCCGTACTCGCCGACCTGGACCTGCCGCCGGAGCGGCTCGACGACCCGGTGCTGTCCCTGTCCGGCGGGCAGCTCGCCCGGCTGGCGCTGGCGTCGGTGCTGCTGGCGAAGTTCGACGTACTCCTGCTCGACGAACCCACCAACGACCTCGACCTGGCAGGGCTGGCCCGACTGGAGGAGTTCCTCACCAGCCGGTCCGGTGCGCTGGTCGTGGTCTCCCACGACCGGGCGTTCCTGGAGCGGGTGGCCACCGACGTACTCGAGATCGACGAGTTCAGCCGGCAGGGCCGGACCTACGGTGGCGGGTTCACCTCCTACCTGGCCGAACGCGAGCGCGCGCACGCCGCCGCGCAGGAGGCGTACGACACCTACTCCTCCCAGCGGGACGCCCTGTTGGAACAGGCGAAACGCAAGCAGGAGTGGGCCCGCTCCGGTGCGCAGCGATCGGCCCGTAAGCCCGCCGACAACGACAAGTTCGTCCGGCACTTCCACATCCAGAAGGCCCAGAGCACCGGTGCCGGCGCGGCCCGCGCGCAGCGGGCGGCCGACCGGCTGGCCGAGGTCGAGGAGCCGCGGACGCCGTGGGAGCTGCGGCTGAAGCTGGACCAGGGGTCGCGCAGCGGCACGCGGGTCGCCGGGCTGGCCGGGGTGGTCGTGGAGCGGGGGGCGTTCCGGCTGGGGCCGGTCGACCTCGACCTGCGTTACGCCGACCGGCTGGTGGTGGTCGGGCCGAACGGCGCCGGGAAGTCCAGCCTGATCTCGGTCCTGCTCGGCCGGCTGGAGCCGACGGCGGGGGAGCGCTGGATCGGGCACGGCGTGGTGCTGGGGCAGATCGACCAGGTACGCCGGGGCGTTGCCGCGGACGTCGTACTGTTGGACGCTTTCCGGCAGGCGTCCGGGCAGGACGAGACCGAGGCCCGGACGCTGCTGGCGAAGTTCGGACTCGGTGCGGACGATGTCGTACGACAGACCGGCTCGCTCTCGCCGGGGGAGCGCACCCGGGCCGACCTGGCCCTCCTCGTCGCCCGGCAGGCCAACCTGCTGGTGCTGGACGAGCCGACCAACCACCTCGACCTGCCGGCGGTCGAACAGCTGGAACAAGCGCTCGCGGACTACGACGGTACGCTCGTGCTGGCCAGCCATGACCGAAAGTTGGTCGAAGCCGTCCACCCGACGCACATAGTTCACGTGCAGGATGGGCACATCAGCGTGGAACGCCCGTAAGACTAGAGTTCGTTGCTTACTAATACCCACCCGTAGCAGCTCGTGCCGAACGGGACTCGATCCACCACGGATCCGCACAGTGGAGGGCCCATGGACGTTCCAGACCTCGGAAACTCCGTGCAGGAGGCCGTCCACGACGTCGCCCAGACTGTCAAGCCGAAGTTGCGGGGCTGGCTGCATGCCGGGACCTTCCCACTCTCGGTGGCGGCCGGCATCGTCATCGTGGTCCTGGCGCCGAGCACCGAGGCCCGGATCGCCACCGGAATCTTCGCGCTCACGGCCAGCCTGCTCTTCGGGGTCAGCGCGCTCTACCACCGCGGGACCTGGTCGCCGCGCGCGGCCGGAGTGCTGCGCCGGCTCGACCACGCCAACATCTTCCTGATCATCGCCGGCACCTACACGCCGTTCACCCTCCTGTTGTTGGACAAGCAGAACGCGAAGGTGCTGCTCGCGATCGTGTGGGGCGGTGCGTTGCTCGGGGTGGCGTTCCGGGTGCTGTGGTTGGGTGCGCCGCGCTGGCTGTACGTCCCGGTGTACGTCGCGGTCGGCTGGGCGGCGGCGTTCTGGCTGCCGGACTTCTTCGACCGCGGCCGCGGTGTGGTCTTCGCGATGATCCTGACCGGTGGGCTGCTCTACTCCGCGGGCGCGATCGTGTACGCCACCAAGAAGCCCAACCCGTCACCGCGCTGGTTCGGGTTCCACGAGGTCTTCCACGCGTTCACAGTGCTGGCGTTCATCGCCCACTACGTCGGCGTGTCATTGACCGTCTACTCCTGATCGCCCGCCGGCGCGGTCGGCGCTCGCCGACTTCGGCGCGGTCGGCCGTCGGCGCCGCTGCCGCTCGCCGGTCCTGAACCTTCTTCGGCCACCCGCCCTGAAGCCGCACCCGCGGCCGGGGCAGAAACGGCGAGCTGGGAAGACTTGTGGGTGTCAGAGGCCCCATAAGTCTTCCCAGCTTGCGAAAATCGCCGTCCTGGCGCCTACGGCCTACGGCTGGTCGGAGGCGGGCGCGGGCGCGGAGGCGGAGGTCTCGGCGGAGTCCGCCGGGGTGAGCGCGTCGCGTACGGGCACCAGCTTCGCCTGCGCCTCGGCGAGTTCGGCCTCCGGCACGGAGTCGGCCACGATCCCGCACCCGGCGAACAGCCGCAGCCGCCGCGGATCCTCGGCGTCCACCTGCGCGCACCGCAACGCGATGCCCCACTCGCCGTTCCCGGCGGCGTCCACCCAGCCGACAGGTCCGGCGTACCGGCCGCGGTCCATGTGCTCCAGTTCGGCGATCAGTGCGAGCGCGACCGGGGTGGGCGTGCCACACACCGCCGCCGACGGGTGCAGCGCCGCCGCGAGCTCCAGCGAGCTCGAGCCGTCGGCCAGCACCCCGGCGAGGTCGGTCGCGAGGTGCATGACGTTCGGCAGGTGGAGGACGAACGGCGACTCCGGCACGTTCATGCTCGTGCAGTGCGGCGCCAGCGCGTCCGCCACCGAACGTACGGCGTACTCGTGCTCCTCCAGGTCCTTGCTCGACCGCGCCAGCGAGGCGGCCAGCGCCAGGTCGCGCGCGTCGTCGTTGCTGCGGCGGATCGTCCCGGCGAGCACCCGCGAGGTGACCAGGCCGTTCTCCAGCCCGACCAGCATCTCCGGCGTCGCGCCGATGAGCCCGCGCACGGCGTAGGTCCAGCAGGCGGGGTAGTCGCGCGCGATCCGGGCCAGCGGCCACCTGAAGTCGACCGGCTTCTCCGCGACGGCCAGCAGGTCGCGGGCCAGCACCACCTTGTCCAGGTCACCGGCGTCGATCCGGCGTACGGCGTCGGCGACGGCACTCGCCCACTGCGTGCCGGTCAGCGCCCCGTCGGCGAACACCACTCCCTGCGGGCGCTCCGGCGCGGGCGGCGTGCCGAACAGCGAGGGCAGCGACGGCACCGTCGGCAGGGCGGGCTCGACCGAGATGGTGGTGAGCCAGCGGCGGTCCCCGCGGCGGCCGAGGACGACGCGGGGTACGACAAGAGTGGAGTGGCCCGGATCGTCGGCGAACGCGAAGGATCCGAACCCCACCAGCCCGGTGCCGGGTTCGCCGATCTCGTCCCGTACGGCGGCGGACTCGGCCAGCTTGTCCCACCACTGCACGGCGATCGCGAACCGGTCGGGTCCGCTCGCGTCCAGCCGGGCCGCCTCGCCGTGCCCGACCAGCCCCTCGCCGCGGCGCACCCAGGCGGTCGCGTCCTCGGCGGGCAGGGTCTGCAGAAGATCGAGTCCGGCGTGCACGTCCGGGTCGAGCTCGGTGGTGCGAACGACCAGCCGGGGCACGTCAGGGACCGCGAACTCGTCCGCGGGGATGGCCGATGATTCCGTCACGGCTCACCAGAGTAGGTGTCGGCCGAGGTTAAGGCAGGGGCGCGGCCGTGAGAGGTTGGACACGTGGCACGTGCATCCCTGGCAAAGCAGCCGGCCGAAGTGGCGGCGATGTTCGACGAGATCGCCGAGCGTTACGACCTGACCAACGACCTTCTGTCACTGGGGCAGGACCGTTTGTGGCGGCGGGCGGTGGTGAAGGCGGTCGACCCGCGGATGGGCGAACGCGTCCTCGACCTCGCCGCCGGCACCGGCACCTCCAGTGAGCCGATGGAACGCGATGGGGCTTTCGTCGTCCCGTGCGACTTCTCCGTCGGGATGCTGGGCAGGGGGAAGCGGATGCGGCCGGAGCTGCCGTTCGTCGGCGGGGACGCGCTGGCGCTGCCGTTCGCCGACGAGAGCTTCGACGCGGTGACCATCTCCTTCGGCCTGCGCAACCTGGTCGACCCGCGCGCCGGACTGGCCGAGCTGCTGCGGGTCACCCGGCCCGGAGGGCGGGTGGTGGTGTGCGAGTTCAGCCACCCGGTGTGGTCGCCGTTCCGTCGGGTGTACGTCGAGTACCTCATGCGTGCACTGCCCGGAATCGCCCGCCGGGTGGCGGCCGAGCCCGAGTCGTACGTCTACCTCGCCGAGACGATCCAGGCCTGGCCGGACCAGGCCGGGCTGGCCGCCGAGTTCGCCGCGGCCGGATGGGGCCGGGTGGAGTGGCGCAACCTGAGCGGGGGCATCGTCGCGCTGCACCGGGCGTACCGCCCCTGACGTTCCGTACGCCCATCCCCGGGCGCCGAACCTGCGAGATCAGCCCAGACTCCGGCCCCGGCCGGCGCTGACCAGGCGAAGGAGCGACGAGGTGTTGGACCGGATCACGGTCGAGCCGGGAAAGCTGGAAGGCCGGCCCTGTATCCGTGGGCTGCGGTTCACGGTGGCCCAGCTGATCCGCCTCGCCGCGGCCGGCTGGACGCTGGAGCAGATCCAGGGGGAGTACGCCTTCGTCGAGGCGGAGGACCTGCGGCAGGCGCTGTTGTACGCCGCGGCCGCCAGTGAGGTGACGACGATGCCGCTGCGGGACTCCGCGTGAGGTTCCTCGCCGACAAGAACATCTCCGTCCGGCTGTGTGACCACCTCCAGGCCGCCGGGCACGACGCGGTGCACGTCGATCACGTGGGCCTGCACGACGCCGCGGACGCCGACCTGCTCGAACACGCCCGCTTCGACCAGCGGGTCGTCGTCTCGGCGTTCACCGACTTCGGGCTGCTGCTGGCCGCCCAGCGTGCCTTCGGCCCGTCGGTGCTGCTGACCAGGGAGATCGGCATCGCTCCGGCGGCAGTGCTCGCCGACTACTTCCTGACCCACCTGGACCTCGTCGCGCAGGATCTGCGGCAGGGGGCGATCGTGGCGTTCGGTACGCACGGCATCCGGGTGCGGCGGCTCCCGCTGGGCTGAAACGGCAGGTGAGCGGGGGTCCGTTGTCCGGCACCGGCCAGCGGGTTTTTGGCAACCGAAACGTCGCTTAAATCCCCAGGTCAGCCCGGCCATGGGGGCTTGCGCACGGATGGCGGGGAACCTCGTAGACTGTGACCGTCGCGGACTCGTGAAGGTGTTCACAAGTTCGCGCTGCAGGACACCTCAGCAGCATCGCACCACCACCGCATCAGGTCCCGAATCTCTCTTCCCAGGCAAGGGCCATGAGCCGCAACAGCGCTGATCACGACGCGGACGTCATCGTCGTCGGAGCCGGTCCGGCGGGCGCTACGACCGCCTACCACCTCGCCCGCACCGGACTCGACGTCCTGATGCTGGAGAAGACGGCGTTCCCGCGTGAGAAGGTCTGCGGTGACGGCCTCACCCCCCGCGCGGTGAAGTCGCTGGTGGCGATGGGCATCGACACCTCCACCGAGGCCGGCTGGCTGCACAACAAGGGCCTGCGCATCTACGGCGGCGGCATGCGGCTGGAGCTGCCCTGGCCCGACCTCGCGGAGTACCCCCCGCACGGCCTGGTCCGCAAGCGCACCGACTTCGACGAGACCCTCGCCCGCCAGGCCCAGAAGGCCGGCGCCCGGCTGTACGAACGCACCAACGTCACCGGCCCCGTCACCGACGAGCGCACCGGCCGCGTGGTCGGCGTGACCGTGAAGCCGGTCCGCGAGCCCGGCTCCGGTGGAGGGCCCGGACCCGAGGTCACCTACCGCGCCCCGGTGGTGATCGCGGCCGACGGCAACTCCTCCCGGCTGTCGGTCGCTTCCGGCCGGATGCGCCGCGAGAACCGCCCGATGGGCGTGGCCGTTCGCACGTACTTCGAAAGCCCCCGGCACGACGACGACTGGCTGGAGTCCTGGCTGGAGCTGTGGGACGGCAAGCCCGGCCAGAGCAACCTGCTGCCCGGCTACGGCTGGATCTTCGGCATGGGCGACGGCACCAGCAACGTCGGCCTCGGCATGCTCAACACCGCCACCGGCTTCCAGAACGCCGACTACCGCGGCCTGCTGAAGGCCTGGCTGTCGGGCGTGCCGCCGGAGTGGGGTTTCGTGGACGACCGGCAGGTCGGCCCGATCCGCGGGGCGGCACTGCCGATGGGGTTCAACCGCAAGCCCCACTACGCTTCCGGACTGATGCTCGTCGGCGACGCCGGCGGCATGGTCAACCCCTTCAACGGCGAAGGGATCGCCTACGCCATGGAGTCGGGGGAGATGGCCGCCGAGGTCGTCGCCCAGGCCATGGCCCGCCCCGACGGTCCGCAGCGCGAGCGGGTGCTGGAGAGTTATCCGCGGGCGCTTTCGGCGAGGTACGGCGGCTACTACACAATGGGCCGGATCTTCGTGAAGGCGATCGGCAACCCACAGGTGATGAAGATCGCGACCCGCCACGGCCTGCCGCACCCGGTGCTGATGCGCTTCACGATCAAGCTGCTGGCCAACCTGACCGACCCGCGCGGAGGTGACGCCATGGACCGGCTCATCAACGCGCTCGCCAAGGCCGCCCCGGCGGCGTAGTGATCATGCACGTTCCACCCCAGGCTTCACACCACGTTCCACCCAGACATCCGGCCGGCCGACCGGCACGGCCGGCCGAAACCCACCGGGCGAGGGAGTCCTAGGATGACCACCCCGGGGGCCGGTACGACAACAGCCAGAAAGGGGAGCAGGTCGGCGTGAACCCCTATGTGCCGATTCTCATTCTGCTTCTGCTCGGCGGCGGCTTCGCGGTTGTCTCCGCCGTGGCCGGCTCCGTCATGGGACCGAAGCGCTACAACCGGGCCAAGGTCGAGTCGTACGAGTGTGGGATCGAACCCACCCCGCAGCCGGCCGGCGGTGGCCGCTTCCCGGTGAAGTACTACATCACCGCGATGCTGTTCATCGTCTTCGACATCGAGATCATCTTCCTTTACCCCTGGGCGGTCGCCTTCGACTCGATGGCGATGTTCGGCCTGGTCGAGATGGTCTTGTTCATCCTGACCGTGTTCGTCGCCTACGCGTACGTCTGGCGCCGCGGGGGCCTGGAATGGGACTGATCCAGGTCGCCGGGCCGGTCCGCCGCCGTACGGAAGGAAGCTGAGAGCCATGGGCATCGAAGAGAAGCTGCCCGCCGGGGTCGCCCTGACCACGGTCGAGGGCATCGTGGGCTACTTCCGCAAGGCGTCGGTGTGGCCCGCGACGTTCGGTCTGGCCTGCTGCGCCATCGAGATGATGACCACCGGCGGCCCCCGCTACGACACCGCCCGCTGGGGCATGGAGGTCTTCCGCGCCTCCCCGCGCCAGGCCGACCTCATGATCGTCGCCGGCCGGGTGAGCCAGAAGATGGCCCCGGTGCTGCGCCAGATCTATGACCAGATGCCCGAGCCCAAGTGGGTGCTGGCGATGGGCGTGTGCGCCTCCAGCGGCGGCATGTTCAACAACTACGCGATCGTGCAGGGCGTCAACCACGTCGTCCCGGTCGACATCTACCTGCCCGGCTGCCCGCCGCGGCCGGAGATGCTGCTGGACGCGATCCTCAAGCTGCACGAGAAGATCCAGGCCGGGAAGCTCGGCGTGCACAAGCGGCAGGAGCTCGAGGAGCACGAGAGCCTCGCGCTGGAGGCCGCGCCGACCTCGCAGATGAAGGGGCTGCTCCGGTGAGCGACGAACGACAGCCTGCCGGCGGGCAGCAGCCCGACGACGCGCAGGACAACCTGCCGAGCCGCAGGGAGCCGTCCCCGCCGGAGGTGATCGGCGTACGGCACGGCTCGTTCGGCGCCCACGGCACCGGCGACACCTCCGGCTACGGCCGGCTGGTGCGCACGGTCGCGCTGCCGGGCGGGACCGCACCGCCCTACGGCGGCTGGTTCGACGAGTTGGCCGAGCGGCTGGACACCGCGCTGCCCGACCACGGCGGCCCGGCGTTCGAGGAGGCGATCGAGAAGGTCGTCGTCGACCGGGGCGAGATCACGTTCCACGTCCGGCGTACGCACCTGCTGAGCGTCGTGAGCACCCTCCGCGACGACCCCGCCCTGCGGTACGAGTTCTGCAGCGGGGTCTCCGGGGTGCACTACCCCGACGACACCGGGCGCGAGCTGCACTCCGTCTACCACCTGCTCTCCATGACCCACAACCGCCGGATCCGGCTCGAGGTGAGCTGCCCCGACGCCGACCCGCACGTCCCGTCGGTCGTCGGCATCTACCCCACCGCCGACTGGCACGAGCGGGAGACCTACGACTTCTTCGGCATCGTCTACGACGGGCACCCCGGCCTGACCCGGATCGAGATGCCCGACGACTGGCCGGGTCACCCGCAGCGCAAGGATTACCCGTTGGGCGGCATTCCCGTCGAGTACAAGGGCGCGACCATTCCGCCTCCGGACGAGCGGAGGTCATACAGCTGATGACTACGCAACAAGAGCACACCCAGCACACCGAGCAGCAGGACCCGTACGCCGGCAGCCGGGACACCACCGAGGGCCAGGTCTTCACCGTCACCGGTCAGGACTGGGACTCCGTGGTCCAGGGCGCCGCGGAGGCCGACGACGAGCGCGTCGTGGTCAACATGGGCCCGCAGCACCCGTCCACCCACGGCGTCCTCCGGCTGATCCTGGAGCTGGACGGCGAGACCGTGAAGGACATGCGGTGCGGGATCGGCTACCTCCACACCGGTATCGAGAAGAACATGGAATACCGGACGTGGACGCAGGGCGTCACGTTCTGCACCCGGATGGACTACCTCTCGCCGTTCTACAACGAGGCCGCCTACGTCGGCGCGATCGAGAAGCTGCTCGGCATCGAGGACGACATCCCCGAGCGGGCCAAGGTCCTCCGCGTCCTGATGATGGAGCTCAACCGCATCTCCTCCCACCTGGTGGCGATCGCCACCGGCGGCATGGAGATCGGCGCCCTCACGGTGATGACGATCGGCTTCCGCGAGCGGGAGAAGACGCTCGACCTGTTCGAGCTGATCACCGGCCTGCGGATGAACCACGCGTACTTCCGTCCCGGTGGTGTCTCCCAGGACCTGCCCGACGGCGCGCTGGACGCCATCCGCGACTACATCGTGTGGATGCGCAAGCACCTGCCCGAGTACGCCGCGCTGTGCAACGAGAACCCCATCTTCAAGGGCCGGCTGGCCGGCAACGGCTACCTCGACCTGACCGGCTGCATGGCGCTCGGCGCCAGCGGCCCGGTGCTGCGGGCGACCGGCTACCCGTGGGACCTGCGCAAGACCCAGCCGTACTGGGGTTATGAGACCTACGACTTCGAGGTGAAGACGTGGGACACCTCCGACTCCTACGGCCGGTTCCGCATCCGGCTGGACGAGATGCACGAGAGCCTGAAGATCGTCGAGCAGTGTGTGGAACGCCTGGAGACGCCGGGCCCGGTCATGGTCGCCGACAAGAAGGTCGCCTGGCCCAGCCAGCTGGCGATCGGCTCCGACGGCCTGGGTAACTCCCTCGACCACATCAAGCACATCATGGGCGAGTCGATGGAAGCGCTCATCCACCACTTCAAGCTGGTGACCGAGGGCTTCCGGGTGCCGGCCGGCCAGGCCTACTTCGCGGTGGAGTCCCCCCGCGGCGAGCTGGCCTGCCACCTGGTCTCCGACGGTGGGACCCGGCCGTTCCGGGCCCACTTCCGCGACCCGTCCTTCGTCAACCTGCAGACCGCGGCGGCCATGTGTGAGGGCGGCATGGTGGCCGACGTCATCGTCGCTGTCGCGAGCATCGACCCCGTGATGGGTGGAGTGGACCGTTGATCACCGAGAAGACGCGTGCGGAGATGCGGGAGATCATCGCGCGCTACCCCCAGCCGCGTTCGGCGCTGTTGCCGATGCTCCACCTCGTCCAGAGCGAGGCGGGCTTCGTCAGCCCCGAGGGCATCGAGGTGTGTGCCGAGCTGCTGGACATCACCGCGGCCGAGGTCGCGGCCGTGGCGACCTTCTACACGATGTACAAGCGGCGCCCGGTCGGTGACTACCACGTCGGCGTGTGCACCAACACGCTGTGCGCGGTGATGGGCGGCGACCAGATCATGGCCGGCCTGAAGGACCACCTCGGGGTCGGCAACGACGAGACCACCGAGGACGGCAAGGTCACCCTCGAGCACGTCGAGTGCAACGCCGCCTGCGACTTCGCCCCCGTGGTGATGGTCAACTGGGAGTTCTTCGACAACATGACCCCCGATCGGGCCCGCAAGCTCGTCGACGACCTGCGGGCCGGCGTCGAGGTGGAGGCCGACCGGGGTGCGCGGGTGTGCACCTGGCGGCAGGCCGAGCGGGTGCTGGCCGGCTTCCCCGACGGCCGCGCGGACGAGGGTCCGTCGGCCGGTGAGGCGTCACTGGTCGGGCTGCGGCTGGCGCACGAGCGCGGCTGGACCGCCGGCGGGAACGTCGCCACGGCGGGACCCGACCTGACCACCCGCCGCAACACCCCGGGGGAGGCGACCCGGACCGCGGCGGAGACCGACACGACCCGCGCCGAGAGCGAGTCGCGGGCCGCCGAGGCCGGCGTGGGCAGGGGCGGCGACGGCCCGGGCAGCCGACCCGAGACGCCCGACAGCGGCGCGGAGAACGCCGACAACGCCGACAAGGGCAACGCCGGCAGCGCCGACGGTGAGAGGGGACAGCGATGACCGATCCGCTTGCGCCGGTTCTCACGGCCAACTGGGGCCGGCAGGGTTCGTGGACCATGCGGGCCTACGCCGACCAGGGCGGGTACGAAGCGCTGAAGCAGGCGTTCGGCCGCGAGCCCGAAGAGGTCGTGGCCATGGTCAAGGACTCCGGCCTGCGCGGCCGCGGAGGTGCGGGCTTCCCCACCGGGATGAAGTGGGGCTTCCTGCCGCCAGCTCGGTGACAAGCCGCGCTACCTCGTCGTCAACGCCGACGAGTCCGAGCCGGGCACCTGCAAGGACATCCCGCTGATGATGGCCAGCCCGCACACGCTGGTGGAGGGCGTCATCATCTCGGCGTACGCCATCCGCGCGCGGCAGGCGTTCATCTACGTACGCGGTGAGGTGCTGCACGTCATCCGCCGGCTGCAGCAGGCGGTGCAGGAGGCCTACGCCGCGGGCTACATCGGCCGCAACATCCTCGACACCGGCTACGACCTGGACGTCGTGGTGCACGCGGGCGCGGGCGCCTACATCTGTGGTGAGGAGACCGCCCTGCTCGACTCCCTGGAGGGTCGTCGGGGTCAGCCTCGGCTGCGGCCGCCCTTCCCGGCCGTCGCGGGTCTGTACGCCTCGCCCACTGTCATCAACAACGTCGAGTCCATCGCTTCGGTTCCGGCGATCGTCACCAACGGACCGGAATGGTTCGCCGGCATGGGGACCGAGAAGAGCAAGGGACACGTCATCTACTCCCTGTCCGGGCACGTCGAGCGGCCCGGACAGTACGAAGGCCCGCTGGGCATCACCCTGCGCGAGCTGCTCGACCTGGCCGGCGGAATCCGCGCCGGGCACAGGCTGAAGTTCTGGACGCCGGGCGGGTCCTCCACGCCGATGCTCACCGACGAACACCTCGACGTGCCGCTCGACTACGAGGGGATGATGGGCGCCGGCAGCATGCTCGGCACCCGCGCCCTGCAGATGTTCGACGACACCACCTGCGCGGTGCGGGCGGTGCTGCGGTGGACGGAGTTCTACAAGCACGAGTCGTGCGGCAAGTGCACTCCCTGCCGGGAGGGCACCTGGTGGCTGGTGCAGATCCTCGAACGCCTGGAGCGGGGCGAGGGCAGCACCGACGACCTGGAGACGCTGCTCGACCTGTGCGACAACATCGCCGGCCGGTCGTTCTGCGCCCTTGCCGACGGTGCCGTGGCGCCGATCATGTCGTCCATCAAGTTCTTCCGCGACGATTACGTCGCGCACTTCGAACACGGCGGGTGCCCGTTCGACCCGGCCGCATCCACGTTGTTCGGGGCCGAGACTGCGACCGCAGGAGTTGGCGTATGACAGTGCAGGCGTCCGACCAGACGTCGGCCGAGGTGGAAAACCTGATCACGCTCACCATCGACGACGTCAAGGTGAGCGTGCCGAAGGGCACTTTGGTGATCCGGGCCGCGGAGATGATCGGGGTGCAGATCCCGAGGTTCTGCGACCACCCGCTGCTGGACCCGGTGGGTGCCTGCCGGCAGTGCCTCGTCGACATCCCCGACGCGGGCAACGGCCGCGGCTTCCCCAAGCCGCAGGCGTCCTGCACGATCGAGGCCGCCGAGGGCATGGTCGTCAAGACCCAGTTGACGTCCGGCACGGCGGACAAGGCGCAGCAGGGAATCATGGAGTTCCTGCTGATCAACCACCCGCTGGACTGCCCGGTCTGCGACAAGGGCGGTGAGTGCCCGCTGCAGAACCAGGCGATGAGCAACGGCCGGCCGGAGAGCCGCTTCACCGAGGTGAAGCGCACCTACCCCAAGCCGATCAACATCTCCAGCCAGGTGCTGCTCGACCGCGAGCGCTGCGTCCTGTGCGCACGGTGCACCCGCTTCTCCAAGCAGGTGGCCGGTGACCCGTTCATCGAGCTGCTCGAGCGCGGCGCGCTGCAGCAGGTCGGCATCTACGAGAAGGAGCCGTTCTCCAGCTACTTCTCCGGCAACACCATCCAGATCTGCCCGGTCGGCGCGCTCACCAGCGCGCAGTACCGCTTCCGCTCCCGCCCGTTCGACCTGGTGTCGACGCCGGGCACCTGTGAGCACTGCTCCAACGGCTGCTCGATCCGCACCGACCACCGGCGCGGCAAGGTGATGCGCCGGCTGGCCGGCGATGACCCCGAGGTCAACGAGGAGTGGATCTGCGACAAGGGCCGGTTCGGTTTCCGGTACGCCGCGACCACCGACCGCCTCACCCACCCGCTGGTCCGTGACGAGGACGACGGTGAGCTGCGTCCGGCCTCGTGGTCGGAGGCGTTCCGGGTGGCCGCCGAGGGGCTGGCCGCCGCCCGCGGGCGCACCGGTGTGCTGACCGGTGGCCGGGTGACGCTGGAGGACGCCTACGCGTACTCCAAGTTCGCCCGGGTGGCGCTGAACACCAACAACGTCGACTTCCGTTCCCGTCCGCACTCCCACGAGGAGGCCGACTTCCTCAGCTCCGCCGTCGCCGGCTCCGGCCTCGGCGTGACCTACCGCGACCTGGAGCACGCGAGCGCGGTGCTGCTGGTCGGCCTGGAGGTCGAGGAGGAGGCGCCGATCGTCTTCCTGCGGCTGCGCAAGGCGGTCAGCAAGGGCGGCACCACGGTCACCGCGATGGCGCCGTACACCACGTCCGGGCTGGAGAAGCTGTCCGGCTCGCTGCTGCGGGCGGCACCCGGCACAGAGGCGGAGTTCCTGGACGCCCTCAGCGTGAGCGGCGCCGAGAGTGCTCTCGACGAGGCCGGCCGGGCCGCCGCCGAGGCGCTGCGCGGCCCGAACGCCGTGATCCTGGTCGGGTCCCGCCTGGCCGGGTCCTCCGGCGCCCTGTCGGCCGTACTCCGGCTGGCGGAGGAGACCGGTGCCCGCCTGGCCTGGGTTCCCCGCCGCGCCGGTGAGCGCGGAGCCGTCGACGCCGGTTGCCTTCCGCACCTGCTGCCCGGTGGCCGGCCCAGCTTCGACGCCGCCGCCCGGGTCGACGTGGCCGCGGCGTGGGGCGTGGGCGAACTGCCGATCGAGCCCGGCCGCGACGCCGCGACCATGCTCACCGAGGCCGCCGACGGCGAGCTGGGTGCGCTGGTGGTCGGCGGAGTGGAGATCGACGATCTGGCCGACCCGGCCGCCGCGCGCGCCGGTCTGGAGCGGGCCGGGTTCGTGGTCAGCCTGGAGCTGACCCCGACCGAGGTCACGAAGTACGCCGACGTGGTGTTCCCGGTCGCCGCGGTGGCCGAGAAGGCCGGTTCGTTCGTCGACTGGGAGGGCCGCGCCCGCCCGTTCGAGCGGGCGCTCGCCGAGGGCGGACAGCAGCCCGACCTGTGGGTGCTGGCCGGACTCGCCGACGAGCTGGACGCACCGCTCGGCTTCACCACCGTCGAGGGCGCCCGCGCCGAGCTCGCCGAGCTGGGTGCCTGGGACGGCACCCGCGCGGTGCCGCCGCGGCTGCCCGCACCGGAGCCCGCCCAGCCGAGCGCGGGTGAGGCGGTCCTCGCGACCTGGCCGCAGCTGCTCGACGACGGCGCCCTGCTGGCAGGGGAGCCCAACCTGGCCGACACCGCCCGCCCGGTGCGGGCCCGGCTGTCCGCGACGACCGCGACGGCCCTCGGTGTCGTCGAGGGCGACGCGGTGGAGGTTTCCACGACCCACGGCCGGCTGCACCTGCCGGTCGAGGTCGCCGACCTGCCCGACCAGGTGGTGTGGGTTCCGACCCACTCCACGGGGTCGCACGTGTACGACACGCTCGGCGTGGACGCCGGCGCGCTCGTGGACGTCGCCCGGGCCGAGCGGGCGCCGCAGACCGTCGACCACTCCGCGACGGACCAGCAGTCTCCGAACGGGTCGGCCGCCGGGTCGACCGCCAGTCAGGGAGGTACGGCATGACCACCGCTGTGCTGCCACTCGCCGCCGGTGAGCTGGCGGCGTTCGGCAAGGACCCGTGGTGGATCGTCCTCATCAAGGCGGTCGGCATCACGGTGCTGCTGCTGGTGTTCACGATCTTCAACGTGTGGTTCGAGCGTAAGGTCGTGGCCCGGATGCAGCACCGCACCGGTCCCAAGGTGCACGGCCCCTTCGGTCTGCTGCAGAGCCTCGCCGATGGCGTCAAGCTGTCGCTGAAGGAGACGATCAAGCCGAAGAACGTCGACGCGGTGATCTACGTGATGGCGCCGGTGATCTCCGCCGCGATGGCGTTCACGGCGTTCTCGGTCATCCCGCTCGGGCCCGAGGTGAGCATCTTCGGGCACCGCACGCCGCTGCAGCTGACCGACCTTCCGGTCGGGGTGCTGCTGGTGCTCGCGGTGGCCTCGCTCGGCATCTACGGCATCGTGCTCGGCGGCTGGTCCTCCGGCTCGACGTACCCGCTGCTCGGCGGTCTGCGCTCCTCGGCGCAGATGATCTCCTACGAGGTCGCGATGGGCCTCGCGTTCGTCGCGGTGTTCCTCTACTCCGGCTCCATGTCGACCTCGGAGATCGTCGCCGCGCAGGCACACGGCAGCGCGGCGCACATCTTCGGGCTGACCATCCAGCTGCCCAGTTGGTACGCCATCGTGCTGCTCCCGTCGTTCCTCATCTACCTCGTGTCGATGGTGGGCGAGACCAACCGCGCGCCGTTCGACCTGCCTGAGGCCGAAGGTGAGCTGGTGGCCGGCTTCGCCACCGAGTACGCCTCGATGAAGTACCTCCTGTTCTTCCTCGCCGAGTACGTCAACATGGTGACGGTCTCCGCCCTGGCGACCACGCTGTTCCTCGGCGGGTGGCGGGCGCCCTGGCCGCTGTCGCTGTGGTCGGGTGCCAACGAGGGCTGGCTGCCGTTCGTGTGGTTCATCGGCAAGGTGCTGGCCTTCATGTTCGTGTTCATCTGGCTGCGCGGGACCCTGCCGCGGTTCCGCTACGACCAGTTCATGCGGCTGGGCTGGAAGTTCCTGATCCCGATCGCGCTGGTGTGGACCGTCTTCGTGGCGACCGCGCGGGCCACCCTGAGCGCGGGCTACCAGCGTCAGTTCTTCTACGGCATCGGCGCGGTGATCCTCGTGGTCCTTGCGCTGTCCTTCGTCTACGACGCGAGGGCGGCCCGCAAGGAACAGGCGGAGGAGGTCGCGCGGGAGGAAGCCGACCGGGCGGAGTTCGACCCGTTCGTCGGTGGATACCCTGTCCCGCCGATGCCCGGACAGAAGGTGCCCGGTCGCAGCCCGTTGCGGTGGCGGTCGCCGCCGGCGCGGACACCCCCGAGACCGGGGCAGGCGGTTCGGGCACCGCCGGCCGATCGACAGACAGCGCAGGCCAGGAGGACTCCCGTGGCTAGTCTCAAGCAGCAGCTCTGGGACCCGATCGCAGGGTTCGGGGTGACCTTCACGACGATGTTCCGGAAGGTCTTCACCGAGCAGTACCCCTTCGAGAAGAAGCCCACCGCGCCGCGGTTCCACGGCCGGCACCAGCTCAACCGCCACCCGGACGGGCTGGAGAAGTGCGTCGGCTGTGAGCTGTGCGCCTGGGCCTGCCCGGCCGACGCGATCTACGTCGAGGGTGCGGACAACACCGAGGGGGACCGGTTCTCACCCGGTGAGCGGTACGGCCGCGTCTACCAGATCAACTACCTGCGCTGCATCCTCTGCGGGCTGTGCATCGAGGCGTGCCCCACCCGGGCGCTCACGATGACCAACGAGTACGAGCTCGCCGACGACAACCGCGCGGACCTGATCTACGAGAAGAAGGACCTGCTCGCACCGCTCCTGCCCGGCATGGAGGAGCCGCCGCACGAGATGCGGCTCGGTGACGACGAGAAGGACTACTACATGGGCGCCGGCCTGCCCGGTTGGTCCGGTCGTGGAGGGTCCGAGACAGGCACGAAGGGCACGAACGTGGAGAGCGAGGCAGCGCACTCATGACCGCGACCTTCTGGGTGCTGGCACCGATCGCGGTGCTCGCCGCCCTGGGCATGGTGCTCGCCCGGAAGGCGGTGCACAGCGCGTTGCTTCTGGCGGCGGTGATGATGTGCCTCGCCATCATGTACGCCAGCCTGGACGCGCCGTTCCTGTTTGCCGTCCAGGTGATCGTCTACACCGGCGCCATCTTGATGCTGTTCCTGTTCGTGCTGATGCTCGTCGGCGTCGACGCCTCCGACTCGGTGGTGGAGACCCTGCGCGGGCAGCGGTGGATGGCGATCGGGGGCTCCCTGCTCTTCGGGATCCTGATCCTGGTCGCGCTCGGCCAGGTCACCCTGGGCAAGCCGGTCGGCCTGGCCGCGGCCACGCCGGACGGCAACGTCCCGGGCCTGGCGTCGCTGCTGTTCTCCAAGTACGTCTTCGCGTTCGAGGTGACCAGTGCCCTGCTGATCACCGCGGCGGTGGGCGCGATGATCCTCGCCCACCGCGAGCGGCTCACCGAGAAGGTGACCCAGAAGGACCTGGCCGAGCAGCGGTTCCGGGCGTACGCCGACCAGGGCCGCCACCCCGGCCAGCACCCGGCTCCCGGCACGTTCGCCCGGCACAACGCGGTCGACACCCCGGCGCTGCTGCCCGACGGGACCGCGGCGGAGTCCTCGGTCTCCCGGGTGCTCATCGCCCGGGGCACGGTCCGCGACCCCGAGCGCTACTCCAACCAGGTGCCCGGCCTCGAGCCGTACACCGGCAAGCCCCAGCCGCGGGCGACCCGCGGCGCCGACGGCCGCCCGATCGGCGAGGCGGCCGCCGAGAACGGCGCCGACTACGCGGGGTCGGCGCACAACGGCAACGGCACGGCCGGCTCCCACGAGGGCGGTTCTCCCGAAGGCGGTTCCTCCCGTGGCGGTAACAACGGAGGTGACGCATGACCGCCGGTCCCTACATCGTGCTGTCGGCGCTGCTGTTCACGATCGGTGCGCTCGGTGTGCTCGTACGCCGCAACGCGATCGTCGTGTTCATGTGCGTCGAGCTGATGCTGAACGCCGGCAACCTGGCGTTCGTGGCCTTCGCCCGCCAGGTCGGCAACCTCGACGGGCAGGTCGTGGCGTTCTTCGTGATGGTGGTGGCCGCCGCCGAGGTCGTCGTCGGTCTGGCGATCCTCATGACCATCTTCCGGACCCGTCGCTCGGCCTCGGTCGACGACGCGAGCCTGCTGAAGTTCTGATGCGGCCGACACCTGACCACGGCCCCGAGCGGCCCGTTTCGATCCGAGAGGCGAGACCCACGTGACCACCCCTGTGAGCGCCCTGGCGCTGGCCGGCGAGCAAGCGGCCCACGCGAGCGGCGTCTTCTCGCTGCTGTGGCTGATCGTCGCCATCCCGGCGGTCTCGGCAGCGGTGATCCTGTTAAGCGGCCGAGCCGGCAACGCCTGGGGACACCTCCTCGGCTGCGCCGCACCGATCGCGTCGTTCGTGCTCGGCGCGATCATGTTCTTCTCCATGATCGGCCGCGGCCCGGAGGACCGGGCGGTCGCCCAGCAGCTGTACACCTTCATCCCGCTGCCCGGCTACCACGTCGAGGCGGGGCTGCTGCTGGACCAGCTGTCGGTGTGCTTCGTCCTGCTGATCACCGGTGTCGGCAGCATCATCCACATCTACTCCCTCGGCTACATGGCCCACGACGAGCGGCGCAAGAGGTTCTTCGGATACCTCAACCTGTTCGTCTCGGCGATGCTGCTGCTGGTGCTGGCCAACGACTTCCTGGTGGTCTTCATCGGCTGGGAGGGTGTCGGCCTGGCGTCGTACCTCCTGATCGGGTTCTGGCAGCACAAGCACTCCGCGGCCACGGCGGCCAAGAAGGCGTTCGTCGTCAACCGCGTCGGTGACGTCGGCCTGTCGCTGGCGGTGATGCTGATGCTGGCGACGTTCGGCACCTCCTCCTTCGCCGGCGTCTTCTCCCACGTGGGTGCCGCTCGGGACCGGCATCGCCACCGCGCTGGGCTTCCTGCTGTTGCTGGGCGCGTGCGGTAAGTCCGCGCAGTTCCCGCTGCAGTCCTGGCTGCTGGACGCGATGGAGGGCCCGACCCCGGTGTCGGCGCTGATCCACGCCGCGACGATGGTGACCGCGGGGGTCTACCTCGTCACCCGGTCCAACGCGATCTTCGACCAGGCGCCGGTCGCGCAGACCGCGGTGGTGACCGTCGGCACGATCACGCTGCTGATGGGTGCGATCATCGGTTGCGCCAAGGACGACATCAAGAAGGTGCTGGCCGGCTCCACCATGAGCCAGATCGGCTACATGATGCTGGCCGCCGGGCTCGGGCCGGTGGGGTACGCCTTCGCGATCTTCCACCTGCTGACGCACGGTTTCTTCAAGGCCGACATGTTCCTCGGCGCCGGCTCGGTGATGCACGGCATGAACGACGAGGTGAACATGCGCCGGTACGGCGCGCTGCGCAAGGTCATGCCGATCACGTTCGGCACGTTCTTCGTCGGCTACCTCGCGATCATCGGCATCCCGCCGTTCGCCGGGTTCTTCAGCAAGGACAAGATCATCGAGGTGGCGTTCGCCTCGAACTTCTGGATCGGCCTCTGCGCACTGCTCGGTGCCGGCGTGACCGCGTTCTACATGACCCGGCTGGTGTACATGACGTTCCTCGGTCACAAGCGCTGGGCCAAGGACGCGCACCCGCACGAGTCGCCGTGGGTGATGACCGTTCCGCTGATCCTGCTGGCGTTCCTCAGCCTCGTGGGTGGTGCGGGCCTGGCCTACCTCGGCGGCGGGATCGTCAAGTGGCTGGAGCCGGTGGTCGGTGAGAAGGAAGCCCACCTGTCCTTCCCGCTGATCCTGCTGACCATCGTCACCCTGCTGGTGGTCCTGCTCGGCATCGCCGTCGCCTGGCTGTTCGTGGCCCGCCGGGAGGTGCCGACGGTCGCGCCGACGAAGGTGTCGCCGATCACCGCCGCCGCCCGCCGCGACCTGTACGGCGACGCCTTCAACGAGGTCGTCCTCATGCGTCCCGGTCAGGAGGTGACCCGCGGGCTGGTCGGCTTCGACAGCCACGGGGTCGACGGCGTGGTCAACGGCCTCGCCGCCTTCTTCGGTGGCGTGTCCGGCCGGGTCCGGCGGGTCCAGACCGGCTTCGTCCGTTCGTACGCACTCGTCATGATCGGGGGCGCCGCCCTCGTCGTCGTGTCCATGCTGTTGGTGAGGCTGTCGTGAACAACTTCCCTTGGCTGACCGTCATCGGCGTGCTCCCCGCCGTCGGGGCGCTCGTCGTGGCGCTGCTCCCGAAGGGGCGTGACCTGCTGGCGAAGCAGACCGCGCTCGCCTTCTCCGCGGTCGCGCTGGTGCTCGCCGTGGTGATGGCAGTGCGGTTCGACCCGGCGGCCGCGAGCGGCGGCAGGTTCCAGTTCGCCGAGCAGCACAGCTGGATCCCGCAGTTCGGTGTCCACTACGCCCTCGGCCTGGACGGCATCGGCTTGGTGCTGTTCCTGCTCACCGCGCTCCTCACGCCGGTGGTGATCCTCGCCTCGTGGAACGACGCCGACGCGCCGGCCCGGGCGGCGGGCGCGGCGGTCGACGCTGCCGGGCAGCCCACCGACGCCGAGCAGCCGGAGGGGCAGCGCAGTGGCGTGAAGACGTTCTTCGCGCTGATGCTGGCGCTGGAGACGCTGGCACTCGGGGTCTTCGCGGCCACCGACGTGTTCTTGTTCTACGTGCTGTTCGAGGCCACGCTGATCCCGATCTACTTCCTGATCGGCCGGTTCGGCGGTCCCCGCCGCAGCTACGCCGCGGTGAAGTTCCTGATCTACAGCCTGGTCGGCGGTCTGCTGATGCTGGCCTCGGTGGTCGGCCTGTACGCCCTGTCGTCGGCACAGACCAAGGGCAACCCGTCGTTCCTGCTGCACTCGCTGACCGAGCTGAACATCGACCCGGCCACGCAGAAGTGGCTGTTCGCCGGCTTCTTCATCGCGTTCGCGATCAAGGCGCCGATGTGGCCGGTGCACACCTGGCTGCCCGACGCCGCCCGGGAGGCGACCCCCGGCACCTCGGTGCTGCTGGTCTCGATCCTGGACAAGATCGGCACGTTCGGGATGATCCGGCTGTGCCTGCAGCTGTTCCCGGAGGCCTCGCGGTGGGCCACCCCGGCGATCATCGTGCTGGCGGTGATCAGCGTCATCTACGGCGCGGTCCTCGCGATCGGGCAGAAGGACATCAAGACGGTGATCGCCTACAGCTCGGTCTCCCACTTCGGGGTGATCGTGCTCGGCATCTTCGCGATGACCAGCCAGGGCCAGACCGGCGCGACGCTCTACATGCTCAACCACGGCCTGTCCACGGCGGCGCTGTTCCTGGTCGGCGGCTACCTCATCAGCCGGCGCGGCTCGTCGCGGATCGCCGACTTCGGCGGGGTGGACAAGGTGGCGCCGGTGCTGTCCGGCACGTTCTTGTTCGCCGCCCTGTCCGGGCTCGCGCTGCCCGGGCTGGCACCGTTCGTCAGTGAGTTCCTGGCGCTGGCGGGCACGTTCAAGCGGTACGAGGTGGCGGCGATCATCGCCACCTGCAGCATCATCCTGGCCGCGCTGTACATGCTGATCCTCTTCCAGCGCACGATGACCGGCCCGACCGTCGCGGCGGTGGCGAAGATGCCCGACCTGCGTGGCCGGGAGAAACTCGCGATCGCCCCGCTGATAGTGCTGATCATCGCGCTCGGGGTGTTCCCCAAGCCGGCGCTCGATGTCATCTCACCGGCCGTCGACGCGACGATGAAGCGGGTCGGTGTCACCGATCCGGCACCCAAGGTCCCCGTCACGGCTCCTTCGGAAGGTACGAAGTGACTCCGATCATCCTGGCCCAGGAGTTCAAGAGCCCGACGATCGAGTACGCCAAGATCGCGCCGCTGCTCATCATCTTCGGCGTGGCGATCGTCGGCGTCCTCATCGAGGCGTTCGTTCCGCGCCGGCTGCGCTACCCCGCGCAGGTGACGGTGACGCTGCTCGCCCTGGTCGCCGCGCTGGCGACGACCATCGGGCTGGCCGGCACGTCACAGGTCGCCGCCGAGGGTGCGGTCGCGGTGGACGGCTTCACGCTGTTCCTGTGGGGCACCGTGCTGGTGATGGCGATCATCTCGGTGCTGCTGCTGGCCGAGCGCGCCGTCGACGGCGGCGTGACCGCATTCGCCGCGCAGGCCTCGGCGCTGCCCGGGACGGAGGCCGAGCGGGAGTCGCTGGGCCGCCGGCTGGAGCAGACCGAGGTGTTCCCGCTGTTCCTGTTCGCGGTCAGCGGCATGCTGCTGTTCCCCGCTGCCAACGACCTGTTGACGATGTTCGTCGCGCTCGAGGTGCTGTCGCTGCCGCTGTACCTGCTGTGCGGGCTGGCCCGCCGGCGCCGGCTGCTGTCGCAGGAAGCCGCGATGAAGTACTTCCTGCTCGGCGCGTTCGCCTCGGCGTTCTTCCTCTACGGCATGGCGATGTTGTACGGCTTCGCCGGCACCATCAGCTTCGGCGGCATCGCGACCGCGGTGGGCGCCAAGGTCGGTACCGACGGCCTGCTGCTCGCCGGGACCGCGCTGGTCGCGGTGGGGCTGCTGTTCAAGATCGGCGCCGCGCCGTTCCACATGTGGACGCCGGACGTCTACCAGGGCGCGCCGACCGCGATCACCGCGTTCATGGCGGCCTGCACCAAGATCGCCGCGTTCGGTGCTCTGCTGCGGCTGTTCTACGTCGCTCTCGGCGCCGCCCGCTGGGACTGGCAGCCGATGATCTGGGTGGTCGCCATCCTCACCATGGCGGTGGGCGCGGTGCTGGCCCTGACCCAGACCGACATCAAGCGGATGCTGGCGTACTCCTCGATCGCCCACGCCGGCTTCCTGCTGGTCGGGTTCGTCGGGGTGCGCGAGGCGATCTCGGCCAACCTGTCCGGCGTGCTGTTCTACCTCGCCGCCTACGGCTTCGCCACGATCGGCGCCTTCGGCCTGGTGACCCTGGTCCGCGACGCCAGCGGCGAGGCGACCCACCTGTCCCGCTGGGCCGGGCTCGGCCGGCGGTCCCCGCTGCTGGCCGGTGCGATGACGCTGTTCCTGCTCGCCTTCGCAGGTATCCCGCTGACCAGTGGGTTCATGGGTAAGTGGGCAGTCTTCAGTGCCGCGTGGCAGGGTGGTGCGTGGCCGCTGGTCGTGTTCGGTGTGCTGGCCAGTGTCGTGGCCGCGTTCTTCTACGTCCGGGTGATCGTGGTGATGTTCTTCTCCGCGCCGGCCGCCGAGGGACCGACCATCGCGGTGCCCAGCATCTTCACGTCCGTCGCGGTGGCGATCGGTGTCGCCGCCACGGTCGTGCTCGGCCTGCTGCCCGGACCGCTGCTGGACCTCGCGGCGCGCGCCGCCCACCTGGTGGGTTGAGCCCGACGCCGACCCGCTCCGTTCGGAGCAGCGCGACACCCGGAGGGAGGGGACGTCGATGAGCATGGCCGGCCTCACGTTGCCGTCGGTCGACGGCGACCTCGACCTTCGGGTACGCCGCCGGCTGGCCGAGGTGGAGGACGAGCTCGACCGGGTGGCGACCAGCGAGTTCGGCTTCGTCACCGAGGCCGCCCAGCACCTGATCCACGCCGGTGGCAAGCGGTTCCGGCCGCTGCTGGTGGTGCTGGGCGCGGAGTTCGGCGAGCCGTCGTCCTCGGCGGGTGACGTGGTGGCGGTGGCCACCGCGCTGGAGCTGATCCATCTGGCGACGCTGCACCACGACGACGTGATGGACGAGGCGGCGCTGCGCCGCGGCGCCCCGAGCGCGAACGCCCGGTGGGACAACACCGTGGCCATCCTCACCGGCGACTACCTCTTCGCCCGGGCATCGGACCGGATGGTCGACCTCGGCCTGGAGGCGGTCCGCATCCAGTCGCAGACCTTCGCCCGGCTGGTCGAGGGACAGATCAGGGAGACGCTCGGCCCGGTCGAGGACGAGGACCGGCTCGACCACTACCTCGCCGTTCTCGCCGACAAGACCGGCTCGCTGATCGCCACGTCCGCACGCCTGGGGGCCAAGGTCTCCGGTGCGCCGGGCGACATCGAGCGGGTGATGACGGAGTACGGCGAGAAGATCGGCATCGCGTTCCAGCTCTCCGACGACGTACTCGACATCGCCAGCGACGCGGACCAGTCCGGCAAGACGCCCGGCACCGACCTGCGCGAGGGCATCCCGACGCTGCCGATGCTGCTGGCGCAGCGCTCCACCGACCCGGCTGACGGGAAGCTGCTGGAGCTGCTGTCCGGTCCGCTGCCCGACGATGCCCGCCACGCAGAGGCCTTGGCCCTGTTGCGGGCGCACCCGGCGATGGACCAGGCCCGGGCGATCGTGCAGCAGTGGGCCGACGAGGCGCGCGCGACGCTGCGCTACCTGCCCGACATTTCCGCCCGGGACGCACTGGCCGGGCTGTGCGACCTCGTGGTCTCCCGTACCGGCTGAGCTTTACTCCGCGCGGTCACACCGCCGAGGCAGGGTCGCGCCGGGCGAAGGTGCCCTCCCGCCGCATCGCGTGCCAGCGCAGTGGCGCGCCCGCGACGGCCGTGACCACCGACTGGATCACCACGAGATACATCAGCTGGCGGTAGACGAACTGCTGCAGCGGCAACGTCCACAGCGGCGTGAGGCGTTCGCCGTCGAGGCGGAGCGCGTACGCCCCCACCAGTGCCTGCACCGCCACGAACGCCGCCCAGACCGCGACCACCCGAACCGGCTCGCCGAAGAACAGTCCGTACAGCGCGAACACGTCGACCGCCGGCGCCAGCAGCGGTAGCGCGACCTGGAAGACCGCGAGGTAGGGAAGCGCCCGGCGACCGAACCGACCGGAAGGTCCGCGTTCGACCAGCGCGTGCCGGTGCTTCCACATCGACTGCAACGTGCCGTAGCACCAGCGGTACCGCTGCCGCCACAGTTGCCGCAGCGAGCTGGGCGCCTCCGTCCAGGCCAGAGCGGACTCCTCGTAGACCACCCGCCAGCCGGCCCGGCAGACCGCCATCGTCAGGTCGGTGTCCTCGGCCAGGGTGTCGACGCTGACCGGACCGGCCATCGCGTACGTACTTCCCAGCCCGTCGGGGTCGGCCGCATCGGCCAGCGCCTGCCGCCGGAACGCACCGATCGCGCCCGGCACGGTCGGCATGCACTCCAGTACGTCGTACATCCGCCGGTCGAGGTTGAAGCCGACGACGTACTCGATGTGCTGCCAGCGCCCGAGGATTCCGCCGCTGTTACCCACCTTGGTGTTGCCGCTGACCGCGCCGACCGCGGGATTGGCGAACGGCGCGACCAGGCGGCCGATGGTGTCCGGCTGGAACACCGTGTCGCCGTCGACCAGGACCAGGATCTCGTGGCGGGCGAGGGCGATGCCGGTGTTGAGGGCGGCCGGCTTGCCGGCGTTGTCCTGGCTCAGGACGGTCACTCCGGGCAGGTCGAGGCCTCGGGCGATCGTGGCGGTGTCGTCGGTCGAGCCGTCGTCGACGACGATCACCTCCACCGGGCCCGGGTAGGTGGTCCGCACGAGCGAGCCGACCGTCGCCGCGATCCCGGCCGCCTCGTTGTACGCCGGGACGACGACCGAGACCGGTGGGTAGTACCACTCCGGTTCGTTGACCCGTCGCCGACGGCGGTCGCGGCGGGTCCGGCCCACGTGCAGCCGGGCGATGGCGGCCAGGATCACCACCCGTATCACCGTGAGCACCCCGGCGGCCGCCAAGGCATAGGTGAGCCCGACCGCCGCCAGCCGGCCGACCTGTTGCGCGGCGACGACGATGCAACCCGCGAGCCGTTCCGGCAGGCTCACCGGTACGGCCGTGTGCCGCAGGTGCAGCGCGTCCGAAACCGTGGTGATGCGGTATCCGCGCTCGTCCAGGCGGGTCAGCAGCTGGTCCAGGGCGGCGACGGTCCTCGCCCGGTCACCGCCACCGTCGTGCATCAAGACGACGGCGCCGTGCTGCCCGGACGGCATCGCTCTCGCCGCGATCTGGCCTGCTGCCAGGCCGGACCAGTCCTTGGTGTCGTGATCGGTGAGCACCACGAGGTAGCCCGCGCGCCCGGCGTCGCGCGCGGCGTCGTAGTCGGGGCCGGTGAGCTCGGAGGGCTCGGCGGAGTACGGCGGGCGCAGCAGGTGCGTGTGCAGGCCGAGGGCACCGGCGAGCGCCTTCTGGGTCAGGCCGAGTTCGAGCTCGCGTTGCCACGTCGGCGTTTGGGCGAGGTCGACGTGGGTGTAGGTGTGCGAACCGATCTCGTGACCCTCGGCCACGATCCGCCGGGTCAGGGCGGGGTGCGCGGCGACCTTGGAGCCCAGGACGAAGAACGTCGCTCTGGCCCGGTGGCGCCGCAGAACCGCCAGGATCTTCGGGGTCCACCGCGGGTCCGGTCCATCGTCGAAGGTGAGCGCGACGGTGCGGTCCGGCATCCCTGCGGTGCTCGGACGATCGCCGCTGAGGTCGAGGACCGGCCGGTCGTCTCGCAGGAGCTGACGTGGAGCGCGCTCGCCGCCGGCCGTCGTTCGAGGCGCGTCGTTGAGGTCGTTCCAGCTGCGCTGTACGTATCCCTGCATCAGCAGGACGCCGATCAGGGCGGCCAGCAGCAGGCCCACCAGGAACCAGTGGTGGCGGGGTTCGCGAATCCGCAGGTGCCGGGCCACGTCGGTGGGCTACGGCTTCGGTCGGGGGGTCGGGGAGGGCGAGTGCGACGCCCGCCCGCGCGGTTCCGGCTTCGCGGTCGGCGTGTTGCTGCGGCGAGGCGTCGCGGTCGGCGTGGGAGTCGGTACGGGCGCGGACGTGCGAGTGGGAATCGGTGTCGGCGCAGGTTGCGTGGTGGGTGCCCTGGTGACCGTCGGCACTGGGGCCGGGAACCGGCGGGTCGCCGTCGGGGTCGGTGACGGCGTGCTGGTGGCCCGCCTGGTGATGCGCGCCACCGGTGTCGGAGTCCGCGTCTCCTGCTTGCGAGTCGAGCTCTTCGCGCCCACTGAGGGGGACGGTGTGGGCGTCGCCGTCGGCTTCGGGACGGAGGCCGGCCGCCCGAGGCTCCACGGCGTCGACGGCAGGTCCGATCCGCTCACCAGACTGATGCACAGCAGTGCCAGCGAGACCACCACGACGCCGCCGAGGATCAGCCCCGCCATGCGGACGCGACGATGGCGGCGTCCGGAGTCGTCCACGAACACCGCGTGTTTTCCGCCTGGATGGTTTGGCACGGCGCACCAGTGTAGGTGCGGTCGGACCGGCTTGGCACGGTCGGACTGCAGGCCGCGGTCAGGGGCGACGCTGGGCCAGCAGTCGTCGCCGTAGCGTGGCCAGCTCCTCCGGGGTGTCCACGTCGTCGGGTGAGCCCACGTCGTCGCAGCAGACCGGCGTGACGACGCCCGGATTCGCGCGGAGGTAGGCCCGGGCGCCGGTGTCCCCGGAGGCCTGCGCGGCGACGTCGGCCCAGGTCGACCGGGCGAGCAGGACCGGGTTGCGGGGCTTTCCGTCGTACGTCGCGACCGCGGTGACCGCACCGGCCTCGTACGCCTGCCGCAGCCGGCGAACCACCTGGGGCCTGACCAGCGGCTGGTCCACCAGGGCGACGACGACCGCCTCGACCTCCGGCGCCAGCGAGGCGAGGCCGGCGCGCAGGGACGAGGCCAGGCCGGTGCGCCATTCCTGGTTGAGTACGACCGTCGCGCCGGTCAGGTCGGCGGTGGCGAGCACCTCGTCGTACGCCGCGCCCAGGACGACGTGGACCGGCACGCAGCCGCCGGTGGTCAGCGTCGTCAGGCCGCGCTCGACGAGCAGGCGCCCGTCGAGGTCGACCAGTGCCTTGGGCCGGCCGAGCCGCCTGCCCTCACCGGCGGCGAGCAGCAACCCGGCAACTGTCATGCGGTCACGCTAGCGGCAGTGAGTCCTTCGCCAAGGCGGCCGACCGCGGGTCGAGCAGCACCTCGGTGACCGACCGGCCGGGCACGAACGACCGTGTGTCGTCGCACAGCGGGAGCCAGGTGTCCGTGCCGGGCCGGGCAGCGGACAGCGTCCCGTGGTCCAGCAGGGCCATGTTGTGCCGGTGCTCGGCGGCGGTGGTGCCCGGGCGTCCCCGGTCACGGGACACGAACCGGAACCGTACGCCGGTCGGCTCGGCGGCGTCGGTCATGTCGATCGCGACCCGGCCGTCCGCGGTGAGCGAGATCGCCACCCGGTCACGGTCGAGCCGCCCGAGCATGGTGCGCTTGCGCGGCGTCGCGTCCGGGTCGTAGGGGTCGAGCTCGACCAGCCAGCCGAACCGGTTGACCTCGTTCGGCCCGAGCGGGGCGGGCGGCTGGACGGCCCGTTCGCCGTGCAGCGTCGTACCCCACTCCGTCACGGCCAGGCACCGCCGTGCCGAGGTGCCGAGGACGCGGCGACCGGCGGGATCGGCGGAAGTACGCAGCAGGCGGTGCCCGGCGGCCGGTCCGGTGAGGACGTACGGCGCCTGAGCGGTGAACACCCGGTCGTACGGGCGGTCGCCGCCGCGGGCCTCCCGCCACTGTCCGGCCTGGCTGGTCCGCTCGACCGCCACCACGGACAGCTCGCACAACCCGCCCGAGTCGGACAGGGAGCCTGGGGAGTCGGGGGGACCGGGGGAGCCGACCGCCTCCCGGCCGGTCACCATCAGGGCCCGCCCGGCGCCGCGGTGGCAGCTTCGGCCCCGGTCCCACTCCAGCGGCAGGACGACCGAGCCGTCACCGGCGGAGTCGGGCACGGGTGCCCGGGAGAACTGCCGTGGCAGCAGGGACGACAGGGGGTTCATCCGGGCGCCTCCAGGTGCGGATCGGGGTGACACCGATCGCGACGTTAATGCGCCCGGGCGGCCGGCCCGGAGCCGGAGGCTGAACGGACGGGGTCGTGCCGGCGTACCCCTCGAGGCGCACCCCTACAGGCGTACCCCGTCGACGTAGGTTTCGACCGCCTCGCCGTAGAACGACAGATGATCCCTGATCTGCGCCACGTTCTCCTTCGGCTCGGGGTAGGCCCACGCCACGTCCCTGGCAGAGGTGTCGTCGCCGAACGCCCAGTACGACGCGACCCCCTTGAACGGGCAGGTCGTGTGGGAGTCGGTGGCCGCCATCAGGTCCATCCGTACGTCCTCGGCGGGGATGTACAGGCGGTCGTGCAGCCCGGTCTCGGTCAGCACCAGCGCCCGGTCGGACTCCGCGAGGACCTGGCCGTCGCGTTCGATCCGTACGTGCTGGGTAGTCGGCGCGACGCCGACCTTGTGGAAGTTGCGTACGGCCACGGTGATCTCCGTCCCTGGCTGTGGGTGGGTGCTCCCTCTCCACCGTACGGGCGGGTGCGGATGGGCCGGATGTCCGTGACCGGCCGGATCGCACCGGTGTGTGGCACTCGCGGCACCTCCACATCGTTGTCCGGACGGAAGCAGACCGCGAAAGCGGCTAGCGCTGACGTACGGGGAAGGTGGGCAATGCTGAAGGTCATCGGTGCGGGGTTCCCGCGGACCGGCACCACGTCGATGAAGGCCGCGCTGGAGCAGTTGGGCTTCGGGCCCTGTCACCACATGTTCGAGGTGATCCAGCATCCGGAGCAGGTCGAGAAGTGGCGGCAGGTCATCGAGAAGGACGGCCGGGCCGACTGGGAGTGGGCACTGGAGGGCTACCAGTCGTCGGTGGACTGGCCGAGCTCGTACTACTGGCGGGAGCTGATGGCCGCCTACCCGGACGCCAAGGTGCTGTTGACGGTGCGTGACCCGCACCGGTGGTACGCCAGCGTGCGCGACACGATCTTCACGTTCTCCCGCGAGGGCGCGCGCGCCGAGCAGGCAGGCCAGCGGCCGCCGAACCCGCTCGCGCCGGTGCTCGGCCGCCTGTGGGCCGGGACGTTCGGCGAGGAGATGGGGGAGGAGATGCCGGCCGAGGACCACGCGGTGGACGTGTTCGAACGCCACATCGGGACCGTACGCGAGACCGTGCCCGCCGACCGGCTGCTCGTGCACGAGGCACGCGACGGGTGGGAGCCGCTGTGCGACTTCCTCGGGGTGCCCGAGCCGGACACGGGTTACCCGCACCTGAACGACGGCGACACGATGAGGCGGATGGCCGAGCGCGCCCGTACCGGCGACATCCCCGAGGGGCTCACCCTGGAGGACATGCGCAAGCCCGGCACCTGAGGCCTTCGGGCCCGGCGGTTCGGCCGCTCAGCCGTCGGCGGGAGAGTGGCTCCACAGTGACCCGGCGGTGCCCGCACCGAGGTGTTCCTCGTACACCCGCACCTTGTGGGTGATCAGGTCCAGGCAGGCCTGGAGCTCGTGGAGCTGCGCGCGGACGTGCTGTTCGTGCGCGCGCAGCACCGCGAGCCGGTCCTCTTCGTTGCCCGGGCCCTGCCGAACCAGGTCGACGTACTCCCGGATCGTGGTGACCGGCATGCCGGACGCGCGCATCCGCAGGCAGAAACGCAGCCAGGCCACGTCGTTCTCGGAGTAGGCACGCCGGCCGCTCTCGTCCCGGCGGACGGGGCTGACGAACAGGCCCTCGCGTTCGTAGAAGCGCAGCGTGTCGATGCTGAGCCCGGTGCGGGCGGCGACGTCACCGATGCTCAGCCGCACGACGTCGGCGACTTCGGGAGCGTTGGACGCTGACATGCCTGCCAGGATACGGATGACGTTCTTCCCACGTGTTGACCTGGAGTCGACTCCAGCTCATACGGTCGGTGCCATGACGAACTCTGCTGTCACGCTCATCACCGGCGGCTCCAGCGGCATCGGCGCCGCGGCCGCCCGCCTGCTGCTGGACCGCGGCCATCGGGTCGCCGTGACCGGCCGCGACAAGGACCGGCTCGACCGGGCTGCGGAGTCCCTCGGCCGGCCGGCCGAACTGCTCACGCTCGTCGCCGACGCGACCGACTTCGACCAGGTGGCCGGTGCGGTCCAGGCGACCGTCTCGGCGTTCGGCCGGCTGGACACCGCGGTCGCGAACGCCGGGTTCTCCACCGGAGGAAGCATCGCCGACGGGGACCCGGCGGCGTGGCGGGAGATGGTCCTGACCAACGTGCTGGGACCTGCGCTGCTCGTGCGGGCTTGTCTGGACGCGCTGCGGGAGACCCGTGGGCGGATCGTGCTGGTCGGCAGCGTGGCCGGGTTCATCCACAGCCCGGGCAACCTGTACGGCGCGACCAAGTGGGCGGTCACCGCACTCGCGGAGAACACCAGGCGGATGGTGACCGGCGACGGGGTTGGCGTGACGCTGATCGCGCCGGGCCGGGTGGAGACGCCGTTCTGGGATCCGTACGGCGGAGCGCCGGAGGGGCCGATGCTGACCGCTGACCAGGTGGCCGAGTCCATCGCGTGGGCGGTCGGCCAGCCCGCGGGCGTCGATGTCAACACGGTCGTCGTACGGCCGACCGGGCAGCCGAACTGAGCCGAACTGAGCTGGCAGAACTGAGCCGAGCAGAACTGAGCCGAGCAGAACTGAGCCGAGCAGAACTGAGCCGAGCAGAACGCAGCCGAGCCCGGGCGTGGCCGGCAGGTCGGAGTGGCTCAGACGCGCTCGAGCGGGCGGTGGGGTGGCGGTGGGAGGGTGACCGCGATCGGGTCGCCCGGCGCCACCTCCCCGCCGGTCCGCACGACCCCCATGATCCCGGCGCGGCGGAAGATCGACCCGTCCTCGGCCCGGCCGACCACCCGGGCCAGCAGACCGGTGCGGAAGTTCTCGATCTGAGCGCACGGATTGCGCAGCCCGGTCACCTCGACCTCGGCCTCGTCGCCGAACCGGAGGATGGTGCCGGTCGGCAGGTCGAGCAGGTCGATGCCCTCGGTGGTGATGTTCTCCCCGAGCTGGCCGGGCTCCACGTCGTACCCGTCCTCGTTGACCTCGGTGAGGAGTTCGGCGTGGATGAGGTGCACCTGGCGCAGGTTGGGCTGGCTCGGGTCACGGGCCACCCGGGAACGGTGTTTCACCGTCGTACCCAGGTGTGCGTCGCCTTCCACGCCCAGCCCGGCGAGCAGCCGGATGCGCTCGCGGCCCGGCTTGCTGAACGTGTGTGCTCCGCTGCTGCTGACCGCCCGTACCAACCCGGCGCCGGTCCCGTCCTCCGGTGCGTTCATCTGCATCAGGCCCCCTCGTCGCGGCTCGGTCCGATCAGTCCGGCTCGGTGATCGGCACAGGGACTGCGGACCGATCGGCGTTCTCGGCCCTGCCGGCCTTCTCGGCGACCGTACGGCGACGGCGGCGCAGCCCGTCCCAAGTGAACACGATCACCGCGAGCCAGACGAAGCCGAATCCCACCAGGCGGTCCGGCGGCATCGGCTCGTGGAACATGAGTACGCCGAGCAGGAACTGCAGCGTCGGCGCGAGGTACTGCAGGATGCCCAGCAGCGTCATCGACACCCGGGTGGCCGCGCCGGCGAACAGCAACAGCGGGATCGCCGTCACCACCCCCGCGCCGGCGAGCAGTACCGCCTGCCCGGCACCGTGGTGCCCGAAGGCGGCGGTCCCCTGCGCCTGCAGCCAGATCAGGTAGCCGAGGGCGAGCGGCGTCACCACCGAGGTCTCCACCATCAGGCTCTCGATGGCGGCGACGTTCGCCTTCTTCTTGCAGTAGGCGTACGTCGTGAAGCTCAGCGCCAGGATGAACGCCACCCACGGCGGCCGGCCGTGGGAGACGGTGAGGATGACCACCGCCACGCCCGCCAGGGCGATCGCCGACCACTGCACACGGTTGAGGCGTTCACCGAGGAGCAGCACACCGACCAGCACGATCACCAGCGGGTTGATGTAGTAACCGAGCGCGGTCTCCACCACGTGGTCGTGGTTGACCGCCCAGATGAAGGTGCCCCAGTTGATCGTGACGACCACGCCCGCGACGGCGAGGTAGCCGATGGTCGCCGGGGTCTTCCGCAGCCGCGCCCACCAGCCCCGCCGGGGCCGGACGAGGAGTACGACCACCGCGAAGAGCAACGACCACACCATCCGGTGGGCGAGGATCTCCAGCGACCCGGCAGGTTGCACCAGCGGCCAGTAGAGCGGGAAGAGCCCCCACGCGGCGTAGGCGGCGGCGCCGAACACCAGCCCCCGCCGGTTCTCGTCGACGGGGGCGGATGTGGGACCGGACGCGGGTGCTGCGCCGCGGTGGGAGGGCGAGCCGGCGGACTCCTCCGACAGGCCCGTGCTCACGCGTCCGCGCCGACCGTCCAGGTGTCGGACCCGCGTAGGAGCTGGTCGAGGTCGCTGTGGCCGACCTCGGTGCCGGTGTCGGTGGTGGTGCCGTGCTCGTCGCGGGCCAGCTGGACCTGCTCGCGGGCGAGGTCGTCGTAGGCCGGCCGGTCCACGTCGCGGAAGATGCCGACCGGCGTCCGTGCCAACGTCTGCGCGTCGGACAGCCGGGACAACGCGAACGCGGTCGCCGGGTCGTCGGCGTGTGCGTCGTGCACGAGGAGGGCGTCGGTGCCCACCTCGGCCACCGGCACGACCCGGAGCTGACCGGAGGCCGGGTCGCGGACCACACCGAGCTCGCCGTCGGCACCGAACCGGATCGGCAGGCCGTGCTCGAGCCGGATCACCGCCTCGTCCTGGGTGGCCTTGTCCTTGAGCAGGTCGAACGCGCCGTCGTTGTAGATGTTGCAGTTCTGGTAGATCTCCACCAGCGACGTGCCCCGGTGGGCGACGGCCGCGCGCAGCACCGAGGTGAGGTGCTTGCGGTCGGTGTCCAACGTACGGCCGACGAACGTCGCCTCCGCGCCGAGCGCCAGCGACACCGGGTTGAACGGCGCGTCCAGCGAACCCATCGGCGTCGACTTGGTGATCTTGCCGCGTTCGGACGTGGGGGAGTACTGCCCCTTGGTGAGGCCGTAGATGCGGTTGTTGAACAGCAGGATGTTGAGGTTGACGTTGCGGCGCAGCGCGTGGATCAGGTGGTTGCCGCCGATAGACAGCCCGTCGCCGTCACCGGTGATCACCCACACCGACAGGTCCGGCCGCGACGTCGCCAGGCCGGTGGCGATCGCGGGCGCCCGGCCGTGGATGCTGTGCATGCCGTAGGTGTTCAGGTAGTACGGGAAGCGGCTGGAGCAGCCGATCCCGGAGACGAACACGATGTTCTCGCGGGGCACACCCAGCTCGGGCAGGAATCCCTGCACGGCGGCGAGGATCGCGTAGTCACCACAGCCTGGGCACCAGCGCACCTCCTGGTCGGAGGTGAAGTCCTTGCGGTTCTGCGGCAGGTCGGTGGTGGTGACGCCGCGCAGACCGGGAACGGGCAGGTCGGTTGCGCTCATCGGGAGGACTCCTCCGTCTGCTCGAGGTCGAGCGATCCCGCGAGTTCGGTGATGGCGCCGGTGAGCTCGCTCGCGCTGAACGGCATGCCGCGCACGCGGTTGTAGCTCACGACGTCGACCAGGTAGCGGGCACGCAGCAGCATGGACAGCTGGCCGAGGTTCATCTCCGGGACCAGCACGCGGTCGTAGCTGCGCAGGACCTCGCCGAGGTCGGGCGGGAACGGGTTCAGGTGGCGCAGATGCGCCTGGGCGACCGGGATGCCGTGCTCGCGCACCGCACGGCAGGCGGCGCCGATCGGGCCGTACGTCGACCCCCAGCCGAGCACCAGGATCCGTGCGTCGGAGGTGGGGTCGTCCACCTCCAGCGGCGCGATCGAGCGGGTCACGGCGTCCACCTTGGCCTGCCGGGTGCGCACCATCAGCTCGTGGTTGGCCGCGTCGTAGGAGATGTTGCCGTGGCCGTCGGCCTTCTCCAGCCCGCCGACGCGGTGTTCGAGGCCGGGCGTGCCGGGCACCGCCCACGGACGGGCGAGGGTCTCCGGGTCACGCTTGTACGGCCAGAACGTGCTGTCGCCGTCCTCGGTCTGGTGGTTGGGGTCGGTGGCGAAGTCGACCCGGATCTCCGGCAGCTCCGCGGTCTTCGGGATCCGCCACGGCTCGGAGCCGTTGGCGAGGTAGCCGTCGGACAGCAGGATCACCGGCGTGCGGTAGGTGACCGCGATCCGGACGGCCTCGATCGCCGCGTCGAAGCAGTCCGCCGGCGACTGGGGCGCGACGATCGGCAGCGGCGCCTCGCCGTTGCGGCCGTACATCGCCTGCAGCAGGTCGGCCTGCTCGGTCTTGGTCGGCATACCCGTGGACGGGCCGGCGCGCTGGATGTCGCACACCACCAGCGGCAGCTCCAGCGCCACCGCGAGGCCGATGGTCTCCGCCTTCAGCGCCATGCCCGGCCCGGACGTCGTGGTGACGCCGAGGGAGCCGCCGAACGCGGCACCGAGAGCAGCGGTCACTCCCGCGATCTCGTCCTCGGCCTGGAACGTCGTGACGCCGAACCGCTTGTGCTTGCTCAGCTCGTGCAGGACGTCGCTGGCCGGGGTGATCGGGTAGGAGCCGAGGAACATCGGCAGGTCTGCCCGGCGGGCACCGGCGATTAGGCCGTACGCCAGGGCGAGGTTGCCGGAGATGTTGCGGTACTGGCCGGACTTCATCTCCGCCGGCTTGACCTGGTAGGAGACGGCGAACGCCTCCGCGGTCTCGCCGAAGTTCCACCCCGCGCGGAAGGCCGCGACGTTCGCGTCCCGGATGGCGGGTTTGCGGGCGAACTTCGCGTGGATGAACGACAGGGTCGAGTCGGTCGGGCGGTTGTAGAGCCAGGACACCAGGCCAAGGGCGTACATGTTCTTGGACCGCGAGGCGTCCTTGCGGGTCAGCCCGAACTCCTTGACCGCCTCGGCGGTCGCGCCGGTCAGCGGGAAGGAGTGCGTTTGGTACGCGTCCAGCGAGCCGTCCTCGAGCGGGTTGACGTCGTAGCCCACCCGGGCGAGGTTGCGCTTGGTGAACTCGTCGGAGTCGACGATCAGCGTCGCCCCGCGGGGCAGCTCCGGCAGGTTTGCCTTGAGTGCCGCGGGGTTCATCGCCACCAGGACGTCCGGGGCGTCGCCCGGGGTGAGAATGTCGTGGTCGGCGAAGTGGATCTGGAAGGACGAAACTCCCGGCAAAGTGCCGGCTGGTGCCCGGATTTCGGCCGGGAAGTTGGGGAGCGTCGAAAGATCGTTTCCGAACGACGCGGTTTCCTGGGTGAACCGGTCACCGGCCAGTTGCATCCCATCTCCGGAGTCACCGGCAAATCGGATGATGACACGGTCGACCTGCAGGACCTGTTTGGTCACTGGGTGAACGACCTCCTCGACGCCCGCGCAGGAATGTTCTCCGCCGTCCTGTGCGGCGCAATCCCATTTGGTACTTCTATGCTACGTCCGGGCCGTGGTGTGCCGTGGGGGCGACCGCACTGTGGAACATCGTTGCAGTGCGCGTCTCGACTGTAACTCTCGGTGTTCGACAGGGGTGCCGGATCGGCAACCTCGGTGTTCTGAGCGGCTCACCTTCGGGCTGCCACAGGGAGGATCCCTCGATGCGACGACCCAACCGACCCGCACGTCGGCCCATGTCCGGATCCGGTCGGCCACGCCGGTTCACGGCGTGTGCGGTCTCGGTCGCCGCTGTGGCGCTGGCGTCGGCGATGACCGCGTGCAGCGTGCTGCCGGGCGGTTCGTCGGACGAGGAGTCCCCGGCGGCCCGGCGGGTGTCGACCTACGACGAGGCGCAGGACGCGAAGGCGAAGGCGCCCGCACCGGCGGTACGGGACGCACGCAGCGGCGGGACGCTGCACGTGCTGTCGTCGGCGACGCCGCACACGTTCGACCCGACCCGCGTCTATCACCTGGACACACTCGCGATCATGCGCATGGTCACCCGTGGCCTCACGCAGACGCGGTACGTCAAGGGCAAGCCGGTGCTGGTGCCCGACCTCGCTACCGACCTCGGCCGGCCGAACGCCGACTTCACCCGGTGGGAGTTCACCCTGAGGGACGGGGTGAAGTACGAGGACGGCTCACCGGTGAAGGCGGCCGACGTGGCGTACGCGATCAAACGCCAACTGGCGCAGGAAGAGCTGTCCGGTGGTCCGACGTACGGGCTGGACTACTACCTCGGCGGCGACTCCTACAAGGGCCCGTACAAGAGCGGCGACGACTTCGAAGGGGTGGACACCCCCGACGAGAAGACCATCGTCGTGAAGATGCGAAAGCCCTTTCCGTCGATGCGTTACTACACCTCGCTGCCGACGTTCGCACCGATCCCGAAGGCCAAGGACACCCGCGACGACTACGGCAACCACCCGCTGGCCACCGGGCCGTACAAGTTCGCCAGCTACGCCCCGGGCAAGAAGCTCGTGCTGGTGAAGAACTCCGAGTGGGACCCGAAGACCGACCCGAACCGCCACCAGTACGTCGACCAGATGGTGTTCGAGTTCGGCCTGGACACCAACGAGATACAGCAGCGGGTCATCGCCGACAACGGTGAGGACCAGACCGCGCTGACGTACGCCAACATCCTGGCTTCCAACTACGACAGGATCCGGGGCACCGGTGCCCGCGACCGGCTGGTGACCGGCCCCAGCCCGTGCAGCTCCTACATGTGGATGGACACCCGGAAGATCCCGCTGGAAGTACGCCGGGCGATCGCCAAGGCCTGGCCGCTGAGCTCGGAGAACCGCGCCGGTGGCGAGATTCCCGGGCTGACGTGGCGACCGGCCACCACGATCATGCCGTCGGCCACGCCGGGCTGGCTGGACTACGACGTGATCGGCAACAAGGGCGAGGGCGACGGCGACCCCGCGGCTGCCAAGAAGATGCTCACCGACGCGGGCCAGCTCGGCTTCGAGCTGTCGTTCTACTACTCCTCCGACGACGAGTACGCCGCCAAGATCGCCGACGTACGGAAGAAGGCACTCACCCGGGCGGGCTTCACCGTCAAGGCGATGCCGGCGCCGTCGTCGCTGTCGCGGGACCTGTCCGACGACTCGATCCGCCCGGCCAACCTGCGCGACGGCAGCTGGTGCATGGACTGGGCCAGCGGTGACTCGGTGCTGCCGGCGATCCTGGACGGCAAGAAGGCCGACCTGCCGGGCGCGCCGGTTCCGTCGTTCCTCGACGTGCGTTCGGTGAACGACGAGATCGACCGGATCAGCGACCTGCCGGCGCAGAAGGCGCTGAACGCGTGGGGGCAGCTGGACAAGACCATCATGGAGAAGTACCTCCCGGCGGTACCGCTCGGGGAGAGCGGGACGACGGTGCTGCACGGCTCACGGGTGGGCAACGTGATCATCGACTCCGTGGGCGGCATGCCGGACTTCAGTCAGCTCTACGTTCGCTAGCTCGGCGCAGTGGGCTGCGCGCAAGTGCGGGTTGACACGGTGTCAGTGCGGGGTTGACGCGGCACCGATGCGGCACTGATGCCGCACTGATGTGGCACCGACGCGAGGTCCGAATCCCGCCGGTGCTCGTGGCCGCGCCGGGACACCATTGTCGGCATGAGCACATTCGAGATTGTTCCGATCGACCCCGAGCGGCTGGACGCGATGCGGGGCAAGGGCGAGGACGAGTTCGGCAATGCGTGGAAGGCGTTCCCGGCCGAGGGCTGGGAGCCGCTGCGGTGCTGTCTGCGCAAGCCGGAGGAGGGTGAGGCGATCGCCCTCATCTGCTACACCCCGTGGACCGAGCCGAGCCCGTGGATGGAGGCGGGTCCGGTGTTCGTGCACGCCGAGCGGTGCGAGGGTTACCTGACACCGGACCGCTACCCGGAGACCACGGGGCGAGGCGAGACCATGTTCAACACCTTCGATTCAGAAGGCAACCGGGCCTACGACCACATCACGTTCGTCTCGCCCGGAGACGCCTACGAGGAGACGCTGGCCGAACTGCTGGGCCGGCCGGAGGTGGCGTTCGTACACGTCCGCAGTGTCACGGCGGGATGCCTGCTCTGTGAGGCACACCCTGCTCGGTAGGGCTTCCGCCGTACGATCCCGGGCATGCTTGCCATGCTCGACGGATTCACGCTGGAGCTGGTGCCGCACTGTTCCTCGGTCCCCCGGGAGGGCTGGGACGGTGCGCACCGGGTCCGGCCGCTCAGTGAGCGCGGCCACGTGCAGGCTCATGCCCTGGTGGGTGCGCTCGGCGCCGACGTCGACGCGATCTACAGCAGTCCGGCGGTGCGGTGCACACAGACCGTTGGGCCGATTGCCGAAGCGGCCGGGCTCGTCGTCACCGAACTGCCCGAGCTGTACGAGGCGGCGGGGTTCTGGGAGCCGGCCGAGTGGACGCACGGCATCTTCGCCCCGGTAGGAATGGCGATCGGCGGTGGGTGGTCCGCCGGCCAGGTCGTACGCGCTCTGGCGCTGATGGCCCGCGACCATCCCGGCGGGCGGGTGGTCGCGAGCTCCCACGGAGACGTCGTCCCGGCCGGCACCGTGACGATGGTCGGTCAGGGGCGTTAAGGACTTTCCCGTACGCCGTCGGGCGGAGAGACTGAGGTGCCCGCTCGAATCATCGACAGCAAGGTGCTACGCCCATGGCCGAACCGACGATCAGCTTCGCTCGCGGCGCGCCGAGCGCCGACATCCTCCCGCACGAGGCCGTTCGCGAGGCGGCCGCGCACGCGCTCGAGTCCGACTGGGAGAACGCGCTCAGCTACGGAACAGGACGAGGGCATCCGGGACTCTGTGAGTGGATCGCCGAGCAACACGGTGTCCGTCCTGAGCAGGTGATGGTCACCAACGGCTCGATGGAAGGAGCGGCGCTCCTCTTCCGCCACCTCGTCTCCGCGGGCGATCGCGTCGTGGTCGAGCAGCCGACGTACGACCGCACCCTGCTTCTGCTGCAGCGGGCCGGCGCCGAACTCGTGGGCGCGCCCCTGGAGTCCGACGGACTCGCCCCGGCCACGATCGAGGCTGCCTGCGCCGAAAACGACGTCCGCCTGGCCCACGTGATCCCGAACTTCCACAATCCGGCCGGTTGCACGCTCTCGATGGAGAAGCGGTCCAGGCTGGTGAAGCTCGCGGCGGACAACGGCTTCACCCTCTTCGAGGACGACCCCTACCGGCTGATCTCCTTCGACGACGCCCAGGGGCCGACGATGCTCGACCTGGACAGCGCAGATCGGGTGATCCACGCCTCCTCTTTCTCGAAGTCGATCAGCCCGGGCGTGCGGGTGGGCTACCTGGTCGGGCCGGCCGACCAGATCACGGCGCTCGCCACGAGTGCCAACCAGCAGTACATCTCGCCGAACATGCTGGCGGAGTCGATCGTCTTCGAGCTCTGTCGGTCGGGCGGCCTCGACGAGAACCTCAAGGTGGTGAACGCCGCGCTTCGCGAGCGCCGGGACGCTCTGGTGGAGGCTCTCCGCACGTACATCCCCGAGGCGGAGTTCGTCGTCCCGGCGGGCGGCTACTTCCTCTGGCTCGACCTCAAGGACGTCGACTCGACGGCGCTGCTCACCCACGCCAAGAAGGCGGGCGTCACTTTCGTGGCAGGGCCCGACTTCATGCTCGAAGGCGGTTCCTCGAGCCTGCGCCTGTCGTTCGCGCCGGTGCCGGCAGGCGACGTCGCCGAAGGGGTACGCCGACTCGCCCAGGCGCTGGAACAGATGAGGTACGAAGCCGCGACGGCCGCCATGTAGTGGTATCACTCATGGGTGACGAGCGGCGGTTGTGCGGATGCGCCGTAGCGTTGCGTGCCGCCTCACCGGAGGTGCCCAGCGCCGAGCCCAATGCCTCCGCGTGTTCGCCGTCGGCAGCGTCTGGCTCGAAGTCCTCGAACTGCCGGGCGAGTTCGTCGGCCTGCTCGATGATCTGTCGAACACTGCGAGGCATTCCATTACCTCCGGAACTTCAGCCGAGCCGAATCCCTCCCACCACCAATGGCAAGTTAACTTGTGGTGCGCTTGGAGGTGCCCAACCGGCGCCGAACCTGTCGCCCGGCACCGCCACCAGCAGACGCCAGGCTAGCGCCGAGGCGAGTTGACCAGCGCCCGCACGATCGCGGCGCGCTGTTGCTGCCCGCCGGACAGCCGGTCGGGATACTCGCGCGCCTTGTCCGCCAGCCCCACTCGGGCAAGTAGCGTGTGTGCGGCCTGCTCGGCGTCCTCCTTCGACCGTCCGTGCACCCGCCGGGGCGCCAGGGTCACGTTGTCCAGCACGGTCAGATGCGGGAACAGGTTGTACGACTGGAACACCATCCCGATCCGTTGCCGGCACGCGTCGGCGTCCACCCGCGGGTCGGTGATGTCGGTCCCGTCGAGCTGGATCGTCCCGTCGCTGACGCGTTCGAGCAGGTTGACCCAACGCAGCAACGTCGACTTGCCCGAGCCGGACGCGCCGATGAGGACGACCACCTCGTGCTCGGCGACGGTGAGGTCGATGCCCCAGTCACGCGGCGGTGATCACCCTGGACGTGATCACCTTAGACGGGCCCGGGGACAAGGGTCCTGATTAACTTGAGCCGGCTCGTGCGGCAGAAGGGACAGGGGACGCTGATGGGTTGGTTCGACGTACCGCTGGACGGCGAACGTCCACAGCTCGACGCAGCCGTCGAGGACTACCGAGGCGCTATCGAGGCGACTCTCGACTCACTCACCGAGGAGCAGGCCCGGCGCAGGCTCGTGCCGTCGGCGACCACGCTGCTCGGGTTGGTCAAGCACGTCACCTGGATGCAGCGGGTGTGGTTCGAGGAGTGCGTCGGGGGTACGTCGCGCCAGGAGCTCGGCCTGGTAAAGGGTCCGGACGACTCCTTCCGGCTCACCGACGACGACACCATCGCCTCGGTCACGGCGGCTCACCGGGAAGCCTGCGCCACGGCCCGGGCCAAGATCGCGGACCTGCCGCTGGAGGCCGTGGTGACCGGCCACCGGTCCGGACCGCGCACGCTTCGCTGGGTCTACCTGCAGGTTCTGCGGGAGCTGGCCCAGCACTGCGGGCACGCCGACATCCTGCGCGAACAGCTTCTCGCCGACTGAGTTCTCGAGGCAGGTCAGCGCGCCGGCTCAGCGCGAAGGCGGGCGTACGGTCACCCGCCCGTGGGCCGTCTCCGGATCGTCCATCAGGCGCAGCGGCCGCCACTCGGGGACCAGCTCACGCAGCCGACGCACCGGAGCAGCGGGCACGCCGGTCAACTCCGGGTCCTCCTCCGAGTCGTCGTCGAAGTCATAGAACGGCCCCTTCAACACGAGGAACCACTCGTCCGGTTCGTTCGGGTTCGGCACGCGGGCCAACCTAGCGCCGTTCGGTCGACCGTGCGGTCCGGTGTGCGGGCGAGACGTCACCCAGGCCCTAGACTCGCGGGACGGGCGGAAGGAGGCGTGCCGTGAGCGCCCTGGCGATGGCCGGAAACGCGGGTTACTACGCGACCTACACGACGGTTCTGCTGGTCGTGCTGGCCGGAGTGGCCTTCGCCGCGGCCGCGTTCGGTGCCAACCGGCTGCTGCGCCCGCACCGGCCGACGCGGGAGAAGCTCCTCACCTACGAGTCCGGGGTCGACCCGGTGGGGGAGGGCTGGGCGCAGACCCACGTCCGCTACTACGTCTACGCCTACCTCTACGTCGTGTTCGCGGTGGACGCGATCTTCCTGTTTCCCTGGGCCACGGTGTTCGCCGCGCCCGGGTTCGGCTGGGCGACGCTGGCGGAGATGTTCGTGTTCATCGGGTTCATCGCGGTCGGGCTGCTGTACGCCTGGCGCAAGGGAGTGTTGATGTGGACGTGACCCCCAAGGGCCCGGTCGACCTGCCGCTGCCGCAGGTCGCGCCGACCGCGCCGACCGGGCCGACCACACCGCCGGGTTCCGGGGGTCCTGAGGGCCCCGGTGAGCTGGGCGCCCTGTCCCGGCTGGCGCCGGAGCCGCTGAAGTTCGTCCTCAACTGGGGCCGGCGCTATTCCCTGTGGGTGTTCAACTTCGGCCTGGCCTGCTGCGCGATCGAGTTCATCGCCTCGTCGATGTCCCGGCACGACTTCATCCGGCTGGGTGTCATCCCGTTCGCGCCCGGCCCGCGCCAGGCCGACCTGATGGTGGTGTCCGGAACGGTCACCGACAAGATGGCGCCGGCGATCAAACGGCTGTACGAACAGATGCCGGAGCCGAAGTACGTCATCTCGTTCGGGTCCTGTTCCAACTCCGGCGGTCCGTACTGGGACTCCTACTGCGTCACCAAGGGCGTCGACCAGATCGTCCCGGTCGACGTCTACGTGCCCGGCTGCCCGCCCCGCCCGGAGGCGCTGCTGCAGGGAATCCTCAAGCTGCAGGACAAGATCGCGGCGGAGTCGATGCCGGAGCGGTACGCCGGGGCTGTCGAGTCCGGCGAGCCCGGACAGTCCGGACAGCCCGGACAGCCTGGTGAGCCCGGGGCGGAAGCCGGCCGGCCGCGTGGCCGGTGGCGGTCGGCCGCCTCGCTGCTGCGCCGGCCGTTGCGGCCGGGTGACCGCGAATGAGCTGGTCCCAAGAAGCCCAGGCGGCCGTGGCCGAGGCGCTCGGCGTGGAGGTGAGCCTGGACGAGGCGTTCGGCCCGCCCGCGCTCGACGTACCCGCGGATCGCTGGGTGGACGCGCTCACCGCCGTCCGCGACGTCGTGGGCTGTACGTACTTCGACTGGCTGTCCGCGGTGGACGAGCTCGAGCAGGGCTTCACCGTGGTCTGCCATCTCGTCCGGCTCCGCGGTCGGGACTCCGGCGCTGGTGACGGCGACGCGGGCGACGGCTCGACGATCGACCACCTGCTCGTACGAACGAAGATCCCGCGCGAGGACGCCCGGCTGCCCACCGCCACCGGGGTGTACGCCGGTGCCGGCTGGCACGAGCGGGAGACGTACGAGATGTTCGACATCGACTTCGCCGGGCACCCCAACCTCGCGCCGCTGCTGCTGCCGGACCAGTTCGAGGGGCACCCGCTGCGCAAGGAGTTCGTGCTCGCCAGCCGGGTGGCGAAGCCCTGGCCGGGTGCGAAGGAGCCGGGGGAGTCCGAGCACGACGCGGCCCGGGCGCCGAGCAGGCGCCGGGTCGCTCCGCCGGGCGTTCCCTCACCCGAGGCGTGGGGGCCGCGCCCGCCCGGCTCGCCCGCCCCGGACCCGCTGGCCGCCGCCAAGCCGGCCCGGCCCGCGCGTTCGGCCAAACGCGCCGAACGCCCCGCCCGGCGTACCCCACCAGCCGAACAGCCCGACAAGCCCGCCGGTCCGCCGGACGCGGGGGAGGGCGGGCGTGAGGATGGGTGAGGTGCTGGAGGTCGTGCTGCGGGTGGTCGGGGTGTTCGCCGCTTTCCTCGTGCTGCCGCTGCTGGTGGGCCAGACCGAGCACAAGGTGATGGCGCACATGCAGGGCCGGCTGGGCCCGATGTACGCCGGCGGCTTCCACGGCTGGGCACAGCTTGTCGCCGACGGGGTGAAGTTCGCGCAGAAGGAGGACGTCGTACCCGCGCGGGCGGACCGCACCGTCTTCAAGCTCGCTCCCGTCATGGCCCTGCTGCCGTACCTCGTCGCGCTCGCCGCCATCCCGCTCGCCCCCGGCGTCGTGGGCGTCGACCTGGAGACCGGGCTGTTCTACGTCCTCGCGGTGATGGGGATCGGGGTGCTCGGCGCGCTGATGGCCGGCTGGGCCAGCGCCAACAAGTACAGCCTGCTCGGCGCGTTCCGCTCGGCCGGGCAGCTGCTCGCGTACGAGCTCCCGTTCGTCCTCGCCGCGGCGAGCGTGGCGATGGCCGCCGGCACCCTCTCGCTGTCCGGAATCGTGCAGGCGTGGGAGCCCTGGTGGCTGCTGTGGCAGCTGCCGGGACTGTTCGTGTTCTTCGTGGCCGGGCTGGCCGAGCTGGCCCGCCCCCGTTCGACATGCCGGTCGCCGACGCGGAGATCATCTTCGGCCCCTACACCGAGTACACCGGCATCCGGTTCGCGTTGTTCCTGCTCGCGGAGTACGCCGGGATCGTGGTGCTCGCGGCCCTCACCACCGTGCTGTTCCTCGGCGGTTGGCAGGGCCCGTTCGCCGCGGAGCTCGGCTGGCTGTGGACGTTGATCAAGGTGTTCCTGGTGGCGTTCGTGGTGATCTGGGTGCGCGTGGCCTACCCGCGGCTGCGGGCCGACCAGCTGCAGCGGCTCGGCTGGCAACTGCTGGTGCCGCTGGCGTTGGTCCAGCTCGCGGTCACCGGCGTGGTGAAGGTGGCCATCTCATGAATGACTTGCTGAGGAACGAACCGGCGTACGGGAAGGTGGCGTGGGCACGATGACCGATCTCCCCGGCAAGGGGCTCGTGCACGGGCTGAAGGTGACGTTCGACCAGCTGACCCGGCGCACGGTGACCCAGCAGTATCCCGACGTCAAGCCGGAGTTGCCTGCCCGCTCGCGCGGTGTCATCGCGTTGTTCGAGGAGAACTGCACGGTCTGCATGCTCTGCGCGCGGGAGTGCCCGTGCTGGTGCATCTACATCGACTCCCACAAGGAGACCGCGGAGCCTGCCGAGCCCGGCGCCCGGGAACGCTCCCACAACGTGCTCGACCGGTTCGCGATCGACTATTCGCTGTGCATGTACTGCGGTATCTGCATCGAGGTGTGCCCGTTCGACGCGTTGTTCTGGTCGCCGGAGTTCGAGTACGCCACCACCGACATCGCCGACCTCACCCACGAGAAGGACGAGCTGCGGGAATGGATGTGGACCGTGCCGGTGCCGCCGCCGGTCGACCCCGGCGCCGACGCGCCGAAGGAGCTCGGCGCCGCCCGCAAGGCGGCCGAGCGGGAGAACCGCTGAACCCATGAGCACGACGATCGAGGTGTTGTTCGCCCTGCTCGGCGCGGTCGCGGTCGGCTCCGCCCTGCTGGTGGTGACCACCCGCCGGATCGTGCACGCCGCGCTGTGGCTGGTGGTCACGCTGGGCGCGCTGGCCGGGTGCTACCTGCTGTTGACGGCGGAGTTCGTGGCCTGGGTGCAGGTGCTCATCTACCTCGGCGCGGTGGTCGTGCTGCTGGTGTTCGCGCTGATGCTCACCCGGGCGCCGATCGGGCCGGTGGAGCGGCCGCCGCTGGCGCACGTCGTGGTGGGCGGGCTGGTCGCCGCCGGGCTCGCTGCGGTGCTGCTGGTCGCGCTGGTCGCGGGCTTCTCCGGTGCGGTCATCCCGCTGGACCGGGTGGAGGTCGGCGGGGCGCACGCCACCGGGCGGGCGCTGTTCTCCACCTGGGTGCTGCCGTTCGAGGTGCTGTCGGTGCTGTTGCTGGCCGCGCTGGTGGGCGCGATCGCGCTGTCCCGGCGGGACGTCTCGGAGGGGAGCCGCTGATGCCGCTGCTGTTCCCGCTCGTGGTGGCGGCGCTGCTGTTCGCCATCGGGGTGTACGCCGTCCTCGTACGCCGCAACGCGATCCTGGTCCTGATGGGCGTGGAGCTGATGCTGAACGCCGTCAACCTCAACCTCCTCGCGTTCGACGCCTGGCACCGAGACGCCCTGCACGCCGGCCAGATCCTCACGCTGTTCACCATCACGATCGCCGCCGCCGAGATCGGGCTGGGGCTCGCGATCGTGCTGTTGGTGTTCCGTACGCGCGGGCAGGTGGACGTGGACGCCGTACGCGAGCTGGCCGACCGCGACCAGGCCGACGAGCACGTCGCCGAGGCCGAACGCGCCGAGCGCGCCGAACTCACCGCGCGGGCCGAAGCCGACCGCACCCAGGCCGAAGGCGACGAGGTGGCCGGGCGCCCGGAAGCCGCGGAGGCCGGCCGATGACGCTCGTCTGGGTCGCGCTCCTCGCGCCGTTCGCCGCCGCCCTGGCCGCGCTCGCCCTCGGTCGCAGAACGCCCCGGCTGGTCGCGCCGATCGGGGTGGCCGGCGCCGGGGTTGCGTTCCTGGCCGCCTGCATCCTCGCCGGCGTCGACATCGCCGGTGACCTCGGCCGGCGCGGCGCGACCCTCGCGCACGTGCCGACCGGCTCCCTGGCGTTCGACCTCTCCTTCCGCGTGGACGGGCTGACCGCGCTGGTGGCGGTGCTGGTCACCGGCGTCGCGCTGGCCGTGCAGATCTACTCGATCGACTACCTGCGCGGCGATCCGCGCTACGCCTCCTACGTCGCGTTCGTCTCGCTGTTCACCGCGGCCATGCTGGTCGTGGTGACCGCGAACGACCTGTTCGTGCTGCTGGTCGGCTGGGAGGTGATGGGCATCTGCTCCTACTTCCTGATCGGCCATCACTGGGAGCTGCCCGAGGCCCGCGACGGTGCGATCAAGGCGTTCCTCGTCACCCGGCTGGGCGACATCGGCTTCCTGTTCGGCATCTTCGCGCTCGGCCTGGGCGCCGGCACGTTCTCCATCGGCAGCATCCGCGAGGTCGCCGCCAACGGCGGGTTGACGACGGGTACGGCAACCCTGGCGACGTTGCTGCTGCTGTGCGGCGTGGCGGGCAAGTCCGCGCAGTTCCCGCTGCACGTGTGGCTGCCGGACGCGATGGCCGGCCCGACGCCGATCAGCGCGCTCATCCACGCGGCCACGATGGTGGCGGCCGGGGTGTTCGTGGTGGCCCGGCTGCTGCCGGTGTTCCAGGAGGCGCCGGCCACTCTCGCCGTGCTCGCGGTGGTCGCCGCGGTGACCATGCTGGGCGCGGCGCTGTGCGCGCTGGCGGAGAACGACGTCAAGCGTGTGTTGGCATGGTCGACGGTCAGCCAGCTGGCGTACATGCTGGCCGGTCTCGCCGCCGGCGGCTACACCGCGGGGCTGTTGCTGCTGGTGGCGCACGGTGCGTTCAAGGCGCTGCTGTTCCTGTGCGCGGGGTCGCTGATCCACGCGGTCGGCAGCAACTCGATGGACGCGATGGGCGGCCTGCGCCGCACGCTGCCGGTGACGTTCGTGACGATGACGATCGGCCTCGGCGCCCTCGCCGCGGTGCCGCCGCTGTCCGGGTTCTTCGCCAAGGACGCCGTGATCGGGGCGATCTCGCGGGCGGCGACCCACGGCGGGGCGCTGCCGGGCTGGGCGGCCTGGATCGCGCTGGTCGCCGCGTTCGCCACCGTGGCGCTCACCGCGGGGTACGCCACCCGGATGTGGCTGCGGATCTTCTTCGGCACCTCCGCCGGCAGGGTCCCGGCCGCGCCCAGTCAGCCCGCGCACACCCAGCCGCACCTGGCCGAGGCGCCGGCCCTGATGCGCTGGCCGCTGGTCGTGCTCGCGGTCCCGGCCGCGCTGGTCGGCTGGCTCGCCCTGGTGCCGGGCACCTGGGCACGCTGGCTCGGCGGCGGCGGGCCCGGCATCCCCGAACCCGCCATGGTGCACTGGGGGACGACCCTGCTGGCGCTGGTCCACCTGATCCTCGCCTGTGTCCTGGTGACCTGGGCCTGGCGGCACGTCGACCGCGACGACCCCGCGCGGATGCTCGGCCGGTCGCGCCCGCTGCTGGCGAACGGCTTCGGGATGGACGAGCTGATCGACGCCTACGTCGTCCGGCCGGTGTGGGGCCTGGCCCGCGTGGTCGTCGCCGGTGACCGCGACGTCGTCGACTTCTACGTACGAGGGTCCGGCCGGGCGGCCCGGTGGGTGGGCGGCGGCCTGCGGCTGCTGCAGAGCGGCAACGTCTCCACCTACCTCGCCATCCTGCTGGCCGGGGTCGTGCTGCTGGCCGTCGCGGCGCTGGGAGCGTGGGCATGAGTGCCGTACTCCAGCTACTGCTCGCCGTACCCCTCCTCGGCGCCCTGATCCTCACCGCCGGCCGCCGGCTGGTGCCCGACCGCGCGGCGGCGATGTTCGGCGCGGTGGTCGGCGCGCTGACCCTGCTGCTCGCGGTCTGGCTGGCCGCGGTGTTCGACTACCACGCCGCGCACCAGGTGCAGTTCCAGACCAACGTCAGCTGGATCCCGTCCGTCGACGTTCGCTGGCACCTCGGCATGGACGGCGTCTCGTTGCCGATGGTGCTGCTCACCGCGCTGCTGGCGTTCCTCTGCCTCCTCTACACCACCCGGGTCGCGCCCGAGGGCGGCCGGGTGCGCGCGTTGGTGGCGCTGGTGCTGGTGCTCGAGGTCGGGATGCTCGGCACGTTCGTGGCGTTCGACCTGATCGTCTTCTTCCTGTTCTTCGAGGTCGTGCTGGTCCCGATGTGGTTCGTGATCGCGGTGTGGGGCGACCCGCACGACGCGGCCGGCCGGCGCCGCGCGGCGACGACATTCATCCTCTACACCCTGCTCGGCAGCGCGATCATGCTGCTGGGCTTCCTGCTCGTCTACACCGGCGCGCACACCTTCGACCTGACCGAGCTGGCGACCCGCGGCGGTGACGGCATCGCGCGTGGCACCCAGATACTGGCTGCGGTGGCGATCGGCCTGGGCCTGGCGGTGAAGAGCCCGATGTGGCCGCTGCACAGCTGGCTGCCGGACGCGCACGCCAAGGCGCCCACCGTCGGGTCGGTGCTGCTGGCCGGGGTGCTGCTGAAGATGGGCACGTACGGCTTCGTCCGGGTGTGGCTGCCGGTGGTGCCCGACGGCGCCCGGGCGGTCGCGCCGTACCTCGCGGGCCTGGCCACCGTCGGGATCCTCTACGGCGCGCTGGCCTGCCTGCGCCAGAACGAGCTGAAACGGCTGATCGCGTACTCCTCGGTCGGGCACATGGGGTTCGTCCTGCTCGGCATCGCCACCCTCACCGCGGCCGGTGTCAACGGCGCGTTGTTCGCCGGCGTCGCGCACGGGCTGATCACCGGGCTGCTGTTCTTCGTGGCCGGTGCGATCAAGGACCGGCACGGCACCGGCGACCTGGCCCGGCTGGGCGGCGGGATGTACGCCCGGATGCCGCGCCTCGCCGGAGTGTTCGTGTTCGGTGCGGTGGCCAGCCTCGGGCTGCCCGGCCTGGCCGGCTTCTGGGGGGAGATGCTGGCGTTGTTCGGCGCGTGGAACCCGGCCGCCTCACTCACCCGTACGACCTACCTCGTGCTGATGGTGCTCGCCGGGCTCGGCGCCGTCCTCACCGCGGCGTACTTCCTCGTCCTCGTCCGCCGGATGTGCCAGGGCGCCGACACCATCGGCGCGAGCCTGCTGACCGTGCGCGACGTCACCGCCGTGGAGGTGGTGGCATGGGCGCCGCTGGTCGCGCTGACCGTGGTGCTCGGCCTGTATCCGGGTGCGGTGCTGTCGGTCACCGACCCGGCCGTGCGGTTCCTGGTGGGCGGGTGAGTGCGGTGGCTTTGAGTTCCGTGGGTTTCGCGGTGAGCGCCCTGGCGAGCTTCGTGCAGCCTGTTCCCTGGCTGGTGATCAGCCCGCCGCTCGTGGTGGCGGTCGCGGCGTTGCTGGTGCTGGTGGTGGACGCGTTCACGCCTGCCCGGCGGCTCGGGATCGTGCCCTGGCTCGCACTGACCGGCCTGGTGGTGGCGATCATCCTGGTGGTTTTCACGCCGGGCTGGTTGGCGTCCAACGTGGGTGGTGCCTTCTGCGCCGGCGGCGCCCGTGCATCGGGTTACCCCGACAGGTGTTCCTACGTCGCCGACATGTTCACCTGGTCGCTGCAGTACCTCATTGCGATCGCCGCGGCGATCGTGGTGCTGCTGTCCGCCGGCAAGGGGCGGGCCCGCGAGCCGGAGGCGACCGCGCACGGGACCGGCACGCTCGGTCGCGGCATCCCCACCGGCGAGTACCACTTCCTGCTCCTCTCCTCCGTGGCCGGCGCGATGACCCTCGCCGCCGCCCGCGACCTGATCACGCTGGTGGTGGCGCTGGAAGTCGTGTCGTTGCCGGTGTTCGCGCTGGTCGGGCTGCGCAGTGGCGACCGGCGTGGTGCCGAGGGGGCGCTGAAGTTCTTCCTGGTGTCGGTCGTCTCGGTCGCGGTGATGCTGTTCGGGGTGTCGCTGGTGTACGGCGTGACCGGCACGATGTACCTCGACCGGATCGCCGATGCGCTGCACGCCCCCGGGCCGGCGGGCCCTTCCGGAATGGGCGGGCCGCTCGCCCCGATGCCGGCGCTGCCCGGCGGCGATCTGGCCGCGGTGGCCGGGCTCGGGGTGATGTTGACGCTGGTCGGGCTGGCGTTCAAGGTCGCCTCGGTGCCGTTCCACTTCTGGGTCCCGGACACCTACGTCGGCGCGCCCGTCCCGGTCGCGGCGTTCCTCTCGGTGGTCTCCAAGGCGGCCGGGTTCGTCGGCATCCTGCTGGTGCTGGGGTGGGCGGTTCCCGGCTACGTGCGCATGTGGGCGCCGATCGTGGGCGTGCTCGCGGCGGCGACGATGACGCTCGGCAACCTGGTGGCGCTGCGCCAGCGCAACGCCGTCCGGCTGCTCGCCTGGTCGAGCATCGCCCAGGCCGGCTACCTGCTGGTGCCGCTGGCCGCCAGCAACGGTGACGTGAAGGGGATCACGCTGGACCCCACCATCGCCTACCTCTTCATCTACGTGGTCGCGAACCTCGGCGCGTTCGCCGTCGTGTCGCTGACCGTCAGCACCGGGCCGGGGCGGCTGCTCGACGACTACCGCGGGCTGTTCTGGCGGCGACCGGCGCGGGCGCTCGCGCTGGGGTTCTTCCTGCTGGCGCTGGCCGGGCTGCCACCGGGAGTGTTCGGGCTGTTCGGCAAGTTCGTGCTGTTCCGGGCGGCGATCGACGGCGGCGCGGGCTGGCTGGCCGTGGTGATGGCGGTCAACGTCGTGATCGCGCTGGCGTACTACCTGTACTGGACGGCGCTGCTGTTCCGCTCGCCGGAGGGCGCCGGCTCCGCGGCCGGGGCGGAGACGGCCGGAGCGGAAGCGGCCGGTGAGCCGACCGGTGCGGGTGCAGGGGCGGTTGCCGTCGGGACCGCGACGGCAGTGTGGGCAGGGCCGTGGCCGGCCCGGATCGCGGTGTGCATCCTGGTCGTGATCGCGGTCCTACTCTCCGTCTTCCCCGGGATCGCCCTGGATTCCATGGGCCACCCCGGCTTCGGCTGACCGGCGTTTCGACCCCACCCCGGACTTGCCGAGCCGGGGTGGTGGGGAGAGGCTGTGCCGCGTGAGTGAGATCCAGCCGGACGCAGGGCACTCGTACGCCGGTGAGCCCAGCTCCGACCACGATGCCGAGGTGGTGGTCGTCGGCGCCGGGCCGGTCGGGCTGACCGCCGCCCTCGATCTCGCCCGGCGCGGCATCCGCGTCCGGGTGCTGGAGCCGCAGGCTGCCCGCGCGTCCCGCCCGCCGGTCCGCGGCCTGGGCCCGCGCAGCCTGGAGCTCTTGGACGACCTCGGGGTTTCGGCCGAACTCCTCGCCGCCGGTACGCCGGACCAGCCGGTTCGCCGGTACGCCGGATCCCGGGTCGAGGAGAGTCCGGCCACCGCCCCGACCGGCAAGCACCGCACACTCGGCCGGACCTACCCCGGCCCGCTGACGATCGCCGGCGCCCGGGTGGAGGCGATCCTGCGGGACCGGCTGGCGGAGTACGACGTGCGGGTCAAGCAGGTCGACGGCCTCGGCCGGCTGAGCCAGGACGAGGCCGGTGTGCACGTCCCGCAGGGCGGGGGAGCGGCGAGCGCGAACGGAAGCGGGGCGCCGGACCGGGCCGCGTACGTGATCCTCACCGACCCGCTGCCGGACGTGCTGCCGGACGTGCTGCTCGAGTCGGCGCCGGAAGCCGCTCCGGAGGCGCCGTCGGCATCCGAGCCCGCGCCGCTGTCGTACGTCGGTGAGATCACGCTGACCGGCCTCGCCCGCGACGACGTACTCCACCTCTGGGAGCAGGGGGTCGCGCTGGCCCCGCTGCCGGGCGGGGACACCTGGTGGTTCCTGGCGTACGACGTACCCGACGACCGTCCGCCCGCGCGCCGGACCGCTGGATTCACCTCGCAACCGCCGACGCTCGCCCGCGCCCAGCAGGTGTTCCACGAGCGGACCGGCCTCACCGAGATCCGCTTCCGCGACGCCACCGCCCTGGTGGCGTACTCCGCCGGCACCGCCCCGGGCGCGACCCCGGCCACTCCGTACCGACTCGGCCGGATCCTCCTCGCCGGCGACGCCACCGGCACCCACCCGTACCCGCTCGGCGGCCTCGATGCCGGCCTGCAGGACGTGCACAACCTGGGCTGGAAGCTCGCCGCCGCGCTGGTCAGCGGGGAGGAGACGGCCCTGGAGTCCTACGACAGCGAACGCCGGCCCGCCCCGCCGCCGCGCCGCACGCTCTTCGGCCGCGCGCGCACCACGGCCCGCCCGTGGCACGGCGACCTCACCGAGGCCGACCCGTTCGCCCAGCACTACCGCGCCTCGGGGCTGAGCCAGGAACTCGGCGCCAAGCGGATGTACCTGCACGCCGGCGACCGGGTGCCCGACATCCGGCTGTGGAGCGTCCGCACGGGCGGGGACCTCCGGCTGTTCGACATCCTCCGCGGCCCGCACTGGACGCTGATCGGCCTGGGCTCGGTGTCAGCGGAGACGGTGTCCACGGTCCGGCTGCGGTTCGGGAACGGCGTGCGCGGTGAGGTGATCGGCGGCGGCGCCGGCACGTCGGCGATCCCCGGGGTGAGCCTGCTGGACCGGTACGGCGAGGCCCGGCACACCCTCGGTAGCCGCGGCGGCGCCGTCCTCGTCGTACGCCCGGACGGTTATGTCGGGTTGCGAGCCGCCCTGCGGCCGGAGATCGTGGTTGCCTACCTCGAGGGCATGGTCACCGAGGCCGTGTGAGCCGGGCGTGTAACCCGGTAAGCCCGGCGGGGCGGGGAACGACTTCCCCGGTGGCGGCGTTCTCACGGTGGAGGTCATGACGACGTATGCACGATCGCGCTCAGTGCCATCGCAACCAGCTCAGGACGACTGTCCTGCTCGCCGTCCTGTCCGGGCTGGCGCTGGTGCTCGGCCGGTCGCTGGGCGGGCGGACGGGCCTGACCGCCGGTCTGCTGGTGGCGCTCGCGATGAATGCCGCGGCGTTCTACCGCTGTGACCGGATGGCGCTGCGGTCGATGCGGGCCTACCCCGTGAGCGAGGCGGATCATCCGGAGCTGTGCCGGCTCGTCCGCGAGCTCGCGATCACGATGCGGCTGCCGATCCCCGCCGTCTACGTCTCGCCCACCCAGACCCCGAACGCGTTCACCACCGGGCGCAACCCGCGCCGGTCCGCCGTGTGTGTCACCGAGGGGCTGCTGGACCTGCTGGACCCGCGGGAGCTGCGCGCCGTCCTCGGGCACGAGCTGGGGCACGTCGCCAACCGCGACATTCTGGTTTCCTCCGTCGCGGCGGCGCTGGCCAGCATGATCATGTACGCCGCGCAGTTCGCCTGGCTGGCCCCGACCGGGCGTGCCCGCTCGGGTGCCGAGGGGGGTGACGGCGGGCGCAACGGCGGGCAGAACGGCGACGGCTCGGCGGTCACCGCGCTCGCGCTGCTGGTCCTCGGCCCGGTCGCGGCGCTGCTGCTGCAGGCGGCGGTGACGCGGACGCGGGAGTACTCCGCGGACCAGGTGTCCGCGCGGATCACCGGCGACCCGCTGGCGCTGGCCGGCGCGCTGCGCAAGCTGGAGACGGCGACCCGTCGCCATCCGCTGCCGGCGGCGCCGGAGCTGCGGAGCACGGCCGCACTGATGATCGCCAACCCCTTCCACGAGAAGGGGTTCGTCCGCGCCTTCTCCACCCACCCGTCGACGCAGGACCGGATCGCGCGCCTGGAGTATCTGGCCGGCGTACGACGCTGACCTCCTGACCTCCTGACCTCCTGGGCTCTGATCTCCTCGGCTCTGGGCTTTGATGCCTGGGCCGACTCTTCGGCTGACCGTCGGGAAACGTCATGGTTGGGCGGTCTGGGATGTCCGGACCGATTGACAGCTGATTCCTAGGTATTCGTCAGGAACCTCTCAGCAAGGGTTCCGACACTTCTGGTGGTCCCGCCCGCGCATGGGTGGGCGGGACCACCAGGAGGATCTTGTGCGGTTCAGGGTCAGCGGCCGGCCGTTACGCCGGATCGCCGTTCCGGTGTTCGTCGTCGTGGCCGTCGTGGTGGCCGGGGGCGCGGTCTGGGCGGCCGCCCGATCCGGGGATCCCGCACCGACCGCGACGACCCGCACGGTGACGGCGAGCCCGACGACGTTCAGGCAGACGGTTGCCGCGAGCGGCACCCTCCAGCCGACGAACCGCGCCGACCTCAACTTCGAGGTCAGCGGCAAGGTGACCGGGGTCTCCGTCAGCGAGGGGCAGCACGTCAGCAAGGGCACCACCCTCGCCACGGTGTCCTCGGCCTCGCTGCAGGCGCAGCTCGCGGCCGCGAAGGCATCCCTCTCCGGTGACCAGGCGCGGCTCACCTCCGACCTCGACAACGACGCGTCCGACACCCAGGTCGCCGCCGACCGCGCTGCTGTCACCGCCGCGCAGAGCCAGGTCGACGACGCGCAGGCGGCACTGTCGCAGGCCACGCTCACTTCGCCGATCACGGGGACGGTCGCCTCGGTCGACCTGACCGTCGGGCAGCAGGTCTCGGGTTCGGGTGGCTCGGGTTCCGGGTCGGGAAGCTCCGGGTCCGGCGGGTCAGGCGGTGCTGGTTCTGGTTCGGGCTCGGGTGGCTCCGGCGCGCGCGCCGGCTCGGGCGGTACGACGGCCGGATCGAGTGGCGCGTCGAGCAGTTCGTCGTCCTCCTCCGGCTCCGCCCAGGTGGTCGTGGTGGACACCACGCACTGGACCGTGCAGGCCTCCGTCGACGACACGGTGGTCGGTCAGCTGAAGAAGGGGCTGCAGGCGGTCATCACGCCGAACGGCGCGAGTACGCCGGTCTACGGCCTGGTCAACACGGTCGGCATGCTGCCGTCGAGCAGTTCGGGCACCGCGTCGTACCCCGTGACCATCGCCGTCACCGGCACGCCCAGCGGGCTGCTGCCGGGGGCGAGCGCGCAGGTCTCGATCGTGGTCAAGGTGTTGTCGGACGTGCTCGCCGTTCCCGCGTCCGCCGTCCACTACTCCTCGACGGGTACGACCGTCACGGTCGTCCGCGACGGCAAGCACTCCGCCCAGAAGGTCACCGTCGGCGAGGTCGACGCCGGGCAGGTCCAGATCACCTCCGGGCTGAAGTCCGGTGACCAGGTGGAGGTGACCATGCCGGCGCGCGGGTCGGGCACGAACGGGTCCGGCGACGCGGCGAACGGCGGCAACGGCCGGACCGGGTTCGGCGGCTTCGGGCAGGGCGGAGGCAACGGCGGCTTCCGGGGCGGCGGATTCGGCGGCCGGCGTGGCGGTGGCCAAGGAGGCGGCGGCTTCGGTGGCCAGGGCCAGGGCGGCGGCGCACCGGCCGGTGGAGGTGCCGGCCAGTGAGCACGCCGTACGACGCACCTCCTGCCGGCGCAGCCGCGAGTGCCCCGGTCATCGCCCTGGCCGACGTGGGCAAGACGTACTCGCCGAGGTGCCTTCGGGTCGAGGCCCTGCGCGGAGTCACGCTGGACATCCCGGCCGGCGACTACGTGGCGATCATGGGCCCGTCGGGCTCGGGCAAGTCGACGCTGATGCACATCATCGGTTGCCTGGACGTACCCACCAGCGGCCGTTATCTGCTCGCCGGTCAGGACGTCAGCCGGATGGGGGAGACCGCGCTCGCCGACATACGCAACCGGCGGATCGGCTTCGTCTTCCAGCAGTTCAACCTGCTGCCGTCGCTGCCCGCCTGGCGCAACGTCGAGCTGCCGCTCGGTCTACGCCGGGGTCGGCCGGGCCGAACGCCGCGAACGCGCGATGCGCGCCCTGGACCGGGTCGGGCTGGCGACCGCGTCGACCACCGTCCGGGCGAACTCTCCGGCGGCCAGCAGCAGCGGGTCGCGATCGCGCGGGCGCTGGTCGATGATCCGGCGCTGATCCTCGCCGACGAACCGACCGGCAACCTCGACAGCCACTCCAGCGCAGAGGTCCTCGCGCTGCTGAGCGAGCTGCACGCCGGCGGCCGCACGATCGTGCTCATCACCCACGAGCCCGACGTCGCGAGGGCCGCGGACCGCATCATGCGCATCCGGGACGGCGTACTCGACGACGACGGCGTGACGCTCACCGCCGCGGCGCGCGCGGAGACGCCGTGAACTGGCGGGAGACGATGCGCACCGGCCTCGAGGCCGTACGCACGCACCGGTTGCGGTCGGGCCTGACGGTGCTCGGCATCCTGATCGGGATCGCGGCGGTGATCCTCACCGTCGGCCTCGGCCTGGGCGCGCAGACGAAGATCAGCGCGCAGATCAACGCGCTCGGCAGCAACCTGCTGATCGTCTCCCCCGGAGCTCGACCAGCAGCGGGGTGCGCGGCGGGTTCGGGTCGGCGTCGACGCTGACCCAGGCAGACGCCACTGCCCTGGCCGACCCCACGGTCGCGCCGGACGTGAAGGCGGTCGCTCCCGTCGTGCAGCGTTCGGAGGAACTCCTCGCCGGTACGACGAACTGGACGACCAGCGTCGTCGGCGCCACGCCGGACTGGTTGTCGGTGCGCACGCGTACGGTGTCGTCCGGCCGGTTCCTCACGCCGCAGGACGTCACCGACGGGGGAGCGGTGGCCGTGCTCGGCTCCTCGACCGCACAGCAGCTGTTCGGCCGGCGCGACCCCGTGGGGCAGTCGGTCACCATCAACTCCGTGCCGTTCACCGTGGTCGGCGTGCTGGCGAGCGCGGGTTCGTCGAGCGGCGAGCAACGACGACGACCAGGCGGTCGTCCCGATCTCCACCGCGTCCTCGCGGCTGATCGGCGGGGCGTCGGCTGGTTCGGTGTCAGACGATCTACGTGCAGGCCCGCAGCGCAGACACGGTGTCCGCGGCGTACCAGGAGGCCGACGCCGAGCTCGCCGCCCTGCACAAGACGACCGACCCCACCTCGCCGGACTACACCATCGCCACCCAGCAGTCGCTGCTGACACCGCGAACTCGATCGACGAAGACGCTCACCGTGCTGCTCGGCGGGATCGCCGCCATCTCGCTGCTCGTCGGCGGCATCGGCGTCATGAACATCATGCTGGTCTCGGTCACCGAACGGGTCCGCGAGATCGGCCTGCGCAAGGCGCTCGGCGCGACCCCGCGGGCGATCCGGCGCCAGTTCCTCGTCGAGTCCAGCGTGCTCGGGCTCGTCGGCGGGATGCTCGGGATCGCGCTCGGAATCGTCGGCGCGCTGCTGTTGCCGCGGGTGATCTCGAACCCGATGACGATCAGCCCGGCCTCGCCGCGGTCGGCGCGATCGTCGTCGCCGTCGGGATCGGCGTGGCGTTCGGCGTCTACCCCGCCAGCCGGGCCGCGCGGCTCGCCCCGATCGACGCGCTGCGGAGCGAGTGACCCATGCCGAACCCTCTTCAGGACGGAACCCACACCATGGCCCGACGCCGCGTCCTCGTAGTCCCCGTTGCCCTTGCCGCGGCTGCTCTCGCGCTGGCCGGCTGCTCCGCTGCCGGCGGGTCGACCACCGCGGACGCGCCGTCCGCAACGTCGTCCCCGACGTCCCCGTCCGCCGGGCAGAGCGGGTCGAACGGCGGGATGCGCGCGCAGCGGCCGGGCACGTCCGGGACCATCGCCGCGGTCGACACCGACAACTTCCAGGTGCAGAACCCCGCCTTCGGGCAGGTGACGGTCACGTACTCGGCGTCCACGAAGTTCTCCCAGACCGTCAAGGTGAGCTTGCACGACATCGCCGCCGGTGACTGCGTACGCGCGGTCGCAATGCGGTCCGGGTCCGGGCCCGGTGCGAGTTCCGGGTCAGGTGGCGGCGCAGCGCCGTCCAGCGGGCCGATCACCGCGACGGAGGTCACGGTGCTCGGCAAGGCGGACGCCTCGGGCAAGTGCGCCGAGGTCGGCATGTTCGGCCGGGGAGGGGTCCGGCCGAACGGCAGATCACGGACGCAGACGCCACGGCCGCGGCCGTCGGGCACTCCGCGGGCGGGTGGCAACGGCCGTTTCGGCGGCGGGTTCGGCGGGTTCGGGGGCATGGCCGTCGGCCGGGTGGTCTCGGTGTCCGGCGCTGATTTCGTCGTCGCGCGGGAGGCGCGGGCGGGTGGCGCCGGTGCGGGCGCGGGCGCCGCTTCGCCGGGCAACCAGACCGTACGTACGACCTCCACGACGACCGTGACCCAGGAGGAGTCGGCCACAGCGAAGGCGCTCGCGGTCGGGAAGTGCGTCATGGCGCTGGGCAAGGCCGACGACACCGGCGCGGTCGCCGCCACGTCGATCAGCCTGAGTCCGGCCGGGGCGCAGGGCTGTGTGCAGGCCGGTGGCTACCGCCGCGGTGGCGGCGGCGCGGGCGGCGGTCCCGGCCAGGGCGGTCAGGGTGGTCAGGGCGGGCAGGGTGGCAACGGGGCGGCGGGTGGCGGCAATGCCTGAGTCCCACGCACTCCCGCGTCGACGTCCGCGGCTGTGGCGGGGTGGCGTCGCCGGCGTACTCGTCCTGACCGTCATCGCGGCCGGTGTCGTCGCCGCCCGCGCCGCGACCGGTCCCGACCAGCCGCGCTACCGGCTCGCCACCGCGACCATCGGCGACGTCGAGCAGTGGCTGTCCAAGCCGGGCACGGTCGCGCCGTCCGGCCGGGCGGACGTGACCTTCCCGATGTCGGGGACGGTTGCCAGCGTCGCCGTACGCCAGGGTGAGCATGTCGACGCAGGTCAGTCGCTCGCCAAGCTGGACACGACCTCCCTGGACGCGGAGGTCACGTCCGCGCAGGAGACGCTCGCGTCGGCGAAGGCGCGGCTGGCGCAGGACGAAGCCAGCCAGACCGCGTCGGCGTCCGGAAGTACGTCGTCCTCGGCGTCCTTGTCCTCGGCTTCCGGTGGCGCAGCCTCAACGGGCGGATCCGGCGGAGCATCGACCGGCGGTTCCTCCGGTGGCTCCTCCGGCGGCTCCTCGACCCGCTCGGGTAGTGGATCGGGCGGCGGATCGTCCTCCCACGGCTCCGGGGGATCGTCGAACGGCTCCGGCTCGCTGGCTCGCCAGCAGGCCGCGGTGGTCGCGGCCCAGCGCGCGGTCGACCAGGGCCTGGCTCGTTCCCGAAGCGCGATGAACGCCGAGCAGCAGGCGTGCCAGGTGTCGCCGACCGGTGGCACTCCGCCGCCCAAGCAGCCGAGCCCGCGGGGCAAGGGGCACGTCGCGCCGGCGGTTTTCATGCGTACCGGCTCCACGGCTGTGACCGCCGTACGCACTCCCACTCCGACGCCCACCCCCACCCCCACTGCCTCGCCGACGCCCACGGCATCTCCCACGCCGACCCCCACGAACTCGCCCACGCCCACCAAGTCGCCCAGCCCCACGCCGTCCCCCACGCGTACTCCGTCGCCCACTCCGACACCGACGACCTCACCCACTCCCACTCCCACGCCGTCGCCCTCGCCGACCGACGGCCCGGGGCGGGATCAGGCGGCCTGTGACACCGCGATCCAGGCGGTGATGGCGGCCCAGTCCGACACGGCCAGGGCTCAGCAGCAGCTCTCGAAGGCCCAGACCGCGCTCGGCCGTACGCTGTCCGCCCTGATGGCGTCCGCCTCGCAGAGCGGTGGTTCGAAGTCCGGCTCCTCGAGCGGCGGCGGCTCGGCGTCCCGCTCGTCAGCCGGCGGCGGAACGTCCTCCGGCAACGCAGGCAAGGCCACCACGGGAGGGTCCGGCCAGGCGTCCGAGCGGAGCAGCAGCCCCGCGTCGCCGGAACAGCTCGCCGCGGACCAGGCCGACATCGACGCCGCCGAGGCCGCGCTGACCGCTGCCGAGCAGAACCGCGCCCAGGCCGAGATCACCGCGCCGATGGCCGGGACGGTGGCGAGCGTGGGTACGGCGGTGGGGGAGCAGGTGACGTCCTCGACAGCGGCCGTGGTGGTCGTCGCGCCGGGCGCCCAGGTGGCGACGATGACGGTGAGCGACACCGAGGTGGGCGACGTACGGCCGGGGATGACGGCGAAGATCACGCCGACGGGTACGTCGGGGAGCCTGACCGGCACCGTCGGGGCGGTCGACACGCTGAACCCGGACACCAGCGGAGACGCCCCGTCGTACACCGTGACCGTGGCCATCGACCAGAACGCCTCGGCTCTGCCGGTCGGGGCGGCGGCGGCCGTGGCCGTGCTCACCGGGCGTACGACGAAGGTGCTGACCGTGCCGACGTCTGCCGTACGGACGATCGGCACCATGCAGTACGTCACGGCGATGACGGCGGGGGAGCCGGTGCGTACGCGGGTGCAGGCCGGTGCCGTCGGGCCGACGCGGACGCAGATCAAGTCCGGTGTCGCCAAGGGCGCCCAGGTCGTACTCGCCGATCTCCAGCTTCCGCCGCCCACGACGAACACCGGTACGGGTGGCTTCCGCGGCTCCCGTGCCGGCGGCGCCGGCGGGCTCGGGGCCACCCGGCTGGGCGGCTTCGGCGGATCCGGTGGGTTCGGTGGAGCAGGCGGGGCGGGCCGGGGCGGCGGCTGACCGGTCGGCCCGGAGTCGCGCCCCGGCTCTGGATGACGTACGGCCGCCCCGCCCGGGACTCGGGGCAGAGCGGCCGTTACGACGTGCGGTCGTACGCGCTAGGTGATCTACGTCAGCGGTAGTTGATGAACTGGAGGGCGAAGTCGAGGTCCTTGCCCTTCAGCAGCGAGATGACCTCCTGGAGGTCGTCCCGCTTCTTGCTGGCGACCCGCAGCTCGTCGCCCTGGACCTGGACCTTGACCCCCTTGGGGCCCTCGTCGCGGACGATCTTGGCTACCTTCTTGGCGTTCTCCTGGGAGATGCCATCCTCGAAGGTGGCCGACAGGCGGTAGTCCTTGCCGGACTGCTTGGGCTCGTCGGCGTCGAGGCTGCGCAGCGATACGCCCCTTTTGACCAGCTTCTCCTTGAACACGTCGAGCACGGCCTTCGCCCGCTCGTCGGAGTTGGCGGTGATCTCCACGCCGAGCTCGCCCGACCATCGGATCCCGGCGCCGGTGTTCTTGAAGTCGAACCTCTGTGCGATCTCGCGGGACGTCTGGTTGAGCGCGTTGTCGGCCTCCTGGCGATCGACCTTGCTCACGATGTCGAACGACGATTCGGCGGCCATCCGGGCTCCCTTCGTATGCGGCTGTCGGTGACGTACCAGCCGGGTGGCACGGGCGGGTAGCGTCTGCGCTATCCTCTCAACTCGCTGCTGAGAAGCAGCAAGCGGCAGGTTGCCCGAGCGGCCAAAGGGAGCGGTCTGTAAAACCGTCGGCTCAGCCTACACTGGTTCGAATCCAGTACCTGCCACACGAAGATGCGGCCCCTGACCTGCGCAAACAGGTCCGGGGCCGTTCTCCTTGGTGTCCGGTGGTGTTCGGCCGTCGGCAGTTGTGGGCCAGTGTCTGCGGCGGATTGTGACCGCGTTCTGAGTGTCTGGGCAGTCCAGCTTCCCCCTACCTCGAGGAGACTCAGAGCGCGGTCACTTCGAGCGGAGTGAGCTACTCCGTTGGAGCGGCCTCCCCGTTGGAGTCAGGGCGGATCTTCGCTGCGTCGTGCCGGCCAGCGGTGGATGGGTCTCTCCTGTATGTGCTTGAACTTCTCGTCGGCTGGGCCACATCGAGCAGCAGCACTCAATGCCTCGACGCCGATTGTTTCGACGTGGTGCTGTTCCCACCTGTCGCCATGCCCGAGCAGCGCAGCCAGGATGCTGCGCCTCGGCGTGGCTGATCCGGACGAGCGCACCGCGCGCGATGAGGGCATCGATCCGATGACTCTCCGACCCTCGTGCCCACCCAGAGCGTCTGGGGGACTCAGCCAACCGTCGGTGTCGTCAGGACCTGTGTGGTGCCGACTGCCTGCCGTTGAAGCGGCGCAGAGCCGATCCGCTGAGCGACGCGATCTTCTCGAGTACCGCGAGGCAATGTGCGCTTGGAACACCCGACTGCGGCCAGTATGCACCGATCGCGCCCACCGGTTCGCCATCGATGATTGGGCACATCATCATGCTGTGGACCGGCGTTGGCAGGTGCGCCACCTTCGCGGCCCGGCTGTCTTTGTGAATGTCAGGCGCCACGGCTGTTGTCGCATGAAGTATTGCCCAGCCGCTAAGGCATCTGTCTATCGGGAAACTCTGGTCAATCCACAATGGAATGTCCGAGTCCACTGCCACGTGGCGGCATTGGTCCTCTTCTTTGAGGACGAGGCATACACCTGCGGCACCGGTGAGTTCCCGAGTGGAGTGACACACTTCAGCTTGTAGATCCTCATAGGATATACACCTCTCGAAGCGTGCTTCGAGGTGGCGGAATGGGTTCGCGCGATCCATGACAACCTCCCGTTCCTACTCGGAGTGTCGGTTGGACAAGCCGCTGTGCCGCAAGTTGCGATCTGGCCGAACGTCCATGCGCACATGCTTGGCGGGGCTCGCGCCGAGGGCGCGGTCTTCATCGGCGTCGTAGACAGCCTTGCAACAGGGTCGCTTCGTCTGGGCCCAACAGCCGATTCTGGCTCGCATGTGGGAACCACTCCCATCAGACAGTCTGGCCATCAACCTGATGCAGGTCGGAAGATCTGAACCGGCAGGTTCTGGATGCGATGTTCCGCAGTCAGATAGCTGACCGTCAATTGGCATCCATGAACCCCAAGCTAAGCCCGTGGGAAGCGGCCGGGCATCGCGGCTCCCACGTATTGCGCCAATCTTGAGCGCCCCCATGAGGACTCCCCGGAAACCGGTATGTCCAATCACGACTGGTTCGCTCATGAGGTTATTGACGGTACTTGACCGTCGTTTGACTTAGAAACCTTTCTTAGCCCTCGATAGTCGCCCGCATATGTCGGCTCTGCCCGGCCTGGCGCCTGTGCGAGGTATGCCCCGCGTTGAAGCGTCTGGCAACAAGCCCGCCGCCTCGCGAAGGCGATCGGGTGTAGCGATATGATGCGCCCCGGGTTTCGCGGAGGCTCGGCTACTTGGAACCGGCCCCGATGAGGGCGGGGGTTTCAGGGTAGTGGTCGGGGGTGGTGGTGGCCCAGTGGTGGGCCTCGTACTCCGCGGGTGGGACGTGGCCGATTTCTCCGTGGAGTCTGCGGTGGTTGTACCAGTCGACGTACTCGGCGACGGCGATCTCCACGTCGGTGATGTTCTTCCAGCCGTCGTGGGGTCGCATGGCGGGGTTGCGGATGCACTCGGCTTTGAACAGTGAGTTCAGCGCCTCGGCCATGGCGTTGTCATAGGAGTCCCCTCGGCTGCCTACCGAGGCGACGGCGTTGGCTTGGTCGAGTCGTTCGGTGTAGCGAATCGCTCGGTATTGGGCTCCTCTGTCGCTGTGGTGGGTCAGGCCGGCGACGTCGTGGCCGGCGCGGTGGCGGGCCCACAGGCCCATGTCGAGGGCGTCCAGGGCCAGGTCGGTACGCAGGCTGGTCGACACCTGCCAGCCCACGACCATGCGGGAGAACACGTCCAGCACGAACGCGGCGTAGACCCAGCCGGCGCGGGTGCGCACGTAGGTCAGGTCGGCCACCCACAGCTGGTTCGGTGCCCGCGCAGTGAACTTGCGGTCCACCAGGTCCGGCGGCCCCGGGGTCTGAGCGGCCTCGGCGAAGGTGGTCTTGCGGGTCTTGTCCCGGCGGATACCGCGCAGGCCGCCGGCACGCATCAGCCGTTCCACGGTGCACCGCGCCACCGGGGTCCCGGCCCGGTTGAGCGCGGCGTGGACCTTCCGGGCCCCGTAGACCCCCAGGTTGGCCTTGTGCACCGCGTGGATGTCCGCGGACAGTTGCGCGTCGCGCACCGCGCGGGCCGAGGGCTTGCGGGCCGGGCTGGTGTGGGCGTAGAACGTGGACGGAGCGATCTTCGCAGGAGTGTCCTCCAGCGCAGCACAGATCGGCTCGACTCCGTGTTCGTCGCGGTGAGCCGCGACGAACTCCACGATCACCGAGATGGGCGGTCGAGCTCCGCCGCGAAGAAAGTCGAAGCCTGCTTCAAGATCGTGTTCGCTCGCCGCAGCTCACGAACCTCCCGCTCCAACTCCGCAAGACGTTCAGCGTCGCTGGTCGTCGTGCCCGGCCGCACCCCGCCATCGATCTCGGCCCGCCGGACCCAGCCACGCAACGTCTCAGGGTGCATCCCCAACTGCTCAGCCACCCGGGCGATCGCGCCCGCCTTCGTCGCCGGATCCTGCCGCAACTCCACAGCCATCCGCGTGGCCCGCTCACGAAGCTCGTCAGGATACTTCCTCGGTGCTGCCATAACTCTCATCCTCCATGGATTGAGAGCCTCCACCGAACCCGGGGCGCATCAATATCCAGCCCGACGAGATCAACGGAGACAATGGCGGTCACCGGCCCGTCCGGGTCGGCCGCCACCACGACCGCACGGGCCGAAAGAATCGCCGACTAGGGCGTGTCTCCCGAATGTCGGCCTTCCGGGCTGCGATGGTTGACCGATGTCGCGTTCAGTCGTGTTGTCCGATGCCCAGTGGGAGCTGATCGAGCCGTTGATGCCGTCCTCGGACGGGAAGCGGGGCAACAGGTTTCGGGACCACCGCACGATCGTGGAGGGTGTCGTGTACCGGTTCCGGACCGGCATCGCCTGGCGTGACCTGCCGGAGCGGTTCGGGCCGTGGCAGACGGTCTGGAAGCGGCATCGCCGGTTCTGCGGCGACGGCACCTGGGACCGGATCCACACCGCGCTGCTCGCGCACGCCGACGCGGCCGGTGACATCGACTGGTCGGTCAGCGTGGACTCGACGATCAACCGTGCGCACCAGCACGGCACCAACCTGACCAGGCCCGCCACTGGCACAGGGGGAACTGTCGAATCACACGAATCTGCGGATCGAGCCGGCTGACCACGCCATCGGCCGCTCCCGCGGAGGCCTGAGCACGAAGATCCACCACCTGTGCGACGGCAAGGGCCGCCCGCTCGTGCTGCTGCTCGGGCCCGGTCAGGCCAATGACTCGCCGATGTTCGCGAACCTGCTCAAGGCGATTCGCGTACCCAGGCAGGGTCCAGGGCGCCCGCGGACCCGGCCCGACGCGGTCCTGGCGGACAAGGCGTACTCCTCCCGCGGCAACCGGGCGCTGCTGCGGTCTGGTGGCATCACCGCGGTGATCGCCGAACCCTCCGACCAGACAGGACACCGCAAACGCAAGGGCTCCAAGGGTGGCCGACCACCGGCGTTCGACGCCGAGGCGTACAAGGGGCGCAACGTCATCGAGCGTTCCTTCAACGTCCTGAAGCAGTGGCGAGGCTTGGCCACCAGGTACGACAAGCTCGCCCTGACCTACCGCGGCGGCGTCGTGCTCGGCGCGATCATCACCTGGCTACGCGAACTGGGAGACACGCCCTAGTTGGCTGTATGACGGTGAGGGCGGGAGCCAAACAACGGTTGCGTCTGGCGCGGGCCCGCGCCCACGGTGGTGGACCGTGAACCAAGTTCTGCTGTCGCCTGCGGGTGGACGCCTGCTTGTGCCGGGTTGCCCGCTCGACGTCCTGTGCATCGCCGGACAGGTGGTCACCCACGGCGAGGTTCGGTGGCTACCGGGCGTCGAGGAAGTGGTCGGCGATCCCGTACTGGAGGCCGTCGTCGCGCATGGCGTTGAGTTGCTCAGGACGACGACTGACAGATGACGGTCGGGGAAGTGGGCCACCCAGGCGTGTCCTCCGCCTTCGTGTCCGACCACTCGGAGGCCGTGGTGGTCGGAGACGGTCCAGCCGAGCCCGTATCCGTGTCGAGAGCCGTCGTTGAGGGTCGCCGGCGACCAGAGTTCGGCGAGGAGTGAGGGGTCGAGCACGCGGCCCTGGTCCATGGCCGCCAGGAATCTCGCCATGTCGGTTACCGAGGAGTTGGCTCCCGCGGCCGGGAAGCTGCCTGCGTAGGAGTAGACCCAGTTGCGAAGAGTCCCGGTCTCGCGGTTGTACAGCACCGGGTTGCGGTCTTTCACCACGTCAAGGGACGAGCCGTAGGTCGTGGCCGTCATCGACAGTGGGGCGAAGATGCGGTCGTGGACGAACGCCGTGAACTCCTGACCGGCCAGCCGCTCGATGATGAAGTTTGC
>CAWBTM010000013.1:0-46386 GCA_963791775.1 uncultured Actinomycetota bacterium | reverse complement strand
GGTGGGCTCGTAGTCGAGCGAGGCGTAGCCGCAGGTCGGCTACTTGAGCGCGTCGAAGAAGTCGAACACGATCTCGGCCAGCGGCAGGGTGTACCGCATCTCCACACGATCCTCGGAGAGGTAGTCCATGCCCTGCAGTTCCCGCGCCGCGACTGGCACAGCTCCATCACCGCGCCGATGAAGTCGGCCGGGGTGAGGACGGTGGCGCCGCGACGACCGGCTCGTGCACCTCGGCGATCTTGCCGTGGGGGAACTCGCTCGGGTTGGTCACCACGACCTCAGAGGCGTCCTCCATGGTGACGCGGTAGACGACGTTCGGCGCGGTGGAGATCAGGTCGAGGTTGAACTCGCGTTCGAGGCGCTCGCGGACGATCTCCATGTGCAGCAGGCCGAGGAAGCCGCAGCGGAAGCCGAAGCCGAGCGCGCCGGAGGTCTCCGGCTCGTACAGCAGCGCGGCGTCGTTCAGCTGCAGCTTGTCCAGCGCCTCGCGCAGGTCGGGGTAGTCGTCGCCGTCGAGGGGGTACAGCCCGGCGTAGACCATCGGGTTGGGGTGGCGGTAGCCGCCGAGCGCCTTCTCCGGCGGTTGCCGGCCTGGGTCACGGTGTCACCGACGCGGGACTGCCGGACCTCCTTCACCCCGGTGATGAGGTAGCCGACCTCGCCGACGCCGAGCGACGCCGACGGCGTGGGGTCGGGTGAGATGACCCCGACCTCGAGGGTCTCGTGGGCTTGCCTTGGTCGACATCATCAGCACCCGCTCGCGGTGGCCGATCTTGCCGTCGACGACCCGGATGTAGGTCACCACGCCGCGGTAGGTGTCGTACACCGAGTCGAAGATCAGCGCACGGGCGGGCGCGTCCGGGTCGCCCTCGGGCGGCGGCACCTGAGCGACGATCGCGTCGAGCAGGTCCTGCACGCCCTCACCGGTCTTCGCCGACACCTTGAGCACGTCGCTCTCGTCGCAGCCGATGATCCGGGCGAGCTCCGCGGCGTACTTCTCCGGCTGCGCCGACGGCAGGTCGATCTTGTTCAGCACCGGGATGATGTGCAGGTCGGCGTCCAGCGCGAGGTAGAGGTTGGCGAGCGTCTGCGCCTCGATCCCCTGCGCCGCGTCGACCAGCAGCACCGCGCCCTCGCAGGCCGCCAGCGAGCGGGAGACCTCGTAGGTGAAGTCGACGTGCCCAGGCGTGTCGATGAGATTGAGGACGTACGTCGAACCCGCTTCGGTTTCGTCACCGTCACCGTCAGGCACCGGAGCCGCCGGTGGTGTGGAACGGCACCGGACCGCCTGGCTCTTGATCGTGATGCCGCGCTCTCGCTCGATGTCCATCCGGTCGAGGTACTGCGCACGCATCGCCCGCTCCTCGACCACTCCGGTGAGCTGGAGCATGCGGTCGGCGAGGGTCGACTTGCCGTGGTCGATGTGGGCGATGATGCAGAAGTTCCGGATCATCGCCGGATCGGTCTGGCCGGGTTGGGGCGCGGACGCTACTACGGGCACGGACGATCCATTCCGGTCGGTGGGGGAACGACGTTCATCATCCCACGGACCGCGAGCCGGTCAGGGCGGCGCGGGTGAGCGGCGCTTCCGCCGGACCCGGGCCGGGCGCGACGGCAGGGGCGACGTACCGGTGCTCAGCGGCACTTGGTAGTCATATGTGTACACACCGTGTACGACTTCCGGGGTCGGACGGTCGACCGGGTTTCCAGGCCAGGAGTTCGCGCGCGCATGCTGACTCGCACCGCTTTCCGTTTCTCCCCTCGCGGTTCCTACGCCGCCTGCCTCGCCTCCGACGGCGTCGCCGGGTGGCACGTCGAGCACTGGCCGCTGGACCCGGCCCGGCCGCCGAGTCCGGTTCCGGGCCTCGCCCCCACCGGCCCGCACTCGCGGATGCTGCCGCTGGACGACGGCGGCGTCCTGCTCCACCACGCCGGCCCGGACCGGCACCGGATCATCCTCGGCCGCCCGGACCGGCCCGCCCGGCTGCTCGGCTCACTCGCCGCGCTCGGGCTGCAGCTGCTCACCCACCCGGCCCACGACGCGCTCGCCCTGGCCATCACCACCCACTCCGACCCGTCCGCGACCCTGTGGCTGCTGCGCCGCCGCGACGGCGAGCCACGGCCGGTGCTCACCGTGTCCGGGCTGCTCATCGGCGGGACCTGGCTCGACCCGGCCGGCCGGCGGCTGGCGGTCAACCGGGCGTACGAGGGCGGCCTCACCTGTGTCGCGGTCGACCTGCACAGCGGAACGGTGGAGGAGATCTGGCCCGACCATCCCTCGGTGCGGCTGCTGTTCGCCGTACCCCACGCGGGGTTGTTCGTGGTCGCCGACGACAGCGGCCGGATCGGCTGGGCGTGCTCCCCCGGAGGCCGGCTGGTGTGGCCCGCCGAGCTCAACGGCCCGCACAACCCCTGGCCGCTGGCCGCCGACGTGACCGGCGAACAGGTCGCGGTCCGGCTGGACCAGGGCGGGCGGTCCCGGCTGCTCGTGTACGAACGCCACACCGACCGGGCGGTGGCGCTGCCCCTGCCCGCCGGCCATCTCGGCGACGCGGCCGCGTGGACGCCGACCGGGCTGCGGTTCGCGTTCACCGGGCCGGACCGGCGGACGGGGGTCGCGGAGATCGCGCCGTCGGCCGCGCAGTCCGCCGGGACGTTCCGCCTCCTCGCGGACCCCGACGCACCCGGCGTGCCCGTCCACGCAGGCTGACCTGGCCCCACGGGGGCGTACCTGTACGGCGGCTGTCAGGATCGGCGGGTGACCGCCTCGCGAGCCGGCTCGGTGCCTCACGGCGCGACCGCCGTACGCCCCCAGTGGGCCGAGCTGCCCGAACCCTTGCGTGCCCGGATCGAGGAGCGGCTCGGCGGCGCCGTCGTGGCGACCGCCAGCCAGGGGTCCGGCTTCACGCCGGGCTTCGCGTCCCGGTTGGTCTTCGGCGGCGACGAGGGCATTGCCAGTGCTGCCGGTGCTGACCGTGCTGACGGTGCTGACCGTGCTGACCGTGCTTCCGGCGCTTCGGGCACCGGGCGGGCGTTCGTGAAGGCCGTGTCCGCCGACCGCTCCCCCGCGATCGCCGACTCCTACCGGGCCGAGGCCCGGATCGCGGGCCGCATCCCGTCGGCCGCGCCGGTGCCGGCGCTGCGGTGGACGCTGGAGGAGTTCGACTGGGTGGTGCTCTGCTTCGACGACGTTCCCGGACGGCCCCCGGCACGTCCGTGGAAGCCGGCCGAGCTCACCGACGTCCTCACCGCACTGACCGGCCTCGCGGAGGTGATGACTCCCGCGCCGGAGGGGCTGGTGGTGCCGCGGGCACGCGAGTGGCTGGCCCAGGACTTCGGCTACTGGGGGCGGCTCGCGAAGGCGTCGGGCGCCGATGGTTCGCCGGTCGACCCCCAGGTCGCCGAGCTCGCCGCGCTCGAGGCCGCCGCGCCGGACGCCCTCACCGGCGACAGCGTGGTCCACTGCGACCTTCGCGACGACAACGTGATCCTGGGTGACGACGGACGCGTGTGGTTCTGCGACTGGAACTGGCCGAGCCGCGGGCCCGCCTGGCTGGACCTCGTGACCGTGCTGATCTCGGCGTGCGGTGACGGGTACGATGCGACCGCGCTGCTGTCCGCGCACCCGCTCGGTGAGGACGTGGACGGCGACGCGGTGGACGCCGTACTCGCGGGCCTGGCCGGCTACTTCGCCGACTCCTCGCTGCAGCCGGCGGTCAGTGGGTCGCCGTACCTGCGCGCCCACCAGGGTTGGTACGCCCAGGCCACGCTGTCCTGGCTCGCGCTGCGCCGCGGCTGGCTCGGCTGAGCGCCGACAGATGCTCCACCCGGGGATACCCCTGGGGGCGGTCTAGGGCACTTCCGTAGGGGAATGGCGAAAAAGGTTCGTCCGCGAGTCGGATTACTCGCGGCCTCCGGGGCACTAGTTTCATGCCGTGTCCGTCATCGCGATCCACGACCTCACCAAGAGGTTCCCGAGCGTCACCGCGCTCGACCAGTTGACGGTCGACATCGGCCCCGGTGTGACAGGGCTGGTCGGCGCCAACGGCGCGGGCAAGTCGACGTTGATCAAGATTCTGCTCGGTCTGCAGCCGGCCACCTCGGGCGAGGCGACGGTCCTCGGTCTGGACGTCGCCACGCAGGGCCCGGCGATCCGCGACCGGGTGGGCTACATGCCCGAGCACGACTGCCTGCCACCCGACATGTCGGCCACCGAGTTCGTCGTCCACATGGCCCGGATGTCGGGGCTGCCGGCGGCGAGTGCCCGTGAGCGCACCGCCGACACGCTGCGCCACGTCGGCCTCTACGAGGAGCGCTACCGCCCGATCGGCGGCTACTCGACCGGAATGCGGCAGCGGGTCAAGCTCGCCCAGGCCCTGGTGCACGATCCGGGGCTGGTGTTCCTCGACGAGCCGACCAACGGCCTGGACCCGTCCGGCCGGGACGAGATGCTCCGGCTGGTCCACCGGATCGGCACCGACTTCGAGATCTCGGTCCTGGTGACGTCGCACCTGCTCGGCGAGCTGGAGCGGATCAGCGACCAGGTGGTGATCATCGACGGCGGGCGGCTGCTGCGGGCCTCCTCGACGGCGGAGTTCACCCGCGCCACCCAGGTGCTGGCCGTGGAGGTCGCGCCGTCCGACTCCGGGGCGAACTGGACCGCGGCTCGCGACCGGCTCGGTCACACGCTGGCCGACCGCGGGCTCCGGGTGGTGCCCGACGGGCGGCTGTTGATGATCGACATCGACCGCGAGGAAACCTTCGACGCCGTACGCGACACCGCCGCGGAACTCGATCTGGGCCTGGTCCGGATGGAACAGCGCCGGCACCGCATCGAGGAGATCTTCCGGGACGGCACCGGGGGTCATCAGGCCGGAGTCGGCGGCCAGGACCATGAAGGAGCGCACCGTGTCGGTACCCCCTGAAGGACCCGCAATGAGCACGGCGCCACTCGAGGGCATGTCGTACGCCCCGCCGGCCGGGGTGATCCACGACATCGGCTACCGCCGCTACGACGGTCCCCGGCTCGGCCGCGGCTACATCCTGCGGTCGCTGTTCGTCGCGAGCCTGCGTTCGACGTACGGCCTGGGCCGGACCGCGAAGGCGAAGGTCCTGCCGTTCATGCTGGCCGCGGTGATGCTGCTCCCGGCCGCGATCCTGGTAGCCGTCACGATCGCGGTGAAGCCGCCGGAACCACCGGTCGCCTACACGAGGTACTTCGTCTACACCCAGGCGGTGATCGCGATCTTCGCCGCCGCCCAGGCGCCTCAGCTGTTCTCCCGTGACCTGCGCTTCCGCACGATCACGTTGTACTTCTCCAGACCGCTGGTCCGGCTCGACTATGTGGTCGCGAAGTACGCCGCGCTGGTCGGCTCGCTGTTCATCCTGATGGCGGTCCCGCTGCTGGTGATGTACGCCGGCGCGCTCCTCGGGAAGTACCCGTTCGGCGCGCAGACGAAGGGCCTGCTCGAGGGGCTGGCCGGGGTCGCGATCCTCGCCCTCGTGCTCGCCGGCATCTCCGGGGTGATCTCGGCGCTCACCACCCGGCGCGGGTTCGGGGTGGCCGCCATCATCACCGTGCTGACGGTGGCCTACGGCGGGTCGAGCTTCATGTCCGCGATCCTCGGCGAGCAGGGCCACCGGACCGCCGCGGGATACGCCGGGCTGTTCTCCCCGGTCACCCTGGTGGACGGCGTACAGGTGCTGGCGCTCGGCGCCACCAGCGCCAGCCCCACACCACCGCCGGCCGGTGGGCTGGGCGCGTTGGCGTACGTCCTCGTGACCGTGCTCGTCGTCGGCGGGTCGTTCGGCCTGCTGATGCTTCGCTATCGGAAGGTGGCGGCCTCGTGAGCGTCGTCCGGCTCGACCATGTATCCCGTTGGTACGGCAACGTTGTCGCCGTCAACGACGTCGCCATGACGATCGGCCCCGGGGTCACCGGCCTGCTCGGGCCCAACGGCGCGGGCAAGTCGACCCTCATCCACATGATGGGCGGCTTCCTCGCCCCGTCCGCGGGCACTGTCACGCTGGAGGGGGAGAAGGTCTGGCGCAACCAGGACGTCTACCGCCACATCGGGCTCGTGCCCGAGCGCGAAGCCCTCTACGACAACCTCACCGGCTGGGAGTTCGTCCTCGCAAACGCGAAGCTGCACCGGCTCGCCGATCCCGGCGCCGCCGCCAGGGAGGCGATCGAGACGGTCGAGATGGCCCCGGCCGCTGACCGCGCCGTCGGCACGTACTCCAAGGGGATGAAGCAGCGGATCAAGATGGCGACCGCGCTGGTGCACCGTCCGTCCGTACTTCTGCTGGACGAACCGTTCAACGGCATGGACCCGCGCCAGCGGCTGCACCTGATGGACCTGCTGCGGTCGATGGGAGAGGCCGGCCGCACAGTGTTGTTCAGTTCGCACATCCTGGAGGAGGTCGAACAGGTCGCCTCCCACATCGAGGTCGTGGTGGCCGGGAGGCACGCGGCGTCGGGTGACTTCCGGGAGATCCGGCGGCTGATGATCGACCGGCCGCACCAGTACGTCATCCGCTCCAGTGACGACCGCAGGCTCGCCTCGGCCCTGATCGCGGACGGTTCCTCCGCCGGCGTCGAGCTCGACGCCCGGGAGCGGTGCCTGCGGGTGCAGGCGGTCGACTTCGCCCGCTTCACCCGGCTGGTGCCGCAGGTGGCCCGCGACGCGGGTGTCCGGCTCTACGAGATCTCGCCGTCCGACGAGTCCCTCGAGAGCGTCTTCTCCTACCTCGTCACCGCGTGAGGCCCGTCCGAATGAGCGCGCCGATGAGTGCCCAGATGAGAAAGCGGATGACAGACCGATGAACGCCACGATCGCCAGGCTCACCGCCAGCACCCTGCTCGGGAAGCGGCGGGTCCTCCTGCTGTTCGTTCTGCCGGCGGTGCTCGTCCTCCTCGCGCTGGTCCTGCGGCTGGTGACCGGACCCAGCCTGCAGGTCGGTACGACGCTGCTGCAGACCCTCGCGCTCGGCACGATCGTGCCGCTGCTCGGCCTGATCGCGGGCACGGGCGTGATCGGGCCGGAGATCGACGACGGATCGATCATCTACGTACTCGCCAAGCCGCTGCCTCGACCCACCATCGTGGTGACGAAGCTCGCCGTCGCGGTGGGCTGCCTGGTGGCCTTCGCGGCCATTCCGACGCTGATCGCCGGGGTGATCATGTCCGGGTTCGACGACGGCGTGGCGGTCGGGTTCGCGGTCGGAGCCGTCGTCGCCGGGCTCGCCTACTGCGCGCTCTTCCTGATGCTGGCCGTGATCACCAGGCACGCGGTCGTCTTCGGCCTCATCTACGCGCTGATCTGGGAGAGCCTGGTCGGCGGGTTCGTACCCGGCGCACAGGTGCTCAGCATCCAGCAGTGGTCCCTCGCGGTCACCGACCAGCTGATCACCCGGGACGACATCCAGGCGGCGGTGGGGCTCGGCACCGGGGGCATCCTCCTCCTGGTCACGATCGTGGCGGCGACGTGGTTCGCGGGTGAACGGCTACGATCGCTCACGCTCACCGAGACCGAGTAGACCCGGGCTCACCGAGTCCGAGCACCCGGCGACCGCCGGGCCCACCGATCTCGAGCGAGCCCAATCCACCGAGCAGGGTGGAGGTTCGGGTCGATCCGCCCACAGTTGGGCCACGGTTTGCCCGGCTGGTAGGCTCTCTCTTCGCGCGCGGGCGGATCCCGCCGCGTGTCCATTTCCCGTACGACCTGTGATCGAGGCTTCAGCTCAGTGGCGAACATCAAGTCCCAGATCAAGCGGATCAAGCAGAACGAGACCCGTCGGCTCCGCAACAAGTCGACGCGCACCTCGCTGCGGACGGCCATTCGCAACTTCAGCGAGGCGGCCGAGTCCGGCGACAAGACCAAGGCCCAGGATCGGGCCCGTGTGGCCGGGCGCCTGCTCGACCGGGCCGCCTCCAAGGGCGTTCTGCACAAGAACCAGGCTGCCAACAAGAAGTCGGCGATCTTCAAGCGGTCCGCCGCCCTCTAGGTCCTTTCCGGAGGCACTCGCCTCCGGACGTGCCCGAAGAGCTGCTCGGCCTCCTCGGCCGAGCAGCTCTTTGTGCTGCCCTCGCCCGTTTTGCCCGCGAGGAAGTCGTCGTCGATCGCGATGGAAACGCCGTCGGACCTGCGGCTCCTTGCGCCCGGACGCCCCCCCCGTCGGTGCTGTCGCACCGGCGGGGGGCGCTCTGGACCGGACCTGCGCGCGGTGGACGCTCGGCCGCGGTCCGGGCCAGCGCTGCTCGTTCCGCTCCGGCGCTGCGTCAGCGGCGGTGGGCGCTGGTGCGGGCCGAGGCGACCGCCAGCACCGCGCGTTCGAGTGCGTACTCCGCGTCGTCGGCGCCACCCTTGACGTCGGCGTCCGCGCGGGCGACGGCCAGCAGCGCTTCGGCCAGGCCCTCGTCGGTCCAGCCGCGCAGCTGGCCGCGCAGCGTCCTGACCTTCCACGGCGGCACGCCGATCTCGCGCGCCAGGTCCGCCTCCCGCATCCCCCGAGGTGCGCCTGACAACTTCGCCAGGCCGCGAACTCCTGCCGCCAGGGCCGACGTCACCAGCACCGGTGCGACTCCCGCCCGCAGTGCCCACCGCAGCTGCTCGAGCGCATGGGTGGTGCGGCCGGCGACCGCGGCGTCGGCGACCGCGAAACTGGTCACCTCCGCCCTGCCGGCGAAGTAGCGCCGAACGACGTTCTCGGTGATCGACTCTCCGTCGGTGTCGGACACCAACTGGGACGTCGCGGCGGCCAGCGAGCGAAGATCGCGGCCGATGGACTCGACCAGGAACTGCGCCGCCTCCTCCTCGATCCGCCCGCCGGCGGAGCGTACTTCGCGGCCGACGAACGCAGGCAGCTCCGAGGGCCGCGGCGAGTCGCAGGCGACCACTCGGACGCCGGCCTTGCGGAGCTTGTCGACCACACCGCGGCCTTTCTGGCCGCCGCGATGCACGAGCACCGCCGCGACGTCCGGCTGCGGTGAACGCGCATAACCGACCACGGCGTCCACCGAGTCGGCGGGAAGACCGTCGAGGCTGCGGACGACGACGGCTCGCGCGGAGGCGAACAGTGAGGGGCTGGTCAGCTCGGCCAGGCCACCGGCGGTGAGAGTGGACGCCTCCAGATCGGTGACGTCCGCGTCGGTGTCGGCGGCGCGGACGGCCCGCACGACGCCTGCGACCGCGCGCTCGGCCAGTAGCTCCTCAGGCCCCAGGACAAGAGTGACCGTCCCGAGGACTCCGTCGCCGGGGGGCGCCTGGGTGGACTTCTTGGGCATCGTGCTCAGCATCCCACGGCCCGCCGACAACCGGTCCGCCCCGCTCCCCCACTCACCTCGACGGAGATCGGGCGACCAGCGCGACTCCCGCGCCGTCCTTCACCACGGCCACCGCACCGCTCTCGTCGGTGCGGGCGACCCTGGCGCCGGTGCCCGCCAGCGTCGCGATCGTCGACGGCGCCGGATGGCCGTAGTCGTTGTCCGCGCCGACGCTGATCATCGCGATCCGCGCGCCGACGGCCCGGAGGAAGTCCGGATCCTGGTACCTGGATCCGTGGTGAGGAACCTTCAGCACCATCGCGTGCAGCTCGGCGCCAGACGACAGCAACCGGCGCTGGCCGGTGGGCTCGACGTCTCCGGTCACCAGGACGCTGACCCCCTGGACCCGGGCCAGGATCACGACGCTGGAGTCGTTCTCTGCCGCGCCCTCCTCCGAGTCCCCCGAACCGGCATCGGTTGGGCGGCTCTCGGGGTCGGCCAGCCGCCCGGCCGGTCCCAGGACCTTCCACGTGAGTGTGCCCACGCGGCGTTCCTCACCGACCGCGACAGGCGCTGTCGGGACCCCCGCGGAGCCGGCCCAGTCGCGTACGCGCCGGGCATCGGAGCCGGTGGCGGCGCCGGGCCGGATGCCGACCTCGCCGACCACCCGTCCGCGCGCCACGCCGGGCAGGCCGGTCGTGTGGTCGGCGTGGAAATGGGTGAGCAGGACGTACGGGACCTGGCGTACGCCGAGACCGGTGAGGCATCGGTCGACGGCGACGGGATCGGGACCGGTGTCGACCACGACGGCCGAGTGCGCCCCGGCACGCAGGACCAGTGCGTCACCCTGGCCGACGTCGCAGGCCACCACCACCCACCCCGACGGGGGCCAGCCGGTGAGCAGGCCCAACGGCACCGGCAGCTGGACGGGGTGGACGATCCAGACCACCAGCCCGCCGGCGAGCGCCAGTGTCACGGTGCGCCGGCGCAGCAGCCGGGGAGTCACGACCACGGCCACCACACACAGCAGGGTGAGCACACCGATCCCCAGCGCCGACGACGGCCAGGTCAGGCTCGCACCGGGCAGGCGGGCCGAGCGTGTGCCGATCTCCACGATCCACCGCGCGGCGTAGCCGGCCAGGTGGCCCGGCACTGCCGCGACCGTCACGCTGACCGGCGACACCAGCGTCGCGGCGATGCCCAGGACGGTCGCCGGGGTGACGGCCGGGGCCACCAGCATGTTGGCGACCACGGCGACCACGCTGACGGACGCCGAGAGCACCGCCACCACCGGCGTGCAGGCGAGCTGGGCCGCCAGCGGGACGCCGACCGCGGTGGCCGCGAAGCGGGGCAGCCAGCGGGCGAGTGCCTCGGAGAACGGCGGGCCGAGCACGACGATGCCGGCGGTGGCGAGGACCGACAACGCGAAGCCGTACGTGCGACCCAGCCACGGGTCGACCAGCAGCAGGGCCAGTACGGCACACGCCACGGCCGGCACACCGTGGCGACGTGATCCGACTGCCAGCCCGGCGAGCCCGACCACACCCATCGCGGCGGCTCTCAGCACGCTGGGTTCGGGGCGGGCCAGCACCACGAAGCCGACCGCGCAGCCGGCCCCGATCAGCGGGAGCCCCCAGGACCGCACGCCCGCCCATCTGGCCGCACCGAGCACGAACGCCAGCAGGATCGTGAGATTCGTACCCGAGACAGCGGTCAGATGCGACAGGCCCGCCGTGCGGAAGTCCTCCTCCAGTTGCTCGGGCATCCGGGAGACGTCGCCCACCACCAGGGCGGGCACGAGACCGCGCTCGTTCGGTGGCAACCCGGCCACCGCCTCCCGGAGTCCGGCCCGCAGCCGGCCGGCCGCCCGGTCGAGCGGCCCGGGCTGCTCGAGCATGGTCGGAGGTGAGCGGGCGGCGAGGACCGCGGCCGCACGCTCACCCGGCTCGGTCGGTGCGAAGCGGGTGACGGCACGGATACGCTGACCGACCTCGACCTGGGACCAGCTTGCCGGACCGGTGACGACGACCGGAGTCCGCACCGCGGTCGTCACGCCGCGGCGGGTGAGCCGAACGACGTCGGCCTCCAGCACGACGTAGGTCGAGCGATGGCCCGGGGAGGAACGCACCCGCGGGTCGGTGCGCACCCGAAGCTCGGTCGTGGCGACCGAGGCGTTCGCGGCGAGTTCGGGGACGGGTCCTCTCCTGGCCGCCGTCACGTGCAGCAGGGTGACCGTGGTCAGGACGGCGGCGCCCAGGCAGGCAACCGCCGCGGCCAGTTCGAGCGCACCCGCACCCCGGCTCCGGCGGGCGAGCAGAACTACTCCCGCCGAAGCCGCGACGACCGCCCCGACGGCGGCGGGCACCGTCGGCACCACCGGAATCACGAGCGTGCACAGCCATCCGGCCGCCGCGACCGGCACCAACCGCACGTCGACCTCGGTGTGAACACCACTACGTGCGGACGGGCCGTCGTCGCCGACGCGGAGCGACGTCCGTACCAACTCGACGATCCGCTCGACGCTTCCCTTCAGCGCGCGGCCCACCGGACCCGTCACTCCGCTCGTCCCCGAGCTCATCGCAAGGCGGGTCATCGGACGCGTCGCCGCGCGGCTCACCGGACGTGTGACCGGGCGGGTCACCGCGCCGTCACCTTGTCCCGTAGCTCGGCGAAGGTGCGCTCGCCGATCCCGGTGACCTCACGTAGGTCCTCCACGTCGACGAACCGCCCGTGCTCGGTGCGGAAGTCCACGATCCGCTGCGCGAGCACCGGACCCACACCGGGCAACTCCTCCAACTGCGCGGAGGTCGCCGCGTTGAGGTCGAGCGGTGCGCCGGCCGACGGTGGGCCCGTGCCATCACCTGCGGGAGGAGCACCGGGAGGTGGCGTCACGCCGACCAGAACCTGTTCGCCGTCAAGCAGGAGGCGGGCGAGGTTGACGGTGTCCAGGTCGGTTCCGGGCAGCGCCCCGCCGGAGGCCGTCAGGGCGTCGAACACCCGGGAACCGCCCGGTAGGTGGACAATCCCGGGCCTGCGTACCTTGCCTGCAACGTGCACCACCACCGTCGGCGACGGCCGCGGCGATGCGGCTGCCTGCGCCGCGGCAGAGGTCGGCACCGCCGTTGCCAGCACGGTGGATCGAGCCGCCGGCCCGGTGACGGGCTCGTGTACGGGACGGTCGCGGATCACCATCACCGCAGCGCCGATCACCGCCAGCAGGAGGATGACGGCGACCACCACGACGTGGCCCCGGCGCAGCGCCCACACCGGCGACAGCTCACCCGAGTCCGAGGGCGGCTCGTCGTCCTCGGTGAAGTCGTCGTCGGCGAAGTCCACTCCGGCGAAGTCCTCGGTGAAGCCCTCGGGCTTCCGGTGAGGGCGTCCCTCCTCGGCGTAACCGGGCTGCCGCATGTGCTCCCCGCCTTCCTTCGACCTCACTGGCGACGACGGTTGAACGGGCGCCGCACCGGCTCGAGCCCTGACGGCACGAACCCGGTCGGCGGGAACCTGCGGCACCCACCCTCCGACGACAACGTCGGCGAGCGAAGGAGACCGCTGGAGCGCGTGAACCCGGCGGACCGCACGGGCGGTCTCGTCGGGTCTCGCCCGGTGCTGGGGAGGAGGCCGTCGGCGCAACACCCGGACGACGCTACGAAGGACGCGGATCCCGTTGCCGGCAACGCGGAACGCCTGTGGATGATCCGGCCGGTCGGCGACCTGTGGAGAAAAACGTGGCAGCGCCACCCAGGGTCAGGGCGAGATCAGGCAGGGGCATGGCAGGGGCATGGCAGGCAGGCAGGATCGGCCACCGTCAGGCGAGGTCGGGCCACGGCGAGGGTGGCGAGGCGGCGAAGAACCGCAGCAGCTCCAGCAACCGGCTCGCGGGCGGCCTGGTCCACACGCGTTCGGGTTCTCCCGGCAGGTCGCCGACCCGGTGCAGCGCCCAGGACAGGTGGTACCAGAGCACCCTCGCCGACCAGGCGTGTTCGGCCTCCGCCAGCGCCCGCGGCGGCACCTCGTCCAGGTAACCCCGCAGGGCGTACGGCACCGCGCGCAACGGCAGTTTCGCGAAGTCCACGGCGGGATCCGCCCAGGCTGCGTCGCCCCAGTCCACCAGGGTGGCGCGTTCGGGGGCGGTGCTCTCGACGACGACGTTGGTGGGCGAGACGTCGCCGTGCACGACGGCCGGCGTCACATCGACCGGCCGCCAGCGTTCCAGCCGGTCGAACCATCCGACCAGCCAGCCGGCCGTGTCCACGTCGACGTACCCCTTCTCGGCCAGCCGGAGCACGTGCGCCCGCGGGTCGTCCTCAGGCAGCTGCACCACGCCCGGTAGCGAGCCCACGCGAGCGCGGGTGAGGTGGTGCAGGCGCGCCAGGCCGACTCCGACGTCGCGGTAGGTGGCGCTCGCAGCGTCGGGTTCGGCGCCCAGGGCGGCCAGGTCGCGGCCGGTGACGCGTTCGACCACGAGGTAGGGAACGTTCACGACCGAACAGCTGTCGTCGTAGGTCACCACCGCGGGCGTACGGACCCCCACCCGGCGCACCGCGGGGATGATCGTCGCCTCCTTGGCGAGCTCGGCCAACCGGGCGCCGCCGCCGCGCGGGATCCGCAGGACGAGGTGGTCGCCGAGGAAGTACACGTCGTTGGCGGCACCCTGCGCCGGCGCCGCGGCCATGTCCTCGACCGGAATCTGGTATCTGTCACCGATCGCGGCCAGCATGTCCCGACGAGACTTCCCACCTGCGCTCACGGTCGCCCAGGGTAGGGCACGGCGGGCCGTGGCGTACGACGTCGCTGGGTCGCCCGGGGCCTGCCCGGGTTCAGCCGACGTCAGTGGGCGAGACGACGACGGAGACCATGCCCGGCCCGACGTGCGCGCCGATGCCGCTGCCCGCCTCACGAACCACGACGCGGACGAGTCGGCGAACACGTCGCCCCAGCCGCGCTGCCAGCTCACCGGCGAGGATCGGCGCACCGAGGTGATGCACCGCGATCTCGACGCTGCGGATGCCGGCCGAAGCCAGGGCAAGGCGTTCGAGCTCGGTCATCGCGCGGGTACCCGTGCGGACCTTCGCGCACGGTGTGATCCGGCCGTCGCGGATCTGCAGGATGGGCCTCGAGGTCAACGCCGAACTCCTCATCGCCTGGGCGAGCCGGATCTGCCCGCCCCGGCGCAGGTAGTCGAGTGAGTCGACGTAGATGTACGTCTCGGCCGCGGCGGCACGCGCCCGCGCCAGCTCGACCACCTCCGCGGCGTCCGCACCCCGCTCGGCGGCGTCGGCGGCGGCGAGCACGGCGAAGCCGAGTCCCATGCCCACCTGGCGGGAGTCGACCACGGCGACCGGCAGCGGTGCCTGGACAGCGCCCAGCCTGGCGGCGTCGTGCGTGCCGGACAGGTCACCGGACACGTGGATCGAGACCGCGGCCGAGCAGCCGGTACGAGCCGCGGCGGTGTAGCCGGCCAGGAACTCCATCGGCGACGGGCGGGCGGTGCGAACCCGTTCACCGCGGCGCAGGGAGTCGGTGACCAGCCGGGTCACCTCGGGGTCGCCGTCGGGGTACGTGACCGAACCGACCGTCACCTGGGTCGGCACGACGGAGATTCCGTAGTCGAGGATCTCCCGGCCGTCGAGGTGCGCGGTCGAGTCGGTCACCAAGGCCACGTGTCGCGCCACGAGAGAAATGTAACCGCCCGCGGGCGAACCCGCCCGGTGTTCGATCAGCCAGCCCACGGGCCGACTTCGGCAGTCGACGCCGGAGGTCGGCGCCGGTTGTCGGTGGGCCGTGGGATCGTCCCGGCATGGACGAAACCGAAAGCGACATCGAGGAACTCCAGCGGCTGCTCGATTCCTCGCTCCCCCGGTCCGGCGAACACCTGCGCTCCATCGTCAGTCCGGAGCGGACTCTGACCGCACGCCAACTGTGCGGAGTCCTCACCGGCATGTGCACCTTGTCCGTCGCCACCGTGACCGCGCGCGGCGCGCCCCGGATCAGCGCGGTCGACGGTCACTTCCTGCGCGGACGATGGGTCTTCACCACCTCGGGCACGGCGGTCAAGGCCCACCACCTGCGCGCCCGCCCGGACGTCAGCGTCGCCCACCTGCGCGGAGACGATCTGGGCGTGTTCGCCCACGGCGTGGTCGACTTCCTTCCGCGCGACCATCCGGACTGGCAGCCGATCGAGGACCACCTGGTTCGCCACTATGGCAGTTCACCGACCAGTTGGGGCGAGGACATCGTTCTACCTCCGGGTCCGGCCGCACTGGATGGTCGCCTACGCCTTCGACCCCGGCAAGCTGGTCGGGAGCACCGGAGGTGACGACTGACCATGGTGCGGTCGCGGGCGCACCACGCTCATCCGGCGGGCACGATGTTGACCAGCCGAGGAGGTCGTACGACCACGCGGGCGACGGCCCGGCCGCGCAGCGCCTTACGCACCGGCTCGATGTCAAGCGCACGTTGACGCAGTTCGTCCGCGGTGATGTCCACCGGGACGTCCAGCCTGCCTCGCAGCTTGCCCGAGACCTGCACCACGCAGGTCACCGTCTCCGCACCGAGACAGGCCGGATCCGCCTCCGGATAGGGCAGGTACGCCAGCGACCCCGCCGGCGCGCTCTCCCCCGTCTTCTCCGCGCTCAGCCGTTGCCACAGCTCCTCGGCCAGGTGGGGCGCGAACGGCGCGAGCATCAAGACCATGGGGCGAGCCACCTCCGCCGGCACCTCCTCACCCAGGCCGGCGACATGGCGGGACAGCGTGGTGAGGCGGGCGACGGCGGTGTGGAAGCTCAGGGCGTCCAGGTCGTCGCGGACCCCCGCGATCGTCGTGTGCAGCAGGTGAAGTGTGTCCTCGCGCGCTGGCCGGTCGGTGATTCTCGGCGCGCCGGTCTCCTCGTCCACCAGGCTCCGCCACACCCGCTGCAGCAACCGCTGCGCCCCGACGATGCCCCGCGGATCCCACGGTCGCGACGCCTGCAGCGGTCCGGACGCCATCACATAGACCCGGAAGGTGTCCGCGCCGTAGCGGTCGCACAGCTCGTCGGGCGTCACCATGTTGCGCAGGCTCTTGCCCATCTTCCCCAGCGACCGGGTGACCGGCCGTCCCTGCCACCAGAAGGTGCCGTCGCGTTCGGTCACCTCGGCGGCGGGCACGTACACACCTCGTTCGTCGGTGTAGGAGTACGCCTGGATGTAGCCGTTGTTGACCAGCCGGCGGAACGGCTCCCGGCTCGACACGTGGCCCAGGTCGTACAGCACCTTGTGCCAGAACCGCGCGTACAGCAGGTGCAGGACGGCGTGCTCGACGCCGCCGACGTACAGATCGACTCCGCCGGGGTCGGTGCCGCCACGGCTGCCCATCCAGTGCCGTTCCAGCGCCGGGTCACAGAAGCGCTCGCCGTTGTGGGGGTCGAGGTAGCGCAGCTCGTACCAACACGAGCCCGCCCACTGCGGCATCGTGTTGGTCTCCCGCCGGTAGGTGCGCGGGCCCTCGCCCAGGTCCAGGATGACCTCCACCCAGTCGGTCAGCCGGCCCAGCGGCGCGACCGGTTCCGACGACGCGTCGCCGGGGTCGTAGGTGGTGGGTGCGTAGTCCGGGGTATGTGGCAGCACGACCGGCAGCATCGACTCCGGCAGCGCGACCGGCCCGTGCTCGTCATAGACGATCGGGAACGGCTCACCCCAGTAACGCTGCCGGCTGAACAACCAGTCGTGCAGTCGGTAGATCACCTCGCTGTGCTCGCGGTCGCGGCCGATCCAGTTGCGCTGCTGGGCCTTGATCGACTCGGGCCAGTCCAGCAGGTCCAGGTCGTCGACCAGCCGATCGGCGTAGGCGGTGATCCGCAGCATCCACTGCCGCATCGTGCGGGCGAAGACGGGAAAGTTCCCGCGTTCGCTGCGCCCTTCCTCGGTGACCTCCTCGTCGGCCAGCACGGTCCCCAGGCCCGGGCACCAGTTGACCGGCACCTCGGCCAGGTAGGCCAGCCGGTGTGCGTCCAGCACCGCGCGGCGTTCGGGGGCGGACATGGTGTTCCAGTCCTGTCCGCCGGGCGTTGCCCGGCGTCCGGTGGCGAACTCCTGCTCCAGTTCGGCGATCGGCCGGGCCCGTCTCTGCTCGTCGTCGTACCACGCCCCGTAGATCTGCAGGAACATCCACTGCGTCCAGCGGTAGAAGTCCACGTCGGTGGTCGACACGCCCCGCCGATCGTCGTGGGCCAGGCCCAGCCGTCGCAGCTGCCGCCGGATGGTGGCGATGTTTGCCTCGGTGGTCTCCCGCGGATGCCGCCCGGTCTGGACCGCGTACTGCTCGGCGGGCAGGCCGAAAGCGTCGAACCCGAACGCGTGCAGGACGTTGTGGCCGCGCATCCGCAGGTAGCGCCCGTAGACGTCGGTAGCCACGTAACCCAGTGGATGACCGACGTGCAGCGAGCCGGACGGTCCGGCGAACATGTCCAGCACGTAGAACTTCGGTGCGTCCGCGCGCGCCCTGTCAACCCCGGGTTGGCAGTCGCCTTCGGCGGAGCCGGGACCGAGGTCGCCGACGGGGCTCGGAGTGTGGAAGGTCCCGTGCTCGGTCCAGTACGCCTGCCAGCGTGCCTCGATCCGCCCTGCCAGTCGGCCGTCGTAGCGGCAGCTGGGTTCGGGTGGAGCGCTTCGATGATCGTCGGCAGGCTCCGACGCCGCGGCCGGTGGATCGCCGGCCGTTCGGGACGCCCCGCTCGGCGGACTGCCCGCGGGCGTGGACGCGACGTTGCCGTCGGACTGGGTGGAATCGGCTGTGGTCATGGGCACCGCCTGAAGATCGGCGGCGATCGCGGAAGATCGCTGATCACCGGTGGCCGGACATGAAGAAACCCCTCACGCAGAGGGGTTCGCCGCGCCGACGCGGTGCAGTGCACCCGCTGAGGTCAGCGCGGCCGGGTAAGGAGCAGGACCACCGACATGCCAGCAGAGTAATGCAGGAACGGGTCCGCGCACGAGAGTTTCGGCCACCGGAAAAGCCGGCGTTCCCCAGGCTCGAGGCTGGGGAACGCCGGCGCTCGCTGCGATGACCGTCGCACCTGGCGGTACTCCGGGCAGCCGTGGCCCGGCGCTGTAGGGGTTGCGGCCCCGGGTCTGGCCGAGGGCCTGTCTAGCCGGGAACGATGTTGACCAGCCGCGGCGCCCGCACGATCACCTTGCGGACCTCCCGGCCGGCCAGCGCGCTCTGCACCCGCTCCGAGGCAAGTGCGAGTTGACGCAGCTCGTCCTCGGAGATGTCCGGGGACACCTCGAACTTGTCCCGCAGCTTCCCGGCCACCTGGGCCACCGCGGTCAGCGTCTCCGCCGCGGCCAGGTCGGCGTCGTAGCTCGGCCAGCCCACCAGTGCCACCGTCGGCTCGTGTCCGAGGCGTTCCCACATGTCCTCGGCGGTGTAGGGCGCGACCAGGCTGAGCATCACCGCGAGCGACTCCACCGCCTCCCGCACCGCCGGGTCGGCCGACCCGGGCCCGGAGTCGATCGCCTTGCGTACGGCGTTGGTCAGCTCCATCAGCCGGGCGACGGCGACGTTGAACTTGAACGACTCGACGTGCTCGGTGACTTCCTTGATCACCGCGTGGGTGACCTTGCGCAGCGCACGGTCGCCCTCGGCCGGGTCCGCACCCGGCTCACTGGTCACGTCACTGGCGACCCGCCAGGCACGCTGCAGGAACCGCAGTGAACCCGCCGGTGACAGGTCTGCCCAGTCGATGTCGTCCTCGGGCGGCCCGGCGAACACCATGGTCAGCCGGATGGCGTCCACGCCGTACTGTGCGAGCTGTTCGCCCAGGTCGACACCGTTGCCCAGCGACTTGCTCATCGCCTTGCCCTGGTTGATGACCTGGCCCTGGTTGAGCAGCGCCTTGAACGGCTCGGTGAAGTCCAGCACGCCCATGTCGTGCAGCACCTTGACGAAGAACCGGCTGTACAGCAGGTGCAGGATCGCGTGCTCCACACCGCCGACGTACTGGTCCACCGGCATCCAGCGGCGTACGTCGTCGGGGTCGAACGGACGCTCCACGTCGTTCGGCGAGGCGTAGCGCAGGTAGTACCACGAGGAGTCGACGAAGGTGTCCATCGTGTCGGTGTCCCGGCGTGCCGGCCCCCCACACTTCGGGCACTCCACCTCCACCCAGTCACCCGCGGCGGCCAGCGGCGAGGTGCCCTTCGGGGACAGGTCCGCTCCGCGTAGGTCGGGCAGCTCGATCGGCAGCTGCTCGTCGGCGACGGGCACCTCCCCGCAGGAGGAGCAGTGCACGATCGGGATCGGCGCGCCCCAGTAACGCTGCCGCGACACCAGCCAGTCGCGCAACCGGAACGTCACCGCACCGCGGCCGAGGTTCTTGCCCTCCAGCCAGGAGATGATCGTCGACTTCGCCTCGTCGACGCCGAGACCGTCCAGGCTCACCTCGGCGTTGGCGGAGTTGACCGCCGGGCCGTCGCCGACGAACGCCTCGCCGTCGAAGTCGGCCGGCGGCTGCACCGTGCGGACGATCGGCAGGTCGTAGCGCTTGGCGAAGTCCCAGTCGCGCTGGTCCTGCGCCGGGACCGCCATGATCGCGCCGGTGCCGTAGTCGGCCAGCACGTAGTCGGCGGCGTAGATCGGCATCCGCTGGCCGTTGACCGGGTTGACCGCGTGCACGCCCAGGAAGACGCCGGTCTTCTCGCGTTCGGTGGACAGCCGCTCGATCTCGGTGGTGCGCTTGACGTCTTCGAGATAGGTGTCGAACGCCGCCCGCTGGTCCGCCGTCACCAGCTCGGCCGCCAGCTTCGACTCCGGCGCCACCACGAAGAACGTCGCGCCGAACAACGTGTCCGGCCGGGTGGTGAAGACCGTGACCGGCTCCTGCCGGCCCTCGACGGCGAAGTCGACGTAGGCGCCCTCGGACCGGCCGATCCAGTTGCGCTGCATGCTCAGCACACGCTCGGGCCAGTGACCCTCCAGCGGCTCCATGTCGTCGAGGAGCCGCTGGGCGTAGTCGGTGATCTTGAAGTACCACTGCGTCAGCTCGCGCTTGGTGACCGCCGAACCACAGCGCTCGCAGTTGCCGGCGACCACCTGCTCGTTGGCCAGCACGGTCTGGTCGGTGGGGCACCAGTTGACGTAGGACGCCTTGCGGTAGGCCAGGCCGCGTTCGTACAGGCGCAGGAACAGCCACTGTGTCCAGCGGTAGTACGCCGGGTCGCAGGTCTGCAGGCGGCGGGACCAGTCGAAGGAGACGGCGTACCGCTTGAACGACTCCGCCTGGGTGTCGATGTTGGCGTACGTCCATTCGGCGGGGTGGGCGTTGCGCCGGATCGCGGCGTTCTCCGCCGGCAGCCCGAACGCGTCCCAGCCGATCGGGTGCAGGACGTTGTAGCCGCGCTGGAACCAGTAGCGGGCCAGCAGGTCACCGAAGGCGTACGCCTCGCCGTGGCCCATGTGCAGGTCGCCGGAGGGGTACGGGAACATGTCGAGCAGGTAGCGCCGCTCCCGGGTGTCGGGCTGCGCCACGGGGTCGTCACCGGCGAGCCGGTCGGCCCGGAACGGGTCCATCCGCTGCCACACCGGCAGCCATTTGCCCTGGATGGTGTGGAAATCGTAGGTGTCCGCCGCGGCGTGGCTGTCTCGGGCGCTGGGTTCGCTCATCGTTCCTGACTCCGTTGAGGACTGTGGTGGACGCTCCGACAAAAGAAGAAAACCCCTCGCACAGGAGGGGTTGCCACGCCGACGCGGTGCTCGCAGCACCCGCTGATGGTCAGCGCGGCCCGATAAGGAGCAGAGCCACTCGCATGCGGCCCAGGGTAGCGCACCGACCACTTCGGACAGCTCTCGGACGCGGTGCCGCCCCGGCGGGGTCACGGGCGGACATGAAAGGCTGCCGCCCATGAGTCCGCGAAGCCGAGGACGCCGAGGCGACCGTCGTCGCCCCTCCGACACCCGCCGAGCCCGCCGCCGCGAGGACGGCCGGGCCGGCCGCCCCACCGGGCCTTACACACCGGGCTCCGGGGCCGACGCCGCCCTGAGCCAGGTCGGTGGCCCGGGTGACGGGCCTGAAGACGGACCGGCGGCCCACCCGGCTGCCGAGTTCGCCGCAGAGGTGGTCGCCGCCACTGCGCAACTGATGGCGTTGACGTCGCCGTTGCAGGCCGAGGGCTTCGTCTCCAGCGTGATCGGCACCTGGTGGCAGCTCCCCACCCAGGCGTTCGGGCCGGTGCTGGTCGCCGAGGCCCGCCGCGCCGACGACGCCGGAGCGGTCGCGTTGCTGCACGGCCTCGCCGCCCTGGCCGAGCCGCCGGTCGCCGCGCTCGCCCGGTCCGCACTCGACGGCTCGGCCTCCGGCGAAGGTGTGCCGGCCTGGGCCGAGCGGCTGGGTTCGGCCAGGGTCGAGCGGTGCCTCGCCGTCACCGAGGACCTCGGCGACAACACGCAGTACATCCTGGTGTGTGCCTATCCCGATGACGTGCACGGTGAGGAACCGCACGCGCTCGTGGTGCTGGTGGACCACAACCTCGGCGGCATCGCCAAGGACCTGTGGGCGACCGACAAGGCCGCCGACCTGGAGTCGCAGGCCCGGGCCACCGTCTCCGCCGACCCCGACCTCACGCTGACCGAGGTCGACCCGGCGGACGCGAAGATCAGGCTGGGCGAGGCGTTCGCGGCCACCGACGAGGCCGTCGAGCCGCCGCTCGGTGAGTCGTTCCGCGACCTGCGGGCCGCACTCCTGGCCCGGCTGCGCACGCTGCCCGACGGCGGGTCCGTCCCCGAGCCCGCGCCGTGGCCGGAGGCTCGCCGGGCCGAACTCGTCGAGGACTTCGCCGCCTCGCCGGAGGTCGCGGACCTGGGCGACGTGGGGGCCGAGGCCGTCCGCGCGTTCACCAAGGAGCTCGTGGAGTTCGGCTGCGAGTACGACCGCGGGCAGCCGCTGCGGGTCAGTCCGGTCAAGCTGGAGGGATACCTGCTCGGCTGGCTTCCGCGTACCGGCCTGCTCGACCGCAGGTATGTCGACGCGGTGCCGGCGTTGCTTCCGGCCTGGGTGCGCTACGCCGGTCGGCGCAACGGCCTCTCCGACGCCTCGGTGGAGGGGGTGCTGGCCACGGTGCAGGCGTTCGTCGGACGGTTCGCCGAGACCTACGACGACCCGTCGGCCTGGGGTCCCGCGAGGACCGCGGTGGAGTCGCTGCTGGCCGACCTCGACCCGGACCAGGACAACGCCGACGAGGTGTTCGAACGCCGGATGTTCGCGCTCGACCGGGTGCCCGCGCCGGGATTCGACGTCACCGACGACGACGCGCTGGCGAACCTGGTGGTGGACGACCTCCGTGGGACTTCGGAGGGTGCGGAGGACGCGGAAGATACGGAAGGTCCGCAAGACTGCGAGGGCGCGGAGCCGACGGCCCGGGAGGTCGAGTCCCGTACGGCGGTCGTCCGGCACCTGTGGTTCGACGACCCGCCGCAGTTGTGGGCGACCGCGCAGCGGCTGCTGGAGGCGGGGTACGCCAGGACTGAGGTGCTGGCGGCACTCGCGTTCGCGCTGGCCGAAGCCGGGGCCGGACGGGACGCGAAGGACACCGATCCCGTACGGCTGACCAAGGCGCTGGACGCGCTGCCCGGCTCGTGGAAGCCGAGCGCCCCGGAGTAGCCACCAGATCCTGGGCAGATCTCACCGACCGGGGCCTGCTCGGACCTCCGCAGCTGGCCGTCGAGGTACTCTCCCCCGGAAACCGCGGCGTGGACCTGGTCTCCATGCGGGCCCGCTACGAGAGTGCCGGCTGTCCGTCGTACTGGATCATCGACCCGGATCTCCCCTCACTGCTTCCGCTCGAGCTCGGCCCCGACGGCTATCGCGACGGCACGCCGGTGACCGGTGGCGAGGTGTACGCGGCGACCGCGCCGTTCGCGGTCGAGATCCGCCCGGCGGAGCTGGTCGCCGGCTGACCGCGGCGGCCGCCGGTGGGTGGCGGGTGCTGTCGGCGGCGGGCGCTAGCCTTCGCGGGGTGACGCAGCAACCGGACACTGCCGGGCTGGAGGCGGTGTTCGTCCCGGCCGACCCCCCGCGCGCGGGGATGCTCGCGTTGTGGTCGCCGGGTGGAACCGACCGCCGATCCGAAGACGGAGCTGACGAAGGTACGCACGGCGTGGAGCTCGTGCTGCCCGCCGGCTCCCGCGTACGCCGCGCCCGTGTTCCCGCCCGTCTCGTCCCGGTGCCTGAGGCGCTGTCCCTGCTGTGCGGGCGCCAGGCTCCTCCGGACGCGACCACCTCCTACCGCGCCTGGGCGTCCGCCGCACTCGCCGGCGTCGGCCTGGTCGCGCGCGGACGGCTGCTTCCGGCGGCGAGCCCCCAGGGGTACGGCGCCTGGCGGGCCGGTCCGCTCGATCCCGACGACCGGGCCTGGCTGGCGACGCTGGTGGCGGCGATGCCGCCGACCGCGCACGCCCTTCCGGTGCCGGGGAGCCGGCCACTGCGGATGAGCGGCGCGGGGACGCTGGTGAAGGCGTTCTGGGACGCGATCGCCGACACGCTCGCCCGGGACTCCGACGATCCGGAGCGACGACCACCCGCGCAGTCAGCGCCGGCGTTGACTCCGTTCGTGGCCTCCGCACCCACGGCACTGGCCGAGCCGGTGGCCGCGTGGCTGGCCGCGACCGAGGCCGATCGGCCGGGCGCGAAGCTCGTCCTGCGCATCCAGCCGCCCGAGGCCGAGCCGCCCGGTGAGGAGACGCCGGAGGCCGAGACGCCGGAGGAAGAAGAAGGGACGGCACTCGCTTCCCCGTTCCGCGGCGTACTCCAGCTCCGCAGTGCCGTCGACCCCAGCCTGCTGGTCGACGTCGCCGACCTGTGGGCCGCCCCGGCCGCGGTCCTGGCAAGGCTCGGCACCCAGGCCGAGACCGACCTGCTGCTGGCGCTGCGCCGCGGCGCCCGGGCCTGGCCACCGCTCGGCGCCGCGCTCACCGCCGCCACGCCGGCGGCCATCAACCTCGCCGACGCCGACCTGGAGGACCTGCTCGCGCGCGGAGCCGAGGCGCTCGACCTCGTGGGGACGGAGGTGTTGTGGCCCAAGGAGCTCGGCGGCGGCGCGCTGTCGCTGAAGGCAAGGGCCACCACGCCCCGGGTGGCCGGCGCGGGCGAGCCCGCGTTCTCGCTGCGCCAGATGCTGGAATTCCGCTGGCAGCCGACGCTGGACGGAGCGGAGCTGACCGAGGAGGAGATCGCCGCGCTCGCGGAGGCGAAGCGTCCGTTCCTGTGGTTGCGCGGACGGTGGGTTCGCGTCGACCGGCAGCTGCTGGACCGGCTGCGCCGGCGCGGTCCCCGCACGCTGGGAGCCGCCGAAGCACTGGCCGCCGCACTGGCCGGTGAGCTGACGGTCGAGGAGGAGCGCATCGAGTTCGTGCCGGACGAGCGGATCGGCAGGCTCGCCGAGATCCTCTCCGGTGTGGGCGCCGACACCGACGTGGCCACGCCACCGGACCTGGCGGCCACCCTGCGTCCGTACCAGCAACGAGGTCTGGCCTGGCTCGCCCAGCTCACCGGCCTCGGGCTCGGCGGCTGCCTGGCCGACGACATGGGCCTGGGCAAAACGGTCCAGCTGATCGCGGTCCACCTGCACCGCCGGTCGCTGGGCCTGGGGCCGACGCTGGTGGTGTGCCCGACGACACTGCTCGGCACGTGGCAGCGGGAGCTGCGCCGGTTCGCGCCGTCGACGCCGGTCCGGCGCTACCACGGCGGCACCCGGCATCTGTCCGACCTGGCGCCGGACGAGGTGGTGCTCACGACGTACGGCGTCGTCCGCCGCGACCACGCCGAGCTGGCCGACACGCGCTGGGGGCTGGTCGTCGCGGACGAGGCCCAGCACGCCAAGAATCCCCTCGCCCGCACCGCCCGCGCGCTGCGCACGATCCCGGCCGCAGCGAGAATCGCGCTGACCGGTACCCCGGTGGAGAACCACCTGTCGGAGCTGTGGTCGATCCTGGACTGGACGACACCGGGCCTGCTCGGGCCGCTGGAGCGGTTCCGCCAGAAGGTGGCCGTCCCGATCGAGCGCTACCGCGACCCGGCCGCCACCGAACGCCTCGCCCGGGTCACCGCGCCGTTCCTGCTGCGCCGCCGCAAGTCCGATCCGGGGATCGCCCCCGAGCTGCCGCCCAAGACCGAAAGCGACGTGGTCGTCGGGCTCACCACCGAGCAGGCCACGCTCTACAAGGCCGTGGTCGCCGAGGTGATGGCCGAGATCTCCGAGTCGGAGGGGGTGGCCCGGCGCGGGCTCGTGCTCGCCCTGCTCACCGCGCTCAAGCAGGTCTGCAACCACCCCGCGCAGTACCTCCACGAGTCCGGTCCGCTGCCCGGCAGGTCGGGCAAGCTGGCCGCCCTCGACGACCTGCTGGACGTCATCCTCGCCGAGGGCGAGTCGGTTCTGATCTTCAGCCAGTACGTCGAGATGTGCCGGCTCCTGCAGAACCACCTGGAGAGCCGTGGCGTACGAAACCTCTTCCTGCACGGAGGAATCACCGCCCGCGCACGCGAACGCATGGTCGCCGACTTCCAGGCCGGCGCGGCACCGGTGTTCCTGCTCTCCCTCAAGGCGGGCGGCGTCGGGCTCACCCTCACCCGGGCCACCCACGTCGTGCACTTCGACCGGTGGTGGAACCCCGCGGTGGAGAACCAGGCCACCGACCGGGCCTACCGGATCGGCCAGGACCATCCCGTGCAGGTCCACCGGCTGGTGACCGAAGGCACGCTGGAGGACCGGATCGCGGCCGTGATCGAGTCCAAGCGCGAGCTGGCCGACTCGGTGGTCGGGTCCGGCGAGAGCTGGATCGCCGACCTGTCCGACGGCGAGCTCGCCGACCTCGTCGCCTTGGGGAGTACGCCGTGAGCCCGGGTGCGCCGCGCGGGCCGGGTGGCCCGGGCGGCAGCCGTACGTCCGGCGACTGGTGGTCCGACGAGCCGGGCGATGGTGGGCACCGACCGCCCGCGGCGACCGGTGCAGGCAGCCGGCGGCCGTTCGGGCTGACCTGGTGGGGGCGGGCCTGGGTGGACGCGCTCGAACACCGCGCCGCCCTCGACCCCGGCCGGCTGGCACGCGGTCGTTCGTACGCCCGGCGCGGTGCTGTCGGCCGGGCCCAGCTCACCGCCGGGCTGGTGATGGCGCCGGTGCAGGGCAGCCGCCCGGACCCCTACACCGTGACCATCCGGGTACCGACGTTCCGGCGGGTCGAGTGGGAGCGCGTGCTCGACGTGATCGGCACCCAGATCGGCCGCACAGCCGCGTTGCTGGACGGCGAGCTGCCCCCGGAGGTGGTCGAGGACGTCAGTGCCGCCGGGCTGAGCCTGCTGCCCGGGCCCGGGGAGATCCGGCCGGCGTGTTCCTGCCCCGACTGGGGCGAGCCGTGCAAGCACGCGGCCGCCGTGTGTTACCTCGTCGCCGACCTGCTGGACGCCGACCCGTTCACCGCGCTGCGACTGCGCGGGCGCAGCCGGGACGACATCCTCACCGCGCTGCGGGCTCGGCGGACAGCCGGTCTGCCGGGCGCCGATTCCTCCACGCCCGTACGCCATTCGCGGGTGATGGACGACGGGACGGTGCCGGCGCGGTCGGCGTACGCCGACCGGTCCGATGAGCGCCCCGAACCACCGGTGCCACCGCTCCCACCGGACCGGCCCGGCCACCCGGCGCCACTCGCCCAGGAGCCACCGCGGGGCTCGGGAATCGACCCCGGCGCCCTGTCGGAGCTGGCGGCCGCCACGGCCCGGCGGGCGTGGCAGCTCGCCACCGCCGACGTCGAGCCGTCATCCGGGGAGGAAACGACATCCGAAAACGAGCCGGACCAGCCGTAGCCGAGGCGACCGGCCGAGCGAAGCGCTTGCGTACGCCCCTCATGTCGCCTGGACGGTGATGGACACTCCTTCCCTAGGATCGCCTACGGGGAAGTCCGGCTGTTCACGTACGAGTCAGGCAGACCAAGGGGCTGACGCATGACGACGGCGCTTCGAATTCCGGATCGGTTGGCGCACACAGTCGTCGCGGCGTTCGGCGATGTCGGACGTGACTGGCTGGCGCGATTACCGAGTCTGGTCGCCGACGCGGCGTGCGCCTGGCAGCTGCAGGTGGACGCCCCGTTCGAGCCGGGCGGAAACGTCGGGTGGGTCGCTCCCGTACGTCGAGCGGACGGGAGCGACGCGGCGTTGAAGGTGGAGTGTCCGGGTCATCGCAATCCCTGGGCGGCAAAGGGCCTGCAACACTGGGCCGGTCGAGGGGCGGCGCGACTTCTCGACTCCGACGAGGCGAGTCAGGTCCTGCTGCTCGAGCGGTGCATGCCCGGCACGAACGGCGATGACCTGGACGTCGCGACCGGAAACGAAGCCGTTGCATCGGTACTCGCCGAGTTGCACGCGGTCGAACCTCCCGCAGAGGACGAGTTCGAGCCACTCGCGATGTTGGTGGAGCGCCTCCGCGAGACGATGTGGGACTGGTTCGATCGCTTTGAGCGGCCGGTGGATCGAGGCGTCGTCGAGCAGGCGGACGAGCTGTTCACGTCCCTGACCTCATCTTCCACGGACACGGTGTTGCTACACGGCGATCTCGGGCCGGGGAACGTGGTGCTCTCCGAGCGTGGATGGTTGGCGATCGATCCGTATCCGGTGCTGGGTGATCGCACGTTCGACGTTGGGCACGCTCTCTCCCGGGGACCGCGGCGTGACCTGCGTGACGCGCGGGAGCAGGTCGCCTTCTTCGCCGATCGTCTGGATCTTGATGCGCGACGCATCGCGGGCTGGACGTTCGCGTGCTGTGTGCACGTCGCGCTGGAGTTCAGGTCGGTCGGAGACGCGACGGGATTCCGCGAATACCTCGACCGTACGAAACGGCTCTCGTCGCAGCGCCTGGTGTAGCAAAGATCCAGAAAGTGTGGCGTCTCGCTCGGGCAGATGGCGACGCACCTAGTGGCCCGGGCGGCCGGCGCAGCTCTCGTCCTCGGCCAGCCGGCCCAGCAGCCGGAGCAGGTCGGTGCGCTCATCCGCGTCCAGGCGTTCGACCATCGCGACCATGGCGTCGCGGCGGCTGCGCCGAATGCGGGCGAGCACGTGTCCGCCCGCCGGTGTCAGGTCCACCAGGGTCGCCCGGCGATCGCCAGGGTCCGGCTTCCTCGCCACCAGGCCCGCCTCTTCCAGGTCGTCCACGACGGAGGTCGCCGAGCGGGGCACGATGCCCAGCTGGTTGGCGAGTTCGCTGATCCGCAACGGGTTCTCGGCATGGCCCAGGGTCCGCAGCACCCGCATCTGCCCCTGGGTGACCTCGACGCCGAGCGCCTCCAGTGAGCCGCGTCCGGCCCGGCGCTGGCGGCGTACCAGCCCGTCGAGGAGCGCGGCGATCTGCTCGGCGGTGTCATCCGCGGGGTCGTCAGCGGCGTCCGCCGAGTCGCCCCTCGGGTCCTCCGCTGCGCTGTCCGGTGCGTGCACAGTCGTCAGCCTATGGGGTCGTCGGTCGCCGCGGTTGCCATCTTGTGAGATTACCTCATAGTGAGTTAACCTCCCTAAATCTGGGTCCCGGCGCAGCCGCGGACCAGATCTCGAACCGGACTCCACCCCGTTCCCACCCGAAGGGCTTCTATGTCGATGAACCGAGGCGGCGGAGGCGCCGCCATGCGGTCCTTCATGAAGGACACCTCGGTACGCGGGCACAAGCTCGCTCCCGGCACGATCCGCCGCATCCTGGCGTTCGGCCGCCCCTACCGTGGCCTGCTGACGATCTTCCTGTTCCTGGTGGCCGTCGACGCGACCGTCGGCGCCGTCACTCCCCTGTTCTTCCGCGCGATCATCGACCGCGGCATCACCCCCGGCCGTACCGACGTCGTGGTGTCCCTGGCCGGCGTGGTCGCACTCCTCGCCCTGCTGTCCGCGGCCGCCACCCTGGCCCAGCGGTGGTTCTCCGCCCGGATCGGCGAGGGCCTCGTCTTCGACCTGCGCACCGCGGTGTTCGACCACGTGCAGGGCATGCCGGTCGCGTTCTTCAGCCGTACGCAGACCGGCGCGCTCATCCAGCGGCTCAACGGTGACGTGCTCGGCGCGCAGCAGGCGTTCACCTCCACGCTGTCCAACGTGGTGAGCAACCTGCTCAGCGTGGTGCTCGTGCTCGCCGCGATGCTCGCGATGTCGTGGCAGATCACCCTGCTGGCGCTGGTGCTGCTGCCGTTGTTCGTCCTGCCCGCCCGGATGATGGCGCCCCGGCTGCGCGCGGCGACAGCCGAGAGTTACCGCCTCAACGCCACCATGGCCCAGACGATGACCGAGCGGTTCAACGTCGCGGGCGCGATGCTGGCCAAGCTGTTCGGCCGCCCGCAGGACTCCTCCCGCGACTTCGCCGGCAAGGCCGCCCGGGTCCGTGACATCGGGGTGACCACCGCGACGTACGCCGGGATCTTCCGGGTCTCGCTCACACTCGTCGCCGCGCTCGCGGTGGCCCTCGTCTACGGACTCGGCGGGATGTTCGCCATCGAGGGCGCCCTCGGCATCGGCACCGTGGTCGCGCTCACCGCCTACCTCACCCGGCTGTACGGGCCGCTCACCTCGCTGTCCAACCTCCAGGTCGACGTGATGACGACGCTGGTCAGCTTCGAGCGGGTGCTGGAGGTGCTCGACCTGCCGCCGATGGTCGCCGACCACTCCGACGCGGTGGACCTGCCGGCGAACGTCGAACCCAGGTTGGAGTTCGACCACGTGTCGTTCCGCTATCCCTCCGCGGCCGAGGTCTCCCTCGCGTCGTTGGAGTCGGTGGCCACACTGTCCAGGCAGGTCGGCGAGGAGGTGCTGCGGGACGTGAACTTCGAGGTCGCGCCGGGCCGGATGGTCGCCGTGGTCGGCCCGTCCGGTGCCGGCAAGACGACGCTGGCCTCACTGGTGTCCCGGCTGTACGACGTGACCGGCGGCACGATCCGCGTCGGCGATCACGACGTCCGCTCGGTCACCCAGCGGTCACTGCGGTCTGTGATCGGCGTGGTCACCCAGGACTCGCACATGTATCACGACACCATCCGATCCAACCTGTTGCTGGCCAGCCCGGACGCCGCCGACGCCGACCTGTGGGCGGCACTGGACGCGGCCCGGATCGGTCCCCTGGTGGTCGGTCTGCCCGACGGGCTGGACACCGTTGTCGGTGATCGCGGCTACCGGCTGTCCGGCGGCGAACGTCAGCGGCTCGCCATCGCCCGGCTGCTGCTGAAGGCTCCGTCGATCGTGATCCTGGACGAGGCCACCGCGCACCTGGATTCGGAGTCCGAGGCCGCTGTGCAGGCCGCGCTGGCCACCGCGCTGACCGGCCGTACGTCCCTGGTGATCGCGCACCGGCTGTCCACCGTCCGCGACGCCGACGAGATCCTCGTGCTGGACGAGGGGCGGGTGCGCGAACGCGGGACGCACGAGCGCTTGCTGGCGGCCGGCGGGTTGTACGCCGAGCTGTACCGAACGCAGTTCGCCCGCCAGGACGGCGAGGGCGAACTCGCCGCCGTGCCCTCTGCCTAGGACCTGCCGGACAGCGGAAACCTCGGCGTTTCACCCGGAGTTTTTGCGCTGGTTGGCATTGAAGCGCGCCTTCTTCTGACGATTCCCGCACGTGTTCATGTCACACCATTTGCGGGTGCGGCTTTGGCTGGTGTCGAAGAAGGCGGCTTGGCAGGTCGGCGATGCGCACAAGGCCAATCTTTCCGTCTCGTTCGCCTGCGATGATGCTGATCGCGTCGGCGGCGATCACGCTGAGGGCATCTTCCACGCAGGAAGCCGAGCCGAGCCGCCATCGCCGCTCGCCCTCGGGCGTCAGGATCGCCGCGGCCCGACCCTGAGCGCTGCAGTCGTTGATGACCTGGACAGCAGACGCGGGGAGAGCGTCCTGGATCGCGGCCGCTGTCGCGGCGGCGTGAATCGACTCCCTCAGTTCCCGAGCGAGTTCGAGCTGGGCGGTGGTGCAGGAGTCCACGGCGAGGCCGTTCACCGCCAGCCAGTCGACGAGTCGGCTGCGGCGTGGGAATGCGCTCCACAGCGTCGCCATGACGCTCCGACAGAGTCCCCGTGAAGCTGGTCGCCAGCACGCTACCGAGGCGGAAGTCGGGGAACCCAGCACGCATGGAACCACCTTAGCCGGTTGCAGCGCGGCACGGAGCGCCTGCTAGAACCGTCTTAGCCGGTTCTCGGCAGGTCGTAGCCGGTTCCCGATGGCCAGGAGGTCTCATGCCCCGTCCAACCAGCGACGTGCAAGCATTCGAAGCCCACGCAACTGACGCCGACCTCGACGATCTGCGCGCGCGACTGGCCGCGGCGCGACTACCGGAGGCCGAGACGGTCCATCGCGCCGCGCCCGACCCGCGCCGATGGGAACAGGGCGTTCCTCTCGCCGACCTCGTCGATGTCGTGAACTACTGGCGCACCGGGTACAACTGGCGGTCGTTCGAAGAGCGCCTCAACCGGATCGGCCAGTTCCGCACGACCATCGACGATCTGGGAATCCACTTCCTGCACCGCCGATCCGCGCGCGCGGACGCCACTCCTCTGATCTTGACGCACGGCTGGCCAGGCAGCATCGCCGAGTTCATCGACGTGGTAGACGAGCTGGCAGATCCGAAGGATGCAGACGCGCCGGCGTTCCACGTCGTGGTCCCGTCGCTACCAGGCTTCGGCTACAGCGACAAGCCGGCCACCACCGGGTGGGGAACCGAAAAGATCGCGGCCGCATGGGTGGAACTGATGGGAAGGCTCGGCTACAGCAAGTTCGCGGCCCACGGCGGCGACTGGGGAGGCAATATCACCACGGTTCTCGGCGGCAGGTTCCCGGCGCACGTTCTCGGCATCCACACGACGTTCGCGGAGGCGACCGCCCGGGTTGACAACGGACGGGCTGACGGCGGTCGAGCGCAAGTGGACCGAGGAAACCCGCGATTTCTGGCGCCACCGCGCGGCGTACGCGAAGCAGCAGGCGACCCGGCCGCAGACCATCGGCTACTCGCTCGTCGACTCACCGGTCGGGCTTCTTGCCTGGATCCTCGACAAGTTCGCCGAGTGGTCAGACACCGAAGACAGCCCGTTCGAGACGATTTCCAGAGACCGCGTTCTTGACGACGTCACCCTGTACTGGCTGACGCGGACCGGCGCCTCGGCGGCCCGCATCTACTACGAGAGCCACAACTCGCTCGACCCCGAACTCCGGGTCGACGTCCCGTCAGCAATCACCATGTATCCCCGCGACATCGAGAAGTGTCCGCGCCCCTGGGCACAGGAGCGGTACCGACAGATCGTCCGATGGAGGTCGCCCGAAATCGGGGGACATTTCCCGTCGCTGGAGGTTCCCGAGTATTTCGTCGAGGATCTGCAAGAGGGCCTCGCGGCAGTGCTGGCCGCCCATCGGTGAACGCGGCGTGCGCCGGACTGCACGCCCTAGGAACCACTCCGAGGGCTCGACGCCAGCCGGTCGATCTCGATGCCGATCGTTCCCGCGTTCTCCATCGTCGGGTCTTTGACCGCGATCTCGAAGGTGCCCTCTGAGATGCCCCCGTCGGCCTCCCTCGTCATCACCGACGCCCGCCGGTCGCTGGTGAGCTCGCCCACCGTGGTGGCGGAGTCGGTCCAGAAGTTAGTCGCCACCTGTGCGGGCGAGCCTAGACGTGGATCGCACGCAGGGCGATGGTGACGAGCGGCACGTCGAACTCGCCCCCGGACGTCTCCGGCCGGGCCCGCAGGTAGCCGCGGACGCGGGCGAGCACCTGCGCCCGGTCCACCTCGTCCATCACCAGGATCCGCGAGTGCGTGCCGAGCATCCCGACCAACTGCTCGCTGGTCCGGCGTTCGTGGGACCCGAACTCCGCGGTTTCCTGGCCGGCGAACGCCACGTGGTCGAACAGCTCCTGCCGCATGGGCGACTCGCGGGTCTCGCGTACCGAACCCAGCGCCTGCGCCACGTCGTTCAGCCCGGCCACCCACGCGACCCCGTCGTCGTGCAGGTTCCACAGCGTGGCGAGGACGCCGCCGGGCCGCAGCACCCGGGCGATCTCCGGCAGCGCGCGGTCCCGGTCGAACCAGTGGAACGCCTGGCCGACCACCACCGCGTCGAACGCGGCGTCGGGTGCGGGAATCGCCTCCGCCGTTCCGGTGAACGCGGGCACGTCGGGCAGCCGCCGGTGCAACTCGGCCAGCATCGCGTCGTCGGGCTCGACCGCGACCACGTCCATGCCGAGGCCGCGGACCACCTCCGTCAGCTTGCCGGTCCCGGCGGCGAGGTCCAGCACGCGTACGACGTCGTCGCCTGCGACGGGTTCGAGTGCCCAGCGCACCGCGGTCTCGGGGTAGCTCGGCCGGAACTGCGCGTAGGCGGCGGCACTCGCGCCGAAGGACTCCGCGCGCCGGTCGCGCTGGGCCGGGTCGGCCGGGCGGAGGTAGTCGTTCAGCGCCGACCGGGCAGACCCGGTGGAGTCGCCGGACCCGGTGGAGCGGGTGGGGTCGGTGGACATCGGTTCAGGCCCTCCCGGTCGCGGTCGGCCCCGTGGTGTGCCCCGTGGTGTGCCCCGTGGTCGGCGTGCTCGTGGTCAGCCCGCGGCGGACGAGTTCGAACGACACCACGGCGGCGGCGCCGGCGACGTTCAGCGACTCGACGTCCCCCGGCATCGGGATCCGTACCCACGTCCCGACGTAGGGCCGGATCGCCGGGCTCACCCCGGCGGTCTCGCTGCCCAGCACGAACGCGGCGAACGGCGGCACCTCCGCGTCGAACACCGTCTCCGGCGCGTCCGCGGCCAGGCCGAACACCGCGTACCCCGCCTCGACCAGCCGCTCCACCGCGTCCTGCGCGGTCTCCGCCCGCAGCACGGGCGCCCGGAAAGCCACCCCCGCCGAGGCCTTCACCACCAGCGGGTCGATGCCGGCCACGCCGTGGTGGGGTACGACGATCCCGGCCAGGCCCGCCGCGGTGGCCGAACGCAGGATCATCCCGACGTTCGACGGCGTGGTGATCCCGTCCAGGACGAGCACGGTGGTCGGCCGCTCGTGGTGGCGTACGTCGAGAGCGCCGGCGAGGGTGCGCATCCGCGGCGCCACCACGTCGGCCAGTACGCCGTTGTCGTGCCGCCCGTTGCCGGACAGCAGGGTGATCCGGTGCGCCGGCTCACGGCGTACCGGCACTCCCCTGGCGTCCGCGGCCGCGAGGATCTCGCGCACCGACGGGCCGCGCGACCCCTCGGCCACCAGCACCTTGTCGATCCGCAGCGCCTCGTCGGCGAGCGCGGCCAGCACCGGCCGGAAGCCGTACACGGTCACGAACCGGTCCTTGGGCGACACCTCTTCCCGCACGCCGCCCAGTCTTCCACCGCGCTGTTATCGGGCCGGGACGGGCCACCGCACGCACACGGCGGCCGACCCCACCGCAATGGGATCGGCCGCCGTGTACGCACTCGGAACAGGCCCGGGGACGGGACCTGCCCTACACCTCCAGCGGCAGCTTCACCGGCTGGCCGGTCTCCGCCGACTTGTACGCCGCGAACGCGATCTCGGTCGCGCGGTAGCCGTCCCAGCCGTTCGGGTGCGGTGCGGTGCCCTCCCGGATCCCGGCCACGAACGTCTCGACCAGGCCCGCGTCGGCGTTGCCGCCCCACGGCGTCCACGACGCGCTCTGCGGACCCTGCCGCCCCGGCCCGTCGGAGTAGACGTTGATGGTCTGGGCGAACGCGTCCGCGGAGGCGATGCCGTCCTCGCCCACGATCTCCATGGTGACCGCGCCCCACGTCGGGTAGGACTTCGGCTTGCTCCAGCTGCAGTCGATGGTGGCGACGGTGCCGTCGGCGAAGGTGACCGCGATCGTTCCGGCGGTCTCCACCGGCAGGTCGGGGTAGAGGATCTTGTTGTGCTGGGCGTAGACCTCGACCGCCTCGGAGTCGAGCATCCAGCGGAGCAGGTCGGCCACGTGCACGGTGTGGTCCATCACCGCGCCGCCGCCGGCCAGCTGGGGGTCGACGAACCAGCCGCCGGGCATCGTGCCCGGGTTGGTGCCGGTCACCGCGTGGATGCGGCCGAGGCCGCCGGACCGAACGATCCGCTCCAGCCCGGCGATCGGCTCGGCGAACCGCACCGGGAACGCCGTCATCAGGTGGACGCCGGCCGCGTCGCAGGCGTCGATCATCGCCTTGCCGTCGGCCAGTGAGGTGGCCAGCGGCTTCTCGCACAGCACGTGCGCACCCGCCGCGGCGGCCTTCTCCACCAGTACCCGGTGGCCGGCGTTCTCGCTGCAGATCACCACACCGTCCGGGCCCCACTCGAGCAGCTCGTCGTAGGAGGTGGTGAACGGAATGCCGAACCGGTCCGCGAGCGGCTTGCCGCGCTCGGCGTTCTCGTCGGCGGCGCGCAGCTCGACGCCGGGGATGCCGGCCAGCACGGAGGCGTAGCCCGCGCCGTGCAGGTGCGCGAAGGACAGGATCCCGATCTTGACTGGGGTCGAGTTGGTCATGCCGACGCCACCTCCGCGGCCACTGGTGCGCTTCCTTCGTACGGGGTGGCGCTGACCGGCAGCTCGACGGCCTGCCCGGTCTGCGCCGAGGTGAGCGCGGCGAGCGCGACGGCCAGGGCCGCGCGCCCGTCGTGAGCGGTCACCCGTGGTTGCGGTCCGCCCTCGATGGCGGCGCGGAACTCCGCCAGCTCCCGGGTGAACGACGAACCGAAGCTGGATCCCGCGGCGGCGGCCAGCGTCCCCGGAATGGTCTGGACCACCGGCCGCTGGTCGGAGGCGTAGTCGATCATCCCCTCACTGCCGGCGAGCTCGTAGCTGGTGCGGAACGAGCCGCCCTGCCGGGCCCACGACGCGGTCAGGTGGGAGATCGTGCCGCCGACATGGGTGAGGATGGCGTACGCGTGGGTGGGGCCGTTCTGCGGTCCGGCGGGACGCAGCAGCTTGGCGTACACGCGTACGACGTCACCGGCGAGCCAGCGGGCGAAGTCGATGTCGTGGATCATCACGTCGCCGATGATCCCGGCGGAGCGGGCGATGTCGTGGTACCACCCCTGCGGGTTGGGCATCCCGCCCTCGCGGGTGAACCGCATGACGCCGGGCCGGCCGATCCGGCCCGCGGCCACCGCGTCCCGCGCGGAGGCGTACTCCCGCATGAACCGCACCACCTGCGCGGTGAACAGCGGCACGCCGGCCTGCTCCGACGCCGCGATCAGCTCGTCCGCCTCTTCCAGCGTCCGGGCCAGCGGCTTCTCGCAGATGACCGGCTTGCCTGCCCGCAGCGCGGCCAGTGCCAGCGGTGCGTGTGTGTCGGTGGGCGTGCACACGTCCACCACGTCGACCGAACGCAGCAGGGATCCGAGGTCGGGGTGCACCTGCAGGCCGAGGTCCTCCTGCGCGACCGCCCTGGATTCAGGCAGCTCGTCGAAGCCATGCAGCTCGACCCCCAGCTCCCGCCAACCGCCGATGTGCACCCGCCCGATGCCGCCGAGTCCGACGACGCCCACTCTGGAGACCTTCACCTGTGGCAAACCCTTCCTTAGCCCGATCTCACCAGATCTGGTGCAGACCATATGCCTATCGGGCCGACCTCCCGAACGGAAGGGTTGTCCGATGCGCGGACGGGGTAGGCCGGCGGCGGCGCCGCGCGGGAGGGGCGTTCAGGCGAGTACGTCGGCCAGCTGCACCCGGGCTCCGTCGGCCTCGGCGGACAGCTCGCCCGCCCGCAGGACGGCGAGAATCTCCAGCGTCTCGGTCGGCGGCACGGGTGATACTCCGGTCCGCACCATCTCCACCACCGCGCGCAACTGCCCGGTGTAGTAGGCGTCGGCGTCCTCGATCGCGATGCTGTGCCGGCCCTTCCGGGCGTGCACGGTGAGATGAAAGCCACACGTCGCGTCGCGCAGAACCTGCACGACGGCACTCGGGCCGCCAGGGCCGTAGCCGAGCACCGCGACGTCCCGCTCCGGCCAGCTGGTCCGCTGCACCCAGCGCACACCCGGCCCGAGGACGGCGTACACCTGCTCGACCGCGTGCACGCCGTAGTGGAACCACTCCCCCGGCCCCACGCTGACCACCGACGAGGGCTCACCGAGGTCGGCGAGCTGGGCCGCGTCGTCGGCGAGCTCGCGGGCATACCGCAGTGCCGACGAGCTGGTCACCGGCACGCCACGCTCGGCGGCCAGCCGGAACAACATCCGCGCCTCACCGAGGTCCTGTGTCATCGGCTTGTCCAGGAACGCCGGCACTCCGGCCTCCACGAACACCCGGGCCTGCGGCACGTGGTGCCGGCCGTGCCCGGAGTCGTCGACGACGAGCACCAGGTCGGTCCGGCGCAGGAGCTCGGTCGGCTCGGCGATCACCCGGTCGATGCCGTAGGTCGCGGCGAGGGCGCGGGCGTCCGGCTGGTCCGCACGCACCTGCCCGCCCCACACCCAGGTGATCCGGGCGCCGGGGACGGCGGCCTGTTCGTTCAGGATCCGGGCGTACGCACCGGCGTGGGAGGTGTCGACGCCGAGCAGGCCGACCCGCAGGTGGTCGCCCGGCTCACCAGCTGGACCGATCATCCGCCGGCACCCCTCCATCCGTTCGTCCGTACGCCGTGACCAAGGAGGCACTGTACGTCGTCAGCGCGTCACGTGCCGACTCCCGCGCTCGCCCCCGGGTCCGCTCCGGCGGCCAGCCGGGCGAGCACGTCCGGTAGCGGCCCGGTCGTCAGCACGCCGAGCCGCCGGGTGGCCCGGGTCAGCGCGACGTAGAGATCACCCATCCCGTGCGGCCCGGACCGCTCGTCCCCGCCGTCGCGACGGGAGGCGAGAATCGCCGCCGGGTCGGCCACGACCACCGAGTCGAACTCCAGCCCCTTCGCCTGCGCCACGGTGAGCAGCGCCACCCGGGCGTCGAGGACGGCGGGACTGCCGCCGAGTGCGACGTCGGTACGGGCCGCCCGCAGCTGCCCGCCCAGGTCGGCGAACCGGGACTCCGGCACGATCACCGCCAGCCGGCCCGCCGGCACCCCGCCGTCGGAACGGCCGCCGTCGGGGTTGCCGTCGGGGCTCGCGTCCGGGGTCGCGTCCGCCTCCAGCGCGGCGAGCTCCTCGTCCACCGCGGCGGACAGGGCCGGCGCGAGCTCGGACTCCTCGACCCGGCGCCACCAGGGCCCGGCGCCCTCGCGAACCGAACCGGGCGGGGTCGCGTCCGGGTCGATCGCGGCGAGTACGTCGGCGGCGAGCGCCATGATCGGCGCCGGCGTCCGGTAGTTGACGGTGAGGCGGTCGCGGCGCCAGCGTCCCCGCGCCCACAGGTCGAGCACCTCCGCCCAGGCCACCGGCGCACCGGGCGCACTGGCCTGGGCCAGGTCGCCGACCAGGGTCATCGACCGTGCCGGGCACCGCCGCATCAGCAGCCGCCACGCCATCGCCGGCAGCTCCTGCGCCTCGTCCACGATCACGTGCCCGTACACCCATCCGCGGTCGGCCAGTGCACCCTCGGTCACCGGTCCACCGCCCTCGCCGGCGCGGTAGCGGCGGACCACGCCCTCGGCCAGCGGATCCACGTCGTCGGTGGTGGTGGTGAAGTCGTCGGCGAACTGCTCGTACTCCTGCTGCAGCTCGACCCCGGCCCGGGCGTAGCCGGTCTCCTCCGACACCTCTCCCCTCTCCCGGCGTTCGGCCTGCACCGCGGCGTGGACGGCGCGGTCGAGCTCGCCGAGGTGCTCGGCGGCCTCATCCAGCAGCGGGACGTCACCCGGGGTCCACCGCTGCCCGGCCGGCGGTCCGGGTCGCAGCAACGCCGCCCGCTCGGCCGCGGTGAACGCGCGTGCGGCCGAGGCCAGCAGGTCCGCGGAGCTGTAGAGGTCGGCGAGCAGCTGGGTCGGGGTCAGCTCGGGCCACAGGCCGTCGAGCGCGGCCCGCACCTCCGGCGATCCGGCCAGCTCCCGGCGGACTTCCTCCACGTCGGCGTCGGTGAGCAGGTCGGCACCGAGCCGGTCGACGGCCTGCCGGGTAAGCGCGCCGAGGATGTCGCGGACGAAGTGCCGGCGGGCGCGGTTGGCGAGTTCGCCGTCGCGGCCGGCGCGGGCGCGGGCTCGCTCCCGGGCCCGCTCGCAGGTGGCCCGCGACAGGACGTACGGCTCGCCGTCGACGACCAGCTCCAGGTCGTTCTCGGGCACCCGCTGGCGGTCACGGACGGCCGCCGCCACCACCTCCGCCATCCTCGGGTCGCCCTTCACCCGCGCGGCGAGCGGCTCGTCCGCGCCCGTCGCGTTCACTCCCGGATACAGCTCCGCGAGCGTGGCGAGCACCACGTCGGTCTCGCCCAGGGAGGGCAGCACCTGGTCGATGTAGCGGGTGAACGTGGCGTTCGGCCCGACGATCAGCACGCCGCGCCGGGCCAACCGCGCCCGGTGGGTGTAGAGGAGGTACGCCGCCCGGTGCAGCGCCACCACCGTCTTGCCGGTGCCGGGTCCGCCCTCCACCACCAGGATCCCGGCGAGGTCGGAACGGATCACCTGGTCCTGCTCGGCCTGGATGGTGGCCACGATCTCGTTCATCCGGCCGGTGCGCCCGGCGGTGAGGGACGCGAGCAGCGCCGCCTCGCCGGACAACTGCCGGCGTTCACCCGCGTCCATGTCGTCCAGGGCCGCGAGGTCGAGCACGTCGTCCTCGACGCCGACCACGGTGCGATCACGGGTGCGCAGGTGCCGCCGCCGCCTGACCCCCAGTCGACGGGCCGGGGTGGCGCCGTAGAACGCCTGCGCCACCGGTGCCCGCCAGTCCACGAGAAGGGGCTCGTAGTCGTCGTCGAACAAACCGATCCGGCCGATGTAGAGGCGGGTCCGGTCGTCGTTGTCGAGCCGGCCGAAACACAGTCCGCGCTCGACCGCGCGCAGCTGGGAAAGCCGTGCGGTATGGAGCTCGTGGTAGGACTGGCGTTCGGACATCGACTGGTTGTTCTGCACGTGCTCACCGCGATGAACGGCGTCGAGCCGGCGCTGGGTGCGCTCGCGGAGCGCGTCCAGCCGGTCGTACAGCATGCCGACGCACCCTTGTTCGTAAGCGATCTCGGCCGCGATCGAATTCTCGCCCGAACTTGACGCATGGCCTGAATTCCGGCTAGAATTCGCGGAGTCGCCCGGTTCGAATTCTTCGACGGATGCAGCGACGGATGCAATTGTGTGGGACACGCTGGACACGGCGGACCTGGAATTCTCGGTCATTTCCCCTGCCGAATCGAAGTGGCGAAAGAAACAGCCCACGCTACCAAGCGGGTCAACTGTTCCGCCAGCCTCGGTTTCCCGGAAGCCGCATTGTTTTCGCATACGCCGAATTCACCGATGTCACTGCGCCGCGCGAGGTCGTGTGTTACCGCCAAGGCGCAGTGAGCGTCGCGCCGGCGTCAGCCGCCGAAGTTCAGCAGGACGATCCCGGTCGCGACCACCACGGTCGCCACGGTCCGCCAGCGCCCGAACGGCTCCCGGAAGACCACCGCACCGATGACCGCGCCGACGATGACGCTGGTCTCCCGCAGCGCCGCCACCGTGGCGAGGGTCCCCCGGCTCTGCGCCCACAGCACGATGCCGTACGCCACCACCGCGCACGCCCCGGCGGCCAGGCCGGTACGCCAGTTCGTCCGCACGTCCGCCAGCAGGACAGGGCCGCGACGGTGTACCGCCCAGACGACCAGCACGCCGCCGTGCAGCAGAAACAGCCAGGCTGCGTAGGCGAACGGCGCGTGTGACGCCCGTACGCCCAATCCGTCCAGCACGGTGTACGTCGCGATCAGCAGCCCGGTGGTGGCGGCCGCGGCCAGAGCGGGGAGCTCGTCCCGGTGTGGCCGCCCACCGGCGAACACCAGGCAGCCAAGGCCCACCGAGACCACCACCACCCCGGCCACCCCGGCCGGACCCAGCCGCTCACCGACCACCACCGCCGCCACGAGCGCGACCACCCACGGCGACATGCCCCGCGCCAGCGGATAGACCTGGTTGAACGCGCCGAGCCGGTACGACCGCATCAGCGCCACGTTGTAGAACACGTGCACACCGACGGAGGCGGCGAGGTAGGGCCAGCTCGCCCGAGGCGGCCCACCCACCCACGGCAGCGCCGCCGCACCGAACACCACGAACGCCAGCGACAACACGGTGACCGCGACCAGCTTGTCGGTGATCGCGTGCGCGAGCGCGTTCCAGGTGGCGTGCAGAACCGCGGCGAGCAGGACGGCGGCGGCGATGGCTGTGGTGGACACGAGGATCAAGCCTGTCAGTAGGTCGAGACCGCGGACCACAATCCCCTCGCCCGCGGCGTCGCCGGTCTGGTAGGCAGTGACCCATGACGATCGAGGTACGCCCGCTCGGAGACGACGCGTGGCAACAGGCGTTCACCATGATGGAGCTGGCGTTCGGGGAGACCTGGCCGCAGGACGCGGCGGAGGTCGAGCGGGCGAGGTTCGAGCCGGACCGCAGCATCGGCGCCTTCGTCGGCGACACGGTGGCCGGGCATGCCGCGATCTTCTCGTTCACGATGACGGTGCCCGGCCCGCGGCCGCTCGACGTCGCCGGGGTCAGCCTGGTCGGCGTACTCCCCACCCATCGCCGGCGCGGGGTGCTCACCGCGCTGATGCGGCACCAGCTGCACGACCTGCACGAGTCGGGCCGGGAGCCGGTCGCCGTGCTCACCGCGTCCGAGCCGGCGATCTACGGACGCTACGGCTACGGCTGCGCCACCCAGTGGGTGTACGCCGAGATCAACCGCGCCAAGCGGGCGATGCGCCCGGTGCCCGGGGCGGACGAGGTCACCATCAGGTACGCCGACGCGGAGAAGTCGCTGGACGCCTGCGCCGGCGTACGGGAGGCCCTCGTGCCCACCCGGCCCGGCTACATGCGCCACGACGACTCCTGGCGGCGCGGTGAGATCGCCGACCCGGAGAGCGAGCGCGGCGGAGCGAGCGCGCTGCGCTGCGTCCTGGCCGAACGCGACGGCGAGGTCACCGGGTTCGCCTACTACCGCACCAAGTCCAACTGGGAGCCGGGCGGGCCGAACGGCACCACCCTCGTGCAGCGCGTGCACGCCACCGACACCGCGTCCTACGCCGCGCTGTGGCGGTTCCTGGCCGACCAGGACCTGATGAGCAAGGTGACCCACCGCCGGCTGTCCCTCGACGACCCGCTGCTGAGCTGGGTGCAGGACTCCCGGTCCGCCATGGTCACCGTGCGGGACGGCATGTGGGCCCGGCTGGTCGACGTCGGCCGGGCACTGTCGGAGCGCCGCTACGCCACGCCGGTCGATGCCGTACTGGAGGTACGCGACGACCTGTGCCCGTGGAACACCGGGCGCTGGCACCTCGCCGGTGACGACTCCGGCGCCTCGTGCGGGCGGGTCGACCGCGAGCCGGACCTGGTGCTGGACGTGGCCGACCTGGGTGCGGCGTACTTCGGCCGTCCGGTGCTGGCCGCGCTCGGCGCCGCCGGAATGGTCGAGGAACGTACGCCGGGCAGCCTCGCCGCGGTCAGCCGGGCGTTCACCTCCGACGTGCTCCCCCTGCTGGACACGCCCTTCTGACCGCTCGCCGCCTACGGCTCGGGGACGACGCCGGTGTCCTCGTACTCGCGGAGCATCTCGATCCGGCGGGCGTGCCGGTCCAGGCCGGAGAACTGCGTCCGCAGGAACACCTCGACCATCCGGGTGGCCTCGTCCACGGTGTGCATCCGGGCGCCGACGGAGATCACGTTGGCGTCGTTGTGCTCGCGGCCCAGCCGGGCGGTGTCGAGGTTCCACGCCAGGACGGCCCGGACGCCGGCCACCTTGTTGGCGGCGATCTGTTCGCCGTTGCCGGAGCCGCCGAGGACGATGCCCAGGCTGTCCGGGTCGGCGACCACGCCGAGGCCGGTCCGCAGGCAGAACGGGGGGTAGTCGTCGTCGGGGTCGTAGGTCGCCGCTCCGTGGTCGACGACCTCGTGGCCCTGCTCGCCCAGCCAGCCGACCAGGTGCTGTTTGAGTTCGAAGCCCGCGTGGTCCGAGCCGATGTGCACGCGCATGCCGTCGAGTCTGGCAGCCGGGCCGGGCCGACCCGACGGCAGGCGACCCGTCGGCGCGGCGGCGTCGCCCTGCGCTGCCTGCGCTGCCCTGCGGTGCCCCGCTGTCAGGTCCTCACCTAGTGGCGGGCAGGCCGAACGTCTCCCGGTGCAGGTGGTCCAGCGCGACCAGGACGGCGCCGCGTACCACCGGGTTGCCGGGCACGTCACCGGCTGCGACCTCGGTGGGCAGCGGCAGCCGGTCGGCGAGCCGCCGGGCGACCCGCTCGGCGAGCGCCGGTCCGCCGGCCCGGCCGATCCGGCCGGCGAGCACGACGTATCCCGGGTCGAGGACGGCGCACACCGCCGCCGCGCCGGTACTGATCCGGTCGGCGAGGTCGTCGAGGAACGCCTCCGCCGCGGGGTCGTTCCCCTCTTCCGCGCGGGTCACGGCGCCGCCGACCAGCCCGGCCAGGTCGTCCACTGTGCCGGTGAGCCCGTGCCGCCGGGCGGTCTCGACCACTGCCGCACCGCCGGCGACCTGTTGGTAGGTACCACCGCCGGCGGGGACGTACGACACCTCGCCGGCGCCGCCGGACGCGCCCCGGTGCAGTCGCCCGCCGAGGATCACCGCGACGCCGATCCCGTCGCCCAGGGAGATCAACGCGAAGGTGTCCCGGCCCCGGGCGACACCCAGCCGGTGCTCGGCCAGCCCGGCCAGGTTGACCTCGTTCTCCAGCAGCACCCGGGTGCCGAACCGCTCCCGCAGGCCGGGGAGCAGGTTGCCGTGCCAGGTCGGCAGGCTGACCACGAACGCCACGTCACCGGTGGCCGGATCGACCAGGCCAGGCGTGCCGACCACGACCATCGCCGGTGCGTCGGCCGGCCGGCCGGCGTCGGCGAGGGCGCCGTCGATCGCGTCGCGGACCAGCCGGTCCGGGGCGACCCGGGCATCCTGGCCCACCACGGCGGTGCCGACGGGCTGCCCGGTGAGGTCGGTGACCACCGCGCGGACCTGGTCCGGGCGTACCTCCACGCCCGCGACGTGCGCCCGGTCGGCGACCACGCCGTACAGCCGGGCGTTCGGGCCGCGGCGCTCGGCGCCGGCCTCGCCGACGGGCGCGACTAGGCCGGCGGACTCCAGCCGCTGCACCAGGTCGGCGACAGTGGGGCCGGAGAGCCCGGTGAGCGTACGCAGCTGGGTCCGGGTGAGCGGGCCGCGTTCCAGCAGCAGGTCGAACGCCAGCCGGTCGTTGATCAGCCGCGCGGTGTGCGGCGAGGCCGTCCGCGGAATGGTTCCACCTCTTTTCATAAGGAACCCTGCCTGTTAATTTCAGTGAAGCTAGCCCGCGCTCCGGCGCCCGGTCAACCTTCACCCGGACACACCCGCCGGGACACCTCGCCGGTCCGGCTCGGCGGCATCGGCGCCGCCACCCCCAGATCCAGCCCGACATCCAGCCCGGCATCCAGTCCGACACCCCGACATTCAGGCGCGTCGTCACCCGGAGGTTTCCGTTGTCAGCACGCCCGCGCGGCGCCGGCGGTTCCCTGCCCGCGCAGGACGGGCCCGCCGCGCTCCCCGACCCACCACCGAAGACCCGCCACCCGGTCTCGCTGGCGGTGTTCTTCGGGCTGGTCGGCTTCGTCCCGGCCAACTGGCTGGTCCGCGTACCGGACGTGAAGGCGCAGGTCGGAGCGTCGGCCGGCGACCTGGGGCTCGCGTTGCTGTGTGGTTCGCTCGGCAGCCTGGCCGCCCTCACCGTCGCCGCCCGGCTCTGCGAGCGCTTCGGCACCCGCCGCGTCCTGGTGGTCGCCGGGTTCGCCCTGTGCGCGATCCTCGTGCTGCCCGGACTGGCCGGTTCGGTCCGCACGCTCGGCGCGGCGCTGGCGATCTTCGGCGTGGCGCAGAGCATGTTCAACATCGCGCTCAACAGCACCGCGGTCGAGGTCGCCACCGCCAGCGGCAACCCTCTGATGCCCACCCTGCACGGCATCTTCAGCGTCGGAGGACTCGTCGGCGCCGCACTCGGCGGACTGCTCGCGGACCACCTGAGCCCGGTGGTGCACCTCGGCCTCACCGCCCTGCTCGGCCTGGCGGTGACCGCGGTGGCCGGCCCCGCGCTGCTCCGCTCGGGCCGGGCCACGGCCGCCGCCGTAGCGGCCATGCCAGCCGGCACCACCGCCCCGGACCGAGCCGCCGACACCGACAGCGCCGCCCACAGCGCCACCGATCGGGCGAACGCCTGGCGCCGCGTCCGGTGGATCGTCCTGTCGTTCGGGCTGGTCGCGGCCTGTACGGCGTTCGGTGAGTACGCCTCGAACAACTGGGCCGCCCTGCACCTGCGGCAGGACCTCGGCGCCACCGCCGCGGTCGCGGGGTACGGCTACGCCACCTACGCCTGCGCCATCGCCGGCGGCCGGTTCCTCGGCTCCCGGCTGATCCGGCGGCTGGGCGAGACGGCCGTCCTGTCCGGCGGCTTCGCGCTCGCCGCGGTCGGCGTCCTCATCGCGTGCTGGGCCGGCCACCTGCCCGGTGGCGGCCTGCCGATGGCGTTCGCCGGTTACGTCGTTCTCGGCCTGGGGCTGGCCAACGTCTACCCGGTCTGCATCAGCCGGGCCGGCGCGCTCGGCGGACCGCGCGGGGTGAGCCGGATCTCGATGTCGGCGAGCGTCGGAACGCTCAGCCAGGGCCCGCTGATCGGGTTCGTCGCCGACCGGCACGGCCTGCCGCTCGCGCTGTCCACCGTCGCCGTCCTCGCCGTCCTCGCCGCCGGTGTCGCGTTCGCCCTGCGCGGCTGGACCCGCCCCAGAACCGCCCCCTCCTCAATCGCCGCTGCCGCCACCTCCGCCATGTCGACCGAACGGAGCAAGCCGTGACCGACCGCTACCAGACCCTGCTCCCCCGTCCCGGCTCGGCGATCGCCGCCTCCGGTACGTACGAGCTCACCGCGGGCACCGGCGTGGTGGAGACACCGGGCGCGGAGGGCATGTCGCAGGTGGTCCGCGAACTCCTCACCTCGCTGCGGCTGCCACTGCCGACCGTCGCCCAGGCGGGTGCGACCGGCGCGGCCGGCGCCGTCACCCTCCACCTGGAGCCGACCTCGGGCACCGCGGAGAGCTACCGGCTACGCGTTCACGAGCGTGG
>CAWBTM010000012.1:0-1447436 GCA_963791775.1 uncultured Actinomycetota bacterium | reverse complement strand
CAGCGACAGGTCCGGCAGCAGCAGAAACGCCACCCCCACGCCCACCGCGACCAGCCCGGCGACGAACTGCCAGCCTCGGCCGCCGGGTGGGCCGGCCAGCGCCGCCATCAGTTCACCGAAGCCGCTCAGCAGCCAGTGCAGCGCGACCAGGACGACGAGCAGAACCACGGTGGTCACCATGCCCCGCAGGCACAGGGCCGAGGACGCGACCAGGAGTACGCCGAGCAGCGCGGAGTAGACCGTCTCCCCCGACAGGCGTCCCCGCCGGGTCGTCAGCATGGTCATGGCCAGCCGGGTGGTGCCCACGGCGAAGAACCAGCCACCGACGGGTGTCCGGAACTCCACCACCGGAAGCCGTGGCCAGGCCAGCACCAGCAGGCCGAAGGCCAGTGTCCAGCCGCCGAGCCCGGCCAGGTGCGCCCAGGTCTCCACGCCGGGCCGGCACCCGCCTTGGCGGTCGGGCCGGGCCCGCCGGCTCCTCGCCGCCGGGGCCGCCGGGGCCGCCGTGGCCGCCGTGGCAGTCGGGCCCCTCCGGGCCGGAGCGCCCGCTCCGCCGGGACCACGGCCCCTCCTCCACGACGTCGGTACCGGGTTTGCGTGGGTTGCCGGACATCGGTCGCCTCCCTGAGTAGCGGACTGCCGGCGCGTGGCGCCGGCACCGTTCCGGCGCCAGGGGGCGGATGGCGCGGACGGACGAACACCGGACGTGCTCCGGAGAAGCCGGAACGATCTCCGGTCGGGCTCTCGACGAGCCTGGACGACGTCGTACCCAGTCGTCTCGAAGTCGGCACTCCCGGCACTCGGGGTCTGCCCTGCGACGAGGCATAGATGGCGGGCCCGATGGAGAAGACCTCACCATGAGCGACGTCACCGGGCAGGCCCCGCGCCAGGCCGGGCCGGACGAGCCATCCGGTTCCGACGAGCCCACCGGCACCGTCGAGCCTGCCGAATCTGTCGCGCCCGGCGGCGCCACCGCGCCCACCGGCACCGTCCAGGCCCCTGCCGGCACGCCCGCGGCGCCCGCGCCCGAGCCGCACCGGCACCGGCGCCCGCCGGGATGCCCGCGCTCCCCGGCCGGCCGCCCGACCAGCGGCGGGGACTGATGTCGTACGCCTGGGGCCGGTTCCTGCTGTTCGGGCTCGCTCTGTGGCTGGCCGCCGCCGCCGTCACCCTGGCGGCCGGGGACACGCCGCTGGTGCCCCTGATGGTGGTGCTGGGCGCTTTCCTCGGGCCGCTCACCTACGCCCGGTGGGTGCACGAATGCCGGCCCGTGCCCGGTCTCGACCTGCCTCTGCTGGTCCGGGCGTACCTCCTCAGCGGGCTGCTCGGCCTGCTCTGCGCGTCGTTCCTGGCCGGCTACTTCCGCGCTCCGGGCACCTTCGGGTACGTCGGGGTGGCGCTCGGCGAGGAGGTCGCCAAGGCGCTGGTGCTGCTCTACCTCGCCCGGCGACTGCCCACCCGGACCATGCGGTCCGGCCTGGTGCTCGGCGCCGTCGTGGGGTTCGGCTTCGGCGCCTGCGAGACGGCTGGCTACGGCCTGCAGGCGCTGCTGAACGTGAGCGGACTCTCCCTGCGCACCGTGGTGGAAACCGAACTGCTCCGCGGCCCGGTCGGCCCGGTCGGTCAGGCGCTGTGGACCGCCCTGCTGGGCGGGACGATCTTCGCCGCCTTCCGCGGCGGACGCCTGCGGCCGACCTCGGCCATCCTGTTCACACTGCTCGGCGTGAGTCTGCTGCACGCTTTGTGGGACTCCCTGCGCAGCGTGGCGATCGTCTTCACCCTGCTCATCACCGGAACGACCTGGGAGCCCCGGCTGCTGTCGCTGGGCTTCGTCCCGCGGCCGACGGCGGTGCAGATCCAGCTGTACGCAGTGACCTGTGCCGTGGGCTTCGTCCTGCTGGTCGCGGTCGGCGTGATCTGGCTGGGCATCCTGCGCCGCCGCCCCGCGGGCCCCAAGCCGGTCACTGTGACCCCGGACCAGGCCCGGCGAACCGCCGAGCCGGCAAGCACGCAGGCGCCGGTCCCGCCGTCGCCCGAGGAACGGACTCCGGACCGGACCGACGCCTGACCGCGTTCGATCGCCTGGCCGGGTGGCTCAGCCGCTGGTCGTGACCAGCGGATGGCCCGGCTCGGCTAGCGCTGGTCCATCCCGACGAACGACCGCTCGGTCTCGCCGGTGTAGAGCTGGCGGGGACGGCCGATCTTGTTGGCCGGGTCCACCATCATCTCCCGCCACTGGGCGATCCAGCCGGGCAGCCGGCCGAGCGCGAACAGCACCGTGAACATCTTGGTCGGGAAGCCCATCGCGCTTGTAGATCAGGCCGGTGTAGAAGTCGACGTTCGGGTAGAGCTTGCGCGAGACGAAGTAGTCGTCGGTCAGTGCGATCTCCTCCAGCTGCATGGCGATCTCCAGCAGCGGGTCGCGCTTGCCGACCGGTCGAGCACGTCGTCGGCGGTCTTCTTCACGATCGCCGCGCGCGGGTCGTAGTTCTTGTAGACCCGGTGACCGAAGCCCATCAGCCGGACGCCCTTCTCCCGGCTCTTCACCCGCTCGACGAAGCTTGGCGACGTCGCCGCCCTCGGCGACGATCTGCTCCAGCATCGACAGGACGGCTGAGTTGGCGCCGCCGTGCAGCGGGCCGGACAGCGCGTTGATGCCGGACGAGACCGAGGCGAACAGGTTGGCCTGGCTGGAGCCGACCAGCCGCACGGTCGAGGTGGAGCAGTTCTGCTCGTGGTCGGCGTGCAGGATGAACAGCAGGTCCAGCGCCTTGGCCACCGCGGGGTCGACCTCGTACGGCTCGGCCGGCACCCCGAACGTCATCCGCAGGAAGTTGTCGACGTACTCCAGGGAGTTGTCGGGGTACAGCAACGGCTGGCCGATCGACTTCTTGTAGGCGTACGCCGCGATGGTCGGCAGCTTGGCCAGCAGCCGGACGGTCGAGATCTCGACCGGCTCGGTGTCCCCCGGGTCGAGGTTGTCCTGGTAGAAGGTCGACAGCGCGCTCACCGCCGAGGACAGCACCGGCATCGGGTGCGCGTCGCGGGGGAAGCCGTCGAAGAACCGCTGCATGTCCTCGTGCAGCAGCGTGTGCAGGCGGATCTTCTCGGCGAACTCGTCGACTGCGCCTGCGTGGGCAGTTCGCCGTAGATGAGGAGGTAGCGACACCTCGAGGAAGTTACGCTTCTCCGCGAGCTCGTCGATCGGGTAGCCGCGGTAGCGCAGAATCCCCGCGTCACCGTCGATGTAGGTGATCGCCGAGGTGCAGGCGCCCGTGTTGACATAACCCGGGTCGAGAGTGACATGCCCGGTCTGCTTCAGCAGCGCCGAGATGTCCACGCCCGAAGCACCTTCGCTCGCGGCCACGACCGGGAGTTCGACCTCACCGTTCGCGTGCTTCAGCGTGAATTGTTGGTCGGTCACGCTCGTGTCCTCCGTCCTGCCCTGTTTCGGCCCGGCTCGGGACGACGCCGGCCGTGGAGGGAGTCGGGTCGCACCGTCCCGACGGGCCGCCCGAAAGCGCCCGTCTCAACTGTCGTCCCAACGAACGACGCCCGCCCCACATCTCCACGACTCGCGAACCATCGCCGGTCGGCGCGGCTCACGTGGTCGGCATCCTCCGCATTTGCTGTCGTGTCGCTCCCCGGGGTGTGGGGAGATCGGTACATCGCAGGGTCACCCGCGATCGCGCGTGCCCCGCAGACGGCTCGCCGCGGCGGCGACCCTTTCGTCAGTCGCGGTGAACGCTACCCGGACATGCCGGACACCCGCCGTTCCGTAGAAATCACCGGGGGTGACCAGAATGCCCACTTCCGAGCACCACCGTACGGTGTCCATGCAGGACTCCCCACGCGTGGCCCAGAGGTACAACGACCCCTCGGAGTGGTCGACCTCGAACCCCGCCGCACTGAACGCCTCCCGCAGAACATCACGCCTGGCGGCGTACCTCGCCCGCTGCTCGTCGACGTGGGTGTCGTCGGACAGGGCCGCGATCATCGCCGCCTGGACAGGCGCCGGCACCATCATCCCGGCATGCTTGCGAACGGCCAGAAGCTCTTGCACACAAGCCGAATCGCCGGTGACGAAGCCCGCGCGGTAGCCGGCGAGGTTGGACCGCTTGGACAGCGAGTGGACGGCGAGCAGGTTGGCGTGGCTGCCGCCACACACCTCCGGGTCGAGGACCGACACCGGCTGCTCGTCCCAGCCGAACTCCGCGTAGCACTCGTCGGAGGCGACGAGGACGTTCCGCTCCCGCGCCCAGGCGACCACCTTGGCCAGGTGGGTGGCGGGCAGGATGCGCCCGGTGGGGTTGGAAGGTGAGTTGAGCCACACCAGTTTGACCTGCTCCGGCCCCAGCGCGAACGTCGAGTCGGCCGGAACGACGGTGCAGCCGGCGATCTGGGCACCCACGGCGTACGTCGGGTAGGCCGTCTCCGGGATCACCACCACGTCACCGGGGCCCAGGCCGAGCATGGTGGGTAGCCAGGCGACGAACTCCTTGGAGCCCACGGTGGGGAGCACGGCGTTCGGGTCGAGACCGGACAGGCCGAAGCGGCGTTCCAGATAGCCGACCGCGGCCTCCCGGAGCCTGGGCGTGCCGTAGGTCTGCGGATAGCCCGGAGCGTCGGCAGCGTCGCACAGGGCGGCGCGGACGACCTCCGGGGTGGGATCGACCGGGGTGCCGACGGAAAGGTCGACGATGCCGTCCGGATGGGCGGCGGCGCGTTCTTTGTCGGGAATCAGTCGATCCCAGGGAAAGTCCGGGAGCGGACTTCGCACGGTGCCCCTCTCGCTCGCCTGGTCGGGGGCCCCACCGGCGAGCGGCGGAGCCCCCGCGGATGTCACTCCTCGGTGCTCTGCGGCGGCAGCGCCGCGACGAGCGGGTGGTCCTTCTCGATCACCCCGGTCTTGGCGGCACCGCCGGGCGAGCCGAGATCGTCGAAGAAGTCGACGTTGGCCGCGTAGTAGTCCTTCCACTGGTCGGGCACGTCGTCTTCGTAGAAGATCGCCTCGACCGGGCAGACCGGCTCACACGCACCGCAGTCGACACACTCGTCCGGGTGGATGTAGAGCATGCGCTTGCCCTCGTAGATGCAGTCGACGGGGCATTCGTCCACACACGCCCTGTCCTTCAGGTCCACACACGGCTGTGCGATGACGTAGGTCACCGGGTTCCTCCTCTGTCGAACTGACCCTCCTAGTATCGCCAGGTCGGTACAACCAGTGACAACGAAGGGTCCATTTACGGTGCCACTGTCCCCCTCAGACGTCGGCCACCGGGTCGTCGTCCGCCGCCGGCTCGGTGTCGAGCACGGCCGCACGATCTACGGCGACGTCCTGGGTGTGCTCGAGTCCTGGGCAGGTGGGCGGCTCTCCCTGCGGCGCCGGGACGGCGAGCTCGTCGAGGTGGCCGAGGACGACGTGGTGGCGGGCAAGCCGGTTCCGGACGCGCCACCCGCACGCCGCCCGCGCCGCTTCCCGGACAGCGAGTCCCGATGAGCGAGACCCGGACGAGCGAAACCCGGACGAGCGAGGCGCAGAGGACGCGGCGAGGCGCAGACGGGCGAGGCGCAGGAGAGCGGCACGGCGCTGGCGCTGGTCGCCGCGCGGGGCTGGCCGGCGACCGAGACCGAGCGGCTCGGTGGGTGGCTGCTGCAGGCGGCGGGTGGCTTCACCGGGCGGGCCAACTCCGTCGTCCCCGCGGGCGACCCGGGCCACCCCCTGGACGACGCGCTGGGCCGGGTCGCCGCGTTCTACGCCGCCGCCGGGCTGCCGCCCTTGATCCAGGTGGTGGTGGGTACGGCCCTGGAGGACGACCTGCTCGCCCGGGGGTGGCGGGCCAGGGCCAGCGGCAAGCGCGGCTTCGACACCACCGACGTACGCGTCGCGCCGCTGGCCGACCTGCTCTCCCGTACCGGCGCGCCGGCGGTGGAGGTCGCCCTCGCCGGCGTGCCCGACGACGCCTGGCTGGAGCTGTACGGGCGTTCGGGGCCGGCCGCCCGGGAGGTGATCGGCGGCGGGGACCACGTCGCCCTGGCCCGGCTCACAGCGGACGCGGCCGGCGAGGCGGGACGGGAGCTGGTGGGGATCGGGCGGGGCGTCGTGACCGGCCGGTGGCTCGGTCTCAGCGCGGTGGAGGTCGTCCCGGCGTACCGCCGTCGGGGCCTGGCCCGCGCCGTCCTGGCCGCGCTCGGTGCGTGGGGCGCCGACCTGGGTGCGACCGGGGCGTACCTCCAGGTGGCCGCCGACAACGACGGCGCGATCCGGCTGTACGACCGGCTCGGCTTCCGGCTGGACCATCAGTACCGCTACTACGGCCCGGCCGAGTAGCCGGACCCTGGTAGCGCGGCTGCCGCTCGGTCAGTCGCCCGCGGCCGGGTTCGGCTTCGTCACGGCCGGGGGCTTTGGCGTGGGCTTTCCGGGCGTCGGCGCGGGCCCGCAGGTGATCCGGTCCTCGGGGCTGTAGCGCACGTGGTCCTTCTCGGTCTTCTCCAGCGTGCTGCCGCGGTAGAGCTTGCGGATGACGTCGACGTCGAACCCGCGCAGGCCGTCCTGGGGGACGCAGCCGTCCTTGTCGTCGAAGATGACCTTCGGCTCGCGGAAGTTGTACCGGCTCGACGTCTGCCCCTTGACCGTCCAGTACTTCGTACTCCACAGCCGGACGGTGATGCTGCCCTGCTTGCCCGGCGAGCTCAGCTTGTTGACCGTCTGGACGAGGACGCCGTACGGGGTGTTGTTGCGCCACTTCAGGTCGATGTACCCCCAGTAGACGGTCGCCTCGCGGCCGACGGGGTAGCGGTCGATGTAGAAGGCGTGCGGGCGGTGCTCGACGTCCTGCATCCCGGCGAAGAAGCCCGCGTTGTAGGTGGTGGTGGCCACCTGTGACACGCCACCGCCCAGATCCTCGCGCAGCCGGCCGCCCTCGATCACGAACCCCTTGGTGAAGCCGTTGGCCTCGGTGCGTTCGCCGACGATGCCGTTCAGGCTGAAGGTCTCGCCGGGCTTGATCAGCCGGTTGTTGATCAGCTGCCCGGCCCGGCCGATGTTGGTGTTGCGGTAGGCGGCGTGCGGGTAATACGTCGTGAACTCGCCGACGACCTGCTTCACCCCGAGGTCCTGCGCGGCCTTGGTGGTGAACTTCGGGTCGGTCAGCTTCGTCCGCACGGTCGCGGCACGTTCCGCCCCCGACTTGGGCAGCGCGGCCACGACGGCGCGGGCGAGGTCGGCCGGGGGCACGGTCTGGCCGTGGGTGGCGGGCACGACGGTCGGCCGTCCGGCGAAGATGCGTACCGACGCGTCCTTCGGCTCGACCTGCACGGCCTTCAGCCGGTCGGCGACCGCACGCTCGAACGCCGCCGCGTCCAGCCTGGGCGTCAGCCGGCCGGAGTCACCCGGCACCATCGTGAGCGCGCCGGCGACCTCGGCCGGCGTCACCTCGAAGGACTTGTCGTTGACCCGCACCTTCACCGGTCCGGACATCGCGGGGGTGGCGAACTCCCGCATGGCGCGCCGCACCTCGGCCTGGCCGACCTTGGGCTTCTGCTCGGCCACGGGCAGCCCGATCGGTGCGGACGTACGCAGGAACTCCTGCTCGATGCGGTCGGCCGACCCGGCGGTGTCCAGCCGGTAGCCCACCACTGGCTCGGCGGCCTTCGCGGTGCCGTCCGCGAACGTGATGCCGCCCGGGCTCCCGGTTTTGCGGACCTCCTTGGCGAGCTTGCTCACCGCGGTGTCCAGCCTGGCGTGGTCGACGGTGAGCACGGGCGCGACGTCGCCGCCGCCGCGGAGCGCCCTGGAGACCTCGACCGGGTTGAGGGTGCGGGGGACGTAAACGGCGTCCAGAGTCGCGGGCAGGTCGAGGACGAGCCCGGCGTCCGCGGGCCTGAGGGTGTACGCCTTGCCTCGCACGCTCACCTCGAACGAGTCGTCGGCCCTCGGCAGCAGCCGGTCGCGCAGGCGCTGGCCGGCCTGGTCACGGGTGAGCCCGCTGACGTCGACACCGCCCACGGAGGTGCCGCGGGGGACGCTGCCGCCTAGGGTGACCGCGAGGATGGCGTAGCCGCCGAGGAGCACGGCCAGAACGCCCACGGCTGCGAGGACGATGACGCGTCCGCGGCTCGGTGCGGACTCCGTGCCGGACGCCTCCGTCGGGTCCAGGGGCGTTTCGGGGGTCGGCTCAGGCGTCGGCTGACCGGGTTGGCCCGGGTCTCGCACGGCTCCTCCGCGTTGCTGTGGTGCGTGGCCGAAGGACCGCGGTAGGCGGGCCTCTCGGTGACAATTCCGCCAAGGGTAGAGGCTGTGGACCCGCTCCGGCGGGACCGGACCCCGCGCGTTTCCGGTCCGGGTGCCCTTGCGCGGATTGCCCGCGATGCGGCGTTCGGCCCGGGTTCGGCCGGGTTTCGGAACCCTCGGAAGGCTCAGACCCGGAGCGCGGGGTCGGCCCCGGCGCCGACGGAGTGGTAGCCGCCGGCGTAGTAGACCAGCGCGGGTCCGGGATCGGGAGGGATGTCGGCGCCGACGACCTCTCCCACCACGATCGAGTGGTCGCCGCCGTCGTGGACCGCGACGGTGCGGCACTCCAGCCGGGCCGCGGCGGCGGAGAGCAGGGCCGCTCCGGTGCGCCCACGGTGCACCGGGATGCCGTCGAGCTGGCCCTGCAGCGGGCGGCCACGGCGGGCCAGCCGGGTGGCCACCTCGTGGGCGTCGGCGGTCAGCACCGACACGCCCCAGGTGCCGGCGGACAGCACCGCCGGGTGGAACCTCGCGATCTTCTCCACGCAGACGAGAACCAGAGGTGGGGAGAGCGAGACGGAGGTGAACGCGCTGGCGGTCATCGCGTGGTCCACCCCGTCCAGGCGGGTGGTCACGATCGTCACGCCGCCGGCGAACCTGGCCAGCGCGGCGCGGTAGTCGGCCTCGCCCACGGGCTGGTCGGTGTCGACGGGCCGATGGTCAGCGGTCACGGTCCCCTCCTCGCGTCGTACCCCCGGACGTTCCCGGGCCGCGTGGCCCGTCCGATCCGGTCCGGGTGCGGCGGTCACCCCGGCGCAGGAGCTGCCAGCTCACCAGGAACACCCCGACCAGTACGAAGCCCAGGCCGTACCAGTCGCCGGCGAGCACCACGTCGCCCTCCGGCCGGGGCCACAGCGCGGCCACGACCGGCGCGGCCCAGCCGAGCGCGGCCGCCACCCCACCGCCCTTGCCGAGGAGATGCCGGCACTGGGCGAACAGCAGCGCGGCCACCACGAGCGCGAGCACGATGCCGTACGGCAGCCGGACCCCGAGCACGGTGAGGCTCATCCGGGAAGCGACGACGCCGCAGGTGCCGGCCACCAGGCCGAGGACCGCGGCGGCGACCAGTCCGGCCGCGCGCGAGAGTGCTGCCACGCGGCGACCTTACGCGCTGCGGGAAACGATCAGGCCACCCCGGCGAACAGGTCGTTCTCCTGGCCGGTCGCCGGGTCGGTGTGACCCTGGCGGCCGTGCACGAGGCGGTAGCACTCGGTGCCCCAGACCTGGTTGCCGAGGTTGTTGGACAGCGCGAAGAAGGGCCCGTCGACCGCGATCTGGGTGGCGTGCGCCCGCATCGCGGCCAGCTTGCGCTCGACGTGGTGGTTGCCGTCGATGCGGGCCGAGATCAGCTCGTCGGGGACGAACGACCGCGGCAGCTCGCCGTCGGGGTCCATGCCCTCGAACGCCGTCTCCCCCATGTCGCGCAGCCGGCGCAGTCCCTCGCGCATCATCGTCTCCGGCATCGCTCCCCAGTAGACCTTCGGGATGCTCCACGCCTCGCCGAGATCCCGGCGGTAGGACGGCGCCCCGGCCAGGAAATGCGCGTAGGTCGCCACCCGGTGGGCCTGGATGTGGTCGGGGTGGCCGTAGCCGCCGAACTCGTCGTAGGTGACCAGCACCTGCGGACGAACCTCGCGGATCACCGCCACCAGGTGGTCGGACGCCTCACACAGGTCGGCGCGCCAGAAGCACTCGGGCCGCTCGTTGGCGGGGGTCCCGATCATGCCGGAGTCGCGGTAGCGGCCGACGCCGCCGAGCCAGCGGTGGTCGGTGACACCGAGCTCGGCCATGGCCGCGGCCATCTCCTTCTCCCGGTGGTCACCCAACGTGTCGTCGCGGTCGGCGGCCAGGTGGGCGAGCTCGGGGACGAGCACCTCACCCTCCTCGCCCCTGGTGCAGGTGACGAGGGTGACCTGCGCGCCCTCGGCGACGTACTTCGCCATCGTCACGCCGTTGCCGATCGTCTCGTCGTCCGGATGCGCGTGCACGAGAAGGATTCTGCGGTCTGCCATGGGCCAACCATACGGACCGTCCCGAGGACGCTCCGACGACACGTGCGGGTCCGGGCATGCCAGGATCGACCTTCGTGACCACACCGCAGCCGCGCCCCGCCGAGTCCGCGGGCGCCTCCTCCGCTCCGACCTATCCCCGGCTGAACGCCCGGACCCTCCGCTTCACCCTGGGCGCGCCGCGTACGTTCACGATCGCCCCGGACGGAGGCCGGATCGTGTTCCTGCGCGCGCCCTCGGGCACCGACCGGGCCATCGAGCTGTGGGCGTACGACGTCACCTCCGGCACCGAACGCCGGGTCGCCGACCCCGCGGCCCTGCTCACCGACGGCCAGGAGGACCTCTCCCCCGCCGAACGCGCCCGCCGCGAGCGTTCCCGGGAGGGCGCCGCGGGCATCGTCGGGTACGCCTGCGACCGGGACGTGAAGCACGCCGCGTTCGCGCTGTCGTCCCGGCTGTGGCTGGCCGACCTCGACGGCGGTCGGGTCCGCGAGCTCCCGTCGGTGGCGCCGGTCGTCGACCCGCGCCCGGACCCGACCGGGCCGGTACGTCGCCTACGCCTCCGGCGCGGGCCTGCGGCTGGTGGACACCGAGGGCTCCGGCGACGGCCGCACGCCGCAGGAGCGCGTGCTGGTCGGCCCCGAGCCGGACGAGACCACGGTCTCCTGGGGGGTGGCGGAGTTCGTCGCCGCCGAGGAGATGGACCGCGTACGCGGCTACTGGTGGGCGCCCGACGGCACGTCGCTGCTGGTCGAGCGGTACGACGAGGCGCCGGTTCCCCAGTGGCACATCGCCAACCCGGCCCAGCCGGACCAGCCGCCGGTCCAGGTCCGCTACCCCGCCGCCGGCACCGGCAACGCCGACGTCTCGCTGTGGCTGGTCGACCTCGCCGGTGAGCGCCGCGAGATCCGGTGGGACTCCGCCGCGTACCCCTACCTCGTCGACGTGAGCTGGTCGTCGTACGGCCCGCCGCTGCTGCGGGTGCTCAGCCGCGACCAGAAGTCCGCGCAGGTGCTGACCGCCGACCTGGCCACCGGCGCGACCACCGCCATCGGCGAGGACAGCGATCCGGCGTGGGTGGAGATCGTGTCCGGGACGCCGCGCTGGCTGCCTGACGGGCGCCTGCTCACCACCGTGGACACGGGCGAGACCCGGCAGCTGGCGTACGACGGGGAGCCGGTGACGCCGGTCGGCCTGCAGGTGGGCGCCGTCCTCGACGTCGACGCCGACGGCGTGCTGATCTCGGCCACCACCGAACCCACCGAGCAGCACGTGCTGCGGGTCGGGCTCGACGGCACGGTCACGCCGCTCACCCGCGACCCGGGCGTGCACCTGGGCCGGGCGTCCGGCGGCACGGTGCTGCTGGTGTCGCAGTCGCTGGACCACGACGGGTCGGTCGTCCGGGTGCTGCGTGGTGGCGCCGAGGCCGGGCGGATCCAGACCCGGCAGGAAAAGCCGCCGTTCGCACCTGAGGTCACGCTGCTCCCTGGGCCCGCGCGAGCTGCGGACCGCGGTCCTCTTCCCCCGCGACCACACACCGGGCTCGCGCCGGCTGCCGCTGCTGCTGGACCCGTACGGCGGACCGCACGCCCTGCGGGTGCGCTCGGCCCGGGCGGCGTTCCTCGCCAGCCAGTGGCTCGCCGACCAGGGGTTCTGCGTCGTCGTCGCGGACGGGCGCGGCACCCCCAACCGCGGGCCGGCCTGGGAACGCCAGGTGCGCAACGACTTCGTGAGCACCCTCGACGACCAGGTGGAGGTGGTCGAGAGATCACCCGGCGCTACCCCGACGACGTGGACCCGGGCCGGGTGGCGATGCGGGGCTGGTCCTACGGCGGCTACCTGTCCGCACTCGCGGTGATCGCCCGGCCGGACGTCTTCCACGCCGGCGTAGCGGGCGCGCCGGTCACCGACTGGCGGCTGTACGACACCTGCTACACCGAGCGCTACCTCGGCCACCCCGACGAGCAGCCCGAGGTGTATGCCCGCAACAGCCTGCTGGCCGCCGCCGCCGGGCTGGAGCGGCCGCTGCTGCTCATCCACGGACTGGCCGACGACAACGTCGTGGCCGCGCACACGCTGCGGCTGTCGTCCGCGCTGCTCGCGGCCGGCCGGCGGCACACGGTGCTCCCGCTGACCGGCGTCACGCACATGACGCCGCAGGAGGTCGTCGCGGAGAACCTCCTGCTGCTGGAGCTGGCTTTCCTGCGCGAGGCGCTCGGCTGAACCGTCCCCGTGGTGTCCGGTCGGCGGGTCCCCCCGGCCGGGCACCCCCGCGAAGGCCGGCCAGGTCCGTCAGGCGCTCCGCTCCTTCAGTCCTGCAGGCCCTTCGCTTCGCGGAGCAGCGTGAAGTAGTGGTCGCCGCGTACTGCCGCGACGTCGTTCCCGAGCTTCGCCCGCACCTGGTCGACCACCCACACGATGTCGGCCGGCGTGAGGTCCCACGCCGGTACGCCCACCGCGACGAACACCGGCGCATGGCCGTCGAAGTCCTCCGCGTTGGCCAGAATCCGGTCCCGCATCACCGCGCGGTCGCCGATGGCGAGCTGGGTGGACACAGGCAGGTCGCCGTCCATCACGGTGGTGTCGCTGCGGACGAACCACATGTTGTAGAAGACGCCGTGCAGGTCGAGGTTGTCGTTGTACGCCGCGGCGGAGGCCTCGGTCAGCGCCGGCCGGTCGTCCAGCGCGTACATCACGTCCAGCCCGGGCCGGTCGAGGTAGGACCTGGTGGCGGCGAGGAACTTCGGCAGCTCCTTCTCCGGCCACAGCGACGGGAAGAAGTAGCCCGGACCGCTCGGGCCCGCGACCAGGGTGTCCGCGGCGGTGGCCGTACGCAGGTAGTGGCTCAGCATGAGCGGGGCCACGTCGGCCAGCAGCGGGCTGACCGACCAGTTCAGCGGCACCTTGCCCCGGTCGGGGTGGTCCCACAGCTGGCGCATCCGGTGCTGGTCGTACTGCAGGTTGTCACCCTCGCTGAAGGTGAACGTGAGGTAGACCAACTTCTGGAGCTTCGGCGCCGCCGGGACCCGCTGCGGCCGGATCGGCGCGCGCACGCCGCCGAACACGGAGGCGTTCTCCAGGAAGTCCGCGGCCAGCACGTAGACGCCGTGCCGGGACGCGAGCCGCACGCCGTTGAACTCGTCGGTGAACCAGCCGAGGTACGGCGTACCCATGTCGACCGCGGCGAAGATGCGCTCCATCAGCGCGGTCTCCTCCGGGCTGTCGTTGGACGCCAGCCAGAACGGCATCGCCTGGGTGGCCACCGCGTAGTCGCGCAGCTGCTGGGAGGCCGGCCGGCGGTCGTCGGAGGAGACGGCGGGAGCGGTCTTCGACGCGGTGACGAGGAACTGGTTCCACATGTCGACCGAGACGACCAGCTTCGTGGTACCCGCCGGGACGGCCAGCCGGTAGACGAAGTAGTTGGTCCCGTCGGCGAACCGGTGCGCGTCGGTGCCCTCCGACTGCGGCTTGACGATCGAGCCGCCCTTGTCGAACAGCGCCGCCCGCTCCGGGTCGGTGCCCGCGGTGAGGTCGGCAACCACCGCACCGTCGGCCCGGACCGTCAGCCGGTGCACGGCCGCCCCCCACCCGTCGGCCGGCTGGGAGTCGGCGAACCGCAGGTAGACGGCCTCCCCGCCGAGGAACGCCGACAGGTCGAGGTCACGCACCGCGCGGTTGGAGGAGTCCCGGATCGGCCGGTCCTCGCGCACGACCTCGGCGAAGTCCTTCCAGTTGTCCGGCGGGACCGGGACACTCCGGCCGGGGTTGAGACCGAACAGCACCCGGTGGCTGGTCCGGGGCCACAGGTGCTCGAACGCCCACGTGGTCGCGGCCAGGTCGGAGTCGAACCGCCCGCGCAGGTCGTCCAGCACCGGCAGGTCGTACGGCGCGGCAGCGAGCTTGCCGGCGAGTTCGGGGCTCGCGATCACCCCGCCCCGCAGCGCGCCGATCGTGGTGGCGACGTTGACGGTCTCCACCACCTCCGGGTCGTACACGACGATCCCCTTCGCCCGGTGCAGGTGCCGGTCGAGCAACTGCCAGGGGTCGGTGAACGTGGTGTACGGGACGTGGGTGTCCTTCAGCCAGGCGTCCGGGCCCTCGCTGGGCTTGCCCACGACGACGTAGATCCGGGGACGCTCGCGGTTCACCACCCCCTGCAACGTGGTGACCAGCAGCTTCACGTCCTCGGCGGTGTCGCCGGCCATCATCAGCGCGTCCAGGTGGCTCGGCCGGGTGAACACCGGCAGCTCCCGCCTGGCCGGCCAGGAGATTCCGTGCGCCTGCTCGGCGTACGCCGGCGAGGGCGCGGCAAGGAAGGTGCCCGCGGCGCCGGCGGCGAGCCCGCCGGCCAGGAACGCGCGACGGGAGGGCCGGATCCCGGGCTGACTTCCGGGCTGACTTCCGGGCTGGATTTCGGGCTGGATTTCGGGCTGGCTTCGGGAGGGTGACGTCCTTGTCATGGCGGCAGCTCCGCGGCTCACGTCCGGGCCACCGCCGGGGAACCCCGGGCACACCCGGGCCCGGCTCGGTGGCAGAAGGTGACCGGACACTACCTGTCAGGCACCGGGGTAGCGCCCGGCCTGGCCGCTTTTCGCCATGCGTTCGGAGGGCGTACGCAGCGTACGAAGGCCGCTCGGAGCCGGAGTGTGGCCGATCACACATTCCGACCTGGCGTCGGCGCCCACTATGTACGGCCGGAAGGGTGCAACATGCCAGACGAAGCTGACGCGCGGGTGGCGTCGGTCACATCATCCCCAGACGACACCCCTGACCAGGGGTGACCACCTGGTCGATCACGGTGGCCACACGTGCGGCAGACTCTCCCCACCCGCACCGTCGGCGTACGCACCCGGGGATCACGCCCGGGGACGCCCGGCCGACGGCCGGGCCGGCCACGCGAGAGGATTTGGGCTGAGATGGCAACGGGAGTGTTGGGTCCCGAACGCGCGGACATCGACAAGGGCACACTGCGCCAGGACCGCTGGTGGATCTCTCCGGCGGTGACCTTCGTGGTGTTCACGGCGTTCATCGTGTACTCCACCTGGCGCGCGTTCTCCGGCGCCAACTACTACGCCTCGCCGTACCTCTCGCCGTTCTACTCCCCGTGCCTGAGCACCCACTGCGTTGCCGGGGCCAGTGACTTCGGGCAGCCGATCGGATTCCTGCCGGCGTGGTTCTCCCCCGCCCTGGTCATCCTGATCTTCCCGCTCGGCTTCCGGCTCACCTGCTACTACTACCGGAAGGCCTACTACCGCGCCTTCTGGCTGTCGCCGGCGGCGTGCGCGGTGCCCGAGCCGCACAAGAAGTACACCGGTGAGCGGCGGTTCCCGCTGATCCTGCAGAACGTCCACCGCTGGTTCTTCTACGCGGCGTTCCTCATCGCGCTGATCCTCACCTACGACGCGGTGATCGCGTTCCGCAACCCGGAGCACCAGTGGGGCCACATGGGCCTCGGCACCCTGATCCTGCTGGCCAACGTGGTGCTGATCTGGCTTTACACGCTGTCGTGCCACTCCTGCCGGCACATCACCGGTGGCCGGTTGCGCAACTTCTCCAAGCACCCGGTGCGCTACCGCCTCTGGACGTTCGTGTCGAAACTGAACGGCCACCACGCACGCTTCGCCTGGGCGTCGCTGATCTCGGTCGCGGTGGCGGACTTCTACGTCTACCTGCTGGCGACCGGCGCGATCACCGACGTCCGGTTCTTCTGAGGAGACCGAGGTACATCGCATGAGCACAGTCGAACCCCGCAACACCGGCGAGCGGCACTCCTACGACGTGGTGGTGGTCGGTGCCGGCGGCGCGGGTCTGCGGGCCGCGATCGCCGCGCACGACGCGGGCGCCCGGACGGCCATCGTCTGCAAGTCCCTGCTCGGCAAGGCCCACACGGTGATGGCCGAAGGCGGGATCGCCGCGGCCATGGGCAACGCCTGGCCGGAGGACAACTGGAAGGTGCACTTCCGCGACACCATGCGTGGCGGGAAGATGCTGAACAACTGGCGGATGGCCCAGCTGCACGCCCAGGAGGCGCCCGACCGGGTGCTGGAGCTGGAGGAGTGGGGCGCGCTGTTCGACCGTACGAACGACGGGCTGATCTCCCAGCGCGACTTCGGCGGCCACCGGTACGCCCGGCTCGCCCACGTCGGTGACCGTACCGGCCTGGAGATGATCCGCACCCTGCAGCAGCGCGCGGTCGCCCTCGGGATCGACGTGTTCATGGAGTGCACGATCACCGAGATCCTCAAGGACGGCGACCGGGTGGCCGGCGCGTTCGGCTACTGGCGTGAGAGCGGGCGGCTGATCACGTTCGAGGCTCCCTCGGTGGTGCTGGCGACCGGCGGTATCGGCAAGTCGTTCAAGGTGACCTCCAACTCCTGGGAGTACACCGGCGACGGCCACGCGCTGGCGGTGCGCGCGGGAGCGAGCCTGCTCAACATGGAGTTCGTGCAGTTCCACCCGACGGGCATGGTGTGGCCGCCGTCGGTGCGCGGGATCCTGGTCACCGAGTCGGTACGCGGTGACGGCGGGGTGCTGAAGAACTCCGAGGGCCGGCGGTTCATGTTCGACTACATCCCGGACTTCTTCAAGGCCGAGACGGCCGACTCGATCGAGGAGGCCGACCGGTGGTACACCGACAAGAAGAACAACCGGCGTCCACCTGAGCTGCTCCCCCGCGACGAGGTGGCCCGGGCCATCAACTCCGAGGTGAAGGCCGGACGCGGGACACCGCACGGCGGGATCTACCTCGACATCGCGTCCCGGCGCGACCCGGAGTACATCATGCGGCGGCTGCCGTCGATGTACCACCAGTTCAAGGAGTTGGCCGACGTCGACATCACCAAGGAGCCGATGGAGATCGGGCCCACCTGCCACTACGTGATGGGTGGTGTGGAGGTCGACCCGGACACCGCCGCGTCGATCGTGCCCGGCCTGTACGCCGCGGGTGAGGTCGCGGGCGGCATGCACGGCTCCAACCGGCTCGGCGGCAACTCGCTGTCGGACCTGCTGGTGTTCGGCCGCCGGGCGGGCCTGAACGCCGCCTACTACGCCGCGCGCACCCAGGACGCGCCGGTCACCGTGGACGAGGACGCGGTGGTTGCGGCGGCGGACGCCGCGCTGGCGCCGTTCGCGGAGGAGGGCGGTGAGAACCCCTACACCGTGCAGAAGGACCTGCAGGAGGTCATGCACAACCTGGTCGGCATCATCCGTACCTCGGACGAGCTGGAGCGGGCGCTCGGTGAGATCGAGAAGCTGGCCGAGCGGTCCCGGCACCTCACGGTGGAGGGCAACCGCCAGTACAACCCGGGCTGGCACCTGGCGATCGACCTGCAGAACATGCTCTGGGTGTCGGAGTGCATCGCCAAGGCCGCGTTGACGCGGACCGAGAGCCGTGGCGGGCACACCCGCGACGACTATCCGATGACCGACCAGGACTGGGGCACGAAGAACATCGTGCTGCGGCGGCACGACGACTCGGTCGAACTCGCGATCCAGCCGCTTCCGCAGATGCCGGCCGAGCTCAAGGCGCTCTTCGAGGAGAAGTGATGGGATACAACCTGTCCATGCGGTTGTGGCGCGGCGACGTCGACGGCGGCGCGCTGGCCGACTTCACCGTCGAGGTCGAGGAGGGCGAGGTCGTTCTCGACGCGATCCACCGGGTCCAGGCCACCCAGGCCGGTGACCTCGCCGTCCGGTGGAACTGCAAGGCCGGCAAGTGCGGCTCGTGCAGCGCGGAGATCAACGGCCGGCCGCAACTGATGTGCATGACCCGGCTGTCGGAGTTCGACCAGTCCGAGACGATCACGGTGACGCCGTTGCGGACGTTCCCGGTGATCAAGGACCTCGTGACCGACGTGTCGTTCAACTACGAGAAGGCCAAGGAGGTCCCGGCGTTCGCGCCGACCCCCCCGGACGCCGACGGCAAGCGGCGGATGTCGCAGGTCGATGTGGAGCGGGGCCAGGAGTTCCGCAAGTGCATCGAGTGCTTCCTGTGCCAGGACACCTGCCACGTGGTGCGTGACCACGAGGAGAACAAGCCGGCGTTCGCCGGACCGAGGTTCTTCCTGCGGTACGCCGAACTCGACATGCACCCGCTGGACACCAACGACCGGCGCAAGCTCGCGCAGTCGGCGGCCGGCCTGAGCATGTGCAACATCACCAAGTGCTGCACCGAGGTCTGCCCCGAGCACATCAAGATCACCGACAACGCGATCATCCCGATGAAGGAACGCGTCGTCGACCGCAAGTACGACCCGCTGGTCTGGCTGGGTTCGAAGATCTTCCGCCGCGACCAGCGCGAAGAGGTCTGAGCTCCGGCTCGGTACGCCCGCCATCGACAAGGCCGAGGGGCGTGGATTCTTCGGCGGAAGAATCCCGGACTCCTCTGCCCGCTCGTGTGTTCAGTGCTGCCCGGTTGTCGACGTGGTCGCTTCAGCCCGCGGCGCGGAGGTCGACGTGGGCATTTCAGACCCGATGGCCAGTGGTCGACCTGGCAGTTCAGCCCGCAGGGTGTCGCCGGTGGAGTTCGGAAACTCGCTGGACGCCCGCGAGCGCATCGCGCATCGCCTGTACGGACTCCGCCATCGCCCGCCGGGACGCGTCGGTCACCTCGTCGAGGGTTCGGCTGAGTTCGGCGAGCGGCGGTACGCCAGGCAGGCCTGCGGTCACCTGCTCGTTGTGCACGTCGATAGCTGCGTTGACCGCCTCCTGGATCGCGGCCGCGAGGTCCTCGCTGGGGAGCCGCAACGCCCGCGGGTCGAGGTGCACGTCGCTCACCCTGCCTGCGGTCATCGTGACCCGCAGCCGCCCGTCCAGCACCTCCCCGTCCCGGCCGGAGCGGAGGTCCCGTCCGAGTCGTCCGGCGTAGACGGCTGGCGTGCCCTGGCAAGTTGTTCCTGCAGGCGGCCCACCATGTCCGCAGACGCGCCCCACGGGTCGGTCATCGCTCCCCCTCTGGTTGGTACTCGGTCACTCGGCCTCCCGCGTCGTTCAGTGCCGCTATCGCGTCGACCGGGGAGCTGGCCTTGTCCAGGAGCACCGTCGCCCCGGGGCCAACCGTGCCGGTGGACCCGGTGAAGTCGGCGCCGGCCACCAGCGTTTCGTCGAACCATGCAGTTGGTCGAACCCAGCCTGGGACAGTAGAGCCGCAGGCACCTCGACACTCCTACTCGCCATCCGGCACAGGCCTTCGGGGCGGCTCATACTCACTCACCCGGGCACCGGCAGCGTTGAGGATCCCGACCGCCGGCTCCGCCGAGCCGCCGCTTGTCGTGATGACCGTGCCGCCGGGTGAGATCGTTCCGGTCGTGTCGGTGAAGTCGGCCCCGGACACCAATGTCTCGTCGAGCCCGGTCGCGTCCATTCGCGCTTCACGTACCTGAGCCCGGCTCAGATCCGCTCGCCACAGAAAGGTCTTGGTGAGATTGGTGCGGTCGAGAACCGCCTCGACCATGGCTGTCTCCGCGCAGTCGGTGCGAAGCAGCCGGGCACCGCTGAGGTCGGCCCCGCTGAGATCGGCGTTGTCGAGCGTGGCCTTGTAGAGGTCCACGTCCACCATTCGGGCGCCGCGAAGATTTGCCCCCGCCAGCATGGCTGCCGCCAGGTCGGCATTGGCCAGGTCACAACCGGACAGGTCGGCGCCGGCCAGCGTGATGCCGCTCAGGGCGCGCCCGCGTAGGTCCAGGTCACGAAGTGAACGACCGGAAAGATCGAGTCTGCCGCTCGTCTCGCCACCCCGGTCGTACCACCGACGGTGCTCTTCCAGCAATGCGTCGAACTCGACCTGCGAAGTGCTGTTCACCATCAGTAGATCACCAATTTGCCACGCCATTCCGGATGCGAGGCGACCAGATCCTTCTGGTCCTTGAAATCCGCCTGGGACAAGCCCCGGGTATCGAGTGCGACGTACTCCCGTTGTTGATGTCACCCAGGATCCTTCTCTCTGCCGTCGTGCGATTGTAGGTACGGTTTCGGATCCGGGTGGGTGAGGAAACCCTTCACGTCCCAGGGCTGGTTGTTCCCGTCCACGAAGTCTGCACGCGGGTCCGTGGAGTTCGTGACCGGTTCCTTGACCCTTCCGGTGCCCTCCAGCCCGATTGCCACCTCGGCCTCGCGTTCGGTGTCCGGCGTGGGCCGGCCTTGGGCGGCTCATATGCCAGTTGGTCCTTGCGACGCTCGTAGTCGCGTTCCTCCTGCTCGCGTTCCTCCGGCGTCCTGTAAGAGTGGATCCCGGCGTCGGAGTTGTGGATCGGTCGCCCGAGACCGCGGCCTCGGCGGCCGCCGCCAAGGAAGCGCCCAGGGTGAAGAAGGCGGCTGCGATAGCGGCGGCGAGAATGATCGCCATCGCGATGAGCTGGACGATGACGAGCAGTTTCAGGACCAGGACCAGGAGAGCCGCCGACAGGAACGCGATGGCTACGGCTCCTGCGACGATGCGGCAGTCGGCGAGATAGCTGTCGTCACCCGACACCTTCGCCCAGTAGTGCTCGAACGAGGTAATGCCCGGACTCTCATTCTCCTTGACCATCTTGTTGACGGCCCTGGTCGCGAGTTCGACGTGCCTCTCGGCCTCATCCGCGAAGACCAGCCACGCATTTCCTGCGTCGTAGATCTTGGTTTCGTCGGCCTCGGGCCAGGTGCAACCGACGTAGGCCAGAGCCTCGACCAGGTTGCACGTGGACATCGGCCATCCACGAACGGTAGCAAGATCATCTGGACCCACTGCGTGCCGAGATCCGCGGACTGTGGAAAACCACGCCGTTCGCGTGTCCTGTGGAAACTTGACCTCGACGCGCGGACAGGACAGCGTTCAGTCATGGCACAGCTGCTCAGCGACGACCAGATCACCGAAGCCCTGCGCGACCTGCCCGGCTGGGAGGCGCGTCCGGGTGCGTTGTTCCGCGCGGTCACCGCACCGAGCTTCATGACCGGCATCGGCCTGGTCGACCGGGTGGCACAGGCCGCAGAACAGATGGACCACCACCCCGACATCGACATCCGCTGGACGACGATCTCGTTCTCGCTGACCACCCACGCCATGGGCGGGGTGACCGACAACGACGTCAAGCTCGCCGGACGGATCAGCGCGCTGGCAGAGGACACCCCCGGATAGCGCACATCCCGAAGGAGACCCCGAAAGCCTCAGCCCTTCAGCGCACCCGCGGTCAGCCCGGCCATGAACTGCTTCGCCGCCAGCAGGAACGCCACGAAGATCGGCAGGACGCTGATCACACTGCCCAGCATCACCGCGGCGGTGTCCTGCCCGTACAACGTGTTCAGGTTCGCCATCGCCAGCGGGAGGGTGAAGTTCTTCTGGGAGTTCAGCACGATCAGCGGGATCTGGAACGCCGTCCAGGTGCCCATGAACGTCCACACTCCCAGCGCGCCGAGGCCGGGCCGGATCAGCGGCAGCACCACCGTCCAGTAGGTCCGCCAGTCCGAGGCGCCGTCGATGCGCGCCGCGTCGTACAGATCGGTCGGAACGGTCTGGGTGATGACCTGGCGCATCCAGAACACCGCGAACCCGTTCGCCGCACCCGGGATGATCAACGGCCACAAGGTGTCGATCCAGCCCAGTCTGGCGATCAGGACGTACCACGGGATGAGCCCGACCAGGCCGGGGATGAAGATCGTCGCCAGCAGCACCCGCCACATCCAGCGCGCGCCGGGCGCCTGCCGGAACCGCGAGAAGCCGTACCCCACCAGCGAGGCGAGTACGAGCACCAGCGCGGTGTGCGTGACCGCGACCAGGATGCTGTTGCCCATCGCGCGAAGTACGGGAACGACCTCGATCAGCCGGGTCCAGTTCGCCGAGAGGTGCCCGCCCGGCAGCAGGGGCGGCGGGAAGTGGTAGATGGACGCGTTGTCGTGCGTGGCGAGGACGACCATCCAGTAGAACGGCAGGACGAACACCAGCACCACGAGGTAGATGAGCACCGTGATGGCCCGGCGGGCCACCGGCGATCCCGTACCGTTCATCCCACTCCCCTCCACGTCGGCGACGTCGGCAACGTCGGCAGGCCGACGACCGTCATGTCCGCACCCGCAGCAACCTGCTGTTGACGATCGTGAACACCGCGATCAGCGCGAACATCACCCACGACAGCGCCGACGCCGTACCGAACCGGAAGTCGGTGAACGCCGTGCGGTAGAGCATCGTGCCGAGCACCTCGGCGGCCTGGTCGGTGCCACCGGTTCCGTTGGTCAGCACGAAGGGTTCGTCGAAGAGTTGGAACGCGCCGACGGTGGACGACGTGGCGCTGAAGAAGATGATGGGCAGCATCAACGGCACCGTCACCCGGGCGAACACCTGCCGCCCGTCCGCTCCGTCGACCCGCGCCGCGTCGTACAGCTCCCGCGGGATCGACTGCAGCCCGGCGACGAACAACAGCATGTGGAAGCCGAGGAACCGCCAGGTGATCATCACGATGATGATCGGCTTGATCCACACCGTGGACGCCAGCCAGTCCAGGGTCACCCGGTCGCCGCTGACGAATGACAAGAACGCGTTGACAAGGCCCGCGTTCGTGGAGAACAACACACTCATGATGATCGCGATCACCGCCGGAGCGGCCAGCAGCGGAAGCAGGAACACCATCCGCAGAAAGCTCCGCCCGAACACGACGTACTCGTTGATGAGATAGGCGAGCACGAACGCCGCGCCCACCGTCACCAGTGTCGAGCCCAGCCAGATGTAGACGGTGTTGAACACCGCCTTGCCGAACGTCGGGTCGGTGACGATGGACACGTAGTTGTCCAACCCGACGAAGTGCGCGGGGTCGAGCCCGTCCCAGTCGGTGAAGCCGATCCAGAACGCCACCACGATCGGCACCAGCCCGAACACCCCGAAGAGCACGAAGAACGGCGCCACCATGAGGTAGAAGTTGCGGTGCGCCCGCACCCGGTCGCCGAGCCCGGCCGGGGAAGCCATCGCAGCGCCGGAGCCGGAGTCGGCGCCAACGCGACCGGACCTCGTCCGGGTGTCGGCCTGTCGCCCGTTCACGAGATCTTGTCCTCCAGGTCGGCCTGCGCCTTCCGCAACGCCGCCCGGACATCACGCACGCCGTGTACGACGTCGGTGACGGCGTTGGTCAGGGCGGTACTGGCCAGCGCGTCGCTGGGGTTCGTCACCGGCGGTCGCATCGTGGCGGACACCTCGCTGAAGACGGTGTTGACGTTCTCGTTCGCGTAGTACGGGTCGGGCTTGTTGATCCAGTCGCTCTTCCACGCCGGCTTCCAGGCGGGGTAGAGGTCGCGGCCGTACATCGCCGCCAGGCTCACCGGGTCCTGGGTGACCCACTTGACGAACTCCCACGCGGCCAGCTGGTTGGTGCTGGCCCGCAGTACGCCGATGAAGTCGCCGCCGTAGTTGAACGCGCTCACGCCGTCGGTGGCCGGCGCCAGCGCCACACCCCACTTTCCGGCACTCTTCGGCGCGTACTGCGCCTTGAGCAGGCCGCCGAACCAGTTGCCGGAGAAGAACGTCGCGATCGCGCCCTCGTTGATCGCCGCTCCGCGTTCCTGGGACGACATGTCGGGGGCGAGCAGCCCGTCCTTCTGCAGCTTGACCGCGAACTCCAGCGCGTCGACCACGATGTCGCTGTCCAGCTGCGGCGTACCGGAGGCGTCGAAGTACGACATCCCTGCCTGGTTGCGCAGGACGGCGACCAACTGGCCGGGGTCGTCCAGCAGCCAGCGTTCGCCCTTCACGGCGAGTTTGCGACCGGCGGACACGAACGTCGGCCAGTCGCGCATCGCCGCGTGCACGTCGGCGGGTTCGGTGGGCAGACCGGCGGCCTCGAACAGGTCGCGGCGGTAGAACATGCCGCCCGGGCCGGTGTTCTTCGGCAACGCGAAGATGCGGCCGGACCGGTCGTCGGCGACGTACTTCCAGGAGAAGTCGGCGTACTTCCCGGCCATCGCGCCCGCCCCGAACGGCTTGCGCGACAGGTCGACGAAACCCGGCTTGCTCTTGAAGTTGGAGACGTTGGTGATCTCCACCATCGCGACGTCGGGTCCGGTGCCGGAGACCAGTGCGCCGAGCAGCTTGCTGTTGAACGTCCCGCTGAATCCCTGCACACGGACCTTGATCCGCGGATGTTCGCGTTCGAACGACGGGATCGTCTGGAGGAACATCCGGTCGTTGTCGGGCCAGGTCCACACGGTGATCTCACCGGTGCCGTCGCCCAGCGCGCCGTCGCGGTCCAAGCCGCAACCGGCCACCAGGGTCCCGGCGGCGGCCACTCCGGCAGCGGCCGCGACACCTCCCGCCGTGTGCGTTGCACGGCGCAGAAACGTCCGGCGGCTGATCCGGTCGGTCCGGCGGACCTCGCGGATCGGGCGGGTTCTCATGCTCCTCCCGGACTTCGGACAGGGTGACGGGCACGAATGGCGCGCCGAATCTAATTGATGTCGATCATGGAACGACAGGTCGTGGCCGAAGGTAGCCAGCACCGATCCGGATTCGGCGGTACGCAATACCGGGAGAGAAATCTCGTCTCGATGAATGCCCCCTCAGATATCGCTTCGGTTAACGCGTTGACCTGTCGGTCATTTCCCACCGATGCTTGAGTCAGGCGACGGTCACGGCTCCCGACGAAGCGTGCCGACCGCGAACCCGAGGGGGTTCTCATGAGGGAGCTCTACACCTACGAGATCGCGTCCACGACTCCCGAGGGGCGATGGACGCCGGTCGTGATCCGCACCGGCTGGTTCAGCCGAGACCCCGAATCCATCGCTCGCGGACTACTGGAGAGCTGGATTCTCGACTACCGTGGCCGCCTCGTCAGCGGCCAGATTTACGCATTCGGCAAACCCGAGCGGGCCAACTCCGCCCGGCTCGTCGCCAGCGTGCGCGTACGCGTCTTCAAGGGCGGGGACGCCGACGTCTCCACCGCGAAGCCGATCGCCATCGCCCTGCTCGCCCGGCCCGACCTGAGCCGTTCCCGGGACCGTGACCTCGGTGGGGGGCCACCGGCGACCCAGCTGACCGACTCCAAGCGGCAGCGGGTACGCGCCAGGCTCCGGCTGCCGCGGGCCCGGCCCGGTGAACAACATCCACGTGAACAGCACCCCGGCGAACGTCCGGGCGAACGTCCGGGCGAACGCCCCGGTGACCGGCACCTCCACCGGCTGGCGCCCGACTAGGAGGCTGCGAACCGCGGTCGGGAAGTTCCTCGAGAAAGTTCGGGAGCGGTGTCGATCCCGCCGCTCGTTGTTCCTGACCCTGATGGAGATCAACAATGCCGGTGCGATGCGGGAGACCCACGGGCTCCTCCCCACCACCGAAGGGACCCGGCTCACCTGGTCCGACGGGACGATCAGCACCACCGACGGTCCCTTCACCGAGACCAAGGAGGTCGTCGGCGGCTACTCCATCACCGAGACCAAGGACAAGGCCGAGGCGGTGGAATGGGTACGGCGGTTCCTGGAGATCCACCCGGAGAACTGGACCGTCAGTGCCGAGGTACGCCAGATCGAGGAGGACTGACTCCGACCGCCGAGGCGACGACGGAGATCGATCAGGGACGCACCAAGCCGACCGGGCGGGCGACGAAGACGTACTCCCGCCCCGGCCGGTCAGGTGCGTCCCTGACCTCGTCCACGGCAAAACCCGCGGCAGCAAGGGACTCCCCGACCTCCTCACGGCTGCGGAACCGCAACGTGGAGTGGGACGTGTGCACCGAGCTGTCGGCCTCGAACACGTAGGTCCCCTGGAAGCTGACCAGCGCCCCGTCGACCTCCGTCGTCTCCACCCAGGTGTCCACCACGCCGACCCCCGGTACGTTCGTACGGCAGCGGGAGTGTCCGGGGTTCCACTCCTGCCATGCCTCCTGCTCCGGCACCCGGGTCTCGAACACCAGCCGGCCTTCCGGGGCGAGTGCCGCCCGGACGCCGCGCAGGGTCGCCGCCCAGTCGTCGTCGGTCAGGAAGACCTGTGCGACGTTGCCGGTCATCGTGGCGAGGTCCACCCGCAACGCGGGCAAGGTCGTCGCGTCGCCGTGCAGCCAGCGCACCCGGTCGGCTCCGGGCTTGCGCCGGGCCACCTTCAGGGAAGCCGCCGCCGGGTCGACACCGACCACCTCGACGCCCCGCTGGGCGAGCAGGCAGGCGAACGTGCCCGTACCGCATCCGACATCCAGCAGGCTGTGGGCACCGAACTCGGCGAACATCGCGGCGTACACGTCCAGGTCGCTACGGTCGGCGTCCACCCAGTCGTAGATCTCGGCGAGCCTCGATTCGGAGAACAGCGCGTCCGGCATGGTCACACCGTAGGCCGTCCCCGCCGAAATCCGCCGGTTCAGGCGCCGACGTCGAGGCTGACCGTCACCACGTCGCCGAGCTCCAGGCCCTCGGCCCGGCGTACGCCGGTCCTGACCGGCACGATGTAGCCGCCGTCCTTCGGCCACAGCGACGTCGTCCACTCCGTCGAGCCGATCCGCGCCGTGACCGGGATCATCCCCCAGCCGTAGGTGACGTAGGACGAGGTCGCGGCCAGCTCGCCACACTCTTCCTCGGGAACGGTGACGAAGTGCCACGGCGCCGGACCGCGCCAGAACCACAACTCGCCGCTGAACTCCATCTGCACGCGGCACAGAATAGGCTCGCGCCACCCCGGCGGCATGCCCGGTCCGGGCGAGTCAGTCCCGGCCGTGCTCCGGCCCGGTCATGCCCTCATTCCCGCGGTTCGTGGACGCCCGCCGGATCTTCGCGCTGTCGGCGAGCTTGAGCCAGACGACCCCGCCGATGATGACGGTGAGCCAGAACGCGCGGACCGACGTCAGGGTCTCGCCGAAGAAGACCGGTCCCAGCAGCGCAGCACCGACGGCACCGATCCCGGCCCAGACGGCGTACCCGATCCCGACGTCGATGCGCTTGAGCGCGACACTCAGGGCGAACAGCGTGAGCAGGAAGAACACCACAGCAGACGCGGACCAGCCGGGGACGGTGAACCCACGGCTGCCGCCGACGCTGAGTGCGTATCCGACCTCGAAGACTCCGGCGAGGAGCAGCACGGCCCAGGGCCCCAGCCGCTTCCGGATGTCCGTGGGGGGTGTTGCGTTCTCGACGTGCGAGGCGGTCGCGGGAGTGGTGGCGTTCGGAGTTGTCATGGCCGTGGTCCTTTCGGTGCGCGTGGTGGTGGGTACGGGCGGGTTCATGCGGCGCCGCTGAGCTGGAGGCCGACGACGCCGCCGATCACGACGGCGATGCCGAGCGCCTTCCTCCAGTCCAGGCGCTGGCCGAGGAAGAGCGCGCCGACGACGACGATCCCGACGCCCGCGACGCTGGTCCAGATCGCGTAGCCGACCCCCACGTCGAAGGTGAGCAGGGCGAGGCTGAGGAGAAACGTGCCGACAGCACCACTGGCGAGGGTGGCGAGCGTCCACCACAACCGGGTGAACCCTTGTGCCTTGCTCGCGAAGAGGCCGACGGCGACCTCGAAGACGACGGCGATGCCCAGGTAGAGCCAGCTCATTGCGGTGTTCCTTTCCTGCTCTGACGTGGCTGACGTGATTGCTGCGCTTGTTGTAGTTGTCTGTACATGCAGGTACCTGGCCAGAAGGATGCGCGGGAGAAAGCGACTCCGGGCACCTACTGGTCGAGTACCGCCCGGACCTCGCCGAACGCGGCCGCCAGGCGCGGCAGGTCGACGTCCGGGAAATGGACGGCCGTGCTGGAGAGCAGCTCGCGCACCCGCTCCTCGTACGGCGCTCGCAACTCGGCGAGCAACGCCTCGCCCTGCTTGGTGATGACCGCGTAGATCCCCCGGCGGTCGTCGGGACAGGTGTCCCGGCGCACCAGATCCTTGGCTTCCAGCCGGCTCACCAGGCGCGTCGCGGAACTCTGGTTCAGCCCCACGCGCTGCGCGAGTTCACTGACCCGCAGCTCCTTGTCCGCCGCCTGACTCAACGACGCGAGAGCGCGGCAGTCGGTCAGTCCGATTCGATACCGGTCCGCAAGCCACCTGTCCAGGTCGGCGTCGACCGCGGACGCGAAGGCCGCGACCTTCGACCACGCGGAGCTCGTCCCCGAACCGGGCGACACCTCGGACCGAGATACCTGCGTGTGCATGCATCGAGGTTACCCCAGCCGAGCCAGCCCGCGCACCTCGATGGCTGCCGTATCCGCCGTCGGGGCCGGACTTCGGGGTCAGACGTTGAACTTGAACTCCACCACGTCGCCGTCGGCCATGACGTAGTCCTTGCCCTCCAGGCGCACCTTCCCGCGCGACCGCGCCTCGTTCATCGAGCCCGCGTCGACGAGTTCGTCGTACGACACGATCTCGGCCTTGATGAACCCGCGCTGGAAGTCGGTGTGGATCGTGCCGGCCGCCTCCGGTGCCGTGGATCCCTTGCGGATCGTCCAGGCCCGCGACTCCTTCGGGCCGGCGGTCAGGAACGTCTGCAGCCCGAGGGTTTCGAATCCCACGGTGGCCAGCATCTTCAGCCCGGACTCCTCCTGCCCGGTCGAGGCCAGCAGCTCAGCGGCCTCCTCCGGCGAAAGCTCCAGCAGCTCCGATTCGATCTTGGCGTCCAGGAAGATCGCCTGGGCCGGCGCCACCAGCTCGGTCAGCTCGGCGCGCATCGCGTCGTCGCCGAGCTCGCCCTCGTCGCAGTTGAAGATGTAGATGAACGGCTTGGCGGTGAGCAGGTTGAGCTCGCGCAGCGCGGCCAGGTCGACACCGGCGGCGAACGCGGTGACCCCCTTCTCCAGGGCGGTCTGGGCCCGGCGTACGACCTCGATCGTCTCGGCCAGTTCCTTCTTCAGTCGGGCTTCCTTCTCCAGCCTCGGCAGCGCCTTCTCGATGGTCTGCAGGTCGGCGAGGATCAGCTCGGTGGTGATCGTGCCGATGTCGCCGGCCGGGGAGACCTCGCCGTCGACGTGGACGACGTTGGGGTCGCGGAACGCCCGGGTGACCTGGCAGATCGCGTCGGTCTCGCGGATGTGGGCCAGGAACTGGTTGCCGAGTCCCTCGCCCTCCGACGCGCCGCGCACCAGGCCCGCGATGTCGACGAACTGCACTGTCGCGGGGACGACCTTCGCCGACTCGAACATCCGGCCCAGCACGTCCAGCCGAGGGTCGGGTACGCCCACCACGCCGACGTTCGGCTCCAGCGTCGCGAACGGATAGTTGGCGGCGAGCACGTCATTTGCGGTGAGAGCGTTGAAAAGGGTCGACTTCCCGGCGTTGGGGAGTCCGACGATTCCGATCGACAGGGCCACGGGCCGCAAGCCTACGCGAGCGGGTGACCGGCCCAGCGGGCGCACGGTCACCGCCCGGACGCCGTCCCTCCCGCGAGCGGGCACCCGGCCCTCCCGCGAGCGGGCACCCGGCCCTCCCGCGAGCGGGCACCCGGCGCGGCGGCTCCGGACTTGTCGGTGGTCTCCGTCACAGTGGTCGCCATGAACGGGACGATCTTCCTCGCCTTCGCCGTCGGACTGGCGGTCGGACTGGCCATCGGCGCGCTGCTGGTGCGGGTCCGGATCGCGGAGTCGCTCGCCCGGGCAGGCGCCGAGCGAGACGCCGCGGAGGGCCGGCTGGCCGAGCTGACCGCCGACCGGCGTTCGCTGGCCGAGCAGTTCAAGGCCCTGTCCGCCGATGCGCTCGCCCAGTCCAGCCGGCAGCTGCTCGACCTCACCGACGCCCGGGTGCGGGCGGCGGAGACCGTGGTGGCGCCGGTGAAGGAGAGCCTGGACCGCTTCGACGGGCGGCTGCGTCAGCTGGAGGAGTCCCGGGTGGCGCTGCAGTCGTCGCTGCGTGAGCAGGTCGACGCCGTACGCCTCACCGGTGAGGCTCTGCGCAGGGAAACCGGCGCCCTCGCCTCCGCGCTGCGTAAGCCGCAGGTGCGCGGGCGCTGGGGCGAGCTGCACCTCGCCCGGGTGACCGAGCTCGCCGGGCTGGTCGACCACGTCGACACCAGCTTCCAGCACAGCGCGACCAACACCGACGGCGACACCAACGCCGTCCACCGGCCCGACCTGGTGGTCCACCTGGCCGGCGGCAAGCACGTGGTGGTCGACGCCAAGGTGCCGCTGGAGGCGTTCCTGGACGCGGCGGAGGCGGGCGACGACCGCACCCGCGCCGAGCGACTGGCCCGGCACGCCCGGCACGTCCGCCACCACGTCGACGCCCTGGCGGGCAAGGGTTACTGGCGCCGGTTGCCGGCGACACCGGAGTTCGTGGTGCTGTTCATGCCGGGCGAGGCGTTCCTGTCCCACGCGCTCGAGGCCGATCACACGCTGCTGGAGTACGCCGCCGAACGCCGGGTGATCCTGGCCACGCCGAGCACCCTGATCGCACTGCTCCGGACGGTGGCGTACGCCTGGACCGAGCAGGCCCTCACCCACAACGCCCGGGAGGTCTTCGAGCTCGGCCGGGAGCTGTACCAACGGCTCGGCCGGCTCGGCCGGCACCTCGACCGCCTGGGACGTTCGCTGACCGGCGCGGTCGGCTCCTACAACGAGGCCGTCGGGTCGCTGGAGACGAGGGTGCTGGTCAGCGCCCGCCGACTGCACGAGCTGAAGGTCACCGACGAGGACCTGCAGGCACCTGCCCCGGTCGACCAGGCGGTCCGGCCGCTCGCCGCCGCGGAGCTGGTCAGTGCGGCCGCCGAGGCACGTGCGGTCCGCCGGGTCGGTGAGGGCTGACGTGGTGCCTGGCGCTGCCGGTCCGTGCGGGGCCGGGGCCGACCGCGGAACCCGGTCCGGAACCTTCGGCAATTCTCATGATCGTTTCGGCCGGGCCGGATGACGCCGCACGGGTGGGCCCCATATCGTTCTGGCGTGCAGGAGCCACGGGTGCAGGGTCGGTCGCCGTCGACACCGGCCGAGGCGAGGACATGGGCAGTGCCGCTCGTGGACCGAGGGTCCGCGAATGTGGCAGCCGAGGAGAACCGGCGCGGCCGGGACGACGCCGACGGGTCGAGCCCGCCACCGCCGCGTGCCCAACGCGCCCCGACCGGGGCTCCCCGACGAGAGCGCCCGCCGATCGAGGCGCCGCGCCGGGAGCGCCGACCGATCGACTCGACCTGGCGGGAGCGTCCTTCGGTCGAGGCCGCCCGGCGGCCCGGCGGCCGCCGGGTGGCCGCGGCGGCGGCCGAGGTGGTCCCGCCGTCACCGGATCGACAGGCGGTTCGCGGCCGCCGGGTTGCCCTCCCCCTGCCGGCCGACCTGCCCACGCGCGCCGAGCGAGCCGCCTGGCCGCCCCCGACGACCGGCACCGTCCAGCCCGGGCCGGTGATGGACGACCGACCGGGCCGACCTGGACGGCGGGCCAGTGACGCGGCGGACCCGAGCGCGACCCCGGACGTGGACCTCGACGAGCAGGAGGTCGTACTCCCCCGTCTGTCCCGGGCCGGCGCACACCGGACGCGCCCGCTGCCTGTCGCGCTGAGCGACGACCACTCGTTCGAAGCGGACCTCGACCCGCGGCTCGACAGCGGTCGACGTGTCCCGGCTGACCTGTCGCCGGATGCGCAGCAGACAGCGACGGACTCCTCCGTCGCGGGCAGGCGCCGACGTACGGAAAACGCGTCCGAACCCCCCGGCGAGCCGGCCTGGCGATCCGTACTCGCCCAGCCGGCCGGACCAGGACCCGACGACCTCACCCGGGCCGAACGACCTCGGGCCGACCCGGCGCCTGCCGAGCCCGCGGCGCAGACCGAGCCGGCGCAGGAGACCGCGGCGCAGCAGTCCGAACCCACCTGGCGATCCGTGCTCGCCCAGCGACCGGAGCCGGTGCAAACCGCGCTCCCGTCGGCGGACCGCTCCCTGACCAACGGCGCCGAATCCCACGCTGCCGAGCGCGACGCCTCCGGGCGTGGCGAGCCTCAGGATCCGTCCCCCGGGACGCACCGGCCTGTCGACCACACCGACGACGCCGACCTTCCGCAGGACCTTCGGTCGAGGGGCCCGCGGCGCGCAGAGGAAACCGAGGAGAGCGGTTCACAGACCGTGGCGGACACCCAGCGGCAGGCGGCCCGGCCCCCGGCGCGCCCAGAGCCGGACCCCCGAGGGCCCGTGGACCGGTCGCAACCTCGCGCCGTCCCGCGTAACACCGATCCGCGCGAGATGGGGATGCCCGCCCTCGTCGCGGTGCTCGTGGGAGTCGGCGGAAGCGTGCTCGGCGCGTTCCTGGACATCCTGGTGACCGGTGGAGTCGGCCTGCTGTTCAGCCTGTGCTTCGTCCTGACCGCGTTCGGGGTGGCGGCCGGCGTACGACGTACCGGCATGTTCACCGCGGGCGTCCTGCCGCCGTTCGCCGCACTGGCCAGCCTGGTCGTGGTCGCCGTCGTCGACCCGCAGCGGCTCGCCACCACCGCGTCGCCGGTGCGTGCGGTGCTGGTCGGGCTGGCGTGGGAGTCGTGGACGATCGTCGCGGGCTGCGCCGTGGCGCTGGTGACGATCGCGGTACGGGTGGCGTTCGCGCGCCGCGAGCGGGTCAGCGCGTCGAGGCGGCCCGCCGAGGCGTACGCAGCTCAGGGGGCAGGGCGAAGATCAGACTCTCCTCGGCGGTCTTGACCTCTTCCGCGGCGGGGAAGCCGCGGTCGGCCAACAGGTCGAGCACGCCCCTGACCAGCGTGTCCGGCACCGAGGCGCCGCTGGTGACACCGACCACCCGCACGCCCTCCAGCCAGGCGTCCTCGATCTCCGCGGCGTTGTCCACGCGGTAGGCGGCGCCCGCGCCTGCCTCCAGCGCGACTTCCACCAGGCGTACGGAGTTGGAGGAGTTCGCCGATCCCACGACGATCAGCAGATCCGCCTCGCGAGCGATCTCCTTCACCGCGACCTGGCGGTTCTGGGTGGCATAACAGATGTCGTCGCTCGGCGGGTCGATCAGCTGCGGGAACCGCTCCCGGAGCCGGTCGACCGTCTGCATCGTCTCGTCCACCGACAGCGTCGTCTGCGACAGCCATGCCACGCGGGACGGGTCGCGGACCTCGATCCGGTCCACGTCGTCGGGTCCCTCGACCAACTGGATGCGGTCGGGAGCCTCCCCAGCGGTGCCTTCGACCTCCTCGTGCCCGGCATGGCCGATGAGGAGGATGTCCTGGCCGCCACCGGCGAACCTGCGGGCCTCGTTGTGCACCTTCGTGACCAGCGGGCAGGTCGCGTCGATCGTGCGCAGCGAACGCTCCTCGGCCTCCGCGTGCACGGCGGGTGAGACCCCGTGAGCGGAGAACACCACGGTCGAGCCCTCCGGGACGCTGTCCAGCTCGTCCACGAACACCGCACCACGGGCCTCGAGACTGCTGACCACGTGCTTGTTGTGCACGATCTGCTTGCGGACGTAGACGGGCGGGCCGTACTTGTCCAGAGCCTTCTCGACCGTGATCACCGCCCGGTCGACTCCGGCGCAGTAACCGCGCGGGGCAGCGAGCAGGACTCGGCGTTCGCTCGACGTCATGCCACTCATGGTAGGTGGCCGGTCCCCCGGGCACGTCCGCCCGCCGGGGTGAGCCGTGCCACGTGCACCGCGGGCGACCCTTCGCCGACCTGCCGCACACGCCGGGTGACCCGGAATCCGGACGGCGGAGAAACGGACGAAAGGGGCACCTCCACTCGAATGTCGGAGCCGGCCCGTAGGGTCTGGCCATGGCCCTGCAGACGTCGCCGGAAAGCCCCGCGCCCGTACGCCAGATCGCCAACCTGATCGGGCAGTGGATCGGCCGGCTCGGCGCGGTGTGGGTCGAGGGCCAGGTGGCGCAGCTGACCCGGCGACCCGGCACGTCCACGGTCTTCCTGACGCTGCGCGACCCGGTGGCCGACATCTCCGTGCAGGTCACCTGCCCGCGCCGGGTGTTCGACATCGTGGACCCGCCCGTGGTCGAGGGTGCGCGGGTGCTCGTGCACGCCCGACCCGCCTACTACGCACCGAGGGGCACGCTGTCCCTCGCCGCGTCCGACATCCGCCCGGTCGGCCTCGGCGACCTGCTCGCCCGGCTCGAACGCCGCAAGCGGCTGCTGGCAGCCGAAGGGCTGTTCGCCCGCGAGCGCAAGCGCCCGCTGCCGTTCCTGCCCACCCGGATCGGGCTGGTCTGCGGCCGCAACTCCGCGGCCGAGCACGACGTGCTGGAGAACACCCGGCGCCGGTGGGCTGCGGTGAGGTTCCGGGTGGAGAACGTCGCCGTCCAGGGACCCCAGTCCGCCGGCCAGGTGATGGAGGCGCTGCGCCTCCTGGACGCCGACGCCACCGTCGACGTGATCGTGGTGGCCCGGGGTGGCGGTTCGGTGGAGGACCTGCTGCCGTTCTCCGACGAGGGCCTGGTCCGTGCCGTGTCGGAGTGCCGTACGCCGGTGGTCAGCGCGATCGGGCACGAGCAGGATTCCCCGCTGCTCGATCTGGTGGCCGACGTACGCGCCTCCACTCCCACCGACGCGGCCCGTCGGATCGTGCCGGACGTGGGTGAGGAGACCGCCCGGGTGGACGCGCTGCGCGGCCGGGCGCGCCAGCTGTTCGGCGCGTGGCTGGACCGCGAGGTGACCGGTCTGCACACCCTGCGCGCCCGGTCCGCGCTCGGCGACCCCGAACGCGACCTCGGCCGCCGCGCCGAGCAGATCGGGGCGCTGAGCGACCGCGCCGACCGTTGTGTCGGGCAGTTGCTGGACCGTGCCGACGACAACCTGCACCACCAGCTGGCGAGGGTGCGTGCGCTGTCTCCCAAGGCGACGCTGGACCGGGGTTACGCAGTTGTACAGAAGTCCGACGGGCACGCGGTCCGCGATCCGGCCGAGGTGAGCGGTGGAGAGCTTCTCGCCGCCCGGGTGGCCGGCGGGCAGTTCTCCGTGCGCGTGCAGGGCACCGACGACGAGTCGGACGCCACGGACGCCTCGGCCGAGCCGGAGCCGAAGAGCGCCACCGGGGCGGCCCGATGACGCGAGCGACGACGCGGCCGATGAGTCGCCCGGGTTCGGACCATCGGCACCGTCTCGGGGGTGGGCGTCGATAGGGTCTGGGGTGTGAGCAAGCCCGAGACCGCTGAGCCCGAGACCACGCAGCCCGAGACCACGCTGTCGTACGAACAGGCCCGAGACGAGCTGGTCGACGTCGTACGCCAGCTGGAGGCGGGCGGCACCACACTCGAGGAGTCGCTGCGGTTGTGGGAGCGCGGCGAGGAGCTGGCGACGGTCTGCCAGGGCTGGCTCGACGGCGCCCGGGCCCGGCTGGAGGCCGCCCGCGCGTCGAGGGAGCAGGACGAGATCGAGGATCTCGACGAGGACGGGTAGCAACGCGCACATGCGCGGGGACTCCGGGCCCGCACACACGGGCGCCGGCGATGCAGAGCAGGGAGACCATGGTCACCACGAGCACCACCGCCAGCAGCGACGGCGTGCCCCCTCCGCTGCGAACCAACGCTGACGCACCCGACCGCAACCTCGCCCTCGAGCTCGTCCGGGTGACCGAGGCGGCCGCGATGGCCGGTGGCCGGTGGGTCGGCCGTGGCGACAAGAACGGCGCCGACCGGGCCGCGGTCAACGCCATGCGTACGCTCATCGCCTCCGTCGGCATGCACGGCGTGGTGGTCATCGGCGAGGGCGAGAAGGACAACGCGCCGATGCTCTTCAACGGCGAGGAGGTCGGCTCCGGCGAGGGGCCCGAGTGCGACGTCGCCGTCGACCCGATCGACGGCACCACCCTCACCGCCAAGGGCATGAGCAACGCCGTGTCCGTGCTCGCCGTGGCACCGCGCGGTGCGATGTACGACCCGTCCGCGGTCTTCTACATGGAGAAGCTGGCCACCGGTCCCGAGGCCGCCGACGCCATCGACATCACCGCGCCGATCACCGAGAACATCCACCGGGTCGCCCGCGCCAAGCGCGAGTCGCCCGAGGACGTCACCGTGGTGATCCTCGACCGGCCCCGGCACGAGTCGCTGGTGCAGGAGGTCCGGGCAACGGGCGCGCGGATCAAGTTCATCACCGACGGCGACGTGGCCGGCGCGATCATGGCGGCCCGCCCGGGCACCGGCGTCGACCTGCTCGCCGGTATCGGCGGCACGCCCGAGGGCATCATCGCCGCCTGTGCGATGAAGTGCATCGGCGGGATGATCCAGGGCCGGCTGTGGCCGAAGGACGACGCCGAACGCCAGAAGGCGATCGACGCGGGCCACGACATCGGCAAGGTCCTCACCACCGACGACCTGGTCGCAGGCGACGACGTGTTCTTCGTGGCCACCGGCATCACCGACGGCGAGTTGCTGCAGGGCGTCCGTTACAGCGGCGACGGCGCGACGACGCACTCACTGGTGATGCGGGCCCGCAGCGGCACGATCCGGTCCATCATGTCCGAGCACGCGCTGAGCAAGCTCCGGGCGTACTCCACGATCGACTTCGGCCGCGCCGGCTGAGCGTCCCGCTTCGTGAGCGTTCTCGCTCTGCCGGACGGCTGAGCAAGAACGCAGCTCAGCGGCGAAACCAGCCGCGGCGCGGCGGTTTGGCCGTGAGCTCACCGAGGATGACGGTCCCGCGCACCCTGATCACCGGGGTGCCGGGCCCCTGCACCCCGCGGGTCTTGTTCTTGCGTTCGGCCAGCACGGTCGTCCCCCGCTCGAAGTCCACGGCGATGTCGTCGGGAACGATCAGCGTGAGCTGGCCCAGACCCACCTGGACGTCCAGCACGACCTCGTGCGGGATGGCGGCCTCGGTGAAGTCCAGGGTCACGTCGCCGAGGTAGGCCCGGGCGGACAGCCGCGGCGGCACCAGCCAGCGGCCCTTCACCTTCTGCGAGCTGAGCAGGGCGTTCACCTCCGCGGGGCCGGGACGGGCGGGGGCGTTGGCCGTGCTGCCGCCCTGCGGACCCGCCGGCCGCTCGGCGGCCTCGGGCAGGTCCGCGGTCAGCGGCACGAGCTCGGCGTAGGTCTTGGCCGCGAAGGTGCGTTCGAGCCGGGTCTCCAGCTCGTCGAAGTCCAGCCGTCCGGCCCCGGCAGCGCGCCTCAGCACCTCGGCGGTCTGCTCCCGGTCGGCGTCGGAGGCCCGGAGCTCACCGGAGCCGCCGGCCGCCCACGGGGTGTTGCTCATGGTCACTCCTTCGGCCTGACAGTCACGGCCCCTGAAGGTTAGCCGCTCGCCGCGGCCCGGACCTCCTCCCGACGCACGAGGGCAGGAAGCGTCGGTGGAGCACGCATCACCCGCGCCGGCCCACTCGCCGCCCCAGCCTAGGCTGGGGCCGTGCTGCCCGACTCCGTTCCCGCCTTCGACCCGACGCGGCCGGTGACCCTGGCCCTCGACGAGACGCCCCGCGGCTCGGTGGCGCTGCGCCGCCGTTCGCTGGAGACCGCGGACACCGGCGAGGTGTACGAACTGATCACCAACGGCACGTTCGTCATGGACACGCTGGAGACCACCACCGAGCGGCTGCTCGCCCGGGCCGCGCTGGAGTACGCCCCGCCCGACGCGGCCTGGACGGTGGTTGTCGGAGGTCTGGGACTGGGGTTCACGGTGCGCGAGCTCCTCGCCGACACCCGGGTCGCCCGGATCGACGTGATCGAGCTCGAACCCGCCGTCGTCGGCTGGGTACGCGACGGGCTGGTCCCACCTACGGCAGGAGTCCTCGCCGACGAGCGGGTGCACGCCCACGTCGCCGACGTACGCCGCTGGCTCCCGACGCTGCCCGCAGGCGGCACCGACGCGATCCTGCTCGACGTCGACAACGGCCCGGACTTCCTGGTGCACCGCGCCAACACCGAGGTGTACGAAAGCCCGTTCCTCGGCCTGGTCCGGCGCGCCCTGCGACCGGGCGGGGTAGTGGTCGTGTGGTCGGCCACCCGGTCGTCGGCGCTGCGCCGACGGCTGGCGCGGGAGTTCGGGACCTGTGAGGAGGTCCACCGGGTGGTGCCCCGGGAGGGCCGCCGGCTCGACTACTACCTCTACGTCGGCCGGAACGCCGCCTGCGCCACCTGATCTCCTCCCGCGACAGGGCCGTCACCCCGGCGTGAGACGCGTCACCTTCGTACGGATCTCCCCGCGTGACAACGCCTTAGGTTGATCCGATCAACATTGACAAGGTATTTCGTTCGGCCGGACGCTCCTGTCATCCGCATCCACGGGAGGTCAATCCATGCCGTCCACCGCCACCAACTCCCACGCCCAGTCCGGTGACCCCGGCAGTCCGGGCGAGCCCACCCAGCCCGGCAATCCCGGCGCCTGCGCCACCGGCGGCAGCAGCGGCCAGATCGTCGTACCACCCGGCCTGGCCGGGGTGAGCGTCACCGACACCACGATCGGCCACGTACGCGGGCGGGAGGGCTTCTACCACTACCGGCAGTACTCCGCGGTCGACCTCGCCGAGCACCGTACGGTCGAGGACGTCTGGCACCTGCTGTTCGCCGGAGAGCTGCCCGACCGCGAGCAGCGAGCGGAGTTCACCGCTCGCGTCGCCGCGTACCGCGACGTGCCGGCCGGAGTGCGCGACGTGCTGCCCGCGATCGCCGCCGCGGCACCCGCACCCCTGGACGGCCTGCGGACCGCACTCTCCCTCGCGGGCGCCGCGCAGGGCATGCGACCGCTGTGGGACCTGGACGACGCGGCCCGTCGCGAGGACGCACTTCGCCTGTGCGCACAGGTGCCCACGCTGCTGACCGCGCTCCACCGGCTGGGACGGGGCGAGGAACCGATCCCGCCACGCCCGGATCTGCCGTACGCCGCGAACTACCTCCACATGCTCACCGGCACCGAACCGCGCCCCGAGCACGCCCGCGCCATCGAGCGCTACCTCGTCTCCACCATCGACCACGGCTTCAACGCCTCCACGTTCACCGCCCGGGTGATCGCCTCCACCGGCGCGGACCTCGCGGCCTGCCTGGTCGGCGCGGTCGGCGCGCTGTCCGGTCCGTTGCACGGCGGTGCGCCGAGCCGGGCGCTGGAGGCGCTGGACGCGATCGGTACGCCGGACCGGATCGACGCGTGGGTACGCGAACGCATCGAGCGTGGCGAGCGGATCATGGGGTTCGGCCACCCGGTCTACCGCACCGAGGACCCGCGCTCGCGGATGCTTCGCGGTACGGCCCGAGAGCTCGGCGGCGACCTGGTGGACTTCGCGACGGTGGTGGAGAGCCGGGTGCTCGCGCTGCTCGCCGAGCTCAAGCCGGACCGCGAGATCCACACCAACGTGGAGTTCTACGCCGGGGTGGTGATGGAGCTGTGCGGTCTGCCGCGCACGATGTTCACGCCGACGTTCGCCTCCAGCCGGGTGATCGGCTGGTCGGCACACGTGCTGGAACAGGCACGCGACCGCAAGATCATCCGGCCGGACGCGAGGTACGTCGGCACGCCTCCTCCGCAGCCGGTGCCGGAGCTCTGACACCTCAGCCCGGCGTGCTCGGCGCCCCGGGCGGCGGGCCGGTGTAGAGGGCGCGGGGCCGGAACCGCAGCCGATGGGGGTACTCCTCCAGTGCGTGCGCGACCAGCCCCGCGATCCGCCCCAACAGGAAGACCATCTCACCCGACCCCTCTGTCAAGTCGAACTTGACAGCAAGCGCGGCGAGCGCCAGGTCCACGTTGGGCGCCGGTCCGCCGTGCCGGCCGACGACCCGCACCAGCTCGGCGACAACAGCGTCAACCCCACCTTGCGGAGGCTGTTCGGTGGGCTGTTCTGGAGCCTCTCCGGCGAGTTCCTCACCGGCGTCGCGGACCAGCTCCAGCAAGGCGTCGGCGCGCGGATCCCTTCCGGTGTAGACCTTGTGGCCGAAGCCCGGCAGCTGCTCTCCGCGGCGCAGCCGGTCACCGACCACCCTGGGCACCTCACCGGGGCCGGACGTCGTACGCAGCAACGACTCCAGGCCGGAGGCGCTCGCACCGTGCAGGATCCCGCCGCCGGCACTCAGCCCGGTGAGCACCACGAGGTACGGATCGGCCCACACCGACGCGGCGACCCTCGCGGCGAGGGTGGAGGCGGCGAGTTCGTGGTCGGCGAGCAGGACCAGCGCGGCGTTCAGCGCCCGGATCTCCCCCGGCCCGGGTGCCCGGTCGGCCAGCCGCGACCACAGCCGCTCGGCGACGGAGGAACCGGTGGCGGGTGAGCGTTCGGGCAGTGCGTCGACGATGCCGGCGACCAGCGCGCGGGCAGACGCCACCACCGCGGCCGGCCGGCGGTCGTCGCGCATCGGATCCGCGGCGGCCAGCGCGGCCACCACGACCCGCATACGGTCCACCGGCCGGGTGGACGCCGGCAATGCCGCCTGGGCCTGCCGCCCCACCTCGACCGCCGCCGGCGACGCCTGCCACGGTCCGGCGTACGTGCTGTCCCACAACAGCCCGGCGACCGTCTCGAACGACTCGGTCCGGGCCAGCACCACCGCGTCCCGTCCCCGGTAGTACAGCGCCCCCTCGGGGTCGAGCATCGTCAGCCCGGTGTCGACCACCACCTCCAGCGCGCCCGCCCGGCCGCCGCGACGGTTCCTCCGGGCCAGGCGTTCGACCTCGATTCGGTCGAACCGCGACGACCGCCGGTCCGCGCCCGGGTGGCGGGTCAGCACACCCCGGCTCACGTACGCGTACACCGTCTCGGCCTTCACCCCGAGCAGATCGGCGGCCTGGGCGGTGGTCATCCAGCGGGTGGACTCGCTCACATCGGCAACCTCATCACATCCACGACGGGGCGGGCGGAATAGAGTCGGGCCATGGCGCAGGAGCGAGAGCAGGACTACCGGATCGAACACGACACCATGGGCGAGGTCAGGGTTCCCGCCGAGGCGAAGTGGCGGGCACAGACCCAGCGCGCGGTGGAGAACTTCCCGATCTCCGGCTCGATGCTGGAGGCCCAGCACATCCGGGCACTCGCCCTGATCAAGGGCGCGGCGGCGAAGGTCAACGCCGAGCTCGGCGTCATCGACGCCGACCTCGCCAAGGCGATCCAGGAGGCGGCCGCCGAAGTCGCCTCCGGCGCCCACGACGTGCACTTCCCGATCGACGTGTTCCAGACCGGCTCGGGCACCTCCAGCAACATGAACACCAACGAGGTGCTCGCCACACTGGCCACCGAGTCACTCGGCCGGTCCGTCCACCCCAACGACCACGTTAACGCCTCGCAGTCCAGCAACGACGTGTTCCCCTCCTCCATCCACATCGCCGCGACGTACGCCGTCCTCAACGACCTGATCCCGGCACTGTCCCACCTGTCCGAATCGCTGGAGTCGAAGGCGAGTGAGTTCGCCGAGGTGGTGAAGTCCGGGCGTACGCACCTGATGGACGCCACGCCGGTGACGCTCGGCCAGGAGTTCGGCGGGTACGCCGCGCAGATCCGCTACGGCATCGAGCGCGTGGAGTCCACGCTCCCCCGCGTCGGCGAGCTTCCGCTCGGCGGCACCGCGGTGGGCACCGGCATCAACACCCCGCCCGGGTTCGCCGAGAAGGTGATCGCCGAACTCGTGGAGACGACCGGCCTGCCGCTGCGCGAGGCCCGCAACCACTTCGAGGCGCAGGGCGCCCGCGACGCGCTGGTCGAGCTGTCCGGTCAGCTGCGGACGATCGCGGTCGGCCTCTACAAGGCGGCCAACGACATCCGCTGGATGGGCTCCGGGCCGCGCGCCGGGCTTGGTGAACTCGCGCTGCCCGACCTGCAGCCGGGGTCGAGCATCATGCCGGGCAAGGTCAACCCGGTCATCCCCGAGGCCGCCCGCCAGGTCGTGGCGCAGGTCGTGGGCAACGACGCGGCGGTGGCGTTCGCGGGTTCGCAGGGCGACTTCGAACTCAACGTCATGCTGCCGGTGATCGCCCGCAACCTGCTGGAGTCGATCCGGCTGCTCACCAACGTGAGCGTGCTGTTCGCCGACCGGCTGGTGGCCGGGATCACCGCCAACGCCGACCGTTGCCGCGAGTACGCCGAGTCGTCCCCGTCGGTGGTCACCCCGCTGAACCGCTACATCGGTTACGAGAACGCCGCGAAGGTCGCCAAGACCGCGCTCGCCGAGCGCAAGACCATCCGGCAGGTGGTGATCGACCAGGGGTACGTCGAACGCGGCGACCTCACCGAGGAGCAGCTCGACAAGGCGCTCGACGTCTTGTCGATGACGCACCCCTGACCTTTCCGGACCAGGGGCGGTGCCGCGTCCGGACTCCTGGCGACTGCGGATCGCCTTGCTGCGTGAGGAGTTCGGGGAGTACGTCGAGGCCGCCGAAGCCGGTGATCTGGTGGCGGTGGCCGACGCGCTCGCCGACATGACGTACGTGATCTACGGAACGGCGTACGAGGTGGTCAAGGGCCGGGTTCGCAGCACCGGAGATCGCCCCGATCCTGCGTGACGCCGGCCACGCGGATTCTTCCGCGGAAGAATCCGGCGCGGGGCGGAGCGAGGTGCGCCGGTGATCGGGTGGCCGAGGATGACCACGAAGGCAGTCCCGGCGATCGTTCGCGACTAGGATCGCGATGGTGAACGTTTCCTCCGATACGGTTCCCGAGCCCGGCGACCTGCCTGCGCAGCGCGCCGCGACCGCGGGAATGCGCCCGTCCGGCCCGCCGCCGTACTGGCAGCCGGGCACGCACATCTGGTGGCACTACCGCCGGCGCACCTGGCTTCCGGGGCATCCGGAGACCGTTCGGCCGATGACCGTAGTGCGCGACGACGCCGACGGTCTGGTCGCCTGGCTGGCGCCGGGAACGCCCGTGCTGCGTCCGGTGCTCACCGACGGGCGTGACCTGCGTGCCGTGCACGTCGACGACTGGTACCGCGTCCGCGACGACCGGGCACTCAAGCAGGACGCCTGGCGCGGCCCCGGCATCCTCAAGGTCGCCCCGACCGGAGTGCCCTGGTCGGTCTGGTTGTTCTGGCTGCCCGACGGGACGTTCCGCAACTGGTACGTCAACCTCGAGGACGTCCACGTCCGCGACGAGCTCCGCGTGGTGACCCAGGACCATGTGCTCGACGTCGTGGTCCAGCCCGACCGCAGCGTGCGCTGGAAGGACGAGGACGAGCTCGCCGCCGCCGTACGCTGGGGCCGCTACGACGCCGCCGACGCCAAGGAGTTCGAGAAGGACGCCCGCGCCGTCGAGGAGGTGGTGGCCCGCTGGGACTCGCCGTTCCGCGACGGCTGGGAGGACTGGCAGCCCGACCCGCACTGGCCCCTCCCCGCGTTGCCGCCGGGCGTCCAGGCCGACTTCTGACCCACCTGCCGATGCCTGACCAACCCTCGCCGGACGGCCCGAAAACTTCGCCGCTCAACTCCGTGCTCGTGGTGGAGGCGAGCGGCGGACGTTTTGTCGTACGCGGCTACCAGAACCAGCCCGCCGCCCGGGTGACCGCCGAACATCGGCTGCTGACCGCACTGGCAGGCCTGGGCCTCCCGTTCGCCGTACCCCTGCCGCTTCCCACGACCGGCGGGGCGACGCTCGTACCGACTCCGGACGGCCCGGTCGCGGTGTTTCGCTTCCTGCCCGGCCGTCCCGCCGAACACACCGCTCGTGAGCTCGCCCTCGCCGGGGAGGTGCTCGCCGACCTGGACCGCGCGCTCGCCGAGCTGCCCGCCGACCTCGCGCCCACCGACTGGCGGCATCCGCTGGCGCAGGTCCATCCAGCTGTGCCGGACATCGGTGACCTCGCCGCCGAACTCGCCCGCGCACTTCCCGGCGACCAGGATGCGGATCCGGGGTGGCTGCCCGCCGCGGCCGAGGAGGTGGACGCGCTGCGCGTGGAATGGTGGGCGACCCTGCCCGTGCAGATCGTGCACGACGACTTCGCGCTGGGCAACCTGCTCGTGCACGAGGACGGCACGCCCAGCGCGGTGCTCGACTTCGAGTTCGCCGGCCTGGACCTGCGAGCCGCGGATCTCGCCGGGGCGATGTCGATGGCCACCTGCGACTGGGGCGTGCCGGACCGCTCCTCCGGCGTACTCTGCCGGGCGTACCTCTCGCGCGTCCCGCTGAGCACACCGGAACTCTCGGCTTTCCCCGGCCTTCTCCGGCTGCGCGCGCTGGAGTCCCTGGTGTGGCGGGCGGGCCGTTGGAGGCAGGGGCAAGCCCGGCTTGACGAAGTACGCGACCGGCTGGTTGCCGCGCGCCGGGTCGACCGCTGGCTGGACACGCACGGACCTACGCTGGTCGGCGACCTGATCGCTTCGTGAGTACGCCGGACGCGGTACGCGCACGGCCTTCCGGGGAAGGACGCGGGCGACCGGTCCCCTCGGTGAGGCTGGACCGTGACGAGCCGCGGAGCCGCCGCGGCCGTGACGAGCCGCGGCAGCGCCGCGGCGGTTCCGGGCGAGAAGGGCTCAGGTCATGGCGACACACGACACATCGACGGGTGCCAGGAGTACGCGCACCGGAGGTCCGGGGGCCGGCGGGGCAGCGGGAGCGCCGGCGAAGCCCTGGACGTTCACCGCGTTCCGCACGCTGGTGGCCCTCCAGGCGGTCGCGATCTTCGTCCAGGCGATCACCGCCGGGATGGTCGTCGCCGGCCGGTCGGGTGCGAAGGACCTTCACGGCGGTACGGCCACTCTGGCGTTCGCGTTCGCCCTGCTCACGGTCGTCGCGGCCATCCTGGTCTGGAAGCCCGGCGGTGGTTCGGCACGGACCATCGTGCCGAGTGCGGTGATGCTGGTCCTCGTCGTCGTGCAGGCCGTCCTCGGCGGTGAACACCAGAAACTGGTGCACGTCCCGCTCGGGGTGGCGTTGTTCGGCGGCGTCATCGTGATGGTCATGCGGGCGTGGTCGCGACCGGGCGGCTCCTTCGCGGCCTCCGCCTCCCAACCGTGAGCCTGTCCCGCCGGCAGGCGCTGCGGCTGGTCGGTGCGGGCACCCTCGCCGCGCTGACGGCTACGTCAACCTCGGCTTGCTCCCTGTTCGGAGCCAGCAGCCCGCAGCCGCGGCTGCTGCCCAGCACCGCCGAGCTGCCGCCGCCGTTCCGGGTGCCGCTGCCGATCCCGCCGGCGGCCCGACCGATCCGGCGCGACGCCACCACCGACCACTACGACCTCTCGCCGCGGATCGCCGAGCAGGAGATCCTGCCCGGCACCCGCACCCGGATCTGGGGGTACGCCGGGCGGTTTCCCGGGCCCACGGTCGAGGCACGCAGCGGCCGCCGGGTGGTCGTACACCAGACCAACGAGCTGCCGGTGCCGGTGGTCACCCACCTGCACGGCGGGCGTACGCCACCGGCGAGCGACGGCTACCCGACCGACCTGCTGCTCCCCCGGCACGGCGACTTCCCAGCTGCCCGGTCCGGCATGGCCGGGAAGGGCGGCATGTCCGACCCGCGGGCGCGGGTGACGCGTGGCAGCAGGACGTATGAGTTCCCGCTCGACCAGCCCGCCGCGCCGCTGTGGTACCACGACCACCGGATGGACTTCACCGCACCGCAGCTGTGGCGTGGGCTGGCCGGAATGTGGTTCGTACGTGACGACGAGGAAGACGCCCTTCCCCTGCCCACGGGCGAACGCGAACTCCCGCTGATGATCTGCGACCGGTCCTTCGACGCCAAGGGGAACCTGCTCTATCCCGCGCTCGACCCGCACCTGCGCGACCGTCCCGGAGTGCGGGAGGCGTACATGGGCGGTGTGCTCGGCGACGTCGTCCTGGTCAACGGCGCACCCTGGCCTCACCTCGACGTCAGCGCCGCGCGTTACCGGCTGCGGATCCTGAACGCCTCCAACGCCCGGCGCTACGAACTCGCCCTGCGTCCGGCGCCCGCCGGCGACCCGTCGTTCGTCCAGATCGGCAGCGACGGCGGCCTGCTGGCCCGCCCGGTCCCGCGTTCCACCCTCACCCTCGCCCCCGCCGAACGCGTCGACGTCGTGGTCGACTTCGGCAGGTTCCCGGTGGGGACGACGGTCGTGCTCACCAACGCCGCCGGCGAGGGCGGCGCCGCGCGGGTGATGAGGTTTCGGGTCGTACGACGAGAACGCGACACCACCCACGTGCCGGACCGGCTGGCGAAGGTCGAGCGGCTCGACCCGGCGAAGGCGAGCGTCACCCGCGAGTTCGCGTTCGAGTCCGGCGACGTGCACGGACACGACGGATGGACCGTCAACGGCGAGGCGTTCGACCCGGCGAAGTCCCTCGCCCGGCCGAGGCTCGGCGCCACCGAGGTGTGGCGGCTGACCAGCGACGTGGCGCATCCGGTGCACCTGCACCTGGTGCAGTTCCAGGTGCTCACCCTCGACGGCGAACCGCCGAAGGCCGACCTTGGCCGCAAGGACACCCTCGACCTGCACCCCGCACAGACGGCCGAGATCATCGCCCGCTTCGACGGCTACCGCGGGAGGTACGTGATGCACTGCCACAACCTCGAGCACGAGGACATGGCGATGATGGCCAACTTCGAGGTCGTCTGACCTCGAAGCCGGCCATCATCCGGCGCGCCTCCGGGCGGAAAAGCTCAGGCGGGCGTGGGCTCGCCGCTCGTGGCGTTCGAGTCCTTCCGCGTCAACCCGAGGTTGGCACCGTCCTTGGGGTCGAACAGGTGGATCTTCGACACGTCGACCCAGAACCTGCCCGGCTGGCCCTCACGGATCCGGCTGGCGGGGTCGAGGGAGATGATGAGCTGCGGGCGCATCGCCTCCATGTCCAGCTCCTGCGCCAGCGTGTCGATCTCGGCGCGGATCTCCTGCTCGGACTCGTACGGCACGTAGGCGTACTGTTCGTTTCCGAGCCACTCGATCACGTCGACCGTCGCCTCGAACGTCTCACCGCGCGGGTGCTTGGCCGAGTCGACGTACTCCGCGTCCTCGAACGAACCCGGGCGGATGCCCGCCACCAGCAGACGTCCTTCCAGGGCTGCCGCGTCGTAGACGTCGGGCAGCGCCACGGTGCCGAACGGCAGCTCGATCCGGCCGTTCTTCACCGTGGCCGGCAGGAAGTTCATCGGCGGCGCACCGATGAAGCCCGCCACGAACAGGTTGATCGGCTGCTCGTACAGCTCCCGTGGGGACGCGCACTGCTGCAGAACTCCCTTGCGCAGAACGGCAACGCGGTCCCCGAGGGTCATCGCCTCGGTCTGGTCGTGGGTGACGTAGACCGTCGTGGTGTCCAGCTGGCGCTGCAGCCGGGATATCTCCGTGCGCATCTGCCCACGCAGCTTGGCGTCGAGGTTGGACAGCGGCTCGTCGAAGAGGAACGCCTCGGCGTCCCGGACGATCGCCCGCCCCATCGCCACCCGCTGGCGCTGGCCACCGGACAGCTGGCTCGGCTTGCGCTGCAGGTGCTCGCGCAGCTCGAGCAGGTCCGCGGCCCGCTCGACCTTGTCGCGCACCTCCTCGTCGGACCGCTTCGCCAGCCGCAACGGGAACGCGATGTTCTCGTAGACGGTGAGGTGCGGGTAGAGGGCGTAGTTCTGGAACACCATCGCGAGGTTGCGATCGCGCGGCGCCTTGTCGTTGACGCGTTCGCCGCCGATCAGCAGGTCGCCGGAGGTGATGTCCTCCAGCCCCACGATCATCCGGAGCAAGGTGGACTTGCCGCACCCGGACGGGCCGACGAGGATCATGAACTCGCCGTCGGCGATCTCCAGGCTCACGTCGTTGACGGCCGGGTACCCATCGCCGTACTCCTTGACGATGTTCTTCAACTCGATGACTGCCATGGCGCATCAACCCTTCACCGCGCCGGACGTCAGCCCGGCCACGATCTTGCGCTGGAAGAAGAGGACGAGCACGATCACCGGGATCGTGACGACCACCGCGGCCGCCGCGATCGCGGCCGTGGGTTGTTCGAAGAAGGACTCACCCGTGAAGAACGCCAACGCCGCCGGCACCGGCCGGGCCGCGTCGGAGGCGGTCAGCGAGATGCCGAACACGAAGTCGTTCCAGGCGAAGAAGAACGTCAGGATGGCGGCGGTGAAAACACCGGGAGCCGCCAGCGGGACGATCACCTTGCGGAACGCCTGCCACTGGGTGGCACCGTCGACCTGGGCAGCCTGCTCCATCTCCCAGGGGATCTCCCGGAAGAACGCCGACAGCGTCCAGATCGCCAGCGGCAGGGTGAACGACATATAGGGGATGATCAGCCCGGCCCAGGTGTCGTACAGCCCGAGAGTCCGCCACATGTCGAACAGCGGCGGCACCAGCGAGATGGTCGGGAACATCGCGATCGCCAGCGCCATCGACAGCACCAGCTTCTTGCCCCTGAACTCCAGCCGCGCGATCGCGTAGGCGGCCAGCGTGGCCAGCACCACCGACGCCACGGTGGAGATCAGCGAGATTCCGACGGAGTTGCGTAGTGCGCTCAGGAACAGGCCCGAGTCGAACACCGTGCGGTAGTTGTCGAAGGTGGCCTCGGTCGGGAAGAAGCCGGGGGTGTTGGCGTCCTTCTTCAGCGACAGGGACAGGATCCACGCCACCGGGAAGAGCGTGTAGAAGACGATCGCCAGCCCGGCGACCGCCCACCAGACCTTACGGGCGTTCATCACCGATCACCTCGCACCTGGGACAGGTCGGTCCGGAACAGCTTGATGAAGACGAAGGCGATGATCAGCACGGTGAGGAACAACAGCACCGACACCGCCGAGCCGAGGCCCACCGCCGTTCGGGTGATCATCTGCCGGTACGCCAGGAAGGAGACCGTCTCGGTGCTCTGCGCGCCGTTGGTCATCACGAACACGCTGTCGAAGATGCGGTAGGCGTCCAGCGTGCGGAACAGCAGGGCGACCATGATCGCCGCCCGCATGTTGGGGATCGTGACCTTCCACAGCCGCTGCCACCAGGTGGCGCCGTCCACCTTCGCGGCCTCCTGCAGGTCCTCGGGGACCTGCGCCAGCCCGGCCAGCAACAGCAGCGACATGAACGGTGTCGTCTTCCAGATCTCCGACATCGAGATCGCCGCGATCGAGGAGCCGAACTGCGCGAAGACGTCGTAGTTCTGCAGGCCGAACCAGGAGTTGAAGAACCCCGAGTCGGGCGCGAACGCGAACTTCCAGGCGAACGCCGAGACCACCGTGATGATGCCGTAGGGCACCAGGATCGCGGTGCGCACGATGCCCCGCCCGAACAGGATGCGGTGCATCACCATCGCGAACGCGAAGCCGATGACGAGCTCCACCACCACAGTGATGATCGTGATCAGCACGGTGACGCCGACGTCGCGCCACCACAGCCCGTCGCTCAGCACCATCGTGTAGTTGGCCAAGCCCACGAACCGCCGGGACTCCGGGTCGGTGATCCGGTAGCTCTGCATGGAAAGCCACACGGCCTGCAGCATCGGATAAGCAGTGACCGCCAGCATCACGATGAAGGCCGGGGCGCAGAGGTACCAACCCAGGCGCTGCTCCTGGCGGGCCCGGTCGGTCAGCCTGCGCCGGGCGGTCGAGGGAGCGGGTTTCTCCAGTGTCGTTGTCGTCATGGTTCCTCCCCTCCGCCTCAGATCAGCTCTTTGTCATGCAGGACCGCGACGATCAGGCTCGCGGTGGCCCCAGGAGTCCTGCCCGGGCTGACCGCCGACGCCGGGTGCCAGGTGCGCTGGACGGCCGCGGTGATGTCGGGGTAGTACGGCGTGATCGGCCGGGGCGCGCCCTGGTCGACCGACTTGCGCAGCAGGCCGGCCATCGGGAACGCCTTGCGGATCTCCGGATCGGCGTACACCGACTCGACCGTCGGCAGCAGGCCCTCGCCGAGCATGTACTCCTTCTGGCTGGCCGGTGAGGTGATGCACCGCACCGCCTCGACCGACTCCTTGGTGTGCCGGCTGAACGCGCCGACGGCGAGGTTGATCCCGCCCAGCGGCGGTGCGCTCGGCTTGCCCCGGACGACGCCCGGCCAGCGGGCCCAGCCGAAGTCGTCAACCTTGGCTTGCTGCTCCTTGATCTGCTGGTCGAGCGCGGCCCGCTTGCCCGCCGGAGCGCTCTTGCGCTGCGTCTTCAGGTCGTTCAGCGCGCCGGTCTCTGCGGTGTAGACGAACGGCCAGTTGGTCATGAAGCCGCCGTTGCCGGCGTTGAACCCGGCCTGGCTGGTGCCCTCGTCGGAGTTGCTGATGTCGGCGGAGGCGGCCTTCGAACGCCCCAGCGTGCGCAGCACCTCGGCGGCGGCGCGGCCCGCGGCGGAGTCGATGGCGGGCGTGACGTCCTTGCCTGCTTCGGGATTCTTCAGGATCTCCCCGCCCGCCGAGGCCACCAGCGAGTTGATCAGCACGGTGTAGCCCTCGTAGCGGGACGCCTGCACCTGCACCGTGGTGCCGGACTTCTCGGCCGCCGCGATGACCTGCTTCCAGGTCACGTCGGAGTTGGGGCCGATGTCGAAGCCGACCTTCTTGGCGACCTTCTTGTGGTACCACAGCACCTGGGTATTGGAGTTGAACGGGACGGCGTAGAGCTCGTCCTTCCACTTGGCCGCCTCGAGCGGGGCGGCCAGCATGCCCTTGGTCAGCCGGCTCGCCTGGCTGCCCTGGAACTTGTGCAGGAAGCCCGCGTTGGCGAACTCCGCGAGGTAGGGCAGGTCGAGGCTCATCAGGTCGATGCCCTTGTCGCCGGCCGCGAGCCGGCGGACGAGCTGCTCGCGCTGGGCGGTGGAGTCCCGGGGCAGCAGAGCCGTGGCGATGCGGTACTTCCCACCGGCCTGCTGCGTGCACTTGGCCGCCAGTTTCGCCTGGCCGCCGTTGTCGGGGTTGATGTACCACGTCACGACCGGCGGACCGGAGTCGCTCCCGCACCCGGCCAGGGCCGCTGCGGCCGCGAGGGTGAGCGCCGCGAACAGCGCTGCCCGGCGGCGTCCGGCATGTCGTCCGGCGTACTTCGACTGCGGTCTCCGGCCCTTTCGGCCGGCTGCGTCACGCACTGCGCCTCCAGGTCGACTCGTCTGCACGTTCCTTCGGTCAGGTCACGATCAGACAGGATGAAACGAATGGTCGCGGAGGACTTTTGTCCCGTTCCTTCATCCTGTCTCACTTGACCGATTACGCAACACCGCCACACCACGAGATCGCAGGTTGCGACCCGGGCGTCCCGGTTGCGGACCGCGGATCCGGCGGCGTCACCCGTCGACGGGGCGTGGGCCGCGACCTGCGACTTTGAGCTGTGAAAACGCGGGGAGAGTATCAGGCAAGGGGTGCTTGCGTCGTTGCCGACGACACCCGGGAAACCGTGCCTGGACAGCAGAATTCCGGGCATTCGGGGAGCAAATCGGGACTGTGATTCAGGTCTCGCGGACCTCTCGGCGCCGTTTGAGCGGGAGCAGCCTCAAGGCACCCGCGGGGAGCGCCCGGCGAGGGATGCATCGCGCCCGGGCCCGGCGTGGCCCGGCACCATCCTCCGCGAGCATCCGTAGCAGGACCATCAGCACCAGTGGCACCGTCACGACGGTCCCGGCTGCCATCACCGCGATGTAGGGCTCCTGGTGCGGCTGGCCATGAACGGAGTCGTCATCCACACGTCACCGGCGATCACCGCCCAGCGCGACGACCACTCGCCACCGCCCCAGATGATCGAGGTGTGCAGCAGCTGGTTGGCGACACCGCTGACGGCGAAGATGAAGGCGAACAGCTTCGCGGTCACGGCGGTGGGGATCGCCCAAGGCACCAGCACGGCGGCGCGCAACAGACCGCGGCCGCGGAACTTGCGGGGTGCATGATCATCGCGAACCACATGCCGAGCACGATCTCGATGGCCACCGAGATCACCGTGAAGAGCACGGTGTTGCCCATCGCGGTCCAGAACTCCGCGCCCAGGCTGCCCGCCGGGCAGGCGGCGGTGCCGCCGGAGACCGTGGAGCACAGCTGCAGCAGCCAGTGGGTGTAGTTCGAGACGACCGCCAAGCCACCGGAGACGAAGAGGCCGGTGGCCTTGTCCAGGCCGGGGTCCTTCTGGAAGGACATCCAGAGCGCGCGGACCACCGGGTAGCCGATGACGATCGCCAACAGGATCAAGGTGGGCGCGACGAGGAACGGTGCGCCGCCACCCTCGGAGAGGTTGAACAACCCCTTGCGCCGCCGCTTCGGGCGCGTCGCACCCGGACCCCCCATGACTGCGCGGATCAGGAGTTCGACGCCGCGTTGATCGCCGAGGACATGTCCTTCACGGCCTGCTGGCGCTCTTGCTGCCCTTGAGTGCCGCGTAGGCGTTGTCCTGGATGGCCTTGGTGACAGCCGGGTAGAACGGCGTGACCGGGCGGGGCACGGCGTTCTGGATGGACGTCAGCAGGGTCGGGAGGTAGGGGAACTTCTCCAGGAAGTCGTGCGCGGTGGCCTTGTGATCGCTGTAGACGCTGATCGCGGCGTTGTGACCATCGAGGCTCGACGCGCCCGGACCGTTGCCACCGGGCAGCGGCGCGACGCCGAAGGTGTTCTTGACCTTGGAGCTGCCGTCGGTTCAAGGGGGGTCGAAATCCCTCCCCTGACCGCCCTGCCACGTGGTCATACCAGATCGCGGCGGACCGACTAGGGGCGCCGCCTGGGTCAGGTCGGCCAGGCCCAGCTCGGCCAGGATCGAGCCGTGGGCGATCTCGACCGGTACCTCACGTTTGTGTTCGGTGAGCGCCCCGCGGGCGCATTTGGCCGGATCCTCCCCGCGCAGCGGGGGACCGGCCGCCTCAGGCTCGAACCCGCACCGAGATCCCCCGGTCACGCAGCATGCGAGCCGCCGAGATCCGGGCTCAGTACCAGTTGTGGGCCTGCCACCAGGACCAGGCGCCACAGGGGGTGTTGTAGCGGGACTCGATGTAGGCCAGTCCCCACTTGATCTGGGTGGTGGGGTTGTCGCGCCAGTCCGAGCCGTACGCGGCCATCTTGCTGCCGGGCAGCGCCTGGGGAATGCCGTACGCACCGGAGCTGGCGTTGACCGCGTGGTGGTTCCAGCTGCTCTCCCGGGTCCACATGGTCACCAGGCATTGGTACTGCGCGTCGCTCCACCCGCGGGCGGCGACCAGCCGGGCGGCGATCTCCTTCGGCGAGCCGCTCTCCAGCCGCGCCCGATCCTTGGCGGCCTGCTTGCGGGCAAGAGCCTCGCGCTCGGCCGCACGGGAGGCCCGCTCGGCGGCACGGACACGCTCGACGGCGGTGCGGTCGATGACGTCCTCGCCGGTCGCGGGGACGACCTTCTCCGGCTTCTTCGCCACCGTCGGCGTGGGCGTCGGCTTCGGGGTCACGGTGTGCGTGGTGTGCCGGGGAGTCGCGGACTTCGGCTTGAGCTCGGCGGCCCGCTTCGCGGTCAGCGCGCCGCGGCCTCCGAGGTCGGACACGGCGAGGTTGTTGAGCGTGCCGGTGCGGTGACTGCCGGCCACGAGGACGCCCGCGCCGACCGCGCCGGTCACCCCGAGGCTGGCCGCGGTGACCGCCGCGAAGGCCGGGCTGATCCGGAAGCCGCGGCGGGCCGGGGTTTCCGGCTCCGCCTCCGGCGTCACGGCGGGGAGTGCGACGGCCTCCGGCTCCCGGGCCGGCACCGTCTCCCGGGCCGCCACCGTCTCCCGGGCCGCCACCGTCTCGCGTACGCCGGAAACCGCGAGTGCGTCGACCAGCTCGCGCTCCGGTCCGCTCGCCTCACGGCCCAGGACCGGCGAGGCTTGCGCGGTCCGGGTGGCTTCGGCCCGTCGCGAGCCCCCAGGGGAAGGGGCCGTCAGCCGGGTCGTGATTCCTGCGCCGCGTCCGCGCGCCCGATGCTTCGCGGGTGCCCGGTGCTTACCGGCGTAGCTCGCCACACACGCCTCCAGAGATCTCTCGCGGCCTGGCCGGGGCCACACCGCGTCGGACTACAGTGCGTACGGTTTGCGTACGGTCCCCTACCGTACGAAACGAAGTGGAGGCTTTCGGCCACCTCGCGGTGGTGTCGGGGGCGTCACCTCAAAGGCGGCGACCTCGGCCGTCCTCACAACGAGATGTCCTCGAGCATCTCCGTCACGAGGGCGGCGATCGGCGAACGCTCGGAGCGGGTCAGCGTCACATGCGCGAACAACGGGTGCCCCTTGAGCTTCTCGACCACGGCCACTACTCCGTCATGGCGTCCGACTCGCAGGTTGTCCCGCTGACCAACGTCGTGAGTCAGGACAACTCGGGAACCGGCACCAATCCGGGACAATACCGTGAGCAGTACGTTGCGTTCCAGTGACTGTGCCTCGTCGACCACGACGAAGGCGTCGTGCAGGGACCGGCCGCGGATGTGGGTGAGCGGGAGCACCTCCAGCATCCCCCGGTCGATGACCTCCTCCACGACGTTGGCGTTGGTCACCGCGCCCAGCGTGTCGAACACCGCCTGTGACCAAGGCGCCATTTTCTCTGCCTCACTGCCCGGCAGATAGCCCAGATCCTGCCCGCCGACGGCGTACAGCGGCCGGAACACCACGACCTTGCGGTGCTGGCGGCGCTCCATCACCGCCTCCAGACCGGCGCACAGGGCCAGCGCGGACTTTCCGGTTCCGGCCCTGCCACCGAGGCTCACGATGCCGATGTCGGGGTCCAGCAGGAGGTCGAGAGCGACGCGCTGCTCGGCCGACCGGCCATGCAGGCCGAACGCCTCCCGGTCGCCGCGGACCAGGCGTACGCGCTTGTCGGGGGTGACCCGGCCCAGGCCGCTGCCGCGCTCGGACATCAACACCAGGCCGGTGTGGGTGGGCAGGTCGCGGGCGGCGTCGAGGTCGGCCGTCCCCTCGGCGTACAGCGTGTCCAGGTCGGCACCGGCCAGGTCGACCTCGACCATGCCGGTCCACCCGGTCTCGACCGGCTGCTCCGCGCGGTACTCCTCGGCGACCAGGCCGACGGCCGACGCCTTCACCCGCAGCGGCAGGTCCTTGGAGACGAGGACGACCTCGCGGCCCTCCGCGGCCAGGTTGAGGGCGACCGCGAGGATGCGGGTGTCGTTGTCACCCAGCCGGAAGCCGACCGGCAGAACCTCCGGATCGGCGTGGTTCAGCTCGACTCGAAGGGTGCCCCCGGACGTGCCGATCGGGACCGGCTCGTCCAGCCGGCCGTGTCGTACCCGCAGCTCGTCCAGCAGCCGCAGAGCCGTGCGGGCGAAGTAGCCGAGCTCGGGGTGGTGGCGCTTGCCCTCGAGTTCGGTGACCACCACGACCGGCAGCACGATCTCGTGCTCCTCGAAGCGGCGCAGGGCGTTGGGGTCGGCGAGCAGGACGCTGGTGTCGATGACGTACGTGCGGTTGGCGTGGGGGTGACCAGCGGATGTGTCCACTGCCTCGGTCGAGGTCGACATCGGCATCGGCATCGACAGCTCGGACTGCGCAGACGACTCGGATGCAGCCACGTTCGGTCCCCTTCGGACCCGCGGCGCGCACCCGGCGCCCGGCCCTTGCGTGCGAGCAGTTGGCCGGGTCCGGCCGTCGGGCCGGGTGCCGGCCCGCCTCGTGCCGGGGCTGATGACCCCGGGGCGCGATCGTCGTGCGTGGCCCGCTCCGCCTGCCGGCGGGAGGAGGACTGCTGCACACGCATCGATGGGCCTCCCGGACGGCCGGTACTGATCCGGACCGTCAGCTTCGACGGTACGTGCCAACCGGGCGGCCGAACAGGGGGACACGCAAGCCGGTGGATGAAGCCCGTGTTGCGCCCGCCTTGCCGGCGAGCGAATTCGTCAAAGGCCGTAGCGGCGGTTTCGGGCTGCGTACGCCCGGATCGCCCGGAGAAAATCGACCTTCCGGAAATCCGGCCAGAGCGCCTCGCAGAAGAAGAACTCGCTGTAGGCGCTCTGCCACAGCAGGAAGTCCGACATCCGCAGCTCCCCCGACGTGCGGATCACCAGGTCGGGATCGGGCTGGCCCTTGGTGTAGAGGTGGGCGGCGATGTGCTCGACGTCGAGCACCTCCGCGAGGTCCTCGATGGTCGTGCCCTTGTCGGCGTGCTCGTGCAGCAGCGCCCGCACCGCGTCGGCGACCTCGCGCCGGCCGCCGTACCCCACCGCGACGTTGACCAGCAGGCCGTCCACCTCGGCGGTGGTCTCCTCGGCGTCCTTGAGCACCTGGGCGATCCGCTCGGGCAGCAGGTCGCGCGCGCCGACCGGATGGATCCGCCAGCGTCCGCTCGCGGCGAGCTCCTCGACGAGGCCGCCGATCACCTCCAGCAGCGGGTCGACGTCCTCCGCCGGCCGGCGGAGATTGTCGGCGGAGAGCATGTAGATCGTGACGACGCGTACGCCCACCTCCTCGCACCAGCCGAGGAAGTGCGGCACCTTGGCGGCGCCGGCGTCATAGCCGAAACGCACGTCGTCGGCACCCGCCGCGCGCGCCCACCGGCGGTTGCCGTCGATCATCACCGCGACGTGGCGCGGCACCCGCTCGGACGGGATCGATGCCGTCAGGCGGCGCTGGTAGATGCGGTACAACAGGCCGGGCAGGGCCATTGTCACCTCCGAAACGCTGGAGCGAGGCTACCGCCGTCACCTTCGGCTCCGCTCGGTGACCGGCCGGTACGGTGCCGCGACCCCCTGCCGGCGGTGCGATACGTCCCTAGACTTCCCGCATGCGGATCCTCAAGTACACCCACTCCCTGGTCCGGCTGGAGAAGAGCGACCGGGCACTGGTGATCGACCCCGGCTCGTTCAGCGAGGAGGAGCCGCTGGACGGCGCCGAGGCCGTCCTGATCACCCACGAGCACACCGACCACCTCGACGTCGACAAGCTCGCCCGCCACCCCGACCTGCAGATCTGGACCAACGCCGCGACCGCCTCCCTGCTGACCGACGTCGCCCCCGACCGGCTGCACGTGGTCGCCGCCGGCGAGCACTTCATCGCCGCCGGCTTCGAGGTGAGTGTGTACGGCGAGCTGCACGAGGTGATCCACCCCGACCTGCCGCCGGTGCCCAACATCGGCTTCTTCGTCGACGACTCGTTCTTCCACCCCGGTGACGCGTTCACCGTGCCGGACCGGCCCGTCGACACGCTGATGGTGCCGACGTCCGCTCCCTGGCTGAAGTCCTCGGAGTCGATCGACTACATCCGCGCGGTCCGACCGCGGCTCGCGGTGTCGGTGCACGACGGACTGCTCAACGACATCGGGCTCGGCCTGGTGGACAACCTCGTGGGCGGAATGGCCGAGCAGGCCGGGTCGGAGTTCCGCCGACTCACCTCCGGTGGGTCGATCGACATCTGACCTGCTGGGGCCGGGATCGGCCCTGGGATCGGTGTGGTGACCGGACCTGGGATCGTGGGGCCCATGCCGCGTTATGCCCTGCTCGTCCTGCCCGCCACCAACCGGGTGTACGCCGAGGCCTCGGTCGACCTCACCCGAGCCGAACTCGGCGTCTTCTCCGAAGCCGTGCTGGACGGCCGGGTCACCGGCGTGGTCGAGGAGACGCTGGGCGGCGTCCCGTACGTCACGTTCGAGGTGGCCGAGCCGCTGGGTGGCCGCGATGTCGCGTTCCTCTCCCAGCTCTCCTCGGCGTACGCGCTGTTCGAGGTGTCCGGGCTGCGCGGTGAGGACGGCGGCACACCCCTGCTGCGGCCGGTGACGCTGACGCCGCTGGACCAGTTCGACGACGACCTGCTGACCATCCAGAAGTACGTCGGCAAGACCAACGAGTTCTTCACCAAGCTGCTGCTCAACGTGACCGTGCTGGCCTCGGCCTCCGCCGGCGACATGCTCGACCGGCGGCTGCGGGTCCTGGATCCCCTGTGCGGGCGCGGCACCACGCTCAACCAGGTGCTGACGTACGGCTGGGACGCCGCGGGCATCGAGATCGACGGCAAGGACGTCGAGGCGTACTCCGGCTTCCTGCGTACCTACCTCAAGCGCAAGCGGCTCAAGCACCAGGCGGAGCTGACCCCGATCCGGCGCGACCGGAAGGTGCTGGGCCGGAGGTTCCACGTGACGCTGGCCGCGGACAAGGCGGCGTACAAGTCCGGCGACGCGCTGGACCTGACGGTGGTGAACGCCGACACCCGCCGGGCCCGCGACTTCTTCCGGTCCGGATCGTTCGACGCAATCGTCACCGACGCGCCCTACGGCGTCCAGCACGGCAGCCGGTCCGGTGCGCCCGGCGAGCTCTCCCGGTCACCGCTGGACCTGCTGTCCGCGGCCCTGCCCGGTTGGGTGGACCTGCTGCGGCCCGGCGGAGCCCTGGGGATGTCGTGGAACACCCACGTCGCCCGGCGCGAGGACGCCGCGGCCGCGCTGACCGCGGCGGGCCTGCGAGTGTGCGACGGCCCCGCGTACCTCGGTTTCCGGCACCGCGTCGACCAGGCGATCCTGCGGGACGTGCTGGTGGCGACCAAGCCGCGCGACTGAGACCTCAGCTCTTCGGCTCGTCCCCGGGCTTGTCCCCGGGCTTGCCCTCGACTCTCCCCGGCTGATCCTCGGCGGCGAGCGGGTCGTCCGCCGACGTGGCGTCGGGTCCGGCCGCGCGGACGCGTTCGACGTGGGACATCGCGGTACGCAGCTCACCGAGCCAGCTCTCCGCGTGCTTGCCCACGAGCTTGACGCACCAGGCCAATGCTTCCGAACGGGTCCGGGCGACCCCTGACTCGACGAGGGTGTCCAGCACCTGCCGCTCGGGCTGGCGCAGCCGGGTCATCACCGGCACCGACAGCGTGGTGAACGTCTCCTGGGTCTCCCCGCACAGCGCACCCCAGGCGACCTTCTGGCCGGTGGCGTGCTCGAGCTCGCGGGCGATCCGGATCCGGTCGTCGCGGGTGCGCTCCCGGAACTCCTTGATCCTGCCCATCTCGGCGGCCGCCCGCTCGGCCGGCGACACGTCGCCGTCGTGCCGGGGCGCGGTCAGCATCCCGACGACGGTGATCTCCTCCCGGTCGGTGGTGAGCTCGACGATCTCGAACCACTCCTGCGGAATCCGGCCGGAGAGCCAGCCGCGGATACGTTCCTCGCGTTCCTGCCGTGTCATGTAACGATGATTACACCGTTACGCCAGCCCGGCAAGGAGGCGGCGAGGGCCGACCGAGAGGAGATCGGGCCGAACCGGGGTCAGCTGGACGCGCTGCCGACCGACTGGTGTTCCTTGCGCTCGGCGAGCTTCTGCCGGCCGATCGTGACAACCCGGCCGAAGTTGACGTCCCACCCCACACCGAACACCTTGGGCATGAACAGCCGCCGGTCCTCCGGGGCCCACCAGGCCGACCGCACCTTGTCCACGCTGGGCAGGCGGTAGTCGTACGGAACGCCCACGATCCGGCCCTGCCAGGTGCGCTCCGCCGACGGCCGGCGCAGCTCTCTGGTCACCGAGGCCGCCACGAGCGCACCGGTCGTCGCCCAGACCAGCGAGTCCAGTCGGCCGCGCCTCTTGTTCTTCCGCTTCGCCATCGTGCCTCCACTTCCTGATCGCCTGCTGGATCGAACGTCAGGTGGTGCTGCGTACGCCGAGCCGACCGGCGAGCTCGGCCGGGTCGGTGAGCGGGCGGTCGCAGACGAACCCCCGGCAGACGTAGGCCGCCGCGCGGTCGTCGACGAGCCCCCGGTGCGCGAGCAGCGGGACCTGACCGTCGTCATTGTCGCCGGTTTGCGGCGTTGCGTCGCGCGGCGGCGATTCCGGCGCGCCGACCACCACGACCGTGCCCGGTGCGGGCGAGCTCAGCGCCATCCGGTGCAGTCGCTCGCGGTCCGGGTCGCCGGGCGTACCGACGACCGCCACCTCGACCGGCCCGGCGGCCAGCGCCTCGGCGACCGCGAGACCCCAGCCGGCCGCCCTCGGCGCACGGTCCGCGAGCCGGCCGGCCACCGCGAGGGCGCTCTCTGCGGCGCCCCGGTGCCGGTCGGAGCCGGTGAGCGCGGCGTAGGTGAGCAACGCCCCGGCCGCGGCCGAACGCCCGGACGGAACAGCGTTGTCGGTCGGGTCCTGCGGTCGGCGGACAAGGCGTTCGGCGTCGTCCGCGGTGTCGAAGAATCCGCCGTCGCCGGTGCCGAACCGGTCGAGTACGACGTCCAGCAGACCACCGGCGCGGGTCAGCCAGACGGGGTCGCCGGTGACCGCGAGCAGCGCGAGGTATCCCTCGGCCACGTCGGCGTAGTCCTCGAGGACGCCGGGGCTGTCCCCGGCGACGCCGTCGCGGGACGTACGGACAAGCCGTCCGCCGTCGTCGGTGTGCAGCCGGACGAGCAGGTCGGCCGCGTCGGTCGCCGCCCGGACGTACTCGGGCGCCTCCAGCAGTGCACCCGCCTCGGCCAGCGCCGCGACGGCAAGGCCGTTCCACGCCGCGACCACCTTGTCGTCACGGCCGGGACGAACGCGCTCCTCCCGGGCCCGGGCCAGACGGGCGCGCACGTCGGCGAACCACCGCGGATCGTCGGGATCGCTCGGTAGTTGCAGGGTGGACGCGCCGTGCTCGAACGTGCCCTGCTCGGTCACCGCGAAGGTCCGCGCGGCGGCGGCCGCGTCGTCGGGGCCGAGCACCTCGCGCAGTTGGTCCGGCGTCCAGGCGTAGAACTTTCCCTCCACGCCCTCGCTGTCGGCATCCAGGGCGGAGGCGAAACCACCCTCGTCGGTGCGCAGCTCGCGGAGCAGGAAGTCGGCGGTCTCGCGGACCACGCGTTCGGCCAGCGGCGCGCCGGTGAGCCGCCACCAGTGCAGATAGACCCGCAGCAGCAGCGCGTTGTCGTACAGCATCTTCTCGAAGTGCGGTACGACCCAGCCGTCGTCCACGCTGTAGCGGGCGAAACCGCCGCCGAGCTGGTCATACATCCCGCCGCGGGCCATCCGGTCACAGGTCTGCTCGACCATGGCCAGCGCGGTGTCGGCGGTGTGGGCGTCGGTGTCGGCGACGTCGGCCGCGGGATCCGGTTGCTCACCGCGGCGTACGGCCGCCCGGAGCAGGAACTCCAGCACCATCGACGGCGGGAACTTCGGCGCTCCGCCGAAGCCCGCGTTCCGCAGGTCGAAGTCGTGCCGCAGCACCTCGACCGCCGCGTCCAGCCGGTCCACTCCCGGCGCGCCGCCGGTCGGGAAACCCGAACCCGCGAGCTGGGCGACGATCGACTCCGCCGACTGCACGACCTCGTCGCGCCGCTCGCGCCAGGTGCGTTCGACCGCCTCCAGCACCTGGGCGAAGGACGGCAGCCCGTGGTGCGGCGTCGGCGGGAAGTAGGTGCCGCAGTAGAACGGCTCGCCCGTGGGGGTGAGGAAGCAGGTCATCGGCCAGCCGCCCTGGCCGGTCATCGCCTGGGTCGCCTCCATGTAGACGGCGTCGACGTCGGGTCGCTCCTCGCGGTCGACCTTGATGTTGACGAAGTGTTCGTTCATGTACGCGGCGGTGACGTTGTCCTCGAACGACTCGTGCGCCATCACGTGACACCAGTGGCAGGCGGAGTAACCGACGGACAACAGGATCGGGACGTCGCGCTCGCGTGCCTGCGCGAACGCCTCCTCCCCCCAGGTGTGCCAGTCGACCGGATTGTCCGCGTGCTGACGGAGGTACGGGCTGGTGGCGTTCGCGAGACGGTTCACGTCTCCCAACCTACGCACGACCACGGACACTCGCCCCACCCCGGGCATCGTCGGTGTCGTCCGCAGGGCGTGCCGGCCCGGATCGACGACGAGGTGCCAGCAGTCAGCCGGCCACCCGTGCGGAACGACGCGAACGCGAGGACCACTTTTGGTTTGCGCAAGTCGACGTTGAGATGAAATACCCTTGTAGCCAGATGGTTTCCGGCAGGATAGCGGTCGGTTCTAATCGGTAGAATCGAACGTATGAACGACAATGGCGAGCGCTTCGGCGGCGACCTGGGTGAAGGCCCGGGTCGCCGCCGGGTGCTGCCGGATGGGTTCGCTGTCCTGCCGGGTGGTCCGGAGTTGGCGGCTGCGATTGCTTCTGTCGAGCCCCTGTGCCCTCGCCACCACAAGGCCAAGTCCGAGCGCGACTGGAAACTGAAGCAGACCGGGCCCGGCGAACACACCCTCACCGACCCCTACGGCCGCCACTACACAAGCGGAGCACCTTCCCTCACCTACCCCGTGACACCAGCCGAGCCCGCAACCGCCACCGCAGGCACGCACGAGAACGGCTGAAGATGACCTACCGCCGTTCTGAGGGCACGTACGCCGCCGGCGCTCGCCTAGGAGATGAAGTACTGCTCCGGCATCGTCGGACCGGGCCCGGGATACATCCACGCGTTGAACAACGACTTCGGAACGTTGTGGAAGTTGTTGCGGACGATGGCGTATCCCTTGGGCGGCAGCACGGTCCCGATCGCGTAGAACTGCTCCTTGGCGATCTTCATGATCTGCAGGAGGATCTCGTTCCGCCCGTCGGCGTCCGGTGTCGTCATCAGCTTGCGGTACAGCTCCATCTGCTGCAGCGCCGCGCTGGGTGGCTTCTGCTTCGGCACGGTGTTGTTGAACCAGTTCGCCCAGGGAATCGCGTAGTTGGACTCGCCGCTGAAGGGGAAGTACCAGCGCGGGTCGAGGATCGCGTCGGCGAGGCCGCCGTCGCCGCCCCACACGTTGGCGTCCTGGGAGTTCGCGGTCTTCCGGTCGTACATCAGCGTGCGGTCGATGCCGTTGACCCGGATGTTCACACCGACTTCCTGCCAGTACTTCCGGACAAGCTCCATCCCGTCGGTCCACAGCGCCGACGGAACGGCGACGTCGACCTGGAAGGCGATCGCCTTTCCGTCCGGGCCGAGCCGGGCCCCGTTGGCACCGCGCTTGTAGCCGGCGCGGTCGAGCAGCTTGTTGGCCAGCGCGACGTCGTACTCCGTGTACTGCGTGCCGAACTCCTCGTCGTGGTAGTCCGACTCGGGCCGGGGTGCCGCCTGCCAGGGCCTGCCCTGCCGCTGGAAGACCGCGCTGATCATCTCCTTACGGTTGATCGCGTGGGACAGCCCGATCCGGAAGTCGCGGTTGCCGAAGACCTCCCGCAGCGCGGCGTTCTTGTGGGTGAGGTTGAGCGCGATGATCAGGTTGTTCATCGAGCTGCCGGTCTCGGGTACGAAGTGGAACTCACCCTTGTCCCGGCCGGCGGCGAGAACCGGCTTGTTCTGCGGAGTGTTGATCGTGCGCTCCTGCATGTCCAGCTCGCCGTTGACGGCCTTGAGGACCATCGTCTCCTCGTTGTTGATGACGTTGAAGATCACCCGGTCGATGTAGGGCAGCTGCGATCCCTCGGTGTCGACCTTCCAGTAGTACGGATTGCGTTCGGCCACCATCCGCGAGCCGGTGCCGAGCGGATCCTTGACCACCCAGCCGGTGATCCTCGGCAGCCCGACGTGGTTCCACGGGTCGGCCATCGCCCCGAACAGGTCCACCCAGCCGTCGAACTTCTGCTTCTTCGCGAGCGTGGCGACGTCGGCGTTGTACTTCTTGTGGAACTGCTCGAGGTAGTGGCGCGGCTTGTTGGTGAGCCCCTCACCGGCGGGCTGGGCGATGTTGGCCAGGAAGAGGCCGTTGGGCGCGCTGAAGACGATTTTCACGGTGACGTCGTTGACCTTCGTCACCTTGCCCGGCTTGCCGTCGGTGACCAGCCAGGTCGGCGGCTGCGGGTTGATCTCCTTGTTCATGTAGACGTCGTTGTAGGCGAAGACGATGTTGTCGGCGGTGAACGGCTTGCCGTCGGACCACTTCATCCCGGCCCGCAGCCGGAAGGTGAACTCCGCGCCCGTCGGGTCGGTCTCCACCGACTCGGCGATGTTGGGGATCGGCTTCGTCCAGCCCGGGTCCCAGTTGAGCAGCTGCTCGTAGCCCACCGTGCGGTACGCCCAGGCGGTGTCGCCCGGCCCGAGCAGGGCGGTCCGCCAGTCGCCGCCGTAGGTGCCGAGCTTGTCCACCGGCTTGATCACCCGCGGCTTCTTCGGCAGCCGCTGCGCGAGCGGCGGAAGCTTCCCGGCCTTCGCCTGGGCGGCCAGGCCGGGCGCCTGCGTGGTCCGCGGGCCATCGGCACCGCCGCCCTTGCCGGACTTGCCGGTGGGATCGGTGGACAGCAGGCTGCACCCCGGCAGGGACAGCGCCGTCAGCGCGGTGAGGGCGCCGCCGCCCCACGTCAGCAGGTCTCGCCGTCGCACGCCCCGGGACTGGTCGTCGTTCCGCATACCCATGGCCGCTCTCCCTGCTCTCGCGTCCGTCGCCGGCGCATCGCCAGGACGGCAAACCGGGTCGACGGTCCGGGAATGCGCTTACCAGGCTCACAAGATGGCACAGGACGCCGACCATCGCCACGGACCGACTTCGAGGCGTCCTGCTCCGGTCACCCGTTCGGCGGGCGTCGGCTTCCCCTCGGCCCCCGGGTGCGCTGCGCCCGGGCGAGCCGGAGGATCGGTGTCGGTGGCGGCGGATAGCCTGCGGGGCGTGGAAGAAGACCGTGGCACCCGCGCACCTCGGCCGGGCCGGCGCGGGTCCCGGGCGTACGACCTGTACACCGGCGACGTCGCCCGCGCCTACGCGCGCTGGCCGACTCCGACGACGATCATCAGCGACGGCGCCTACGGCGTCCGCGGGTTCCACGGCGACACGACCGGCCCCGAAGGACTCGTGGAGTGGTACCGCCCGCATGTCGAGGCCTGGTCGGGCGCCGCGCACCCGTCCACCACGCTGTGGGTGTGGAACACCGAGGTGGGCTGGGCGACGATCCACCCGCTGCTGGCCGAGCACGGCTGGGAGTACGTCCAGACCATCACCTGGGACAAGGGGATCGCCCACGTCGCCGGCAACGTCAACGGCAAGACGATCCGCAGGTTCCCGGTGGTGTCGGAGGTCTGCGTGCTCTACCAACGCAGGTTCGCGATCGACACCCCCGAGGGCCCGATGCCGGTGCGCCGGTGGCTGCGGCACGAGTGGGTCCGCAGTGGGCTGCCGCTCTACCGCGCCAACGAGGCCTGCGGCGTACGCAACGCCGCCACGCGGAAGTACCTCACCCAGGACTGGCTGTGGTACTGGCCGCCGGGCGCGATGTTCGAGAAGCTCGCGACGTACGCCAACGAGCACGGCGCCCGCACCGGCTGGCCCTACTTCAGCCTCGACGGCGAGACCGTCGTCACCGCGAAGGAGTGGGACGGCCTGCGCTACCGCTGGAACCACCAGCACGGCCTCACCAACGTCTGGCACCGCGGGCCGCTGCACGACGACGAACGCCTCAAGGGAACGCTGCGCCGGGCCGCGCCACGCGTCTACAAGCCGACCGCGGGCAGTTCCGCGCACCTGAACCAGAAGCCGCTGGAGTTCATGGAGCGGCTGGTCCGCGCGGTGACCGAGCCGGGCGACGTGGTGTGGGAACCGTTCGGCGGGCTGGCGTCCGGCTCGGTCGCTGCGGTCGCCCTGGGCCGGCGCGCCTACGTCGCCGAACGCGACGAGGGCTTCGCGAAGCTCGCCCGCGAGCGGCTCCGGGTCGCCGCCGCCACCGCCGACCCGTCCGCGGAGGAGGCCGCCGTGCCCGCCGAGAACCACCGCCGACGCCAGCCACGCAGGAGGCACCGTGACCGACGGATCCCCCGCCCCCGACGTCCAGACGGAAGGCTTGGGCGTCGACGGCGCCGCACGGCGCCGCCGGCGTCGACCCCGCCGCCGCGGAGACGGACGGGTTGTTCGCCGCCGACCCGGACATCCTGGGGCCGGGCGCACCCGCCGAGCCGGACCTCGACCCCGACGACCCGCGTACGCACCTGCAGGCCAGGCTGCGCACCCTGCTGCTCGGCCTGCCGGCGTACTTCGAGTTCAGCAACCACGTCGCCGGCGTCAACGCGACCGACCTGCACAGCCTCAACACCCTGCTGGGCACCTCCATCGAGGGCCAGGTGGTGAAGGCGCTCAACCAGCAGCGTCCGCTGTGGGACCCCGACAACGAGTGGCTGGGTTACACGTTCGAACGCCAGTCCCAGCGGTTTCCCGACGTACGCCTGGTCCGCAAGGGCTCGGTGAGCGGGCCCACGATCGCGCTCGGCATCGAGCTGAAGGGCTGGTTCCTGCTGGCCAAGGAGGGCGAGCCGAGCTTCCGGTTCACCACCACAGCGAGTGCCTGCGCCGACCACGACCTGCTGGTGGTCGTTCCGTGGTACCTCGACAACGTCCTGTCCGGCTCCCCCGTGGCCGCCCAGCCCTACGTCGCGTCCGCGCGCTGGGCCGCCGACTACCGCACCTACTACTGGCAGCACGCGCGTGATGCCGCCCGCGGCACCGACCGCGGCATCCACCACCCTGCCGACGCGCGGCCCTATCCCGCCCGGGACTCCCAGATCGCCGACGTGCCCGTCTACGACGGCGGGAAGAACTTCGGCCGGGTCGCTCGCGTGCGAGGGATGATGGACGACTTCATCGCGGCCTCGCACGAGCTGGAGGTGCTCGGCATCCGGATCCAGGACTGGTACCGCTTCCTGCGCATCCACAGCGACCAGGCCGACCCCGACCACGTGTCGGAACTGGTCGAACGCGACCTGCGCCGGGCGCTGCGTGGCCGCTCCGCCGCGGCGGCCTCGGAGGCGGCCCGCGCCGTGCGCACCCTCGGCGACGTACTCGGCTCCCGCCTGAGTGGGGCGGCTCACACCGGGAGCCGCTTGATCACATACCTGGCTGGGGTATGGTTGGGCAGGCCGAAGAGATACCCCTTGGGGGTAGCAGGGAGACTGTCATGGCCAGCACGCCACCGTCCCGCCGGTCCAGGTCCGGCAAACCGAGCGACGCCGACGTACACCCCGTTCAGGACGGAACGGACGCGGTCGCCGACGACACCGCCGGCACCGACGGCACCGACGGCCTCCAGACGCCCAGCCCGTACGCCGGTCACCGGCCGCCGGGTTACCTCGACCAGAAGGACGCGCACCTGAAGCGGCTGCGCCGGATCGAGGGCCAGGTCCGCGGCCTTCAGCGTCAGGTGGAGAACGACACCTACTGCATCGACGTCCTCACCCAGGTGTCGGCGGCGACCAGGGCACTGGAGTCGTTCGCGCTCGGCCTGCTGGACGAGCACCTCGCCCACTGCGTGAGCGAGGCGCTGGCCAGCGGCGACCAGGACGCGCAGGCCAAGGTCAAGGAGGCCTCGGCCGCCATCGCCCGCCTCGTTCGTTCCTGACCCGGCAGACCCGGCGGGCCGGGCTCAGCTGCCCGTACGCATCCGCATCCCGGAAACCAGAATGCAGAAGGAGACTCCTGTGGCGCTCACCTCGACCTACACCGTGTCCGGCATGACCTGCGAGCACTGCGTGGCTGCCGTCACCAGTGAGGTCAAGGCCCTGAACGGTGTGTCCGACGTCGCGGTCGACCTGGTGCCCGGCGGGAACTCCACCGTCACCGTGACCAGTGACACCGAGGTTTCCCCCGAGGCCGTCGCCGAGGCCCTGGACGAGGCGGGAGACTACCGCCTCGTCACCACGTGAGCACCGACGCGCCGGTCAGCACGGCCGGCACGGCCGGCGCGGCCGGAACCCGGCAGAGCGCACCACCCACCCGCGACCTCGAGTTGCTCATCGGCGGGATGACCTGCGCCTCCTGCGCCGCGCGGGTGGAGAAGAAGCTGAACAAGCTGGACGGCGTGGTGGCGACGGTCAACTACGCCACCGAGAAGGCGAAGGTCAGCCGCGCCGGAGACGGTGAGCACCGAGGATCTGGTCGGGGTCGTGGAGGCCACCGGCTACACCGCGACCCTGCCGGCCCCGCCCGCGCCGTCGCCGTCGGGGAGCCCTGCCGACGGCGCGCCGGCCGGAGCCGCGCTCCCCCGCCACGCCCGCCGACCTCGACCCGACCCGGCCCCTGCGTACCCGCCTGCTGACCAGTGCGGTCCTCGCCCTGCCGGTGGTCGTGCTCGGGATGGTGCCGCCGCTGCAGTTCACCAACTGGCAGTGGCTGGCGCTCACCCTGGCCTCACCGGTGGCGGTGTGGGGCGCGTGGCCGTTCCACAAGGCGGCGTGGACCAACCTCCGGCACGGCGCGGCGACGATGGACACGCTGATCTCGCTCGGCGTCGGCGCGGCCTACCTCTGGTCGCTGTACGCGTTGTTCCTCGGCACGGCCGGCACGCCCGGCATGCGGATGGAGTTCTCGCTGCTGCCCAGACAGGGGTCCGGCGCGAACGAGATCTACCTCGAGGTGGCCGCGGCGGTGACGACGTTCATCCTTGCCGGCCGGTACGCCGAGGCACGGGCGAAGCGGCGTTCGGGCGCGGCCCTGCGCGCCTTGCTCGAACTCGGCGCCAAGGAGGTCACGGTCGTACGGGACGGCGTGGAGACGCGGGTCCCGGTCGACCGGCTCGGGGCCGGCGACACGTTCGTCGTCCGTCCCGGCGAGAAGGTCGCCACCGACGGCGTGGTCGTGGACGGCACTTCCGCGGTGGACGCGTCCATGCTCACCGGCGAGTCGGTGCCGGTGGACGTACGCCCCGGCGACAACGTCGTCGGGGCCACCGTGAACGCCGGCGGCCGGCTGGTCGTCCGCGCCACCCGGGTCGGGTCCGACACCCAGCTCGCCCAGCTCGCCCGGCTCGTCGAGGACGCGCAGAACGGCAAGGCGCGCGTACAACGGCTCGCCGACCGGGTGTCCGGCATCTTCGTCCCGGTGGTGATCGTGCTCGCGGTCGCGACGTTCGGGCTATGGCTCGGCGCCGGCAGCGGGGTGACGGCGGCGTTCACCGCGGCGGTCGCGGTGCTCATCATCGCCTGCCCGTGCGCCCTCGGGCTGGCCACGCCCACCGCGCTGATGGTGGGGACCGGCCGCGGCGCACAGCTCGGCATCGTGATCAAGGGGCCGCAGGTCCTGGAGTCGACCCGCCGGGTGGACACCATCGTGCTGGACAAGACGGGCACGGTGACGACCGGGCAGATGAGCCTGGCCGACGTCTTCCCCGCCCCGCCGACCAGTGAGCAGGAACTACTGCGGCTGGCGGCCGCGGTCGAGTACGCCTCCGAACACCCGATCGCCCAGGCGGTGGTCGCCGGCGCCCGCGAACGCGGCACCGAGCCCGTCGCGGTGGCCGACTTCCGCAACACCGAGGGCCTCGGAGTGTCCGGCCGGGTTGGTGCTGCCGACGGGTCGCTGGTCCGGGCCGGCCGGCTGAGCTGGCTGCGGACCGAGGGCGTCGAGGAGCCGACCGCAGCGTTGCGGGCGGACGCCGAGCGGGCCGAGGAATCCGGGCGTACGCCGATCTGGGTCGCCGAGGGCAACCGGGTCGTGGGTGTGCTGGTCGTCGCCGACACGGTGAAGCCGACCTCGGCCGCCGCGGTCGCGGACTTCCGGGCGCTGGGGCTGCGGCCCGTCCTGCTCACCGGCGACAACTCCCGCGCGGCCCGGGCCGTCGCGGCCGAGGTGGGGATCGCCGCCGACGACGTACGGGCGGAGGTGCTGCCCGCCGACAAGGTGGCCGCGGTCCGTGCCCTGCAGGACTCCGGCGCGGTGGTCGCCATGGTCGGCGACGGCGTGAACGACGCGGCCGCGCTGGCCCAGGCCGACCTCGGGATCGCGATGGGCTCGGGCAGCGACGTCGCCATCGAGGCGTCCGACCTGACCCTGGCCCGCGGCGACCTGCGGGTGGCCGCGGACGCGATCCGGCTGTCGCGTTCGACGCTGCGCACGATCCGGGGCAACCTGTTCTGGGCGTTCGCGTACAACGTCGCGGCGCTGCCGCTGGCCGCACTGGGGTTCCTCAACCCGCTGGTGGCGGGGGCGGCGATGGCGTTCAGCTCGGTGTTCGTGGTGACCAACAGCCTGCGGCTGCGCAGGTTCACGCCCCGGGCGAGCGCCTAGGGTCTGTCCTGCGACAGACCCTGGCTCGGCCCCGGGCGTGCACCCGGGCCGCCACCGAGGACCAGGGCGGCGAGCTCGACCAGGAAGTCCCCGCAGGCCACCCACACCGGGGCGGCCTCCTCGATCGGCCGGCCGTTCAGCGTGGTCCGGCCCTGGGCCACCACGGCGGGAATCGAGGGGGCCAGCCAGCCGTACTTCGCGGCGGCGCCGGCGGCGACCATCCGGGCGACCTCGGCCGACTCCCCCGTCCACCCGGCCGCCGTCAAACCGTCGGCGTACCCGCCCACCAGCGTCTGGAACAGCTCCGGCAGCCTCGACGGCGGCAGGTGGAAGTCGGTCACCGCGTCGACGACGAGGTTGCCGAGGTCCTCCCCCAGCGCGCCCTCCCCGGCGAACGCCCAGTCGATCGCCACAGTCCGCCCAACCACGTCGAACAGGTTGCGTGGGTGGAAGTCGAGCTGGCACAGCGTGCGGGGAAGCCCGTCCACGATGTCGAGCAGGCGGTGGCGATCGGCCCACAGCGCCTGGTAGGCGGGCACCCGATCGGCCGGGACGAGCCGCCGCACCAGTGGATGTGACCAGACCCGCGGGTCGGCGGGGTCGGCTTCCGCGGCGCCCCGGGCGGTCCGGCGTTCGACGTACATGCGCAGCCAGCCCCGGCTCAGCCACGGCCGGTCCAGCGCGGGACCGCCGGCCAGGTGCTCCAGCGCCAGGTGCCCCTGCACCTGCCCGAGGTGTTCGGCGGCCAGCCGGTAGCGCGGCAGCGTCCAGCTCGACCCCTCGCAGCCGGCGACGTCCTCCATCCAGATCGCGAGCGTGCCGTCGGGTCCGGGCACGACGCCGAAACACGTCGGTGCACGCAGGTTGCCGGGCAGCGAACCCAGCAGGGCGTCGGCCAGTGCGTCCGGCTCCCGCCGCCAGTGGAACGGGTGCGCCGGGTCCGGATCGGTTCGCCACACCGACAGGCCGCCGTCGACGACATGACGAAGTACCTTGACCACCGCGGACCAGTCCACGCCGCGCACCCGCCAGATGCCGACGGTGGCGATGCCGTGCACGGCGGGCAGGGCCAGCGGGTCGACCTCGGCGGCCCGGATCTCCTCGACCGTACGACCGAGCGCGCCGGCCACCTCGGCCGAAACCTCGAACGAGACCCCGAAACCCGAACTGGTGAGTTCCATGCCGACAAGTGTCCGGCACGTGCCGCCCGCGCGGGGAGGGGTAGCTCAGTGCGTGTAGGGGCGGTGCAGTGCGCACTCCGGATTCAGCCGTACGCCGAATCCCGGCGTCTCCGGCACTCGCAGGCGCCCACCCACGGGCACCGGCTCGTCCAGCAGCAGCGGGTGGAACATCGGCACCACCTCGGTGGCCTGCGGGTGCATCATCAGGAACTCCGAGAACGGGCTGTTCCGCCGGGTGAGCACGAAGTGGTAGGAGTACACGCTCGACCCGTGCGGGATCACCGGGACGCCGTGCGCGTCGGCGAGCGCGCTGATCCGGGCGAGTTCGGTGATGCCGCCGCACCAGTTCACGTCCGGCTGGATCATGTCGGCGCAGCCCATCTCCAGCAGCATCCGGAAGCCGAACCTCGTCCACTCGTGTTCACCGGTGGTGACCCACATGCCGGTCGGCACCCGGCGGCGGAGCTCGGCGTAGCCCCAGTAGTCGTCGGGCGGCAGCGCCTCCTCGATCCAGCGCAGGCCGAACTCCGCGGACCGCTGGGCGAGCCGGGTGGCGTAGTCGAGGTCGAGCGACATCCAGCAGTCCCAGCTGAGGAAGAAGTCCTCGCTCACCCGTTCGCGCATGGAGGCGAGCTTGTCCAGGTTGGCCCGCATCCCTTCCGGGCCCTCGGCCGGGCCGTGTTGCAAGGGCAGCTTGCCTCCGACGAAGCCGAGCTTCTCCGCGATGTCCGGGCGCGCACCCGTTGCGTAGAAGACGAGTTCGTCGCGGACGGGACCGCCGAGCAGGGCGTAAACCGGTTCTTGACGGAGCTTGCCCAGCAGGTCGTACAACGCGAGGTCCACGGCGCTGATGCAGTTGACCGCGATCCCCTTGCGTCCGTAGTAGAGCGTCGAGGCGTACATCTGGTCCCAGATCTTCTCGATCGAGGTGACCGGGGCGCCCTCCACGAAGCGGGCAAGGTGTTTCTCCACGATGTACGCGCCGGGTTCGCCGGCCGTGGTGGTCGCGAACCCGACCGTGCCGTCGTCGGCCTCCACCTCGACCACGAGCGTGCCGAGCACGTTGAGCCCGAACTTCTGCCGGCTGTCGCGGAAGTCGGGGTAGTAGGCCATCGGCGTGGCCACATGGTCGTCGATCCAGTGCTGGTCGCCCTGGTCGTGGTAGTCCGCTCCTCCGCCGCGCACGACGTAGGCGCGGACCTCGCGCACCTTCGGCATCGCCATCGCACTCACTCCCTCCTGCCAAGGGTTCCTGCCAAGGACGGACACGAGCCCTGACTCAGGTCGCCTGTCGGCGTAGGTTATGCGGAGTTTCAGCTCGGTGAACCTGAGTTCACGTATCCGAACGATCGGCGTCCGGAGGCGAACCCGTGAACGACCCGACCACCGGCGTGGTGAAATCGGCCGAACGCACCCTCGCCATCCTGGAGTTGCTCACCCGGCACGAGGAGCCGCTGACCTTCACCGCGATCGCGCGGACCCTGCGTTATCCGCGCTCCAGCCTGCACGGCCTGCTGCGGACGCTGGTGGAGCGTGGCTGGGCGGAGTTCGATCCCGAGCAGCGCAGCTACTCCCTCGGCTTGCGCACGCTGGAGGCCGGAAACGCCTACACCCGTGCGCTCGGGCTGGTCGAACGCGCGGTGCCGTTGATGGAGCGCATCCGCGACGCCATCGACGAGACCGTCCAGCTGGCGGTGCTCGACGGACTGCACAACGTCTACGTCGCGAAGGTCGACGGTCGCCAGACCCTCACCCTCGCGTCCGAAGTCGGCCGCCGGCTCCCGGCGCACGCCACCGGGGTGGGCAAGGTGCTGCTGGCCGGGCTCGGCCGCGAGGAACTCGACACCCGCCTGCCCGCCGGGCCGCTGCCCGCGTACACCCGGCACACAGTGACCGACAAGGCCAGGTTGCTCGGTCAGCTGGGCACCGTGTCCCGGCGTGGGTTCGCGATGGACAACGAGGAGTACACCCTCGGCATCCGCTGTGTCGCCGTTCCGGTGTACGACGTCAGCCGGCGTACGGTCGCCGCGCTGAGCGTGTCCGCCCCGGCGATCCGCTGCACTCCCGCTCACCGCGAGTCCGCCCACCGGCTGCTCGCCGAGGCCGCCCACCGGCTGTCGGCCGCGCTGGGCTACCGGCGCCAACCACCGACGTCGCCTGCACCGCCGACCCCGTTGACACCGCCGACACCGCACAGACCCCGAGGAGTGGTGACCGCCCATGAGTGAGTTCCGCGTCGACGTGCTGCCCCTCGGCCGGGGCGACGTGCCCGGGCCGGAGCTGTTCTGGATGAGCGGCTGGGACGAGTGGCACACGTTGTTGTTCCAGTCGGTCCTGCTGCGCGGCGACGGCGTTGTCGCGCTGGTCAACACCGGCCCGGCGCGCGACCTCGAACCCATGAACGCTCATTGGGAGAAGGTGCTCGGCGCGCGCGCCCGGATGCGGCGCGAGCCCGGCGAGTTCATCGTCGACCAGCTGGCGCGGTTCGGCCTCACGCCCGAGGACGTCACCCACGTCGTCCTCACGCCGCTGCAGCTCTACACGGTGAGCAACGTCGCGTTGTTCACCAACGCGCGGATCTGTGTCGCCGAACGCGGCTGGGTGCACTTCCACACCACGCACACGCACCCGCACGACAACCGGGCGACGTCCCTGCCCGACGACGTGCTCGTCCATCTGGTGACCGAGGCTTGGCCGCGGGTGCGGCTGCTCGCCGACGAGGACGAGCTCGCGCCGGGCCTGCGCACGTGGTGGAGCGGCGTACACCACCGCGCGTCCGTGGTGGTGGAGGCGGACACCGCGCGTGGTGTGGTGGCGATCTCGGACAGCTTCTTCGTGCTGGACAACGTGGAGAAGAACATCCCGATCGGGATCAACGAGAACATGTACGAGGCGATCGCCGCCTATGAGCGGGTTCGCCGGACGGCCGACCTGATCGTCCCGCTGTACGACCCGCACAACCTCGAACGCTTCGCCGACGGGAGGGTGGCATGAGCGGCACCGGCGGGAGCCGCACCGGCGGGAGCGGCGCCGGGGGCAGGACGGTGCTGGTGACCGGCGCGGCCCGCGGCATCGGCCGGGCGACGGCGGCGAGGTTCGGCCGCGAGGGTGCCAGGGTGGTCGTCAACCACCCACCGGGCGAACGCGAGTACGCCGAGCAGACGGCCGCGCTGGTCCGGGACGGAGGCGGCACGCCGCTGGTGGTGGAGGCCGACGTCGCCGACCCGAAGGCGGTGGTGCGGATGGCCGAGACCGTGCACGCCGAGTGGGGCCCGGTGGACGTGCTGGTCAACAACGCCGGCATCTGCCCGTTCGCCGACTTCTTCGACATCGACGTGGAGTTGTGGGACCGCGTGCAGCACGTCAACCTGCGCGGTGCCTTCCTGGTGACGCAGGCGTTCACCCGGGCGATGGTCGACGCCGGACGCGGCGGCCGGGTGCTGTCGGTGTCGTCCATCTCGGCCTGGGTGGGCGGTTCCCAGCAGGTGCACTACTGCACCACCAAGGCCGGCATCAGCTCGCTGATGAAGAGCCTCGCGATCGTGCTCGGCCCGCACGGCATCACCTGCAACGCCGTGCTCCCCGGAGCGATCGCCACCGACATCAACAAGGGCGACTGGACCGACCAGGCGAAGGTCGAGTACTTTCGCTCGCGCATCCCCGCCGGCCGGATGGGTGAGCCCGCCGACGTCGCGGGGGTGCTGTGGCTGCTGTCCCAGCCGGAGTCGGCGTACATGAACGGTTCCGACGTGCTGGTCGACGGCGGTATGTTCGTCAACCTGCAGTAGCGGACTGGATGTGAAAGGTGGAGAGTTGGTCGACTTCGGTGTCGAGGAGGCGTCGGCGGAGGACGAGGCGCGGTGGCACCAGGGCTGGCTGGAACGCCGCGCTGAGCAGTGGCGCCGGCAGGGGCTGGCCGACACCGACGTCGCGGGCCATGTCGAACGCCTGGACCGGATGTGGGCCGACGCGGCGGCGCACCCGGTGTGGACGCTGCGGACCACCGGGCCGGGCGGCGACGCGGCCGCCGTGGGGTACGTCGCGGCGACGAGCCGAACGGACCCGGCCAGCCGGCAGGCGGTCCTCAACGACATCTGGGTACGCCCGGACTGGCGCCGACGCGGAGTCGGCTCCGCGGCCCGCGCGCACGTCCAGGACTGGGCCCGGGCCAACGAGCTGCCCCGGGTGAGGGCCACCATCGACCCGAACGACCCCGCGCAGGCGGCACTGTTCGGGGCGTACACCGTCACCGCCCAGAACATGCAGCGCACCCTGGACCAACCGCCGCCGCCCGGGCTCTCCGAGGGCCTGGTCGGCCGCGCGATGACGGAGGCGGAGTTTCCGGCCTGGCGTGAGGAGGAGGTCGTCGGCTACGCCGAGGAGATCGCCGTCAGCCGGGCGCTCTCCCCCGAGGACGCTCTGGCCCAGGCCAACGCGGAGTTCGACGAGTTGCTGCCGGACGGCCTGGCCACCGCGCAGCACAGCATCTGGGTGCTCGAGACCGGTGACGAGCCGCCAGGGCAGCCGTACTCCGCGATGATCTGGCTGCGGCACCATCTACAGGCCGGCAGGGCGTTCGTCTTCGGCGTCTCGGTCGTGCCCGAACGACGTGGCCGCGGGCTGGGCCGGGCGGTGATGCGGCTGGGCGAACGCGCGGTGCTCGCGGCCGGTGACTCGGTGCTGGCGCTGAACGTGTTCGGCCCGAACACCACGGCGATCAACCTCTACACCAGCCTGGGCTACCAGGTCACCGACCAGTCCCGGGTCCTGGAGCTGACTGCCTGAACAGGCGCACCCAACTCACGCCACGCAGAACTCGTTGCCTTCCGGGTCGGCCAGCACGATCCAGCGGGAACCTCCCTCCTCGTGACCCTCACCCAGCCGGGTCGCACCGAGGCCACACAGCCGCTCGGCCTCCGCGTCCACCCTGCCGGCGCCGACGTGCAGGTCGAGATGCAGGCGGTTCTTGCCCTGCTTGGGTTCGGGGACGGTCTGGAAGAGGATCCGGCCGCCCTGCCCGACGCCGGTCTGGGCGTTGACCGGATCCTCCGGGTCGCGGATGCCGGCGGCGGTCCGCCAGGCCGGCCGCCCGTCGACCTCGACCAGGTGGTCACGGATCGGCGCACCCTCGGCCAGCAGCGACTCGATCAACGGCGAGTGGTCCTCGACCACGTAGTCGAGCGCCTGCGCCCAGAAACGCGCCAGCGGGTGAGGGTCCGAGCAGTCGATGCACACCTTGTATTTCACGGCCATGCGCAGACCCTAGGACCGACCACCGACCACACACCGACAGGCGCCGGCGTCCCGCGTGGGGTGCGCAGTCCGTCACCCGGGCAGCAACCCGATCCGGGTCGCCGCGGACCGCTCCACCGCCGCCCGGCTGTACAGCAGCGGGGCGAACTCGCCCTTGCGCCACAGCTGCGCCAGGTCCCGGTAGTGCGGGCTGCGCGGGTCCCCCGACTGCCCCGGCGTGTTGACGAACACCGAGTTGTCCCACTCCCCGACGTCGATCACCACCCGGGCCGATGCGCCGATGGTCTGCACGAAGTCGCCGGGGAGTGAGGGCGCGGCGTTCAGCGTGGTCCCGGAACCACCGGCCGGGAACGGACCCACGTCCAGCTTCGGGTCCAGGAACCCCAGTGGGTGCGGCTGGTGGTTGCGGTGCAGCGCACCCCAGCTCCACCCGCCCGGGTCGGGGCCGAGCAGTTCCTCCAGGTCCACGACCGCGGCGCGCAGCGTGGCGGTGAGCAGGTCGTCCCGGCGCCGGTCCGCGTCGCCTTCCCCCTTCGCGTCCCAGACCGTGGCCGGGTCGGCCAGCGCGGACCGTACGGCGGCCTGGTCGAAGGTGGGCAGAAGTGGTGGTACGCCCGCGGGCAGCACCGCCTCGGCGAAGCCGGGCAGCAGGTGCCGGGAGAACCACACCTGGTACAACGCCGCCGCCGCGGACTCCGGCGCCTCCACGCCGTCCCAGTCGCGCAGCATCGCCAGTGCGGTCGCCAGCCGCCGGTCGCCGTTCGGGCGCAACCCGGCCACCAGGGCGAGCACCTGGCGGGTACCCGCCGAGCGCCAGTCGGTCTGCAGCCGCATCGAGTCCTCGAGCCGGTGTGGTTCGGGCCGGCCGAGCACCTCGGCGATCCGCCGCTGCCTGGCCGGGTCGGCCCATTCGTAGGACAGCTGCCGGTCGGCCGGGTAGCCCGCCGGCAGGTTGTACTCGTTGGCCGTGGCGACGAACCCGGCGGCCGGGTCGTCGAGGCCGGGCAGGTCCTCCGGGGTGTGGAAACCGGTCCACTCGTACCGCCCGTCGCCGGGCACCGGCAGCAGGCCGTCCCAGCCGCTGCGCCGCGGCACCAGCCCGGCCGCCTGCCAGCCGATGCGGCCGCCGGTGTCGGCGAAGACGTGGTTCTCCCCCGGGCCGCCCCAGGCGCGCAGCGCCGCCCGGAACTCCTCGCCGTCACGGGCTCGCAGGTACTCCAGACTGCCCAGGTAGGCGGCCGTGCCCGGCTCGGACCACGTGATCCGCACCGCGTACGCACGCAGGCGTTCGGTGTCCTGGTGGATCACCGGACCGTGCCGGGTGAAGGCAAGTTCGAGTTGACACGGGTCGGCGTCGCGCACCGGCACCGTCTCGCGTTCGATCCGCATCGGCTCCCAGCCGTCGCCGTAGCGGTAGCGCGTCGGGTCGTCCGGGTCGAGCTCGTACACGTACAGGTCCACGGTGTCGATCGGGAAGATCGTGTAGCCGAACGCCACCTGGCCGTTGTGCCCGAGGGTCACGCCCGGGATCGCCGGCTCGCCCGCGCCGATCACGTCCAGGCCTGGCGCGGACAGGTGCGCGAAGTACCGCAGCGACGGCGTGGCGAACGGCCGGTGCGGGTCGCTGGCGAGGATCGGCCGCCCGGTCGCCGTGCGGGACCCGGCCACCACCCAGTTGTTGCTGCCGCCGTCGAGATCAGCCGTCGCGGCAGCCGTCCTGGAGGTCGCGGCCGTCGTGGCCATGGCCGCGTTGTCCTCGGGGAGTTCGGTGCTGAGGGGCACCCGCGGGTCACCGGTGAACACCACCGGCGTGGTGGCGAGCTCGTACACCCGCAGCACGTCGTCGGGCAGGTCCAGGTCCAGCCCGTCGGCAAGGTGGGGTTGACGGTGTGGGATCAGCGACTGGCGTACGAGATCGGACTTCCAGCCGCCCACGTGGGTCACCCGGGCCCGGGCCACCTCCTGCAGCAGGTTGTACGCCGTGCCGTGGCTGCGGATCCGTACGACGTCCTCCGGACTCCAGCGGGCCGGCCGGTAGTCGAGCATCGCGAACTCCGGCGGCAGCTCCTCCGGGTGGCGTTCCAGCCGGTCCAGGTAGGCGTTCACGCCCTCCACGAACCGCGTGACGGTCGTCTTCGAGTCGGCGCCGTACGACGCCCACTCGGCGTCGAGATCGCCGCGGTACAGGAACAGCCGGGTTGCCCGGTCGCGCTCGAGGTGGTCCGGCCCGAACGCCTCGGCGAGCCGGCCCAACCCCCGCCGGCGCCACAGGTCGATCTGGAACAGCCGGTCGCGGGCCGCGTTGAAGCCCTGGGCGAAGAACACGTCGCCGGCGCTCTCGGCGTAGATGTGCGGGACTCCCCAGGTGTCGACGACGATCTCCACCGGCGCGGCCAGTCCGGGCACCGCTTCGATCGTTCGCTCTTCGCAGGTCTCGCCGAGGTCGCTCACGGGTCCGATTGTCCCGTCCCGGTCGAGCGGGTTTCCTTCCCACGGCGCCTTACGTCCGGAGCAGGCCGCGAAATTGCCGAGGCCGGCGTCCGCGCGGTGCACTCCGCGCAGGATCCCGGTCGCGTAGCGTGCGCGGCGAGGGGCAGTCCAGCTCAGGGCGGAGCAGGGCAGGGCGGGCCCCGAACGTACGCAGACCGGCGCGCCGGAGGTGGACCATGCAGCTCGGACACCGAAGTGTCCCGCACACCGCGGACGCCCGGATCGAGGCCTGGGCACCGACCCGCGAGGACTGTGTGGCCGAGGCGGTCACCGCGATGGTGGAGACGTTCGCCGACACCTCCGTGGCCCGGCCGACCGACTCCGCGAGCTTCGAGATCACCGCGGACACCGACGAGGACCTCCTGGTCGCGGTGCTGGAGGAGGTGGTCTACCTGCTCGACACCGCCGACGTGATCCCGCTCACGACGCGGGTCGAACCCGCGCAGGAGGAGGGGTACGACGTGCATTTCGAGGTCACCGGGACCGGCGAGGTGGAGCTGGTCGGCGCGGTCCCGAAGGCGGTCTCGCTACACGGCCTGCGGTTCGAGCAGGTCCCCGGCGGCTGGTCGTGCGCGGTCACCCTCGACGTCTGACCCGCGCTTTCTCCCTGTCCTCTCAACCCTTGACCACTCCGACCGGCACCAGCCGCGCCACCGCCCGGGCCAGCCCGGCGCCCTCGGCCGCCTCGACCACGGCGTCGATGTCCTTGTACGCCTCGGGCATCTCCTCGGCCAGGCCCCGCCAGGACGCACCGCGCACGGCGATCCCCTTGCTCTCCAGCAGGTGGCGAAGCTCCTGACCCCGCACCGACCGTGCCGCCTGGTGCCGGCTGAGGGTGCGGCCCGCGCCATGACAGGTGGAAGCGAACGCCGGCCCGCCCGGCACGCCGGTCAGGACGTACGACGCGGTGCCCATCGACCCCGGGATCAGCACCGGCTGTCCCACGTCCGGCAGGTCGCGCAGGTCGGCCGGCAGGTCCGGGTGGCCCGGCGGCAGGGCCCGGGTCGCGCCCTTGCGGTGCACGCACAGCTGCCGCGACTCCCCGGCCACTCCGGCCGCTCCGGCCACCTGGTGCGTCTCCACCTTGGCCAGGTTGTGGGAGATGTCGTAGACCAGATCGAGGCCGGCGCCGGTGAGGCGTTCGAACACCCCGCGCGCGGCCTGGCCGAGCAACTGCCGGTTGGCCCGGGCGTAGTTGGCGGCCGCCGCCATCGCCCGCAGATAGGCCCGTCCGGGCTCGGACTCCACGGGCACACACGCCAGCTGGCGGTCGGGCACGGTGATGCCGAAGCCGGCCATCACCTGCTCCATCGCGCGGACGTGGTCGGTGCAGATCTGGTGGCCGAGGCCACGCGAGCCACAGTGGATCATCACGCACACCTGGCCCTCCCGCAGCCCGTAGGTGTCCGCCGTGGCCCGGTCGCGAAGCGCGTCGACGACCTGGACCTCCAGGAAGTGGTTGCCCGAGCCCAGGCTTCCCAACTGGTGCAAGCCACGGTTGACGGCGCGTTCGCTCAGCCCCGAAGGATCGGCGTCGTCGACCGCGCCGAAGTCCTCGCACCTGTCAAGGTCACGTTGCACCCCGTGCCCCTGCTCGACGGCGTACTTCGCGCCACACGCCAGCACCTTCGCGAGCTCGTCGGTCCCGGACAGGTCCCACACCGCGCCCTTACCCATGCCGCGCGGCGTCGACCGGCTCAGTCCGTCCAGCACCGCCTCCTTCCTCGGCGCGAGGTCCGCCGCGTCCAGGTCGGCCGCGTACAGCCGAACACCGCAGGAGATGTCGAAACCGACCCCGCCCGGGGACACCACGCCACCCTCGGCGATGTCGGTGGCGGCCACGCCGCCGATCGGGAAGCCGTAGCCCCAGTGCACGTCCGGCATGGCGTACGACGCGTCCACGATCCCCGGCAGTGTCGCCACGTCCGCCACCTGCTGCAGCGCCTGGTCACCGCCCACCTCGGGCAGCAGTCCGGGCGAGGCGAACACGACGCCGGGCACGCGCATCCGCCCGGTGGGCTCGATCCGGTAGCGGTACGGCGTCTCCTGGACCAGAGCGGGTGTGCGCGCCTGGGTCACGACGTCCTTCCTCCGTTCCGTCCGTTCCGTCCTTTCCGTACTTCCCGTACTTCCCGGCCCTTGCGAAGGAACGTCCGCAGTCGCCGCAGCGGCCAGGTGTTGATCACCTCGTCCGCGGTCAGCCAACCTCGTTGCGCGGTCCCCACGCCGTAACGCAGGTAGTCCAGGTGGGCGACCGCGTGCGCGTCGGTGTCGATGGTGAACCTCACCCCGTGGCGGCGGGCCGCCAGGATGTGCTCGTCGTTCAGGTCCAGCCGATCCGGTGAGGCGTTCACCTCCAGCGCGGTGCCGGTGTGCGCGCACGCCTCGTACACCGCCTCCATGTCCACCTCGATCGGCGGGCGACGGCCGATCAGCCGGGCCGTCGGATGCCCGATCACATTGACGTACGGGTTCTCGCACGCCCTGACCAGCCGCCGGGTGAGTTCCGCCCTGGTCTGGTGGAAGTGGGAGTGCACCGAGGCGACGCAGATGTCGAACCCCGCGAGGAAGTCCGCCGGCCAGTCGACCTCGCCGTCGGGGTCGATGTTGAGCTCGGTGCCGTGCAGCAGCGTCATTCCCGGGTAGCGCTTCGCCAAAGCGTGCAGCTGCTCGCGCTGGGCGAGCATCTTCTCGTCCGTCATCCGCTGCATGTAAAGGTTCGGCGCGTGGTCGGTGACCGCGTAGTAGTCGTAGCCGCGCTCGGCCGCCGCAGCGACCATCTCGCTCATCGGTGCGACTCCGTCGGTGAGGTCGGTGTGGGTGTGCAGGTCGCCGCGGATGTCCTGCTCGGTCACCACGCCGGGCAGCGTGCCGTCGCGGGCGGCCTCGATCTCGCCGCGATCCTCCCGCAGGGTCGGTGGGATCCAGGGCAGCCCGATCCGGGCGTACACCTCCTTCTCCGACTTCGACACCACCAGCTCGCCGGCCTCGGGAGGCTCTGCGTCCTCGGCCTTCTCCTCGGTCACCTCCTCGTCCGGACCCTGCCTCCCGGCAGCCTGCTCAGCTGTCAACCCGGTCTTGCGCCGACGTCTGCGCTGTGCCGGTGGGACGGTGAACAGGCCGTACTCGGACAGCTTGAGGTCCTGACGTACGGCGATCTCGCGCGTGCGGACGTTGTGTGCCTTGGAGCCGGTGAAGTACTGCAGCGCCGCACCCCACGACTCCGGGGGTACGACCCGCAGGTCGACCTGCATCCCCGCGGTGGTGCGCACCGACGTCTTGGTGTCGCCGTGCGCGATCACCTCCGACACCAACGGCAGCTCGGTGAGGGCCTTCATCAGCGGCCGGGGCTTCGTGGACGCGGCGAGGATGTCCAGGTCGCCCACGGTCTCGCGCATCCGGCGCAGCGACCCGGCGTAGGTGCAGCGCTCGCACTCAGGGCACTGCGACAGCGCGGCGACGACCTCCTCGGCGAGTTCCATGGCCACGTCCAGCGTGACCCGGCCACCGGCCCGCCGGAGCAGGGTGATGCCGTGCCGGAGGTTCTCCTCCGTCTTCGGCCCGAACCCCTTCAGGCCCTTCAGCCGCCCCGCGTCCAGTGCGTCGAGCAGGTCCTGCAGGGAGGCGATGCCGCGTTCGTCGTACAGCATCATCGCCTTGCGCGGCCCCAGCGTGGGGATCTGCGTGAGCTCGCGCACGCCGGCCGGGATCCGCTCCCGCAGCCGCTCGACCTCCTCGATTCGGCCGGTTCGGAAGTACTCGACCACTTTCGCCGCGATCGAGTCGCCGACGTTGGGGATCTTGCGCAGACCTGCCTGGTCGAGCGTGGACACGTCGAGGTGGTGCCCGGCGACCGAGCGCGCCGCCTTCTCGTAGACCCTTGCCCGGTAAGGCGCGCCGCCGGTGATCGCCATGAGATCGGCGTACTCCTGCAGGAGCGCGCCCACCTGTTCGTTCGGTCGCGCCATGGTGTCGAGTCTAGGAGGTGCGGGCCGCTACTCCACGAAGTTGATGCCGCGCAGGAACGTGCGCGCCACGGGTCCCGCGTCCTTGCCGCCGGCGCCCCCGTCCTCGATCAGCACCGCGAACGCGATGTCGCCGCGGTAGCCGATCATCCAGGCATGGGTGCGCGGCGGGTCGTCGCTGCCGTACTCCGCCGTCCCGGTCTTGGCGTAGACGTCCGGCCCGGGCAGGTCCAGCTGCTTGGCCGAGCCGGTGGTCACCACCGCCCGCATCAACCCGCGCATCTCCTCGACCAGTCCGGCCGGCAGCTTGTCCCCTGCCGGACCGCCCGGCGCCACGTCGGGCAGCAGCACCGGTGTGTACGGCCGGCCGGCGTCCACCGTCGCGGCCACCAGCGCCATGCCCAGCGGGCTCATCAGCACCCGGCCCTGGCCGATCATGCTGGCGGCGCGGTCCACCAGGTCGCCGGGCTCGGGCACCGAACCGGAGTAGGCGGGTAGGCCGAGCTTCCACTTCGTGCCGATGCCGAACCGCTCGGCCATCGCCACCAGGTCACCGTCGTCGAGGTCGCGGGCGCGGTCGACGACGGTCGTGTTGCACGAGTGCGCGAACGCGTCCGTCATCGGGCCGTCGGGCAACGCGAAGTCGTAGGCGTTCTTGAAGTGCTTACCGCCCACGGAGGTGTCAGCCGGGCAGGTCACCGTGTCGCCGGGACGCAACCCGCCTTCCAGCAGGGTGGACACCGAGACCACCTTGAACGTCGAGCCGGGTGGATAGCGGCCGACGAAGGCGCGGTTGTACGACGTCACGCCGGGGCCGTTCGCGGCGGCGAGCACCTCGCCGGTGCCGGCCCGGACGGCCACCAGCGCGGTCGGCTTGGCCTGGCCGGCGACCGCGTCCTCGGCGGCGTTCTGCACAGCCGGGTCAAGGGTCGTACGCAGCGCCTTGCCCGGTGTCGCCGTCCGCGAGAACACCGTGGCCACCCGCTGGTCGTCGGCGGTGCGCACCACGTCGATCCGGCCGCCGGGAGTGCCGGCCAGCTGTTTCTGGTACGCCGCCTGCAGTCCGCTCGCGCCCACCGCGTCGCCGTCCGTCGCGAACGGGCCGGCATTCTTCAGCGATTCGGCGGTCGCCGGCGCGACGACACCGAGAACGCCGCGGGCGAACGACGACGACGGCCCGAGCGACATGGTGTCCTCGCGGGTCACCACACCGGGGATGTCGTCCAGCCGTGCGCGCGCCTTCTGGTAGGCGGGCGCGCGCAGGGTCAGCACGTCCACGAAGTACGTCGGGTCGGCGGCCTCGGCCCGCTTGCGCAGGGCGTTGGGGTCGACGTCGAGGACCTGCCGCAGCTTGGCGTAGGTGACGTCGGGGTCCACCCGCCGCGGCTCCACGCCGACCCGGACCACCGGAGTCTCCTTGGTCAGCGGCTTGCCCGCCCGGTCCAGGATGGACGCCCGGGTCGGCAACTCCCGCTCGCGATGCAGCGTCGTGCCCGCCGAGAGCTTCGGATGGAACGTCTGCGGCGTCCACCAGACCTTCCACCTGCCCTGGCCGTCCTCGCGTACCTGCGCGGTGGTGGTGTAGCGCCACGAGCCCAGCCCGGCCAGCTCGTGGGTGACGGTCAGCGGCTGGCGGCAGACCTTGCCGTCGGCCTTGAGCTTCGCCGCGTGGTCGCTGTCGAGGCAGGTCAGCTCGCCGGCCGGGCGTACGGTCGTCTTCCGCGCGCGCACCGCCCGCGTGTCCGCCTCCACGTCCTGCTTCGCGGCCTTCGCCGTCCGCGGGTCGACGGTGGTGCCGAGCTTGCCCGACGACCAGGCCCCGGCGAACGCCCGTGCGGCCCGGGTCGCCTCCTCCGGTGGTGCCGAGGTGCAGGCCGCCGCCCCCGCGACGACCGCGAACGCGGCCACCGCCGCGGCCGGGCGTGTGCGCATGAAGTCCCCCGCTGCGGTGTGTCGGTACGAATCGTCGGTGCAGGTCGGTCGGTGCAGCGTCAGTCGAGCGCCCAGTCGACGGGCTCCCCGCCCTGCTCGGTCAGGAGGGCGTTGGCCCGGCTGAACGGCCGGGAACCGAAGAACCCCCGAGCGGCCGACATCGGGCTGGGATGCGCGGACTCGATCCTGGGCACCTCGCCGAGCAGCGGCCGAAGGCTCTGTGCGTCCCGCCCCCACAGGATCGCCACCAACGGCTTGTCCCGGGCCACCAGCGCCCGGATGGCCTGGTCGGTCACGGCCTCCCACCCCTTGCCGCGGTGGGCGGCGGGGCGCCCCGGCTCGACGGTGAGCGAACGGTTGAGCAGCAGGATCCCGCGCCGCGACCAGGGCGACAGGTCGCCGTTGGACGGCAGCGGAAGGTCGAGGTCGGCGGCGTACTCGCGGTAGATGTTGCTCAGGCTGCGCGGGATCGGCCGCACCTTGGGCGCCACGGAGAAGCTCAGTCCCACGGCGTGGCCGGGCGTGGGATAGGGGTCCTGGCCGACGATGAGGACCCGCACGTCGTCGAACGGCTGCTGGAACGCCCGCAGCACGTCGGGACCGGACGGAAGGTAACGCCGCCCGGCGGCGAGCTCGGCACGCAGGAAGTCGCCCATCGCCGCGATCTGCCCGGCGACCGGGGCCAGGGCATCTTCCCAGCCGGCGGCCACCAGCTCGGCCAGCGATCCGCGGCCCTCGGTCGTCGTCGGCTCGCTCCTGCGCGGCCCGGTCTTGCGCGACTCGGTCGCGGGCGTGATGCCGGTGCCCTCGGTGATGCCCGTGTCCTCGGTAACGACGTCTTCGGTGGTGCGGGCGCTTTCGGCCGCACCACTGCGCTCCGCCTGGGCCGCTTCGCTCATGCCTACCTCCTGGGCTGTCGCGGGACCCGGCCACCTTCGCCCCTGCTGCGTCGACCGAGCCTATGGGACCGCACCGACAACGCCCGATCCACCCGCCGCGCCGTCAGCGAGGCCCCACTCACCGTTCGGCCGTGATCGAAAGGAGCCGCCGGGAGGCCCTAGGTTGGCGGAATGAACACCCCCGCCGACTCCGTCCCGCTCCACGGAGCGTTCGACCCGCCGACCTACGCCACCTGCATCCGGGCCGAGGCCGAACGCCTGCTGGCGGCCTACGAGACCGGGCCGGACACCGCCCGCGTACCCGCCTGCCCGGAGTGGACGCTCGCCGACCTGGTGAGACACACCGGCCGGGTGCACCGGTGGGCGGCGCGAATCGTGCGCACCGGAAAGTTCCCCGGCGGCGGGTCGAGCACCGTGCCCGCACCGGACGGTTCCGAGCTGGGACCTTGGTACGCCGAGTCCGTCGACCTGTTGCTCGGCGACCTGGCCGCGACCGACCCCTCCCGGCCCACCTGGGCGTTCGGAGACGGCGGCACCGCGGAGTTCTGGTCGCGTCGCCAGGCGCACGAGGTGTGCATCCACCGGGTGGACGCCGAACTCACGATTGGCGTCCAGCCCGTGGTCGACCCCGACCTGGCCGCGGACGGCGTGGGCGAGGTCGTGGAGGTGATGATGCCGAGGTCGGAACGCTTCGGCCCGCATCGGCTCCCCGCGCCGGTGCTGCTGAGCTGCACCGACCACCCCGGCCGCTGGCTGATCAGCCCGCCGGGCGAGCCGGACGGTGTGCCGGTCGGAACCGGCCCCACGCTCACCCGCACCGAGGCGTCCGCGGCGGCCGCGACCGTCGCGGGAACGGCCGGCGACCTGCTGCTCGCGCTGTGGCGGCGGATCCCGCCCGACGACCTGGGCAGCCGGTTCACCGTCGAAGGCGACCAGACGGCGGCCCGGGCCACACTCGCTGCCCGCGTGGTCCCGTAGGTGGTCCCGTAGGTCAGCGGCGGCGATCCTCCGCGTCGGGCCGGTCTGGGCCGGGGCCGTTGTCGCCCGCGGTGTCGCCCGGGTTGTCGATCGGTCCCGGGCGGTCATCGCCGTCGGCCGGTGGCCGGCCGGGGCCCGGGCGGCGGCGCGGGTTGGGCTCCTCGAACCGCACCTTGCGCAACTGTTTGTTCATGTTGCGCCACAGCAGCACCGTGGCCACGCCGATCGCCGCGATCACCACGAAGCCGAGCAGACCGGGGCCCACCCACGCCGAGTCGTCCTGCGGCGCGGCCGCCCCGACGATCATGTAGAGCACTGGACCTACCTTCTCCCACCTGGGTGTTCGTGGTCCGCGACGGGCACGGCCCCGTCCACCGATTGTCGCAGCCGAGGCCGGGACCAGACCTCAGGAGGCCTCCGGCGCGAGCCGTCCGGCGCCCTGCTGGCCGGCCGCGTCCTCGGCGAGATCACGCAGCCCCGCGAACAGGTCGTCCTCGGGAACTGGCGCCTCCACCAGGCTGCGGGCCAGCTCGTAGTCCTCGGTCGGCCACGCGGCGACGTGCACTTCGAGCGGGCACGCGAACCACGGCCCCTCGGGGTCGATCTGGGTGGCGTGCGCCAGCAGCGCCTTGTCGCGGACCGGGAAGTAGTCCGAGCACGGCACCCGTGTCGTCACCCTGGCGGCGTGGGCGGGGTCGGCCTTCCACTCCTTCAGCCGCTCGGCGTAGGGCGACTCCAGGCCCCGGCGCACCATCTCGTCGTGCAGCGCCTTGGTGCGCTCCCAGTGGAACGAGTGGTGGTAGTAGAGCTTGAGCGGATGCCACGGCTCGCCGGCCTCGGGATAGGCGTCGGGGTCACCGGCCGCCTCCCACGCGGCGATGGTGACGTTGTGGCACATGATGTGGTCAGGGTGTGGGTATCCGCCGTTCTCGTCGTAGGTCGTCACGACGTGCGGACGGAACTCGCGCATCACCCGCACCAGCGCCCCGGCCGACTCCTCGACCGGCGTCGCGCCGAACGACCCCTCGGGCAGCGGCTCGGGGTTGTCGCCCTCGGGGAAGCCGGAGTCGACGAAACCGAGCCATTCCTGCCGGATGCCCAGGATCTCCCGGGCGCGCTCCATCTCCTGCCGGCGGATCTCGGCGAGATTTTCCAGAACGTCGGGCCGGTCCATGTGCGGGTTGAGAATCGATCCGCGCTCACCGCCGGTGCAGGTCACGACCAGGACCTCGACACCCTCCGCGACGTAACGGGCGGTGGTGGCGGCCCCCTTGCTCGACTCGTCGTCGGGGTGGGCGTGCACGTGCATGAGGCGCAGCGGTGCGGGTGCGGTGGAAGGCACCGTAGTTGTCTCCTCTGTCCGGCGGCGCGGGTTGCAAAAAGTGCGCGCGACCACCATGGTGGCTCAGACCGCCGACATTCTGCTCACCGACCTCGACGTACCGACGTGGGATGGCCGGGAGAGCCGCGCGTTGTTAGCCTGATAGGTCAGTCCGTACAGTTCCGGACACGCACCGAGAGCGCACCCGCGCGAAATGACCTGGTCTTTCCCGAATGACCGAAGTGCCCCCCGCATGACCAAGGAGCGAAGCTGTGACGCAGTTGACCGACGAGAACGTCATCTGGCTCACGCAGGACGCCTACGACCGTCTGAAGGCGGAGTTGGACCATCTCACGGGTACTGTGCGCGCGGAGCTCGCCAAGCGGATCGGTGAAGCCCGCGACGAAGGTGACCTGCGAGAGAACGGCGGCTACCACGCCGCCAAGGAGGAGCAGGGCAAGGTTGAGGCGCAGATCCGCAAGCTGCAGGACATGCTGCGCCGCGCCCGGGTGGGTGCCACTCCGGCCGACGACGGGATCGTCGAGCCGGGCATGAAGGTCACCATCCGCTTCCAGGGCGACGACGACACCGAGACGTTCGTGCTCGGGTCCCGCGAGCTGCTGTCGCTGGACTCCTCGGTCGACCTGGAGGTCTACTCCCCCGAGTCGCCGCTCGGCCACGCCATCAGCGGCAAGCGCAAGGGTGACAAGGCGTCCTACGCCGCGCCCAACGGCCGCAAGGTCTCGGTGGAGATCGTCGACGCGGTCCCGTTCGGCTGATCCGCCGGCCCTGACCGGGCACAAACCCCGGACGACGAGAACCCACGATGCGCGGTGACGCCGCGCATCGTGGGTTCTGCCGTACGTACGCCGGCCACCGGCGGCTCCCTCGTCAGCCGACCTGGCGGAGCCGGTCGGCGGCAGCGTCCACGTCGATCTCGCCCCGGGCGAGCATGGCCAGCACGTCCTCCCGGCTCTGCTCCGGCTCACCCGGACCGGCCGCAGCCGCCTGGGCCGCCGAGGCGGGCGGCGAACCCGCGCCTTCCAGGCCGAGCTTGGCCAGCAGGTCGGCGTAGCGCTGGCGGGCCGTCGGATAGCTGACTCCGAGGTGCCGCTCCACCTCCCGCATGTTGCCGCGGGAGACCAGGAAGACGCGGAGCAGGTCGCGCTCGGCGTCGGTCAGTCCGCAGAACGCGCACGACTCGAACACCCCCGACAGCTCGCTGGCGCAGGCGTCGCAGCTCAGCCGGGTCACCTGCAGACCGGCACCACAGACGGGGCAGTCGCGTGGCGGGCGGTGCGCGTGGGCGGACGAATGTCCCGGGTAACCACCCGAGCCGTACGCCATGTTCACGGCGCCTGCTTGACGGTCGCCATCCCCATCACGACCTCCAGGTCGAGCTGGCCGTCACCGGTACCGATCACGTGCTCGTCCCGGTCCGCGCCCGGCGGCTCCCATTGCACCCGGCCGAGCTGGACGTCGGGGCGCACCCGCACGCTCGAGCCCGGCAGTAGCCGCAGCTGCAGAGAGCCGGACTCCGCGCGCAACCGCGACTTGCCCCGATGGATACGTCCTTCGACCTGCGCCGAACCCGCCTGAACGAGCACGTCGATGGGGCCCTCCACGTCGCGGACCCGCGCCGAGCCGCCGGTGACCCGCACCTGCTCCAGTCCCGGGATGCGTTCGGCGTTGACGCTGCCGGCGGTGACCTCGATCTCCACCGCCAAGCTGGGGTTGACGCGGACGGACAGCTCACGCCCGAGGTCGAAGACCCGCTCCTGCACGTCACGCAGCGAGCGGGTGCGCATCAGCGTGAAGCCGTCCAGAGACGCGCCGAACTCTCCCTCGCTGGTGACGACCAGCGTGTCGCCTTCCTGGCGTACGACGTGCGGACCGTCGACCGCGACCGTGGAAACGAACGGCTCGCCGATGATCCGGACCCGCCGCCCGACAGCGCGGATCCGCACGCGGTGGGTCGGCTCGGTCGAGGAGGCGGTCGGCAGCGTCCGCTGCTCCGAGGGGCCGGCGTCGGAGGCACCCGGCGCCTTGGTCGCACCCGAGGTCGCTCCTCCGTTGCCGGACGGCGCCGAACCGGTGTCGGAGGCCCGGCGGGCCTCGTCCAGGCGGGCGGCCGCCTCCTCCGGTCCGAGCCGGCCGGCGGCGACGTCGGCCAGAATCCGGCGTACGGGGTCGTCGGCTTCCGGCGGCGTGGGGGGCGTCGGCGGGGTGGGCGGGACGGGCGGCTCGGTGGTGGGGTGCTCACCGTTGCCGTGCGGGCCGGCCGCGTGCTCGGCCGCCCGGATCGGGTCGCCGGTGGCGGACTGAACCTGCTCCGCGCGCTCGGCGGCTTCCCGCTGGAGGCGTTCGGCCTCGGCGCGCACCCGCTCCTCCGCCGGGTCGGGGGTGGCATGGCCTTCCGCGGTGGGGGTGGGCTCGTCGCGGCGGGTCGGAACGGCGTCGGTGGCCTCGGCCCAGGGGTCCGATTCGGGAGAAGTGTTCTCAGGCATGGGTCGATTCCACTCCGCGATCCATGGAGTGTCAAGGCAGTCTTTATAGATCCTGAAAACTGACTTACGAAAAGTTGATTGTGTAGCCGGCCGATCGCAGCTTGTGCAGGATCTCCTCCCGGTGCTGCTTCCCCCGGGTCTCCAGCTGGAGGGCCACGTCGACGTCGCCGAGGTGCAGTCCGGCGCCGGTCCGCTGGTGGACGACGTCCAGCACGTTCGCGTCCACCTCGGCGAGCTGGCGCAGGAGAGCGGCCAGTCCGCCCGGCTGGTCGGGCACGCACACCCGAAGGGACAGATACCGTCCGGCGGCGATCAAGCCGTGGCGGAGCACCCGCATCAGTAGCAACGGGTCGATGTTTCCCCCGGACAGCACCGCCACCACCGGTGGCTCGAAGGCACCCGGGTCGTCGAGCGCGGCCGCCACGGCCGCCGCCCCCGCAGGCTCGACCAGCAGCTTGCCGCGTTCGAGGAGCAGCAGCAGCGACCGCGACAGCGACTCCTCCGAGACCGTGGTCACCCCGGACACCCAGCGCCGGACGACCTCGAACGGCACGCCGCCCGGGCAGCCGACCGCGATCCCGTCGGCCATGGTCTGCATCCGTTCCACCGGGACCGGCCGGCCGGCCGCGAGTGACGGCGGGTATGCCGCCGCACCGGCCGCCTGGACCCCGACCACCCGGGCCTTCGAGCCGCGCCCGGCCAGCGCCGCAGCCACGCCGGCCACCAGCCCGCCGCCGCCGGTCGACACCAGCACGGTCGCGACGTCCGGGCACTGGTCCAGGATCTCCAGGCCGAGCGTGCCCTGCCCGGCCAGGATGTCCGCGTGGTCGAAGGGGTGGATGAACACCGCCCCGGTCTCCTCGGAGTACTGCCGCGCGGCGACCAGCGCCTCGTCGATGGTGTGACCGTGGAACCGCACGTCGGCGCCGTAGGAGCGGGTGGCCTCCTCCTTGGGGATGGGCGCACCGAACGGCATGAACACCGTGGCCCGGGTGTCCAGCAGCCGCGCGGCGAGGGCGACCCCCTGCGCGTGGTTGCCCGCGCTCGCCGCCACCACGCCGCGGGCGCGCTCGTCCGGGCTCAGCCGGGAGATCCGTACGTACGCACCGCGGATCTTGAACGACCCCGCGCGCTGGAGGTTCTCGCACTTCAGGTGCACCGGGCCGCCCACCCGGTCCGCCAGCCAGCGGGACGCCTCCATCGGCGTGGTCCGGGCGATCCCGCGCAGGGTGCGCTGAGCGTCCTCGATGTCGGCGAGCAGGGCACCCAGATCGGGTCCGGCAGCGGTCATGGGCGCAGTCTGACATCCGGCCAAGCGGGTCCGACTGCCCGCCCGGCGGCCCGGAAACCACGTAGAAAGGAGCATGACCACCAGCCCGCCGTCCGACCGGACCGGCCGGCCGCGCGACGACGGACGACCGGGACGACCGGGACGACCGGAGCGACGCGGACCGCGCCGAGCTCCCCTCGGGTCCGGCAGGGTCGCCCGGCCGCCGGGTCCGCCCGGTGCACTGCTGTACGCCGGTCTTGCCCTGCACCGCGATCCGCCGGCGTACTTCCTCCAGATCGCCGGCAGACATCCCCGGCTGGCACACCTGCGCCTCGGCGGCGAGCACGTCTACGTCCTCAGCCATCCCGACCTGGTGCATGAACTCTTCGTCACCCGGGGGCGCGATCTTCGCAAGGGCAGGACGCTGGAGCGGATCCGGATGCTCCTGGGCGAGGGCCTGCTCACCAGCGAGGGCGAGTGGCACCGCTCCCAGCGGCGGCTGGTCCAGCCCGCGCTGCAGGGCGACCGACTGCGGGCGTACGCCCCGGTGATGGCGCGGGCGGCCCGCGACCGCGCGGCCGGCTGGGAGGACGGTCGGCCGGTCGACCTGGCCCGGGAGATGTCCGCGCTGACGGTGGCGGCGGTCGGCGAGGCGTTGTTCGGCACCGACCTGCGGGACCGGAGCACCGAGGTGGCCGACGCGCTGGGTGAGCTGATGGACGGGTTCTCGCGGCGGATGCTGCCGGGCGCGGACCTGCTGCTGTCGGTGCCCAGCAGGGGCCGGGCCAGGCTGTTCGCCGCCGTGGACCGGCTGGACACCCTGGTGCGGACCATGATCGCCGAACGCCGCGACCGGCCGCCCGGCCCCGACCTGTTGTCCACCCTGCTCGAGGCGTCGGCGGACCGCGCCGGTGCCGTCGGCGCCGACGACGCCGACGACGCCGACGGCGGCACCGCCGTACGGGACGAGGTGATGACGCTGCTGCTCGCCGGGCACGAGACCACGGCGAGTGCGCTGTGCTGGGCGTGGTGGCTGCTGGACCGAAACCCCGAGGCGGCGACCTGGCTGCACGCCGAACTGGACGCCGTGGTCTCCGACCCGGCCCGGCTGACCTACGCCGACCTGGATCGGCTGCCGCGGACCCGGGCGGTGCTCGCGGAGGCGATGCGGCTCTATCCCCCGTCCTGGATCCTCGGACGGCGCACGCTCGTCGACGTGGAGCTCGACGGCTGGACGCTGCCGGCGGGGTCTTTGTGCGTGACCAGCCAGTACGCCCTGCACCGTGACCCGCGGTTCTGGGCGGCGCCGGACGCGTTCGCGCCCGCGCGCTGGATCGGCCCTGACGGCGCGTTCGGAGAGGGCGTGCCGGGCCAGCCGCGGGCGGCGTACCTGCCGTTCGGGATCGGCGCCCGGATCTGTGTAGGGCTGGGCTTCGCCTGGACCGAAGGGGTGCTCGTCCTCGCCACGCTGGCCCGCCGGTGGGCACCCCAGGTCTCGCCTGGCCACCGGGTGAGGCCGCAGGCGGCGGTCACGCTGCGGCCGAGCGGGGGCATGCCGGTCGTACTCCACGAGCGCTCGCAGGGCGAAGCGGCACCACCGTGAGCGAGATCCGGGCGCCCCTCGGTAATGGTTGCATGGCACATGCAAACCCGTATACTTGCGGCGTGCAAGCAACTGGCAGGCCCGGCCCGACCGGCGACAACGCCGGCTCCCCCGCCGCCCCCACTCAGGCGCCGGAGACGTTGCTGGTCGCCCTGATGCGGCTGGTGCGGCTGGTCAAGCGCGGAAATGACGCGCCGATCGAGCCCGCCCTGCATTACGTTCTTCACACCGTCGCGTGTTCGGGGCCGACCAGGCTGTCCGACCTCGCCGGTCAGGTGCAGCTCGACGTGTCGACCGTGAGCCGGCACGTCCGCGCGCTGGAGACCTCCGGCTACCTCGGACGCGCCAGTGATCCCGACGACCGCCGGGCAGCCCTGGTCTCGGTCACCGAGACCGGCAACCGCGTCCTGGAGGAGGCGGCCGCCCGCAGGCGCGCCCGGCTCGACGCGGTGCTGGCCCAGTGGCCGGCCGACGACGTGCACACCCTCGAGCGGCTGCTCGACCAACTTGCCAAGGACCTGGAGGCGGAGACGTTCGCGCCGCCCGGGGCCTGACCCGGAGGACGCCGCCATGGCAACACCACCAGAACTTCACCGGCACACAGCGAACTCACCGGCGCGCCACCGCGCGCCGGTGAAGAGGCGCTGGATCACCAGGCAACACCAAGTCACACGGAGTGCAGTTTCGATGAGCGAAGCACAACGGGGACCGTCGGCCGACGCGGGAACGAGCCCCGCGCCGGCCGACGGCCCCTCCTACCTGTCCCACCGGCAGATCCTGATCACCCTCGGCGGCCTGATGGCCGGGATGCTGCTCGCCGCGCTCGACCAGAGCATCGTCGGCACCGCGCTGCCCCGCATCGTCAGCGACCTCGGCGGCCTGGACAAGCTGTCCTGGGTGGTCACGGCGTACCTCCTGACCTCCACCGCCTCCACCCCGCTGTGGGGAAAGATCTCCGACCTGTACGGCCGCCGGCTGATCTTCCAGGCGGCGATCGGCGCCTTCCTGGTCGGCTCGGTGCTGGCCGCCCTCGCGCAGAACATGCCCCAGCTGGTGGCGTTCCGGGCGATCCAGGGACTCGGCGGCGGTGGCCTGATGGCGCTGGCGTTCGCCACCATCGGCGACATCATCCCGCCGCGTGAGCGCGGTCGGTACCAGGGTTACTTCGGTGCCGTGTTCGGCATCTCCAGCGTCGCCGGCCCGCTGCTCGGCGGCTGGTTCACCGACGGCCCCGGCTGGCGGTGGATCTTCTGGATCAACATCCCGATCGGCCTCGCCGCACTGGTCGTCACGACCTACGCGCTGCGGATGCCGACGGTCCGGCGCAACCACCAGATCGACTACCTCGGCGCGGCCACGATCGTCGCCTCGGTGTCCTGCATCCTGCTCTACCTGTCCTGGCGCGGTCAGTCCTACGGCTGGACCGAGGGCGGTGCGCTGGGCCTGCTCGGGGCCGGCAGCGCGCTCGCCGTGGCGTTCGTGTTCGTCGAGTCGCGGGCCGCGGAGCCGATCCTGCCGCTGCGGCTGTTCCGTAACTCGGTGTTCTCGATCAGCAACGTGTTCGGTCTGATTGCCGGGTTCGTGATGTTCGGCGCGATCATCTACCTCCCGCTCTACCTGCAGGTGGTGCACGGACTGTCCCCAACGGCGTCCGGCCTCGCGATGCTGCCGATGGTGGCCGGTATCTTCACGTCGTCGATCGGCTCCGGCCGGCTGATCAGCAAGACCGGCCGGTACAAGATCTACCCGATCCTGGGTGCGCTGTTCATGGCGCTGGCGGTGTGGCTGCTGTCCCGGTTGAGCTCGGGGTCCTCGATGTGGACGATCGGGATCTACCAGTACGTCCTCGGCTTCGGCCTCGGCCTCACCATGCAGACGATCATGACGGCGGTGCAGAACTCCGTGCACTTCCGCGACATGGGCACCGCGACGAGCGCGACGACGTTCTTCCGGAGCATGGGCGGCGCGCTCGGCACGGCCGTGTTCGGCGCGATCCTGACCAGCCGGCTGGGGACCCACCTGACCGAGGTGCTGCCGCCGGCGGCGGCCGCCAAGATCCCGGCCGGCGCCGTGGAGAACGTCACCGCGATCCAGAAGCTCCCGCCGGAGCTGAAGGCGCCGGTGATCGAGGCGTTCGTCCGTACGCTGCACGACGTGTTCCTCACCGGCGCGCCGTTCGCGCTGCTGGCGATGGTGGTCGCGCTCTTCCTCAAGGAGCTTCCGCTGGCCACCGGGCGCCCACCGTCGGCGGGCACCGGCGAGGTGGAGGCGGAGTTCGCTCCGAGCGCCACGCACTGATCGGCGCTACGACGTTCAGGTAGGAAGCAACCCGAAGGAGCCCCGGCGATCCGCCGGGGCTCCTTCGTCGTCTGCGGGCAGGGCTACCTGTCGGTGCGCGGTGCGTCCGGCGGGGCCGGCTCCTCGCTCGCGCCGGACGCCTCCTCACCTGGTGGTGGTGAGGTCGTCGCCGCCGGCGGCGGCACCCGTTCGGGTGACGGTGCCTGCGTGCCCGAGGCCTCCACCGGCGGACTCACCTCGGCCGCGGTCCCGGTCCGGGTTGCGGTCGGCGGCTCGGCAGCCTCGGTGGACGGGCCGGCGCCGGGCTGCCCAGGTCTCGTGCCGGGTGGCCCGGTCGGTGGGGCGCCCGGCGGCTGCGCGCGCCGGGACCGGTTGCTGCTGGCGATGCTGCGTACGACACCGTTCGTCACCGCGGTCAGCGGCACGGCGAACAACGCGCCCACGATCCCGAAGAGATAGCCGCCGGCGGCGATCGCCAGCAGGACGGCAAGCGGGTGCAGCCGGACGAACCGTCCCATCAGGAACGGCTGCAGCAGGTGCGCCTCCATCTGCTGGACGGCAAGCACCCCCAGCAGCATCAGCGCGGCCACGACAGGCCCCTGCGCCACCAGCGCCACCAGGACCGCCACCGAGCCGGAGACGAACGCACCGATCAGCGGCACGAACGAGGAGAGGAACACCAGGACACCGATCGGCAGCGCGAACGGGACCCGCAGGACCACCGCGACGATGGTGATGCCGACCGCGTCCACCAGCGCGACCAGGACGGTCGCCCGCACGAAGGCGGTCAGCGACACCCAGCCCTGCCGGGCGGCGGTGTCGACGCGTTCCCACCCCCCGCGCGGCAGCAGGCGGACCAGCCAGGCCCAGATGCGCTCGCCCTCGTACAGGAAGAAGTAGGTCGAGAACAACGCGATGAACAGCCCGGCGACCACGTGGCCGACGGTCGTACCGACCTGGAGCGCGCCGGCGGTGATCTGCTTGGTGGACAGGGCCTGCCCGAGGTTCTTGAACGTCCGGGTGATCTCCGACTGCGACAGCTGGAGCGGGCCGTGGACCAGCCAGGCTTGGATCTCGGCGAAGCCGCTGACCACCTGCTTGACCAGGCCCTGGTAGCCGACCGCGATCTGCTGGCCCACCAACGTGAGCAGCCCGAAGATGACGATGAACAGCCCGAGCAGGGTGAGGAAGGCCGCCAGGCTGCGCGGGACGACCTTGCTGATCGCCCCGGTCGCCGGTACCAGCAGCGCCGTCACCAAGATGGCGATGAAGACCGGCACCACGACGACGCTGAGCTGGATCAGGACATAGCCGATGGCCAGTCCGCCCGCGACCAGGAGCAACAGCCGCCACGTCCACTCGCTGGCCACCCGCAGGCCGTGCGGGACGACCTCCGCCTGGTCCGCGGAGTGCTCGCCCTGGGCCGACCCCGCGGTGCCGTTCTCCGGGTCCGCCTGACTGGCCTGGTCCTGGGCGCCGGAGCGACCCATGCGCAGCCGCCGGACCGCGCTCAGTAACCGGCCGCGCGACCGACCGCCCGGCTCGGCCGCACCGACCGTGCCCGCGGCACCCGCACCGGAGTCCGTGTCCCCACCCTCGTTGATCACCACGGGCTCCTACCCGATGAACGAAGGCGACAACACGCCCATCTCGGGTACGCCATCCCTGTCACCATGCCCGTCAGCATCGCAGCCGCCGGTCCTGGTCGCACGTGGCGGCACCCGTACGGCACGTCGCGGCGTCAGTCGGCCGACCAGTAGCGGTCGCCGCGCAGGATGAAGCCCGCGGCGCCGACGATGCCGGCGTCCTGGTCGAGGATGGGCCGCTCCACCCGCACGTGCCGGGTGAACTCGATCCGGGCGTACTCCCGCAGGGTGCGTTCCAGCGGCTCGAACAGCAACGGCCCCACCTGAGAGACCCCGCCGCCGAGTACGACGCGTTCGACGTCGCACAGCGCGACCGCGGAGGCGATGCCGAGGCCGAGTGCCCAGCCCGCCCGCTCGAACGCGGCCCGGGCCACCTTGTGGTCCGCGCGCGCGTCGTCGGCGAGGTCGCGGGCATTCGCCGCCGGGTCGTTCGGGCGCCAGCCCTGCTCACGTGCCCAGGCCGCGAGCCCCGGCCCGCGCGCGAACGCCTCCACGCAGCCGCGGGAGCCGCAACCGCACGGCGGGCCCTCCGGGTCGACGACCATGTGCCCCACGTGCCCGGCGTTGCCGCTGCCGCCGTCGACCAGCCGGCCACCGAGGATCAGGCCGCCGCCGACACCGGTGGACACGACCATGCCGAGCATGTTGGCGACGCCCCGTCCCGCGCCCTGCCAGTGCTCGGCCACCACGACGGCCACCGCGTCGTTGTGCACCCGGACCGGCAGGCCGGGGTAGGCCGCGGCCAGCCGGGCGCGCAGCGGGAAGTCCCGCCACGGCAGCAGGTTGACCGGCGAGACCTCGCCCTCCGGCCAGCGCATCGGTCCGCCGCAGCCCACGCCGACACCCTGGATCGCCGGCCGGCCGGCGGCGTCCAGGACCGACTCGCACAGTGCGTGCAGCCGCGCCCAGATCGCGTCCGCGTCGTCGTCGTGACTGGCCAGCGTGGGCGCGCGATCGCTCACGAGCACCCGGCCGTCGGCGTCGACCACGCCGGCGGCGATCTTGGTCCCGCCGATGTCGACAGCGAGGACGGGTTCGGTACGTGCGTCTGCCGGGCGGCCGGCTTCCAGGTCGGTCATGCAGGCATCTTGCCCGGTCCCTTGCCAACGCCGGACATGAGGACGAAGCTTCGGCGCAGCGGCCTCCATGACCCGTCAGGCCGAACGACCGGCGCCGGCTTCGACGGCGACCGGGTTTCGGGCCGACGCCTGAGTCGGCGCGACGACTGGCCGGCCGAGGAGAGGCTTCGCGTATGCAGTGGTACGACGGACCCACCAGGCCCGACCGTTCGCCACCGCCGGCCGGCGACTCCGCGCCACCGGCCCAGCGATCGCGTTCCGGCCGGGGCCCGTCCTCTCGCGACGGCTTTCCCGGCGACGACCCGTACGCCCCTCCGCCGTTCGGCGACGGGACGGACGCCGACGTCGCCGAGGCCGGCTCGCCCCGCCGCCGCCTCCCGCGATGGGTGCGGTTCACCCTGGCCGTGGCGTCCGCGCTGGTGCTCGGCTGGCTGGCGCTCGCCCGGCTCACCGCACCTCACGCGGACGTTCAGGTGAGCCGGCCGCGGTTCGTCGACAACTTCACCGCCCAGGTCGACGTCACGGTGAACAGCCGGGTCAGCGACCCACAGGTCGTGCTGCCGCCACAGCCGCCGGCTTTGCCGGGCCTGGAGTTCGCCGGAACGAACGGCGAGGTCAGGGCGACTCCCCAGGGAAGCGTGCAGTGGCAGTCGATGCGGCTGCCGGGACACGGGCGACGTGAGTTCTCGCTGTTCTGGAAGGTGCGGGACTGCGCGCAGGCGGTGGCCGCCGGTGAGCGCGAGGTCGCCGTCCCGCTGCGGGTGGTCGGCGCCGGTGGGGCGGGCAGCACACTCCGGCTGTCCGTCGGCGTACAACACGGACTGCTGCCATCGGTCTGCACGACCGACCCGGGCTCCGGCCGCCCCCGGTTCGTCGAGACCGGGCCGGTCAGGGGCACGGGCCCGGGTTCGTTGATGGTGCTCGTCACGGTGCAGAACGTCGGCGGCCGGCCGCTGACGTACCACGACACCGTGATGACGGCCGATCCTTCGGTGCGGGTCGTCTCCCCCAGCGGCGACTCGGCCGGCCAGGACGCCGGGCCGCGGGGGCAACCGCGGTTGGTGCCGGTAGGTGAGCAGCGGACCATCCCACTGGACTTCCGGTCCAACGACTGCCGGGTCCCGCTGGACGGAGCGGCCATGGTGACGATGCGGTTCACCGACGGCGAGACGGCGGCCCGGCCGGTCGAGCTGCCCGTCAGGTTGGCCGACAGGTGGGAGAACTTCCTCGGAGTCTGCGCCGAGTCCTGAGGGCACTCAGCGCCTCGGCTCGGCCTTTGCCGGGTCGGCCTTCGCGGCATCGGCGTTCGCCGGCTCGGCATCCTCGGTCGGCAGGTCGACGACATCGACCACCGGCGAGGTCGCCCAGTTCGTCCGCCGCCGGGCGGCGGCGACGGCGAGTTCGGCCAGCCGGGTGGCCAGCCCGGCGTTGCGCTCCTCACCGTCCCGCTGTGCGTAGCGGCCGGTCGGCTCCGTCCCGGCGTCGGTGTCCGAACGCGCCGTCACCGACGCCCGGGTCGCCGCCAGCAGGTCACCGGCCGCCCGGAGCGCGTCCGGCGTGGTGGTCGCCCCGCACCGGTCGAGGGCCCGGCCGAACAGCACGGCGAAGTCGCCGGCCCCGAACTCGCGGGTACGCACGACCCGCCACCAGGCCGCCAGGGAGGGGCTGGCGTGGACCAGCCGTCGATAGCCGTCCGGCCCGCCGAACGCGACGAGCTGCACCTGCGCTCCGTGTGCGCTGATCAGCCGGTGCAGCTCCTGCGCCAGCGGCCGGCCGATCCGCTCATAGCTCACCAGCCGGTCGAGCCCGTCGATGGCGATCAGCCGCTCGCCGTCGCAGCCCTCCACCCGGTCCCGTAGCTGGGCGACCGCGCTGTCGGCGTCCAGCAGCGCGAACTGCTCGTGATGGAGCCACACCGCGGTCCCGTCGAAGCCGCGCATGGTCATCAGCCGGGCGAGGACGTCGACGGCGAGGTCGGTGCCCACGTCCGCCGGTCCGGTCACCAGCAGCCGGAGGTCCTGCGCGGGCATGTCCACGAGTTCACGGAGTACGGCGACCAGGGCCGGCTGCCCCACGATCCGGTCGATCATCGCGGTGGCCTGGGCCAGCGCGGAGCCCCGTACGCACGCCGGTCCCTCCGCGGTCGAGGGGACGGATCCGGCGGTCCGGTGCGGCCCCCCGACCATCGCCTCGGCGGAAGCCCCGTCGGACGCCTCGCCCGGCCGCGCATCCGGACCGAGCGTCCTCACCTCGGGCGGGAGTACCTGCCCGTTGCGAAGCGCGACGGGTGGGAAAACGTCTTCCGTGGCCAGCCAGGTGGGCGCGGCCGGCACCCCGGTGAGCGGATGGTGTACCCGCCGGACCCGGAACAACCGGCGTACGTCGTCCTGGAACTCCCCCACCGGGACCAGGCACGGCGCCGCCAACCCGGCCTGCCCGGGCAGGCGCTGCACCACGCCGGTGAGCCGGACCGCGAGGTCGAGCCACGTCCGGGCCAGGTCGAACTCCCCGGCCACCAGCGCCCGGGCCAGCCAGGACCGCACCTGCCGGCGCCAGCCGCCCGCGTCGAACGTCCGCACGTCCTCGGCGAGCCGGGCATCCACCCGCGTGTACAGGTCACCGCGTACGCCGACGGAGAGCTCGGGCGGCACGACGGTGAGCCCGGCCTGCACCAGCAGGCGGGAGAACGAGGCGTCCACGTCGTCCACGTCCTCCATGTCGTGCCCGCCCGGCACCGCGGCGGCGAGCAGCTCGTGCGCCGCACACCAGCCGTCGACGATCCAGCTCAGGTAGCCGACGTCTCCGGTGAGTTCGGGCAGCACTGCGACGAGATCGTCCCCGGCCGCGTCCGCCCAGCGTTCCCGCAGCCGGGCCCGGCCCGGCGGCGTACTCGGCGCGGAGAGCGTCGCGTCCACCAGGTCGTGGTCGGCCGCGGCGTGTTCGTACAGTCTCAACAGCCCCTGCCGCCGGACCTCCAGGGACTCGATCCCCGCCAGCGACCGCAGGATCTCCACCGTGAGCTCCCACGCCAGCCGGCGCAGGCCGCGGTCGTCGCCGGCCGCCCGGAACAGCTCTCCGCCCGGCGGACGCCACCCGGCCGCGGGAGCCACCCAGCCGGCGTGTGCGTCACCTTCACCGAATCCATCCCGTCCGGGCCGGCCGGGGCAGCTCGCGTGGTGCGACCACACCAGGTCGTGCTCCAGCCGCCGCCAGGACCCCGAGCGGACCGCGCCGTCACCGCACAGGAAGGCGGTGATGCCGAGCACGTCGGCGACGACGGCCGGCACCGGCGTGCGCAGCTCCGGATGCTCCTCGACGACAAGCAGTGCCGCCCGTGGGTCCTCCACCAGCGCGCGCACGCGTTCGGTCAGCTCCGCGACCAGGCCGTCGGGGACCCGCCACCTGCCCCAGGAGTACAGGTCGAACACCGACTCCTCGCGAAACATCGCCTCGAGGGCGCCGTGTGCCCGGGGGTCGTACGTCTGCACAGAAGATCCTCCGGCTTCCGGGCGCACCACGTGGCCGGGCGACGGGCGACCCTCGGCCGGGAACTGGGACCAGGACCGCGGAAAGGAACAAGATCTCGCGCAGCCTAGCGGAGTCGATCAAGAACACGCAGTGTGTGATCGCGTGCCGAACACCTTGTTCGCAGGCCTTTGCAGGACACCGTCACGGGGCAGGTTCTGGCTGGTGACGTACGACATGAACCCGATCCGCGCAGGCGACTCCGGAGGCGGGCAGATCGAGGTCGGGCCGATCGAGGACCCGGCCCGGCTGCCCGCGGCCGTCGAGCTCTACCGGACGGTACTCGGGTTGCGGCCCGACGACCCTGCGGTGAGTCCCCGGCTGCTCGCCGGGCTGCGGCGCAACGGCGGCTCGGTGATCGGCGCGTACGCCGGGGACACGCTGGTGGGTTTCGCGTACGGCTACGTCGGCCGGGACGGTGCGACCGGCGAGGTGTACCACTACTCCCAGGCCGCCGTGGTCGACCGGGACTGGCAGGGGCGCGGGGTCGGGCGGGCACTGAAGCAGGGGCAGCGGGAGTACGTCCTGACCACCGGGCTCACCCGGATGCGCTGGGTCTACGACCCGGTCCGCGCCCGCAACGCGCACTTCAACCTGGACGTGCTGGGCGCGCGGGGACGGTGGTTCGTCCGGGACCTCTACGGCCCGGACCCGCACGGGCCGGGCGGGCCCGAGCCCACCGACCGGCTGGTCGTGGAGTGGGACCTCACCGCCGCGCCGTCACCGGCTCCCGCTGCTGACGCGGCTGCTGTCCCGACCGCTGACCGGCTGCCGGAGTGGGGCGAGACGTTGCCGGCCGGGGACGACCTGCTGCTCGGCGTGCCCCGGACGTGGTCGCGGACGGAGCCGGAGCCGGTCACGGCCACCCGGGTCCGGGCAGCGGTACGCGACGCACTGGAGGCCGCACTGGACCGGGGATACGTCGCGGTGTCGTGCGGTGCGCCGTCACCGTCTCTCGGTGCCGGTGCCGGTGCCGGTGCCGGTGACGACGACGCCACCGGCACCGCGTACTACCGCCTGCGCCGGGACGGCTGAGCACCCGGCGCCGGCGCAGGCGGCCTGTTGCTCGCAGACCTCAGCCGAGGGAGCGCAGCTTGGGCAGGACCTCCGCGACCTGCTCCGTCCGCGCCACGGCGTCGTCACCGCGCACCACGACGATCACCTCGCCGATGCCGACCCCGGCGAACGCCTCGGCCTGCCGCAGCAGGTGGTCGGTGCCCTCGTCCGCACGGATCTGGACGGTACGCCGGATCTGTCCGGGGTCGCGGCCGACGTCGTGGCAGTGCCGGTCGAGCACGCCGGACAGATCGCCGATCTCCTCGACGGAGCCCCCGGCGGCGTTCCAGGCGTCGGCGTACTGCGCGACGATCTTCAGGGTGCGCTTGCGTCCGCTGCCGCCGATCCACAGCGGCGGGCCGGGCTTCTGCACCGGCTTGGGGTTGGCCAGCGCGTCGGTGAGGTGGTAGTGCTCGCCGTGGAAGGTGGTCTTCGGCTCGGTCCACAGCGACCTGATCACCTGGCAGGCCTCGTCGAACCGGTCCAGGCGGCCCTTCACGCTGCCCAGGTCGATGCCGAGCATGGTGTGCTCGATCTCCGCCCAGGCCGCGCCCAGGCCGAACTCCAGCCGGCCGCCGGACAGGTGGTCGACGGTCACCGCCATCTTCGCCAGCACGGCGGGATGCCGGTAGGTGACGCCGGTGACCATGCAGCCGATCCGTACCCGCTCGGTGGCCTCGGCCATCGCGGCGAGCAGCGTCCAGCCCTCGAAGACGTCGCCTTCGGGGTCGCCGTGGATCGCGGCGAAGTGGTCGAAGTTCCACACGCTGTCGAAGCCGGCCTGGTCGGCCAGCTGCCACACCTGGCGCAGGTGGTCGATGGTGGTGTTCTGGGGAGCGAGCTTGACACCGACCCGCAGCCCCGAGGAGTTGTCCGCGACAGAAGTCATGCGCCAGTCTTACCTCGCCGGGCCCCGAACGGGCGAGGAGGCGTTCACGCTTCCGGGCCCGCTGCCGACGCCAGCCGGCCCGCCAGCGCGGCGGCTGCCTCCGGGTGGTCGGGTGCCAGCAGGCCGACGGCCGCGAGGACGTAGTCCCTGTCCACCGCGAGGTCCGGGTGCTCGGGGACCAGCCGGCCGTGCCCTCCGGCGCCGGCCAGCCCGGTCGCCACGATCTCGCGGGCGAGCGCGGGCTCGACGTGCCGCAGCAACCCGCCCGAACCCACCAGCAGGCCCACCGGGCGCAGGTCCTTGCCGGCGCGGTCGACCGTCGGGCCGGCCGGACCGGTGACCACCTGGGACCGTCCGGCGTGCCGGCGCAGGGCCAGCTTGACGGCGAGTTCTGCCAGGCGTACGTCAATGTCAACCTCTGCTTGCGTCGTCGCGACGAAGCCCGGATCGTCCTTACGGCGTTCGGCTTCTGTCCGCAGCGTCGCGACGTCGATCCCGCTTCCGGCGTCGTCCGTCCGGTCGAGCAAGCCGGCCTTGACGGCCGCCCGTACGATCTCCGGCGCGTTCCACCGCAGCCCCAGGTCGCCCTCGACCGTACGGTTGACCGGCAGGGTGGCGACGACCTCCCGGCCCAGCCCGGCGTCCTCCGGATCGGGTTCGACCACCGAGTGCACGTCGGTGGTGGCCCCGCCGACGTCCACCACGACCACGCCCGGCACGCCACGGGCGCGGGCCAGCACCTCCACTCCGCGCAGCACCAGATCGGGGGTGGCGCCCACCACGATCCGGGCGAGCTCCTCCCGCCGGGACAGGTGTTTGCCGCCGATCACGTGCCGGACGAACATCTCCCGGATCGCGGCTCTGGCCGGGTCCGGGCACACCACGCCGATGCGCGGCAGCACGTTGCCGGTGACCACCGCCGCGACCCCCGCGTCGGTCAGCACCTGGGCGACCTCCGCGCCGCAGACGGCGTTGCCGGCCACGACGACCGGGGCACTCGTCGTCGCGTCCGCGAGTGCCTGGGCGTTGGCCCGCAGCACGGCGGTGTTGCCACCGTCGGTGCCGCCGACCAGCAGGACCAGGTCGGGCGCCGCTGCTGCCAGTGCGGCCAGCTCCGGAGGGTCGAGGACGCCGGCCGCCACGTGCACCACCCGCCCGCCGGAGGAGGTGGCGACGCGTTCACCGGCCTCGACCGTCACCAGCCGCTCGTTGCCGACGACCGCAATCCGCAACCCGCCGCCGGCACTCGAGCACGCGCGTACCGGCCAGGTCGGCTCCTCGCCGGTCGCCGTCGCGAGATCGGTACGCAGGAGGTCCAGCGCCTCCATCAGGTCGGTGCCGATGGTGGTGCGCCGGCCGCCGGTAGCGACCAGCCGGCCGGTCGAGACGTCGACGAGGGCGGCCTTGGTGAACGTCGACCCGAAGTCGACGCACAGGATCGGTGTGGAGCCGTTCGCGTCCTTCACGTTGCCCTCGCCGGCGGGTCCGCCAGCCGGGCCGAGATCGCCTTCTCCAGTTCGCCGACCGTACGCCGGAACTCCGTGTCCAGGTCGACGTCGTACAGCCTGGCGAGGACGAGTACCGACCACAGACAGTCGGCCAGCTCGTGGCGAAGAGCCTCCCGGCCGCCCGGCATGTGCCGCGCGCCCTCCTGGGCCATCACCAGCTTGGCCAGGTCACCCACGTCGCCGACGAAGCCGAGCATGAACTCCTCGCGGTTCCACGTACGCCCGCGTTCCTTGTCGTTGAGCTCGTCGTAGAGGGCGTGCACCCGCATCGCGCGTTCGGTGAGCTGGTCGAGATCGAGCCGGTCCCCGGTCATCGCCTCAGCGTAGAGGAGGCTCACCGGCCGGTCGGCGGGAGAAAGTGTCTACATCTGCTGGGGGTCTGTATCCAGTTTCTCTCGCTCGGCGCCGACCGCCGGCAAAGGACTCAGCCGAGGGCCTGGGCGAGGTCCTCGAGCAGGTCGTCGACGGTCTCGATGCCGACCGAGAGCCGCACCAGGTCGTCGGGCACCTCCAGCGGCGAGCCGGCCGCGCTGGCGTGCGTCATCCGGCCCGGGTGCTCGATCAGCGACTCGATGCCGCCCAGCGACTCGGCGAGGGTGAACACCTTTGTGCGCTCGCAGACCTCCGCCGCCGCCTCGGCGCCTTCGGCGTGCCGGAACGACACGATTCCGCCGTACCGCCGCATCTGCTTGGCCGCGACGTCGTGCCCCGCGTGTTCGGGCAGCCCGGGGTAGAGCACCCGGCCGACCTTCGGGTGCGCCTGCAGGAACGCGGCGATCCGCTCGGCGTTGTCGCAGTGGCGTTCCATGCGTACGGCCAACGTCTTCAGCCCGCGCAGCACCAGCCACGAGTCGAACGGCCCGGCGATCGCGCCCATGGAGTTCTGGTGGAACGCCAGCCGCTCGCCGAGCTCGGCGTCGTTGGTGACCAACGCGCCGCCCACGACGTCGGAGTGGCCGCCGGCGTACTTCGTCGTCGAGTGCACCACCACGTCGGCGCCCAGGGTGAGCGGCTGCTGGAGGTACGGCGAGGCGAAGGTGTTGTCCACCACCAGCAGCGCGCCGGCCTCGTGCGCGACGTCGGCCAGGGCGGCGATGTCGGCGACCGAGAGCAGCGGGTTGGTGGGCGTCTCCACCCACAGCACGGACGTGGGCCGGGCCTGCACCGCAGCCCGCACCGCGGTCACGTCGGACACGTGCGCGGGCGTGTGCTCGACCCCCCACGGCTGCGCGACCTTGGCGAACAGCCGGTAGGTGCCGCCGTAGGCGTCGTTGGGGATGACCACGTGGTCGCCGGGCCGGCAGATCGTCCGCAGGAGGGTGTCCTCGGCGGCCATGCCGCTGGCGAACGCGAACCCGCGTACGCCCTGCTCGAGCGCGGTCAGGCACTCCTCCAGCGCCGCGCGGGTGGGGTTTTGCGTACGGGAGTACTCATAGCCCTGCCGCGGCCGGCCGACACCGTCCTGGGCGTAGGTGCTGGTGGCGAAGATCGGGGTGATCACCGCGCCGGTCGCCGGGTCGGCTTCCTGACCTGCGTGGATGGCCTGGGTCTCGAAGCCGCGGTGCTGCTCGCTCATGGCCCCGAGGCTATCCGGGACGGCTCCCGGCTGCGGGGACCAGGCCTGGTCGGCACGGTGAGTCGCGGCAGCAGCACGTGCACGAGCGGGCCGATCGCGAGGGCGTACACCACCGTGCCCACGCCGACGGTGCCGCCGAGCAGCCAGCCGATCGCGAGGACGACCACCTCGATGGAAGTACGGACAACCCGGACCGATCCCCCGGTTCGCCCGACCAGGCCGGTCATCAGGCCGTCGCGCGGTCCCGGCCCGAGCCGGGCTCCGATGTAGGCGGCGGTGGCGACGGCGTTCATCACCACCCCGCCGACAAGGAACGCGATCCGGGCGGCCATCGGGTCCGGCGCCGGCAGCACCGCGAGGGCGAGGTCGACGGCCACCCCGACGAGCAGCGCGTTGCTCACCGTGCCGAGTCCGGGCCGCTGACGCAGCGGGATCCAGGCCAGCAGGACGACCAGACTGACCAGGATCACGATGGTTCCGAACGACAGCGGCATACGCTCGGCCAGCCCCTGGTGGAAGACGTCCCACGGGTCCAGGCCGAGGTTGCCGCGGATCATCAGCGCCATCGAGACGCCGTACAACGCGAGCCCGGCGTACAGCTGGGGCAGCCGGCGACCCAGCCGGCCGGTGCGCAGCGCGGCCGGCGGACCGGAGGCTTCCCCGGCCGGTCGGTCGTGATCACCGACCGGCCGGCCGTGATCGCCGGGCGGTTGGTCCTGGTCGCGGGAACGGTTGTGATCGTTGGGCACGGGTCCGATCCTGCGCCACGTCCGGCCGCGAGTTCCACCGGGTTCCACCGGATCCACCGGATCCACCGGATCCACCGGATCCACCGGATTCCAGGAGGTTCCACCGGGACGAGCGCCCGTCCCGCGATCCCCGGGCTCCCGGTCGGGGAATTCGGTACCAGCGGGGCCGCGTTGAGCCATTCGGGGAATCCCGTCCGGAAACCCCGGTCGAGTACGCAGGTCGCAGCGAGGAGAGGGTGGCTCATGAGCTTGTTCCACCGTAAGAGCGAGATGCCCAGCCCGGAGAACACACTGCCCGGCCGGCCCGAGCGCACCTTCAAGGTCGCGGCCAGCCATCTCGTACTCGGAAACCCGATGGAGGGCCCGGTGCCCGACGGCTACGAGGTCGCGCTGTTCGGCCTGGGCTGTTTCTGGGGTGCGGAGGAGATCTACTGGCAGACGCCCGGCGTGTGGTCGACCTCGGTCGGGTACGCCGGCGGTGTCACTCCGAACCCGACGTATGAGGAGGTCTGCACCGGCCGCACCGGGCACACCGAGGCCGTGCGGGTGGTCTACGACCCCGCGCAGGTGTCGTACGCCGATCTCGTCAAGGCGTTCTTCACCGTGCACGACCCGACCCAGGGGATGCGCCAGGGCAACGACATCGGCACGCAGTACCGCTCGGCGATCTACTACACGACGCCGGAGCAGGCCGAGGTCGCCGAGCAGCTGCGCACGGCGTACGGCAAGGCGATCGCCGACCGCGGCTACGGCGAGATCACCACCGAGATCGCGCCGGCGCCGACGTACTACCTCGCCGAGGACGGGCACCAGCAGTACTAGCTCGCCACAAAAACGGCTACCGCTGCCACGCGAACACCGGCGTGCCGTTCCCTGAGGGCGTGTAACCGCAGCGCGGGACACAGCGAAGCGCCCCGGGCCTCTCTCGCTGGAGGTCCGGGGCGCTCGGCGTGTACGGGGGCGACGCCCGTCCGATCCCCTGCCCAGTGGTCGAGGACGCCGCCCCGGCCTGAGCATCGCCGAGACCGCCGACAGATCACTCCGGTGGGAGATAGCTTCGGGCCTCCGTCAGGAGCCCGGCGCGCATCGACCACGGGCCGTCTGTGATCGCCGCGAGGACAAACTCACGCCGCAGGCGAGCGTCTACCGCGTCGAGCGCGAGGACCGGCACGTTGGCCCGGTCGCTGATCATCTCCAGACTCACGCCGTGCGCTTCGAGGACGTCCGAGAGGTCGCAGAGGAGTTGCGCGGCTCGCTCCGCCTCTGACTCCGGCACGCGCCGCCGCTGAACCTCCATCGCCGCCGCTATCCGCATCCGCGCCGCCCGCAGTCGTTCGACGTCGTTCGTCACCTTGTGATCCTTCCGCCCGCGTTTGTTGGAACGGCTCGGCCGCCGGGTGCACCTCCGACACCGGCGACCGGGCCGGAGGTCTGAAGTTACGCCGGGCTGTCTGGCCCTGTCTAGGCATGGCTAGCCGTGACTGTGTATCGCTACGCCGGGTGACCTACCTACGGTCGAGCCATGCGAGGACCGGACGACGTGATCGAGCGCGACGCGCCCGCGCCGCCCTTCCGGCAGCTCGCCGAGATCCTTCGCGCGCGGATCGAGCGCGGGGACTGGGAGCCTGGCCGCGCGATCCCTTCGGAGTCGCGGCTCTGCCAGGAGTACGACCTCGCCCGCATGACGGTCCGCCGCGCCCTGGCCGAGCTGGCTGCCGATGGCGTGATCTTCACCGTGACCGGACGCGGGTCGTACGTCGCCGAGACCGACGACTGATCCCACACCCGCGCGTGTAAACGCACCCACCGCCCGCCTGGCATCGTCCCGGCGGGCGTTCTGCTGTCCGGCCGCGAGGGGAGTCGCGGGGCACGCTGCTAGACGGCCCGGCATCCGGACAGTCGTAGCCGAGTCCTGGACTTTCCCGGCCGGATCACCACCGTCGTAACGGCGTCACCGAGCACGGTGGCCGCGAGAAGGTCACTAGCCCGGCGTGCAACGTCCGCCCGGTCGACGAGGACTCCCTCGGGCAGTTGGCGCAGCGGATGAGGTGGGCCTCGCCATCCTCGGATCGCTCCGCGAGCTAGACGAGGTGGCCTACATGCGTTCCGTAGGGCTCCAAACGGTGCCCGAACTACGGCACCGCCTACCGCAGCCCGCGCACCCTGGCCGACTTCGAGGCCGAGAACGGCTCACTGCGGGCCGAACACTACGAGGGCCCCTGTTGGCCTTCGTCCGTTACGCAACAACCGCCACGATGACCAACCGGAGCACGAGATGACCGCCGTCCTGCTACTGACCCCCACCCGTCCGTGCACTGTGTGCGCGAAGCCGGTCAAACGCACGCCCGGACGAGGCCGACCCGCCGAGCTGTGTTCGGACCGCTGCCGACGACGCCGCGACGCCGACCGTAAGGCGCTGGAGCGGATGGCGACCGCTGCGGAGGTTGCGGAGCTGTTCACCCAGGCCGACGAGGCCGCCGCTGCCGGGTTCGCGCGCCTGGAGGAGTGGGTCCCGACGCTGGGCGAGGTGGACGCCGCTCTCGACGATCCTGAGGCGTCCCTCGCGGTCGTGCCGGACGCGTGGATCCTCCTCGCACGGCATGACCGGCTGCTGATCGGTCGAGGCGACGTCCCGGCGGATGGCGACCGTCCCGGCGTGTGGCCCGGCGCTGAGGTTGGGCAGACCTGCCCGAACGCCGGGCGGACGTTGGGCTCATGGCTTCCGTGGGACGTGGCCGCCTGAGCATGTCCGAGAAAACCCCTAGAGGAGGTCGTCTCTCATTGCTGCCGAGAGACGCGAAGCCATGCGCGGCACCTTCTCAGGAGTGTCCCTGCCCCGTCGTCGTCCCTGGCTCGCGACTGAACGGGGCGGGGCTTTCCCTCACCCACTTGCCGTTAGCAACAGAGATCGAAGGAGGTTCGCAGGTGGCCCGCTGCGTAGTCTGCTCAACACCGCTCCCAGACGACGCGGATCCGCGCCAGATCACCTGTTCGGGTCGCTGCCGCGCCGCCCGGTTTCGTCAACGCAGGAAGGCGTTTCTGACCTCCGCGTCGCACGTGCTGGAAGCCCGCGCCCGTACTGGGGACGCCGACGCGGCTGCCGTGCTTCGCAAGATCCACGCCTCACGCGTCTAAAACAGACCTCCCGGCCCATCGAGGTCGGGCGGGCTCCGTGGCGGGAGATAGCGGAGGGCCGGGACTCCGGCCGGAACATCCTGGTCCTCCGCGACCCACACACGTCGAGCCCAACCACTACTTGATGCCCTGCCACGGGGCCTGACTGGAGGAAACCTCATGTCTACAAGCGAAACCGAGACCAAACCGCCGAAGGAGACCGACGACGGTAACCGGCTCGGCGCGGCGGAGATCGTCGACTTCGTGCTCGCCCGGTATCAGCTCGGACGCACCACCAACGGAATGATGTTCGCGATCCCGCTCGATCCGCGAGCGCCGAAGGTGGCCCGCGAGATCCGGTCACTACGTCCGACGATCGCCTCCGCCATCTGGGGCAGCGAGCGGAAAGCCGTTGGCCCGCAGGCGATGGGCGCGGCGCTTGAGACGTTGACTGGACTGGCAGCAACCGCGAACGTGACCAAGGTTCACCTACGGTGCGCCGAGGTCCGTCCGAGCGTCTATCTCGATCTCGGCGACACCGGCGGCCGATACGTCGAGGCATCCCGCTACGGCTGGAGCTACTCGACCCCGCACCCGCTCGCGCGCTGAAGCTCGACGGCCACGACGCCGAGGAGGAGCCTGCTGAGGATGCTGGAGACGACCCGGACCGCTTCCGCCCGATCTTCCGGCGCACCGCAGCGACCGGCGAACTACCTGCACCCGAACGAGGCGGATCCCGCGACGAGCTTCGGGAGCTGCTCGGCCTGGCCGCCGATGACGTTCGCTGGCCGCTGCTGTGGGGCTGGCTGGTCGCGTCCGTGTTCGAGTCCGTCCCGCGTCCGATCCTCTGGGCACTGGGTCCTCAGGGATCCGGGAAGAGCACGCGGGCACGGATGGCGCTGTCAGTCGTCGACCCGACCGACGCGCTAGGACGTGAGCCTGGCAAGAGCGAACGCGACGACACGACCTCCGCGCTCGGGCGCTTCGTGCCGAGCTGGGACAACATCGGATCCGTAAGCGCGTCAACGTCGGATTGGCTGTGTCGGCTCACGACCGGCGTCGAGATCGGACGCCGTGCGCTCTACACAGACGACGACCTCCGCGTCTCAACGTTGCGTCGGACCGCCGTCGCGACAAGCATCGTCCTGCCGTTCGGCCTTGGTCCTGACGCCCTGGAACGCCTGGTCCTGGTCGAGTTCGAACGAGTCGACGAAGGTGAGCGCCGAGACGAACGGTCACTACTGGCAGGAGTTCCGGCGTCTACACGGCCGGATCCTGGGAGCGCTGCTAGACGACGTGGCAGGCGTGCTGGCCAACCTCGCCGCAGTGCGCGAGATACCCGGCGAGCTTCCCCGCATGGCCGACTACGCGCTGATCCTGTTCGCGCTCGACGAGCACACCGGCGTAGACTTCACCCCCGCGTACATCGCGAGCGTTCGCGGAGTGATGGCCGACCGGGCGAAGGCCGACCCGCTGACCGCTGCGCTACTCGCACAAGCCCGCCGACACGACGGATCGTGGAAAGGCACCGCGTCTGCACTCCTGGCCGCGATCGAGACATCTACCGGCCGGACGACCTCGCGCGCCCTGGCCGACCTCGCCGGCCTCTCTGGGAGCCGCGATCCGCAAGAGTCAAGAGACGCTCCGCGCGGCGGGGCTCGATCGCGTGTCCGAAGGCAAGTCGAACAAGGTCCGTATGGCTGAAGCTCGACGCGCTTCCCGCCCGAGGACGAGGACGAGGACGACGCGGCCTGATGAGGGACAGCGAGGGACAGCAATGAGGGACAGCGATCCGCACTGCTGTCCCACTCCCGTCCCTTCCTGTCCCTTCCTGACCTGCGAAGACGCGAAATGCGGCTCAGAGGAGGGACAGGAGGGACAGCAATGCGGGAGGGACAGCTCTTACTTTGTCTCCTAAAGAAAGTAGCTAAAAGAGCCCATAGCGCTCGCACGAGCATGTTCCCGGAACGCTGTCCCACCCCGTCCCTCCTATCCCTCGTCCGCGCTTTCACGCACTACCCGCCACTAACGAGGAGGATCCGCAGTGACTCGCGCTTACGTGCTTCCGCTGTACCGGACTGACGTTTCCGGAGCGGCGACGACGTTCGTCCTCCGCGTCTACGACCGCCGGACGATAACGCTTCTCATGGTACCCACGTCCCGGCGACTGGATCCCGGTGGCGCTGGACAACCTTCGCGGCTTCGTCTACGCGGTCGGCGCTCCGGTCGAATCGAACCCGTTCGCCCCGCGCCCGTGCAAGCTGATCGGTCCTGTCGAGGACCGTCCGGTAGATGGTCCGGTCCTGGAGGGACCTGTCACGGCGTGGGACTGCGACTGCCTGATCTCGGCGCACGAGTACGAGAGGCGGCTGGCAAAGTGAACGTTGACAGCGTGGCTCCGAGCAGTTCGCTGGGACGGAGCTGGAGTCCGCGACCACCCGCCGATGACCGGACCTCTCCGACGCGCTCGACGGCTGAGCCCGTTTACACACCGTCTTATCAGACTTCGCCGAGGCGAGATCTCGTCCCGGCGTTATACACGACCTCAGGAGGTCGACCCCGTATGACTGAAACCAAGACCCCGATACCCGCCTCCTTCTGCCGCTGACTTTGTGACCGTCCCGGCGTTCGTCCTGGCCGACCGGCGCTATCCCGAAGGAGGTCCGCGACGCCCGTAAGGCGTTTAGGGAAGCCGAGGAGTATCTCGACCGCGAAGCGTCCCGAGGAGTCGACTGCCCTCCACGCCTTCCGCGACTGGGATAAAGCCAAAGCCCAGTTCGAGAACGGGATGCACGCCGAGGAGCCGTCACACGAGGAAGGGGCGGCGCTCGAATCCCGGTACAAGGCGGCGCAGAACCGCTCCCGGCGCGCGAAGAACATAGACCAACCGCGCCGAGGTCGCCTATCAGTGGGCGGTCCGGGACAACCGCGAGGCCCTGGTGGAGACCGCCGCAGCGCACGCCATCCGCGCGCAGGAGAAGGCGGCCGATGCTCACCGGGAGCTGTCCGAAGCGCTCGACGTTCGTGAGGCCGCTCACGCGTTCGGCGCGAGAGTCCCGGACGGCCGTTACTACCAAGACGCCATGTGGCGGAGATCATCGACGTCAGCGCCGGACGGAAGCACGTCGCCGAGTTCGTCAATGTATGGCCGCTCGAAGAGATGCGTGAGAGGTGGGGCAAGTGATCAGCGGCGAGGACGCTCAGCACGCAGAGCGGTCGAGTCCCTCGCAGCGGAAGGACGCGCATCGGCGGCTGACGTCGAGGAGATCCGCAAGCGACGCGCGGCCGCGATCATCGCTACCCGCGTAGCCGTTCGACGGACCGACAACCTCCCGCGACCCGAGGACGTCCCGGACGCTATCTACCACGACGCCGACGCCAGTCTCAGTCTCATCGTACGCGCCGAGCGTGCACGTCGGGAGGCCGCCGTAGCCGAACGTCTGTAGCGTAGACGGCAGTTGTTGGACGCCGAGTCGACGCGCTGCGATCTCCTGCCAAACGTGCCGCTCTAACGCTTCTGACTATCGCACCTTGACGCCATCCGCGAAGAGACGTTTCCGACACACACGCCGAGAGCGTCCCTTCCCTCTGTCTGTGAGGAGTTTGACCGATGTCCGCTAGAGCCAATGTCCCGTCTGACGTCCGTTCGATGGTCTCGCCGCTCGTCGTGCACTGCTCACTCGCATCGCTCGTAGCGCAAAGCGCGGAGCCTCTCGCCGGATGCTTGTCGGCGGACGCCTGCCCGGAGGTCCTGAGCTGGAGGTCCGCTTCCGTGCTGTCCGCGAGGCGGCGCTGTGGCCGAACGGCGTCCCGGTCCCTGTCGACCCGCGCACGCACTCGGCGTCTACGACCGTGTAGCGTGCAGGCTGCACGGCGGTCGACGCGCCGCGGAGACGCTGACGTAGCGCCGACCTGAACGCGTACGCGTGATCGCCGTTGACAGCGCGCCCGGCGAGGAGCACCCGGCCTGAGTCTGCGCACGTATCCGCAGTCTCCGGCGGAGCCTGTACGCGCTCGACCCGCGATACCGCGACCCGCTGCTCCGCGCCCTGCTCGCCGAGGATCTGCGCTAGCAGACAGAGCAGCCGAACGACGACGACGCGAGTAAATGAGCTTGATGCATAGTTGGGTCGATCTGGGGGTGGGGGTTCCTCTCTTGCTCGCCGGTCTTCTCCACCGAGTCAGCATCGCTACCTCCGAGAGCCGCTCCAGGCATACAGGTCGTAGCCGCATAGTCATGCAGGAGCCCTTTGCATAGCCATTAGCCCTCACTAGCCGTGATCGCCCTTCGAGAGTGCCCTACGTCCGTCAGCGCGTGCCAGAAGTGCTCGGAGACGAGCGAGTTCCGCCTCGTAGAAGTCAGCACGCGTGCCCATGCCCTTCCCTCCCGTAGCTAACAGCAATCTGAGCCCTTAGATAGTCAGCCGACGTGTAACCAGTTCGGTGCCCACCGCATGCGAGATAAGGGAGACGTGGCCGCTCTATAAGGAACGAGCAGCGTTTTGTAGCCGATTCGAGCTAGCTTCCATCCCCACTCCGCACCCTGCGTGTAGGTCCGCTCGAACGCCTTACGCCGCTCGTCCTGCTCTACCTTGCGCCGCTCGTCAGCGTCGTACTCGTCATCTTCAGCAAAACCGTCCGTTCATCAGCAGCTATGTCGGTGGTACCAGCCATCGTCTCGGAGAGCACGTCCGCATGCGCTGTACCTCCTCTGTCGCCTCTACGTCCGCTCTCGTGACCTCCTGCGAGAACCTCGCCATCGCCCCGCCCTCTAGTGCAAACTCGTAAAGCTGCCGAAGTTTCGCTCGAAGTATGTCTCGTAGCCACCACGCGCTAGCAGCGTCAGGCCAGACGAGGACCTTTAGGTAGTCGAGGTACATCTTCAGCTCGCCCTTGTAGCGAGCTAAGCCGACCACTAACGCCGCTGCTACGACGACGATCGTGAGTGTCTTCCGCCGCGTCAGCGTGACCACGCCTTCATCTCCCCGTTGCTCACAGCGCGCATCGTCTCTCTATCGACGCCACCCTCATCACAGAGAGGATGACCCGATGACTCGCCGAGCTCGTCGACGTCGTCAGCCGTCTGTACCGCGCGCTTAGCGCCGTACGACTCGTACCGCGTCGTGCTCGCCGTCCGTCGTTCTACTATCGTCCGTTCCGTATCGCCTACTCGTACAGCGAAGCGTCGCTCCGCGCGGAGAGTGCTGCCCAGTCCAGCACGCCGTCATACACCGCGCGTGAACGTGTACGAACGCGAAGCGCTGAGCGACTGTTGCGCAGCGACGTTCGAGGAGCTGCCCTCCGACATCAGCGCGGACTGCTGTCGAGGAAAGCTGTACGCAGCTCTCTGAGCGTCCGAGGACCGTCGAGAGAGGCTGAGTAAGCCGACGTCGGAGTCTGGTCCGGAGAACAGCTCTCAGCGCCGCTCGCTATCGTCTGTTGACCCTCGCTATCGCTGTCAGCAAATCCGCGCGCTCAGCGTGTCTGGTCTACCCGCCGTGTCGAGGTGCTCTACCGTGTCTCGTCCGTAGTCCTGGTGACGCTCGCAGACGTCGCGCTCTCGTCAGCGCAGCGCGCAAACGAACGAAGCTCGTAGTTCCTCTCTTGTGGGAGAAGCTCCTAGCCCTTCTTGCGTTCTGAGCTAAGCCGCGCTCTACTTCAGTAGGTACCGCGATCGCTGCGTAGAACGCACTCAGCGCGCAAAAGACATCGACGTATACTCGCACAGCGCTGTCCAGTCCAGATCCAGCCAAAGCGCTATCGCCGCGAGAGCTACAGCGAGAGCGATTCTCGCCGTGTGTCTCGTCCGTTAGTCGCCTCGCTGGCAGGCGTTGCTCTTACTCTCGTAAGCTCATGTGCTTGGTGCTCCTTTAGCGATCGGAGTTCCTTCGTGTCTCTCCTGACAGCGCCTGTCTAGCTCTCCGCTTACCTGACATGTAGACGTAACGCCCTTGCACGTAGCAACATCGCTCAGAAGCGCTCTATCTACTATTATATCATACCTATGTCTATCTAAGTGAGTCCGATGTCTATGTAAGTATATCTAGTATCCATCGTATCAGACATAGCGCTCGTACTGCTCTCAGAAACGTGATCTTCCTGTTACTCTCCTCCTTTTCCTCTATCTTGTCTCCGCGCTCTACTCTTGAAAACTCGTCTCGCCAGCACTCTTCTCTCGTAGTAGCGTACATCCAATCCAAGATCAGAGGTGTGAGTGAACGTTCGCCGCGTACTACCTGAGAGTAGCTCTCCTCTCGTACACACGCAGAGACGTATAGATCTCCTCGTACTGTCAGTCTCAGCTCACCGACTACGCGACGCCGCCGAGCGCGTGGGACATTTTTCGCGTCGTGCGTTCCTACGTCAAACATACCTCGCCGATCGCATCGTGTAGACGACGAGGCCCCGGTCCCTCCCACGAAGGAGAGGCCGTGTCCTTCTGCGTTTCAGGCGTTTACACAACCTCTACCGGGACGCCGTAGACAGCCGCTCGAGAAGACCTCCAGCACGCCTCCCAGCTCGCCGACGACGATGACGCGCTCCGCGACCGCCAGGACGCCGAGAGCCTCCTCTACCGCCGCCGCGCTGTTCTGTCCGCTCGCCTTCTACTGGCGTCCACACCTGCACGCTGTCAGCGCGTCAGCCGTCGTCAGCGACGTCGCGGATGGCCGCGAGGTTCAAAGCCGCGAGCGAGCCGTAACTATGGTCTGAGTCATGTGTCTCCCCGTCCGTTGGAGTAGGTACGCCGAGAAGCCTGTCACACTCACGCATACCCCAGCTAGGTATGCGTGAGTAGCTCCACGCACCTCCGGCGTAGTCGCGAGACCCTAAGCGGCCTCGCGCCATCTCTAAGCTCTACCCGCTCGGCTATCTGTTCGCGCCCCGTTGCCGGTCCGCTCTGGGAGACGTGGACTAGCCTCCAGCGCGGACAGCAGGAGTCCGCGACGCTCCTCCGTGTCCGTCATCCGCTCCCAGACCTCCGCGAACGTCTCTCCGGTCCTGTGAACCTTTACAGGCCGGCCCTGCGGCCTCCAGCGCGCGGCCTTCTGTCCGCGCTTCCTTCAGCGCCGCGAGACGCTCCTACAGTGCGGCGACGTCGGCGTCATCGTCACCCATCCGCGAGAGCGTCTCGCCGATCGCGTGCTCGATCTCGGCGAGCTGCGGCGCTGGTCCTCGCCGGTCTCTTCCATCCGGACGACGTCGAAGCGGCCTACCGTCCCGAGAAACTCCCGGATGACGTATGCCTCCAGCTCGTCTCGCCCGATGCTCGCTGTGCCTGGCACTCTCCGCGCTTCTTCGAGCTGGGACAGCGTAGTAGCGATAGCTCCCGCTCTGGGCGGTCGTCCGGTGAAGGAGACGATCGCAACTCGCGCAGCGGATGAGCCCGTAGACGACGACCAGCTCCGCACCCGCCCGCTGGCGCGATCCTGGTCGCTTCGCTTCGTCGAGGATGGCGAGCAACTCGCGCCGTTCTGCGGGCGTGATGATGGCGAGGTCCTCATCCACTACCGGGAGCCCCGTCAGCGTCCCTCAGGAGGTCTGTAGGGCCGCGCCTGCCCAGCTTCCTGTCCGGCGTGTAAACAGTCATCCCGGCGAGCGCCGGAGAGCGCAGGGATTAACCTCTACGGAGGCGTCGTACCACCTCTCCGGCTTCTTCCGTCCGCCGCGCTTGCGGGCTCTACTCCGTACTCTTCTAGCCACCGCGCGATCTAGTAGACGGAATCCCGCCGGAAAGCGCGGTACCACCATCTCGCGCACGTAGTCGATGCGCTCGCGATCGTGGGCGAGAACCATGCCGAGGCCTTCCGGATTCTTGACGTTCATGAACCCGAACGGTGTCCCGGCCTCCAGCGCGGCGACCGGCGTGATGATCGCGCGCCGAGCGGCCTTGACCCGCGCCGACTTAGCGGCTAGATCTTCCATCTCGCCGAAGACTGCGAGCATCGTTGCGAACGCCCTGCCCTGCGGCGTGGTCATGTCGATCTGTCGTCTACGGCGACTAGCCCGGAGCCGATGTCGCGGAGCGCTTCGTCGGCGTGAAGGAAGTCGAGCACGCGGCGCGCGAGCCGTCTACCTTCCAGACGATCACGGCGTCATGTCGCGGGACGCGAGGATCTCCCGCCATCCTGGACGTCCTCTCGTTTGTTGCGCGTGGCGCTCACTCCTCGTCCTGGCGTTCTAGGACTACCTCCCAACCGCGGCGGCGGCGTACTTCCGAGCGGCGTCTAGCTGGCGAGCGATCGAGACGGACTCTTCAGTCGTGATCGAGAGGCGCGGCGTAGATGCACCCGCGCGTTGCTCATTCGCGAATAGCGAAGTTGCGCTACCTCACTATCGCCAGCAGTATCTCGCGAAGAACCCGCACGGCTACCGCTGCCACGCCAACACGGGAGTGCCGTTCCCCGCCTGATCCGGCTCTTGCGTGACCCGCCTGCATAATCGGCCCGCACGATCGTGTCGATTTCGCCTCTCGCTGTTCGTCGAGGGGTTGCAGGCGGGCACCCGGTCCGCCGCGGCGGGAGGAGCAGTCATGGCCGAGTACCTCATCTTCTTCAACCAGCAGTGGGTCGGCGACCACCCCGAGGAGTGGTACCGCGGGCGCGGGCCGCTCGCCAGGGCGGTCGTGGAGGAGATGAAGGCCGCCGGCGTGTTCGTCTTCGGCGGGGGCCTGGAGGAGGAGCCCGAGAAGGCCTTCAGCGCCGACGCGACCAGCGGCACTCTGATGATCACCGACGGGCCGTACGTGGAGACCAAGGAGTTCCTGGGCGGTTTCACCGTGGTGGAGGTGCCCGACGACGAGGCCGCCAAGCTGTGGGCCGGCAAGGTCGCGGAGGCATGCGGCTGGCCCCAGGAGGTACGCCGCTTCAAGCCCCGGCTACCCGTGTTCTCCTGACGACAGCAACGCTGTCAGAACCCCGGGCGTCGGAAGTGGGCTCTAGCTTTCGGCGCATGCCTTCCGAGCCGACGCCCGGGGTCGCCTGCGACCCGGCCGAGATTCTGGAAGCGCATGACTGCCGATCCCACCGAGCCCGTTGGGCCCGTTGGATCGCCGGACCCTGGGGAAGATCCGGCCGCGATCTTTGACCTGCTTCCGGAGTCACATCGCGCCCAGTTCCGGGTCGAGTACGACCAAGCCCTCGACGCGGCACACGATTTTGCCCGCTTCATGCAGGTGAGGACCCTCCTTAGACAGTGGCGCCTACGGGCAATGGCCTACGCCCGACCCGGATATCGGGAGGCGATCCAGGACGGCATCGAAGGCCGGGAAGACGCCTTTGTCCGCTACATCCCACCAGACTGGGTGGGGCGCTTGTGACCTACAAGTTCGACGGCTTCCACGGGCGAGCTCTTTACGAGCTGAACGGGCTGCCGGGCGGCGTGCGAAACGGTGCCCTCCTGAGCCGCTTGGTGGAAGTGCTGGAGAACCCATGGGATGCCGTGCCAGAGACCGGGCCAGTCAGTTGCGCGGTTGGCGTTCTTCGGCTCTGAGTCTTAGGGAATCCTGACCATCCTCGTCTTCGAGGAGACCGAAACGCTCCGGGTCGTCGACATCCTGTGGGCTGGCTGACTCGGCACTGGCCTCGGGGTCATCGTCGTCGCGAGGACCGCGTGTATGCCGGCTCGTCGGCAGGCGGTGGCGTCGTTCCGGCAGGCCGGGTGCACGGCCTGCTTGCCATCCTCAGCCGGGTGCCCGCGGGCAACGGCACTCTGGCCTGGCAGCTCACCCCGGGGGTCGTAGTGTTCGTCGGCATCAGTGGCGCCTTCCACGACGTCTCCGAGGTGGAGGGTCTGCGGCGGGTGGCCGAGCTGACGAGAGTTCTTTCCCCGGACCGGTGGCAGGCGACCAAGCCTCAGCAGGGACAGCAGGGGCAACGACTTCGGCGCCGCGTTTCCCAGTGATGTGCGTGGGGGTACGCCATGACCCGCCCGCTCCACAGGGCACGGCTGAGCGGCGCCACCGACCGGTCGAAGACCTGAGCTAGCGGCGAGCGGCCGTGACGGGGACGGGCGCCGCCTTGTCCGCCTCGGAGCCCGCTCCCGGGTCCGCGGCGCCGGCCTGAGCGGTTGCCTCGGCCGCCTCCGCCGCCTTCGCCTCGGGGCAGCCGGACCTCGCGGCCTTCGCGATCACCTCGAACTCCCCGGGAAAGAGCACCGTGTAACGGACGTCACTGTCCGCGCCGAGGTCGATCAGGTAGGACCGGTCGGGCTTGTCGTGGGTGTCGAAGACGATGCCCTCGGTGCCGGTTTCGATGACCTGGAAACCGCTGCGGATCTCGACCGTGGTGCGTATTCGGTCTGCGCGTGCAACCTTCATGCCGTGGTCTCCTCAGGCGCGGGCCGCGGATCCCTGTTCCCTGCGCGACGGGTCGGCGTGGCCGGCGCGAAGCCGGCTCCGGCGACCCATCCGCCGCCGCACTGCTTCTCGTCGTGGATGTGCCTACCGCGTCACGTGATCCCCGTCGCCGCCCGGCCGGCGGACGGGGCTTGTCCGCAACGGTGATCAGTATGCAGACAATACGCCGACACCGCGTGCGAATCGCTTGATTTGCACGGCCCCTTTGTGACGGATGACAATCACGGGGTGAACGGCGCGCCTGAGGGCCGGTGGACAGCGCGGGGAGCCGCGGCGTCCCGGCGCGCCCTGGACGAGCTCTCGGCCGAGGTGCCGACCCTCGTCTTCGAGCGTCCGGACCCCGGATCGGCTGCCCGGTCCCGGCCCCGAGCACGCCAGCACGGCCCACCGCAGGACGGGGGCGCCGGCTCATCGGCCGCCCCGGGCCCACCGCCCGCCGGCGGGTCGTACGACCTGCTCGTGGCGGTGATCGAGGAGAACGTCGACCGATACTTCCGTGCCGCGGACGAGCACCGGCTGCCCACCCGGGCCGAGCTGGCGGAGGTACGCGAGGACGCCGCCCGCCACGCCCGCGCGGACGTACCCCTCGCCGACCTGCTCGCCGCCTACCACCTGAGCTCCCGGACAGGCTGGGAGGAGGTCGTCTCGGCGGCCGACCCGAGCGAGCTGCGCCGGTGGAGCGAGCACCTGCTGGCCTACCTGCGGTCGGTGACGGCCGCGGTGTCCAGCGGGTACGTCGAGGGGCACCAGGAGTTCCACGACGAGGAGAACACCGCCCGGAGGGCGCTGACCAGGGCACTTCTTGCCGGTGAGCCCGCGTCCGCCCAAGCCGAGCGCGCCGGGATCAGCCTCCCCACCAACCACCTGGTCCTGGTGTTCAGCCTCACCGGGCCGGCCGACGTCGCCACCGAGAAGGTCGCCCACCTGATCCAGGAGGAGCTGGACGCCTACGCCGGAACGCCCGTCCTCACCGCCCTGGACGGGCGCCGCGGCGTCGCACTCGTTCCCGCACCCGGCGACACACTGCCGTCGCTGGAGCTCGGGCTGATCTCGCTGGCCGAGCGGCTGGGCGCGGCGCTCACCACTCCGGTCCTGGTCGGCGCCGAACGCGCGGTCGGGCTGGCCGCGATCCCCGACGCGGCGGACCAGGCCGACGAGATCGCCCATCTCGCTTCCTCCCTCGGCCGCCCGCCTGGTGCGTACGTCCTCACCGACGTACTGCTGGAGTACCAGCTCACCCGGCCCGGGCCCGGGCGGGACCGGCTGGCCCGCATCCTGGACTGCCTGGACGGGCACCCGCACCTGGTGGAGACGCTTCTCGCCTACCAGCGCAACGGGCACAACCGGCGGCAGGCCGCCGCGGAGCTGCACGTGCACCCGAACACCCTCGACTACCGCCTGAACCGCGTGGCCAAGCTGACCCAGCTCGACCCGGGCCGGCCGGCGCACGCCCAGCTGCTGGCGGCCGCGGTGATCGCGCGTACGCCGCTGACCGACGACTGAGCGGTCGGCGCGTCACCGTCCGCGCGGCGCGTACATGATCACGGCCACGCCGACCAGGCAGATCCCGGCGCCGAGAACGTCCCAGCGATCGGGCCGGAAGCGGTCGACGACGACACCCCAGGCCAGCGAGCCGGCCACGAAGATCCCGCCGTACGCGGCCAGGATCCGGCCGAAGTGCGGGTCCGGCTGGAGGGTGGCGACGAAGCCGTACGCCCCCAGCGCGACGATGCCGGCGCCGATCCAGAGCAGGCCGCGGTGTTCACGCACGCCCTGCCAGATCAGCCACGCACCACCGATCTCGGCGAGCGCCGCGACCACGAACAGAACCAGGGACCGCGTCACCGCCACCCACCGGACGCTACGGCACCGCGGTGCCGCCGCTCACCGGCCGTCCGCGGGTTCGACAGCGAGGCGATATCCCCGTTTGGTGACCGTACCGACGATGTGGGAGTCACCCAGCCGGGCCCGCAGCCGCGCGATCGCCATCTCCACCGCGTGCCCGTCGGCGCTGCGCGGCAGGGTGCGGAGCAGGTCCGCCCGGGACACCACCCGGCCGGGATGCTCGACGAGCGCCCGGAGCACGGCCATCGGCGCCGGGGCGAGCATCCGCATCTCCCCGTCCACGACGACGGCGTGGCCGCGGATCTCCAGCCGATGGCCGGCCACCGCGACGTGGCGGGTGCGGTGCGCAGGCAGCCGGTCGGTCAGGGTGCGTACCAGCCCACCGAGCCTGGCCCGGGCCGGTTGCAGCGTGGGTACGCCGCGCCGGGCGAGCGGACCGGCGGCCACCGGGCCCACGCAGGCGGCGAGCACTCCGCTCCGGAACGCCTCGAGCACGGCTCCCTCCTCGGCGCCCGACACCTCCAGCAGGGCGGCCGCCGCCGGCGCACTGGTGAAGGTGACCGCGTTGACGTAGCCGAGCTTCACCAACTCCACCAGCCGGACCAGCGGCGCCACGTCCTCGGGCAACACCCATCGGTAGACGGGCACCTCGACCACCGAGGCACCCGCCGCCCGCAGCGCCGCCACGAAGTCCGGCAACGGCTCGCCGTGCAACTGGACCGCGATCCGCAGGCCGCGTACGCCTCCCGTCAGCAGGTGGTCGAGCACCTCCTCCGAGCACTCCGACGCGGGTGCCCACGTCTCGGTCAGCCCGGCCGCGCGAATCGCACCGCGCGCCTTCGGACCCCTCGCGAGCAACCGGGCACCGGCCAGGGTGGCCAGCAGCCCGTCGGCCAGGCCGGCGCTCTCCGCGGCCTCCAGCCAGCCCCGGAAGCCGATCCCGGTCGTGGCCACCGCGACGTCGATGCCCTGGGCCAGGCACAGCCGGGTGGCCGCCTGCAACGCCCGGTCGTCGGCCAGCGGGACGATCCTGATGGCCGGGGCCTCGACGACCCGCGCTCCCCGGCGTTCGAGCAGAGCGACCAGCTCCTCCCGGCGGCGGGCGGCGGTCACCCCCACGGTGAAGCCGGTGAGCGGCCGCAGTTCCGTCGACGCCTCGGAGGGGGCCCGCGGCGGTTCGACGCTCGCCACCGTCGGCGGTGCCAGGCCCGTGGACGGGGCCTCACCCTGCCGGACCGGAGTCATGACCTGGTCCCGAGGGCGACCGACACCACGCCTTCGCCGACGGTCACGGCGTACGTCGGCACGGCCACTTCCCGCGCGCCGAGACACTGCCCGGTGCGCAGGTCGAACGCCTGCTTGAACATCGGCGAGATGAGCACGGGCACCTCACCGGCGCTGCCGACGATGCCGCGGGACAGGACGTACGCACCGGAGAACGGGTCGCGGTTGCCCACGGCGTGGACCCGCCCGTCGTGGGTGCGGACGACGGCGACCTGCTCCCCGCCGACCAGTGCCGCGACCGGGCGTTCGGGCATCAGGTCGGCCTCGGCACACACCGCGACCCAGGTGTGGTTACAGGTCGTTCCCGTGGGTTCGCTCAGCACTGCTGTCATCTGTCAACCTCTCCTTGCGTACGCGTCGTCAGGGTGGGTCCGGCGACGAGGACGGGCGCACCGGCGGGTACCGCCTGGCCGCGTTGGGTGACGAACTCGATCGACGGATCCGGCGTTCCGGGTGCGTTGACGAACGACACGAAGCGGGCGAGCTTCTCCGGGTCGTCCAGCGTCGCTGCCCACTCGTCGCTGTAGCTCGCGACGTGGCGTTCCATGGCCGCGTCGAGGTCGGCGCAGATACCGAGCGCGTCGTCGACGATCACCGACCGGAGGTGGTCCAGGCCGCCGTCCATGCCCTCGATCCAGGCGGCGGTGCGCTGGAGCCGGTCGGCCGTTCGTACGTAGAACATCAGGAAGCGGTCGATGGTACGGACGAGAGTCTCGGTGTCCAGGTCGGTGGCGAACAGGTCCGCGTGCCGGGGACGGAAACCGCCGTTGCCGCCCACGAAGAGGTTCCAGCCGTTCTCCGTCGCGATCACGCCGACGTCCTTGCCCCGCGCCTCGGCACACTCGCGTGCGCAGCCCGAGACCGCCGCCTTGATCTTGTGCGGGGAGCGCAGACCGCGGTAGCGCAACTCCAGGTTGACGGCGAGACTCACCGAGTCCTGTACGCCGAAACGGCACCAGGTCGTACCCACACAGGACTTCACCGTCCGGACCGCCTTGCCGTACGCGTGCCCGGACTCCATCCCCGCGTCGACCAGCCGGCGCCAGATCAGCGGCAACTGCTCCACCCGGGCGCCCAACAGGTCGATGCGCTGCGCACCGGTGATCTTCGTGTAGAGGTTGAAGTCGCGGGCGACCTCGGCGATCACCAGCAGCTTGTCCGGCGTGATCTCGCCGCCCGGAATGCGCGGGACGACCGAGTAGGTGCCGTTGCGCTGCAGGTTGGCGAGGAAGCGGTCGTTGGTGTCCTGCAGCGCGGCCTGCTCGCCGTCCAGGATGTGCCCGTTGCCCAGGCTCGCCAGGATGGAGGCGATCGCGGGCTTGCAGACGTCGCATCCCCGGCCGGTGCCGAACTCCGCCACGATCCGGGAGAAGGTGCGCAGCTCGCGCACCCGCACCAGGTCGAAGAGCTCCTGCCGGGAGTACGCGAAGTGCTCGCACATCGCCTTGGACTGCTCGACGCCGGCCTGGGTGAGCAGCGTCTTCAGCAGGGGTACACACGACCCACATCCGGTGCCCGCCCGGGTGCACGCCTTCAGCCCGGCGACGTCGGTGTGACCGTCGCCCACCGCACTGAGGATGTCGTCCTTGGTGACGGCATGACACGAGCACACCTGCGCACCGCCGGGCAGGTCGCCGGACACCTCGCCGGAGCCGAGGAAGTCGGCAAGCTTTCCGGGCAAGGGGCCGTTGACACTGGCTCGGAGTACCGCGTAGGCCGAGGCGTCGCCGACCAGGATTCCGCCGAGCAACGTGTGCGCGTCGTCGGTGAGCGCGAGCTTGGCGTAGATGCCGTGCGCGGGGTCGGAGTAGACCACGTCCAGTTCGCCGGCAGCTTTGCCGAAGGTCGCCACGTCGACGCCGAGCAGCTTGAGCTTGGTCGAGGTGTCGGCAGCCGGGAACGTGTCGTCGCCGCCCAGCAGTCGGCCGGCCACCACCTCGGCCATGGCATAGCCGGGCGCCACCAGGCCGTGCACCTGGCCGTCCACGTTGGCGCACTCCCCGATCGCGTAGACGTCCGGATCGGACGTACGACAGGTCCGGTCGACGACCACACCGCCGCGCGGGCCGACCTCGAGGCCACACGCACGGGCGAGGTCGTCCCGAGGACGGACGCCGGCCGCGAAGACCACGGTGTCCACGTCGATGCCCGGTTCGGCCACGGCAGCTTCGTCGGCGTCGTCGGCAGTACCGGCCGCGACCACCATCCGCCGCACGCAGCCGTCGGGCCCTTCCTGCAGGCGTTCGGTCCGGGTGCCGGTGTGCACGGTGAGGCCGAGCGCCTCGACGTGCCGGCGCAGCATCGCGCCGCCGGCCTCGTCGAGCTGCATCGGCATCAGCCGCGGCGCGAACTCCACCACGTGGGTGCGAAGTCCCAGCAGACGAAGGGCGTTCGCGGCCTCCAGGCCGAGCAGGCCGCCCCCGACCACCGCGCCCGCGTGTCTTCCGGCGCAGTGGGCCGCGAGCGCTTCCAGGTCGTCCAGCGTGCGGTAGACGAAACAGCCCGGCAGGTCGCTGCCCGGCACGGGGGGCACGAACGGGTACGACCCGGTGGCCAGCACCAGGGCGTCGTAGGCGTACTCGCCTCGCGCGGTGGTGACCACCCGGCGGTCCCGGTTGACCGACTGCGCCGGCTCTCCCAGTCGCAGGGAGACCTCCGGGGCGTCGTCGTAGAAACCCTCGGGCACCAGTGACAGGTCCTCTGCCGACGTACCGGTGAAGTACGCCGACAGCCCCACCCTGTCGTACGCGGGACGGCTCTCCTCGGCGAGCACCGTCACCTCCCAACGGCCCTCGGTGTCCCGGGCGCGCAGCGCCTCCACGAACCGCTGCCCCACCATGCCGTTGCCGACGACGACGAGTTTCATGCGACCACCTCATCCGGGGCGGGGACGTGCGCCGGACCCGCGGACAGCGCGGCGACGAACCCCTCGATGGTGTCGCGGCACCCGCCGCAACCTGTGCTTGCGCGGGTGGCCCGCGCGACCTGCTCGGTGGTACGCGCACCGGCCAGCCAGGCGCCGGCGATGCCGCCGGCGGTGACGCCGTTGCACCGGCACAGCGTGTCCCCGGCCGCCGGCGTACCCGGCGATCCGTTCAGGGCCGGACCGGCGCCGGGTCGGGCGAACAGCAGCGACCGAGCGTCCACCGGCACCGGGGCGTCCCGGTCGAAAAGCTGCGTGACCGTGCCGACGCTCGGGTTGTCGCCGAGCAGGATCGCGCCGACCAGCCGACGTTCGCGGATGAGCACCTTCTGGTAGACGTGGCGCGCCGGGTCGGCGAAGGTCACCACCTCGGTGGCCTCGTCGCGCACGTGTGGGTCGCCCATCGTGGCAAGGTCGACGCCGGGCGCCTTGAGCCGGGTGACCAGCCGCGACCCGGCGTACGTCCCGCCGTGCCCGGCGACCACCCCGGCCGCGACCCGGGCCTGCTCCCACGCGGGCGCGACCAGGCCGTACACCTGGCCGCGATGTTCGGCGCAGTCGCCGAGGGCGAGGATCGCCGGGTCGGACGTACGCATCCGGTCGTCCACCCCGATCCCCCGGCCGGTGCGCAAGCCGGCGTTGACAGCGAGCCCGGTATCGGGCCGTACGCCGCACGCGACCACCAGCAGGTCGGCCGGGATCCGGGTGCCGTCCTCCAGTACGACGCCGTGCACCCGGCCGCCCCCGCCACCGTCCCCGGTCCTGTCGGTGACGACGGTCGCCGTCGCCGCCTCGACCAGCACCTCGACCCCGAGCTCGGCCAGCGTGCCGGTGAGGATGCGACTGGCGTCAAGGTCGAGTTGGCGTTCCATCAGGTGACCGCGGGCGTGCACGACGCGGACCCGGAGTCCCCGCCGGGCAAGGCCGCGCGCGGCCTCCAGGCCGAGCAGACCGCCGCCGAGCACCACGACGTCGCGGGCTCCGCGCGCCGCGGCCAAAATCCGCCGGCAGTCGGCGAGGGTACGGAACACCGCCGCGCCCTCCACGAGCGAACCGTCGTCGTGGCACAGCCCCTTCACCGCAGGGACGACCGGCCGGCTCCCGGTGGCGAGCACCAGCGCGTCGTATCGCGTCCGGCTGCCGTCGTCGGCGTACACCACGCGGCGGTCCGGGTCGATCGTGGTGACGGTGACCCCGGTGCGCAGGTCCAGCGCGCCGGACGGTTCGGGCAACGCGAGGTCGTCCGGCGTGAGCCGCCCGGACAGCAGCTCCGGCAGCAGGATCCGGTTGTACGCCCGGCCGGGCTCGGCGCCGAACACGACCAGCGGGCGGTGCGGGTCGAGCGCGCGCAGGTCGGCCGCGAACCTCGTACCGGCCATCCCGTTGCCCACCACCACGACACTCATCGGGTCGCCTCCGCCCGCTCGCGCGCCGTGCGGCCGGCAGCGCGCTCCGCCGCGCGCCCCACGGTGCCCCCCACTGGTTCCAGCCGGACCGCGCAGACCTTGAACTCCGGCATCCGCGACGTCGGATCCAGCGCCGGGTTGGTGAGGGCGTTGGCCCGGCCCGCACCCGGCCAGTGGAACGGCATGAACACCGTGTCCACCCGGATCGTCTCGGTCAGCCGGGCAGGTGCCACGGCGACGCCGCGCCGGCTCACCACCCGTACGTCGTCGCCCTCGGCGAGACCGTGGCGTTCGGCCAACACCGGATGCACCTCCACGAACGGCCCGGGCGCCGCCTTCGCCAGCGCCGGGACCCTCCTCGTCTGTGCGCCGCTCTGGTACTGCGCGAGCACCCGGCCGGTGGTGAGGTAGACCGGGTACGCCTCGTCCACGTCCTCCACCGCGGGCCGGTGGTCGACGGGCACGAACCTCGCCCGGCCATCCGGTGTGGCGAAGCGCTCCAGGAACATCCGCGGCGTCCCGGGGTGTGCGGGTGTCGGGCACGGCCAGAAGACGCCGCCCTCGGCGTCGATGCGCTCGTAGCCGATCCCCGCGTAGTCGGCGGGGCCCCCCGCACTGGCCCGGCCGAGCTCGGCGAAGACCCGGGCCGCGTCGGTCTCCACCGAAGGCCCGCGGCCCAGCGCGTCCGCGAGCCCGGCCATGATCTCCAGGTCCGTGCGCACCTGCGCCGGCGGCGGACGCAGCCGCCGGCGCCGGATCACCCGGCCCTCCAGGTTGGTCATGGTGCCGTCCTCTTCGGCCCACTGGGCACTGGGCAGCACGACGTCGGCGAGGTCGGCGGTCTCCGACCGCACCAGGTCCGCGACCACGAGCAGGTCCAGGTCGGCCAGGCGTTCCTCGACCCGGGTGGCCGCGGGCGCCGACACGACCGGGTTGGTGCCGAACACCAGCAGGACCTTCGGCCCGCCCGGCCGGCCGAGGGAGTCCAGGAGTTCGTACGCACTCGGGCCGGGACCGGGCAGGTCGGCCGGGTCAACGCCCCACACGCCCGCCACGTGCGCACGGGCCGCCGGGTCGTCGATGCGGCGGTAGCCGGGCAGCTGGTCGGCCTTCTGCCCGTGCTCGCGGCCGCCCTGCCCGTTGCCCTGCCCGGTGAGGCAGCCGTACCCCGAACCCGGCCTGCCCGGAAGCCCCAGCGCCAAGGTCAGGTTGACGAACGCGCTCACCGTGTCCGCCCCCTTGGCGTGCTGCTCCGCTCCGCGTCCGGTGAGCACCATCGCCCTGTCAGCGGTGGCCAGCAGCCGTACCGCCTCCCGTTGCTGCGCCACCGGCACCCCGGTGATCCGCTCGACGCGTTCGGGCCAGTAGGTCATCGCGATCGGCCGTACGTCGGCCAGGCCGGTGGTGCGGGCCGCGACATACTCGCTGTCGGCGTACCCCTCCACCAGCACGATGTGCAGCAGCCCCAGCGCGAGCGCCAGGTCGGTGCCCGGCGTGGGCTGCAGGTGCAGCCGGGCACGCTCGGCCGTCGGCGTACGCCGCGGATCGACGACCACCAGCCCACCGGTGTCCGGTCGCGGTGCGGTGAGCACCCGCAGGAACGGCGGCATGGTCTCCGCCGCGTTGCCACCGACGAGGAGGACCGCATCGGCCGCGGCGATGTCGCCCAGCGGGAACGGCAGCCCGCGGTCGAGCCCGAAGGCCCGGTTGGCGGCCGCGGCCGCCGACGACATGCAGAACCTGCCGTTGTAGTCGATGTTCGGCGTACGCAGGACGGTCCGGGCGAACTTCCCCAGCATGTAGGCCTTCTCGTTCGTCAGACCTCCGCCGCCGAGCACCGCCACGGCACCGGGCCCGTGCTCGGCCTGCACCCGCGCGATCGCCGCCGCGACGGTGCCGAACGCCCCCTCCCACGACGCGGGGGCGAGCGCCTCACCCCGCGAGGCCCGCACCAGCGGCGTGCGCAGCCGGTCGGTGGAGGAGAGGAGTTCGGCCGCCGTCCAGCCCTTCTGGCACAGGGCGGCGGCGTTGTCCCCGTGTGCGCGGGGAGCCACCGCCACGTTCCCGGAGGCCGGCGTCGCGCTCAGCTCCATCCCGCACTGCAGCGCGCAGTACGGACAGTGCGTCGCCACCGGAGCGGAATCGGACATGTCGTCGAGCCTGCGGTCCCACCGTTTCACGCCTGGGTCCCCTCTGTTTCGAGTCTGTCAACGCACGCTCACCGATCTCCGGATCGCTCAGACCGCCGCCTCGGCGAGGCTCGGCATCCGGGCGACCAGCAGTTGCCGGCGCAGGTAGCACCACCAGGTCACGCCGAGACACAGTGCGTAGAAGGCGGCGTACGCGAGGACCGCCGTGGCGACCGATCCGGTCGCGCCGAGGGAGGCGCCGTAGGCCCGTGGAATGAGGAACCCGCCGAACGCCCCGACCGCGGAGATGATCCCGACCGCCGCGCCGGCCTCGGTCAGCGCCGCTCGCCGGGCACCGGCGACACCGGCCCGCTCGTCGCGTTCGCCCTGCCGGGCGAAGATCGCCGGGACCATGCGGTACGTCGAGCCGTTCCCCACGCCGCTGGCGACGAACAGCACCGCGAATGCCGTGACGAACAGCCCCAGCGACCCCGCGCGCACCGCGACCAGCAGGACCGCCATCCCGGCCACCATCGCGGCGAAGACCGCGCAGGTCACCCGGGCACCGCCCCATCGGTCGGCCAGCCAGCCGCCGACCGGCCGCACCAGCGAGCCGACCAGGGCACCCAGAAACGCGTACTTCGTCGCACTCGAGTCCGGGAACACGGTCTTCGCCAGCAGCGGGTACGCCGCCGAGTAGCCGATGAACGAACCGAACGTCCCGATGTAGAGCAGCGACATCACCCACGTGTGTGGGCGCTTCGCCGCCGCCAGCTGCCCCCGGACCGGCGCCCTGGACACGGTGAGGTTGTCCATGCAGAACCACGCGAGCGCCGCCGACACCGCGATCAGCGGCACCCACATCAGTCCGGCATACGCGAGCGATCCCGCACCCGCGCCGAGGACGACCGGTACCAGGAACTGCACCGTGCTGGTGCCGAGGTTCCCCCCGGCGGCGTTCAGGCCGAGACCGAGCCCCTTGGCACGCTCGGGGAAGAAGAACGAGATGTTGGTCATCGACGAGGCGAAGTTGCCGCCGCCGAACCCGGCCGCGGCGGCGACGAACAGGAACACCCAGTAGGGCGTGGCCGGGTCGCTGACCGCGAGCGCCATCGCCACCGTCGGCACCAGCAACAGCAGGGCGCTCACCACGGTCCAGTTGCGGCCGCCGAACCTCGGCACCGCGAAGGTGTACGGCAGCCGCAACAGCGAGCCCACCAGGCTGGGCAGCGCCACCAGCCAGAACAACTGGTCGACCGAGAATGCGAACCCCGCCGCCGGCAGCGCCACCACGGTCACGCTCCACACCAGCCAGACCGAGAACGCGAGGTGCTCGGCGAGGACCGACGCCAGCAGGTTGCGGGTCGCCACCCTGCGGCCGGTGCGCTGCCAGAACGCCGTGTCCTCGGGCTCCCACCGGTCGATCCACCGGCCGCCGAGCCGACCGCCGGCCGAGAGCGGCGTACTGGGCGGCGCACTTGCCGGCGTATCTGTCGGCGTATCTGTCGGCGTACTTGCCGGCGTCTGCGTTGTGCTCATGACGTCCTCCCACGACGGCGCCCGCGGCGGGGCACGGTTACCCGGTCGTGGTGACGTTAGGAAGGCCCTGTTTCAGGCGGGGTCATCCGAAGGCCGCGGCGCGGTAACAGAGCCCGCACATGCGGCGCGTGCCGTGGTGAGAATCGCCACTCCCTAAGGCCGAACGCCGGCCGACTCCGTCGGCTCCCAGGTGGTCGGGGAGGTGAGGCTGCGGCTGGCCTGGTTCGCGGGCACCAGCGAGATCAGCCGGTCCCGCACCCGCGCGCCCCACGGGTTGCGCACCTGGCCGATCTTCCCGAGCAGACGGGCCTGTTTGGCGAGCCCGGTGGTACGCGCCCGTCGGAGCCGGTCGTACTCCGGCAGCACCGCGGGCACCTCGCCGGGCTCCGCGGCGCGGACGACGGTCGCGAGTTCCACCGCGTCCTCCAGCGCCTGGCACGCACCCTGGCCGAGGTCGGGCGTCATCGCGTGCGCGGCGTCGCCGAGGAGCACCAGCCGGTCGCGGACGAACGTGCGCGGCAGCGGCCACAGCAGTTCGATGTCGGTGCGGATGATCCGGTCCGGCGGGGTGGCCGCGAGCAGCCGGGGAACGGGGTCGTGCCAGTCGGCAAACAGCCCGAGGAGGTCCTCGCTGCCGTCGGACCGGTAGCCGGGGTCGGCGTGCGCGAGCGTGGCGTACCAGTAGATGCCCCCGTCGGCCAGCGGGATGCAGCCGAACCGCTGGCCGCGCCCCCAGGTCTCGCTGCCCGACCGCAGCGCGGGCGCGGACTCCGGCGGGATCAGCGCCCGCCAGGTCACATAGCCGGCTCCGCGGGTCCGGGTCCGGGGGTCGACGAGACTCCGTAGCCGGCTGTGGATGCCGTCGGCGGCCACCACCAGGTCGGCGGGGTACTCCTCGTCATCGGTACGCACGACCGCGCCGGTCCGGCCGCCCGCAGGCAGGTCCACGCCGGTCACGGTCCGGCCCAGGTGGAGCGACTCGGCGGGGACGAGGGCACGGAGTACGTCGTACAGCCTCGGCCGGGTCGCCATCAGCGGAATGGTGAAGGCGTCCGTGGCGCCGGCCGGGCTGGGCTCGACCCGGGTGAGCCAGCGCCCGTCCGGCCGGCGCAGCCCCACCATGTCCTGCAGCTCGTTGTGGCCGCGCAACTTGTCCACGGCGGCGGGTTCGATGGCGGCGATCGCCCGCAGGGCGTTCGGCCACAGCGAGAGGCCGGCGCCGACGGCCTCGATCCGCGGCCGGCGTTCGAGCAGGTCGACCTGCCAGCCGTCGCGGGCCAGCGCGCCCGCGGTGGCCAGCCCGCCGACTCCGGCGCCGACCACGACCGCCTTGCGCTGCTGCGTACTCATCCGCTCCCCGAGCTTCCCGTTCGTCCTGCCGACCGCCGCCCACAGTCCTCTACAGCCGTAGAGGCCTCCGACCACACTACAGCTGTAGAGGGGTGGTGGGTAGGGTTCCGGACGTGACGCCCGACGCATCCCGCCGACCCGGGGAGTCCCGGCACGGCCACGCCCGCCCCGCCGCCCGGACGGCGCGGGCGGACGCACTGCTGGACGCCGCGATCGCGGTGGTCGCCGACACCGGCCTGCGCGGGCTCACCCACCGCGCGGTCGACGCCCGGGCGCAGGTGCCCGCGGGTTCGGCCAGCTACTACTTCCGCACCCGGGTGGCGCTGCTCCAGGCGATCCTGCAGCGGCTGATCGACCTGGACGCCGCCGACTCCTCGACGTACCTCCCCTTCGACGACGAGGCGTCGGTCCAGGTCACCGACCTGGCCGGCATGGCAACGGGGTGGGCCCGGCTGTTCGCGCACTGGCTCGGACCCGGACGGCAACGCCTGCGGGCCCGCTACGCGCTCTACCTCGAGGGCCGCCACCACGCCGAGCTGCACGAACTGCTGGACACCGCGAGCGCGCGGTTCGTCGGTGGCGCGCGCGAACTCCTGGCCGCGGCGGGCGGACCCGACCCCGACCGCGACGGGCCGCTGCTGGTCGCGCTGCTCGACGGCCTGCTCTACGACCAGATCATCCGCGGCGGCCCGGGCGTGGACGAGGCCGAGCTCCGCCGCCGGATCGAGGTGATCCTCGGCACGGTCCTCCCCCACCTGCGTTGACACCGCAGTTCAATGGGACGCATGCCGACACCCGACAAGCCGTCCGAGACCCCGCCACAGACACAGGCACAGACCCGGCTCACCGTGACCGTGTGGGACCGCCCCGACGCCGAGCCGCGCACGTTCGAGCTCACCGAGGATCCACGGGCCGGCACCCATCCCCGCCCGGAGGCCGCGGTCGCGGCGATCCAGGCCGCACCCCGGCCGTTCGAACCCGTACCCCGCGACGCGATGTGCACCCAGATCTACGGCGGGCCGCAGCGCGCGGTCATCGAGGGCGTGTGGCGCGGACAACGCGTCCACGCGTCGTACGACAAGAAGAACGGGTGCGAGATCGCCCGGTGGAAGGCGCTCGGCGCGGTCCTCGACCCCGCCTGAACGAACGAGCCCGCCGCTACTCCCCCGCGGCGAGGTGCTCGAGCAGGTCCTGCCGGGTGAGTACGCCGACCGGCTTGCCGTCGTCGAGGACGAGGATCGCGTCGGCGGTCTCCAGCAGGCGTACGGCGGAGGCGACCGGCTCACCGGCGCCGAGCTGCGGCAATGGCGGCGACAGGTGCTGCTCCACCCGGTCCGCCAACCTGGCGTGCCCGGAGAACAACGCCTCCAGCAGGTCGCGTTCGTGCACCGCGCCGGCGACCTCCGCGGCCATCACCGGGGGCTCCGCACGCACGACCGGCATCTGCGACACGGCGTACTCGCGCAGGATGTCGATCGCCTCGGCGATCGTCTCGTTGGGGTGGGTGTGCACCAGCGAGGGCATCGTCCCGCTCTTGCGCCGCAGGACGTCGCCCACGGAGTCGTTGCTCTGCCCGCGCAGGAAGCCGTAGTGGGTGAGCCAGGCGTCGTCGAACACCTTCGACATGTAGCCCCGGCCGCCGTCGGGCAGCAGCACCACGACCACGGCATCCTCGCCGGCCTCCCGGGCGACCTGTGCCGCGGCGACCACCGCCATCCCGGAGGAGCCGCCGACCAGCAGCCCCTCCTGGCGGGCGAGGTTGCGGGTCATCGTGAACGAGTCGTGGTCGGACACCGCGATGATCCGGTCACAGATGGTCCGGTCGTAGGTGGTCGGCCAGAAGTCCTCGCCCACGCCCTCGACGAGGTAGGGCCTGCCGGTCCCGCCGGAGTAGACCGAGCCCTCCGGGTCGGCGCCGACGATCTGCACCTTGCCGCCGGAGACCTCCTTGAGGTAGCGCCCGACACCGCTGATCGTGCCGCCGGTGCCGATGCCGGCGACGAAGTGGGTGATCCGCCCCTCGGTCTGCTCCCAGAGCTCCGGCCCGGTGCCCTCGTAGTGCGACTCGGGGTTGTGGACGTTGGAGTACTGGTCCGGCTTCCAGGCGCCCTCGCGCTCCTTCACCAGCCGGTCCGACACCGAGTAGTAGGAGTCGGGGTGGTCCGGCGGAACGGCGGTCGGGCACACCACGACCTCCGCGCCGTACGCCCGCAGGACGTTGCGCTTGTCCTCGCTCACCTTGTCGGGGCAGACGAACACGCAGTGGTAGCCCCGCGACTGCGCCACGATGGCCAGCCCGACGCCGGTGTTGCCGCTGGTCGGCTCCACGATCGTCCCGCCGGGGCGCAGGGCGCCCTCGCGTTCGGCCGCCTCCACCATGCGCAGCGCGATCCGGTCCTTGACGCTGCCGCCAGGATTGAAGTACTCGACCTTGGCCAGCAGAAGGCCACGGACACCCTCCGCGGACCGGGTCAACCGGACCAACGGGGTGTTGCCGACAAGGGTCTGCAGGGACTCGTGATACCGCACGGGTGCACTCTAGGCGGTGGGGGCCGCGGGCGGCATCCCGACATCATCGTGACGCGGGCCGAACACGCGAGTTCGGGCCCCCGGAAGGGTAGAAGCAACAACCGGAGCCCTCCGACGGTCCCACGACCGGCCCTCGGAAGGGCAAGACCTCGAAGGAGGTCCAGGTGGGCAAAGCTCGCGCCGCACGAAAGTGGGCGGCCGCCGCCGCGCTGGGCGGTGGCGGCGCCGGACTGCTCGGCGGCACCGTGATCGCGATCCTCTTCGCCGAGGCGATGCTCGCCAAGCGCACCATCGGTGAGCCCGTCGGCGAGGCGCCGGACGCCGACGGCATCTACGGCGACGGGGCCGGCGACCCGATCTCGTTCGTCGTCCTCGGCGACTCCACCGCGTGCGGGCTCGGCACCGAGACCGCCGAGGAGACCCCGGCGCGATGCTCGCGGCCGGTCTGGCGTCGCTGTCCGACCGGCCCGTCCAGCTCAGTGTCGCCGCCTTCTCGGGCGCGGAGACCCAGCACCTGGAGGACCAGGTGGACCAGGCGCTGGCCGTCGAACCCGACGTCGCCCTGGTGATCATCGGCGCCAACGACGTCACCCACCGGACCCTTCCGTCGGACTCGGTACGCCTGCTCGTGCAGGGCGTACGCCGGCTGCGCGAGGCCGGCTGCCAGGTCGTCGTCGGCACCTGCCCCGACCTCGGCACCGTCGAGCCGCTGGCGTTCCCGCTGCGCCAGCTCGCCCGCATCTGGAGCAGGCGGCTGGCCGCCGCGCAGACCATTGCCGTGGTGGAGAACGGCGCCCGGACGGTCTCGCTGGGCTCGCTGCTCGGGCCGGAGTTCGCGGCGGCGCCGCGGGAGCTGTTCGGGCCGGACCGCTTCCACCCGTCCGCCGCCGGCTACGCCAGCGCGGCCGTGGCGCTGCTGCCGTCCATCGCCGCCGCGATCGGCTACTGGCCCGAGGACGAGGACGCCGACACACCGCTGGGCGAGGGGCAGATCCTGCCGATCTCCTACGCCGCCGTACGTGCCGCGCGGTCGGCCGGCTCCGAGGTGGCCGCGACCGACGTGGCAGGACACGAACGCGGGCCGCGGGGCCGGTGGGCGCTGCTGCGCCGGCATCCGCACCGTCAGGTGGAGCTGCGCGAGCGGACCGGTTGAGCGCCACCGGGCGGGCGTACTAGCCTCGACATTACCGGCCGGTAACCACGGCGGCCGGACGACCACAGGGAGGGCTCATGTCCGAGGTCGGCTCAGGCGGCATCGCCGCCAACGACGCCGTGATCGTCGCCGCCGCGCGCACCCCCATCGGGCGGGCCGGCAAGGGTTCGCTGAAGGACGTCCGGCCCGACGACCTCGCCGCGTTCGCGGTGGACGCGGCCCTGGCCAAGGTCCCCCAGCTGGACCGCACGGAGATCGACGACCTCTACCTCGGCTGTGCGGAGCCCCGCGACGAGCACGGCGGCAACATGGCCCGCCGGGTGGCCGTCCAGCTCGGCCTGGACACCCTGCCCGCGGTGACCGTCAACCGGTTCTGCGCCTCCAGCGTCCAGACGGCGCGGATGGCCTTCCACGCCATCCGCGCGGGCGAGGGCGACGTGTTCGTCTCCGCCGGAGTGGAGTGCGTGTCGCGGTACGCCGGCTTCGGCAGCGCGGGCGTCGACCCGGTGCAGACGCACAACCCGCTGTTCGCCGAGGCGGAGGCACGCACCCGCAAGTACGCCGAGAGCAACGACATCTGGCACGACCCGCGCGCCGACGAGCAGCTGCCCGACATCTACATCGCGATGGGCCAGACCGCGGAGAACGTCGCCACCGCGCGCGGGGTGAGCCGGGCGGTCCAGGACGAGTTCGGCGTACGGTCGCAGAACCTCGCCGAGGAGGCGATCCGCAGCGGGTTCTTCGCCCGCGAGATCACGCCGTACCCGCTGCCCGACGGCACCGTGGTGGAGACCGACGACGGGCCCCGCGCCGGCACCACCCTGGGCAAGGTCGCGGCCCTCGACCCCGTCTTCCGGCCGGGCGGAACCATCACGGCCGGCAACTGCTGCGCGCTCAACGACGGCGCGGCCGCCGTGGTGATCATGAGTGCGGAGAAGGCCCGCCGGCTCGGCGTCACCCCGCTCGCCCGGATCGTCGCCACCGCCGCCTCCGCGCTGTCCCCGGAGATCATGGGCCTCGGCCCGGTGGAGGCCAGCAGGCGCGCGCTGGCCCGGGCGGGCCTGGGGATCGACGACATCGACCTGGTGGAGATCAACGAGGCGTTCGCCGCACAGGTCGTTCCCTCGGCCGAGGACCTCGGCATCCCCTGGGACAGGCTGAACGTCCACGGCGGGGCGATCGCGCTCGGGCACCCGTTCGGCAGCACGGGTGCCCGCATCATGACCACCCTGCTCAACGGCCTGCGCAGCCGGGACGCGCAGTTCGGCCTGGAGACCATGTGCGTCGGCGGCGGGCAGGGCATGGCGATCATCCTCGAACGCCTGACCTGACGCGAACCCCTGTTGGTGCTTCCCCGGAGCGCCCGTCGGGCACGACGGTTCCGGCGGGACGGTTCCGGTGGCCGTAGGCTGACCGGCCATGAGCCCTTCCATCGCCACCACCGAGCACCTCGAGCGCCCCGACCTGCTCTCCTTCCTCCGTACACGCCACCAGGGCGTGCTGGTCACCACCCGGCGCGACGGCCGGCCGCAGATCTCCCCGGTCACGCTGGGCCTGAACTCCGATGACCGGATCGTCGTGTCCACCTATCCCGAGCGGGCCAAGGCGATCAACGCCCGACGCGACCCGCGGGTCAGCGTGTGCGTGATGTCGGAAGGTTTCTCCGACCCGTACATCCAGGTGGACGGGACCGCCCGGGTGATCCACCTGCCCGAGGCGGTGGAGCCGCTCGTGGAGTACTTCCGGTGCATCAGCGGCGAGCACCCCGACTGGGACGAATACCGCGAGGCGATGCGGCGGCAGGGCAAGTGCGTGATCGAGATCGACATCGACAGGTGGGGTCCGGTCGCCCGCGGCGGCTTCCCCCCGCGGCTGGTCCAGCCCGACGAAAGCTGACGCATCCTCCCGTACGCCGAACCATCCGGAACCGCACCCCGCGTGAGGCGAGACGTCAACGGGGGTTACGGAAACGGGGCGATCATGAGGGATCTCTTCGGATGGTCCGGCGGATGCCCGAGGTAGGTGCGCGTGGGGGGTTGTGTACGGCCCGCACGTCAGGCAGGCTCGGGGGCATGGTTCACCACTGACTGTCCCCGATCTCGGGAGGGCGACATGGCTCTGCACCACTCCGAAGAGACCCATCAGAACCTCTGCGCCCGGCTGGCGCAGGCGACCGGACGAGATCTCACAGAGTGGATCAGAGTGCTGGAGGACGGACCCACGTTCCTCCGTTTCGAGGATCGGGTCAGTTGGTTGCGCAGCGAGTACGGCATCGCCCACGGGCACGCCACCGCGATCGTGCACGAGCAGGACCTCCGCCGCGCCCAGCGCAACTTCCTGTGAGCTCCGCGGACGCGGTGAGCGTCGCGGCCCGGCCCCGGCGCTGAGCCGGTGGCACCGATGGACGTGGCGCGAGCGCGGGCGTTTCTGCGCGAACACCACCATGCCGTTCTGGGCACGCTTCGCCAGGATGGCCGGCCCCAGCTCTCCCCGGTCACGGTCGGGGTGGACGGCGAGGGTCACGCCGTGATCAGCACCCGCGAGCCGGCGTACAAGGTGCGAAACCTGCGGCGCGATCCGCGGGCCAGTCTCTGCGTCTTCACCGACGGCTTCTACGGCTCGTGGGTCCAGGTCGAGGGCGAGGCACACATCCTGTCGCTGCCGGACGCGATGGAGCCGCTGGTCGACTACTACCGCGACGTCTCCGGCGAGCATCCCGACTGGGCCGACTACCGCGCCGCGATGGAACGCGACCGCCGCTGCCTGGTCCGCGTCCGCATGGACCGGGTGGGGCCGGCGGTGTCCGGCTGAGCGCGTACGAAAAGGGCCGCCCGAGATTACTCGGGCGGCCCTTCTTCCGTTTCGGCTCGCCAGTGCGCCCAGCGCGCCCGGTGCACCCGGTGCACGACCGGTCGGTCAGTCGCCGCCGCGCAGGATGGCGAGGATCCGGAGCAGCTCGATGTAAAGCCACACCAGGGTGACCGTGAGCCCGAACGCCGCGAACCACGCGTCCTTGCTCGGCGCGCCGCCGGCGATGCCCTTCTCGACGTAGTCGAAGTCGAGCAGCAGGTTGAAGCAGGCCAGCGCCACCCCGATCACCGCGAAGACCAGGCCCAGGCCGCCCAGGCCGCTGACGCCGAGGTCGAGTCCGAACATGCGCAGGACGAGGTTGACCATCACGATGAGGAAGAACCCGAGGGTGGCGGCGACGACGAACCGCTGGAACTTCGGGGTCACCCGGATGATCCTGAACTTGTAGACCGCGAGCATGCCGGCCGAGGCGCACATCGTGCCGAGGACCGCCTGGACCACGATGTTGGTGTCGCCGGCATAGGCGGACAGCACCTTGCTGGCCAGGCCGACGAACACGCCCTCGACCGCGGCGTAGCCGAGGATCAGCGCCGGGTTGGTGATGTGCTTCAGGCCAATGACGAAGCCCAGCCCCATCCCGACCAGCGCGGCACCGATCAGCCAGCCGAAGTGCGCCGGCTGCACCGGCCCGGTGAGGAACCACGTCGCGCCGGCCACCACGATCAGCGTGCCGAGCGTCATCGCGGTGCGGGCCACCACGTCGTCGATGGTCATCCGGTCCCGGCGTGGGCCGGTGTAGGACGGCGCGTCGTACATCTCCCGCAACTGGTCGGCGCTCGGGCCCGCGGCGCCGGCGCCGGCCGACTGGAACGCGTCGCTGCGCCGGAACACCGGGTTCTTGCTCTGCATCCTGGGGTCCTCCTCCGCCGGAGGCGGTGACGGTCGGACGGCCCGCGAGCGCGGGCCGGCTAGCTGCGGAACGGATCCACAACACCGCCGGGCCGGTCCAGCTGGCTCGGCGGTGACGCCAATAGTAATGACTCGGCAAAGTCCTTGTCCTCCCCCGACGGACATTCCGCCTCGAACACCCGCCCTGTCCTGGTTCATGACTGCCCGGACAGCCAGAATGGGCATCCAACGCCGGCTGGGTGCCGGTCCGGGGACTACGGGAGGACGCGATGTCGGAGAGCTCACGGCCTGAGGACGTACGCCGTGGGGCGGCGGGCAATACAAGGCACCGGGCTGGTTCACCCGGCGGGTCTTCAACCCCGTGGTGGGTGCAGCGACCCGGGCCGGGCTGAGCGTGTGGGGCAGCCGGGTGCTGGAGGTGCGGGGCCGCAGCAGCGGACAGCCTCGCCGGGTGCCGGTCAACCTGCTCACCCACGAGGACCGTCAGTACCTCGTCGCGCCGCGTGGACAAGCCCAGTGGGTGCGCAACGTCCGGGCCGCGGACGGCCGGCTCGACCTGCTCCTCGGCCGGCGGCGTGAGCACTGGCTGGCCACCGAGGTCGCCGACGCCGACAAGCCGGCCGTGCTGCGCGCCTACCTTCGCCGCTGGAAGGCCGAGGTCGGAGTGTTCTTCGACGGGGTGACGGCCGACTCCTCAGCGGAGGAACTCACCCGGATCGCTCCGCGTCACCCGGTGTTCGCCCTGTCCCGTCGCGACGACTGAACGCGCCGGCCCCTGCCGCCCGCGCCCTGCTTCGCGTGCTTGACCTGAACCTTGGTGGAGGTCGCAGGCTGTGCCCGTACGACTGATGACGGCACGAGCCTGGAGGTCTACGGATGCGCGTGGTGTGGTGCAGACAGTTCGGCGGGCCGGAGGTCCTGATCCCCGGCGAGGCGCCGGATCCCGAGGCAGGGCCGGGTCAGGTGCTGGTCGAGGTGGCGTACGCCAACATCACGTTCGTGGAGACCCAGCTCCGGTCCGGCACCGGCCCCTTCACCCCGACGCTGCCGACCATCCCCGGCAACGGCGTGGGCGGGACCGTCCGCGCGGTCGGGCCCGGCGTCGACCCGGCCCTGGCCGGCCGGCGGGTGGTGACCAGCACCGGAGGTTCGGGCGCGTACGCCGAACTCGTCGCGGTGGCCGCGGACTCGCTGATGGAGATCCCGGCGACGTTGCGGCTGGACGAGGCGGTGGCGGTGCTCGCCGACGGCCGGACCGCCACCTGGCTGGTCCGGGCGGCCGGGATCGGGCCGGGTGACCGGGTGCTGGTGACGGCGGCCGCCGGTGGCGTCGGGACCCTGCTGGTGCAGCTGGCCACCGCGGCCGGGGCACAGATCGTCGCGGCGGCCGGCGGTGACCGCAAGGTCGCGCTGGCGGCGGAGCTGGGCGCGAAGGTGGCCGTCGACTACCGCCGCCCGGACTGGACCGACCGGGTACGCGAGGCCGTCGGCGGTGTCGACCTCGTGCTGGACGGCGTGGGCGGCGACCTGGGCAGGGCCGCCTTCGGCCTGCTGGGCGAGGGAGGGCGGATGCTCACCTTCGGCCTGGCCTCCGGCAGGTGGACCGACGTCTCGGAGGAGGAGGTGCGGCTTCGCGGCGTACGGGTGCTGCGCCCGGCGCTGGACCCGGCGGACGTCCGCGAACTCACCGAGAGCGCGCTGCGGGCGGTCGCCGACAGCCGGCTCCGCCCGGTGATCGGTCAGCGGTTCGAGCTGGCCCGGGCGGCCGAGGCGCACGCGGTGATCGAGGCCCGCGCCACCGTCGGCAAGACGCTGCTGGAGGTGCGCCCGGAAGGGACCACGACGTGATCGGGAAACGGTGCCCCCGGTGGGATTCGAACCCACAAAACTGACACCCATTTTAAGTGGGCCGCCTCGACCAGTTGGGCTACGGGGGCGCTGCGGAGGACCGACCGGCGTCGCCTGACCGCACGACGTAACCCTAGGGTCTGTCCTGCCGGACCCTGATCCGCAGGACAAACCCTAGTGCCGCCACGCGCTCCGGGTGGCGGGCAGTGGGGCCCGGCCGTCGGTGTGCGGGCGGACGACCAGCAGCTGGTACGCCGAGATCCGGGCGGACTCGAAGGTCAGCGCCGACACCGCGAGATAGAGCAGCCACACCCGCGCCCGCGCCGGTGAGGCCTGCCGGGCGCACTCGTCCCAGGCCCCCTCCAGGTTGGCCACCCAGGCCCGCAGGGTCCGGGCGTAGTGCTCGCGCATCGTCTCCACGTCGCGTACCTCGAGGCCAGCGTTCTCGACGAGGTTCGTGACGGTCCCGACCGGGAGGAGTTCGGCGCCCGGGTGGACGTACGCGTCCAGGAAGGAGCGTTCCTGCGCCAGCGGCTCCCCGCGCCGGCCGACCTGGTTGACCAGCAGCCGGCCACCCGGGCGCAGCAGGCCGTGCAGGGTCCGGGCGTACTCCCCCAGCCGGTCCGCGCCCACGTAGTCGGCCAGCCCGTACGCCACGATCGCGTCGAACGGGTCAGCCTCGACCTCGCGCCAGTCCGCTACCCGGAACTCCACCCGCCCGGCGAGTCCGGCGTCGACGGCCCGCTTGGTCGCCTGCTCGGCCTGTTCGGCGGAGGAGGTGATGCCGAGCCCGGTCACCGCGTGGTGCTCGGCAGCGTGCAGGAGGAACGTCCCCCAGCCGCAGTCGACGTCGAGCACCCGGGCGGCGCGTTCGCCCGCGGCCCGGTCGGCGAGGCCGAGCTTGCGGCAGGCGAGCTGCAGGCCGGCGCGCTGCGCGTCGTCCAGGGACATGCCCGGATCGGCCCAGTAGCCGCTGCCCAGCATCAGCGTCTGGCCGAACACCTTCGCCAGGAACGGCGTACCGACCGGGTTGTCAGGCGACCCGCTCGGTGCGGTGTCACGGTCCAGGGCGTGCCGGCGTTCCGCCCCGGTGATCTCCTCCTCCGGCGGCTTCGGCGCCGGGCCCACCGCACCGAGATAGACCGCCGCCCGCATCAGCTCACTGCGGTCGGCGGCGGTCAGCTCGGGGCGGGCGCCGATCGAGCGGCCGAACGGCGCGAGGCGTTCCAGGGCGGTGAGGATCGGGCCGTCGACCTCGATCTCGCCGGCGACGAACGCCCGGGCCAGGCCGAGTTCGTCCGGCCGCCACAGCAGCCGGCGGACGGCGCGCCGGGAGTGCACGCGTACGGCCGGCGCGTCGGTCGGCCCGGCCACCGAGCCGTCCCATGCGTACAGCCGGACGGGCGCTTCCAGGCCGAACAGCCGCAGCAGGATGTCGTGCAGCCGCTCGGCCACCACGGGACCGGCCACGGCGCCCCCTCTCGTTCGGTCGTCCCCGACGTTCTACCCGTCCCGGAGACGATCGAGCCACCGCCGGAGCAGGGCACGGCCTCCCGTTACTGCCCGTCCTGCTCCGGCCTCGCTTCGGCCCTCCCACCAGCATGGACGGGTTCGAGCTCCGGCGACCTGCTCGCGGGCGGGGAGAACTGGCGCGGCAGGGCGCTGCGTTCGAACTCCTCCCGCGGGCGCTGCAGGCTGCCGAGCGAGACGATCTCGCGCTTGAAGAACAGCGCCGAGCGTCCAGTCGGCCACGACCCGGACCTTGCGGTTCAGGGTGGGCACCCGGCTGACAGGTGGTAGGTGCGGTGCATGAACCACGCCGGCCAGCCCTTGAGCTTGATGCCGTAGACCTGCGCGACGCCCTTGTGCAGGCCGAGGCTCGCGACCGAGCCCGACGTACTTGTGCCGGTAGTCCTGCAGCTGCCTGCCGCGCAGGGTGCGCGACGATGTTGTCGCCGAGCACGCTTCGCCTGCCGGACGGCGTGCTGGGCGCTGGGGCCGCAGACTGCGTCCGGGGTTCGTCAGGTCCGGGACGGCGGCGCAGTCGCCGGCGCCCCAGGCGTCGCTCGACGCCCTCGACCCGCAGGTCGGGTTCGGCAGGCAGCCGGCCGCTTGTCGTCGCGCGGCAGGCCGGAATCGGCGAGGACCGGGTTCGCCTTGACGCCCGCCGTCCAGACGATGGTGTCGGACTCGAACCGGGTGCCGTCGGAGAGCGTCACGAGCCCGTCGACGCACGACTCCAGCCGGGTCTTGAGCCGGATGTCGATGTTCCGCTCGGACAGCTGCAGGACGGTGTACTCGCCCATGTCCGCGCCGACCTCGGGCAGGATCCGGCCGGCCGCCTCGACGAGCACGAAGCGCAGGTCCTCGGCGGTGATCTTGCTTGTAGTACTGCGTGGCGTCGCGGGCGAGGTCCTCGAGCTCGGCGAGCGCCTCGACCCCGGCGTACCCGCCGCCGACGAAGCAGAACGTCAGCGCCCGTCGCCGGCGGCCGGGTCGTCGGTCGACTCGGCGACGTCGAGGCAGTCGAGGACCTGGTTGCGCAGGTAGATGGCCTCCTCGATCGTCTTGAACCCGACGCCCTGCTCGGCGAGGCCGGGGATCGGCAGCGTGCGGGCGACCGAGCCGAGGGCGACGACGACGACGTCGTAGCTGCAGGTCGTACTCGGGCGCCGTCGAGCGGGTCGATCCGGGCGGACTGCGGCGGCGTGGTCCAGGCTCACGACGCGGCCGTTGATCATCTCGCACTTCCGGCAGGACCCGCCGCAGCGGCACGACGACGTGGCGCGGCGACGAGCGATGCCGGCCGACGCCTCGGGCAGGAACGGCTGGTAGGTCATGTAGGAGCGGGGCTCGACGACGGTGACCGTCGCCTCCCCCGGCGGAGCTTCGATTCTGCAGCCGCAGGGCGGTGTACAGGCCGACGTAGCCGCCCCCGAGGATGAGGACGTGGCGTGTGTTCACGTCCGTTCACCTCCTCGGTCGTTGTTCAGACTAGTCGCTAGTGAAAGTTTTCACAAGGACCCGGACACTGCTGTCGATAACGTCACACCCACCGCTCGGGAGCGCCTAAGCTCGAATGAACGAGGGAGGGGCCGTGGGCGCGATCTTCGCTGTCATCCTGATCGCCCTCGTCGTCGCCGCAGTAGCGCTGACCGTGCCGCTCGTCGCGCTCGTCCAGCGCCGCGAACAGCGCCGACTCGAGGGTCTCGCCGCCTGGGCGTCGTCGATCGGGTGGACGACCTACGCCGGCGCCGTGGAGGTGCCCTGGACCGCCCGTCTCCCTGGAGCGAACCCACGCGGAGTCCGCTGTCTGTTCACCGGCATTTATCGCGAACTACCCGTGAGCATGTCGGAGTACACGTACCAGACCACCCACACGACCTACGTGAACGGGCAAACCCAGGTCACCACCGACAACCACAACTTCGTCGTGTGCGTCGTGCATCTCCCCTACACCTACCCCGGCATCGAGGTCGCCGGCCGCGGTTCCGGCTCGCGCATGTGGCGCTGGCTCAACGGCCCGGACCAGACCGAGGAGGTGGGCATCGACGAGTTCGACCGGGACTTCCGCGTCCACAGCACCCATCCCGAGCTCGTACGGCAGGTGATCGGCCCTGCGCTGGTCCGCACCCACCTGGCCGGCATGGCACCGAACTGGAGCCTGCACGGCACCGACCTGCTGGTCTACTGGCCGGGACGGATGGAGCCCACCCGGGTGCTGCCGGCGGTGGACTCGGTCATCCGCGTCGCCGAACCTCCTCGGCCGCTGAGGCAGTGCCGGGCGCGGCTCGGCTCGGCGCGGCTCAGTGCGCGGGCAGACCGGCGTGGCCGGCGGCGCGGGTGAGGACGGCATCGAGCATCGGCTCGGTGAGCTTGCCGGTGAAAGTGTTCTGCTGGCTCGGGTGGTAGGAGCCGACGAGGAGCACCTTTGGACGCTCGGCCGGAGGCTGGTCGGGCGCGGCCAGCGGGACCTCCGCTCCATGACCGAACCGCGGGCGCGGACGGGGGATGCGGTAGCCCAGCGCGGCGAGGGTGCCGATGGCGGCCGTCCAGCCGTACGACCCGAGAGCGACGACCGACCGGACGGTCGGGGCGGCCAGCTCCCACTCCCTGCGCAGCCACGGGAAGCACGCGTCGCGCTCGGCCGGCAACGGCTTGTTCGCCGGAGGCGCGCAGCGGACCGCGGCGACGACGCGCACGCCCACGCAGGCGTTGCCCGTCACCGGCGGAGACGCTGGTCGGCTGCACCGCGAGACCCACCCGGGCAAGGGCGGCGAACAGCCAGTCGCCAGACCGGTCGCCGGTGAAGATCCGGCCGGTCCGGTTGCCGCCGTGCGCGGCCGGTGCCAGCCCGACGATCAACATCGCGGGCGCCGGGTCGCCCCACCCGGGCACCGGACGTCCCCAGTACGGCTGGCCGGCGAACGACCGGCGCGGTGACGCAGCCACCTCCTCCCGCCACTCGACCAGGCGTGGGCAGGCCCGGCACACCGACTGTCGGGCGACCAGCTCGCCGAGGTCGGATGCGGTGGACGCCATCCGCTCCACGTCGGCGGCGGCGTGCGCGACAGGCGTCTCCGGCTCGGCGGGATCCTCGGGCCAGCCGGTCCCCGGTGGAACCGGACTGACGAACGGCGTCCCGGTCACCGGATGCGGGCGCTCGGCAGGGGTCGTCATCAGCTGGCCGGGTTGGATGCCCGCGACCTCGAAGCGGCGCTCCACGCGATGCCGTCCAGGATGTCGTGCTCGCTGACCACCAGCTCCGTCCGGGCGAGGTGTGGCGCGACCCGGGCGAGGATCCGGTCCAGGATCAGCGCGCCGGCACCGATCACGTCCGCCCGGCCCGGATGCATGTACGGCAGTGACCTCCGCTGCGCGTGGGTCATCGCCAGCAGCCGCTCGGCGGCCGCGTGCACCTCGGCCGCGCCGATGCGGGCGTGGTGGATCCGGTCGCGGTCGTACGACGGCAGGTCCAGCGCCATCGCGGCCACCGTCGTCACCGTGCCGGCCAGGCCGACGAGGGTACGGGCCCGCTCCAGCGGGACCTCTTCAGCTACCTCGTCCAGCCGGCGCTCGACCTCCGCCCGGGCCCGCTCCACCTGTTCCGGGGTCGGCGGGTCGTCGGTGAGGTACCGCTCGGTCAGGCGTACGCAGCCCATGTCGACTGATACCGCTGCCTCCGGCCGGGCGCCGCCGAGGACGAACTCGGTGGAGCCGCCGCCGATGTCGAAGACGAGGTACGGCGTCGGGATCCGGCGCCCCGCCAGCTCGCGGGTCGCGCCGGTGAAGGACAGGCCGGCCTCCTCCGCGCCGGTGATCACCTCGGGTTCGACACCGAGGATCTCCCGGACCCCGGCCACGAAGTCGTCCCGGTTGTGGGCGTCGCGGGAGGCGGAGGTGGCCACGAACCGCACCTGCTCGGCGCCGAGCCCGCGGATCCGCTCGGCGTACCGCTCGCAGGCGGCGAACGTCCGGGCCAGCGCCTGCTCCGACAGCCGGCCGGTACGGTCCACACCCTCGCCGAGCCGGACGATCTCCAACCGGCGGTCCAGCTCGTGCAGGTGCTGGGACTCCGCGGCCGGCTCGGCGGTGATGTCGGCGACCAGCAGCCGGATGGAGTTGGTGCCGCAGTCGACGGCGGCCACGCGGATCGGTGGCCCCACGTCGACGCAAGGACCCGCCGCCGCCCAGTCCGGCAGCAGCCCCAGTGCCTCGTCCCCGAGCGGGTTCACCCCCGGCCCGGCGGCGAGGGCGTGGCCGACGAGCGAGTGCAGGCACTTCACCCGGTCGGGCATGCCGCCGGCGGAGATCCCGGCGATCTCGGGTACGTGGCCGAGGCGCTCCCGCGCGCTGAGGTAGGCCTCGTGGGCGCGCCGGTAGGCCGCGGCCAGGTCGGGGTCGGCAGTCAGTCGTTCGGTCCACTCCCGCATCAGCCCGCTCGCCTCCAGCCGGCCGATCTCGGCGGCCAGGCGTGGGCAGGTGAGGTAGAAGGTGGTGGGGAACGGCGTACCGTCGGGCAGCCGCGGCTCGGTCTCCACGACGTCCGGCAGCCCGCACCCACACCGGTGCGCGACGCGGTGCACACCGCGGGCCGGCCGGCCCAGCTGGGCGCTGACCGCGGCCACGTCGGCCGGGTCCACCGGATCCGCCGGGCCTTCGCCGATCGGCTCCGCGGGGTCAACCGCGTCCGCGGGGTCGGGTGCCGTCATCGGTCCGGTCGCGGCGACTGGGTGGGGCTGGGGTCGATGGTCTTCGGCGGCGTGTGCTTCGGCGTGCCGGGGGCCTTGCCGACGGGCGGCGTCGACTGCACACCGGACCGCTCGACACTTCCCCACAGGCTGGACCACCAGGCCTGCTGGGGCCCGGAGCGGACGGCCGGCGCCCCGGGGACGGCCGGCGCCTTCGCCACCGAGCCGTCCTCTGCGACGACGACGTATCCGGTCTCACCCGGCTTCACCCAGCGCAGGCGCTCGCGGGCCTGCGCCTCGACGTACGCCGGGTCGTGCCAGCGCTGCAGCTCCTTCTCCAGGGCGGCCACACGCTTGGTGCGCTGGGTCTCCTCGGTGCGCAGCGCGGAGATCTGGCTGCGCTGTTCGACCCAGGCTCGCAGGCTGGAGGCGTAGGAGATGACCAGTGCCGCGATCACCAGGGCCAGGATCGCGGCCCGGCCGGTGACGTTGCCGTTGCGCCGCGACCGTGGCTTCTTGGCGTCGTCGGACTGGCCGGGGTCGCGACGGGCGTTGGGCACCGTCCCGGAGGTGGCTCGGGTCACCCCGGGCCGCACCGCCTCCGGGCGGGCTGCCTCACCCCGGCCGGACGTGCGGGTGGGGCCGGCGCCGGCGGTGCGGCGGGTGGCCCGGGACGTACCCGTACCACCACGCGCACCACGCCCGGACGTGCCGGGCTTCGCCCGCCCCGGACCACGCCCGCGCCCGGCCGGCCGGGCGTTGCGACCACCTCGCGCGTCGCTCACCTGACCTACTCGGAGGTGAACCGCGGGAACGCCGTACGTCCGGCGTACCGGGCCGCGTCGTCCAGCTCCTCCTCGATCCGCAGCAGCTGGTTGTACTTCGCCACCCGCTCGCTGCGCGCCGGGGCACCGGTCTTGATCTGCCCCGCGTTGGTCGCCACCGCGAGGTCGGCGATCGTGGTGTCCTCGGTCTCACCGGACCGGTGGCTGATCATCGTGCGGAAGCCCGCCCGGTGGGACATGTCCACCGCGTCGAGGGTCTCGGTGAGGGTGCCGATCTGGTTGAGCTTGATGAGCACGGCGTTGGCCGACTGCTCGGCGATGCCGCGGCCGATCCGCTCGGGGTTGGTGACGAACAGGTCGTCGCCGACCAACTGGACCTTGCTGCCGAGGGTCTCGGTGAGCCCGGCCCAGCCGGACCAGTCGTCCTCGGCCAGCGGGTCCTCCAAGGACACCAGGGGGTACGACGCGCGCAGCTCGGCGTAGTAGGCCGCCAGCTCCTCCGAGGTCTTGTCGCCACCCTCGAAGCGGTAGCGGTCGGTGTCGGCGTCGTAGAACTCGGTGGCCGCGGCATCGATGGCCACGGCGATGTCGGTGCCGAACCGGAAGCCGGCCGCGCCGACCGCGGTGGAGATCAGGTCCAGGGCCGCCCGGTTGGACGGCAGGTTGGGCGCGAAGCCGCCCTCGTCGCCGAGCCCGGTGGACAGGCCCTGGCTCTTCAGGACCGCCTTCAGCGCGTGGTAGGTCTCCGCACCCCAGCGCAGCGCCTCGGCGAAGGTGGCCGCCCCGATCGGGGCGATCATGAACTCCTGGAAGTCGACGTCGTTGTCGGCGTGCGCGCCGCCGTTGACGATGTTGAGCATCGGCACCGGGAGCAGGTGCGCGTTGGGCCCGCCGACGTAACGGAACAACGGCAGGTCGGCCGAGGACGCGGCGGCGCGGGCGACGGCCAGGGACACGCCGAGCAGCGCGTTGGCGCCGAGCTTGGCCTTGTTGGGCGTGCCGTCGAGGTCCATCAGGCGGGCGTCGATCAGCCGCTGCTCGCTGGCCTCGTAGCCGACCAGCTCGGGGGCGATCACGTCGACGACACCACGCACGGCGGCGGTGACGCCCTTGCCGACGAAGCGCTTGTCGTCGCCGTCGCGCAGCTCCACCGCCTCGAAGGCGCCGGTCGACGCACCGGAGGGGACGTCGGCGCGGGCGATGGTGCCGTCGTCGAGACCCACCTCGACCTCGACGGTGGGATTGCCGCGCGAATCCAGAATCTCGCGGGCGGTGAGGGCCTCGATCGTTGCCACGTGCTGCCTCCCAGACAACTCAGGTCATGGACCCCCCGAGCCTAGCGGCGTCAGCTGTGCGTACCGCGAACCGACCCGCGTACGGCCGGGATACCGGTGATCAGTGAGAGCTCTCGGCGGCGCGAACGGCGTCGACGTAGCGCCGGCACGCGTCCCGCAACGCCTGCTCGGGGTCGAGGTCGGCGGAGCGCGCACGGTCGACCAGGGCCAGCAGCGCGGTGCCGAGCCGGTCGGCGTCGAGAGCGTCCCGCCCGGTGGTGGGGTCGGCTGCGACCTCGGCGAGCACGGCCGGATCGGGCTGGTCCACCCGGACACCCGATCGGGTCGTACGCCCGAGCAGCTTGTCGGCGAGCGTCAGCGCGGGCAGCGCCAGCGGCACGCCCTCGACCGCGGAGGTGCGCTGCTTCTCCTGCGCCTTCAGCTGGTCCCAGACGTTCTCCACCTCGGCCGCCGTCGACTCCGTGGCCGACCCCGTGACCGACCTCGCCTGCGCCGGGCGGACCGGCGGCGAGGCCGAAGACATGCGGGTTGCGCCGGATCAGCTTGTCCACCAGGTCGGCGGTGACGTCGTCGATGGAGAACGGCGTCTCGTCGTCCTCCTCGGCCAGCCGGGCGTGGAAGACCACCTGGAACAGCAGGTCGCCGAGCTCCTCGCGCAGGTGCAGCCCACCGCCGGCCTCGATCGCCTCGACGGTCTCGTACGACTCCTCGACGAGGTAGCGCACCAGCGACCGGTGCGTCTGGTCGCGCACCCACGGGCAGCGTTCGCGCAGCTGGTCCATCACCGACACCAGGTCGAGCAGCCGGGCGCCGGGCAGGTCGTAGGAGGCGGGGACGACCTCCAGCGTGGGCAGGCCGCGCGTACCGGCCTCGGCGGCGGTGGCCAGCAGGTGACCGAGCGCCCGGCCGAGCGCGGGATCACCGTCGTCGGCGGCCAGCCACACCACGCCGGCGCCGGCACGCGCCCTGGTCACGAGGAGTGCCGCCAGCTCGCCCGGCCCGGACGCCTCCTCGACCACGGCGACCCGGACACCGGCGGCCTCGACGGCAGCACGCTGCGGATGGTCCGCGTCGTCGGTGAGCACCTCGTCGGCCGCACGCAACAGCTCCCAGGCCGGCCAGGCGAGCAGCCCCGGCGCCACCCGCGGGCTGGTCAGCAGCAACGCGATCCGGCCGGCCGTCATCTGCGGGGCCACGATGGGATCAGGGCATCTGGGGTACGGCGGGAGCCTGGGTGGCGGTCGGCTCCGGCGTGACGAGCTGGCCGCCCGGCTTCACCGCTCCCCCGGACCAGGTGCCGTAGCGCGGGTTGACCTTGACCCCGACCTGCTTGGCGGTCTTCGACATCTCCTGCCCGACCAGCTGGTCGGCCTTGGCCTGCTCCTGCTGGCTGGACGGCTCCCGGCCGAGCAGCTTGGTGTTGAGGCCGCGGCGCAGGACGACCCAGCGGGCGAAGCCGTCCAGCATGTCCGGCGGGATGACCACGCGCTGCGCCTGGATCTGGGACTTGACCTTGTCGATGTCCGCCTGGCTTGCGCTCACACCCGCGCGCCTGGCGGTGGGGACGATCAAAGAGTCGTCGACGAGCTGCTGGAGCAGGTCACTTTGCAGCTTCGTCGACTCGGAGTCGCTGAGATCGGACCGGCCGGCCTTGGCCAGGATGTCGTGCGACTGCTTCTGGAGGTAGGTCACCGAGATCGTCTCGCCACCGACCTGAGCCGCGGCTCCGGGGTTGGAGACCGCGCCGCAGCCGGACAGCGCCAGCCCGGCGACCAGAGCGACTGCGGCGACTCGACCAGCGTGCCTTCGACCGACCACGGGACCTCTTCTCGCACGTTCTCGCCAACGGATACCAGCCACGTCGCACCCGATCGTACGCAGCCCGTTCCGGCGGCGGCCCGACGGGCCGGACCCTACTCTCGTCCCATGTCCGGCCCCATCTCCGAACGAACCGGCCCATCCGGAAGCCGCCCGGCCGCGCCCCGTCGCCACCAGGCCGGCACGGTCAGGTTCCGGGCGGCCCTCGCCGCCGGCGGGGTGCTCGTCCTCGCCGGCTGCGTGGCGGTGTTCCTCGTCAGCCCGTTCGTCAGCGTTCCGGCGGGAGCGGCCGCGGGCGGTCTGGTGTGGCTCCTGGTGGCGGGGCCCGCGTACCGGAACACCCTCGTCCCGGTCGCGACCGCCGCGGCACTGGTCTCCCTCACCGCCACGATCCTCATCCCGGAGTCGCTGCCGCCGAGCGTGCAGTGGTTCGGACTGTTCGAGCTGGCCGGGCTGTTGTGGCTGATCATCCTGGTGGTTCGGCTCGCGCCTCTCCGGCGGGCGGTCGCCGTCGGACTGCTCGTCTCGGCCGCGCAGGCGACGATGATCCTGCGCGCCGTCCACGGCTGGTCCCTGCTGGACCAGGTGGGTTCGGTCGGCTTCTGGGCCCTGGGCGCGGTGTGCGCGGCGCTCGGCGGGACCTATCTGCGGTCGCTGGACGGCACCCGGGAGCGGGCCGTCCGAGAAGCCCGCCGGACCCAGCGGCTGGCGCTGGCCCGGGACCTGCACGACTTCGTGGCGCACGACATCAGCGGGATCGTCGTCCAGGCGCAGGCGGCGCGGGCGGTGGCGGCGCAGCGACCCGAGGCCGTCCTCGAGGCGCTCGCCCGGATCGAGGAGGCCGGACTGGCCGCGCTGTCGTCGATGGACCGGACCGTGCACATGCTGCACGACCTGGAGGATGACCCGTCCGCCGACTCTCCCGAGGTCTCCTCCGGTGGCACGTCCGGCACGGCGTCGCCGTACGCCCAGGACACCGGCCGGGCGCCCGCGCCGGGCGTCGCCGACCTGCCCGAACTCCTCGACCGGTTCACCGCCGGCGGGTCCGGAGCGGTCCGGCTGCACCTGCCACCCGACCTCGCCACCGCCGTCCCCCGCGAGCTCGGCTCCACCGTCCACCGGGTGGTGGTGGAGGCGCTGACGAACGTACGCCGGCACGCACCGCTGGACTCCGCCGTGACGGTCACGCTTGCCCGGGCCGAAGGCGACGGTCCGCAGGTGAGCGTGGAGATCACCAACCAGCCGGTCGATCCGGACCGCACGGACGCACCCCTCGACGGCGGCGAACGCCGGGGTGGCCTCGGCCTGGTCGGCCTGACCGAACGCGTGGAGGCACTCGGCGGCACGCTGACCGCCGGCCCGTACGGCCGGGCGGGATGGCGTACGACCGCGGTCCTCCCCCTGCACACCGGCTGGGCCGACCAGGACGGCGACCGCGGTGATCACCGGGTGACACGATGACATCGATGACACCCATGAACGGCGCGGCCACCCGGATCCTCATCGCCGACGACCAGGAGAACATCCGCAGCGGCTTCCGGCTGATCCTGGACTCCCAGCCCGACATGCAGGTCGTCGCCGAGGCCGCGGACGGCGCCTCGGCACTGGAGCAGGCCCGGCACCTGCGCCCGGACGTCGTGATCGCCGACATCCGGATGCCGCGGCTGGACGGCCTCGAACTCACCCGGGCGCTGGCCGGTCCGGACGTCGCCGACCCGCTGCGGGTGGTGGTGGTGACGACGTTCGACCTGGACGATTACGTCCACACCGCACTGGCGTACGGCGCCTGCGGGTTTCTGCTCAAGCGGGCCGGCCCGACGCTGCTGGTGGAGGCGGTCCGCGCGGCGATGGCCGGGGACACGCTGATCAGCCCGTCGGTCACGGTGCGCCTGCTGCGCCACGTCACCCAGCGGCGGCGCGCACACACAACTCCCCCCGTCGAGCCGTTGACCGACCGGGAGGTGGAGGTGGCCCGCCTGGTCGCCGCCGGCAAGACGAACGCCGAGATCGGCGCCGACCTGTTCATCTCCGCGGGTACGACCAAGACCCACATCGCGAACATCCAGCGGAAACTGGCTGTGCGCAACCGGGTGGGGATCGCCGCGTGGGGTGGGAGTCCGGCGAGACCGTCCCCTGGAGTGCCCCAGCTGCGGTGTGGGAGTCCGGCGAGACCGTCCCCTGAGTGCGTCAGGTACGGCGCGGGTGGCGGGGCGTGGGCGGGTCCGGCGCCAGCGACCCGTCCGGGGCGATGTGCTCGAAGATCTGGTCCACCAGCGTGAGGACGTGCGGGTCCTCCACGGCGTAGATCTGCCGCCGGCCCTCCCGGTGGGCGGTCACCAGACCGGCCAGCCGGAGCTTGGCCAGGTGCTGGCTGACCGCGGCGACGTTGGCGCCGGTGCTCTCCGCGAGCGTGCCCACGTCGTACTCGTGCCGGGCGAGCAGCCACACCAAGTGCAGCCGGGTGGGCGAGGACAGCAGGTCGAACGTCTCCGCCGCCGCGCGTAGCTGCGGCGCGGACGGCCCGGATGACCCGGATGACACCGGCTCTCCGGTCGGCTCGGGCGGATCGGCTGAATTGACCATGACGCCGCCGATTCTTCCGTATCCACCGCGTGGGCGGAACGGCCGGATGTGACCAGTGCCACAACAGTTCGTCACTTGCGCAACTGGTTGACAATCAGGCCGAGGCGCGCCAGGCTGTACGACGCGAAGGGGAGTAGCCCCCAATGTCGCGGTCGACATGCTGACAGCCCCTGTCTCCCGTGGCCTCCGGCCGCGCGGCCTCATCCGAGGCGGGCGAGACCTTCGACCAGGCTGTTCATACGGCCGGGTCGAGGTCGCCGCGCCTCCTCGATCCGGCCCGATCCAGAGAGTCCTTCCCGTGGACGCGTCCTGACAGCCACGCTGCTGCTCAGCTTCGGCGTCATCTTCGTGGCCGAGCTCGGCGACAAGTCCAGCTGATGGCGCTGACCTTCGCCACCCGCTACCGGCCGTGCCGGTCCTGATCGGCATCACCGTCGCCACCGCGCGTCGTGCACCTGGTCTCGGTCGGCATCGGCTACGGCCTCGGCGCCAGCGCTGCCCACCGGCTGGATCTCCCTGGTCGCCGGCGCTCGCGTTCCTCGCCTTCGGCGCCTGGACGCTGCGCGGCGACAACCTCACCGACGACGAGAAGAAGAAGGCCAAGCGTGCGACCAGTCAGCGATCCTCGCCGTCGGCGGCGCGTTCTTCCTGGCCGAACTCGGCGACAAGACGATGCTGGCGACCATCACCCTGGCCACCCAGCACGGCTGGTTCGGCACCTGGCTCGGCTCCACGCTCGGCATGGTCGCCGCCGACGCGCTCGCCATCCTGGTCGGCCGGCCCCTCGGCAAGCGCCTGCCCGAGCGCACGATCCGTACGGCGCCGCCGCCCTGTTCGCCATCTTCGGCATCTGGCTGCTGATCGAGGCGATCATCAAACTGCGCTGAGCCTCCCCACCGCAACGACAAGGCGGCGGCCCGTCCCTCGCGAGGACGGGCCGCCGCCTTTCGTTCGTACCGTCTCGTACCGTCAGTACGTCAGTACGTCAGTACGTCGGGACCTCAGGAACCCAGCGTGTCCGGGTCGCCGCCGGTGCGCTCGCCGCGGTTGAGGGCGGCGATGGTGGCCAGGTCGCGTCGTCGACAGCTCGAAGTCGAACACGTCGAAGTTCTCCGCGATCCGCGCCGGGGTGACCGACTTCGGGATGACGACGTTGCCGAGCTGCAGGTGCCAGCGCAGCACCACCTGGGCCGGGCGTCTTGCCGTGCTTCGCCGGCGATCGCGCTGATCGCCGGGTCCTCGAGCAGCTCGCCGCCCTGCGCCAGCGGGCTCCACGCCTCGGTGGCGATGCCGTGCTCGGCGTGGAACGCGCGCAGCTCGCGCCTGCTGCGAGCTGCGGGTGCAGCTCGATCTGGTTGACCGCCGGGACGACGCCGGTCTCGGCGAGCAGCCGCCGCAGGTGCGCGAGCTGGAAGTTGGAGACGCCGATCGCGCGGGCCCGCCCGTCGGCGTACAGCTTCTCGAACGCCTTCCAGGTGTCGACGTAGCGTGTCCTGCGCTCGGGCGGGCCAGTGGATGAGGTACAGGTCGACGTAGTCGAGGCCGAGCCGCGCCAGGCTCGCCTCGAACGCGGCGCAGCGTCGTGTCGTAGCCCTGGTCGCCGTTCCACAGCTTGGTGGTGACGAACAGTTCGTCGCGCGGGACGCCGGACTCGGCGATGCGCCCCGCCGACGCCCTCCTCGTTGCCGTAGATCGCGGCGGTGTCGATGCTGCGGTAGCCGCCTCGAGCGCGGTCGGACGGCGGCGGTGGCCTCGTCGTCGGGCACCTGGAAGACGCCGAAGCCGAGCTGCGGCATCGTGCACACCGTTGTTCAGCGTGACGTTGGGTACTGCGGACATGCGCGTGAACCTCCATGGGAATGCACTGGTGTGCCGGGTCACGTCGGACGCACGTAGGGTCACGACCGACCGGGGCATCCCAAACATCAGACCACAGCTGCGACCTTGCGGCGACCGGGGGCCGGTCGGCGACGCCGGTCGGCGACGCTGGTCGGCGGCACCGGGCGGACCCGCGCCGGTAGATTTGCCCGCGTGGAGCTGCGAACGGTCGGCTTCGACCATCCCGATGCCCAGACGCTGACCGAGCAGGTGCAGCAGGAGTACGTCGTCCGCTACGGCGGGACCGACCGCTCACCGATCGACCCGCGCGAGTTCGACCCGCCGGGAGGCCTGTTCCTGATCTGCTACCTCGACGGCCGGCCGGTCGGATGCGCGGGCTGGCGTACTCCGCCGTACTCCCTGCTGCTGCCCGGTGACGCCGAGGTGAAGCGGATGTACGTCGCACCCGAGGCGCGCGGGCGCGGGCTGGCCCGCCGGATGCTGGCCGCCCTGGAACGCGACGCCGCCGCGGCCGGGAGGACCCGGATGGTGCTGGAGACCGGGATCGCCCAGCCGGAGGCGATCACGCTCTACCTCTCCACGGGGTACACGCCGATTCCGTCCTTCGGCCTGCACCGCGACTCACCTGGCAACCGGTGTTACGCCAGGTCGCTGACGACGGTCACCGCCGGCGCGGCGGCCGAGCAGGTCGGCGAGGCTCAGCCGTAGTCCTGGTCGCAGCCCGGGTCGTGACTCAGTTGTAGCCGAAGTCCTGCGTCCACCACGGGCCACCGGAGCCGATGTGGACACCGACACCGATCGCCTTGATCTTGCAGTTCAGCATGTTCTCCCGGTGGCCCTGGCTGTTCAGCCAGGCCTGGGTGACGTCCTGCGGCGTCTGCTGGCCGCGGGCGATGTTCTCCGCGGCGGGCGCGTCGTAGCCGGCGGCCCGGATGCGAGCCCAGGGGGTCCGGCCGTCCGGTGAGTTGTGGCCGAAGTAGCCGCGGGCGGCCATGTCGGCCGAGTGCGCGTGCGCGGCGGACCGTAGCCGATCGTCCACCCGCAGCGGCGCACAGCCGGCGCGCGCACGGGCCTCGTTGGTCAGCCGGGTGACCTGGTCCTCGTAGGAGGTCTCCTGGCTGGTGCTCGTGCTCCCGGAATTGGCGTCCGGTTTGGTGGTGTGCGCGGGCGGCGCCGGCTCACGGGTGCGCAGGTGGGTGCGCCGAGGGCGGGGCGAGTCGGTCCTCGCCGTCGGCTGCTCGGGCTTGCGGGTTGTCTTCGGTGCCGCGTCGTCTGCAGGCTCGCGCTTCTTCGGCGCCGGAGCGACCGGCTTGTCCGCCGGGGCGGTCTTCTTCGGCGTGGCGGTACGCACCGGCGTGGCCACGGGCCGCGCCGTCACCTGCTTCGTCGGCGTCGGAGTCGACTTCGCGGCCGGTGCGTCGGCGGCCCGCGCGGGGGTGCCGGCGCCCTGCGGCGGGTCGGCGACCACGCGTTCCCGGCCGGCCTGGGGAGTCCGGTCGGTGGGCTGGAGGTAGCCGGTCAGAGCGACCGCCCCACCGCCGAGACCGAGGACGCCGGTCGCCACCAGCGCGGGCGCCAGCAGGCGGCGCGACAGCGGGCGCCGACCCCGGTAACGCGGTCGCTCCGCCTGATCGTCCCAGTGGCCGTGGTCGTGGCCGCCGTCGTCGTGGTGGAGTACGTCTCGGTCCTCGCGCGCCACGGCTCCTCCAAGGTCTTGAGTTGCTGGCGGTCGATGGGCATTCGGAGTGTTCGGCCCAGTGGGCGGCGCCTGTCGCGGATGTCGGGAAAAGTTATGGAAGATCCGGCACCGGAATAGTAGGGGATGTCGGCAGCGGGAGCGGCAGCTTCGGCCACGGTTTCCCGGGCGGCGCGGGGTCGCTGGTGGCGACCGCGTCGGCTGCGGCGTGTCCGTCGGCGTGGGCGTGCTCGTCGGCGTGGGCGTGCTCGTCGGCGTGGGCGTGCTCGTCGGCGAGGGATCCTTCGTCGGCGACTGCGTGGGCTCGGGCGTCCGGGTGGGCGTCGGAGTCGCGGTGGGCGAGGGATCCTTCATCGGCGGAACCGCGTCGGCTCCGGGGTGTCCGTCGGCGTCGGGCTGCCCGTCGGCGTCGGGCCCTTGGTCGGTGTCGGTGTCGACGTCGGCGTGTCGGTCGGCGTCGGCGTCCCCGTGGGCGTCGGCTCGCCTGTGGGGGTGGGCGTCCCCGTCGGCGTACCAGTAGGCGTCGGGTCGCCGGTGGGTGTCGGCTGCCCGGTCGGGCCGGGGTCGTCAGTGTGTCCGGGCCGCCCGGGCGCCCGGGTTGGCCCCGGCGACGCGGTGCGCGGTGCGATGGTGCCGGGCTCGGTCACGCCCGCGGCCGCCAGCGGCCCGGCGAGCACGGACAACGCCTTCGCCGGTGGCGCCTCGGTGGGAGTCGGAGCACCGGGAACGGGGTTCGGAAGCGCGTTCGCCAGCGGGTTCCCGAGCCTGACCGGCAGCCCTAGCAGCGCCAGGCTCACCCCGGCCGCACCGGGACGCTGGGCGCCGGCCGGCAGGTACGGCGCCGGCAGCAACCGGGTGGACCCGAAGTCCGCGGATCGGGCGGAGGAGGCGAGGGGATCGCGTACCGCACTGGTGGGGCCCGGCGTCTGCGGCGGCCCGCCGGGGCGCAGGGTCGACGCCACCAGCGCGCCGGGCTCGTCGCCGCCCCGGCCGAGGACGTACCACCCCACGCCGGTCGCGGCGGCTCCCACGGCGACGACGCTGGAGACCACCGAGGCGACCACCAGCGTGGGCCGGGGCCGGCGGTGCCGGCCGGGGCGCCACTGGTCGGAGCGCTCCACCGAGGCGAGCTCGCCCGCGTCGGGCGCCGCGTGGTCGTCGTACGCCCGCGAGGCGGACTGATGATCGTCGGGCATCGGCACTACTCCTGGAAGGTACTAAACACCCCCGCGCCGTCCTCCCCAAGGCCACGGGTCCAAAGCCGTCGCAACCATAACTGATGGGCGCAACAGCACCTTCCGGGCACAGTGCGTCACAACCGGGACCAGCCGGACACTCCGGACGCGCCAGGAGCGAGGCCTCAGCCGGTGGAGGAGGGCGCCCACCGGGGCGTCGAGCAGAACTGCCTCGACGAGATCGCGTGCCCACGCTCAGCAGCTCGGCGTCCCCAGCGGCTGCCCGCCGACCGGGGCGTGGCCGGCCGGGGAACCAGGATGGTACGGTCGGCCGCCTTCACGATGGTGCCTGGGTAGAGCCGCATCAGGCGTAGCGTCCTGGCTCTCCCGCAGTTCGACCGGCGCGAACCGGATCGTTGGTGCCCTGCAGGGTCACGTCGGTCAGCCCGGCCCGCCGGCGTGCAGCGGAACCGCGCCACCTCCAGCAGGTTCTCGACCACGGCTCGGGCAGCGTGCCGTACCGGTCGACCAGCTCGGCCCGCACCTGGTCGACCTCGGCCTCGTCGCGCACGGCGGCCAGGCGCTGGTACGTCTCCAGCCGCAGCCGCTCGCTTCCGGGACGTAGTCGTGCGGCAGGTGCGCGTCGATCGGGAGCTCGACCTTGACCTCGGCCGGCTCCTCGACGGCGTCGCCGCGGTAGTCGGCGACCGCCTCGCCCACCAGCCGGACGTAGAGGTCGAAACCGACGTCGGCGATGTGCCCGGACTGCTCCCCACCCAGCAGGTTGCCCGCGCCCCGGATCTCCAGGTCCTTCATCGCCACCGCCATGCCGGCCCCGAGCTCGGTGTTCTGGGCGATCGTGGCGAGCCGGTCGTGGGCGGTCTCGGTCAGCGGCCGCTCCGGCGGGTAGAGGAAGTAGGCGTAGGCCCGCTCCCGGCCGCGCCCGACCCGGCCGCGCAGCTGGTGCAGCTGGGACAGCCCGAACACGTCGGCGCGCTCGACGATCAGCGTGTTGGCGTTGGCGATGTCCAGGCCGGTCTCGACGATCGTCGTGCACACCAGGACGTCGAAGTCGCTTCTCCCAGAAGCCGATGATCACCTGCTCGAGCTCGTTCTCGTGCATCTGGCCGTGGGCGACCGCGGATCCGCGCCTCGGGCACCAGCTCGCGCAGCCGCGCGGCGGCCCGGTCGATCGACTCGACCCGGTTGTGGATGTAGAAGACCTGGCCCTCGCGCAGCAGCTCGCGGCGGATCGCGGCGGCGACCTGGCGTTCGTCGTAGGCGCCCGACGAAGGTCAGCACCGGGTGCCGCTCCTCCGGCGGCGTCGTGATCGTGGACATCTCGCGGATGCCGGTGATCGGCCATCTCCAGCGTGCGCGGGATCGGGGTCGCCGACATGGTGAGCACGTCCACGCGGCCCGCAGTGCCTTGAGGTGCTCCTTGTGCTCGACGCCGAAGCGCTGCTCCTCGTCGACCACGATCAAGCCCGAGGTCCTTGAACGGACGCCCGTCGCCGAGCAGCCGGTGGGTGCCGATCACCACGTCGACCGTCGCCGTCGGCCAGCCCCTCGAGGACGCGCCTTGGCCTCCTTGTCGGTCTGGAACCGCGACAGCGCCCGCACCGTCACCGGGAAGGTCGCGAACCGCTCCGCGAAGGTCGACAAGTGCTGCTGGACCAGCAGGGTCGTGGGGACGAGGATCGCCGACCTGCTTGCCGTCCTGCACCGCCTTGAACGCCGCCCGCACCGCGATCTCCGTCTTGCCGTAGCCGACGTCGCCGCAGACCAGCCGGTCCATCGGGACCGGTCTGCTCCATGTCGGCCTTGACCTCGTCGATGGTGGCCAGCTGGTCCGGCGTCTCGACGTAGGGGAAGGCGTCCTCGAGCTCGCGCTGCCACGGGGTGTCGGCGCCGAACGCGTGGCCCGGGGCGGCCATCCGGGCGCTGTAGAGCCGGATCAGCTCACCGGCGATCTCGCTTGACCGCCTTGCGCGCCCGGCCCTTGCGCTTGGCCCAGTCCGACGCCGCCCATCCGGTCGAGGCTCGGCGGCTCCCCGCCGACGTAGCGGCGTGACCTGGTCGAGCTGGTCGGTGGGGACGAAGAGCCGGTCGCCCGGCTGACCGCGCTTGGCCGGGGCGTACTCGATCACCAGGTACTCGCGGGTGCGCGCCGTGCGACCGTGCGCTGCGACCATCTCGACGTAGCGGCCCACGCCGTGCTGCTCGTGCACGACGAGGTCGCCGGTGGAGCTGCAGCGGGTCGATGCTGCGCCGCCGCCGCGCGGGCATCCGCCGCATGTCCTTGGTCGACGCGCCGGGCCGGCCCGCCGAGGTCGGTCTCGGTGAGCACGGCGAGCCCAGCGCGGCGGACGCACGAACCCGTGGTCGAGCCGGCCGCAGGTGACGTGGACGATCCCGACGCTCCGGCGCTCGGTCGAGGTCCTCGTCCAGCCGGGCCGGCGACGTCGTCGCTCGCGCAGCACGCTCCACCAGCCGCTTGGCCGGGCCGTGGCCCTCGGTGACCAGGACGACCCGCCAACCGTCGGCGAGCCAGTCGCGTACGTCGGCGAGCGCGCGTTCGGTGTCGCCCCGGTAGGTGTCGACCGCCCGCGCGGCGATCGCGTGCGACTCCACCGCGCCGGTGTCCACGTCGACGTCCAGCGAGTCGATCTCACCGGTCTCGGTGCGCAGCGGCGCGGTCGCCGGCGCGTCCTCCGGCTCCAGCGCGAACGGCGAGACGCTCCACCAGGCCAGGCCGGCCTCCAGGGCGTGCCGGCGTACGTCGGCCAGCGTGCGGTAGGCCGCCGGGCCGAGGTCGATCGGCGCTTCGCCGCCCCCTGCGGCGGCCGCCCAGCTGGCCTCCAGGAACTCCTGGCTGGTCGCCACCAGGTCGTGCGCCCGGCTGCGGACCCGCTCGGGCTCGGCCACCACGACGTGGGTGCGCTCGGGCATCAGGTCGACCAGCAACTCCATGTCGTCGACCAGAACCGGAGCCAGCGACTCCATCCCCTCCACCGCATGGCCGTTCGCGAGCTTCTCGAACAGCTCGGCCAGCTCCGGGTGGGCCGCGGCGAGCTTGGCCGCGCGCTCGCGTACCTGGTCGGTGAGCAGCAGCTCCCGGCACGGCGGTGCGCACAGGCCTGCTGGTCGGCTGCCGTCCAGGACCTCTGGTCGGCGACCTTGAACGAACGGATCTCCTCCACCTCGTCGCCGAAGAACTCCACCCTCAGCGGGTGCTCCTCGGTCGGCGGGAAGACGTCGACGATCCCACCGCGGACCGCGAACTCGCCGCGCCGCTCCACCAGATCGACCCGGGTGTAGGCGGCGGCCGCCAGCCGGCGCACCAGGTCGTCCAGGTCGATCTCGTCGCCGACGTGCAGCCACACCGGCTCCAGCTCGGCCAGGCCCTCGACCTGCGGCTGGAGCACGCTGCGTACCGGCGCCACCACGACCTTCGGCGCCGGGGTCTCCCGGTCGGGTGCACCAGCCGGCGCAGGACGGCCAGCCGGCGGCCCACGGTGTCCGACCGTGGGGACAGCCGCTCGTGCGGCAGGGTCTCCCACGCGGGGTAGTAGGCGGCGGCCCGCTCGTCGCCGAGCAGGCTCTGCAACGTCTCGGTGAGGTCCTCGGCCTCCCGGCCGGTGGCGGTGACGGCGAGGACCGTACGGCCGGCGCCGCCGTGGTCGGGTGCGGCAGCCAGGGCGGCGATCGCGAACGGCTGCAGCGACTTGGGTGCGGTCAGGTCCAGCGGCGCGCCGGCGCCGGCCCGTGCGGTCTCCACGGCGGCGGCGAGCGCGGGGTCGGCGACGACGAGATCGATGAGTCCGGTGAGGCTCATGGGTTCCTTCGCATGCGGAGGAGGTGACAGCGCGCTGCTTGCGGGCAGCGCGAAACACCACGAACGCCCCGATTCGCGTGGCGAACCGGGGTTGCCCGTCCAGGCTAGCGCGGCCTGCCGACAGGCTCCGCCACGGCGGAGCGGCTCCTTGCGTACCGGCTCCTCGCGGACCGGGCCCGCCGGCGCACCTCAGCCCGCGGTCTGGCCCGGGCCGGTGGTCCGCACCGGGACGTCCGGGCTCCGCCACACCGGCGCCTGACCGAGCAGCCGGCCGAGCTCCTCGTCGTACGGTGCGAAGTGGTCGTCCAGGCGGCGGCGGAGCGGCTCGGGCATCGGCTTGCCGCGCCGGGCGTTGTACCGCTCGAACGACGCCGGCCGCCAGGCGGGCAGGCCGAGGAAGTCGAGGATGCCCGCGAAGACGGGTTCGGGCCGGGTGGAGAACTCCTCGCTGGAGACGACCTGCACCTGCCCGGGGTCGAAGACGTCGTACAACCGGTGCAGCTGCTCGACGTAGCGCCCGCGCGTCAGGTACGCGTGGTGGCGGTGGGAGTGGCTCACATAGCCCGGGTCGGTCCGCAGCCGCTCCTCCTCACCGGCGAGCCGGCTCTTCTCCAGCTCCAGCGCCCCCTCGAACGTCGGCTCGGTCTCGAAGCCGCGCGCCACCGCGTGCTTGTAGGCGGAGTACGCGCGTTCGGCCGGATCGCGCAGCATGACGATCAGGCGTACGTCCGGGAGGTCCTGCCGGATCCTCGGCAGCGCCAGCGGGTGGTAGAGGTAGTAGCCGCTGGACTCCATCGCCTGGGGTTCGGGTGTCCCGGACGCACCGGCCGGGCGTGGGAGCCGCGCGCCCGCCGCGCGCCGGCGGGCGGTGGCCCGCAGCGGGAAGTGGCCGCGGTACCACCGCGGGCCGTGGTGGTAGCCGAGGTCGAAGTAGTTGATTCCCTTGTGCAGCACGGGTCCGGCCACCACCGGATGGGCGATCAGCGCGCGGTGCAGCGCCGTGGTGCCGCACCGCTGGCCGCCGATCACGAGGAACGACGGCAGCAGCCGCCGGCTCGCGGTGAGCCGTCCGAACGCGACGCTCGCCGTCCGGCCCGACTCCTTCACCCACTGCGGCGCGAACGACCGCAACGGGTCCTTGCCCGTGCCGGTTCCCTGCAGACTCACTGCGCACTCACCGGTCGCGTACCTCCAGGACCAGACTCGCCTGGCCCTTGCTCTCGTGCAGGCGGAACTCCGCCCGGCGGGTCACCCCGACGCCGAACTTCAGGCTGCCGGCGACGTTGTGCACCAAGAGGATCTCGCGCACCTGCGGCTGGCCGGGCGAGAGGTCCGGCGGAACCGCCAGCCGGCCCGCGACGTTGGGGTTGGTCAGCTTGAACGACACCTCGAGGTAGGCGTTCCCCTCCATCGCGATCGGGTCGTCCTCGGGGTGCGCGCGGACGACGTCGACGTACCGGACGTCGTACTTCGGCACGACGTCGGTGTCGGCGAAGCGGAACGTCACCGACTCCATTCCGTTCCCGCGCGCGGTGGTCAGCCCGACCAGGCGCGCCCGGGTCGTACTGGTGTTGGTCCGCGGCTTCACGCTGAAGACCCTGGGGGGTACGGGCACCGGGCTCGGGGCCGTGGTCGGCGCGGGAAGCGCACGCTTGCGAGTGGGCGTCTTCGACTCGGCGTCGTCCCCCGACACCTGCTGGACCTTCGCCGGAGGAGTGGGAGTCGTGGTCGGCTCGGGCGTGGCGGTCGGCGTGGCGGTCGGCGTACTCGCCGGAGCGGCCGCCCGCGGTGCGGCCGGTGCACCCTGCCCGGCCGGGCGCCCGGACTCCTTGTCGCCGGAGGAGTTCGAGCACGCGCCCAGGCCCACGGCGAGCAGCGCGGCGGCCATCAGGGCACATACCTTCCGGCCGGTGCTCCCGTCCCGGCTGAGTGCGTTCTCGGCAGAGGTCACGGCTGGACTCCGATCAGGAAGGACCACATGGTGGCCTGAGCGCTGGCTGAGTCGGCGGTCGCGGTCAGCCCGCCCGCCGTGGCGGTCCCGGCGGGGACGGTGCTGTCGGCCGCCAGCGCGGTGACGTGTCCGCCGCCGGTGCCGGTCGCGCTGCGGCGCACCTGCTGCCCGGCCGGTCCGGTCAGCGCCGTGGTGGCCGAGGACTTCTCGGCCCAGTAGCTGACCAGCATCGGAGCGGTGCCGTCCGGCACCTGGACCGTCGGGGTGGTGTGGGTGGTCCCGGACGTGGTCTCCGCTCTGCCCGCGGCGCCCAGCACCACCAGGTCGTTGCCGCGGTACGCGAGCACTGTCAGGTCGCCCTTGACATAGGCGGAGGTGGTCACCGTGAGCGCCGTTCCCGCGTCACCGGCGGCCGCCACCTTCTGCCAGGCGCGGGTCACCATGCTGCTGGTCTGCTGGGGTGTGACGGTGGACCAGCCGGTGACACCGGTGGGCCCGGAGACGGTGACCGTCACGTCGTTGAACGAGGCCAGCAGCAGCAACCGGTCACCGGCCTGCACCGAGGACGGAACGGTCACCCGGTGCGCCGTGGTGTTGGCGTTGGCTCCCGCCGCCCCGACGAACGCCACCCCGGTCGGCACCGTCGTGGTCGTCGCCGTGTAGTTCGCCGTCGAGGTGGCACCCTTGTCGTCGGTCACGGTGAGCTTGACAACGTGATCTCCCGCGGAGGTGAAGGTGTGCGTGGCCGTCGCACCGTCGGCGGTGCCGCCGTCGCCGAAGTCCCAGGAGTACTTCGCGATCGTGCCGTCGGAGTCGTGCGACGACGCACCGCTGAACGAGCAGACGAGGTACTTGCAGTCACCCGTGGCCACGGCCACCGGCGGGTCGTTGGCCGCCGGTGCGCCGCGGGTGGACAAGTACATCGCCCGCGACCGCCAGTTGAGCCCGTCGACCGAAGGACCGCTGATGATGCGGACCGTGCCGGACACCGGCTGGTCGTTCACGAAGTCGACCCGGCGCAGGTTGCCGTCGAGCGAGCTGCCCCAGTAGAGCCTGCCGTTGGCGAAGAACATCCCGGTGACCTTGGAGAAGTCGATCTGGGCGTTGCTCGCCGTGGCGGTGAACCGCTGGGCGCCCACCACGTAGCTCTCCACCGTGAACCTGCGGTAGTACAGCGAGGTCTGTCCGCTGACGGTGTAGTAGAGCCGGCCGTCCTTCCAGAACATCCCGGTCGACGCCGCGACGTCGGTGTGCCAGGCGGCGTCGTTGACGATCTGGTCGGCGAGGTTGATCGGCGTGGCGGCGCCGTACGTCGTGCCGTCGAAGGTACGCCGGTTGAACTGCCCGTTGGACCAGCCGGTGTAGATCTGGTTGTCGAGCATGAAGCCGCCGCGAGCCGTCGTCCAGTCGATGCCGCCGGCGGGAACGTCACGGTCGGGGCCGGAGGAGGTTTCGGTGACGGTCCGCACGACCGGGTGGTTGACAGTGGTGGGTACGGCGTAGACGTCACCGGGAATCGTGCCGACGGTCGGGCGCGGTGGCGTGGTGCCTCCCGCGAGCGGCAGGAACCCGATCCGGGCGTGGTACTCCAGTTGCCCAGCCGGTCGGTGTCGCTGCCCACCCACAGTCCCTGGGACGTCGCCAGCATGTCGAACACGCCGACGCCCGCGTGCGCGGCCGGGGTTCCACTGGAACGGCAGCCCGTCTGCGGGTCGAGGGCGGCGATGCCCTCGCTGCGTCACCGCGCCCGGACCGGCTTGTCACCCGCGCACGGGTTGTTCGCCCAGCGGAAGTGGCCGCCGACGTAGACCGCGGCGCCGGTTACCGCCACCGCGTAGGTCGTGTCGCCGCCGGTGTAGTTGATCCAGGTGGGCTGCAGGCCGGTGCCGCGTGGCCCGAGTCTCGAACCGGCCTGGGTGTCGCACGCCTTGGGCGGCCCGCCGTTGTAGGCGCCGGTCGTGGTGACCACGAAGTAGTTGCCGTCGGGCGAGATGTCGAGGTCGCGCATGTAGGTGTCGAACGACGACGAGCAGATCGAGGTGTAGAAGTCGGTCCGCCAGTTGGCGACGCGACGCCGTGTGCCGCCGATGTCGAGCATCGCGATCTGGTCCGGGCTGCCCGTCGACCGAGGTGAAGTTGCCGATCGCGATCAAGGTGGAGCGGTCGGGGCTGACGTCCATCTTCATCACCTGCATGTCGCCGCCGTTCTGCGGGCCGGCGTACTGCACCTGCATGTAAGGGTCGTACGCGCCGGTGGTGGCGTTGATCGTCGCCAGTCCCGGTTGCGGGTGCCCGTCGACGTGCGTGAACGTCCCGGCGATCCACAGCCGGTTGCCCACCAGCCGCATGTCCTTGATCCGGCCGGTGAGCGTCGGGCTGGCGAAACCGGCTGTCAACTGACCGTTGGCAACGTTGATCCTCGCGGTACTTTTCGCCGGTTGGCCGTTGACGGCGTTGAAGAAACCACCGGCGTACACCGACGCGCCGTCGGCCGACACGATGAGGGTCGTCACCTCACCGTCGGTGCGGGGATTGAACGTCGTGCTGACGACTCCGCTCGTCGCGTTGAACGCCACGAGGTTGGCGCGTGGGTAGATCGTCTTTCCGTCGGAGGAACTCACCTGGGAGAACTCCCCGCCCAGAATGATCATGTTGCCGACCTGCACGATCGACATGACCCGCCCGTCGAGCACGTGCGGGGTCCAGTTGACGGGATCGGCGCTGACGACCTTCGACTGCGGAACCTGCACGGCCGACGCCTGAGTAGGCAACACGACCGTCGCCAGGGCGACCAGCATCAGGGCAGCGGCAACACGTATGCGGCGCAGCAACACGAGTTCCCCCCAAGGAACGAAACCCCGCCGGCGCCTCAGGGTCCGAAGTGAGATGCCGGCCAGCGCGGCAATCCGCCGCGTATGTCTGCATGGTGACACCACAAGTCCCTCACCACCAGAAAAGTAACCATATCTTTCTGAACGACACCGACGCCCAGACAGGTCTCGTATCCTCGGGGGGTAATCGGGGGCAGATCCGTGCAGGTCCCACCGTCCGGGGACAGTGCAACTTCCCCTCTGACAACGGCAGGCCGGTCAGGCCTTCGCGCGAGCGACCCTGGGAGGTCTCCCGGTGCGGGACGAGCAGCACGAGAGTGCGCCCCACGCCACGCTCGCGACGCGCCCGGCGACACCACCTCCCGCAACACGGCCTCCGGCGACGACACCGGAAGCGACAGCGGTGGCACCCCCGATCGGCACCGGGTCGGTCGGTTCGTGGACCGCACCGAGGGTGTTCCGGCCCGGGTGGCCGCTGACGGCGTTGTTCCTGCTGTTCCCGTTGTGGTGGGTCGCCGGTCTCACGTCGTTCGCGTTCATCATCTTCGCGGTGCCACTGGCCGTCGAACTCCTCCGCCGGCGAGATCTCCGCGTGCCCCGCGGCTTCGGCACCTGGCTGCTGTTCCTGGCCTGGATGCTGGCCGGCACGACCATGCTGTGGAGCGACGCACCCACCGGCGAACCCGGCGGGGGTGGTGCCGGGAGGTTGATGGTGTTCGGCTTCCGCACCGCGATGTACCTCGCCGCGACCGTCTTCATGCTGTACGTCGTGAACGCCGACCAACGGCGGCTGCCGACCCGCCGCGTGTTGCGGCTGCTGGCGTTCATGTTCGTCGTCACCACGTGCGGCGGCCTGCTCGGTGTCGTGGCGCCGGGTTTCGAGTTCCGCTCGGTGCTGGAGCTGGTGCTGCCGCACGGACTGGCCGGCAACGGGTTCATCAACCCGATGATCCATCCGGCCGCGGCGGAGAACCAGAACATCCTGGGGTACGACGAGGGCCGGCCGATCGCGCCGTTCGCGTTCGCCAACTCCTGGGGCGCCAACTATTCGCTGTACCTGCCGTTCTTCCTGCTGGCGTGGTTCGGCCGCGACGCGGGATGGCGGCGCAGGCTCGCGCCGTTCATCCTGCTGCTCAGCCTGGTGCCGGTGGTCTACTCGCTGAACCGCGGCCTGTGGGGCGCGCTCGGCGTCGGGGTGCTCTACCTCGCGTTCCGGCTGGCGGCGATGGGCAAGGTGTGGGCGTTGCAGGCCGTCGTGGCGGCACTTCTGCTGGGGGCGATCGCGTTCGTCGTCAGTCCGCTCGGCACGATGGTGCAGGCCCGGCTCAACGCGCCGCACTCCAACGAACGCCGCGGCCAGCTTGCTGCCGACACCGTGCGCAACGCGGTGGAGGGGTCGCCGATCCTCGGCTTCGGATCCACCCGCAACGTACGAGGAAGCTACTTCTCCATCGCCGGCGGCTCGACCCCGGACTGCCCCGCCTGCGGTGTGCCTCCGCTCGGCACGCAGGGCCTGCTGTGGATGGTGATCTTCTCCCAGGGCCTGGTCGGCCTGGGACTGTTCCTCTACTTCTTCGCCCGGCGGTTCTTCGCCCACTGGCGAGATCACGCGGGTCTGAGCCTGGCGGGCTGCGTCGTGCTCACCTTCTGGACGATCGAGTTGTTCGTCTACGACACCGTCGACGCTCCACTGGTCACGGTGATGATCGCGGTCGGGCTGATGGCCCGGATGCCGCGTTCGGAACGAAGGGTGGCGGGTGCACGATGAGCGAGCTGCCGTCCCCGGCCACCGAGGACCGCCACCAGACCACGCTGGAAGCGCTCCTGGAAACCACGCGGACGCTGTGGCCCGCGCCGGCGTGCAGTCGGGTCGAGGGCTCGCTACCGCGAGGGCACCGGGTGGTACGCGAGTACGCACTGCTTCCCGACCGGCGTCAACCGCGGCTTGCGCTGCCGGTCGGCGCACCGCGGGTCGCCGCCGAGCTGTTCCGGAAGTACAGCCAGGGACTGTCCCGGCGCGAGCGCTACAGCCGTGCCGCGATGGCCCGGCTGGTCGGCACCCGCCTCGGCAGCCGCGCCGTGGCCCGGCTCGCACCGGACCGGCTCACCATCAGCGTGCCGTCCGGTCCTCCGGTGGAGTCGATCGAGGACCACCTCTCGCACCTGCTGGGCACCGAGGTGCTGGTCACGGTCGGGGTCGGTCCGCCCCGGGCCAACCGCAAACCGATCCTGCAGGCGCTCACCCCCGAGGGCCGCACCCTCGCGTTCGTGAAGGTGGGGTTGTCGCCGGTGACCACCGAGCTGGTCCGGGGTGAGGCCGAGGCGCTCGGTGCGTACTGGTCGGCCGGTCCGGCCGGGCGGCTGGTGCATGCGCCCCGCGTGCTGCACCACGGCCGGTGGCGTTCCCTGGATCTGCTGGTTCTCGAACCCATGCTTCCCGGCCATTCTCGCTGGAGCCGGCCGGACGTACCCGTCGACGCGATGGCCGAGCTCGGCGGCCGGCTCGGCACCAGCAGGCGCCCCCTCGACCGCAGCCTGGTGTGGGAGGGTGCCCGGTCCAGCCCTCCCGCGCTGACCGACCCGGACCAGGCGGCCGCTCTGGCCCGGGTCGTGGCCACCGTGGAGCGGCGCTTCGGGTCGACACCGCTGACGTTCGGCGCATGGCACGGCGACTGGACGCCGTGGAACATGACCTGGGACGGCGACCAGGTGCTGCTGTGGGACTTCGAACGCTTCGCCGTCGGTGTCCCGCTCGGTTTCGACCTGGCGCACTACCGCCTGCAGTCGGTGCTGCGCTCGCACGGAGAGGCGGCCGCCGCCGAGCGGGCACGCGCCGGCCTCCTCACCGGCGGCCCGGCCGGACAAGGGATGAAGAACTCGTCGGGACGAGCGAACGGTGAATGCGCGCCCGGTGACGATCCCGAGGCGGTCCAGGTGGCCTATCTCGTCGAGCTCGCCCGCCGGTACGCGCTTGCCAGCCGGCCCGTCGAGGGCACGCCGTTGCGTGCCCGGACCGCCTGGCTGATCGCCTTGCTGAGCGAACTGGTGAGCCGATGACCGGCGCACGCGCGGCTGACGCCGTCGCCGAACCCACGTCCGGAACGCCGTCCTCCGGTGCGACCGCCGCGACCGCCGCGACCGCAGACAGCGCGGACACCACGGACACGCTCGCGGTGGCGGGGTACGCGCGGTTCGTCCGGCGGCACTGGCTGGTGTGCTGCGTCCTCGGCCTGGTGGGGCTCGCGATCGGCCTGCTGGTTCCGCTGCGTACGCCGCCGACCTACCAGTCGACGGTCGAGGTGTTCGCACCGGCCACGCCGGCCTACCTCGCGATCTCGGTCGATCCCGCGGCGCCGGCCGTCACCCCGCGGGAGTGGACCCAGGACACCGAGGCCGCCCTGCTGCGTTCGGATCCCGTGCTCACCGCGGTCGCCCGCCGGCTGCCCGGCCACCCCGACCCCGCCGCCCTCGCCGGCCGGATCGAGATCTCCGTTCCCACGAGCACCCGGGTCTACAACATCGGCTTCAGCGATCGCGACCCCCGGCGCGCGCAGCAGGGAGCGCAGGTGCTGGCCGTGGAGTTCGCCCGCTACCGGACGAAGGTGCTCAGCGCGCGCGCCCAGCGCGTGGCCACGGCACTGAACTCACGTCGTACGTATCTTCAGGACCTGCTGGACGCCATCCCGGTGCCGGGCAGCGTGCGAACCGGCGACTCCGACTCCGACTCCGACTCCGACAACCCCAGGCCGGCACCCGCCAATCTGGTGCCGCGCGGCCGGATCCAGGCCCAGATCGGCGAGCTCGACGACGCACTGGCCTCGACCGCGCTCACCGGGGCGAACACCGCGACCGTCGTCCGGTCGGCCACCCTTCCGAAGCGGCCCGAACGCCACAACTCCGAGGTGCCGCCGATGTCGGGGCTGATGGCCGGACTGCTGGCCGGGCTGGCCGTCGGCACGGTGCGCGAGTGGGCCCGCCCGGCGGTGCGCGAGGTCGCCGAGGTCACCGCCGCCACCGGTCTGGCGCCGGTGGCCGTCGTCGACCGGCGGGTCCTGCGCCGTCCCGCGGGTGACCGTGACGCCGCCGACATGCGCCCGCTCACCGTGCAGGTTCGCCTCCTTCTCGGTGCGGAGGACGCCGGCGATCCGGCCGGTCCCCCGGTCGTCCTCGTCGCCGGACCGTGCGCGGACGAGCTGACCGCCGCGCTCGCCGACCACCTGCGGACCGCACTGACCTCGGCCGGCCGCGCCGCCGGTGACGACGACCCGCTGGTGAACGCCCGGGTACCCACCAGCCGTCCGGACGCCCGGGACACCTTCGCGCTGGCCCGGGCCGCGGACGCGGTGCTGCTGGTCGCCGACCTCGCCCACAGCACCCGGACCGAACTCGACCGCTGCGCCCGCCTGCTCACCCGGGCGGCGGGAGCTCGCGTCGCCACCGTCGCGGTCGGCGACCGGCCGACCAGTGCCGAACGGAGCACCATCCGATGAACACCCAGCCCGAGCCCACCACCGCGACGTCCACCTCGACGTCCACCTCGAGGCCCACCGCCGTACCGCCGGGCATGCCGCTGGTCTCGGTCGTCATCGCCACCCGCGACCGGCCTGAACTTCTCCGCCAGGCCGTGCGGGCGGTCCTCGACCAGGACTACGCCGGACCCGTGGAGTGCGTCGTGGTGTTCGACCAGTCACCTCCGGACACCTCGCTCGCCACGGACTCAGACGCCGGCGGCGCCACCCACACCGGCGCCGTTCCGGTCCGCTCGGTCCGGGTGGTCGGCAACGTCCGCACGCCCGGCCTGGCCGGAGCCCGCAACGCAGGCATCGACACCGCCGCCGGAGAGCTGGTCGCCTTCTGCGACGACGACGACGAGTGGCTTCCTGACAAGCTGAGGTTGCAGGTCGCGCACCTGTCCGCGACCGGCGCCGACGTGGTGGTGTCCGGCATCGAGGTGCACTACGCCGACCGGGTGATCACCCGGGTGCCGGCCGCCTCCGATCTCGTCGCCGCCTCCATCGCCCGCCACCGGGTGATGGAGGCACACCCGTCGACGGTCCTCGTCCGCGCGCAGGCGCTGCGCGAACGCATCGGGCTGGTGGACGAGAAGATCCCGGGCAGCTACGGCGAGGACTTCGACTGGATGCTGCGCGCGGCGCAGGCTGGGCCGATCGCGGTCGTCGAGCGCCCGCTGGTGAAGGTGTTGTGGGGCAGCCAGTCGTATTTCTCCGACCGCTGGGTGACCATCATCGAGGCTATCGACTACGGCCTGGCCAAGCACGGCGTGCTGCGTACCGACCCGATTGCCCAGGCGCGGCAGCAGGGCCGGAAGGCGTTCGCGTACGCGGCCATCGGCGACCGCCGCTCGGCACTGCGGTGGGCGCGGCACACCTTGCGGCTCAACCCGCGCGACCCACGCGCCTACGCCGCTGTCGCGGTCGCGCTACGGCTGGTGTCGGCCGACCGGGCGATGCGGCTGGCGAACTCCGCCGGCCGTGGCATCTAGTGTTCGGCCTAGGCCGTGGTGAAGAGCCCGGCCACCAGGGAGCCGAACCGTTGTACGGTCGCGGCGGTCTGCCGGTCGTCGTCGGCGTCGCCGCGAAGGACCATCGCCGGGTCGGACAGCGTCGCGTCCAGCAGAAGCTCGAACTCGTGCTGGGTGGAAGCGGTGAGCACCTGACCGGTCTGCGCGAGCCGGTTGGTGAAGAGGTACTGGTGGTCGTCGACGTGCTCACCCCACCGCGACCGTCGCGGGACGACGATCGGACGGCGGCCGAGACGCCGGGCCTCGACGATGGTGGTCGGCCCGCCGTGACACACGAGCACCTGCGCCTGGTCCATCCAGGCATTGAGTTCGTCGGGTTCGACGTAGGCCAGACCACGTGCGTGCCGGGGAGGCATGGACGTGCCGTACTGGATCATGCAGTCGTCGGCAGGGAACCGCCTGCTCCACTCGTCGACCCAGCGAACGAGGCGGTGGAACGGGTGGTGGTCGGTGCCCACCATGGTGAGGACTCGCATGTTGCTCCGCCTGGTTTTAAAGGAGGGTTCCCACCACGTGGGAGCCCTTGTAAAGCGTGGCTTGCTCTTCCCACTGGACGCAGAAAAGCGACGACAGTGGCCGGCACAGTCGCCCGGTGAGGGTGCGGCTGTCGAGCCGGTCGTACACCTCGAGGTAGACGGTCCGGATCCGCATCAGCCTGGCGACCAGGAAGAACGGGAACGCCACTCCCGCGCCGGTGGAGACCACCAGCTCGGGGCGTTCACGGATGATGACGCGTACGGCCAGCAGAAGGTTGCGCACGAGGTTGGGAAGATTGCGGGTCGTCGGGAAGTGGGCCCACGCGACCTGCTCGTCGCGCAGTCTCGCCTTGGCGTCCTGGGTCGCGAAGGTCACCCAGGTTCGCTCCCGCCCTTCCCACCAGGGTTTCAGGGCGATGAGCTGCGCGAGGTGGCCACCGCTGGACCCGACGAGAAGCAGGCGCTGTGGCGACGTGGCGACGGCCTCTTCGGCCGGCGCGGCCTGGTTGATCACGTGCATGTCGCCCCCCGACGATTCCGGGCACGGTACTGGTGACGTAACGGCAAAACTTGATCTTGTGAGGACGAGTGGGTGGTGGGCCGGGTGATTGAACGCCGTGGTGGCGAAGAGGGTCCCAGACGACCGAAAGGTCGCTGAAGTTGGTTACTACCCACCGGTTGTGGGCGTCATAAACCAATTGTTCCTCGAAACTTCGGCGAAAGCACCCGGAGCGCCGCGACCGTTGCCGACCGGCAACAATCGTTCCAAACAACATCGAAACGACGGCCTGCTGGTCTACGGTCGGTCCAGCACGGCACGGGAGTTGGGGGGTCCATGCGCGACGACGACAACGCGTCCGCGCTCACGTCGTTCGTTCTCGACGCACTCCGTCGCCACCTCGCTCTCCTGATCGTCCTGGGCGTGGTGTGCGGTGCGGCCGGTGCCGGGGTGGCGCTGCGCAACGGTCTGCACTACTCCGCGAGCGCCTCGATCCTGTTGAGCCCGCTGCAGGGCAACCCGTACACCCCTGACGGCCGCGGCGACCAACTCGTCAACCTCCAGACCGAAGCCCAGCTCGTCAGCACCAACGGCGTGGCGGGCGACGTCGCCCGCAGGCTGCACCTGTCGCGAAGCGTGGAGGAGATTCGTACCCACGTCGTCGTGGAGAACCCCACCAACACACAGGTGCTGAAGGTGTCGTACACCGCCGGGTCCGCACGCGACGCGGTCCGTGGTGCGCAGGCGTTCGCCGACTCCTATCTCGCCTACCGCGAACGACGTGCGAACTCCGTGATCAGTTCCCAGCTGGGCAAGATCCGCCAGCAGCAGGCCAAGACCCAGCGGTCGCTGAACGAGGTGAGCGACGAGATGGGCCGGTCGGACACCTCCGACTCCCGGCGCGCCTACCTCGTCGAACGCCTGAGCGCGCTGGCCTCCCAGCTGGCCAGCCTGGAGACCGAGACCAGCACCCTGACCGCCAGCGACCAGTGGCCCGGCCAGGTGATCAGCTCCGCGGCGCCGGATCCGGGCACCGGCTTGCGCGACGCGATCCTCCTCGGCGCCGCCGGCCTGGTCGCCGGCCTGCTGCTCGGCATGGCCCTCGCACTGCTGCGGACGCGGGTCGACCAGCGGCTGCACCACCCGTACGACGTCGAGCATCTGGGCGTCCGGCTGCTCGGCCTGGTCGGCTCGGGCCGGCGGATGCGGCTGCGGCGGTCCACCACCGACCCGATCGACCTGTCCGAGCCCTACCGCGGCATGCGGACGTCGGTCATCACCACCGCCGGCGCGCCGCCGGTGACGCTCACGGTCACGGGCATGTCGGACGGACTCGGCGCGGGGCCCGAGGCCGCCGGGCTCGCGGTCGGCCTGGCCAGGGCGGGGTTCGGAGTCGCGGTCGTCGACACCACCGGCGAGGTGTCCCGGCTGCTGGTCGGCAGCGGTTCGCAGCTTCCCGGGTTGTCCGAACTCCTGGCCGGTATCGCCGACCTGGCCGAGCTGCTGGTCCAGCCCGAGGACAATCTCGCCGTTCTGCCGCTGGGCTATCCCGCCCGGCAGACGATGGACCAGCTGTTGTCCGAGCCCATGCGCGCAACCCTGGGCAGGCTGCGGGAGTGGTACGACTACGTGATTCTCTGCGGACCTCCGGCCGTCGGAGCCGACGGGCAGGCGCTGGCCTCGCTCGCCGAGGGCGTGGTGCTCGTCGGCGCGGTGGGTGTCACCACCAGAACCGAGCTGACGATCGCGACCGCCGCGCTGGAACACGTCCACGCGGTCCTGCTCGGCGTCGTGATGGTCGAGGGAGTGTCCGTTCGGCGCGGTGGGGGCGGGCACTCGCGCCGCGCCGAACGCCGCGAGGAACGCCGCGAGGACGCCGCGAGGAGCGCCGGGAACGCAAGTCCCGCGGCCGCCGGACCACTCACGGCCACGCCCCGCCGTCCCGTACTCCCGACTTCGTGCGGCCGGCCGAGGGACTCGGCGCCGGCGTCTCGCGGGGCAGGCCCGTGCGTGCCGCCGAGGTTCCTCCGGTGATCGACACCACCCGGCGCCGGCGCATCACGCCGCGCGGCCCGCGTCCGGAGGCCGCCCGGGCGGAGTCGGAGCAATCGGGGGCCGGACTGTCCGACCCCGGGCAACCTCAGCCGGGGCAGGCGGCGTCCGGGCAACCAGCTTCGGAACAACCAGAGGTCGGCGAGCCACTCGACCGGCCACGGTCATAGACCAACGGGGGCACACGCGGTGAGTGCGGTGAGCACGGCCAGTACGGCGAGTACGCCATCCATCCAGCGACTGGCCCGCAACGGAATTCTCAACCTGGCCGGCACCCTCGTCGGCGGGGCGGCCAGCATCGCCCTGGTCGTCGTGGTCGCCAACGGCGTCGCCCAGGACGTCGCGGGCATGCTGTTCGCTGCCACGTCGTTCTTCCTGATCGTCACCGCGATCTCCGGGCTGGGAACCGACGTCGGGCTGGCGCACACGATCCAGCGCCAGCTCGCCGTGGGCAGTCTCGCCGGTGCAGTGCGCACGGTGTGGATCGCGTTGCGCCCGGTCCTCGGGTTGAGTGTCGTCGCCGCGGTGGTGGTGTGGCTGGTGGCGCCGTGGCTCGCGACGGTGCTGGGCGCCGGCGGGAGCGGCGGGGTCGCGGGCGTGGAACACAGCGCCACGATGACGGCGATGCTGCGGGTGCTCGCCGTCGGCCTGCCGGCGGCCACGGCGTACGACACGATCCTCGCCGCCACCCAGGCACACCAGACGATGCGGCCCAACGTCATCGTGGAGAAGCTCGGCCGGCTGCCCGGTCAGATCCTGTGCATCGCGGTCGTGCTGGCGATCGGGGCCGGTCCGGTGTGGCTGGCGGTGGCCTGGGTCGCGCCGTACGCCGTCGGCCTGCTCGGCGTGGCGTGGTGGTACCGCTCGATCGTCGCCAGGCTCCGGGCTCACCCGGCCGACCCTGCCGACCGGGCCGGCGAAGCGCTCAGGGACGCCCCGGAGGACGCCGCGCCGCCGGCCACCCTCGCCCGGGACTTCTGGGGCTTCACCGCGCCCCGCGCACTGGGCCGGATCTGCCAGGTCGCGCTGCAGCGTGCCGACATCGTTCTGGTCGCCGCACTGCTGTCCCCGCGCGACGCCGCCGTCTACACCGCAGCGACTCGCTTCCTCGTCCTCGGTCAGCTCGGCGTCCAGGCCATCCAGCAGGTGCTGCAGCCGCAGCTGGCGGCGCTGTTCGCCCGTGGGGACCTGGCGGGGGTGCGCGAGTCGTTCTCGGCCTCGACGGCCTGGCTGATGGCGATGGCGTGGCCGATCTACCTCTGCAGCGCGGTCGCCGCGCCGGTGCTGCTGAAGGTCTTCGGCGGAGGGTACGAAGCCGGCCGGGCCACGGTGATCATCCTGGCCCTCACCATGCTGGCCACCACCGCCACGGGTTCGGTGGACGTGGTGCTGCTGATGGCCGGGCGCAGCCGGCAGAGCCTGGTCAACAACGCCGCCGCCCTCGTCGTCGACGTGGTGCTCGTGGTCGTCCTGGTCCCCCGGCTCGGCATCACCGGCGCGGCGATCGCGTGGGCGGCCGCGCTCGCGGTCCGCAACTCGCTGCCGATGCTGCAGGTGCGCCGGGCGTACGGCGTGATGTCGTTCGGCCCGGCCGTGCTGTGGGTCGCCGGCGCGGCAGCCGTGTGCTTCGGCGTGGTGCCGCTTCTGGTGCACCTCGTGGCGCCCATGAACGTCGGCGTGGTGATCGGCTGGCTGGTCCCGATGTGTGTGGTGTACGCCGCACTGTTGTGGAAGGGCCGCGGCCACCTGCAGCTCAGTGCGTTCCGTACGGCACTTGCCGGCGTACCCCTGGTCAGGATCGGAGGCCCGGTGCGGCGCCTGCACGGCCGGGCCCGCCAGACCGCCGGGCACGGCGTGCTGGCCGGGGTGAACGCGCTGCGCCGGCTACCGCTCCCCCAGGGTGCCCGGGTCGCGTTGTCCACGCTGGTGCTGCGCAGGCCCGGGCTGGCCCGGGTGCCGCTGGACCGGCTGCTGCTCGGCATCCAGGACGGCCTACCCGCGACCACCTACGCGGCAGAGTTCGACGACCTGCTGTGGGCGTCCACGCCGATCGCCCGCGGGCCACACGCCGACCTTCTCCGGCTGGCGGCCGATCACCGTGAGCACGGTGAGCTGACCGACGAGGCCATCCTCGCCTCGCCGTACGCCGAACACGCCCGGCGCTGCCTGCGGCTGACCGGGCGCTACTTCTGGGCCACCGACGAACGCGGTGCCGTCGAGGTCGCCAGGTCGTTCCTGGCCCGGGCCGACGCCGCCGGCGGGTCGAGTGGTGGGCCCGCGCCGGTCGCGGTCGGCACCGCCGTGGGAACCGCCGTCGCCACCGGAAGCGCCGAGACCGCCGGGACCGCCGGGAGCGCCGGGAGCACCGGGAGCACCGGGAGCGCCGAGACCGCCGGATCCACGTCGGCCACCACCGAGCGGGCAGCGGTCACCGGCCAGGCGGCCGGCGCGGCGACCGGTCCCACGACCGGATCGGCCGAGGACAGCGGCGAGGAGGTCGCGCAGGAGGTCGCACGGGCCGGGCAGAGCGGCCCGTCCGATCCGGTGCTGGTGGCACCGATCCGCGACTCCGACTGCTACCAGGTGCTCGACGGCCACCACCGCCTTGCCCTGCTCGCGCACCAGGGCGCTGAGTCCGCCGCGGTCAAGGTGAAGCGGGTTCCGGTGACGACGCCTCTGCAGGACCTGCTGGGACAGATGACCTGGATCGGCGGGAAGAAGGAGCTGTACCAGCCGCTCGACGCGCCGGAGCTCCAGCGCAGCTGGACGACCGTCCGCCGGTGCACCGACCGGCTGTCGATGATGGAACGCCGGCTGGCGGCGGAGGGCATCGACGGCCCCGGCCACAGCTACCTCGACGTGGCGTGCTGCTACGGCTGGTTCGTCCGTCAGCTCGGTGACCGCGGCTTCGCCGCCGAGGGCATCGAGCGCGACCCGCTCGCGCCACGGCTCGCCGCGGGCGTCTACGGGCTGGACCCGGCCAGGATCAACGTGGGTGACGCCGTGGAGTTCCTCCGGGCAGCCCGGGACGCCGGCCGCCGGTGGGACGTGGTGTCGTGCTTCAGCCTGCTGCACCACTTCGTCCTCGGACGGGCGAGCGTGTCCGCGGAGGAGCTGGCCGGACTCCTGGATTCGGTGACCGGGCGAGTGCTGTTCCTCGACACCGGCCAGGAGCACGAGGCGTGGTTCGCCCGATCGCTGCGCGGCTGGGACACCGAGCACGTCGCCCGCTTCCTCACCACCCACACCAGCTTCGACCGGGTGGTCGACCTCGGGCCGGACGAGGACGCGGTGGCGCCGTACGCCGACAACTACGGCCGGCACCTGTTCGCCGGGATCCGCTCCGAGCAGTAGCCCGGCCAAGCCGCCCGTCCGCCGGACGCACCGCCGGCCCGCGCACCTCACGGGGCGCACGGGCCGGTGGTTGCGTCGATCGGCACTACTGCCGGTCGGCGGTGTCCTACGCGCCTAGGGGTTGAAGTACGGCAGCAGCCCCGTGGTGCGGTAGGCCTGCAACGACGCCGTCGTGGAGTCGATCTGGGTCTGCCCGACCGTCCGGTCCGTCCCGGCGTTCCAGTACACCATCGCCTTCACCGCCGGCCAGTTCTTCGCCTGTGATCCCAGCGCCTTGAAGAAATCTGGCTTGCCGGCCGGATTACCGGGCTGTTCGCCCACTCCCCATTCGCCCAGCATCAACGGCTTTCCGGGCGCGAATTGAGTTGCCCAGGAATACATGCCGGGCCACTTCGGATACTCGGGGAATTTCCGATTGTAGAGATCGGATACGGGACCCCAGTATGAGCCGCTACCGAAGATGTACGGATCCCAGGCGATCCAGTCGACCACGTTGTTGCCGGGGTACATGGCCTCGAACCACGGCTGGCTTCCCCACTTCGGCAGCCCGATGTAGTTCATCACCGTGACGATCTGAGTGGCTCCCTTTGCGCGCAGGCGCAGAACGACGTGCCGGTACATCGCGCGGTAGTCGGCCGCGGTGTAGCCGGATCCCGCTGTCGGCTTGACCTCTTCCTCGGGCTCGTGGTGGATCGTGAGGAAGAACGGCTTGTTGAAGTTGGCCTTGATGTACGCGGCCAACGAGTCCAGCCTGTCGTCCTGGGCTCCGGCAGCCACCTGGGCCCAGGTCTTCCCGCCCTCGGGTTTGTAGTTGATCGAGAGCAGGCGCTCCTTGCCTGTCTGATTCGCCCGGGCGATCTCCGACGACGTCGGGAACAACTGTCCGGACGAGTGGTAGTAGTGCGCGATGTTGACCGGACGCTGGATCTGGTTCTCGTAATTCGTCAGCGCCGTGTCCCAGCTTTCCCCGGCAAGGGGATTGGCGGCAACGCCCCACCACGTGCCACATTTCGGCGTGAGTTTCGTACCCACGCCACAGGTGCTTTTGACGACACCGCCTCCCGGGGCCGGTTTCTGACCCGGCTGGCACGCGGCACCGGCAATCAGTACGACCGCCAGTAATGCAGCGAGAAAAAGTTTTCGAAACACGGTGGCCCCTCCCGTCTGGCCAATTCATTCACCATAGGCAGGGGTCGTTGTCGGCCTCAGCCAAACGAAGCTGTGTGTCCGACAAAAATGAGTTCCCAGTGGGCCGGAGGGTAAACATGAAAATGCCGGCTCCACGCACCCCCCGGGCGCGAAGCCGGCACCTACGTACCCACCGACTCCTCGTGCGCGGGGAAAGTTGCATACGAGATCGAACCGTGATCTGAACGTCCTGGTCAAGCCTGGTGAGCGCTGGACGGATGGCCGGGGCAGGCCGAACGGCGCCGGAAGTCAGCCGTGCCAGGTGTTCTGCGCGCGGTCGAGTCCCTCGGCCACCAGGGCCTCCACCGCGTCGGCGGCGTTGTCCACGAAAAGCGGAACTTCTTTGCGCTCCGCCGCGGAGAAGCCGGACAGTACGAAGTCGGCCGGGTCCTGACGACCGGGCGGGCGGCCGATGCCGCATCGGAGGCGATGGAACTCTCCGGTGCCCAGAGAGCGGCGGATCGACCGGAGACCGTTGTGCCCGTTGTCGCCGCCGCCGAGCTTGAGCCGCAGGGCGCCGAAGGGGATGTCGAGCTCGTCGTGGACGGCCACGACCCGCTCGGGTGGAACCTTGTAGAAGGTGGCGAGGCTCGCCACCGGGCCGCCCGTCTCGTTCATGTAGGAGCGGGGCCGGGCGAGCACGACGCGTACGCCGGGGAGGCCGCCGAGGCGACCTTCGACAACGTTGGCGCGGCCACGTGGGTGCGGCCTCATCTTTCCGCCCACCCGGGTGGCCAGCAGGTCGACGACCTGCTGGCCGATGTTGTGCCGGTGGGCGGCGTACGTGGGCCCGGGGTTACCCAGGCCCACGACCAGCCATGGACTTCCGGACGTGCTGTCGGGCATGAAGGTCAGACAGGTAGGTAGGGCCGGCGTACGGCTCGACTACTCCTGCTCGCCGACGGGCTCCTCGCCGGCGCCTTCCTCGGTCGCCTCGGCCTCGGCGGCCTCCTCGGCACCCTCGCCACCGACCTCGGCTTCGGCCTCGGCCAGCTCGCTCTCGACCTGCTCGGCGGTCGGCGCGGCGGTGATGTTGACGACCAGCGCCTCCGGGTCCAGGTGCAGGGTCACCCCGCGCGGGAGCGGGACGTCCTTGGCCAGGATCTGCGTACCGATCTCCGAACCCTCGATCGAGACCTCGATGCCCCCGGGGATGTGGGTGGCCTCGGCCTCGACGGACAGCGTGGTGTGCTCACTGGAGACCATCGTGCCGGGTGCGGCCTCGCCGGTCAGCGTCAGCGGCACCTCGACGACGACCTTCTCGCCGCGCCGGACGATCAGCAGGTCGACGTGCTCGAGGAAGCCCTTGATCGGGTCGCGCTGGACCTGCTTGGGGATCGCGAGCGCGCTGCGCTCACCCAGGTCGACGTCGAACAGTGCGTTGGCGGTCTTGAGCGCGAGCATCAGCTCGTGACCCGGCAGCGTGATGTGCACCGGAGCGCTGCCGTGGCCGTACAGGACGGCGGGAACGAGACCCGCGCGTCGGATCCGTCGTGCCGCACCCTTACCGAACTCGGTGCGGGACTCGGCCTTGATCTTGACCTCGGACACGGAAACTACTCCTCAACAACGTGCGACGTCGGCTGCGGTCGATGGCTGCTCGGCGGCGCACAAGTCCGCAACCGCGTCGATCACGGAGCCGGTTACGGGCGTCCCTCGCCGAGGCAACCGGGAAAGAATACCTGCCGGTCTGTGCGGCGACGCGCAGGGGTCGGTCGAGTCGTGGATGAGAAACCGGCAGGTGATCAGCTTGCGCCGTTGAACAGGCTGGTGACCGAGCCGTCCTCGAACACCTCGCGTATCGCCCGGGCGATCATCGGGGCGATGGACAACACGGTGAGCGTGTCGAAACGGTGTTCCTGCGGAATCGGCAACGTGTTGGTGACCACGACCTCGCGGATGCGGGAGTTCTTCAGCCGGTCCACCGCGGGGTCGGAGAGCACGCCGTGGGTCGCGGCGACGATGACGTCGGAGGCGCCCGCGTCGACCAGGGCCTCGGCTGCCTTCACCACGGTGCCGCCGGTGTCGATCATGTCGTCGACCACCACCGCCGTACGGCCCTCGACCTCACCGACCACGCGGTTGGCCACCACGGAGTTGGGGACGTTGACGTCGCGGGTCTTGTGGATGAACGCCAGCGGGCAGCCACCGAGCCGGTCGGCCCACTGCTCGGCGACCCGCACCCGGCCGGAGTCGGGCGCCACGACGGTGACCCGGGAGGGGTCCACGCGGGTCTTGATGTAGCTCGACAGCACCGGCAGGGCGAACAGGTGGTCGACCGGACCGTCGAAGAAGCCCTGCGTCTGGGCGGTGTGCAGGTCGACCGCCATCAGCCGGTCCGCGCCCGCGGTGCTGAGCAGGTCGGCCATCAGCCGGGCCGAGATCGGCTCCCGGCCACGGTGCTTCTTGTCCTGCCGGGCATACCCGAAGAACGGCGTCACCACGGTGATCCGCTTGGCGGAGGCCCGCTTCAGCGCGTCGACCATGATCAGCTGTTCCATGATCCACTCGTTGATCGGCGCCGGGTGGCTCTGGATCACGAAGGCGTCGCAGCCGCGGACGGACTCCTCGAACCGGACGTACGTCTCACCGTTGGCGAAGTTGTAGGAGGTGGTCGGCACGAGATCGACCTCGAGCAGCTCGGCGACCTGGTTGGCCAGCTCGGGATGAGCCCGACCCGAGAAGAGCATGAGGTTCTTCTGGGTGGTGAGTTTCATCCCGGTCACTGCTCACTCCTCTTCGGGGCGTCATCAACATCGCCAGTGTCTCTCGCCCCGTTCGCCTGTCGTGCGCGGGTCTCCCCTGTCTGCTCCCGCCCGGATGGTGTAGTCGGCGCGGTTTCGCCCGCCGCCTGGGCGGTCTGGGCGGCCTCGGCAGCTTCGGCCGTTCTGGTGCCGGCCCGCTTGCGGGCGACCCAGCCGCCGATGTTGCGCTGCTGGCCCCGGGCGACCGCCAGCTCACCGGGCCCGACGTCCTTGACCACCGTGGAACCGGCGGCGACGTAGGCACCGTCGCCGATCTGGCGGGGCGCGACCAGCACGGAGTCGCTGCCCACGAAGGAATGCCGGCCGACGTCGGTGTGGTATTTGTGCACCCCGTCGTAGTTGGCGAAGATCGTCCCCGCGCCGATGTTGGTGCCCTCGCCGATGGTGGCGTCGCCGACGTAGGTGAGGTGCGGCACCTTGGCGCCCGGTCCGATCTCGGCGTTCTTCGTCTCCACGAAGGTCCCGATCTTGCCGGCCTCGCCCAGGTCGGTGCCGGGCCGCAGGTAGGCGTACGGGCCGACGGTGGCGCCGGCACCGATCACCGCGCGCTCGCCGTGAGTGCGGACCACGGTGGCGTCCGGTCCGACGGTGACGTCGGTCAGCGTGGTGTCCGGACCGACCTCCGCCCCGGAGGCGACGCTGGTCGCGCCGCGGAGCTGGGTCTGCGGGTGCAGGGTGACGTCGGGTTCGAGGCGTACGGTCGCCTCCACCCAGGTGGTGGCGGGGTCGAGGACGGTGACGCCGGCCCGCATCCACTCGGTGAGGATCCGGTCGTTGAGCACCCGGCCGAGCTGGGCGAGCTGCACGCGGTCGTTGACGCCGAGGATCTCCGTCTCGTCCGCGGCGACGAACGCACCCACGCGGTACCCGTCGCCGGCCAGGATCGCGAGGACGTCGGTGAGGTACTCCTCACCCTGGCTGTTGTCGGAGTCGAGCCGGCCGAGCGCGTCGGCCAGCCGGGCGGCGTCGAAGGCGAACATCCCGGAGTTGATCTCGGCGATCGCCTGCTGGGCAGGGGTGGCGTCGCGGTGCTCGACGATGCTCCGCACCGCGCCGTCGGGCCCGCGCACGATCCGGCCGTACCCGGTGGGATCGGCGACCTGCGCGGTCAGCACGGTCGCGGCGGACCCCTGCTCCTCGTGGGTGCCGAGCAGGGCGCGCAGCGTGCCCGGCCGCAGCAACGGGACGTCGCCGTTGGTCACCACCACCGTGCCGCGCAGAGGGGGCAGAGCCTCCAGGGCAGTACGCACGGCGTGGCCGGTGCCGCGTTGTTCGGCCTGGACCACCGGCTGGGCGCCCGGGTCGAGCGTCTCCAGATGGGCGGCGACCTGGTCGCGGGCGTGTCCGACGACCACGACGAGGTGTTCGGGCTCGAGCGAGCGGCCGGCTCCGGCCGCGTGGGCGAGCAGACTGCGGCCACCGAGCTGGTGGAGCATCTTCGGAGTCCGGGACTTCATCCGCTTGCCCTCGCCGGCGGCGAGCACGATGACGGCGGCCGGCTTCACAGACGCGATCACTGGGGTGCTCCTCAGGCGTCGCGGGCAGGTTCGGGGCGAGCATATCCGTGACGGCCCGCTCCCGTGGCCGTGCCCGGTCAGCGGGTCGGTGAGCGGGTCGGCCACCGGGTCGGCCACTGGGTCGGCCACCGGGTCGGCTACCGGGTGGGTCGGGACACCGCGGCTCAGAGGAGGCGTTCGCGGCGGCGCCACGCCGTGGGCGGCCGGCCGGTGCGGTCGCGGAAGATCCGGGAGAAGTAGTTTGCGTCGGCGAATCCGCACCGCCGTGCGACCTGGGCCACCGTCAGCGGCGTCGTGCGCAACAGCCCACGGGCACGCTCGATGCGCTGGTCGAGCACCCACCCCATCGGTGACCGCCGCAGGTGGGTGTCGAACCGCCGGCTCAACGTCGCCCCGCTGCACCCGGCCACCTCGGCCAGCCCGGCCACCGTGAGCCGGTCGGCCAGGTGGTGTTCGACGTAGGTCAGAACGCGGCGCAGCTCGTCCGGCACCACACAGGTGTCGGAGCGGCAACCGCCACCGAACCCGGCCGGTCCCGCATACCCGCGCAGGTCGCCGGTGCGCTCGGCGAGCTGGTACGACAGCCCGGTCAGCTCGTCGATCATCATCGTGCCGAGCGCGCGGACCGACGCCTCGGTGGGCCGGCCCCGCCGCCACACCTCCACCGCGTACGCGCTCAGCTGGGCCAGTCCCGGCGCTGCGTCGGCGGTCGTGGCCACCACCTGCGTACCCAGGTCCGGCTCGCCGTCACGCCGCCACCGGCAGCCGGCGTGCCGGTGGTTCGGGTCGTGCGCGACCGTCGGCTCCACCGGGAACCCCTCGTCGTGCCGCGGCACGAGGTGCACCCCGACGAGCAGGAACGGGTCGACCTCCGCAGCCGTGTAGTGGATCCGGTGGCCCCACGGCAGGACCAGCAGCACGCCCGGCACCAGCGCGAAGCGCACGCCGTTGATCCGTGCCTCTCCCCGGCCGGCCCGGCACCAGGTCACCATCCGCGACTCCACGCGGGGGAAGCCGAAGCGTTCGCCGGGGCCGAACTGCACGGCGTTGGCCTGCAGCAGTGCCGGGAACGCGGGCGCCGCCAACGGAGTGCGGGCCGGAGCGATCGGCTGGACAACCGACTGGACGACGGGCTGATGCGCGGGCTGATGGGCGGAGTGGACGAGAGGCTTCGGTGCCCGTGCCGGTTCGGTCACCGCGGTGGTTCCCGAGGCTGCGCGCGGCGCCACGTCCGGCAACGGACCTGTCATGCGTGGATCCTCCAGTCTTCGACAGCTCAGACCATGTCGCCTGCGCCCCGCCGCGTGGTGGGCTGGACCCATCGGCCGATCGGGAGCCAACGCGCACTCGGGAGCGACCATGACGACACCGCCGACCACACCGCAGACCACACCGCCGGCAGGCCCGGCAGAGCCGGCCACGGCAGTACGCACCACGGACTTCCTCGACTCCTCCGCACTGCTGGGCGACCCCGCCGCGCTGCGGGCCCGCGCCGACGAGCACGGCTACCTGTTCTTCCGCGGCCTGCTGCCGGTCGACGACGTGCTCGACCTGCGGCTGCGGTTCCTGCAGATTGTCCGCCGGTACGGCTGGCTGGTCGACGGAACGCCGGTCTCGGACGGCATCGCCGACGTGGCCGCGTTCGACCGGGTGCCGCGCGAGGAGACGGCGTTCTGCGGGGTGGGGATCACGAGGGACGCCTACGCCGACATCCAGCGGGTACGACAGTTCCACGGGCTCGCCCACCATCCCCGGCTGCTCGCGGTCTACCGGGACCTGTTCGGTGCGGACGTACTCCCCCATCCGCGCAACATCGCCCGCGTCGTGATCCCGGGCGGCGGCACCCGGCCGACTCCACCTCACCAGGACTTCATCCACATCCAGGGAACGCCGCGGGTGTGGACGGCGTGGTTCCCGCTCGGCGACTGCCCGCGCGAGCTGGGCGGCCTGTCCGTGCTGGACGGCTCGCACCGCGAGGGCCTGATGTCCTACCACGCCGCGGAGGGCGCGGGCGGAATGGAGGCGTACCTGTGCGACCTCGACCTGCCGTGGGCACAGGGCGACTTCGCGGCCGGTGACGTCCTCACGTTCTCCAGCCACACCGTCCACCGGGCGCTTCCGCACGCCGCCACCGACCGGGTGCGGCTGTCCTGCGACTTCCGCTACCAGCCGGCGGCGGAGCCGCTGCACGAGGGATCGCTGAAAGTGCACTGCGACGTGCTCGGCTGGGAGGAGGTGTACGCCGACTGGCCCGCGCCCCAGAACTCCCAGGAGGACGTGCGGTGGTACTGGCGCGACCTCGACCTGCGGCGCAGCGAGTGGGACGAGTCGATCCGCTGGCAGAAGGACCGGATCTGCTGAGGATCCGTTGAGGATCTGTTTGAACGTACGTAGCAGGCACGACAGTCACGACGAAACCCGAAAGAGAAGGTGACCTGTGAAGCTCGGATGCAACACGGTGCTGTTCGCCGGATTCGACGTGCAGGAGGCGCTCGACCAGATCGCCTTCGCCGGTTACGAGTACGTCGAGCTCGCCGCGATCAAGGGCATGTGCGAGCACCTGTCCGTCGACCAGGGCACCCGCGGCGCGGAGGAGGTCGGCAAGCGGGTCGAGGCGGCCGGGCTCACCGCCACCGCCGTCGAGGCCGCCACCACCGACCCCGAACGCCTGGCCCAGGTCTGTGAGCTCGCGGCCGCCATCGGCATCGACATCGTCAACGTCGGTTCGGGCGGGAAGTCCGGCGATGAGGAGTCCACCAAGGAGGCGATCGCGAACGTCGTCCGGCTGGCCGACGTCGCCCGCGACCACGGCTGCCGGCTCGCGGTGAAGCCGCACGTCGGGCAGGCCATCTTCGACGCGGCCACCGCGCTGCGGCTGACCGCCGAGGTGGACCACCCGGCCCTCGGGCTGAACTTCGACCCGAGCCACCTCTTCCGCGCCGACGAGGACCCCGACGACGTGGCCCGCCAGTGGGGCCCGCGGATCATCACCAGCCACTTCCGCGACTGCGCGTCCCGCGAACGCCAGGTCGGGCCGCCGCCCACCCAGGTGCCCGGCCGCGGCATCGTCGACATCCCGGCGACGCTGCGTGCGCTGAAGGACGTGGGGTACGCCGGACCGCTCAACCTCGAGGTGATCGGCGCCGCGTCGTACACCCTGCCGCAGGCCACCTCGATCGCGGCCGAGACCCGCGGCTACCTCAACCGCTGCCTGCAGGAGCTCGGCTGAGCCCCGGCCACAACCCCAAGCACCGTTTCCGACAAAGGAGCACCATGTTGCGTGTCGCAGTCGTCGGCCTGGGCAACATCGGCAAGACGCACTCCCGCTACTACTCCGAGAACCCCGACGCCGAGCTGGTCGCCCTGTGCGACATCGACGCCGGCCGGGTCGACCCGGTGGCCAAGACCTACGGCGTACCGGCCTATCACGACCTCGGTGAGATGCTCGCCGCCGAACGCCCGGACGCGGTGAGCATCGCCACCGCCGGACCGGAGAACGGCGGCCACCACTACGAGCCGACGATGCAGGCGATCGAGGCCGGCGTGCACGTCCTGGTGGAGAAGCCGATCTCCAACAACATCGAGCACGCCCGGGAGATGGTACGCGCGGCCAAGGAGCGGGGCGTCCTCATGGGCGTCAACCTCAACCACCGGTTCACCCCGGCGGCCGAACGCGCCAAGAAGCTGCAGGAGGACGGCACGCTCGGCGAGGTGCTGTTCCTGAACATGGCGCTGTGGATCAACAACCCGAACGAGAGTTCGCCGTGGTTCCACCTGCGGGCGCTGCACCCGCACTCGATCGACGTGATGCGTTACTTCGGCGGGCCGATCACGAAGGTGCAGGCCTTCTGCCACAAGGGTCCGGGCCGGGCGATCTGGTCCAACGCGTCGGTCAACGTGCAGTTCGCCAGCGGCGCGGTCGGGCACCTGACCGGCAGCTACGACGCCAGCGGCCTGCACCCGATCGAGCGGTGCGAGGTCGGCGGCAGCGCGGGCCGGCTGGTGATCGAGAACGTCTACCAGAAGCTGGAGTTCTTCCCGCGCACGTCGCCGGAGAAGCTGGTGGTGGAGAACTCCATCATGGGCGGGATGGGCAACTTCAACGAGACGTTCCGCAACCGGATCAACGCGTTCGTCTCGCAGGTCGCAGCCGGTGGCCCGCTGGACGCCTCCGGTGAGGACGGCCTGGCCGCGCAGGAGGTCATCGAGGCGGCGATCCGGTCGTTCGAGAACGGCACCATCGAGGAGGTGGCCGGATGACGGAGACCTCCGGGCGCAGGCCGCCGAACATCGTCGTGATCGCGCTGGACACCCAGCGCGCGGACCACCTCGGCTGCTACGGCTACGGCCGCGACACCAGCCCGAACATCGACGCGTTCGCCTCCCAGAGTGTGGTGTTCGAACGCTGCATCGCGCCGAACATCCCGACCCACCCGAGCTTCACCACGTTGTTCTCCGGCAAGGAGGCGATCACCCACAACATCGTCAACATCGGCGGTGGCGTGCCGGTCGCCGATGGCGTACGCCTGCTGCCGGAGATCCTTCGTGACAACGGCTACGCCACCGCCGCGGTGGACAACATGGGCCGGCACTTCACCCGCGGCTACGACCGCTACGAGCAGTACCAATGGGACCGCTCGGACCCGACGGTGCTGCGCAAGGCCGAGACGGTGACCAACCTCGCGCTGCCGATGCTGGACGACCTGGTGGCAGACGAGCGGCCGTTCTTCTGCTTCCTGCACTACTGGGACCCGCACACGCCCTACCTCCCACCGCCCGGCTACGAGGAGCTCTACACCGACAGCGGCCGGAACCCGTACGACCCGGACAACCACAGCATGGACGAGGCGTGGAGCTGGGAACCGTTCAAGTGGTACTTCCACGACTGGATGCCCGGCGTCACCGACGCCCAGCACGTGATCGACCTGTACGACGGCGAGATCCGCTACATGGACGAGCACCTCGCCCGGGTGTTCAAAGCACTCGAACGCGTCCGTGAGGACACCATCGTGGTGATCACCGCCGACCACGGCGAGGTGCTCAACGAGCAGCTCGGCTACTTCGACCACCACGGGCTGTACGAGGGCAACGTGCACATCCCGCTGATCTTCTCCTGGCCGGGGACGCTGCCCGCGGGCAGGCGGATACCCGGGCTGGTGCAGAACCTCGACGTCGCGCAGACGCTGCTCGACGCCGCGGGCATCCCGCAGCGGGAGCACATGGAGGGCCTCAGCCTCTTCCCCGTGCTGTCCGGCGTACGCGACGGCAACTACGACACGGTCTACCTGTCGGAGGCGACCTGGCAAGTCAAGCGGGGCTTGCGTACCGACCGGTGGAAGTTCATCCGGGCGATCGAGCCGGACCCGCACGGCCGGCCGATGGTCGAGTTGTACGACCTGCACGCCGACCCGGGTGAGCAGAACAACATCGCCGAACGCGAACCCGCCGTGGTGAAGGAGCTGTCGGACCGGCTGGACGCATGGCTGGACCGGCGGCTGGCCGAGACCGGGAAGACCCGGGACCCGGTGGCCGAACAGGGCGCGTGCGCGTCGGCGATCGGTCAGCCCAAGCCGGAGGAAGTGGTCGGGGCGGGCGCGACGCCGTTGCGCGAACGCGTCGGGTCCGCGGGCGGTGCGGCGAACATCCCCGACCCGAGCGAGCTCAACGCCGGCCGCTGAACCCGTCGCCGCCGAACCGGCTCACCGAACCGCTGAACCGCTGAACCGCTGAACGGAGCAGAACCCAACGTGCGAAGGCGTCCGCACATCGTCGTAGTGGGGATCGACACGCTGCGTCCGGACCATCTGGGGTGCTACGGCTACCGGCATCCGACCTCTCCGGGTCTGGATGCGCTCGCCGCGCAGAGCGTCGTCTTCGACGCGTTCTGCGCGGCGGGCATTCCCACCACACCGGCGTTCACCACGCTCCTCACCGGCCTGCACCCGCTGGTGCACCAGGTCGTCACCCACCCGGCGCGGCACCGGATGGGCAGCGGGATCTCCGGTCTGCCGCAGCTCGCGCAGCAGGCGGGCTACCACACCGCGGCGTGTGACAACCTCGTCGTGCAGGGGTCCGGCCGGGGCAGCTGGTTCGCCCGCGGGTTCGAGCAGTACTCCGGCTTCGTCTACACCCCGTTCGGTGACCAGAGCGCGCGTATCACCGACGCGGCGCTCTCGCTGGCCGCCGACGCCACCGACGCTCCCGGGGACGACCCGCTGCTGCTGTTCGTGCACTACTGGGATCCGCACACGCCCTACGGTCCGCGGCCGCCGTACGACACTCTTCACTACGAGCCGGGGTCCGGGCCGTTCGACCTCGCCGACGTCCGTGCGCTGTCGCCGGACTACTACGACGCGTTCCTCGCCGACATGAAGTTGCGGCACCCCGACGACTACGCGTACGTCATGGCGCAGTACGACGGCGAGATCAGCCAGGTCGACGCGCAGGTGACCCGGCTTGTCGACGGCCTCACCGGCCTCGGCCTGTGGGACGACACCGTTTTCGTCGTCCTGTCCGACCACGGCGAGTGCTTCGGCGAGGGCGACTTCCACTTCGACCACCACGGGCTGTACGACGCGGTGACCCGCACGCTGCTGATGATGCGCCTGCCCAGTAACCATTACGACCTCCCACCGGGCAGGCGGGGCGCCCTCGTCTCCCACGAGGACCTGCTGCCGACGCTGTGCGACCTCGGCGACATCCCGTTGCCGGCGTACCCGCTGACCGGCGCCAGCCTGCGCCCCGTGCTCGCCGATCCCAGCGCGCCCGGCCGGGACCACGTGCTGACGGTGGAGTCCACCCGCCAGGCTTCGGTGTCGGTCCGTACGTCCCACCACAAACTGATCCAGCCGGTCACCGCGCTCGCCGACGGGACGCCGCTGCCGGACTTCTACGGCCGCCCGCGCCGCCCCGACCCGAAGGTGTTCGACCTGCGCGCCGACCCGGGCGAGTCCCGCGACCTGTCCGCGGAGTGCCCGGCGCTGACCGTACGCCTGCAGGGCCTGCTGGAACACGAGCGAGCCCGGCTGCTGGCGTACCACGACGACCCGGATCCCCTGCTCACCCAGGGACTCGGCCTGCCGTTCGAGCGGTTCCTGTCGCGGGTGCTCGCCCGTGCCGAGGTCACAGCCGGCGCTGGGCCGCCTCGGCGCTGTCCCCACCGGAGGTGTTGAACGCGATCGCGGCGCCGGGCGCACGCATGACGGCGGGCCAGGCGGCCGAAGGCCGGGGAGATCGTCGAACTCGGCGGCCGGTGACGCGTCCGGGCGCACAATGGAGGCAGGCACCTTCACGCGTCCCACAGGAGGTCGGAAGATGACCGACACCACCGGCCCCCGGGAACGCTTCACCGACGACGAGCTCGCGTTCCTCCGCTTCGTCCGTTTCGGTGAGCTCCCCGAGCGCGTCCCACCGGCAGAGTGGGTCGAAACGGCCGAAACCGACCCACCGGAGCCGTTCCCCACCCGCCGGGACGACCCGCGCCACTGGGGTGGGGTTCACCAGGCCTGATCCCGGGTCCGGTCGCACCCCGGCCGCCTGGCCCCGCCAAAGTCTTCCGCCGACCGACAATTTCTTCCGGGTTCTTCGGTGATCCATGGTCGGAGCCGTCGCGGACCGGGAAGACATGCCTGGAGCCGCGGGCACGGGAGGCTTCAGATCATGACCAACTCCACAACGGCGGAGCCGACCACGGCCCCGCCGGGTTCGGGCTACCTGCCGGTGAACGGACTGGAGCTGTACTACGAGGTGCACGGCGAGGGCCGCCCTCTGGTGCTGCTGCACGGCGCGCTCACCACCATCGGCACGTCGTTCGGCTCGGTCCTGCCCCTGCTGGCGCGCAACCACCGGGTGGTCGCCGTCGAGCAGCAGTCGCACGGACACACCGCCGACATCGAACGCCCGCTCACTTACGAACAGCTCGCCGACGACACCGCGGCCGCGCTGCGCCGGCTGTCCGTGCGCGACGCCGACATCCTCGGCTTCAGCATGGGCAGCGGCATCGCCGTGTGCCTCGCCATCCGCCACCCCGAGCTCGTCCGCAAGCTGGTGCTGGCCACGCCCGCCTACGACCGGGATGGCTTCCACCCCGGCGTGATCGAGGACATGGCCGGGCTGCAGCCCGAGCACCTCGCGGGCAGTCCGTTCGAGGAGGACTACCTCCGCACCGCGCCGAGGCCGCAGGACTGGCCGGTGCTGATCGAACGCGTCAAGCGGCTCAACCTGGAGTTCGTCGGCTGGCCGGAGGAGGCGGTGGCGGCGATCAAGGCGCCGACGCTGATCCTCGTGGGCGACTCCGACGTCGTACGCCCCGAGCACGCGTTGTCGATGTTCCGGCTGCTCGGCGGCGGGGTGGCCGGTGACGTCGCCGGGCTTCCCAATTCCCAGCTCGCCGTCCTCCCGGGCACCGGGCACCTCGCGCTGATGGAGCGCGCGGAGTGGCTGTCGAGCATGGTCGAGGCATTCCTCGAGGCGCCACTACGCGTGCAGACCTGACCGGCCGCGCCGCGATAAGGCGTCCCGACGACTGGCCCGACTCCACGTGCCTGTTGGGCGTACGGCCTAGATCGGGTCCAGGGTGTAGTGGCCCTGCGCGTCCTCGAAGTACACGATCACGGCCCACTGGTCTCCGCTGATCGATCCGTGGCAGACCGCGACGACGCCCTGAGCCACCGAGGCGACGTCGGGGCATCTCATCGCCTCGACGTGGCCGCCGTCGTCGGCAACGCGTTTCGTCACGACGTCCTCGAGGTCCGCACCCCGGATGCCGGCTGTTGTGGTGGCCAGTTTCCCGGTGAGCTTCCCGGTCAGCGGGCCACCGTCGCCGGGCCCGCCGCCGAGCACCATCACCAGTGTCAGGATCACGCCGAGCAGAGCGAGGCTGGAAAGGACGAGACTCACGATCGCGAGCTTCGACGGTGAACCGCGATCGGGCCTCACCGGTGGGGGCGGCATCGCGGGCCAGACCGGCGGCTGGGAGTTGGGTGCGTCCGTACCCTGGTGCATCTGACCGCGCTCGCCTTCGGGGTTTCGTGGTGCGTCGCCGAACGCTAAGCCCTGTACGGTCATACCGGCGGGACGACCTCCCAGGTTGGCCAGCTCGGTCAGCTCGGTCGGCTCGGCGCCGGCCACTTCCTCAGCCGCGATTTCCGGACCACCTCCGCTGACGTGCACCATGGGACTCTTGCCGGACGCGCAGAGGCCCGCACACAGGACGGGACCCCCAGCTTGAGCGAGAACCGGATCCACGTCCGCATGACCGCGCGGCCGGTCGACGAGCCGCACCGCGCCTCCAGCCAGCTCGAGTTGTTGTTCGACCTCACGTTCGTGGTCGCGGTCGCGAGCATCGTCACCCAGCTCGCGAAGGGCATCGAGGCGGGCCACGCGGTCGCGGAGATCACGCCGTTCCTGGAGGTGTTCTTCGCGATCTGGTGGGCGTGGATGAACTTCACCTGGTTCGCCTCGTCCTACGACACCGACGACGTGTCGTACCGGCTCCTGACGCTGGTGCAGATGGGCGGGGTCCTCGTGCTCGCGGCGGGCGTGCCGGCGGCGGTGAACGACGGCAACCTCGGCGCGGTGACGCTCGGGTACCTGATCATGCGGGTGGGTCTGGTCGCCCAGTGGCTGCGGGCGGGGATCGAGGATCGCCGAAGTCGTGGAACGGCCTTCCGGTATGCAGCGGGGATCTCGATCGTGCAGGTGGGCTGGTTGCTTCGCCTCCTCCTCGCCGAGGCCGGGGTCCTACCGGACGGCTCACTGCTCCCGATCTTCCTGGTCCTCGTCGCGCTGGAGCTCACGGTGCCGGTCGTGGCGGAGCGGGCCGTTTCCACGACCTGGCATCCGCACCACATCGCCGAACGCTATGGCCTGTTCACGATCATCCTGCTCGGGGAGAGTGTGCTCGCCACCTCCGTCGGCGTCTCCACCGCGATCAAGGGCGGCGTGACCGGCTCACTCGTGACGATCTCCGTGTCCGGACTCGTCCTGCTCTTCGCGCTGTGGTGGCTCTACTTCCTCCAGCCCGCCGGAGAGGGGCTCAGCCGACATCGCGAGCAGTCGTACCTGTGGGGGTACGGCCACTACTTCATCTTCGCGTCGCTCGCCGCCCTCGGTGCGGGACTGGAGGTCGCGGTCGCGCAGACCGGACACCATGCCGGCGCGTCGCACGTGTCGCCGCTGACGACCTGTTACGCCGTGGCCGTCCCGGTCAGCGTCTTCCTCGTACTGCTGACGGCGGCGCACGCACCGATCGCGCCCCGGCAAGTGGTCCACCCCGCGGTGACTCTCGTCGGCGCCGGCCTCATCCTGCTGTCACCGCTGGCGGCGGCGGTGGCCGGCCCCGCCTTCGTGGTCGCGGCCATCGCGGCCGTGTGCGTGCTGGCCGTCGCGGTGACGACAGCCCAGCGCCGTCCGAGCACGCCGGCGCGGTGACACTCGATCTTGCCGCCTGTGACGGCGGGTGCGATGCTTGGGCGGCGTACGACCTTGGGGGAACGGCATGAGCGGCTGGATGTGGATCCTTCTCATCTTTATCTGGCTCGGTGGCGCCAGCTGGATCGTCGAGACCACGCGCCAGGCCCTGAAGACCCGCCACAAGCGGCGGCTCGAACTCCAGCAGGAGACCACCCGCCGTACGCTCGCCCAGGAGGCCGCCGACCAGCCGCCGCAACCCATCTGTGGCTGCACCCACCACCTCGCCAAGCACGACCGGGCCACCGGGAAGTGCCACGAGGACGTGCAGACCCCGGTCGCCTGGGACGCCGACCGCAAGCCGGTGCAGTTCGAGGCGCGGCAGTGCAACTGCCAGCAGTACATCGGCCCGGAGCCGCTCGGCACGGTCTACGCCCCGGAGATCATCGACCCAGGCTGATCGACCCGGGCTGACCCCGGGCTGATCGGCCCCGGCTGACCGCGCACCGAGGGCCCGGCCGGGAGTGGATCGCCGCCGGAGCGGGTACGCGCCGCTCGACGCGACTCGCGTACTCTCACCGGCGTCGGCGCACTCCCCCGCGCCGTGCGCATGCGATCAGCAGGAGGAAGCTGTGGTCGGGCTGGACCTGGACGAACTCCTGCCCGTCGCCCTGGGCGCCGCCGACATCGCCCGGCGGACGCTGCGCGGCGAGTCCGGCGTCTCCCTCACCTCGGTCACCCAGAAGAGCGACCGGGACTTCGCCTCCAACCTCGACTTCACCGTCGAACGCGAGCTGCGCGCATACCTGCGCGAGCACACTCCCCAGTTCGGCTTCCTCGGCGAGGAGGAGGGCTCTGTCGCGGCGGCCGGCGAGCGGGCGGACCTGTCCCCGACCGACCCGGATGCCGACGACCAGCCGTTCTGGGCGCTGGACCCGGTGGACGGTACGTCCAACCTCATCCACGGCGTGCCCATGTGCGGGACCTCGCTCGGCCTGGTCCACCGCAGACGCCCGGTCCTCGGCGTGATCGACCTGCCCTACCTGGACGAGCGCTACCACGCGGTGCGCGGCGGTGGCGCGTACCTCAACGGCGAACCCATTCACGGTGGTAGGGCGACGAGTCTGGACCGCGCCTTCGTCGCGGTCGGTGACTTCGCCACGGGCGCGACGGCCGGACGGCAGAATCCCCTCCGGCTGGCGATGGTCGAGCAACTCGCCCACCGGGTCGAGCGGATCCGGATGCTCGGCTCGGCGGCCACCGACCTGGCGTGGACCGCCGCCGGCCGCCTCGATGCCTGCGTCCTGCTCAGCAACAAGCCGTGGGACATGGCGGCCGGGGTGATCATCGCCCGGGAGGCCGGCGCCGAGGTGGTCGACATCGACGGCAGCCCCCACGACCTGGACTCCCAGCGGACCATCGCGGTGGCACCCGCCGTCCGCGACGAGCTGCTGGCCCTGCTCGCGGCCGCCGGCGTCGATCACTGACGCTTCTTTCCGCCGGACCGATATCCGCCGGACCGATTTCCGCCGGACCGATGAGTTCGCGCGCCGGTACGGGTCTACCCGGGGACGACAACGGCCGAAGGCGAGAGGTGGTCTGCCGAACATGGCGACCTTCGTGTTGATCCACGGTGGCGGAGACGTCGGCTGGGCCTGGCATCTGGTGGAGGCCGAACTCCGGGCACGCGGCCACGACACGGTCGCTCCCGACCTGCCGTGCGAGGACCAGTCCGCCGACCTCGACGCGTTCGCCGATGCTGTGGTCGAGGCGGTCGGTGACCGGCGGGAACGGCAGGATCTGGTGGTGGTCGGCCACTCCTACGGCGCCTTCACCGCTCCGCTCGTCGCCGACCGGCTCCAGGCCGGCCTGCTGGTCCTGATGGCCGGGATGGTCCCCTCCCCCGGCGAGTCACCGGGCGACTGGTGGGCCAACACCGGCTACTCGGAGGCGGCGGCGAAGCAAGCCGAGATTGACGGCGGCCTCACCGGCAGCGACGACCCGTACATCCTCTTCTACGGTGGGGTTCCGCGCCCGCTCGCCGAGGAGGCGCTGGGGCACGGGCGCGAGGAGTCCTCCGCGGCGGGCCGGCAGCCGTGGCCGCTGGCGAAGTGGCCCGACGTACCGACGAGGTTCGTGCTCTTCACAGATGACCGGCTGTTCCCCGCCGACTTCTTCCGCCGGCTGGTGCCCGAACGCCTGGGCATCACACCGGACGAGCTGCCCGGATGTCACTGCGCAATGCTCAGCCACCCCAAGGAACTGGCTGACCTCCTGGTCGGCTACACAACAACCGGAGGACCAGCATGACCAGCCCCGCGAACCCGCCCGCCGCGGTGAAGGGCCCGGCGTCGTACTTCCCCTCGATCGAGAAGAAGTACGGCCGGCCGATCGAGGAGTGGAAGGGTCTTGTTCGTACGTCCGGACTGACGAAGCACTCCGAACTCGTCACCTGGCTCAAGACCGAGCACGGACTCGGCCACGGGCACGCCAACGCTCTGGTCGCGCACACCCTGCAGGAGGACCGCGCCGCGTCCGGCGGGTGAACCAGCAGGCCTGTCCGGGTCACTGCCTAATTCCGTTGCCGGCAAAGTCATGCCCTTGTTACGCTCGCCGAATCGTGAGTTGATGTTCCTTTCACCGCGACTTCGAATTCGGCGACCCACTCGGGAGATCCGCCATGGCTGGTGTGTGCGATATCTGTGACAAGCGCCCAGGCTTCGGGAACAAGGTTGCCCGGCTGGGACACCGCGCTCTGAAGCGTAAGGTCAAGGGCCGCTCGCGCCGTCAGTTCAAGCCCAACATCCAGACCGTGCACGCGATGGTCGACGGCACACCCAAGCGGCTGAACGTCTGCACCGGCTGCATCAAGGCCGGCAAGGTCGAACGCCGCTGACCTGCTGCGCTTTCTCTTTCTCGCACCACGAATTTCACCGAGGCTCGAAATGCGCTGATCCCAGTAATTCGTTCCAGCCAACTCTCACCGGATCCAGTCACATACCCACTTGCACCTGACGGGCTTGCAATCCAACCTTCGTGCGTGGACATCCTTGTGTCGACCGAGCGGCTCGTGCTGCGGCGGTTCGAGCCGGCGGACGCGGACAACCTCTGGACGCTGTACGGCGACCCGGCCGTCATGCGCCACATCAGCCTGCCCACGATCCCGCGTTCCGAACTCGACGACCTGGTGCTTCCAGAACTTCTGGCGGAGTACGACGAGTGTCCAGGCTTCGGGCACTGGGCGGCGCTGACCAGAGCGGACCGTGAGTTCGTGGGGTGGTTCGGCCTCCACCCGGCGGTGCCGACCGACGACGGCCTGTGGACTCGCGGCACCCCCGCCGATGCCCTGGCGATGGTGTCGCTCGGCTACCGGCTGCGCCGACAGGCCTGGGGACGGGGCTTCGCCACCGAGGGCGCGCACGCTTTGGTGCATCGAGCCTTCGTGGACATCGGCACGGCGGAGATCCGCGCCACCACCATGGCCGTCAACGCCGGCTCGCGCAATGTCCTGCGCAAGCTCGGCTTCGATCACATCCGGACGCTCCACCTGGACTGGCCCGACCCGCTGGAAGGTAACGAGCACGGCGACGTGGTGTATCGCCTGCGCCGGCGTGACTGGGCGACCCGCTCGTAGCTCAGGCCGAAAATCCTTGCACCTTCGGGCCGGCCGAAGTCATTCTGAAGGAATTCGCAGTCGACACTCTGCCGATCAAGTGAGGTGCCCTCCCGATGTCGCTACCGTCCTTGCCCCCCTTACCCGAGGCCCACAGACAGTTCCTGGAGTCGCTGCTGAAACACCTCCGCGACGACGACCGCTTCGTGGGGCTCGCCGCCGGAGGTTCGCTGCTGTCCGGAACCGTCGACGAGTACTCCGACCTCGACCTGATCCCGGTTGCCGCCGACGAGCACTACGCGGCGGTGATGGACCAGCGGCTCCGGCTCGCCGGCACCTGGGGAACGCTGCTGTCGGGCTTCACCGGTGAACACGTGGGCGAGCCCAGACTGGTGATTTGCCTGTACGACGACCCACTGCTGCACATCGACTTCAAGTTCGTCACCGCGGCAGACCTGGCCGAGCGCATCGAGGATCCCGCCGTGCTGTGGCAGCGGGGCACCACCCTCACCAACGCTGTCCAAGGCACCGTCGCCGACCACCCGATGCCGGACCTGCAGTGGATCGAGGACCGTTTCTGGGTGTGGATCCACTACGCCGCCGGGAAGCTCGGCCGGGGTGAGCTCTTCGAGGCCGTCGGCTTCCTCGGCTTCGTGCGCGAGCAGGTGCTCGGCCCGCTGGCACTGGTGTCCGCCGGCCACCTCCCCAGGGGCGTGCGGCGCCTGGAGACCAACGTGCCGGACTTCGCCGACAAACTGAGGGGAACGGTCGCGGCCTACGACGCCGTTTCCTGCGGCGAGGCGATCGAGCAATGCATACGCCTCTACCGCGAGCTCCGCGATCAGCTCGCTCCGGCCGGCTTCGTTCGCCAGGAAGACGCCGAGCGGGCCAGCGTCGCCTACCTACAGCAGGAGCGGACGGTTTAGGTCCAGGGGTCGAGGTTGGCCGCCGTCAAGATGACCTTGACGGCGGTCAACCCACCGCCAGCCGAACGCGCAGCCTGTCGGCCAGCTCCGCACGTTCGGCGAGAGCGACCTTCTCCCGCTCACCTGCGGCGAGGAAGCCGAAGACGCCGGGCCCGACGCGTTCTGGCGGGAGGTCGGCAGGACGCGCGATCACGTGGAAGTGCAGGTGCGATCCCGGTGACTCACCGAACTCCGCGACGTACGCCTTGGGCGTGCCCAGCTCTTGCGCGAGCGCCCGTGCCAGCCGCACCTGCCAGACACCGAGGCCCGCGGCTTCCTCGTCGGTCAACTCGGCCAGCTGGATGACGTGCCGGCGAGGCTCCAGGATGAGCCATCCCAACAGCCCGCTGCTGTGGGCGTGCACGACCGACCAGTGGTCGTCGTAGGCGATCAGGAACTGCGACGGAAGCCGGTCGTCGTCTCCTCGCCCGCACGGGCACTCGTTCTGCTCCATGCGGGGCGAGGGTACCGGTTCCGCCCAGGAACGAACTTCCGTTACGCGTCCAGCAACCGTGCCAGGGCAGGTCGTACGTTCCACTGCCCGGTCAGGTCGGCGTACTCCTCGCCGATGTTCTCTCCGGCGTCCGCGCCGGTACGCGTCGCGCGCAACATGATGTTGCGGGGCGTGTGCTCGCTGCCGACGAACTGAATCGTGTCGACGCGGTATCCACGTTGGCGCAGGATCGACGCCCGCAGGGCGTCGGTCAGCACATCCGCGAAACGCTCGCGCAGGATTCCGTGCCGGGTGATCATCGTGTACGGCTCGGGCGCCTCGGCCTGGGCCAGCTGAGCCTGGATGTCGTGGTGGCAACAGGGCGCGGCGAGGATCAGCGGTGCGTGCCACCGCACCGCCCGGGCGAGGGCGTCGTCGGTCGCGGTGTCACACGCGTGCAGGGACAGCACGAGGTCGGGGGCGCCGTCGACTTCGGCAGCGGCGATGCTGGAGGCGACGAAGGTCAGCTGCTGACCGAAGCCCAGATCCGTTGCCAGCTTGGTGTTCCGGTCACGTGCCTGCGGGCGCAGGTCGATCCCGGTCATCCGCAAGGGAAGCTTGCGGACGTTCGCGAGGTAGCTGGCGGCGGCGAAGGTGAGGTAGGCGTTCCCGCAGCCGAGGTCGACGACGCGCAGCGGTCGCTCGTCGGTCGGCTGTGGCACCAGCCCGGTGTCGAGCGCCCGGTCGAGCGCGGGCTCGAGCACCCGGAGAAACTCGTCGACCTGGCGGTACTTCGCCTGCCGGGTGGGCTTGATCCGGCCCTGGTGGTCGGCGATCCCGACGGCTCTCAGCACCGGGTCGTCCGCCGGGAGCAGGCGCGGCTTCTCCCGGTCGTGCTCACGGCTGACCGGCTGCTCGTCCACGCGCGGGCGGACGTGCAGCTGCGCGTCGCCCTTCTTGGTGACCCGAAGCTGCAGGGTCTCGTCCACGGTGTCGACGTGCCAGTTGCCGAACGCCGTCGCGAGCAGGTCGCCGACCGCCTCCTCCGCCTCCGGGCCCAGGGCGGTGTTGCGGGTGTGCGCCTGGTGTTCGTCGTACGTCGTGACCTGCAGCACCCGCCCGGCACGGACGTCGACGTACCTCAGCTCAGCCCGGCGCCAGGCCACCTCGTGCCCACGGCGACGGCCGGCCGCCACCGCGCGGACGAGCCGCTCGGGGTCCAGGATCTCCTCGCGTACGCGGTCCAGCGCCAGCGACAGTGGTTCGGGCATGCCCCAAGGGTGTCACGACCGCTCACCTCGCCGGCCCCGGGCGGCCCGGCGGACACCACACGTAGTCGGCCGGTCGCGCTACCCGAGCTACCCGAGCTACGCGAACCAGTGCAGGGCCTGGCCGTGGCCGCGGGTCCAGGCCAGCGGCCGGCCGTCGAGGGCGAGCACGTTGTAGTGGGCTTCATCGGGCGGATCGGCCAGTCCGGCGTACGGCAGCACGCCCGGCGCCTCGTTCGACACCCAGTGCCCGGGCAGATCCCCGACCAGCTCGGTGAACGCGGCCCGGCGCGGCGCCGGCACCTGGTAGAGCACCGAGGTGTGGAACACCACCAGCGTCGCGTCCGCCGGCGCCTGCGCGACCAGGTCGGGCAGGTCGTCCACCAGGTCCCCGCGGACCAGCACCGGCGGGTCGGCCGCGGCGACGGCGGCCGCCGTCCGCAGCCGGGCCCGACGGTGGGCGTGCTCGGGCCAGATGAGGGCATCGAGCCACGCGACGTCCGTGGGGTCGGTCACGTCGAGCGGGTTGAGGTCCAGCCCACCCCGCCAGGCAACCTCGGGAACCGTGGCCGGCGGCACCGAGCCGGTCGCCTCGCAGTCGAGCACAGGTTCACCCGTGCCGATCGTCTGCTCGCCGTAGCGGTAGGCATACCGGTCGGGATACAGACACAGGCCGGCGGACGCGCCGACCTCCAGCAGAGCGAGCGGTTGCGGCAACCCGGCAAGCACCGGCAGCAGGACAGCGCACCGGCCGGCCTCGTTGGTCTGCGTGGCGCGGACCCGCATCTGCGCTTCGATCCGCGGCCAGTTCGCCACGGCGTAGTCGTGGAACGCGGCGGGCCCCTCCACCGGACCGCCGAGGAATCGGACGACACCGAACAGCAGGTTCGGCTGCCGTTTCGCAGGTGGGAGACGGTCGAGCAAAGCGAGCACCTCGTCGTCGCCGGAGACCGCCAGCGACAGGCGTTCGTACGCCGGCGACACTCCCTGCGCCTCGCGGGCGGCGAACTCGGCATACGTGTGAGCGGTCGTCATGGCACCCTCCGGCCAACGGTGAGCGTCCGGGCAGAGGATCGTACCGCCTGCGAACGCCTCCCAGGACGAACTTCCGGCGATGCACCTACGCTGGTCCGGGAGACTCCGAACAGATCGTCGACGGGAGCGCGAATGACAGGGAGCGACCACATTCTTGGCCCGTTCGCCGATCACGTCCACGCGATCGCGACCCACTACGGGACACCTCTCGGCGACGTCTCACCCGTGCCGGAGCAGGGGCAGGTCAACCTCACCGTCTTCCTGGGTGACGATCTCGTTCTTCGCATTCCCCGAAAGCGGTCCTTCGAGGTTCGGCTGGCCAAGGAGGCAGCCGTGATTCCCCTCGCACAACGAGCCGGGGTGCCGACGGCCGACCTGGTCCACTACGACGAGAGCCGTGCGGTGGTGGACGTGCCGTACATCCTCCTGGAACGCCGGCGCGGACACACCCTCGGTGAACGCGGATACCGGCCCGAGGCGAGTACGCGGGCGCACGAGTCGCTCGGTGAGCTGCTCGTGGTTCTACACGAGGTGCGGATGAAGGACGTCGGCCCGATCGCCGGGGTCGAGCAGCGACCCCCGTTGTTGCCCGGACCGCTGGTCGAATGGCTGATCGATGCCGGTGAGCTGGGACGCGCGCAAGGACAGTGGCTGCTGGACTGGCTCGCCTTCTTGGAGGTCAAGGACGTCCGGGCGTCGGATCCGGTGCTGGTGCACGGTGACATCAGCCCGTCCAACCTGTTCGTCAATCCCGACGGCGAGGTCGATGCGGTCATCGACTGGGGATCCGCACACTGGGGAGATCCGCTACGCGACGTCGTGGACCTTCCGGTGCGAGCCCTGCCGAGCCTCCTCACCGGTTACCGTTCGGCGGGCAGGTCCGCCGGCTTCGACAGTCACGTACGCGAGGACGACCGGTCACTGGAAGCCGGCGCTCTCCGGTGGCACCTGCTCATGGCGCTGGCGAAACTTCACAAGGGTCCGTCGACGTCGGAGAAGCGCAACTGGTCCGCGCCCAAGCAGGCAAGGCTTCTGGAGATCCTCAGGTTCATCGCGAGCGACCCACCGAGCCCGTGGCCGGAGCTCGTGCAGCCGGCCTAACGAGGTTGCCGCGTCGCACGGGGCCGGCCGTCAGATCGCCCGCCAGTCCTCGCCGTCCGGCCGCGGTAGTCCAAGACAGGAAGCGGCCCAGGCCAGGTCGATCGCGATCAGCCGAACGAACACGCTGACCAGCCAGTCCGGCGCCCCGTCGTCGTCGAGGACGCGCCGGGCGAGCGAGGCGGCGCCGGCGGCCGCCCATCCGCCGGCCTTCGGCAGCACGTCGTACGGCATCGGGCCGCCCTCCAGATGCAGGGTGGGCAGCAGCAACGCGAGGTCGTGTTCGGCGCTTCCGCGCGAGGCGTGTGACCAGTCGACGAAGACCACCCGGTCGTCGGTGACACAGATGTTGTCGCTGCGCAGGTCCCCGTGCACCAGCGCGTCACCGCTGTCATCGAGATTGCCTTCGGCTTCGGTGAGCACGGACGCGGCATCGGCCAGCCAGTCCGCCGTGCACAGCCCGAAGCCGAGGAACGCGGCCCGGTCCGGCCCCTCCCCCAGGAACGTCGGCCAGTACGCCCGTCGGCGCGCCGACGGCTCGAACGCGGCCGGAGCCGGCACACCCGAGAGGTCCGTCACCGCGGCGAGCACCCGCTCGATGTCTCCTTCCCGCCAGTTCACCCCCTCGTGACCCGCCGGCCAGTGTGCGGACCTGAGGTCCTCGACCACCAGGACGGGATGGTCGCCGGGTTCGTCGAGCCACGCCACCACGCGCGGGGTGAAACGTTCGGGCGCGTGGTGAAGGGCGAGGTGCTCGTTGCGAAGCCACCGCTCCGTCTGGTCGTCGGTCGCCGCCTTGACGAAGACACTGCTTCCATCCTCCAGCATGACCGAGTAGCGCGCCGCCGCCGTCAGACCGGTGTCCGGCTCGACCCACTCCGTGCTCGGCCGGCCGAGGACGCGTTCCACCCGCGCGCGAAGATCCGTCATCGCTCACCGACGTTGCCGTCGACATTCCTGTCGTCGCTGTCGTCGCCGGCCCCGAAGCCGTCGACCAGCCCCTGAATGTCCCAGGTCGACAGGCAGAACGGGTGCCCTGCCGGATCGGCGTACACATAGCAGTGATCGGAGTTGGGCTGGAAGTCCAGCAGTGTGGCCCCGGCGGCGATGGCCCGCTTTCCGGTCGCCTCGAGGTCGTCGACGCAGAAGTCGAGATGCATCTGCATCGGTACGTCGTTTCCGGGCCACTGCGGCGGCCGGAAGTCCTCGACCCGCTGGAAGGCGATGAGCCCGTTCGGGCCGGTGACCCCCGCCCAGTGCGAGTCACCCTCCGCCACACCGTCGGTGAGCTCGGCGTAGAACTTCGCGAGGGCAAGCGCGTCGGGCGCGTTCACCGTGATGCCGGAGAGCCTGATGCGGTTCGACATCAGCGGACCACCGTGTCCTGGTAGACGGGGGTGAGTTCGGTCCAGCGTTCGTGCCAGGCAGCGGCCGGCTTCTGCTCCGACCATCCGCCAACGTGCGCGGGCCCGTGGCTCGCCAGCGACCGCCCGAGGTCTTCCAGGTGCACCTGCCACCCGGCGCCGTAGAAGTGCAGCGCTCCGACCGGCAGGCCGCGCTCCTCGACCACCAACCTGGTGGCCGAACCCTCCGCGGTGAGCCAGGCCTCGATCTGCGCCTCGTCGTCGGTCCCGGGCTCGGAGGTCACCAGCAGGTGGTGCGGGGCATCGCAGACCTCGATCCGCAGCGCGCCGCTCCACGTGCTGGTCATGACGGCCTGCACCGTGCCACCCTCGCGCAGGTCGCCGGAAACCTCCGCGATCCAGCGCGCCAGCCGCTCGGGCTCGGTGCATGCCTTCCACAGGTCGTCGATGCCGGTGTCGTACACGTCCTCGACGCGTACCGCGCCACGGGTCTCGTCCAGTGCCCGCATCGTCGCGATGGTTCTCACGTCCGCGCCCTCTTTCCTCGTGCGATCTCCGTGTGCAGCGCATCGAGCCGGTTGTGCCACAGCGCGCGGTATTCCTCCAACCACTCGTCCACCTCGACGAGCGCCTCCGGCCGCAGGGTGTAGATCCTTCGCTGCGCAACCTGTCGTACGTCGACCAGCCCGGCCTCACGCAGGACCCGCAGATGGCGCGACACGCCCGGACGTGCGATCGGCAGCGCGTCGGCCAGCTCACCCGCGGTCGCCGGGTGGTCTCGCAGGATCTCCAGCACCGTACGGCGGCTCTGGTCGGCCAGCGCCTGTAACACCGCATCCATGGACAGGACCGTACCCAATTGGATACGTAACCGCAAGGGTACGTACGACCCACGTCCTCAGAAGCCGATCGCCTCGCGGAGCAGCAGGACGGTGCCGCGCCCGGGCTGGTACTCCGCGTTGAGGACGAGCAGCCGGTTCACGGCGCTGGGCGTCCCGTAGGCCGCCTGGCTGCGAACGCTCTCCAGCGGGAGGGCGTGCTCCTCGATCCGGCGCAGCGCCGTGGCCAGGTCGGGCACCACCTTCTGCGCCCCGACCACCCAGATCGCGCGGGCGGCTCCCCCGGCGTAGGCGGGCAGCTGGCTTCCACTGCCGGACGCGACCACGAGTGAGCCGGTCTCGGTGACGGCGGCGACACTGCCCACCACCACGTCGGGTGTGGACGCCAGTCGCCGGATCTCGTCGGCGGCGGTGGCCCGGTCCATCGCAAGCAAGCGGGGCTTGACGGCCTCGTATCGCCCGCTGGTCTCGATGTCGTCCTGGATACCCGACAACCGAAGGGTCTCGCTGGCGCCGGTGAACACGCTCGCGCCCTCCGGTATCAGGTCGCGAACGCGAGCACGCGCGGCGGCGGCACTGTCGAGGATCTCGACCCCGAACCCGTGTGCGGCAAGGGTGGCTGCCGCGCGCTCCAGGCTCCGCGCGGAGGCCGGGTCGGCGAAGTTGGCTGCTGAAACGATGGTGGTCATCATGCTCCCGAACTCGGTCGTGGCGGCACGTTGTCTACTTGTCCCGTGCCCGTCCGAGGGGTACGACGAGGCAGCCAACCGAAACGTCAGGCGGCACCGCCCAGGACAGACCCCGACCTGACATCTCGACTCGCCGTCTCGTCGAACCACCGAGGCAGAGCCGACCCAGGCAGCCCCAGGGGGCCGACCCAGGAGGACGAGGACATGACCACACCGTTCGAACCAGGAAGCCACCGGGCGGAGCCACGCGGGGACGCGATCATGAGTGAGCGGCGCCAGCTGACCAACCTCGCGTACCGGCTGCTCGGTTCACTGGCCGATGCCGAGGACGCCGTTCAGGAGACCTACGCCCGCTGGTACGCCATGCCCGACAGCCGGCGGGCGGAGATCGCCTCCCCCGGCGCCTGGCTGACGACGGTCGCCGGCCGCATCTGCCTGGACCTGCTCGGCTCGGCGCGGGCCCGGCGGGAGAAGTACGTAGGCGAATGGATCCCCGAACCGGTGCCGGGATCCACCGTCTGGATCAGTGGGCGTCCCGGCGCCGGCGACGCCTCCGCCGACCCGGCCGACCGGGTCACCCTGGACGAGTCGATCAGCATGGCCTTCCTCGTCGTACTCGACTCGATGACCCCGGCCGAGCGGGTCGCGTTCGTCCTGCACGACGTCTTCGGCTACCCCTTCGCCGACATCGCGACGATCGTCGGCCGCACCCCTGCGGCGTGCCGGCAACTGGCGTCCTCGGCCCGCCGTCGCATCCGGGCGTCGCAGGCCCCGCCGACCCCGGCGGCCCGGCAGGCCGGCATCGTCCGGGAGTTCAGCCGGGCCTGGGAGGCGAAGGACGTCGAGGCCCTCGTCGGGCTGCTCGATCCCGACGCCACCCTGGTGGCCGACAGTGGCGGCTTCGCACCCGCCGCCCTGCACCCGATCGAGGGTGGGGAGCTGATCGCGCGCATGCTGGCCGACCTCGCCGGCAGTGCACCGGGCAACGTGACCTTCCACGAGCACGTCGTCAACGGCCAACCCGGTCTGGTCGCGCGCCAGGACGGTGTCACGATCACGGTGTACGCGTTCGAGATCGCGGCCGACCGGATCCGGCACATCTGGGCGATACGCAACCCCGAGAAGCTGCGGCCCTGGACGGCCAGGTGACGCCGCCGGATCAACCGGCCGGCTTGAGGGCGCCGAGCAAACCCGGCGTCGGCGTGGCCGAGAGGCACTGGCGGGGAAGGACGACCCGGCCGGGCCGATGCTCGAACGTCCTCATCTGCGCCCACTCGTCGAGTTGAGGGTCGTAGAGGTTCTGCAGGCCGAACTGCAGCAACTGCCAGAACGTACTGCGGTTGTGCTGGTCGACGTAGATGTCGCCGAGGGCGATCGGCAGCCGCGGCCACAGTCCGGGGGGAAGCTGCGGTACGACGACGCCCACTCGCCAGTGGTTGACATAGCGCAGCCGGTTTCGCTGCAGAATTTCCGGCCCGACGAACCGAGATCCTGCGAGCAGGCGGTTCAAGGTTTCCAGACTGAAGCCCGGGATTTTCGAACAGGTATGGACGTTCAGTCCGGGCCATTTGTAGGTCAGCGTGTAGAGCGTGTCGTGATAAATGAGGTTGGTGAACCAGATCGGATATTTCGGGCCGCCGGCAACCATCTGGCTGTCGCCGTTCTTTCCCTCCCACCTGAACGGGACGGTGATCCCGAGGTCACGCACGATCCATTCACCCTTACCGCGGAAGTTCCGCGGAAGCTGCGGGGGCCTCGGCGTCCGATCGCCGCTTCGGGTCGCCACCTTGAGGGCCTTAGGGGCCTTGGGGGATACGACTCGGGACGCTGCCGCCCTTGCCGACCGTGGTTTTTCCTTGGCAGGCGTGACGGAATGGCTTCGCGCCACCGTCTCGGTTCGGGTCGTGGCGTCGGTTCGGGTCGTGCGCGAAGCACCGCCGTCCTGCGGCAGTGCGGGGACGATGGCAAGTGCTCCGACCACGGCGACCGAGGCCACCGCCCGACGCGTACGAACCATGGTGGCTCCTCGATTTTCGCGTCACGTTCGAAGCTGACGCAGGATCCCTGCCGATAATGAGGCCGTCCCCGACATGACGGAGACCGAAACTCCGCGACGCGCCGGGAGCATTCGTGGCCGACGCGGACTGGGTGTCAACGCTTTGCCGGGACGGTTGCGCACCTTCATGCTCGGGCAGGAATTCCGCGACCGGCCAATCGCCGCGGCCGAAATTCGCGGCACCCGAATTCCTGGAGCGGGCCATGCCTGACCTATCTCGCCGTGACCTGCTCAGGGCGACGGCCGCCGCCGGGTCCGGCGCCGTCGTACTCCCGGCCGTTGCGTCCGACGGCAACACAGCGCACGCGTCCCAGCCGTCCCACACTGCACACGACGGCCACGGCCACGGCCCGAGCACTCCGAGCACCCGAAGAGTGAGCCCGCGGAGCTGACCGGCCGGATCGTCCGCCCCGGCGACCCCGACTACCCCAGGGCGAGCCTGGGCTGGGACGAACTCTTCGTGCACTATCCGCTGGTCATCGTCTTCGCCCAGGAGACAAGGGACGTACTCAACGCGCTCGCGTGGGCACGCCAGCACAACGTCGCGCTGCGGGTCCGAAGTGGCCGGCACAGTCTCGAGGGCTGGTCGAACGTCGACAACGGCATCGTGATCGATGTCAGCGAGCTGAAGTCCGCACACATCGACAAGGCCTCCCTCACCGCGACCGTCGGCGCCGGGCTCAACCAGCTCGAGGCGGTGACGGCTCTCGGTCGTGAGGACCTCGCCGTCACGACCGGAACAGAAGGCAGCGTCGGCCTTTCCGGTGCGACCCTCGGTGGCGGCTTCGGCTTCCTCACCCGCTACCTCGGCATGGCCTGCGACAACCTGATCGGGGCCGACGTCGTTGTCCCGTGGGGTGCCGACGGCGCCAAGGTGCTGCACGTGAACGAGAGCTGCCACACCGACCTGCTCTGGGCGCTTCGCGGAGCGGGCAACGGCAACTACGGGATCGTCACCTCCCTTACCTACAAGGTGACTCCGCTGAAGAAGGTCGTCTACGTGCAGGCGGTCTGGGACGGACTCGGCGACCTGCACGGCGTGTTCGACGCCTGGCAGAGCACGGCACCGTTCACCAACAGCCGGCTCGGGACCCAGGTGGAGATCCATAAGTCCCAGATCCTGTTGTTCGCCGTCTTCGCGGACGGGACGCGGGCGGAGGCACGCGACCTGCTGTCCCCGATCCTGTCGGTCGGCAGGCCCACGGTCACGGTGCAGACGGGCGGCTGGGCCGAGATCTATGCCGGGTTCCAGATCCCAACCAGGGATGAGCCCGCGAACTGGAAGTTCTTCTCGCAGTTCACCCGCAAGCCGTTCCCGTCCAGGGCGGTCAGCATCATCGGCGAGTTCATGAACGACGCGCCCACCGAAGACAGCAACTTCTTCACCCAGGCCTTCGGCGGACGGGTCCGGCGGGCGACCAGGCCGGCCGGGGGCACGTCGTTCGCGCACCGTGACGCGCTCTTCTACTCCGAGCCGGGTGCCGGCTGGGGAACCCGCGGCGAGCCCAACTGCAACGACCCGCTCACCTCGAGGTCCCAGGCCTGGATCGCGGAGTTCAGCCAGGCGCTTCGGCCCTACGTGGACGGCGCATACGTCAACGTGCCGAACATCGGCATGGCCGAGTGGGAGACGGCGTACTGGCGCTCGAACTTCTGCCGGCTGCGCAAGATCAAGTCGAAGTACGACCCGACGAACCTCTTCCAGTACGAGCAGAGCGTCCCGCCCTGGTCGTGCGACCGGTAGATACGTCTCGCGGACGGGGGAATTCGAGCTGACCGCAAGGCTGTCTCTTGCGTGCGAGTCATACCGCTGGCATCGTCCACCGGATGGAGCTTCCGGAGCACGACCCGTCTCTAGGCGGCACGTGCCGCTGCTCGCCGACCTTCGCGACGACGAGGCGACCGCGGTCATGACGATGGTTCGGCAGCTGGCCCGGGCGATCGCAGCCGAGCTGTCACCGGACGGCCTGAACGTGTTCCAGAACAATGGGCGCGTCGCCAATCAGACCGTGCCGCACGTGCACTTCCACGTCGCGCCGCGCTCCGCCGAGCAGATGGCGACGTGGACGCCGGCGAGTGATGGCTGGAGCGGCGACATCCAGCCCATCGAGGCTCGCAGCGAACTCGCCCAGCGCCTCGCCCGCTACCTGCCTTAGCGTCTCAAGTTGTCCATCGGTGTGCCGTTCGTCTTTCCTCAGAACGGCGGTAGGTCATCCTCAGCCGTTCTCGTGTTCGTGCCTGCGGTGGCGGTTGCGGGCTCGGCTGGTGTCACCGGGTCGGTGAGAGAAGGTGCTCGGCTGTGTACTGGCGGCCGTAGGGGTCGGTGAGGGTGTGTTCGCCGGGCCCGGTCTGCTGCAGTTTCCAGTCCCGCTCTGTTTTGGCCTTGTGGTGGCGTGGGCACAGCGGCGCGATGTTGTCCACGGAGGTTTCGCCGCCGTCGGCGTGTTCGGTGTTGTGGTCCAGGTGGCAGGTCGCGGCGGGTCGTCGGCAGGTGGTCCACACGCAGCGCTGGTCGCGGGCATGCACCAGCTCTGCCTGGAGTCCGCGCAGGAACCTCGCCGGTATCGGATGCAGACTCAGTAACCGCCCCGTGACCGGGTGGGTGACGCCGACGGTGAATCGGGCTTCGGGGTTGGTGAGGTTGTTCGCCACGATCCGGCGTTCGGCGACCTCGGTGATGACGGGTCCGAACCCGCCGAGCTCACCGGGCCGGGTGGACAGCCCCATCAGTGTGGTCAGCGGCATGTTCAGCTGCACCTTGGCGCGCGTCTTGATCGGCCCCCAGCTCGGCTGCGTGGAGGTCCAGGGCGGCGGTGGCGGCGGCGGTGTGGAGCTCTCCGTCGCGTCCTCCCCGGCCGCATCCACACCGGCCGTGCCATCTTCTGCGCCGTTCTGCTCGGCCGCACTGCGGTCGGCTGCGTGGTGGGCGGCGGTGTCGTGGACTGGGGTGCCGTTCGTCGCGGCGCCGCCGCACACACTGCAGCTGGGAACCGGCACCGGGGAACAGTCGCCGCACTCACACCAGCTGTCGTGCAGGTCATGGTCGGGGTACCGGTGAACGGTGCAGGAATCCTGCTCGCCCTGCTCGGTCTCGCTCTGCGCCTGCTCGGCGTGGGCCTGCGGAGCGTTGCCCTGAACAGGCTGCTCGGTCCCGCCCTGCTCAGATCGTTCATGCGCGGCTTCGTCCTGCGCCGTCTTCGGGTCGCCCTGGTCGGCGGTGGCTGCGGGGGCGGAGCAGTCGATGATGTCGGCGGCGCCGCTGAGCAGGGAGTAGGCGATGTCGGCGCGGAGTTGGCCGAGGTTGCGGGGGTCGCCGGTGGACTTCACCGCACGGGCGATGGCGTCGATGTAGCCGTAGGCCTCAGCGGCCTGGTCGGCCGACAAGCCGCGGATGGACAGGTCGGCTACTCCGTCGACGGACGGCCAGATCGCCACGTCCCGGTCCGAGCGCTTGGCCTTGTGCCGTTTGGCGGCGGCGTCGGGGTCGGCCTTGACCACCTCGGCCTCGACCTTGGCCCGCAACAACCCGCCCCGAAGCTCCAGCACCTTGGGGAAGAGCGCGTCCTCGATCGCTCCCCACAGGTCGGGGTCGGCGTCGGTGATCCGGTCCACGATGGTGCGGACCTCGGGCAGGTCCAACTGCCCGGACGCCAGCGCCGCACGAACGCGCGGCAGGCGGGGCAGGGAGACGGCCAACGTCAGGTACCAGTCCGCGTGATAGCCCGACCATCCCAGCAGCGACTCCACAACGACCTGGGTCATCGAGTCCAACTCAGCGCTACGTACAGCCGGCTCGTCAGGCATGCCGGGGCTGGTGTGCGCGAGCTCGTTCACATCGGCCAAGCACTCGGCCTCCAGCCCGCAGATCAGTTTCCGGCGCGCCTTGACCAGCTCTTCCAACTCGAACCCGTTACACAGGCTGCGGTCCACCGAGGCGACCAGCACACCAAGCCGCGGCCCGGCCGGCAGATCAGCGAACCCCTCCGGCAGCACCCGGCGGCGACCCGGGCCCTCACCCGGGTCGCCACCGAAGCACTCACCGCCATCGCTCATGCGTTCGATTCTACCGGGAATGATCGGCTCATGCTTGCCAGAAACCACTTGTCCACAAGGACGTTTTCATCGACTTGCGCTTGCCTCAACAACCGGCGGCGGGCTCGCAGTACATCCATGGTTGAGCGCCCGCCTCCAGTGAAACCGACAGACTGCGCCCCGGCCGTCAGCCGGCGCGCTGGCTGCGGCGCCAGCGTTCCGGGGTGATGCCGTAGCGATCCCGGAAGCGGCGTACGAGATAGGTGGCGTCGCGTAGGCCGGTCCGGGCGGCCACCACGCCGAGCGGCAGGTCGGTCTCGCGCAGCATCCGGCGTACTTCGGTCATGCGTCGCTCGGTGATCCATTCGAGCAGCGGGCGGCCGGTCCGTTCCCGGACCACGGTCGTGAGGTGCCCCGGCGTGTATCCGAGCGCACGCGCCACGTCCCCCACGGTGACCGGCTCCCGGAAGGTCGCCTCGATCTGGGTGAAGACCTGCTCCACCAGCGGATCCGGCGCACCCGCAGAAGCCGGCGGAGCAAGCCGCGCCGCCGCGACCAGGACCCGGGTGAGGAGTCCGGCCACGACCTCACCGGCTCCGAGGCGGTGCGGATCGGCGAGCTCGTCGGCCAGGTCGGTCAGCCACGCCGACCAACGGGCACGGTCGGGTTCGGCCACCTGGCCATGCCCTGCTTCGGCCGCGAACATCGCGAGCAGCGGATGGGTGGCCCACGCCAGCGGGGAGACCGCCGCCAGGGCCGGGACCGCGTCCGGGGTGAACGCGACCGACCACGCGCGGCAGCGGGTCAGCGCGACGATGGACGACACGTCGACGACCCGGCCCGGCGCTACCGCGTGAACCTGGCCGGGACGCAGTGGCCGGTCCGTACCGTCTACCGAGAACGAGCCCACGCCCTCCTCGACGTACACCAGGACGAGGAAGTCGTGGGCGTGCCGGTGGGCCGGCGGAAATCCCGAGTGCGCACCCGATGCGTCGAAGCACTCCACCGAGACGGGCGGTGTGCTCAGACGATGGTCGTAGCGGTAGACCGGCGTCCCGTCCGAACGCAGAGTCCGCAGGCGCGACGGAGATCCGGGCGACGCACCAACCGAAGAATGTGCCATGGCGTCCGACTCCTGTCCTGTTCTGGAGCCGAAGAATATCCAAGGCTTGTCGGTGACGGCACCACAGCGCACGGATCCTTTCGACTCCGGCGAGCGAGCAAGCAGGGAGCAACCATGACAACCCGGACGAACGTTCGCATCATCGACCAGCGCACACCGGAGGACCGCGACCGGCCGTTCCTGCCGGGAGCGGGAAAGACCTGGCTCCTCCCCTTCTACGACGTCTTCAGCCGGGTGGCCGACGTCCGGCGACTGCACGAACGCGTGGCTCAGCTCGCCGGCATCACACCCGGGCAGACCGTGGTCGACGTCGGCTGCGGCACCGGCAACCTGTCGCTCGCCGTCCTCGCGGCTCAACCGGAAGCCCGCGTGACCGGCCTCGACCCCGACGACGACGCCCTGCGCCGAGCCGGCCCGAAAGGCGCGACGGCGCGGTGTGTCCCTGACCCTCGTCCAGGGATACGCCGACCGGATTCCTGCCGAGGACGCAACGCTCGATCACGTGGTCTCCTCGCTTGCCCTCCACCACGTCGACGACGAGGGACGGGCGGGATTCGCGTACGACGCACTGCGTGCCCTCCGGCCGGGAGGCAAGGTCACCATCGTCGACTTCGGCGGGCCGGCGTCCGGTACCGACGAAGCTCAGCACGCGCACGGTCACAACCCTGCTCACGCACTCCGGCATCTTCCCGGCCTGTCCCGGTTGATCCATGTCGTTCGCTCACGGGTGGCCAAGAGCCCGGTCGTGTCCCGCAACTTCGACAACGGCCTCGTCACGCTCCTCCGCGACGCGGGGTTCGCCGACGCCCGCGAGATCGAGCATCTCGACCACAGGTTCGGGCGGGTCACCTTCGTGCAGGCAACCCGCCCGTAGACCTGTCGACGCGCGACGCGCACCGGTCAGGGAGTGGTGCCGTCGCGGGTGTCGCCTTCCGCGGCCCGGAAGTCGACGGCGATGTCGATGCCGGCGCCTCCGGAGAAGTAGTCCGCGCCGCGTCCACCGGCGAGCAGGTCCGAGCCCGAGCCACCTTGGAGTACGTCGTTGCCGAGCCCGCCGACCAGACCGTCGTTGCCGGCGCCACCCTGCAGGACGTCGTTTCCTTCCTCACCGACCAGAGCGTCGTTACCCAGCCCGCCGTCGAGGGTGTCGTCGCCGGCGCCGCCGAGCACCGCGTCATCTCCACCCCCGGCGGCCACCAGGTCGATCCCTCCCCACGCACAGACGAGATCGTTGCCGCCGCGGGCGAAGATCACGTCCGGTCCGTTCGTTCCGGCGACGTCGCCCGGCGCGGAATGTGCGCAGGGATCCCGATCAGGACCTCGTGGGCGAGGTCTGCTGCCCAGCCCACTGGTAGAGCACGGAGTACGCCGGACCGTCGATGCCGAAGCCCGTGACCTCGTTGATGTGCTCGACGACTCTCCGCGTCGACGGGTCGTCCAGGTCCCCGAGCCCGCGAACCTTCACCAGGTAGCGGACTCCGGCCGCGGCGTCGGCGGAAATCCCGTTGCGAGCAAGTACGTCGAACACCTCGGCGACCGAGTCGGCGTGCAGGCTCGAGGCGAGGCGGTAGCCGGCCGCGACCAACTCGAACGTACGCTCCACCTCCTCACCCGCCAGGTAGCCTGGCCGGCCACGGTGACCGATCTCGCCGACCACCAGGTACCCGCCGCGCTCCCGGTCCGCGCTCCGCTCGACCACTTCCTCGCGAGTCCCGAGGAACTCATGGCGCGGCACGTCCGCGGGCACCTCCGCGAGGATGGCGTTCGTCAACGTGCTCTTGCCCGCATTCCGCGGAAGTGCGTACACCAGGAACGACTCACCGGACGCCGCGATCCGGCGCAGGAGGTCGGCACCTTCTTCCGTGACGGACCCGTTCGCCACCATGTCGGTCAGCGTGATCACAGCAGCCTCCCCAAAGATATGTCGGCAGAGTATCGCCGGATCCCGCCAAGGAAATCCCGTCGTACGGCAGGTGAACGGCCAGAGCAGGACACGCTCGTTCGAGGCGACGCAACGCCTGTCACTGCCTACGCCCCGGCGCCGGCCACCTCAGTCGTGGTCTGCCCAGTGCTGAAGGAGGCTCCCGGTGCCCGGCCGCGTCACCTGGTCGAGCTTCGTGATGGTCTGCCGCAGTTGCCCACAGGCGCAGTCGAGCTCAGCACGCGAGATGTTCCGTTCTGTGATCGCGACGGAGAGCAGGAGGCCCGTCAGGACGACGGAGCCGTTGAACAGCTGGAGAACGAACATCCTGCTCAGCAGGTCGTGGCCGGCGAACGTGCCGTACCCGTCCACGGCGGCGTCGATGGCGACCGCCGAGACGAGCAGTCCGACCGGTGCGGCGCCCGCCAACTGGTAGCGCCATGCGGCGATGACGACAAGCGGGAACGCCAGGAAGAGACCACCCCACGCCCGCTCCACGAACAGGACCAGGCCGAGTGAGCCGGCGAGCAGCACAGTGATCTCGGCGACTCTGATCGTGTCGACGTATCTGTACCGCCACCAGCGGATGGTACGCAGGCTCAGCAGCAGCGGAGCCACCACGAGCACACCCATCGCATCACCGGTCCACCAGGTGAGCCAGGTCGACAGGAACGTCCGGCTCGTCACCTGCCCGGCCACCGCGAGCAGGGCGGTCCCGATCGTCGAACTGATCAGCATCGCGCCGAGCGCGGCGAGGAACACCAGCGCGAGTGCGTCCCTCAGCCGGTCCAGCTGCGTCCGGAAGCCGACCCTACGTAGTGCGAGGTACGCGCACATGCAGGCGAGAGTCGACCCGATCGCGGTGGGGGCAGCGACCGAAAGCGGTGTGGTGAAGACGTTGATCGCGGCCGAGCCGAGCAGAATTCCGGGGCACATCCGCCAGCCCAGGAGGAGCAGGGCGACGACAGCGACACCGGTCGGGGGCCAGAATGGGCTGGTACTTCCCGGTTCCACGAAAATGACGAGGCCAAGTCGCGACGTCCCGAGCAGGGCAGCCGCTACGACCAGGTTCTGCGAAACGACGATCACGAGTCGCTGAAGCCCTTGGTGGCGCTCCATGCCACCCCAACGTACGCCTACCTGTCGTTGAACCAGGCGGTGGCGCGGCGAACGATCTCGATGCGCATGCCGGGTGAGGGTGTGTGGGCCTCGTCGGGGAAGTTCAGGAGCTGTGAGTCCGGCAGCACCGCGTGCCAGTGGGCTTTCGCTCTCCCGGTCGGGGTGTCCGGGTCGCCCGCGCTCATGATGAGGACGGGGATGCGGGTGCGCTCGGCCAGTGGGAGCAGGGACACCCGATCCCACACGTGCGGCGCCTCCTCCGGAGCGCCGCCGATCTGCCGGCGGGCGAGCACGTTGTCCACCATGCGGAGGTCGGCACCTGCCGGGTCCCAGAACGCCGCGGCACGGATCCGGTCATCGCGGGCGATCACGTGGCCACCGACGAGTCCGCCATGGCTGAACCCGAACACGTACAGCCGGCTCGGATCGGCCACACCCTCGGCGACCAGGTGGTCGATGCCGGAGATCACGTCGTCGTGCGAGGCCCGCCATCCCGGCTCCATGCGACCCGCGGCTCGTTTGGCCGGGAGGCCGAGGATGCCGCTGTCACGGTAGTCGGGAGCGAACACCGCGAACCCGGCGCGCACCCACAGGTCCAGCGGGACGGCGTAGGAGGACAACGACGCCTGCAACGTCATGCCGTCCGGACCACCGTGCAGGTCCACCACGGTGGGGAACGGGCCCCGACCTGGCGGCGTGGCCAGGAGCCCTTCCATCTCGTCGTCGCCGGACTTCCAGCGGACGAGTCGCGCCGGCACCGACGGCCACCAGTCGGGTGGCTCCGCCAACTCTGCCCACGTCCTGCGGCCGGTCGGCGTCGTGTGCACGACGGCCGGCGGGGTGTCGAGGTCCTGCCAGATGCTCAGCGCCTCGTCGCCTGGCAACGGGATCGGAGCGGTGTGCACGCCCTCGGCCGGAGCGAGCCACTTCCACGACCGGCCGTCGGCATCGCACGCCACCACCCCGCGGCGAATCCCCTGCATCGCCACACTTCCCACCGCCGATCCGTCCGGTGACCACAGGGGGTCCGCGCCGGTCGTGACGACATCCTGCGGAAAGGGAAATCGGGGTTGCCCGTCGACGAGCAGGCCTACCTGGAACGTGTACGGGCACGGGAGTTCGGTGTGCCCGAATGCCAACCGGCCAGGATCCGTCGGCGAGGGCGCGACCTGCCACAGCCAGCCGTTGAGATCCGGCGCCGGCTCCTCCACCGTCGCGCCGGCCCGGTCCACCAGGTAGAAACGGCTCATGTCCCACGGGTCCAGGACGACGCCGGGCGTGCCGGAGGAGAACTCGTGCTCGAACCCGATCCGGTCAGCCAAGGACTTTGGGCGTCGTACTCCCTCGCCCTTGAACAGAAGACTTCGCTCCTCCGGCCCGGATACCGGCAGTCGCCACAGCTGCCCTCCGTCCACCACGGCGAGCAGTGCGTCGTGCCCGTCCCAGGCCGCCTCCGACACCGCGCCCGGTGCGCCGACAACCTGGCCCTCATCGGTCGTCAGCACGCCGTCGAGCACGGCCGCCCACCTCGAACCCGGCCCGGGGACAAAGACCCCGGTCCCTTCAGCCCGAAGCTGCGCCGAGGGCCACTCCAACACCCGCCACCCTGCCGACTCCTGAACGACGACGTTTCCCTGCCCCCAGAACCGAATCCCTGCGCGCGCACGCATGCCGGGCACTCTAGCCACGGACGCGGGACACGGACGCCATCGAAGGCGGAACTGGCGTACATCGGCCGCATGGTCGGACTGCAGCGGCATGCGATCATCACCGGATGCCTCTGGTGTGGGTCACCGGCACGTCCGGCTCCGGCAAGTCGACCGTGCGGAACGAGCTACGGCGTCGCGGCTACATCGCCTACGACACCGACGAGGACCTCCTGTCGCGCCACTTCGACCGGGCGTCCGGCGCCGAGGTCGCGTATCCGGCCCTTGCCGCGCACCGCACCGGCGAGTGGTTCGCCCGCCATGTGCAGCGCGTTCCGCCCGAGACCGTACGCCGGATCGCCGCCGAGGTCGATGACAGGCCTGGCTTCGTCTGCGGTTCGACCGAGAACGAGAACGAGATCTGGGACGAGTTCGCCGTGGTCGTTCACCTGAGCGTCGACGAAGACACGATTCGCCGGCGGCTCGCGCGACGCCCACCTGACGCGTTCGGTGGCAGCGAGGAAGAGGTCGAGCGGATCCTCGGCTGGCACGCGGGATCCGATGCCGCCTACGAGCGGTTCGGCGCGCATCGGATCGACGGGACCCAACCGGTCGGCAAGGTGGTCGACGACCTCCTCGACGCCTGTGCCGCACGGTAGATCTGAACGCGACGTGGCTGTCACACACCGCTGCGGGTGAGGGTTTCGTCGAGCCAGGGCTCGTAGCGGCGCCCGAAGTAGAGCACGTGCATGATCGCCGTGTACGTCTGGTAGACCGGTGCGCGGACCTCGAGGAAGTCCGCGCGGATCGGATGAAATCGCTGGTACGACTCGAACACGTCGTCGGCATAGGGCTGACCCGCGACGTGGGACAGATCGAGTTCGGGGTGGCCGTAGACGACGGACGGATCGAGCAGACCCGTTATTTTGTTGCCGTCCGCGAGGATGTTGGCGGTCCACAGGTCGCCGTGCAGCAGCGTCGGCGCCGCCGGCTCGTCGAGCAGGTCGCCCAGCCGCTCGCACAGCGTCTCGACCCGCTCCCGAAAGCCCGCGCTGAGAGTCCCGTTCGCCACCGCCGCATCGGCGCAGTAGCGCAGCCGCTGATCCCTGAAGAACGCCACCCAGTCGTCGAACCATCCGTTCGGCAGCACGAACCAACCGTTCAGCGTCGGTCCTTCGAAGCCGAACGCGTCGGCGTGCTGCCCGTGCAGGACCGCGAGTTCCTCACCGAGCGATGTCGCCGCGACATCGGTCAGGTGCGAGCCGGGCAGGAACGTCTGTACGAGGAGCTCGGGGTCTGCGTAGATCACCTCCGGCACGACCCGGGGATGGGCATCGTGAAGGTGCCGGACCATCGTCGCCTCGATGTCAAGACGCGCTTGCTCTCCGGACGCCGCCTTGCAGACGACGGTGCGCCCGTCCGCCAGAGTCAGCCGCCGTACGTCCGCCACCATGCCACCGACGAGCGGCACCTGATCGACGACGGCCAGCCCGGCGCGCCGGCGTACGGCGTCAAGAACGCGTTCCACGGCATCGCGGTCGGCGGTCACCATGGTTCCTCCTTCACGCCCTTCCGGCAAAGGCGGAGTCGTCCGGGCGGAAGCGGCGTGCGGTGAGCAGGAAGCCGACGAATCCCAGCGCCGTCAGGGCGGCAGGGATGACGAACAGGTGCGGTATGCCGAGCCAGCCGACACCGAAGGCGCCGACGGACCCACCGACGGCCCCGGCGAGCGGGATGCAGCTGCTGAACATCGACGAGGCGAGCCCGATCCGTTCCGGGCAGAGCTGCTGGGCGACCGTGATGCCCAGACCGGCGACCGCGGCCCAGACTCCCGACATCAGGATCTGACCGACGAACAGCCCGCCGACCTGACTGCTGATGGCGTACGCGATGTGGGCGCCGACTCCGAGCAGTGCCGCCATCGTGAGTACCCGGATCGGGGTGAACCTGTCGGCGAGCCGGGCGAAGACAGGCATCAGCAGGAGCTCGAGGAAGGGCTGGACGGCGATCACGGCCCCGCGCAGAGCGTCACCGACGTGGAGCTGGTTGGCCATGTACAACGGCAGGAACGCGAACTTCATGGTGTCGCCGTTCATCACCAGCACGCAGCAGCCGAGGAACATCAGCAGTGGCGTCAGCGTGTTCTTCGTCCCGTACGTGGAGGTCCGTGCGCTGTGCCCGTCCGGCCGGCGAGTGCCTGACCCCGATTGCGGCTGTGGCCCGGTGACCTCGACCCGGAAGCGTTCGATCCGGCGGGTGCCGAGCGGGATGAGCTGCGCGACCAGACAGGCGGCGTTGGCCAGGAGCAGCGCACGCAGACCGAAGGCGGCGCCGAACCAACTCCCGGCGACCGGGCCCACGATCCAGCCCGCTGTGAACGACATGCGGACGGCGGACACGATCCGGTTGTCGGCCGGCGACGGGTGCCGGCTCAGCTCGTCCCGGGTGGCGGCGAACAACTGCCCCATCGCCCCGCCCCCGAAGCTCAGCACGAACGCGCCGATCAGGAACGGCATCCACGGCCGGTCGGCCAGCGCCATCGCGGCCCAGCCGAGTGCGGCGATCACAGCACACGCGCGGTACAGGAACAGCCGGTTGGTCAGCCGCTCGGACAACGTGCCGACCAGGAAGCCGGCGACCGGGGCGGTGAGGTTGACCAGGTAGTACAGACCGGCGGCCTGGATCGGGATGTGCAGTTCGCGGACGAGGTACAACGTCATCTGCGGCATGGTCGACGACGCGCCGATCCCGGCGACGAACAGACTGATGCACGCGGCCCGCAGGAATGGCGTACGCCAGAGGATCCGCACAACCGACGTGTCCTTCAGCCTATGGCCGCCCTCGTCTCGTCCCAACCCTGCTCACAACCATCCTCTGGTCCGCATGATCACGTCGATCGTACGAGCGGGGAGTGTCGTACCTCGTGGAGGCTCGCTTGCCCGACCAGCTCGAGGCGCTCGCGCGCGAGGCGTCACTGGCCGCGCTGCTATCGCCGGACGCCAGCTACCCCAAGGTGCTCGGCCACGACGTCACCGAGGGCCGTGAGTGGATGGTCACCGAGCGGTTCTACGCACTGCACGAGGTGGATGCGCGAGAGCAGTTGGACTCGCTCCTGCACAACAAAGCCATCGAGCCGACGCCGGAGGCAGCGTCAACTCTGGATCGCCGTGACGGAGTTCCCGTAGATGTTGGTGATCCACAGGTGGAATCCGTCGAACGTGATCCCCTCCGGGTAGTTGAAGCCGAAGTTCGCACTGCCGAAGGTGCGCACCCACGCCCCGTCGGAGGCGTCCACATCCGTCACCGAACGGCCACCGTAGTTGGCGATCCACAGGTGACGGCCGTCGAACGCGACTCCGGTCGGCTGGTCGAATCCGTAGCTGTCGCCACTGAGCACCAGCGGAACGCCGACGCCCAACGTGAGCTGGCTCCTCAGCAGACCGACGCCGCCAGGTCCAGCAGGTCCGGTGTCACCCGTCAGCCCCCGCAGTCCTCGTGGGCCCGCCGGTCCGGCAGGCCCCCGCGGACCGACCCGGCCGTTGGCCCACTTGACGCCGAACTCGTCCGAGCGGCAGCGAGTACGGTGACCGTTCGTCGTCGCCGGCACCAGCCGCAACTTGTTGTAGTCCTTCAGCGAGCACGCGTAATAGGTGGAGTAGTAGTGGTAGCCGTCGCTCGGGTCGATCGCCGCCGATGCCGCCAACGTCGCCAGCAGAAGGCCACCCACAGCGGTCGACGCGACGATGCTGCTACGCCTACTGAACCTTCTCCACCAACCCACAACGCATCTCCCTGGGCACGCCAACGACAACCATGGCAACTGCGCAGGGTGTTACCGTGCATCACTCACTGGCGTCACGTGACATGCTGCCTGCATGAGGTGACCGGCAGACAGGCGTGGTGCACGAGCCCTGACCTAGGAGAGTCCGATGCACGCTGCGCTCGTTGTTCACCGCGTGATGGCCGACCAAGCTGCCAACCTGACCAGCATCACCAGGCTGACGAAGGAAGCCGCCAGCCAGGGCGCGGGCCTGGTCGTCTTCTCCGAGACGGCACTGACCGGCTTCGTAGGGACCGACGATCCTGCACACGACCGACTGCTCGCCCAACCGATCCCCGGTCCGGTCACCGCACAGCTTGGCGACTTGGCGTGCGAGGCCGCGACGTGGATCGCCATCGGAATGTACGAACGTGAGCAGGCGGGCGGGCAAGAACGCCTCTACGACAGTGCGACCCTCATCGGCCCGGATGGGAAGATTCACCTCCACTACCGGCGGATCAGCCCGCAGTGGCATCGGCAGAACGCGGACCGACGGGTCTACCGCCAGGGAACGGATCTTCCGATGGCATCGACGGACTTCGGGACCTGCGCCCTCCTCCTTTGCGGTGACCTGTTCGACGACGAGATACTCCGGCGACTGCGCCACCTCGGACCGAACTGGCTACTGTTCCCGTTCGCGCGCAGCTACGACTCCGAGGTTGCCGACGCGGAGCAGTGGGACCGGGAGGAACGGCTCGTCTACGCGCACCGGGCCGCGAGCGCCGGGGTCGGTGCCCTGATGGTGAACCACCTGGCAGTGCCCGAACTCGGCGGCTGTTTCGGGGGCGCGCTGGCGGTAGCTACTGACGGCACGATCACCGGTGAACTCCCGCCGGGAAGCGAAGGCATCCTCCAGGTCGACATCTCCCGCTGACGTGCCTTGAGAGCAGAAGGACCTTGCTGTCGTCAGGTGCCGGCGATCCGATGCGAATCCCGGAGCAGCTCGTCGAGTTCGTCGGAGTCGATTCGACCGAGCCTTACCAGGACCAACAGTGGTGATCGGTCGTGGTGACTGGTCCAGAAGTAAGTGTCCGGCCCGGCCGACGCGAGTGCGTCACGCTCGTGGCTCTTGACCGTGAGGGTAGACACCTGCTTGGCCATGCTCCTCCTACCGTTCCAGCGTCAACCTAGCACCGGACCGCTGGTGATGGACACCGGCCACTACCAAGCCGCCTTCGACCTGAGAGGGCTCGGCGCGCTCGACCCGAACGGCATGCCCCTGCACAGCGGAGGAATCTCCCTCACCCACCCCGGGCTGGTCTACGTGGGGCTGGAGTTCCAGCGGTCCTTCTCCTCCAACACCCTGCGAGGGGCGAGCCGCGACGCCAACTACGTCATGGCCCCACTGGCCGCACACGTCCAGGGCGCCGCTGCCGCCGTCAGCCTCTGACCAGAACAAATCCACCGCGAACCAGCACCCACCCCATCGGGTTCGGCCGTGGCGGCCTGGGCCCGGCGACCAGCCGAGCCCAGGCCGCCCGGCTGTCAGCTGGTCTCGAGTACCGACGGCGGCAGTTCGATGTCTGGGATCAGTTCCACAAGCAGGGCGCGGACGCGGGAGTCGAGGTCTGCGACGATGCGGCGGACGGTGGTCTCGTCCTGGCCGCCGGGGTCGTCGACGGGCCAGTCGACGTACTTCACCCCTGGTACGTAGGGGCATTCCTCACCGCACCCGAGGGTGATGGCCAGATCGCTGGCAGCGATAGTCTCGCGGGTGAGGAGCTTGGGGTGCTCCTTGGAGGTGTCCAGCCCGAGCTTGTTCAGCACGTCGGCGACCTCGGGGTGGATGTGCTCGCCAGGTTGGGTGCCGGCGGACCGGGCGGTGACGCGGCCGCCGGCGTAGTGCTCGGCGAGCACGCGGGCGGCGACGGACCGGCCGCCGTTGCGCACGCACGCGAACACGATCTGGGGACGGTCGTTCATGCGGCTTCCTTCACTGTTCGCGGATCGTCGTGTGGCTGGGAGCGTCGACGAGCTCGGCGAGCAGAGCGTCGACGCGTTGGGCGAGATCGTCGCGGATACGTCGGATGGTGTCGATGTCACGCCCTGCCGGGTCGGCGACGTCCCAGTCGAGGTACCGGCGCCCGGGCACCACGGGACAGGAATCGCCGCAGCCCATGGTGACCACGATGTCGGCGTTGGTGACGACCTCATCGGACAGAGGCTTCGGGAACGCCTCACCCGCGTCCACTCCCAGTTCCTGCAACGCGGTGAGCACCTCGGGCTGAACCTCGGTAGCCGGACTGGTGCCGGCCGACACCGCATGGACCCGGCCGGAGGCCGCCTGCGCCATGAGTGCCGCGGCCATGATGGAACGACCGGAGTTACCGGTGCACACGAAGAGCACCAGTGGCTGCGGGTGCCTTTCCGGGGCAACAGCCCGCGCGGCGGCCATGAGCCGTTCACGGGCGAACCGGTACGCCAGTACGGGCAGGTAGCCGTGGATCCGTGCAGGGAGCAGTGCGCGGTAACTGTCGTCCAGGCAGGCCGCGACCGTCTGCGAACCGAAAACGCCGGCGAACTGCGCGGCCAGGTCGTTCAGCGCCGCATCGAGCGCCTCGTGCTGCGCGGATGGGTCAACGGTCGGCATCGGCAGATCATCCTGACTAATCATCAAACGCTGATACGTCTGGACGCTATCGGCAGGAGGTGGCGCCGCGGCGACTGCTTTCGGAACGGCAGGTGAACGCGCCGCCGGGCGGCGCCGACCGCGGCATCACCGAGCATCAATGGGCACGCCCCCGCTATCCCGGCTCGCGGTCTGGTCGGGGAAGAAACGGCGTGCCCACAGGCTCACGTAGACCAGGCCGACCAGGGCGGGGACCTCGATGAGTGGTCCGACGACTCCGGCGAGGGCCTGGCCGCTGGTCACGCCGAACACGGCGATGGCTACCGCGATGGCGAGTTCGAAGTTGTTCCCGGCGGCGGTGAACGCGACCGTGGTCGAGCGGCCGTAGCCCAGGCCGACGGCGCGGGAGGCCAGCATGGACCCGCCCCACATGAGCGCGAAGTACACGACGAGGGGGACGGCGATCCGGGCCACGTGGAGGGGTTCGGAGGTGATCGCCCGGCCCTGGAGTGCGAACAGGATGACGATGGTGAACAGCAGTCCGTACAGCGCCCACGGGCCGAGCCGGGGCAGTAGTCGCGACTCGTACCACTCCCGTCCTCGCCGGTGCTCGCCCAGTCGTCGGGTCAGGTAGCCGGCGACCAGTGGGATGCCGAGGAAGACGGCGACGCTGGCGGCGATCTGGGCGGCGGACACGTCGATGCCGGTTGTGTCCAGGCCAAGCCACCCGGGAAGCACGTTCAGGTAGAACCAGCCGAGCAGCCCGAATGCCAGCACCTGGAAGACAGAGTTCAACGCCACCAGAACCGCGGCTGCCTCCCGGTCACCGCGGGCCAGGTCGTTCCAGATGATGACCATCGCGATGCAGCGGGCGAGCCCGACGACGATCAGACCCGTGCGGTACTCGGGGAGATCGGGGAGGAACGTCCAGGCCAGGGTGAACATCAGTGCCGGCCCGACCATCCAGTTCAGCACCAGCGACAAGATCATGGTGCGCCGGTCGCGGGCGACGTGACCCACCTCGTCGTAGCGGACCTTCGCCAGCACCGGATACATCATCACCAGCAGGCCCAGCGCGATCGGCAACGACACCGAACTGACCTTGATGGCATCCAGCACGCCCGCGACGCCTGGCACCCACCGCCCAAGCAGAAGCCCCGCCACCATGGTCAGCCCGATCCAGACGGGCAGGAACCGGTCCAGACGTGACAACCCGCCCACCACTCCATGAGGGGCTGCCCCTGTCGACCGCGCGTCGACGACGGTGGGATGCTGCGAGCTCATGGTTCTCCTCAGCTTGGCGGGCCGGGCGGCGGCCGATAACATATCAACCGATGATGACATCACTGAACACTGATGCCTCGATCGGCGCCCTGTTCAAGGTGCTCGCCGATCCCCTCCGCCGCCGCATCGTCGAACTGCTGACGCAGGAGCAGCTGTGCACCTGTCACCTGGTCGAGGAAACCGGCGCCGGCCAGACAACCGTCAGCAACGCTTTGCGGTTGCTCCGGGAGGCCGGTCTGGTGGAGACCGAACCATGCGGCCGGTTCACCTACTACCGGTTGCGCCCGGAGGTGCTGCACGACCTGGCCGGTGAGGTCGCCCAGCTCGCGGCCGGCGCGGATGCCGCGCAGACCCGCAAGCGGCCCTGCTGACCTCTCCGCCTTGAGGTGCCCCGGGCACGCATACGCACATGCCAAACGGGCCCACCTCACTGCAGGCGGGCCCGTTGCGGCTGGACGGTCGACGGGAAGCGGAATCGAGTGGCTAGCCGGCGCAGCACGCTCCCGTGCCGCCGGCCGGCGCAACGGCCGACTGGCCTTCGGTGGTGGAGGTGGAGGTGTTGCCGGCGCCGCCGCAACAGCCGCCTTCGCCGGTCCTGCCCGGTTCGGGCGCCGCGGTGGCCTGGGCGCCGGCAGCGACGTCGGCCGTCGTCTTGCCTTCCAGTTCTGCGCCGGCGTCGGCGAGTACGACGTAGTTCTCCCAGCGCTGACCGTCCGGGCCGGTGACCCAGTGCTTGTCCTGTCGCGCGTAGCAACAAACGACGTCGCCCTCGGTGTCCAAGCTCAGGCCGGCGGCCTCGAGCCGGTTGGCCTGTGCCTCGACCTCCTCCATCGACTCCCGTTCGACGCCGAGGTGGTTCAAGGTGCCGGTGGCCTCGGCGTTCTCGAACAGCACCAGCTTCACCGGCGGGTTGTCGACCGCGAAGTTGGCGTAGCCAGGACGGCGCTTGGCCGGCTGGGTGTCGAACAGCGTCGAGTAGAACTCCACCGCCGCGTCGATGTCGTTGACATTGAGGGCCAGCTGAAGTCGGGACATGAGTGCTCCTGGTCGGATCAGTGGGGTCGATGTGAGAGCTAGTCGGTCAGGCGCAGCAGGGCACGGACGACTTGCAGGGCACCCTCGCGGGCTGACGCGGCGCTGCGCCCCGCAGGAGATCGCCGGCGATGCGGGTAAGGCCGAAAAGTCCGGCCGGCCCGAGATGTGCCCGGCGCTCCAACTGCGAAGTCCTGCGCCGAGCCTCGGCCGCGCGGAGCAGGTCATCCCGGTGCGCCTTTGCCGCAGCTTCCAACATGATCGGGTGCATGAGCCTTCTCCTTCACCTCGGCCGGACCGTCCCGGGCTAGGACATAGATACTGGTCTATGCAATGAACATTGACAAGTGTCTATCTCAATATTCTTTGGCGGGCCCACACATCCTCCCGCCACCGGCGAGCTGATAGATGGCCGCCTATCTCGTGGCAGTATGGGTGGCATGCCGAAGCCCCTGCCCCTGATCCAGCCCGTGCCGCCCGCGGAGACCTGCTGCGCTCCCCTCACCGCCGCGCCGCTGACCGCCGAGCAGGCCGAGGAACTCGCCGTACGGCTCAAGGCGATCGCGGACCCCACCCGGCTCCGGCTGCTGTCTTTGATGCTGGCCAGCCCAGGCATGCAGGCCTGCACCTGCGACCTCACCGAACCGCTCGGTCTCACCCAGCCGACGATCACCCACCACCTGCGCAAGCTGGCCGCGGCGGGCCTGGTCGTTCCCGACCGTAGGGTCGGCAACTTCACCTACTACCGCGTCGTGAGCGACGCCCTCGCCGGCCTCGCCGGCATCCTGGCGCCGGCCACCATGGCCTGAACCACGACGCCCGAGTCCCTCGTGCATCGTCAGCGAACAGCGCGATCATCGGCCGAGGAGGTGCTGGCCAGTCCGAGGCCGGCCGCGGCGACGGCGAGGGCCGCGAGTACGAGGAACATCAGTGAGTAGCTACCAAGCATGGTGGCGAGGCCCGCGCCGGCGAACGGGGCAAGTGCCATCGTGATCGTCAACGGTGCCGAGAGCAGGCCGGTGAGCCGCCCGTAGTGCCGTGATCCCCACCGGTCGGTAACCGCGGTGGCCTGTAGCAGCGTGAACACCCCGCGGGCCCCGCCCGCCAAGACCGCGGCGACGATCAACGCGAGCACGGAGGTGAGTACCCCGAGCAGCGCGGTTGTCAGAGCCATCGCCAGCAGGATCAGCGTAGTGCGTGCCCGCACCGTCGTGCGCCTGCTGAGATTGGTGTACCCGAGTCGCCCGAGGACCTGGCCGACACCGCCGAGGCCCAACGCGACGGAGGCGATACCGGTGCCGACGCCGCGTTCGGCCAGCAACGGCACCAGGTTGATCACGACTGCGAAGGTGGCGAACCCGGCCAGGCTCAACGCAACTGTGAGCATGACGAACACTCGACTGCGCGCCACCTGACCCGGATCAACGTCCTCGTGCCGGGACTGGGCCTGTGGGCGTCCCGGCCACGGCTGAGCGAGGCCAAACCAGTGTGCGGGAATCGTGGTCACCGCGAGGATGCAGGCCAGCACGAGGTAGGTGGTCCGCCAGTCCAGTACGGCAACCAACGCAGCGGTGAGTGGGGCGAAGACGGTGCTGGCCAGTCCGGCGGCCAAGGTCAGGATGGTGAGTGCGCGTATCCGGTCAGGTCCGTGCCAGCGGGTCAGCGCCGCGAACGCGGGCGGATACAGCAGCGCCCCCATCGCCACCCCGGCAAGCAGCCAGGCCACGAGGAACCAGGCCAGGTTCTGCGCGGTGGCCACCGCGACGAGGGCGGGCACCGCCAGCACGGAGCCGGCGGTCATCACTCCGCGCGGCCCCCGGTGGTCCAGCCAACGGCCGACCGGTATTCCGACCAGGGCGGCGACGAGTTGGCTGGCCGACAACGCTGCTGTGGTCGCCGCGGTCGGCCAGCCTGTCGTCGCCGTGATGTCCCCGGCCAGGACGGGAAAGGCGTAGTAGAGCACACCCCAACTGGTGATCTCGGTGATGCACAAGGTCACCAGCACTCTCCGCAACCCGGCCCGGCTCACCGCAGTTGGCTGCGTGAGCGCTCCGAACGGCACGGCCTACCTCGCTCAGTACGTGGTCGGCGCGTTTGCGTCAGGGTCTCCGGCTGGGCAGGTGAACCGCAGCACCCATCGGCCTGCTCCTGCGTCCGTGCATCGAACAGCCCGGCGCCTCCACACACTCCGGTCTCCGGCAACACCAGCTCGACCCGCTCGGCGGACTCGCGGTCACCGGCCAGAGCGGCGGCGATCGAGCGCACCTGCTCGTAGCCGGTCAGGGCCAGGAAGGTCGGCGCTCGGCCGTAGCTCTTCATACCCGCCAGGAACACACCGGGCTCCGGATGGGTCAACTCGATGACCCCGTGGGGATACACCGTGCCGCAGGAGTGCACATTCGGGTCGATCAACGGGGCCAGCGCCACCGGCGCCTGCAACGTTGCGTCCAGCCCCAGTCGGACTTCCGAAAGCCAGGACAGGTCGGGACGGAAGCCCGTCAGCACCACGACTTCCTCGACCGCCTCGACCCGTACACCCGTGTCGGAGATCAGGGCCAGGCGCCGATCCACGCCGCGTTCGATCGCCGCGGTACGGAATCCGGTGACGACCGCGATCCGCCCGGCCCCCACAGCGTCCTTGGCCCGCTGACCAAGCGCACCTCTGGCGGGCAACTGGTCGGCCTGGCCACCCCCGAAGGTGTCGCCCACCTCGCCGCGCCGCAGCAACCACGTGATCCGCGTTTCGGGATGCCGGGCGGCCAAGTCGTCGAAGGCAACCAAGGCCGTCAGGGCCGAATGCCCACTTCCCGCCACCACCACGTGGCTTCCCGCATACCGGGCCCGGACCTCCGGGTCGGTCAGATCCGGCACCTGGTAAGAAATCTGTTCCACCGCCGAGCGCTCACCAGCCGCGGGCAGCCCGTCCCCACCCAGGGGATTCGGGTTGCCCCACGTGCCCGAGGCATCGATCACAGCCTGAGCGGTCACCCGTTCCTCGGCACCCGCGGCGGTGCGCACATGCACGGTCAACGGTTCGCTGTCGCGCCCGGCGTCGACAACCCTGTCTCGGCCCCGGCGGGCCACCCCCACGACCTCGGCCCCGAAACGCACCCGCGAGCCGAGCACATCGGCCAGGGGGCGCAGGTAGCGCTCTGCCCACTCCCGCCCCGTCGGATAGCTGTCCTCGGCCGGGGCCTGCCACCCGGTTGCGTGCAGCAGCCGCCGGGCCGCCGGGTCGATCAGCTCGGCCCAGCGGGAGAACAGCCGCACATGATGCCACTCCGCGACCGCGGCCCCCGCCCGATCACCGCACTCAAGCACCAGAGGTTCCACACCCCGCTCGGCAAGCTCGGCAGCCGCCGCCAATCCCACCGGACCGGCACCCACGACCACTACAGGCCACTCGCTCATCTCTCTCCCCATCCATCGATACGACTCGATTGAACCCGAGGAACTCTATCGAGCGCATTCGATAGAATGCAAGCATCGATCCCAATCGATATACTGACGCCATGGCGATCGCACTTCGGCAGACCCAGGTCCTGCCCAGCTCCGACGCGGCCACCTATGCCGACTGGTTCGCCTGTCTCGGCGAGCCCGTGCGGGTGCGGCTGCTCCACGCGGTGGCAACCAGCCCCAAGGGCATCACCGTGGGCGCGTTGACGAAGATCCTCGGCACCAGCCAGTCGACCTGCTCGTTCCACGTGCGCAAACTCGCCGACGTCGGCTTCGTCCGCCTGGACAAGGAAGGCACCGCCACGATCGTCACGATCAACGAAGCCTGCTGCACCGGCCTGCCCCACGCCGCCGATGCCGTCATGGGCTTGCTCGGCCCGCGGCCCTGCTGCCCGGACGACATCCCGTCCGATGTCACCGTGCGTGCCCTGAACTCCGGGGACTGGCCCACTGTGCGCCGGATCTACGCCGAAGGCATCGAAACCGGCATAGCGACCTTCGAGACCGTTGTGCCCAGTAAGGCCAGCCTTGACGCCAGGTGGCTGCCTGACCACCGATGGGTCGCCGAACTCGAAGGCGAGGTCGTCGGCTGGACCGCAGCCAGCCCCGCATCAACACGCGAGTGCTACGCCGGAGTCGCCGAAACCGCGGTATACGTGGCCACTGGCCACCGCGGCCGCGGAGTAGGGAAAGCGCTGTTGCACAAGCAGGTCACCGAAGGTGACGCGGCAGGGCTCTGGACCCTGCAAACCGCGATCTTCACAGACAACCGCCCAAGCATGGCCCTGCACCATGCCGCCGGCTACCGCATCGTCGGTGTCCGTGAACGCATCGCCCAGCGCGACGGCGCCTGGCACGACACCGTGCTCCTCGAACGCCGCTCCCCCGTCAACTGATCGACCGGGCACCCGAACCGACACGACTGCGCACGCTGCGTTGGAGACGGCTCAGGGTCATTACCTGACCTATCCGGACCTCCGCGTTAGCCCCTGTCCCGAATCCGAAGCATCCGCGATGACCTCACGACAAATTGCACACGGAGCAGCTGCCCACTGGCTTTGTCACCGACCAATCCGACCCTCCTGCACGATCCGGCCAAGGTCGTTCTCTCGTCGATCGGACACCCGTAGGGAGAGCATCGGTTCTGTCCGCCCGCAAGGGCTCGCGTACACGCTGGCGGCGCTTCATATCTGCCTTTGAGGGCATGTCCGGACTGCACTCATTGACATTCCCATGACAGCAATCGCCGACGAAGCGTGTCGGGCGGGACATAACTGCAGGTCAGAGGGTGGCTGGGGTGGGAGGACTCGAACCCCCATCATCAGATCCAAAATCTGAGGTCTTGCCCTTAGACGACACCCCAAGGCGCCCACAGCCTACGCGGGAGCCGATCAGGCTCCGCACCCGGTTGAGGGCGTTTCGGCCGGTCCGTACGACTCCGTACGGACCGGCCGACGCCTCAGTACGACCGGCCGACGATCGCGATCAAGTCCGCCTCGGTCTCGGTCTCCGGCACGCTCCCGTCCGGTCGGAGCAGGCAGCGCACGGTCACCGCACTCTCCGCCATCTTGGCCTCGCCCTCCTCGCCGAGCACCGACCACGGGATCCGCGCCCAGCCCGAAGCGGACGCCTCGGTGGCCTCCTCGATCGTCGCCACGTCGACCGTACGGGAGTCGCGGAACTCCTCGGCCTCCCGCAGCAGCGTCGCCTGGTCGGCGGAAAGCGCGTCCTCGACCGCCGCCACCACACCCGCCACGGGCGTCGGCGTCTTCGTACCCTGGATCCGCCGCACCACGGTGACCGTCCCCGCGGACACGTCGCGCGGGCCGATCTCGACCCGTACCGGTACGCCCTTCAGCTCCCAGTCCACGGCGCGACGGCCGAATGCCACGGCCACCTGGTCGTCGAGAGCGACCCGTACACCGGCAGCCCGCAGGTCGTCCACCAACCCGGCCGCGAGCTCCGCCACGCCCTCGCCCGCCTTGACCATGGTCACCACGACCTGGGTGGCGGCCAGCCGCGGCGGGATCCGCAGGCCGGAGTCGTCGCCGTGGGTCATGATCAGCCCGCCCACCATCCGCGTGGACGCGCCCCACGAGGTGGTCCAGGCGTACGGGCGCTCCCCCTCGGCGTCGAGGAAACGGATGTCGAACGCCCGGGCGAAGTTCTGCCCCAGCTCGTGACTCGTCCCCATCTGCAGCGCCTTGCCGTCCTTCATCATCGCCTCACAGGTCAGCGTCTGTGCGGCACCGGCGAAGCGTTCCTTCGGCGTCTTCAGCCCGGGGATGACGGGGATGGCGAGCACGTCGGTCATGAACCCGGCGTACGTCTCGTGCAGGATGCGGCGCGCGAAGGCGGCCGCGTCGGCCTGCGTGGCGTGCACGGTGTGGCCTTCCTGCCACAGGAACTCCGTCGTACGCAGGAAAACCCGGGGCCGCAGCTCCCAGCGCACGACGTTGGCCCACTGGTTGAGCAGCAGCGGAAGGTCGCGGTAGCTCTGCACCCACTTCGCGAGGTACTCGTTGATCACCGTCTCGCTGGTGGGCCGTACGACGACCGGCTCCTCGAGCTCCTTACCGCCGGCGTGGGTGACGACGGCCAGCTCGGGGCTGAACCCCTCGACGTGCTCGGCCTCGCGCTGGAGGTAGCTCTGCGGGATGAACAGCGGGAAGTAGGCGTTCTGGGCGCCCGCGTCCTTGATCCGGGCGTCCAGCTCGGCCTGCATCCGCTCCCAGATGCGCATATCCGTACGGACGGATGACCATGGTGCCGCGGACAGGGCCGTTGTCGGCCAGCTGGGCCTTGGCCACGACGTCCTGGTACCACCGGGGAAAGTCGCTCACCTGGGAGGTGAGCACCGCTGCTCTGCTCATGGGGCGACACTAGTGTGACGCCGGACGGCGGTGCGAGCGAGAATGCCCTCCATGACCGCCGCCGACCCGCGCGACCCCCGTGAGCCCCGTGACCCCGGTGATCCAAGCGAGCCACGCAAGCCGCGCGACCCTCGCGAACGGTACGACTCGGGCGAGCTCCTGGAGCCCGACGACCCCCGCCGCTCCGCCGAGCCCGAACCCCCCACCGACGACCTCCTGGCGCGGCCCGAACGCCGGCCGCGCAACCGGTCCGGTTGGCTCGGGCTGGCGCTGGCCGGTGCGGCGTTCCTCGCCTCGCTGCTGGTCGCCTGGACCGGCGCGGTGCTCCTCGCCGCCCTCGGCCTGGCACTTTCGGTGACCGGCCTGGTCCGCGCCTCTCGTGGCCGGGCGACCAACGGCAAGGCCGCCGCGGGCGGGCTCGTGCTGGCGATCCTCACCGTTGCGCTCGGCTTCTTCTGGTCCCACCAGGCGCAGCCGTGCCTGCCGCTGGCCCAGGACACCAAGAAGTTCAGCCAGTGCTACCGGGACCACGCCGGGCTGCTCTGACCGGGGACAACAGGGACGTCAGCGCAGCCAGCTCACATGGTTGCGCAGCAGCGCGTACCCCACGAACGCCACCACGTCCAGCAGCGTGTGCGCGACGACCAGCGGCCACAGCCGGTTGGTGCGCTGCCAGAACCGCCCGAAGATCAGCCCCATGATGACGTTGCCGACGAAGCCGCCGAACCCCTGGTAGAGGTGGTACGACCCGCGCAGCACCGCCGAGGTGACCAGTCCGGAGTTCTCGCTCCACCCGAACTGCCGCAGCCGGGTGAGCAGGTAGCCGACGACCAGCACCTCCTCGGCCCAGGCGTTCCCGGCCGCGGACAGGATCAGCACCGGCGTACGCCACCAGTGCTCGCCCAGCGTGGACGGCTGCACGTTGAGGCTCAGGCCGAGCGCCTGGGCGAGGAAGTACAGTCCGAGGCCAGGTATGCCGATCACCGCGGCCAGCACGGCACCCGCCCCCAGGTCGCTCGGCCAGCGGCGCAGGCCGAGCCCGAACAGCCGGGGCCCGATGCCCGACCGCCACAGCAGGTACGCGCCGAGACCGCCCCACGCGAGCAGCTGCACGACCCCGGTGAGCTGCAGCGCGAAGTCGATCAGCTGCTGTGCGGCCTGGGAGACGTTGAGCGCCACCGACTGCTTGCTCAGCGGCTCCGGTTTCAGCAGCGAGTCGACCAGCGACAGCAGGCTGCGCAGGCCGGAAAGCCCCAGCGTGACGCTGAAGACGAGCAGCACCTCGACGAGCAGGGCGCGGCGTTCGCGGGGGTCGGTGACCACCTCGGGCCGGTCGGGACGTTGGGGCACCAGCCACCCGCGTACGTCGTGTCGCACAGCGGAACGCTACCGCTTGTCGCCGTGCAGCAGGCGGGCGATGTCGGCGGCGAACCGGCGTTCGGAGTCGTCCTGCGGCGCGTACCCGATCACCTCGCGCGCGTTGGTGATCGACCAGAACTTCCGCGCGTTGTCGGATACGCCGTAGAAGATGTGGAACGGCACTCCGTGCTCGTCGGCGATGTCCGGTGTCTCGATCGACCGTACGAACAGCTGCCGCAGGTCGCGTTCGCTCAGATAACCGGCGAGCTCGCGGACGTAGCGGTGCGCGGGCTGGTCGACGAAGTTCTCCGGGTCGATCTCGCGTGGCACCACGATCCGCACCTGGATCACCTCCAGCGCGCGGCCGATGCTGCCGCACGCGTAGAGGAATCCGAGCGACTCGTACGCCGCCTTCGCCCAGCCGTAGAAGTTGTCCGGACGCGGGTAGTCCTCCGGGCTCACCCGGTCCCGCCGCCCGGCGAAGTAGGGCTGCTCGTACCACTTGGCGGCCTGGTTCGTGCTGGCCGCGACCACCCGGCGCACGCCGTGGTCGAGAGAGAGCTGGTAGACCCGCTGCATCAGGTCGACGTTGCGGCGCTCGCCGTCGTAGCGGGTCTGCGGGTCGTCACCGTCGGGCCGGTGGTACGCGAGGTGGACAACGGTGTCGACCCCCTCGAAGTACTCCGCCAGGTCGGCGGTCGGAGCTTCGAGTAGGTCGACCACCTCGACGTCGGGACCGGGGCGTACGTCGAGGGCTCGTACGTCGTAACGCTCCCGGAGCTCGGGCACCAGCTGGCCGGCGATGTAGCCGGTGGCACCGGTGACCAGGACCTTGCGGCGGGTCCCGGCCCCGGTGGCGGCGTCGGCGGTGGCGTCGGTCAGCGGGTCGGCATAGTTCGCCGTGGGTTCGGTCGGCATCCTCCCAGCCTCGCACCACATCGTTTTGTCGCCACACCCCGTCGACGCAACCGTCACCGCACCTCGTCACCGGACCCCGTCACCGCACCTCGTCACCGCACCTCGTCACCGCACCTCGTCACCGCACCTCGTCACCGCACCCCGTCACCGCAGCGGCGTGAGGATCTCCACCCGGTTGCCGTTGCCGTCGGCGGTGTAGAAGCGCCGGTAGCCCGGGAAGAGGTCGTCCCAGGCCACCGGGAAACCCGCCGCGCCGGCCCGCGCCGCCACTCCGTCGATGTCGTCCACACAGAACGCCGGGTGGGCCTTGCGCGCCGGGACGAACTCGGCCTCCACGCCGACGTGCACCTCGACCTGTCCGCCCTCGGACCGGAACCACGCCCCGCCCCGGGCGGCCAGCACCGGCGGCTTGTCGACCTCGGGCAGGCCGAGCACCCCGCCGTAGAACGCCCGCGCCGGATCCTCCCCACCCGGCGGGCAGGAGACCTGGACGTGATGCAGCGTCATGCTTCCGGCGTTCATCGGTTCTCCGTTCGTACGTATGTCATCGAGGTGTCCGCCCCCAGGTAGCGCTTCATTCCGACGTGGCTGGCGACGAAGCCGAGCCGTTCGTAGAACCGGTGCGCGTCCGTCCGGGCGGCGTTCGAGGTGAGCTGCAGCCGGACCGCACCGCGCCGCCGGCACTCGGCCAGCACCCACTCCATCAACGCGGTGCCGATCCCCTGCCCGCGCAGGCCGGCGGCGGTGCGGACCGACTCGACCTGACCGACCAGGCCGCCGTGGTACATCAGGTGGCGCAGGAAGTTGACCTGGCAGGTGGCCACCACCTCACCGTCGAGTACGCCGACGAGCAGCAGCGCGTTCGGGTCGGCGGTGATCTCCTCGTACGCCGCGACGTAGCCGGGAGCCGGTGCGCCGTCGCGTCCCACGTCCTCGGCCACCTCGCGGATCGCGTCCGCGGCGACCAGCGCGAGCACCGCCGGCAGGTCCGCGCGCGTTGCCTCCCGAATGATCATGCGTGCAGTCGCCTCCTGCGAGCGACCGCCGTGCGGCCGCCCATCCACTTCAGGGCCGCGCGCAAGGAGAGCTTGCGTACCCCGCGGTTGTCGTGCCGCGCGCGCCGCGCCTCGGACGCCAGTCGGTGTGCCCGACCGGCTTCGAGGCGCTCCTGTATCCGTGCGCGTGCGAGTTCCTCCTGCATGAGATTCATCATGGCGATCCTTGTGCCGATGGGGTGGGCGGATCCGGCCCGAAGCGCCGGGGTGAAGGTGGCGCTCACGAGGAGACCCGGTGCGCGACGGCGAACACCCGCCGGAACGGCAGCACGGTTCCGTAGTCGCGGCGCGGATAGGCGGCGGCGAGGCGTTCCTTGTAGACCTTCTCGAAGTCCGGGCGTACGTCGTCCGGCAACGCCTGCAGGACCGGCCGGGCACCGGTGCCCCTGATCCACTCGAAGACGGCGTCCTCACCGGGCAGCACGTGCAGGTACGTCGTCTCCCAGGCGTCCACCTCGCAACCGGTGCCGGCCAGCAACGCGAGGTAGTCCTCAACGCCCGGCGCCGCGGCCCGCTGCCGGACCCGCCCGGCCAGGTGCGTCGCCCACGGCTCCTCGGCGGCGAGCTCGAACAGGATGCGGTGCGTGGGGCTGTCGAAGTTGGCCGGCACCTGCAGGGCCAGCCAGCCGCCGGGGGCGAGGTGGTCGACCCAGGTCGGCAGCAGCGCCTCGTGGCCGGGCACCCACTGCAGGGTCGCGTTGGTGACCAGGACGTCGATCGGCCGGTCCGGGATCCACGAGTGCGCGTCGCCGAGCCGAAACGTCAGCCGGTCGGTGGCTGACTCCATGGCCAGAGCCTTTGCCAATTCCTGGGCCCGGTCGATCATCTCCGGCGAGGAGTCGATGCCCTCGATCCGCGCGTCCGGCCACCGGTCGGCCAGGGAGGCGGTGAGGTTGCCGGGCCCGCAGCCGAGATCGACGACGTACGCCGGCGCCGCGGCGGGCACCCGGGCGAGGAGATCCACGAACGGGCGGCCGCGCTCGTCGGCGTACTTCAGGTACTGCCGCGGATCCCACTGCAGCCCGCTCGCCCCGCTGGTGCCACTCGTGCCGCCGGTGATCCGCTGATCGCTGGTTCCCATTCGTTGCCTCCCGTGAGAGTCGTGCCCACGAACCGGGCACCCAGATTTATCTTGACGTCGAGATAGCTTGCCCGATCCAGTATCTCGACGTCAAGACTCTTGACACCCCCTAGGCTGGCGTCGTGCAGAGCAACGAGCCGGCCGACCGGGAACCCGCGGGCCAGGACGAGGTCGACCGGCTGGTGACCGCGTGGCGGCGGGAGCTTCCCGACCTGGACGTGTCGCCGTTCGAGGTGCTGTCCCGGGTGACCCGGCTGGCCCGCCACCTCGACCGGGCCCGGCGGCTGGTGTTCGCCACCCACGACCTGGAGTCGTGGGAGTTCGACGTCCTCACCGCGTTGCGCCGCGCAGGTACGCCGTACGAACTCTCCCCCGGCAAGCTGCTCACCCAGACCCTCGTCACCAGCGGCACCATGACCAACCGGATCGACCGGCTGGCCGCCAAGGACCTGGTGGCACGCCTACCCGACCCCGCCGATCGCCGCGGCGTACGGGTCCGGCTCACCGCGAAAGGCCGCGACCGGGTGGACACCGCCCTCGCCGACCTGCTCGCCCACGAACGCGAGCTGATGGCCGGGCTACCGCCCGCGGACCGCGACCAGCTCGCGGACCTGCTGCGCCGGCTCCTCGGCCCGTTCGACGAACGCAGCTGACGCGGACCGACCCGAAGACACGCGCCATGCCGAGCCACCGCCGTCCTTCCGACGGCGGCACGGCATGATGAGCCCGTGCAGATCTCGGCCCGCGCCGACTACGCCGTCCGCGCCATGCTCGAACTCGCCGCGGCACCACACACGGTCACCGCGCAGGCGCTGGCGGACGCCCAGGGGCTGCCGCACAAGTTCCTCGAGGCGATCCTCGGCGACCTGCGGCGGGCCGGCCTGGTCCGCAGTCTCCGCGGCGCCGAGGGCGGCTACCGGCTCGCGCACCCCGCCGAGGAGATCGCGGTCGGCGACGTCATCCGCGCCGTGGACGGTCCACTGGCCGGGGTTCGTGGCGTACGCCCGGAGCAGGCGTCCTACGAGGGGGTGGCGGCCAACCTCCAGACGGTGTGGGTGGCCACCCGTGCGGCGGTGCGCGGCGTCCTCGACGAGACCAGCCTCGCCAACGTGGTCAGCGGGAAGTTCTCCGCGCACCTGCGGCGGCTGGTGAAGAGCCCGCAGGCCTGGGAGCCCCGCTGAGCTGACGCCGCACGGGCTACGCCGTTCCCTCCAGGGACTCGGCGAGCTCCAGCCAGCGCGTCTCCACCTCGTCCTTCTCCGCCTGGACTCCGCGGAGTTCGCCGTCCAGCTCCATCAGTCGCTCGTAGTCGCTGGCGTGCTCGGCCTGCGCGCTGTGCAGCTGGTCGACCCGGGCGGTGAGCCGGGAGAGCTGGCGTTCCAGCTTGGCCAGCTCCTTCTTCCCCGAGCGCTGGTCGGCGGCCGAGGCCGGTCGCGCGCCACTGTCGGGCACCGGCGAGCCGGCGGGTTGCGACGTCGCCGACCCGGACCCTCCCGATCCGGTCGCACCGGACACCATCGCGCTCGCGCTGGTCGTCCCCGCGCCAACCCCGTCCCGGCGCCGCTGGAGGTACTCCTCCACCCCGCCGGGCAGCAACGCGAACCGGCCGTCACCCAACAGCGCCCAGAACCGTGTCGCAGGTGCGCTCCAGGAAGTAGCGGTCGTGCGTCACCACCACCAGAGAACCCGGCCAGCCGTCCAGGAAGTCCTCGATCACCTGCAGGGTGTCGATGTCCAGGTCGTTGGTCGGCTCATCCAGCAGCAACACGTTCGGCTCGCCGAGCAGCAGGCACAACAGCTCCAGCCGGCGGCGCTCACCGCCGGACAGCTCGCCCACCCGGGTGCGCAGCCGGTCGCCGCGGAAGCCGAAGCGTTCCAGCAGGGAGATCGCGGTGACCTCCGGCCCGACGGTCGGCACCGGGCGGCGGCCGATGGCGCCCGGCCGGATGTTGTCCGGCGCCAGCTTGACCACCCGCTTGATCTCCTCGGCCGCAGCGGCCACGGTCACGTCCGGGTCGAGCGTGCCGAGTTCCTGCGACAGGTGGGCGAGCTGGACGGTCTGGCCCCACGCCACCTTGCCGTGGTCGGGTTCGGCCTCGCCCGCGAGCAGCCGGAGCAGGGTCGTCTTGCCGGCGCCGTTCACGCCCACGACGCCGATGCGGTCACCCGGCCCGAGCTGCCAGCTCACCTCCTGCAGCAGCTCACGCGTGCCGCGGCGTACGTCGACGTCCTTCAGGTCCACCACGGTCTTGCCGAGCCGGGCGGAGGCGAACTTCGCCAGCGCCGGGCTGTCCCGCGGGTCGGGCTCGTCGGCGATCAGTGAGGACGCCGCGTCCAGCCGGAACTTCGGCTTGGACGTACGCGCCGGCGCACCGCGCCGCAGCCAGGCCAGCTCCTTGCGCAGGAGGTTCTGCCGCCTGGACTCCGAGGCGTCGGCCATCCGGTCGCGCTCCGCCCGGGCCAGCACGTATGCCGCGTAGCCACCCTCGAACGAGTTCACCTGCGCGTCGGCCAGCTCCCAGGTCGTCGTACACACCGCGTCCAGGAACCACCGGTCGTGCGTCACCGCCACCAGCGCCTCCGACCTGCCGCGCAGGTGCTGTGCCAGCCAGTCGGTGACCTCGATGTCGAGGTGGTTGGTCGGCTCGTCGAGCAGGACCAGATCGTGCTCGCGGACCAGCAGCCGGGCCAGCGCCGCCCGCCGCCGCTCGCCGCCGGAGAGGTTGTCGACGGTGCGCTCGAGGGGCACGTCGGCGAGCAGGCCGGTGAGCACGTCGCGCGCCCGGCGGTCCGACAGCCAGGTGTGCGCGGGCAGGTCGCCGAGCACCACGTCGGAGACGGTGCGGCCCGGCTCGAAGTCGTCACGCTGGCTCAGCACGCCGACCCGCAGCCCCCGGTTGTGGGTGACCCGCCCCGCGTCGGCCTCCGTGGTGCGGGCGAGCAACGCCAGCAGGGTCGTCTTGCCGGCGCCGTTGCGCCCGACCAGGCCGATCCGCTCACCCGCGGAGACGCCGAGGCTGACCTGCTCCAGCAGTGGCGTGATGCCGTAGGACTTGTCGACCCGTTCGAGGTTGACGAGGTTGGTCGCCATCCCTGCCTTTCCGTAGTGGGGCGCAGCCACACCGGTCCGATTCGGTGACCACCGCTGCACAGCAACCGGCCGCCGCGCCGCTGTCGAGGCTATCCGCTCGCGTGGATCACCCCCACGTCCCCGTCCGGACCCGAGGCTGATCTCCGTGCCGAACCCCTGGCTGAGGCCGGACCGAGGCGTTCCGGCCCTGCCCGACCTGGGCCACGATGGACGGATACGCACCGAACGCCGTACGCCGAGTGAGAACCGAGTCGGAACCGAGTGGAAAGGGTGCCGATGAGTGCGCCGCTGAAGATCACCGAGGTCGAACGCTTCGTCGTCAACGTGCCGTTCACTCCCCGCTGCCAGGAGTGGAACGCGCTCCTGGTGTGGGACTGGGGCGTCATCGAGGTGGTGAAGGTGACCACCGACGCGGGCCTGGTCGGCTGGGGCGAGACGCTGCTGCACTACGGCTGGGGACTCGTGCCCGAGCTCGCGGTCGCGAAGGTACGCGGCGGCAACCCGGCCGACTTCCTGGGCGACGACTCCCTCGGCCCCGGCCTGCAGATGGCGATGTACGACCTGGCCGGCAAGGCGCTCGGCGTACCCGTGTCCGCCCTGCTCGGCCGGAAGGTGCGCGAACGCGTCCCGATCGCCTGGTGGAACACCAAGATGCCCCCGGAGGCGCTGGCCGAGGAGGCGAAGGAGGCGGTCGCGGCCGGCTACGTCTTCCACAAGTTCAAGGCGCGCCCGTGGCTGGACGTCTACGCCCAGGTCGACCAGGTGAGCGCGGTGACTCCCCCGCACTACCGGCTCGACATCGACTGGAACGCCATGCTGCTGTCGGCCGGCGACGCCGGGCCGGTGCTGCGCGAGCTCGACCGCCGCGACCGCGTGGCGATCTATGAGACCCCGATCCCGCACGCGGACCTCGAGGGCTACCGCCACCTTCGGGACCGGGTCGGCCGGCCGCTGGCGGTGCACCTCGCGGCCCAGCCGTTCCAGGCAGTCGTACGGCAGGAGACCTGTGACGGCTTCGTCGTCGAGGGTGGCGTGGCGACCGCGCTGCACCGGGGCGCGATCTGCGCGGAGTTCGGCAAGCCGTTCTGGCTGCAGTGGGTCGGGCCCGGCCTCACCACCGCGCTGGTGGCACACCTCGGCTCGGTGCTCACCCATGCCCGCTGGCCCGCGGTGACCGCGCTCAACAACTACGCCGACGACCTGATCCTCGACCCGCTGCGGGTCGAGCAGGGCTACCTCGCGGTGCCGGACGGTCCGGGTCTGGGCGTGGAGGTCGACCAGGAGGCGCTGGAGCGCTACCGGATGCCGGCGCCGCATGTCCTGCCCGAACGCAGGCATGTCCTCTCGGTCGTCTGGGCGTCCGGACGCGCGGTGCACTACGCCCGGATGGCCGACATGTGGACCGACTTCCTGGCCGGCAACCATCCCGTCCAGGAGCCGGGCGTACGGATGGACGTCTGGCTGGACGACGGATCCACGCAGTGGCGTGAGCTGTTCGCCCGGGCCCAGCGCGGCCCGGTGCACGCCTCCGCCTGACCGAGCCATACGGCACCCGCGTACGGCACCTGCGGACGACACACGAAACCCCCGGCGGGGGGCCGGGGGTTTCGTGCTGTCACCTGGGAAACCTGGTCAGGCGGTACCTGCGCTGCCTGAACAGGGCCTGCTCAGCGCAGGTCGAACTCGCCCTTCTTGGCGCCTCCGACGAAGCTGGACCACGCGCCGGCGCCGAAGACCAGCTTCGGGCCCTGCCGGTCCTTGGAGTCGCGGACGGCCAGCTGCGCACCGAGGTCGGCGACCTCTACGCAGTTCGACATCCCGACCGAGGCAGATGCCTTGTGCCATCGTGCGCGGGACAGATCAACTTTCATTTTCGCCTCCTTGTTGGGTGGCCATCTCCGATGCGATGGCCACGACTTTGCGGGCCGACTCGGTGGGGCTGAGCGCCACGGCGGCCATGTGCGCGAACGCGCGGTTACCTCGGTCGACGTCGGCCTCGGACTCCAGGAGCGCGATGCCGGCGTGTCCGTCGGTGAAGACCACGGGTGAGTGGACGTCCTCGTCGAAGTCGAAGATGGTGAACGGGCCGGACGTGCCGGGATAGCTGCCGGCCTCGAACGGCACCACCTGGAAGATGCAGTGGTTGGACAGCTCCAGCACCCGCAGCAGCTGGCCGCGCATGATGCTCAGGTTGCCGCCGACCGGTCGGCGCAGAGCCGCCTCGTCGACGATCACCCACAGCCGGCTGCGGTCGTCGTCCGCGCCCTCCGCCCAGAACTGCTCCTGGCGGGCCATCCGCACCTTCACCGCCCGCGCCTGCTCGTCGGCGGTGAGGAACGTACACATGGCGTCGAGCGCACTGGCGTACTCCTCGGTCTGCAGCAGACCCGGGAGCACGAGCGGCTCGAACTGCCGGATGCGCAGCGCCTCCGACTCCAGTCCGACGAAGACGCTGTACTGCTTGGGGAGCGAGCCCAGCGGAGCCCACCAGCCGCGCTGCTTGCCGAGCTTCTGCAGGTCACGCAGCAGCGACGCGAGTTCCTCGTCGTTGACCTTGTAGAGGTCGAGCAGTAGATCCAGCTCCGCCTTCACGACTCCGACCTCACCCGCCTCGATCTTGCGAATCTTCGAAGGAGAACACCCGAGGAGCTCTGCCGCGTCGTCGAAGGAGCGTCCCGCCTCCTCGCGCAGCCGCTTCAACTCCTTGCTGAGCCGCCACCGCGAGATCGTGGGTCCGGTCACTCTGGGCATGCGAGCCTCCCCGGTGCGTAACTGCGAAAAGTCTGGACCTTAGGCCCGAGTGTGGCAAGTACTTATGCCGGATCAGTCCGGAAATCCCGGAACGGGAAGATCAACTCGGAGTATGAAAATTTACATTGGAAGTCTTACTTGACCATACGTGGTGCTCCTGTCACTCTAGGAGTCCCTACGGGCCGCCGTAGACCCCGGCCCATTCCCTGCGCGGCGGCCCGTAGGACTCCACTTCGCGGAGCACGTGACTGGAGAGGAAGGGCTCATGCCCACCAGTGCGACAACCATGCCGTGTCGCTTCCAGCTGTATCGACACCGTGACTCGACGGGCGTTTCGGGAACGGGCGTCGTGGCGTGGGGAACCGTGTACCCCAACGGGAAGGTCAGCCTCGCCTGGTGCGGGCCGCGACCCTCGATCAACGTCTACGAGTCGCTCGCCGACGTCACCGCGATCCACGGCCACGACGGCCACACCCAGATCGTGGTGTACGACGAGCTGCCGCACCCGGCGGCCATCGACCCCGCCCGGCTACTCAGCCGTTTCGACGCGCGCGCCGTGTGACTCCGCAAGCTGCACCGCGCCGGCGAGGTCGAGCCGGGTGCCGCCGAGCTTCGCCACACTCAGGTCGACCGCGTGCAGGTTGGCACCGCGCAGGTCGGCGTCGGTGAGCACGGTGCCGCGCAGGCCGGCGAACGACAGGTCCGCGTCGCGCAGCACCGCTCCGTGCAGGTTGGCCTCGGCCAGGTCGGCGTCACCCAGCCGGAGCCCGCGCAGGTCGAGACCGTTCAGGTCGGCGCCTCGTGCGGTGATGCCGCCCCACTGGCCACCGCGTACGGTCAACGGCCGGAACACGCAGTCGACGAACGTGCTGCCGGTGAGCTTGCAGCCGTCCAGGACCGCGGAGAAGAAGGAAGTACGCCGGAACTCACAGCCCGCGAACGCCGTCTCGCGGTGCTCGGAGGCGTTGAACCGGCAGTTGTGAAACTCGCATCGCTCGAACGACGCGCCGTGACTGCGGGACTCGGTGAGGTCGACCTCGCGGAACACGCACTCGACGAACCGCTCCGCCTCGAAGTCGCGGGCGTACCAGTCCAGCTGGTCGAAGGTCTCCGCCGTGGTCTGCGCGTTCGCCGCCATGCCCCCATCTTGGCGGTGGCCACCGACAACCGCCGGTGGCCACCGCGTCCGAGCCGCCGTGATGGCCGGCCTCAGCTCGCGCCGGCCTCCTCGAGCGCCTCCTCGGCGAGCCGGTCGGCATCGGCCAGGTCGGGGTCCATGCCGCGGGCGACGAACCATTCGCAGATCCGCTTCACGTCCCGGCGCAGGAACTCCTGGCCCTGCGGGTTGGTCACCACGTCGACCAGCTGGGGCAGGTCGATCAGGATCAGCTCGCCGTCGTTCACCAGCAGGTTGTACGCCGACAGGTCGCCGTGGGCGTACCCGTTGCGGCCGAGCAGGACCAGCGCGTCGTGCAGCTGCCGCCACAGGTCGGCCAGCTGGTCCGGCTCCGGACGAAGTTGCGCCAGCCTCGGCGCCGCCTGACCGTCGGCGGAGCCGATGAACTCCATCAGCAGCTCGGTGCCGAGGTGCTGGACCGGATAGGGCACCGGCAGCCCGGCCGCCCACAGCTGGCTCAGCGCGTCGAACTCCGCGACCGCCCACTGCTGGGCGATCAGGTTGCGGCCGAAGTTGGTGCGGTTCTCCACCGCACGCTGGTCGCGCGTACGGCGCGACCGCCGGCCCTCGAGATAGCCGGCGTCGCGGTGGAAGAGCCGGTGGTCAGCCGAGCGGTACCGCTTGGACGCCAGCAGGCATCGGGGTTCGGTGCCGCCGGCGCCATCGGCACCATCGGGGTCCGGCACGCCGCGTTCGATCAGGAACACGTCGGCTTCCTTGCCGGTCTTGAGGACACCGAACTCGGTGTCCACCGCGGCCAGGTCGGTGACCAGCCAGGATGGGTACGGCTCCGGGCCGTGGCCGCCCGGGTCGTCCCAGGTGGTCCAGCGGTAGCCGGTCGGAGGTCCGTCGTCGACGGCGGCGGCCTCGCGCTCGGCCGACAGCCGGGCGCGGGCCTCCTCGGTCATCCGGCCCCGGGAGCGGGGCGCGGGATCGGTGTCGGACCGCCGGCGCCGCATCCGGGCCGAGGCCGGCGCGTCGTCGTAGCCGGGATCGAGGTCGCCGGCGGCGGTGTAGGTCGAAACGTCGATGTTGCGGTCGTACTTCAGGTTGCGCTTGCGCACGGTGAGGAAACTCCTTGGGAAGGATGCTGCCCTCCCGCCGTGCGCGGTGAGTTGTCGGCGCCTGTCAGCGGCCGGAGGGCTGCGCGAGAGGACGGGTACGAGACCACGCCCGGACGGCATACTTGGTCACTTCGCACCTCCTCGATCGCGCCGGCTCGACGGCCGGTCTGCCCTGAGTCACCGCGGCAGGCACCGCCCGCGGCTGACGACTGCCGATACTCTGGCGCAGGCTCGCCGACCGCCGCAACCGGTTTTCCCGGCAGCACTTTCCTGGATCGCCCGAGGAGCCTGCAGGGCCTCAGGACTCCACGACCCGGGCGCCCGGCACCGGGCCGGTGGCGCGGCGCACCGACGCGCACAGGCCCGTCCCCGCCAGCCGCGCGGACAGGTCCACCGCGTGCGCGTGGTCGCGGGCCAGGAACGCGCAGGTCGGGCCGGATCCGGAGACCACCGCGCCGATCGCGCCGTAGTCGCGGCCGGCGTCGAGCACCTGCGCGAGCCGGGGTCGCATCCGCAACGCGGCCGGCTGCAGGTCGTTGACCAGGGTCGCGCCGAGCTCGGCCGCCGAGCCGGACGCCAGCGCGGCCATCATCGGCTCGGGGATCCGCGGGGGCGAGACGACGAGGTCGTCGCGGATGCGGTCCAGCCGGGCGTACACCGCGGGCGTGGACATGCCCTCACCGTCCAGCGCGAACACCCATTCGTAGGTACCTCTGGCCAGGGCCGGGGTGACCAGCTCGCCGTGCCCGGCGCCGATCGCGGTGCCGCCGAGCAGGCAGAACGGCACGTCGCTGCCGAGCCGGGCGGCCAGTCCGAGCAGCGTGGGCCGGTCGGTCTTGGTCCCCCACAACGTGTCGCAGGCGACCAGGGCGGCCGCCGCGTCGCTGCTGCCGCCGGCCATCCCGCCGGCAACGGGGATGCCCTTGGTGATGTCGATGGCCACGCCCGCGTCCACCCCGGCATGGTCGGCGAGCAGCCGGGCCGCGCGGACCGCGAGGTTGCCGTTGTCGAGCGGCACCTTGCCGGCCTCCCGGCCGCTGACCCGCACCGTGAACTCCCCCGGTGGCGCGAGCCTCGCCGCGACCTCGTCGTACAGGCCGACCGCCTGGTAGACCGAGCCGAGCTCGTGGAAGCCGTCGGTGCGCAACGGGCCGACCATCAGGGCCAGGTTGACCTTGGCCGGGGTCCTCACCACTACTGCGCTCACCGAGCCGGCTTCCCTTCCGTGCGTCTCGATCTCTGGGTGGGGCCCGCGGGGTCCGCGTCCCGCACTTCGGGCAGGGCCTCGGCGATCCGGGCGAACCCGGTGACGTCCAGGCGTTCGCCGCGCTCGCCCGGGTCGATGCCCGCCGCCCGCAGCGCGCTCTCCGCCGCGGCCGGCGACCCGGCCAACCTCGACAGTGCGCCCCGTAGCGTCTTGCGGCGCTGGGCGAACGCCGCGTCGACCACCGCGAACACCTGCTCCCGGGAGGCGGTGGTCGGCGGCGGCTCGCGGCGGGTGAAGGCAACCAGGCCGGAGTCGACGTTCGGCTGCGGCCAGAACACCGTCCGCCCGACCAGACCGGTCCGGCTCACCTCGGCGTACCACGCCGCCTTCACGCTGGGTACGCCGTACACCTTGGAGCCGGGTCCGGCGGCCAGCCGGTCGGCCACCTCCAGCTGCACCATCACCAGGCCGCGCTGGACCGACGGGAAGTGCTGGAGTACGCCGAGCAGGACCGGCACCGCGACGTTGTACGGCAGGTTGGCCACCAGCGCCGTCGGCTGCGGCTCAGGCAGCGAGCGGAGGTCCATCGCGTCGGCGTGGACCACATCCAGGCGGTCGGCCTGCCCGGGCACGAACCGCGCGACGGTCTCCGGCAGCGCGCCGGCGAGCACGTCGTCGATCTCCACCGCGACCACCCGGGCCGCGGCGCCGAGCAGGGCGAGGGTCAGGGACCCGAGCCCGGGGCCGATCTCCAGCACCACGTCGTCGGGTCCGACGCCCGCCACCCGCACGATCCGGCGGACGGTGTTGGCGTCGGTGACGAAGTTCTGTCCCCGCTGCTTGGTGGGGCGCAGGCCGAGGTCGGCGGCCAGCACGCGAACGTCCGCCGGGCCGAGGAGACTCGGCCCGGCGGACGCACCTTCGAACGTGTTGCCCACACCGGAACGCTATCTGGCGCCCACCGGCGCCCCGGACGCGCAGTCAGCGGTCAGGCGTAGGAGCTGACCTGGCGACCGTCAGTCGAACAGGTGACTGCCGCAGCTCCACTGGCTCGCGCCGTCCCTCTTGTAGAGGAGCTTGGCGCGGTAGGTCTGCTCCCCGGAGGAGTTGTCGATCGGGTTGCCCGAACCGCCCACGGAGTGCCAGGTCGACAGCGAGAACTGGTACAGGCCGTAGTAGCCGGAGGGGTTGACCGCCCGCGGGTTTCCGCTGGACTCGCACTGCGCCAGCGCCGCCCAGTTGAGGCTGTCCGCGCCGCCGCCGACGTTGCCGCCCCCGCTGGAGCTGCCGCCGCCGCTGCTGCTGCTGCCACCGCCACTGCTTCCGCCGGAGGAGGAGCGACGCGCCTTGGTGCCGTCCAGCACGATCTTGTCCACCGGCTGCCGGACGACCTTCTGGGACAGCAGCTGGGACTTGACCTTCTTGCCGTCCACGTAGGTCAGACGGAAGACCTGGGCCTTCTCGCCCTTGTGGCCGGTCCGGTCGACCTTGCTGTGGCCCTTGTACAGGGAGGACGACTTCCGGTGAACCGTGTCGTAGGCCAGCGCGACCTTGCGGGTCGACTTACGCACGTCCACCCGGTTGACGACGATCGCGGTGCCGTCCTTGACCTCGGTGGACAGGCTCGGCTTCACCCGGTCGTCGGCGTCCACCTTGACCTGGGCCTTGGCGAGCGCTTCGGACACGGTCCGCACCGGCTCGTCCAACGGTGTCTTCTTGCCGTCGTGGCTGACCACCACGGACTTGGCGGTGACGACGTCGACGGTGAGGCCCTTCCGCTCGATGCCGACTCCGCGGCTGGCGGAGGTGCGGGCACCGTCGAAGCGGCTGCCCAGGTCGTTCAGCGCCTCGCCCAGGCTCATCGCGGTCACCCAGCGGGTCTGCTTGGAGCCGTCGACGTTGAGGGTCAGCGGCCGGGCGTACCGAACGGCGATCCGGGTGCCGTCGGCAATCCTCGCCGTCTTCGCCGGAGCGACCACATCACGCGGGCCGACCTTGATCTTCTGCGACGCCAGCACGTCACCGACGGTGGAGTCGAAAGTGTGGAGATTGTGAGCCTTACCGTCGATCGAGACGGTCACAGACTTGTTCAGCGACGCATAGGCGGTTGTGCCGCCGATTCCCAGCGCGCCGACCAATCCGATGCCGACGGCACCGATAAGTACCTTCTTGTGCACGGTGCTCCGATGGTCGTGCTCTCCGGGCACGGAACACAGACGGCACGCGTCAACGGGGGGCAAGAATCCGCGCGGCTCGACGATGAGCTCCTGACCAGCGCGAACCCGCGCGGGTATCGGGCGCGGATGACGGCCCCCCTCTGCGCCGTCCGAGGCTTCCCCGACCCCGGCCAACGACACGGGACGATAACGAACAATGTCGCCGCTATCAACTCGGGACACATTAGATGCTTATTCCGGACAGTCCGTAAGCGCGCTCGGAGTGACCACGGATTGTCAGAAAAGCCGAAATGCGCAGGGCCTTTGCAGTTCCGCGGATCGGTGAATTCCGCCGGTGTGATTCCGGCGGCTACCAGGAGCCGAAGACCGCCTCGGTGGCCTCGGCCACGGCCGTGCACATGGCTTCCTCACTGACGCCCTTCACCTGCGCCAGGCACCGGATGGTGAGGGGGATGAGGTAGCTCGCGTTCGGCCGGCCGCGGTGCGGAGTGGGTGCGAGGTACGGCGCGTCGGTCTCCACCAGGATGCGGCCCAGCGGCACCTCTGCAAGCGCCTCGCGCAGCGGTGCGGCGTTCTTGAACGTCACCGTCCCGGCGAAGGAGAGAAAGTAGCCGCGGCGTACGCACTCGCGGGCCATCTCGGCGTCCCCGGAGAAGCAGTGCATCAGCACCCGCTCCGGCGTCGCCCTCCTCGGCGAGCACCCGGAGCACGTCGTCATGGGCGTCCCGGTCGTGGATGGCCAGCGCCTTGCCGTGCTTCTTCGCCAGCGCGATGTGGGCCCGGAAGCCGTCCTCCTGGACCTTCCAGCCCTCCTCGCCGGTGCGGAAGTGGTCCAGCCCGGTCTCCCCCACCGCCCGCACCCGCGGGCTGGAGCCGGCCAGCCGGTCGATCTCGGCCAGGGCCGCGTCCAGCTCGCCGGCCGCGGCGAGGACCGGCACCTCGTTGGGATGCAGGGCCACCCCGGCCACCAGCGCGGGGTGCTCCTCGGCGGCGTCCACCGCCCAGCGCGCGCCTGGCAGGTCACAGCCGATCTGCACGATTCTCGGCACGCCGACCGCGGCCGCACGGGCCACGGCCTCCTCGACCGGGAGCCACTGGCCGCCCGGGCCGTCGGCGATGTCCAGGTGGCAGTGGGAGTCGGCGACCGGGACGGTCAGCGGTGGCGGCGGCTCGGGCCGGCTGCGGTCGCGGCGGTCCTCGCCTCCTGCCCGCTGGCGCGTGGGGCCGGCGTCGTGCTGGGAGGTCACGACGCCTCCGGCTCCTCGATCCTGGGGAACAGCGGCGCGCCCTTGGTGAGCACCGACGCTTCGGGCAGTTGGCCCCAGTTGCCGGCCTCGGTGAGGGACTGGTCGGCCAGCGCGCCGATGCTCTGCCCGGCGCCGAGCATCTCCCACAGAGCCGCCGCGCTGCGCGGCATCACCGGGTTGTAGAGGACGGCGACCGCACGCAGCGACTCCGCGGCGGTGTAGAGGATGGTCGCCAGCCGGGCACGCGCCTGCGGGGAGTCGTCCTTGGCGACCTTCCACGGCGCCTGCTCTGTCAAGTATCCGTTGACAGCGCCGACGAACGACTCGACGGCGGCCAGCGCCTCGTGGAACCGCAGCGACACCGCGGCCTCGTCGGCCACCCGCACCGTCTGCGCGAGGCGTTCGGCGATCACCTGCTCGGCGGGTCCGGCGTCGGCGGGCGCGGGCAGGCTGCCGTCGAAGTAGCGGCCCACCATCGCGGCGACCCGGGAGGCGAGGTTGCCCAGCCCGTTGGCCAGCTCGGAGGTGTAGACGGCAGTGAGGTGTTCCCAGGAGAACGAGCCGTCGGAGCCGAACTGGATGGCCCGCAGGAAGTAGTAGCGGAAGGCGTCGGAGCCGAAGGTGTCGATGATCTGGCTGGGCGCGATCCCTGTCAACTTCGTCTTGCTCATCTTCTCGCCACCGACCAGCAGCCAGCCGTGCGCGAACACCGTTGTCGGCAGCGGAAGGCCCGCGGCCATCAGCATGGCCGGCCAGATCACCGCGTGGAAGCGCAGGATGTCCTTGCCCACGAGGTGGACGTCGGCGGGCCAGACCTGCTTGAAAAGAAGGGGATCGGTGCGGTAGCCGGCCGCCGTGACGTAGTTGAGCAGCGCGTCGATCCACACGTAGAGCACGTGCTCGTCGTCCCACGGCACCGGAATGCCCCAGTCGAAGGTGGACCGGGTGATCGACAGGTCCTGCAAGCCCTGCTTGACGAACGCCACGACCTCGTTGCGGGCGCTCTCGGGCTGTACGAACTCCGGGTGGTCCTCGTACAGCTTGAGCAGCTTCTCGGTGTAGGCGGACAGCTTGAAGAAGTAGTTGGTCTCCGACAGCATCTCCACCGGCCGCCCGTGCACCGGGCACAGCTTCTGGCCGTTCTCGCCGTCGAGCAGCTCGGCCGGGAGCTTGAACTCCTCACAGCTCACGCAGTAGGGGCCCTCGTACGTGCCCGGGAAGACCTCACCGGCGTCGTACAGATGCTGCCAGAACTCCCGAACCCGCTCGGTGTGCCGCTGCTTCGGTCGTACGGATGAAGTCGTCGTTGCTGGCGTCGATCGTCTCCAGCACCGGCTTCCACGCGTTCTCCACCAGCTGGTCGGCCCACTCGCGGGGGGTCACGCCGTTGGCCTCGGCGCTGCGCATGACCTTCTGGCCGTGCTCGTCGGTGCCGGTGAGGAACCACACCTTCTCGCCGCGCTGGCGGTGCCAGCGGGCCAGGACGTCGGCCGCGACCGTGGTGTAGGCGTGCCCGATGTGCGGCTTGTCGTTGACGTAGTAGATCGGCGTCGTGACGTAGAACGCCTTGCCGTCCTGACGGCTTGCGGAGGCATCGACCATGTCCGCGATCCTAGGGAACGGCTCAGGCACCGGCGACGGCGGCGGCGTAGACGAGCCGCTTCGCCACCCCCGACTCCTGCGCCACGGCGGCGATCGCGTCCCTCCTGGAGGCGCCGGCCGCGACCCGTTCGTCGACCAGCCGGGCCAGCTCCGCCGGCGGCAGGTCCCGCGCGACGGGCGCCGGGGCGCCGCCCACGACGACCGTGATCTCCCCGCGTACGCCGTCCTCGGCCCAGGCGGCCAGCTCACCCAGCCCGCCCCGGCGTACCTCCTCATAGGTCTTGGTGAGCTCCCGGCACACCGCGGCGGGACGCTCTGCGCCGAACACCTCCGCCATCGCGGAAAGGCTCGCGGCCAGTCGGTGCGGCGCCTCGAAGAACACCAGCGTCCGCCGCTCGCCGGCGACCTCGCGCAGCCGGGCCGACCGCTCGCCGGCCTTGCGCGGTAGGAAGCCCTCGAAGCAGAACCGGTCCACGGGCAGACCGGACACCGCCAGCGCGGTGAGCACCGCCGACGGCCCGGGTACGGCGGTGACCCGGATCCCCTCCTCGACCGCGGCGGCGACCAGGCGGTAACCGGGGTCGGAGACCGACGGCATGCCCGCGTCGGTGACCAGGACGACCCGTTGCCCGCCCAGCAGCGCCTCGACGAGCTCGGGCGTACGGCGGGCCTCGTTCCCCTCGAAGTACGACACCACCCGGCCGGCCGGGTGGACCCCGACGGCCGAGGTGAGCCGGTGCAGGCGGCGGGTGTCCTCCGCGGCGATCACGTCGGCGGCGGTCAGCTCGGCCGCCAGCCGCGGCGGGGCGTCGTCGATGGAGCCGATGGGTGTGGCGGCGAGGACGAGCACCCCGGCCTCCGCACCCGGCTCGCGGCCTGCCTCGCGATCTGCCTCGCGATCTGCCTCGTGGCCTGCTCCGGCGGGGTTGTGCGTACGGGCCGACACGGGGCCATCCTCGCACCGCGCCGGTCCGGGCGTTCCCACCTGGTGTCCGTACGATGACCCCGATGACGACGACGGCCTCCGAGCGCGCCGGCGACGGGTCGCCCGGGCGGGCCGGCGACTCGACCGCCGTCCCCGCCGCTGTGATGGGACGCGACCCAGACGGCAGACCCATCCCCCCGCTGCGCCAGCGGCTGTGCCCGCCGCTGCCCGACGACGGGTGGCGGGGCTGGATCGGCCCACTGCTGATCACCCTGTTCGCCGCGGCGCTGCGGCTGTGGAACCTCGGCCGGCCGGCGAAGTTCGTCTTCGACGAGACCTACTACCCCAAGGACGCGTTCAGCCTCCTGCACTTCGGGGTCGAACACCAGTTCGTGGACAAGGCCAACGAGCGGATCCTGGCCGGCGACCTGAACGTCTTCGGCGACCCCGCGTTCGTCGTCCACCCGCCGGCCGGCAAGTGGCTGATGGCGCTGGGTGAGTGGATGTTCGGCATGACGCCGTTCGGGTGGCGGTTCTGTGTGGCCATCGCGGGCGCACTGTCGGTGCTGGTGATGGCCCGGATGGCCCGGCGGATCACCCGGTCGACGCTGCTCGGCTGCGTGGCGGCGTTCCTGTTCGCCGTCGACGGGCTGCACCTGGTGGAGAGCCGGATCGCGCTGATCGACCTGCCGGCGATGTTCTGGCTGCTGCTCGCGGTGTCCGCCCTGTTGATCGACCGCGACTGGGTGCGCACACGGCTCGCGGACGCGGTCGAACCACTCGGCCGGGTCACGCCCGGCACCTGGGGACCGGCGCTGCTGTGGCGGCCGTGGCGGCTGGTGGCCGGTCTGTGCTTCGGGCTGGCCGCCGCCACCAAGTGGAACGCCGCCCTCGCGCTCGCGGCGTTCGGCCTGCTCACCTGGGCGTGGGACGTCGGTGCGCGGCGGGCGGTAGGTGCGGCGTTCGCACACTGGGCCGGGGTGGCTCGGCTGGCGCTGGACGCGGCGGTCGCCTTCGTCACGGTCGCCGGCACCGCGGCGGTCGTCTACGTCGCGTCCTGGGCCGGGTGGTTCGCCTCACCGGACGGCTGGGACCGCACCTGGGCGGCGTCCAACCCGGCAAGCGGCCTGGCCCGGCTCGTCCCCGACGCGATGCGCTCGCTGTGGCACTACCACGCCGAGATCCTTTACTTCCACACCCACCTGACGGAGAAGCACCAGTACGCCTCCTCACCGCTCGGGTGGCTGGTGATCGCCCGGCCGGTGTCGTTCGACTGGACCGACAACCTCGGCCCGAAGCAGGGCTGCCCGACCGGCCGGTGCGTGCAGGAGATCCTCGGTATCGGTACGCCGGTGCTGTGGTGGCTCGCGGTGATCGCCCTGGCCGGGTGCCTGGTCTGGTGGGTCCTGGGCCGCGACTGGCGCTTCGGCATCCCGATGGTGGGCGTGGCCGCGACCTGGCTGCCGTGGTTTCAGTACGCCAACCGGCCGATCTTCTACTTCTACGCGATCATCATCCTGCCCTGGATGATCATCGGGCTGACGCTGGTGCTCGGCAAGGCGCTGGGGCCGAGGGACGCCCCGCCGCGACGCCGGATGTGGGGTGCCGCGGTACTGGGCGGGGTGACGCTGCTGGTGGTGTTGAACTTCGCGTACGTCTATCCGATCCTCACCGACCAGGTGATCCCGTACGACGCCTGGCTGCGGCGGATGTGGTTCCGCTCCTGGGTCTGATCGCCCGTCCCGTCCGGGTAACAACCGTAGGGTCCGAACCTACGGTTGTTGCCCGGACCACGTGATCTTGGAGACGGAAAACCGACTGCGAAGGCGGGCGTCAGGGTGACATGATCCCCGCGAGCTGACGATCGGGGAGGTGCAGTGGCCGGGAATTCGAACACGCATGGGAAGCCGCGGATCGCGTTGCTGCACTGGCAGCTCGACGTCGCGTGGTCCCTGCTCGAGGTCCACCTGAGCGACCTCGACGACGCCGCGTACCTGTGGGAGCCGGCTCCCGGAGCGTGGACCGTACGCCGGGGACCGGACGGGCAGTGGGTCGCCGACCGGCCGATGACCGACCTTTCCGTACACCCCGAGCCGGCCCGCACGATCAGCTGGTCGACCTGGCGGCTGGGTTCGTGGTGGGCCGAGACGTCCGCGCGGTGCTTCGGCGCGGAGCCCGGCGCCGGCCGGCTCGGCGGGGAGCGGCCCTGGGGCGACTGGCCCGGGGACGGCGAGGCGACCCTGGACTGGCTGAGCTCGGTCCGGGACGGCTGGAGCCGGGGCCTGAACCACCTCGAGGACGCCGACCTCGACTCCACCGCCCGGGCGGAGTGGCTGCAGCGGGGCACCCGGCCGTTCGGGTACGTCGCCGCCTGGGTCAACACCGAGGTCACCCGCTCCGCCGCCGAGATCGGCCTGCTGGCGAGCCTGCACCGGGCGGCCACCGACCCGTGGCACCGGCCGCGAACCGGCCGCCGGCCCGGGCCGGGCTGGCACCGGCACACCGCCTGAGGCGTACGGGACCTTCGGCTCTACGAGCTGTCCGGCGGCCGTCGCGACAGTGAGACCAGCCCGCGCTCCCGGCGCCGCAGCTCGAAACTGTCCCGGATCCGGCTGGAGTGAGATGACCGTCCACGTCGGCGACCGCATCGTCTTGGCCCACGAGCCCGATCGCGCGCACCGCCGGCACGGGACGGTACGCGCGGTGCTGGGCACGCCCGAGTTGCCGGAATACCGCGTGGCCTGGGACGACGGGCACGAGTCGTTCATCTACCCGGGCCCGGACGCGGTTGTCCTGCCCGCCGGGACCGATGACCCCGGCAGCACCGGCGGCCCCGACGGCCCCGGCGGCCCCGGCGGCCCCGACGAGAACGCCGCCATCGGGCAGATTCCGGAGGCGAGGAGCGGCCTGGGCGACGCCGGGAAGCGGGTGGGCCGGCACGACCCGGTCGAGCGGATCATGCGTTCTCCCGTACGCACCGTCGACGGAGCGAGCACCCTGCGGACGGCCGCGGAACTCCTCGCCGAGGCCGAGGTCGGCGCGCTGGTCGTCAGCCTGAGCGGCCAACCGGTGGGCATCCTGTCCGAGCGCGACATCGTCCGCGCACTCGCCGGTGGCGGCGACCCGGACGAGGCCTGGTGCGCGGACGTGATCGGGGTGGACACCGATGACACCGTCTGGGCCGACCCGAGCGACCCGATCCTGCAGGTGGCCGCGCTGATGCGCCGGCACTACGTACGCCACGTACCCCTGCGGACGCGGGCCCGGCCCGAGGTCGTGGGCATCGTGTCCGCGCGCGACATACTCGCCGTGCTCTACGACACCGGATGAGCCTTACGACGGCCGCCGGGCTCTACGCAAGCCGCTGGGCGCTGTCCAGCCGGCGCAGCTCGGCGATCACCAGGCCGAACACCTCGTCGACCGCGTGGTCGGCGAGCGCGGTGGTGGACTCGTCCCCGTCCTCGATCCCGGCCTCCACGGAGAAGACCACGACCCGGGGCGGCAGGTGCAGGGACGTCAGCGCCCCCATCACCCCACCGGGTGCGGTCGTTCCGGGATCGGGCCGGCCGGGGCCGTGGGTCTCCATCACCGACTGCCGGATCGAACCCGGCGTACCACCGGCCCGGGTCGACTCGACCATGATCAGCTCGTCCAGGCCGCTGTCCACGCTCAGCAGGCGTACGGGCAGATCGGTGCTGGCAAGGACCTGCACCCCCTCGATGGCCGTCCGCTCACCGAGATCACCGGGATCACCGGGATCACCGGGATCACCGGGCGCCCCGTGCTCGCCGGACGGTCGCTGACCCGGGACCGACTGCCCCCCGGTCAGCCGGTCTCCGGTCAGCCGCGCCACGATCCGCGGGCCGACGTCCCAGGCACCAGGCCCGGTGCCCCCACTTCCCACGACTGCGACGGTCAACATCGGACCCTCCCCCGGCTTCGGCCCGCTGCTGGCGCACTTTCACAACGCAGCAAGGGAAACCCCTCTCGCCCGCGGCGCGGCACTGCATCGTTCACCCCCGCTGCCATGCCGCTGCGCCGAAGGGTTTCCCTTGCCACCTCACTTCAGCATCGGGCGGGTCCGCTCAGGAGAGTCGTAGGTCACCGCGCCGAGGGACGTTCGGCTGGCGCGTCCCGGTTTGCCGGAACGGGCCCGCTTGCCCGCCTCGTCACCACGGAGATCACCGGCCGGGGAGATCACCAGCTGGTGGCGAGCGGCATTCCCTCGGCGAAGCCGGCAGCGGTCTGTACGCCGACCACCGCACGGGCGTGGAACTCCTCGATGTCGGCCGCACCGACGTAGGTGCAGGAGCTGCGGACGCCGGCGACGATCCCGTCCAGGACGTCCTCCACGCTCGGCCGCTCCGGGTCGAGGTACATCCGGGAGGTGGAGATGCCCTCGCCGAACAGGCCCTTGCGCGCCTGCTGGAACGGCGTGTCCTCCGCGGTCCGCAGCGCGACCGCCCGGGCGGAGGCCATGCCGAAGTTCTCCTTGTAGAGCCGGCCGTCGTTGTCGCGGTGGGCGTCACCGGGAGATTCGTACGTTCCGGCGAACCAGGAACCCACCATGACGTTGGACGCCCCGGCGGCCAGGGCGAGGGCCACGTCGCGCGGGTGCCGGACACCGCCGTCGGCCCACACGTGCTTGCCCAGCTCGCGTGCCCGGGTGGCGCACTCCAACACCGCGGAGAACTGCGGCCGGCCCACGGCGGTCATCATCCGGGTGGTGCACATCGCGCCGGGCCCTACGCCGACCTTCACGATGTCGGCGCCCGCCTTCACCAGGTCGGTCACCCCCTCTGCGGTGGCGACGTTGCCCGCGACGACCGGGACCTGCGGGTCCAGCCGGCGGACGATGCGCAGCACCTCGAGGGTGCGTTCCTGGTGCCCGTGCGCGGTGTCGATCACCAGGACGTCCACCCCGGCGGCCAGCAGCGCCTTCGCCTTGGTTTCCACGTCGCCGTTGATGCCGATCGCGGCGGCGACCCGCAGCCGGCCGGCAGCGTCGACGGCCGGGTTGTAGAGGGCGGCCCGCAGCGCGCGTTCGCGGGTGAGGAGCCCCACGATCCGGCCGTCGTCGCCGACCACCGGCGCCAGCCGGTGCCGGCCGTCGTGGAGCTGGTTGAACGCGTCCTCGGCGTGGATGCCGTCGGGCAGGGACAGCAGCTCACGCGACATCACCGAGGCCAGCTGGGCGAACCGGTCGACGCGTTCGAAGTCGGCCTCGGTCACCACCCCGACGGCCCGGCCGTCCTCGACCACGACGACCGCGCCGTGGCCGCGCTTCGGCAGCAGGTTGAGCGCCTCGCCGACGGTGCCGGAGGGCGTCATCGTGATCGGGGTGTCGTACACCGTGTGCCGGTCCTTGACCCAGCCGATCACCTCGGCCACCACCTCGACGGGGATGTCCTGCGGGATCACCGCCAGGCCGCCGCACCGGGCGATCGTCTCCGCCATCCGGCGCCCGGACACCGCGGTCATGTTCGCCGCGACGATCGGGATGGTCGTCCCGCTGCCGTCGGACGTGGCGAGGTCGACGTCCAGCCGGGAGGAGACGATCGAGCGGTTCGGGACGAGAAAGACGTCGCTGTAGGTGAGGTCCTGCTCGGGGACCCGATCGTGGAGGAAGCGCACATCCACCTCCTGGGGCGGCGGCTCGGGAAGTCGCCGGGGGACGACTCGGGACAGTTGAAGATTACGGTGCTCCAACGCCGGTGCGAACGTCGCGGCAGGACTGCCCCCACCCGTCCGAATGCCCGGATGCGTGCTGAGATGGCACGGTTACGCAGGGCTTTCGTCACTTGTGGAGCGCGACCGGGAACGTCGCACACCGCACGTCTCGGGACCCGTCCCGGCGCGTTCGAGCTATCACAGGCTGTTCACAGCAAGCGTTGAGGCTGCGCACAGGATCCACGGTGACGATGCCCGCATGACGCGTACGACTTCGCCGGCCCGACCCGACTCCCCCGGCCCTCCGGTCACCCGCCCCGCCGGCGCCGCCGGACCGGCACTGCGCCGTGCCGACGGCAGCCCCGTCCGGGTGCTGGTCGTGGACGACGAGCCGACCCTCACCGACCTGCTGGCGATGGCGTTGCGCTACGAGGGGTGGGAGGTACGCACGGCCGCCGCTGGGCGCGACGGCGTCCGCGCCGCCCGGGAGTTCCTGCCGGACGCGGTGGTGCTGGACGTGATGCTGCCCGACCTGGACGGCCTGGACGTGCTGCACCGGATGCGGGCCGAGGACCCGCGGGTGCCCGTGCTCTTCCTCACCGCGAAGGACGCGGTGGAGGACCGGATCGCGGGGCTGACCGCTGGCGGCGACGACTACGTGACCAAGCCGTTCAGCCTGGAGGAGGTGGTGGCCCGGCTGCGCGGTCTGATGCGGCGTACGGTCGCCACGGTCTCCCGCGAGGACGCACTGCTGGTCGTCGGCGACCTCACCTTGGACGAGGACAGCCGGGAGGTGCGCCGGGCCGGCGAGCTGGTCACCCTCACCGCCACGGAGTTCGAGCTGCTGCGCTATCCTCATGCGCAACCCGCGGCGGGTGCTGAGCAAGGCGCAGATCCTGGACCGGGTGTGGAGCTACGACTTCGGCGGGCAGGCGAACGTTGTCGAGCTCTACATCTCCTACCTGCGCAAGAAGATCGACGCCGGGCGGACGCCGATGATCCACACCATGCGTGGCGCGGGGTACGTCCTCAAGCCGGCGGCCTGAGCCGCGCCGTGAGCCCCGTCATGAGCACCGTCATGAGCACTGTCAAGCGACTGTTGACACCGAGCCGGTGGACGCTGCGGACGCGCCTGGTGGCCGCGCTGACGGCGGTGTCGCTGCTGGTGTGCGCTGTGGTCGCGACGGTCACGTTGCTGGCGTTGCACAACTCGCTCACCAACCAGCTCGACGAGCAGCTCGGTGCTGCCGCCCGTCGTACCGCGTCCGCGGAACGTCCCCCGGACGGCGCCCGGCACCGGCTGTCCGACCTGCCCGGCCCGTTGACGTTCCTGGGCGCTCCGGGCACCGGGGTCGGCACCCTCGGCGCCCGGCTGACCGGCGGCACGGTGACCGACGCCGGCACCCTGGACTCCTCCGGTGATCTCCTCGAACTCTCCTCGGCCGCGCGGGCCGCTCTGACCCGGCTTCCGGCCGACGAGCAGCCGCACACCCTCGACCTCGCCGGCGTCGGCAGCTACCGCCTGGTCGCGGCCCGGGCACCGGACGGCGACGTGCTCGTCACCGGGCTCTCCCTGGAGCCGGTGAACCGCACCGTCGTGCAGGTGGCCGGTGTCGTCGCCGGGGTCGCCGCCCTCGGCCTACTGGCGGCGTTCCTGGCCGGCGCCACGATCGTGCGGCGCAGCCTGCGACCGCTGAACCGCGTCGCCGCGACCGCCACCAGGGTCGCGCAGTTGCCCCTGCACCGAGGGCGAGGTCGCGTTGTCCGAGCGCGTACCCGACAAGGGACACCGATCCACGGACCGAGGTCGGCCGGGTCGGCGCCGCGCTCAACCAGATGCTCGGCCACGTCGCTGCTGCGCTGGCCGCCCGGCATCAGAGTGAGACGAGAGTACGGCAGTTCGTCGCCGACGCCAGCCACGAGCTGCGGACACCGCTGGCGGCGATCCGCGGGTATGCCGAGGTGACCCGGCGCGGCCACGAGCAGGTCCCTGCCGACGTGGCGCACGCGATCGGCCGGGTGGAGTCCGAGGCGGCCCGGATGACCGCCCTGGTGGACGACCTGTTGCTGCTGGCCCGGCTGGACGCGGGCCGGCCGCTGGCACGTGACGAGGTCGACCTGTCCTGCCTGCTGGTGGACGCCGTCAACGACGCCCGGGTGGCCGGCCCGGACCATCGGTGGGAACTGCGCCTGCCCGGTGAGGCGGTGGTCGTCGCCGGCGACCAGCACCGGCTGCACCAGGTGCTGGCCAATCTGCTCACCAACGCCCGTACGCACACCCCGCCCGGCACCCGGGTCACCGTCAGCCTCGCGCGGACCGCCTCGCGGGTGCGGATCGGCGTGTGCGACGAGGGCCCGGGCATCCCGGCCGAGCTGGCGCCGGTCGTCTTCGAACGCTTCGCCCGCGGCGACACCTCCCGGTCACGCGCGGCCGGCAGCACGGGTCTCGGTCTGGCGATCGTCTCCGCAGTCGCCGAGGCTCATCACGGGCAAGTGCGGGTCGACAGCGAGCCGGGCCACACGGAGTTCACGCTGGAGCTGCCCGTACGGCAGCCACTGGACTCGCACAGCCTCGCCACAGCTGGACGTTAGCTCCCGCACAGCCGGCACGAAGAAGCTTGCGGGCATGACGACGACACTCCTGCGCCGGACCGACGACCCGCGGTGGGTACGCCCGGCTCTGCTCGGCCTGCTCGTGGCCACCGGCGTTCTCTACCTGTGGGGGCTCGGCGCCTCCGGCTGGGCCAACAGTTTCTACTCGGCGGCCGTCCAGGCCGGGGCGGTGAGCTGGAAGGCCTTCTTCTACGGGTCTTCCGACGCCGCCAACTCCATCACCGTGGACAAGCCGCCCGCCTCGCTGTGGCTGATGGCGTTGTCCGTACGGGCCTTCGGGCTCAGCTCGTGGAGCATCCTGGTGCCGCAGGCGCTGGCCGGCGTGGCGTCGGTGGGCGCCCTTTACGCGACCGTACGCCGGTGGTTCTCCCCGGCCGCGGGCCTGCTGGCCGGTCTCGGTGCTTGCAGCGACACCCGTTGCCACGTTGATGTTCCGGTTCAACAACCCGGACGCCCTGCTGGTCCTGCTGCTCGTCCTCGCCGCCTACGCGACCGTGCGGGCGACCGAGCGCGCGAGTGCGAGGTGGCTGATGTTCGCCGGCCTGCTGGTCGGGTTCGGCTTCCTGACCAAGATGCTGCAGGCCCTGCTGGTCCTGCCCGCGTTCGCCCTGGTCTTCCTGCTCGCCGCGCCGGCGGGGCTGGCGCGACGGATCCGTCAACTCCTGCTTGCCGGGCTGGCCATGGTGATCGGTGCCGGGTGGTGGATCGCGATCGTCGAGCTCGTACCGGCGAAGTACCGGCCCTACGTCGGAGGATCGCAGACCAACAGCATTCTCGAACTGACGTTGGGCTACAACGGCCTGGGCCGGTTGACCGGGAACGAGACCGGCAGCGTCGGGCCCGGCGCCCAGTCCGGTGGCGTCGGCGGAGGCGGTGGGCCGGGTGGCGCCTTCGGCGGGCAGACCGGCCTGGGCAGGCTGTTCGCGGGGGAGATGGGCGGGCAGATCTCCTGGCTGCTCCCTGCAGCGCTGGCGTTCCTGCTCGTCGGCCTGTGGCTGACCCGGCGCGCACCGCGGACCGACCGGGTCCGCGCCGGCCTGCTGCTGTGGGGCGGCTGGCTGGTGGTCACCGCACTGGTGTTCAGCTTCATGCAGGGCATCATCCACCCGTACTACACGGTCGCCCTGGCGCCCGCGATCGCCGCACTGGTGGGCATCGGGTCCCTGTGGATGTGGCGGCTGCGTGACCGGTTCCCCGCCCGGATCGTGCTGGCCGTCGTGGTGGCCGGCTCGGCGGTGTGGTCCTGCGTCCTGCTGGGCCGGACACCCGACTGGAACCCGTGGCTCCGGCCGGCCGTACTCGTCGCCGGCGGGCTTGCCGCGCTGGGACTGCTCGTCGGCCTACGCCGGTACGCCGTGGGCAGGGCGGCCGCCGTGGTGGCGCTGGCCGCGGTGCTCGCCGGCCCGCTGAGCTACTCGGTCGCTACGGCATCCACTGGTCAGGAAGGCTCGATCCCGTCGGCCGGACCGGCCGGGCAGGGCGGGTTCGGCGGCGGGTCCGGTGGGATGGGTGGCCCGCCCGGTATGCGGCGGGAGGGAAACCTCAACGCAGCGGGAGGATTCCCTCCCGGCCCGCCACCGAGCGGTGGAACCGGTCAGGCGCCTGGCGGTCAGGTACCCGGCGGTCAGGTACCCGGCGGTCAGGTACCGACCGGGCAGACGACCACGGGCAGGGCGGGGCAGTCTCGTGGCGGAGCGGGTGGCATGGGCGCGCTGCTGAACGGCAGCACACCCAGTACGAAGCTCACCACGATCCTCAGGCGCGGCAGCGACTCCTACACCTGGGTGGCCGCGACGGTGGGGTCGAACAGTGCCTCCGGCTACCAGCTCGCCACCGGTGAGCCGGTGATGCCGATCGGCGGCTTCAACGGCAGCGACCCGTCCCCCACGCTCGCGCAGTTCAAGGCCTACGTCGCAGCCGGGAAGGTGCACTACTTCATCGGCGGCGGACTGGCGGGCCAGGGAGCCGAGCAGGGCACGTCCGGCTCGTCGCAGTCCGCAGGCCGGGGCGGCTTCCCAGGGATGCGTGGCGGCACCAACTCCACCTCGGGCCAGATCGCTGCCTGGGTCGCGGCCAACTTCACCTCCACGACCGTCGGCGGAGTGCAGCTCTACGACCTGACAGCGAACCATCCGGCGAGCACCACCAGCGACGCCGCTGGGACCACCGCAAGCAGCAGTTGACACAAGCGCTCCGTCCCCGCGTTCGGCTACTCCTGCCGGACGCGGGGACGGGTGCGTCTCCCCGGCAACAGAGGGTTCCGCACGCCACAGCGCACCCACAGTTTCAGCACACGCCATCCATAGCCCTGCCGTCAACTCTGGCTTGCATGACGACCTCAACAGACACCACTGCCGTACGCCACGACCGTCGACCGGACCCGGGCAGACCCGTCGTGGACGTGGTGATTCCCGTCCACAACGAGGAGATCGACCTGCCCCGCTCCGTACGCCGGCTGTGCGAGCACCTGCGCTCCCACGTCCCGTACCCGTGCCGCATCACCATCGCCGACAACGCCAGCACCGACGCCACCTGGACGATCGCCACCGAGCTGGCGGCGGCCTACCCCGAGGTGGAGGCGGTCCGCCTCGACCTCAAGGGCCGGGGCCGGGCGCTGCGTACGGTGTGGATGGACTCCCCCGCACCCGTACTCGCCTACATGGACGTGGATCTGTCCACCGACCTGGCCGCACTGCTTCCCCTGGTCGCGCCGGTCCTTTCCGGACACTCCGACCTCGCCATCGGCACCCGCCTCACCCGGCAGTCCCGCGTCCTGCGCGGACCCAGACGCGAGATCGTCTCCCGCTGCTACAACCTCCTGCTGCGCGGCACGCTGGTGGCCCGGTTCTCCGACGCGCAGTGCGGGTTCAAGGCGATCCGCGCCGACGTCGCCCGCCGGCTGCTGCCGCTGGTCGAGGACACCGGGTGGTTCTTCGACACCGAACTCCTCGTCCTCGCCGAACGTTCCGGTCTGCGCATCCACGAGGTCCCGGTGGACTGGACCGACGATCCCGACAGCCGGGTGGACATCGTGGCCACCGCCGTGGACGACCTGCGCGGCATCGCCCGGCTGGGCCGAGCGTTCGCCACCGGGCGACTGCCGCTGGCCCGGATCCGGGCGGAGTTCGGGCGTGGACGCCGCCCCGAGCCGCTGACCGCGGGCGTGCCCGCCGGTCTGTCCCAGCAGGTGCTCCGGTTCGGCGCCGTCGGAGCGGTGAGCACGCTGGCCTATCTCGGTCTCTTCGTCGCGCTTCGCCCCGGAGTCGGCGCCCAGGCCGCCAACCTGCTCGCGCTGCTGGTCACCGCGGTCGCCAACACAGCCGCGAACCGGCGACTCACCTTCGGTGTGCGGGGGCGTGAGGCGGCCGGCCGGCACCAGGCGCAGGGCCTGCTGGTGTTCGGCCTGGGACTGGCGCTCACCAGCGGCTCACTCGCGCTCCTGCACGCCGGTCCTGCGGCACCAGGCCGCGGCGTCGAACTTGCCGTCGTGGTCGCCGCCAACCTCGCGGCGACCCTCCTGCGCTTCCTGTTGCTGCGCCGCTGGGTGTTCCGGGCCGCGTGACCACGAGAGCCAATGGTGCGAAGGTAGGAATGCGACGCCCAGGCCAGACCCCGAGTCCGATCCGAAGCGACGAGCGAAGGTGGAGCCCATGACCCCCGAGTCCACGCCGGTAACGCCGAAGACCCGTGACGGGCAGCGTTCCCCGTCGGCAGTACGCACCGCGGAATACCCCTGGATCCACGCCGACCGCCGGGTGACGTTCTCCGTCTCGGCCCCGACCGCGCACACCGTCGAACTCCGGCCGGCCGGCCAGGAGAGCGGCCTGGCCGCCGGGCAGACGCTGCCGATGTCCCGCGGCGAGGACGGGACCTGGACGGTGACCACCCCACCGGTCGTTCCGGGCTTCTACTACTACTGGGTGGTCGTCGACGGCGTACCCACCAACGACCCGAACGCCGAGACGTTCTTCGGCTGCGGCCGGCCCACCAGCGGACTCGAGGTACCCGACCCGGACACCGACTTCCACGACCTGCAGGACGTGCCGCACGGCGAGGTGCGGACGCGGTGGTTCCACGCGGCATCCACCGGCACCTGGCGGCGCTGCCTGGTCTACACACCTCCGGGGTACGACGACGAGCCGGGCAGGCGCTACCCCGTCCTCTACCTGCAGCACGGCGCCGGTGAGGACGAGCGCGGCTGGACCACCCAGGGCCGGGCCAACTTCATCCTGGACAACCTCATCGACCGGGGCGCGGCCGAGCCGATGATCGTGGTGATGAACAACGGGTACGCGCTGGAGCCGGGCGAGGTGCCGGCCACCCCTCCGTACACACCGGAACAGAACGCACGTCTGCTCGGCTCGTTCGCCGACCTGCTGGTGCGCGACGTGGTGCCCCTGGTCGACGCCACCTACCGCACCGTCCCCGACCGGAGTTCGCGCGCGCTGGCCGGACTGTCCATGGGCGGGCGGCAGGCGCTGTCGGTCGGGCTGACCAACCCGGACACCTTCGCGAGCGTGGTGGCGTTCAGCGCGGCGGTGTTCGAGCCGCTCGATCCGCAGACGGCGTTCGACGGCGCGCTGGCCGACGCGGACGCGTTCAACGCGCGGACCAGGCTGTTGTGGCTTTCCGCCGGGACCGGCGAGCAGAGGTTCGACGAGGCGCTCACCTCGATGGAGTCGGTGCTGAGCAAGCAGGGCATCCGGCACCAGACCTACCGGTCACAGGGCACGGCGCACGAGTGGCAGACCTGGCGGCGAAGCCTGTACAACGTCGCCCCGCTGCTGTTCCGCGACTGACGTACGTACGCCGGCTGCTCAGGGCATGTCCTGGCCGTCGTCGGGATCGGCCTCGTCGCCGGTCCCGATGACGATCCCGAGCGCCCCGGCCAGGGCGTAGCTCAACGCCACCAGGTCGTCGGGATCGATCACGGCTCCGCGCAGGTTGGTCACCCCGTGCACACCGGTCAGGTTGCAGTTGCGCAGCCGGGCGCCGGTCAGGTCGGCCTGGGCGAACTGTGCGCCGGACAGGTCGCAGTCGTCGAACCGGGCGTTGCGCAGATCGGCGTTGGTGAAGTCGACCTGGGTGAGCCGGACAGCCGGCGAACCGCACCGCGGTCAGTGTGCTGAACCGGAACGCGGACAGGTCCAGCCGGCACTGGTCGAAGACGACGTCCCGGAGCGTTCCGTCGGTCCAGTGCAGACCGGTGGTGCGCAGACCGCGCAGCTCACACCGGATCAGCGAGGAGTTCGTCGTGGCGAGGTTGGCGAGGTCGCAGCGTTCGAACCGGCAGTCGGCGAACGTCGACTTCGCCAGCGTGCCACCGCGGAGCTCGACGCCCTCGAAGAGGCACTCCTCCACGTCGCAGGAGGTGACGTCGCGCTCGGCGAGATCGAGGTCGGTGTAGGTGAGCCGGCGCAGGTGGCCCTCGTCAACCAGGTCGTCGTCCGGGAGCACCGCGGGAGTCAGGGTCTTCGGCAACCGTGGTCTGGCCGGCCGGCGGCGGGCGGGGCGCCCGGATCGATTGGGTGGCGGCATGCGCCGACCCTACGAGTCACCACCCCCCGGACAGCCGCCGCCACCGGCGTACGCCGTCACTTCCGGCGGTATCGCGCTGCCCGGTCGGCCCGGTCCTGTTCACTCTCGGCGTGGACCCCACCACTGCCCAGGGTGAACCAGTTGCCCCATGCCGGGCGAGGGGTGCGCATGTCGGAGTCGACGCGGGGCGCAACGGCCCCGCGGTCGTTGTCCCAGACGGCACCGTTCCGCTTCTTCTGCTGGCGGATGTTGAGGACGCCCAACACCACCAGGACCACCGCTATCCCCGCGACAAACCAGAGAAAGGTCATGCGGTCGAGCATGGGTCCCGACGACCGCGGTGCCTATAGGCGAAACTACTCAACCTCGGCGGCCACCGGAGCTCAGCATCCGCCGTCGCCGCCCCCGCCGCCGTCTCCACCGCCGCCGCAGTCATCCGCCTCCGCCACCGTCCCCTCCCCCGCCGCCCCCACCGCCGCAGTCGCCGCCACCACCCCCGTACCCTCCGCCGGCGTACCCTCCGGCACCGAACTCCCCACCTCCGTACGAGGACGACGCTCCGCGCGGAACCGAGTGGGTGAGGGGCCGACTCGCGCCGCGCTCGTACTTCCGCTTCGGCCCAACGTGCTTCCGGTACGGCCGGGGCTTGCCGAGGCGTCTGCCGACCAGGACCGTCAGGATCACCACCACGATCCCGGCGCCGAGTAGATAGAGGTTCATGCCGCGAGGATGATCCGGGGTGACGGCAGTGTCCATGGCTGCAAGCAGGATTCATCACGGCAACACCTCCGCCGACCAGGAGAGGACCGATGGAGAGCATCACCAAGAACCGGCAGTCAGCCAGGACATTGAAGGCGATGGTCGCGCGGGCCTACGGGTCCGACCAGGTGCCGGTGGATGGCAACGACTGGGTGAGCGAGCTGGGGCACGGCTGGTTCAACGTCGCGTACCGGATCCGTCTGCGCGACGGCTCGAACGTCGTGGTCAAGATCGCGCCGCCGGCCGGGATCGAGGTGATGACGTACGAACGCGGCGCGATGGCGATCGAGTTGGCGGCCCTGCGCCTCATTCGGGAGCGGACCACCGTGCCGGTGCCGACGGTCGACTTCGCCGACAGCAGTCACGACCTCTGCGACGCCGACTACTTCTTCATGCCGTACGTCGACGCCGACAACCTGGGTATTGTCAAGAAGGACCTTGACAGCGGACTGTCTGGACGCCTACCAGGAGGCGATCGGTGCGGCCAACCGCGAGCTCAACTCCATCCAGGGAAAGGCGTTCGGGCCGTTGGCCGGACCCGGCGAGCAGAGCTGGCGCGTGGTGTTCACCGGCATGTTCGAGGACGTGCTGCGCGACGGCGAACGCCGTCAGGTCGACCTCGGCTGGGACTACGACGTCGTACGCGAGGTGTTCGCCGACCATGCCGGTTCCCTGGACGAGGTGGTGGACCCACGCTACGTCGAGTGGGACCTGTGGGACAGCAACGTCCTGGTCCGCGACCAGAAGATCGTGAGCATCATCGACCACGAACGCGCGTTCTACGGCGACCCGCTGATCGAGGCGGGTTTCGTGCCCATCGAGCTCGCGGCGTTCGGTGACGCCACGGCGTTCATGCGCGGTTACGGGCAGGCCCAACTGACCGGGACCGAGCAGGTACGCCGGCGGTTGTACTGCCTGCACCTGGCGCTGATCATGGTGATCGAGACCGTCTACCGCGGGCACACCGACAGCGGCCAGTACGACTGGGCACGGGTGCAGGTTGCCCACCTCATGACCCGGTTCGGCCGCCGTCTGCGATGAGGCGCTCGGTGGCTTCCCGGTGACCGCGCCCACGGGCAGGCGTACGTCGATCGACCACTCGTCTGCGCTGGGCTCCGCGCCGGTCGGCCGGCTGCTGTGGCACGCGTGCTCCCAGACCACGCTGTCGGTTGGCGCCTACGGAATCTACGCGCTGACCAACGCGTGGTTCGTCGCCCGCGGCGTGGGATCGCTCGCCATGGCTGCGGTCAACCTGGTCGCACCTGTGCTGCTGGTGCTCGGCGCGATGTCGATGACGGTCGGCGTCGGCGGCGCCTCGCTGGTGTCCCGCAGCCTCGGAGCAAACGACCCGCGCTCGGCCGCACGTGCTGCCGGCAACGCGTTCGTGGCGTTCTGGGGGACCGCGGTGGCGGTGACCGTCGTGGGCCTGGTCGCGCTGGACCCCCTGTTGCGGTTACTCGGGGCGGTCGGCAGCACGCGTGCGATGGCGGGCGAGTACGCGGCCGCCATTCTCGCCGGGGCGATCTTCTCCACCGGATTCTCCAGCCTGGTAAGGGCCGAGGGGCGGATGCGGTTCTCGACAATGCTGTGGCTGGTTCCGATCCTGGTGCAGATCACGCTCGATCCCCTGCTGATCTTCGGTCTTCACCTCGGCGTGCGTGGCGCGGCGCTCGGCACTCGGCGGGTTGCTCGAACGCGGCGATGTCGGCTGGCACTACGCCTGGTACGTCGCGTTCGGCGTGCGGATGTTCCTGGGTGCTCCCCTCCGGCGCACGGCTGCCTCCCCCGGTCGCAGCGCGTCGGCGGGTGCCGCATGACGCGGAACGAACGACACCCTTGGGTACGCTCGCCGGATGGCTGAGGCAATGTCCGGTGGCCGCTTCGCGAAGCCGGTTCGCCGGGGAAACACGGTCGAACGCGATCTTCGGCGCGGAAGCCCCAACGTGCACGCACTGTTGCGGCACTTCGAGGACGTCGGGTTCGCGCTGGCGCCCCGGCTCGTCGGCGTGAGTGCCGACGGGAGCCGGGAGGTGCTGAGCTTCGTCGAGGGCGAGACCGGCTATCCCCCGCTGCCCGCCGCGCAGAGGTCGGACGAGGCGCTGGTGGAGGTCGCCCGCGCGATCCGCGCCATGCACGACGCCACCCAGGGCTTCGAGCCGGTGGACCCCGACACGTGGCACCACCAGGACGTCGCCATGCCCACCCACGTCGACTGCATCGGCCACCACGACCTGGCGCCGTGGAACATCGTCTTCGACGGCACCAAGGTCGTCGGCATCCTCGACTGGGACAGCATCGGCCCTTCCAACCGGGTATGGGATCTGGCCTACGCGGCCCACCAGTTCGTGCCCTTCCACCCCCATGACGGGCTGCGGGCGTTCGGCTGGGACACCGAGCCGGACCGCGCCGGCCGGCTGCGACTGTTCGCCGCCGCGTACGGCGGTGGAGTGACGCCCGCGGAGATCGTCGACCTCGCGGCGCTGCGGCTGCTCTCGATCGGGGCGTACATCGAAGCGCGGGTGCGCGCCGGGGACCCGAGCTTCGAGGTGCACCGCGAGGAGGATCACGCGCGGGGCTATCGGATCGCGGCGGAGTTCGTCCTGGCCAACCGGGCGGCACTGCTCGGCTGAGTCCCGCGCTATCGGATCGACGACCGGCGCAGCACGACCCCTTCCCACGGCCGCAGAGCGATCCGGTCTCCGCTCGGTGCGGCCGACGTCGGGTAGTTGCCGATGACCAGTGCCGCCTGATCCCACTCCGCGCCGATCGGCACGGTCTGCTCCAGTGCCGGAGAAGTTGCCCAGCACGAGCAGCTGCTCGCCGCCCGACGTACGGGTGAAGGCGTAGATGTGCGGGTCGTCGGGCAGCAGGAGGTGGAAGTCGCCGCGCCGGACCACGGGATCCTCGTGGCGCAGGGCGATCAGGCGCCGGTAGAGGTGGAAGACCGAGTGGGGGTCGGCCACCTCGGCCGCGGCGTTGATGGCGTCGTGGTGGGGATTGACGTCGATCCACGGCTGCCCGGTGGTGAACCCGGCCTGCGCGGTGGCGTCCCACTGCATCGGGGTTCTGGCGTTGTCGCGGCTGCCCGCGGCCAGCCAGCGCAACAGTTCCTCGTCGCTGAGCTGACCGCGCTCACGTTCCGACGCGGCGAACCGGAGCGACTCGATGTCGCGGTACTCGTCCAGGGAGGTGAAGTACGCGTTGGTCATGCCCAGCTCTTCACCCTGATAGATGTACGGGGTGCCGCGGTGCAGGTGCAACACGATCCCGAGCATCATGGCCGACTCGCGGCGGAACTCGCCGTCGTCGCCGTAGCGGGAGACCACCCGGGGCTGGTCGTGGTTGTTCCAGTACAGCGCGTTCCACCCGGCCTGCTCCAGCCCGGTCTGCCACCGGCCGAGCGTCGCCTTCAGGTCGCGCAGGTCGAGGGGTACGACATCGAACCTTCCGGCCGGCCCGTGGTCCAGGGACACGTGCTCGAAGGTGAACACCATGTCCAGCTCGTGGCGTGCCGGGTCGGTCAGGAGCCTGCCGTCCTCGACGGTCGCGCCCGGCGTCTCACCGACCAGCAGCAGCCCGTCGCGGCGGCCCTCGTAGACCTCGCGATGAATCTCCTGCAGGAACTCGTGCAGTCGGGGCCCGTTGACCGTCGCCGTGAACGGGTTTCCGTACAACCCGTCCTGCGCCGGCACGTCCGGCAGGGACCCGTCGGGGCGGACATCCTTGGAGATGAGGTTGATGACGTCCATCCGGAACCCGTCGATCCGGCGGTCCAGCCACCACCGCATCATGGCGTACACGGCCTGGCGGACCTCGGGGTTCTCCCAGTTCAGGTCGGGCTGCTTGCGGCTGAACAGGTGCAGGTAGTACTCGCCGGTGGTCTGGTCGTACTCCCAGGCGGGACCGGAGAACACCGAGCCCCAGTTGGTCGGCTCCGCTCCAGGCGTTCCCGGCTCCATTCCCTCCCGGGCCGGCCGCCACCAGTACCAGTCCCGCTTGGGGTTGTCGACCGACGACCGGGACTCGGCGAACCACGGGTGCTCGTCACTGGTGTGGTTGACCACGAGGTCCATGACGAGCTTCATGCCGCGCTCGTGCAGGGCGTCGATGAGTTCGTCGACGTCCTCGAGGGTGCCGAAGGTGGGGTCGATGTCCTGGTAGTCGCTGATGTCGTAGCCGTTGTCGTCCTGCGGGCTGCGGTAGATCGGCGACAGCCACACCACGTCCACACCCAGCTCCGCCAGGTAGTCGACCCGCTGGAGAATGCCGCGGACGTCACCGATGCCGTCGCCGTCGGAGTCCTGGAACGATCGCGGATAGACCTGGTAGACGACCGCGCTCTTCCACCAGGCCTCACCGGCCGCGTCGGGGGTGTCAACGTGCTGTTGCGCTGCGCTGTCGCTGATCATCAGGCTCTTTCCTACGAGGGCATCCACTCAACGCGCCGGGTGGGACGTTGGCACGCCGACCGACCACGCCGCAGACCTTAGTCCCTGGCCACTTCGTAGGTAAGGTGCGTCGCCCGCTGCGACGCGGTGACCTCCCGCTGGACCAGTGTCGTCGGCACGGCGAGGTCGAACAGCCGCGTGCCGCCACCGAGCACCACCGGCGACACGTGGACGCGAAGCTCGTCGACCAGCCTCCCCGCCAGGCACTGGTCGACGACGTTCGCGCCGCCCATCACCACGACGTCCTTCTCGCTCGCGGCCGCCCGGGCCTCCTCGACCGCGGCCGCGATCCCGCCGGTCACGAACCGGAACCTGGACGTGAGCCGCACCTGGGCGGGCTTCTCGTGGGTGACGACGTAGCACGGCGGCGCGGCCGACTGGTCCCGGTCGTAGCCGTACCCCACGTCGTCGCTCCAGCCGTGCGGTCCGTCCACGATGTCGTACAACCGGCGGCCCATCACCACCGCGCCCGTCTGCTCGAAGCTGCGGGTGAGCACCTCGTCGTCGACGGGCGAGCGGGGCTCCTCGAGCACCCACGCGTGGATCGCCTCACCGCCGACGCCGAGCCCGTGTTCCAGGTCCACGCCGCGTGCGGTGACGTATCCGTCCAGCGAGATGGAGATGTCCGCGATCACCTTGGTCATGTTCGTTCACTCCCTCGGGTCCGTTGTTTCGGCGTAGACCCGCCAGGCGCGCCGAACTCATCGGTAGCGGGAACCGAACCGGCGGCGCACGGCGCCGAGGGTCCGGCCGATCCCGGTCGTACGGAGAAGTTCCGAGCAGCACCGCTGTAACGTCGGCTGGCCGCGGCCACGGGGAGCAACGGGTGACAGTGCAGCAGATCAGTGTGCGGGGGCATCGGGACTTCCGGCGACTCTGGGCCGGCCTCGCGGTCAGCCAGCTCGGCTCGGCCGTCGGCGGGGTGGCCCTTCCGATCGTGGCCGTGACCGACGTGCACGCGTCGAGCTTCCAGATCTCCCTGCTCGCGGCGTTCACCGCGATCACCACGGCTCTGCTCGCGTTTCCGATGGGCAACTTCGTGGAGTTCCGGCGCAAGCGCCCGGTGATGATCACTGCTGACGTGGCCCGTTTCGTCAGTCTGGCAAGCGTTCCGTTGGCCGGCCTGCTGCACAGCCTGACGTTCGCTCAGCTCTGCGTCGTGGCGGTGATCAACGCGACCAGCAGCATCGCCTTCGGTGGGGCGGCCCAGGCCCACCTCAAAGCCCTGGTGTCCGTGGAGCGCCTCGTCGACGCCAACGGACGGCTGGAGTCCACCAACTGGCTGCGGATGTCGATCGGCCCCTCCCTCGGTGGCGCGCTGGTCGGCCTGCTCACCGCACTCGGCACCCTCCTGATCGACGCCGTGTCGTTCCTCGCCAGTGCGCTGGCCATCCGGGCGATCCGTCAACCCGAGCCTGCGCCGCCTGCCCGCGACAACGAGCGGTCCCGGCGCAGCGAACTCGCCGGAGGCCTGCGCTTCGTCTGGGGGCACCCCGCGCTACGGAACATGCTGATCAGCTGGGTCTGTTTCGCGGGCGCGATCGCGATGTCGGGACCCGTCACCACGATCTTCTATCTGCGCGAACTTCACTTCACGGCCTTCCAGTACGGCCTGCTGATGGGGTTGCCGTCGCTGGGCGGAGTCGTCGGTGCGCGGCTCACCCGCCCGGCGGTCGCACGGTTCGGCTCGGTGCGGGTCCTGTGGTGGGCGAGCCTGCTGCGAGGGCCGTGGAACTTCCTCATCCCGCTTGCCGCACCCGGACCGGCCGGGCTGGTCCAGTGCGGGATCGGCTTCGCGGGCCTGCTGTTCTTCGCCGCCATGGCGAACTCCACCATGGCCGGCTACCGCCAGCTCGCCACACCGGACCACCTGATGTCACGGGTGTCCACGCTGTGGGTGTTCGCCACCACGGTCGCCCAACCGCTGTTCATCCTCGGCGGCGGGCTGATGGCTGCTCAGCTCGGCTCGCGGGTGACCCTGGTCGTCTCGGCGGCGCTGGTGTTCGGTACGGCGTTCCTGCTGCCACGGCACGAGATCACCAGCCGGAGCGGCACGACCTCAGGAGATCTTTGACCCGGCCCGCACGAGCCGGCCGTCCGGATCGCGGCCGATCCTCGCCCCGAGTAGCGTTCGGCCTCGTGACTACCGAATGGACCGCTCCCTCGGTCGAGCGCGCCGAACCGGACCACGTCGCCGTCGAGCGCAGTGCCCTGGAGCAGTGGCTCGACTACCACCGGGACATCTTGCTGATGAAGTGTGCCGGGCTGACACCCGCGCAACTGAAGCTGCGTGGGGTGGCCTCGTCGAACCTCTCGCTGCTGGGCCTGGTCCGACACCTGGCCGACGCCGAGCGCGGATGGTTTCGCCAGTGCGCCGCGGGCCAGGACGTACCGGATCTGTACTGGACCGAGGCCGACAGCGGCGCCGACTTCAACGACATCGAGGCGGCCGACGCCGCCACCGACCTGGAGACCTACCGGCGCGAGGTCGTCGCGGCCCGCGAAGCCGTGGCCGGCAGGGGGCTCGATGACGTGGTGCCGTTCCCGTGGGGCGGTCCCGACCACGACCTGCGGTGGATCTACCTGCACATGATCGAGGAGTACGCACGTCACAACGGCCACGCGGACCTGATCCGCGAAGCCATCGACGGCGCGACCGGGGACTAGAACCTGCGTCCGAACATGCGAAGGCCCTGCCGGGATCACCCGGCAGGGCCTTTCGAGATGTGGTGGAGCTGAGGGGATTTGAACCCCTGACCCCCTCGATGCGAACGAGGTGCGCTACCGGACTGCGCTACAGCCCCATCCCGTGTCCCCGTCCCCCGAGAGTGCGACGCGGGCGGCGAACGACCAAGACGATAGCACGCGCACTCACCCAGAACGCCACTGCGTCCACCTGCTCCGGCGGGACAGATCGACCGGAAACCGGCTCAGTCGCCCACTGCCCGCCGGCCGCCGTCGCCGCCCTTCTGCTTGCCGTTGTCGGAGCGCCGGTCCTCAGCGGTTCGATCACCGGCGCCGGACTCGTCGAGCAGCATCTTCGGCGCGTCCTCGGCCCGGGCCAGCAGGCGGTCGGCGGGCGTTCCACCGGCGGTCCAGACACCCGACTCGGCCAGATCGACCGTACGGACGGTACGCGGAGCCTTGGCCTTGGTGACGTACGTCGGCAACGGCACCCGCACCGGGTCCCAGAGCTCACCGGACGGCACCGACAGCCCCAGCGACACCCGGCCCGACGTGGCCGCCGGCGCCGTCTCGGCGGCGGGGACAGGCGGGGCGGGAGCAGAAGGTACGGGCGGCTCGTAGGCCGCCGCGGTGAGCGGGGACGGCTCGACCGGGAGGTCCCGGCCCTGGTCGGCGTCCGGGACGAACCGCGGCGCGGTCTCCCGAGTGACCCGGGCCGGCATCGCGTGCCGGGAGACGGTCCGCGGTGCGGGCACCTCGCGACGGTCGCCTGCGCTGCGCCGGTTGTCGGCCGCCCGACGAACCTCGGGCACGTCCAGCCACCTGCGCGACCGCTCCTGCCGAGCGGCGGCGGCCGACACCATCAAGAACGCGACGGTCAGCCCGACCGGCACCAGAACACTCCACCAGCCGACGACGCCGGACATCGACAGCACGGCGGCCAGCGTGGTCAGCATCGTGAGCAGGAAGAGCGTGCGTCTGCGGCGAGCCGCCGCGGAGACACCCGGGGCGCTCCCCTGCCGGCGCGCGTGCGCGGAGGCCGGGGAGAACTCCGGAGAGGTCGAGGAGGTGCGCTGCGGTGGCACCGCGACCTGCCCACCAGACTCGGCCGGACGGGCACTGGGTCGGCGAGCCAGGACGCGCGAGGTCGACGAGACGTCCTCGGAAGGGACGTCGTCGACCGGACGCGCGACTGTCGCCTCGTCGTGCCGGCGTAACCAGAGGGGGACGAGGTAGACGGCCCACGCAACCACGATCGCCGCATAGATCAGGCCAGTACCCACGCGTAAGAACGTACGCAGAAACTCCTGGAATCCGGTGCAAGTAACACGGTGTGTCGCCGGACTCGCCCAGACTTGTCGCCGCTCAGCCGGGTGGCGCGTTGCTTCCGTGTTGTTCGGAACTCCCCCGCTGCTCCGGCGGTGCGCTTCGCTGCGATCGCCGCCAGCGGTTCAGCAGGCCTTCGGGCACCTCCTCGGCGTTCAGCGCGAACGCCAGATGGTCGCGCCAGTCGCCGTCGATGTGGAGGTAGCGCGGACGCAAGCCCTCCTTGCGGAAGCCGAGTTTGTCCACCACCCGAAGGCTGGCGGCGTTCTCGGGCCGGATGTTGATCTCGATCCGGTGCAGGCCGAGGTTGAAGAAGCAGTGGTCGGCGGCCAGCGCCACCGCGGTCGGCATGATGCCGCGCCCGGCGTAGGACTGGTCGATCCAGTAGCCGATCTGCGCCCAGCGGGCCGAGCCGAGCGTGATGCCGCTGACGGTCAGCTGGCCGACGAGGCGTTCGACCTGCACGCTCCGTCCACCCCGGCCCGCCGGGGCCGGCGGCTCGGTGTAGGTCACCACGAACGGCAGGCAGATCCCGGCGCGCGCCTGGGCCCGCAGCATTCGCACCATCGACCGGAACGTGCGCGGGCGCGGCTCGACCCCCGCCGGTGGCGTCGCCTCCCATGGCTGCAGCCAGGTGAGGTTGCGCGCGCGGACGTCCCGCCAGGCGCGGGCGTCACGGGTCCGCAGCGGCCGCAGTCCGACGGGCCCCTCGGAAAGCCGTACCGGCCAGGTCCTGGTCAGCGTGCACCTCCCGCTTGATCGCCGGGCACGTGGTCGGCTGGCACGTGGTCGGCCGGCATCGTCTCTCCGGATACGTGGTCGCCACCGGCCACCTGGTCGACGGCGTGAACGAGCACTGGAGAGAGTACGGCCAGGCCGTCCCGCGCGCCTCCGGTCGAGCCCGGCAGGTTGACCACGAGGGTGCGGCCCGCCAGCCCGGCGAGGCCGCGGGACAGGCTTGCGGCGGGTACGCCGTGCCCGAGACCGTACGCCCGGATCGCCTCCGCCAGACCCGGAACCTCCCGGTCGAGCAGCGGCCGGGTGACCTCCGGCGTCCGGTCGGTGGGGCTGAGTCCGGTGCCGCCGGTGGTGAGCACCACGTCGTACGCCGCGGCGACGGCCTCGCGCAGTGCCTGCCCGACCGGATCGCCGTCGGGCACCACCCGCGGCCCGTCCACCTCGAACCCCAGCGCCGCCAGTCCTTCGGCCAGCACCGGTCCGGCCCGGTCGGCGTAGACGCCCGCGGCCGCGCGGTTGGACACGGTCACCACCAGCGCCCTCACGACGATCGCCGCCAGTCGCCGGAGACACCACCGGCCTTCTCCTCGACCCGTACGTCGGTGATCACCGCGCCCGGGTCGACTGCCTTCACCATGTCGACGACGGACAGCGCCGCCACCGAGACCGCGGTGAGCGCTTCCATCTCGACGCCGGTCCGGTCGGCGGTGCGTACGGTCGCGGCGATCTCCACCGCGTCGTCGGCGACTGTCAGGTCGACCTTGACACCGGTCAGCGCTATCGGGTGGCACAGCGGAACAAGGTCGGGGGTCCGCTTCGCGCCCATGATGCCCGCGACCCGGGAGACGCCGAGCGCGTCGCCCTTGGGCACTCCGTCACCACGCAGCAACGCGACGACCTCCGCGCTGACCAGCACCCGTCCGGTCGCCCGCGCGGTCCGGGTGGACACCTGCTTGCCGGACACGTCGACCATCCGGGCCTCCCCGGACTCGTCCACGTGGGTGAGACCACGGGGCCGCGCTGGTTGCCCCGCCGGCTGCCGTGCTGGTTCGGGTGCTGGTTCGGACATCCCGCCGCCTCCTCTCCTGGCCCTTGGTGCTGCCGTGCCGGCTCAACCGGACGATCGACCGCCCGGGTCCTCGGCGTCGAGCAGCATGACGTCCAGGGTCGCGCCCTCCTCGACCCGGGTGACGTCCTCGGGCACGACCGCGAGCGCGTTCGCCCCCGCCAGACCGCCGACCAGGTGCGAGCCGGGCCCGCCGACCGGGGCGACCTGAGCGCGCCCGTCCTCGCCGACGGAGTAGTACACGCGGGTGTACTGCCGCCTCTCCCCCGGCGAGGTCCAGGCCTCGGACGCGGTGGCGGTGACCGTCGGCACCACGTGCGGGGTGAGCCCCAGCATCTTGCGCAGCACCGGGCGGACGAACACCTGGAAGGAGACGTACGCGCTGACCGGGTTGCCGGGCAGGGTGAAGATCGGCGTGGAGTCCTCACCGACCATCCCGAACCCCTGCGGCTTGCCCGGCTGCATCGCGACGCTGCTGAACTCCACCGTGCCGAGCCGGCTCAGCACGGTCTTGACCACGTTGTACGCACCGACGCTGACCCCGCCGCTGGTGACCACGAGGTCGGCCCGGACCAGCTGGTCCTCCAGCACACGCATGAACTCCCGCTCGTCGTCGGGCACGCCCACCACGCGGTAGGCGATCGCGCCGGCCTCCCGCGCCGCGGCGGCGAGGGTGAAGCTGTTGGAGTCGTAGATGGCGCCCACGCCCAGTGGCTGGCCGGGCTCGCGCAGCTCCGAGCCGGTGGACAGGACGACCACGCGGGGCCGCGGGCGTACCCACACGACGTCGCGGCCGACCGAGGCGAGCAGCCCGATCCGGCGGGCGTCCAGCCGGGTCCCGGCGCGGACCAGCAGCTGGCCGGTGCGGACGTCCTCACCGCGCCGCCGGATGTAGTCGCGGTCACCGGGGGCGCGGGTGATCGAGACCTTGGCCACGCCGCCGTCGGTCCACTCGACCGGTACAACCGCGTCGGCGCCGTACGGGATCGGCGCGCCGGTCATGATCCGAAGCGCCATCCCGGGCGCGAGCGCGAGGGCCTCCACCCCGCCGGCCGGCAGGTCGCCGCTGACCGGCAGCACCACCGGAGAGTCCTCGCTCGCGGTCGCGACGTCCTCGCGCCGGACGGCGTACCCGTCCATCGAGGAGTTGTCGAACGACGGGAGGTCCAGGCCGGCCTCGACGTCCTCGCACAACGCACAGCCCTGCGCGTCCAGCAGATGCTGCTGGAACGGCGGCAGCTGCTGCACGGCGGCCAGCGCCTGGGCAAGGTGCTCGTCGACGGTTCTCACCGCGGGTCCTCCCGATCTCACCGCACGTACCATGCGTCTGCGTCCCGGCCGGGGCCGTCCTCACCGGCCCTGCCGTCCTGCTACTTGCTGGTGCCGCCCTTGCCGTTACCGGCTTCCTGCCCGTCCTTCTCCGCCACGAACTCCCGCAGCCAGGAAAGGAACTCCGGCCCGAGGTCGTCCCGCTCGGCCGCCAGCCGCACCGTCGCGCGGAGGTAGTCGGCACGGTCACCGGTGTCGTAGCGGCGGCCGCGGAAGAGGACACCGTGCACCGGTCCGCCCTCGTCGGGCTTGCGCTCGGCCAGCGTGCGCAGGGCGTCGGTGAGCTGGATCTCCCCGCCGCGGCCGGGCTCGGTCTCGCGCAGGACGTCGAACACCTCCGGCGCCAGCACGTAGCGGCCGATGATGGCGAGGTTGCTGGGCGCCTCCGACGGGTCCGGCTTCTCCACCAGGTCGGTGATGCGTACGACGTCCTCGCGGTCGGTCGCCTCGACGGCGGCGCAGCCGTAGAGGTGGGCCTGGGAGGGCTCGACCTCGATCAGCGCCACGACGCTGCCGCCCTTCTCGCGCTGGACGTCGATCATCGTGGGCAGCAGCGGGTCGCGCTCGTCGATCAGGTCGTCGCCCAGCAGGACGGCGAACGGCGAGTGGCCCACGTGCGGCGCGGCGCACAGAACGGCGTGGCCCAGCCCCTTCGGCGCACCCTGACGGACGTAGTGCACGTCGGCCAACTGGCTGGACAGCTGTACCTCGGCCAGGCGGCCGTCGTCGCCCTTCTCCCGCAGCGCCTCCTCCAGCTCCCATGCCCGGTCGAAGTGGTCCTCCAGCGCGCGCTTGCCGCGGCCGGTGATCATCAGGACGTCCTCGAGTCCGGCGGCGACGGCCTCCTCCACGACGTACTGGATCGCGGGCTTGTCGACAACCGGGAGCATCTCCTTCGGCGTCGCCTTCGTGGCCGGCAGGAAGCGGGTGCCCAGCCCGGCGGCGGGGATGACGGCCTTACGGACGGCGGAGGAAGAAGCAGCGTGACCCATGCGGCGAACCCTAGTGGGTGTGGGGGTATTCACTCCGGAGCACCGCCGAGCCCGACCGTCGATCACTGCGCGTACACCACTCCTACGGAGACCGGTCACGATCCGTAGAGGCTGCGGGAAAATTTGCGCACCGTCGGTTGATCCGGTTGGTCATTTCCCGGAAGGGATGCGGCTACCCGAATGTTGAGAGAAGATAACGAACCATGCAGGCCGAGAGCTTCCCGCCGCCTGACAGGCAGCTTGCCAAGGAGAAGATGCGCCGTCGCGTGCTCGCCCGGCGCGCTCGGCTGCGCCCACCTGACCTGCAGTCAGCGGCCGTTGCGCTTCGTGACGTGCTGCTCAGCGTGTCCGAGGTGAGCCGCGCCGCTGTCGTCGCGGCGTACGTCGCGGTGGGCACCGAACCCGGCACCGGTCCGTTGTTGGACGCGCTCCGCCAGCGCGGCGTCCGGGTCCTGCTGCCGGTGCTCGAGGCCGACTACGACCTCGACTGGGCGGTCTACACCGGACCGGAGGGACTGGTCCGGGCCACCCGAGGCCTGCTCGAACCGACCGGCCCGCGACTGGGACCCACCGCGGTGGGCACCGCCGATGCCGTCCTCGTACCCGGCCTCGCCGTCGACCGCTCCGGCATGCGGCTCGGCCGCGGCGGCGGCAGCTACGACCGGGTGCTCGTCCGGGCCGCGCGGGACACGTTCCGGTGTGCGGTCCTGCACGAGGGCGAGCTCGTGGACGACGACCTGCCCGCCCAGCGGCACGACCAGCGGGTGCAGGCGGTCGCGCTGCCCTCCGGGCTGGTGCGCTTCCCGCTCGCCAGGCACGAGAACAGGCTCCGGGCGTAGGTCCGCCCGCCGGTCCGTCCGCCGGCCCGTCCCGGCCGCCTGCACCGATTCGCCAGGACCTGCCCTAAGGAACCAGCGCCTGCATGTCCTCGGCCGCCTGCTCCACCGCGGGCTTGGCGTACGGCCAGGCGTAGGTGCCGCCGGCCGCCCAGGTGCGGAACTGGTCGTTGTAGTGCGCCGACCCCGGATGCCCGGAGCTCCCGGTCAGGTTGACCCACCGCGAACGGTCGAAGTCGGCGAGGTCGACCACCATCCGCATCGACGGGACGGCCCGCACGTCGAAGCCCCGCGCGGCGTCCCAGGCCGTCGCCAGCACGGCGTCGGTGCCGCCGGGCAGGTCGTACGGCCCGCGGTTGAACAGCCGCTCCAGCGGCGCCACCCCGCTTCGCCCGAACGACTGGTCGACGAGTTCCAGCCGGTGCAGTCGTCCCCACTGCCACTGCGCCGGATCCTTGGCCAGCCGGCGGGTGAGGTCCCGGCGCGCGCCCTCCAGTGCCCGGCGCAGGATGTCGTCGCGGTTCTCGCGTACTCCCTTGGTCCGTACGTCGTCCCACCACGGGCTGTTCGGCTGGCGGAGCAGACCACGCACGACCTCCCACCACCGGTCACCGCCGGACGGCCAGGCGTTCCTCGGCAGCTCGTCGTGGAAGGTCTGGCCGAGCAACCTCGCCCAGACCGCGTTGAAGTACGCCGCGGGCGCGGAGTCCGCCCCCTGGCTGTAGTTCCAGCCGCGGAGGAGCTTCTGTGCCTGCGCGGTGAAGTCATCCACCCGGATCCGCAGGAGGTACGGCACCAGCATGGCCGCGGCGTCGTTGCGGGTGTCGGTCTGGATGGCCTGCATGTCGGCCACGTCGAGCCGGCCCTTGCGGCGGATCAGCTCGGTGATCAGGTCGCCGATCCGGTCGCTGCGGTAGCCGTAGGACCAGTGGTCGGCGAGCTGGAGGGGGTACGACGCCGGCGCCACCGCCTGGTTGGCGGTGACGATGTAGCCGCGGGGCGGGTCGAACTCGGCCGGCAGCCGGTCGAAGGCCACCCAGCCGGTCCAGTCGTAGTCACTGCTCCACCCCGGCACCGGCCAGCGTCCGTCGCTCCCCTTGCGGACCGGGATCCGGCCCGGGGCCTGGTACCCGATGTGGCCGTCGACGTCGGCGTAGACGAGGTTCTGCGCCGGAGAGTCGAACAACGCGGCTGCGGCGCGGAACGACTGCCAGTCGCGGGCGGCGTCGATGCCGAACAACGCCTCCATCGCCTTGCCCGGCTGCAGCGCCGTCCACCGCAGCGCGACTCCGGTCTGCCAGCCACCCGCCCGGGACCACCGGCCGACCTGAGACCCACCGACGGCGCGGCCGGCGGACTTGTCCGCGTCGGACAGCAGCGGGCCGTGCCGGGTGGACCGCACGACGACCTCCACCGGGTGCCGGCCCCTGACCTTGATCGTCTCCAGCCGGGTGGTCAGCGGCTCCCGGCACCCCGTTGTACAGATAACTGTCGCCGTCGATCCGCTCGACGTAGAGGTCGGTGACGTCGGCGCCCAGGTTGGTGAGCCCCCACGCGATCCGGTCGTTGTGCCCGATCACCACCCCCGGCATCCCGGAGAAACCGAAGCCCGCGACGTCGAACGGGCAGTCCTTGCCGACCACCCGGCAGTGCAGGCCGACCTGGTACCACAGCGAGGGCATCTGGGGCGCCAGGTGCGGGTCGTTGGCGAGCATCGGCTTGCCGGTGGTGGTGTGGGAGCCCGCGACCACCCAGGAGTTCGAGCCGATGCCCGCGGTCGCGCCGTCACCGGCACCGGCACCGGCACCGAGCGGGGAGGGCGCCGCGGCGAGGAACGCGCGGGCGGCCCGCAGCGCCTGGGTGGTGCCGGCCGGAAGGTCGGCGGGCGGCGCCGAGCCGGTCGCCGGAGCAGCAGCCCCGGTCGGGACGCCGACCGCACGGCCGGGCATCCGGGCGGACCCGGCACCGGGAGCTGGAGCCGCGCCGCCCGCGCCGTCCGCCGCGCTGTCCGGCGTCGGCACCTGGGTGACGATCGGCGGATGCCGGTCGAAGGGGTACGCCGGATAGAGCTGGTCGACCCGGTTCGGCGCGACCTTGGTCGAGTCCAGTGCCCGGGCGATCTCGTCGTCGAGGTTGCTCCGCAGATCCCACGCCATCGCCTTCAGCCAGGCCAGTGAGTCGACCGGCGACCACGGCTCGGGGCGCTGCTCAGGCCCGAGCAGGCCGAGGGTGTACTCCACCGACAGACGCGAACCGCTGTGGGTGTCGAGGTAGGCGTTGACGCCGTTGGTGAACGCCCGGAGGTAGCTGCGTACGGGCTCCGACAGCTGGGGGTACTCCTGGGCCGCCACCCGGCGCCAGCCCATGGTGCGGACGAACCTGTCGGTGGACACCAGCCGCGGGCCGAACCACTCCGCCAACCGGCCGGCGGTGAGGTGCCGCCGGAAGTCCATCTCGTAGAAGCGGTCCTGCGCCTGGACGTACCCCTGGGCGCGGAACAGGTCCTCGGGGGTGTCGGCGTAGATCTGCGGAACGCCCTGCGCGTCGCGGCGTACCTCCACGGCGGCGGACAGCCCGGGCAGCCGCGCCTCGCCGCCGTAGCCCGGAAGTGAGCGGCGAACGGCGACGATCACGGCCGTGCTGCCCGCGACCAGAACGAGCGCGAGCAGGGTCACCAGGGCGACCGCGAAGCGCACCAGTCGTCGTTGCACGCTCCGCAGCCTAGTGGTTACACCAGGACATCCAGGGCACGTCCAGGACACGCCCTGGTCGGCGATCACGACGTGGCCGCCGGAGAGCCGGCAACCCTGCCACCACCGCCGGGGCCGGGCCCGCAGGCAAAGCCGGCCCGGAATTCGGCGGACGGCAATTCACGGAATGCGCAAAAAGCCGCCGTCAAAAGAAACAAAAACGGCAGCACAATTGATCGACGACAAAATCCAGCGCCTCGGAAGAATAGCCGCCTGTGCCGTCGGTCGCGGAAGTATGGCACAGCATCCGCACGCAGCAGTCAAGAGGTGAACGAAGGGCCGGATCCGCGACGCCCCGGATCCGAAGGGTGGCGGGTCACGCCCGGCCGGGACCGGCCAACTTGTTCATCGATACCCCTTGCGTCACAGCGCTTCCGGGCGGTACAAGCAGTGCACCTCACCCGTCACGGCACCTCGGCCAGGCGCCGCGCGGCCTCGTATGGGATCGATTCCAGCACGTAGCGCATTCTTTCCACAACCCGGCGTAGTTCCTTCCACATTCTGACGTTTAGTTTCTTCCAGACTCTTGGAACGCCGCCCCGGGCGGCATTAACATGCCCGAAATTACGCACAGGTCTCCGACTTGGGAGGCCTGACGTGCAGTGTCCGGAAGAGGTAACGAGACGGTCGCAAAACGATGACAATTCACCAGCACGCAACGCGGGTTCTGCGGGGGGTCGCCCCCCGCCAGTGCCGTGCTGCCGTCCGTCCACCGTGGGACCCGCGCCGAGGCGCCGGGCCCACCGCCTCGGCGAGCCGGGCATGAACGACTTCACGACGCCGGAGATCCCGTCCGCGGAGGCCGTCGGCCGCTCCGACGTCGTGACCCAGGGCAGCGCCGGCCTCGGCGCTCGCCTATCCACTGCACAACGCGCACACGTACTCACGCGACCGGGGCGATCGGTTCGTCCTGCGGTGGGATCGCGCGGTACTGAATCACTTCGGGTTCGGCCAGTCGGCAACCACCGGCGGTCCTTCGGGATGCCGGCCCGCAGCGCCTTGAAGGAAAGGGCACAGATCAGATGACCGGAAAGGCCATGCTCAACCGGCGGACGTTCCTCTACGGATCCGCCGCCGCCGCGGGTGGCGTCATGCTCGGTGCGTGTTCGAGCGGCGGAGGCTCGACCTCCGGAAACGGCGGCCCGAAGAAGGGCACCGGCGGTGGGGGCGCCTCGACCGGTAAGGGGTCGAACACCAAGGCGCTTCCCAAGCCGTCGAAGTTCCAGGAATCTCCGATGCTCGCCGAGCAGGTGAAGGCCGGCAAGCTGGACGCGATCGAGAAGCGTCTGCCGGAGAACCCCTTCGTCATCCCCCACAAGTGGGTCAAGCCGGGCAAGTACGGCGGCGCGCTGCTGATGATCAGCCCCTCCGCCACGGGTGGTGCGATCGACGCCTCCAACAAGGAGTACATGTACGGCCACACGCTGCTGCGGTGGCTGAACGACGGACTGGCCATCACGGGAGGGATGGTCGAGTCCTGGGAGCACAACGCCGACGCCAGCGAGTGGACCCTGCACTTCCGCAAGGGCATGCGCTGGTCGGACGGGCACCCCTGGTCGACCGAGGACATCATGTTCTGGTGGAACGACCTGGTGCTCAACGAGGACTACAGCGACACCCCGCCGGACGAGTGCAAGTCGGGCACCGGCAAGGTCGCCCAGCTGAGCGCCCCGGACGAGAACACCCTCACGATGAAGTTCGACGCCCCGGCACCGCTGACCGCCGACCGGCTGGCCATGTGGGTGAAGGGCACGATCGGCAACGGGCCGAAGTGGATGGTGCCGTCCCACTTCGCCAAGCAGTACCACCCGAAGTACAACAAGAAGGTCGGCAAGAACTGGGCTACCGCCGGCGGATCGTTCGAGCAGAACGTCGACTTCTCCCGCAACCCCAAGTGCCCCACGATGACCGGATGGCGGCTGAAGTCCCTCAAGGAGGGGCGCACCATCGTCTGGGAGCGCAACCCCTACTACTACTGCGTCATGCCGAACGGCGACCAGCTCCCGTACGTCGACACGCTCAACATGTCGGTCGTCCAGGACAAGCAGGTCGGCAAGCTGCAGATGCAGCAGGGCAAGCTCGACTACGTGCACGGCGCGTTCTTCGGCGTGGACCTGCCGGACATCTCCGCGATGAAGCAGTCGGCCAACACCTCGAAGCTGGACGTGATCCTCTGGGACGGCGGCTCGGGCACCGGGTCGGTGTTCTTCTTCAACTACGACCACCATGACCCGAAGTTCCGCAAGCTCATCCGGGAGCCGAAGTTCCGCAAGGCGCTGTCCATGGCGACGAAGCGGGACGACATCCAGAAGGCGGTCTACTTCAACACCGGTGAGCAGACCACCGGAACCCTGAGCCCGAAGGCCAAGGAGTACGTCGGCTACGGCGCGGAGGGCAAGAAGGCCTTCGAGGACTGGCGTACGGCTGCCCTCAAGTACGACCCGGAGGCGGCCAAGAAGCTGCTGGACGAGCTGGGCGTGGTCGACAAGGACGGCGACGGCTACCGCGAGTACCCCGACGGGAGCAAGCTGAAGGTCTCGCTGGACTTCCCGGCCGACACGGTGGACGAGCACAAGAAGAAGAACGCCTACCTCGAGCGGGACTGGAAGGCCATCGGCATCAAGGCCCAGCAGAACCCCGTCTCGCCGGAGGGCTGGGGCGACCTGTGGAACAACGGCAAGCTCACCTCCACCACGGCGTGGGAGGTCGGTGACGGCCCCAACCACCTCGTCTACCCGCAGTGGCTGGTGCCGATCGAGAACACCCGGTACTGCCCGCTGGAAGGCCAGTGGTACAACGTCCGCGGCACGCCCGCCGAGGGCAAGCAGCTGAACGTCGACCCGTTCAAGCGGACCCCGCCGCGGATGGAGCCCGAGAAGGGCGGTCCGATCGAGCAGCTGTGGAAGATCTACGACAAGACCAAGGTCGAGCCGGACGAGATGAAGCGGACCCAGATGGTGTGGGACATGGTGAAGATCCATGTCGAGCACGGTCCGTTCTTCCAGGGCTCGGTCGCCAACACCCCCCGGGTCGTGCTCGCCCGCCAGGGCCTGATGAACATTCCGAAGAAGGAAAACCTCGCCCAGGGTGGTTTCGCCAACCCGTGGATCCACCCCACGCCGGCGGTCTATGACCCCGAGACCTTCTACTGGGACAACCCCGACCAGCACAAGGTCTAAGGCGCACGTGGATGGGTGGGGTTGCCGATCGGCGACCCCACCCTCCTGCCGCCCCGCCCCGCTGGGATCGACTGATCGGGAGACGCACAGATGGTCGTATTCATTGTTCGGCGTTTGCTCTACATGATCCTCACGCTCTTCATCATCTCGATCGTCAGCTTCGTGATGATCCAGGCGCCACCCGGCGACGCGTTGACCGCCGAGATCCAGCGTCTGCGCAGTATCGGCAACAACGTGTCGCAGGACCAGATCGACGCTCTGCAAACGCGCTACGGCCTCGGCGACCCGGTGATGGTGCAGTACGGCAAGTGGATCGGCGGCTTCGTGAAGGGCGACTTCGGTCAGTCGTTCACGTACCGGCAGCCGGTCAACACCCTGATCTGGGGCCGGCTCGGGATGTCGATCATGCTCGCCGGTGGGGCGCTCATCATCGCCTGGTTGATAGCGATACCCATCGGGGTCTACTCAGCGACCCACCGATATTCGTTACCCGACTACATCATCACGCTGTTGCAGTTCATCGGCGTCGCCGTGCCGGAGTTCCTGCTGGCGCTGGTGATCCTGGTGTTCGCGGCGAGATTCCTCGGGTCCGACGTCGGCGGGTTGTTCTCGGCGCAGTACCAGGACGCCTCGTGGAGCGGGGCGAAGTTCGTCGACTTCCTCAAACACGTGTGGATCCCGCTGGTCGTCATCTCAGCGAGCAGCACCGCCTGGCTCACCCGCGTGATGCGGGCCAACCTGCTCGACGTACTGAACCAGCAGTACGTCCAGACCGCTCGCGCGAAGGGCGTTCTGGAGCGCCGGGTCATCTGGAAGCACGCGACCCGAAACGCCGTGCACCCGTTGATCATGGCGCTGGGTACGACGTTGCCGGTCCTCATCTCCGGTGAGGCGATCGTGAGCATCGTGCTGAACCTGCCCACGACCGGTCCGCTGTACCTGCAGGCGCTGCTGAACCAGGACATGTACCTCGCGGCCACGCTGCTGATGTTCTTGTCGATGCTGCTGATCGTCGGCAACCTGCTCGCCGACATCGCACTGGCCTGGGTCGACCCCCGGGCCCGGTCCGCCGAGTGAGAGGGCGCCACTGATGGCGATCACCCAAGAACCAGTCCAAGAGCACCAGGCGCCCTCGGAGAAGGCCTCCGACGTCGGCGAGATCCCCCAGTGGCGGTTGATGGCGCGGCGCTTCAAGCAGAGCAAGCTCGCCGTTGCCGGCGGGATCGTGCTGCTGGTGATGTACGGCATCGCGTTGTTCGCGCCGTTCCTCGCGCCGTACGACGCCAACGCCGTCAACTCCGACCGGGCCAACGCCGCACCGGCCAAGCTCACCTGGCAGGGCGGACCCGCGGTCTGCGGCGTCAAGCAGACCCTCAACCAGGCCACCTTCACCTGGGAGTACGCCACCGACTGCAACAAGGCGACGCCGATCAACTTCTTCACCAAGGGCGCCGACTACAAGATCTTCGGCCTGATCCCGACCACGACACACCTGTTCGGGGTGGACAAGCCCAACACCGTCTACCTGTGGGGCGCCGACGACCAGGGCCGGGACATCTTCAGCCGGACCATCATCGGCTCTCGGGTGTCGCTGACCATCGGTCTGGTCGGCGTCGGGCTCGGCACGATCCTGGGTGCCATCATCGGCACGATCTCGGGCTACTTCGGCGGCCTGGTGGACAACGTGCTGCAGCGCATCATCGAGATCATCCTCTCGGTGCCGACGCTGCCGCTGTGGGCGATGATGGCGGCCATCCTTCCCCGCGACATGACGGTGACCAAGCGATATCTGTTCATCACCATCATCTTGTCGCTGGTCGGATGGGCGGGCCTGGCCCGGCAGATCCGCGGAAAGGTGATGTCGTACGCCGGCGCCGACTACGTGGCCGCGGCCCGGGCCGCGGGCAGTGGGCACGCCCGGATCATCCTCAGCCACATGGTGCCGAACTCGATCAGCCACCTCGTGGTGGTGACGATGCTGGCGATCCCCACCACGATCATCGCCGAGACGTCGCTTTCGTTCCTCGGCATCGGGATGTTGCCGCCGGCGGTCAGCTGGGGTGTGCTCCTGCAGGACGCGCAGAAGGTGCAGGCCGTCCAGCAGTACCCCTGGATGCTCATCCCCGCGGTGGCGGTCGTGATCGCGGTGACGTGTTACCAGCTCCTCGGTGACGGCGTACGCGATGCGGTGGACCCCTATGGCTGAGCCGTACCCGCACACCATCGGCATCAGCGGCATGAGCGAGGCGGGACGTCACATCGGCGTCCCGGCCTCGTTCGGCAACGAGGAGAGACAGGGGTCTCGACATGAGTGAGGCAACCATCAGCAACCCCTCCACCAAGATGGCCGCCGACGCCGTTGTCAGCGTCCGCGACCTGCAGGTGGAGTTCCCGACCCAGATCGGCGTCGTACGGGCGCTGAACGGCGTCACCTTCGACGTTCCCCGCGGCCGGGTGCTCGGGATCGTCGGCGAGAGCGGATCGGGCAAGAGCGTCACCGCCCGCGCGATCCTGCGGATCATCGAGCGGCCGGGCCGGATCGTGAACGGCGACATCCTGTTCCGGCCGGGTGTGGAGAGGAAGGGCGGCGGCCGGGCGACCCGGCGCAACCGCGGGCGTACCGGCGCGGTCAAGGAGACCGCGCCCGAGGCCGGCACGGCGAACGGTGACGACACCGCCACCGGCCAGGCGCCGGCCGACAACTCCCGGGGCGTGGTCGACCTGACCGCGCTGGACCCGACCGGCGACCGGATCCGGGCAATCCGCGGCCAGGAGATCTCGATGATCTTCCAGGAGCCGATGACCTCGCTGAACCCCGTCTACACGGTGGGCGACCAGATCGCCGAGGCGATCCTGCTCCACCAGACGCCGGACAAGAACGAGGCCAACAAGCGGGCGGTGGACATGCTGCGCCGGGTGGGGATGCCCAACCCAGAGCGGATCGCCAAGAGCTACCCCCACCAGCTCAGTGGCGGTATGCGCCAGCGCGCGATGATCGCGATGGCGCTGTCGTGCACGCCGACGCTGCTGATCGCCGACGAGCCGACCACGGCCCTCGACGTGACCACCGAGGCGCAGATCCTGGAGCTGATGCGCGAGCTGCAGGACGAGTACGGCATGTCGATCATGTTCATCACCCACAGCATGGGCGTCGTCGCCCAGCTGTGCGACGAGGTGGTCGTCATGTACCTCGGCCGGGTGGTCGAACGGCGCACCGGTCGACGACATCTTCCACGACCCCAAGCACCCCTACACCGTCTCGCTGCTGCGGTCGATCCCCCGGATCGGCGTCAACCGCGGAACGCCGCTGGAGGTCATCAAGGGATCGGTGCCCGACCCGTACTCCACCGTTCCGGGCTGCCCCTTCCACCCGCGCTGTCCAAGTGCGATGAAGGGGTTGTGCGACACGGTGCTGCCGGTGGAAGCTCCGGTGGAAGGCAAGCCCGACCACAGCGTCCGGTGCCACCTCTACCCGGGCAGCACACCTGCCGAGGCCGCGTCCGCGTCCGCCGCCGCCACCGCGGGCAAGTAGGAGGAAACGTGAACGACGTTCTGCTCGAGGTCAGCAACCTCAAGAAGCACTTCCCCATCAAGCAGGGCTTCCTGAGGCGCACCGTCGGCCACGTGAAGGCCGTGGACGGGGTCAACCTCTCGGTCAACCGCGGCGAGACGTTCTCGATCGTCGGGGAGAGTGGGTGCGGCAAGAGCACGACCGGCCGGACCATCCTCCGGCTGGAGGAGCCCACCGAGGCTCGGTGATCTTCGACCACACCGAGCTCGGCAAAGTCAACATCGGCACGACCGACAACAAGACGCTGAAGCGGATCCGGCCGGAGATGCAGATCATCTTCCAGGACCCGTTCTCGTCGCTGGACTCCCGGATGACGGTCGGCCGGATCATCGCCGAGCCGATGATCATCAACAACATCGCTGTCCGGACGGGCGCTGCGGGAACGGATCGCGGAGCTGCTGACGGTGGTCGGGCTGCGGCCCGAGCACGCCAGCCGTTACCCGCACGCGTTCAGTGGCGGCCAGCGCCAGCGCATCGGGATCGCCCGGGCACTGGCGCTGAACCCCAAGCTGATCATCTGCGACGAGCCGGTGTCCGCGCTGGACGTGTCGGTGCAGGCCCAGGTGCTCAACCTGCTGGAGGATCTCCAGGAGCAGCTTCGACCTGACGTACCTCTTCATCTCCCACGACCTCAGCGTGGTCGAGCACATCTCGGACCGGGTGGCGGTGATGTACGTCGGGCAAGGTTGTCGAGGTCGGCACCGACCGACCAGCTCTTCTACACCCCGAAGACGCCCTACACCGAGGCGCTGCTGTCGTCGCTGCCGCAGCCGGACCCGCGCAAGCGGACCCGGCCCACGCTGCTCACCGGTGACGTGCCCAGCCCGGCCAACCCCCCGTCCGGCTGCTACTTCCACACCCGGTGTCCGTACGCTCAGGACATCTGCCGGACCGAGGAGCCTCCGCTCCGCGACACCGGTGACAACCACATGGCAGCCTGTCACTTCTCCGACACCCTCGAGCTCAAGGGCGCGAGCCGCCTCGCCGAGGTCCCGGCGACGCCGGAGGTCATGAGCAAGCAGGCGCAAAAGCAGCAGGAGGCAACGAAGTGACCACTCCCGTCCGCGAGGGGCGGCCCCGGTTCACCGGGGTGAGCACCTACCAGGACCCGGTGGGGCGGTTCTCGTTCCGGTACCCGTCCGACTGGCACCAGTTCGAGCTGGACGAGGACCGGGAGGGCGTGCTGTTCTCCCCCGAGGAGGACGACCCCAAGACGTACTTCGCGGCATGGGTCAGCAAGCTCGACGACCACGTGGTCGCCGAGGACGAGGAGACCATCCGCGAGGGCATCGAGGCGGGGCTGGCCCAGCTGCCCGGGTGCGAGGTGGAGACCCGCAAGGACGACCTGCTGGGCAACCTCGTCAAGCTGGAGCGGATCTACACCTTCGAGGAGGAGGGTGCGGTCCGGAAGCGGCGGGTCTGGACCCTCTACGTCGACACCTGGCGGATCGTTCTGGTCTGGCAGGGTTCGACCGTCGGCGAGTACGACTACTGGCTCCCGATGGGCAACTACTCGTTCGCCACGTTCGAGATCCCCGAGGCGCTGTGGTTCGCCACCGACCGGGACCTGAAGGCGTTCGACTGACAGTCCGTGGCGCAGCGTGGGGCGCACTCCGGGGCCGGGACCGCTTAGCAGTCCTTGCCTCGGAGTGCTAATCTTTGCTGCGGTATCGCCTTGGCCAGGCCGCCTTAGACCGGGCCGCCGAGGCCGGCGAAGGTCTTCAGACCGTGCACATGGAGGGTGGCAGTGCCTACCTATCAGTACTCCTGCGTCGACTGCGGCGAGCAGCTTGAGGCGGTACAGAAGTTCTCCGACGACCCGCTGACCGTGTGCCCCGCGTGCGACGGCAAGCTCCGCAAGGTCTTCAGCGCCGTCGGTGTGGTCTTCAAGGGTTCCGGCTTCTACCGCAACGACAGCCGAAGCAACCAGCAGCGGTCCGGTGGCTCCGGCAACGGCAGCAAGGACTCCGGGTCCAAGGAGTCCAGCGGGTCCGGCAAGGAGTCCTCGAGCAGTTCCTCCGACTCCGGTTCGGGCAAGTCCTCCGACAGCTCGGGCAAGTCCTCCGACAGCTCGGGCAGCGGGTCCGGCAGCAAGGACTCCGGGTCCAAGGCGGGCAGCGCGAGCGGCTCCGGTTCCTCCAACGCCGCCTAGGGTTCGTCCCGGCTCGCTTGTCGCCGGCCGCCGATGTCGAGCCGGCGAGGTCTCGTACGTACGCACTGCCGTCCTCGGTCGAGGGCGGCAGTTCGTATGTCCGGGTCCTGCTCACGCGGCGGGACGAACGAAGACCGCCGTGCCAGGTTTTCGTCCACAGACGGCGGATCGGCGTGCTGAGCGGCCCTTCTGTGGACAACCGCTTTCGGGTGAGTTCGGCTGCCTAGCCTCTTCGCATGTCCCGCCGCCGCTTCGCCACCTCCCGCTCCGACGCCTCGCCCACCGATCCCTTCGGTGCGGCCGGGTTGTCCTCGGCAGTCTCGCGTTCGGACCTGCCCAGCTCCGCCGGGAGCGTCCGCGACCGTCCCGGCCGGCGAGGCATGCTGAGCGAGCTCGCCCGGGCAATCTCCCGGCATCGCCGGTTGGTGGCGGCCGGCCTGGCCGCGGCGGGCGTCGCGCTGGCCCTGCACCTGCTGGCACCGGAGCCACCGCGCACCGTCACCGTCCTGGCGGCGGCGCGTGACCTTCCCGGTGGAGCGCCGCTTACTCCCGGCGACCTGCGCGAGGTCGCGCTTCCTCCCCAGGTCGTCCCGGCCGGTGTCCTGCTCCCGGGCGATCCGCGGACCGGTGGACGGGCTCGCGGCGCGGTGCTGGCCGGCCCGGTCCGGGCGGGTGAGCCGGTCACCGACGCCCGACTGCTCGGCCCCGACCTGCTGGCCCGGGTGCGATCCAGCACGCAGGTGGTGGCCGCTCCGGTGCGCGTCGCCGATCCCGGCTCGCTCGCCCTGGTCCGGCCCGGTGACCGGATCGACCTGCTGGCCGCCGAGACCGGTGTCGACCAGGCGGCCAGTCCGGCCCGGGTGGTGGCCACCCAGGTCCGGGTGCTCGCCCTGCCGGGCAGCGGCGGCGGGGCGGACGGGTCGGACACCGGTGGGCCGCTCGGCGGGCTCGGTGCCGGCGGCTCGGCGGACACCGGCGGCGAGGGTGGCCTGGTCGTGGTGGCGGTGCCGGCGGAGACGGCCGCCGACCTCGCCCGCGCGGCGGTGACGTCGCGGATCTCCCTGGTGCTGCGGGCGGTGCCCTGATGCTCGACCCGGACAGGGGTGATGTGCCGCGGCCGGCACGCGGTAGGTTCCGGCAACGACCGGCACGGCGAGGAAGCGGAAGGAGCCCGATGTTCAAGGGGTTCAAGCAGTTCCTGATGCGCGGAAACGTCCTCGACCTCGCGGTCGCGGTCGTCCTGGGTGCGGCGTTCACCAAGATCGTCACCGGGCTGCTCGAAGGTTTCATCAACCCGCTGGTGGCGGCGATCTTCGGTCAGCCCGACCTCACCAAGGTGGGGCAATTCACCGTCCACCACGCGAAGTTCAGCCTCGGGCTGATCGTCGACGCGGTGTTCAACTTCCTGATCATCGCCGCCACGATCTACTTCCTCGTGGTGGTGCCGGTCAACCGGCTGGCAGCCCTGCGCCGCCACCGTCACGACCCCGAGGCAGTCCCGGAGGTTCCGCCCGCCGAGGACATCCTGCTGCTCCGCGACATCCGGGACCTGCTGGCCGAGGCCCGCGAGCAGCGGGACGGCCGGTCCGGTGACCAGCTACGGGACGCGGCCGGTGGCCAGAGCGGGGGCCGGGACCTCCCACCGGCACCGCCCGGTCAGCCGACGGTCTCCCGCTGAGCGGGCTGGTCCTGCCGGCCTACTGGCCGTGGTGGGGCGGCACCTCGTCCCGAAGGCGGCGGTCGGCATCGTCCTCGGACCGGTCCCGGTCGCCCCAGCGCTCCGGGTCGTCCTCGGCCGCCCGGTCGGGCAGCAACGGGCCGATCGCGTCCGCGTTCGGGCCGGCGCGGCGGGGCTGCCTGGGTTCGTCCATGTCCTCGATGATGCCCCCTCACCGGACTGCCGGATGATCCGCCCCGGCCCGCACGTCCACGGTCCCCGTCTCCTGCCAGGACAGGTGCCGACCTAAGGTCTGGGCATGGCGGCACGGACGACGGACGGCGATCGGCGCCGGGCAGGCGTGCGCACCCGGGTTCCCGTCGTCCTCGCCGTCCCCGCCTGCGTCGGCCTGGCGTTCCTGGTCGTCCCGCTGCTCGGGCTGGTGGTCCGTACGCCCTGGTCCAGGCTGCCCGAGGAGCTCGCCCGGCCGGAGGTCTGGCAGGCGCTGCGGCTGTCCCTCGTCTCGGCCACCCTGGCCACCGTGGTCGCGCTGGTGCTCGGCGTACCGCTCGCCTGGGTGCTCGCCCGCAGCACGCTCCCGGGCCGCGGACTGGCCCGCGCCCTGGTGACCGTTCCGCTCGTTCTGCCGCCGGTCGTCGGTGGGGTCGCGTTGCTGCTCGTGCTGGGCCGGCGTGGTCTGGTGGGCCAGTGGCTGGACGCGTGGTTCGGCCTGTCGCTGCCGTTCACCACCGCGGCGGTCGTTCTCGCCGAGGCGTTCGTCGCCACGCCGTTCCTCGTGCTGAGCGTGGAGGGTGCGCTGCGCGCGGCGGACCGGCGCTACGAGGACGCCGCCGCCACCCTCGGCGCCTCGGGCTGGCTGACGTTCCGGCGGGTCACCCTCCCTCTGGTCGCCCCCGGTGTCGCCGCCGGCGCGGTCCTCGCCTGGGCCCGGGCGCTCGGGGAGTTCGGGGCCACGATCACCTTCGCCGGAAACTTCCCGGGCACGACACAGACGATGCCGCTCGCGGTGTACGTCGCGATGGAGACCAGCCCCGACGCCGCGATCGTCCTCAGCCTGCTGCTGCTCGTCGTCTCGGTGGTGGTGCTCGCCGCGCTGCGCGACCGCTGGGTTCCCCGATGAGCCTGCGCGCACATGTCGTCGTCCGGCGGCCGGCGTTCACCCTCGACCTCGACCTGTCCGCCGGACCCGGTGAGGTGGTGGCGTTGCTCGGCCCCAACGGCGCCGGCAAGTCGACGACGCTTCGCACGCTGGCCGGGCTGCAGCCGCTGAGCGCGGGCGAGATCCACCTGGACGACCGGGTACTCGACCGGCCGGCGACGCGGAACTACCTGCGCGTCGAGCAGCGCCCGATCGGCGTGGTCTTCCAGGACTATCTGCTGTTCCCACACCTGTCCGCGCTGGACAACGTGGCGTTCGGTCCGCGGGCGCACGGCGTGGCGAAGGCTCCTGCGCGGGCGGCGGCACTGTCCTGGCTGGACCGCGTCGGGCTGACGCACGTCGCCGACGCCAGGCCGCGCGCGCTGAGCGGCGGGCAGGCGCAACGGGTCGCGCTGGCCCGGGCGCTCGCGGTGGACCCCAGGCTGCTGCTGCTGGACGAGCCGCTCGCCGCGCTGGACGCCGCCACCCGGGTGGACGTCCGCGCCGACCTTCGCCGGCACCTCTCGGCGTACGACGGGACCTGCGTCCTGGTCACCCACGAGCCACTGGACGCGATGGTGCTGGCCGACCGGCTGGTCGTCCTGGAGAACGGCAGGGTCACCCAGCAGGGTTCACCGGCGGAGGTGGCCCGGACGCCACGCACGGAGTACGTCGCCCGCCTGGTCGGCCTGAACCTCTTCCGCGGGCACACCGACGAGACCGGCGTCGTACGCCTGGCCGACGGCGGCGAGCTGACGACGGGAACGCGGGCGACCGGCGAGGTGTTCGTGGCGTTCGCCCCCTCGGCGGTGGCGTTGTACCGCACCGCCCCCGGGGGCAGCCCGCGCAACTGCTGGCAGGTGGACGTCACCGGCGTCGAACGCCACGGGGACCTCATGCGCGTACGCCTGACCGGCCGGCCACCTGTGCTCGCCGACGTCACCGCCGACGCGGTCGCCGACCTCGGCCTGCAGCCCGGCGCCCGGGTCTGGGCGAGTGTGAAGGCGGCCGAGATCCGCTGCTACCCGGCCTGACTGCCCGCCGCCGCCCCGGCGCGGCGGAAGTCGGCGGCACTGATCCGGTAGAGCACGTTCGGCCGCAGCGGGCCGTCCGGCACCGACGGGTCGTCGAAGTCCTCGGCGGGATCGCGGGTCATGCCGATGCGCCGCATCACCGCCTGCGACCGGTGGTTTCCGGCGGTCGTCACGGCCAGGATCTCCGGTAACGACAGGGTCCCGAAGCCGAACGCCAGCGTGGCGAACGCGGCCTCGGTGGCGTAGCCGCGTCCCCATGCCGAGCGAGCGAGCCGCCAGCCGATCTCGATCCCGTCGAACGGCATGTCCTCGTCCACCAGGTCCAGGCCCGCGAAACCGATGAACGTATGAGTGGCGAGCTCCTCCACGGCCCACCATCCGTAGCCGCGCTCGGCGAACTCGGCCCGGAACGTCTCCACCGAGGCGGCACTCTGCTCGGGCGTCAGCAGGTCGCCCAGGTGCTCACGGACAGCCGGGTCGGCGTTCATCGCAGCCCACGGCTCCACGTCGGTGTCGCGCCATCGGCGGAGCAGCAGGCGGTCGGTACGGATGCCGGTGTGGATGTCGGTGTGGATGTCGGTCACACCTGCCCCCGCCAGGCCTGGGCGAGGAGTTCGAAGCTGCGCTGGCGTTCGGCCAGTCCGTGCGTCATGGTCGTCACCATCAGCTCGTTCGCTCCGGTGGCGGACACCAGGTCGGTGAGCTCGGCGAGCACGGCCTTCGGGTCGCCGATCGTCGGCCGGCTCGGGCCCTGCTCGATGATGCGGAGCTCGGCGTCGGTCCACTCGTGCGCGGCGGCCTCCTCCGGCGTGGGGGTCCGTCGCGGGCGGCCGGTGTACAGCGAGACCTGGGCCAGCCGGGCCGGCCGGGCGATCGCCTCCGCCTCCTCGGCGGTGTCGGCGACGTAGACCGACTGGGTGACCATCGCGTACGGCTCGGCCAGCCGCGCGGACGGCCGGAACGTCGAGCGGTACAACTCCATCGCGGGCAGCGTGTTGGCCGCGCTGAAGTGATGGGCGAACGCGAACGGCAGCCCCAGCATCCCGGCCACCTGCGCGCTGTAACCGCTGGACCCGAGCAGCCACACGTCCGGCGCCGAGGCCGCGACGGGCGTGGCGCTCATCCGCCGCAGCGCGAGCCGGCCGCCGCCTTCCTCGATGCCCAGCAGGTCGAGCAGGTCGGCGAGCTCCTGCGGGAAGTCCTCGGCGCCGAGCCCCTCCTTCGTCCGGCGAAGGGCAGCCGCGGTCGCCGGGTCGGTGCCCGGCGCGCGGCCGATCCCGAGGTCGATCCGCCCCGGGCTGAGCGCCTCCAGCATCGCGAACTGCTCCGCGACCACCAGCGGCGGATGGTTGGGCAGCATCACCCCGCCCGAACCGACCCGGATGCTCCGCGTCCGCGCGGCCACGTGCCCGAGGAACACTCCCGGTGACGTGGACGCCACACCCGGCATGTTGTGGTGCTCGGCCACCCAGAAGCGGCGGTAGCCGAGCTCCTCCGCTCGCTGGGCCAGGGTCGCGGCGGCGTTCAGCGCCTCCGCACTCGTCTGCCCCTCACCGACCGGTGCGAGTTCGAGTACGGAGAGTGGGATCCGGCCGGCCGAGTCGGCGGGCGCATCGGAGGGAGAGCCTGCGGGTGAGGAGGCCCCGGACTGTGGCTGGGACTGGGGAATCGAGTCGGACACGCCTTCGAACGTACCTCCGCGAACCGGTTCGGCCACATCTGGCCAGCACGACCCCGCCGCGCCAACTGGTTGGCGTTTCACCGGTGCCAGGGGGTAGGACCGAGGGCATGACTGACATCGGCCTGTCCTCCCAACTCACCGCACCGCTCTCCCCCGACGCCCGCATCCCGCTGATCGGGTTCGGCACCTGGCAGCTCTCCGGCGACGAGGCCCGCCAGGCCGTCAGCTGGGCGCTGGAAGCCGGCTACCGCCACCTCGACACAGCCACCGGCTACGGCAACGAGGACCAGGTTGGCGCCGCGCTACGCGACAGCGGCGTGTCCCGCGACGACGTCTTCGTCACCACCAAGCTGCCGCCGGACCACGTCGGGCGGGAGCGGCAGACGCTCCAGGAGAGCCTGGACAAGCTCGGCGTGGACCACCTCGACCTGTGGCTGATCCACTGGCCGCCGAACGGCACCGCCGGGGTGGAGTCGTGGAAGGTGTTCGTCGAGGCGCAGAAAGACGGTCTCGTACGCCACATCGGCGTCAGCAACTACTCCCTCGACCAGATCGACGAGCTCACCTCCGCGACCGGCGTGACGCCCGCGGTCAACCAGATCAAGTGGAGCCCCGTGCAGTTCGACCGTGACCTGCTGGAGGGCAGCCGGGAGCGCGGCGTCGTCGTGGAGGGGTACAGCCCGTTCCGCGCCGCCAAGCTGGACGACCCGGTGCTGACCGGCCTCGCCGACAAGTACGGCAAGACCGTCCCGCAGGTGATCGTGCGCTGGCACCTGCAGCGCGGGGTCGTGGTGATCCCGAAGTCGGCGAAGCGCGAGCGCATCGAGTCCAACGTCGACGTGTTCGACTTCGAGCTGTCCGCGGACGAGCTGACCTCGATCGACAACCTGTCCGAGGCCTGATCGGCTCGGACAGCTGAACTCACGCCGCACCCGGCCCGGACCCTGGCTCCCGGGCCGGGTGCGGTGTGTGCGCCGCCGACCACAGCGGCGAGCGCCGCGCCAGCCGCTTCGGGCCAGCATGTGACCGCAGGCGGCCAACAGGTGGAACACCCACCCGGACGCGGCGAACCATGGAGCGCGAACTCGACCGAACGGAGCGCACCCATGGACATGGCGACCGCACTGCGCGACCTCGCCGTCACCGAAGAAGCCCTGTCCGGCAAGGAGAAGGACCAGCTCGACCGGGACGGTTTCCTTCCGCTGCCAGGCGTCCTCAGCTCCGAGCAGGTCGCGGCGTTCAACGCCCGGCTGGCCGAGCTCACCGCCGCCGAGGGCGAGCAGGCCGGCCTGGAGGTGCACCAGGAAGAGGGTTCGGACCGGTTGTCGGACCTGATCAACAAGGACCCGATGTTCGACGTCTGCTTCAGCCATCCGCGGGTGCTGGCGGGGATGCGGCAGGTACTCGGCGACTTCAAGGTGTTCTCCCTCAACAGCCGTGCCTCCCGTCCGGGCAAGGGACTGCAGGGCCTGCACACCGACTACGGCGAGCCCGTCCAGCCCGGTGCGTACCGCGTCTGCAACTCCATCTGGCTGCTGGACGACTTCACCGCCGACAACGGCGCCACCCGCGTCGTGCCCGGCTCGCACAAGTGGGCGAAGCTGCCCGGCCAGGACATGGCCGATCCGTTGGACGCCCACCCCGACGAGATTCAGCTGCTCGCCCCCGCCGGAACCGTGGTGATCTTCAACAGCCACCTGTGGCACGGCGGGACGCTGAACAGATCCGACCGGCCCAGGCGCGCGATGCACATGGCGTTCTGCACCCGCGACCTCGCCCAGCAGCTGGACCAGAAGGCCTACATCCGTTCCACGACGTACGACCGGCTCAGTCCGGCGCAGCGGTTCCTGCTGGACGTCACCGCCGAGGACGTGGCCACCCGCCAGGCAACCTGAGGCCGTGGGGGCCGGGACCGCCGGCCCCGGCATGCACCGCTGATCGCGGCAACCAGCGGCGCGGAGATACTGGACGCATGACCTCCGGAGCGCGTACCCCCAAGATCTATGTCGGCCCGCAGCAGCTGCCCGAACTCCTCGAGGCCGTGAAGACCGCCGGCGGGGAGGTGACCGACGACCCCACCCAGGCCGAGGCGCTGGTGTGGTGGGGCGGTTCGCCGGACCAGTTCAACGACGTCGACCACGACGGGATCAAGTGGGTGCAGCTTCCGTCGGCCGGCATCGAGTCGTGGTTCCGGGCCGGCATCTTCACCTCCGGCAAGGTCTACACCTGCGCGGTCGGCAGCTACGCCGACGGCGTTGCCGAGCACACGCTGGCGCTGATGCTCGGCGGGCTGCGCCAGCTGCACACGCTCGCCGGCGAACGCACCTGGACGGGCGTACGGTCCGGAACGCTGCTGGACTCCACGGTCGGCATCGTCGGCTGCGGCGGCATCGGCCGGGCGCTGATCCGGATGCTGGAGCCGCTGCGGGTCCGCGTGCTGGCGATCACCCGGTCGGGCACGCCAGTGCCGGGTGCGGCGCAGACCTACACCCCGGACCGGCTGGACGACGTACTCACCGCCTCCGACGTGGTCGTGATCGGCGCCCCGTCGACGGCGGAGACCAAACACCTGATCGGTGCCCGGGAGCTGAAACTGATGCAGCCGCACGCCTGGCTGGTCAACATCGCCCGCGGGTCGCTGATCGACACCGACGCGCTGGTCGAGGCGCTGCGTGCGGGCAGCATCGCTGGCGCCGGCCTGGACGTGACCGACCCCGAGCCGCTGCCGGACGGCCACCCGCTGTGGGACGAGCCGCGCGCGCTGATCACGCCGCACTCGGCCAACCCGCCGAGCCTGCTCATCCCCGGACTCACCAAGCGGGTGCACGAGAACGTGCAGCGCTACGTCGCGGGGGAGGAGCTCGTCGGGCTGGTCGAGGTCGAGCGCGGCTACTGATCCCTACTGATCCCTACTGATCCGCGCCCTCGGGCGGGCCGAACCGCCGGCGCCCCGCCGGCCGGACGAGACCCTCGGCAACGGCGGTCCGCAGCGCGATGTCGAACCGGCGGGGCCCCCAGCGGCGGGCGCCCAGCTCGCGGAACATCGTCTCCCGGTCCATCGTCCCGCGTTCGCGCACCAGGTCGGTGATCAGCGCGACCTCCTCGTCGAGCGCACGCTCACCGGCCAACCTGCTCTGGCTCGGCGAGGAGCCGGAGGCGTGCATGCCGGGCGAGTAGAACGACGTCCCCGGGCCGGGGCGGTATCGCTGCGTACGTTGGCGTTCGGACCTGCGGGCGATGCGTTCGTCGCGTTCGGCCTCGGCCCTTCGCGCCGCCTCCCGCGCCTTCGCCTGCTCGTCGTCGTCCTCCGATCCCGCCTCGGCCCGCTCCCCCGCGCCGGTGTCCTCGTCGGCTTCCTCCGCGGTGAGCGGGCGGGCGATGTTCTCCAGGGACTGCTGCTCGGCACGCACCCCGAACACCAGCTCGGCCACGCCGCCGAACGCCATAGCGATCGCGCCGATGAAGAAGCCCAGCGCCACCAGCCCGAGGTTGCCGCTGTGAATGAACTGGCCGAACAGCAGCGGCCCGGTGATGCCGCCGATCGCCGTACCGACCGCGTAGAACAACGCGATCGCGAGCGCCCGGGTCTCCATCGGGAAGATCTCGCTGACCGTGAGGTAGGCCGAGCTGGCGCCGGCCGAGGCGATGAAGAACCCGATCGCCAGCAACACGATGAACGAGATGGAGTTCAGCGAGTTGCTCGAGCAGCAGGAAGCCGACGACGGCGGTCATCACCGCGGCGCCGAGGTAGCTGCCCGCAATCATCGGTTTACGCCCGACGGTGTCGAAAAGCCTTCCCAGCAACAGTGGGCCGAGGAAGTTGCCGACCGCGAACACGGCCAGGAAGAACGGCACCGAACCCGAGGCCACCTTGAAGTACGTGCTCAGGATCGTGCCCAGGTCGAACGTGACCGCGTTGTAGAGGAAAGCCTGTCCGATGAACAACGCCAGGCCGAGCACCGTGCGGTGCGGGTACTTCTTGATCGCGACCTTGGCGAGCTCCCGGAACGGAATGGTCTTGCGCTGGCGGACCGTGATGCTCTCGCCGGCTTCGGGGAGGTCCCCGCCGGCTTCCTCGCGGACCTCGCGCTCGATCGAGTCGACGATCCTCTCCGCCTCGTCCTCACGGCCGTGGATGAACAACCACCGCGGACTCTCGGGCACGTGCCGCCGGACGACGAGGATCACCGCGCCGAGGATGCCGCCCACGCCGAACGCGAGCCGCCAGCCCAGGCCGGTGGCGAAGAGGTCGGAGAGCAGGACGATCGCGGCGAGGCTGCCGAGCGCTGAGCCGACCCAGTAGCTACCGTTGATGGCGATGTCCACCTGGCCGCGGTTGCGGGCGGGGATGAGCTCGTCGATCGCGGAGTTGATCGCGGAGTACTCCCCGCCGATGCCCATGCCGGTGAAGAACCTGGCCAGGAAGAAGTACCACGGTGCGAACGCGAACGCCGTGGCCACCGTGGCGACGATGTAGACGCCCAGCGTGAGCAGGAAGAGCTTCTTGCGGCCGAACCGGTCGGTGAGCTGCCCGAAGAACAACGCGCCCAGGCAGGCGCCCAGGACGTAGATCGCGGCGGCGGTACCGATGTCGCCGGCAGTGAGGTGGATCCCGCTGCCCTTCTCGATCATCCGGGAGGCGACCGAGCCGACGATCGTCACTTCGAGGCCGTCGAGGATCCACACGGTGCCGAGGCCGATCACCACCCGCCAGTGGAACCGCGACCACGGCAGGCGGTCGAGCCGGGCCGGCACCCGAGTCTTGATGGTGTCCAACGTGGTTGACGACATGGGCAGTCCGTTTCACTCGCTCAGGAAGGACGGATGGGACGCGCGGTGAGATGCTCCGCACGCGCCGCCGGGCTTCCCCGCGGTGAAATGGCGTACGTCCAGGTGGCGCCGTAGGATGCGCCGTCATGGTGCGTTGTCGGGTCCTCGGCCATCGGTATCGCTTCTCCGCCGAGGGCGAGACCATGGTCTGGAGGTGCCAACGCGACTGCGGCGCCGCCGGCAGCAAGCGCTACCCCACCGCCGCCGACGCCGGCCGGTACGCCGCGGCCTTCGACCGTGAGGACAGCGCGGATCTCGGCCGGCGCGCCCCGCTTGTCGGACTGCTCCCCCTTCGGGTGGTACGCGCGATTCGCGCCCTGCACGAGCGCCGGGCGAACGACTGAACGGCCTCCGGACGGCCCGACCGGCAGGCGCGTCCGGGGGCCTGCCACGGGAGGTTCGCCTGCCGGGGGCCGGGACATGGGCGGCAACATACTCCTGCGAACCCGTTGTCGCAGGTCACCTCGGCGCGGCCCATTGCCGGGTCTCCTGCCGGCAGGTCAGCGGCGGGGCTCCCAGCGGAAGAGCCGGGTGGCCAAGACGACGGCGACGACGACCCAGCCCTGCGTCGGCCCTAGCAGGAGGAGGGAGTCGGTCACGGCGACGCCGCCGTTCCAGGCGTTCACCACCAGTTCGGTGGCCGAGCCGCCGGGCAACAGGCGCTTGAGCATGGCGAGGTTTTCGGTGCCGGTGATGCCCACCCAGGACGCCACCGCGATCACGCCGAGGGCGACCGGCAGCGTCGTCACCTGGGCGTGCTCGGGCGAGTTCGTCAGCCCCGCCGTGGCCAGACCGAGGCCGACCATCATGGCCAGGGTGGCGAGGACCACGACCACCAGCAGGACGACGTTGGCCGGTTCGCCGGCGACCGCCCCCAGCACGGCCAGGATCGCGGTCACCTGAACCAGAGCGATGACGGTGGCGGGCAGCAGCAGCCCGGCGAGAATGCCGGGGTCACCGGCGGCGGTGGACCGCAGCCGTTTGAGGAAGAGGTTCTGCCTCCGGGAGGCCAGCGTGGTCACGGCCGTGGTGTAAAGCCCGAACGCGGCGACGGTGAACATCACGACGGCGCCGATGTAGCCGAGGCCGCCGATGGCCTCGAAGGTGTCGTGCTGGCGTACGAAGAACGCACTGACGACGACGGGCATGACGAGGCTGGTGACCAGCACGAGCCGGTTACGGAGGATCTGGATCAGCTCGCTGACAGCGATGGACAACATGACGGGAGCTCCTTCGGGAAGCGTGTCAACTGTCAATTGACGGTGGGCAGCAGCGGGTGCAGGAGCGCGGGGTCAGGAGCCGATGGCGCGGAAGACGTCGTCCAGCCGGGTCGGCCCGGCCTCGAGCTCCCGCAACTCCAGGGCGTGGTCCTGCGCCCACCGGAGCAGGACGTACAGGTCCTTCTGCAGGGCGTACGTCTCGACCACGACCTTCCCGTGGTCGTCGACGGTGGCCTGCAGCGGCAGCTCCGGCACCGGCCGTGCCGACGCGGACGTGGGCGCCGGCCCGGGCAGCGAGAAGCGGATGACGGCCGGCAGGGTCCGGGTCAGCTCCGAGACCGTGCCCTCACGGTGGAGGGTGCCCCGGTGCATCAGCCCGATGCGGTCGGAGCGCTGTTGCGCCTCCTCCAGGTAGTGCGTGGTGAGAACGATGGTGGCGCCGTTCTCTCGGAGCCGGTTCACCGTCTGCCAGAGGTCGTCCCGGGACTGGATGTCCAGACCGGTGGTCGGCTCGTCCAGGAAGATCAGCTCGGGTGAGCCGTAGACGGCGGTGGCGAAGTCGAGCCGCCGCTTCTCCCCGCCGGACAGCTGCGAGACCCTCCTGCCCGCCCGGTCGGTGAGGTCAACGAGGTCGACCACGCGGTCGACGTCGTCGGTACGGCGGGTGAGCCGGCCGATCAGGCGTACCGACTCGCGCACCGTCAGGTCCGGTGAGAACCCGCCCTCCTGGAGCATGACCCCCATCCGCGGGCGGACGGTCCGCCGGTCCCCGGGGCTGCGCTCGAACACCCGCACCGTTCCCGTGGTCGGAGTCCGATTCCCCTCGATGGTCTCCAGGGTCGTGGTCTTGCCCTCGCCGTTGGTACCGAGCAGCGCATAGAGTTCACCGCGGCGTACCTCGAAGGAAAGATCCTTGACGGCGTGGAAGTCGCCGTAGCTGACGTTCAGTTGATCGACTTCGATGACTGGCGTTGTGGACATGCCACCCATGGTTCGTTCGCCGCCCCGTTCGGGGCAGTGGCGCCGCGTCACGGCGCCGTGTGACGTGGTGTCACTGGTCGCGACTTCGGCCTCCGTGAATACTTGGCGGGTGACCGCGAGATCAACAGGTTTCACCGAGGCGACGCAGGGACGCCTGCGCCGGCTCAATCTGGCCTCGTCCGTCCCGCCGCTGGTGATCGCTGCCGCCATCATCGTGTTCGTCGACGCGCACGCCTGGTGGCACGTCCTCGTCCTTGTCCCCGGCGTCGTGGTTGCCCTGGTGGCGTTCGAACGCTGGACGACCGACGATCTTGCCCGGGTGGCGGCGCCGCAACTACGGGTCGCCGCCCTCGGGGCCCTGCTCTCCGGCAGCGGGACGCTTCCCCAGTTCCACCGCGAGATCCCGTGGGCCTCCCCCGTGATCACCCGCGCGAAGGAACTCGAGCGGGGCAACTGGGGAGCCGGTGCCGCCGCCGAAGCGGTTGCCCGCACCGTCACCGCGGCCATCGTCAGCAACGTCGTACTCGCGGCGTCCTTACGCCCCCAGCAGTGACCCGCAGTCGGCGGGACCTGCTCGGCGCCGGCCACCTCGTGAACTCCGTCGGGAGACCAGTGTGTTCGTTCCGGCCGTCATCTTCACTCTGCCCAAGTCGCAGACGCCCTGCGCGACCAGGTACGGGCACCGTGCGGCCCAGGAGTACGAGTGTCGACGATCTTGGGTGGGACCCGACGGCGCCCCCTCGGCCGCCGGTGAGAAGGGCTCAGCCGTCCCCCCGATCCACCCCGTTCTCGCCGACACCGCGTGAGGAGCACCGGCGGATGGCGTGAGCTACTCCCTGCCACCCCTGGCGAGGGCTGGTCGCTAGACTGTGCGATCGCGCCCTCGTAGCTCAGGGGATAGAGCAACGGTTTCCTAAACCGTGTGTCGCAGGTTCGAATCCTGCCGGGGGCACCCACAGAACCGCAGGTCAGCGCCATGATCACCGGCCGACCTCCGCCTTCGCCGTCTCCGAACTGTCGTACTGGCCACGTTCTGGCCACACCCCTGACTGGCCGGCGACCTCGTTCAGCCGTGCGGCCCAGGTGTCCATCTCGTCGGGGTACAGGTGGCCGTACAGGTCCATCGTCATGACCACCGACGCATGGCCGAGCACCCGCTGGACCACCTTCGGCGGCGTGCACGCGGAGATGTAGAGCGAGGCGGCCGTGTGCCGGAGGCCGTGGATGGTGAATCCCTCGAGGCCGGCCGCCTTCACCGCCGGCGTCCACACCCGCTGCCGGAAGTTACCCACCCGCAGCGGCCCACCTTCCGGAGCCGTGAACACCAGCGCATCCCGATCGAGGCCGGCGACCAGGCCGCCGAGCTCGTCGCGGAGTGCACCGGGCAGCGGGACCGACCGCGACTGGTGGGTCTTCGGCTTCCCCTCCACCAGCTGGCCGTCGATGTCGACGTACGCACGCCGAACGTCCAGCCGACCCCGTGCCAGGTCGAGGTCACGAACGCGGAGCGCGATCACCTCGCCCCAGCGCAGCCCGGTGTAGGCAAGGGTGCGGACCAAGGTGCCGTATGGACCGGCCTTCGCGGCGAGCTTGGCCACCTCCTCATGACTCAGGAACCGCCGTTCTCCCGACGACACCAGCTTCGGCAGCTTGATGCCGGCCACCGGGTTCGCGAGCAGCCGGCCAGTCAGGATGGCGTGCTGGCACACCGAGGAGAACACGTACACCGTCTGCCGAACCTGCGACGCCGACAGCCCCGACGACGCAAGCTCGGAGATCCACTCGGGCAGCATCCCGGCGACCTTGCCCATCGGGATCCGCTCCCAGCGGGGCAACACCCGCAGGTCCAGCAGCCGCCGGTACGACGAGCGAGTCCGCGGCTTCAGATGCAGTGTGCCGTCGAACCACTCCCGCGCAACGGCACCGAACTCCACACGCAGCGCCGCCGGGTCCACCCACTCCCCACGCGAGAGGCGCACCTTCTGGTCGGCAAGCCAGCGTTGTGCGTCGAGCTTGCGCCGGAAGCTCTTGTTGCGCTCCCGCCCGTCCGGGCCGCGGTACCGGGCTCGCCACTTGTCACCGCGCTTCTCCACGCTCATGCGGCGGTCGCCTTCTGCTCCTCCACCCAGGCGTACACATCAGCGGGGTCGTAGCGCAGATGCTTGCCGATCCTGGCGGCCCGGGGACCGGTGCCGATGTAGCGCCACCGGTACAGCGTCTCGATCGGCACCCGCAGGTACTCACACACCTGCGCCGGTGTCCACAGTCGCTCGTGACTCACGCTCCTGATCCCTTTCCCTGCAATGCAGCCGATGCCTTGTCAACCTGACGTTGCGATCTCCAGCCGTCCGGTCTGCCGTTGCTCGCGGGCCATGGCTGCTGCGGTGTTGGCGAGCATCGCGTCTCCGGTGGTGTGCCAGCCCGAACCGGCGAACACGAGCTCACCGACGACCTCCAGGACCTCGTTCTCCTCCAGATGCTCAACCGACTCGTGGTGTGCTCGCCGGTAGTCGATGCGGGCCTGGCGGAGTCGTTTGAAGGTGGTGGAGTAGCGGCGGGACTTGGAGAAGAAGTGCCCGCCGTAGCCGAGCATGTGTGCCCACCGCCGCAGCGCGTAGTACTTGCCGTCCCGCCACTCCTGAGCCGACTGGTCGCCTTTCTGGCTGAGCCGCCAGCAGGCTTCGATGAGCCGTCCAGGGTGGGTGTCGTTGGCGTAGAAGTCGACCGTCCCGTCGGTGATCTTGCGAGACGTGTGGCCAGCCGCCTCGGTCGCCTTCGTCGCGTACTTCGCCAGATACCCCGCCACCGCGGGCCCGGACAACAGACGGCGCCGGCCATGCTTGTCGAGCTGGCCCGTGCCGCCGGTGACGTCGGCGTGGTCGAGCTCGTCGACGACCCGTTCGCCGGACAACTTGTCCTCACCGCGAAGCCGAACCGGTCGCACATCGACCTGCGATCCCCATTGCAGGAGCCATCCGTCGGGCCGGTCGACAAGGGTATGGCCGTCGTGGTCGTGGACCACGTGCGGCGGTGTGCGGTACGCCGTTGCGGCGAGGGCCTGTTCGAGAATCCAGGACAGCAAGAACACGTTCGCCCAGTCAGGCGGCGGCACCACCAGATCCGGGTCGAGAGGATGGATACCGTCGAAGCGGGCGAGGACGTGGAAGTGGACCAGGCCGCGGCGCTGGAACTCCGCGACCTTCCCGAAGCTGATCCGCACCGGCACCTTCGAGGTGACCTTGCCCGTCTCGGGATTCACGACCCGTTCGGCGTAGCCGTGGCGGCGGGCCCACTTCCGCAGCTCTCGGTTGGCCCTCATCGTGGTGTAGCGCCACAGTTCGCCCGCGAAGGTGTTCCACACCGCGTGGTGGTCGTAGTCGTAGCAGTCCGGGCACAGTGGCCGGCCGAGCCGCTCGTCCCCGTCGGCATGCCTGGTCACGCACCGCATGTCGACGCCGTGCGGGCACAGGTCCGGGGCACGACGAGCCCGGCAGGGTTCGGGCTTTCCACTCTTCTTGTTGGTGCGGGTGGTGTGCACCACCCCGAAGCCGGGCGCGGTGGCAGTGGCGAAGACCGCCGGATGTCCCGACACGGTCTCGGGGACGCCCTTGCCGCCGCGCATACCGGCGAGCACCAGCTGGTAGGCATCGGCGCGGTAGATCTCCGCACACGAAGGACACACCGACGCCCGGCGATTGCCGCAGGCCTTGTAGATCACCCCGTCGGGCATGTCCTCGGTCACCGTCCTCGTCTCAGTGACCTCACCTGTTCTGGTGTTGACCTTGGTGGTGCGGACCATGCCCGCCAACCGCACCGGCTGGGAACAACCCGCCGCAGAATGCACGTGCGAGAGCCAGCGCCGGTAATCGGGCGAGGCGCCGCGGGCCATCGCGGTCACAGTGGCGGAGAACCTGTCTGCGCCCCGCAGGTCCGTGAGGTCCATGCCCTCGGGCCTCGACCGCGGCGGAGTGTGCAACCAGACCGCGCCGTCGGCGTCGACCTTCCGGATCGTCTCGGCAACGGCCACCGCGCCCGCCAAGGTGGGCTGGTTGTCGGGGGTAATGGTCGCCGTCGAGTCGGTCACGAATGCCGCCGCCGGCTGGAAAGCTGGACAATCTTGCGGTCCTCGGGTCGAGTCCCCTCCCGCGCAGCGCACGCCGGGCACAAGGCGTTGTCACCGTCGACGGCCCAGCCGAAGTCCGCCAGATAGTCCCGCTCACACGGCATCTCGTTGTGGCTGGTCTCGAACTCCGCGTCGCAGGAGTCACACGCCGCACCCCACACCTGGTACGAACGCACGGCCATGGCCGACCTTCCTTCTTCGCCTGGTGAGCGTGGTCGGTGTCGCTGCAGGTCGTTCGCCATGGACAGCAGGCGGAGCCGCAGGACACCAGGGTCCGTTACCTGGAATCAATGGAAGGAGGAGGCACCACGCCTCACCACACGCCACCGTGTGGCGTCAGCTACGCGCCCGACTCCCAGAAGGTCAGCCGATCTGACGGCGAGCCACGCGCAATGAAGTTGCCCAAGAAAGTGGGCCGGCAGGTCCGCTCAGCGGACAGCTCGACCATCGTGGGACCGATGAGTCCAGTTGTCAAGGAAGAACGCGCCCGTTGACAATGCAGGCATGGACATGTCGCAGGTGCTCCGAAGCCGCCGCCGTGAACTGGGCTTGTCACAAACGCAGCTGGCGCAGGCGGCCGGCGTCCACATGCGGCAGATCAGGAGATACGAAGCGGGCGAACAACAGCCGGTGTTTCCCGTCGCCGTCGCCATCGCAAAGGCGCTCGACATCTCACTCGCCGAGCTTGCCGGCATGCCCACCCATCGCATCAACCTCACCGGTGACTGGTGGGCGTCCTGGCAGACGTCGAAGGACCACCAGCAGCACGTCACCGCCCAACAGGTCAGGATCGACCAACGGGCCGAACTCATCCACGTCGTCACCACGACCCGCGGCACCTCCATCGACGAAGGCGGCCACATGTGGAGCGGCGAACTACGGCTGTGGGACAACGAGATCCTGATGGGCTGGTACACCGCCGCCGACGGATCGGTGCACTCAAAGGGCACCGTCTACATCGTGCTGCAGGCCAACGGCGACAGCGCCCGGGGCCGCTGGGTGGGGCTAGGCGACCACGGGCAGATCATGACCGGCTGGGTCGGACTCGCGAAGTCCGAAAACGACGCCCGCGGCATCATCGACCAGCTCAAAACCGACGAGCCCAAACCTGCATGACCTTTGTCGAACTCGCCGTCGCACAAACCCCCGGCGGCAGTCCGAGCGTGTCGAGCCCGCACTGTCAGCTTGGGAATCTGAGGCGGCTCACGCTCGCCCGGCGGTATGCCGCTCACGAGGGTGCTCCGTGGGTGCCCGGGATCGACCCCTCAGAGCCGTGACGGATAGCACGCAGATAGCACGGGCGGCCACTTCGTCCCGAACTATCGGTCGGGCGGTTGATGTGGGTCGCTCAGGCGTGCGTTCCGTCATTTCGGGTCATCGCGGACCGACGGTGGTCGCTGGCGTTGCTGTACTTCGCTGCTGTACGGACGCCTGTGGAGGGCCCTACAAGATCCCAGCGTGGAAGGCTGGCGGGGCCGGTGGTCGTATCGGGGCTGGCGAATGGGTAAGGAGACCTCGCGGCTCAATCGCCACGGGCCATGATTCGGGTAGGGGCTTCGGAGGTAGTGCGTTGCACGGCGGGGGATCCGACGTCGTACAGGAAGTCGGGTGTGACGTCGGCTGGGGGTGTCTGTGTCAAGTCCGTCGTCGGCCGGGTATGTGTTCAGGTTGTTCGTCGCGGGCGCTCACACCGTGGCGGGTGAGTATGTCGTGGCTCGGTTCCGGTCCTTATGTGACGCTCATTTGGGTGATCGGTATGAGCTTGAGGTTGTCGACGTGAGCGAGCGCCCCGATCTGGCCGAGGAGGATCAGGTGGTTGTGGTCCCGACGGTCGTCAGGGTGGACCCGTTTCCTCAGTGTCGGGTGATCGGCGATCTGTCCGACGACGTTCGCACCAGCGCGGCTCTTGGTCTTCCGGGCCCGGACGACCTCGACGAAAGGCGAGGGTGACCGTGACCGGAGCTACGGCGCTTGAGCGTCTTCCCACCGGGATCAGCGGGTTCGACCTGGTGGCTCTCGGGGGCCTTCCGGCCGGCCAGTGCACGTTGGTGACCGGTACCACCGGCACCGGCAAGACCCTTTTTGCACTCGAGTTCCTCGCTCGGGGTCGGTCCCTGTTCGATCAGCCGGGCGTGTTCGTCACCTTCGAGGAGTCGGTTGATTCCATTCGCCGTTCCGCCGGCGCCTTCGGCTACCCGGTCGAGGATTGGGAGGCCGAAGGCAGTTGGGGGTTCGTGGACGCATCACCCAGTCCTTCCGTAGAGGCCACCACTGTCGGGGAGTACAACTTCTCGGCTCTCATATCTCGGATCGAAGCGGCGGTCCGGAGAACCGGCGCGGCCCGCGTCTGTCTGGACTCGACCAGCGCGTTGTTCACTCGATTCCCTGACGCCGCTAGCGTTCGCCAGGAGTTGTACCGGATCGCGTCTTGCCTTGACTCTCTCGGGGTTACCTCGGTGATCACCAGTGAGCGAACCCAGGAGTATGACGGGGTGTCGCGACTGCACGTCGAGGAATTCGTCATCGACAACGTGATCGTGCTCCGCAACGGCCTGCACAACGAACGGCGACGCCGGACCATCGAAGTGGTCAAATTCCGCGGCGCCCCTCACCGTTCCGGTGAATGGCTGTTCACCATCGCACCCGGTGAGGGGATCGTCGTCATCCCGCTGGCCTTCCTGGTCCCACGCGAACACGCCTCGCACGAGCGCGTCTCCACCGGAAACGGTGGACTGGACACCATGTGTGGCGGCGGGGTGTTCAAGGACGCGATCATCCTGCTCACCGGCCCGACTGGAGCCGGGAAGACGCTCACTGGTCTCAAGTTCGCCGATGCCGCCTACCGCAACGGCGAGCGATGCCTGCTCTACACCTACGACGAAACCCGCGAGAGACTTGTCCGCAACGCGACCGGCTGGGGAATGGACATCGACGTCATGGAAGACGCCGGCCTCCTCCGCGTGGTATCGCAACTCCCAGAGATCGCGTCCATGGAGGATCACTTCCTTAACCTCCGCAGTGCTGTCCAGGACTTCGCCCCCAACCGGCTCGTCATCGACACGCTGAGCGCACTCGAACGCATCGGGTCCTCCCGGGCGCTCCTCGATTTCGTACTCGCCCTCGCAGCGGTCGTCCGCCAACATGAGATCACCACCCTGCTCACTGCCGCGCCGGGCAGTCGCGTCGCGTTGGCGGGCACGCCCGCCATTGCCACAGAGATCGCCAGCCTCGCCGACGTCTCGATCATGTTCCGCTACATCGAAGGCATCGGTCAGGTTCAACGCGCCATCGCCATCCTGCAAACGCGGGGCTCCGCCCACGACGACAGCATCCGCGGCTACACCATCGACGGATCCGGCATGCACATCGGTGACCCCCTCACCGGCGCCTCGCATCTCCTGGCCCCAGGCATCTCACCACCCGAACCGGTGTAGTCGCCGCGTCTCCCGTCGTTTGCCTCGTCCCGAGCGGTGGCCGCGTGTCGGGTTCTCCAGGCCACAGCGCGCCCTCAACCTGAGTCAAGGCTGCTCTCCCGTCGGTCGGACAGCTCGTCCACACCCGGGTTCTGGGCAGGGTCGCCAGGCTCGCTCGTCGACCGCTTGCGGCTTGGCCTGGCGACCCTGCCCAGGTTCCGGGTACGCCGCTCGCGGTGGCCGACCGACGGGAGAGCAGCCGGCGCCTACTCCCCGAGCGAGGACCGGGAGGTTCGGAGGGCGGAGCCCTCTGAGGTCTTCGACCGTTGGTACGTCCCAGCGGTCCTCGCCCGGTGAGCCCGAGGACGGCGCGCCAGCGCCGCCCGCAGGGCGGCCGGGCGGCTGCGCCGCGTCAGCGGCGCCTTGATACATCAGAGCCCGGCTCGGCAATGAAGGCTTTAGCGTGTCGGCCAGCTAATCTCTGAGTTCGTGTGGTCCCCACCACGGGAGGATCGGTGGCAGGTCGGCGAGGAGCTGCGCCGGCTGCTTCGGTATCGGCAGGTCGCCGTCGTCGCCGTCCCACCGGCGCCCGTACTGGTCAGGCAAGTCTCCCCAGCCGAAGTACGGGAGCGGTTCGGTGGGCACCACACCCAGTTGGTCCAGCGGATCGATGCGGCCGGTGGCGACGGTGCACAGGTGCGCCCAGTTATCGCCGAGGTCGAACACGTACGCGAACTGTTCCCCCGGGCTGAGCCGGCTCAGCTTGGTTCTGTGGCTGTCGAGGCTGCCATCCAATGTCTCGCCACCCCACTGATCCAAAGCGGTGATCTCGGTCTTGTCGGCGAGGGTGAACCCGTGCAGGTGGGCCAGGTCCCACCGAGCAAACGCCAGGTTGATCGCATCGGCGAGCTGGCCGAAGGAATGCGATCTTGCGGCCGCAAATATGCGGCCAGGGCGGGGCCACAGATCCGTACCCCTCCCACCGACCAGCTCCACCCGGACCGACAACCACGTACGGGCCACGAGCAACTACCTCCACGACAGCGACGACGATCGGCAAGTCTATTGACGCGGCATCAGGCCCGGTGATGAGTTTCCCTACGTCTTCAAGGGCGGCCCCAGGCCGCCGGCGCCCGCCTGACGGCGCCGGCTCTCCCTCCGCGCCTTCGGCGCCCGGTCGGCCGGCGCGGCTGGGCGCGACAAGAGGGCCGCCAGCAAGACTGGCGACCCTCATCAACTCCCGCTCCGCGGGAGACACATCGTCGTAGGTGGTGCCGGGCCGGAGGCTTTAGCCACCTCGCTTGGTCCGGGACCCTAAGGCCGGCGGCCCACGGTGGGCGGTCAAGGGCGGGCAGCCAAGCTGCCCACCGCGCCGGAGCAGGCTACGGGCCGCCAGCCTCCCGGACCAAGCCAGGCCACCGGCCAAACCCTCCGCCCCTTCAAGCCCGCCCGGATGGCGTGCGTGCGGGTGTCAATTCCTTCGGAGCTGCCCCCGAAGCCCACAGTGTTTGCGGATCTCGGCGGCATGATCCAAAGCCAGGTCGTACGAGTTTTGCTCCCGGATGCACCGCTCAAGCTCCCGCGCTGCTCGATCGCGCAATTCAGCCGCAGCCATACGGAGTCTGGCCTCCCGCTCGCGCAGCCGTCGGTGGTCCTCCTCACGGCCAGGAGGACCACCGGCGGGCTGGCCCAAACGCATGCGCAGAATTTAGCACTGAACTCAGAGGACGAAAAGGCTGCGCCCCCGGGGCCGAGGTCCCGCCGACGGTGGGCGCCGAGCGAACCAAGCAAAAGCGCCGGAGCACCCAAAGACACCAGATCCCAACCTTCAGCGCGGACGGACCAGACATTGCGCCGAACGAGCGACCAGGGTGACAACCATCCCACATCGGCCCTCAGAGAGCAGGCGAAACTGGCCGCATTTTGGCCACACTGCATCTCCAGGAGACGCCAAACGATCATCAATGGCGTCAGGAGTAGTTGCAGGTCAGCCGCCGTTTTGAGCCCAAACGAGAACGCCCTGATCGCTTTCCTAAACCGTGTGTCGCAGGTTCGAATCCTGCCGGGGGCACCCACAGAACCGCAGGTCAGCACCATGATCACCGGCTGACCTCCGACTTCGCCGTCCCCGAACCGTCGTTCTGGCCACACCCCGACTGGCCCGCCACCTCGTTGAGCCGCGCAGCCCAGGTGTCCATCTCGTCGGGGTACAGGTGGCCGTACAGGTCCATCGTCATGACCACCGACGCGTGGCCGAGGACCCGCTGGACGACCTTCGGCGGCGTGCACGCCGAGATGTACAGCGAAGCCGCCGTGTGCCGAAGGCCATGGATGGTGAACCCTTCGAGCCCGGCGGCCTTCACCGCAGGCGTCCACACTCGCTGCCGGAAGTTGCCGACCCGCAGCGGCCCACCTTCCGGAGCGGTGAACACCAGCGCGTCTCGATCGAGGCCGGCAACCAGGACGCCGAGCTCATCGCGGAGAGCCGCAGGCAGCGGGACCGACCGAGCTTGATGAGTCTTCGGCTTCCCCTCGACCAGCTGGCCGTCGGTGTCGACATAAGCACGCCGAACGTCCAACCGACCCCGTGCCAGGTCGAGGTCGCGGACCCGGAGAGCGATCACCTCACCCCAGCGCAACCCGGTGTAGGCCAGCGTGCGGATCAATGTGCCGTAGGGGCCGGCTTCGCCGGCGAGCTTGGCCACCTCCTCGTGACCCAGGAACCCCCGCTCCCCCGACGACACCAGCCGCGGCAGCTTGATGCCGGCCACCGGGTTCGCCAACAGCCGGCCCGTCCGGATCGCGTGCTGGCACACCGAGGAGAACACGTACACCGTCTGCCGCACCTGCGACGCCGACAGCCCCGACGAGGCAAGCTCGGAGATCCACTCGGGCAGCATCCCGGCGACCTTGCCCATCGGGATCCGCTCCCACCGGGGCAACACCCGCAGGTCCAGCAGCCGCCGGTACGACGAGCGAGTCCGCGGCTTCAGATGCAGCGTGCCGTCGAACCACTCGCGTGCGACGGCGCCGAACTCCACCCGCAGCGCCGCCGGGTCGACCCACTCACCCCGCGAGAGCCGCACCTTCTGGTCGGCAAGCCACCGTTGCGCGTCGAGCTTGCGGCGGAAGCTCTTGTTGCGTTCCCGCCCGTCCGGGCCGCGGTACCTGGCGCGCCACCGGTCGCCCCGCTTCTCCACACTCATACGGCAGACGCCTTCTGCTCCTCCACCCAGGCATACACGTCGGCCGGGTCGTAGCGCGGGTGCTTCCCGATCCTGGCGGCCCGACGACCGGTGCCGATGTAGCGCCACCGGTACAGCGTCTCGATCGGCACACCCAGGTACTCACACACCTGGGTGGGCGTCCACAGTCGCTCGTGACTCACGCTCCTGATCCCTTCCCTGCAATGCAGTCCGATGTGTTGTCAACCTGACGTTGCGATCTCCAGTCGCCCTGTCTGGCGTCGCTCGCGGGCCGTGGCGGCTACGGTGTTGGCGAGCATCGCGTCGCCTGTGGTGTGCCAACCCGAATCGGCGAACACGAGTTCGCCAACGACCTCCAGGACCTCGTTCTCCTCCAGATGCTCGGCGACTCATGGTGGGCCCGGCGGTAGTCGATGCGGGCCTGGCGGAGGCGTTTGGTCGAGCCGGTCACAGACGCCGCCCAGCGTTGCTCCGTCTGTCATCGAGGCGAGTGACCTTGCGGTCCTCAGGGCGGGTGCCCTCCCGGGCCGCGCAGGCCGGGCAATGGGCCTTGTCACCATCGACTGCCCAGCCGAAGTCCGCCAGATCCTCACGCTCACAGGGCATCTCGTTGTGGCTGGTCTCGAACTCCGCATCGCAGGAGTCACAGGCGGCGCCCCACACCTGGTACGAACGCACAGCCATGACCGACTCTCCTTCGTCGTCTGGTGAGCGTGGTTGATGTCGCTGCAGGTTCGTTCGCCATGGACAGCAGACGGAGCTGCAGGACACCGAGGTCCGTAACCCGGAATCGGCAGAAGGAGGCACCACGCCTCGCTCATCCACGCCGTCAGCACGACCCACGGCACCTCCGCCGAGGAAGACGGCCACATGTGGAGCGGTGAGCTACGTCTGTGGGACAACGAGATCCTGATGGGCTGGTACACCGCCGCCGACGGATCGGTGCGCTCGAAGGGAACCGTCTACATCGCCCTGCACGCCCACGGCGACAGCGCCCGCGGGCGCTGGGTGGGCCTGAGCGACAACAGGCAGATCATGACCGGCTGGGTCGGACTCGGAAAGTCCGAAGACGACGCCCGCGGCATCGTCGACGAACTCAGAGCCGACGAGCCCAACCCCGGGAGGACGTCAGCGGGTGCCCGACGGCACGGGTCGTGACCGTAAATCACCGCTACGGATTAAGCTCATCCCTGGCCCGGGGCATGCGGAGGGGACGGAGATTCCCAGCTTGGGAATGGTAAAGGTCTGGCGCAAATGTCGCAGTCGGAGGCGGTCGATGACGCCTCCGGTGGCATTGCCCTGTCGGCCGGACCCTGAACGACCGGTCGTGCGGCAAGTTCACTCGTCGCTTCTGGCGGCCGCTTCGCCGAACAGAACGGTAGCGGCGAGAGCGACGGTCAGGAGGTGGACAGCGGTGCAGTACACGCACAGCGCGTCAAGGACGACGAGTTCGTTGTAGGCGAAGTACAAGACGAATCCGGTCCCCAGGGTCGCGCCGCCGAGTCGCGCCCAGCGTAGGGTTCGGGTGGGTGACCGCCATGCTTTGGGGCTGCACAATATGGCCATCACGGCGAAGTATGCGGCCGCGGGCAGTGCCACGGGTATGCGAGCGAAGAAGAGCGACTGCGAGCTGGTGAGTACTGTTTCACAGTTCAGGAAGGCGTCTGTTGGGCATGCCAGCACGGAGCGCCCAGCGAAGTGGATGGTGACGAGGTAGACCGACACGACGAGCGCGCCGGCGCACAGGCATAGTGCCACGTAGGGAGCGCCCGCGGGTGGTTGGCTCCCGCGAGTGTGGTTCTGTTCAGTTGCGCGCACGGATCTCCTTGCGCAGCTGCTCCGTGTAGGGATTGCCGCAGACGCGATGTGGCCGCATGTGGGTCGTATCGCAGATGGCTGCGACCAACGACCAGGCCGATCCGCGTATCGCCGCGGACGTGGGACTGTTGGAGTCAAGGATCTGCCGGGTGACGTCTTGGGTGCTCGTGCCGGTCACCATGCTGGGGTCGTACTGGGACCCGGATACCACGTACTTGTCGGCGATGTCGATCAGGGGTACGTCGCGGTGACCGTTGGTCAGGTGGCTGAATTGTCTCTTCTGCGCGGAGGTTAGACTGTCGAGTGGTAGGTGCTTTCCGTCTGGGCCGCGGCGAGTCAGGGAAAGCTCTTTGCCGACGAATTCCACATATCTACTAGTGTATTTGGCGCCGTGGAACGAAAAGGTCGGGATGCCGCGTCCACCCGAATCTGACTGTAGGAGGAAGGAGTGCAAGCTGTGGAATTCCCCGAACTTGCTGAGAGCGATAACAAGTGGCCATCGCTGGGCGGCGCAATAGGGGCAGTATTCGGCGCCCACATATAAGACGCGCACCTTCTCCACACCTGTACTATCCGGCCTTCCCTTCAATGCCTTGGGAGCCGAGTATGCACGTGACCTCGGCATGTCCGCGGGCACGGATTGAAGATGGCGGAGCGCCTGCGCCTGCACCGCGTGTTTTTCAGTCGAGTTGGTCTCACGGGCGTCGTGGCGCAGCAGCCTCACTGCCAGGAATGCTCCCATCGTGGCCAGCACTATGGATATGGCGATCCCGCTGGCAATCAATTTCAGCTGCCGACTTCTTCCCTGAGAATGCTTCACATGACATCCAATCTCGTTCGACGGGAGTCTGCCGCGCCCCAGGGCCTGGGATCAGCATTCTTGGAATGTATCCTTCACCGTGTTGATGGGAATCGCAAAGCCCAGCCCCACGGTGCTTTCTCCCGATGGCGAGCGAGCCAGTGCCGAGGTGATACCAATGACTTCGCCTCGCGCGTTCACAAGCGCGCCACCCGAATTTCCCGGATACACCGTGGCGTCTGTCTGAATCGCCGCGTATCGAACTGGGGCGGCGGCCCCTGCCGCAGTCTCACACGTGACCTGGACGGGCCTGTTCAGGGCGCTGACGATTCCTGGCCGTGACCGTCCCCTGCAGTCCTTCCGGCGACCCGATCGCCATAACGACGTCGCCGACGTGGACCTTCGAGGAGTCGCCGAGCTTGGCGGCCTTCAAACCGGGCACTTTGCCGACCCGCAGGATCGCCAGGTCACGTCCCACCTGCAGGCGGCTGATGTCGCGCCGGTACCTCGATCGTGCGCGTGAGGCCGTGAGGATTGTCCAACCGCACGACTACCTGGCCCTTCCCTCGTGCCGCCGGTTGGACGACATGTGCGTTGGTCGCAATTACGCCGTCGTCCCTGACGACGACGCCGGACCCGGTGCTGTGTCCACCGATAGTGGACGTGTCCACCTGGACCACGCTCTGGGAGACCGAACTCGCCACAGCGCTGAGCCCGACGTTCCGCGCGTTGAACGGCAATACCTGTTCACCTGCGACGGTCTCGCTCTCGCGGGACATAAGGTTTACGACACCGACCGTCGTGAGCACAGCGGTAACCAGGCTGGCAACAATCGCTACGAGAGTCATCCGCCAGGAGTGTTCGCTTTGTGAATCAGGCACCGGTCTAGGCCTATCACGCTCGGGTGTGCCACTATTCGGATGACAACGCGCCCGACGGATTGTCGCCCGACCGCTGTCGAAGTGTCTTCACTTTCAGGGTGGACCTTCGTGTCGCCGAAACCCCGAGGCCCAACGTCCTCTCAAACCCAGTGCGTAGTACTCATGTCCGCCATCGAGTCCTTCTTTTGGCGCATCTGCAGGCTCGGGCCCGACGAGATGAAAGGAAGTCGCCCGAAGAGACCCCCGAACGAGGTCCTGATGGATTGGCGCAGGACGCTGGAGGGTCGACCCGAAGAGGTCATTGCGAGGTCTGGGAGCTCCGCATGAGTCGCCGAGTCATCGGCCTCCCTTAAGGACCGGCGGGCTTTGCCCGGTGGCCTGCATCGGGTCGTGGAGACCGAGGAAGGGTAAGGTTCCTCAGCTCGGGCGGGTTCTTAGCCTGCCCGTTGTGGCCCGAGGCGGTCCCCTATCTCAGCCCGGATCCACTGATGGGCCAGATGTGGCGAGCGGGTCGTGACGCAGAGAGCACCCCTTGCGTGTCGGGAATATCGGTCTTGTAAAAGCGATCGTTGGACCAGCACGGCCCGAACCACACGCGCTGCTCCAACGACAAAACAACCAGTGCCAATCCCGACCTCCCGAGTCCGGAACGCCGCACCGTCAAGCACCTACTGACACACGACCGTCAAGCACCTACCGGGACAGGACAGCCACGGTGCTGGCTATCGGTGAAGAGTTTCCTCACGTCTTTGAAGAGTTTCCTCACGTCTTCAAGGGCGGCCACACCGCCTAACGGCGCCGGCCCTCCCTCCGCGCCTTCGGCGCCCGGTCGGCCGGCGCGGCTGGGCGCGACAAGAGGGCCGCCAGAACACGGGCGACCCTCATCAACTCCCGCTCCGCGGGAGACACTACGGGCCGCCACTCTCCCGGACCAAGCCAGGACACCGGCCAAACCCTCCGACCCTCGGCGCGGCCTGAACCGCTGCCGCCGGCCTGGTGTGCCGGGAGGATAGTGACGTGGCCACAAGTGACGCCGGCGACGACTGGAGCGAGCACGACAAGCAGCTCGCTCGCTGGCTGACCTACGCTCGCCCGTCACCAGGTGGATGGACGCCGCCAGCAGGAGTCCGGCCGGGCTGGAACTGGACACCACCCGATGGCCTCGAAGTCCACCTCGACCGAGTGCCACGATGGGCACGGATCTGGTTCTGGACACCGTGGATCGACCGCTACGCCTACGAGTGGCTCTGGCACCGCGGCGCCTTCGACGTCCTCCCACCGGACACGCCGGACGACCTGACGCATGAGCTCGAGGAGTAGGCCCAGCAGCCCACGCCGAACCCGACACACCTTCAGCTGGTCCGCGAAGGTCGCGATCTACCCGATGGCGGCACGGCCCCGCCGTCCCAGGGTTGGCAAAGCCGGTCGAGACGACCGCGGAATCCAGGAACAGAGCAGTTGAGCCAGAACAGGAGCGCCCGCAGACCAGTACGCGAGATGAAGAACCACCAGTACCACTGCCACCGCGTGGACTGAACCGGTCGTCCCGGCCTCGTCGACTTCTCCATACGTCCAGCCTTGGCCACCCATCACCGGATCGCAAGCACACCCGATCCACCGCCGCCCAGACCAGGGCCCACCTGGCCGCGTTTTGGCCACACTGCATCCCCAGAAGACGCCAAACGATCATCAATGGCGTCAGGAAGAGCCGCAGGTCAGCCGCCGTTTTGAGCCCAAACGAGAACACCTGGACCAGCGTCCTAAACCGTGTGTCGCAGGTTCGAATCCTGCCGGGGCACCGATCGAAGTCCCAGGTCACAGCCATGATCACCGGCTGACATCCACCTTCGCCGGTCGTTGAGGGCCCGTGGCGCCAATCCTGGCCTCCCCACACCGACGACATCGCGGAACATCGTCGCCGACGAAGCCGCATTCACGGCGCAGCGTCAAGCACCTGATGACACACGATGGTTGTCGAGGAGATTCCTGCGATCGGACCCCGGCGAGTCGTAGTAGACACCTATGCCGGACGGGTCGAGCTCGGCAGCGTGTTCGAGCAACCGAGGCTGCAGGGTGGGGACGACCTGTCGGTTCACCTGGTCCAGCGCCTCGGCGAACCGAAGCCGCGGCCAGTCCGGCGGCAGCAGTTCGGCAGGAAGATGCGGATCCTGGAGTCCGAACGCAACCAACCGGTGGTAGAGCGTGTTCCATCCCTCGAAGGTCAGCTGCGAGACGTCGCCTTCCCGGCCGGCCGTGTGCAACGCATCTGCGGTCTGTCGGTACAGAGCCGCCAGGGAGTCCAGATCCCAGGCGTCCCGCGTCATCCGCCGTGCCTGGTCGAGGTCGACCGGCACGATCTCGGTCGGATAGATCCGGCAGCCGGCCGGCAGCTCACCGATCCGGCTGTCGACCCGCCACCGCCGGGCGTCGGGGCTGATCAGCACCCCGGGTCGGATCGTGCCGTACCCGGCATACTCGGCCAGGTAGCGGAAGCGGTCACGGAAGGCCCGGTGCTTCTCAGGGATGTCGTACAGCAGGGTGTGAAACCGGCCATGCCATTGGGGTTCGGCTGCCGTTCCCTCCAGCTCGCGGTAGCGGTCGCGGACTGTCGGCGTCAGCCGGTACCGAGCGATCAGGCCGACACGTTCGACGTCGAGGGACCCCATGGACCGCATGGCGGTCAGCAGGTTCCGGGCCGCGGACGGGCCCAGACCCAGCCAGCCAGCCAGCCAGCCAGCCGAGGAAGCTGACCAGCACCGGCCCGGGAAGTGCTTCCGCGCCGAGCGCTCCGAAGATGAAGCCGACATCGAAGCTTCGACGGGTGTACCGGGGCAGCGCCGTTGGTGGTCGTCGTTCCGTACGCCATGGGACAAGCATCGCCGCCCGCTGGAATGCCGGACAACGCCGGTCCCGGTGCTGTTCGGTGGAGCTAGGCGCAGGCCCTGCGTCTGAACTCGATGCTGAGCTCACCCACGAGCGTCAGTACTACCAACACCACACAGCACGCGAGACCGACAAGGCCGGCCACGCTCGGTAGAGCGGCCGCGGATCGAAGCACGCCAAGGCCGATGAGCAGCCGATGGTCCGCGGGTCAGCCGGCGGACCCTTCGCCTGCTCGCCGCTGAATCGCTCCACGACATCGATGTCCGGCCGGTCTGCTCGGTGCGGTGGTTGCTTGTTGGGTTCGTGCCTAGTATGCCGCCATGGTCGCCCCGATTCCGATCGCAACCGCCGTACTCGTGCGCGACGGCCTCATACTGATGGCGCATCGCCACCCGATGCGTTCGGCGTATCCGGACTGCTGGAGCTTTGCCGGCGGACACGTCGAGCCGGGCGAATCACCTCACCAGGCCGTCGGTCGGGAATGCCTCGAAGAACTCGGAGTGCACGTCCACGACCCCGTGCCCTTCCAGATGACAGTCAACGACCCCATCCTGGAGATGCACGGGTTCCTCGTCACACACTGGGAAGGAGAACCCGTCAACGCCGCACCCGAGGAACACGACGACCTTCGCTGGTTCCGGCCCGGCGATCTCGCAGGGTTGAAGCTGGCCAACCCGGAAAGCCTGCCGAGCATCCTGAGCGCCGTTCAGGACGCGTGACGAGCCGCCAGAGGCTGGTCCCACCTCATTTCCGGAGTGAGTTGTTCTCCCACCCCAGCTGTCGGCGCGCGTCCAGGAGATGGTGGCGCATCTCGTGCACCGTGTGGATCGCCACCCACCGCAGGGCCCGCTCGCTGCGCTGCGGGTAGTTGTAGATCACAGTCCGCTTCCAGTCGGCGGCGGCGAGCCGGCCTAGCGCATGGGCGAACATTCCGGCCGCGTCGGTGAGCTGCCTGGCGACGTCACCCGGATCCTGCTCGGCGTAGCCATCGTGGTCCACCCGCTCCTCACGGCCCATCGGCTCCACCGACGGCCGATGGGTTCTACGGGCCTGGAATATCCGCTCCCGCTGTGCGAGCAGGACGTCCCGGACATGGCAACCGTATTCGAGCGGGGACCAGGAGTCGGGATCCTGCCGCGAGGCCAGATCGACATCGGTACGTCGCAAGAGTGCGGCGAACTCCTCTCCCGACATCACGATCTGAGGTCCGGCCAGCTCCGCTCGCGTCTCGTCGTAGGTGAACCCACATTCCCCGCACTGATCCATGCTCGGCAGACTACCCAGACCAGACTGGCCGGGTTGATCCACCTCGACGCCTCCACGGACCGACACCTGTTGCTGTACGCGGCCGCCCCGAGGGAGCTTGAGCAGTGCGCCCGACCAGCCGATGATGGGCACTGAGCGGCACGACATCCGCGCACGGACAAGCAATCGGTAGGCGCTGATCGGAGGAAGCCGGTGACGGGCGAATCGTGGTCTGCGACACGGCGGGCTCAGGAGAGCATCCAGGCTGTCGGGGAGGCCGTGGCGGAGGAGTTCGGAGAACCAGCCAAGGAAAACACCGCCGGTCCCCTGTCGCGTGGGTACATCGTGACGAGGCTCGACGACGCAACGAAGGCGGTGGTCGTAGTCGTCGATCCGGAGGTCGTCGACCCGCAACGACTGACCGAGAAGTTGGTGTCGGCCTCGGGAGTCGGCGGCCTCTCGGTGCGGGTGGAGCCGGGCGCATTCACCGTTGCCGAGTTGCTCGAAGCCGACGCTGTCCTCAAGGAACGCGCCTGGCATCCACGTGCCGCCCAGATCACGTTCGCCGCCTACCTCGCCGCCGACTCACGCTTCGTCGTCACGCTGCGATCCGAGGACGACGACGTGGCTCGCGCGCTGGTGGATCGGCTCGGTGGTCGGGTTCGCATCGAGTGGGGAGCGCCCGGCCGGAGGCCGCGACATACGCCCTGACGACCCAGGGTGTACGTCGGCGTCGCCGGTCATCCTCGCTGCGTTGCGCCGGCGAGGTCGGCCGGGTGGTGCGACATCGGGTGCGTGCGTTCGAGCTTGGCACCCTCGACGTCGACGTCGGGCAGGATGCGGTCGAGCCAGCTTCGGCATCCACCAGGCGCTTGCTCGCCCAGCAGGTGCATGGCGGCCGGGATGATCAGCATCCGGACCACGAAGGCGTCGAGCAGCACGCCGAACGCGAGCCCGAAGCCGATCGGCTTGATGGTCGCGTCGTGGGAGAAGATGAAGCCGGCGAACACCGAGATCATGATGATCGCCGCGGCCGTCACGACGCTGCGCCCGGCGTGCAGGCCGTGCTGCACGGCCACCCGGGCGGGCGCACCGTGGGCGTAGGCCTCGCGCATCCCGGAGACGAGGAACAGCTGGTAGTCCATCGCCAGACCGAACAGGATGCCGGTCGCGATGATGGGCAGGAAGCTCAGCACCGGTCCTGGCGCGTGCACGCCGAACAGGTCGCAGGAAGCCGATGCTGGAAGATCGCGGTGATCCCGCCGAAGGCCGCCAGCAGCGACAGCACGAAGCCGAGCGTCGCGGTCAGCGGCACGAGGATCGAGCGGAAGACCAGGACCAGGATCAGGAGCGAGAGCCCGACCACCAGGACGAGGTAGACCGGCAGCACCTCGGAAAGCTTCTCGGAGATGTCGATGCCGGCGCTGGCGTTGCCGGCCACGCCGAGCGTGGCCTGCCGCCCGAGGCCGTGGTCGGGTCGGAGCGTCCGCAGGTTCTGCACCAGCTCGGCGGTCGACTCGCTCGACGGTCCACCGGTGGGGATGACCTGGAACGCCAGCTGCGGTGCCGTCGGTCGACGCGCCGATCGGCACGACCGCCTGACGTCCCCTGGTCGGGATGACCTTCGCCGACCGTGGCCTGCTCGGCGATCCGCGGTCGTCCTCGCCGACCGCCTTCGGAAGGTCGGCGACGACGAGCAGCGGGCCGTTGAACCCGTCGCCGAACTTCTCGGCCTGGATGCTCGTAGGCCTGGTAGCCGGCGGAGCTCCGGCGGCTGGGCGGCCCCGTCGGGAAGGCCGAGCCGCATCTGCGTGGCGGGTGCGCGACGACGGCCAGGGCGGCGACGACACCAGCCCGAGCATCGCGCGGCGAGCGCTCATCGGCCGGGCGGCGCGGGACCCTCTGGGCCGTCGCGCGGCGGTGCCTGGTCCCTTCGCGTCGACGTTCGCGTGTGCCGACGGGTCGATGCCGCTACCGGCCGGTCGCGGCCGCTCCCGTTGCGCAGGATCCGCATCCCGACCAGGGAGAGCACGGCGGGGGTGAGGGTGATGGCCATCAGGATGGCGACGAGCACCGCGACCGCGCCGACGGTGCCCATCAGGCCGAGGAACGCGACGCCGGTGACGTTGAGGGCGAGGAGCGCCACGATCACGGTCACGCCGGCGAAGACGACCGCGTTGCCGGACGTGCCGTTGGCCAGGCCGATCGACTCGTGCAGGTCGACGCCCTGCTTCAGCTGGCGGCGGTGGCGGTTGATGATGAAGAGCGAGTAGTCGATGCCGACCGCGAGGCCGAGCATCACGCCCAGCACGGGGGTGACGGAGACGAAGTCGACCAGGCCGGAGAACGACAGCGACGGCGAGTGACGCGACGCCGACGCCGAGCAGCGCGGTGAGCCAGCGGGAGCGCGGCGCCGATGACCGTGCCCAGCATGACGAAGAGCACGATCGCGGCGACGACGACGCCGGCGACCTCGCCCGGCCCGAGGATAGACGGCACGGTCTGGGCGATGTCCTGCGAGGAGTAGACCTCGACGCCGTCGATGCCGGCGTCGGCGACGAGGTCCTCGATCTCGGTCTTGACCTCGGCGTCACCTCGTTGGTCGAGACGTCGAAGCTCACGTTGGCGACGGCGGCGGCGCCGTCCTTGGAGACGAACCGGAAGCCCGAGGAGAGTTCCGCGACCTGGGTCGCGGACTTCAGTCCGGCGGCCTGCGCGTCGAGCTTGGCGCTCTGCTGCTGGAGCTGCCGCTTGTTCTGGTCGAGCTTCTCCTGCTCCGCGGACAGTTGCTGCTTCACCCGGTCCGGCGCCCCGGTGCCCCTGGCCCGGGCGCGCTGCGCGTCAAGCTGCTGTTGCGCCGCCTTCAGCTGATCCAGCCCCTTGGTGACCGCACCCTGTCCCCGCGTCAACTGCTGCTTGCCGCCGGCGAGTTTCGCCCTGCTGCTGTCGAGCTGAGCCTGGGTGTCGAAGGGGTTCGTCGCGCTTCGCACCCCGTCGACGCTGGAGATCCGGCGGAGGAGGGATGCGATGCCGCTTCGCTGCTCCTGGCTGAACGCGTTGCCGCCGGTGGACTCCAGCACCACGCTGCCGGAGCCCCCACTGGCACCCTTGAAGTCGCGGGCGAGCTGGTCGGTGACCTTGCCGGTCGGCGTACCCGGGATGGAGATCGCCGAGGAGATCGTGCCCGAGAACGCCGCGAACGTCCCGAGCCCGATCAGCATCGCGGCCACCCAGACTCCGACGATGGTCCAGTGGCGCCGCGCGGCGAATCGTCCTACGCGATAGAGAAACTCAGCCATGGTGCTGCGTTGGGTCCTTTCGGTGGAGCATGTTCGCGGGCCGGCTTCGGGCGGGGGTCACCGAGGGCCGCGCTGGATCGAGCTTCGATATCCGCCGGCGAGCTGTTCGGTCAGGCGCGCCAGGTAGGCGCGCCACGCTCGCCTGGAGGCCGGCGTCAGCTTGGCGGCGTACTCGTGGACCCACCGGCGGGCAAGGACGCCGATGCCGTTCATGAGGAACGCCACCGTGAGGGCCAGGACTACCGCGTCGATGTCGGGGACATGAGTCTGCACCTGCGCCACGAGCCGCCGCCCCACCTGGTCCAGTGCGGCTTGGGAGATCGCCTGCCCGCGTGGCTGATCCTCGTTCTCTTCGCCGACGATGCCGACGATGGTGGTCATCGCGGTCGGCAGGTCCGTGTCGCGCACCGCTTCGCACAGCCCGTCGATGGCGGCGACGTGCCGTCCGGCGCCCGCGGCGGGCAGGTTGGCGAGCTTGGCGTCGATGGTGTGGAGCAGTTGGTCGGTGACCTGCGCAAGCACCTGCTCACACACGGCGACGAGCAGATTCTCGAACGTCGAAAAGTGGTTGAAGACCGTACGCCTGGACACCCCGGCCGCTGCCGCGACCTCGTCCACGGTGAATCCGTCGGGACCGCTCGTCATCGCCAGCTCGCGGGTCGAGGCGAGGATCGCGTCGCGGCGCTGCTCTCGCAGGACGCTGCGTCCGTCCACCCTGGTCCCGGTCATGGCGCCACGTTAACCATCAACTTGCACTAAGTGCAACTTGGCGAATCTCCACGCCGTGACCGCCGGGAACGGCGTAGGAGGTTGCGGCGGCCGCGGCGCGAGACCCGGGGTAGGTCGAACGGCCGTGTCGGCCGGCCCGGCCGGTCAAGGTTCAACGGCGTCGCCCGGGATCCGCTCCGCCAGCGCGGCTCGCCGGGGCGGCGCCTGGAAGGGGTCGGCGAAGTACTGCGTCTCGTGCGTCACCTGGCCATCGGTGAACTCCATGATGCTCACCGAGTAGGTCGGCACGCCGTCATAGGTGATCAGGCACTCGGTCATCCAGAGGCTGCCGCCGCCGATGATCCGGAGGACGGTGAAATGACGCTCCGCCGGATGTGCGCCGCGTTGAGCACGGATCTTCGACCGGCCCCGGAATCGCTCGCCGGACTGCGGATAGTCCAGGATCGCGTCATCGGCGTAGATCGCGTGCTCGGTCTCGGCGTCCCCGCGCTCGGAGGCCTCCCAGTGCTGCTCCAGCCGAGCCCGGGGGGTCGCATCGGAATCCATCACCCGCTCACCCGGACCCAACTGGCAGGCGTTCGCCGCCGCGACGAAGTTGAGCGGATACTTCCCGCGCCCGAGGGCCTGCACACTCCAACTCAGGGCACGGATCGCCGCATGACGCAGTTACCGATGCCTTTGCTGCGCACGAACCCGAAGCCCGCTCGCTCGAACAGCGCCCGGGTACCGTTGTACAAAACGGACTTCCTCTTGCCGCCGGTGTCGTGCGGGTATCCCTCGACGACGCCGCCGCCCGACGCCGCGATCAGGTCGAGGGCGCCCTGCAGTGCGACCGCCGACAGCCCACCGCGGCGGTAGCGCTTGTCCACGAAGATGCAGGTGATCCGGTAGTCGGGCACGACGTCGAGTTCGGCGTCGTACTGCTTGCGGTGGTAGATGTTCGGCAGCTCGGCCGGGTTGCCGAACTGGCACCACGCGACCGCCTCGTCACCGTCGTACACCAGGGCCGCATGGGCTCGCCCCTCTCCGACAAGGCGTCGCTTGAGGGTCCGGTTGCCCTCATACGTTCGTTCCTTGTCGGCGCTCATAGTGTGGAACCACGTGCACCAGCAGCCACCGAACACACCGTTGTGCCGCTCCACCAGCCGGGCGAACCCGTCCCACGTGTCCGGGTCGAGCGGCCTGACCACGTACTCGCTCACGCTGTGCAGGATCGCACGGAACCCGGACGAGATCGGGGTGGAACACAATTCGGGTGGTGCGAAGTACGTGGGCAGGCGACCATGGGCCACGTGCTGAAGGACCAGCGTCTTCCTCCACAGGGCGGGCTGCCGCCGACTGAGGGCGTCGGCGGCGCCGTCGTGGAGATCGCCTGCGACGAGTCCGGCTTCTCCGGCACCAACCTGCTGGACACCGCCACCCCGCTGTTCACGCACGCGAGCGTCGACCTGAGCGTCCGCGAGGCGGACGACCTCCTCGGGGTACTACGTTCCGGTTCCAGGTGGTCGCTGAACGAGTTCAAGTCCGGAAGGTTCCTGCGCAGCCCTCGTTCGGGTGAGGCACTGGAGTGGTTGCTGACCGCGCTGTGCGGCCGGGCACATGTCCAACTGGTCGACAAGGAGTACTTCCTCGTCACCCGCATCGTCGACCTGTTCCTGGCCGAGCCGACCTACGCGGCGGGTACTCGCCTGAGCCAGGCGAACCGCCCGGCCGCCCTCGCCCTCTACCGGGCGGGACGGGCGGGCGGTCGCGACTGGGAGGTCTTCCTCGCCGCCTTCGTTCGGCTGGTCCGTACGAAACGACGCCACCAGCCGAATCGCGGCGACCTGGAACGCTTCTTCGCCGCGCGCGACTCGCTGGCCGGAGCGGGGCTCGGCTCGCAGGCCGCAGGCGTCCTCGAAGGACTCAGCTCTGCGCGGGTGTGGGAGATCCTGACCCGGCTGACCGACGACGACCGGTCGATCCCGCCGCCGCTGGAGCCGATGCTGCCCGCACTGGCCGAGACCGTGCTGTTCTGGAGCGGCGGACAGCGGCGGGTCCTGGTGATCCACGACGAGCAGAGCGCTCTCACGGCCGGCCGGTTACGACGTCTGCAGCAGCTGCTCGCATACGACGGCCACCCGCCGGTCGGCGACGATGACGAGGCGGTGGCACTGTCGGCAAGGGTTTCCCCGCTCGCCGGGCTGGTGAGCGTCGACTCCCGCGACGATCCACGGGTTCAGGTCGCCGACCTGCTCGCCGGGATCACCCGGCGGACGGCGAACCTCGACGACGCCGGTCAGCTCCGGCCGTTCATCTCCCCCACCTCACTGCGAGACCCCGAGGGATGACGAACCGTCGGCCGCGGAGACGCGGCCCAGGTGCCGGGCCAGGAACTCCTTGTCCAGCCCGATCCAGCGGATACGGCGATGATCGCCGGGGTTGGCGTGCAACGTCTTCTCTGTCGAGGCGAACGCGTCGAACAACGCAAGCGCGGATTGACGATGGACGTACTCGTCGTCCCACGGGAGCAGAAACTGAACCGGTACGGTGATCTGCCTCGCCGCTTCGACAAGTTCCTCGTACACGTAGAAGCCGCCTCCGAAGACGGCCGCGGTGATCCTGGGGTCGGTCGCCGTCAACGGCACCCCGATCGCGGTGCCCAACGACACGCCGCCGCCGTAGCCGATCGGCGCGTCCGCGCCGATCTCGGGTAGCTGCTGGAGGGCGTCCAGAGTCGCCTGCCATTCGGGGACGGCACGGTCCGCCAGCGAGCGGGCGTAGTCCACGCTGATCGACTCGAAGCGCCGCTTGTCGTCCGCCGCTCGCGCCTGCCGGAGATCGGCGAAGGTCTGCTCGTCCTGCGCCCTGCGAGGTCGGTCACCGTGCCCGGGCGCGTCGATGGCGACCACTGTGTGGCCCCACGTGGTCACGGCCTCGTGCGCCCGGCTCATGAGTCCCGGTGTCTTCTTGTGCAGCCCGCCGCCGTGGCCCATGAGTACCAGGGGTGTGGGAGAGGAGCCGCGCTCCGGTGACCAGAGCACACCGGGGATGTCGCCCACCATGAAGTCGCGTTCGGCGACGCCGTTCGACGATGACTGCGCGGTGAATCGCAAAGAGTTCATTGGGTGTCGCCTTTCGAGAGTGCCACGTCATCAAGGCGCTCCCGGCGACAGCTACGTCGATCGCCCGGCCGTGGCGAAGGAGGGGAGCACCCACCCGCGTACTGCGTTCATGGGTCTCACCTCCTTGCGTCGCACCACAGCCGAGCGGCAAGGTACCAAGCCGATCGCGGCCGGCCCAACCGGTTTTCGTCTTCTCGACCTGATCGGGGGATGCGCCGGGGTTCCGGCAGCGGCACGTCCGGGATGAGGGCTAGCTTGTCCGGCATGAACGACGAAACGCCTCCGATCGACTGGCTGCTCGACTCCGACCCGGCGATCCGCTGGCAGGTCCTGCGCGACCTGACCGACGCGACCGACGACGTGGTGGCCGCCGAGCGTGCTCGGGTGGCCACCGAGGGCTGGGGTGCGCGGCTGCTGGCCACCCGCGACCCGGACGGTCAGTGGATGGGTGGCGCGTGTTTCCCGGGGCACGGCCGCGGCGAGCCGCCGACCGACGGCGGCCAGCCGTGGACGTCGACCCTGCCGGCGATGATGGAGCTGTACGATTTCGGCCTCGACCCGAAGTCCGCGGCCGCCGGAGAGATGACCTCGCTGGTCGCCGCGAACTGCCGCTGGGAGTACGACGGCGCGCCGTTCTTCGACGGCGAGGTCGAACCCTGCATCAACGGCCGCACAGTGACCCTCGGCGCCTACTTCGGTGCCGGCGTGAGCCGGCTCGTCGCCCGCCTGCTGGCGGACCAGCTCGCAGATGGTGGATGGAACTGCTGGACCGAGCACGGCGCGAAGGTGTCGTCGTTCCACTCCACGATCTGCGTGCTCGAAGGACTGCTGGAGTACGAACGCGCTGCCGGCGGCGGTTCAGCGGAACTGCAGGCGGCGCGGGACCGAGGTGAGGCGTACCTCCTCGATCGTTGCCTGCTCCGCCGGAAGAGCACGGGCGAGGTGGCCGACGAAGCCTGGTTGTCGTTCTCGTTCCCGACCCGGTGGCACTACGACGTCCTGCGTGGGCTGGAGTACTTCCGCGCCGCCGGTGTCAGGGATCCGCGGCTCGGTGAGGTGGTCGAGATCGTACGCGCCAAGCGCCGGGACGACGGCACCTGGCCGCTGGAGAACACCCACCCGGGCGCCGTGCACTTCCGGCTCGACGACGGGGACGGCCGGCCGAGCAGATGGAACACGCTGCGAGCGTCCCGGGTGCTCGACTGGTGGGACCGGCGCGGCTGACGCGTGCGTCAACCGCGGCGTGCGCGCAGGGCCGCGTCCAGCTCGCGGATCAGTTCACCGACCCGGCCACCACCGCGGGGAGCGGGCGGATAGCGCCGCAGTACGTCCACCACGACGGGGTTCGCTCGGGACCGAGCCCGTGCGAGGTGATCGGCGCCGACGGCAAGGTCGTCTCCGGCGGACAGCTCGAACGCCCGCGCGGCATGAGCGGCGGACCCGAGGATGTGCTTGACCTGCGTGGCTTTCGCCAACGGGTGAAGGAAAGCCGCACCGGCCGCGGCGAGCGCTGCGCGTGCGGCTTCACTCGCCGCGGCCTGTCCCGCGTCACGCGCCTGCGACGCCGCGCGCTGGGCGCCCCAGGCGCAGTCGCGCAGCACCTTGGTCCGCTCGGCTCCGTCCGCGAACGACTGCGCCGCGTCAACCGCAACTTGCGGGCGCCTGTCGTCGGGTCGCACACGCTCGAAGATCGCCAACACGGGCCGCGCGCAAGCCGCCGCGTAGCCGGCGACCTCCCGAAGCTCGCCCATGCTCAGCTCGACCCCCGCGGAGTCGTCCGCCATGGTCACCGGGTCCAGAAGTCCGTTGCCCGGCGGCCCGGCCGGAAGCCGAAGTACTCGACCATCGCCATGGCTTCGGGGAAGTTGCTCGCGAGCACTCCCGGTTCGTGCGCGTCACTGCCGAAGGTGACCGCCCGCCCGCCCTCCTCGCTCCACCACTGCGGGATCCACGGGCGCAGCTGACCGCCGACGTTCATCTCCAGCGCACGTCCGCTGCCGGCCAGCGCCCGCATCGCCTGCCGGAAACCGTCCTCGAACCGCTTCGGGGCGAACGGCCCCTTCTCCTCAATGGGCCAGTAGCGAACGGCGTAGTCGATGTGGGTGAGCACCTCGAACGTCTCCGAGCCGTCGACCATGCGCGGCACCTCGGCGAGGTACTCCCAGATCACCTTGTCCGCCGGCCACATCCGATACAGCGTGGGTGGTTCGTGCCGCCGGCCGTCGACCACCAGCGTGTGCAAGGAGCCGTTGACACGATCCAGCTTCGACAGGTCGAGCAAGCGAGAGGCCGCCTCCTCGTCCAGGTGCGGCTGCCCGAACTCCACTCCGGTGAGGATCTGGAGGTCGGGAAAGCTGAGCCGGCAGCGCTCGATCGACTCGACGTAGCCGTCGACGTCCAGTGGCGGAGGGACCAGCGTGCCGACCGGATCGATCAGGTTCCGCTCGTGGTCGGCTTCGTCTCCGGGATCGGCCTCCCAGCCCACGAAGTCCAGGTGCTCGGTGAAGATGACCGCCGGAAGTCCGATGCGCACCGCACGTCGGCAGGTGCGCTCCATGGTCCCGGCCGCCGCCGAGTCCGGACCGCCGGTGTCCCAGGAGTACTCGCTGTGCACATGGGTGTCTGCCGGAAGCGCCATGGCCCCACTATCGACGAACGGGGCCTCCACGAGCAACGGCCCCAGCGTCCTTCATCGGCCCGCGCCGGGATGCGCCACCTCCGAGCCCGGCCTGTCGTCAGCGCGCTGGCCCTGCACCGCGGTGTGCTGACGAGGTTGACGGGCAAGGTGGGGATGGTCAAACGCGACATCGGAGCGCCACCAGGCTGCCAGCGGAGTCGCCCGGCTTCCACTGTCCATGGCGTCGGTGACCACCACGCCGGCCAGTGGCACGTCGAGGCTGCGCAACACCCGCGCCGCGGCTCGAGCGTCGGTGACCCTGGTCACGCCGGCTCTGACCACCATGACCACGGCATCCGCATAATCCGACATCGAGGACAGGTCAGCGCCTGCGAGGACGGCAAGACCGTTCACGGCGACCGCCTCGCCGTCCGCCGAGACCCGCTCGAGGACGTCAACCACAGAAGTCGGGTCGTGTGCACCCCGACCACCGTCCGGGCCGACCGTCTGGGGTGTCAGGACACGAGGCAACTCCACCTGAAGCGGGTTGGACTGTCGCGACCAGCGGGCTCGCCGACCTCTGGCGGGCCTGGCCGGGAAGTGGCGGGCAAGCGCCCCCTGCGCTGGATCGGCGTCGACGAGCGCCACGCTGTGACGCTGTTCGGCGAGGCCGAGGCCGAGGAGCGCGGTGACGAAGGACTTACCGTCGTCATGGCACGCGCTGGTCACCAGCAGGCGCCATCCCGAAGGAGGTGGTGGCGGCGACAGTGCCGAAACCGCCGCGCGAACCGGACCGGCCACCCGTGCCCGGCGCACCGCCTGGCGGGCTCCTTCACGCATGAGCCCGCGCCGGACACGCGGAAACGCCGCCAGGACAGGCAGGCCCAGCTCCGACTCGATCTCGGTGGAGGACCGCAGCCGGGAGTCGAGGCGGCGGTGAGCGGCCACGAGTCCGATGCCGACGAACAGCCCGACCAGCCCGCCGAGGAGGAGGTTCAGCAGTGGATTCGGCGTCGTCGGCGAGCCGGGCGGCTGCGCCTGATCCACTGCCCGGGCTGCAATCCTGCTACCGCTGAACGCCTCGTCCGCCAACTGCTTGGAAAGTACCTGCACGGAGGTATTGGCGATCAGGGCCGCCCGCCGCGCGTTTCCGGCTCTCGCGGTGATCTTGAGAACCTGGACGTTCGGTTGATAGTCCGCACGGATACTTCCGTCCACCTCACCAGGCCGCAGACCCGCCGTCCGCGCGATCGCACTCGACACCTGGCTCGATTCGGCGAGGAGCGCGATGGTCGGTATGACGCTCACCGCAGCGGCGGGGTTGGCCACGTCCCCAGCCGCGTCGGTCGGCGCCGGTGCGGGTCGGCTCGAGTCCCCCTCCGGACCAGCCTGGGACCCTGGTCGTTCGTCCGGAGACGCACTCGGCCCGGCGTCGAGAAGCACGTTCGTGTACGCGACGATCAGCAGCGAACTACTCGCCTCGTAGCTGGGAGGAATACGCGTGGTGACCGCCTGGGCTCCTGCCGTTCCACCGCCGACACAGAGCATTACCACGACGGCCGGCCATCGCGCGCTTCTGACCACCGCGCGTAAGGTCGTACCTCGGTTCACGATCAACTTCCTTCCTCTTGCCCGCCGCGATGCAGCGACGGCGTCCCGCCTGGTTCCAGGTGACGGCGGATGTCCACCCCCGGTCGTTGCGGGGGAGGCTCGGCTCTCACCACTCCCGACCAGGCTTCGTACATCTGGTCGGCGATCTCCTTCCAGCTGAACCCCATCGCACGCCGCTGGCCCGCCTCGCCCAGCGACCGCCGAAGTTCCGGATCGGCTCGTAGCCGGTTCAGATGGCCGGCGAGGGCCGCGACGTCCCCTGCCGCAAAGATCAGCCCTGCCGAACCGACGACGTGCGGAATCTCGCCCGCATCACTACCCACCACGGGAACGCCGCAGGCCATGGCCTCGGCGAGTACTCGACCGAACTGCTCTGCCAGCCGGATCCGGATCCATCGGAGCCGCGACAGCTGTACCTCCAGCGACGGCAAGCACAGGACATCCATGCGGGCAAGGAAGTCCGGCAGCTGTTCGTGTGGCACCCAGGGGTGGAGTTCCACCTGCCCCGGACGCCGCTCGGCCTCCTGCTCGACCTGGTGCCGGAGGCTGCCGGTACCGACCATCAGGAGGCGGCAGTTCCCACGCCTGGCCGCGGCCAGCAGATCACCGATCCCCTTGTGGGGCTCGAACTGCCCGACGAAGCCGACGGTGAACGAAGTAGCCCGCGGACGCTCTGGAATCTGCGCCGGCCTGAACATCTGGGTGTCGACACCCAGCGGCACCACGCGGGTGGTCCCCCGAAACCCCTTCGCACGCAGAACCTTCTCCGCTGAAGGAGTGATGGGAAAGGCAGCCGCTGCCTGGTCGTACGCGTACCGCTCCAGTTGCGGAAACGGGAGCGGGAAGCGTTGCAGCACGTTCTGGGCGGCGTACAACGTCACCGGTGTGTGCGGCCAGTACCGGTTCCGGAGCTTGATCACCTGAAAGGTCGAGAGATAACTGGCCTCGCCGATGATGTGAACGACGTCGGGCCGGCAGTTTCTGAGCACCCGCGCCCTACCCGGTACGTACATCGCCGACGCGAGATGGCCGGTGCGTGCGGGGCCTAGCACCTGTGGAGCCGGCACGAAACGAAACCGCGGGTGACACTCCTCGAAGGTGTGCAACTCCCGCCGGGTGCTCTCCGACGCCTGGGTCGCGAAGACGGTCAACTCGATGTCCGGACGTCCGACCAGTTCCTCGAACAGCCGCACCCAGTGCTCGACGGGGTATCCGACGACGGTGGTCAGTATGTGCATCGGGCCGGCCTCTCGACTGCCTTCGGCCCGGCGGTGGCCGAGGAGCGCGCGACCTCGGCCCAGGCCCGGACCTTCTTCCTGCTGCCGGGTGACCGGGCGAGCACCTGTGCACATCCGGTGGCCACGCCCACCGCAGCGCGCAGCAGGACGGCCGCTCGTACGACGGAATAGCTGCCGGGCCTGTGCAGCGCGAAGAAGCGCAGCATGCTGCGGTAGAAATGCGGCCAGGTGCTTGCGGGGTCGTCGCTGCTACTCGCTCCTCCCACGTGCATCGCACGGGCCGACGGCTGGTACAGCACCCGAAGACCGCGCTGCCACGCCCGCAGGCACAGGTCCTCGTCCTCGTAGTACATGAAGTACCGCGCGTCGAGACCGCCCAGGTCGCGGACCAGCGACGTGCGCAGCGCAAGGCACGCGCCGCTCAGCCAGTCGACGGCCACCGGGCCGTCCGGCTCCCGAAGGCAGGCGGCGTAGGTCCGTCGGCGACGTCCGACGCACACCAACCGCCTGAGCCGGATCGGCAGCAGGGATCCGCCGAACTTCCCGACCAGGACACTGGCCCACGACTCGAAGGTGTTCGCGCTGTTGCGAACACCGCCGTCGGGTCCGACAATCCGGGGCCCGGCCACGCCGACATCGGGTGTTCCTGCAAGTGTGGCGACAAGAACCGCGGCGGCGCCCTCGTCCAGCACACAGTCCGGATTCACCAACAGAACAACTTCGGTGTCGACCGTCGCGAGGGTCTGGTTGACAGCCGCGGCGAAGCCGACGTTCTCGTCGTTCTTCACCAGCGTCACCTCGGGAAACCGTGCGGCGACCACCGCGGCGGTATCGTCCGCGGAGGCGTTGTCGACGACCCGCACCGCGACGTTCGCACCGCGCAGGGAAGCCAGGCAGCTCGTGATCTCGGCAGCGGAGTTGTAGGTCACCACCACTGCCGTGGCGTCCAGGCGAGCTGGTGCGTCGAGTGGCTGGACGCGGGTGCTCTCCCGTTCCGGCCGGACAGGTGTGGTGTCAGGGGGTGTCGACACTGCGGTTCTCCGGATCTTCGGATGTGGTGGGAAGGGAGGTTCTGGTAGGCGAGAATCGTCAGAGCAGGCAGGAGTCCGAGCTCCCAGTGGCCGTCGGTGGGGCCGGCGAACATCGCTCCCGCGATCCACCCGACCATCAAGGCGGAGAAGCCGAGTGGGGCACCCTCCCGCACCCGCGTGCCGACACGCAGCGCGACGAAGACCGGCCACAGCACGCACGCCAGTCCGACGATTCCGAGGTTCGCCATGATGGTCACCCAGAACGAGTGATAGAGCGGTCCCACGTCCGCCACCTCGAACGTCGGCAGATACACCTGCCGGGTCGCCTGCCCGATCCCGTGCCCGATGAAGGGACTTTCGGCGAACGTGTGGAGTCCGACCACGGCCTCGGGCAGGCGATAGCCGGGGTTGCGGCTGAGGGCGTTGACCATCTCCACCGACCGCGCACTCACCCCTGGCACCATGAGGACGGCGCCCCCGAGAAGGACCGCCCCGGCGAGAAGAGTGAGTGACACCCCTCGGCGAACCCTTGCCGATCCGCGTACCAACAGGACCAGCAACGCGACGACGGTGGCCACCCACACGGCTCGGTAGCCCGACAGGGCGACGTCCGCGGAGAGGATCGCCAGCGCGAAGGTCACAGCCACCCGTCGTCGGCCTCTGGTCACCCCGAAGACCGCCAGCAGTGGCACTATCGCCAGTGTCGACGGCAGGCCACCGTGCTGCCCCGGCGTCCGGAACTGGACCAGAGCAACCGCAACCGCACCGACGAGGTAGGCAGCCATCGCCGCGCGCAGTCTCGCCGCGCTGTTCAGACTGTACGTACCGAGGAAGTAGTAGACCGGGAGAACGAGGATCTCGTACGCGGTCACGATCGACAGGTAGGGACCGTTGCCACGGCTGATCCCGTAGATCGTGCCGAGCAGAACCACTACGGCGACGGCCATCATCGGCATGTCGGCCGGTGTCCTGCTCCGGCCCTCCGTCTTGCATCCGGCGAGACGGCGGAACAGCATGGCCATACACCCGGCGACCACGATCCCGGCCTGAAGAGCGACCGCCGTCTTGACGTCACGGCCGGCCAGCGCGTTCGAGGTGAGCGGACCCATCAGGATTCCCACCGGGAGCACGAGCCAAGGCCAAACGGTGAAGGTGACCAGGCACACGAACGCGGCCACGCCCAAGAGGCCAAAGGGCCGCGGCCACAGACAGAAGGAGAGCACGCCGGCAGCCCCGCACAGCCCTCCCGCGACGATGCTGGTGAACCACATCGCCGGCCTGGCTGTCGGCCTCAGCGTCAGCTCCGTCGTAGGCCACATCGTCGGCGTCATCCCCGACCCCGATCCGGTGCTTCCGTAAGCAGGGAACGGATCTGGCGGGCCCGCGCCTCCCAGCTGTTGCGTTCGGCCAGCGCTCTCCGCGCCTCGATCATGTCCGGATCTCCGGCGGCCGACAGTGCCTTCTCGATCATCGCGGCGAAGTCGGACGGGCTGTCGGCCACCAGGACGTGGCGGCCGAGCCCGGCGAGCGCCGGAAGCGCCGTGGCCACGACAGGTTTCCCGAGCGCGAGGTACTCGTAGAGCTTCTTCGGCAGGACGTAGTTGATCAGGCCGCCGACGCGATATGGGATCAGGCAGACGTCACAGGCGCGGACCATCGACGGGATGTCCGGGTACGCCACCCGTCCGGGCAGGTGCACGTTCGTCAGCCCTGACAGGAGAGCACGGCTGTCAGGAGTGCTGGGACCGATCAGCAGGAAGGTCCACTCCGGCCGTGACCCCGCCACCTCGGCGAGAAGCTCACCGTCGAACGCCCGGGTGTCGATGGCGCCGGCATAACACAGCCGCGGCGACGGCAGGGCGGACACCCATTCGCTCACGGTGCCGGTGACGGCGAACCTGTCTGGGTCACACCCGTTGGCCACGACCACCGGTGGCCGTCGGGTGGGCGGCAACTGCTCGGGCAAGGCGGGTGACGACGCCAGAACCAGGTCGGCGCGCCCGACCGCCTGTTGCAGGTTCCGGCGCATCCGTGCCCTGCGCCGCGGTGAACCGAAGGTCCAGTTCAGATCCACGGCGTCGTAGACGAACATGTTCTCTCCGAGCCGACCGGTCATCGGCACCGCACGCTCGTCATCCATCCACAGCACGCGCCGCCCCGGTCGGCGATCGAGCCATCGGCGTACGAGTGCCGCGTTGACACGCCTCTCGACCCGGTTCGCCACCGGTAGCACCCGCGTCGCCGGTTGCAGGCTCGGGCCGGCGGCGCGCCAGATCGCCGGTGCCACCTGCTGCACCGTGAGCCGTACACGCGGCCTCCTCGTCGCCGAATCGAGGTAAAGAACGCGATACTCCCCCGCGAGGGCCAGTGCAAGCTCGTGTTGACGGACACCATCTTCGGACCAGGCAGCGGTGGGCACCATCACCAGCCAGGCCCGCCGATCGAGCCCCGGAAGCGGGCCCACATCTCCGGCGATGGCGGCCAGCAGATGCCGAACCGGCATGTTGCCCGATGCCCGGGCGGCACGCCGGATCAGGCCGTCGACGAAGACCGCCGCCTGGAACACGCGAACCCTGCGCGTCGGCTCGGTCGATCTGAGGTAGATCACCAGTGCGCCAAGCCGATGCCGGGAACGAACAGCGGCATCAAGGAGTCTGGTCGAGGCACCGAGTTCGTGGCGAACAACTGCGCGGGGGGTCATCCAGAGCTGGTGTCCTCGCCCAGCCAGGGTGTGAGCTAGGTACACGTCGTTGAAGTAGATGGGGAGTCGCTCGTCGAAAATCGTGTCCCTGCCCAGAATCCGGCGCCGCAGCAGCAGGCAGGTGGCCGAAGGCTGGGGCACCGGCAGTGGCCGAGAGAAGTTCGCGTCCGCCATCAACTGCCGCCGCAGCGCCTGCCGGAACGGCGGCAACCACCTCAGCGCGGTGGCCATCGAGAGTGCGCTGAGCAGAGTTGGCAGCCTCATGAAATGTGGTTGTACGCGGTCCTGTGAGTCCACCGACATGGGAGTCACGCCCGCTGCCGTCGGATGCTCCCGCAGAAACCCGACCAGGACGCTGAGCGCTCCGGGAAGGAACCGCACATCGCTGTTGAGCAGGAGGACCAGGTCCGCCGATGCGGCGCGGTACGCCTGGTTGACCGCGGCGGCGTACCCCACGTTCGTTTCGTTCTGTACGAAAATCAGGCCCGGCCAGGACGCGAGCAGGTCTCCGGAGCCGTCGCCCGACCCGTTGTCCACGGCCACGACCTCATACCTGAGTCCGTCGTCGACGGCGCCCGGCAGCGACTCCAGGCAGGCGCGGGTCTGCGAGCAGGTGTTCCAGCTCACCAGGATGATCGACACGTCCGGGACGGTCATCGGGTAGCACCGCCGGGTAGCCGGGCGATCAAGCGCAGGTGATCGCCCAGAGCGGGGTGGACCAGTCCGGTCGATCGCGCCGAGCGGCACTCGGCCGCCAGGGTCCGCCAAGTGGCGAGCCGAACGTAGCTACGAGGCCTGGTGTAGTAGCGGGCGAAGACCGTGTCGCACTGGTACGGCACGAATCCCACCTTCTTGACCAGCCTGATCAGTGACCTTGGTGAGAAGTGCCATCGGTGGAAGTCGAGCGCCAGGCCCGGCCAGGCTTTTCCCAGTCGCCGAGCGCCCGCCGAGGCGATGTTGGGTACCTCGATCGCCACCCATCCACCAGGCACGAGACGGTTCCCGGCAGCCTCGAGGAACACCTGCGGGTCGTCGACGTGCTCGAGTACGTGGAAGGCACAGACTGCCTCGACCGGCGAGGACGAGGGATCGGACTCGAACGTGCTGAGGCGCACGTCCAGCCCGAGGCTCTCCACCGCGAACCGCACGCACGTCGGGGAAAGCTCCACCCCCGACGCCCTGATCCCGCCGCGAGCGGCTGCCTCGACGAAGAACCCGCCGGCCGATCCGGCCTCGAGGAGGGTCGCCGGCCGCGCATGCGCCGACAGCCAGCTCAGTCGGCGCCTGGCCTCGAACCTCCACTGACCTGCACGGGCGAAGTAGTTCTGGTAGAAGGAGTCGTCGAACAGGTCGGTACGAACCACGTGCCCCTCGTCCTCGCGGGTCCACACGAAGCCACAGACGGGGCAGCCCTCCAGGCTGGCAGTGGTCCGGTCGGCCTCCCGGTCGTGCAGGTCCAGTCCGCAGACCCGGCACGCGCGGGATTCCAGGGATCGTTGTGTCATGACTTGACCTCGTAGGTTTCGGTCATCGCGGTGTCGGCATCCACGACGGCGGCGACCCGCACACGCCTCCCGCGAAGCGACGTCACCACCTCCCGCAACCGTGAGCGGTCCACGGCGTCGAAGTATCCGATCAGCAACAGGGTGACGGTGGCGACCACGACCACCAGGGCCATCCGGGCACCGGCTGCGACCGCGGCGTCGACCCGGCCACCTGTGCCGGCCACCCACCCCAGGAGGAGAACAGCGGCCAGTGCGGCGCCCGCGGCGGCCGTCACCGGCGGCCAGAGAGCATGCATCAGCGGCATGAGCGGCCGCCCGGACGAACGGTGGAACCTCGCCAGGAAGTAGGTCGTGGCCACCAGCATCGCCAGCAGGGTTGCCAGCGGAACTCCCCACGGGCCCAGGAAGTGGAACAACGAGAAGCACAGCCCGACCTGCAGGACACCGAGGCTGAGCGCGTACCGCGTCTCGCGACCGGGACGGCCCTCGGCCCGGCTGACGATGGAGGCCGGGCCGGCGGCGAGGTTCACCGCGTACGCGGCCGAGAGCAGCGCGAGCGTCACTGCGGCCAGCGGGACGGGATGGCCGAGCCAGAGCCGGATCAGCGGGTCGGCCGCGGCGCCCAGTGCCGCCGCGCTCACCGAGCCGAACACGGCGAGATACCGGGTCATGCCGAGATAGAGCCGATCCACCTTGGCGGTGTCGGAGCAGATCGCCGCCGCCGACGCCACCGGGAACATCGCCATCAGGAAAGGAGCCATGGGTACGTGCAGAAGGTGCGCCAGCCTGTTCCCGGGTTCGAACCCCGCGACCACAGCCGGCCCGCCCATCCCGCCCAGGACGAGCCGCGCCGCCTCACCGTTCGCGGCGGAGGCCGCCGATGTCACCTGCACAGGCACGCCGTACCGAAAGGTCGTCTTGACGTCGTGCCACCGGACCAGGCGAAACGATGGGTGGAAGGTGGGTGCACACGCACGTGCCAGCACCATCAGCGCGACTGCCTGCCCGGCGTTCACCGCGCACACACAGACCGCGAGGGTCACGATGCCACCACCGGCCAGCACCACCACGACCGACAGGAACGATGTGGTCAGGCCTACGGCGACATCGGCGAACGCGATCACCGTGTAACGCTGGACTCCTACCAGTACGGCCCGCCACGGCGTGACGAGGCTGCACATCCCGATCGCCATCAGCAGCACCAGCAGGCAACGCCATGCCTGCTCGTTGAGCTGCCCGAACATCGCCAGCGGCGGCTCCGCCCACCAACTGGTGGCGGCGGCCACCACGCACAGCACGGCGACTCCCACGCCCCAGCTCACCCCGACGGTGAGCACCGCGCGTGCCCGCACACCTCCTTCGAACGTGGTCCTGGCACCGGTCGCTCCAGCGACCCACCGGCTCTGCGCGGACGCGAGACCGACGTCGGCGTAGCCGGCGATCGAAACCAGGCCCGCGAGGAGTACCCAGATTCCGAAGGCCCGCGGGCCGAGACGTGCGTAAAGAACCGGAAGCACGACGGTCCCGGCGGCAGCCGAAGCCACCCGCGCCCCGAACAGTGCCGAGCCGTTCCGAGCGAGCCGAATCGTGGTGCCGCCCAGTGGGTTATCCACGCGGGAACCCTCGTACCAGATCGCGAAGGGTCAGCACGAGCAGCTTCATGTCCAACCGCAGCGACCGGGAGCCGAGGTAGAGGAGGTCGCAGCGCAGCTTGTCCTCGATGGTGGCGTGGTAGCCACTGGTCAGCTGCGCGATGCCGGTGATACCGGGGCGCACCATGTGGCGCAGATCGTAGTTGGGGAGTTGCCGCAACTGGGAAACGAACTCCGGTCTTTCCGGGCGCGGGCCCACGAGGCTCATCTCGCCCCGCAGGACGTTCCACAACTGCGGCAGTTCGTCCAGTCGGAACCTGCGCAGCAGCCGGCCCATCCGGGTCAGACGCGGGTCGTCAACCGTCGCGAGTACCGGCCCGCTGGCGCGTTCGGCGTCCACGTACATCGTCCGGAACTTCACCAGCCGAAACCGCCGGCCCCGCTCGCCGACCCGTTCCTGGAAGTACAACGGCGGCCCGTCGAGTCCGGCGACGGCGGTCAGGACCAGCAGCACCGGCAGCAGCATCGGGGCGGAGAGCAGGACCAGGCCGAGGTCGACACCGCGCTTCAGTACGGCCGACCAGCGACCGTGACCTCGCCGGCGCACCCGGATCCAGGGCATCCCACCGAACCTCCCAAGACCCGGTGACCCGAACACGCCGTAGGTGGGCTGAGCAAGCACCAAGACCTGGGCTCGAGTATTGGTGGTCTGCGCTAACATCGAATAGCTCAAAGTCTCAAGCGAGGGCTTTATCAGCACCATCTTCGGCTTCCACCGCGCGATGGCTGCGCCGAGTTCGGAGCTGTCCACGGTCAACGGAACCCGTGCGACGACATCGAGTTCCTCGTCCAGCCGGTCCGGAACTACCAGTGACCCGTCGCAACAGTCGACGACGACCGCCTTGATTCGCACCCTGTTGAATCGTCGTGCAATATCTGGTGCCGGCGCGGAAACCTCAGTCACCTGCACTCCCCCCGCACCCTAGGAACTCTCGACAACAAAAGCCTAACTAGGAAAGTCGTACCTACTGCACTGTCGACGTGAAACAGCCGACTTCTGGCGACACCCTCACCAACGCGGACCTCGCCCGAGGACACGGCGAACGAACGAGGACCCACGCTGACGAAATGCCGGGTCGGTGTGATCGTCTGACCGATCCATCGGCGACTTCGACTCCGGCGGAACTTCCCGCCACGGGGCGGAGTATCCGAGTGCGTGCAGGAGATCCGCGTCGTGCAAGAAGTGTTCGTGAAGGACCTGCCGAGTCGCCGGAAGAGGGGCGTCGGCGGACTCCTTGTTCACGTTCCAACCCTCGAGCCAGTAGTCGAAGGCTCGCATCGCGGTCGCGTCGGGTAGCACGTGTTCGTGGACGACGGCCCGTAGTTCGGCACACGCCACCTGGTCGAGGCGCGCCGTAGTGCCGCCGGCGTTCAGGCGGCCCTCCTGCATTGCGGGCATCGGGGTGACACCGACGAACTGTTGAACGCGTTCGAGTACCTTCTGCGGACAACTCTGGAGGTCATCGGTGTACTCGACGTGGATCTGCTCTGCCGCGAACCGCTCGCGCCACGCGGTGAGGATCCGGCCGTACTCCCCCTGCGCCACGTAGCTGTTGGTCTCGGTAGGTCTCTCCCTGCCCTTCGTCAGCATCTTCGCGGTGAGGAGCTCCCGGACCGACTCCTCGAACGATCTACGCTCGAGGCCGCGACGGACCGACAGTTGCCACTGCGAGTGCGCGCGCGTGACCGGATCGCGGAGCACGGCAACGATCTTCACCCGCGGAAGTTCCTGCGCCACCCGCTCGGCCACCTCGTGGGTGGGCACGGCGACCGCACCCATCATGTACTGCGGTGTCACCTTTCCACGGACGACGTCCGGACCGCCCGCTGGGAAGTACCTCTTCACGAACCCGTCCAGGCCCAACGGCCACAGCTGGGGAACGGTGAAGAACGGCGCCTCCTTCTCCAACGGCAGGCACAGGTCGGGATGCTGCCGAAGCAACGCATGCAGGGTGGTCGTGCCCGCGCGCTGCGCACCGATCACCAGGAAGTCCAGCAAACTCGTACCCACCAATCAGCCTGGCCCCCGCACGCGGCGTGCGGTTCGCGATGCGTAATTCCACAGCGTCCCCGCGGCGCGGGGCCGCGCCAGCGACCGGGGGCTGGTGAGGAATCCCGTTCCCCACGCGATGTGCATGACGGCCACGACGAACGGAAGCCGACGGGCCGCCGCTCCGTCCAGCCCCTTACCCGCGACGACAGAAGCCGCCACTACAGCCACGACGTACGCTGCCGGTCCCAGCAGCGCCAACCTCAGCCAGGAGGGGCCGAAGGTAGCACCGGCCAGCCAACCGGCAGCGCTGAGAAACAGTCCGAGAATGAGCACTGGCGCCGCGAGGTACCGCGCGTTGAGAGTGCCCGGATGACGACGTCCCAGCACCCGGCGCCACCGGCCGTTGAGAAAGAACTGCTCCGCCAGGGATCCGGGGGTAGGCCGGGGCCGGTAGCCGACGCGGAGCTTCGGATCGAACCAGATCAACCCACCCGCCCTGCGGAGCCGGAAGTTGAGGTCCCAGTCCTCACCGCGGTCGAGGGCTTCGTCGAAACCACCGACCTGCTCGAAACTACTGCGTAAGAAGACACCCGGATAAACAGTGTCCACCGGACCGGGACTGCCCTCGACGCTGAACCGCCCCCGACGGCTGCCGATCCCCAGGAAGCCGGTCATCGCACGGGCGACCGCTCGACCGAACGCGGTGTCGCCCCGTGCCAGAAGCACTCCACCCACGTTGTCCGCTCCGGTCTGCGCCAGCACCTCCACCGAGCGCCGTACGTGTTCGGGTGGAACGAGTCCACGGACGTCGACCCGGACGATGATGTCGTGCCTCGCTTCGCGGATCGCCGCGTTGAGGCCGCACGATATCGTGGCTGCCGGGTTGCCGATCACCGACACCCGATGGTCCAGACGGGCAAGCTCGCGGGCGATCTGTTCGGTTGCATCCTTGGACGGCGCGACCGCGATCACCACTTCCAGGCTCCCCGGATAGTCCTGCGCGAGAACGCACTTCGTCGCAGTACGTAAATCCCTGGCCCCGTCGCGAACTGGCATCACCACAGAAACCGGCGGCCAATCTATTCTGGCGGACACAAAGTGCTCGTCGCCGACACTTTGAGTCTCCATTGACGTCCTCTGACATCCTCTGCGGTGAGATTCGGGCATCTGATGCGTAAATGCATAGCCATGGCCGTGCGGGACGAAACGCCGGCCGGAATGAGTCCGCCGGAGCCGGAATATTGACGAACGTCCACCGTGTAACGATTACATAGCGATTGGTCCGGTAACTTTTCCGCCCGGGTTACCTTGCCCAACAAAAGGGGGACCGTGCGTGCTGTGCATCGTCATGAATTCCTCGCTCGACTGCATCAGGTGTATCGGCCGCGCGGCTACTTCGAGATCGGAACACAGTCCGGTCGCAGTCTCACCCTGTCTCGAGTACCGAGCATCGCTGTCGACCCGAACTATCTGGTCACGAGCGAAATCGACTGCGACCTCCAGCTCGTGCGGGCGACCAGCGACGACTTCTTCTCCCGCGACGCCCCGTTCGGCCGCCTCGAGCACGGAACTGTCGATCTGGCGTTCATCGACGGGATGCATCTGCTCGAGTTCGTGCTCCGCGACTTCATCAACACCGAGCACCACATGCCGGTATCGGGTGTGATCGTCCTCGACGACGTGCTGCCCCGGACCGTCGCCGAGGCGAGCCGCCAGTGCCACACGTCGGACTGGGCAGGAGACGTCTACAAGCTCATCCCCGTCCTGCAGCGTTTTCGCCCCGATCTGTGTCTCGTGCTCCTCGACACCGAGCCGACCGGTGTGCTTGCAGTACTCGGTCTGGATCCGGCCAGCACGGTGCTCCGGGACAAGTACGAGGAAATCGTCGGCACCTTCGTGGTACCCGATCCACAGCAGGTTCCCGCGCAGATCCTCGAACGCAGTGTGGCGGTCGCGCCCGAAGATCTGCTGGACTCTCCGATCTGGTCCGCGCTCATCGCCGGCCGCTCGAGTGACGGACGAAGCAGTGGACATGAGGAGGAGATCCGTGACGCCGTGACGCAGGTCGCTTCGCGGTTCGCTCGTCACTCCCTCGCCGGCTGGGAGCCCGAACCGCAAGACCCCGGCAGGGCCGGTCTCGGGTCGCGTGCCGCGCAGGCGTTCTTCTCCACCCGAGCCGCCCGGGCGCTGGTCGCCAACCCCGCTCTGCGTCACCTCTGCAGCGGTGCCGCCGCCTCACTTCCGGAAGGCTGGCGCGTGTCGTTGCACAAGCACGCGCATCTCTCCCGGTGTAAGGAGGGAACTCATGCCTAACGGCTCGAACCGCTCAGGTAGCGGGTTCGACGGGGAGATCCTGCCGAACGAGCACCGGCAGGTGGGCGTCGACGAGGTCCGGTGCACCGAAGCTGTCAGCGGACAGACACCCGCCGATCGGTATATCGATCTACTGAAGCAGGCACTGACCTTCTCGTTGTGGGATGCCCAGGACGGCAGCCAGCTGCTGGCGTACCGGAGGACCATAGGTCTGGTCCAACGCGTGCTCAGGCGCATGAACCTGACATTGACGACGACCGGCAACTCAGGGCGGCGCGAGTCAGGACAGGACATTCCACGCCTCGCCCACACCATGGTCGGCATGAGACGCCTGGACAATCTGCACATGTGCGTGGAGCAGGTGCTGCGGGATCGGGTTCCGGGTGACCTGATCGAGACCGGAGTGTGGCGCGGCGGCGCGGCGATCCTGATGCGCGGAATCCTGGCGGCGTACGACGTCACTGGTCGGGCCGTGTGGGTGGCGGACTCCTTCGACGGACTTCCCCCTCCCGCCCCGTCGCGCTACCCGGCAGACGCAGGAGACCGGCACCACACCTGGGCACCACTGGCCATCTCACTGGACGAGGTCCGTGACAACTTCCAGAAGTACGGACTGCTCGATCGACAGGTCCGCTTCCTTCCCGGTTGGTTCAAGGACACGCTCGCGTCGGCCCCCATCGAGGAACTGGCCGTGCTCCGCCTCGACGGTGACATGTACTCCAGCACCATCGAGGCGCTGGACGCCCTCTATCCCAAGCTCACTTCTGGCGGCTTCTGCATCGTCGACGACTACGGCGCCGTCCCGGGTTGTCGGAAGGCGGTCGAGGACTACCGGGCCAATCACGACATCACCGCGCCGATCACGAGGATCGACGAGTGCGGCGCCTTCTGGCGCAAATGATTCGGACGCGCCTAGCGATCGAGTCGGCCGATCGCTAGGCGGGCCCGGGGATTCGGCGACCGAGCAGTGCGGCGAGCCGGTCGATGGCCGGGGCGTCGTCAGCGAACGGCTGCGAAGCGCCGAAAGGGCCCCCCGGCCCGGTGCGCGCCTTGCCGACGTTGGCCTTCGTGAACGCCAGCTCATGTTCGGCCAGCGCCTCGGGGAAGTCGGCCGGCTGTCCGGTCGCCTGGGCGAGGTCCCAACCGTGGACCAGGAGCTCGGTGGTCCGCAGATGCACCAGCGCGGCACCGGGGACCTGCCCCACGGGTGAGGGATGGATGCGTTCGAGCGCTCCTGGCTGTTCGAACGCCGTGACCAGGCCGTCGATGGACTGTCGAGCCGCGGCCACCGGGTCGCTGCCGAGCCGGTCGACCTGGCCGAGCCGGGCCCGTTCCTCCGGCGGAGGAAGCTCCTCACCTCCCAGCACCGCCGCAGTGAGGAGGTTGCCGGCGACGAGGTGGTTGAGCAGCGTACGAACGTTCCAGTCCGAGCACGGAGTAGGGGCATCCCACTGGTCGGCACCGATGCCGGCAACGATTCGGTTGGTCACCTCGCCAGCCGTACGCAGGGATCCAACCTCTGCAGCTGGGTTCATCCAGGGCTCCTTCCGACGAGGAACGACGATGTGCACCACAACCTAGGCCAGATCTCGACGAAGCCGTGGCAGTACGCTCCGGACGATGGCCACGACACATCCGCTCACCAGTCGCTCGGTCCAGCGCGCGGTCGAGGCCGCGGCGTCGGCTCACCTGCGCGGGCACTGGACCGCGACCGGCTTCACCGACCTGAACGACCGCGCGTCCCACCCGTCCGGAATCTTCCGGGGCGAGCCGTTCTCGGTGTTCGTCAAGCTGGACCTGACGGTCGCCGGCAGTGAGCAGTTCACCGCGGAGCTGCGGGGGCTGGAGCTGCTGCGGCGACGTGCCGGCGTGGCCACTCCCATCCCGGTCGCCGACGGGCAAGTACGGATTGACACCGGGTCGCTGCTGTTGCTGGAGGCGATTCCGGAGGTGCTCCCGGAGGCACGCTCGGCCGAGCAGTGGCGGTCGATGGGCCGGGCTCTCGCGACGGTGCACCAGGTGCACGGACAGCGGTTCGGTCTGCCCGAGTTCGACGGGTTCTTCGGGCCGCTGCGCCAGGACAACCGTCCGGTCGGCACCGACACCGGCTCCTGGCCGGACTTCTACGCCGAACGCCGGGTACTTCCCCGGCTGCGGCAGGCCGTCGACAGCCGTCGGCTTCCGCGAGACGTTGCCCGTGGCGTCGAACGTCTCGTCGGCCGGCTGCCCGCGCTGTGCGGACCCGAGCCCAAGCCCACGCTGCTGCACGGCGACGCCCAGCAGAACAACTTCCTGACGCCCGACGTCGAGGCCATCACCGAAGCCGGAGCCGGAGCCGAAGCCGGCGCCGGCGCCGTGCTGCTCGACGCCGTGCTGCTCGACGCCGCGCCGTGGTTCGGGCACCCGGAGGTCGACCTCGCGCTGGTCGACTACTTCGCACCGGTCCCGGAGGGGGTCTTCGACGGCTACCGCGAGCTCACCCCGATCGACCCGGGATTCGCGGAGCGCCGCGAACTGTGGCGGATCTTCGCCTATCTCGCCGTGATCACCGTCGACGGCGGTTCGGAGTTCGGGCGTACCTTCGTGGACCGGCTGGCAGCCGCAGTGCGTCGCTATCGATAGCGTCGCGCCCGCTCAGTCGGCCAACTTGAACACCAGGTCGGTCTCCCACTTGTTCAGGTCCGGCTCCTCGCCCGGGTCCGTCAGGTAGAACTCCACCCGGGCGGCCCAGCGCTCACCGGCCGGGCTGTCGGAGACGTCCCAGCGAAGGCCCTCGCCGTCGGCCCACCTGAGCAGCGCCCCGGTGGCGTCGACCAGTTCGTCGGGGTGGCCGACGTGCCGCAGCGTGGCGTACCGGCCGGCGGGAAGCACCCCGGACCGAACCCGGTCGTCGCCCGCGACCTTCTCCGCCACAGGTACGCCGACCTCGATCTCCAGGTCGGCGTCCATGTCGATGACGTTGTACTTCCACAACGGCGCGCCGGTAGGTGCGATGTCGCGTGCCTCGAGCCAGCCGAAGACCTCACCGATCAGTGGCGGGAGGGTGCTGGCCATCCGGGTCATCGGGACCGACGCTTTGATCGCGACGTACGGCTGCGCGGCTCGCTCGACGATCCTGGGCTCGCTGATCCTCACGGTCGGACCTCCTGTCGGCCTCCGGAATCCCCCTTGAATCGGAAGCAAACCAGACCGTCGGTCGTCGGGTCTACGCTGCGGGCACACTCTCTTTGGAGGCCCCATGACGTCACAGCCCCGCGGACCCTTCATCTCTCTCATGCTGGCCGTTCCCGACGCTCCCACCGCCGCGCGGTGGTACGCCGAGGCCGTCGGCGCCCGCGAGCTGTGGAACCTCGGCTCCGTCATCGGGCTGGAGATCGGGGGCGCACAGTTCTTCCTCGGTGAGCCGGAGAAGAACGGCTGGGCGACGCCCGCCGAGGCAGGCACGACGACCGTGCGGGTGGAAATTTTCGTGGACGACCCGGACAGCTTCGTCGCCCGCGCGGTCGCCGCAGGGGCGAACAACGACGATCCCGTACGCAACCACGAGATGCCGTGGGGCAAGCACCGGCAGGGCGGCTTCTTCGACCCGTTCGGGCATCGCTGGCTGGTCGGCGACCGCTCTCCGCTCGGACCGCACCCCACCTGAGACGCGGCCGGGATCGGAGCGCCGACCGGCGTCAGACCCGCCGAACCGTCGCCAGCCGCACCGGCCGCGTCTGGTCGGTCCATGCGCCGAGCAGTGCACCGCCCTGGTCCGCATCGGCGCCGGCCCCGTCCACGTCTGCCGCGGAGTCCCCCAGCCCGCAGGTCCACATGACGAACGATCGTGAGCTCGAGCCCCGCGGTTCGCATGACCGTGCGCCCGCCCGCGGTGGAGTCGCCCAATTCCTCCACCGACTGCAGGTCCTCCACCGACTCCACAACGGGGACCGTCGCACTCCGCGTACCCGTCCCCACGACCGAGACGGTGGGCGTACGCCGCTGCGGGCCGTCGGTGCGCGTGCCCTCGACGAGTTCCTCCGCCTGCACCGACTGCCCGAGAACCACGGCGGCCAGGGCGGACAGGTAGACGGGGTCACCACACCCGTCGTACACCCAACGCCGGCCCAGGACCGAATGCTCCATCGTGCCCACCATGGACGGCTCGCCACCGGGCAGCGGGGCACCCCGGTAGGTCAGCGGGACCTGCACCACCTGCCCGCCGACCGTGCGGACCAGCAGCGTCTCGATGCCCACCTCGCCGCGCGGGTCGTCGAACCTGTACGCACCGACCGAGGCCGGCATCGCGCCCGGCTCACCGGGGTACCAGGGCAGCTTCGGCAGCCACTCGCCGAGGAGCTCGAGCTTGGTCGGACGGATCTCGGCCCGGTGGATGACGGCCACGGCAACTCCTTCTGTCGTACGTTCTGTCGTACGTTCTGGTGTACGCGAAACACCCGATACGCACCCAAGTCTGCTCTATTCGCGACCGCGGCCGCCCGGTGATCCCGGAGTACGTTCCACACTGACCCTAGGCTCGAAGCGTGCACAGGCTGCGTGAGCTCGCCAACCGGACACCGGCGTCGCGCGAGCGGTACGTGGATCTGCTGCGGGCGCTCGCGATCATCGCTGTGGTGCTCGGGCACTGGCTGCTCAGCGCCATCACCTACGACGCCCACGGACGGCTCACCGGGCGCTCCGCACTGGACTCGATGACCTGGGCGTACCCGCTCACCTGGGTGGCCCAGGTGATGCCGATCTTCTTCGTGGTCGGCGGGTACGCCAACGCCGCCTCCCTGCAGGCACATCGTCGCCAGGGCGAGAACGCGACCGACTGGCTGCTGGGCCGCACCGGACGGCTGGTCGGGCCTACCACCGGGCTGCTGGTGACGCTGGCATTCGTCGGTCTGGTGGCCAACCTGGCCGGGGTCCGGTGGCTGGGCCTCTCGCCGGGCCTGGTGCGTTTCGGGGTGTGGGTGGCATCGATCCCACTGTGGTTCCTCACCGCGTACCTGCTGGTGGTTCTGCTGGCCCCGGTGATGTACCGGCTGCACCGGCGTTACGGCGTCCGGGTCGTGGTCGTGCTGGTGGTGCTGGTTGCTCTGGGCGACGTGGCACGGCTGGAGGGCTCGGAGTGGATGGCCGCCGGCAACTTCCTCTTCGGCTGGCTGGTGATCCACCAGCTCGGCTTCTTCTGGCGTGACGGCCAACTGCCCGACACGCCACGAGTGTGGATTCCCCTGCTGGTAGGCGGTTTCGGCATGCTGGCGCTGCTGACCCTCGTCGGCCCCTATCCGGTGACGATGGTCGACGCCGTCGGGCAGGAACCCCACAACGCGTCTCCGCCCACCGTCGCTCTGCTCGCCGCCGCGACCATGCAGCTCGGCCTGGTGCTGATGCTGCGCAAACCTGCCGAACGCTGGCTGCACCGACCGAAGCCGTGGCTCGCGGTGGTGACGGTCAACTCCGTGGTGCTGACGATCTTCTTGTGGCACATGAGCGCGGTGGTGCTGCTCGTCGGCGTACTCGCCGCTGCGAACCTCCTGCCCACTCCGGCGGTGGTCACCGCCTCGTGGTGGCTGTGGCGGCTGCCGTGGCTGGTCATGCTGTCCGCGTCGCTGGGCCTGCTGGTCGCGGTCTTCGGCCGGCTGGAGACCCGGCAGCGGCCCCGCCCCACCGAGCCTCCGCGCGGGCTGCCGACGGGTGTGGCCCGTACGCTGAGCCGACCGGCACCGCGGCTCGTCCTCGCCGTCGCGGCGTACGCGGCCGTCATGCTCGGCCTGCTGGACAACAACCTCGCGCCGAGCACCGACTCGTTCCTGCTCGGCATACCCGCGGCCGGCCTGCTCTGCTACCTGCTCGGGGCCGGCACGTTGCGACTGCTCCGCTCGATCCCGAACCCCAGATCCACCGGAGTACGCGGAGACGACGGCCCCGGTCAGGCGTGAGCGGTCCTGTCGGCGTCGCGGTGACCTGAACCACGATGAGCGGCGCCACTGTCGCCGGGGAGGTCACGGTCGAGGTGGTCGGCGTGGAAGAGACCCTGGGTGAGCAGCCGGCGTACGTGCTCGTCGGCGGCGGTGTAGTACACGAACGTTCCCTCGCGGCGCCCTCGCACCAGTCCGGCCAGGCGGAGCTTGGCCAGGTGCTGACTGACGGCGGTCGGGGTGGCGTCGGCGAGTTCGGCGAGACAGGCGACCGACGACTCGCCCTGCAGAAGCGCCCAGAGAATCCTGATCCGGGTCGGATCGGACAGCAGCCGGAACGACTCCGCGGCCAGGTGGACCTGCTCGTCGTCGGGCATGTCGAAGTCCGGAAGCGACTCGTGCATGGCCCCCACCCTAACCCCGTACCTGCATACCTGCGTGTATGCGCAGGTATGCTGCCGCGGTGACCGTCGACCTGAACTCCTCCCCCGCCGGCTCCTCCGCGGCAACGGGCGCCGGCGCGCCGACCCGGCCGGGACGGCAGCCGGCGCGCTGGTGGCACGGCGCCTGGTCGCTGCCGGAGGTGCGCTGGGCGGTGATCGCGACCGCACTCTTCACCGTCGGCGGGATCTGCCAACTGGCCGGGGCGCCGTCGTGGCTGTGGTGGGCGGTGTACCTCGCCTGCTACGCCGCCGGCGGCTGGGAGCCCGGCCTCGCCGGACTCCGCGCGCTGCGGGAGAAGACCCTGGACGTCGACCTGCTGATGGTCGCGGCGGCGATCGGCGCCGCGTCGATCGGGCAGGTCTTCGACGGCGCGCTGCTGATCGTCATCTTCGCCACTTCCGGAGCGCTGGAAGCGGTGGCCACCAAGCGCACCGAGGACTCCGTACGCGGACTGCTGGACCTCACTCCCGAGCACGCCACCCGGCTGCGGTTCGCCGGAACCTCCGTGGACAGCGAGGGCGCCGAGGCCGGCTCGGACGTGTACGCCAACGCCGAGGAGGAGCAGGTCGAGGCGGCCACGCTGGAGGTGGGCGACGTGATCCTGGTCCGTCCCGGCGAGCGGATCGGCGCGGACGGGGAGGTCGTCGCCGGCGCCGGCGCGGTCGACCAGGCGAGCATCACCGGCGAGAGCGTCCCGGTGGACAAGAGCCCAGGCGACGATGTCTTCGCCGGTACGTCGAACGGCACCGGCGCCCTGCGCATTCGCGTGAGCCGTCCCGCGGCGGAGACCGTGATCGCGCGCATCGTCGCCATGGTCGAGCAGGCCGGCGCCACCAAGGCGCGCACGCAGCTGTTCATCGAGAAGGTGGAACAGCGCTACTCGGTCGCGATGGTCGCCGCCACGGTGGCGCTCTTCGCGGTGCCGCTGTTGTGGGGCGTCGCGGTGCAGGACAGCCTGCTGCGCGCGATGACGTTCATGATCGTCGCCTCGCCCTGTGCGGTGGTGCTGGCCACGATGCCGCCGTTGCTGACCGCGATCGCGACGGCCGGGCGGCACGGTGTCCTGGTGAAGTCGGCGGTGGTGATGGAACAGCTCGGCACCGTCACCAGGGTCGCGTTCGACAAGACCGGGACGCTGACCGAGGGCCGGCCGCACCTGACCGGCGTCCGGGTCCTGCCCGGGCAATCCGGCGCCGAGCTCACCGAGGACCGCCTGCTGGCGTTGGCGGCCACCGCCGAGCAGTACTCCGAACACCCGCTGGGCACGGCCGTGGTGCGGGCCGCCCGCGACGCCGGCCTGCCGTTCGGGCACCTGGCGGACTTCACCTCCGTGCCCGGCCGTGGCGTCCGCGCACGGGTCGACGGGCTGGTGGTCGAGGTGAGCAGCCCGGCGCACCCCACGTCGGACGGCGTGCGGTCCGACGGCGTGCGATCCGACGACAAGGAGCTGCGGGCCGCCGTCGCCGAACTCCAGGACACCGGCCACACCGCGGTGGTCGTACGTCTGGACGACGTGCCCACGGGAGTGCTCGCCCTCGCGGACCGGATGCGCCCGGGCGCGGCGGAGGCGGTCGCCCACCTCACGGACCTGACCGGGACGGCACCGGTGCTGCTGACCGGCGACAACGCCCGGGCAGCGAACCGACTGGCCGGCCAGGTGGGGATCACCGATGTCCGGGCGGACCTGCTGCCCGCCGACAAAGTGGCAGCGGTCCGCGAGCTCCAGGCCGACGGCACCGGCGCCAAGGTCGGCCTGGTCGGCGACGGAGTGAACGACGCGCCCGCACTGGCGACCGCACACACCGGCATCGCCATGGGCCGCAGCGGATCCGACCTCGCCCTGGACACCGCCGACGCGGTGGTGACCCGCGACGAGCTGGCCGCCGTCCCTGCGGTGATCGCGCTGGCGCGACGGGCCCGCCGGCTGGTGGTCGCCAACCTCGTCATCGCTGCGACGTTCATCGCCGTGCTGGTGGCCTGGGACCTGTTCGGCGATCTGCCGCTGCCGCTCGGCGTCGCGGGACACGAGGGCTCGACGGTGATCGTCGGGCTGAACGGCCTGCGCCTGCTGCGTGGCGCCGCCTGGCGTCGTGCGCTGCGGCGCTCCGACAGCAGCGCGTCCTGAATCATCGCTCTACTTGCTCTATTTGATGTACTATCTATAGAACAAATAGAGCTACGGAACGAGGTGCGCCATGATGCGCGACCCGATTGGGGTGCGGGTCCGGGCCCTGACCAAGCGGTTCGGACCGGTGGATGCCGTCCAGAACCTCAGCTTCACCGCCGCGCCGGGCGCGGTGACCGGCCTCCTCGGCCCGAACGGTTCGGGGAAGACCACGACCCTGCGGATGCTGCTCGGCCTGGTGCGCCCGTCCTCGGGAACCGCGCTGATCGGAGGCCGCCGCTACGCCGACCTCCCGCACCCCGCGCGCACCGTCGGCGCGCTGTTGGACAGCGCGCACCCGCACCCCGGCCGCACTGCCCGCGACCACCTCCGCGTCTACGCCGCCATGGCCGGTTGCACCGACCGCCGGGTCGAGGACGTACTCCAACTGCTGGACATGCGCCCGTTCGCCGACCGGCGGGCGCGCGGCTTCTCCACCGGCATGCGCCAACGGCTCAACCTGGCCACGGCACTGCTCACCGATCCGCCCGTGCTGGTGCTGGACGAGCCGAGCAACGGCCTCGATCCCGAAGGCATCGCCTGGCTACGTGCGTTCCTGCGTTCGCTGGCCGATGAGGGGCGCACCGTCGTGGTCAGCAGCCACGTGCTGTCGGAAGCGGAACGACTCGTCGACGACGTGGTCATCCTGCGCGCCGGCCGGCTGGCCTGCGCAGGGTCGCTCGCCTCGCTCACCGCGGACGGCTCGGACCTGGAGCAGGCGTTCCTGCGGGTCACCGGAGGTGCGGCGTGAGACGACTGATGCATGCAGAGTTCCGCAGACTCGCGACCACGCCGCTGTGGCGGTGGGGCGCGCTCGCGGCGGTCGTGTGCGGGGCCGGCCTGGTCGGGCTGGCAGCGCTGGTCGGGCCGCAGAACTTCGACCCGCCGATGCCAGGCCTGGACACCGAGGCAGGCGTACGCGCAGTGCTCAGTCTGGCCGGCCTGGCCGTCATCGTGCCGGCGATGTTCGGTGCGACCGCGGTGACGTCGGAGTACAGGCACGGCACGATCACTTCCACGTTCCTGTTCGCGCCGCGACGATACGACGCCCTCGCCGCCAAGCTCTCGGCCTACGCGGTCGCCGGTGGGGCGTTCGGGCTGATCGTCGGCTCGTCCGCGGCGCTCGGACTGTACGCGGGCGCACTGCTGAACGGCGTGCAGGTCGGCGCCGGACCGCTCACCGTGGCGGTGCTCCTCCTCCGGATCGCCGCGGTGATGACCGCGTACACGATGCTCGGCGTCGGCATCGGCGCGCTGGTGCGCAACCAGACGGTGACGCTGGTGTGCCTCGGGCTGTACCTCTACGCCGTGGAGTACGCGCTGGCGTTGGTGCCCGGCGTCAACCACCTCTACCCGTACCTGCCGGGCGGCGCCACCGCCGCCCTCACCCAGCTGACGTTGATCACCGACGCGGCCGGGCAGGTCGGAGTCCCGGTGGGGCTGCTGACGCCTGCGCTCGGCGCACTCGTCCTGACGACGTACGCACTGGCCGCGACCGCGCTCGCCGTCGTGTTCCCGGTCCGACGTGACGTGACGTGAGACCTGGTTCGGAACACGCCCTCAGGCGGGCTGGTCAGCCCTTGTTGGAACGGCTCCAGTCGCGCACCGCGTCCCGCATCCGGTCGAACATCGCGACCGGCGGGCCGAGCACCATGTTCCCCACCGCGGACTCACCGGCCGAGGGGTGCGGGCGGGTCGGCGCGATCGCCTCGGCAGCGCGGACGGCTCCGGCCATCTTGCGCAGCTCCTCTTCCGACATCACCTTGCGCAGCTGGGAGAGCTCCTCGCGCTCCTCGTGGTCGGCGTGCGCGGTCACCGCCTCGGCGAGCTCGGCCAGCTTCTCGTCAAACTCCGGGTGGTCGATGCCCATGTCGTAGAGGGTGGCCAGCTCCTCCTTCGCCTCCGACTCTTCCTTCAGCCGGCCGGCGACCACCTTCTCACCGGACGGGATCTTCTCTCGCGAAGCCGGGTGGACGATCTCCTCCTCGGCGGTCTCGTGCACCGCGAGCAGCCGCACCAGGTCGGAGAACAGCTCCTCCTTGCGCTTGCCGCGGGCGTTCTGCACCTTCGCGAAGAGATCACGGATCTGCTCGTGCTGCTCCAGCAGCAAATCGACGACGTTCTGTTGCCTGGTGTCGGTCATAGCGTTCGTCCTCATCCATGTTCATGTCGGGCACGTTTCTTCCAGTGCGTACCACCGGCTCTGCCCGTCAAACGGAACTCACATGTGCCCTGGGCCTCAGGCGACCCACACCAGGTCTGCCGGCCACGGGAAGACTTCCGGACACCGGCCGCTTCCGCTCCTCCGCCACGCCTGCCAGGTGCGCTCGGGTGCCACCTGGACGACGGGGACCCCGTTGGGGTCGACGAGAACGCCCGAGGCCGCCCGGTGCCCGTGGGTGTAGTGGGCGGTCTCGTTCTCCTCGTCCACGTCGATGAGGACGACCCGCCGACCGGCCAGGTGTGGCTCGGTGACCGCCGGGCGTGGCGCGTCCGGGCCGCCCTGCTGGTCGCCCGGTCTCTCGGGTTCCGGCTCGGCGGCCGGCTCCGGTTGGTCGGGCAGGTCTGGATGATTGGTGGCGGCAAGGTCTGCCACAGCCGGTTCCCCCGTACAACTCGACTTCGCGGAATGCGCCGCTCGGCTGCTGCTCAACCGGGGCTCAGATACCCGCACCGATCAGGACCAATCGTGTGGAACCAGGATCGGCCGTGGCACGCCGGACGGGCCGGACCGGGCTTGAACCCCGTGCACACATTTGGTCACACCTACCCGGGCCGGGTGGCTACACACCCTTCGGTTGATGACCATCCGCTGATCTCCTGTCGCTTCGGGCGAGTGCGCGCAGGCTGGAGAGAGGCGTTCAACCGCTGTATGAGGGGGGTCTCGTGAACAGTACCCAGCCAGGCCAGGAACAGCAGGGATTCTGGTCACGACCGAGCGTCCGGCGCGCGGCGAAATTCGCCGTCCTCGCTGTGATCGCGCTGGTCTTCATCTTCGAGAACACCGCCACGACGACGGTTCGACTGCTGGTGCCGGAGGTGTCGATGCCGCTGTGGGGCGCTCTGCTGATCGCCTGGGTGCTCGGCCTGCTGGCGGGCACGATCAGCGTCCGCCGCCGTCGCTGAGCCGAGCGACCGCAAAGCATCCGCACGGCGTACACGGGACATCCGGCACATCGGCGCATCGGGGCATCGGGGCATCGGGGATCGGCTGATTGCGAACGACATTCAGGGACGCCGGTCGTGCCTAGTCTGGAAGAAGCCGTGCGTGCACGGGTCTTGGTCGGGGGGACGTCATGGATTACCCGCTTCTCAACGCATTCCTCACCATGATGTGGCTTTTCCTGTGGATCCTGTGGATCTTCCTGCTGGTGAGGGTGATCAGCGACATCTTCCGCAGCCACGACATGGGCGGCTGGGCCAAGGCCGGCTGGACGCTGTTCGTCATCGTGTTGCCGTTCCTGGGTGTCTTCGTCTATCTCATCGCGCGCGGTCGCTCGATGAACGAGCGGGAGCTGGCCCGTTCCCAGAAGCAGGAACAGGCGGTCCAGGAGTACGTCCGGACGACGGCGCGGGTGCCCAGCCAGGCCGACGAGCTGAGCAAACTCGCCCAGCTGCGCGACCACGGCGACATCTCCGAGGCGGAGTTCCAGGCGGCGAAGTCGAAGATCCTCACCTGACCGGTCCGCTGAGAACAGAAGCGACGACGGGCGTACGAGCACGGCTGCTCGTACGCCCGTCGTGGTTCGTGGGGACCCGCAGCCGTCAGCCGATGCGGCCGGCCAGGGTGACGAACGAGTGCGGCGGCAGCTCGACCGTCAGGCCGACCCCGAACGCACCGGACGCGCCGGCCTCCCGGTCGGCCACCGTGAAGACGTCGAACACCGCCGGCGCCACGGCGTCCGGCTCACCGGGACGGTTGTGACCGTTCAGCGCGGAGGCGGTGAGGATTCGGCCGGTGAGGTCGGTGACAGCGCCGCCGCGCAAGTCGAAGTTGACAGTGACCGACTCACCGGCGTCGAGATTCGTCAACGACACAAGCAGGGCGCCATCCTTGACACTGGCCGACACCGAGACCGTCTCGAGCTCTCCTGCTGGTTCACCCTCGCCGTATGCACGGGTCGTCCCCTCCGTGGACAGGTGCACCGGAAGGTTGTGCGCGTCCTGATGCCCCTTGTTCATCTCGAACACGTGATAGGTCGGGGTGCGGACGAGCTCGTTCCCTTCGGTGAGCAGCATCGCCTGCAGCACGTTGACCGTCTGCGCGATGTTGGCCATTGCCACCCGGCGCGCGTGCTGGTGGAAGATGTCGAACGTCACGCTGGCGACCAGCGCGTCGCGCAGGGTGTTCTGCTGGAACAGGAAACCCGGGTTGGTTCCGGGCTCGACGTCCCACCAGGTGCCCCACTCGTCCACCACCAGGCCGACCTGGGCGCCGGCGTCGTAGCAGTCCATCACCCGGGAGTGCCCGGCGATGATCTCGTCGATCGCCCGGGCGGCGGCCAGCGTGCGGTAGTAGTCGTCCTCGGTGAAGTCGGTGGCGCTTCCCTTGGCGTGCCAGGGCCCGGCCAGCGTGTAGTAGTGCAGTGAGATGCCCTGGTAGTAACCCCGCGACCGGTTGGTGCAGCCGAGCGGGTTGAGCGCCTTCATCAGCGCCTCGGTCCACGCGTAGTCGCGGTCGTGGGCGCCGGCGGCGATCCGGTAGAGCTTGTTGCCGGCCTGGTCGCGGCAGTACGTGGCGTACCTTCGGGCGAGATCGGCGTAGTGCTCGGCACGCATGTTGCCGCCACACCCCCAGGCCTCGTTGCCGATTCCCCAGAACGGCACCCGCCACGGGGCCTCGCGGCCGTTCTCCTTGCGCAGGCGCACCATCGGGCTGTCGCCGTCGCGGGTGAGGTACTCCACCCACTCGCTCATCTCGCGGACGGTGCCGCTGCCGACGTTGCCGTTGACGTAGGGCTCGGCGCCGAGCAGCTCGCACAGCGCCATGAACTCGTGCGTGCCGAAGTGGTTGTTCTCCTCGACGTCGCCCCAGTTGGTGTTGACCATCGCGGGTCGCTGGTCCTTGGGGCCGATGCCGTCCTTCCAGTGGTACTCGTCGGCGAAACAGCCGCCCGGCCAGCGCAGGTTGGGGATGTTCAGCGCGCGCAACGCCTCCACCACGTCCAGCCGGATGCCTGCCTCGTTGGGGATGTCGGAGTCCGGGCCGACGTAGAAACCGCCGTAGATGCAGCGGCCGAGGTGCTCGGCGAAGTGTCCGTACAGGTGTCTGCTGATCTGCGGCCCGGGCAGGTCGACGTTGACAACGGCGCGGGCTGTACGAGGCGTAGGCATGGTGCAGCCTACCGACGGGACTGCTCCTTCGTCGTGGCCGTGTCCGGCACCGCCGGGCCGTCCTCGCGCTCGCCTTCGGTCTCCGCACCGGCCTTGTCCGCACCGGCCTTGCCCGCACCGGCCTTGCCCGCGCCGTCCTCGGGGAGTGCGAGGAACTCGGTCACGGCCAGTGCCAACAGCACCGCCACCGCGAGCCAGAAGACGACCAGGGCGGTGGGCTCGTTCCACAGGACGAAGATCAGGGCGGCCACCACGACGACGGCGATCCGGACCAGCATGCGGTGGGCGTACACCCACGGCCCCACCGGTCCGGTGCGCAGCCCGATCGATCCGGCCTTGGTACGCAGCCAGCCGAGGCCGCGGGTAAACACCGACCGGGTGCGGGTCGCGGTCACCGACGGACCGGCCATGAACGCCCCGAACGCCACCACCAGGCCGAGGGCGAAGTAGGCCCACAGGTTGGTGTGCAGGAAGCGGACGAAGGTGTCGAAGATCACCGCGGCGGCGTCCGGGGGCAGGGCCGTGGGAGGCACCGAGTCCAGATAGAACGTCCGGCCGATGGCCAGCGCCAGCCACAGCACGAGCATGCCGGCCGCCAGGCCGAGGCCGGCGGCGACCAGCATCCGGCGATGGCCACGAGCGAGGAAGACCGCGAGTCCGAGGAACACCACGGCCAGGATGGGCAGGGCGATCCCCAGGTGGTTGAGCAGACCGTAGGCGTTCTGCGCCTTCACCAGGTCCTTGGTCTGGGCGACCGGGATGCTCGGGTTGATGTTGGGAAGCTGGTTGACGATGCCCAGGCCGTGACTGGCCAGATCCTTCTTGGCCACATTGATGAACGGCCCGAGTTGCAGCTTCACCGTGTCTCCGGACACGACCACCGCGTTCGACTGGCCGGACAGCACCTGCACCATCTGCTGGTGAGCCGTCCTGTTCACCTGCACCCACACCTGGGCGAACTGGTCGCTGCGTACGACGTCGACCAGCCGGGACTGCACGAAGCCGTGGATGCCCGAGGTCATCGGGCCGGTCAGCGCCTGGAGCTGGTCGGCGACCAGCGGCGGTATCCCGCTGCGCGAGGTGAGTGCGGTGACCGCCTGGTTGATCAGCCGGTTGACGTGCAGGCGGGTGAAGATCGCGTCGGTGGCCTCGGTCGCCACCGCCTGCTGGACGGCGGGTTCCTTCGCCAGCGGAGCCACCGTCTGGACGTACCTCTGCGTGTCGGTGACCTCGGTCTTGACCCACACCGCCGCCACCGCGAGCGGCGCGAGCAGGCTACCCAGCACCACCAGCGCGATTGCCACCGGCAGTCGCCACCGGCCGGGCGTACGTGGCCGCTCGGCGGCCGGGACCTGCTGTGGTCCGGGCGGTTCACCGGCCCGCATCCGGGCCGTCTCCGCACGAGCCTGGGCGGCCTCCGCACGCGCCGACGCCACGTCTGCCTGGACATTCGCGAGGTCGGCCCGCAACTGGTCGAGCTCGGTCCGCCCCGGCGCCGTGGGCTGGTCGGGCACGGCCGGCTGATCCGGAACGCCGGGTTGATCGGGCACGGACCTGGGAGCGTCCGAACGCTGGTCCGGAAGCTCGGCCTGGCGTTCGTCCGAGCGCGAGCCCGGGCGTTCACCTGACTGTTCGCCCGAACCCATCGACACCTCCGGACCACGACCGCCCCGGACGTACGGTCGTGCCACCGCGGCACTCGCGGTGGTGCCTTCAAGTGTCCGTACCCGTGGGCCCGAACGCGCAGAGCCGAAGGTCCGCCAACCGACCCGTCCCGGCCGCCGCCGAGCGTGCGGCGCCGGCGGGATCCACCGAACGCAGGACAGTCCGGTCCCGCAAACCTCGTCAACCTCGCATTGTCTGCGAGCGGTGGCGAACTCCGAACTGTCGACCGGGCGGAGCAACCGCGCCAGCGTCGGCGCCTCGGTATCGCACCGGATGAGTTCGTCGCCCTGCTGGGCCGCAGCGGCTCGGGCAAGAGCCCCGCGTTGTTCGGCAACGTGGGCAGGCGGCCGTCCGGGTCGCTGGAGCCCACCGCGCTGCTCACCGCGATCGCGGCCGCCACCGAACGCATCGGCCTGATCGCCACCGCCTCCACCACCTACAACGACCCGTACGACCTGGCCCGCAGGTTCGCCTCGGTCGACCACGTGAGCGGTGGCCGCGCGGGATGGAACGTCGTGACCACCCGGCAGCACGCGCCGCTGGTCTACCACGCCGGAACGTACGCCACGGTGGGGCCGGCGACGGCGACACCGGCCACGCCGAGCTGAACCTGCTTCGAGCGGAAGGAACGGCCCGCCCGGTCCACGGGCGAGGCGTTCCGCCGCATGGGTGTCAGGAGGCCTTCTGAACCGCCTTCTGCAGTTGGGCTCTGGTCATCTTCGACCGGCCCTCGATGCCGAGCTTGGTGGCCCGGTCGTACAGGTCCTGCTTGCTGAGCTCGGCGACGTCGGCCGACCTGGAACGCGCGCCCGAGCCGTTGCCCGCCGCCTTGCGCGTGCCCGACCTGCCGTCGGAGGACTTGGCGGCCTTCTTCGTACCGGACGACTTCGCGGTCTTGTGGGCAGCGCCCGACTTCGCGGTCTTCTTCGATGCCGAGGACTTCGAGGCCTTCTTCGCACCCGTTCCCCCGCGCTCGGCCCTACCGCTCCTGGCCTCGTCGACGCTGCGGCGCAACGCGTCCATCAGATCGACGACGTTGCTCTCCTCCGGCTCGTACTCCTCGACCTCGATCTCCTTGCCCTTGGACTTGTCCTTCACGATGGACAGCAGGCGTTCGCGGTAGGAGTCGTGATACTGCTCCGGCTTCCACGGCGTGGTGAGCTGCTCGATCAGGTTGACCGCGGCCTTGACCTCGCGCGCGTTGTTCTTCGTGGTCGAGGGCAGGGTGTCGACCACCTCCTGCGGGTCGCGTACCTCGTCTGCAAACAGCAGCGTCTCCAGCACCAGCACCCGCTTCCAGGGCCGGATCACCGCGAGATACTCCTTGCCGCGCATGACGAACGAGCCCACCCCCGCCAGGCCGGACTGCTCCATCGCGTCGCGCAGCAGGGCGTACGCCTCGTGCGCGCTCTCCTCCCGCGGCGCGAGGTAGTAACTCTTCTCGTAGTAGACGGGATCGATTTCGGCGAGGTCGACGAAGTTGCTGATCTCCAGCGAACGGGACCTGCCCAGGCTGGCCGAGTCGACCTCCTCCTGGGTCAGCGTGACGAACTTGTCGCCGGGCAGCTCGTAGCCCTTCACCACGTCCTTGTACTCGACCTCGCGGTCGGTGCCCTCCGCGACGCGCTTGTAGCGCACCCGGGCGTTCGAGCCGGCCTCGCGCTGGTGGAAGGACACGTCCTTCTGCTCGGTCGCGCTCAGCAGCCGCACCGGGACGTTCACCAGCCCGAAGCTCAGCGATCCGTTCCAAATCGGACGTGCCATGGCGTTCACCTCATGTGCTGAGTGGAGTTCGAGGTCGGATGTCGGATCGGACGTCGGGTCGGAAGGTCGTTTACCCCTGGACGCGGTGCCTATCCCCCGGTGCGAGATCCCCCGGGCGTGGGCGCCCAGGGCCGGCGCTCGGTGCGGACGGTCTCGCCGGTACGCACCGCCTGGGCGATCATCATGCCGAGATAGTGGTCCTGGCAGGCCTCGTCCAGACCGTAGAAGCCCGGCCCACCTGCCGCGTGCTCGGCCATCCTCGCCAGACAGGTGGCGATGGCGATCTCGTCGTCGTACAGCCTGGCCGGGGCGAACGGGTTGTGGTAGACCCAGCGCTCACCGGCCGTGATGCCCTGCAGGTAGTAGCCCTCTGCGTTCTCCCACTCCCCGCGGTTGACCCGGGTGAGCTCGAAGTCCAGCGGCGTTCCGGACGGCTCCTGCACGCGGACCCGCCGGTCGAAGATCTCACCGCGCTGGCCGCGCACCGACACGTGGTTGGACCTGATCCAGGACCGGTGCTGGTTGGCGGTGAAGTCATAGCAACCGAGCCGGTCGCCGAAGTCCAGCCAGGCGAGGTCGCGCTCGGAGGTGACCAGGACGTCCTCGCGCGGCGGGCCCTCGCGGTTCGGCCCGGCGACCCACGGCGACTCGAACCGCATCCCGCGGATCACCGCGTCGTCGTACCCCACGCCGAGGAAGCGGCGCAGCAGGCTGACCGCGTGGTAGAGGTGCGAGAAGGACACCGTGGCCTGGGTGACCGGGCCCAGCCGGCCCTCCTCGATCAGCGCCGACCGCGCCTGGTTGACCGGGTGCAGGTGATATTGCTCGGCCACCTGGACCCGGGCGCCGGTGCCGGCGAGGTCGGCGTACAACCGGTGCAGGCCGTCCAGGTCGGGAGCGGGCGGGGTCTCGGCCAGGACGGGTACACCGCGGGCGGCGAGCTCGCGGATGTAGTCGGCGCCGGCCGCCGCGGGCACCGACACCACCACGAAGTCGAGGTGCGTACCGGCGGCCAGGAGGTCGTCGAGGGTACGAAACGTCGGCACGTCCCACCGGCGTTCCGTCTCCCGGCCGCGGTCGGCGTCGCGCACCACCAGCCCGGCCACCTCGAACCGCTCGGGCAGCGCCCGCGCGATCCGCAGGAAGTACTGCGCGCGGAAGCCGGCGCCACCGACGATCCCGAATTTCGCCGCCTCGGTCATCTGCCTGCTCCATCCACCTGGTCGCGGTGGCCGGCCCCAAACCTGGCAAAGCCGCCCGGACCGCCCGTCACGGGGCAGGTTACCCGCGTACCACCGGCGTCGCCGACGCGCCGACGAGGAGGCGGCGCGAGCGGTTTGATGGAGGCATGCGCGCGGAGTCGTTCCTGCAGGCACACCGCACCTGGGTCGGCGTCGTCGCCGCCGTGCTCCCGCTGATCGCGTGTGCGGCGCTGGCGCCGTTCCGGGAGAGCGTGGCCAACACCGACGTCGCGCTGGCCCTGGTGCTGCTGATCGTCCTCACAGCTTCAACCGGCGTCCGGTGGGCCGGGGTCGTCGCCGCGGTCTCCAGCGCGGTGTGGTTCGACTTCTTCCTCACCCGGCCGTACCACCAGCTCACCATCGCCGACCGGGAGGACGTGGAGACCGCCGTGCTCCTGGTCATCGTCGGCGTCGCGGTCTCCGAGATCGCCCACTGGGGACGCCGCCAGCAGGCGCGCGCCAGCCGGCAGGAGGGATACCTGTCCGGTGTGGTCCGTACGTCCGCCGCGGTCGCCGCCGGCCGGGAGTCACCGGACACCCTCACCTCCCACGTCGCCGACCAGATCACCGACGTGCTGCGGATCGACGACTGCCGGTTCGACCGCACGGGCACGAACGGCGCGAACGGCGGTGACGGGCTGGCGACGATGGACAGCGACGGTCACGTGACCCGGCACGGCCGTCCGGTGGACGTGGACAGGTACGGCCTGCCGACGGACGCGGAGACCGCACTGGTGGTGCGCAGCGGGGGCGTCGTGCACGGCCGGTTCCTGCTGGTCGCGGCCACCGAGGTGGTGCATCCGACACTGGAGCAGCGGCAGGTGGCGGCCACCCTCGCCAGCCAGCTCGGCGCGGCGCTGTCCCGGCCGGACACTTCGACGTGACCCGAATCCACTGGACTCCGCCGAGTCCGCCTGTCACCGTGCGGACATGAGCGGAATCGTGGGTCTGGTCCTCATTGTCGCGACGCTGGTCGCCGTGGGAGTCACCCTGATCGTGGTCGGGCGCCGCCGGGACCGTCGTCATGGGTACGCCGGAGACCTTGCCACCCCGCGCGAGGACCGCGACGATGCCAAGCTTCCCCAGATCGGCCAGGACAAGGGATCGGCCTGGTTCTCCGGCGGCTGGGGCGGAGGCGTCGGAGGACGGCGGCAGCTGACGCCGCGTCGTGCATCGGGGTCCATCGGCATCCGAGGGCACAGTGGAAGACCTGTAGAACAATTTCCCTTCGCCGGCATTGTCCGGATCAGGTAGCTGGGGGTCGTCCAGGCGATCTCTCGACCGTCCGGGCCTCTCAGCCCTCTCGGGCTCCCTCGCTTGCTCCACAGGCCTTGCTGCCAACCTGCCGCACCTACCCGGTGGCCACGTAGGGCAGAAGGTCCCCACCGGCGCGTACGCCGGACATCCCGCCGACCGGGCCGTCCGGCCGGGCCGTTCGCCCCTGGCTCGCCGGAGCCCCGTCGTCGAGCGTGGAGGGATACCCATCTCGAGTGCAGGCACGTTCCCCGGAGGCGACGATGACGATCCGCCCACACGCCCTGGCCCGTGCGGAGAACACCACCCACGCCTGGCTGCACACCGTCGCGCAGGAGCTGGGCAGCGACGACCCGGAGTTCACCTTCCGTGCGGTGCGTACGTGGCTGCACTGCGTCCGGGACCGGCTCACGGTGGAAAGTGCTGCTCACCTCGCCGCCCAACTGCCCGAACTCCTGCGGGGCGTCTTCTACGACGGGTGGTCGCCTGCCCGGGTGCCGACGAAGGCGGACGCGGAGGAGACCGCCGAACGCTTCGCGCACGAGGCGATGATCCCGCCCGGTGAGGTGCACCAGGTGGCCGCCGCGGTCACGACGGCGATGCGCGAGCAGTTCTCCCCCGGCCAGCTGGACACGACGTTCGCGAGCCTGCCGGTACGCCTGCGGGCGTTGTTCGAACCCGACCCCGACCAGCGGGCCGGCGGTGACGGGAAGGCAGCCGGGCAGGGCGAGCACGGCGGCGATCGCGTTCCCAGCCAGCGCAACCGCGCCGACACCGCTGTCAACGACAGGTTGGCAGACCTCGAACGCCACCTGCAGGCGCTCACCGAGGCGGTCCGGGCGCTCGCCGTCGGGATGGAGGAGGTGCCCGTCGACGAGCCGTCCTCCCACCGGGCGGCGCGCGCCGCGCGCCGGGCGCACCAGCTGCTGCTCGCCGCCGGCCGGGAGCTGTGACAACCCAGGGGTCGGTCAGCGTACGAGGAACGGCCGCATCATCTCGTTGTCCTCGTGCTCGACGATGTGGCAGTGCCAGACGTATCTCCCAGGCAGGTCGAACCGCGCCCTGATCCGGGTGAGGTCTCCGGGAAGTGCGATGACCGTGTCGATGTAACCGCTCTCGTCCCGGGACGGTGGGGCGGTGCCGTCCGGTCCGCGTCCGACGACCTGGAACTGCACCTGGTGGAGGTGGATGGGGTGGGCGTCGGCAGTGTCGTTGCGGAACTCCCAGATCTCGGTCGACCCGAGCCTCGGCGTCTCCGTCACCGGGGCCGACCACCGCTGCGGGACTGGCGTGCCGTCCGGCCCGAGGGTTCCCAGCAGCGCGGCGACCGGGCCGACGTCAGGTGACTCCGACTCCTGCTCCAGGAGCGCGAGTGGACGCACCTTCACCGCCGGCCCGAGCGGCGGGCACGGCGGAAGCACGAGATCTTCGGGCGGCACACTGCTGTCCACACCCACCCGCGGCCGCACGACGAACTTCATCACCTGGCCGGTCGTCTCCGGATCCGCCGGTTCGAAATCGGTTCCGGGCTCGCCGCCCTGGTACGGCTCGTCGGGTCCGTCGTTGCGCAGGTACAGAACAGTGCCCTCCGGTACGTCGCAGAAGTCGACGATCACGTCCCTGCGCTGGGCCGGGGCCATGAGGAGGTGCTCGTAGACCACCGGCCGGGCAGAAAGCCGCCGTCGGTGCCGATCAGCCACAGCGGCAGCGCCACGTCGTCCTGACCGCTGGTACGGCGGCACCCGATCCGCAGGACCAGGGTCCGCGACCCGCAGCCGTTCAGCAGCCGCAGGCGATACCTGCGGCGTTCCACCTCGAGCACCGGCCAGGTGCGTCCGTTCGCGACGATCGTGTCGCCGAACACCTCCGGGTTCCAGATCGGCGGGATGTTGGTCACCGGGATGTACGGCCCGGGGTAGCCGTCGAAGTCGAACCGGCTCGTCGGGTAGGCAAGACCGCCGTCCGCGGTGAAGGAGCGGTCCTGTACCACGATCGGGATCTCGTGGTACGCCGTGCCCGGCCGGTCTCCGAGTGCGGGCGCCGGCCCCGGCAGCACACCCGGCGGAAGGTCGGACTCGCTGCCGCGCAACAGGTAGAAGCCTGCCGGACCGGCGTAGACGTTCACCCGGGTCATGCCGAGGGTGTGGTCGTGGAACCACAACGTGGCCGCCCGCTGGTCGTTGTCGTAGCGGAAGGTCGCGGTGCCGGGCCGCCACCTGATCCCGAACCGTTCCTCGAAGCTGTCGCGGTACTGACGGTAGAACGTACCCACTCTGGCGAACCCGGCCGGGATGTCACGCGCGACCGGGAGATACCACGCCTCCGGATAGCCGTCGCTGTCCTGCCGGGTGTGCCCGCCGTGCAGGTGGGTCACGATCGGCACCGGCCCCTCGTAGGGGCCCGGCGTGGACTCGAACTGGGGCATGGAGTCGCGACCGGCCACGCCGCCGGGAGGATTCGCCCAGTGCAAGGTCGGGTCGACCGCCAGCAGGTGGGGCAGATACCTGCCGCCGCGGCCGACGAGCTGGTTGACCCAGGTGACCTGCACCGGCCGGTCGACCCGGGCATTGATGGTGTACGACGGGTAGTTGAACGTCCGCGGGTCCCGCACCGATCCGTATCCCCACACCGTGGTGGCCGGCAGGCACGGCGGCAGGACGTGCTGGCGAAACTGCCGGACGCCGATCAGGTAGTGGTCCACCCCGTCCGGTCCCCGCGGCGTGACCGTGGGCATCGCGGGCGGAATCACCAACGACGTCGTGTACTTCGGTATCGACAGTGGATCCAGCGGCGGCGCCGGACACGGCCGCGTTCCCTCTTCGGTCGCGCGGTTCGTCAACCGGGGCAGGAGAAACGTCGTACCCGCGGCTGCACCGTTGGCTAGCAAACGCCTACGCGTGACCATGCCGGGAGCGTGCCCGCGGACACGCTCCCGGCAAACGGGCGGTCAGCTTCGACGCGTCCGGAAACCTCGGCCGACCGGTGGTCAGCTCGGCTTTATGTAGTACTGGCAGGGGTTCGTCGGTGCGGGTGACATGTAGACCCAGGCGCCCTCGGTGGTGAACTTCGGCCAGTTGCCGATCTTGTTCGCCACCGTGCCGTAACCGTTGGGCAGCGCGGCGATCCCGATGGCGTGGAAGCGCTGCTTGGCGATCTGCAGGATCTCCTTCATCAGCCGGACCTGCTGGTCCATGTCCGACGTCGCGTTCACCTTGTCGTACAACGTCATCTGCTGCCGGACGTCGGCCGGCGGGCGCTCCCCGGTCTTCCCCTTGGTGTTGTACCACTCCGCCCACTTCACCCCGAAGAACGAGTAGGGGTTGAGCAGTGGCAGGTAGTTGTAGGGGTTCAGCAGCACCACGCCGTCCAGCCCGCCTTCGCCCGCCCACACCGAGAAGTCGTGCTTGTTGGCCGAGCCGCGTTCGACCACGATCTCCGGGCTGCCGGAGTTGACGTGGGCGTCGATGCCGACCTTCTGCCAGAAGTTCACCACCAGCGCCAGCACGTCCGCCCACGTGGGAACGATGGTGGCCACGTCGACGAGGAACGAGATGGGCTTGCCGTCCGGCCCGAGGCGTACTCCCCTGGCGTCCTTCTTCGGGTACTCCTTGTCCAGGATCTCGTTCGCCGTGGCCACGTCGTACTCGGTGTACTGCTTGGCCATCTCCTTGTCGAGGTAGGTCGACTCCTTGCGCGGCGCCACCTGCCACGGCTCGCCCTGCCGCTGGAACACCGCCTTGATGATCTCCGGGCGGTTGATGGCGTGCGACAGTCCGACCCGGAAATTGCGGTTGTTGAAGATCTCCCGCTTGACCGGGTCCTCGTGGGTGAGGTTGGGGTAGATACAGGCGACGTTCATCGCCTCGGGCACGACGTCGAAGAGCCGGAAGTCGCCACGCTCGCGGTACTTCGCCACGACCGGCTTGTCCTTCAGCTGCGGTGTGGACACGTCGATCTCGCCGTTGAGCGTTTTGAGCAGGGCGGCCTCGTCGTCCCCGATCACGGAGTAGACGATCCGGTCGATGTAGGGCAGCTGACTGCCCTCCGGGTCGACCTTCCAGTAGTACGGGTTGCGTTCCACCACCACCTGGGACTTCTGGTCGGAGGAGGTGGTGAGCACCCACGCGTACAACGTCGGCTTGTCCGGGTTGCGGCCGAAGCTCCAGGTGCCGCCGACGTCCTGCAGCACGGTGATGCCGTCCTTGAACCCGATCTTCTTGGCCTCGGCCGCGTGCTGGGGGTTGTACTTCGGGTGGAACTTCTCCAGGTAGTGGCGGGGGTAGTCGGTCAGGGCCGCGCCGCGCCGGGTGGCGAGGTAGTTGACGAACGTCCCGTTGGGCTTGGTGAAGGTGACCTTGACGGTGTGGTCGTCGACCTTCGCGGCCTTCATGTCACCGAACGGCGGGATCGAGGTGATTCGCTTGTCCATCAGGATGTCCTGGACGGCGAACACCACGTCGTCGGGGCCGAACGGCTTTCCGTCCGACCAGCGCATGCCTTCACGGAGCACGAAGGTGTACTCCGTGCTGTCGGCGTTGACCTGGTAGCTGGTGGCGATGTCCGGGACGACCTTCTTGAACGTCGGGTCCCAGCGCACGAGGTTCTCGTATCCGGCGTAGGAGTAGATCGTCGCGGCGTCGCCGTAGGCCTCACCCTTGATCCGCAGGTGCCAGGCCCCGCCGTACCGTCCGATCTTCTCGGCCGGTTTCACCACCAGTGGCTTGGCGGGCAACCTGTCCTTGACAGGCGGCAGCTTCCCGGCCTTGACCTTGGCGGCCAGCGTGGGCGGCTCCTTCGTCTTCTTCGCCGTGCCGGTGTCCGCGTCGCTGCCGCTGGGCTTGGTGGACAGGAAGCTGCACGCGCTTCCGGTCACCGCGACCGTCACGGCGACACCACCCACCCGCAGGACGTCCCGTCGGGTCACCGCTCCTGTCATGTCCGCCTCCCGATCACTACCAGTGGTCCAGGCCGAGCAACCGCCGGCCCAGTGAGGTGAGCTCGGCCGGCCGGCCGCGGGCCGGCTCGATCCCGCGCGGGTCACCGGGGAAGGCACGGTGATGCGCGAGCGGGCGGTTCTCCTGCCAGGCGGCGATCCGCGCCTCGCGCGCCTGTTCGTCGTTCTCCCGCGCGGGGTTCATCGAGATGTACTGCGCCAGCCGGGGCCGGTCGGTGTGGTTGTCGCCGTTGCCGTGCGCCAGCAGCGAGGTCCAGATGACCATGTCACCGGCGTTCAGTGGCACCTGAACCGGAGCGTGCTCGGTCAGGTCGGCCTGCCGGGACCGGCCGTACTTCTCCAGGTAGGCGGGGAGGTTCTGGTAGATGCTCGGAACGCACTGGAAACCACCCATGTCCTCGGTGGTGTCGGCCAGGGCGAGCACGCCCTGCACCCCGAACGGGATGTCGGGATACCGCTCCAGATCGGCGTCCCAGTGCAGGAAACCTCGGTGGTGGTACTCGGGATACTCAGGGACAGACGGCGGTTTGAGGTTCGTACGGTCGATGCTCACCCACAGCCGCTCGCTGCCGAAGATCTCCGCGAACACCTCGTGCACCCGCTCGTCCTGACGGGTGTCCCACATCGACTGGTAGTGATACATCTCCACCATGCCGTTCGGTCCGATCCGGTCCGGGGCGTACCACGTGGTCCGGTCGTTCGGATCGGCGCCGGTGTGCCGCCAGAGGTCGGCCACCACGGCGTCCACGTTCTCCTTGGGGACCACCCCGGGGACAACGACGTAACCCTGTTCGTCGATGCGGCGACGAAGTTTCGACATGCGGATCTCCTCGGCCGGAGCACTGCACGCACAAAGACGACTTCTGCCTAACAGGCGCAGTGGGGGGCGTCAAACAACTGACCGCCCACGGTCAGCAATCAACCGACGCCGGACCCGTTTGGCCACCGCGTTCAGGTTGGGAGACCAGCAGTGGGCAGGACGAGAACTCAGGAAGTGCCTTGCACCACATGGGTTCTTACGGCTGTCCACGGCCGGACACAAGTCGACGGCGAACCAGACCTGCGGGGGGCTTTGGTGGATGCGCTGCGATCCGTCGCGGACCTGGTTCTGCTCGGCGGTCGCCGTGGCCGGTGGCCTGCTCCTGCTGTGGGCCGGTCTCGGCCACGCCCGGGAGTTCGGCCGGCTACGGGCGACCTTGCTGGCACACGGCCTGTTGCCCGGCGCGGAGCGCCGCCTCGGCGCGGCCGCGCTGGTGGTGGCCGAGGTCGGCGTGGGCGGTGCCGTCGTCGCCGGCGTGCTGTCCTCGCTGCGCAGGGCCTCGGTCCTGCCGAGCAGGCTTGTCCTGCCCGCGATGGCCGGCGAAGCCCTCGTCTACACAGGGTTTCTGACCTACCTGACGGTGTTGCGCCACATCCGCCCGGGTGTTCCGTGCGGTTGCCTGCGCGACGACGGCCCGGTCCGGGTGCCGGTCCTGGTGCGGGCCGGGCTGTTCGCCACCGCGGCCGGGGTCACCGCCGGCCTATCCGTCGGGCCCTCGCCGTTCGTGGGCAGCCTGACCGGACTGGGCCGGCTGGCGTCGGTGTCCGTCCTCGTCCCGGCGTTCGTCCTCGCCGTGCTCACCGCTTTGCTGCCGGCGTCTCTTCGGGTGGCACCGATGGCTCCCACGGCTCCACCACCCCCGGCAACTCCGGCTGTCGTACCCACCCGCCGCCGGTTCGCTCACCCGTCGTCTCGGTCCAGCTCGATCCGGAGGAACTGATGGAAGCTCTTGTCGGCGCGGTCGTCCTCGCCTGGTTGGCGCTGGCGCTCCTCGCCTTCGCGATGGCCGGCATGCTGCGCCAGCTGCGCGACCTGCAGGCCGGGGTCGCGGGGGCGGTCGGCATGGCCGCGGCCGGGGACACCGCCGCGCTCGGTGTGGGAACGATCCCGGACAAGCCGGAGACGCCTGCGTCGGTACGTCCGCGAGACGACGCGGTGTGCGCCGTCGTGCTGCTCGTGGACGAGAACTGCCCGGTGTGCGCGGAGGTCGCGCCGGGCTTCGACGACCTGGCGAACAAGTCCTCGGCGGCGGTCGACTTCGTGGTGCTCGCCCGGACGCCGGTGGCGAAGTTCGCCGGACTCACCGGCGCCAGGTTCGTCGCGGACCCGGCCGCCTGCAACCTGCTGGATCCGGGCTGGCGACCGGCCATCGTCGTCCTGGACCGGGCCGGCGCCATGGTGACCCGCGAGCCCGCCGGCTCTGCGAAGGTCGTCGACGCGGTGGTCACCGACGCCGAGGCGCTGGCCGAGGCCACCGCGTCGGCACCCACCCAGCAGAACGGCTGACGACACCATGTCGACCAGGGCAGGCTCGCCCGGCACCGGCACCGGCACCGGCACCGGCACCGGCACCGCCGGCGCCGGCGACGGGACCCGCTCGCCCCGCGCGCGCCGGTGGCTCACCCACCCGCTGGCACCCGGCGCCGTGCTGGTCCTGGCCGCGGTGGCGGAGCCGGTGGTCACCTGGTGGTGGGCGTTCGCCACCGCCCCGGTGCTGCTCGCCTGGGTCGTGCTGGCCCTGGCCGCGGGGTACTCGATCTCGGGATCGGTATGAAGCCACAACTCGGCGATGCTGATCTCGTCGGTCTGGCGAGAACGTTCCAGGTGGTGGTTCAGCGCCGGCCTGCTGGCCGGCGGCCTCACCAGTGCGGTGGTCGCGGTGGCGCTCGGTCTGCTGGCACGGCCGGTCGTACGCCCGGTTCCGGCGGCGGTACTGGTCGGTGCGGCCGCCGTCCTGGTCGGCCTGAACGAGGTCGGCATCCTGCGGCTTCGGCTGCCGCAGAACGGCCGGCAGGTTCCGGAGTCGATCGGGGACGACGGCCCCCGTTACGGAGCCCTGCACTTCGGCTTCGAGATGGGCACCGGCGTGCGGACGTACATGACCACGGGCATCCCGCACGTACTGGTGCTGACGGTGGCACTGTGCGCGACCTGGCCGCAGGGGCTGGCCGCCGGGCTCGCGTTCGGCTCCGGACGGGCCGCGATGGTGCTGGCCCGGCACGCTCACCGCGACGACGGCCACTGGGACGGCCAGCTCGCGGCGTACGACCGAACCCTGCGTCTGCTGCTGACCTTCGCCTGCTGCTGTGCCCTGGCAGTGGTCCTGCTCGCCACCACCACCTGACCTGACCTATCGCCCGACGACCACGCCGACATCCCGACGACGACAGGAGCCACGGTGCACGACCACCAGAACGCCGCCGAACGCACGCACTTCCGGGCCGCGGACGGCAGCCGGGTGACGCTGTGCGCACCCGGATACGACCTGACCGAGCCGTGGTCGGCGTCGGTCCGCATCACCACCAACCGCCCGTACGCGGGTACGCCGGAAGGCCTCGACCTGCGCCAGCTGCACCTGACCAGGGCCGGCAACTACGACCACGTCCTCGAACGCGTCGTCGACGGGCACTGGAGCAACGTCGTACAGATGCAGGGCGGCCAGTGCATGATCGGCCACAGCGACCGGGCCGACCAGGGGCTCGCTGTGTGGCGCGGGCCCTGGCACGAGGCGGCGACCTGGCTGCCGGATCCGAAGATGCAGGGTTCGCACGTACTCCGGTACTTCGCCGGGCTGGGCTTCCACGACAGCCCGGACGGCCTGCGGGTGAGCGCGACCCGGCCCGCGGCCCACACCGTCGAGGTGCTCGAGGTCAGCAAGCGGATCCCCGAGGTGGGCCACCTCGACATCCGACCACCCGGCCTTGCCCACCGGTTGGTGCCGGTGTGGTCGGGCGCGACGGTGCCCACCGGCGAGGTGTGGGCAGAGGAGGCCTTCCCCGGTTCGTCGGAGTCCCCGGACATGGTTGTCATCCACGCCACCCCGACCACCGTCACCACGCTCGCCGGCGAACGCGACCACAAACAGCACTGCGAGCGGCGGGTGGACTTCCTGCACCGGGTCACCGAACTGTGCTGGGCCCGCGAGAGCGACCGACCACGCGAGAGTTCCCAGACGCGCGAGAGCAGGAAGAAGGCATCGTCATGACCGCTGACGTCTCCACGATCCCGAGCGCGAGCACGCCGCCCGCGAACGCCACGCCGAGCGCGGTGCGCAAGCTGATCGAACGCGACCACATCAACCGCCGCAGCCTGCTCAAGGGCGTCTTCACCACCGGCATGGTGCTCGGCCTGAGCGCCCTCGACCTGCTACCGGGCCGCCGCGAGGCGATGGCCGGCCGGTACGGCGGCGACCCCTGGGAGTACTGGAACAACTGCCACGACTACAGCACCGGATCGAGGCGGACCGACTGGCGGTGGTGCAACCCCGACGCCGCGCGGGTGAGCGGGCGCTTCTGCAAGCCGAACATCAGGCGGCACCGCACCGCGGTCAACGGCAGGTGGGTCAACGAGTGCGAGTACGAGGACTACCGGATCGACTTCCGGTGCTGGAACCTCGCCGGCACCGAGGTCATCAACGCCTGGGTCTGGCGGCGCGGGCAGTCCGGCGGCAACAAGCCGAGCGTGATCTGCTCCGACGGCAAGACCTACGTGCTGAACGACTGTGGGTCGGACTACCACTACAAGTCCGCGTGCCGGGAGTATCTCGACGACTAGGGCCGGCCGCGAAGCACGTGCCCGGGGTTGGCCCGGGCGGTGCCGGGAAGCACGTCAGGGATGCAGACCTTCCTGCCGTACGCCGACTTCGCCGCCTCCGCCCGGGTCCTCGACCAGCGCCGGCTGGGCAAGCAGCGGGTGGAGACTCTGCAGGCGCTGCGGGGGCTGACCGTTCCCGGCTACGGCTGGCGCCACCACCCGGTGGTGCGGATGTGGACCGGCTATGCCGAGGCGTTGGTGAGGTACGGCCTGGAGGTCTGCCGGGTCTGGACCGACGCCGGCCGCCAGGACACCTGCGCCACCACCCTGCGGGCCGACTTCACCCAGTCGACCGGGCGGGAGGAGATCCGCGAGCAGGTCGCGCTCGCCGACGCGGGCGAGCTGCCGCCGTGGCTGGGCGACCCCGACTTCCACCGCAGCCACCAGTCCGCGCTGGTCCGCAAGGACGGTGAGAGGTACGCCGAGCTGTTCCCCGGCGTACCCCCCGACCTGCCCTACGTCTGGCCGGAGTCCGACCGCTGAGACTCAGGACCGGTCGCTGGCCAGCAGCCGCTCGATGCGGTCCAGCATGTCCTCCAGGGACAGCTCGAACTCCAGGTCGGTGTGGTCCTGGGACAGCAGCGTCTCCAGCCGCTGGATGTAGGGATAGCCGTCCAGCGGGATCGGTGACGGCGGCGGGGAGTTGGCCACCTCGGTCAGCGAGTCCTCGGCGACGGTGCGCCCGCTCATCGTGGACACCTCCAGCAGGAGGTAGCCGAGCAGGTAGCTGGTGAACGCGCGGTAGGCCATAACGGCGTTCTCCATGGTGAACCCGCGGTCGACCAGGGTGGTCAGGAAGTCCTCGACGACGTCCAGGCTGCGCAGCGGCGGCCGAAGCCAGGGCGCCGCCGGGTGCCGGGTGGCGATCAGCGGGAACAGCTGCGGGTGCTGGCGGGCCAGCCGGCGTACGGCGTGGGCGAGCCACTGGAGGTAGGCCTGCCAGCCGGGGCCGGCGAGCAGCTCGCGCCGGGCGCGGTCCACGTGCAGCCCGTCCACCATCCGGCGGACGATCTCCTCCAGCAGGTCCTCGCGGCCGTTGACGTAGCGGTAGAGCGACATCGCCTCCACGCCGAGGTGCTCCCCGAGGCGGCGCATGGTGAGCATCGCCAGCCCGTGCTCGTCGACGTACTCGATGGCGGCGGAGACGATCACCTCGCGGTTGAGCGCTCCGCGCCCGGAGGCCGGGTGGTCGTTGGGCCGCGTCGACCCTGACGACCGCGCCGACCCCGAGTGCCGGGTCGACCTGTCACCGCCTGAGGGCTGCGATGTCCCGGGTGAGTTCATGGGGACGCTCCTGTCCTGCCGTGGCGCGCCTGCCTGGGCATGTCCACCCCCCTGCGTACCACCTCTCCGGTCCACGCGACATTTGCGGCTGGTCACTTACAACGTAAGGTGGGCCTCCACGACGTGGCTTACACCGTAAGCCACCCGTGGGCCCGCGTCAGGTGACCAGCGGCGCGGGCAGGGCGCGAAAACGCGGGGGTGAGCGCGGGACGTACCGATGCAAGTCGGACGAAAGCAGCGGAATGGAGTTCTCGCATGGCGCGACGGCGGGCCGCCGTCCCGGGCGGCCGAAGGAAGCCGATGCCCGCCCGGTCTCGGGTGTGGCACCTGGATGCTGCCTGCGTAGGCGCACCTGACGGGCTCTTCTACGGACCTGAGGGCGAGAAACCGCCGGAGCGGCTGGCCCGCGAGGCCCGCGCCCTGGAGTTCTGCGCCGCCTGCCCGGTGCTCGACCCCTGCCGCATGCACGCGCTGGCCCTGCCGGAGACGTACGGCGTGTGGGGAGGCACCACCGAGGCCAACCGGAACGCCGTCCGCCGCGGGCGGATCACCGCCTCCGCCCTGCCGATGCCCGGCCCGGTACGGGTGAGCGCCCGGGCGTCGTCATTGCCCGCATCGGAGTCTGCGGCGGTGACGGTCCGGACGTCATTGCCCCATCGCTGCGAGCAGGGTGGCGACGTCGACGGTCGCGAAGCCGACCCGGGTGTCGCTCGCGCCGTAGGGAAGCCAAAGTGTCCCTGCGTGTAGAACGCCACCGCAGGAGTAGACGACGTTCGGCACGTACCCCTCGCTCTCCTCGTCCTGGGGCGCGAGCAGCACCCCCGGCAGCTGGGCGATCACCCGCTCGGGATGGTTCAGGTCGAGCAGCAGCGCACCGATGACGTACCGCCGCATCGGCCCCACCCCGTGGGTCAGCACCAGCCAGCCCGCCTCCGTCTCCAGCGGTGATCCGCAGTTGCCCACCTGGATGAGCTCCCAGCCGAGGCGCGGCACGTGCAGCGGCACCGGCTGCTGCCAGCGGTTCTGCCGGTCCAGCGCGCTCAGCCCGATGGTCTCCCCGTCGGAGCGGCACAAGGCGAAGTGCCGGCCGCCGACAGTACGCGGGAACAACGCCATCCCCTTGTTCCGCGCGGCCGGCCCGCGCACCGGCGTCACCTCGAAGTTGCGCAGGTCGGCGGTGCTCAGCATGCGCACGCTGATGTGCCGGCCGTCGTACGTCGTGTAGGTCGCGTGGTAGGCGGCCTCGCCGTCGTCGCCCACGAAGCGGACGAACCGCGCGTCCTCCATGCCGTTGCTCTCGGTGGCGGTCAGCGGCCACATCACCCGCTGGCTCAGCGGCACCTCCTCGGGGAAGGTGACGGCGTAGCTCGCCGAGGCGGCCCACCGGATCCGGTCCACCGCGGCCGCCTCCTCCTCGTCGGCCAGCAGGTCGGCGGGCAGGTGGGCCAGCGCGCGGTCGAGCTCCTCGTCGTCGAACACCTCCGGCAGTGAGGCGAGCACGGCCGCGGACACCTTGTCGTTCCAGCCGTCCTCCTCCAGCCCGGAGGCGAACAGGTCCCGGCGGTGCCGGGTGCCGGCGCGCCGGCCGGCCAGCAGGGGTCCGCGCCGGTCGGCCACGTCGAGCCGGCCGCGGCCGGGATCGAGCACGCCGCTGGCGAATCCGATCGAGGAGATGTGGCCCTCGCCGATCTGGCGCAGGCTGATCGCCACCCGCAGCTGCCCGGCGGACAGGCCGGCCTGGTCCGGGTGCGGCACCATCGACGGGTTGCACAGCGCCGCCGCCTCGACGGAGTACTCCTGACTGCAGTACGCACCGATCAGCATCCGCGCTGTCGGTGACAGCTCGATCTCCGGTCGATGCGCGGTGCGTACCAGCTCGTAGTGGTGCAGGAACGTCATCAGCAGGTCGTGATGCCGGCCCGCGAAGCGCAGCACATCGTCTGTTGCCAGCAGCCTGCCGCGTCTCGCTGCAGTGCGTCGATCAGGCGGACGCCCGTTCTGCACCATCGCCGTCTTCGCCGGGCACGAACAGTTTGTCATCCACACGCCGGCCGACCGGCCGGATGATCGACCCGGCGGGAGTCCGGGGCCAGCATCCAGGTCCGCCGGCACGCCAGGCCGCGGTTCCGTCACGCCGGGTCGCCTGGCGTGCTGCAGCGTGGAGACGAGCGCGAGGGTGGATTCGGCTCCTTGGTTGAGATTAGGACCGTCGGCGTTAATCCGTCATAACTGCCGCCGGTGGGGGAGTCGTACATGAGCGTGCCCAGGTCGTTATCGCCGAGGAACCACGCCATTGACTGGATGATGCGGTCGTCCCAGCCGGTCGTCGCCGGTGATCGCGGCGGCCGTCGCGCAGGCGTCGGCGGCTCGCGGCGGCCTCGATCGGCTGCTGGTCGAAGCGGTTTCTGGGCCGGCCGGCGCCGCCAGCCGCCGACCGGGACGGTGACAGCTGGTCGCCGTTCTCTGTACGCGGCGCAGCCAGGCGAGCATCCGCAGGCCGGCCTCGAGCACCGGCTCGTCGCCGACCAGCTCGCCGGCCGCGATCACCACCTCGGCCATCGTCGGGTTGGCGTAGGTGAGGTGCTCCTGCGGCCAGACCAGTCCGGGTCCTCGCCCGGGACGCCGACCGCGTTGGCCGCGTCGCGCGAGCAGGGCCGCCGCGCCCTTGTGGCCGCGGGTGGGCGCGCAGGACCTCGGCCGCCCCGAGCCCGGCGAACGCCATCGCGCGCACGCCCAGGAGCGCTTGGTCGCCCCGAGGTCGAAGGCGATCATGGCCTCCTTGCCGGATCCACGGAGCGGGGTAGCGGGCCGCGGCAGTGCCCAGGCCCCAGAGCGCCCGCCCCCACCAGTCGCCGAGGGCCGGCTCGTCGCTCCACCGCCGGTCGTGGCCCAGCCGGTTGCGGAACGCGCCGTCCGTGGCCCTGGGCGTGGGTGAGGAACGCCAGGTAGACGCTCCGCCAGCCGGACGACCTCCGCCGACGGGTTCGGCTCGCGGCTGGCGACGAGCAGCCCGCGGGACACGTCGTCGACGCAGTAGCCGTGCTCCCGGCGCACGATGGCGTTGCGGGAGTGCTCGAACAGCCCGGTGTCGTCCGACAGCCGGATGACGTGGCTGAACGAGGGCGGGGGTGCGATCACGGGCGTCACGACGGCAGCGCCTCCGCGGTGTAGCGCCGCGCGGCCAGTAGACGGTTGGCCAAAGTCTCGTACCGCTCGGCCACCGCCGGCCAGCTCAGCGTCGAGGTGCTGCTCGCGCCGACCATCCCGCCGGCCAGTCCGGGTTCGGAGAGGATCCGCCGGACCGCCGCGGCCATCGTCCACCGGGTCTTGGTGCGCAACGACCAGGCCGGCGCCGTCGGCGAGCAGCTCCACCGCGTGCGGGAAGCTCGTCGCCACCACGGGAATGCCCGCCGCGACCGCCTCGATCAGCACGCCGGAGGTGACCTGCTCGCGGGAGTCGTAGGGCAGCACCACCACGTCGGCGGACCGGATCAGCCGGTTCAGCGACTCGGTGTCGCGGTAGATCGCGTCGAAGGTGACGGTCTCGGCGACGCCGAGCTCCTCGCCCAGTCGCTGCAGCCCGCGGCGGTAGGCCTCGCCGTCGCGTTCGAGGATCTTCGGGTGGGTGCGCCCGGCGATCGGTGTAGGTCGGCCGCGGGTCGAGGTCGCGCAGGTGCGGCAGCGCGCGCAACGCCCACTCGATGCCCTTGCCGGGCCCGATCAGCCCCCAGGTGAGCAGGTGCGGCGCCGTGCGGGCCTCGGTCGGCCGGGTGACGTACTCCGGAGCGCCGTGCGGGATGACCGTCACCTTGCGCCGGGTCCACGGCGTACCCCGCCACCAGCCGGTCGCGCGCGGCCTGGGTCATGGTGATCACCGCGTCGGCCATTGCGCCGATCTGCTCGAGCAGGATCCGCTGCCGGAAGCTCGGGTTGGTCAGGACGCTGTGCAGCACCACGATGCTCGGTACCCGCAGTCGCCGCAGTAGCGGCAGGACGTCCTGGCCGTCGGGCCCGGGGTAGATGCCGTACTCGTGCTGGATCACCGCCACGTCGAACTGGTTCAGCGCCGAGGCGGCGCCCAGCCAGCCGGTGGCGTGGGCGGCCGACCAGGTGTGGACGACACCCGGTGCGGCGCGACGGTCGTCACCGTCTGTGAGAACCCGGACGATCCCACCGCCGATGCCGCCCGCGGTGAGCTGGGCGGCGAGTGAGCAGTTGAAGGTCGCGAGACCGCACTGCGTCGGGGGGTGAGTGCTGAGGAAACCAAAGCTGGTAGCCATACCGTGCCTTCTGCTCATGCGCCCGGGCGGCAATTACTGCCACACGGGGGAAGGCGCCAGCCGGCCGGGGCTTTCCCGAGGCCAACAGAAAACGGGTTCAGCGGGGCGCCTTCCTACGAAATCGGCCTCCGCGAACCTGCACCGGACCCGGTCGGGTCTCTTCGGCGCTTGCGAATTTACCAAGGGCTCAACTCGGTTGACGCGATATCGCGGTAGACACGCACATATTCGTCGACCATCCGGTCCACTCCGAAGCGTTCTTCCACGTGTTTGCGGCACGCCGCCCGGTCCAGCGCGCCGGCCACGCCCACCGCCCGGACGGCCTCCTCGACGGTGTGCACCAGAAACCCGGTCACACCGTCGTCCACGACCTCCGGCATCGAGCCCCGGCGGAACGCCACCACGGGAGTTCCGCAGGCCATCGCCTCCACGACCGACAGCCCGAAGGGCTCGTCGAAGGAGATCGGGTGCAGCAGCGCGAGGCTGTTCCCGAGGATCTCGGCCCGATCCTTCGGCCCGACCGAACCGAGGTAGCGCACCCGATCGCCGTCGATGTGCGGGCGCACCCGTTCGATGAAATAACTCTCATCCTGAACAATCCCGCAGATCGTCAACGGCAGGTCGGCACGGCGGGCGATGTCGATCGCCTCGGCGGTTCCCTTGTCCGGATGGATCCTGCCGAACGCCACCAGGCCGGTCCCGCCCTCGGGCGCGTACGGGAGGTCGGTCAGGTCGATGCCGTGGTGGATGGTGGCCACGTAGTCGAGCTCGGGCGCGCGGTCCGCGTCGGAGATCGAGACGTAGGACGACCGGGCGCGAACGTAGGCGGGCAGGATCCCCTTGCCGGAGAAGCCGTGCACGGTGGTGAGCAGTGGCGCCCGGCAGTGCGCGGAGAACGCCAGCGGCAGCCAGTCGAGGTGGCTGTGCACCAGGTCGAACTCCCCCGACTGCTCCAGGGCGTACGCGATGTGCATCGCCTCCCACACCCGGCCGTCGAGCCCGGGGTCCTCGGCGTACCCGTTCGGGCAGATCCCGTCCAGCGTGGCGGCCGTGCGGGAGTCGAGGGTGGCGAACAACGTGACGTCGAGTCCGCGGGCTACCAGTCCCTCGGTGAGCAGGCTGGTGACGAGTTCCCAGGGACCGTAATGACGTGGCGGTGTTCGCCACGCGACCGGACCGAGAACGGCAACCTTCATCGGGCGCTGGTGAAGGCGAGACTGAAGAGGCATAGCGGACAGGATAGGTTCGCCGCGGCCCCCTCCCGCGCAATTCCCGGTTGCGTCGGGTGGCCTTTCCCAGGTGCACGGCAAAGCACCGAGACGGGTTCTGCGAAATCCGTGACCGTGCCCAGAAATCACAATTCAAGAAAGTTCGGCCGAACCGGATTGGGCATCGATAGTGCAGGGCAGAAACATTGGTTCGGGAGTGCGTGGCGGACGATGCGGATCGCATCTTCCACGGTGACACTCCGTCACGACGGTCAGGTCGGCCGGGCTGAATCGAGAAGTTTCGATAGCGCCGACATTGAGGACAGAAACTGGCCGGTGGGGCTCCTACCTTGGGTTCAACGCCACCGAAGAAGGGATCGCCGCCATGACCGCCTCGACCACGAACCAGCCCTCCGCATCCACGTCCACGTCCGCGTCCGCCGCCGCCACGGTCGCGTCCGCCGCCTCCTCGGCCGCCTCCGCGGCGTCCGTCACCGGCGAGCGCGCCGACCTGCTGGCCGCACTGGCTCAGGCGCGGCACTTCCTGCGCTACACCACCCGCGACCTCACCGACGAGCAGGCCGCCATGCGGACCACCGCGAGCGCGCTATGCCTCGGCGGACTGGTCAAGCACGTCGCCTCCGCGGAGGAAAACTGGGCGCGGTTCATCGTCGAGGGCCCGGCGGGCGTGGAGTACAGCGAGGAGATCGTCGCCCAGTGGTCGAAGGAGTTCCGGATGCAGCCGGGCGAGACGCTGGCCGGGGTGCTCGACCACTATGCGGAGGTCGCCCGGCGTACCGACGAACTGATCGCCACGCTGCCGGACCTGGACGCCTCACACCCGCTGCCGGAGGCGCCGTGGTTCGCGCCGGGCGCCCGGTGGTCGGCCCGCAGGGCGCTGCTCCACATCGTCGCCGAGACCACCCAGCACGCGGGGCACGCCGACATCATCCGGGAGTCCCTGGACGGCGCGAAGACCATGGGCTGATCCCGCGCCGCTCCGCCGGGGCAAGGCCGAGTTGACGAGGAGCCGACGCGGTTGTCAGCCGAACAGGCCGCTCACCAGGCGGTGCAGGTCGGCCTTGCCCTCGATCCCCACCCCGGGACGGTCGCCGAGCCGGACCCGCCCGCCGGCCACCGGCGCGTCATCGGCGAACCCGCCGAACGGCTCGAACACCCGCGGGTACGACTCGCACCCGCCGAGGCCGAAGGCCGCCGCCACCGCGAGGTTGTACAGGTGGCCGCCGTGCGGCACGCAGCGCGCCGGCGACCAGCCGGCGCCGTGCAGACCGCTGAGCATCGCGGCGTACTCCGGCACGCCGTAGCTCAGCGAGGGGTCCATCTGCAGCACGTCGCGGTCCGGTCGCAGGCCGCCGTGACGGAGGAGGTTGCGCACCTCCGGCACCGCGAACAGGTTCTCACCGGTCGCCAGCGGCCCCGGGTAGGACTCCGCGAGCACCGCGTGGCCGAGGTAGTCCAGCGGGTCCAGCGGCTCCTCGTACCAGTTCAGGTCGTACGCCGACAGCGCCTCGGCGTAGGCCAGCGCGGTCGGCAGGTCGAAGCGCCCGTTGGCGTCCACGGCCAGCCGGCAGCCGTCGGGCAACAGGTCGAGCACCGACTCGACGCGCTCGACGTCCTCGGCGAGGGAGGCGCCGCCGATCTTGATCTTGACGTCGTTGTAGCCGAGCTCGAGGTAGCGGGAGATCTCCTCCCGCAGCGAGCCGATCGTGCCGTCGGGGTAGTAGTAGCCACCGGCGGCGTAGACCCAGACGGAGTCCTGGTCGTCCGAGCTCTTGTGCGGTGCGGACTCCTGTGCGGGCCGGCCGAAGCGTGTTCGCAGCAACCGGTGCAGCGGCTGACCGGCCGCCTTGGCCGCGGCGTCCCACAGCGCCATGTCCATGATGCCGACGGCGACGGCACGATCGCCGTGCCCGCCGGGCTTCTCGTTCGTCCGCATCACCGCGTTCGCGGCGATCGGGTCCAGCAGGCCGGTGCCGGAGTTGACCAGCCGCTCGGGCGGGCACGCGCGCAGCCGCGGGAGCAGCCGCCCGGTGAGGATGCCGGTCTGGGCGTAGCGGCCGTTGGAGTTGAAGCCGTAGCCGACCACGCGCTCGCCGTCGACCACCCGGTCGGTCTCCACCGCCACCACCGAGACGGTCATCGCCGAGAAGTCGATGACCGCGTTGGCGAATCCCGAACCGATCGGCGCCTCGGCGACGCGGACGTCGGTGATCCTCACTTCGCTTCCCTGGTTGACTTCCCGCCGGCGTGAGCGACCGCCGCAAGCCTGGCTTGCGCCTTGTTCCGCACGTCGTCGATGCCGGCCCGGAGCGCGTCCTGATAGATCCACAGGTCGCCGCTGTAGGCGAACATCGTGAAGCCGCGTTCGGCCAGCATCGCCGCCTCGGCGGGGGTTCCGGCCATGAAGCCGGCCACCTTGCCGTGTGTGCGCGCGGCCGCCGCCACCCGGTCCAGGGCGGCGAGGTAGTCCGGGTGGCCGAACTCGCCCGGGATGCCCATGCTGGTGGTCAGGTCGTACTGCCCGACCCACAGCACGTCCACGCCCTCGACGGCGGCGATCTCCTCCACGGCGGCCAACCCGGCGGCGGTCTCGATCTGTGTCAACACGAGGTTGTCAGCGTTGGACGCACGCATGTAGGCGGCGCCGTCACCGCGTACGTAGTCGTCGTGGGCGAGACCGAACGCCGCTCCGCGCAGACCGACCGGCGGGTACTTCGCCCAGGCCACGATGGCGCGTGCCTGCTCCGCCGACTCCACCATCGGGACTATCACCCCGCGGGCGCCGACGTCCAGCGCCCGGGAGATCTCCGACCTGTCGGTGGTGGGCACCCGGACGTAGCTGTCGGCGCCGGTGCCCCGGGTGGTGGCCACCAACGTGCCGATGGTCTCCCAGGTCCAGCCGGTGTGCTCGGCGTCGTAGATGACGAACGACGCGCCGGCTCCGGCCGCCAGCCGGCCGATCCCGGCGGTGGCGAACTCGAACACGAACGTGCCGACCACGAGCTCACCCGTCCGGATCGCCTGGTGCACAGGGGTTTCGGGGGCCACGGGACTCTTCGGCTGGCTCATCGGTCGGCTCCTTCGCCGGGGGCGCGTGACTCCCACGCCTGCGGGTTGACCACGTGGGTGGGACGGCGGCCGGCGGCCACGTCGAGGATCGCCTGCACCGCGCTGCGGCCGTTGCCGAGCGCGAGTTCGTCGGTCCAGGCGATCGCGTGCGGCGCCAGCAGGACGTTGTCCAGGGCGAGCAGCGGGTCGTCGGGCGAGGGTGGCTCGGGGTCGAACACGTCCAGCGCGGCGCCGGCGATCCGCCGCTCGGTGAGTGCCCGCGTCAGCGCCTGCTGGTCGACGACCGGTCCGCGGGCGACGTTGATCAGGAACGCCGACGGCTTCATCCTGGCCAGCCGTTCGGCGTCGATCAGGCCGCGCGTCTGCTCCGTCAGCGCACACGTGAGGACCACGAAGTCGGAGTGCGCCAGCAGGTCGTCCAGGTCGACGATTTCGACACCCGCCTCGGCCGCGGCCGAGGCGTCGGCGTAGGGGTCGGCGGCGACCTGGCGCATGCCCAGCGGAGCAAAGATCCGGGACAGCTCCTGGCCGATGTTTCCCCAGCCGACCACGCCGAGGGCGCGGCCGGTGACACCGACCCCGAGGTGGTCCAGCTTGTCCTGCCAGCGTCCGGTGCGCACCAGCTGGTCCTTGATCCGGACCCGATGTGTCAACGCCAGCAGGAGAGTGAGCGCGGAGACCGCCACCGGACGGCGCACTCCGTCGGGCGTGATGGTGACCAGCACGCCCGCCTCGGTACACGCGGCGACGTCCACGTTGTCGTAGCCGACGCCGAACCGCGCCACGATTTTCAGCCGGTCCGCGCCGGCCAGCGACGCGGCGCTCACCCGCGGGGTGAGCACCAGCAGACCGTCGTACGCGGCCACCACCTCGGCCGGGAGTTCGTCGAGCCCTTCGGAGTCGGCCGGCAGGAACTCCCACTCCACGCCCGGCACCTGTTCCAGCGCCGACAGACCGATGTCACCCCAGCCGATGCTCCCGTCGGGCGCACGGAAGTCGCGTGTCACTCCGACCCGGAAGGTCATCGCGGTCAGCTCGTCGGCTCGGCCAGGACCAGGACGCCGCGGTGGGGCACCGGCGCTTCCCCGTCGTACGTCCGGCCGGTGAGCAAGTCGGTGTGCGTGCCCGGGCGCAACCGCACGTTGACAGCGTCCGCACCGTGGTTGAGCAGGTAGAGCACGCCGTCCCCGGACGGCCCGACCCTCCGGGTCACCTCCACCCCGGCCGGCGGCGGGGCGCCGTCGGCGAGTGGTGAGCCGAGGCCGATCTCCGCGCACAGCGCGGCGAGCAGGCGCCGCTGACCGTCGCCGCTGAGCAGCGTGGGCAGGTAGTACGCCTGGCCCTGGCCGAAGGAGTTGCGGGTGAGGGCGGGCTCGCCGGCGTAGAAGTCGCGGGCGTACTCCCCCACCGGCTTCGCACCGTCCAGGAACAGCCGTTCGCACAGGATCCCTGCGGCCAGCTCGGTCCCGGCCGGCAGCGTTCCCACATCGGCGCCGAGCCGGACCGCGTTCGTCCGGTCCGGCGGGAGCGCGTCGGTCTCCTCGACGGTCAGCCCGAGCACGTCGCGCAGCGGACCGGGCGCGCCGCCGGGGTGAACGAGGTCGTGCTGGTCGACCACGCCGGTGAACGCCGTGGCCACGAATGTCGCACCCGCGCGGACACGTTCGGCGATCGCGGTGGCGACCGGCTCCTCGACCATGGTGAGCACCGGCGCCACGATCAGGTCGTACGCCGAAAGGTCGGCGTCCGGTGCGAGCACGTCGGTCTGCACACCCAGCTGGTGCAGCGCGGCGTAGGCCGACCGGGCCTGCTCGAGGTAGTCCAGGTCGACGCTCGGCCCGCTGGAGAACCGCAGGCTCCACCAGGTGGGCCAGTCGAACAGCACTGCGGCCCTGGCGGCGACCCGGCCGCCGGCGGTGCGGGTGCCGAGCGCCTCCAGCTCGCGGCCGAGCTCGGCCACCTCGCGGAAGACCCGGGCGTCGGAGCGGCCGTGGTGCTCGACCACCGCACCGTGCAGCTTCTCGATGCCGCCACGGGAACGCCGCCACTGGAAGTACATCACCGAGTCCGCGCCCTGGGCGACTGCCTGGTAGGACTGCAGCCGCAACAGGCCCGGCGGCTTGATCCAGTTGTAGGGCTGCCAGTTCTGCTGGGAGGGGCTCTGCTCCATCAGCAGGAACGGCTGGCCCTCCCGCAGACCACGCATCAGCGCGTGGTTGAACGCCACTGTCTCCGGCGGGTCGTTCGGGCGCGGGTAGTTGTCCCACGACACGATGTCGAGCTCGCGCGCCCAGCGACGGTAGTCGAGCGGGAAGAACGCACCCATCAGGTTGGTGGTGACCGGGACGTCAGGAGTCACCTCGCGGATCACCGCCACCTCGGCGCGCAGGCAGTCCAGCAGGGCGTCGGAGGCGAACCGGTGCCAGTCGATGCGCAACGCCTGGATGGCGCGTTCGCCCTTGCTGACCGGGGGTTCGACCTGCGCCCAGTCGGTGAACGTGTGTCCCCAGAACGCGGTGTTCCAGTTGCGGTTGAGGCCGTCGAGGCTGCCGTGCCGCTCACGCAGCCAGAGCCGGAACGCCTCGGCGCACAGATCGCAGTAACACACCGTGCCGTACTCGTTGCCGATGTGCCACAACTGCAGGGCCGGGTGGTCGGCGTATCGTGTGGCGATATTGCGTACGAGCGCGGTGGACAGCCGGCGGAAGTTCGGGGACGACGGGCAGAACGTGTGCCGGTTGCCGTGCCGGCGGCGGACGCCGTCCTCGTCGACGACCAGCACGTCCGGGTAGCGGCGGGTCACCCATGCCGGGACCGAGGCGGTCGCGGTGGCGAGGTTTACCCGTACGCCCTGTGCGGCCAGCGTGTCCAGCACGCGGTCCAGCCACTCGAAGGTGAACGTCTCCTCGTCCGGCTGCAGCGCCGCCCAGCCGAACACCGGCACGCTGACCGTGGTGACGTGCGCCTCCCGCATCAGCCGGGCGTCCTCGTCCCAGACGTCCTCCGGCCACTGCTCGGGGTTGTAGTCGGCGCCGTAGAGAACCTGACCGAAGTTCACGTCCGCGTGGCGGTCGTCCTGCGCCATTGCTGCGTCCCTTCGCCGTGGGTCTGTGCGCGATCATCTTCCCATCCCGGGCTCGGACGGCGGGAAGACCGCGTTCGGCAGGTGGTCGTCAAGGGTGTCTTGCTACAGCTACGGATGGCGGCGAAACGCCAATGTGCACAGGGAAACCTGTCTCCGTGCTGGTGACACCGACCCGGTGGCCGTCTCCGGACATCGTCCCGCCGACCTGCTCCCAGATCGCGTGGACGGCACGCCCGGCCGTAGCGCCGGGCGGGGCAATACGGTGGCTCAAACACTGCACGCCCGGGGCCGTGCGCTGCGCCAGGCGCCCGGAAGTCTTTGTCCAAGAAGTCGAAACTCCTGTGTACGTCGGGAAATCTCGACTGTGGACAACTCGGGTTGTCGGTGGTCAACGATACGATTCGCTCATGTCTTCGAGCGATTGGGGAGGTCCGGCCGGTGGCGGCGCCGCCGCCCGGATCGAGGCTGCGCTCGATTCGTTGGATGCACCGCTCGACGACGCGTGGCTGGCCCCGAAAGGGTCGATGACCCCGGAGCAGGTGGCGCCGCTGATCGCGAAGGCACGGGCGAAGAAGGCCCGCATCGAGGCCCTCGAGCTGGCGCTGGTGCGCCAGGCCGAAGCCTGCGACATCGGCCGGCTCACCGGCTCCCCCAACGCCACCGTCTACCTGCGGACCGCCCAGCGGCTCGGCATCCGAGAGGCGTCCCAGACCGTCGGGCTGGCCCGCGACCTGGACAAGGACGCCCGGCTCACCGGTGAGGCGCTGGCCGCGGGTGTGGTGTCGGTGAAGCAGGCCGAGAAGATCGCCGAGTCGATCAAGACGCTTCCGGAATACGTCGGTGCCGACGAACGGCATGAGGCCGAAGAGCTGCTGATCGAGGCGGCCACCTGGGCCGGACCTGAGGAGTTGTCCCGGCTCGGTACGTCCCTGCTGGAGCGGATCGCCCCCGAAGAAGCCGAGCGGCTGCTGGGTGAGGAACTGGAGAAGAAGGAACGCAAGGCCGAACAAAAGCGGTCCCTGCGGTATGTGCCGAACGGGATCCCGCAGTCGGAATCGGTGCGGATCACGCTGCCGGCGTGGGAGATGGAACTGCTCCGTAAGATCATCGAACCGTTGGCCGAGCCGAGGAAGGGCGGCGACCCCGACACCCGCCCCATCGAACAACGCCGAGGCGACGCGTTCCCCGAAACCCTCGGCCTCCTCGGCGCCGCGACCACCGCCCCGGTACGTGGTGGCAGGCCACCCCAGGTCGCTGTCACCATCCCCCTCGACGTGCTGTTGAAGGGCACCGGCGCGGGCATCATCGACGACACCGCCACCATCATCCGGCCCCGCCCCTGCACCTGCCCCTGCACAGACCCCAAGTACGGAACTCCCAAGCCCGAGAGCACCAAGAGCGCGGCCAAGAACCCTGGCCATGCCGGTGAACCGACGCCGCACGAGGCGAGGGGTCAGGAAGACCAGGAAACCGACCCAGGTAAGCAGAAACGACGAACACCGGATGCCGATCCGCTCACGGACGGGATACCACCACCCCGAGAACCCGGCCAGCCCCCACAACCGAACACCGACACCGAACCTGAACTGCGTACCGGAATAGATCCGGCAGTCGAACCGGATGCCAAGTCCGGGCAGGTACCGGAAGTGACACCGACCCAGGAGCCGGGACGGTAGCCGACGCCGAACCCGACCAGGGTGCGGTGGGGCTGAAGGACGCCATCGACCCGCACGACGGCTGCCCCACGTGCGGCGGTGGCGGGTCAGCCCGCTACCTCGGCACCGACGGCAAGCCCATCTCCGCCGCGACCGTGCGCCGGCTCGCCTGCGAGGCCGACCTCATCCCCGTCGTCCTCGGCGGCGACGGACAGGTCCTCGACCTCGGGCATCGGAACGGTTCTTCCAAGAACACCAACGCCGCGCCCTCGCCATCCGCGACGGAAGCCACTGCCACTTCCCCGGCTGCCAGATCCCCGAACCACGCTGCGTCACCCACCACATGACCGCCTGGGAACACGGAGGGCCGACCGACCTCACCAACGGCGTACTCCTGTGCCGCTACCACCACGTCACCGTCCACCACAAAGGCTGGCTCGTACGCATGGGCGCACACGGCCACCCCGAGTACGTACCCCCGGAATGGGTGGACCCGCAGCAACGCATCCTCCGCCCCTGACAGTGGACGATCCGCGTCGGTCAGCGACTCGACAGGATCGCCTCGACCAGGTCCAGGTAGCGCCGGACTGCCGGGCTCACAGTCGCCGGGCAGATCCACGCCGAGCCCGGCCAGACGTGGGCGCAGCGCGTCCATCCGGTCGGCGAGCAGCCACAACGAACCGACCTGCGCGCGGAGCCGCTCCCCGGCCGAGATGCGTGCCCCGCTCGTCCCCGGCCGCGTCAGGTCCCTCGGACGCAGCGCCCCCGGCGAACCCGCTCACCACGTCCAGCGATCGAACGGCGTACGCCAGCAGGGTCGCGCAGGCGTCGGGGTCGGCACGTGCGGCGTACTTGCCGGCCCACACCAGCATCGACCAGAACGAGCAGCACTCCGCGACGGCCACCTCCAGCGGCGCTCGCGGTTCAGGGTCGGAGGGAGGCGGTCCGCCGCTGTCGTGATCCGGCCGGCCCGAAGGATCCGGTGCAGTTGCGCCGGACCGATCGAGCAGAACCACCGAGCGCTCCGGCCGCGTCGCGGTGGACCGGGGTACCCACTCCCAGTCGACCCCGTGTGGGCCGTACTCCCCGGGAAAGAACGACGACAGGAATGCCCCACCGGCCGACGCGTTCTGAGGCGCCTCGGTCAGCAGCGTGGGAGCGCCCAGGCCGGTCACGAAGCGTCCGCGCGCGGACGTCCGTACCCGCGCGTAGGTGGTAGGCCGGCCGGGCCCTCCGGCGGCTGCGGCCACCGACTCGTCGGCCACCACGACGGTGACGTCCAGGTCGCTCAGACCGTCGGCCTCCCCGCGCCCGACGGAACCATGCAGCCAACCGGCGAGCACCCTCGGGTCGTCGGCCAGCAGCCGGGCCAGCCGGTCGGCCAGCAAGGCCCGCTCCTGCTCGCGCCGCGCCAGTGCCTCGCGTACGTTCACCAACGCCCACCTCCGACCCCTCAGCACGGCGAGGTCCACGATGTCATCACCGAGTCCTGCTCACCAGCCCGGCGCCACCGGCCCGATCGGCCAAGCCCCGCTGGTGTTCTGCGATACCGAGACCGACGGCCTGGCCAGTCCGTGGGCTCCGGGTGGCCGGCGGATCTGGGAGATTGCCGCGATCCGGCGCGAGCCGGACGGGAGCGAACGTCAGTTTCACGCGTTCGTCCGGCTGGATGAACTCGGCTTCGAGGTCGACGACCCGGGCGAGGTTCGCCGCCGGTCTCTGGACGTCGGCGGGTTCTACCAACGCCATCCGCAGCTCGTGGGCAGCCCGGTGGCCGCCGACCATGCGAACGTCGTGGGTTACCGCGCTGCGGCCGCCAAGCTGCTGGAGCTGTTCGCCGGGCAAGCGGTCCTGGTCGGCGCAGTGCCGTCCTTCGACGCCGAGAGCTTCCGCCACCTGCTGCACGCGACCGGGGCGCTTCCGGCGGACGTCATCGCATCCGGACCCCGACAAGATCAGAATCCCGGACCATGGACTCACCGTGGCGAGGTCGGCTCGTCTGCGTGTGGAGTCTGGTCGCCGGACGGACCGGCCTTCCCACGTACGCCCTCGACCGGCGGTGGTGCGGCACCAGCTCGGCATCGACCCGGATCGCTATGCCCACCACACCGCACTCGACGACAGCATGTGGGTACGCGACGTGTACGACGCGATCATGCGCCGTGACCGCGGCCGACGTCGCGGCCGACCTCCCCCGCAGAAGGGCTCGGTCACCCCGGAAGGGAGAGTTGTTCGCGGACCCAGCGGGGGTCGGGGTTGACGTGCGGCCGGCCCGCCACGAAGACGGTCGGCACGGTCTCGTTGCCGTCGTTGACCGCTCTCACCGCAGCCGCGGCGGCCGGGTCCCGCCAGATGTCGACCCAGTACGCCCGGCGGGCGCTACGGCCGAGCCGTAGGCGTAGTCGCAGGCAGAACGTGCAACCCGGCCGCCAGTAGATGATCGGCCGGCCGTCGACCGCGCTGCGGCGTTGCGCCTCCACCGCTCCGACGGACCTCGGGAAGATCAGCGGCGAGCTCACCCCCGCGAGCAGCCCGAACCACACCAGGATCGCCACGCCCGCACCGAGGCTGCCCTCGCGGAACAGCCCGGCCGCGACGACCAGGCCACAGACCACCAGCACGACCGGCAACGTCCACGCACGCCTCATGCACCGCAGGCTATCGACCACGAGATCGAGCACGAAAGTGGCGGCCGCCGCACCCCCTTGTGCGACGGCCGCCACCCGACCGACCTGTCAGGCCGGGCTCACCGAGGACGCGATGTCCGGTCGGCCCCGGTGAGCCACGGCCTCAGGCTCACCGAAGCTGAGCCCTTCGGCGACGTACGAACCACATCCCGCTGAGCAGGGCGCCACCGGCTGTGGCACCGAACCCTGCGACCAGTACGCCGAGCGGGCTACCGCCGGTGTTGGGCAGGTGCGGGTGCGGAGGCCTCGGCGGGCAGGGCTTGTGGTGCCCGTCGTGGCCTCGCACTTGCAGTGGTGCTTGTGGTGCTTGCACGGGTGCGGCGGCGGCGGCGGGCACGGCGGCCTGGGCTTGTGCTTCACGCTTACCGTCGCACTCGCGCTGGCGGCCACCGGATCCCCGCTCGGGCGTCGTGCCCCTCACCACGGCCACGTTGCGGACGTTCCTCCTCACGTCTGCGAGCGTGCAGTGGTACTGCACCGACGCGCCAGGTGCGAGGTTGCCGATCGTCCGTGCACAGCTCGGCGCCGCGGCGTCGGTGACCCGCACGTTGTGCAACGCGACCTCACCGGTGTTGGTGACCTTGATGGTGAAGGTGACCGGCTTGCCCTTCTTCACCGTCACGTGGTTGCGGCGTCTTGTCAGATCGCGATGCTGCAGGCCGCCGACTCGCCGGTGTAGTTCGCCGGGTCGGTGTCGGTCAACGTCTTCTCCTGCTGGGTCACCGCGGTCACGGTGGCGACGTTGCGGTGCTGGCCGGCAGCCGCCGTGCTCTGCGCCTCGTAGGTCCAGGTGGCGCCCGGATCGAGGTTGCCCGTGCCGGCATCGCCGACCGGCCGGGGTGTCAGCCCCTGGTCGTCGGTCAACGCCACGTGGATGATCGGGATGTTGCCGGTGTTGGTGACCTGGTAGGTCCAGGTGATGTTGTCCCCGACCGGGATGCTCGGGCCGGGAGGTTCGTTCGCGTCCTGGCCGTTGACCAGCTTCTTCACCTGCACCGACTGAACCGAGCCGAAGTAGTGCGACGTGTAGTCGGAGGTCAGCACCCTGTGCCGACGGGGTTACACCGGTGGCGGTGGCGATGTTCTGCGTACTCGCCGATGACGGAGGTCCCCGACGCCGTGCACGTCTTCTGAGTCGCCCGGGTCCAGCGCGCCGTCCGGGCAGGTGACCGTGACGCCCTGGTCGTCGGTCACCTCGATGTTGGTCAGCGTCCGCCTTACCGGTGTTGGTGACGATGTAGGTCCACCGCACCGGCCGGCCGACCTCGATGTACGGCCCAGCCCCGGTCGGGGCGTCGACCCCGTTGGTGAGCTTCGGACGCAGATGCCCGGGTCCTCCCCGAAGTAGTAGCTGGGACTGTTGTCGCCGACCTCACCGCCGGTGGGCGTCTTGGCCGTCACCGTGCCGAAGTTGGTGAACGGGCCGGCCGTCGCCGTACCGGACGCCGTGCAGTTGATGCTCTCGCCCACCGCCAGGGTCGTCTGAGGGCAGGTGACGTCGCACACCCTGGTCGTCGACGACGTCGACCTCCGTCAACGCCGCGTTGCCGGTGTTGGTGAGCCGGTAGGTCCAGGTCACCGGGTCACCGACCGGGATCGACGGACCCGGGGGCTGGTCGGGGTCCTCACCGTTGGTGAGACTTCACGAGTCGCGATCCCGCCCTGACCCCGAAGTAGTGGGAGGGGTCGTCGTCGGTGAACACCTCGTCGTCGGGCCCGACCGCTCGCACCGTGGCGATGTTCGAGTACTGTCCCGCCTGCGCAGTGCCGTCGAACGCGGCGCAGATGACGGACTGCCCGGGTTGGAGTTCCGGCGCGATCCTCGGGCACGCGATACCCACGCCCTGGTCGTCGCGCAGCGACCAGGTCACCGGGACGTTGCCGGTGTTCGTCACGGTGTAGTTCCACCGCACAGGCGAACCGACGTCGACGTACGGGCCGGGCGGCGTGCGGCGTCCTCACCGTTCGTCGTCTTCTCCAGACGACCGAGCCGTCCACCCCGAAATAGTGCGCGGGGTTGGAGTCTCGCACCACCGGCCCGACCGGCGGCGTACCGACCGCCGTGCCGACGTTCTCCTGCAGACCGGCCTGCGCGACACCGGGCGGCGCGGTGCAGGTCATCTTCTCCCCCACCGCGAGGGTCGTCGACGGACAGGTCACCGGGTGCCCCTGGTTGTCGGTCACCGCCACCTCGGTCAGGTCGACGGTGCCGGTGTTCGTCACCACATAGGTCCAGCTGATCGGGTCACCGACCGGGATGTACGGGCCGGGCGGGCCGTTGGCCGCATCATCGTTGACCGACTTCTCGATGGCGATGCCGGGAGCGCTGCCCGTGTAGTGCGACTGGTCGCTGTCGGTCACCTGCGGTGCCACTGGGGTCCCGTGCGGTCACCGTACCGAGGTTGGCGTACGTGACCCGCCTGCGCGAGGGCGCTCTTGGTGCAGGTCATCGAGGCACCGGGCGCCAACGTGCTCTGCGGGCACGTTATCGCTCCCTGCGGATCGTCGACCACGCTCACACCGGACAGGTTGACGTTTCCGGTGTTCTGCACCGTGTAGGTCCAGGTCACCGGCTCACCCACCGGGATGAACGGACCGGGCGGATCGTCGGCATCGACACCGTTGGTCTCCTTGACGATGGAGACCGCCGGCCGCGAGATCGCGCGGTTGACCATCTCGCAGGTCACGATGGCTTCGTACGGGATGTCAGCGGTGAACCCGCTCTGGGTGGTGGTCAGCGTGAGCGGGCGGTCATCGGGTTGGTCCGGCGTCCTGATCAGACACTCGGTGGCGCTGGGGTCGTACGCGAATCCCGGGCGGCACGCCGGACGGATCCTCCTCGCTGACCGTGATGCTCCGACGTCTGCGGTCCGTCGGTCTCCCACTGGAAGGTGGCGAACCCGTTCGCGTCGGTCGCGGTGGTCGCGGTGGCGCCGCTCGCGCCCGCCGGTAGCACCCACGACGGAGGGGTCGGGGAGACCCGGGTGGTCAGGTCCCAGTCGGCGCCGGGTACGAGGTCCTCGACGTTCGGGTCGGGGTTGACGTCGGTCAGCTTGCGCACCGTCACCGACGGCGCGCACAACTGGAACGCCGCCTGCCGCAGCGCCTCCTCGAGCTGGCTGAACTGCGCGACCCGGTAGACGTCGGTGGTGGAGATGTCGAAGGTGCCGGTCCCGTCGTAGACGTCCGGGCCGGACACCGAGATCATCCGGTTCAGCGAGGCCTGGCTGGTCAGTGCCGTACCCACCGCCAGAGCGAGGACGTGCGAGCCCTGGGCCTTGATGCCGTTGGCGTTCGAGATCGCCGGGAGCGCGGCGCTGTTCACCGAAGCCGACTGGGTTTGGTTGGTCGACAGCGGCTCCAGCAGTTCGTACTGGTTCTGCGCGACGTTCGGGTTGCCCGGGTCGTAGGTGACCTTGCTGGTGTTGATCACCACGTTCGGGTCGCCGTCGGTGATGAACACCGTCAACAGCGGCTTGGCAAGGGAGGGCCGAGGCAGGAAGTACCGCGGCACCCGCAACCCGTCCTCCCAGTTGGTGCTGCCGCTGGGATTGTAGGAGTTGTTGATGTAGGGGTCGAAGATGTCCCTGATCGTCGCGTCGGTCACCGTGGTGTACTGCTCGGTCGCCGGCGACGGCAACGGCAGGTTGGCGACGGTGGAGAACTCCGTCACCGCCAGCCGGGAGCCGGTGTTCTTCAGCGCCCTGGTGAACGACTTGAACGCCTGCCTCACCTGGTTGGTGGCGCCCGAGGTCCCGATCGAGCCGGACTCGTCCAGGACCACGCTGATGTCGATCCCGCACGCAGCTTCCAGATCGGGGTTCGGCGCCGGCACCTGCGACTCGCCCGGGGCCGCCCTCGCGGGCAACGTCGGGTTGACAGCCAGCAGACCCGCGACGAGCAGTACCCCCGCAAACAGGTACAGCCGGCGCCACAGTCGTGACACTCTCATCTTTCCCCCACACCTAAGAATTTGCCCAATATCAGGGTCGGCTGGCTGCTTCCCGCCCGCACGCCGGATAACGCCGAAATTGCGCGTCTCTCACCACTACGGGCGTAAGCAGAAATACGGAAGTACGAGATAGACGGAACGGGCAACCATCGGGCGCACTCATCCAAATCGGAGCCGAATTTCGGTCGGACAATCCGAATTCAGGACCGTTTCGGCGTGCTGCCGACGAGGTGGCCGAACACCACCATGCGTTGGGTCGTACGGAAAAGGTCCGCGCAGGTGACCAGCGTCAGCCGGGCGACCGTCGGCGTGGCGGCGGTGAACTCTCTTGCCGGAACGGGATCCAGCACCCAGGTCGCGTCGTCGTCCACCACGAGCTCGCGGGGATCGGAGTCCAGCGCGTAGGTGTAGATGGCCGCGGACGTCTCCACGACAACCTTGTCGCCCACCCGCAGGTTCGGCATGTCGCGGAGCGGTTCGCCGTGGGTCACCCGGTGACCGGCGAGCGCGAAGTTGCCCGGCTGACCTGGCAGCGCGGTCTCGGGGAAGTGCCCGAAGCCCCTTGGCCAGATCCTCTTTCCGGATGCCCTGGATCGCGGGCACGACGTAGGACTTCCCGAACCGCGGTATCCGCACCAGGGCGAGCGGCCGGCCCCTGGGCGACGCTCTTCTCCACCGGTCGCGCGTTCGCGCCGACCCACGACGACCGCAGGTTGTCCGAGATCTGCCGCTGGCTGTTCTGGGAGACGAAATTGCTTCCCCAGTACTCCCAGCCGAAATAGCCGACCGTGCCGAATCCGGCCAGCAGAAAAACGAGTCCGAGAACGAGCAGCCAGCGACCAGGTGAGTTTTTGTGAGACCGATTCGGAGGGCCCGGGTATTGCGTCATAACAGTCATGGCGACATTGTGCGGAGCAATTAACGCTCCCGGACGAAATCAGGCGTGTATGTAGCTACCCTCACCCTTTCCCCCCGTCCGAGCGCCCGCGTCCGCCCGCGCGCTCCACGTCGCGGACGCCACGTCCGAATGCCGCCGGACTTCACGCTCGGGTCCGGCCAGGATCGACGCATGCCCTTCCACAGCAGTTCCTCGACCCAGACAGACTCGACCCAGACATGCCCGACCCAGACAGACCGGCTCGCCCCGCTGACCGGGAAGAGTGGCGCTCGTCACCGGTGGCAGCCGCGGCATCGGAGCGGCCGTCGCCACCCGGCTGGCCGCTGATGGCGCCGACGTCGTTCTCACCTACCAGCACCAGCGCGGACCGGGCCGCGGACGTCGTGGCCGCGATCAAGGCCGCTCGGCCGGCGAGCACTGGCCGTCCGGGCCGACTGTGCCGACGCGGCGGCCGTACGGATGGCGGTGGGAACGGCGGTCGCGGAGTTCGGCCGGCTCGACATCCTGGTCAACAACGCGGGCCTCGGCGTGCTCGCTCCGCTGGAGCAACTCAGCCTTGACGACATCGACCGAAGCCTCGCGGTCAACGTCCGCGCCCCGCTGGTCGCCGCACAGGCGGCAGTGCCGCACATGGTCGACGGCGGGCGCATCATCACCGTCGGCAGCTGTGTCGCCGAGCGGGTGGCCTTCCCCGGCTTCACCGCGTACGCGACGAGCAAGTCCGCCCTCCTCGGGCTGACGAAGGCACTGGCCCGCGAGCTCGGCGCGCGTGGCATCACCGCGATCCTCGTCCACCCGGGTCCGACCGACACCGACATGAACCCCGCCGACGGTCCTGGCGCCGAGGCGCAGAGCGCGCTCACCTCGCTGGGGAGGTACGGCGAGCCCGCGGACGTGGCGGCGACGGTCGCCCACCTGGCCGGTGAGGGCGGCCGCTACGTGACGGGTACGGCCGTCGCGGTCGACGGCGGGTTCGCCGGCTGAGCACCGGCTGGAGTGGCAGCGAGGCGAGGCCGTCAGCGCAGGGCGCCGGCGACCTCGGTGCGCGATGTCAACTCCAGCTTGCGCAGGATGTTGGACACGTGAATGGCGGCGGTCTTCGGCGAGATGTACAGCCGCCGGGCCACCTCGGCGTTGGTCAGCCCGTCGGCGACGAGGAGGGCGACCTCGCGCTCGCGCCGGGTGAGGGTGCCCACGCCGATGACGGCCTGCGGGGCCGCGTCGGCGGCCGCCGCCAGCCCGAGGTGTTCGCGCAGGCGTTCCAGCTGAGCCACCCGCCAGCCGCTCCACCCGGCCAGTAGTTCGGTGGCCGCCTCGACCTGGCCGAGCACCGTGTCCGGGGCACCGGCACCCGAACCGCCGGAGCCCGCCGCCGGAAGGCACCGCACGGCGCCGACGTGGGCGGTGGCCCGGACGTACCCCGGCAGGACCGAGGAGTCGGTCACCGCGCGGTAGCCGGCCGCCGCGGCGGGGAGGTCTCCGCGCGCCTCGGCGACCTGGGCGTCGACCAGAGTTCGGCTGTCGTCCCACAGGTCGGCGTCCAGCAGGTCGTCGACCAGCTTCTCCAGCCGGTCCAGGGGAAGGCCCACGTGCACAGCGGCGGACACCAGGTCGTGTGCCTGGGACGCGCTGCGCCACGCCTGCTCCGCCAGCGCGGCGTGCACGTCGTCCAGGGCCCGCGTCGGCCGCCGCGCAGGTCGCCGCGCCGGCAGGCCAGGTGAAACGACAGCCCGTGCCGGCCGAGCGCCGGCACCGTCCCGCGCTCGGCGGCGCGAAGCTCGGCGATCAGCGGCTCGACCCGGTCCAGCTCGCCGGCCTCCAGATACAGCCCGGCCAGGAACACCGCGTGGTACTCCGCCCGCCGGCCGCGCAGCTCGTACCCGCGTTCGCGTTCGCGGCCGGTCTCGAGCGCCGCGATCGCCGCGCCGAGGTCACCGGAGCGCATCGCCAACCGCGCCTTGCCCTGGTGGTACGCCGCGACGGCAAGCTTCTCGAAACCCGCCCGCTCGGCCGCGGCTCGCATGCGCTCCAGCATCTCGGTGTGCTGGACCGGCCCGGGCGGCGGCGCCTCCTGGACGAGGTTGTTCAGCGTGCGCGCGGCGAGCACCCACTCGCCGAGCTCCTCGGCCTGGTCGACCAGCCCGGACAGCAGCAGCCAGCCCTCGTGGCTGGTGCTCGACCGCTCGGTCAGCGCCATGCCCTTCTCGACCAGGGCGGCCAGCCGAACGCGCGGCATGTCGAACTTCTCCGCCAGTGTCACCGCCCGGTCCGCCCACTCCACGGCGTCGTCGAACCGGTCCCGCAGCGTGCACGACTGCGCCACGGCGATCATCGCCCTGGCCTGGTCCGTGCCCGGCTGCAGCCGGCCGATCAGGTGCTTCACCCCGTCGGTGAGCTCCTCCATCTCGGTGGGCTCGTCGGTCTCCCAGGCCAGCCGGATCAGCAGGTAGTGGGCGTCGGCGCTCTCCCGTGCGGTGGTGGCGTTGTCGCGCCAGCGGCGGGCGTACCTGAGCGCGTCCTCGGCCAGCCCGGCCAGCCAGGCGGCCTGCGCGGCGGCGGCCAGCAGCGGGACGTCGTCGCAGGCCTCGTCCAGCCCCATCTCGGCCAGCCGCAGTGCCTGGTACGCCGAACCGATGGAGAGGTAGGACGCGGCGCCTCGCCGGGCGGCGTCCAGCATCTCGTCGTACCGTCCGGCGGCCCGGGCGTGCGCGGCGACCATCGCCGGGTCGGACATGCCGGCCGCGAGCAGCGCCTCCAGCGCGGCCTCGTGCAGCCGCCGCTGCTGCCGGCCGAGCATCCGCCCGGAGACCGCCTCGCGGACCAGCGAGTGCCGGAACCGGAACTCGTCCTCGCCGGCCTCGACCAGGACGCCGCACACGACCAGCTCCCGCAGCGCGGCGATGAGCTCGTCCTCGCCGGTGCCGGTGACGGCGGCGAGCAGGTCGAACGGCACCCGAAGGCCCAGCACCGCGGCGGCCTCGGCGATCGCGACGACCGACGGCTCCAGGTCGTCCACCTGCTGGCGGAGCACCTCGGCGAGGCTCCACGGCAACGGCTGGTCGGCCAGGTCGTCCAGGCAGGCGTCCTCGTGGCCGCGCAGGAGCTCCTCGATGAAGAACGGGTTTCCGCCGGTGCGCTGGTGCATGGCGGCGATCACCCGGAACGGCGCGGGCATGCCGATGATCCCGGCGACCAGGGCCGCGGTCTCGGACTCGTTCAGGCGTTCCAGGGAAACGTGGTGGACCGGGTGGCGGCGTTCCAGCCGGGCCAGCAGGCCGGCCACGGGGTGCCGGCTGGTGACCTCCTCGGGCCGGTAGGTGCCGACCAGCAGCCGGGGGCCGTCCTGGTCGGCGAGGCGTTCGAACAGCGCCGCGCTCTCGGAGTCGGCCCAGTGCAGGTCCTCGAACACCAGCACCGCGGGCCGCCCGCCCACCAGGTCGGCGACCAGAGCGAGGCCCGCGTGCAGGCGTTCGACCGGGCTGCGGGTGGGGTCGGCGACGACCGACCGCAGCTGTTCGTCGGCGGGACGTCCGGACGGCCGGCCGTCCAGTGCGTCGAGGAGCACTTCGTACGGACGGGACAGGGAGCCGGGCACGGCACCGCCGACCAGGACCTCGACGTCGGGGCCCACCGCGACCAGGAACTCCTGGATCAGCCGGGTCTTGCCGAGCCCAGGCTCCCCTGCGACGAGGGCGACCTGGGAACGGTGGGAGGTCGCGAGCTGGACGAGGGCGTTCAGCTCGCGATCCCGTCCCACCATCACCTGACTGGCCCCGCCCCGAACTCTGCGCACCCCGCAAAGTTACCCGCAGGCCTGGGGTTGCGCGGAGGGCCGGTGCGTACGCCGGGATCGCCGCCGGCACCGTCGGCTTCGTCCGGGCCGGACCGCTTGGCACCGGCCCCGGAGCGGCGGCGGGCGAGCGCCCGGCGGTAGCTACGGGCGAGGGAGATACCGGTGGTACCGCTCCGCCTGGTCGAGCAGGTCCTGCTGGTGCGCCCTGGCCAGCTCCGAAGCGACGTATGAGTTGAACATGGTGGTGTCCTTTCGACCGTTCCGGACCGTCCGGACCGGTGTGACACCATCCTCGTTCGGTAAGGGCCGCGGGCCATCGGCACCGATTACCTATCTTCGCGCCGGAGGGGATACCTAGAGACCGGCCCGGACCCACCTAGGTGACCCACGGGCCGGTCCGCGGACCTAGGTATCCCCCGACCGCATCCCTACGTCGCCCTGCAGTCGACTCCCGAAGACCTAGGACCAGGTCTGGCGGCGGCGGGCCGGCTCCCGTCCGGGTGGCTGCCGGGGCCGCGGGTGCGAGGGCGGCGGCGGGATCGGCATCGTCCGGTGTTCGCCCGCCCGCAGCACGAACGGCTCGCCGTGGTGGGACGTCGACAGCTCCTGCCCCTGCAGTAGTTCGTACGTCACCTCCTTCGAGGTGATCCGTACGCCGATCTGCCCGTCGCGCACGCACAGCCGGAACGCGATGCCGGTGAGCTCCTCCGGCAGCCGGGGCGCGAACGTCAGCTGCCCGTCGTGGTCGCGCATCCCGCCGAAGCCCGCCACCGTCGCGATCCACGCCCCCGCCAGCGACGCGATGTGCAGGCCGTTGTGCACGTTGCCGTGCAGGTCGTGCAGGTCGGCCAGAGCCGCCTCGGCGAGGTAGTCGTAGGCGAGTTCCAGGTGACCGCACTCGGCGGCGAGTACCGACTGGGTACACGCCGACAGCGAGGAGTCCCGCACCGTGAGCCGCTCGTAGTAGGCGAAGTTGCGCGCCTTCTGCTCCGGCGTGAACGCGTCGCCGCGCAGGTGCATCGCGAGCACCAGGTCGGCCTGCTTGACCACCTGCTTGCGGTAGAGGTCGAAGTACGGGTAGTGCAGGAGCATCGGGTAGTGGCCGGGCGGGGTGCCGGCGAAGTCCCAGACGGCGTGGTCGGTGAACTCCTCCGACTGCTCGTGCACGTCGAGGGACTCGTCGTAGGGCACCACCATCCGGTGCGCGGCGTCGTGCCAGCGGGCCGTCTCCTCCTCGTCGACGTCGAGGGACCGGGCGACGTCGGGGTGCCGCTCGCAGTGCGCGGCGGCCGTCCGGAGATTGCGCTGCGCCATCAGGTTGGTGAAGACGTTGTTGTCGGCGACCGCGCTGTACTCGTCCGGGCCGGTCACCCCGTCGATCCGGAAGCCCGCGTGCACGTCGTGGTGGCCGAGCGACATCCACAGCCGGGCGGTCTCCACCAGAAGTTCGATGCCGTACGCGCGTTCGAACTCCTCATCGCCGGTCACCGCGAGGTAGCGGGCCACCGCGTCGGCGATGTCGGCGTTGACGTGGAACGCCGCGGTACCGGCCGGCCAGTAGCCCGAACACTCCTGGCCGTCGATCGTGCGCCAGGGGAACGCCGCACCCGCCTGGCCGAGCTGGGCGGCCCGGGCGCGTGCCTTGTCCAGCGTGGAGTGCCGCCACACCAGCGCGTCGCGTACGGCGTCCGGCTGGGTGTAGGTGAGCACCGGCAGCACGAACGACTCGGTGTCCCAGAACGCGTGCCCGTCGTACCCCGGCCCGGTGAGGCCCTTGGCCGGGATCGCCCGGGTCTCACCGCGGGCCCCGGCCTGTAGCACATGGAACAGCGCGAACCGCAGCGCCTGCTGGAGTTCGGCGTCCCCGTCCAGCTCGACGTCGGCGTGGGACCAGAAGTCGTCGAGATAGGCCCGCTGCTCGTCCAGCAGCCCCTGCCAGCCGGTACGCCTGGCACCGGCCAGGGCGGCGTCCACCTGCGCGCGCAGCGCCGGAGTGGACCGCTGGCTGGACCAGCCGTAGGCGACGAACTTCGTCATCCGCAGCACGGTGCCGGGCGAGATCTGGGTGGCGACGGTCAGCCGGGCGAGGTCCTCCTCGGCCTGGATCTCCCGGCGCAGGTCGCACTCGGTGTCGAACTCGTGCTCCATCGCTGCGGCCATCCGCAGGTCCGAGCGCCGGGTGTGGTGGGCGAGGACGGCGTGGTCGCCCGCGGCCATCACGAAGTCGGACACCAGCGGGCGGTCCAGGGCGGCGGCCACCCGCGGGTCGCCGCCGGCCGCCTCGACGGGTTCGTTGGCCAGCAGGTCCGACTGGAGTACGACGTTCAGCGGGCCGTCCAGCGCCTCCACCTCGTAGTGGATCGCGGCCACCGCGCGCTGGGTGAACGACACCAGCCGCTCGGAGCGGATGCGGAGCCGCCGGCCGGTCGGCGAGACCCACTCGGTGACCCGGCGCAGTGTGCCGGACCGGAAGTCCAGCGTGCGTTCGTGAAAGGGCGCCGCGCCGTAGCGCATGTCCAGCGGCTCGTCCTCGACCAGCAGCCGGATGATCTTGCCGTCGGTGACGTTGACGACGGTCTGGCCGTCCTCGGGATAGCCGTACCCCGCCTCGGCGTACGGCAGCGGGCGGCGCTCGAAGAAGCCGTTGAGGTAGGTGCCGGGCAGGCCGCGCGGCTCACCCTCCTCGAAGGAGCCGCGGATGCCGATGTGCCCGTTGGACAGCGCGAACGTCGACTCGGTCTGCTTCAGCGCCTCCAGGTCCAGCCCGCGCCAGCGCAGCTCCCACGGCGACACCTCATAGCTCGGCCGCTCCTCCTGGAGCCGCTCGGTGTCTTGAGGGGTGGCGATCATGCGTCCCCCTGCAGCAGGTCGCGCGAGATCCTTCACCACGACGTCGGCGCCGTGGGCGCGCAGCTCGTCGGCCTGGTCGGCGCGGTCGACGCCGACGACATGGCCGAAGCGGCCGGCCCGTCCGGCCTGGACGCCGGCCAGGGCGTCCTCGAAGACCACCGCCTGGCCGGGCTCGATACCGAGCTCCTGCGCGCCGGCGAGGAAGGAGTCAGGCGCCGGCTTGCCGTTCAGGCCGCGCTCGGCGAGGACGTTGCCGTCGACCAGGGCGCGGTAGTAGCCGGTCAGCCCGGCTGCATGGAGCACCTTCTCGCCGTTGCGGGAGGAGGTGACCACCGCGACCGCGAGCCCGGCCTCACGAACCGCCTGGAGGTAGCGCAGCGAGCCGGGGTAGGGCTGTACGCCACGCTCGTCGATCACCTGGGCCAGCAGCTCGTTCTTGCGGTTGCCGACGCCGTTGACGGTGACCTCGGTGGGCGCGTCGTCCGCGGTGCCCTCGGGCAGGGTGATGTCGCGCGACCGGAGGAACTCGCGGACCCCGTCGGCGCGCGGCCGGCCGTCGACGTACTCCGCGTAGTCGTGCTCGGTGAACGGCGCGAACCCCTCGCCGTCTCGTGCCCGCAGGAACTCGTCGAACGCCTCCTTCCACGCCGCCATGTGCAGCTCGGCCGTCGTGGTGAGCACGCCGTCCAGGTCGAACAGGCACGCGGTGATCGTGTCCGGTAGTCCCAACATTCCCCCGACGCTACAGGCGAAGCGGGGCATCCGGGTGTCAACCGGGCGCTACCACCGCCCACTTCGGCGACTGCGCCCCGGCTGTGCAACCCTCGCAGACGCGGGGATACGTGACTGAAGTTGATTGGGAGGAAGTGGCATGCGAGCTGCCGTCATTCACGGTAAGGGCGACATCCGGATGGAGGACCGCCCCGACCCCGCCATCCGCGGCGCGTCCGACGCGATCGTCAGGGTGACCGCGAGCTGCGTGTGCGGCTCGGACCTGTGGCCCTACCGCGGTGTGGCGCCCACCGACGAGCCGCACCCGATCGGCCACGAGTTCGTCGGCGTGGTGGAGGAGGCCGGCGCAGAGGTCACCTCCGTGCGGCCCGGCGACTTCGTGATCGCGCCGTTCGTCGCCAGCGACGGCACCTGCCCGGCCTGCCGCGACGGGATCACCACCTCCTGCGACCGGCTCGGCTCGTGGGGCGGCACCGACGCCGACGGCCTGCCGGTGGACGGCGGACAAGGCGAGTACGTCCGCGTGCCGCGTGGCCGACGGCACCTCTGGTGAAGCTTCCGGAGGCGCCCGACGAGGCGCTGCTGCCCGGCCTGCTCACACTGTCCGACGTGATGAGCACCGGTCACCACGCGGCTCTGGCCGCCCGGGTCGCGCCCGGCCGCACGGTCGTGGTGGTCGGCGACGGCGCGGTCGGTCTGTGCGGGGTGATCGCGGCCCGCCGGCTCGGCGCGGAACGGGTGATAGCGATGTCCCGGCACGAATCCCGGCAGGCGCTGGCGAAGGCGTTCGGCGCCACCGACATCGTGGCCGAGCGTGGGGAGGAGGGTGCCGCGAGGGTACGCGAGCTGCTCGGCGGGGTGCTGGCCGACTCGGTGCTGGAGGCGGTCGGCACCAAGGGCTCGATGGAGCAGGCGTTCGCGGTGACGCGGCCCGGCGGCCAGCTCGGCTACGTCGGGGTGCCCGCCGGTGGTGCGGAGCTGCCGATCCGGGCGATGTTCTCCGGCAACCTCAACGTCGGCGGCGGCGTGGCGCCGGCCCGCACGTACATCCCCGACCTGCTGCCCGACGTGCTGTCCGGCGCGATCGAGCCGGGGAAGGTGTTCGACCTCACGCTGGACCTTGAGAAGACGCCCGAGGCGTACGCCGCGATGGACGAACGCCGTGCTGTCAAGGTGATGTTGCGCCCCTGAGAAACTCCGCCGCACAAGGGGAGCCTCGCCCGCGGGCCCGGATGGGTGCCTGGTGTTGCCCGCGGGCGAGGGGAACCGGTCGGCCAGGCCGGGACGTCAAGGCGAGCTTGCGCGACCGCCTAGGTGCGCACCGTTCGGCCCGTCGTCCTCGCCGAGGCCCTCCTCCATGGCCTCGAGGGTGCCCAGGCCGTCCGCACCCTCGACGTCGGCCCCGGACTCGCCGGCCCGGGCGCCGAGGGCGGCGGTCTCGCGTACTCGGTCGGCGCCGATCCGCGCGGCCGGCCGCGCGTTCACCGAACCGCCCTGCCCGGCCAGCAGCACCCGCAGGTGGCCGGCCGACACCGGTGCGATGTCGACGAACCCGGAGTCGATCGCCAGGTGGAACGCCGCCCGCGCACCCGCCACGTCGCCCTGGTCGCGCAGCAGCGTGCCGAGGTTGACCGCGGCCACCGACACCACGTCGGCGTGCCCGGAGTCCACCGCCAGCTCATACGCCGACCGCGCACCGGCCACGTCGCCCTGCGCGTCCAGCAGCAGCCCGAGGTTCAGTGCCGCCATCGGCGCCACGTCGGAGTGCCCGGAGTCCACCGCCACCTGGTAGGCGGCGCGGGCGTCGTCGACCTCGGCCTCCTCGGTGAGCAGCACGCCCAGGTTGTTCGCCGCCATCGGCGCCACGTCGACGTGCTCGGACCGCACGGCGAGCTCGTACGCCGCCCGGGCCCCGCCCACGTCGGCCTCCTCGGTGAGCAGCACGCCGAGGTTGTTCGCCGCCATCGGCGCGACGTCGGGGTGGCCTGAGTCGACCGCCCGCTGGAACGCCGTCTCCGCGCCCACCAGGTCGCCCTGGTCCTTCAGCAGCGTGCCCCGGTAGAGCGCCGCCATCGGCACCACGTCCACGTCACCGGAGTCGACGGCCCGCTGGTACGCGGCCTCCGCACCCTCGGGGTCGCCCTGGTCCTTCAGCAACATGCCGAGGTTCAGCGCGGCGACCGGCATCACGCCCGGATGGTCGGAGTCGACGGCGCGCTGGTACGCCGTCCGCGCACCCGCCATGTCACCCTGCTCCCGCAACAGCGAGCCCAGGTTCAGCGCCGCCACCGGCACCACCTCGGCGTGGCCGGAGTCCACCGCGCGCTGGTACGCCGTCCGCGCACCCGCCATGTCACCCTGCTCCCGCAACAGCGAGCCCAGGTTCAGCGCGGCCACCGGCACCACCTCGGGGTCACCGGACCCCATCGCGCGTTCGTACGCCGTCTCCGCACCGGCGACGTCGCCCTGGTCCTTCAGCAACATGCCGAGGTTGAGCGCCGCCGAGGGCACCACGTCGGTGTGCCCGGAGTCGACCGCCCGCTGGTACGCCGTGCGAGCGCCCGCGACGTCGCCCTGCCCGCGCAGCAGCGAGCCGAGGTCGTTCGCCGCCCGGGGCACCACGTCGGTGTGCCCGGAGTCGATCGCCTTCTGGTAGGCACCGCGGGCACCGCTGACGTCGCCCTGCTGGCGCAGCAGCGCGCCCAGGTTGTTCGCCGCTCGCGGCATGACGTCCGGGTGCCCGGAGTCGATCGCCTTCTGGAACGCCGCCCGCGCGCCGGCCACGTCGCCGCGCTCGCGCAGCAGCAGGCCGAGGTTGTTCGCGGCCCGCGGGGCCTCACCGGCGTGGTCGAGGTCGAGGACCTTGCGGAACGCGACCTCGGCCGCGGACTGGTTGCCGCGCAGGCTCGCGCCGATGCCGACGTCGAACGCGTCATCGGGCGGAACAGCGGCGATCAGCTCCTGCCACAGCGCGTCGAAGACCGGCCTGGCCTCCTGGCCGTGGCGGCCCTCCTCGACCGCGACCACGTAGTCCAACACCCGCAGAGCACCGTCGGAGGTCTCCGGCGCCGCCGGTTTCCCCCGCGACCCGATCCCCGCACCGTGGCCGGAGCCGATCGACGACCCGATCGAGGACCCGATCCCCGCAGAAGCGCCCGCCGTACCCGCAGCCCCGACATAGCTCAGCAGCGAGACCTCGGAGGCGACAGGTTCGGTGGCCCATGCCATCCCCTCCTCGAACAACGCGGTGGTGGGGTCGAGGTCGATGCGCACGCGGCGCAGGTACAGCGGGTAGAGGCCGCGGAGCTCGGACTCGGTGAGCGGGCGGTTCAGCCCCGCCCGCCGCGCGTCCACCGCCGCCTGCACGATCGTGTAGCCGGCGGGCTCACGGTCCCGGCCGGCGCGGAACTTCGCCACCAGCTGGTCCCCGCCGATCAGCGCCTCGCCGATGCTGGCGTTGATCTGCAGCTGCGGGTAGAGCTGCTCGGCCTCCGCGCGCTCGCGTACGGTCAGCTCGAAGTCCAGCGGCACCTTCGTCGCCCGGCGCAAGGCCGCCTTGGCAGTGGCCGCCACATCGCCGGTGCTGTCCAGCACCTGGTCCCAGCGTTCGTCGGTCATGCTCGCCACGATCATGGCGTGCCGGCCGGCACGGTCCAGGGTGTCCGCGGACAGGTGTACGAGGTCCGGTGCGGTCACGTCGTCCAGCCAGATCACCCACGGCTGGCGTCCCCGGGGCAGCGTCTCCTCCTCGCGCAGCACCTCGGCGAGCTCCTCGCCGCTGCCGGGCACGAAGACACCCGGGTCCCGACCGCCGAGCACCGACCGCACGGCCTCCACGACCGTGCGCGACTTGCCGGCCTTGGACGGGCCGACCACGACCACGAACGGGAACGGCTGGCTGTCGGCGTTCAGCAGCGCGGCCAGCCGGCCGTCGGCGGCCGGACGGCGTACGTACGGCGCCTGGCCGCGGTTGGCGTAGTGCGTCGGAGTCGGCCCCAGCGCTGTCTCCGACAGCTCCGACAGCCGGGGGAACGTCCGCTCGGGAGCCTGCGGAGCCTTGCGGCCGCGTTCGCGCCGCTGGCCGGGCACCCGGGTGGCCGCCTGGGTCTGGGTGCGGGCACCGGCGCGGGCTCCGGGTGGGTCGCCCTGCCAGCCGCCGGTCCGCTCGGCCGGTGCGCTGGGCTCGCCGCGTTCGCTCCACGGCCCCTCGCCCCGGTTCCAGCCGCCCTGGCCCTCGCCGTCGCCGCCCTCGCGGCCCTCTTCCGGCCAGGGCTCGTCGGCGTCCTCCCGCCACGGGCCGTCGTCCTCCTGCCAGGGCCCGGACCGTTCACCGGAGCCCGCCGCCTCGTCGGCGGCCTGCTCCCGTGCGGCGCGCGCGCTCTCCGGCTCGGTCAGCCGACCCACGCCGGCCACCACGAACGCCGCGACGGCAAGCAGAGCGAGCCCGCCCACCACCGGACGCTGGGTACCGGCCGTGACCGTCTCGATCAGGGCCGCCAGCACCAGCAGGACCAGACCGATCATTCCCAGCGAACGGATCCACGGCCGCCCCTGCGTCTCCTCCGGCTTGCCGGAGTCGCCGTGCTGTCCCTTCTGCGCTGCCACAACCTCACCCCCCGACGCTCAGAGCCTGCGGCCCCGCGGTCGGCGTACCGCCTCTGACCTGCGGAAACGGTTCCGCCCAGAGAAGTCCCTGAGACATTCCTCATCCCAGTGTCCACAGAAGCGGGTGGGTGAGGGCACAAACGCCGGAGAGGTCGCCGTCTTGGCCCGGCGGACACCCATCCGGCGGTGGCGGACCGTCCCGGTGCGGGCGGGCACGGCGCCACATCGGGTCACATGGCCGGTACGGCGGACAGAGGTGCGCCCGGGCGGGCCGGGCCGGCAATGCGGCCTGCGCCGCGATCCGCGCCATGTGTCCGGGTACGGGCGGCTGCGCTCGGACGGGCGGCCACGGTAGCCTCGGTCCAGGCCGTGACTGGCGCGTTGGGATGGGATCGACCATCGGGAAGCGGCCCCGTCGAAGGACGGAGTGCCGTGCGCCTGGGCCCCCTTCCGTACGCCACAGGAGGTCCCATGAGCCCCGCTCGCCCCGGACAGCCCCCAGAGCACTCCCCCAGCGGCGCCGCGAACAGCGCCGAGTCGACCGCCTTCCGCAGCGCGCTCGAGGTGATCCGCCGGCGTCGAGCCGCGGGTCGCCGACGCGATCGGCGCCGAGCTGCACCGACCAGCGCGAGTCCCTGAAGCTGATCGCCAGCGAGAACTACGCCTCCCCGGCGGTGCTGCTGGCGATGGGCAACTGGCTCAGCGACAAGTACGCCGAGGGCACCGATCGGCCGCCGCTTCTACGCCGGCTGCCAGAACGTCGACACCGTCGAGGCGCTCGCCGCCGAGCACGCCCGCGAGCTGTTCGGCGCCGCCGCACGCGTACGTGCAGCCGCACTCCGGCATCGACGCCAACCTGGTCGCCTTCTGGGCGATCCTGGCCGACCGGGTCGAGGCGCCCGCGCTGAAGAAGGCGCAGGTCCGCCAGGTCAACGACCTGACCGAGGCGGACTGGTTCGCGCTGCGCCGCGAGCTCGGCAACCAGCGGATGCTCGGCATGTCGCTGGACGCCGGCGGCCACCTCACCCACGGCTTCCGGCCGAACATCTCCGGCAAGATGTTCGACCAGCGCAGCTACGGCACCGACCCGGCCACCGGCCTGATCGACTACGACGCGGTGCGCCGGGCGGCCCGCGAGTTCCAGCCCGCTGATCCTGGTCGCCGGCTACTCGGCGTACCCCCGGATGGTCAACTTCCGCATCATGCGCGAGATCGCCGACGAGGTCGGCGCCACCTTCATGGTCGACATGGCGCACTTCGCCGGCCTGGTCGCCGGCAAGGTGCTTCACCGGCGACTTCGACCCGGTGCCGCACGCCCACATCGTCACCACCACCACCCACAAGTCGCTGCGCGGCCCGCGCGGCGGCATGGTGCTGTGCCAGCCCGGAGCTGGCCGACCAGGTCGACCGCGGCTGCCCGATGGTGCTCGGCGGCCCGCTGCCGCACGTGATGGCGGCCAAGGCGGTCGCGCTCGCCGAGGCCCGGCGCCCGGACTTCGCGCGACTACGCCCAGCGGATCGTCGACAACGCCCAGGCGCTCGCCGAGGGGCTGCTGCGCCGCGGCGCGACGCTCGTCACCGGCGGCACCGACAACCACCTGGTGCTGCTCGACGTGTCGCGGCTACGGCCTCACCGGCCGGCAGGCCGAGCAGGCGCTGCTCGACTCGGGCATCGTCACCAACCGCAACGCGGTCCCGCAGGACCCGAACGGCGCCTGGTACACCTCCGGCATCCGGATCGGCACCCCGGCGCTGACCACCCGCGGCCTCGGCACCGCCGAGATGGACGAGATCGCCGAGCTGATCCACACCGTGCTCGGCCCAGACGACGCCGGCGCACCACCCAGAGGGCGCCCCGTCGAAGGCCAAGTACGTCCTCGACCCGGCGGTGGCCGACCAGGTCGCCCAGCAGGCCACCGACCTGCTGGCCACCCACCCGCTGTACCCCGACGATCGACCTGGGCTGAGACCCACTGCGCTCACCGAGGGCCCACCCGCGTCCGGCGCGGGTGGGCCCTCGCGTACGGCGTAGGGCACGATGGAAGCGCCATGTCGCTCACTGATCCGTTGTCCCCGCCGTCCACGTCCGCCGTTCCCACCCCTTCGCCGGCCACCGCGGCACTGCCCCGGCTGCAGCCGCCGGACCCTGCCGACCCCGCCGGCGCCGATCCGGACTCGCTCTACGAGGCCTTCGTCAGCTGGGCGGGCGAACGCGGGTTCACCCTCTATCCCCACCAGGAAGAGGCGCTGATCGAGGTCCTCTCCGGCGCCAACGTGATCCTGGCGACCCCCACCGGTTCGGGGAAGAGCCTGGTCGCCGCCGGCGCGCACTTCGCCGCACTGGCACAGGGCAGGCGGACCTACTACACCGCGCCGATCAAGGCGCTGGTGTCGGAGAAGTTCTTCGCGCTGTGCGACACGTTCGGCGCCGACAAGGTGGGCATGCAGACCGGCGACGCCAGCGTGAACGCCGACGCGCCCATCATCTGCTGCACCGCGGAGATCCTCGCCAACATCGCCCTGCGCGACGGCGCCGACGCCGACGTCGGCCAGGTGGTGATGGACGAGTTCCACTTCTACGCCGAGCCCGACCGTGGCTGGGCCTGGCAGGTGCCGCTGATCGAGCTGCCACACGCGCAGTTCGTCCTGATGTCGGCGACGCTGGGCGACGTCAGCAGGTTCGAGAAGGACCTGACCCGGCGGACCGGGCGGCCCACCACTCTCGTGCACGCGTCCGAACGCCCGGTACCCCTGGTGTTCTCCTACGTCACCAGTCCGCTGCACGAGACGCTGGAGGAGCTTCTCAGCACCCACCAGGCGCCGGTCTACGTCGTCCACTTCACCCAGGCGGCCGCGCTGGAACGCGCCCAGGCGCTGATGAGCGTCAACATGTGCACCCGGGCGGAGAAGGACGCGATCGCGGCGATGATCGGGCACTTCCGGTTCACCGCCGGGTTCGGCCGCACGCTGTCCCGGCTGGTCCGGCACGGCATCGGCGTCCACCACGCCGGCATGCTCCCGCGCTACCGCCGGCTGGTGGAGACGCTCGCCCAGGCCGGGCTGCTGAAGGTGATCTGCGGCACCGACACCCTCGGTGTCGGCATCAATGTGCCGATCCGCACGGTGCTGTTCACCGGCCTGTCGAAGTACGACGGGCAGAAGGTGCGGCTGCTCAAGGCGCGGGAGTTCCACCAGATCGCCGGGCGCGCCGGCCGGGCCGGCTACGACACGCTCGGCACCGTGGTCGTGCAGGCACCCGAACACGTGGTGGAGAACGAGAAGGCGCTCGCCAAGGCAGGCGACGATCCGAAGAAGCGCCGCAAGGTCGTCCGCAAGAAGCCGCCGGAGGGCTCGATCGGCTGGGGCAAGCCCACGTTCGAGCGGCTGGTCGCCTCCGAACCCGAGCCGCTCACCTCCAGCTTCGCGGTCAGCCACGCGATGCTGCTGAACGTCATCGGCCGGCCCGGTGACGCGTTCGCCGCGATGCGCCACCTGCTCACCGACAACGACGAGGAGCCGGCCGCGCAACGCCGGCACATCCGGCGGGCGATCGCGATCTACCGCGCGCTGCTCGCCGGCGGCGTGGTGGAGCGGCTGGACGAACCCGACGAGACCGGGCGGCGGGTGCGGCTCACCGTCGACCTGCAGTGGGACTTCGCACTCAACCAGCCGCTGTCGCCGTTCGCCCTCGCCGCGATCGAGCTGCTGGACAAGGAGTCGCCGACGTACGCGCTGGACGTGGTGTCGGTGATCGAGTCCACCCTGGACGACCCGCGGCAGGTGCTGTCCGCCCAGCGCCAGAAGGCGCGCGGCGAGGCGGTCGCGGCGATGAAGTCCGAGGGCATCGAGTACGACGAGCGGATGGAGCTGCTGGAGGACGTCACCCACCCGCGGCCGCTGGTCGACCTGCTGGACGCGGCGTACGACATGTACCGGCGCGGGCATCCCTGGGTCGCCGACCACGAGCTCTCGCCGAAGTCGGTCGTGCGCGACATGTACGAGCGGGCGATGACGTTCGTGGAGTACGTCGGGCTGTACGGCCTGACCCGCTCGGAGGGGCTGGTGCTGCGCTACCTCGCCGACGCGTACAAGGCACTGCGCCAGACGGTGCCCGAGGACGCCCGAACCGAGGAGCTGGCCGACCTGATCGAGTGGCTGGGAGAGCTGGTCCGCCAGACCGACTCCAGCCTGCTGGACGAGTGGGAACGCCTGCGCAACCCGTCGGAGGAGGAGCTGTCGGCAGGCGCCCCGGGCATCGGCGTCAAGGAGCCGTTGACAGTGACCTCGAACGCCCGGGCGTTCCGGGTGCTGGTCCGCAACGCGTTGTTCCGCCGGGTGGAGCTGGCGGCGCTGCGTCGTTCCGGCGAGCTGGGCGAGCTGGACGCCGAGGCCGGCTGGGACGCCGGCGCGTGGGCCGCGGCACTGGAGGAGTACTTCACGGAGTACGACTCGATCGGCACCGGCCCGGACGCGCGCGGTCCGGCATTCCTCGTGGTGGACACCACGACCGAGCCCGGCCGGTGGCTGGTCCGGCAGATCTTCGACGACCCGAACGGCGACCGGGACTGGGGCATCACCGCCGAGGTCGACCTGGCCGCCTCCGACGAGGCCGGCACCGCCGTGGTCACCGTGACCGCCGTCGGTCCCGCCACCGCGCTCCGGGACGCCTGACCGGCGACCTCGGCCGCCGCCCACCCGGCCGAGGGGCTGGCCTCAGCCAACCTGGTCGCGCAGCGTCCCGGCGGACTCCTCGTCGAGGAAGAGCTGGGCCTGGCCGACGGTGCGCAGGATCGACGCCGGGCAGTCCGGCGTGATCGGGCCCTCCAGCGCGGAGCGGACCGCGTCCGCCTTGCGCGCCTCGGGTGCCACCACCAGGACCGTCCGCGGCCGGATCAGGGCGGGAACGGTCAGCGACAGCGCCTGCGTGGGCGTCTGTGCCAGCGACGGGAAGTGGCCCTCGCCGACCTGCTGGCGCCGGCACGCCTCGTCCAGCTCCACCAGGTGGACCAGCTCGGCGGTGTCGAAGTCGGCGGGCGGGTCGTTGAACGCCAGGTGGCCGTTCTCGCCGACGCCCATCACGCACACGGCCGGGTCGAGGTCGGTCAGCAGCCTGGAGTACCGCGCCAGCTCCTCCTCGACCGGCTCGTGGTTGCCGCGGATGCCGTGGAACTCCCGCGGCGTGACGTAGGGCAGCAACTGGTCGGCGAACCACCGGCGGAAGCTCGCCGAGTGGTCCGCGGACATCCCGGCGTACTCGTCCATGTGCAGCACGACCAGCCGCGACCAGTCGATGTCGTCGCGCTCGCGCACGGCCCGCACGAAGCCGAACTGGGAGTTGCCGGTGGCCAGGATCACCGCCACCGCGTCGCCGGTGCCGACGGTGGCGAGTTCGGCGCGGACGGCCGCCGCGAAGCGTTCCGCGGCCGCGGCTCCGGCCGCCTCCGCGGACGGTGCGACGGACACGGTGAGTTCGTCGTAGCGCAACTGGCGCATGGTTTCCTTCCGGCGGTGGGCAGCTCTTCGCGCGGCCCGGCGACACCGACGGCGCGCGAACCGGTCGCCCGAGTCTGCCACGCGCCGTGGTCAGTCGGCTGTCTTGCTTCCGGTCGTGGCCCGGCCGCCGGCCGGTTGGTGTCGCCGGTACTCCACCAGCAGGACCACCGCGACCAGCGGCTGCAGCACGTCGACCGGGATCGCTCCCACATTGGCCGTCGCGGTGTTGTCGTGCGCGATCAGCTGCATGACGTGTCCCACCGCGTCGCCCCAGTAGGCAACGGTGACCGCGACGACGGCCGCGGTGAGCCAGCTGTCCCGCTTCCACACACAGCCCACGCCGAGTACGCCGACCGCGATGTCGGCCCAGCCCACCTCCCACTGGAAGAAGCTCTGGTGGTAGCCGATCGAGGCCGCTACCTCGCTGGAGTTCGGCCCGAGGTGGCTGAGCCCGCCGAAGATCGACCACACGCCGCCGCCGACCACGAACCACAGCAGCCACAGTTCGATCACCCGCGGCCGGGTGCGCCGCTGTGGGGTTTTGTCGACGAAGGTGTGCACGAGCGCACCCACCACGAGCGTGGCCATGGTGAAGGTGAAGTACGCCATGCTCCGACCCTAGGAAGCAGACCCTGCCCGCCTCCCGCACTTGGCCCACCTCCCGCACTTACGGGCGCGCGCCGCCGGGCAGTCCGATCCCGGGTTGCCCGACTTCGCCACCGCCGGGCCGGGGGGTGGTTCGCCGGTTCGGCCGTTCCGCCGTCTTTGCGTGCGTGTACGGCGTACTGTCTGCGCTGTCCGGGATCGGACAGTTCACGGACGTTCGGTTTCGCCGCGGTCCGGCGTCGGCGCGGCGGTGTCGGGAAGTCGGTGCGTGGCGATGGTGGATGCGGTACGTCGAAACCGCCCGTGGTCAGGCAGTCGGGCCCGGGTCGCCGGTGCGGCCGCCCTGCTGGTCGCGGCAGCGCTGAACGTGGCCGCGACGGGTTCGCCCGCCACGGCGGCGGGGACGGCCGTGTCCGCGGCGGGGCCGGCCGTGTTCGCGACTGGTCGGGTCACCACGGCGGCGGCGATGCCGTTGCCGTCGGCGGAACGCACCAGCCCGGCGGTCACCTCCTACGGTCCCGGCCGTACGGACCTGTTCAACACCTCCTCCGCCGGTGACCTGCTGCAGCAGATCCGTTATCCGGGTGGCTCCTGGACGCGCACGCTCAATCTCGGCGGCGACCTCGCCTCCCAGCCGACGGCCGTCTCGTGGGCGCCCGGCCGCATGGACGTGTTCGCCCGCGGCACCGACAACGCCCTGTGGCACCGCGCCTACACCGCCGGCGGCTGGCAGAGCTGGGAACGCCTCGGTGGCGTCCTCACCTCGGCACCCGCCGTCGCGTCCCAGGGCCCCGGCCTGCTGGACGTGTTCGTTCGCAACGTCGACAACGGCCTGTCCCACCGGGCGTTCGCGGCCGGACAGTGGTCGGGCTGGGAGCGCCTGGGCGGCGTCCTGACGTCCAGCCCGGCAGCCACGTCGTGGGGTCCGGGACGGCTGGACGTGTTCGTCCGCAACGTCGACAACACCCTGTCGCAAAAGTGGTTCGCCGACGGCCGGTGGCGCTCGTGGGTGCGGGTCGGTGGCACCGCCACCCTGCTCAACTCCCAGCCCGCCGCGGCCTCACCGGGCGCCAACCTGCTGGACGTGGTGGCGCGCGGCAGCGGCAACAGCATGCGGCTGCTTCGGTGGACGGGATCGGTGTGGACGTCGTGGGCCCCGCTGGGCGGCACGTTCTCCTCCGGACCGACCGCGAGCGACGGCGACGGGGCGGTACGGGTGGTCGGATGGTCGCCGAACGGCTTCCAGTACGAGTCGGTGCGGACCTCGCCCACCGGCGTCTGGAGCCCGTGGACGTCGGTGGACATCTGGGTGGCGTTCCGCCGGCTCGGCACCTGGGTGGACACCCTGGACTACGCCACCCTCGACCCGGTGTCGTCGGTGGCCGACATGCGCGCGCGGGACGTGCGCACGCTCTACCTCGGCACCGCGCGGTTCAACAGTCAGCAGGACTTCTTCGACGAGACCGAGATGGGTCAGTGGCTGGACGCCGCGCATGCCGCCGGGATCCGGGTCGTCGGGTGGTACGTGCCGGGCTACGGCGACCTGGAACGCGACGTACGCCGCACGGTGGCGATCGGCTCCTACGTCAGCCCGGCCGGGCAGCGGTTCGACGCGGTGGGCGTCGACATCGAGCGGTTCGGCTCCGACGGCGAAGTCACCCACGCCCAGTTCAACCAGCGGCTGGTCACCCACTTGCAGCAGGTGCGTTCCCGTACGCCGGCGGTGATCGGGGCGATCGTGCCCTCGCCGTACGGCACCGATCCCGGCAACCGCTGGGAGGGCTTCCCCTGGGCGTCGATCGGGCCGAACAGCGAGGCTGTCGTACCCATGGCGTTGTGGTCGTTCCGGTCGAACTTCTCCGCGTCGCAGGTCTACACCTGGGTGAAGGACCAGACGACCCGGGCGAGGGCGCTCACCGGCCGCCGGGTGCACGTCGAGGGTGGGGTCATCGGGGAGGGCGTGACGCCGGTGACGCCGGACCGCGTGCAGGCGTTCGTGAACGCGGTCCGCGACGGCGGCGCGGTGGGCGGAAGCCAGTACGACTACGCCACCATGACCGGCCACGAGAACCTGTGGCCGATCCTCGGCCAGCTGAACGGCTGAACGGCTGAACGGCTGACATCGACGGAGGGCCGGTCCTTCGGGACAGTTCGGGAGTGGCCTGGGCAGGACAGATGTCATGGATGGCGGCGATCGGATGACATCTCGCGAGACCGGTCGCCGCCGCCACGCTTGGTGCATCGACTCGGGCGTACAAACCCAGGAGGCAACCCATGCGTCGCGTCGCACCTGCCGTCGGACTGTTCTTCGCCGCACCACTGGTCGCGGAGTTCCTGTTGGGGAACCTGCCCATCACCCTGCTCGTCGGCCTGGTTTTCCTGGCACCGCTCTACGGCGGCGGAGCCCTCCTGATCCGGGAGTTCGTCCGGCGTACCGGCCGTGGCTGGCCGAGCATCCTGCTGCTCGGTCTGGCGTACGGCGTCTTCGAGGAGGGCATCACCACCCAGTCGCTGTTCAACCGCAACTACGTCGGCGCGCACCTGCTCGACGTCGGCTACGTCCCGGCACTGGGCATCGCCATCCCCTGGACGCTGGCGGTACTGGCACTGCACGCCGTGTGGAGCATCAGCGTGCCCATCGGGCTCGTCGAGGCGATGGCGCCGGAGCGGCGCACCACACCCTGGCTGGGCAGGATCGGGTTGACAGTGACCGGAGTCCTCCTCGTCTTCGGCTCGGTGGCGACCACCGTGATGCAGATCGCCCGGGATCCGTTCGTGGCCTCGGTTCCGCAGTTCGCCGCGGTCGCGGTCGTCATCGTCGCCCTGGTGGTCGCGGCCTTCCTCATCCGTCCGTCCCGGACCGTCACCACCGAAGAGGCTCCCGCGGAGGGGCTCGGCCGGCGCGGGCCCTCGGTCTGGCTGGTCGGCGGACTCGCCCTGGTGTGCGGTTCGGCGTACCGGCTGACGCCCGACCACACGGCGGCGTGGGTCCAGGTCGTCATGATGCTGGCCGTCGCCGGCGTCGCCGTGGCCACCGTCACGTACTGGTCCCACCGGCCCGGCTGGGCGCCGCGCCACCAGCTCGCGCTGGTCGCAGGGGCGGCACTCGCGTACGCGCTGCACGCCTTCATCGAGACCCCGATCCTTTCGGTGTCGACCACGGTCGACCACGTGGGCGACGTGGTCTTCGGCACCGCGGCGGTGGTGGCCATCCTTGTCGCGGCCCGTCGCACCCGGCAGGCGTCGACCGAGCACGCCGGTGCGGCGACGGCCGCCGACGAGGCCGACCCCGTTGGCTTGCCCGGCCCGGCCCGACCGGCCTGAGCGACGCGGGAGCATGTTGCGCTTCAGCCCGCCGAACACTTCGCGAGGACCGTGACGGTGCCGTCGTGCTCTCTACCGGCCTTGTCGCCATACGTTGTTCGGTGGGAGCCCGGATTCACCGAACAAGCATTGGTAAGAACGACGATGGATCGATTCCTGATCGGCCATGGTCTAGGATGACCGAACGAACGCCGATACCCGGGGTGATCCATGGACTCGATCGACACCACGTTGCTCTCCCGCCTGCAGGAGGACGCCGGACAGCCCTACGCGGCCCTGGCCGAGGCGGTCGGTCTGTCGAGCGCGGCGACGCACGAGCGGGTGCGCAAGCTCCGAGAGCGAGGAGTGATCAGGCGGACGACCATCGAGCTCGATCCGGCGGCCCTCGACCGCGGCGTCCTCGCGTTCGCGATGGTCGAGGCCACCTCCTGGCTGGGCGGCGCCGAGACCGGAGAGGCCCTGCGCGCGCTCCCGTGGATCGAGGAGGCGCACATCGTGGCCGGGAGCGCGTCGTTGTTCGTGAAGGTCAGGGCCGCCACGACCAAGGAGCTCCAGGAGGTGCTGCGCCGGATCTACGACATCGACGGAGTGACGGGCACGCAGACGATCGTGGTGCTGGAAACCTTCTTCGAGCGTCCGGTGCATCCCGATCCGGCGATCGCGGTGGACGAGGAGGGCGGATGGCATCGATGACAGGGGCCGCGCCGCCCGTGGTCCTGCCCTACAGCGGCGGACGACTCGACCGAGCGGCCGAACTCCGCGTGGATCCCGACTGGGTGCGCGACCTCCTCGGCCGGCCCGAGACCCGGCTGATCGCGACGTGGCGAGACCGCTTCCTGGTCGACGGCACCTCGGCCCGGCCCGCGTGGCGACAGGGCGCACCAGCCCGGCCCGTGCTCGAGCTCTGCGACGAGCCGGTCCTGCTGGGGCTGGACGCCGGGACGGGGGTGTTCGCCGGCGACCTTTCCGTTCTTGCGGAGGAGGAGGCCGTGACGGCGGTCGGCGCGACGGAGACCCTCGACCTGAGGTCGTTCGCCTGGACCCTGCCGGCCCACGAAGCAAGTGCCCTTGCCTACGCCCGGGGACTCCACCACTGGCACCGCAACCAGCGGTTCTGCGGCACCTGCGGGAAGCAGACCACGGCCTGCGAAGCCGGGCACGCCCGGCGATGTCCGGAATGCCACCGGCTCTGGTTCCCCCGGATCGAACCGGCCGTGATCGTGCTCATCGAGGCACCCGATCGCACCCGGTGCCTGCTGCTCCGCCATCGCCGGGCCACCCCCGGTAGCTTCTCCACGTTGGCGGGCTTCGTCGAGGTCGGCGAGAGCCTGGAGGACGCCGTCCACCGTGAGGTGGGCGAGGAGGCAGGCCTGCGGTTGGCCGAGTTGCGCTATCTGGCTTCTCAGGCCTGGCCGTTCCCCGCCGGCCTGATGCTCGGTTACCGCGCTCGGGCCTCGACCGAGACGGTCACGGTCGACGGCACCGAGGTGGTCGAGGCCCGGTGGTTTACCCCCGCGCAGGTACGCGACCAGCAGGCGGCGAGCACGCGTGACCATCCGCCCGACTCGATCGAGCACTTCCTCATCGAGGACTGGTTGCGCGAACACCCGGCCTGACGCGCGAACACCCGGCCTGACGCGCGAACACCCGGCGAGACGGCCGGACAGGTCAGGCGAAGACGTCCTGCTGGTAGCGGCCGGTTCGTTCGAGGTCCGCCAGCCACTCCTCGGCGTCCGCTCCGCTTCCGCCGCTGTTACGGCGGAAGATCTCCAGCAAGGTCGCCCGTACCGCGGGCGCCATCCGCGCTCCGTCGCCGCACACGTAGAAGTGACCGCCGCCGCCGAGCGCCGCCCACACCGCGTCCCCCTGTGCCAGCAGGGCGTCCTGCACGAAGCGGTACGGATGTCCGGGCACCGCCGAGTACGCCGCGTGCACGGTCACCACGCCGGCCCGCTCCCACTCCGCGAACTCTTCCCCGTACAGCCAGTCGTGCTCGGGGTGCCGGCAGCCATAGAACAGCAACGCCTGGCCGACCCGCTCACCCGCCGCCGACAAGGTGGCCCGCTCCTCGACGAAGCCACGCAGCGGCGCGATGCCGGTACCCGGGCCGACCAGCACCATCGGCGTGGCCGGGTCGGCCGGGGGCTCGAATGCCGGGGCCGGCGTCCGCACGTAGCCGTAGAACCACGTCGCCGGGCTGCAGCCGGGCGAGGTACTGCGAGCACAGCCCGCGGTACTCCCCTGTGCCCGCCAGGGCCGGGCCCTCCACCAGGCCGACCGTCAACCGGGGCCTGCGCGGGTCGACCGTGGGCGAGGAGGAGATGGAGTAGAACCGTGGCCGGATCGGGCCGGCCAGCTCCAGGAACGCCGCGAGCGGCAACTCGACCGCCGGGAAGCGTTCCAGCAGGCCGAGCACCGACACCCGCTTGGCGAGGATCTCGTCGGCGTACCGCTGCTGCACCTCCGGCTCCTCACCACACAGCGCCTCGAGCTCGCGGGTCGTCCACGGACAGCCCGTGTGCCGGCGCAGGGTCGCAACTGCGCCCGGGTGGCCACCTCCTGCAGCTCGACGAACTCGGTGAGCAGAAGGCTCCACCGACACCGGCACGTCCACCGGCAGGTGCGTACGCCGGCCGTCCTCCTGGGCCAGCCGCACCACCTGGTCGTGGCGTACGCGCAGCTGCCGCATCGCCCGGCCACCAGCTCGGGGTCGTTCTTGGCGAACACCGCCAGGTGGTTTCCGGTCCGGTACGTCATTCCCTCGGGAAGCTCGACCATCACCGATCGGGCCGCGGGCGCGGCGCCTCCAGCGCGAAGTCCCACAGCCCGGTCGCGTCGCCCACCAGTTCCTCGCTGCTCACCACCGTGAGCGGGACGGCCTGTTCCGACACCACCGCGGGGCGGATGTCGGCCTCGGTGAGCACTTCCACCGGTAGCGCGGCCCGTCCGCGACGTTGGTGTCCGCGCCGTACTCCTGGGCCAGCGCGGTCCACAGGGTCACCGAGCCAGGCCTCCGCCATGCCGTCGAAGTCACCGGCGGCATCCGCGCTCGCCGCGCGGCACCACCGCCGTCGCGCCGGCGGCGAGCAGGCCGGCCTCCACCCGCCGGGGGAAGCGCCTGGTAGGTGCACCCACTGGGTGTTGCCGGCGCCCAGTACGGCGAACTTCAATCCTGGCAAGGGAATCCGGCCCCAGCGTGCCGTCCTCCAGCAGCTGGTCGAAGCGCTGCGCGTTGTCGGGCGCCCTGCCGTTGTAGCTCGCCGTCACCGCGACCAGCAGGCCATCGGTGGGCACGTCGCCGGCGAGCTCGTCCAGCGTCGTCAGCGTGGTGTCGAACCCGGACTGCCTGGCCCGCTCGGCCACCAGGTGCGCGAGGTCCTCGGTGCTGCCGAGATTCGAGCCGTACGCCACCCGCAGTGAGACTCCCACCGCCCGCACGTCCAGCGCGGACGCGGCCGCGGCGGCACCGGACTCGCGGGCATCGTCGACAGCGCCGCCGGCGCCGCCCGCTCGTGCGGCCGGCGCTCCCGCACCCGTACCGTGAAACCCTCCGGCTTGATCGTCAACGTCTGCTTGACATGCATCCGGTAGGAGTGCGGGTCGGACAGCGCGAACTTCTGCAGCAGCAGGGCAAGCGCCAGCCGCGCCTCGGTGAGCGCGAACTGCCGGCCGATGCAGGCGCGCTCGCCGTTGCCGAACGGCTTGTACGCGTGCGGGTGGTGCTCGGCCTTGCGGTCCGGCAGCCACCGGTCGATGTCGAACTCCTCCGGTCGCTGCCACGCACCGGGGTGGGTGTGCAGCGGCGCGAGCAGGACGCTGATCTTCTGCCCCTTGGCGACCGGGTAGCGACCGCCGAGCACGGTGTCCTCGTACGCCGTCAGCCCGATGCCCGGGATCGGCGACCACAACCGCAACGTCTCGTCGAGGATGCGCGGGATGACGTCCAGCTTCATCACGTCTCGTACGTCGGGACGCTGTCGCCCGGCAGCAGCCGGTCGACCTCGGCGTAGGCCTGGGCGAGCACGTGCGGGTTGCGCAGCAGCAGGTACAGCGCGAACGACAACAGCCCGCTGGTGGTCTCGTGCCCGGCGATGAGGAACGTCAGCACCTGGTTGCGGATGTTCTCATCGCTCAGCCGCTCGCCGGTGGTGGGGTCCGCGGCGTCCAGCATCAGGCCGAGCAGGTCGCGGCCGCCGGTCCCCCCTTCGGCGCGGCGTTCGCGGATCACCTCGTCGACCAGGCTCTGCATGGTCTGGATGTCGTTGCGGTACGCACGATCCTGACCGCGGCGCATGCTGGTGACGAACGGCAGTTGCCGCATCCGCATCATCGCCTCGACCAGCGCGTTGCCCATCGCCTGCAGGAAGGGGTGCAGCTCCTCTGCGTCGAAGGAGTTGAAGCGGTGGTCGAAGCCGGTGAGGGAGATGGTGTCCAGGGTGAGCCGGGTCATGTCCTCGGCAACCTTGAGGTCGGCGCCCTGCCGGTCCTGCCACTTGCCGATGAGTTGTTCGGCGACCTCGAGCATCTGCGGGAAGTACGCCTTCATCGACCGCTGGCCGAACGCAGGCATCAGGATCCGGTGTGCCTGTCCCCAGGCCGGCTCGTCCGACCGGGCGGTGAACAGCCCGTCGCCGGCGAAGTCGCGCACGTGGCTGAGCGGCGGGTCGATCGGCTTGTAGAAGCGGGACTCGTCACTCACCTCGGCCACGAGGTCGGGGTCGTAGACGAAGATCACCTGCCGCCCGGCGAGTTCCAGCCGGAAGATCCCCTCCGGGTAGTCGCGCGCCAGCTCGGCGAAGTAGGCGCTCGGCCCGTCGGCGGGCACCTGGAGGGTGTTGCCGAGCACCGGGACGCCGCGCGGGCCGGGGATGGGGAGCAGGTCGGCCATGATCGTCACTTCCTCGTCGGGGTGGGCCGCCCAGACGGGCAGCCATACGCCGTATGACTGGCTACCATACACCGTATGGCTGATACGGTACGAGCCATGGTCATCAGGTCCGGCGAGGCGCGGGCGGAGCGGGCGAATCGGAAGGATCCGCCCCATCTCACCCCCGAGCTCATCCACTCCACCGCGCTCGCGATGGTGGACGCGGACGGCATCGACGGCCTGAGCATGCGCAAGCTCGCCGCGGCGCTGAGCGTCAACCCGATGTCGCTCTACCACCACGTGCCCAACAAGGCCGCGCTGTTGCTGGGCATCTCCCGGCTGGCGGTGGCCGACCTGCACATCCCGCCGGCCGACGACGAGACGCCCTGGCCGGAACAGCTGCGCCGGATCGGGCACAGCTTCCGCGCGCTCGCCCACCAGCACAGCAAGCTGATCGTCTACCTGCTGGCACACCCCGGGTTCATCCAGCGCGAGGGACCGCTGTGGGGAGCGCTGTGTCACACGCTGCGGCGCGCCGGCCTTCCCGACGCCGAAGTGGGCCGGATCGGCAACGTGTTGTTGACGTTCGTCTCCGGCTTCGTCCTCGCCGAGATCAACGGCTCACTGGGCGACCTGCTCGACTCGGCGGACCCAACCGACACCGCCGACACAGCCGACACCGCCGAGATCGACCGCAGCTTCGAGGCCGGTGTGGACATCCTGATCGCCGGGCTGAGCGCGCACGGCGCCTCGCCTGCGAGCTGACGCACCAGCCCGCAGGAACTTCCTCGTACGAACTCCTTCGTACGATAGTTCTCCTACGACGGCATGCGTCATCGCGTCGCCAACGCGGCGGCGATCTCCTCCTCGGACGGGTCCGGCAGCGGCGGCCGGTCGACGCCGGCCAGGATCTCCCGCACCCGGCGGACGATCGCCGGGTCGGCCAGGACGTCCGGCGCCGGGGTGAGCATGCCGAGCAGCCGGGCCTGCGCCCGGAACAGTTCGGGATCGAAGCCGGCCGCCCGGCGCAGCGAGGCGAGGTCCACCCGTCCGTCGGGCGGTGCGGCCGGTGCCGCTGACTCGTTCGGCCCGACCGACCGGGCAGCCGTACGACGAAGCTCCCGGCGCAGCGCGGCCAGCCGGGCGGCGTCGATCGCGGCCTGGTCGGCGAACCACGGCTCGATCCGGGTGGCCGTCAGCTCCTCCATCACCTTGGTGAGCTCCTCGACGGGGTACTCGTCCACCGCGTCGGCCAGGTGGATCACCTCCCGCAGGGCGAACGCGATCCCCCGGGCGAAGGTCGGGTTGGTGGTGCACAGCGAGTCGCCGACGGCGAGGATCCCGGATGCGACGGGCGTGCCGTCCACCACCAACCGGCGCAGCGTGTTGTGCAGGTCGCCCATCGGGTAGACGTCGGTCTCCGGGTCCATCACGTCCAGCCACGCGGCGGCCTGCGGCACGGTGCGCGCGACGGCGGTGAACACGGCGGGGTCCCGCACCGCCTTGAACGAGCGGTCCTCCGCCGGCGGCACGAGGCACAGCCCGACGGTGTTGTGGTCGCAGCCGAACATCGCCAGCATGAACCTGCGCATCGGGAGGTTGACCATCATCGCCGGGGAGCCGGGCAGCGTGGCGCCGGGCCGCAGGCGGTAGTAGCGCGTGTAGTAGGCGACGCCGCACTCGGCGGCGGTGACCTCGGTGGGCCGGGCGCCGATCGCGCGCAGCCACTGGTCGATGCGGGTACGCCGGCCGGACGCGTCCAGCACCAGGTCCGCCTCGATGGTTCCGGCGTCGGTGGTCACCCCGGTCACCCGGGGCACTTGGGGCACGCCGCCGGCGGTCGCAGCCGTCGCGGCAGGGGCAGCCGTCAGACCGGTGACGCGTACGCCCGGCCGCAGGCTGACACCTGGCTCCGCGGCGACGATCCGCCGGGTCACCCAGTCGATGGTCGACCGCCGGAACAACAACATGGTGAGCTCGTCGTCGCCCGGACGCGGCGACCGGTCGGCCAGCGTGGGTGGCATCTGCTGGGCGAGGGAGTACTCCACGACGCCGGCGTCCAGCCAGCCCGCGTACACGTCCGGGAGGTGCCGAAGCACGGGCAGCCGGCCCAGCGGCCGGATCACGTGCAGCTGGACGATCTGCGGCGCGCCGGCGCGGAACGCCGTCGCCGCGGCGGCCTCCGGGTCGCCGGCAGGCGCCAGGCCGTCGCGGTCGAGCACGATCACCTCGTGCCCGCGCCTGCCCAGAAGGGTCGCCGCGACGAGTCCGGCCAGGCTGCCGCCGACCACCGCGATCCGCATGCGGACCTCCGCTCGGACACCGCCCCGGCGTACGGCCCCGTACCGTCGACCATGGCGGGCGGTTGCGTCCATGGGGAACGTACATACCGCCCGGCCGGTGCCGCAACGGCCCGACGGCAACGATGCGGACTCAGGCGTCGACCTCTCCCGCTACGTCCCAGATCCACACCCCATGTCCACCCTGGTTGTGGAATCGTCGGTGGCGACATGACCGAACCGCCCCAGCCGCCCGGGACGCCACCGGCCTCCCCCGCGCCTTCGCCTCCCTCGCCCGCGCACCGGCCGCCACCTCCGCCGACGCAGGCACTCACCCTGCTGGCACTGGGGTCGGGCGCCACCGACGCGCTCAGCTTCGCCGCCCTCGGGGGCGCGTTCACCAGCGTGATGACCGGCAATCTCGTCCTCACCGGTCTCGCCGCCGGAAAGGCCCGGCCGGCCGGGGATCTGCTGCCGTCGGTGGTCGCCATCGCCGCGTTCGTCACCGGAGTGTTCTTCGTGTCCCGGTTGCTGCATACGGCGCGTTCCAGCCCGCAGGATCCGTGGCCGCCGCGGATCACCGTGGCGCTGGCGATCACCGCGATCGCCCAGGCCGGCGTGCTCACCGGCTGGCTGGTCACCGCCGGGGAGCCGAGCACGGCTGCACAGGCCGGGCTGATCGTGCTCGCGGGCCTCGCGATGGGGTCGCAGAGCGCGGCGGTCAACGCGCTGTGCCTCCCCGCGGCGGCCACGACGTACCTCACCGGCACCCTCGCCATACTCACCAGCGAACTCGCCACCGCAGGGGCCCGGGAGGCCGTCCTGCGCAGGCTGGCCCTGCTGCTGGCGGTGGTGGTCGGCGCGGCCGGGGAGTCTGTGCTGCTGACCCATGCGCACCGGCTTGCCCCGGTGCTGCAGGTGAGCGCCGCCGTCGTGGTGGTGGTCCTCGGCCTGGTACGCGACCTGCGCCACCGCCGGTCCGCGCGTACCGGCTGAAAACCCCTTGTGGGGAACGCGAACTCGGCGAAGCCAGTCCGAAACCAGGACCGATTCCCACGAGCCTCGCGGAACGGACCGGCCCGCGAGCTCCGCGCTAGCATCGACAAGGACGTACGCACTGTCAACGCCGGCTTGCGCGAGCCCAGAACCAGCCCAGAACCAGCGCCAACCAGCCTGGATCGAGCCCAGACCATGCCTGCCGAAACCTGGGGATTCCTGCACCACGCACGCGTGGAGTTCCGCAAGCGGCCGATCGCCGAACGCCTGCGGGACTGGCGGGCCGTGCTCCAGCCGCCGCTGACCGAGACCGCGCGCACCCAGGCCGCGCGGTGCATGGACTGCGGGGTGCCGTTCTGCCATGCCGGCTGCCCGCTCGGCAACCTCATCCCGGAGTGGAACGAGTACGTCGCGCGCGGGGAGTGGCGCCGCGCGCTGGACTCCCTGCACGCGACCAACAACTTCCCCGAGTTCACCGGCTGGCTGTGCCCCGCGCCCTGTGAACCCGCCTGCGTCCTCGCCATCAACGCCGCGCCCGTCAGCATCAAGCAGGTCGAGCTCGCGATCATCGAGCACGCCTGGGCGCGGGACTGGGTACGCCCGTGTCCGGCGCCGATCCGCACCGGCCGGCGGATCGCGGTGGTGGGCTCGGGTCCGGCAGGCCTGGCCGCCGCGCAACAGCTCGCCCGCGCGGGCCACGACGTGCACGTGTTCGAACGTGACGACCGGATCGGCGGCCTGCTGCGGTACGGCATCCCGGACTTCAAGCTGGAGAAGCGGGTCGTCGACCGTCGGCTCGGGCAGCTCGCCGCGGAGGGCGTGCGCTTCCGCCCGGGCGTCGACGCGGGAAAGGACGTGTCCGGTGAGTGGCTTCGTGCGCGCTACGACGCGGTTGTCCTCGCGGTCGGTGCGCTGCGGCCGCGCGAGCTGGACCTCCCCGGACGCGAACTCGCCGGCATTCACCAGGCGATGGACTATCTCCCGCAGGCCAACCGGGTCGAGGCCGGCGACCTCCGTACGCCCGCGATCGACGCCAACGGCTGCCACGTCGTCATCATCGGCGGCGGGGACACCGCAGCCGACTGCCTGGGTACGGCGAACCGGCAGGGTGCGGTCGAGGTCCGCCAGCTCGACCACAACCCCCGGCCTGCGAAGCTCCGCGACGAGGACACCAACCCCTGGCCGCAGTGGCCCCGCGTGCACCGGATCTCCCCCGCGCACGAGGAGGGCGTGGTGGAGGACTGGGCCCGCGAGGTGGTCGCCTTCGAAGGCGACGACCGAGGTCACGTACGCCTGGTGCGGACGGCCGTGGTGGAGCGCCGGTTCGACGCGCGCGGTCACCGGTGGTTCCACGTCGTTCGTGACAGCGAGGAGGACCTGCCCGCGGAGCTCGTGCTGCTGGCGGCGGGGTTCGTCGGGCCGGACACGGCACCGCTGCTGGACCAGCTCGGCGTCGGGCTCGACCCTCGTACCGGAACCGTCCTGGTCGACGACGGGTGGGAGACGACCGTCCCGGGTGTCTTCTGCTGCGGTGACGCCCAGCGGGGCGCCAGCCTGGTGGTGTGGGCGATCGCGGAGGGACGGGCCTGCGCGGCACGGGTGGACCGCGCCCTCACCGGACGCGAGGTACTGCCCGATCCGGTGACACCTTCCAGCCGGCCCCTCTGATCGACCGTCGCACGGATCGGCCCGGGTCCGGCCGACCTCGCGGAGCGGGGCCTGTGGACGGCCGGCCGCGGCTGGGGGTGGCACCTGGCACGATGCTCAGGACGTAGGACCGTCGTGCATGCGAAGTGGAGCCACACCGTGACCGAAGCCATCCAGGCAGCCCCCAGCCCGGCGCAGTCGTCGGCCCAGTCGTCGGCCCAGCCGGCCGGGACACCGGCGGCGCAGTCGGCCGCCGCCCTCCACCAGCGGATCGCCGAGGAGCTTGGTGTCCGCGAGGGGCAGGTCAGGGCCGCGGTGGAGCTGCTCGACGGCGGGGCCACCGTGCCGTTCATCGCGCGATACCGCAAGGAAGTCACCGGCACCCTCGACGACGCGCAGCTGCGCACGCTGGAGGAGCGGCTGCGTTACCTCCGCGAGCTGGAGGAGCGCCGCGCCGCCGTCCTCGACTCGATCCGCGAGCAGGGCAAGCTGGACGCGGAGCTGGAGGCCCGGATCCTGGCCGCCGACTCCAAGGCGAGGCTGGAGGACATCTACCTCCCCTACCGCCCCAAGCGGCGGACCAAGGCGCAGATCGCCCGCGAGGCCGGGCTGGAGCCGCTCGCCGACGCGCTGCTGTCCGACCCGTCGCTGGATCCGCGGCGAGACCGCCGCCGGTTACACCGACCCCGAGCGGGGCGTGGCCGACGCGGCCGCCGCGCTGGACGGTGCCCGGTCGATCCTGGTCGAGCGGTTCGCCGAGGACGCCGACCTGATCGGCGAGCTGCGCGAGCTGGTGTGGTCGCGGGGGCGGCTGGTGACGAAGGTGCGGGCGGCCCGGGAGGAGTCGGGCGCGAAGTTCGCGGACTACTTCGACTTCGCCGAACGCTTCACCTCGCTGCCGTCCCACCGCGTGCTGGCCGCCTTCCGCGGCGAGAAGGAGGAGGTCCTCGACCTCACCCTGGAGCCGGACGAGCCGGCCGCGTCGGCCGGTGACGGGCCGGCCGAGCCTGAGCTGGTCGCGGCGGGCCGCACCGACTTCGAGGCCCGGATCGCCGACAGGTACGCCATCACCGACCAGGGGCGGCCCGCCGACAGCTGGCTGGCCGACACCGTGCGGTGGGCGTGGCGTACCCGGATCCTGGTGCACATCGGCATCGACCTGCGGATGCGGCTGCGCCAGGCCGCAGAAGACGAGGCGGTGCGGGTGTTCGCGACCAACCTGCGTGACCTGCTGCTCGCCGCACCGGCCGGCACCCGGCCGACCATGGGTCTCGACCCCGGTCTGCGTACCGGCGTGAAGGTCGCGGTCGTCGACGGCACCGGCAAGGTGGTGGCGACCGACACCATCTACCCGCACGTGCCCGCCCGGCGGTGGGACGAGTCGCTGGCCACGCTTGCCCGGTTGGCGCGTGAGCACCATGTCGAGCTGATCGCGATCGGCAACGGAACCGCCTCGCGGGAGACCGACAAGCTGGCCGAGGACCTCATCCGCCGGCAGCCGGAGCTCGACCTCACCAAGGCGGTGGTGTCCGAGGCCGGCGCCTCGGTCTACTCGGCGTCCGCGTACGCCTCGGCGGAGCTGCCCGGCATGGACGTCTCGCTGCGTGGTGCGGTGTCCATCGCCCGCCGGCTGCAGGATCCGCTCGCCGAACTGGTGAAGATCGACCCGAAGTCGATCGGCGTCGGGCAGTACCAACACGACGTGTCCGAGACGAAGCTGTCCCGTTCACTGGACGCGGTGGTCGAGGACTGCGTCAACGCCGTCGGCGTCGACGTCAACACCGCGTCCGCACCGCTGCTGACCCGGGTGTCCGGCATCACCGAGACCCTCGCCGCCAACGTCGTGGCCCACCGCGACGCGCAGGGACCGTTCCGCTCCCGGCGGGCGCTGAAGGACGTTCCCCGCCTCGGGCCGAAGGCGTTCGAGCAGTGCGCGGGCTTCCTGCGCATTCCCCGGGGCGACGACCCGATCGACTCCTCCAGCGTGCACCCGGAGGCCTACCCCGTCGTACGCCGGATCCTGGCCTCGGTCGGCGGCGACCTGCGCGCGTTGATCGGCAACACCTCGACCCTGCGCGGGCTGAAGCCGTCGGACTTCGTGGACGAGACGTTCGGCCTGCCGACCGTCACCGACATCCTCACCGAGCTGGAGAAGCCGGGCCGGGACCCGCGGCCGGCGTTCCGCACCGCGACGTTCGCCGAAGGGGTGGAGGAGCTCACCGATCTCACGCCCGGAATGGTGCTCGAAGGAGTGGTGACCAACGTCGCCGCGTTCGGCGCGTTCGTCGACGTGGGCGTCCACCAGGACGGCCTGGTGCACGTCTCGGCGATGTCGAGGAGCTACGTGAAGGATCCGCGCGAGGTCGTCAAACCCGGCGACATCGTGCAGGTGAAGGTGCTCGAGGTCGACGTCGCCCGCAAGCGGGTGTCACTGACGTTGCGGCTCGACGACGAGGTTGGTGGCGCGTCTTCCGGCGGCCCGGGCGGTTCGCGCGCCCGCGGTGCGCGTTCGGACCGCGGCCGGCAAGGCGGCCCGTCGGACAGCCGTGAGGCCCCCGGCCAACGCGGCGGGTCGGGTCGAGCCGGCGGTTCCGGCCGGCGCGATGCAACCGATCAGCGTGGGCGAGGTCAGCGCAACGAACGCGGCGCGGCCCGTCGGGACGACCCCGGTGCCGGCCGGCGGGACGAGCGAGGTTCCGGCCGGCGGGACGAGCGAGGTTCCGGCCGGCGGGACGAGCGAGGTTCCGCCGGCGGGACGAGCGAGGTTCCGGTCGTCGGGACGACTCCAATCGACGCGGTGGCACCGACACCGCACTGGCGGACGCCCTGCGCCGCGCCGGGCTGGTCGACGACAACAAGCGCGGCAAGCGGTAACTGCGGCGGATCCAGCACCCGCATCCCAGCAGGAAGGCACGCGTTCTTCCGCGGGAGAGTCGAACGGATTCTTCCGCGGAAGAACTGCTCGTCATCGCAACCTGCGCCGGCCCCTCACGCTGGTGGGCTGGCGGACCACGCCGATCCGCCCGGCCGGTAAGCAGCCGGGAGAACCGGGCGGGGCCACGCCGGATCCGATTGCCAGTCCAGCCACCTCGCCTCGAACGGGCCGGTGCGAGCCGACGCCTGCGCCAGTACGGCATGCGCGTGGTCTTCCAGGGTGCCGAGCAGTTCGCGGTCGAGCACACCCCGGCGGACCGCCTCGTCGAACTCCTCACGGTCCTTCCAGGCCCACGAGCCGTCCGGATGTACCTGCACGTCGAGCACGAGGTCCATCGTCCGGATACCGTCGTGCGTGCGCACCGGCGGCAGCTCCAGGTTGACGTACCACCCGCGAAACTCCCCCGTACCGGTCCACACGAGGATGACCCGCGCCCAGGTGTCCGGTGCGAAGAAGTGCAACGTACGCAGATCGTTCGACCGCTCGACGACCTTGTACACAAGGGTTTCCATCGCGAGCAGCTTGCGTTCCGAACGCGAGACATCCTCGCGTCCTGGAACGCCCACGCTGCTCGCATAGACGGCGGCCGTACCGGCGGGAACGTGGGTGACACACCAGTCGCCGTCCTCGACGACCACGTGCGGGACGGCACTCCACAGGTGATCGCGCCAGCGTTCCTCAACGACCAGTTGCGTTCCGGGTCGCCAGCTACCGGTGGTGTCCTGGACGGTCATCCGATCTGCCCTCCGATTCCTCCGCGGAAGAATCCGCGCGCCTGGTGACTGCGAAGGCCCCCGCCGAGCACTAGACTCCGATCTTCCCGGCCGCCGAGCGGTTCCTCCGTGGAGAAACTCCGCACGCAACGATCTTCGCGGCTCGGGAGTACTACCTTGCACGACCGGGCCGGTGTGCGCACCAGCCCTCCTGTGGTCCGCCGGTTTCGGGCGCGGCCTGGGGTTTCGTCGAGTCCTGGTGAAGGGGAGCACATGAACGCCGTTCGTGTCCGAGCGCGGCTGCACGCCAAGGCGGTGGCCGCACTCACCGGTGCGGTCCTGGTCGGAGCAGGCGCACTCGCGCCGTCGGCCGGCGCGACACCCGTCGCGCCGACACCGACGCCGACCGCCACCCCAACGGCGTCACCGGCACCGACGGCGACGCCCACGCCGACCACCACCACCGCGACCGCCACCCCGACGCCGGAGCCCACCACCGGCACGCCCCTCCCGACGCCCACTCCCACCGAGAAGCAGCCCGCGCCGAAGGGCCCGGCCACCGCGGCCGACGCCGCCGCCGCGATCGAGGCGCGCTACCAGGCTCTCGGCGGGAGCACCGGCGTCCTGGGCGCGGCGACCTCGGACGTCACCGCCATCAGCAGCGGCTACTACCGCAGGTTCGAACACGGCCGCATCTATTGGTCCTCGGGCACCGGAGCGTGGGAGGTGACCGGGCCGATCGGCGACTACTACGTGAGCTTCGGCGGTTCGGGCAGCGCACTCGGAATGCCGACGAGTGCTCCCTACGCCTCGATGACCGGAACAGTCCAGAACTTCGCCGAGGGACGCATCTACGACGGCAACTCCACCGATCCGCGCGCGGTCCTCGGTGCTACGTTGGCCCGCTACGTCAAGCTCGGCGGATCGGCCGGTCGGCTTGGCCTGCCAACCGTGTCCGAACGCGACGCGGAGACAGCGGGCGCACGGGTCACGAGCTTCGAGCACGGCCGCATCTACTGGTCCTCGGCGACCGGCGCCTGGGAGGTGGCCGGACCCATCGCCGACTACTACCAGAAACTCGGTAACGCGGGTAGTGCACTCGGCCTGCCGACGGGTGCGCCGTTCCCCGCCAAGGACGGCGCCACCGTGCAGACCTTCGTCAAGGGCCGGGTCTACTACTCCAAGGCCACCGGTGCGCAGGGCGTCTACGGCGCGACGCTCACCCGCTACGTCCACCTCGGCGGATCCAGTGGCGTCCTCGGCCTGCCCACCGTGGCCGAAAAGGCGGGCAAGAAGGCCGGCTCACGGGTCACGGTGTTCAGGAATGGGCGAATCTGGTACTCCAGCAAGACCGGCGCCCGTGAGGTGCGCGGCGTCACCCTGGCGAGGTACCTCTCCATCGGGGCCGAGTCGTCGCGGATCGGCCTGCCGAACAGCTACCACAAGCAGACGTCGTACGGCGACTGGCAGGGGTTCGAGTACGCCGCGATGAAGTACTACTCCTCCACGAAGAAGGCCTACGTCCGGATGCCCTTCACGGTGACGTCGAAGACCCCGAAGGCGTCCGACATCCCCTACACCTACCGCAGCGGCTGCCCGGTAGGGCCGTCGTCGCTGCGGATGCTGAAGGTGACCTTCCGGAACTTTTACAACGACGACCAGTACGGCACGATCGTGGTGCGGTCGACCGTCGTCGGCGACGTCACCGCGGTCTACCGCGCGGCGTACGACCACGGCTGGCCGTTCCGCCGGGTCAACCCGGTCGATGTCTACAAGGGTGACGACGTGAAGGCGATGGCCGCCGACAACACCTCGGCGTTCAACTGCCGCAAGGTGACCGGCAACCCGTACAAGCTTTCCCAGCATTCTTACGGAAATGCCATCGACATCAACACGTTCGAGAATCCCTACGTCACTGCCAGCAAGGTTTACCCTGAGGGATCGCAGACGTACCTCAACCGCAGCAACAAGCGCAAGGGAATGATCCTGCGCGGCGACCCGGTCGAGTCCACGCTGCGAAGCAGGGGCTGGCCGTGGGGCGCTCGCTGGAACGAGCCCGACTACCAGCACTTCTCCGAGAACGGCGGCTGAGCAGTGCAGCGAACTCGTCAACTTCTCGCCGGGCTGGCCTTCGGTGGGCTGGCCCTGGCGGTCGGCGCGTGTGGCTCCCCCGCGACGGACACGACCAACGCGGCCGACGGCGCCAAGACGGCCCGGCCCACCGAGAGCCCGGCCGCCGCTGACCGGGCCGGGGCCAAGGCCACCGATCCGCCCCTGCCCAAGCCGCCCGCCACCACGGCCGGGCCGCTCACCCAGAAGAACCTCCCCGCGGCCGACCGGCTGGGGTCGGGCTTCAAGCCCTACACCGAGCCGGACCAGCCCGAGGAGGGCTTCGTCTCCAACGGCAGGCCGGTCCGCCAGCGTGACCCGAAGGAGGTCGCGGCGTCGATCGTCCCGCTGGGTTGCCCCGGCACCGAACGCCTGTCGCCGCTGCCGGTCCCGGCAAACGCGCTGGAACAGACCTACCGCGCTCCCGGGCACGAGCGCGCGGTGGCGCTGGTCCTCGACTACCGCTCGGAGGCGTCGGCGGCACGCATGCTCGACGGGCTGGCGGACTGGCTCGGCAAGTGCACCGAGCCCTCGGCCAAGGCCAAGCTCAAGCTCACGACCGTGCGGACGGCGGCGAGGATGGACCGTCCCGACGACGGCACGCTGTACGACTCCCGGCGCGACATCGGCCCCGGCGCCTCGCCCGGGACCTGGGACGAGACGGTCGTACGTGAGGGCCGGCGGGTCGGGATGGCCATCGTCCAGCGCGGCACCGGCGAGGCGAAGGTCGACCAGGGTGCGCTCGCGGACTACCTGAGGACACTCCTCACTCGCTGACCGTTTGACTCCAGGGCCATCCCAGGGCCACGCCACGACGCGGCGCCGCGACCGGTAAACCCCGGTCGTGGCGCCGCGTTTGGGTTTCCTCCTTTTTCCGTACGGCCCGTGCAACCCGTGTCAATCTCCGCATGACACGCACCTGACGACAGGTGCCGCATCGCGGCGTTCGGGGGGACTGGCGATGAACGAGGAGACAACGCGTGCCGTTCGCTCGTGGGGGCGGAGCAGCAGACGCCCGGCGCCGGCGCGCGCAACCACCCCGGGCCTACTGGCGCTCCTCGGCTGTGTGCTGAGCCTGCTCCTGTCGCCGGGATCGGCGCTCGCGGGGAGCGCGCCGACAACGGGAAGTGCGGGAACGCCGGCGACGGCCGCGCACGCCGCGACTGCGGGAAGCCCGGTAGCCGCGCCGGCGGTGGATCCGGCGGCCGCGATCGAGGCCCGTTACCAGCAACTCGGCGGTGCCGCCGGCGTGCTCGGACCGGCCACCTCACCGGTGGTGGCAGTCCCGAACGGATACCGCCGCGTCTACACCCACGGCCACATCTACTACTCCCCGTCCACCCGGGCGTGGGAGGTGCTCCAGCCCTTCCTCGCCTACTACCTCGGGCTCGGCGCCTCGGCCGGTGCCCTCGGCCTGCCGACCAGTGCGGCGTACACCTCAGGACGCGGCGCCAGGGTGCAGAACTTCTACCACAGCAGGGTTTACTGGACCCCTGCAACGGGGGCGCAGAGCGTCTACGGGCCGACGCTGGCGCGATATCTCGCCCTCGGCGGCTCGGCCGGATCGATGGGGATTCCGACGATCTCCGAGCATGCCGGCAAGCGGCCGGGAGTACGCGTGACGGGTTTCTCCAGCGGCCGGATCTGGTACTCCCCGAGCACCGGCGCCCGCGAGGTCCGCGGCTCGATCCTGGCGAAGTACCTCCGCCTCGGTGCCGAGGCGTCGTGGATCGGCGTACCCACCGCCTACATGCAGGCCACGTCGTACGGCTACCGGCAGAACTTCCAGAATGCCTCCCTGCAGGCCATCCACAAGAGCAGAGGCGTTTTCATCCGGGTGTCGTTCTCCACCTCGGTGCGCACCCCCCGGGCCAGGGACATTCCCTACACCTACCGCAGCGGCTGCCCGGTGCCGCCGTCCGGGCTGCGCATCCTCACCGTGCCGTTCCGCAGCTTCAACGGCGACGACCACCTCGGCCGGATCGTCATCCGCGCCAACGTGGTGACCGCGATCCGGACCGCGTTCAGGAGTGCCCACGCCAACGGGTGGGTGATCCGCAAGGTCTACCCCGTCGACAAGTACCGCGGCAACGACCAGGCCTCGATGGCCGCCGACAACACCTCGGCGTTCAACTGCCGCAAGGTCACCGGCAACCCGTACAAGCTTTCCCAGCACTCCTACGGGAACGCGATCGACATCAACACGTTCGAGAACCCCTACGTCACGGCGAGCCGGGTGTACCCGCCGGGTTCGGCCACCTATCTCAACCGGGGCAACGTGCGGCCGGGGATGATCGTGCGCGGCGACCCGGTGGAAAGCACCATGCGCAGCCTGGGCTGGCCGTGGGGGGCGCGCTGGGCCAACCCCGACTACCAGCACTTCTCCTCCAACGGCCGCTGACGTAGGTCGCCGGCGCAGCTGTCAACTCAAGCCTTGCGCCGGCGATCCGGTCAGGACTTCGTGAGCTGCCGCCACAGGAACTCGTAGGCGAGCGCGTTGCGGAAGGCCAGCTGCTCGTTGTCGGCCGCCGCGCCGTGGCCGCCCTCGATGTTCTCGTACGACGCCACGTCGTAACCGAGGTCGCGCATCCGGGCCACCATCTTGCGGGCGTGCCCGGGGTGGACCCGGTCGTCGCGGGTCGAGGTCATGAACAGCGTGGGCGGGTACGGCCTGCCGGCGTGGACGTTCTGGTACGGCGAGTACTTCGAGAGGAAGGCCCAGTCGCCCTCGTCGTCGGGGTCGCCGTACTCCGCCATCCAGGAGGCGCCGGCCAGCAACCGGTGGTAGCGCTTCATGTCCAGCAGCGGCACCTGGCACACGATCGCGCCGAAGAGCTCGGGGTAGCGGGTGAGCATGACGCCCATCAGCAGGCCGCCGTTGCTGCCGCCCTGGGTGCCCAGCCGGGAGGGCTCGGTGATGCCCTGTGCCACCAGGTCGCGGGCGACCGCGGCGAAGTCCTCGTACGCGCGCGGGCGGTTCTCCCGCAGCGCGGCGCGGTGCCAGCGCGGGCCGTACTCCCCGCCGCCGCGGATGTTGGCCACGACGTAGGTGCCGCCACGGGCCAGCCAGGCCCGGCCGGTCGCGGCCTGGTAGCCGGGCAGGTTGGAGATCTCGAAGCCGCCGTAGCCGGCGAGCAGCGTCGGCGCGTCGGCGGCGGACTGCTCCGGGCCGACCACGAAGTACGGGACCTGGGTGCCGTCGTCGGAGGTGGCGAACAACTGCCGCACCCGCAGGCCGTCGGTGCCGAACATCGCCGGCGCCTGCTTGACGGGTCGGAGGTCACCGTCGACCGTGCCGTACCGCAGCGTCGCCGGCTCGGTGTAGCCACTGGTCTGCAGGAAGAACTCGTCGTCGGCGTGCGGGTCGGCGCCGATCTGTCCGACGCTGCCGAACTCGGGTACGCCGGCGAGCGGGCGCCGTGTCCAGCCGGAGTTGACAGCCTGGCTGTCGGCCGCCGAAGCCGGCGGGGTGAGCACCTCCAGCCGGCTCTTGACGTCGGACAATGTGTTGACGATCAGGTGGTGGCGGGTCCAGACCGAGCCGACCAGCGACGTGTGCTCGTCGGGCTCGAACAACACTGTCAATGCGCGCTTGCCTGCCCGGAAGTCCTCGAACGGCGCGGCCAGCAGGGCACCTGCGGGGTAGGTGGTGCCGTCGACGGTCCACGGCGTGCGGGTGACGACCAGCAGCCACTCGCGTTCGACGTCGACCTCGGCGTCGTTGGGCACGTCGATCCGCTCCAGATCAGCGGCACCTGCCCCGGTGCGTACGTAGGTCTCGCCGCTGTAGAACTCGATCCTGCGCCGGACGAAGTCGCGTTCGAACCCCTCGGTCGAGTCGTGCCCGGCGTAGGCCAGCACGTCCTCGGGCTTGCCCTCGAAGACGGTCTCCGCCTCCGCCAGCGGGGTGCCGCGCCGCCATTCCTTCACGACGCGGGGGTAGCCGGACGAGGTCAGCGAACCGGGACCGAAGTCGGTGCCGACGTAGATGCGGTCGGCGTCGATCCAGCCGACGAAGCTCTTCGCCTCGGGCAGCTGGAAGCCGTCCTCGACGAACGTGCGGGTCTGCAGGTCGTACTCCCGGACGACGGTCGCGTCCGCGCCGCCGCGGGAGAGCTCCACCAGCGCCAGCCGCAGCTCGGGGCGCAGCACGGGCGCGCCCTTCCACACCCAGCTCTCGCCCTCGTCGGCCGCGAGCCGGTCGACGTCGAGAAGCACCTCCCACTCGGGGTGGTCGGTGCGGTAGGACTCCAGCGTCGTCCGCCGCCACAGGCCGCGCGGGTGCTCGGCGTCCTGCCAGAAGTTGTAGAGCAGGCCGCCGCGGCGGGTGACGTACGGGATCCGGTCGTCGGAGTCGAGCACCTCCCGGATCTGCCTGCGCAACTGCTCGAACCGCTCTCCGGTGGCGAGGCCGGCCAGAGTCTCCTCGTTGCGTTCGCGCACCCAGGCCAGTGCCTGCTCGCCGGTGACGTCTTCCAGCCAGAGGTAGGGGTCGTCGGCCTCCCCCGTCGCGGAGGTCGCGGAGGTCGCGGCGGACCCCGAAGACGCGGAGGTCGCGGGCTGGTGGTCGTCGGCGGGCGGGGCGGCGTCAGTCATACCGGCCATTATGTCCGGGCGCGCAGCCCCACGGAGTGGGCCATCAGGTCGACGGAGGTGGCGAAGAACGGCGCGTCGTCGGTGAACCCGCCCTTCAGGTGGCCGAAGAGTTCGAGGCTGACCGCGCCGAAGACCTGGGTCCAGGCGATCATCGCCCGCACCAGGATCACGTCGGGCAGCTCGCCCAATCCGGCGCCCGCGGCGAGGTGTGCGGCCTGTGTGGCCATCTGCGGGGACAGGGCCGGAACGTCGGCGCCGCCGGGTTTCGCCAGCGCGCCGGCCGCCCACGCGTCGCGGACCACGCCCAGCAGGAGGTACGGCAGCCGGGTCCCGGCATCGACCGTCTCCTCGGGCGCGGCGTAGCCGGGTACGGGAGAGCCGTAGACCAGGGCGTACTCGTGCGGGCTGTCGTGTGCCCAGTCGCGGACGGCGTGGCAGATCGCCCGCCAGCGGGCGAGGTGGTCGTCGGCGGGCACCTTCGCCTGTGCCGCCTCGGCCCGGTCGGCCAGTGCGGCGTACGCGTCGACGATCAGCGCCGTCAGCAACGCGTCCCGGCTCGGAAAGTAGCGGTATAGCGCCGAGGACGCCACCTCCAGCTCACGGGCGACCGCACGCATCGACAGCGCGGCGGCACCGGACTCGGCGATCTGCCGCCGGGAGATGTCCAGGATGTCGCGGGTGAACGCGACCCTGGCACGCTCGCGCGGACTGGCCTTGGTGGTCCTGGTCGAGGTGGTCCTGGTCGTGGTGGTCCTGGTCGTGGGCCCGACGGTCGGAGTCTGCCACATTACAGAGCGGCGCTCACAAACGAGAGCAATGCTCTTGACATCGGATCCCATTGCGGAGGACAGTGCTCTCAGGCGAGAGCACTGCTCACCTTTCCAAACCGGCTCATCAGCTCCTGCTCCGACGACAACAGCCCGGTTCGTACGAGAAGAAGAGGATCACCATGACCGACGGCATCGCGACGAACGGCATCACCACGGCGGTCGCCTGGGTCAATCTCACCGCCGTCTTCGCGCTCGAACTCGCCGCACTCGGCGCCCTCGGCTACGCGGCCTCCCGCGGTGCGGCTCCACTGGCGGCCCGGATCGCCCTCGGCGTGGGCGTGCCCCTCCTCGCCGCGGTGTTCTGGGGACTGTTCGCAGCACCGAACGCGACGTTCCACAACGCGGCACTTGCGGTCGCGGTGAAGGTGCTGGTGTTCGGCGGCGCCGCGATCGGGCTGGCCCTCACCGGCCACCGAACCCTGGGCGTGGCGTTCGCAGTCGTGGTCGTCCTCACCGCCGTACTGGCCCACGTCCTGCCGACCCCCGACGCGACGCGCACGGCGACCCCCGCAGGCTCGGCGGGCTCAACCGCGCCTCGCTCCGTTCACGCCGCGCGCTGAGCCCGGGCCGGGAGGTTCAGGTTCCGGGCACCGGGCCGGCCAGCCGGAACGGGATTCCGGCCGGGTCGGTCACGCCGGCCAGCCGGCCGTGCGGGCTGTCCCAGGGTTCGCGCTCGACCCGGCCGCCCTGCCTGCGGACCTTCGCGACCGCCTCGTCGGTGTCGGCGACGGCGAAGTACGTGATCCACTGCGGCGCGAGGTCGGTGGTCTGCCGCCGGCTGCACACGTCGTGCCCGCCGGCCTTCCAGACGGTGACGCCCGGGTCGGCCGGCGCCTGCCGGTCGTAGTCGAAAACGGCTCGGTAGAACGCGTCGGCGACGGCGCCGTCGGGGGTGGCGAGTTCGTTCCAGGTCACCGCGCCCGGGTCGCCCCACAGCCCGGCGCCGATGTGGCCGCGCCCGTGCCACATGCCGAACGTCGCGCCGGTCGGATCGGCGACGAACGCCATCCGCCCGCTGCCGGCCACGTCCACCGGCTGCACGATCACCTTGCCGTCGTGCTGGGCGGCCAGGCGGGCCGCGGCGTCGACGTCGGGGGTGGCGAGGTAGACGTTCCACATCGGCGCGGCGCCATCCCCCGGCTGCGGCGGCATCAGCGCCGCCACCGGAATGTCGTTCAGCAGGCACATCGTGTAGTGGCCGTGATCGCGGCCCTGGTCGGCGAACGCCCAGCCGAGGACCGAGCCGTAGAAGCGGTGCGCCACCTCCATGTCGGGCACTGTCGCGTCCACCCAGCAGGGGCTGCCCACGGCGAAACTGCTCGGCTTGATCACGGTCTCCCCCTCGACCCGACGCCGGCGGTGGCCGACACGGCCGTGCGGCCACCACCAGCGTCGCACCGACGCGGAATCGCCATGCCCGGAACGCGAACCGTCACCCCGTCCGGACGACGGGCGTTCCGGGCGGACCCACCCGAACGCGGACCAGACCCGGACCCGGAGGCGGACCCGGCCCGAAGCCGGGCTCAGCCGACCCGGGCCGCCAGCAGCTCGGCAATCTGCACGGTGTTCAGGGCGGCACCCTTGCGGAGGTTGTCGTTGGAGACGAACAGCGCCAGGCCGTGCTCGACCGTGGGGTCGCGGCGTACCCGGCCGACGTAGGACGGGTCCTGGCCGGCGGCGAGCAGCGGGGTGGGCACGTCGACCACGGCAACACCGGGGGCCGCAGCGAGCAGCTCCAGCGCCCGGGCAGGGGTCAGTTCGCGCTCGAACTCGGCGTTGATCGACAGCGAGTGGCCGGTGAACACCGGGACCCGGACGCAGGTGCCGGAGACCGGCAGCTCCGGGATGTCCAGGATCTTCCGGCTCTCGTTGCGCAGCTTCTGCTCCTCGCCGGTCTCGTCGCTGCCGTCGTCGACGAGGCTGCCGGCCAGCGGCAGGACGTTGAACGCGATCGGCTGGGCGAACTGCGAGGGCGGCGGGAAATCGACCGCGGCGCCGTCGAAGGTGAGGGCCGCGGCGTTGCCGGCGGTCTTGCGCACCTGCTCGTCGAGCTCGGTGACGCCGCTGCCGCCCGCGCCGGACACGGCCTGGTAGGTGCTGACGATCAGCCTGCGCAGCCCTGCCGCCTGGTGCAACGGCGACAGAACCGGCATCGCGGCCATCGTGGTGCAGTTGGGGTTGGCGACGATGCCCTTCGGGATCGACGCCAGCGCCTGCGGGTTGACCTCGGAGACGACCAGCGGCACCCCGGGGTCCATCCGCCAGGCCGAGGAGTTGTCCACCACGACCGCGCCGTCGGCGGCGACCTTCGGCGCCAGCTGCTTCGACGTGGCGGCGCCGGCGGAGAACAGCACGACGTCCAGACCGGCGTACGACGCTGTCTCGGCGTCCTCCACGATCACCTCGCCGCCCAGCCACGGCAGCGCCCGCCCCGCCGACCGGGCTGAGGCGAAGAAGCGCACCTCCTCGACCGGGAAGCTCGCTTCGGCCAGCAACTGCCGCATGACTCCACCGACCTGGCCGGTGGCACCCACTACTCCAACGCGCATAGTCGAAAGGCTACGAGGTCCCTCCACAGCCCCGCACGGCGGTTTCACACAGTGGGACCGGGCCGGACCACGACAGACCAGGCGCAGCCCTCGCGGTCACTCGCCGGACCGGGGCGCGCGGGCGTAGGCGACCACCCCCACCGCGACCAGCGCGAGGAGTACGCCGAGCACCGGGATCGCCACCGTCGGCGCCACCGGAAGGCGGCCGGAGACCCCCAGCGCGAGCGCGGCGACCAGCGCGGTGCCGGCGATCACCGCCCCCGACCGCGCCAGCCAGCGGCGCAGCACCGACCCGGCGACCACCGCGTCCAGCGGGAGGACGGCGGCGAGCGCGCTGCCGGTGTGGTGGAGGTAGGCCGCGGCGGCCAGCACGACCAGCGCCCACCAGGACCCGGAGGAGTCGAACGCCGTCGTGCCCACCAGCCAGCCCGTCATGGCGAGCAGCTCCAGCGCCAGCACCACCCAGGTGTTCGGTAGCACGGCCGGCACCAGCGCCAGCGACGCGCAGACCAGCAGCGACAGCGGACCGAGGATGGGCCCCGGCAGGACCAGCACCAGCGCCACGAAGCCGGTGACCGCGACCACGGCCCGCACCAGCAGGGCGCCCCGGCGCACCCGGCGGAAGGCGTCGCCGGCGCCGGTCAGCGCGTCCCGCATCATCCCGGCGTAGCTCATCGCGGTGCCGCCGCTCGCCGGGAGACGTCGCGCAGGGCCTGGTCGAGGGAGCCGGCGCCGGCCCAGGTGACGGTGGGTACGCCGTGCTCGAGCAGTTGCGCGACGGTGTTGCGCCGCTCCAGCCGCCACAGCCCGAACGCCACCGCTGTCCAGGGGTTCTCCCGGTCGGGGCGGGCCGAGTCGGGCAGCGTGTCGACGGCGAGCACCGTCCGGCCGCTGCGGGCGAGCCGGGCCAGCAGCGCCACGCTGCGCCGGTCGAGCAACGGCGTGAGGACCACCAGCAGCGCCTGCTGGGGCAGGATCTGCCGGGCGAAGATGCCGGCCGCCGGATCGTGCGGCCCCTCCCCTGCCCGGATGGCCAGCAGCCACTCCAGCGCGGCGACGAAGTGCCGGCGGCCGGAGCCGACCCGCAAGGCGCGGTTGCGCCCGCCGTACTCCAGCAACCGCACCCGGTCGCCACGGCCGAGGTAGTGCTGGGCGATCCCGGCCGCGGCGCGCACCGTGGTGTCGAGCACGCTCGGCGCACCGTCGATGCCCTCCGAACGGCCGGCCTCGTGCAGGACGTCGAGCACGAGCACGAGTTCGGCGTCCCGGTCGGACAGGGTTTGCGCGACATGGAGTTCGCCGGTACGCAGGGAGGCCCGCCAGTCGATCCGCCGCAGCCGGTCACCGGGCGCGAACTGCCGGATGCCGGCGAGCTCGCCGCCCTCCCCGAACCGTCTGGACCGGTGTACGCCGACCAGACCGGCGGCGTTCGGCATCGCCTCGTCGGCGGCGAACGGCTCGGTACGCGGGAACACCCGCACCGAGACGGAGTCCGAGGTCACCGGGGCGCAGGTCAGCAGGGCGTCGCAGGCCGCCGCGCGCACCCGTACGGGGGGTACGACGTAGCGGCCCCACCGGGCCAGCTGTCCGGTGAGGGTGAACCGCGTACCCGCGTCGGCCGGCACCGCTGCGGCGAGGGTGCGGGCCCGGGTCCGGTCGCGCAGCCACGGCGGCTGCTCGCGCTGCACCACGGCGACGTCGTAGGCGGCGTCGGTGGCCGCGACGTCGACCCGGACGTGCAGGTCGGAGCCCTCCACCAGATCGCCGGCGCCGTTCGAGTTCTGGCCGTTCGAGTTCTGGCCGTTCGGAACCTGGCCGTCGGCGGCGCTCACCCGGACCCCGGGCAGCCCCCGCGGACGGCGCAGCAGCGCCGCCGAGGTGCCCACCGCGAACGGCGTGGCGAGCACCACCAGGTCGGCCCGGCCGGTGAGCACGGCGACGACCAGCAGCGCGAGCGTGACCACCAGCGCCCGGCGCAGCGCCGGCGTCGGCGTCCAGCCCGGCGAGCCGTCGGCCGTACTCGTCGAGAGCCCGCCCAGAAGGCGACCCGGAAGAGACATCCGCACGTCGGCCCGTTCAGCCCGTGTAGGTCGGCAGGGCCGCACTCGCCGGCGCGGGCACGGTTGCCAGCGCCTCCGCCACCACCTGGGCCGGGTCGATGCGCTGCAGCCACATCTCCGGGCGCAGCGTGATCCGGTGGGCGAGGGCGGGTACGACGACGTCCTTCACGTCCTCGGGCACCACGAAGTCCCGGCCGGCCAGCACCGCCTTCGCCCGGGCCAGCAGCAACAGGGCCAGCGAGCCGCGCGGCGACGCGCCCACCAGCACCCGCTGGTCGGCCCGGGTCGCGCGGACGACCTCGACGACGTACCGGCCGATGGAGTCCTCGACCGCGACGTCCTCCAGCGAACGCTGCATGGCGACCAGCGTCGGCGGGTCGACCACGGCGGCCACCTGCGACTCCTCCTGCCGGCGCGACATCCGGCGGCGCAGGACGTCGAACTCCTCCTCCGACTCCGGGTAGCCGAACGACACCCGCAGCAGGAACCGGTCCAGCTGCGCCTCGGGGAGCGGGTAGGTGCCCTCGTACTCGATCGGGTTCGCGGTGGCCAGCACGTGGAACGGCGTCGGCAGCAGGTGGGTCTCGCCCTCGACCGAGACCTGGCGTTCCTGCATCGCCTCCAGCAGCGCGGCCTGGGTCTTCGGCGGCGTGCGGTTGATCTCGTCGGCCAGCAGCACATTGGTGAACACCGGACCGCGCCGGAACGTGAAGTCGTGGGTGCGCTGGTCGTACAGCGACGAGCCGGTCACGTCGGCCGGCAACAGGTCGGGGGTGAACTGGATGCGGCGGAACTCCACACCCAGCGCCTGCGCGAACGTCCGCGCGGTGAGGGTTTTTCCCAACCCGGGAAGGTCTTCCAGCAGCACGTGGCCGCCCGCCAGGATGCCGGCGAGGACGAGCTCGAGCGCTGCCCGCTTGCCGACCACGACACCGGACACGGCGTCAAGTACTTGTTGACAGCGTTCGCTGACGGTCGGAATCGGCAACTCTGGTTGGCTCACAAGTCCTCCACCTCGGCGATGACGTCGGCCAGCTCTCCCGGCGAGGGGGGCCGGCGGGATTGGGTGGTGGTGAGCAGATCCCAAACCCGGGCGCCCACCAACTCCCGGCTGCGGTCGGGTTGGTCGTCCCGGGTGACACCGTGCCCGACGCGCAGCCGCTCGTCGACCACCGCGGCGATCGCGGGCCGGACGACGCGCTCGTAATAGTCGCGGTCGCCGCGCATCAGGTCCAGTCGTTCCTCCCAGCGGCGGACGTCGGCGAACGGCCGGTCCGGTACGCCGAACACCGTCGTGGAGGTGTCCTCGCGCACCAGCGCCTGCCCGGCCGGCGGCGGGGTGAAGAGCCGGACCAGCACCCTTGCGAGGACGACGACAAGCACCACCGCGAAGCACAGCGGGTAGGGCACGTGGGCGTGGAAGACGAGCACCAGCAGGGCGTACGCCAGTCCGGACGCGACCGCGGTGATCACGAGCCCGCGCAGCACGCCCGGCGTCCGCCGCGCCCACCCGTTCATCCGGCCCCGCCCCGGAAGCCCGAACCGACGTCGGAGCCGACGTCGGAGCCGACGTCGGAGCCGGGCCCGGTCGACGCGTCGGCGGATTCCGGTGTCGCGGCCGCTGCCGGTCGTCCCGCGGCGAGTTCGGTGCGCAGCCGGCCCAGCGCCTCGCGCGCCTGGACCCGCATCGACTCCTCGACCTCACCCGGTGCGTACCTCGCCTGACGGTACAGGTCAGCGCATCCGCGCAGCACCGGCGCACTCACCTGGTGCGCCGAGAGCATCCTGGCCACCAGGTCTGCGGGGGTGTCGGCCGGAGCGCGCGGTGTCCCGGCCGCCGCGGCCGCGGCCTCCAGCCGCAGCCAGCAGGCGATCACCGCCCGGCGCGGGTCGGTTCCGTCGTCGTCCAGCTCCTCGATGCCGGCGTCCACCGCCGCGCGCAGCTGCCGTCCGGTCTCGTCCTGGACCTCCACCGGCGCCGGCTCGACGTCGACCTCCTCGCGGTCCCGCGGGCTCCGGTTGCGCAGGTAGAGCCGGACCAGGTGCACCACGAGCACGACCAGCGCGAGGAGCAGGAGCACACCGAAGACGGCCGGTATCCACGCCAGCCAGCCGGGCACGGACACCGACGGTGGTGCGGTGCTGACCGTCGGCGTCGGGGCCGCGGTCGGTCCGCCGGTCGGCGGTGGTGGCGGGGTCACCGGTCCCTGACTCCGCCCTGGCAGTGGCATCCCGGTGACCTCCGGGCCGGACATCGCGGCCACCACGACCAGCACGCCGAGCAACCCGACGACGGCGACCACCGGCAGGACACGGCGTACGGTCGCGCCGACGTCGCTCACCACCGTTGCCTCGTCCCTCTCGCCTGGCCCCTCCGTCGCAGCGGAGTTGTCGCACCGGAGCCTGTCCGTCCGTCGACCGCATCGGGCCTACGGACCGGAGCGTGCCCGATCCCCTGACACTAGGGTCTGAACGCAGTACGGACGAGGAGTGCCCGCCTGACCGGGTCCGCCATCGGCCGCCGCACCCCCGGCACCCACCGGCGGGAGAGCCGGCCCGGCTCCCAGTACTCCCGTGGCGCGGCCGGATGCGAGATGCTGGCAGCCCCCGAACCGCAGGAGACGACACGTGATCACGGTCATCGGCGAGGCCCTCATCGACCTGGCGGGCGACGACCAGGGCGTCTTCCACGCCAGGCCCGGCGGCGCCCCGTTCAACGTCGCGGTCGGCCTGGCCCGGCTCGGCGTACCCACCGCATTGCTGGCCCGGCTGTCGAAGGACTCCTTCGGCGACCGGCTGCGCGCCCACCTCGCCGACAACGACGTGTCGACGAAGTACGCCGTGACCGCGAGTGAACCGACCACGCTCGCGTTCGTCTTCCTGGACGCCCACCGCTCGCCGCGGTTCGAGTTCTACTGCAACGGCACGGCCGACTGGCAGTGGACGGCGCAGGAGCTGCCCGACCCGTTCCCCGACGAGGTGACCGCGATCCACACCGGTTCGCTGGCCCTCGCCCTGGAGCCCGGTGCGAGCGTGCTGGAAAAGCGGCTCGCCCGCGAACACGACCGCGGCGCGGTGACGATCAGCCTCGACCCCAACATCCGGCCGCACCTGCAACCGGACCGCGACGCCGCCCGCTCCCGGGTCGAGGCCCAGCTCGGCTCCGCACACCTGGTGAAGGTCAGCGCCGACGACCTCGGCTACCTCTACCCCGGCACCGATCCGGCCGACGTCGTACGCCGGTGGTGCGAACGCGGACCGGCGCTGGTGGTGGTGACACTCGGCGCGGACGGCGCGTTCGCCGCCGGGCCGGCACAGCCGAGGGTGGACGTCACCGCTCCGGTGGTGTCCGTCGTGGACGCGGTCGGCGCCGGCGACTCGTTCAGCGCCGCCCTGCTCGCGGGCCTGCACGACCACGACCTGCTTCCCGTCCTCCGGCAGCCGCGGCCGACGCTTCCCGAAGGCACCCTGCGCGGTCTGCTCACCCGGGCCGGCACCGCCGCCGCGCTCACCTGCACCCGCCCGGGCGCGGATCCGCCGCGTGCCGACGAGCTCGCCGACGTCATTCTCTGAACATTCGGCCTCCACCGTGGGTCTCCCGGCCTCCACATCCCGAACGCGGCTTGAGGTTCCGTCACCCGCCGAGGTTTTCCGTACGCCATCACATCGATGGACAAGCGTGCCCGATTCGTGACCGCCACCGCCCGCAGGCCGCCTATCGTTCCAACCGGCTTGATCGACAGCGTCGGTCCGAACGTCAGCGCCGACAGCATCGCGAGCGCATCGCAGCAACGACAGTCTCGGCATCTCGGCATCTCCACATCGACGGGTGAGCGACGTCTGCGACCAGCACGGGGAGCAGCGGTCGCGGACAGGGAGTGGGTTGGCATGCGATACAGAAGGTTGGTGGCAGTCGCCGGGGCACTCGCTCTCGGCCTGACCGCCTGCGGTGGGGGAGCTTCTCCGTCGGAGCGAGCGGCCCAGCAGGACAAGCAGAAGCAGAAGGAGGCGCCGGCGGCTCCGCAGGGCGCGGGGTTCCAGGTGGTGCAGGACGCCAACGCCAAGGGCCCGGCCAAGGACATCGCCGGCGCGCAGAAGGGTGGCACGGCGACGGTCCTCACCGTGCAGGCACCGGAGACGTTCGACCCGACGCGTTCGTACTACATCGACACCCTGTCCGTGGCGCGGCTGACGATGCGCACCCTGACGGCGCTGGAACTCCGGGCGGACGGGAAGTACTACCTGGTCCCCGACCTGGCCACCGACCTGGGTGAGCACAACGCTGACTACACCGAGTGGAAGTTCACGCTCAAGGACGGCCTGAAGTACGAGGACGGCTCCCCGATCAAGGCCCAGGACATCGCCTACGCGGTGAAGCGGTCCTTCGCCACCGAGGAACTTCCCGGCGGCCCGACCTACCAGCAGAGCTACTTCCTGGACGGCGGCAAGTACAAGGGCCCGTTCAAGTCCAAGGCCCAGGGCGGTGGACTGGACTACCCGGGCGTCTCGACCCCGGACGACAAGACGGTCGTCCTGAAGATGGCCAAGCCGTTCCCGGACCTCGCCTACTACGCGACGTTCCCGGTGTTCACGCCGATCCCGCAGGCCAAGGACACCAAGGACGCCTACGGCAACCACCCGTTGGCGACCGGGCCGTACAAGTTCCAGACGTACCAGAAGGGCAAGCGCCTCGTTCTGGTCAGGAATGACCAGTGGGACCCCAGGACCGACGCCGTTCGGCACCAGTACGTCGACAAGTACGACTTCAAGTACGGCCAGAACCCGATCAAGCTGCAGGAGCAGCTGATCGCCGACAACGGCCCGGACCAGACCGCGATCACCTACGACGGTGTCGACTCCTCGCTGCTGCCCAAGATCCAGGGCAAGGAGCCGGAGAAGCGGATGCTGACCGGTGACGGTACCTGCACCGACTTCATCTACCTGGACACCCGGCGGATCCCGCTCGAGGTGCGCAGGGCGCTGGTGACGGCGTGGCCGTTCGACTCGATCCACAAGGCGGGTGGCGACAGCCCGTTCACCTACTCCCCGGCGACGACGATCCTGCCGAAGGTCACGCCGGGCTTCGTCAACTACGACCTGTTCGGCAACGGCGGCAAGGGTGACGGCGACGCGGCCAAGGCCAAGAAGATGCTGGAGAAGGCGGGCAAGCTCGGCTTCGACGTCGTGTGGGCCTACTCCAACGACAACGACATCTCCGCGCAGGTGTCGGCCGTCCGCTCGCAGAAGCTGAAGGCCGCGGGCTTCAAGACCACCGCGATCCCGATGCCACGCGACCAGGTGCGGGCGGAGTTCGAGAACCCGAAGTCGAAGATCAACATCCGGCCGCTGGGCTGGTGCCTGGACTGGCCGTCCGGAACGACGGTGTTCCCCGCCATCTTCGACGGCCGGCTGATCGCGCTGAACCCGAACGCCGCGCCGGACAAGTCGTTCCTCGACGCCAAGGACATCAACGCCGAGATCGACCGCATCTCCGCCCTGCCGCTGAAGGAACAGCAGTCGCAGTGGCCGAAGCTCGACAAGATGATGATGGAGAAGTACGCGCCGGTCATCCCGGTCGACTACAGCAAGACGAACTTCCTCTACGGCTCCAAGCTCGGCGGTGTCGTCCTCGACCCGTTCAGCGGCGGGCCCGACTTCACCAAGCTGTTCGTCAAGCAGTAGCCGTTCCGCGGCAACGGTTGTTCGTCAAGCAGTGGTAGCGGTTTCTCCAACGACGCGGTGGTGGCGAGCCGGCCGGCTCGCCACCACCGCGTCGCACGAGCCGGCCATCCGCAGCGTCGACCACGTTTCGCAACGAGAACTTGACAGCATGTAGGAGTCGCACGGCGTTCTGCCACAACGGGTGTTCGACGCCATCGCTTTTGGTAACGTCCTGCACAGTCATCGCATTGCTGGCATCGTTCTTTTCGAGAACCGGCGATCAGCACCGGCGGCGATCGGGGACAGCATGGACTGGAAAGTAGTCGTGGCGATAGTCGTCGCCGGACTCGTCTGTCTGATGATCCTGTCCATGATCATCGGTGCCGTGCGCAGCACCCGCGGCGGTCTGGACTGGGACCACACCGCCGACAGCGGTTTCCGCCCGTGGGACGACCGCGACCACGACGACTGACCCATGCCTGATCCGACAGTCTGCGTCGCCGGCGGCGGGCCCGCCGGAGTCATGCTGGGGCTGCTGCTGGCCCGGGCGGGCATCGCTGTGACGGTGCTGGAGAAACACGGCGACTTCCTTCGCGACTTCCGCGGCGACACCGTGCACCCGTCCACGCTGGAGGTGCTCGCCGAACTCGGACTGGCCGACCGGCTGGAGGCAATACCGCACCAGCAGGTCGTGCGGGCCGGCTTCGAGAGCGCCGGCCGCCGGGTCGACATCCTGGACCTGCGGCACCTGCGGGTTCGCCATCCCTACATCGCCTTGGTGCCGCAGTGGGACTTCCTGGAGCTCCTGGCCGCCGCCGCCTCGGCCTACCCGCACTTCGAACTGCGCCGCAACGCGGAGGCCCACGGCCTGGTCCTCGAGCACGGCCGGGTGGTGGGCGTACGGGTCCGCGACCGAAGCGGCGACCACGACGGGGGCCACGACACCGACCACGGCAGCGACTACACGTTGCGCGCGGCGCTCACGGTGGCCGCGGACGGGCGGCACTCCACGCTGCGGCAGGCAGCGGGCCTGACGTCTCGCGCGTTCGGCGCGCCGATGGACGTGGTGTGGTTCCGGCTGCCCTGGGCCGAGGGTGACTCCGCCGCGAACGCGCTGACTTTCCGGTTCGGTCCCGGCCGGGCGGCGGTCACCATTCCGCGACGTACGTACTGGCAGATCGCCTACCTCATCCGCAAGGGCGGCTTCGACGACCTGCGCACCCAGGGCATCGACGCGCTGCGCAGCGGTCTGGCGCGCACTGCGCCGTTCCTCGCCGACCGGGTGGGCGAGCTGCGAAGCTTCGACGACACCAGCGTGCTCGAGGTCCGGATGGACCGGCTGCGGCGGTGGTACCGCCCCGGTCTGCTGGCGATCGGCGACGCCGCACACGCGATGTCACCGGTGGCGGGAGTGGGCATCAACCTCGCCGTCCAGGACGCCGTGGCCGCGGCCAACCTGCTCGTCCCGTCGTTGCGGGAGGCGCAGCGGTCCGGCACTCCGGTACCCGACCGCGCGCTCGCCGCCGTCCAGCGCCGCCGGCAGTTCCCGACCGCCGTCACCCAGGCTCTCCAGCGGGCGGTGCAGACGTTCGGGCTGAACCGCGCCCTGCGCGCGGACCCCGACGCCTCCCCGTCGGCACCCTTGCCGGGCTGGCTGGCACCGGTGATCCGCCGGCCGATGAGCCGGTTCGTCGGTCTCGGCGTACGACCCGAACACGTCCGGACCCGGCCGGACTGAGCCCGCGGGCCCGGCCGCGACCGTTCTGTCCGTCCCGGCGCCGCTAGGGTCGGCCCTGCTGCACCACGGGCCGACGGCGAGAGGACGCGCATGGGTGAGTTCACGGGCAAGGTGGCCCTGGTCGCGGGCGGTGGCTCCGGCATCGGCCGCGCGGTGACCGAGCTGCTCGCCGCCGAGGGCGCCACGGTGGTCGTCGCCACGAACGTCGAGGACCACGTCCGCGCCCTGCGCGAGGACCTCGCCGGGGCGCCCGGCGAGGTCAGTGAGGTCAGCGCGGTCAGCGCGGTCAGCGCGGTCGTCGCCGACCTGACCCGCGCCGACGACGTACGAAGGTACGTCGACGAGGCGGCCGAACGGCACGGCGGGATCGACGTCCTGGTCAACTCCGCCGGCGTGCAGCGGTACGGCACCGTCGAGGAGACCTCGGAGGAGCTGTGGGACGAGGTGCTCGCGGTCAACCTCAAGGCGATGTACCTCACCGCGAAGTTCGCCGTACCCCACCTGCGGGCCCGTGGCGGCGGATCGATCGTGAACGTCGCGTCGGTGCAGGCGTACGTCACCCAGGACCGGGTGGCCGCCTACGCCGCCTCCAAGGGCGGCATCCTCGCGCTGACCCGCGCGATGGCCGTCGACCACGCCCGTGACCGGATCCGGGTCAACGCGGTCTGCCCCGGCTCGGTCGACACCCCGATGCTGCGCTGGTCGGCCGACCTGTTCCGCGGCGACCGGGGCGCCGAGGACGTGCTCGCCGACTGGGGCGCGAGCCACCCGATCGGCCGGATCGCCAAGCCGGCCGAGGTGGCCGAGGTGGTGGCGTTCCTCGCCGGCGACCGGTCGTCGTTCGTCACCGGGGCCGACTACCGCGTGGACGGCGGCCTGCTGGCCATGGCCCCGGTCGTCCTTCCCGGGAAGTAGCCATGAGGATCACCGACCTGCGCGCCACCACCGTGACCGTCCCGCTGGAGGCGCCGCTGCGGCACTCCAACGGCGCGCACTGGGGACGGTTCGTCCGCACGATCGTCGAGGTGGACACCGACGAGGGCATCACCGGGCTGGGCGAGATGGGCGGCGGCGGGCAGGGCGCCGCGCTGGCCTTCGCCGGCCTTCGGCCCTACCTCCTCGGCCACGACCCGTTCGCACTGGAGGAGCTGCGGTTCAAGATCGCCAACCCCACCGCGTCCCTCTACAACAACCGCACCCAGCTGCTGGCGGCGATCGAGTTCGCCTGCCTGGACATCGTGGGCAAGGCGCTCGGCACGCCGGTGTACAACCTGCTCGGCGGCAAGGTGCGCGACCGGGTTCCCTTTGCCAGTTACCTTTTCTTCCGGTACGCCGACGCGGGCATCGGGCTCGGCGAGGTGCGCACCCCGGACCAGCTGGTCGAGCACGCCCTTGCCCTGAAGGCCGAACACGGCTTCACCACCCACAAGCTGAAGGGCGGCGTCTACCCACCGGCGTACGAGCTGGAGTGTTACCGCGCACTCGCGGCGGCGCTGCCCGGCGACCGGTTCCGCCACGACCCCAACTGCGCGCTGTCGGTGGAGGAGGCGATCCGGTTCGGCCGGGCGATCGAGGACCTCGACAACGACTACTACGAGGACCCGACCTGGGGGTTGAACGGCATGCGCCGGGTGCGCGAGGCGGTGCGCATCCCGCTGGCCACCAACACCGTCGTGGTCAACCCCGAACAGCTCGCCACCAACCTGCGCGATCCCGCGGTGGACACCATCTTGTTGGACACGACGTTCTGGGGCGGGATCCGGGCGTGTGTGAAGGCGGCGAACGTGTGCGAGACGTTCCAGCAGTCGGTGGCCGTGCACTCCTCCGGTGAGCTCGGCATCCAGCTGGCGACGATGCTGCACCTGGGTGCCGTCCTCCCCGCGCTGACGCTCGCCGCCGACGCGCACTACCACCACCTGACCGACGACGTGCTGGCCGGCGGGAAACTGCCGTACGCCGGTGGTTCGATCGCGGTGCCCGACGGGCCGGGGCTCGGCGTCACCCTCGACCGCGACCGGCTGGAACGCTACGCCGAGCTGTACCGCGAGCTCGGCGACTATCCCTACGACCGCGACCCCGGCCGGCCGGACTGGTATCCGCTGGTGCCCAACGACCGCTGGGCGGACCCCGGCCACCGGGCCGGGCTCTGACCAAGGACTCCAAGCAGGGCAGGACCTCCAAGCAGGGCAGGAGAACTGATGCGGCGACTACGTGCGGCCATCGTCGGAACGGGCAACATCGCGGGCACGCACGCCCGGGCCCTGCGCGCGCACGACGGCCAGGTGGAGATCGTGGCCGCCACCGACCTGGACGCCCGCCGGCTGGAGGCGTTCGCCTCCCAGTGGGAGATTCCGGGCCGGTACGCCTCGCTGGAGGACCTGCTGGCGGCCGAGCATCCCGACCTCGTCCATCTGTGCACTCCCCCGGGCGCGCACGCCGCCGCGGCGATCACCGCCCTGGAGGCCGGTGCGACCGTCGTCTGCGAGAAGCCGCCGTGCCTGACGCTCGCGGAGTTCGACGCCATCGCGGCGGCCGAGGAACGCAGTGCAGGCCACTTCGTGGGCATCTTCCAGCACCGGTTCGGCACCGCCGCGGAAGCTGCGAAGACACTGGTCGACGAGGGCCGGTTCGGCCGGCCGTACGTCGCGATCTGCCACACGCTGTGGTACCGCCCGGACGCCTACTACGAGGTGGAGTGGCGCGGCCGTTGGGACACCGAGGGCGGCGGGCCGACGCTGGGTCACGGCATCCACCAGATCGACCTGCTCGGGCACCTGCTCGGCGAGTGGACCGACATCAGTGCGCAGGCGCCTCGGCTGGCGCGCGACGTGGAGACCGAGGACGTGTCGTTCGCCCATCTGACGTTCGCGGGCGGTGCGGTCGCCAGCGTTGTCAACAGCGTCTTGTCACCGCGCGAGGAAAGCTATCTGCGCTTCGACTTCGCTCGAGCGACGCTGGAGCTGTCGCATCTGTACGGTCACCGGCTGGACTCCTGGACCTACACCCCGGCGCCGGGGTTCGAGCAGGACCCGCCGCCGTGGCCGCCCACCGGGGAGGAGGTGCCGAGCGGGCACGAGGCGCAGTTCGCCGAGCTGTTCGCGAGCCTGCGGGCCGGTCGCCGTCCGGCCGCCACCGGTGCCGGGCTGCGGCGCACGCTGGAGATCGTCACCGGCATCTACGCCTCGGCGTTCACCGGGAAGCGGGTCGCCCGGGCCGAGCTCACCGCGGACAACCCCTTCTACCACCGGCTGAACGGCTCGCCCGCCGCCTGAGGAGCCCTGCGGAAAGGCCTGCGGAAAGGCCTGCGAAGACGGAGTGCCCGAAGGGGTACGCCGAAGTCCGATTCCCGCTAGCCCGAGCCGGGGATCCGTGCCAGTGTCGTACCCGTGATGCCGTCCTTCGAGCAGTGCTACCGAGCCGTGGAGTCGCGCGATCCCCGCTTCGACGGCTGGATCTACATCGCCGTCACCTCCACCGGGATCTACTGCCGCCCGAGTTGTCCCGCGACCACCCCGAAGCGGCAGAACGCGCGCTTCTTCCCGACCGCGGCGGCCGCCCAGGACGCGGGCTTCCGGGCCTGCCGGCGCTGCCGTCCCGATGCCGTGCCGGGCTCGCCGGAGTGGGACCTGCGGGCCGACGTGGCCGCCCGGGCGATGCGCCTGGTCGACGACGGGCTGGTCGAACGCGAGGGGGTGGCGGGCCTGGCGGCCCGGCTCGGCTACACCACCCGCCACCTCGGCCGGCTGCTGTCCGCCGAGCTCGGCGCCGGCCCGCTCGCCCTGGCCCGAGCCCGCCGGGCACACACCGCCCGGCTGCTGCTGGAGACCACCGACCTGCCGATCACCGACGTCGCGTTCGCCGCGGGGTTCGGCAGCGTACGCCAGTTCAACGACACCATCCGCGCGGTGTTCGCCGCCACGCCCGGCGAGGTCCGCAGCGCCGGAAAGCGGCAGGAGCCCACCAACGGCGCGGTCACGCTGCGGCTCCCCTACCGGCCGCCGTACGACGCGGAGTCCGGCTGGCGCTACCTCGCCGACCGGCTCGTCCCCGGCCTGGAGGAACTCGACGGCACCACCTACCGCCGGGCGGTCCGACTGCACCACGGCGCGGGGGTTCTGTCGCTCACGCCCGCCGACGGCTTCGTCCGCTGCGAGCTCCACCTGGACGACCTTCGCGACCTCGGCCCGGCCGCAGCCCGGTGCCGGCGGTTGCTGCACCTGGACGCCGACCCGGCCGGGATCACCGACGCGCTCGGCGACGACCCGCTGCTCGGCCCGCTGGTCCGCGCCCGCCCCGGCCTGCGGGTGCCGGGCAGCGTGGACGCGTTCGAGACCGCCGTCCGCGCGGTCGTCGGCCAGCAGGTGTCGGTCGCCGCGGCACGTACGGTCGTCGGCCGGATGGTCGCGGCGTACGCCGACCCGCTGCCGCATCCCGTCGGCACGCTGACCCACAGCTTCCCCGCGGCCGGCGCCCTGGCGGAGGCGGGCACGCTGCCGATGCCGGTGGCCCGGACCCGCACCGTCACCGCGCTGGCCGGCGCGGTCGCCGGCGGCGACCTCGACCTCGCGCCGGGCGCGGACCGGGCCGAGGTGGAGGCCGGGCTGCTCGCGCTGCCGGGGGTAGGACCCTGGACCGCGGCGTACGTCGCGCTGCGCGGGCTCGGCGACCCGGACGCGTTCCCCGCCTCCGACCTCGGGATCCGCCGCTCACTGGCCGCCCTCGGCGTACCCGACCGGCCGGCGGAGATCGCAGCGGTCGCCGACCGCTGGCGGCCGCTGCGCAGTTATGCCGCACAGCACCTGTGGACCGTCGTCCCGGCGGCCACCCGCCCGGCCCCACCCACGCAAGGACGAGCCGCATGACGAACACCTGCACGGTCGACTCCCCCGTCGGCGCGCTCACTCTCCGGTCGAACGGCACCCACCTGACCCAGCTGCACTTCACCGGCGACGCGCCCCTGGACCGGGGTGACCTGGACGACGACCCGGTGCTGGCCGCGGCGGTGGACCAGCTGGCCGCGTACTTCGCGGGCGAGCGCACCGAGTTCGACCTGCCGCTGGAGCCGGGCGGAACGGCGTTCCAATGCAGGGTGTGGGCGGCGCTGCGGGAGATCCCGTACGCCGAGACCGAGACCTACGGCGAGCTGGCCCGGCGGATCGGCTCGCCCACCGCGTCCCGCGCGGTCGGCGCGGCCAACGGCCAGAACCCGATCGCCATCGTCGTGCCCTGCCACCGCGTGGTGGGCGCCAACGGCAAGCTGGTCGGTTTCGGCGGCGGGGTGGACCGCAAGGTCGTCCTGCTGGAGCGGGAGGCCAAGGTCCGGCTCGAACGCGACTTCGGCTGATCGGCGAATCCTCGGGACGACCGGCCCGGCCCGGCGGGACGGTCGCCTGGGCCGATCCGACCGGTTCGGGGCCCACCGGCCGCGCAGTGGGGGCCGACCGGCCGGTCACCGTGGCCGAACCCAGCCAGGTTGTCCAAGCCGGGGATAACCGCGGGCCCCTGTGCCACAGTGAATTCTCATGCGGGTGGTGGTGATCGGCGGCGGCATCGTCGGGGCGAGTGCGGCGTACCACCTTGCCGAACGCGAGATCGAGGTCGTTCTGGTCGACCGGGCCGACCCCGGCCGGGCCACCGACGCCGGCGCCGGAATCGTCGCTCCCTGGCTGTCGCGTTCGGCCGCGGACCCGGACGCGTTCCGGCTCTACGTCGCCGGCGCCGCCTACTATCCCGACCTCCTCACCCGGCTGGCCGAGGCCGGCGAGACCGACACCGGCTACGAGCCGGTCGGCGGCGTACAGGTCGACGCCGACGAAGACAACCTGGCCGCGACGTACGCGCTCACCTGCGAGCGCGCCGCCCGGATCCCCCAGGTCGGAACGGTCACCCGGCTGACACCCGCGGAAGTACGCAGGTTGTTCCCACCGCTGCACCCTGACCTGGCGGCGGTTCACGTGAGCGGCGGCGGCCGGGTCGACGGCGCCCGGATGCGCGACGCGCTGATCCGCGCGGGCGCCCGCCGCGGCGTCCGGACGGTCACCGGGTCGGCCCGGTTGCTGCTGGTCGACGGGCGCGTCGGCGGGGTGCACCTGGACAACGGCGCGAGCGAGAACGGCGGCGACGGCGAGGCCGGCACGATCATTGGCTCCGACGCGGTGGTGGTCGCGGCGGGCGCCTGGAGCGGTGAACTCCTCGAGCCGGCGGGTGTCAAGCTCGCGCTGGCACCGCAGAAGGGCCAGATCGTCCACCTGTCGCTGACCGGCGCCGAGACCTCGAAGTGGCCGGTCGTCCAGCCATCCGGCGGCCACTACCTGCTGGCGTTCCCCGACGGGCGGGTGGTGGTCGGCGCGACCCGGGAGACGGGTTCGGGCTACGACCACCGGGTCACCGCCACCGGCATGCACGAGGTGCTGAACGCCGCGCTGACGGTCGCACCCGGCCTCGCCGACGCACAGGTGCTGGAGACTCGGGTCGGGTTCCGGCCCAGCAGCGAGGACGGACTGCCGTTGCTGGGATGCGTTCCCGGGATCGAGGGACTGGTGCTCGCCACCGGCCTCGGCGCCACCGGGCTGACGGCGGGTCCCTACACCGGTGCGGTCGCCGCCGCGCTCGCGGTCGGTGAGCGCCCGAGCCTGGACCTTTCGGCGTACGATCCGCTGCGACGGTGACCACTCGACCACGATGTGGCACGCGGATCGGCACTGTCGGCGACAACCGGTAGGTTCGAGCACGGTTCGCCCCACAGCGACAGCGCAGTCACTTCGGAGGTAATCGTGAACGGCATCCGCAGGGTCTACATCGGCTCGTTCACCAAGGACGCCGGCGGGGAGGGCACCGGCATCAGCCTGGCCCACCAGGACCCCGCGACCGGCGCGCTCAGTCTCGTCGACGTGGTGGCGCAAACGACGTCCCCGGCCTTCCTGGCCTGGCATCCCGACGGCACCCACCTGTACGCCGTGAACGAACGCGGTGACGCCTCGGTCACCGCCTACACGGTCCGTTCCGACGGCGGCCTGCGCGAGCTCAACACCGAGCCCACCGGCGGCAACGGCGCGTGCCACCTGACCGTGCATCCCTCCGGCCGGTTCCTGCTCACCGCCAACTACGGCAGCGGTCACCTGTCGGTGCACCCGATCAGGCCCGACGGCTCACTCGCCGAGCGCTCCGACCTGATCCAGCACGAGGGTTCCGGGCCCAACGCCGACCGGCAGGAGGGCCCGCACGCCCACCACATCCGGGTCGACCCGAGCGGTGGGCACGTGCTGGCCGTCGACCTCGGCCTGGACGCGGTGCTGACCTACACCCTCGACCTCGACGCCGGGACGCTCGCGCCCGGGCCGGTGGCCGAGACCGCGCCGGGTGCGGGGCCGCGGCACCTCGCGTTCGGCACCGACAACCTCGTGCACGTGGCCGGTGAGCTGGACTCCACCGTCACGACGTACGTCCTCGACCCGGCCACCGGCGCGCTCACCCACCAGGGCGTCGCGCCGTCCACCCTGCAGTCTGCGCCGGCGGACAACTACCCCTCCGAGATCGGGATCAGCGACGACGGCCGCATGCTCTATGTCGCCAACCGCGGCCTGGACGTCATCGGCACGCTGTCGGTGCAGGGCGGCCAGGTCAAGCCGGTCGCCGACGTGCCGACCGGAGGGGCGTGGCCGCGGCACCTGGTGGTGGCCGGGCAGCACCTCTACGTCGCCAACGAGCGTTCCCACCAGGTCACGCACTTCGTGCTGGACGCCTCGACCGGAATCCCCGAGCAGGCCGACGACGTGCTGGAGATCCCGAGCCCCGCCTGCGTCCTGCCCGCACCGCAGTAAGGACAGCAGTAAGACAGGTCCGTACGCGAGTGACGCCCGGTCGGCATCCCGACCGGGCGTCACTGATGCGAAGCGCAGGCGCCGGTCAGCCGGTGACGCCGCCCGGAAAGACGAGCACTTTGCTGGAGCCGTCCTTGCCCTCGGCCAGTGCCCGGAACGCCGCCGGCGCGTCGTCCATGCCGACCCGGCCCTCGACCAGCCGGGCCAGCTCGGCCGGCCCGTCGGCGACCCAGGCGGCGGTGCTGACGAAGTCCTCGCGGCTGTAGCAGTAGCTTCCGACGACGCTGCGCTCGGCGATGCTGACGGCGTACGCGGACAGGCTGAGCTGCGGCTCGTGCATGCCCACCAGCACCACCCGCTCACCCTCGCCGGCCACCGTCAGCGCGTCCCCCAGCGACCGCGACGATCCCACCGCGTCCACCACCAGGCTGGGATCGGCGACGCCGGCTTCGGCGAGAGTGTCGGCCAGCGGCGCGGCCGCCGGGTCCACGGCCGTCAGGCCGATGTCGGCGAGCAGCGCCCGCCGTCCCGGGTGTGGCTCGGACACGGTGACCCGGCCCGCGCCGAGCCGCCGGGCGGCCAGCGCGCAGGCCTGCCCGATCGGGCCGCCGCCGACCACCAGCACGTTGTCGTCGGGCCCGCACTGCCCGCGGGTCATGGCGTGGTAGCCGACCGCGAGCGGCTCGACCAGCGCGCCGTACTCCTCCGGCATGTTCTCCGGCATCGCGACGGCGTTCGCGGCCGGCACCACCATCAGGTCGGCGAACGCCGCACTGATCGCAGGTGCGACCCCGATGATCTGCTTGGTCGGGCAGTGGTGGTCCTGCCCGGACCGGCACGCGTCACAGGTGCCGCAGGCGAGCACCGGGTGCACGGTCACCAGCGCGCCCTCGGTCAGCCCGGCCGACGCCGGCACCCCCGGCCCGGCGGCGACCACCCGGCCCACCGTCTCGTGTCCCATCACCTGGCCAGGGAACCTCCGGCCGTTCTCACCGGTGTAGCCGTGCAGGTCCGACCCGCAGATGCCGGTGGACACCACCCCGACCACGACCTCGCCCGGACCCGCCACCGGGTCGGGCCGCTCCTCGACCGCGAGGTCCCACGGACCACGAAAAACGAGTGCACGCACCGAACGCCTCCCCACGTTGAACGATCTCCGCACCATACTCAGCCGACCGCGGCGCTCGCACCGCCGCGTCAGCCGGCTGACACCAGCACCGGCGCGGGCGTCCTGAACCGGTCGTCAGGCGGCCAGCAGTGCCGACCAGCGTCCGTGGTCGCGGGGTTCGTACGTGTGCAGATCCTGCGTCCGGCGTACGACATCCCTGGCCTCGGCCCGGTCGACGAGGACACCGTGCGCGCGGGCCTGGACGAGCAGGTTGCCCAGCGCCGTCGCCTCCACCGGGCCGGCGATCACGGGAAGCCCGCAGGCGTCCGCGGTGAGCTGGCAGAGCAGGGAGTTCTGCGCGCCGCCGCCGACGACGTGCACCACGTCCACCCGCCGCCCGGACAGCCGCTGGGCGGCCTTGACGTTGCGCGCGTGCGCCAGCGCCAGGCTGTCCAGCACGCACCGGGTGACCTGGGCCGGCGTGAACGGCTCGGGCTGCCCGGTCTCGCGGCAGTGGGCACGGATCCGCTCGGGCATGTCGCCGGGGGCGAGGAAGTCCGGGGACTCCGCGTCGACCACGCTGCGCAGCGGCGGCTCGGCCTCGGCGTCGGCGAGCAGCCGCGCCAGGGTCTCCGGCCGGCCCTCCTCCCGCCAGGTGCGCATGCTCTCCTGCAGCAGCCACAGCCCCATCACGTTGCGCAGGTACCGGATCGTTCCGTCGACGCCGACCTCGTTGGTGAAATTGGCGCCCTGGCCAGCCGCCGACAGCACCGGCGAGCTCAGCTCCAGTCCCACCAGCGACCACGTACCGCAGGAGACGTAGGCGAAGTGGCCGTCGTGCGCCGGCACCGCCGCGACCGCCGACGCGGTGTCGTGCGAGGCCACCGTGGTGACCCACACGTCGCGGGAGACCCCGAGCGGACCGCGCAGCTGGGACCGGATCGGCCCGAGCAGGTCACCGGGATCACGCAGCGGCGGCAGCAGCCGGCGGGGCAGGCCGAGCCGGCGGACGAGGTCGTCGGACCAGGTGCGGGCGCGGACGTCGTACAGCTGGGTGGTGGAGGCGTTCGTGCGTTCGGCGCCGATCCTTCCGGTCAGCCGGTGACAGAGCAGGTCCGGCATCATCAGCATCGTGCGTGCCCGGCGCAGCAGGACCGGATCCTCGGCCAGCAGCTGGTAGGCGGTGTTGAAGCCCATGAACTGCACGCCGGTGGTGGCGTACAGCGTGCGGTCCCCGACGTCGGCGCGTACCCGCTCCATGATCCCGTCGGTACGGGAGTCGCGGTAGTGCGCCGGCGGCGCCAGCAACCGGCCGGCCTCGTCGAGCAGTCCGTAGTCGACCGCCCAGGAGTCGACACCGACCGACGTCACGCCGCGTTCTCCGGCCGCACGGATCCCGGCGAGGATCCCACGCCACAACGCCGGAAGGTCCCATGACAACCTGCCGTTGACATCGACGGGTTCGTTCGGGAACCGGTGGACGATCTCGGTGTCCAGGCGGTCCGGGCCGACGGTGCCGACCAGTACCCGTCCGCTGGACGCGCCCAGATCCACCGCGGCGGCCCGCAGTCGCACGTCGTCGCTCATCCGCAAGCCCTTTCGCAGAAGCCGGCCCGTTGGTCAGCGAAGGAAGGCCGCGGCCACTCCGCTGTCCACCGGAATGTGCAGCCCCGTCGTCTGCGCCAGATCGCCGGCGGTGAGCGCGACCACCGCAGCGGCGACGTGCGCGGGCAGCACCTCCTTCTTCAGCAGCGTGCGCTGGGCGTAGTACTCGCCGAGCTTCTCCTCGGGTACGCCGTACACCGCGGCCCGCTGCGCGCCCCACCCGGAGGCGAAGATGCCCGAGCCGCGCACCACGCCGTCGGGGTTGATGCCGTTGACCCGGATGCCGTGCCCGCCGAGTTCGGCCGCGAGCAGCCGCACCTGGTGGGCCTGGTCGGCCTTGGCGGCGCCGTAGGCGACGTTGTTCGGGCCGGCGAAGACGCCGTTCTTGCTGGAGATGTAGACGATGTCGCCGCCGAGCCCCTGCGCGATCATCGCCGCCGCGGCCGCCCGGGCCACCAGGAACGAGCCGCGGGCCATCACCCGGTGCTGCAGGTCCCAGTCGGCGGTGGTGGTCTCCAGCAGCGGCTTGGAGATGGACAGGCCGGCGTTGTTGACCACCAGGTCCACACCGCCGAACGCGAGCGCCGCCTCGTCAAGTGCCGCTTGCACCTGCTCCTCGTCGGTGACGTCCACGGTCACGGGTACGGCGACGTCGGTGCTGCCGATGCCCGCAGCGACCTCCTCGGCGGCCTCGGTGTTCAGGTCGGCGACCACGACGCAGGCGCCTTCGGCGGCCAAGCGTTCGGCGATGGCCCGCCCGATGCCCGACCCCGCGCCGGTGACGAACGCGACCCGCGTGGCCAGCGGCCTGGGCCTGGGCATCCGGGCCAGCTTGGCCTCCTCCAGTGCCCAGTACTCGATCCGGAACTTCTCGCGTTCCTCGATCGGGCGGTAGGTGGAGATAGCCTCCGCGCCGCGCATCACGTTGATGGCGTTGACGTAGAACTCCCCCGCCACCCGGGCGGTCTGCTTGTCCTTGCCGAAGCTGAACATCCCGACACCGGGCACCAGCACGATCGCCGGGTCCGCACCGCGCAGGGCCGGTGTGGCGTCGTCGGCGTACCGCTCGTAGTAGGCGCGGTAGTCGTCCCGGTAGGCCGCGTGCAGCGCGCGCAGCCGCTCCTCCACCTCCGCCAACGGTGCGGTCGCCGGCAGGTCGAGCACCAGTGGGCGCACCTTCGTGCGCAGGAAGTGGTCGGGGCAGGAGGTGCCCAGCGCGGCGAGGCGCGGGTGGTGCTCGCGGGCCACGAAGTCCAGCACCGCGTCGGTGTCGGTGTAGTGGCCGACCTGCGGGCGGTCGGTGGAGGCGAGGCCGCGGATCAGCGGGGCGAGTGCCGCCGCCCGGGCCCTGCGCTCCTGCGGCGCCAGCGGCTCGTAGCCCGCCACCACCGCGCCGAACGGGTCGGGCTTCCCGTTGCGTTCGATGTAGGACTTGCAGGCCCGGATGATCTCCAGCGAGTTCTCCTCGCACTCCTGCGACGTCGCACCCCACGCGGTGATGCCGTGCCCGCCGAGCACCACGCCGATCGCCTCCGGGTGCTCGGCGTGGATCCGGGCGATGTCCAGCCCCAGCTGGAATCCCGGCCGCCGCCACGGCACCCACGCCACCCGGTCACCGAAGCACTCCTTGGTGAGCGCCTCCCCGTCGGCCGCGGCCGCGAACGCGATCCCGGCGTCGGGGTGCAGGTGGTCCACGTGCGGGGCGTCCACCAGGCCGTGCATCGCGGTGTCGATCGAGGGAGCCGCTCCGCCCTTACCGTGCAGGCAGAAGTCGAACGCGGCCACCATCTCGTCCTCGCGTTCGACGCCGGGATAGACGTCGGCCAGCGCCCGCATCCGGTCCAGCCGCAGGACCGCCAGCCCGGCCTCGGTGAGCGTGCCGAGGTCGCCGCCGGAGCCCTTCACCCACAGCAGTTCGACGTCGGACCCGGTCACCGGGTCGGGTTCGGCACCCTTGCAGGACGCGTTGCCGCCCGCGTAGTTGGTGAACGTCGGGTCGGCGCCGAGCCGGTGGCTGCGCTCGATCAGCTGGGCGACCTCAGGGTGCATGCTGGCTCTCCTCAACCTCTGTGGGTGTGCGGTGGTCGTGGTGGCCCGCGTCCTGGGAGGTCACGCGCCCCAGCCGGCGGCCTGGCCGCCGCGGCGCTCCTCCCGTACCCGCTCGGCGTGACCGGTTCGACGGTAGGCGGCGATCGGGTCGGGGTCGATACCGAGCTCCTCGCGCACCTCGGCGAGCAGTGGCCGGACGTCGTTGTTGTAGGCGTCCATCACCACGGCGTTCGCGCCGAGCACGTCGCCCTCGCGCTGCGCGGCGGCGAGCGCGTCGGCGTCCACCAGCAGCGCCTTGGCGGTGGCCTCCTGGACGTTCATGATCGACCGCACCATGGCCGGCACCTTCGGCTCCAGGTTGTGGCACTGGTCGAGCATGAACGCGACGTTGGCCGACTCCGCGAGCGCTCCGGCCTGCACGATCTCCAGCATGATCCGGAACAGCTGGAACGGGTCCGCGGCACCGACCATCAGGTCGTCGTCGGCGTAGAACCTGCTGTTGAAGTGGAAGCCGCCGAGCTTTGCCTGCCGGAGCAGGAACGCCACGATGAACTCGATGTTCGTGCCCGGTGCGTGGTGGCCGGTGTCGACCAGCACCTGCGCCTTCTCGCCGAGGGTGACGCAGTGCGCGTACGACGTGCCCCAGTCGGGGATGTCGGTGGCGTAGAACGCCGGCTCGAAGAACTTGTACTCCACCAGCATCCGCTGGCCCGCACCCAGCCGGTCGTACGCCGCCGACAGCGCCTCGGCGAGCCGGTCCTGGCGGGCGCGCAGGGAGTCCTGGCCGGGGTAGTTGATCCCGTCGGCGAACCACAGACTGAGGATCGAGGAGCCGGTCGCGTCCATGATGTCGACGCACTCCAGCAGGTGGGCAAGTGCCTTCTTGCGTACGGCCGGGTCGGGGTTGCAGACACTGCCGAGCCGGTAGTCGTCGTCCTGGAAGACGTTGGGGTTGATCGCCCCGAGCCGGATGCCGGCGCTCTTCGCGTGCGATGCGAGGTCGGCGTAGTCGTCCACCTTGTCCCACGGGATGTGCAACGCCACGCTCGGCGCGACCCCGGTGAGCTTGTGGACCAGCGCGGCGTCGTCGACCTTCTCGTAGGCGTCCCGCGGAATGCCCTCCTGCGCGAACACCTTGAACCTCGTGCCGGAGTTGCCGTACGCCCAGGACGGTGTCTCGATCTGCTGCGCGCGCAGGGCGGACTTGACAGTCTCGATCGTGGTGGCGGCCATACCCTTCATCTCCCGTCCAGCCGGCTCAGTCGAGGTGGAAGACCTCGGTGAGCGGTCGCATGTCGGTGTCGGCGCTACCCGACTCCAGGTCCTCGAAGAACTCCGCCATCTCACCTTGCCAGCGGCGGTTGATCTCCCGCTCCGCCATGCCCGCCTTGGCCGCCTCGAAGTCGTCGGTCTCGAGATAGCCGACCAGCAGCCCGTCGTCGGTCAGGAAGAGCGAGTAGTTGTGCCAGCCGGTCTCCCGCAGCGCCTGCTGCATCTCCGGCCAGACTGCACGGTGGCGTTGTCGGTACTCGTCCAGGCGGTCGGGCCTGACCCTCAGCAGAAAGCACACTCGTCGCACGGCACCGCCTCTCGGGTCGAATCGCAGGTCGGTTCGGGTGGTCGACTCACGTGGCCGGGCCGGATGAATCAGGACCGGCGACTGAATCGTTTCACGGATGGTAGGGACCCGCCGGGAACGCGGTCAACGACCGGGTCCCGGGCCGGACAGGCCGGTTCCGGAACCCCGGGAATCGACTCGGGGCGACAGCCCGGCACGCTCGAACCGGCCGGCTGTCGCGGCCCGTCGCGGAACCACTGCGGTCCGCTGCCAGGGGTCCACCAACCGTGTGCAATCCGTCGCCGAACTGGACGGGAGTGCTCCAACCGGTGAGCTAGTGCGCAGGAAAGCGCATTCGCCTGGCACCATCAGGAGCAGACCACCGACAACCCACCCGCGACACCTGGGAGCACATGGTGACCGAGGAAACCCTTCCCGCGACCGGACGACCGGTGACCATCGCCATCCTGGGTGCCGGCAACCGCGGCTCGGTCTACTCCCGGTGGGTGGCGGCCCACCCCGACCGGGCGAAGGTGGTGGCGGTCGCCGAGCCGCGTGACTACCAGCGCAAGACCCTCGCGGAGCTGCACGGCGTACCCCCCGAGCGCACGTTCTCCTCCTGGGCCGACCTGGTGGCCGCCGGCCACGCCGGCAAGCTCGCCGACGCCGCCGTCGTCGCCACCCAGGACAACGACCACGTTCGAGCCCGCCACCCAGCTCGCCGAGCAGGGCTACCACCTGCTGGTGGAGAAGCCGATGGCGCCGACCGAGGAAGGCTGCCGGGCACTGCTGGACGCGGTCCAGCGCACCGGCGTGATGTTCGGCGTCTGCCACGTGCTCCGCTACACGCCGTACACCCAGCTGCTCAAGGAGGTGCTGGACTCCGGCCGGATCGGGGAGATCATCAGCATCCAGCACCTGGAGCCGGTGGGCTACTGGCACCAGGCGCACTCCTACGTACGCGGCAACTGGCGGCGCGAGGACGAATCGTCGTCGATGCTGCTGGCGAAGTCCTGTCACGACATCGACTGGATCCGCTACGTCGTCGGCGCGCCGATCGAGAAGGTGTCGAGCTTCGGCCGGCTGTCGTACTTCAAGCGGGAGAACCAGCCGGCCGGCGCGTCCGACCGCTGCCTGGACTGCGCGGTGGAGCCCACCTGCGCCTACTCCGCGAAGAAGCTGTACCTCGGCATGATCCAGCGGGGCGAGACCGGCTGGCCACTGCACACCGTCACCAACGACATCACCGAGGAGGGCGTCACCAAGGCGCTGGCCGAGGGGCCGTACGGCCGGTGCGTGTGGGCCTGCGACAACGACGTGGTCGACCACCAGGTCGTCTCGATGGAGTTCGCGGGCGGCGCCACCGGCACGTTCACGATGGTCGGGTTCGCGGAGAAGGGCCACCGGCGTACGCAGATCTTCGGCACCCAGGGCACCGTCGACTGCGACGGCGAACACGTGACGGTCTTCGACTTCCTCACCGACCAGACCGAGGTGCTGTCGGTGGCCGCGACCGGGCACGACGCGGGATCGGGCCACGGCGGCGGCGACGCCGGCCTGATGGACTCCTTCACCGCCGCACTGGCCGCGGGCGACCCGTCACTGATCAGGTCCGGGGGCCTGGAGTCGCTGGAGACCCACCTCGCAGTCTTCGCCGCCGAGCGGGCCCGGCACACCGGCACGGTCACGTCGGTGGACGTCCCGGCCGGCCGCGGCTGACCCCGGGGGCGCCAACCGCCACCCGCTACCCGCCGCGGGGCTGGTTTCGGCCGACCCTCGACCAGCCTCACGGCGGCTACTACAGTCCGGCGGCATGAAGCCTGCTGATCTTGGCCTTGTGCGCACCCCCGGCACGCCCACCCTGTCCCCGGACGGGCGCACCGCCGTCGTGGCCGTGACCCGGCTCGACCTGGAGGCCGACGCCTACCGCGGCCGGCTGTGGACCGTGCCCACCGACGGCGCCGAGCCCGCTCGTCCGCTCACCCACGGCTGGAGCGACCAGGCGCCCGCGTTCTCCCCGGACGGCCGGTGGCTGGCTTTCCTGCGTACCGCCGGCAAGAGCGGGAAGGACGCCCGGCCGCAGCTGTACGTCCTGCCCACCGACGGCGGCGACGCGCGGCAGGTCACCACGGTCGAGCACCATCCGCTCGGCGCCGGCGCCCCGGTGTGGAGCCCGGACTCCACCCGGATCGCCTACGTCGCCAGGGTTCCCGACGAGGGCCGCTACGGCACCCGGGAGGACGTCGCGCCCGAGCAGGAGCCACCGCGCCGGATCACCAGCCTGCGGTACCGCCTGGACAACGTGGGGTTCGTCCTCGACCGGCGGCCGCACGTCTTCGTCGTCGACCCGTTCCATCCCGAGCCGGCGCCGATGCAGGTCACCTCGGGCGACTTCGACCACGCCGACGTCGCGTGGAGCCCCGACTCCGGCCTGCTGGCGTTCACCAGTGCCCGCCACGACGGCCGCGACCGCGACCTGCGCGGCGACGTGTTCGTGTGTACGCCGGACGGCAAGGACCCGCGCCAGGTCACCGACACCACGCTCAGCGTGAGCCGGCCGGCGTTCGGGCCGGACGGGCGGACGGTGTACTTCCTCGGCAGCGAGGTCGGCGCGAGCGGGCTGGACTTCGTGGCCCGCCACACCGGGCTGTACGCCGTACCTGCCATCCCCGCCGACTCCGCCATACCCTCCGACCCCGCCGACTCCACCAAGGGCACGCCGCGGCGGCTCACTCCGGCCGAGACCCACAACCACGGCGACAGCACCGGCCGTACGGTCGTCACCGCCGACGGCGTGCTGTTCGGCAACGAGAACCGCGGCGCGGTCGACCTGCTGGTGGTCCCGTTCGACGGCGGCGAGCCCCGCCAGGTGCTGTCGGGGCAGCGGCAGGCCGTCGGTTACGACGCCGCCGCCGACGTGGTGGTGGCCACCGTCACCACCGGCGACAGCGCCGGTGAGCTCGTGGCCGTCCGCGACGGCACCGAGCGCCTGCTGACCGCCTTCGGATCCGACCTCGCGAGGACCGGCCGGGTGCGCGCACCGGAGGAGCTCGACGCCACCGCGCCGGACGGCTATCCCGTGCACGGCTGGCTCGTCCGGCCCGAAGGCCCCGGCCCGCACCCGGTCCTGCTGCTGATCCACGGCGGGCCGTTCGCGCAGTACGGCTGGGGACTGCTGGACGAGGCACAGGTCTACGCCGGTGCGGGCTACGCGGTGGTGATGGGCAACCCGCGCGGCTCCTCCGGCTACGGCCAGGCACATGGTGCCGCCATCCGGTACGACGTCGGCGAGCGGTCCGCCGCCGACCTGCACGCCTTGCTGGACCACGCCCTGGCCACCCACCCGGACCTGGACGCGGACCGGACGGGGGTGATGGGCGGGTCGCACGGCGGCTTCATGACCACCTGGCTGGCCGGGCACTCCGACCGGTTCCGGGCGGCGATCAGCGAACGCGCCGTCAACGCGGCGGACAGCTTCACCGGCTCCAGCGACATCGGGTGGTACTTCGCCGAGGGCTACTACGGCGACCCCGAGCTACGCGCCCGGCTGTCCCCGCTGGCGGCCGCGGACGCCATCTCGATCCCGATGCTGATCATCCACTCCGAACACGACTGGCGGTGCCCGCTCGAGCAGGCGCAGCGACTTTTCGTGGCGCTGAAGCTGCGGGGCGTGGAGACGGAGTTGCTGCTCTTCCCCGGCGAGGGCCACGAGCTGTCCCGGTCGGGCCTGCCCAGCCACCGGATCGCCCGCTTCGACGCGATCCTCGACTGGTGGGAACGCCACCTGCGGACGAGCTGACGGGTCAGGCATCCCACTTCGAGGCACATCCTGGACCGCGTGCGTCCCGGCAGCTTCCGGAACGCACTCTGGTCCAACCCGGTGGGCTTCTGCGAGGATCACGTTTACAGCGATGTAATGGTCGGCGCCGACGACGACAACGATGCCGTCCGATGCCGACCGGCGCCGACCGAGCACCACCCGTACCACCCAGACGCAGGAGCCCCCGTGCCCGAGGAGCCCACCATCATGACCTCGACCTCGACCTCGACCGATCAGCCTCGACCGGAGTACCCGCGCCCGCAGTTCGTCCGCCCCGACTGGCTCAACCTGAACGGCGCTGGCAGTTCGAGATCGACCGCGGCGACAGCGGCCTCGAGCGCGGCCTGCTCGACCGCGAGTCTGCGCGCAGCGAGATCCTGGTGCCGTTCTGCCCGGAGTCGGAGCTGTCCGGGCATCGGCGACGCCGACTTCATGGAGGCGGTCTGGTACCGCCGGACGATCTCGGTCCCCGAGGAGTGGCGCGGACGGAACGTGCTGGTCCACTTCCAGGCCGTCGACCACGACGCCACGGTGTGGGTCAGACGGCGTCGAGGTGGCCCGGCACCGCGGCGGCTTCACCCCCTTCACCGCCGACCTCGGCGCGTCGCGGGCGGCGAGGTGACTCTCGTCGTCCGCGCCCGCGACCACCAGGCGGGCCCGCAGGCGCGCGGCAAGCAGTCCGACCAGTACGGCAACCACGAGCTGCCACTACACCCGCACCACCGGCATCTGGCAGACGGTGTGGCTGGAGCCGGTGCCGACATCGCACCTGCACCGGCCCCGGATCACCCCGGACGTCGCCGGCAGCGCCTTCCACGTCGAGCTCCCGCTGGCCGGGCCGCGTCACGGGCTCACGCGTCAAGGCGACCTCTGACAGACGAGGCGGGCGTCGTGGTCGACCGCGCAGGCCCGCGCCGACCTCGACCTCGCGCCGTCCGCCTGGACCCTCACCGTCCCCGACGACCGCCGCACGCTGTGGTCGCCCGAGGACCCGCACCTGTACGACCTGTCAGCTCGAGCTCGTGGACGCCGGCGGCACCGTGGTCGACCAGTGCGACGAGCTACGCCGGGCTGCGCTCGGTCACCATCGACGGCAAGGCCGTGTCCTGCTCAACGGCGAGCCCGTCTTCCAGCGGCTGGTGCTCGACCAGGGCTACTACCCCGACGGCCTGCTGACCGCGCCCGACGACGCCGCGCTGGTCCGCGACATCGAGCTGTCGCTCGCCGCCGGGTTCAACGGCGCCCGCCTGCACCAGAAGGTGTTCGAGGAGCGCTTCCTCTACCACGCCGACCGGCTGGGCTACCTGGTCTGGGGCGAGTTCGGCGACTGGGGCTGCGAGCAGTCGGGCCGCGAGCGGCGACAACCAGCAGCCCACCGCGACCTACGTCGCCCAGTGGCTGGAGGCGGTCGAGCGCGACTACTCCCACCCCTCGATCGTCGGCTGGTGCCCGCTGAACGAGACCTGGCAGCGCCTGCACGACCGGCATCACCGTGCTCGACGACGTGACGCGCGGGATGTTCCTTGCCACCAAGGCCGCCGACTCGTCCCGGCCGGTGCTGGACGCCTCCGGCTACTCCCACCGCGTGCCCGAGACCGACGTCTACGACTCCCACGACTACGAGCAGGACCCGGCGAAGTTCGCCGAGGACGATGGCGGGCCTCGCCGAGGGCAGGCCGTACATCAACGCACGGCGGGCCAGGACAAGCCGACTGCTCGATCGCCTACCGCGGCCAGCCCTACTTCTGCAGCGAGTTCGGCGGCATCTGGTGGAACCCGGAGAGCGCGGCAGCGCGGCGGCGCGGACCAGGACGCCTCGTGGGGCTACGGCGAAGCGGCCGCCGCGACGCTGGAGGAGTTCTACGACCGCTTCGACGGCCTGGTCGGCGTGCTGCTGGACGACCCGGACATGTTCGGCTACTGCTACACCCAGCTGACCGACGTGTTCCAGGAGCAGAACGGCATCTACCGCTTCGACCGGACCGAGAAGTTCGACCTGGAACGCATCCGTGCCGCCCAGACCCGGACCGCGGCCATCGAGAAGGACCGCGGCTGACCACCAACGCGTCGTGACCAACCGCCACGACCACCCCGGGGCCGGACGAAACCGTCCGGCCCCGGTCAGTCGCTCCCCGACCGCGAACCCACGCGGGTCGGTACGCGTCCCACTGTCATGACCACTGATCCCGTCGCCGTGCTCACCACCGGCGTGGACAGCTTCTCGCCGTACGTGCAGGAGACCGGCGAACTGCACGACCCGGTGTTCGACGAGGCCACGCAGTACGGCACCGCCTACCACGCGTACTGTCAAGCCGTTCTTGCCGAGGTCGGGCCGGCCGGTGAACGCGCCGAGCGGCTGACCAGGGCGGGGCGCGGGCTGGACGCGGCCCTCGCCCACACCGAGAACCCCGGCCTTCCGCCGACCGGCGCGTCGTTCTCCCGCGCCGACGGGTCGGTACGCCGGTCCAACCACCGCGACTTCACCTGGCCGCCGATCCTGAAGACGTTCCGCGTTCTGCGGGACGCGGGTGAGACCCGGGCGAAGGAGTTCGCCGATCGGATCGCCGCGGTGGACATCATGCGTTCCTTCCGCTCCCGGCCGCCGTCCAACTGGGCGTCGGTGTGGCTGTCCGGTGAGTGGATCCGTATCCGGGAAGGGCTTTCGCCGTTCTCCGTCGCCGACGTGGACGAGTGGCTCTCGGTCTTCCTGGCCGATCTGCTCCGGCCCGAGGACGGGTTCTACTTCGAGCCGGGCACGCCGAACTCCTACGACCTGTTCACCCGGCTGCACGTGGCGGACCTGCTGGCCGAGGGGTACGACGGCCGGCACCGTTCCGCGCTGGAACGCCTGATGGAGACCGGCCTGGACCGCAGCCTCGCCGTGCAGTTGTCCGACGGGTCGCTGGCCTCCGCGCACCGCAGCGCCGGGCAGACCTGGACGCTCGGCGCCCAGGTCGCGTACTTCACCCACGCACGGGCGTTCTTCATCGCGCGGCGAGACACCGGGCGCGCCGGCCGGGCCGCCGAGGCCGGCACGCGTGCGTACGTGTCAATGCGGCGTTGGCAGCGCCCGGGTGCGACGTTCAGCCCGGTGGAGAACGTGTTGCCCGAGGGCTGGCGGGTGGGGTACGAGACCTACACCGCCGACGGCCACTACGCCAACCTCGCCCTGGCGTTCCTGGCCACCGCGGTCCGGGCGGGGTTCGACGGCGGGGTCCCACTGGCCGCGGACCGGACGCCGGTGACGAGGGTGGAGCACGCGCCGACCTACCGCGGTGTGGCGAGCGCCGGCCGTTACTCCGTCGCGGTCGACGCCGATCCGGCGCCGGCCTACGACGGCTTCGGAATCACCGACCTCACCGTCGGACCGGGCCGCCACCTGCAGTTCGCGTCCAGTGTCCGGCACGTGGAGAGTGGGCGTTTCCTCAACCTGGGAACGGCTCTGCGCTCCGATGGCGTGCGTGGTGGTCTGGACGTACTGGCCCAGCGCACCTTCACCCTGGACGCGCCGATCGAGGCGATCCAGGCGGGCAGCACCGGGAGCCGAGTGCGCGCACGGGCCGGCCTGTCGTTGCGCGGCCGGACCGGGCGAGACGACGGAGAGGACGGAGGCGACGGAGACGACGGAGGCGGCGCCCCGCCGTACCACCTCGAGGTCCACGTGCACGACGACGGCGTCCACGTGGTGGAGGCCACGCCCGGAGTGGTCGGCGAACGCAGCTTGATGGTGCCCTACCTGCGCGACCCCGGCACCGGTGTGCACACCGAGGTCGAACGCACTTCCGGCGGCGTGCGCCTCGTGCACGGCGAGGAGGTCCTCACGGTGACCGTCGAGGCGCCCGTACAGGCGATGGTGCACCTGCCGTACGGCTTCGAGAACCGCCGCGGGCTGTGCGGTCTGGTCCGCCTCGACCTGGCCGGCGTACACGAGACGGTGCGCTTCACCGTCGCCGTCGAACGCTGAGCCCGAGAACGCGAACGGGCCCCGCATCGCCGGAAGCGATGCGGGGCCCGAGGACCGGCGAGTGAGGCGTACTCAGTCGCGCAGGTCCAGCCAGCGCACCTCCTCCGGCGTCAGCTCCACCTGAAGGCCCGGCAGCGAGCTGTGCGTCTCCGACAGCGCGCGCGGGCCGATCAGCGGCGAATGTCGGGAAGTCCTGGCGCAGGACGTACGCCAGCGCGATCGCCGTCGGGTGCACGCCGCGCTTGCCGCGCCAGCGACGGCGCGCGGGCCAGCCGCTCGAAGTTGTCGTCGCTGTACCAGCAGCGCACCAGTTCCGCGTCAGAGCGGTCCTCGGGCTCGGCCCGACCGGTGAAGAAGCCCGCGCGCCTGGCTCGACCAGGGCAGCAGCGGCAGTCTGCGTTCTTCTCCAGCCACTGCCCGGACTCGTCGGATCGCTGATGGCCAGGCAGCCGGCCCAGGGACGTCCAGCGCCCGTGCGAGGCTGAAGTTGTTGCTCACTGCGACCATGAAGCCCTGCCGGCCGTTGGCCTCGGCGTAGGCGTTGGCCTCGGCGATCCGCTCGAGGGTCCAGTTCGAACCACCGAACGCCTTGATCCGGCCGGCGCGGTAGTGCTCGTTCAGCACGTCGACGAACTCGCCGACCGGGCACCTCGGTGTTGTCGCGGTGCATGAAGTAGATGTCCACGTAGTCGGTCTGCAGCCGCTCCAGCGACTCGTGCAGCTGCCGGGTGATCGACTCCGGGTCACAGTGCGGCGTGTGCGCGCCCTTGCCGATGACCACGACGTCGTCCCGGACGCCGCGGTTGTGGATCCACTGCCCGAGCAGCGTTCCGCACTGCCCTCGCCCGTAGATGTAGCCGGTGTCGAAGGTGTTGCCGCCGCGCTCGAAGAAGTCGTCGAACATCGCGGTGCCGTGGCGAGAGGTTCATGCTGGTTGTCCACGCCCATGACCAGGCGGGAGACCTGCTTGTCGACGCCCACGATCTGGCCGTACTTCATGGTGTGGTCATCGCGCCGGCGCAGCGGCCGCCGGTGCACGGTCGGCCGGTTCGCGTCCAGCCGCTCCGAGGGGTACTCCAGCCCGATGGCTGCCCGCCAGGCGTCCAGGGTGGCCGCCTGGCCGAGGGAGTCCGCCCAGGTCATCGCCGGCGCCTGGCGGTCGGCCAGGTGCGCGGCCACCGTGTCGGCCTCGGCCGCGTACAGCGGAACCGTCTCCACCTCGACGTGCCGGTCGTCCTCGCCGACGCGGTGCACCTCGATGCCCGCGCTGCTTCCGTCCCGGGCCGGCAGCCACGGGTTGGGCACCACGAGGTAGCCCTCGCTGCCGACCACCCGGACGACGTTCTCCGCGCCCTTGCGGATGCCGGTCACCACGTGGGCGGACACCCCGCCGGGGAAGGTGAGGTTCGCCGCGGCCCACTCGTCGACGCCGGTCTCGCCGACCCGGCCGACCGCGCTGACCGCCTCCGGGTCCGCGAACGGCTGCCCGGCCGCGACGCCGGCGATCAGCCGGGCCATCGAGACGGGATAGCCGCCGACGTCGAGGATGCCGCCGCCGGCGAGCTCGGGGTCCCACAGCCGGCTGCCCGGATTGGGCGACCCGCCGAACGCGAACGACGCCTCGATCTGGTGGATCTTCGCCGATCGCGCCCTCGCGCAGCAGGTCCAGCAGGGCCGCGGTCTGCGGCACGCAGCGGTACATGAACGCCTCCATCAAGAAGACGTCATGCTCGCGGGCCGCCTCGATCACGGCCATCGCCTCGGCGTGGTTGACCGTCAGGGGCTTCTCACACAGGATGTGCTTGCCCGCCTCGGCCGCCCGGATCGCCCACTGCGCGTGCTGCGGGTGCGGGGTGGAGATGTAAACCGCGTCGACCTCGTTGTCGGCGAGTAGTTCCTCGTAGCTGCCGTAGCCGCGGGCGCCGCCGAACTCCGCGGCGAACGCCTTCGCCTTGTCCAGGTCGCGGCTGCCCACCGCCACGAGCACGCCGGTGCTCGACGCCGGAAGGTCTCCTGCAAATCGGCGGGCGATGTTGCCCGGGCCAAGAATTCCCCAGCCCAGCTTTCCGTCCGCGCGTGTGATGTCTGGTGCCATGAGGCCAAGCCTTCCAGGCTGCCCGGGCTTCCTCGGCGCCGAGCCGCTACCGGTCGCCGGAGTGGCCGAACTCGGACAGCGCAAGGCGGGGTTGGCAGTTTTCGACGACCCTGGGTCGTCTCCACCCACCCCGGCGTGTTCGGCAGTGTGATCGTTCCTTGCCAGATGCGGGACTCGATGTCATCTTCTGGTGCTCACACGGGGTCAGCGAAGTGTGCGGAGCGCGACGATCAGGCGCGACGAACAAAGGAGTGCGATGGTCATGCCGGCAGCACGCATCTCGCGCCGACGGGCGATCCAGGCCCTCGGCGGGCTTGGCCTGGGCGCGACGGGTCTCCTCAGCGGAGGCTGCACGTTCACCAAGGGCACGCCGCCCATCAGCGACGTCGGCCTGGACAAGAAGCCCGCGCCGGGGCGTAAGGCGAACATCGAGGTCTACAGCGTCTTCGGCGGAACCGTCGGAGCGGGAATGGTCAAGCTGGCGCAGCGCTTCGAGCAGGCCCAGCCCGACATCGGCGTTCGCGTCGTCTACGCACCGGCCGGGATGGGCGGCGGAGCGGTGCAGCAGAAGCTGTTCACCGCGATCGCCGGTGACAACCCGCCCGACGTGGCACAGCTCGTTCCCTCCCAGGCACCGCAGTGGGTGGAGCTCGGCATCATGACCGACCTCACCGACCGCTACCGCGCGGCGGGCCTGTCCAAGGACGACTTCTTCGCGCCGGTCTGGGAGAGCATCACCTACAAGGACCGGGTCTGGCAGGTGCAGTGGGACGCCGACCCGAACTTCCCGTTCTTCTGGAACAAACAGCTCTTCGAGGAGTCCGGACTCGACCCGGAGAAGCCGCCGAAGACGCTGGAGGAGGTGGACGAGTACTCCGCGAAGATCCTGAAGAAGTCCGGGGCCAACGTCACCAAGATCGGCATGATCCCGTGGGACTCCTACGGCTACTCCAACTCGCTGTTCACGTGGGGCTTCGGCTTCGGCGCGGAGTTCTATGACAAGGAACGCGAGGAGGTCACCCCCGACCACGAGTACGCCGTGAAGGCGCTGGAGTGGATCGTCAAGTACGCCCGGTCGGTGGGCGGAGCAGACCGGGTGACGGTGACCCCGCCGGGACTGCAGCTGCACCCGTTCAGCACCGGCAACATCGGCATGTCACCGCTGGTCGCGCCGAACTACCGCGACATCAAGACCAACGTCAAGGACATGAAGATCGGCGCCACCCTTCTTCCCTACCAGCCGCCCGGTGCGAAGGCACCCGGAGCCGCGGCCTGGATCGGCGGGTGGGGGATGTTCATCCCGGCCACCGCCCGGCACAAGGACGAGGCGTGGGAGTTCATGCGCTGGGCCGGCGCATCCGACGAGGGCACCAAGGCCCAGTGGGACACGGTCGGGTTCCCGCCCGGCTACAACAAGGCCTCCGTCCTCGCCGAGATCCGCGACGACCCGGTGATGGCGCCGTTCTACGACGTCCTCACCACCGCCACCAACATCCGCCCGCCGGTGCCGGTGGCCGACTTCTACTTCACCCAGCTCGACGAACAGATCAGCAACGCCGTGCTCGGCTTGAGCACACCCATCCAGGCCCTGCGCACGGTCAAGAAGAACGTCATGGGCGAGTGGGACAGGTTCCGTAAGGAGGTCCAGGCATGACCACGACCACGGCACCGTCGAAGCCGGCCGGTCGCCGGTCGGCCAGCAGACGGTCCGCGCGCACGCCCCAACAGCGCCGCAACTTCTTCTGGGGGCTGGTGTTCACCTCACCGGCCATCATCGGGTTGTTGTGGTTCACCGCCTACCCGGTGGTGGTGTCGCTGTACTACAGCTTCACCTCGGCCACGATGATGAAGCCCGCGGAGTGGCTCGGGCTCGGCAACTACGAGTCGCTGGCGTCGGACTCGTCCTGGTGGAGCTCACTCGGCAACACTCTCTACTACATCGTGGTGAGCGTGCCGCTCGGCATCGCGGTGGCGTTGTTCCTCGCCATCCTGCTCAACCTGAACGTCCGCGGGCAGTCGATCTACCGGGTGATCTTCTACCTGCCGGCGATCGTCCCGCTGGTGGCCTCCGCGGTGGTGTGGCTGTACGTCTTCAACCCGCAGTACGGCGTACTCAACACCGTCCTCGGCTGGTTCGGCATCACCGGGCCGGGCTGGCTGGCCAGCCCGGACTGGGCGATGCCGGCGCTGATCATCTTCAGCACCTGGGGCGCGGGCAACCTGATGATCATCCTGCTGGCGGGTCTGCAGGACGTGCCGCAGGACCTGCACGACCAGGCCAAGGTCGACGGCGCGGGAGTGTTCCGGCGCTTCCGGCACGTGAGCCTGCCGTTCCTCAGCCCGCACCTGTTGTTCGCCCTGGTCACCGGACTCATCGCGGGCTTTCAGTTCTTCACCCCGGTGTTCGTGCTGACCAACGGCACCGGCGGCCCGGCGGGCAAGACCCTGGTGTCGGGGCTGTACCTGTACCAGAACGCGTTCCAGTTCTTCAAGGTCGGCTACGCGAGCGCGATCGCCTGGGTGCTGTTCATCATCGTCGGCCTGGGTACCGCGCTCGTCTTCCGCCTGGTCGGCCGGCGCGTCTACTACGGCGGATCCTAGGAGGGCTGAGAAAAGATGGCAGTCGCACAACGCACGGCCCTCCCCGCCCAGCGCGGCACGGGCTGGAACAAACTCGCCGAGAAGATCGTCGCGCACGCGTTGTTGATCGTGGTCAGCGTGATCTTCATGGTGCCGTTCTTCTGGATGGTCTCCGGCTCGCTGAAGACCGGCGTGGACCTGAACGCCTTCCCGGTGGTGTGGTTTCCCAAGACGCTGACCCTGGAGAACTACATCGCCGGGCTGCAGGTGTTCCCGTTCGCCCGCTACCTGTTCAACACGCTGGTGATCTGCGCCTTCTCGATGCTCGGCGCGGCGCTGTCGAGCTCGTTCGTGGCGTACGGGCTGTCCCGGATCGAGTGGCGGTGGCGCACGCCGTTGTTCGTGGTGATCCTGTCCACGATGATGATCCCGTTCTACGTCACGATGGTGCCGCTGTTCACGATGTTCCGGGCGATCGGGTGGACCGACACCTACCTGCCGTTGATCGTTCCGCACTTCTTCGGAGTGCCGTTCTACATCTTCCTGCTCCGGCAGTTCTTCCTGAGTATCCCGAAGGAGATGTCGGAGTCGGCCCGCATGGACGGCGCGAACGAGCTGGTCATCTACTGGCGGATCATCCTGCCGCTCGCCAGGCCCGCCTTGGCAGCGGTGGCGCTGTTCCAGTTCCTCACCTCCTGGAACGACCTGCTCGGCCCGCTGATCTACCTCAGTGACGCCGACAGCTACACGCTCTCGCTCGGGCTGACCTTCTTCCGTAGCGAGTACAGCTCGCAGTTCGGACCGCTGATGGCGGCCAGCACGGTGGTGGTGATCCCGGTGATCGTGGTGTTCTTCTTCGCCCAGCGCACCTTCATCCAGGGCATCACCCTCACAGGTGTGAAGGGCTGACCAAGGGCCCAGACCTCCCGCAGGAGCCACGAACGCCCGGCCGATTCCATTCGACCGGGCGTTCGTGTTGCGCTTTTGGTCACGCTCGGTGGCAATTCTCACCGGTTTCGCGGAGAACACTGCGGATCACAACGTGGTAACGATCCCACACTGAGAGCAGACAACTCGGGAAAGCCCTCTCCGGGAATGCACTTCAGCGAACTCCAGTCATGAAAAAACCGTTGGGCGGGTGCCGGTAAGGCACCCGCCCAACGGGAGGAGTTTCGGTAGGCCGCCGATGCAGTCGAGCGCTTCGTTGCGCTACGACTCACCGGCGCGGGAGGAACTGCTCCGAACCCTGCTGGGGGTCCTAGATCAGCCCGTTCCTCGCGGCCCAAGCGACGACCTGAATAGGCGCCCGAGCACCGAGCCGGTCGCAGAGCGCCCGGGAACGCCGGCGCACCGTCCGATCGGAAAGCGCTAGCCGACGCGCAATGGCTTCCACCGGAAGCCCGTCGGCCAGCAGTGCCAGGAGCCTGATCTCGTCGTCGGTCACGCGACGCCTGAGGTCGGTCGTCGTCGTGACGTGACTTGGAGCGTGACTCGGAACATGACTGGGAACATGACTGGGAACACTGTGATGCGTCGTGGTGACAGCTGGCGCACTATAGATGCCCTCATTGGCGACACCAGCCGGTCGAAGAGCCCTCACTACGCCATGGCTGAGATCTGACATGCCCATCCGCCTTCGCGTTGACCCCGTACCCTGCGTTCGCGTTAACCCCGTGTTAAAAGAAGCGGCCTGAGTCGTTTCAATGTGCACCTAAGGTACGGGCGTGGCCCCGCCTAGTCAACGGTCGGACGCACGCTGTTCCCGACTACTTCCCGCTATCAATAAACGCTTCGTAAGCAAGCAAACTCGCTTTGTCACATTGGGTTCGTTTCCTACAGGTAACGCGGGCCACGCTACGCCGACACCGTCCGATGACTGCCGTTCCACACCCGGTGACCTTGACGCGTGATCGCCGCGTAATTTCCGCTCCCACCGGTTCCGGAGACGGACACCGGAACGCCGACGGCCCCCACACCATGCGGTGTGGGGGCCGTCGCTGACATCGTGCGTCGAACGCTGCAGGGCAGGCGCTGAGCAGGCTCAGGCCATGCCTCAGGCCTTGTCCGGGGTCGCGCCCTCGGGGACGGCAGCCGGCCGCTCGACCGTGCTCTCCACCTCGACCGGAGCGCCGCCTTGCGCACCGGACTCCAGCAGCGACTCCATCACGTCGAGCACGTGGTAGGCGAGCTCTCCACTGGCCCGGTGCGGTCCGCCGTCGCGGATCGCCCGTGCCATGTCGCCCAGGCCGTAGCCGCGGCCGGAGTCGGCGTACCCGCCGGCCACCTTCGCCACCGACCACTCACGGCTGCCGGGGGTGAACACCTGGACGTCGCCGGCGAAGCCGTTGGGGTCGGGCACCGAGAGCGAACCCTCGCTGCCGTAGACCTCGATCCGGGGCAGGTTGGAACCCCAGACGTCGAAGCTGGTGACGACCGTGCTGAGGACACCGGACTCGTGCTCGAGGACACCGGTCACGTGCGTGTCCACCTCGACCGAGAACGTCGTCCCCTCCTTCGGCCCGCTGCCGACGGTGCGCTCCTGCTTGGCCCGGCCGACCCGGCCGGTGACCCGGGCGATCGGCCCGAGCAGGTTGATCAGCGCGCTGAGGTAGTAGGGGCCCATGTCCAGCAGCGGACCGCCGCCCGGCTTGTAGTAGAACTCCGGGTCCGGGTGCCACGGCTCGGGGCCGGGGCTGACGAAGAACGCCGCCGCGGCGGTCGGCACACCGATGTCGCCCCGGTCGAGCAGGGCCCGGGCGGTCTGCGTACCGGTACCGAGCACGGTGTCCGGAGCGCAGCCGATTCGCAGGCCCGCCTTCGCGGCGACGTCGAGCAGCGGCCGGGCCTCCTGCCGGGTGGCCGCCAGCGGCTTCTCGCCGTAGACGTGCTTGCCGGCACCGAGCGCGGCCAGCGCCACCGAGGCGTGCGCGGCCGGGATGGTGAGGTTGAGGACGGCCTCCACCTCGTCGTCGGCGTACAGCTCGTCGGGAGTCAGTGCCCGTACGCCGTACTTTTCGCCGGCGGCCTTGGCCCGCGAGATGTCCAGGTCGGCTGCGGCGACGACCTCGGTGCCCGGCAGCTTCGCCAGGTGCTCGAAGTACGTCTTGCTGATCGTGCCGGTGCCGACGACGCCAACCTTCAGCGGCTCGCCCATAGCAGTCCTCTCTCGATGATCGTGCGAACCTCGGGGGTGTCGAGGTCGTCAAGCTTGTGGCCGACCGTGCAGACGAAGACCCGGCCCGAACCCCAGGGCTTGGTCCACACGGCAGGCATGGTCACGCCGTCGATCCAGGGGTAGTCCGGATGTGCGGCGAAGGTCGTGGACGCGAGCACGTCGATGCTCGGGTCCGCGTGGACGTAGTACTGCTCGGTGTGCACGGCGAACCGGTCGACACCGGCGACGATCGGGTGGTCGGCGCGCTCGGGAAGCACCTGGACCTCGTGGTCGACGAAGCCGCCCGGGTGGCAGATGAACTGCCCGCCCACCATGAAGTTGTACTCGAGGTCGGCGCGGAAGGCGTCGGCGATGCCGCCGTGCCAGCCGGCCAGCCCGGTGCCCGCCCGCACGGCCGTGTCCAGGCCCTTGCTCTGCTCGGGGCTGATCTGGCCCATCGTCCAGCACTGCACGATCAGGTCGGTCGAGGCGAGCAGGTCGGTGTCGAGGTAGGAGTCCAGGGTGTCGGAGACCTCCACGGTGTAACCGCTGTCCCGCAGGAACGGGACGAACCGGTCGGTTGCCTCCACGGGTACGTGGCCCTCCCAGCCTCCGCGGACGACGAGCGCGCGGCGCGTTCCGGCGGGACCCTGCGATGTTGTCACGGGCGTCAGCTCCTCCTGTGCGAGCCCAAAAAGCGAGGGCTCGACGCTATGGTGCGCGATCACGCAGGGCAACGCCGACCCCCCGCACGTTCACCATGTGAGAACCCCGCCCGCACGGGGTGTCCGGAGCTCGCCAGCGGCGGGTCACGTTGCGGGGTTGACGACCGGCGGCCGTTGACGCTCCGCACGGTGCCGGGTGGCTGAAATGTGCCAGCGTGTCGCCGCACGGTTTACGACTGCGGGTGAGCGCGGCCATACTCCCCGTTGACCGGGCCGCCGGCCGGTCGACGGCCATCTCGTGCGGTCCCGCGCGGTCGTCGCATGGTCTCCCGGCGGGACGACGACGTCTCCGGGAGCCTCCATGCGTACTCGCGTGTCCGCCGCCCTGATCGCGGTGTGTGCAGTTCTCACCGCCCTGCTCTCCCCCGCTGCCCTGCTCTCCCCTGCCGGTGCGGCGCCGCCGGGTTCTGGAGGTGGCACCGCGCGCGGCGCGGGTTCCGCGCCGCGGTCCCCGTCGTCACCGGTCACTCTGGTCACCGGTGACGTCGTAGGACTGGACACCACCGGCGGGCAGGACACCGCGACGCTGCTGCGTCCCGCGGCGGGTGGCGCGGGCTACCACTCCTACACCGACCCGTCCGGTGACGCGCACTTTGTTCCCGAGGCCGCCCGGCGGCTGGTCGGGGCCGGGCGGCTGGACCCGGCGCTGTTCAACGTCTCCGCGCTGGTGCGGCAGGGCTACGACGACGCGCACGCGTCCACTCTGCCGTTGATCCTCGGCTATCCCACCGCGGCCGCGATGTCCCGCGCCGCCGCGCCGGCCGCGGCCCGGCCGACCGCCCGGCTGGACGCGGCCCGCGCCGATGCGGTGTCGGTACGCAAGCGCGACGCCGCGACCTTCTGGTCCGGACTCACCGGTGGGCCCACGAACGGCCGGCGGAGGGCCGCGCCGACCTCGCTGGCCGGTGGCGTCCGCACGGTGTGGCTGGACGCGAAGCTGCGGGCGAGCCTGGACCAGAGCGTGCCGCAGATCGGCGCACCGGCCGCCTGGCAACGCGGGCTTGACGGTTCCGGAGTCAAGGTCGCGGTCCTCGACACCGGCATCGACGCCACCCACCCCGACTTCGCCGGCCGGATCGGGGCGACCCGCGACTTCACCGGCAAGGGCTCCGTCGCCGACGGCGCCGGGCACGGCACCCACGTCGCGTCCACGGTGCTCGGCTCCGGCGCCGCCTCCGACGGCCGCTACCGCGGCGTCGCGCCCGGCGCACGGCTGCTGGTGGGCAAGGTGCTCGGGGACGACGGTTCGGGCTCGATGTCGCAGGTGATCGAGGGCATGGAGTGGGCGGCGGGCGAGGGCGCCGACGTGGTGAACCTCAGCCTGGGCGGCAACCCGTCCCGCGGCGACGACCCGGTGAGCCAGGCCCTGGACGAGCTGTCCGAGCGGTACGGCACGTTGTTCGTGGTCGCGGCGGGCAACTTCAACCCGTACGGACAAGACAGCAGGTTCGTGACCTCGCCCGGCGCGGCCGACGACGCGCTCACCGTCGGCGCCGTGTCCAAGCAGGACCGGATGTACTCCGGCTCCCGGCGTGGGCGGCTCGGTGACACCGCGGTCAAGCCGGAGGTGGTCGCGCCCGGCGTGAGCATCACCGCCGCACAGGCCGCGGGCACCGGCGACGGCGGGCCGTACACCACGATGACCGGCACCTCGATGGCCACACCACACGTCGCCGGCGCCGCCGCACTGTTGTTGCAGGAGCATCCCGGCTGGACCGTGTCCGATGTCAAGGCATCGTTGACATCGACGGCCGTACGTGTCGACGGCGCGACCGTGGTCGACCAGGGGGCGGGCCGGATCGACGTCGACCGCGCCACCCGGCAACAGGTCCGGGTCGACCAGGGCACCCTGGACGCGGGCTACTTCGCCCGGCCGTACGACACCACCAGGATGGTCGTCAAGAAGACGTTGACATACCGCAACGACGGCAAGGCGCCGGTCACGTTGCATCTGTCCACGACGCTGACCGACCAGCGAGGCCGGCCCGCCGACGCCTCCGGACTCACCGTCACCCCGGCGCAGCTGACCCTGCCGACGGGTGAGACCGGTCAGGCCACTGTGACGGTGGACGCCCGCACGATCGCACCGAGCACCTACACCGGCGGCGTGGTCGCCACCGCCGCGGCAGACCCCGGCAATCCCGACAGCCCCGACGGTGCCGAGCCGACGATTCGTACCACCGTCGGCTTCTACAAGCAGGACGACACGGTGGACATCTCGGTGAAGGCACTCGACCGGCACGGGCGCCCGGCGACCGCCACCCTGCGGATGGCGCCGTACAAGAAGGAGGATTTCGACGGGCGGTTCTACCCCGACTACTTCTACCTCGACCCGGGTGAGTCCGAGCAGCTTCGGCGGGTGCCCGAGGGCGACTACAACCTGTGGGCGGACATCCTCACCGTCGACGAGTCCGGGCGGTACGTCGAGGAGCACAGCGTCGTCTCCATCCCGCGGGTGCACGCCTACGCACCGAACTTAGCGATCGTCCTCGACGCCCGCAGGGCCGAGCCGGTGCGGCTGGCCACGCCGCGCGCCTCGACCATCCGGTCGCTGGCGCTGTCGTGGTGGCGGGGCACACCCGGCACGCCGTACCGCAGCTTCGACGCCCTCGGCGTCATGGTCGGCGACGGCTCACCGGAGAAGGTCTCGGTGGCCGGCACCACCCGGGTGGACGACGCGCCGTTCGTGGTGACCACCGCTTTCGACGCCGGGCCGCCGGAGCTGACCGCGCGGATCGTCGGCGGCGCACGGCCGCCGGGCAACGGCGTCCTGCACCCGGTCTGGGAGGGCGGGCCGCCGATCGACACCACGCTGGTGATGGCCGCCGCGGACGCGGGGACGGCGACCCCGGGCGACCTGGCCGGCGTCGACCTGCGCGGCAAGCTCGCGGTGGTCCGGGAGCGCGCCGGCCTGACCTACGCCGACCAGGTGTCCGCCGTGGTGGCGAAGGGTGCCCGCGCGGTGCTGCTCACCTCGGCCGAGCCGGGCGTCTTCTGGCCGTCCGTGGGCGGACCGGTGCCGGTGCTCGCCGCACCGAAGTCCGACGGTGACGCGCTGGTCGCGGCGCTGCGCCGGGGTCCCGCGTCGGTGCGGTTCGCGGGCGAGCCGGTCGCGCCGTACGCCTACGACGTCGCGTTCGTGGAGCAGGGACAGGTCCCGCGGCAGCTTTCCTACGCTGTCCGGACGGACGACCTCGCACAGGTCGACGTACGCCTTTCCACCACCGGTACCGGCGAACGCGGCTGGCGCCTGCACAACTTCCTCGCCGCGCCCTGTGGGTGTGGGTCGACGCTGGTCGCCGACTATCTGCCGACGCTCGGCCACACCAGGACCGAGTACGTCACCGCGCGCCCGGACGTAAGCGTCCAGCCCAGCTGGCAGTACCTCTACGACAACCCCGGCGACGTGATGTATCCCCGGGAACAGCCGGTGTACCGGCCCGGACAGCGGACCGCCGAGGACTGGCTGGCCGCGCCGTTCTCCCCCGGTCCTGCCAACTCCGGGTTGACACTGAGCGGTGCGCGGCGGGCGAGCACGCGGACCGGCGACACGTTGCACTACGACATCGCGCCCTGGACCGACTCGACCGGCCACTGGACGCCCTCCCTGGGGCCTGCGACCTCGCAGAGCCGGCTCTATCGGGACGGGACGCTGATCGCGTCCAGCAACTTCGGGCTGACCGGATCGGCGCAGGTGCCGGCCGCCGAGTCGGCCTACCGGCTGGAGACCGAGGTGGAGCACGACGGGACGGTCTTCGGCCTGTCCACCCACACCCGCTCGGCATGGACGTTCCGCTCCGCCGGAGACGGCGGGGAGCACGTCCTGCCGCTGGTCGACGTCGACTACACCGGTCTCGTCGACGCGGCGAGCGGCCACTCGGCCCTGGACCTCACCAACTCAGCCGGCGACGATCGCGACGTCTCGCTGCGGCTCCGGGTGGGCCATCAGCTCGGCTCGTCGGCGCCTTCGGTGCGGTCGGTCGTGGTCCGGGTCTCCTTCGACGAGGGCGCGACCTGGCGGCAGGCGAGCGTACGGCCCGCACCGGGCGACGGCGAGGCCGCCGGCTTCACCGCGACCTACCACCACCCCCGGGTACGGGGTTCGGGTTCGGTGTCGTTGCGGGTCACCGCCGACGACGGGGCGGGAGGCACCGTGGACCAGACCCTGGTCCGGGCGTACCACCTTGCCCACCGCTGAGCGCCGGGCGCGGGGCGGGTGGGCACCCGTAGGGTGAGCGGATGCCCGCTCCCGAGTTCGAGGTGGTCTGCGAGGTCGAGCCGCCCGCGCGGCCGGACCTCGCCCACGTCCGCCGGCAGATCGAGACCCTGGGCCCGGTGGCCGACGCCTTCCTCGCGCCGGACAACCACCTCGGCCGGGCAACGATCTCCAGCGTGGCCGTCGCGCACGAGATCCAGCGTGCCGGCGGCCGTGGCCTGGCCTGCCTGAACGCCCGCGACCGCAACCTGCTCGGGCTGCGCCGCGACCTGCTCACCGCCGCGGCGTACGGCGTCGCGCGGTTCGTGTTCGTGTACGGCGACAAACCCACGTCCGGCAACCGGACCGGCGACCTGACGGTGCGCGCGATGCTTGCGGAGGTACGCAGGTTCGCCGAGGAGCCGGAGCTGCGGGGCGGTGAGTTCCGCGCGGGCGTCGCGGCCGGGCCGGGACCGTTGCCGGCGTGGAAGCGGGCCGCGGACTTCGTTTTCGCGCAGGTGGGTTTCGACGCGGCCGAGCAGGTGCGCTGGCGGGAGACGCACGGGCCGGACTGCCCGGCGTACGCCGGGGTGCTGGTGCTGTCCAGCGAGGCCATGGCCCGACGGCTCGCGGCGAGCATCCCGGACCTCGACGTACCCGAGAAGCTGATCCGCCGGGTCGGGCAGGACCGGCGGGCCGGGGTCGAGGCGGCGTGCGACCAGGTGGAACGCATCCGGGACAGCGGCGCCTTCGACGGCGTTCACCTGGTGACCGGCGTGCGCTTTCGCCCGATGGCCGAGGAACTCACCCGGCGCGGATTCGCCGGACTGAACTCAAAGCCGGACTGAGCTCAGAGCCGGGCGGAGGCCGGCCCCGCCAGCAGTGAGCGGCCCCGGGCCCGGTCCAGCAGCACGGTGAGCCCTGACCAGTCGGGCACGTAGTCGGGCCACACCCGCCCGGCGAGGTCGTCGAAGAGCCCCGCCGAGGCGTCCACCAGGTCGAGCACGCTGTCTCGCCCGGAGTCCTGCTCGGGCATCAGATCGAGCACGTGGTCCCAGACGTCGTTGCCCACGCCGCCGAACCGGTGGTGCGCGGTGCTCTCCGCCCGGTCACGCAGGAGCATGGCGAGCACCAGGCACAGCCGCGGCAGCTCCAGCGCGAGGTGACCGCCGATCAGCAGGTCGTCGCGGGCGTCCTTGACCACCGCGAGCGCGGCGGTGAACCGGAACTCGTGCACCAGGGCGGGCAGCTCCGCCTCGTCCGAGCCGGCACCCGCCCGGCCCGCGCGATCCATCCGATGTGCGCGATTCGCGTCCGCCACCGTCAGGTCGATCCGGCGCCGGTCGGCCGGAAGCGCCTCCGGTTCGTGTACCGCGCTGAGGTCGATCCGGCGCCCGTCCCGGAACACCGCCCGCACCAGTGCGCCGCCGTCCCGGTCGGCGCACTGGAAGGTCCAGATGGGGCCGAGGAAGGCGAGCCAGTCCGGGGCCGCGATCTTGTGCGGGTCCTCACCGGACACCACCAGGCCGACGTCGAGGTCGCTCCACTCGTCGAGGTCACTGCTCGCGCCGGAGCCGTACACCCAGGCCTGGGTGACCGCACGGTCGGCCGCGGCCGCCGCGGCGAGGTGGTTCAGCGCGTCCGAATGCCAGCTGCGCATGCGCGCGTCTCCTTGTCGTCGTACCTCTGCCCGCCCTCGGGGCATGTCCAGGACACTGCCGCCTCGGCGTCGCCGCGATGTCCGGGCGTGTCGACGTCTACGCGCAGCGTTACGACGCACGGTTGCCACGGGCCGGTTCCCGATCCTGCCGGAGTGAATTCGAGGGCTCCCCACCAGGGCCGACGCCGTACGCCGGTCCTTGCTTGCGGAAACCTTCCCTGCTCTTGGACTAAATCACAGGTCGCTCTCAGGTTTACCGGCGAAGCTCCCGGCGTAGCCAACCGCCCTAATCCGACCCCTGAGGACCGCCGGTGTTGACCTACTGTGACCTGGAACTCGACGAGCATGCCCACGAGGTTCGCCGCAGCGGCGTCACCGTCAGGCTCTCCCCCACCGAGTTCAACCTGCTCCGCTATCTGTTGATCAACGCGGAGAAGGTAGTGAGCAAGACCCAGATCCTGGACCGGGTGTGGGACTACCAGGCGGGCGGGGACAGCCGCATCGTCGAGTCCTACATCAGCTACCTGCGCCGCAAGATCGACAAGCAGGACCCACCGCTGATCCACACTGTGCGCGGCGTGGGTTACACCCTGCGCAGGCCCCGGGGCGCGGCCATCCGCTGACCCCGCGCCGGCCTCGGCGCGGTGCCGGAGCGCACGGCCGTGGGCCGCCCGGAGTGGGCGCCGGTTCGTCTGGGAAGCGTGGTGCCCACTCCGGCCGGTGCACGGCGGGGGCCCGGTCAGGTCGCGGTCGGTCAGGTCGTGGCCGGTCAGGTCGTGGCCGGGACTTCGAAGACGTACGAGCCGGACCCGACTCGGACCAGCGTCTGCGCACCGCCGGCGTTCTGCTCCACTTCCAGGCCGGCTGCCGCGGCGAGCGGCGCGCCTCCCTCGAGCACCCCGGAGGCGTCCGCCGTCGGCAGCCAGACCTCGCCGGTGACGTTCGGGGGCAGCGTGACCTCGAGGGTGAACGCTCCCTCCGGCGTCTGCCGCCAGCGCGTGGACACCTTGCCGTACGGCGTCCGAAGGGACGCCCGCGCCCAGCTGACGTCACCGCCGGCGCGCGGGCGGACCACCACGCTGCGGTAGCCCGGCTCTCCCGGCGCGATCCCACCGAGCGTCTGGTAGATCCACTCCCCGACCGCGCCGTAGGCGTAGTGGTTGAACGACGTCATGCTCGGGTCCTGGAAGCCGCGCGAGTCGCTCCAGGAGTCCCAGCGTTCCCACATCGTGGTGGCGTCGCCGTGCACGACGGGGTAGAGCCAGGACGGGAAGGTGTCCTGGGTGAGCAGCCGGAACGCGACGTCCTCGAAGCCGAACCTCGACAGCACCGGCAGCAGGTAGGGCGTACCCAGGAAGCCGGTGGCGAGGTGCCAGTTGCGCGAGGCGATCTCGTCCACCAGGTGCCGCGCGGCGAGCGGCTCCTCCGCGGGCTCGAGCAGCCCGAAGTGCAGTGCGAGCACGTACGACGTCTGGGTGCCGGACTGCACCCGTCCGCCGCCGCGCACGTAGCGGGCCCGGAACGCCGCCCGCACCTGCTCGTACAGCTTCTCCCACCGGGCCGCCTCGTCGGACCGGTCGAGCTCGGCGGCCAGCCACCCGGCGACCCGGGCGGCGTAGGCGAAGAACGCGGTCGCCACCAGGTCGGCCGGGGTCGGCATCGGCGCCAGCCAGTCAGCGAACCCCTCCGCCGGCCGCACGAAGTCGGTGCTGTGGGTCTCGAGGTAGTCCAGCCAGGAGCCGACCGCGGCGAGGTTCTCCTCGACCGCGCGGCGGTCGCCGTACGCGCGCAGCAGCTCCCACGGGACGATCTGCATCGCGTCGCCCCACCCGGCGGCGCCGGCGGCCGCGCGGCCGTCGCCACCCATCAGGAACGACTGCGGCGAGAGCACGTCCGGAGCGACGTGGGCACGCCGCCGTCGGACTGCTGGCCGTCGCGCAGATCGCGCAGCCACTTGCGCAGGAACGAACGCACGTCGTAGTTGTACGCCGCGGTGGAGGCGAAGACCTGCGCGTCACCGGTCCAGCCGAGCCGCTCGTCGCGCTGCGGGCAGTCGGTCGGCACGCTGAGGAAGTTGCCGCGCTGACCCCAGACGATGTTGTGCTGCAGCTGGTTGAGCCGGGGGTCGGAGCACTCGAAGGTGCCGATCTGCTCCATGTCGGCGAACACCACCAGCGCCTGCACGTCGGCCGGGTCGAGGTCGCCGGGCAGACCGACGATCTCGGCGTACCGGAACCCGTGCACGGTGAAGCGGGGTTCGAACACCTCACCGTCGGGGTCACCGCGCAGGGTGTATTCGTCCGTCGCCCGGGCATCGCGCAACGCCTCGACGTACAGCTCACCGCGGTGGTCGAGCACCTCGGCGTGCCGCAGCAGGAGCTTGCTGCCTTCTGGCCCGCGTACGCGCAACCGCACCCAGCCGACGAGGTTCTGGCCGAAGTCGACCAGGTGCACGCCGGGCCGGGGTGCGGTGACGGTGACCGCGGGCAAGGTCTCTTTGACACGGATCGGCGGGGCGACCTCTGCTTCCAGCGGCCCGTGTGTGGGCGCACCGGCGACCGCGTGCGGCCAGGCGGAGTCGTCGAAGCCGGGCAGGTCCCAACCGGTCGGTTCCAGCCGGGCGTCGACGACCTCGCCGTTCTGCAGGTCGGCGTACCTCGTCGCGCCCTCGCCCACCCGCCAGGACTCGTCGGTGGCCACGACGGTGCGGGTGCCGTCGGTGTGCTCGACCTCCAGCCGGGCGCGGAACGCACGGTGCCGGCCGTACTGGAACGGGCCGAACCAGCAGACGTTGCCGGCGTACCACCCGTCGGCGAGCACGCCGGCGAGGACGTTGTCACCTGCGCGCACCAGATCGGTCACGTCGTAGGTCTGGTAAGGAACGCGGCGGGCGTAGTCGGTCCAGCCCGGCGCGAACCGGTGGTCGCCGACCCGCTCGCCGTTCAGCCGGGCTTCGTAGATGCCGAGCGCGGTGGCGTAGAGGCGGGCGCGGCGCACCGGCGCACCGGTGCGGAACTCCTTGCGCAGATAGGGACTGGGGCGGTAGCCGAGGGAGGAACGACCGTGCGGCGCCACGCCGTGCAGGCCGTACGCCTGCGCCAGCTGCCAGCCCGAGTCGTCGTGGTCGGCCGTCTCCCACCCGTCGCCGGCGGTCGGCGAGCATCGCCAGCTGTCGTCGCTGGTCACCACGACGCTGTTCTCGCCGGCCTCGATGTTCAGATGCACCACGAGACCCGGCGCCGCGTCGGCGTCCGTGCGCGTGGCGGCGCCCTCGACCGCGACCGCGACCGCGAGCACGTTCGTGCCGGCACGGACCGCACTCGGCTGCGCCGGGCTGCCATCCGCCGGTACCTCGACTCCGTTGCAGTAGACGCGAACAGCGGCGGCACTCGCATCGGCCAGAACCCGCACCCGTTCGACGCCGGACCCGTCCGGCAGGTCGAACCGGGTCCGGAAGTAGGCGGTGCACGCGGACGCGGACGTGCCGGCAAAGGACGTGCCACCCGGCAGCCACACGCGCTCGATCCGGTGCCGGGGCCGGCCGGCGTAGTCCAGGGACACCGCGTCGGCCAGGTCGTCCTCACCGGGCGCGCCGATCCACCGCGTCTCCACGCCGTCCGCCTGCCAGTCCGACTCGGCCAGCAGGCCCATCTCGAACTCCGCCGGCTCGCTCCACCCCGAGTCGCGCCCGGCCTCGTCGGTCACCCGCACCGCCCAGGCGTAGCGCTCGCGGGCGGCCAGTACCGGACCGGCGTACGGGATGCCGCTGGACTGGCCGGAGATCACCTCACCGGAGTCCCACACCAGCGCCGGGTGCGTGTCGGCACCGTCCGCGAGGGGTTCGGCACCGGCGGCGGCAAGGAAAAGCCGGACACGGTAACCGTGCTGGGCTCTGCTCCGGCCGTTTCCGGTCAGTTCCCAGGCCAGAAGCGGCGTGGATTCGTCCAGGCCGAGGGGGGATTTCGCGGTTTCTGTCCGAAGATCGTGCGGCCGAAGCAGCCCGGCGGTTTCGTCCACGTCACAGTCCGTCCGTTGAATGGGCGGTGAAACCTTTCAAGATTCGCGCGAGTGACGCTATTGTCGGCGCAGCGGACTGTCAAGGGCCACCTATCCTGGATCCCAAGCCTGGTTCGCATGTGGGCAGTAGCCCGGCGGTTGGGGTGGGACTTCGCGGCCGGGTCGGCGGGTGCGCTTCATGGCCGGCTCCGGGACCTTTCCGGAGCGGGCCTTACCGTGGGAGGGATTTCATGGCGGCGATTGCCGAAAGTGTGGGCCGCACGCCGCACAGCGCCGCGCGTCGCCGGGGTATTCGCGACGTGGCCGAACTCGCCGGCGTGTCCGTCGGGACCGTTTCGAACGTATTGAACAAACCCGCACTGGTCGCGGAGCAAACCCGCCGCAAGGTCGAGGACGCCATCGCGACGCTCGGCTTCGTCCGCAACGGTTCGGCCCGCCAGCTGCGCGCCGGCACCAGTCGTGCGGTCGGCGCCATCGTGCTCGACATCGCCAACCCGTTCTTCACCGACGTCGCCCGCGGCATCGAGGACCGCCTCGCCGAGGACGACCACATCCTCATCCTGGCCAGCTCCGACGAGAGCAACGAGCGCGAGCTGCGCTACCTCCGGCTGCTGGAGGAACAAGGCGTGCAGGGTGTGCTGGTCAGTCCCGCGGAGGAGGACCTGACCTGGCTGGACCAGGCCCGCGCCCGAGGCACCTCCGTCGTCCTGCTCGACCGCAGCGACGGCGGCACGATGTGCTCGGTCGGCGTGGACGACGTACGCGGTGGCGAGCTCGCCGCCGCCCACCTCATCTCCCTGGGCCACCGGCGGATCGCTTTCGTCAACGGTCCCACGAAGATCCGGCAGTGCGCGGACCGGCGCAAGGGCGTACGCAAGGCACTGAAGGCGGCCGGCCTCACCCTGTCCGGCTCCCTGGTGGAGGTCACCGTCAGCGCGCTGAACGCCGACGGCGGCGAGCAGGCGCTCACCCGGGTGCTCGACCAGGCCGACGGCGTCACCGCGATCGTGTGCGTCAACGACCTGACCGCACTCGGTGTGCTGCGCGGGCTGCGCAGACGTGGCCTCAGCGTGCCCGACGACGTGGCGGTGGTGGGGTACGACGATGTGGAGTTCGCGGCCGTGCTCACCACGCCGCTGACGTCCATCCGCCAGCCGCGCTACCAGATCGGCCGGGCCGCCGCCGACCTCCTCCTCGCCGAGGCAGGCACCCGCGGGCAGCACGAGCACGAACAGGTGTTGTTCCAGCCGGAGCTGGTGGTCCGGGAGTCCAGCGGCCCGCACCAACCGCGGTGACCCGGACCGGTCGACACGGACCGGGTTGACAAGGGTCGGTTGACAGCGAGGAGGGCTGTCAATCCTGCCTTGCCTCGAGCGCGCGGGCGTGCGCCGCAGGCCCGGTCGGCTCGGGCTCACGGCGCATCGCCAGCACCCGGCGGATCGGGATGGCGATGTCCACTCCGGCCGAACGTCCGTGCGCGCGTTCGGTGAGCCAGCCGACCGCCGCGGCCCGCCGCTCCGCCGTCAGCTCCGGCAGATACAGCGCGGTGATGAGCAACTCGGCGTCAGCGGCGTCGCGTACGGAGAAGACGAAGCGTTCGCGGGCGTCCTCGACGACGTGCAGACCGGCTTCCTCCAGCAGGTCGCCCAGGTCGCCGAGTTCGGCCCAGCCCGGGAACCGCGGCGGTGTCCGAAGCCGGGCGGTCAACGGCCCGAGAACGAGCAGGTCGCTCGGCCGCAACGGCACCGCGGCCGGCACGGTCGCCGACAGCATCCCGCCCGGGCGCAGCACCCGCGCGATCTCCGCCACCGCCCGCGCCAGCGGCTGCACCACCATCAGGCCGAGTGAGCACACCACGGCGTCGAACCCGCCGTCGGTGAACGGCAGCCGGGTGGCGTCGGCACACAGCACCTGGGCGTGGTGGCGCTCCCGGGCCGCCGCCAGCTCCTGCCGCGACCGGTCGACGCCGACGACCAGGGGCGCCGGCTCCTCGACACCCTCGCGGTGGTGCTGGTCCAGGTGGAGCTCACCGGCCACCGCGCCACTGCCACACGCGACGTCCAGGACGCGACGTCCCCGGCCGGCCACCGGCCTCAGCACCCAGCCGTACGGCGTGAGGTCACCGGCACGGCAACGGCGCAGCAGGTCCTCGGTGACACCGGCGTGCCGGACGTGGAAGTCCTCGAGATAACCCGGCCAGTCAGACGTCACGGCGGGTCAGCCTCCTTCGCGGAGGACGGGGGCAGGGCAGGTCGAGGATAGGACCCGGACTCCGAATGGGACGCCCCGGCCGTCCAGACCGCGTCTCAGAGCCGCCGGACGAAGATGTGGCCGGCGTGCTGGCGGGCGATCTCCGCGGTCGCGCCCGCGATGCGCGCCACCCCGTCGGCGCCCACCTCGCCTTCCACGTCGCCGTCGCCGCCCCGGACCAGGACGCTGTCCGGCCCGAGGGTCACGGTCACCGTCTGCCCCGGCAGCGCGCCTGCCCGGCGCAGCACCTCCATCAGCTCCGGCGTGGTCTGCAGCGGCTCGCTGATCCGGCGTACGACCACCTTGGTCTCCTCGCCGGGCCCGGCCTTGGCGACCACCTGCTCCAGTGACTCCGCCTCGGCCAGGAAGTCCTCGACCGCGCCGGTGTAGCCGAGCTCGGAAAGACCCGGGATGGGGTTGCCGTAGGGCGAGACCGTCGGCTCGCCGAGGATCGACACCAGCCGGCGTTCGACGTCGTTGGAGATCACGTGCTCCCAGCGGCAGGCCTCGACGTGCACCAGCTCCCAGTCGAGCCCGATCACGTCGACCAGCAGGCGCTCGGCGAGCCGGTGCTTGCGCATCACCCGGGTGGCCAGCGCGCGGCCCTTCGGCGACAGCTCCAGATGCCGGTCGCCCTGGACCGTGAGCAGTCCGTCACGCTCCATCCGGGCCACCGTCTGGCTGACCGTGGGACCGGACTGGTGCAGGCGTTCGGCGATCCGGGCACGGAGGGGGACGATGCCCTCCTCCTCCAGCTCGTACACGGTGCGGAGATACATCTCCGTGGTGTCGATCAGATCGCTGTGACTCACGCCGCGTACTCCTTCTTAGGTCTGCCTGCCCAAAGGATACGCGGCGGCGTCCGGACCTGGCCGCGGTCGAAACGGGCGAAAGGATGGCAGGTGCGTCGAAACCGGCGTAGCAGGTCAACGACGCTCGGGCTCGGCATCATAGGCCGAAAGCCGGCCACACATGCCGTATCGCTCCCGGGCGGGCGCGGACCGGCCGAAGATCCCGCCCGCGCCGAGGTGGGCGACGTCACCGGCGGCCAGCGCGGACAGCTGCCGTCCGGACTCCTCCGCGGCGGCCAGCGGGCCCTGCTCCCACCGCTCACGCCAGCTGTCCAGCCGTGGAGCGACGAGTTCCCGCGCGGCGGCGTAGAAGTCGGCCAGCGCGTCCGGGCCTTCCGCCTCGACCCGCGCCCGGAGCTCGAGGAATCCCTCGACCGCGAGGTCACGCCGGGCCCGTGCGGCGGGCTCGTCCCGCGGATCGAGTGCTGCCGGCGAGCCGAGCCGGGTGGCTCCGGCGTACCGCTCGGCGTCGGCGAGCAACTCCGGCGGCAGCGTCATCACCGCGTCGCCGGCCTCGGGCAGCCCGGCGTTCTGCATCACCACCAGGATGTCCAGGTCACCGTCGTTGACCGCACGGTGGATCACGCCCGGGGTGAACCAGACGATCTCCCCGGACCGCAGCGGCACCTCGACGTAACCGTCCGGGCCGAGCGTCTGCAGCCGGCCGGAGCCGCCGAGCACGATGTAGCCCTCGGTGCAGAGCAGGTGCACGTGCGGTGAGCCGCCCCGCAGCCCGTCTGGGCTGGGCCAGTCGTAGATGCGGATGCGGGAGATCGCCGTGCCGCCGGGAAACGCCCCGACCGCACGGCGAACCCCGGCGGGCGTCGACACCGCGGTTACCCGCTCTTGCGCGCCGCGCCTCTTTCCTCTGCCTTGCGCCGGTCCCGCTCGCGCTTGCGGCGGGTGCGTTCCTTCGTCCAACGAACCTTTGCTCGCGATCCTCGTCCCATGGCCGGAGCCTATCCCTTCACCGGCCCGGCCCTTTCCCACGCTCAGGCCAGCAGGTCCAGCCGCGCCCGGTCGACCGGGTGCGCGAAGTCCTCGCCCCGCGCGAAACGTTCGATCTCGTCCACCGCGAGCGCACCCATCCGGTGGACCTCGTTGCCCAGCGAGCCGGCGATGTGCGGGGTCAGCACGACGTTCGGCAGTCCGAACAGGGCCGAGTCCGCGGGCAGCGGCTCCGGGTCGGTGACGTCCAGCACCGCCGACAGCCGCCCGCTCACCGCCTCGGCGGTCAGCGCGCCGGTGTCCACCAGCCGGCCGCGCGCGGTGTTGACGAGCGTCGCGCCGTCCGGCATCAGGGCCAGCCGGCGGGCATCGAACATGTGGTGGGTCGCCGGTACGTCCGGCGCATGGATGCTCACCACGTCCGAACCGGCGGCGAGCTCGTCCAGGTCGACCAGCCGGGCACCGAGATCGGACGCCTGCGCCGCGGTCAGGGTGGGATCGGCCAACAGGAGGTCCATGTCGTACGCCGCGAGCATCTCCAGCACCCGCCGGCCGACGTGCGAGGCGCCGACGATCCCGACGGTGGTGCGGTAGTTACCGAGGCCGGGGAACCGCGCCGCCCAGTCCTGTCGCCGCGCGTCGGCGCGGTAGGCCGCCTGGATCGGGAGCGCCCGCTTACCGGCGAGCACCACCATGGCGACGGTGTACTCCGCGACGGGTACGGCGTTGGCGGCGACGGCCGAGGAGACCCGGACGCCGTGGTCCCAGGCAGCCTGGGTGACCAGCGACTTGACCGTGCCGGCGCCGTGCACGACCGCGGCCAGCCCGGGCGCGGCGGTGACCGCCTCGGCGTCCACCGGCGGGGCGCCCCAGCAGGTGAGCAGCACCTCGGCGCGGGCAAGAGCGGCGCGGGCGCGCGCACTGCGGTACTCGTCCAGAACGAGGTCGAGGTCCACGTCCGCGATCCCGGCGAGACGCTTCCGCTGGTGGTCGTCGAGCAGGCGGGGAAGGTTCGCCGGGGACATCGCGAGGACGACGGCAGGGCGGCGCGCTGGGACCATGTGCGGCAGCGTAGCGCGGGTGGGTAAGCGCTTCCCAAGGCCGGTGACGACGGTGGTGGCCACGTCCGGCACCCGCACCTGCTCCGGTCAGCCGCGAACCTTGCGGGTGCTCTCCCGGATCACGACCTCACCGCGGACGCGTACCAGCCGGTCCTTCTCCGGGGCGTCGATCTCCAGCGCCAGCTCCGCCGCCCGCACGCCCATCTGCTCCAGTGGGAGGCGGACCGTGGTCAGCGGCGGGACCAGGTTGCGCAGCGTCTGGATGTCGTCGAAGCCCGCGATGGACAGGTCACGCGGAACGTCGACGCCCTCGTCTCGGCAGGCGGCCATCGCGCCGACCGCCATCACGTCGTTCACCGCGAAGACACAGGTGAGCTTGAGCCCGCGGGCCAGCAGGTCACGCGCCGCCTGGTAGCCGCCGTCGCGGGTGAAGGGCCCCTCGACCACCGCGGCCGGCGTGAGCTCCACGCCCTTCTCGGCCAGGCCCGCCTTGAACCCCGCCAGCCGGTCACGCGCGGTCAGCAGCGGCCGCGGCCCGGCGAGTACGCCGAACCGCCGGTGCCCGAGCTCGGCCAGCTTGACCGCCAGCTCGCGCGCACCCGCGCGGTTCTCCGGCAGCACCGTGTCGGCGGGCAGCTTGTGCTGGCTGACGCACGCCACCCGCCCACCCGAACGCCGGAACGCCGTCACCTCCGCGGCCAGCCGCTCGGTCTGTTCCTTGTCGGAGGTACGGGTGCCGGCGAGGATCACCGCCCGGGCGCGCTGGGCCCGCATCATCGCGACGTACTGCAGCTCGCGGTTGGGGTTGCGCGACGTGGTGCCCAGCGTGACGATCAGACCGCGCTCGTCGGCGACGCGCATCACCCCGGAGGCGATCGCGGAGAAGTACGGATCGGCGATGTCGTGCATGACCAGGCCGACGGTCGAGCTCGTCCCGCGCGCGACCGCCTGGGCGTGCAGGTTGGGCGTGTACCCCAGCTCCTGCGCCGCCTTCAGCACCACCACCCGGAGGTCCTCGTTGACCCGGCGGGTGCTGCCGTTGAGCACCCGCGACGCGGTCGCCAGCGACACCCCGGCCCGCCGGGCGACGTCGCCGAGGGTGACCACCGTGGGAAGGCTCATGTGTTCTGTGTCTCCGCCCGCAGTTCGGCCCGGCGTACGTCGGTGTACGCCGGGTACCCCAGGCCAAGGTCCGAAGTACGCGGACCAGCATGCCGGATCGACGGTACGCGCGGGCAGGCAGACGCTCCGGCGGAGTCCCCGGCGCGGGAAAAACCTCCCTTCGTACGACCGTGGTGACAGGTCTGATGGCATGTCCGCACATGCCCGTCGCGGGCTTGCTCCCGGTCGACCGGCTCGGCTAGGCTCCCTCAAACTGTCGGAAAGCGTTTTCCATCAACGTTTCCCAGATCTCCAGACAAGGTTCGTTCAGCGGGAGGAACCGATGGCCGTGCGTGAAGTCGGGATCGTCATGAACGGCGTGACCGGCCGGATGGGGTACAACCAGCACCTGGTGCGGTCGATCCTCGCCATTCGGGACCAGGGCGGCATCGAGCTCGCCGACGGCACCCGCGTCGTTCCCGACCCCCTCCTGGTCGGCCGCTCGGAGCAGAAGCTCCGCGACATCGCCGACCGGCATGGCCTGGCCCGGTGGACGACCGACCTGGACACCGCGCTCTCCGACCCCTCCACGCTGATCTACTTCGACGCCCAGACCACCCGCGCCCGGGAGAAGTCGGTGCTCGCGGCGATCGCGGCGGGCCGGCACGTCTACTGCGAGAAGCCGACCTCGGACTCGGTGGCCGGTGCGCTCGAGCTCGTCCGGGCGGCCCGCGACGCCGGGGTGAAGAACGGCGTCGTCATGGACAAGGTCTTCCTGCCCGGCCTGCGCAAGCTCCGCCGGCTGATCGAGGGCGGGTTCTTCGGCCGGATCCTCTCCGTACGCGGGGAGTTCGGCTACTGGGTCTTCGAGGGTGACTGGCAGCGCGCACAGCGACCGAGCTGGAACTACCGCGCCGAGGACGGCGGCGGGATCACACTGGACATGTTCTGCCACTGGAACTACGTCCTGGAGTCGATCGCCGGCCGGGTCCGCGCCGTCACCGCCCGGTCGGTGACCCACGTCCCGCAGCGCTGGGACGAGCAGGGCCGGCCCTACGACGCGACGGCCGACGACGCGGCGTACGCGATCTTCGAGCTGGAGGACGGCACCATCGCCCAGCTCAACTCCTCCTGGGCGGTGCGGGTCTACCGCGACGAACTGGTGGAGTTCCAGGTCGACGGCACCGAGGGCAGCGCCGTCGCCGGGCTGCGCAACTGCCGGATCCAGCACCGGTCGACCACCCCGATGCCGGTGTGGAATCCCGACCTGCCGGCCACCGAGCCGTTCCGCGAGCAGTGGCAGCAGGTGCCGGACAACGCGGTGTACGACAACGGCTTCAAGGTCGAGTGGGAGCAGTTCCTGCGGCACGTGCTGGAGGAGGACGCCGCGCCGTTCCCGTACGACTTCCTCGCCGCGGCCAGGGGCGTTCAGCTGGCCGAGGCTCGGCATCCAGTCGTCCCGCGAGGGCCGGCGGATCGAGGTGCCGGCGGTCGGCGTATGACCGGCGTACGGCTGACCTCCCGCAGGCGGACGGATCGATCCGTCCGTACGAGCTGACGGCACCGCGGCAGTGGGTCCGGCGCGGCGTCGGGTTTCTCGTCCCGGGTCGCCTTCGCCGCCGCGCACGTGGTCGCCGATCCCTTCGCCGACAACACCCCGGGCGCTCCGGCCCGGCTGGACTGGGATGCGACGCTGGCCTTCCGCCGGCACCTGTGGGCGTACGGCCTCGGGGTCGCCGACGCGATGGACACCGCGCAGCGCGGCATGGGCCTGACCTGGGACACCACGGCCGAGCTGATCCGGCGCAGCGCCGCCGAGGCAGCGGCGCTGTGGCGGGCGGGTCGCCTGTGGCGCGGGCACCGACCACGCGCCCTCGGGGCTTCCGCGTCACCGAGCCTGGACGACGTCACAGCGGCGTACGAGGAACAGCTCGCGGTGGTCGAGGACGCCGGTGCGCAGCCGATCCTGATGGCCAGCCGGCACCTGGCCGCCGTCGCCAGGGACGCCGACGACTACCGCAAGGTCTACGGCCGGCTGCTCGGCCAGGTGCGCCGCCCGGTGATCCTGCACTGGCTGGGGCCGATGTTCGACCCCGCACTGACCGGCTACTGGGGTTCGGCGAACCGTCGCCGACGCGACCGAGACGTTCCTGTCCCTGGTACGCGACCACGCGGGCGAGGTCGACGGGGTCAAGGTGTCGCTTGCTCGACGCCGACCACGAGATCGCCGCTGCGGTCGGCGCTGCCGGCGGGCGTACGCCTCTACACCGGGGACGACTTCAACTATCCCGACGCTGATCACCTCCGGAGCGACGCCCTGCTGGGGATCTTCGCCGCCATCGCGCCGGCCGCCGCGACCGCACTGGCCGCGCTGGACGCCGGGGACACCGCGGCCTACGACGAGGCGTTCGGCCCGACGGTCCCGCTGGCGCGGCATCTGTTCGGCGCACCGACCTACTACTACAAGACCGGCATCTGTTCCTGGCCTGGCTTGCCGGGCCACCAGGACGCGTTCGCAATGGTGGGCGGGCTGCAGAGCGCGCGCAGCGTTCCTGCACCTGGTGGAGGTGTTCCGGCTCGCCGACCAGGCCGGCCTGCTGCCCGACCCGGACCTGGCCGCCGCCCGGATGCGGGCGTTCCTCGCCCCGTCGGAGTCACCGCATGAGCACCAGCCCCCTCGACGGCCGCATCGACAGGGATCCCGACAGCCCCGCCGACAGCGGGACGTGTCAAGCCGGTCCTGACACGGCTGTCGCTCAACCAGAGGACGACCGACGCTGGGACGTCGCGCAGGCGGTCGCCGGCTGTGTGCGCAACGGAATCCCCGCGATCGGGCTGTGGCGCGAACCCGTCCAGCCGACACGGGTGCCGGAGCGCGCGGCCAAGCTCGTCCGCGACGCCGGCCTGCGGGTGTCGTCGCTGTGCCGGGGCGGCTTCCTCACCGCCGCCGCACCGGTCGCCCGTCGACGTGCGCTCGACGACAACCGGCGCGCCGTCGACGAGGCGGCGGCGCTGGGTGCGCCCTGCCTGGTGCTGGTCGCCGGCGGGCTGCCGGACGGGTCGCGGGACCTCCCCGCCGCGCGGGAGCGGGTGGCCGAGGCGCTCGCCGAGCTCGCGCCGTACGCCGGCGAACGCGGCGTACGCCTGGCGCTCGAACCCCTGCACCCGATGTACTGCGCCGACCGCGCGGTGCTGTCCACTCTGGCGCAGGCACTCGACCTCGCCGAGCAGTTCCCGGTCGAGCAGGTCGGCGTCGTGGTGGACACCTTCCACGTGTGGTGGGACCCGGAGGTCTGGACCCAGATCGCCCGCGCGGGTGCCCGGATCGCGTCGCTTCCAGGTGTGCGACTTCACCTGCCGCTCCCCGCCGACGCGCTGCTGGCCAGGGGAATGATGGGCGACGGCGTGATCGACTTCCGGCCGTTCCGGGAGGCGGTCGACGCCGCCGGCTACACCGGCGACATCGAGGTGGAGATCTTCAACGCCGACGTGTGGGCGGCCGATCCCGACGAGGTGCTCACCACGATGATCCGGCGGTACGCCGACCTGGTGCTCTGAGCTCAGGCCGCGCGCAGAACCCCCAGCAGGCGGGCCACCTCGGCGGCCACGGCGTCACGTCCGGGGGCGAGGTACTTGCGGGTGTCCACCACCGTCGGGTTGGCCGCGAGGTAGTCGCGCACCGCACCGGTGAACGCCTGATTGAGCGAGGTGGCGATGTTGACCTTCGTCATCCCCGCCTCCACCGCCCGGGTGAGGTCGGCGTCGGGCACACCGGACGATCCGTGCAGCACCAGCGGTACCGGGACCGCTTTGCGGTTGGCGGCGATCAGGTCGAGGTCGAGCGCCGCGGTCTTCTCCAGCATCGCGTGCGAGGTGCCGACCGCGATGGCGAGCGCGTCGATGCCGGTGGCCTGCACGAAGGCGGCAGCCTCCTTCGGGTCGGTCCGCGCGCCCGGAGCGTGCACGCCGTCCTTGCCGCCGACCTCGCCGAGTTCGGCCTCCACGAACACCCCGGCCGCGTGGCAGTGCTCGACCACCTTCTGGGTGGCCTCGACGTTCTCGTCGTACGGCAGGACCGACGCGTCGTACATCACCGAACCGAACCCCAGCGCGACCGCCTCGCGCACGAGTTCGGCCCGGGTGGCGTGGTCGAGGTGGACCGCGACCGGCACCGACGCCGTTCGTGCCACCGCCAGCGTGGCCAGCCCGATCGGCTCCAGCGCCCGGTGGTACTTCACGGCGTTCTCGCTGATCTGCAGAATCACCGGCGCACCCGCGCGTTCGGCGCCGTCGACCAGCGCTTGCGCGTGCTCGAGCTGGATCACGTTGAACGCGCCGACGCCGCGGCCGGCCCGCGCCGCGTCCCCTACGATCTGTCCGGTCGGCACCAGCGGCATCGCAGATTCTCCTTCGTCAGTGGGGAACAGCGGTCAGTTGGAGAACAGCTCGTCGGCGGCGGGCTCGCGCGACACCCAGCTCCCGCGCCGCATCACCGCGACCGTCCCGAGGTCCTCGTCCAGGACCACCAGGTCGGCGAACAGCCCGGGCGCCAGCGCACCCACGTCGGCGAGGCCGAACGTCGCCGCCGGCGTGGTGGCAGCCATCCGTGCGGCGTCGCGCAGGTCGAAGCCGGCCTCGCGGACCACCAGCCGGAACGCCGCGTCCATGGTCAGGGTGCTGCCCGCGATCGAGTCACCGTGGACCAGCTTCACCAGGCCGTGGTCGACGCGTACGGACTGCCCGCCGAGGTCGTAGATCCCGTCGGGCATCCCGGCCGCGTTCATCGCGTCGGTGACCAGCGAGACGCGGCCCGGTCCGGCCGAGCGGGCCGCCACCGTGACCACCCCGGGGTGGACGTGCATCCCATCGGCGATCAGCTCCACCGTCACCCGCGGGTCCTCCAGCAGGGCGCCCACCGGCCCGGGTGTGCGGTGGTGCAGCGGCGGCATGCCGTTGAACAGATGCGTGGCCACCCGGGCGCCGGCGTCCACGGCAGCGATCACGGTGGCGTAGTCGGCGTCGCTGTGCCCGACCGCGACGACCACACCCGCGTCGGTCACCTGGCGTACGGCGTCCAGCCCGCCCGGCAGCTCCGGCGCGAGCGTCACCATCGACACCGTGCCCCTGCCCAGGCGCAGCAGCCGATCCAGTTCGGCGGGCTCGGCCGGCCGCAGGTAGGCGGGGTCGTGGGCGCCGCGGCGGACCTCGCTGATCCACGGGCCTTCCAGGTGCATCCCGGCGACCACCCCGTCGAGCACGAGGTCCGATGTCGCGGCGACCTGGCGTTCCAGCTCCTCGGCGGTGGTGGAGACCAGGCTGGCAAACGTCGTGGTGGTGCCGTGCGACAGGTGGAACGCCGCCACCCGGGCGGTCTCCTCCGGGTCGGCCCGCAGGTAGGACCCACCGCCGCCACCGTGCACGTGGGTGTCGACGAACCCGGGTACGACGGTCCGGCCACCCAGGTCGAGGTCGGCGGGCCGGTCCGGTGTCCCGGCGCCGACGCCGGCGATCCGCTCGCCGTCCACCTCCACCCAGCCGGGTTCGAGGATCTCGTCGGGGGTCACGACCCTGGCGTTGGCCAGCAGTGTCACGGGCTCCTCCGTCGCGTCAGTTCCGTCGCGTCAGTGCTTCGTACCTTCGGCCAGCAGGGCCGCGCCCAGACATCCTGCCTGATCACCCAGCGCGGCCCGGACCAGCCTCGGCCGCCGCTGGAACGTCAGCCGCTCCTCCAGCCCGCGGCGCAACGGGTCGAGCAGGAGGTCCTCGGCCTCGGCCAGGCCTCCGCCGACGATGACCACCTCCGTGCCGAGCAGGGTGACGGCGGTGTGCAGGACCCCCACCAGCGCGGCGACCGCCTCGCCCCAGACCGCCTGAGCGTCGGGGTCGCCGTCCCGGACCCGGAGGGCGACGTCGGCCGCTCCGGACACCGGCGTACCGGTGCGTCCGGTGTAGCGGCGAGCCACCGCGGCCGCGGACGCGACCCGCTCCAGGCACCCGCGTCCACCGCAGCCGCAGAGTTCGCCGTCGGGCTCGACCACGACGTGCCCGACCTCGCCGGCGTACCCTCCGGCCACCAGCGGCCGGCCGTCCACGATGCAGCTGGCGGCGATCCCGGTGCCCAGGGCGATGAAGAGCGTGTCCCGCGCACCGGCGCCGGCGCCGAGCACCCGCTCGGCCAGCCCACCGCCGCGGACGTCATGACCGAGCGCGACCGGGATGCCGAGCCGGTCCTGCAGGATCTCGACCAGGGGTGCGTCCTGCCACCCGATGTTCGCCGCCGCGACCGCCACACCGCGCGCCTCGTCCACGATGCCGGGTACGACGACGCCGGCGGCCACCGGCGCGTCCAGCCCGGTCTCGGGTGCGCGCGCGGCCAGCGTCTGCAGTGCCGTACCGATCTGGTCGATCACAGCGTCCGGCCCGTCGGCGACCGGGGTCGGGAAGCTCATCCGCGCGCGGACCCGGCGGTCGGCGTCGACCAGGGCGCCCTTCATGGAGGTGCCGCCGACGTCGAGCGCCGCCACGCAGGGGACGGACTCGGTCACGCCTGACCCGAGCCGCTCGCTGTGTCCCCGGCGTCCAGGACGACCGACCTGGTGAGGTTGCGCGGCCGGTCGGGGTCGAGTCCCTTGCCGGCACCGATCTCCACGGCGAGCCGCTGGATGCGGATCAGCTCGGCCATCGGGTCGCGGGCGGGCTCACACACCACCAGCGCGCCGAACTTGTCCACCTCGTCCAGCAGGCCGGTGGGCGGTGTGCCGAGGAACCACACCACCGAGGAGCCGTCGGTGATGCTCATCGGGCCGTGGCGGTACTCCATCGCGGGGTAGGCCTCGGTCCACGACAGCGAGGCCTCGCGCATCTTCAGCGCGGCCTCGTTCGCCAGGCCGATCGTCCAGCCGGTGCCGAGGTAGGTGAACTGCCGGCGCTCGGTGGCGCCGACCGGGAGCGGCTCGGTGACCGTGGTCTCGGCGTCGGCGATCGCGCTGGTGAGGTCGGCGCCCAGGTGGGTGCGCAGCAGGGCGAGTACGGAGGTGGCGAAGCGAGTCTGGACGACCGACTGCTCGTCGGCGAAGTCGAGGACCACCGTCTCGTCGGAACGCTCCATCACCGGGGTGTTCGGGTCCGCGGTCAGGGAGACCGTGGGCACCCGCCCGTGCAGCCGGGTCAGCGCGGCGAGGACCTCGGTCGTGGTGCCGGACCGCGTGATCGTGACCACCCGGTCGTAGCGCCGGTCGGCGGGCAGCTCGCTGGCGGTGAAGGCGTCGGTCTCGCCCTGGCCCGAGCCTTCCCGCAGGCTGGCGTACGCCTGCGCCATGAACCACGACGTGCCACAGCCGAGCACGGCGACCCGCTCGCCCGGGCGGGGGAGCACCGCCGCGGCGGACCCGGCGAGCGCGACGGCACGCCGCCAGCTGTCGGGTTGGCTGGCGATCTCCTCGGTCACGAATTCCATGCCTGGTCCCTTCCGCGAAGTCGGCTGCCCGCAGCATAGGGCAGGAGCGCCCATTTGTGCATGCTTCCAGCGATAACTGAGCAGTCCTGTGCAAGATCAGCCATAGCCAGGTCCTGTGAGTCCTACTCGGGGCGATTGTTCCCAGATGTACGTTCAAGCACCAGCCTTGCAGGCTCTGGGCACTCTATGATCGGTTCTCTTGCTACATGCGCAGCTTCGAACAGCCCCACGAGAGGCCGGAGAGGTGGCGCAGAACCCGAAGCGCCGCCGCGGTGCCGCGGTCCCGAACAGAGGCGATGCCCATGAACCGGTACGAGCGGCTCAACGCGATCCTCGAGCTCGTCGCCGAACGCGGCCGGATCGACGTCGAGACCCTGGCCAAGGAACTCTCCGTCTCCACCGCCACCATCCGGCGCGACCTCGACCACCTCGCCCAGCAGCAGTTCCTCACCCGGACCCGCGGCGGAGCGGTGGCGCACAGCGTCGCCTACGACCTCCCCCTGCGGTACAAGACCGCCCGGCAGGCCACCGAGAAGCAGCGCATCGGGCAGGCCGCCGCCGACCTCGTGGCGGTCGGCATGGTGATCGGCATCAACGGCGGCACCACCGCCACCGAGGTGGCCCGCGCCATCGCCACCCGCACCGACCTGCGCTCCCCCAACGAGGGGCGCCGGGCGATCACCATCGTCACCAACGCCGTCAACATCGCCAACGAGCTCACCGTCCGCCCGCACGTCAAGATCGTCGTCACCGGAGGCGTCGCCCGGCCGCAGTCGTACGAACTCGCCGGCCCGCTGGCCACCCACATCCTGGAGGGCGTGAGCCTCGACCTCGCCATCCTCGGCGCGGACGCGGTCGACCCGCTGTACGGCGCCAGCGCCCACCACGAGGGCGAGGCGGACATCAACAAGCTGATGGCCTCGCGCGCCCGGCGCGTGGTGGTGGTGGCCGACAGCTCCAAGATCGGCGGCCAGGCGTTCGCCCGGATCCGTCGCCCGGACGAGATCGACATGCTGATCACCGACGTCGGCGTCGGCGACGACGCGGTGGCGAAGTTCGAGGAGGCCGGCGTCCAGGTGATGCGCGTCTGAGCGCGTCTGGGACTGGCCAGCCGGGGTCCGAGACGGTCGGCGAGGGCTCCGGGCGCGGTCTGGGACAGTCGGACCATGCGCATCCTGCACATCTCCGACCTGCACGTCGAGCCCGCGCCGGAGGAACGCCTGCCCGGGCTGATGGCCTCTCTCGACCGCGACCGGGAGCCGCTGCGGCGCGTCGGCGCCGAGCTGATGATCGTCTCCGGCGACCTGACCACCTACGGCAGCTCCCGGCCCGAGCACCTCGCCCTGGCCCGGGAATGGCTGGATTCCCTGGACGTCCCGTACCTCGCCGTGCCCGGCAACCACGACCTCGGGCCGAGCCCGGACCGCGGCGCGCGCAGTCCCGTGCAGGAGGCGTACGAGGACCTGCCGTACGCCTCGACGGGGTACGGCCGCACGTTCGGCGCCGATCCGCTGGAGGTGTGTGACCTGGGTCGGCTGCGGGTCGTCGGTGTGGGCGTACGCGAGGACGACCCCGACGGCGTGCTCCCGCGGCTGGCCGAGACCCTCGCCGCCGACCCGCGGCCGGTGATCCTGGTCGGCCACTACCCGCTCGTACCGACCCGGGATCCCAAGCCGCACGAGGAGTTCGGCTCCGAGGCGTTCGTGCCACGCACCGGCGTGGCGTTGCTCGACCTGATCCGCCGGCACCCGAACGTCCGCCTGTACGCGTGCGGCCACGTGCACGTCACGTCCGTACGACCGCTCGCGCCGCACTGCACCCAGGTGACGGCGGGCTCCCTCGGCCAGGGCGCGAGCACCTACCGCGTCTACGACGTGGACGCCGGACGGCCTCACCTACGCCACCGCGCTGGGTGCCGGCCCGCTGGGGTTCTGGCACACCGTGGATCCCCACCTGTCCGGGGAGTTCTCCCTCGGAACCGGCACCGAACGTTCCGGCCGTCTCAACTGGTGACGTGTCCGGGAAAAGGTTGTTGTCTGTTCGCCCGGCACCGCGTACGGTCGGGCGTACACGAGGAAGGAGGTGGTCCAACGCATGCATAGCTTTGGGACTCGTGAGGTGGCTGTCCGCTAGCCGCTGTCCCCTTAGTAAGGACTGACTGCCGATCACCGGCTCGTCCTGAGGGTGCCCGCGCCAACGCGTGTGTGAGCACCGGATGGCGGTCGGCGAATTCAAGGGCAGCCACCCGACCCGCGGGCGCTGGAATCAGTCCCTCCAGCACAAAAAGCCCGCGGGTCGTCCCATGCCCGGAACTCGTTCCGGCCCGCGCCGCCGGTGTCACCCGCGCCGCTCGCGGCAGGCGCTCAGGGCGCCAGCCGCTCCACGACCCAGTTCTCCTCCGGCTCGTCCGTACGCCGATACCGCACCCGGTCGTGCATCCGGCCCTGCCGGCCCTGCCAGAACTCCACCACGTCGGGGCGTACGCGATATCCGCCCCAGAAGTCCGGAAGCGGCACGTCCTCGGCGCCCGCGAACCGCTCGACGGTCTCGTCGTAGGTCCGGTCCAGGCTTTCCCGGTCGGCGACCACCCGCGACTGCGGGCTCGCCCACGCGCCCAGCCTGCTCTCCAGCGGCCGGCTGGCGAAGTAGCCGGCCGACTCCTCCCGGCTCACCCGCGCGACCGATCCGGTCACCCGGACCTGGCGTTCCATCGCGTGCCAGGGAAACACCAGCGCGGCGTGCGGGTGGGCGTCCAGGTCGGCGGCCTTGGCCGAGCCGTAGTTGGTGTAGAAGACGAAGCCGCGCTCGTCCAGGCCCTTGAGGAGTACGGTCCGCGCCGACGGGACGCCATCCGCGCCCACGGTGGCGACCACCATCGCGTTCGGCTCGGGCACCTTGTCGGCCAGCGCGTCGGCGAGCCAGATGTTGAACAACGCCAGCGGATCCCCGGGGAGCTCACTCTCCACGAGTTCACCGCGTCCGTACCGGCGGCGCAGCGCGGCCAGCTCGGCCGGCGACGGCAGCTGCGGTGGCTCGTCGGGTGCGTCCATGCGACCCGACACTAGGGCATCTCCCCGAACCTGCCCTGACATCCCGCGGCGGTTCTTGACGTCGGGCGCACCCTGAGTGTCACGTGGCACCATGAGCGAGCACACGGGTGAGCCGCCGCGTTCCTGGTTGCTGGACAAGCCGCTGACCGGGTTCGCCCTTCCCTCCGGCCGGCTCGGATCCCTGCAGGGCCTGCTGATGAGCAGGCTGAACGGCGACGAGCAGGACGAGGCGAGCACCCTGCTCGCCGCCCGCCCCGGCGAACACGTCCTGGAGGTCGGGTTCGGGCCCGGAACCCTGGTGGAACGGGTCCTGGCCGCGGGCGCCCGGGTCACCGGCGTCGACCCCTCCCCGCAGATGGCCGCCCAGGCGCGCCGGCGCAACGCCGCCGCGGTCGAGGCCGCACGAGCCGACCTGCGGGTGGGTACGGCCGAACGCACCGGCCTGCCCGACGCCACCTTCGACGCGGTTGTCTCGGTGAACAACGTGCCGATGTGGTCCGACCTGGACGCCGGGATGCGGGAGCTGCACCGGGTGCTGCGGCCGGGCGGCCGCGCGGTGGTCGCCTGGCACGGTGGCGCCCGGCCGAGGTTCGTCGCCCGCCGGATGGTGCTGCCCGACGACGTACTCGACCGGATCGTGGCGAGCATGCGGGTGGCGTTCGGCGCGGCCGAGCTGCATCAGGGCGACCGGCTGGTGGCGATGCTGGCCCACCGCGCGCCCGGCTGAGCCGAACCGCGCGCCCGGCCGGACGCACGGCCGGACGCACGGCCGGACGCACGGCCGGGCGCCGCCGGGCCGGACCACCAGGCTGACACAATGGCGGGGCCGGACACAGTCGTCTGGGTGACCCGTTCGTCCCGCTCCCCGCCCGTCCGCAGAGGTGGCACCGTGGCTGACGCCCTCGATCCCGCACGCATCACCATCCCTTCCGACCGGCTGCCCGGCGACGGCCGGTTCGGCTCCGGCCCGTCCAAGGTCCGCACCGAAGCGCTGGCCACCCTGGCCGGCCCGGCCGCCTCGCTGATGGGCACCTCCCACCGGCAGGCGCCGGTCCGCAAGCTCGTCCGCCGGGTACGCGAGGGCATCGGCGCGCTGTTCGAGCTGCCGGACGGCTACGAGGTCGTTCTGGGCAACGGCGGCAGTACGGCGTTCTGGGACATCGCGGCACACAACCTCGTCCGCGACCGGGCGCAGCACCTGTCGTTCGGCGAGTTCTCCGCGAAGTTCGCGTCGGTGACCGACGGGGCGCCGTTCCTCGGCAAGCCCACCGTGGTCAGGGCCGAGCCGGGCTCGCTCGCCTCGCCGGCCGCCGAGGCCGGGATCGACGCGTACGCCTGGCCGCACAACGAGACCTCCACCGGCGTGATGGCGCCGGTGCGCCGCGTGCCCGGCGCCGACGACGACGCGTTGGTCCTCGTCGACGCCACCTCCGGCGCCGGCGGGCTGCCGGTCGACATCACCGAGGCCGACGTCTACTACTTCGCGCCGCAGAAGTGCTTCGCCTCCGACGGCGGACTGTGGCTCGCGGTGATGTCGCCGCGGGCGCTGGCCCGGGTGGACGAGGTCGCCGCGTCCGGCCGTTACGTGCCGACGTTCCTCGACCTGCCGACCGCGATCGACAACTCGCGCAAGGACCAGACGTACAACACTCCCGCGATCGCCACGCTCGTGCTGCTGGCCGAGCAGCTGGACTGGCTGCTCGGCCTCGGCGGGCTCGCCGGCGCGGTCGACCGTACGACCGACTCCTCCGGCCGGCTCTACACCTGGGCGGAGAAGTCGGAGTACGCCACGCCGTTCGTCACCGACCCGAACGCCCGCTCGCTGGTCGTGGGCACCGTCGACTTCGACGACGCGGTGGACGCCTCGGCGGTGGCGAAGGTGCTGCGGGCCAACGGCGTCGTGGACGTCGAGCCCTATCGCAAGCTCGGCCGCAACCAGCTGCGGGTGGCGATGTTCCCGGCGGTCGAGCCGGCCGACGTGGAGGCGCTGACCAGCTGCGTCGACTACGTGGTGGAGCAGCTCCGAGCCGGCTGAGCGACGCGGCTGTTGCCGGCCGCGGTCGTCGGGGTCACGGCCCCTCGGGGTCGCGGTCCTCGTCTGCGAACAACGGCCGCCTGCGCCGGCCCTGACCGGGTTCCTCGCCCGTTCGCCGCGGGCTCGCCGTCGGCTCGTCCGGCCAGTCCGTCTCGACGGGCGGCCGGGCGGCGGGCGGACGGGCGCGTCTGCCCGGTGAACCGGAGGACCGGCGATCGGCGCGCGGAGGGGGTACGTCGTTCTCGCGATCGCGCCGCCAGTCCGCGTCCTCCCACGGAAGCGGAGCGGCCGCGGTGTCGTCGTCGGCGAACTGCTCGGCGGGCCGGTCGGCCCGGCGCCGGCCCTCAGCGTTCCGGGGTGGGCCGACCGGCCCCGCCGGCGGCGGGTAACCGGGTTCGCGCGGCGGCGGGTAGGCGGCCGGCGCCGGCTGCCGGTCGTCGGTGTCCCGGCCGCCGGACCGGGCGTACGCCTGCGCCGGCGGCTCCGAGTCCGGATCACCCGGCGGCCGCCCGGCGGATCCCAACGGGCGGCGCGGACCCGGCGCGCTGCTCGGCGCCGGCCGGCGTCGCCGTGAGGCCGGATAGGCCGCGATTCCGGCCAGCAGCGCGGACGCGACCACCAGGATCAGGATCCAGCGCGGCAGCCCGCTCAGCAGGGAGCCGTCGGCGCCGGTGGACGTGGCCGGCTGCGCACTCGCAGACGGTTTGGGGGACGGGGTTGCGCCCGGGGCCCGGCCCGAGGGAGCGGCCGTGGTGAACGGCATCTCGTACACCGCCGAGCCGGCGCCCTCGCTGCCAAGGAACAACTCCTTCCCGTCCGCGTCGACGGCGATTGACTCCCCCTGCCGCTGCGGCTGACTCAGCGAGATGGTGCGTTCGGGTTTGCCCCCGGGCCAGCGCAGCACGCGTACGTCGGCGTACGTACGCAGCACGATCGCCGAGCCGTCCGGAAGGAACGTGCCGTCGGTCACCATCGCGGGAGCGTCGGCGACCTTGGTGAGGGTGGCGGTGGTCCCGGGCACGAGCTTGGCCGGTGCGGAGTAGATCGCGCCGCCGTCGGCGTCCTTGGTCACGACGTACACCCGGCCGGTACGCGGGTCGACCAGCAGCGCCTCCGCGTCGTGCGCGCCGTCGGGGTACTCGAACCGGAACCGGCTCCACTCCACCGGCTGGTCGCCGACGGAGTGCGGCTCGCGGAAGCGGTAGATCGTGATCCGGTCTCGCGAGCGGGTGTTGTCACCGATGTCGCCGACCCAGATGCGCTGGTCCGGCCCCGCGGCGATGGCCTCCCAGTCGACGTTCTCCGCGGTCCGGAGCGAGATCATCCCGGCCACCCGGCCGCGCGGGTCGAGCAGGAAGACGCGTGGGTCGTCGCCGGAGTCGTTGTGGGTGTAGAAGTAGCCGCGGTGCACCGCGCTCGCCGCCAGCCCGCTGGACTCGGTGATCCGGGCGTCGCTGATGGCGAACGCCCTGCGCTCCTTGACCGGATCTGCCGGGGCTGCCTGAGCGGCCGGAGTGGCGTACGACGAAACCGCCACCGCGCCGAGCAGCAGCGCCGCGAACGCCGTGGCGAGCCGCCGTGACCTCGGCCGGCCCGCCTGGCGGAGCCGCCCGGACAGCCGGCCGGACTGGTGACCCTCGAGTGCGGGATGCGCCCTCACGTCCGTCGTACCTCCAGCAGGTCGTGCTCGGAAGCGACGAACTCCATCACATCAACCTGGGGGCCCACAAGTGTTTCGAACGCAGCGGTCAGACCGTCGGTGCGCACTGCCGTCAGCCTTTCACGAAGGGTTCGGTGGCGGCCGGTGACGCGGGAACGTCGCCCGGCACCGCGCCATTGTCGACCATCTCCCCCGGGCGGTGATCCGGGCCCGAGGGATGCCCCGGAGGCCACGTCCGGTATTCACCACCCGCCGACCTGTCCCCGGCCGGTGGTCGGGCCGTAGGGTTGGTGATCGCTCATCGAAGCCGGGAGACGTCGGATGCAGATCCTCACCAGACCCCTCGAGGCCCTGTTCACCATGGTGGTCGCGGGGTTGCTGTGGGTGCTGACCGCCGTTCCACTGGTGACCCTCGGACCGGGCACGGCCGGCCTCGCCGCGGTGATGATGGAGTGGGGCGAGGACGGCCCGCCGTCGGTGTGGTCGACGTTCTGGGGCGGTTTCCGGACGCACCTGCGGCAGAGCCTGGGCCTCGGGGTGGGCGCGGCGGTCGCCGGGGCGTTGCTCGCGGTCGACCTGCTGTACGGCCTGCGGGCCACCGACGCGCCGCTGCGGGCCGTGGTCATGGTCGCCGCGATCATCGGGATCCTCGCCGTCGGCGGCACCCTGATCTTCCTCTTTCCGGTGATGATCACCTACCCGGCGCCGTGGCGGCGAGTGCTGCGCAACAGCGCGCTGTTCGCGGCCGCGCATCCGCTGACCACGCTGCTCAGCCTGTTCCTGTTGCTGTTCGCGACGCTCCTGGTGATCACGGTGCCCGCGGCGGTTCCGGCGATCGCCGGGTTCTTCACCTGGGTGATCAGCCGACTGGTCCGGCGGGTGTTCCGCCGGTTCGCGGCCCGCCAGGAAGCGGTCGCCGCCAGGTCCCGGCGTACGGACTCAGTCCCGGCGAGCTAGCTCGGACCACTCCGTCGACGCCGGGAGATCCCGCAGGCGGCGCAGGCTGTCCTCGGTCGTGGCGTCGGCCGCGGTGTAGACGACCATCCGTGCGTCAGGGTGTTCACGCAGCCACAGGCTGGTGGTCTCCAGCCGGAGCGGGCCGACCTGCGGGTGCAGGAACAGCTTGACGCGGGTGGTGGGACTGGCCACCGCGTGGTCGGTCCACAACGCCCCGAAGTCCGGTGAGGCGTCAGTGAGCTCGCGTACCAGGTCGGTCCATGCCGGCTCGCCCACGTGCTCCGCGCTCGCACCGCGGAACAACGCCAGCGAGTGCGCGGCCTCGGCGTCCCACTCGACCAGCATCGCCCGCCACGACGGCTCGGTGAACAACAGCCACAGGACGTTGCGGCGATGGACTCGGCAGCGTGTGCCAGTCACCCATCAGCAGCTGGTCGGCGCGGTTACCGGCGACCAGGTCGTACCTCGGCGTGACCACGTGTGCGGGGTAGGGATCGAGGGCGTCGAGTACGCGCTGGATCACCGGGTCGACCGGACCGGGCGGGCTCGGCCGCTCCGGCGGCGTCGCGCCGGACAACGCGAACAGGTGCCGGGTCTCGTCGGGATGGAGCCGCAGGCTGCGCGCGATCGCGTCGAGAACCGACGGCGAGGCGTTGATCCGCCGACCCTGCTCCAGCCAGGTGTACCAGGTGACCCCGACCCCGGCGAGCTGGGCGACCTCCTCCCGGCGCAGGCCGGGGGTGCGCCTGCGGCCGCCGGGCGGCAGGCCGACGTCCTCGGGCCGAAGGCGTTCCCGGCGCGAGCGCAGGAACGCCGCGAGCTCGGCACGCCGCGGTTCGACACTGCGGGGGCCGGCGCCGCTGCGGGTTTGGCCGCTGGGGGTCTCGGCGCTGCGGATTTCGGTGCTGCGGATTTCGGCGGTCACGGACACCATGATGCTCCGACCCTGGAACCGGTGCCAGGTAGTCCCGATACCAGGATGAGGACACTCTGGTACCAGGCTCGCGGGCGCCGAATGCTGACTGCGTGACTACCACCACCCTCCCCTCTCCGGCGGGTACGACCGCCCGGGTGGCCGACCGGCTCGCTCTGCCGGTCCTCCTGCTCGGTTCGTTCCTCGCCACCGCCAACTTCTTCGTCGTCAACGTCGCCTTGCCCACGATCGGCAGATCCCTGCACGCGAACGCCGCCGCGCTGCAGCTGGTCGTCGCGGCGTACTCGGTGTCGTACGCCGCCGCGCTGGTCGCCGGCGGCCGGCTCGGTGACCGCTTCGGTCGCCGCCGGATGTTCGTCCTGGGCCTGGTCGTCTTCGCCGTCTCCGGTCTCGCCTGCGGCCTGGCCGGCGACCTCTGGACTCTCACCGGTGCCCGGCTCGTCCAGGGCGCGGCGGCAGGCCTCTTCGTCCCGCAGGTGCTCAGCACGATCCAGGCCGGCTACTCCGGGGCAGCCCGTCAACGGGCGCTTGCGGGATTCGGTGCCACGCTCGGAATCGCCTGCGTGGTAGGGCAGTTGTACGGCGGTGCGGCGGTCACCTTCGACGTCGCGCACCTGGCGTGGCGACTGGTCTTTCTGCCGTTCGCGCCCGTCGCACTGCTGGTCGCGCGCTGGCGACCCGCCTCGTCCCCGAGACCCGGGGCCGGCCGCTTCCGCTGGACCTGCGCGGTGCGGCGCTGCTGACCCTTTCCCTCGTCCTGCTGCTGGTGCCGCTGAGCGTCGGCGCGGGCGCGAGCCGGCCCACCTGGGCGTGGCTTGCGCTGGCCGCCGCGCCGGTCACGGCGTACGGGTTCTGGCGCGACCAGGCGGCCCGCGAACGCATGGGCGGGGCGCCCCTGCTGCCACCGTCGCTGGTCCGGCTGGCGGCGTTCCGGCGCGGGCTGGCCGTCGTCGCGGTGTTCTTCGTCGGCCTGGGCGGGTTCCTGCTGACCACCGGCATCTCGCTACAGGAGGGCCTGGGCATGAGCCCGCTGAGTGCCGGGTTCGCGCTCGCGCCGTACGCGCTCGGGTTCCTCGCCGCCTCGCTGACCGTGCCCCGGCTGGTCGGGCGCTACGCCGGCCGGGTGATCGTCGCGGGTGCGGCCGTCCTTGCGGTGGGCCTGGTCGCCGCCGCCGTACAGGCGAGTGTGGGCTACGAGGACTGACGGCCCGGAACCCTGCTGCCGGCGTTCGTGGTGATCGGGTTCGGTCAGGGCCTGGTGATGATCCCGGTGTTCGGCGTGGTGCTCGCCGGGGTCCCCACCGACCGGGCCGGCGTCGCCAGCGGTGTCCTCACCACCACCCAGCAGGCGACGATCGCGGTCGGTGTCGCCGCGCTCGGAACGCTCTTTTTCCGGGTCGCCTCGCCGGGCGTGGCCGCCGCTAGGCGCGGCCGGCATGCGGACTGGCCGGGCGCCACGCTCGCGGTGTTCGCCGTAGAGGCCGTCCTCGCTCTGCTGACCGGGATCATCGCCACCCGCCTCCTCCGCGTCCGGCGAGTGACGGACATGATCCACACCTGCCGGACCGGGGGCGGCGTGCCCGGTCGGCGGCCGGTCGGCAGAGGATGGGGTGTGGCCCAGACGCGCAACTCCTCTGCCGGGGCCGACCAGCACACCCCGCCGGCCAAGCTCGCCGCCGGCATCGCGATCACGTTCGTGATCGGCGTCCTGCTCGCCTGCCAGTCGCGGGTGAACGGCCAGCTCGGCTCGGAGCTCCACGACGGGATCGTCGCCGCCACCTGGTCGTTCGGCTCCGGGCTGGTGGTGCTGGCGATCATCGCCGCACTGGTCCCCGGCATGCGGTCCGGGCTGCGGTCGGTGGTGGCCGCCCTGCGCGCCGGACGACCGGCCGGGAGCACCGAGCGGGACGGAAGTGCCGCCGGGACCGGGTCCCCGTGGGCGCTGCGGCCGTGGCAGGTGCTCGGCGGCGTCTGTGGCGCGTACCTCGTGGTCACCCAGTCCGCGACCGTCGGCCTGGTCGGCGTGGCCGTCTTCACCGTGGCGGTGGTCGCCGGGCAAGCCGGCAGCAGCCTGGTCGTCGACCGGCTCGGGCTGGGTCCGGGCGGCCGCCAGCCGGTGACGACCCGGCGGATGGTCGGCGCCGTGCTGGCGCTCGGCGCGGTCCTGCTCACCGTCGCCCACCAGCTGGGTACGCCGTCGACCGCGGCGCTGGCGATCCTGCCCGCGCTGGCGGGGGTGGGCACCGCCTGGCAGCAGGCGGTGAACGGCCGGGTGGCGCGGGCCGCCGCCGGTCCGCCCGCCGACACGGAGGTTCCGCGTGCCGCCTCCGGATCCAGGCCCGCCGGCACCAACGGCAACGGCCTGGTCGCCGCGCTGGTGGCCGCACTGACCAACTTCGGTGTCGGTACGGCCGCGCTGGTGATCGCCGCCGCGGTCGACGTCGGAGTGCGCGGCATGCCGACCTCCTGGCCCGGCAACCCGCTGCTGTACATCGGCGGGCTGTTCGGGATCGCGTTCATCAGCCTGGCGGCGTACGTCGTGAAAATCACCGGCGTACTCCTGCTCGGCCTGACCTCGGTGGCCGGGCAGCTCGTCGGCGCGCTGGTCCTGGACGCGGCGCTGCCCACGAGCTCGGCCCACCTGACCGTCACCACCATCATCGGGACACTGCTCACCCTGGTGGCGGTGGGCATCGCCGCCGTACCGGCCCGGCGGCGGCCTGCCGCTGCCTCCGGCTGATCGGCACCGCGAGGTGCTACGTGGGCGTCCTGACCGACGGGACCGGGGGCCGGGAGGACGTCGACCGCCCTCTCCGGTGACGCCGAGGGCGCGGTGCGCTCGCACAGGTCCGTGACCGGTAGACCCACCGCGTCCGCCAGCGCGACCACGGTGAAGAACGCGGGAGTGGGGATCCGGCCGGTCTCGATCTTGCGGAGGGTTTCCACCGAGATCCCGGCCCGGGCGGCGACGTCGACCATGCTGCGGGAGCCGCGCGCGTGCCGCAGCGATGCTCCCAGGCGCAGACCGCGCTCGCGTTCCTCCGGGCTCAACGGCTGGCGTACCACAGGCGTGATACTAATACCGGTATTCCTATTGGACATGGAGTGGGCCCACCCATGGTCGAAATCAAGACCGCGAACGAGATCGCCGCGATGCGGGCCGCCGGACGGGTGGTCGCGCAGACGCTGGCCGCCTGCGCGGAGGCGGCCCAGCCCGGCGTACCCCTGCGCGACCTGGACGAGGTGGCCCGGGGCGTGCTCGCAGCCAACGGCGCACGGTCGTCGTTCCTCGACTACCACCCGCACTTCGCGCCCACGCCCTTCCCCGCCGTGCTGATCACGTCGGTGAACGACGTGATCGTGCACGGGATCCCCGACGACTACCGGCTGGCCGACGGTGACCTGCTGAGCATCGACTTCGGCGCCGAGCTCGACGGCTTCCACGGCGACGCGGCCACCAGTCTGGTGGTGGGCACGGCGGCCGACCCCGCGGACGAGAAGCTGATCGCGACCGCCCAGACCGCCCTGGAGGCGGGCATCGCCGCCGCCACGCCCGGCAACCGGATCGGCGACATCTCCCACGCGATCGGCAGCATCGGCCGCGCCGCCGGGTACGGCATTCCCGCCGACTTCGGCGGGCACGGGATCGGCCGGCAGATGCACGAGCCGCCGTCGGTGCCCAACGAGGGCCGGCCCGGGCGCGGCTTCCCGCTGCGGCCCGGCCTGGTGATCGCGATCGAGCCGATGTTCGTCTCCGGCGGCCACGACGGCTACCACGCCGCACCGGACGGCTGGGCGCTGTGCACGAACGACCGGAGCCGGGCCGCGCACGTGGAGCACAGCGTCGCGATCACCGAGGACGGCCCGATGGTGCTCACCCTGCTCTGATCGGGGCGGCCGACGGCTGACGGCTCAGCCCGTTCAGCGCTTTCAGCTCACCGTCACGTCGATGGTGTGGTAGCCGCTGGCGCCGTTCGGCGCGGGTGGGGCGACCGCTGCGGACTGCACCTGCCCGGCCCCGTCGAACGCCCGTACCTCCAGTTGGTACTCACCCTCCGGCGCCTGCCAGGTCCAGGTCCACTGCCGCCAGGAGTCCTTCGTCGGCTGCCCGGCCAGCCGCGCGACCTGCCAGGGTCCGCCACCGGCCCGCACCTCGACCCGGGAGACGCCGCGGTGCTGGGCCCAGGCCACCCCGGCGACGGTCACCGCGCCCGGCGACACGTTCGCACCGCTCGCGGGTACGTCGATCCGGGAGGCGGTCTTGATCGGTCCCTGCTGCCGACCAGCCCCGGGTCGTCCAGTACGCCTGGAACCGGTCGAACCTCGTCACCTCGATGTCCACCACCCACTTGGTGGCCGAGACGTAGCCGTACAGGCCGGGCACCACCATCCGCACCGGGAAGCCGTGCTCCAGCGGCAGCGGCGCGCCGTTCATCCCGAACGCCAGCATCGCCGCCCGGCCGTCGGTGAGCGCCGACAGCGGTGTGCCGCAGGTCCAGCCGTCCGCCGACGTCGACTTCACCGCATCCGCGCCGGGGCGTACGCGGGCCTCCTTCAGCAGGTCGGACAGGAGTACGCCGGTCCACAGGGCGTTGCCGACGAGGTCGCCACCCACCTCGTTGCTCACGCAGGTCAGCGTCACCCAGCGGTGCACGATCCGCCGTCTGCGCAGGTCCGCGATGGTGAGGGTCAGCGGGCGGTCGACCAGGCCGTGGACGCGCAGCCGCCAGGTCGCCGGGTCGACCACGGGCACCGACAGCGCGGTGTCGATGCGGTAGAAGACGTCGTTCGCGGTACGCCACGGGGCCAGGTCGCGGATGGGCAGGTCGGCCCCGGCGGGCACGGCCGTGGTGGGCGGACGCGGCACCGGGAACGACGCCCGCGCGTCGGCCACCGCCCCTCGCCGGCGCAGCAGCAGCGAGCCCGCACCGGCTGCGGCCAGCGAACCGGCGACCACCAGCCCGCCGCGCAGTAAAAGGTCACGCCGTCCCTGCGCCATCGTCTGGGGCGGCGCGGCCCTTCCGGTAACCGCCCGGGGAGCGGCCCGCTCCCCGATGCGTTCGGCGGCGTTCAGCAGCCAGCCGAGGACGCCGCCGGCCGCGAGCGCGGCGAGTACCGACGGGAGGATCGCGGCGCCCCCCGCGTCCGGGCGACTGGCCGCGGCCACCGCGCCGACCAGGCCGAGGACGCCGAAGACCATCCAGCCCAGCGAGCGCCGCCGGCCGCCGGCCAGGCCCGCCAGCGCGCCGAGCGCCACTACGACCACCACGATGCCGGTGACGAGCACGGGCTTGTCGGCGGTTCCGAGCGTCCGGATGCCGAACTCGCGTACGGAAGCCGGGATGACGTCGATGAACGCCGCACCCACCGCCTCCACAGGCGCGGACCGGGGCTCGGCGATCAGGCCCGCCGCGAGCTGGGCCAGGGCCAGGCCCGCACCGGCCGACACGACACCGGCAGCCGCCGCCCAGACCCGAGAGCTCGGGCGTGGCTCGGGACCGGCCTCGGAGTTCGTCATCCCCATCCTCGAATCCTCGCCCGGCCCGCTCGGTCAGGCCAGCGCGGGGCGGGACCCGGGGCGAAGCGTTCGGATTCCGTAATCACGCCGGGCGGCTCGCGACGTCGCCACTCAGCCCCGGCTGAGCGCCGCCACGACGACGATCGCCACCAGGAGCAGGAGTACGCCAGGGATGATCAGCCGCCGATACCGAGGATGCACGTCTGGGAGGCTACCTCTCCGCGTTCGTGGGGTCGGCCCGGCCGGTGAGCGGCCAGTCGGCGACCGTCTCGTAGCGGGAGTGCCGGCCCTCGCCCTGACCGAGGTGCGAGGCCACGAGTTCGAGCCGGTCGGCCACCCACTCCGGGCCGGTGTAGCCGGCCAGTTCGGCCGTCACCTGCCCCACGTCGGCCGGCTCGCGCAGCCGGGCGAGAGTCAGGTGGGGTGTGAACCGCCCCTCGCGTACGTCCAGCCCACAACGGCGGGCGGCTGCCGACACCGAACCCGCCAGCGCTCGCAACGGGCGCAGGTCACCGTCGATCCCGGCCCACAGCACCCTGGCCCGGCGGGCCGAGCCGAAGCCCCCGCCGCCGGCGACCCGAAGCCGCAGCGGCGGGTACCGCCCGGCGGCCCGCCCCAGGCGGCCGTCGAGGTCGCCGCGCGCGGAGGCGGGCACCTCGCCCAGAAAGGCCAGGGTGAGGTGCCACTGTTCCCGCAGCGACCAGCGGTAGTTGCCGTCCGGCGCGAACCGCTCGCACGCCCGGGCGAGCTCGCCGGCCAGGTCGTCGAGCACCGCGGGCGGTGGGACCACCGCGACGAACAACCGCATCAGCGAGCCGTACGGACCGCAGCGCCGAGCACTACAGCGTCGTGGATCGACCGGCCTCGCCTCGCCGGGCCGCGCGCGCCGAGACCTGCGTCCGTCCCGGCCGCACGGCCTGGGGTGCCGGACCCGAGCAGCGGGTGGTGGCGACCGAACTCCATGCCGGCACTCTCTCACCGACCAGCGCCGGTGTGCGGCGCGCACGCCCGGATCGGCGTACGCCGTCGTGGCGGGAGTCCCGGCCGACGTCCGGCGTACCGCCGCCGGTGGTGTCGCGGGAGTCGGCGTTCCGCGCCTCGGCGTCCCGGGCGACCCGGCCGTCCGGACCGCTCGATCCGGCGCGGACGCCCACCGGTTCGGCATCCACCGGTTCGGATCCCTCCGGTTCGGATCCCTTCGGATCCCCCGGGTCGGACCCCTCCGCGCCGGGGTCCACCGGCTCGGACTCGATCGGGCGTTCCTGGCTGAGGACCTCCCCCTCGGCGCCTCCTTCCGGCGCGGCGGCGTCGGTCGGAAGTCCGGCACCCGCGGCTTCGGGCCGGGCGTGGGTCCACCAGATGTGCAGGTGCGGCCGCGGGCGCAGGTGTGCCCGCATCACCAGTCCCTGCCGGTGGGTCAGGATCAGCGCCGCCCCGAGCGTGCCGAGCAGGCTGATCAGGCCACCGCCGATGAGGGTCCACCGGGCGCCGAACGTCTGGCCGACCCAGCCCACGATCGGCGCGCCGAACGGCGTACTGCCGATGAACACCATGCTGTAGAGGGAGATCACCCGCCCGCGCATCTCCGGGCTGACCGACAGCTGCATCATCGCGTTCGCGGACGTGATCATGGTCAGCTGGGCGAAGCCGAGGAACGGCAGCATGAGGGCGAAGGTGAGATAGGTCGGCGCCAGCCCGTTGATCGCCTCCAGGATCCCGAAGATCACCGCGGCGACGAGCACGATCCGCAGCCGCGGCCGTCCGGTGCGGGCGGCGCGCAGGGCGCCGATCACCGCGCCGACCGCGACGATCGAGCCGAGAACGCCGTACTCACCGGCGCCCTTGCCGAACACCTCGGTGGCCATCAGGGCGCTGGTCATCTGGAAGTTCAGGCCGAAGCAGCCGACGAAGAAGACGACCCACAACACCAGCATCAGGTCCGGCCGGCCGCGCACGTACCGAACGCCGTCGCGCAGCATGCCCGGTTTGCGTGGGACCGGTGCGGCCGTGTGGAGCTCCGACGAACGCATCCGGGCCAGGACGAAGATGGTCGCGCTGTAGCTGATGGCGTTGAGCAGGATCACCCAGCCGGTGCCGACCAGGACGATCAGGAAGCCGGCGATCGCCGGCCCGATGACCCGGGCACCGTTGAACGACGCGGAGTTCAGGCCGACTGCGTTGGCCAGGTCCTCCTTGCCCACCATCTCCACCACGAACGACTGGCGCGCGGGGTTGTCGATCGCGCTGGCGACGCCGAACAGGAAGGCGATGAGGTAGACGTGCCACACCGCGACGACGCCGGTGAGGTCGAGCACGGCCAGCCCGGCGGCGGTGACGCCCATCGCGATCTGGGTGCACTGCAGCACCTTGCGCTTGGAGAAGCGGTCGGCGATCAGCCCGCCGAAGGGAGCGACCAGCAGGAACGGCAGGAACTGCAGACCGGTGGTGATGCCGAGTGCGGTGCCGCTGTTGTGGGTGAGCTCGAGGATGAGCCAGTCCTGGGCGACCCGCTGCAGCCAGGTGCCGATGTTGGATACTGCCGAGCCGGCTGCGTAGAGACGGTAGTTGCGACTCCTAAGAGATCGGAACGTCTCGATCACGCTGCGGCCAGCCTCTCCAGGATCGGCGCCGCCTGGCGCAGGATCTCTCTCGTCGGGGGACAGTTCGCGCAGCTGACGGGCCAGCCACGCATCGCGTCGCTTGCGGTCCTCGGCAAGGATGCGGCGTCCTTCGTCGGCCAGCCGGACCACCACCTGGCGCCCGTCGGTGGGGTGCGCCTCACGCACCGCGAGACCGAGGGCTTCCAGCGAGCTCACCGTGCGGGTGGTGGACGGGGGCCGCACCTTTTCCAGGGCGGCGATCTCACCGATTGTCAGCGCGCCGTGGCGGTTGACGGTAGCCATCACACCGAGCTGGTTCGCCGTGAGCTGGTGGTCGGCGGCGCGCTGGTTGCGCAGCCGACGGGACAACCGCATCACCGATATCCGCAACACACTTGCGAGGCCCGCGTCAGACTTCACGGGCAAGGTTGATGACGGCATGAAAGTTAGCGTACCTCATTACTCTTGCTAACGACCACCCGGCGCCGAGCATTCCCTGGGGTGTTCTCCGGCGACTTCCCCGCATGCAGGTAAGGGTTTCCCGTCTCGGCAAGCGCTCTCCGCGACCGGATGTGGTTGCGTTCCCACAGTGTGGACGTGGACGTTCCGGGCGACCGGGAGCGGCCACGCCAACCTCACCGACCGCGCATCCCGCGCGTTCCGGACAGCCGCCCCTGCTGGTCAGGTGACCGAGAATCCGCCGTCGACGAAGATCGCCTGCCCGGTGACGTAGTCCGCGGCGTCACTGGCGAGGAACACCGACACCCCCGCGAAGTCGTCGGGCTCGCCGTTGCGGCCGATCATCGTCCGGGCGGCCAGCGCCTGCTCACGCTCGGGGTCGGTCATCACGGCCTCGGTGAGCGGAGTACGGACGAAGCCCGGGACGATCGCGTTGCACCGCACACCCTGCGCCGACCAGGCCTCTGCCTGGGACCGGGTGAGGGCGAGCACCCCGGCCTTGGAAACGCCGTAACCGCCGCTGTTTCCGAACGCCCGGATCGACTGCTGCGAACCGACGTTGATGATCCGGCCCCAGCCACGCGCGGCCATCGCCGGGCCGAACCGCTGGCCGAGCAGGAACGCGGCGTCGAGGTTGACCGCCAGAGTGCGGTCCCAGTCGGCGGGGGTGAGCTCGGCCAGCGGCGGCCGGAGGTTGACCCCGGCCGCGTGCACCACGATGTCGGGCTCGCCGAACACCGCGACCGCCTCGTCGGCCGCCCGGAACACCTCCGCGCGGATCCCGAGGTCGGCGCGTACGTGCGCGGCCTGGCAACCGGCCCGGCGCAGCGCCGCCACCGTCTCCAGCAGCGGTGGCTCCCGCCGGGCGACCACCACCACGTCGGCACCGGCCCGGGCAAGGGCCGTGGCGATCGCGCCTCCGATCCCGGAACTTCCACCGGTGACCAGCGCCACCCGGCCGTGCAGCGAGAACAGACCTTCCAGGTAACCCGGCATGCGCACAGTGTCCCGTAAGCTCCCGGCTCGCGCTGGACCGGGGAAGGTCCGGTCCGGACCGCCGCGACCCTCAGGAAACGCCGAGCGCCTGCTTGATCGGGTCGATGGCGAAGTAGACGACGAACAGCAGCGCGACCACCCACAGCAGCGGGTGGATCTCGCGCGCCTTGCCGCGCGCGGCGCGCAGCACGACGTAGGACACGAAGCCCGCGCCGATGCCCACGCTGATGGAGTACGTGAACGGCATCAGCACGATGGTGAGGAACGCCGGGATGGCGATGTCGTACTTGTCCCAGGAGATCTCGGTGACCTGGGTCATCATCAAGAACCCGACGACCACCAGGGCCGGCGTGGCCGCCTCGTAGGGAATGATCTCCACGATCGGCGCGAACAACGTCGCCAGCAGGAAGCACACGCCGGTGACGACGCTGGCCAGTCCGGTGCGCGCGCCCTCACCGACGCCGGCGGCGGACTCGATGTAGGACGTGGCCGACGACACCGACGCCGCACCTCCGGCGGCCGCGGCCACCGAGTCGACCACCAGGATCCGCTGGGAGTTCGGCGGTACGCCGTTCTTGTCCAGCAGCCCGGCCTCGGAGCCGATCGCGGTCATCGTGCCCATCGTGTCGAAGAAGTCGGCGACCATCAGGGTGAAGATCAGCAGGACCGCGGCGACCACGCCGACGCGCTCGAACGAGCCGAGCAGGCTGAAGTGGCCGAGCAGGCCGAAGTCGGGTGCCTGGATCCAGTGGTCGGGCAGCCGCGGGACGTTCAGGCCCCAGCCCCGTGGGTTGGTCGCGTAACCGGGCCCGGCGGCGCCGACCTTCGCGATCGCCTCGATCACGATCGCCAGCACGGTCGCGCCGAGGATGCCGTACAGGATGGCGCCGCGCACCTTGCGGACCACCATGATCGTGATCGCCAGCAGGCCCACCACGAACACCAGCACCGGCCAGCCGCCGAGAGACCCGTCGACGCCGAACTGCACCGGCACCGGCGGCGCGGACGTACGCCGGACCAGACCCGCGTCGACGAAGCCGATCAGCGCGATGAACAGCCCGATGCCCACGCTGATCGCGGTCTTGAGCTCGCGGGGCACGGCGTGGAAGACCGCCTTGCGGAAGCCGGTGAGCACCAGCACCAGGATGACCAGGCCCTCGAGCACGATGAGCCCCATCGCGTCCGCCCAGGTCATCGAGGACGCGATGCCGAACGCGAGGAAGGCGTTCAGGCCGAGGCCGGTCGCCAGTGCCAGCGGGTAGTTCGCGACCAGGCCCATCAGGATCGTGACCACGCCCGCGACCAGTGCGGTCGCCGCCGCCACCATCGCGATGTTCGGCGAGGTGCCGCCGCCGAGGAACTGCCCGCTGGCGTCCTTGACGGTGCCGATGATCAGCGGGTTCAGCGCGACGATGTACGCCATCGCGAAGAACGTCACCAGCCCGCCGCGGATCTCCCTGCCGACCGTCGAGCCGCGCTCGCTGATCCGGAAGAAACGGTCGAGTCCCCCACCAGATCCCTTGTCGCCTCTGTCGGTGGATACCGTGTCGGTTGCCGCACCTGCCATCGAAGGCACCTTTCATGCGATGGAGGGCGGCATGCGCCCACGGAGGGGCTCGAGCGCGCCCCGAGGATCCGGCGGCAGCATGCCAGACGCCGGCCTCTCGCCCGACGCGCAGGTACCACCAACCACGCATGATGTCCTACGCGTGCAACACCCGGGTTACGCTCGGCGGTGTGAACCCGGACGAACCAGCCCAGGACGAGACAGCCACCGGCGACCCAGCCGCCGACCGGCCCGGCGGGTCCGCCTGCGGGCGCCTACTCGCCAGCGAGGTGCACCCACTCGACGTCGACGGCGTACGCACCGTCTCGATCGGCATCGTGGTCTGGACGGTCGCCCTGCTGGGCCTGCTGCCGTTCACGTCCCGGCTGCGCGCGGCCGGGATGGACTGGTGGCTGTGGACGTGCGTGACCGGGATCGCGCTGGGGCTGGTCGGCCTGGCGTACTGCCGTTATCGCCGCGACCGGCTGGCCCAGGACCCGCAGCAGTTGCAGGCTCAGCGGCCGGAGCGGCGGGGCTGATACTCCAGGTCGTCGTAGCCCAGGGTGTCCAGCACGTGCGACGGCAACCCGGTCGGCTCGGCAGCCACCGCGGGAGTGGGCGCCTGGATCTCCGAATGCGCGCCGCAGCCGTGGTCGAACGTCACCACCTGGGCGTCGCTGGGTGAGAACTCGTTGCTGCAGACGCCGAACACCGTGCCCAGCGGCCCGGACAGCGGGACCAGGAACGCGCACGTGGAGCAGGCAGCCGGGGCCGCCTGGGCGATCGGGTCCTCCGGTCCGTGCGGTCCGGCGTACCAGCGTTCGGCGGCGTCGTCGCGCCCTTCCACCGACAGCACCCGGACCCGGCCGAGCCCGACCTCCTGGTTGAGCACGCGGAGGGAGTCGGTGCCCTCGGTGTCATCCGGGCCGAGGTAGCCGGGCACCAGGCGGAAGTCGTCCGGCGCGGTCGGCAGGATGTCGCCCGCGCCCAGGTCGCCCGCCTGCACCCGCTGCGACCACGGCACCCAGGCGGGCGCGGTGATCGCTTCCGGACCGGGGAGGAGTACGACCTCGTCCACGGTGGCCGTCTTGGCCCGGGCCGCCCGGGCCACGCAGACCGCCCAGCGCCAGCCGACGTAGCCGCGGTGATCGGCGGCGAAGTAATGGGTGACGACTCGCTCGCCCTCGGCCTCGCAGCCGAGGTAGGAGCCGACCTCGTCGGCTGCGACCTCACAGGCAGCGGCGCGGGCCGGCTCCACGGCCCCCGCGCACACGGCGTCGATCCGTGCGGTCCGGGAAAGCCGCCGGGTGGTGGTACTCACGACAGCGATTCTTGCACGCGGCCTGTTGGTCCTCACCGGGTGCCGCGTTCCCGCCCGGAAAGGTCCGTCCGGGTCCGACCCGCGGGCGGCCCGTGTCCGGCCAGGTCCGGCCCCCGGTCCGGTGACGGAGGGGGAGAACGAGACGCCGGTGCGACGGCCGGGAGAGGATGGGCTGGTGGAACCACGTGATCGCCCGCCGGGCCGGCCGCTCGGACCGCCCGGCCGCCGCGCGGCGCGCGGTGCGACCTCGAACGGAAGCCACGACTCCGACCACTCCGGTCCCGGACCCGACGGCCCCGGCAACGGCCCCGACGAACCCGACGGCCCCGACGGCCCCGACGGCCCCGACGGCCCCGACGAACCCAGGACCCGCCCGCTCGACGAGCAACCGGCGGACGGGAACGGATCCACGCCGCCGGGAGACGACCCGGGCACGCAGCCGCCGAGGTCGCACGCCCGCGCCGCCCGGGACGGGCTCACCCGCACCGCCGGCGCGTTCGGCGCAGCGGGTGCCCGCGCCGGCCGGGGAGCGCGCCGGGCGGGCGGCGCCGGCGTCCGCCGGATACGCCGGATGACCCACGCGCAGGGCATGGGCGAGTCCGGTCTGGCCAAGCTCATCGAGCTGAACATCTTCCACGCCGGCGGTGACGCGGCGATGGCCATCGGGCTCGCCGGCACGCTCTTCTTCGCCGTCCCGTCGGGTGAGGCTCGCGGCCGGGTGGCGCTCTACCTGCTCATCACGATGGCGCCGTTCGCCGTCGTGGCACCGCTGATCGGGCCGTTCCTGGATCGCTTCCGCCGGGGCCGCCGCTGGGCGATCGGGTCGACGATGGCGATCCGGGCGTTCTTCTGCTGGGTGATGGCGGGCGGCGTCGCCACCGGTGCGCTGTGGTTGTACCCGCTGGTGTTCGGCTGCCTGATCGCGTCCAAGGCGCACAACGTCACCCGGGCGGCGGCGGTGCCGCGGCTGCTGCCGGACGGCGTCGCGCTGGTCACCGCCAACTCACGGATCTCCCTTGCCGGCAGCATCGGCGCGGGCGTGGTCGGCGCGGCGGCCGGCGGGCTGGCGTACTTCGGGCCGGAGTGGCCGTTGCGGTTCGCCTTCGTGGTGTTCGCCGCGGGCACCGTCGCAGCCATCCTGCTGCCTGCCCGGGTGGACTCCGCCGAGGGCGAGGAGGACGTCCGGATCGCCGACATCGGCCGGCGGCTGCGCGGCATCTCCCCGAGCATCGGGCTCGCGCTGCGGGCGAACGTCGCGTTCCGCGTCCTGTCGGGCTTCCTGCTGATGTTCATGGCGTTCCTGCTGCGCGAGGTGCCGCTGCCCGGGTGGTCGGCGACCGTCCAGGTGGGCGCCGTGGTCGGCGCCGCCGGCGCCGGCAACCTGGTGGGTACGGCACTCGGCGCGCTGGCCCGGGCCCGGCGGCCCGACCTCGTGGTGTCGGTGCTGCTCGGCGTCACGGCGGTGGTGGCCGCGCTGGCCGCGACCTTCTACGGGCTGCTGACGGTCGCGGCCCTGGCGTTCGCCGCGGGGTTCGCGCAGCAGGCGGGCAAGCTGTCGCTGGACGCACTCATCCAGCACGAGGTGCCCGAAAGCGTCCGGACAAGCGTCTTCGCGCGCTCGGAGACGCTGATCCAGCTGGCCTGGGTGATCGGTGGTGGCATCGGGATCGTGCTGCCACTGATCCCCCGGCTCGGGCTCGGCCTGTGCGCCGCCGGGCTGGCGGCCGGGCTGGTGGTCGTCCTGCGAACACCGCGCGGGCCGGCGACCTCGGCGGCGGAACCACAGCCGGCGCCGACCGCGGCCGACCGCTGAGACCCTGCGTCGCTGAGACGCTGCGCCGTCGGGGCGGTCAGAGCTCCAGCTCGTCGGCCAGTGCGCGCAGCACCGTGGACACCTGCTTGGACGTACGCGGGTCGGGGTGACGTTCGCGGCGGTAGGTGCCCTCCAGGCCGTCGAGCAGCCGGATCAGGTCCTCCACGATCAGCACCATCTCGTCCGGTGACTTGCGCATCGCCTTGGAGACGCTCGGCGGGGCTTCCAGCAACCGCACCGACAGGGCCTGGTCGCCCTTGCGGCCCTCGACGATGCCGAACTCCACCCGCTGACCAGCCTTGAGCGCGGTGACCCCCGCGGGCAGGGCACTCGCCCGGACGTAGACGTCACCGCCACCGTCCTTGGTGAGGAAGCCGAAGCCCTTCTCCGAGTCGTACCACTTCACCTTGCCAGCCGGCACATCGACCTCACACGTGTTGAACCCGGAGGATGCGTAGAACGCGGACCGTGCCCGCGCCCGTCCATGACAGTGGCCCCCGTCGCACGGGGGCCACCCACAGCGTAGACGCCGGGGCGTCTCCACTCCACTACTTAGATCAGCAACTGCCGGTTCGGAGCTGCCCAGATCGGCAGCTGCTCAGATCGGCACCTGCTCAGCGGCAGCTGCTCAGCGGTAACGCGAGGGGTTGGGCAGCAGCTCGTTCATCGCACCGGAACGGAAGCCCTTGGGGTCGACCTCCGCGACGTCGAACCCGGCCGCGAGCACCGCCTCGACCGCCTCCTCCATCCCGGCCACCTGCTCGACGAGCTCGGCGTCCACCTCGATCCGGGCGGCGTCGCCGACGTCGCGAACCCGCAGGTTGCGATACGGCGTACCGGAGTCGGCCAGGACCGCCCGCAGCGCGACCTCGGCCTGTTCGACCCGCGCCAGCCGGGCCGGGGTGATCGAGAGCCCGTACGCGATCCGGCTGGACAGGCAGGCCGCGGCCGGCTTGTCCCAGGTGGGCAGCCCCCACCGCCGGGAGGCCTCGCGTACCTGCTCCTTGGTGAACCCGGCGTCGCGCAACGGCGTGACCGCACCGCGCTCGGCGGCCGCGCGGATGCCCGGACGGAACCCGGCGGCCGCGTCGTCGGCGTTGGTGCCGGTGGCGATGTGGGTGAACCCGAGCCGCTCGGCCAGCGGGCCGAGCACCTCCACCAGCTCCGCCTTGCAGAAGTAACAGCGGTCACCGGCGTTGGCGCGGTAACCGTCGCGGTCCATCTCGTGCGTGTGCGGGGTGTGGTGCTCCACACCGAGGGACTGCGCGAACTCGCGCGCGGGGTCCAGCTCGGCGTCCGGCAGCGACGGCGACACCGCGGTGGCGGCGGCGACCTTCTCCGGTCCGAGCGCGCGCACCGCGGCGGCCAGCAGGAACGCGGAGTCCGCACCGCCGGAGAACGCCACCATCACCGAGCCGAGGCCCGCGAGCTGGGCGTCGAGATCTGACAGCCGCTGCTCCAGCAGGTGGTCCTCCAGCCAGTACGGGAAGTCGGCCAGGTCGGCGAGCACCAGGTCGGCACCGGCCGCGCGCAGCTCCTCCGCGGGCACCGGACCGGTGGCGACACCGAGCGCGAGCGCCCCGGCGGTCTTGGCGCCCCGGACGTCACCGAGGTGGTCGCCGGCGTAGATGGCGGCGCCGTGCTCGCGGAGCACCTCGCCCTTCTGCTCCGCCCACGCGTCGCCGATGACCTCGTCCACCTCCAGCCCGAAGTGCTCGACGTGCAGCTTCGCGTGGTCGGTGTTCTTCGCGGTGACGACCAGCACCTTGCCGCCGTGGCGGCGTACGGCGGCGATCGCCTCGGCCGCACCCGGCATCAACGACGCCGCGCCGATCGCGGTCTCGGCGTACAGGCTGCGGTAGAGCGCGACGATCTCGGGCACCTGCTCGGGCGGAAACCACAGTCCCGCTTCGTACTCCAGCGGTGGACCGAGCCGGCTCACCGCGAGCGCGCTGTCGACGGCGACGCCCGTGCGAGCGGACACCGCGTCCCACACCGCGGCGATGCCGGGGCGGGAGTCGATCAGGGTCATGTCCAGGTCGAAACCGACGACGAACGTATCCGGGGCCACCCCTCGACCCTACGGGCTTCCGGACCGTAGCCGACCTTCCACCCGTTGTGCGGCCGAATCCGGACCCGTGCATGCGGGCGTCGCGGACCGCGAACGGACCACCCGTGCACGAGTGCCGAAGTGTCAGCGGGCGGCCGGGTGCGCCTTGAGCACCAGCCCGTTGCCGTCGGGTCCGTCGAGGGTGAGCTGGTCACCGTCGACGTGGTAGGCGACCGGGTCCCCGCTCTGGATGACGGCCATGACGTGTTCCTGGACGCGCGCGCGGTCGTCGAGGCATCCCCTCGCCTCGGTGATGATCGCTCCGAACGTCAGGTGGGTGCGCGTGTGGGTCACGCGGCCGCCCATGCCGTTGCATCCGGTCGACCCGACCATTTCGTCGTCCTTGGAGAAGACGAAGTGGGCGTCGGTCGACCGCGCGGTCGTGGACGCGGTGTCGCTCGCGGTGTCGCCGTCCACCAGCGTCGTGACGTCCCACCGGGTGCCGAGCAGCGGGCGGTCGGGGTCTGCCACCGAGCGGTCGAGCAACACGATCCGGGTTCCCTGGTGCGGCCGGTCGGCGGTCAGGACGAGCCGGTGCCCACTGACCTGCCAGGCAGGTCCGGCTGCCAGGAAGCTCGTCAGCCACTGGTCCTGCGCGTGCCGGCGAGCGTCGCAGCCGATGTCGGTGCCGGCGATCTCACCGACAGCCAACCGGTCGTCCTTCAGCGCGACCGAACCACCCATGGACGAGCATCCGGCGTCGACGGCCAGCCGGTCGTCCTCGGTGAACTCCAACCGGATCCGGGTGCCGGGTGCGAGCGTTCGCGGTGTGCCCGCCTCGGTCACCTCGGTGGAGAGGTACGTGTGACCGGTCGGCCCGGCCTTCTCCGTCGTGGTCGACGTCGTGCCGGTCGCACGCCCGCAGCCGGCCAGGGCGAGGAGCGCGAGGAGTGCGAGAAGGACGAGCACGACCCCGGGGGACGCGGGCCGACCGTGGGCGGCGGAGCGCGCGGTGTTCATGTCGTACGGACGACGAAGCCCCGCCCCGGGTTGCCCGGGACGGGGCGTTCGACGTGCTCGCGCCGGGCAGTCAGCCGGCGAGGACCGGCGTCAGGGCAGCTGCTTCAGCAGCGCCGCGCAGAACGCCGGCAGGTCGTCCGGGGTACGGGAGGTGATCAGATTGCCGTCCTCGACGACCTCCTGGTCGACCCAGGTGGCACCGGCGTTCTTCAGGTCGGTGCGGATGGAGGCGACCGACGTCACCGTGCGCCCGCGCACGATGTCGGCCTCGGCCAGCACCCAGCCCGCGTGGCAGATCGCCGCGACCGGCTTGCCGGCCTCGTGGACGCCGCGGGTGATGGCGACCGACGCCTCGTCGGTGCGTACCTTGTCCGGGGAGTAGCCGCCGGGCACGACAACCGCGTCGAACTCGTCGGCACGCACCTCGCCCGAGCCCTTGTCGACGGTGACCTTGGAGCCTTTCTTTCCGGTGACCTGCTTGCCGGACTCCTTGCCCACCACGACCGCCTCGTGGCCGGCGTCGCGGACCGCGTCGTAGGGCTGCTGGAACTCCGAGTCCTCGAAGACGTCGGCGAGGAGGAACGCGACCTTCGCCATGGGGGCTCCTTCCGTGCTCGGATCTGGTGGGTACCAGGTCGGTGCTGGTGGGATACCCGTCCTTCCTACCCGACGGGTTCCCCTGCACGCTCACCCGATGGAGCGGGCCCAGTCATGGTGCGGTGATGTTGTTCACAACAGGCCGCGGCGGCGCATCACGCCGACACTCACCGCACCGGCCGGAAGCAGCATCCACAGCGTGACCAGGCGGAACAACGCGACCGCGGGCAGCGCCACCGCGAGGCCCACGCCGGTCGCGGCGAGCGCGGCGGCCAGCGCGGCGTCGACCGTGCCGAGGCCGCCCGGCACCGGCAAGGCGTTGCCGGCACTGGTGCCGAGGAGGAGCACGGCGGCGACGGTGAGGATTCCCAGGTGACCGCCGAACGCGTGCACCGACGCCCACAGTGCGGTGATCAGGCCGGCGGAGATGAGGACGGCACCGGACAGGCTGACCAGCGCCCGCAGCGGGTGGGCGGCCATCGTGCGCAGCGATCTGGTGAGCTCCTTCACCAGTGCGCGCACCCGGCGGGTGAGCCGAGCCGACCGGCGCAGGAGTACGGCGCCGATCACGACGAGGACGGCGAGACCGGCCGCGGCGTACGGGCCGAACCGCGCCACGTCCCCCTTGAGGAGGTCGACGTCGGCGTTGGCGGCGTACGCCACCGGAGGAAGCAGGCACAGCGCCAGCAGCACCTGCACGCTCTGCGCCACCGAGACGGTGCCGACCGAGGCGGAGGTGCCGACGCCGGCACGGCGGAGGTACTGCACGTTGACCGCGGCCGAGCCGACCGCGGCCGGGGACACGATCCGGACCAGCGAACCGGCCAGCTGCGCGCCGAACGTCGCGCCGAACCGCAGCCGCACCGGGCTCGCGCCCATGAGGTTCCAGGCGTTGCCGGCGAGGGTGACGACCATGCCGAACACCGCGAGGCCGGCCCACCAGAGGTTCAGCTGCGAACGCCACAGTCCGAGGTCGATCGCGTGCCGGTTGTCATAGGCCAGCACGCTGACCAGCGCCACCACCGCGGCCAGCAGCAGGAGCTGCCGCGGCCGCCAGGAGAACCGGATGCCCGGACGGCGTTCCGGCGCGGTGGTCGTAGCGGCCGTGGAGGGATTGGTCGTAGCGGGAGCGGGCGCGGAGGGGGCGGGCGTGAGGGTGGTGGTCGGGCGTACCGGCGCCTGCGTCCGGTCCGCCACCGCGACCCGGCCCGCGGGCAGGTCACGACGCGGCCGCGCGTCCGTGCCCGGGGCACGTGGGGTCGCGCGGGCCGGGACGGGCACCGGGGCGAGAGTGGTCACCGGTCATCTCCTACCTGAACGGGACGGAAGTCAATCATCGGCACGGACCGGGTGATTCGTGCGGGCCGAGTTGCGGCGGACGGACGTCGGATGAGGTTCCAGGCTGCCGCCTGGGGTGGTCGCCCCACATCAGGGAACGACCGCGCGTGACCCTGGCGGGCCGCTCAGGGTGGCCCAGGGTCCGTGCGCGGGCTGCCGATCATCCACACCTTCGATCCTGCCGGTAGAAACCCGCCCGGGACGTCGCCCGATGGTCGGGACCTTGCTACGACCTGAGTAGGGCTCGGGCGCCGAAAGAGGCGTCGAAGGTGCCGTACGCCACACCGAGCGCGACCCGTTTGCGCCGCGCTCTACGGTTGAGGTGATGCCCAGATCCACCTCGCGCCCCGCGACGCTACCCGAGACGTTGCGCGGGTTCGACGACGACGCGCTCGCGGAGCTGTTCCGCAACCGTCCCGACCTGATGACCCCGCTGCCGTCCGACCTCGCGCAGCTCGCGTCCCGATCCACCACCCGCAGCTCGCTGGCGCGCACGCTCGACCAGCTCGACCGGCGCGCGCTCGCGGTGCTCGAGGCGTTCGTCGTACTCCCCCGGCCGGCCGCCGAGACCGCGGTCCGTGCGCTGGTCGGCCTGCCGGACGCCCGTGTCAAGGCGACGTTGGCGCAGCTGCGCGCACTCGCTCTGGTGTGGGGTCCCAAGGACTCGCTGGAGGTGCCGGTCGCGCTCGCGGACCTGCTCGGCCCCTACCCCGCGGGCCTCGGCCCACCCGCGGAGACCGCCGACCTCGCCGACGACGGGCGGATCGCCGCGTCGCTGGCCGAGGCGGGCCCGGAGGCACTCGCGGTCGCCGAACGCCTCGCCGCCGGGCCTCCCGTCGGGATCGTCACCGCCGCCGACCGGCCGGTCACGGTGGAGACCGCGCGTACTCCCGTCGAACACCTGCGCGCCCGCGGCCTGCTCACCGCGGCGGACGCGCGGTCGGTGGTGCTGCCGCGCGAGGTCGGCCTGCACCTGCGCGGCGGCCGGCTCTACCCGGCGGAGCAGCTGACCTCGCCCACGTTGGACGGCACCACTCGCGACCCCGCACTGGTCGACCGCACCGCGGCCGGCACCACGCTGGAGGTCGTCCGCCAGGTCGAGCAGCTGCTGGACGCGTGGGGCGCCGACCCGCCGCCGGTGCTGCGCGCCGGTGGCCTCGGTGTGCGCGACCTGCGGCGCACCGCCGCCGGCCTCGGCGTGTCCGAGCCGAGTGCTGCGCTGCTGCTGGAGACCGCGTTCGCGGCCGGGCTGGTGGCCGTCGGCGAGGACGACTCCTGGCTGCCGACGCCGGCGTACGACAGTTGGCTCGCGTTGGACACCGAGCACCGGTGGGCCCGGCTGGCCGCGGCCTGGCTGGACTCGCCCCGCGTACCAGCTCTGGTCGGCAGCCGGGACGAACGCGACCGGCCGCGGCAGGCGCTGTCGGCCGAGCTGGAACGCTCCGTCGCCCCCGGCATCCGCCGGCTGGTGCTCGCCGCCCTCGGCGACACCGACCCGGGCACGGCGCCGAGCACGGAGGCGGTCGTCGCGTGGGTGCGCTGGCGGCGGCCACGGCGGATGACCGCGTTCGTGGAACAGCTCGTCGCCTGGACGCTGGAGGAGGCGTCGGCGTGGGGCGTCACCGGCCTCGGCGCGCTGGCCGGACACGGGCGGGCGCTGGTGTCGGGCGTGACGTCGGGCAGCGGGTCAGGTGAGGAGGCGGCCGCCGCCGAGCTCGGCCCGCATCTTCCCGAACCCGTCGACCACGTGCTCCTGCAGGCCGACCTCACCGCGGTCGCGCCCGGACCGCTGCGCCCGGAGCTCGCCCGGTCCCTGGCCGCGATGGCGGACGCGGAGTCGCACGGCGGCGCCACCGTCTACCGCTTCACCGAGACCTCCGTACGCCGCGCGCTGGACGCCGGCCGCACCGCCGCCGACCTCCACGAGCTGCTCGCCCACCATTCCGCGACGCCGGTGCCCCAGCCGCTGTCCTACCTCGTCGACGACGTTGCCCGACGGCACGGCCACCTGCGGGCCGGGTCCGCGACGGCCTACCTGCGCTGCGACGATCCGGCGCTGCTGGACGCGGTGCTCGCCGACCGCCGCACGGCCGCCCTGGGGCTGCGCCGAATCGCGCCGACCGTGGTGGTGGCCCGGCAACCCGTGCGCGCGCTGGTCGACGAGCTCCGCTCGCTCGGCTTCTCACCGGTCCCCGAAACCGCCGACGGTGCGCTGATGCTCAGCGAGACGCGGGTCGGGCGTACGGCAGAAACACCGCAGCGCACGCCGGTCACAGCTGGTTCGCGGACGCCGGAGCCTGAGGTGCTGGCCGCCGCGGTCCGCGCCGTCCGCGCCGGTGACCGGGCGCGCGCGTCCCGGCCGGCGGGTGTGACTGTCGGACAGTTGCGCCGGACGCCCTCCGGTGAGGCCGTCGACGTCCTCCGGGCCGCGCTGGCAGGTGGCTGGTCGGTGTGGATGGGGTATGTCGACCAGCAGGGGGGTGCCCTGGACCGCATCGTCGATCCGGTACGCATCGACGGTGGCTGGCTCACGGCGTACGACCATGCTGCCGGTGAGGCGCGCACGTTCGCGTTGCACCGCATCACCGGCGCGGCTCCGGTCGACTAATTGGCCGGTGCCGGGCAGAGGTCGACTAGGGTTCCCCCGGGTTCGAACGGAGGGGAGCCGGAAGTCATGGCACGTCGTAGGGAGTGGCGACTCCAGCGACGCCGACGGCTCCGCCGGTCACTGACCGTGCTCGCCGCGGCCACCGTGGTCACGGTCGCCCTGCTCGCCGGCTGGCGCGGACTCGCGCCGATGAACCCGTTCGGCCGGGACGCCGCCGCGCGGATACTCGACGCGGCGGATCGGACCGACGGCGGGGACGGCTCCGGTGACCTCGGTGACTCAGACGGCAACGCGGCGTCGGAAGGAGTCCGATCGGCCCTGCGCGGAGCACCGGACCGGATCTCCCGCAGTGACGGGCGTACCTCCCCGGCGACTCCGACTCCGACACCGACGCGGCCGGCACCCGAGCCGACCACGGATCCCGCGGACCTTCCCGAACACGGGTCGGGCGTGCTGGTGGCGGCGCCGGGACACACCGGGCCGTTCGGAACCGGCCGGGTCGTGCGCTACCGGGTCGAGGTGGAGGACTCCCTGCCCTGGCGCCCGGCCGACGTGGCCCGGGTCGTCGACGCGACGCTGTCCGACCGGCGCAGCTGGGCCGCGGCGGGCCGGGCGAGGTTCGAACGCGTCTCCGGTGAGAAGTTCGACCTGCGCATCGTCATCGCGTCCCCGGACACCACGGACAAGCTCTGCGCACCGCTGGGCACCGGCGGCGAGCTCTCCTGCCGGATGGGCGACCACGTGGCGATCAACGCCCTCCGGTGGGCGGGTGGCGTTCCGGCGTTCCACGGCGACGTCCTGAAGTACCGCCGCTACGTCGTCAACCACGAGGTCGGGCACGCGCTCGGCGAGGGGCATGCCACCTGCCCGGGGCCCGGCAAGCCGGCCCCGGTGATGATGCAGCAGACCAAGGGCGTCGGCTCCTGCCAGGCCAACGGCTGGCCGCTGGCCTCCGAACTCTGAGCCGCTGGGTGTAGGAGGCCAGGACGTTGCTGACGCCTGCGGCCGATCCTTCTGGGCGACGGGCGATGATCTTGCGGGGCTCGCGGTTGTTGTCGCCATTCGGGTCGACGAAGCGCCGATGGTTCAGTCCGAGCGCCGGAGAGGTGGCGGGTGACCGTTCGGCGCGAGATCACGAGGCCGTCGGTGGCGAGTTCATGGGCGATGCGGGACGCCGACCACTTGTGATTGCGCCGCATCTGTTCGATCCGACTGACCACCTCTACGGGCGTGGCTGCCGGTTGTCGGGCCGGCGTGGAAGGTCGATCCAGGGGACCGAGGTCGCCGTGGCGCCGGTAGCGGTTGACCCACTTCGAGGCGCATGCACGCAAGATGCCCATCTCGGCAGCGACGTGAGCGATCGGGCGGATTTGGCACCGTTCGACGAGTCGGCGACGTCCCTCGATGGTGAGGAGCGCGTTGCGGTGCAGCCCTGCTGTCATGCGGGCGGAAGTAGTCCGCGCTCAGCAAACACCTTCTTCGCGGTGAAGGTTGCGTTGAGCGCGCGAGGGAATCCGCAGTAGACCGCGGAATGCAAGAACGCCTCGATGATCTGCTGCGGGGTCAGCCCGACGTTGAGCGCGGCATTGATGTGCACATCAAGCTGGGGCTCGCATCCGCCGAGAGCGGTAAGCATGCCCAGGGTCACGAGCTGCCGATCACGTGGCTCCAGGCCGGGCCGGGAGTAGATCTCGCCGAACCCCCACGCCACCACGTGGTGGCCCAGTTCTGGGGCGATGTCTTTGAGGGAGTCGACGACTTTGGCACCTGCCTCGCCGTCGATCGCGTCGAGGATCGTGCGCCCGTAGTCGTTCCGTTCTTCGCGGGTGGTGGCCTCATTCATCGGTTCCTTCTCCTTCGGTGCGGTCGCGGCCCGTTTGCTGGGCGGCGAGGTCGGCTTGGTAGGTCGTGATCTTGGTTGCCAAGGCCGTCTCATGACGGCGGAGGCGGGCGATCTGTTCTCGCAACCCGGCCTGATGGGTTTCGAGCAGCGCGAGTCGCGCCGCGGTCGTCTGGGTGCCGTCTGCGCGAAGTTCGGCGTACTCGCGCATCTGCGCGATCGGCATGCCGGTCTCACGTAGCCGAAGCAGGAGCTTCAGCCACTCGATGTCCGCCCCGGAGTAGCGGCGTTGATTCCCCGCGTTGCGAGCGACCGACTCGATGAGCCCGGCCTTCTCGTAGTAGCGGAGGGTGTGCGCGGAGATGCCAGTCGCGGCCGCCATCTGGGCAACCGTGAGACACGGTGTCTCGTACATGTCGGCCACAAGAAGGAGACTAGAACTTAGAGCGCGCTCTAAGTCAAAGACTAGTCGTCAGCAACCTCATGACCCGCATCAGCGGCGTTCCGCCCGAGCAACGCGTCCGGCAGCGCGGCGATGCTGTCCAGGACGAACGTCGGCGCCGGCCGGAGCTCCTCGGCGGCCGCCCGGTCGGTGATGCCGGTGAGCACCAGCGCCGTCGCCACCCCGCCCCGGTGGCCGAGTTCGATGTCGGTGCCCGGCCGGTCGCCGACCACGACAACCTCCGTCGGGGCGCAGCCGAGGCGATCCAGCGCCGCGTTCAGCATGAGTGGTGACGGCTTGCCGGCCACCGCCTCCACCCGGCGTCCGGTGGTCGCCTCCAGCGCCGCGATGATGCCGCCGCAGTCGGGCACCTCCCCACCCTCGACCGGGCAGGTCGGGTCGGGGTTGGTGGCCACGAACCGCGCTCCGGCCCGCAGCCCGTTGAACGCCTCCAGCCACGTCTCGTACCGGAACGTCCGGTCGAAGGACGCCACGACGACCTCGGCCTGGTCGCCGGTGTCCACCAGCACCGCGCCGGCGGCGGTGAGCTCGCGGCGTAGGCTCTCCTCGCCGAGCAGGTAGACCTTCGCGCCGGGGGCCTCCTCGGCGAGCCAGTGCCCCATCACCACACCTGAGGTGAGGACGTCGTCGGTGGTGGCCGGGATGCCGAGGCCGGCGAGGCGTTCGGCGTACGACATCGGGTCGCGCAGCGGGTTGTTGGAGACGAACAGCACTCGCACGCCGTCGGCCCGCAGCCGGGCCAGCGCCTCCACCGCGCCGGGTACCGGCCGGCCGGACAGGTAGACGGTGCCGTCCAGGTCGCAGATCACCGCGCGGACCCGTTCGGGTGCCGGGGCGGCCTCGAGGCCGGTCGCCGGATCGAGCACGGTCGCCGCGTCGGGAGTCGGGGTCGCGTTCATCACGGCCAAGCCTGGCACGGGCACCTTCCGGAGAGCTCCCCGGCCGCACGACAGCCGCACGACAGCCCGGGGCCCATCCGCTCAGGTGTAGCGAAGCAGGAGGTACGGAAGGGCCAGCGCGACCGAGATCGCGGCGACCAGCACGCCGTACTTCGTGAACTCCCAGAAGCTGATCGGGAAGCCGTTGCGCTTGGCGATGCCGAGGGCGACGACGTTCGCGCTGGCCCCGACCGCCGTGGCGTTCCCGCCCAGGTCCGCGCCCAGTGCGAGCGCCCACCACAGGCCGGAGTGCCCGGCGAGCGCGCCGTGCGGCCCGGTGAGCTCGGACACGACGGGCGCCATCGTCGCCACGAACGGGATGTTGTCCACGATCGCCGACAGCACCGCGGACCCGACCAGCAGGACGCCGATCGCGAGGGCCGGCTTGCCGCCGGTCGCCTCCGCCATCCAGTTGGCGATCGTGTCGATCACGCCGACCTTCACCAGGGCGCCGACCATGACGAACAGGCCCATGAAGAAGACCAGCGTCTCCCACTCGACCTCCTCCAGGTAGGTGCCGGACGACAATCCGCTGATCAGCACCAGCACCCCGGCGCCGAGGAGGGCGACGATGGAGGGTTCGACGTGCAGGACCGGATGGAGGACGAAGCCGAGCAGGACGCCGGCGAGCACCACGAGCGAACGGCGCAGCAGCGGGACGTCGTTGATCGCCTCGCGTTCGGACAGCGACATCACCTCGGCCACGCGCTCGGGATCGGCCTCGAACGCGTGCCGGAACAGCCACCGGCACAGCCCGAGGAAGACCAGAAGCAGGACCACGATGAACGGCGCCAGGTTGATGAGGAAGTCGTTGAACGACAGGCCGGCGCGGCTGGCGATGATGATGTTGGGCGGGTCGCCGACCAGTGTCGCGGTGCCGCCGATGTTGGAGGCGAGCACCTCCGCGACGAGGAAGGGTTCGGGGCGTACGCCGATCCGCTGGCACACCAGCAACGTGACCGGCGCGATCAGCAGGACGGTCGTCACGTTGTCCAGCAGCGCCGAGGCCAGCGCGGTGAGCAGGCACAGCAGCACCAGGACGCGGTAGGGGCGCCCCCGGGCGCGTTTGGCCGCCCAGATCGCGAGGAACTCGAAGATGCCGGTCTGGCGGAGCACCCCGACGATGATCATCATGCCGAGGAGCAGGAACACGACGTTCCAGTCGATGCCGCTCTCGGCCGAGTAGAAGACGTCGTGCGCGCCGACGATCCCCAGCGCGAGGACGACACCGGCTCCGCCGAGGGCGGCGGCCAGCCGGGGAATGCGTTCGGTGGCGATCAGGGTGTAGGCGACGACGAACGCGGCGACCGCGATCCACAGGCTCATGTGGCGTGCAGGCAGAGCGAGAGCAGCCTGGACGCGGTGACCACGCCCAGGACGCTGTCGTCGTCGACGATGGCGACCAGCGGGCACCGAAGCCGGGCCATCACGGCCGCGAGCTCCAGCACCGTGTCGTCCCCGTTCAGCACCGGGAGGTCCTTGGTCCGCGGCGGCAGGAGCTCACCGACCCGGCGGCCGGCGAGCTGGTTGACGATCCGGTCCGCCGCCCGCTCGTCCAGGACCCGGGCCAGCGAGGGGTCCTCCTGGACGTATACCGGGATGACGAACCGCACCACCTGCGAGGCGGGGAGTACGGCGATCGGGCGGCCGCCGTCGCCGGTCACCACCAGCCCGGGCAGCCGGTGCTCTCCCATCAGCCGGGCGGCATCCAGGGCGTCGTCGTCGACGTGGACGGACGGGTAGTCCTCGACCAGATCTCGGGCCAGCATGCCCCGCACGCTACCCGTCCCCGGCGCCTCCGGTCACCCGACGTCAGCGGACGGCGGCGAAGGCGGCGTCGGTCAGCCCGCGCCAGACCAGCCCGACCTCGCTGAAGCCCGCGGCCCGCAGGTGGTCCAGGTGGGTGGTGAAGGGCGGCATGGACTCGGCGCTGTCGTGCGAGGCGGCGAAGATCGCGTCGCGTTCGACCACGGCGTCGGCGAGCTCGGGAGCCGACCGCGCGGCGTCCCACCAGCCCGACCACGACGGTACGGCCCCCTCGGCGTAGAGGCTCTCGCGGCGGGCGTCCTGCCACCTGGTGATCCGGCCGGTCAGCTCCGGCAAGCCCGGGGCGGGCATGTGGTCGGCGTTGCAGAACACCCCGCCCGGCGCGAGCAGCCCGGCCACCTCGGCGTACAGCGCGCGCTGGCGTTCGGGGGTCAGCCAGTGCAGCGCGGTGGCGGTGAGCACCGCGTCGAAGCCGCCACCCTCTGTGCCGACTGTGCCGACCTCGGGTACGGCGTCGGTGACCGCCCGCACCCAGTCCGGCGTACCCAGGTCGGCGCGCACGATCCGGACCCGCTGGTCGTCGCCGTGGGTGCCCGCGGCGATCCGGAGCAGGGCAGGGTCGAGGTCGACCGCGACGCTGGTGGCGCCGGGGAGCCGCGCCAGTAGCCGGCCGGTGATCGAGGCGGTGCCGCAGGCCAGGTCGAGCACTCGCGGCTTCTCACCCCGGGCCGCTTCCACGACGTCCAGCAGAGCCCCGAACCGCTGCTCGCGGTCGGGCAGGTAGGCCTCCTGCTGCCGGTCCCAGCTGGTCTGCCACCGGTCCCATCGCACGGCCGGCTCGTTGGTCGACCGGGTGGTCGGCTGGGTGGTCGGCTGGGTGGTCGGTTCCATGATTACTCCTCGGCATTCTGAGCGGACGTAATAACCATTGGCAACTGGTGGCAATTACACCCTAGAGGCGTGGAGTAAGGTGCACAAGTGGACCTTCTCCGTTACGCCGAACGCGCGGCGACCATGGTCAACGCGCCGTTGGAGGACGAGGACGACCTGCGCGCCCTGCTCGCCGACCGGCCCTGGCTGGCCGAACGCGTCGGCGCAGCCGACGTCCGCGCCCTGCGCCGGCTGCGGCGCGACCTGCGGCCGGTGTTCACCCGGGCGACGGAGCCCGAACCGGACACCGGCGCCGCCACCGGCACAGACCAGGCGACCGGTACGGAACCGGACACGGAACCGGACGCGGAACCGGACGCGAACCGGACGCGGACGCCGACCCGAACCCGGCCACCGCCGCCCAGGTGGTCGAGCGGCTCAACGACCTCCTCGCCCGCCACCCGGTGTCGCCGTTCATCTCCGGCCACGGCGGGCAGGGGCTCCACCTGCACGTCGCCGAACGCCGGTCCTCGGTGGCCGAGACCCTCGCCGCGGAAGGGCTGATGGGGCTGGCGATCGTGGTCTGCGACCTCGGCCCGGACCGACTCGGCGAGTGCCAGGCGGACCGGTGCGAGCAGGTGTTCGTGGACACCTCCCCCAACCGTTCCCGCCGTTACTGCTCCGACCGGTGCTCCTCCCGGGCCAACGTCGCCGCGTTCCGGGCCCGCCGACGGGCGGCCGCGGCGCCGTGATCCGCGATGACACCGCGAGACCGACCCGCGGAACACCACGGGCTTGCCCGCGGTTGGACACTGGAGTGAAACCCCCGACGCCCCACCCGGAGACCTCGTGAACGACGGACCGTTGATCGTCCAGTCCGACAAGACCCTGCTGCTGGAGGTGGGGCATCCCGCGGCGGACGAGGCGCGCAAGGCGATCGCGCCGTTCGCCGAGCTCGAGCGCGCGCCCGAGCACGTGCACACCTACCGCCTCACCCCGCTCGGGCTGTGGAACGCCCGCGCCGCCGGGCACGACGCCGAGCAGGTGGTCGACACGCTGCTGCGGTTCAGCCGGTACGCCGTGCCGCACGCGCTGCTGGTGGACATCGCCGACACGATGGCCCGCTACGGCCGGCTGCGGCTGGACAACCACCCCTCGCACGGGCTGGTCCTCGCGACCACCGACCGCCCGGTGCTGGAGGAGGTGCTGCGCAGCGCGAAGCTCAAGCCGATGCTCGGCGCACGCATCGACCCCGACACGGTGGCGGTGCACCCCTCCGAGCGCGGCCATGTCAAGCAGGCGTTGCTCAAGATCGGTTGGCCGGCCGAGGACACTGCCGGCTACGTCGACGGCGAGGCGCACCAGATCGACCTGCTGGAGAACGACTGGTCGCTGCGGCCCTACCAGCAGCAGGCCGCGGACGCCTTCTGGCACGGGGGTTCCGGCGTCGTCGTACTCCCCTGTGGCGCCGGCAAGACGCTGGTCGGCGCGGCCGCGATGGCCAACGCCAAGGCGACCACGCTGATCCTGGTCACCAACACCGTGTCCGCGCGGCAGTGGAAGGACGAGCTGATCCGCCGTACGTCGCTGACCGAGGACGAGATCGGCGAGTACTCCGGTGCCCGCAAGGAGATCCGGCCGGTCACCATCGCGACCTACCAGGTGATGACGTCGCGGCGTAAGGGCGCCTACACCCACCTGGAGCTGTTCGGCGCACGCGACTGGGGCCTGGTGCTCTACGACGAGGTGCACCTGCTGCCGGCGCCGATCTTCCGGATGACCGCCGACCTGCAGGCCCGGCGCAGGCTGGGGTTGACAGCGACGCTCGTGCGCGAGGACGGCCGCGAGGGTGACGTGTTCTCCCTGATCGGGCCGAAGCGCTACGACGCGCCCTGGAAGGACATCGAGGCGCAGGGCTGGATCGCGCCCGCGGACTGCGTGGAGGTGCGGGTCACCCTCACCGACAGCGAACGCATCACCTACGCCACCGCCGACGTCGACGAGCGCTACCGCCTCGCGTGTACGACCGACACCAAGGCGAGAGTGGTCTGCCGGCTGGCCGAGCAGCACCGTGGCGAACCCACGCTGGTGATCGGGCAGTACATCGACCAGCTCGACGAGCTCGCCGCCCGGCTGGACGCCCCGATCATCAAGGGCGAGACGACCGTTCGCGAACGCCAGCGGCTGTTCGAGGCGTTCCGCAGCGGGGAGATCGACCTGCTGGTGGTGTCCAAGGTGGCGAACTTCTCCATCGACCTGCCCGAGGCGGCGGTGGCCATCCAGGTCTCGGGCACCTTCGGGTCCCGGCAGGAGGAGGCGCAGCGACTGGGCCGGCTGCTGCGTCCCAAGCACGACAAGCGCGCGGCGCGTTTCTACGCCGTGGTGTCCCGGGACACGGTTGACCAGGACTTCGCCGCGCACCGTCAACGCTTCCTTGCCGAGCAGGGGTACGCCTACCGCATCGTCGACGCCGACGACGTGCTGTCCGGCGAGATGCCGACCTGACGCGAACGAGAGGACCAACGACGATCCCTTACGGGCAACGCGGGATCGTCGCGGTGTAGCCGGGGCGGCCGGTCGCGGTGGTGTACCAGTCCGCGATGTAGCCACCGTTGTCCAGCTTGTCCCACACCCTGCTGCTGCCGACCTTCGTTCCGGTCCGTTGGCAGAGGATGTTCGCCATCCCGCCGTACAGGATCTGGCCGACCTGCGGGTAGTTGGTACCCGGGCCGGACCGCACCCGCAGCGCGTCGGTCCACACCATGTAGGAGTACCGGCACTTCGGGATCGGGGCGGAGTAGCCGCGGTTGTTCGGCGTACCCACGTAGAGGTCGCTGACGTAGGTGCCGTCGGCGAGGCGGTCCCACACGTTGGTCGCGCCGACCTTGCTGCCCGCAGCCTGGCAGATCACGTTGACGCTGGAACCCGACTCGCGGCTGCCGACGGCGGGGTAGGACGCGCCCGGTCCCCTGCGGGTCACCAGCTCACCGCTGGAGACCACCTCGTAGGAGAACTTCGCCGAGGCCTGCAACGAGTCGACCCGGTCGCTGTCGATCTCGATCCGGCGGCCGCCCCAGCTCTCGGCGTGCGGGCCGCGGTACTGCTTGATCCGCTGGTGCATGGACCACTTCGAGTCGGCGACGTACGGCTCGCCCCACACGGTCGGCTTGCCGTCCCACCGGGCGGTCCAGATGACGTCCGGCCGGGCGAAGGTGTTGGAGACGTAGGCCCTGGACAGGTCCCGGATCCCCGACGAGGCGCTGGAGTAGACGCCGGAAAGGTAGCCGCCGTCGTGCAGGCGCTTGGTCCAGCCGTTGAGGAACGCCAGGACGATCCGGCGGCAGGAGGCGCTTGCGGTGTTGTACCCCTCCATGTCGTTGTAGATCGTGCTGCCCGGCACGAACCCGAACCGCCTCGCGTCGGCGATCGCGTCCTCGGCCGCGTCCTCGCCCTGCCCGCCGGGGTTGGTGGCCCGGATCGGGCCCAGGTCACTCTGCTGCGCGCAGGGAGCCTGCCGGCCGACGTAGATCGGCGTGAACTTCCAGCCCATCGCGGCGACCGTGCGTACCCAACCGGCGCTGAGGTTGCCGTCCGGGCAGGCCCGGTTGACGCCGCCGATGTAGATGCCGACGCTGCGGTACGGCGAGGCCAGCCAGGCCCGCATCGTCGTTGCCGACGGAGCCGCGCAGGTGTCGAAGCCAAGGCCCCGGAAGCGGGTCGTGGTCAACCCGGTCGGCAGCGACGGCGGGTCGCTCAGGCTGGGCGTCGCGCTGGAATGTCCCGACAGCGTTGAGCCGCCCGAGCGCTTCGGGCCTGCGTACCTCGCGTCGGCGAGGATCGCCTCGACCAGCGCCGGCTTGTCGGCGTACGCCGCGGTGGCGACCAACCCGGTGCCGGTCAGGTCGAAGTGCGCCTCGTGGTCGGCGGTCGCGTTGGCCGTGACCGAGGTCTTCCGGCCGGGGGCGAGCTTGCGGACCGCGGCACCGCCTCCCGGCGCGGCGAGCGCCTTCGCCGACGCGGCCGGCCGGACCTGCTGGATCAGCAGGGCCTCGGTGCGGCCCACCGCGTGGGCCGGGCAGCGCTGGTCGGCGCCGGGCGTACCGAGGTAGAGCGCGGGCCGGTCGAAGCGCACACACGTCCGCGGGTCGCGGGCGAGGTCGTGCACGGCCCAGCCGGCGGGCACCGTAAGCCGGAGCCCGCGGTACTGGACGGTCCGGGTCGCGCCCTTCGTCAGGGCAGCCACCCGGCCGGTGCCCGCTCCGGCCGACTGGTCGGGCTGAACCTCTCCGGAAGCAGGAGTGGTGGCAGCGCCGACCGCGGCGTCCGCCACAGCGGCGGAGGAGGTCACGGCACTGGTTCCCGCGACCATGCCGGCGACGGCAAGAGCGACACCGACCCGGTTGCGGGCGGACCTCCGACCGCCGGCCACCGGGAGGTAGCGCCGTACGCCGGCCAGGTATGTGTGGTCAGGTCTGATCACGATCCGCCTTTCCCGTAGGAGTCCCCCCGGCGAAAACAGCTGATGGTGACAACTGGTGCAGCACCGACAACGGACACGAAGAGCGTCCGGAGATGCACTCACCGCGCACAGCATCACATTCGACAAGACGGTCAGCGTCCACATGTGTGAACCACACGGGTGTAGTTCCGGGTTCGTCCGGGGTCGGTCAGCGCCCCTGTGGACGACGTCACCAACCGGCCGACCGACGTCCAGAAACCGGTCGATCGGAGGCCGTTCGCGTGTTAACGTGCCTGGCCGTTTTCACGGGAGGACGCCCCCCATGCCGACACACGAAACTCTCGAACCACCCGATACCGATACCGGCTCATCCGGCTCATCCGGCTCATCCGGCTCATCCGGCCCGGATCCGCTCACCGCCGAACAGGCCCACCTCGCCGCGTCCCGCGACGCGCTGCGCCGGATGCGGGAACGCACCGAGTCGCTGGACGCCGAGGGCGGCAACGCCGTCTCCACCGAGTACCTCAAGGCCACGCTCTACCACCGCGCCCGCTCCCTCGCCGACGACCCGGGCACGCCGCTGTTCTTCGGCCGGCTCGACTACGCACCCGGCGCCGGCCCCACCGAGGACCTGCCCGGCAGCCGCGCCCACCTTCACCCCGCGCGCCGCGGCGAACGCTTCTACATCGGCCGCCGGCACGTCACCGACGCCGAGGGCGACCCGATGGTGGTCGACTGGCGTGCCGGGGTGTCCCGCCCCTTCTACCGCGCGACCCGATCCGTGCCGATGGGCGTACAGCTGCGGCGGCGGTTCGGTTTCCACCACGCCGGCCTGACGGCGTACGAGGACGAACACCTCACCGACCGGTCCGAGACCGACGCCGCGAGCTCGATCCTGGAGACCGAGATCGAGCGACCGCGCGTCGGGCCGATGCGCGACATCGTGGCCACCATCCAGCCCGAGCAGGACGACATCGTCCGCGCCGACCTGGCTGGCACCGTGGCCGTCCAGGGTGCGCCGGGCACCGGCAAGACGGCCGTCGGCCTGCACCGGGCGGCGTTCCTGCTCTACGCCCACCGCGACCAGCTCCGCCGTCAGGGCGTCCTCGTCGTCGGGCCGAACGACTCCTTCCTCCGTTACATCGGGGACGTGCTGCCCGCCCTCGGCGAGATCGAGGCCCGGCAGGCCACGCTGCCCGAACTCGTCGGCCGGGTGCGCATCCGGGCCGAGGAGCCCGCCGACGTGGCCACGCTGAAGGGCGACGCCCGGCTGGCGGAGGTGCTGCGCCGAGCCGTCTGGGGCCACCTGCGCGCCCCCGCCGAGGGGCTGCTGGTGCCGAGGGGTGCGCGGCGCTTCCGCGTTCCGTCGTACGAGGTGAGCGAGATCCTCGGTGGCATCCGGGACCGCGGCGTCCGCTACGGCGCCGGGCGGGCGATCCTCCCGCAACGCCTCGCGCACGCCGTCCTGTTGCGGATGGAGGCCGACGGCGACTCACCCGATGATCGGGTGCAGAACTCCGTCGCCCGCAGCCGGCCGGTCCGGGCGTACGCCGACCAGGTGTGGCCGGCGGTCGACCCCGCACGGCTGGTCTTCCGGCTGCTGTCCGAACCCGCGTTCCTCGCCGAGCACGCCGACGGGCTGCTGGACGAGGAGGAGCAGGCGCTGGTGACGTGGCCCAAGCCGCCGCGTTCGACCGGATCGGCCCGCTGGTCGCTGGCCGACGCAGTGCTGATCGACGAGGTGGCCGACCTGCTCGAACGTACCCCGAGCCTGGGCCACGTCGTCCTGGACGAGGCGCAGGACCTGTCGCCGATGCAGCTGCGGGCCGTGGGCCGGCGGTGCTCCACGGGTTCGGCCACCGTGCTGGGCGACCTGGCGCAGGCCACCACGCCGTGGGCGACCCGGGCCTGGGACGAGGCGCTCACACACCTCGGCAAACCGGACGGCCACGTCGAGGAGCTGACCAGGGGGTTCCGCGTACCCGCCGACGTGATCGCCTTCGCCGCCCGGCTGCTTCCCCACATCGCGCCGACGCTCACCGCGCCGACGTCGGTCCGCCGGTCCCGCGGCGACCTGGAGGTGGTGGCCGCCGCCGATCCCGCTGCCGCCCTCGCGGCCACCGTGGACGGCGTTCGCGCCGCCCTCGACCGGCCGGGATCGGTGGGCCTGATCGTGGCCGACGCGCAGGTGGTCGCGGTCCGGGCCGCGCTGGACCGGGCCGGAGTGGCGTACGCCCAGCTCGGCGAGGAAGGCGACGTCGACGCCCGGCTGGACGTCGTACCCGCGACCCTGGCGAAGGGCCTGGAGTTCGACCACGTGGTCCTCACCGAGCCGGCCCGGATCGTCGCCGGGGAGCACGACGAGGTGACCGGCCTGCGCCGGCTCTACGTCTGCCTGACCCGCGCGGTGACCTCCCTTCGGGTGGTCCACGCCGAACCCCTCCCCCGCCGGCTCACCACCGAGGGGAAGATGGCGGGATGAGCCCCACCGTGGCCGACGAGGCGGACCTGCTGTGGCGCTGGACGGAGACGGTCGGCCGCGCCTGCGCAGGTCCTGCCGCGACCGAGGCGGTGTCGGCGGTGGGCCGGGACCTGCTCGCGCGGTACGCCGAACCCACCCGCCGCTACCACGACCTGCGGCATCTGACCGAGGTGCTGGACCGGATCGACCACCTGGCCGAGTACGCCCACCAGGTCGATGCGGTCCGGTTGGCCGGGTGGTTCCACGACGCGATCTACGACCCGCACCGCAGCGACAACGAGGAGGCGTCCGCGCAGCTCGCGACGGGGGCGCTGGCCCGGTGCGGCGTGAGTGACCCGATCGCGGCGGAGGTGTCCCGGCTCGTCCTGCTCACCGCCGGCCACGCGCCGGCCGCCGACGACTCCGACGGCGCGGTGCTGTGCGACGCGGACCTCGCCGTCCTGTCCACGGCGCCGGAGCGGTACGCGGTGTACGTCGCCGACGTCCGCGCCGAGTACGCCCACGTGCCGGACGAGGCGTTCAGTGCGGGGCGCACGACGATCCTGTCCGACCTCGCCGCCCGGGACCGCCTCTTCGGCACCGAGTATGGCCGTACCCACTGGGAGAAGCGCGCCCGCCACAACCTCGCCGCCGAACTCATCCTGCTGACCCGGCCGGAGGACCGCGTGGAAGTACGCGCGGAACGGCCGGCCGAGCCGACGGAGGATCCGCCCGGCGACTGAGCCGCCGGCCGGCACCCACCGCCCCACCGCCTCACCGCCTCACCGTTTCCCGGCATCGCCCCGCGTCCTCGCGGGTACAACCCGAGGCATGTCCGCCCGCGAGCGCCGGCGGCGCCTCACGTTCACCACCGAGACCCTCACCACCCTGGTCCTGCTGGCCGGCCTGCTCACCACGTTCGTCGTCCTCGCCCGGATCGGTCTGGCCGACATCCCGGGTGCGCTGACGTTCGTGGGCCGGCTGACCGGCGGGCTGGCGGTGCTCGCCGCCGCCCTGGTCGGCCTGGCCGCGCTCGCCGTGACCGACTACCGCGGCCGCAAACGGGTCGCCAACTCCGGCGTGGCGATGCTGGTCGGCGTCCTCACCGTGGCGCTGTCCGCGGTGATGCTGATCGCGGTCGGCGTGTCCAGCGGAGACTACGAACCCATGCCCGGCCGGTGGGTGCTGGCCACCAACTTCTGGCTGTGGCTGGCGCTGCTGGCCTGGTCGGCGTGGGCGCTGGGCGTCCTGCACCGCCAGCACATCTGGGGGCAGATCCCGTACCCGCGCAGGTTCGCGGTGGGTGTCGCGCTGACCGCCGGGATCGCTCTGGTCAACTTCGCGTACTCCCAGATCTACCAGCCGTTCGCGCTGCCGGTGAACGTGTCGGCCGGCGCGGAGTTCGGGACGCCGCGGCTCGCTCCGGACCGGCGGTCGGTCTACGTCCCGCTCTCGGTCACGGTGCGAAACCGCGGATCGGTCCCGGTGCACGTGCTCGGCACGCTGTTCCAGGTCAGCGGTCGGCTGGGCAGCTTCACGCCGGGCGCCGGAAGCACCGACCGGCTGGCCCGGCTCCGCGACGGGCGAGCCCAGCTGCTCCGGGACACGACAGTGCGTGGCTATCGGCTCGTCGGCGCCGGCCAGCTGGACTCCCTGCGCCCGGGCGACCGGCTGGAGGCCGGAGCGGAGACGACGGAAGTGCGGCTCATCCAGGTGCCGGTGCGCGCGGCGTACGACGCGATGGTCGCCTCCAGCCAGGTCACCGTGCTGCGCGGGGACCGGGCCACGATCTACGGCAGCTATCCGGTGCGGCCCAGCGTCCGGTCGGCCGGCGCGCCGGGATGGGTAGCCGAGCCGGGGGTGTCGTACCTGAAGTACCACGCCCCGATCAGCCAGGCGAGCCACCTGCTCGGGGTCACCCGGGAGCAGAAGTACGTCACGCTGTGGTGGGTGCTGGGCTCACCACAGGGCCGCTCGCCGTGGCCGTACCTCGCCGCCACGATCGCCTCAGCGCACGAGGAGGACCTCGGCGGAATTCCGGCGTACGAGCAGAAGATCTCCAGCAGCTACGGCCTGACGACGGCGACCAGCGGCACCGTCGAGGCGTCCCGCGCCGCGCTCACCCCCACGCCCTGAGGTGAGCACAAGTGAGCTGAGGCGACTGTGCACGGGCAGCTTCGGGCATTAGGCTGCCGAATCGTGATCCTTCCCAAGCCGCAGCAGTTCGAGCGCCTCGACGGCGCGTTCCATCTGACCAGCTCCGCCACGGTCCGCGCGGACGAGCCGGCGGCCCCGATCGTGGCGGCCCTGCGCCGGGCGCTGGCACCCGCGACCGGCTTCGCGCTCGGCGACGCGGCCGGCGACGGATCCGCCGCGATCACCCTGCGCGTCGACACCGGCCTGGTCGGGCCGGAGGCCTACCGCCTCACGGTGACGCCCGACGGCGTGGAGATCGCGGGCAGTGACCCGTCCGGCGTCTTCTACGGCGTGCAGTCGCTGCGGCAGCTGCTTCCCGCGGAGATCTTCTCCGCCACCACGGTGGAGCGGGAGTGGGAGATCCCGGCAGTCGCGGTCGTCGACCGGCCGCGGTTCGGCTGGCGCGGGACGATGCTCGACGTGGCCCGGCACTTCATGCCGAAGGAGTTCGTCCTCAAGCTGATCGACCTGCTCGCCCTGCACAAGCTGAACGTCTTCCACTTCCACCTCACCGAGGACCAGGGCTGGCGCCTCGCGAGCGAGAAGTACCCCCGCCTCACCGAGATCGGCGCGTACCGTCCGGAGACCCTCGTCGGGCACGCCCACCGCCCGGAGAGCGAGTTCACCTTCGACGGGACGCCACACGGCGGCTACTACACCCAGGACGACATCCGGGAGATCGTGGCGTACGCCCAGGAGCGCTTCGTCACCGTCGTACCCGAGATCGACATGCCGGGGCACATGCTGGCCGCCATCGCCGCCTACCCCGAGCTCGGCAACGGCCTGAAGCCGGCGAAGGTGTGGACCCGCTGGGGCATCAGCGAGCAGGTGCTCAACGTCGACGACGCCACCCTCGACTTCTGCCGGGACATCCTGGACGAGGTGATGGGCCTCTTCCCGAGCCCGCTCGTCCACTGCGGCGGAGACGAGTGCCCGAAGGCGGAGTGGAAGGTCAGCCCGGCCGCGCAGGACCGCATGAAGTCGCTCGGCCTGGCCGACGAGAACGCCCTGCAGGCGTGGTTCACCACGCAGCTGGCCGCCCACGTCGCCGACCGGGGACGCCGGTTCGTCGGCTGGGACGAGGTGCTCGAAGGCGGCGGCCCGGCCAACCTGCCCAGCGACGTCGTGGTCATGTCCTGGCGCAGCGAGGAGGGCGGCATCGAGGCAGCCCGCGGCGGGCTGGACGTGGTGATGGCACCCTGCCAGACGGTCTACTTCGACTACTACCAGAGCGAGGACCACGACGCCGAGCCGCTGGCGATCGGCGGCTACGCCCCGCTGGAGAAGGTCTACAACTATCGGCCGATCCCCGGCGAGCTGGACGCCGAGGCGTCCCGGCACGTGCTCGGCGCCCAGTGCCAGCTGTGGACGGAGTACGTCCCGACGCCCGAGCACGCGGAGTACATGCTGTTCCCGCGGGTGTGCGCGTTCGCCGAGGCGGTGTGGCGGGACGAGGCCGGCGGTGTGGAGGAGTACTCCGCGTTCCTGGACCGGCTGCGGCCGCACCTCGCCCGGCTGGACGCGGTGGGCGTCAACTACCGCACGCTGGACTGAGTATGCCGGCGCGCCCGCCCCGGTGGGCGGGGGTCAGCTTCGGGGCTTGCGGCGGCGCAGGCCGGCGGCGGTGATCCGGGCCACGAGCTCCCGGCTCGTCACCGGCCGCGCGCCCGCCGCGAGCACCTCGGCGTACCTCGCCTCCGGTACGTCGTAGTGGTCGCGGTGGAAGCCGCTCTCGGGCAGCCCGCAGCGGCGGGCGAAGTCGTGCAGCTCCTCGAAGGACCGGTCGCTCACCAGATGCGACCAGACGGTGCCGCGCGCGGGCCAGGTCGGCGGGTCGAGGAGCAGCGTCACAGCTCCGGCACGCTTCCGGCTCCACTCCCGGTACCGCTTCCGAGCAGGTCCAGGGCGCGGGCCACCTCGTCGTCGACCAGGGTGCGCCAGGCGCGGACGTACGACGCGTCGACGTACGCCTTCCAGGAACGGTCCGGGCGGACCGCCGTACCCACGTGGAACGCCCGGATCCCGGCCTGCGCCAACCAGGGCACGTGCTCGGCCCGCAGACCCCCACCCGCCATGATCCGGTCGGTGGCGAACGGGTCGGACTTCGCCCGTCGGGTCAGGTCGTCCAGGCCGGCCTCCACCCCCCGCGGCGACCCCGCCGTGAGGACGTGGGTGAGCCCCGGCAGCTGCCGGAGGTCGGCCCAGGCCCGGTCGGCTTCGAGCGCGTGGTCGACCGCGCGGTGGAACGTCCACGGCCGGTCGGGGAACTCCTCGGCCAGCGCGCAGGTGGTCTCCTGGTCGACTTCCAGCGTGCCGGTGAGGAAGCCGAGCACGAAGCCGTCCGCACCGGCCGAGACGTACGACGAGGCCAGTCCGCGCAGCCGGGACACCTCGGCACCGGTGGCGCTGAACGTGTCGGACAGGCGGAGCATCACCCGCAGCGGAATGTCCGTACGGCGCCGGATCTCCTCCACCACCGACGGCTCCGGTGACAGGCCGTCGGCATCCATGTCGGTCACCAGCTCCACCCGGTCCGCGCCGCCGTCCTCCGCGGCCACGGCGTCGGCGACTCCGAGGGCGATGACCTCGAGCAAGGGACGCGTCATGGGACGAAGCCTGCCAGGATCGTGTCCGTGACGGACGACGACCCGCTCATCAACGCCCGAGCCCTGGTTTTTCACGACCTGCAGGCCTCCGGTCACGCCGACCCACGAGGCGTGTCGATCCTGGAGGACGCGGTGGCCCAACGCCGATGGTGGGTCTCGCAGTGGCCCGAGGGGGCGCAGTACGTCGCCGGCCAGGTGGCCCAGGACGTCCAGGACGCGCTGATGGACTCGGTGGGGCGCTGGCCACGGTGCAAGGCGTGCGACGACGTGGAGCCGCACGAACTGCGGATCGAGCCCGAGCTCGGGCCCGCGCCGCACTGGGTCTGCGACCGCGGCGGCATCGACGTCGCCCCGCTCGGGGAGCTCTGACAGAGCGCACTCTTCCGCTCACCCGGCTGACCCATCCCGGACGTACGCCTTGGCGACAGACGGTTGTAGACAATAATCGGAACGAGTCGAGGGCCCATCGGCGATCTCCCGTCCCCACGTGCGAGCTTCCGCGTCCATGCGATCCATGCGATCCATGCGATCCATGCAGTTGATTCGGCCATGGAGCGGATCCGCGTCCACGTACCGGAAAGGAACGCCATGACCACGGGCAAGACCGCCGCGTCCGCGGCGACCAGCCCCTCCGAAGTCGCCGGCCTCTACAAGTACCTCCGGGTCACCGACGTCGCCGATGCCATGGACGGCATGGGTTACTTCGACATCGGCCTGGTTTCCCGCGACGTCCGCCCGCTGTGGAGCGGGATGAAGTTCTGGGGCGAGGCGGCAACGCTGCGCTGTGTCCCCGCCAACCGTCCGATGTGGAAGCTCGACACCACCGAGGAGATCGTTGCCGCGCACGGCATCTGGTTCGAGAAGGTGGGCCGCCCCGCCGGGCTTGCCGACCTCCCGCCGGGCCACGTGATCGTCACCGACGGCGGCGGCGCGCGCGAGGTGGGCTTCTGGGGTTCGGCGAACGCCATGTCCGCTCACGCCAACGGCGCCGTCGGCATCGTCACCGACGGGTACTGCCGGGACACCGCCGAGATCGAGTTGCAGCGGACGCCGGTGTGCGCCGCGGCTCGGGGCCGGACGATCATCCCGGGCCGGATCGAGGCGGTCGAGGCCCAGGTGACCATCGGCTGCGGCGGGGTGCAGGTGCGCCCCGGCGACATCGTGGGCACCGACGACGACGGTGTGATCGTCGTACCCGCCGAGATCGCGGGCGAGGTCGCGGTGCACGCCCGAGCGGTCCTGATCGCCGACATGCACGCCCGCCGGAAGATGTACGAGAAGCTCGGCCGGGAGTCGGACGAGACGGTGGACATCGAGGCGGTCGAGGCGTACTACGCCGGCAAGTAACGGCGCCTGACCTTCCGCGATCTCCGACCGGAAAGCCGGAGGCCCTCCTCGCCGTGCGGGGATGGCCTCCGGCTTTCGGCTTTCGGCTTTCGTACGTACTAACGCGCCGAAGGCACCGACTCCGCGGGCGTGACGACCTGGGCGACGTTGGACGAGGCCGCCCGGCGAGGTTGCCGCCCGGTCGGCTCCCCGGCCGCCTTCCTGAGCAACGTCACGCTGTCGGCCGCGGGAAGCGCCGCCTCCAGAAGGCGCTTCCACAGTGTCGTGTGCAGGCGTACCTCGTCCTCACCTGTCAGGACGGTGTTGAACGCGAGGTTGTCGACGGTCACCAACGTCTTGGAGAACGGCTCGGGATAGGTGTAAAGGCCGAACGCGCTCTTCGGTACGGCGGGCCCCTTGATCTGCGCATCTACCGGAAGCACCCGGATGTCGGCGTGCATGGGCTGCTCGGCGAGATGCCGAAGCTGTTCGGCGAGCACGTCCCGCGGCACCGCCGGGCGGTGGATGATGAGCTCGTCGAGGATCACCTGGTAGGCCGGCCGGCGCCGCCGCAGCATTCGCTGCCGGTCCGCGCGGCCGCGGACTACTCCCTGTTTGGTGATGGTCGGCTCGACGAACGTCAGGTCGTCGACCTCGGCGATGCTGCGTGCGTACGCCTCGGTCTGGAGCAGGCCGGGGATGAGCGCCATGGCGTAGTCGCGGATCTGCGACGCTCCTTGCTCGAGGTCGGCGTAGCGCGCCTGCCGGTGGCCCATCCGGCTGGTGTGTGCCTCCCACCAGCCGCGCTCGGCGGCGCCCCGCGCGGTGTCGACGAACAACGTCCAGGCGTCTCCTTGGATGTTCAGGGCTTCGGCGATGTCGAGAATCTCGTCGATCTGCGGGCGCAGGTGGCCGTTCTCCAGCTTGGACAGCTTCGCCTGTGACAGCCCGGTCGCCTTCGCGAGTTGCGCGTGCGTCATCTTCGCCCGTTGCCGATGAGCGATCAGCTCCTCGGAAAGACGCAGTTGACAGACGTACGGACTGCTGATCACTGGCACCCCCTGCACCCGAATGATTCGCCCCTGGGGCATGACACTAGCTCCCTTCAGGCGTCACGGACAGTGCCGAGCAACATGCGAAGCGTACTTGCAGACCTGGCCGAAGCCTGCCAAGGTGAGCATCATTCGGCAAATCGTCATCATGACGCCGAGCTGACACCCGCCGGTTCGTGTTCGTTCGGTGCGGTGACGGCGGCGCCCTGGTGCGAGCTCAGACAACGGGGAGTCGCCGCATGGTCGAAACGCGGATCGGGCGAAGCGAGACGCTCGTCGCGGGGAAGGCACCGCTCGTGGCCATCACAGCCGGGCAGCGGGCGCACGAGCTCGCCGAGCTGTTCACTCGCAGCGGCATCGCCGCGGCGGCCGCCTGGGACGGGCGGAAGTCCGCGTGGTGCGTGCGGGTGATCGAGCCCGCCGACGCACGTCTGCACATGTGCCTGTGGTTACGCGACGGCCGATGGTCGTGGGTGCCCGGCTGCGCATGGAGCGCCGATGCCGGCGACTACTCCGCCGTCGTGCGGTTCGCGACCGCGTGGGTCACCGAGCATCGCGTCGCCCTCTGAACCGATCCCCAGACTCCCGTACGCCGGCTGGGCGCTCGTGTCCGCCGGCGTACGGGTGGCAGGCCTCGCCCGCCCCAGGGCGGGGCCGGCGAAGTGGTCGCCGCGGAGGCGCCGCATCTCCCAGCGAGGTGCGTTCGGCGGCGGCCGCCTGATGAGAAGACACACCCCCAGTGAGAGGAAACCCCATGCAGGCAATCACGAACCCTGGAAACGGATCGAGCAGCGTCGACGAGTCGCTGTTCGGCTCGACCGGCATCAAGCGTGACCCGGTGACCGGACAGCAGTCCGGCCTCGGACACGACGCCTGACGCCGCCAGGCAGGCCGAAAGCGGAGGGGTCCCCGGTGGCCGCCGGGGACCCCTCCTGACCACTACTCACACACCGAACCCTGCAAGGAGAACCAGCATGAGGCGATGGCTATTTGCCACCCTAGCGATCGCGATGGCGGCGCTCACGCTGTCTGCCCCAACCGCGAACGCCCAACCACTCGACACCGAGACCGGCGTCCCGGTCGCGGTCGAGACGCCAGCGGCCGCGACCCCGTTGTTCAGCTACGACTGCGAGAGCGAAGCCGACCCGCCGGAGTTCACGGTGCGCGGCACCCCGATCACCGGGTATGTGCAGTCAGGGTGTGACTACCCGTTGCCCGCCGGGCAGATCACCGACGCTTACATCGAGGAGCGACGGCCCGGGCGATCTTCTTACTTTGGGCATGCGCGCCGGGGAGGGTTTTCCACTGCGCGTTCCCGACGTGCGTGGCGAGCGGTGTCGTCACCCTGACCTGCTGATCGTCTGAGTGTGCGCGTTCTGCCCCCGCATCACCAGTGCGGGGGCACACTGCCTTCGACAGACACAGTGCGTGATTGGAGGCGCCATGAGTGACGAGGAAGCTAAGGCTCGGGATGCCCTGGCCGCCGGGCGTGCCGACGAGGCAATCGCCTACGCGTTGCTGGACGTGAAGTCCACGCTGCACGACCTGTGGTGGGCTACAGCGAAACGCAACATCCAAACGAACACGTGGATGAGGGCCCTCGCCCAGAAGGAAGGTCGCGCGGTCACCCTCCTCAGACGCACTGGCACCCGCCCGGACATGTGGCGAGGCGAGTGGCACGCCGGCTCGACTGGAGGGATGAAGGCCTACGAGGCCGCCGACAAGGACGCCGTGCTTAGGTGGGCAGCAGACCTCCCGGCGGGGGTGCGGCTGATCCTCGACCCCGACACCAACGAGTGGGTTCCGTGGGAGGACATGGACGTGGAGGCCTACGTCAGCCGCGACCCGAAGGATCGAGAGCATCTGGGGACATGAACGGGGGCGTGACCTCTAGCCTCCTGGCGGCATTCTCGAAGGTGGTAGGAAGCAACGCCCCGTGCATGTCAACTAGCTGTTGACATTACTGAGTTTCCGGTTGCGAGGACGCGAACATTGCCGCGGGTCAGCGGGGGCCGTCGAGGGACTCGATGGTCGCGATGGACGGTCCGCGGCGGGTACGCAGATCGCGGGAAACTGCCTCGGCGTCCCTGAGCGCACGGATCGCGTTGGCGCCGGCCAGCTTGGCGAGGTCCGGCTCGGACCAACCGCGCTCCAGCAACGCCGCGAACAGCAGCGGGTAGCCCGACACGTCGGCGAGCCCCACCGGGAAGGTGTCGGTGCCGTCGTAGTCGCCGCCTAGCCCGATGTGGTCGATCCCGGCAACCTCGCGTACGTGTTCCACATGGGCCACCACGTCGGCGAGTGCGGCGTCCGGCTTGGGGTGCTCCTTGCGCCACTCCCGGGTGAACTCGAAGAAGGCGCTGAGGTCGGTCGGACTGATGCCCTGCGCCCGCGCCGCCTCCGACGCCTCCGCCCGCCACCCCGCACACTCCGGGGAGACGAACTCCGGCACGAACGTCACCATGCACACGCCACCGTTGGCCGGGAGGGTGGCGAGCACGTCGTCGGGGACGTTCCGCGCCACGTCGCACACCGCTCGAGCCGAGGAGTGGGAGAAGATCACCGGCGCCTCGCTGGCCGCCAGGGCTGCGCGCATCGTGTCGGCAGAGACATGGGACAGGTCCACGAGCATGCCCAGCCGGTTCATCTCGGCGACGACTTCCAGCCCGAACAGCGACAGCCCGCCGACGGCCGGCTCGTCTGTCGCTGAGTCCGCCCACGGCACGTTGTCGTTGTGGGTGAGCGTCATGTACCGCACACCGAGGGCGTGCATCGCGCGGAGCGTGGCCAGCGAACAGTCGATGGAGTGGCCGCCCTCCATGCCCATCAGGGACGCGATCCGGCCGGAGGCGAACACCTGCTCCACCTCGTCGGCGGTGGTCGCCAGCCCGAAGATGTCGGCGTACCGGCTCACCATCGCGTGCACGGCGTCGATCTGCTCCAGCGTCGCCGAAACGGCATGGTCGCCCTGCAGCCGGCTCGGCACGTAGACCGACCAGAACTGCGCGCCGACGTGGCCCTGCCGCAGCCGCGGGATGTCGGTCTGCAGACGAGGCTGGTCGAGGGAGATGTCCACCTTGTCGAAGTCGTACGCGCTGGCGTGCCGCATCGCGATCGGCAGGTCGTTGTGCCCGTCGACCAGCGGATTGGCGGCGAGCAGGGCCCGCGCACGGTCGAGGTGGTCGGCAGGAGTCGTGGTGGCCATGCCCCGATCTTGCCGTGGCCGGCTCCACGGACGTGCGAAGGGGCGGCCCCGGAGTGTTCCGGGACCGCCCCTGCCGCTTGCGTTGCGGGAGTTACCAGGCTTCGAGCGAACTCAGAAGTCCATGCCGCCCATGCCGCCGTCGGGCATACCGCCGCCCGCCGGGGCCTTCTCCTTCTCGGGCTTGTCCGCGACGACCGCCTCGGTGGTGAGGAACAGGCCGGCGATGGACGAAGCGTTCTGCAGCGCCGAACGCACGACCTTGGCCGGGTCGGGAACGCCGGCCGCGAGCAGGTCGACGTACTCGCCGGTCGCGGCGTTGAGGCCGTGGCCGTCGGGAAGTCCGCGGACCTTCTCCGCGACAACGCCACCCTCGAGGCCGGCGTTGACCGCGATCTGCTTCAGCGGAGCCTCGAGCGCCACCTTCACGATGTTGGCGCCAGTGGCCTCGTCACCCTCGAGGTCGAGCTTGTCGAAGGCCTTCTTGCCGGCCTGGACGAGCGCCACGCCGCCACCGGCGACGATGCCCTCCTCGACCGAGGCCTTCGCCGCGCGAACGGCGTCCTCGATGCGGTGCTTGCGCTCCTTCAGCTCCACCTCGGTGGCGGCGCCGACCTTGATCACCGCGACGCCGCCGGCCAGCTTGGCCAGCCGCTCCTGCAGCTTCTCGCGGTCGTAGTCGGAGTCGCTGCGCTCGATCTCGGCGCGGATCTGGCTGACCCGGCCGGAGATCTGCTCGGTGTCGCCGGCACCTTCGACGATCGTCGTCTCGTCCTTGGTGACGACGACCTTGCGGGCGCGGCCGAGCAGGTCGAGATCGGCGGTCTCCAGCTTCAGGCCGATCTCCTCGGAGATGACCTGGCCACCGGTGAGGATGGCGATGTCACCGAGCATGGCCTTGCGGCGGTCACCGAAGCCGGGAGCCTTGACGGCGACCGACTTGAAGGTGCCGCGGACCTTGTTGACGACGAGCGTGGCCAGGGCCTCGCCCTCGACGTCCTCGGCGATGATCGCCAGCGGCTTGCCGGACTGCATGACCTTCTCCAGCAGCGGGAGCATGTCCTTCACCGCGGAGATCTTGCCGTTGTAGACCAGGACGTAGGGGTCCTCGAGGACGGCCTCCATCCGCTCGGCGTCGGTCCAGAAGTACGGCGAGATGTAGCCCTTGTCGAAGCGCATACCCTCAGTGAGCTCGAGCTCGAGCCCGAAGGTGTTGCTCTCCTCGACGGTGATGACGCCTTCCTTGCCGACCTTGTCCATCGCCTCGGCGATGATCTCGCCGACGCTCGCGTCGCCACCGGCGGAGACGGCCGCCACAGAGGCGATCTGCTCCTTGGTCTCGACGTCCTTGGCGGCCTGGGCGAGCTGCTCGATCACCCGGTCGACGGCGGCCTCGATGCCACGCTTGAGGCCCATCGGGTTGGCCCCGGCGGCGACGTTGCGCAGACCTTCGCGGACCAGCGCCTGGGCCAGCACGGTCGCGGTCGTGGTGCCGTCACCGGCCACGTCGTCGGTCTTCTTGGCAACTTCCTTGACGAGCTCGGCCCCGATCTTCTCCCACGGGTCCTCGAGCTCGATCTCCTTCGCGATGGAGACGCCGTTGTTGGTGATTGTCGGCGCGCCCCACTTCTTCTCCAGGACGACGTTGCGGCCCTTCGGGCCAAGGGTCACCTTGACGGCATCGGCGAGGACGTTCATCCCCCGCTCGAGACCGCGGCGCGCGTCCTCGTTGAACGAGATGATCTTGGGCATCTAGCTGGATCCTCCCCCAGGTGGGTGGATGGTCGTGGGTTCGGTCGACGCCCGCGACGGACGCTTCCCGGCCAGGCCGGGAACCTCGTCGAGCCAAACCAGATGGATTGTCACTCGCGACCTTCGAGTGCTAACACGTGTTTAGCACTCGACCTGGGAGAGTGCAAGCCGAGGGTCGGGGAGTCCGGACAAGCCGCGAGGCTGCCGGCACCGACCCGCCGGGGCCCGCCGAGGCGCCGGACGTGCACATCCCAGGAGCCCGGACGCAGGCATGCCGAGGGCCCGGACGGATCATCCGCCCGGGCCCTCGGCGTCGCCTTCCGTGGTCTGACTCAGACCGGTCGCACCTCGTGCGCTTCGAGCCCCTTCGGGCCACGGACGACCTCGAACTCGACGGCCTGGCCGTCGGCGAGGGACTTGTATCCGTCCATCTGGATCCTCGACCAGTGGACGAAGACGTCGTTACCGTCGTCCACCGCGATGAAGCCGTAGCCCTTTTCCGAGTTGAACCACTTCACGGTTCCCTGCGTCATGCCCTCTCCTCAGACCCGTTCGGGTGTCAGACCCGCCCGGCGCGGGCCCGGGTCGTACTCACCGCACCCGTCCCGCGAGGGGAGGTGTTGCGATCGATCAGCGCGCATTCCCACCGTTGGCGGTCGAGCCGTTACGCACGATCATGGCGACCACGGCCGACCATAGCCAAAAACGCCCCCTGTGTGGAGATGTCTGAACGATCTCCTTTGGGCCAGCTTCGGCCCCGAATACCCACTCAGGAAAGCGGAGCGTGACCAGACTGCTACCACTGACACGCTACGTAATTCGTATCCCGATATGCGGGACAAAACCCTAGCTGGCCAGCGGAGACGCCCCGGCGGGGTCGGCCCAGTCGAAGGCGAGTTCCTCGCCCCCGGACCGCCACCGGCGTGGCGCCGTCGTCCACAGCCAGTCCAGCGGCTCGACCCCGCCGGGCTCCCCGCCGTCCAGGGCCAGCCGGACCGCAGCGCGCAGGTCGGCGTCGACCTTCGGCGTACGGGCGGCGGGGTCCACGGAGACGAACAACGCCGTACCGGACCGGGCCACCAGGTCGATGAACTGACGGTTCTTCTCCCACGGCGTCACCGGGGTGCACGGCACACAGTCGGCGTCGGCGGCGAAGAAGGCGCCGTGCTGGGCGAGCCGGTACGCGAGGGTGTTGACGCCCATCCTGCGGGTGCGCTCCCAGTCCCGGCCGGAGGTGTCGTCGCCGATCCGCTGCACCTCCACCAGCCCGGCCGCGAGATGCCCGACGGTGTTGCAGCCGATCAGCACCGCGTCGCCGGCGCCCTCGCGGACCGTCTCGTACAGCCGAAGGAGGATCTCGGCGTTCGTCCGCCCGCGGTCGGCCCAGTGCCATCCCGGGTCGGTCAGCTCGGGCCCCATCGCCGGTCCGAACCGGCCGAACGCGTCGAACGTCGAGAAGTCGTGCTTGACCAGCTCGAAGCCCCAGCCGACCAGCCGGGCCACGTCGTCGCGGATCGTGTGCAGGTTGTCGGGCAGGGTGAGGTCGAGCGGCTGCTCGCGGGCCGGACGCGGACCCGGCCGCAGCCGCGCCGGGTCGGTCACGATGGACAGCGCGGCGGGGCGCATCCAGATCCCCGGCCGGGCACCGCGCGCGGCGATGTCCCCGGCGAAGCCGCGCATGTCGTCGAAGAGGCCGGGCACTCCTGCCGTCCACGGGCCGCCCGGACAGACACCGCCCGGGCTCCACCCGGCGTCCACGACACAGAACGGGCGTACCGGATGGCCGTCGGCGTAGGACACGATCGTCTCGGCGTCGCGCAGGATCTGCGCCGGGCCGAAGTCGCGCCCGTAGGCGTAGTACCAGTTGTTGGCGCCGACGACCGGCTCCGCCAGTGGCAACGGGTCGGCGCACATCGCCGCTGTCAACCCGCGCTGGACAGCGTACGGCGAGGCGTTCGCGCCGCCGGCCACCTCGACCACCGTCGCCGCGGCCAGCACCCGCTCCCCCAACGACACCGGTCCGCCGCCGTTGCGGACGTCGAGCCACAGTGAGCAGCCGTCCTCGTCGACGGTCCAGGCACAGAAGGCGTTCGGGCGTACGCGAACGCCCATGCCCGTGGTCGTCGCGGACACCGGGTCGTGGGCGAGCCACGACCACGGCAGCAGTCGCTCGGGCTGGTGGTGGCGCCAGGACAGGTCGCCGTAGGAACGTTCCCAGGCGTCACCGAGGACCAGCGCCGACGCGGGCACCCGGCGCCGCCAGCGGAGCACCACCCAGGAAAGACCGGCGTCCGGGCAGGCCACCGTGACGTCCAGCCCGTCCGGCCCCGGCGTCAGCCCGACCTCGACCTCCGCGGTGGTGAACCTTCCGGACCCACCCGCGTCAAGGCGCGCTTGACGCTGGCCGTCCGCGCGTTCGTGCAGGACGAACACCGCGTCCGGGGCCGCGGGAGTCGCGGTGATGACGCCGCCCGGTGCGGTCGGTGAGCTCAGCGGGCACCGCCCGCGACGGCGGGGATCACCGAGACCTGCGTACCTTCCGGGGTCGGCGTGTCCAGGCCGCCGGCGAACCGCACGTCCTCCTCGCCGACGTAGACGTTGACGAACCTGCGCAGCTTGCCGGCGTCGTCGAGGACGCGGGCACGGATGCCGGGGTAGCTGGCATCCAGTGACGCGAGCACCTCGGCCAGCGTCTCGCCGTCGGCCTTCACCTCCGACGAACCGCCGGTGTAGGTGCGCAGGATGGTGGGGATCCGAACCTTCACGCTCATGCGAGACCAGCCTCCGTGAATGCTTCGTACGTCGGGCGGATGGTGGCCTTCGGGCCGACCCTGCCGGCGATGGCGTCCAGGGTCTTCAGCCCGTCGCCGGAGTTGATGATCACGGTCTCCGCGGCCGGGTCGAGCTTGCCGGTGCGCACCAGCTTCGCCAGCGTGGCCACGGTCACCCCGCCGGCGGTCTCGCCGAAGATTCCCTCGGTGCGGGCCAGCCGGGAGATGCCGTCCACCACCTCCTCGTCGGAGACGTCCTCGACGGTGCCGCCGGTGCGCCGCACCACGTCGAGCACGTACGGCCCGTCCGCCGGGTTGCCGATCGCCAGCGACTTCGCCAGCGTGTCCGGCTTCACCGGGGCAACCACGTCGTGGCCGGCGTGGAACGCCGCCGACACCGGGGAGCAGCCGGTGGCCTGGGCGCCGAAGATGCGGTAGGGCGTGTCCTCCACCAGGCCGAGGTCGACCAGCTCACGGATGCCCTTGTCGATCTTCACCAGCTGGGCGCCGGAGGCGATCGGGACGACGATCTGTTCGGGCAGCCGCCAGCCGAGCTGTTCGGCGATCTCGTACCCCAGCGTCTTGGAGCCCTCGGCGTAGTAGGGCCGGACGTTGACGTTGACGAACGCCCAGGTCTCCTCCTCGCCGGCGATCTCGCTGGCCAGGCGGTTGACGTCGTTGTAGGTGCCCTCGACGGCGACGAGCGTGCCGCCGTACACCGCTGTGGTGAGGATCTTCTGCTGTTCGAGGTTGTGCGGAACCATCACCACGCTGCGAATGCCTGCGCGGGCGGCGGCCGCGGCCACGGCGTTGGCGAGGTTGCCGGTGGACGGGCAGGCCAGCACCTGGAAGCCCAGCTCACGGGCCGCGGTCAGCGCGACGGCGACCACCCGGTCCTTGAACGAGTGGGTGGGGTTGCCGGAGTCGTCCTTCACCCACAGCCGGGCCAGGTCGAGGTCGGCGGCGAGCCGGTCGGCGCGGACCAGCCGGGTGAGCCCGGGCTCGGTGTTGGGGAACGACGCGACGTCGGCCGGCACGGGCAGGAGTTCGCGGTAACGCCAGATGTTGTGCGGTCCCGCGGCGATCTGCTCGCGGGTGACCTGCGGGAAGTCGTAGCCGACCTCGAGCGGTCCGAAGCACTCGAAGCACGCGTAGTGGGCGCCGAGCGGGCTGCTGGCTCCGCACTCCCGACATCGCAGTTCGGTGGCGTTCCCGAAGGCGCCGGGGCGGATCGTGTGGGTGCCGGGCGTGGTGCTGTCGGCGTAGGTCGTCGTCATGCGAGGCCTCTCCTCCTCATCTTTCCCGCGTACGCCCGCTCGGGAGGTCTTCCCGGACGCGGAGTCGTGGGCCGGAGTTGGCACCGTGGCCGCCGTGGCCTGCATGAACGCAAGACGCACTCGTCGGCGGTCGGCCGGTTGCCGGGGCTTCGTCGGGCCGGTCCCTCTGCCCCTCTGGATGAGTTCCTTGTTCAGTTGTGGGATTCGGTTGTGGTGATTCGGCCGTGCGGCCCCTCCCGGGGCAGGCGATGACGCCGGTCGTGTCACCGCCTGCGGGCGAGCCTAACGGGTAGGTCAGGGCGAGCGTCGGCCGGGTTCAGAATGTGAGACGAGGTGTCCGAATGGAGGACAAGTCAGGCTCATCGGGCCGCTGCGGCCTCGTCCGCGACCGGCGCGGTCCGCCGGAGCGGCGCCACCTCGGCCGGCTTCGGGGAGCCGTCGCACAGCGCGGCCGCGGTCGCCTGGGTCGGCAGCGGGTCGAGGTCTTCACCGTCATCGGTGAGCAGCCAGGTGTTGGCGCCGAGAGCGGCCTGCCGGGATCCGTCGGGCGTGCTGAACACCGCGCTCTGGTACCCGAAGACCGCGCCGTCGTGGCCCCAGGCGATGCCACCGGGCACGCAGGGCACCTCCACGGGGAACAGCCCCAGGCCGTAGCCGAACTTCCCGGTGTCCGTCATCTGCGCGAGCTGCGCCTTCGGCAGCAGCCGGCCGGTGAACAACGCGTGCAGGAACGTCGTCTCGTCGCGGGTCGTGGAAACCACCGCGCCGGCCGTACGCACCCAGCTCATGCTGTACGTCGTGAAGTCGGCCGGCGGCTCCCCCTCCCCCGCCGGCAGATAGCCGTTCAGGTGCCGGCCGCGGACGAACGGGCTGGCCACCGGGAAGTAGGTGTCGTGCAGTCCGAGCGGTCGGAAGATCCGCCGCGCGAGCTCGACCTGCGCCAGGTGGTGGGTGACCTTCTCGATCAGCATGCCGGCGATGACGTAGTTGGTGTTGGAGTACTCCCAGTGCGTGCCGGGCGCCTGGCGCGGCTTGGGGTTGGTGAGGGCGAGCCGGACCAGCTGCCGCGGGGTGAAGTACTCGAAGCGCACCGACTCCACGGTGCGCGGCGGGGTGAAGACCATCGTGTCGGTGTGCAGGCCGGTGGTCTGCTGGAGGACGTGCCGGACGGTCATCCGCGGGTCCAGACCGAGGCCGGGCAGGTAGCGCACCACCTTGTCGTCCAGGCGCAGGCGGCCCTCGGCCACGAGCTGCAGGACGACCACCGAGGTCATCGTCTTGGTGTTGCTGCCGATGCGGTAGCGGTCGTCCGGCCGGGCGGCGCGGCCGGTGCGCAGGTCCGCGACCCCGCGGGCCACCCGGGTGAGGCGGTCACCGTCACGGCGGGCGACCACCACGCCGGGCACACCGGCGTCCAGCAGGTAGTCGGCGACCTGCCGCAGCCGGTCCGCGGTTCCGGAGGAGGTGGTCGAGGTGGCTGCGGTGTTGGTAGCGGTGGCCGGCGCCGCCTGCGCGGGCGGTGGAGCGGCCAGGAAGCCGAGCGTGGCCGTTCCGAGGGCGAGTACGACGAGCCGTCTGGCCCAGAATCCGAGCAGCATGATGTGTCCCTCGTGAGTGGGGGTGAGTTCAGGGGTACGGAGGTGGTGCGCGGGCCGGCCGCGCGGGTGTCGCCCGCGGTCGGGGCGTTCGGTGAGCCGGTGAGGTCACCCGCGCCGGTTGAGCACGAGCAGGCAGACGACGTACGTCACACCGATCAGCCCGGCGATGTAGACCCAGGGCGTTCCCGCACCACCCCGGGCGAAGTCGACCATGGCGGCGATCACGACGACCGCGGCGACGAGGTTCAGCGTGATCAGCGCGGACCGCCGGTGGATCTCGACGTTGCGTTCCTCGTGGATGTCGTCGCCGAGTAGCGCCACGGTGTCACTGAACCGCGAGCCGACCAGCAGCAGGACGCCCAGGCCGACCATGATCAGCACAGCGATCACACCGGCGAGGTACTCCTCCTGGACGAAGCCGACGACACCCATCACGACGCCGCCGACGACGCAGAGCGCCACCATCGACATGGAGACACGACGGCCCGCACGAGTGCGGCCGCCCGGCCGGTCGATCGAGCGCTCGGAGCCGCTCTCAGGTGTCGACATGAAAGACCTCCTCCACGGGCCGCCCGAAGTACCGGGCGAGCTGGATGGCGAGTGTGAGCGAGGGGCTGTAACGCCCGGTCTCGATCGCGTTGACCGTCTGCCGGGAGACACCGAGCACCCCGCCGAGCTCGGCCTGGGACAGGCCGTTTCCGACTCGGAGCTCCCGTACGTCGTTTCGCACGGTGTCAAGGTTGCTTTACATGCCCCAGTGATGTCAAGTGCGCTTTACATCGTTCCTGGGTACGAGCCGCAGGTAGGCGGGCGAGGCGTCGGGCACCAGCACCCGCAGGGCGAGGTCGCGGACCGAGGCCTTCGGTACGAGGAACGCGGTCACGACGTTCTGGGTCCGCCCGGCCGGGATCGGGTGCCGCAGGAATCGCCCCGCGTGCCAGAAGCAGCCCATCGCCGCGTCCTCGACCTCCCGGCGGATGTCGGTGACGAGGACACCCGCGGGGTACCAGCTGCCACCCCGGCGGTCGGCGACGGAGAACTCGCAGTTCTGGATCCGGCGGGCGGCGGCAGCGTCTCGCGGAGTGACCGTCAGCGCGACGTACACCGCGGTCCAGCCGGTTCGCACCCGGAGCCGGTGCCGCGGCGCGCTCGCGGTGAACGTCACCAGCCGCCAGGCCGCACCCGCGTACTCCCCGGCGCGACCGAAGGCGACCGTGCGCTCCTGCCGCATCACCGGCTGGCCGGGGTGGGCGCCGGCGACGGCGTCCGTCACCGCGGCGAGCGGGAGCAGCAGGGCCAACGCCAGCAGACACCGCAGTCGTACGACAGGTCTCTTCCGTACGACCGGCCGTCCGCGTACGACCGGCCGTCCGCGTACGACCGAAAGCCCACGGCTGACCACACTCCTGGGCCCACTTCGCGACGTCACGCTGCAGATGTGCCCGGGTGTCGCACCGGCGACCCACCCACGCACGGCTTTGTAACCAGGCCGGACACCACGGGCCGGCGCATCTCCACCCAGAACGCGACCAAAGGTCACCCGCCCGCCTGCTGCCGCCCCGGTCACTGCTCCCGGCTGGCCTGAACGACGGATCGGTCAAGGTCCAGGGCCTAGGCTCTGTCGCCATGGCGAGCGAACCGAACAAGAGCGTCCTGCTCGCCTCCAACCGGGGCCCGGTGTCGTTCCGCCAGGACGACGCCGGCCGGCTCCACTGCGTCGGAGGCTCCGGCGGACTGTCCTCGGCGCTCGCGGCGATTCCTCCGCAGGAGGACGCTTTGTGGGTCGCGGCCGCACTGTCCGACGCCGACCGGCTGGCGGCCAGGTCGGCGCCCTCGGGCCGGCTGGACGCCGCAGGCTACGACACCGGGACGATTCCGGTCCGGCTGCTCGACATCGAGCCGCTCACCTTCACCCGGGCGTACAACGGCATCGCCAACTCCACGCTGTGGTTTCTGCACCACCTGCTGTTCGACACCGCCAACAATCCCGTCTTCGACCGGAGGTTCCGCCGGGAGTGGGCGTCCTACGTGGACTACAACACCGCGTTCGCGCAGGCCCTCGCCGAGGAGGCAGCGCCGGGCGGCCGGGTGCTGATCCAGGATTACCACCTCACCCTGGCGCCCCAACTGCTGCGCGCCCGCCGGCCCGACCTCGCCATCGGGCACTTCTCCCACACGCCCTGGGCACCGCCGGACTACTTCCGGCTGTTGCCCGACGACGTGGCTGTCACCCTGCTGGAAGGGCTGCTCGCAGCGGACCACGCGGGCTTCCTCACCGACCGGTGGGCGCGGGCGTTCCTGGCGTGTTGTGAGTCCGTGCTCGGCGCCCGGATCGACTGGGCGCGCAACACCGTGGAGTACGCCGGCCGGCGCACCGTCGTCGGTGTGCACCCGCTCGGCGTGGACCCCGGCGCCATGCGGGCCAGGGCCAACGCACCCGACGTGTGGGCCCGGATGGCGGGGCTGCGCGCCCAGGTCGGTGACCGGCTGCTGGTGGTCCGGGTCGACCGGGCCGAGCTGAGCAAGAACATCGTCCGCGGCCTGCTGGCCTACCGCGAACTGCTGCGCCGCCGGCCCGAGTGGCAGGGCCGGGTCGTGCACGTGGCGCTGGCGTATCCGAGCCGGCACGACATTCCGGAGTACCGCGAGTACTCCGCCTCGGTGCAGCGGGTCGCCAAGGAGATCGTGGACGAGTTCGGCAGTCCGGACTGGGACCCGCTCGTGCTCACCGTCGACGACGACTACGCGCGCTCCCTTGCGGCGTACCGCATGGCCCACGTCGCGGTCGTCAACCCGATCCGGGACGGCATGAACCTCGTCGCCAAGGAAATCCCGATCGTCTCCGACAACGGCTGTGCGCTGGTGCTGTCGCGCGAGGCCGGGGCGGCGGTCGAGCTCGGCGACGCGGCGTTCCTGATCAACCCGTTCGACATCGAGGAGACCGCCGAGGCGATGCACGCCGCCCTGTCGCTGAGCGGGGCGGACCGCCGCGCGCGGTCGGCGGTGCTGGCAGAGGCGGCCGGCAGGTGCCCGCCGCGCGCCTGGCTCGCCGCGCAGCTCGACGCCCTCGCAGCGGACGCCGGCGCCTGAGGCCGTACGCCGGAGCGCCCCGAAATCCGCTGGTTCGGAACCCGGGGATTGTCCGGCATGCCCGCTGGAGAGCATTCACTACCGAATGCGCGATTTCCGACATCCGCTGCGCAAGCCGGGGTCGACGGGCGGTCCCCGACGCCCGAGATCTCAGGCCGCCGCCTACCTGGAAAGGCGACCGACATGAGCAGCTCTCTCAACCGGCGCGGCACTGTGCGCGCGGCCGGATGGCCCACAGGCATCGTCGTCCTGGCCGTCGCCATCTGCCTGGCCGCCGCGTTCGCCCTCACCATCTGGGTGACGCCGACCTTCGAAGCGCGATCGTCGGTGACGGTCGCGGCGTACTGGTCGGCATCGGCGAACGCCGACCGGCCCACACCTGCCGACGGCACACCAGCCGGCGGCGCGTACGACCCCGTGCTGTCCCAGGGCGCGGTGGCCACCGTCGCCCGGCTGGCCGAGTCGGGAAGAGTCGCGCACCTCACCGCCACCCAGGCCGGGGTCCCCGCAGGCGCCGTCGCTGGTCACCTGCACGCGAGCTACCAGCCCGGCGTCCAGGTCGTCACCCTCACCGGCGACGCGAGATCCGCCCGGCGAGCGTCGGCGATCGTGAACACCGCGGCGACTGTGCTCCGCACCCAGGCCGCGGCCGCCGCGACGTTCGGGAGCAAGGTGACCTTGACAGTGAGCCAGTGGGACCGCGCGTCGACGTCCACCTCCCCGGCGCCGGTCAACCTGCCCCGGAACCTGTTGCTGGGCGGGCTTGCCGGGCTGCTGGCCGGCCTGGTGATCGTGGTCGTACGCCATCGAACCGACGCCACCCTGCGGTCCACCGACCAGATCGAGCGCGAACTCCAGGTCGGCATCCTCGGCACCCTGCCACGGGTGCCGGAACGGCGACGCCGCAAGGGAGCGCTCGGGGCGTGGCGCCGCCTGCGGATCGCCCGGCCGGTACGGTCCGCGGTCGCCGCGCTGGCCCCGCTCACCGACATTCCGGACCGGCGGCTGCTGGTCACCAGCGCCTACCAGGACGACGGCAAGGCGTTCGTCAGCGCCCTGCTGTCGATCGCGCTCGCCGAGCAGTACTACCGCGTGACCCTGGTGGAGACCGACCTTCACCGGCCCGGCGTCGGCCAGCACTTCCCGGGCGGTGGCGAGTACACCGTCCAGCAGCTGATGTCGAAGCCGGAAAGGCTGTCCTCCGCGCAGGGGCCGCTGCGGGTCGTGTCGGCCGACGAGTGCGACCCCGAGCTCAGCCGCGCACTGCTGCGCAGCGTCGCGTTCCGGAACTTCCTGACCTCGACCCGCGAGCACAGCGACGTACTCGTTCTCGACGGTCCGCCGGTCCTCGTCGGCGCGGGCCTGTCCGCCCTGGCCGCGGAGTGCGACGCCGCGGTGGTGGTCGTACGTGCCTGCTCCACCGGTGTCGCCGAAGCACGCCGGGCGATCCAGGTGCTGGACCGCCTGCAGCTGCCGATCGCGGGCATAATCGTGGTCGACGCCCGGGACGAGGGGGGCCGGGCGAGATACCGCTCCGGCACCGCACCGACGTTCGCGCCCTCGCCCGCACCGCTCCCGGACTCCTCACCGGCGCTGGCGCCGGCCGCCGCCGGCGGCGATGCAGACACCGACGAGGAGCGGTACGTCAGCACCGACGACGAAGCCGACCGGCTGACGCGCACGGCAGGCACATCGGAACAGCCGGCGCAGCAGGGCACCGAGACCGCGGTCTCGCGTTGACGCCCGACAGTGGGGTCAGGCGTCCAGGGTGTCGGCGAGGGTGTCCAGGAACGCGGCCACCCCGGGCGGGCCGTCGAGGACCACGTTGGCCCGGTCGCTGAGCGCGGTCACCTCGGCCGAACCCGAGCACACCTTCAGCCCGGCGACTCCCCGGGTGCGCAGCTCCTCGACCGTGTCGTAGGCCGGCAGGTCGCCGAGGTCGTCACCGGTGTAGGCGACGGCACGCGGGCCCACCTCGTCGGCGAGGGTGCGCAGGGCCGCGCCCTTGTCCATGCCTCCGGGCTTCAGCTCCACCACCATCCGGCCGGGCTGGGCCTCCAGGTCGTGGGTGTGGGCCAGCTCGGTGAGCCGGTCGGTGAGGAGCTCGGTCGCGGCGGCCGGGTCGGCGGTCTGGCGTACGTGCACCGCGACCGCCCGGCCCTTGTCCTCCACGCGGGTGCCTTCGGGTGCACCCCAGCGGCGCAGCAGGTCGGGCAGTGCCCGGCGGACCTCCTCGACACCGGGAGCCACCGGCGGTGCGGCGACCTCGCCGGTGCGCGCGTCCCAGCGTTCCTCGCCGTAGTGGCCGACCACGAGCAGGCCGGCGAGCTCGGGCGCGTCGGCGAACCCGCCGAGCCGGACGACCACCTCGGCAGGCCGCCCGGTGACGATCGCGAGCGCGCGGAGCCTCGGGGCGAGGCGGCGCAGCGCGGGCAGCACAGCGGGGTGAGCGAAAGCGCGTTCGGGATCGTCCACGATCGGCGACAGCACACCGTCGAAGTCGAAGACGAGCATCGACTGCTCCGGATGCTCGACGATCGCGCGGAGAGCGGCCTCGCCCTCGGGTGTGGTCGGGGTCGGCAGGGTGTCCGGGGAGGTCACCCGTCGACGCCGAGCCGGCGCGCGGCGCGGGCCCGCTGACGGCTGGAACGCAGCCGGCGGAGCCGTTTGACGAGCAACGGGTCGAACGCGAGCGCGTCCGGACGGTCGATCAGGGCGTTGAGCACCTGGTAGTAGCGGGTGGCGGACATCCCGAACTGGTCCCGGATGGCCTGCTCCTTGGCGCCGGCGTACTTCCACCACTGGCGTTCGAAGGAGATGATCTGCTGGTCGCGCTCGCACAGGCCCGAGGCAGTGCGCGAGTCGGACTCGGTGGCCGAGTCGTCGGAAACTCCGGCATCGATCTTTGGGGCCGGCTCCATCGCAGCGTCCATGGCCAGGCATCCCTCCTCGGCGATCAGCGACGACTGACATGGTACGGCCGAAGCACATCGATGTCATTCAGCGCCGCCGCGCGGTCGTGGCGTGTTCTTCGTGGGATCTGTCGTACCGCACAGCACCGACAAGTCGGCCCGAACGGGACCAACCGCGGCCGCCTCGCCGCTCCTGACCACCTGGTCCATCCCGGTCGGCCAGCGAGATCGCGCCCGGCAGGGCACCATTGCCGGGTGCCCGCCGCCGCTCGGCCCTCCGGCTCCGCCGCAGCCTCGTCCGATCCTGCCGTCGCCCGGGATCCGTCGCCCTCGACCGCCGACGCGGCCGCCATGGACGCCGCCGGTCTACGCGACCGGTACGCCGCCGGTGCGGCCTCCGCGGCCGAGCACGTCACCACGCTGCTGCGCCGGATCGAGGAGGTCGACCGGTCCGGCCCCACGCTGCGGTCGGTGCTCGCCGTCGACCCGCACGCGGCCGACCGCGCGGCCGAACGCGACGCCGAGCGCGCCCGCGGCCAGGTCCGCGGCCCTCTGCACGGCGTACCGGTGCTGGTGAAGGACAACATCGATACGGCAGACACCGCAGACACCGCGGCCACCAGTGACACGGCCGGCGGCGCGCTGCCGACGACCGCCGGGTCGCTGACGCTCGCGGGCGTCCCGACCCCTTCCGACGCTCCCCTGGTCAGCGCCCTGCGCGCGGCCGGGGCGGTCGTCATCGGGAAGGCGAATCTCTCGGAGTGGGCCAACTTCCGCTCCGGGTCCTCGACGTCGGGCTGGAGCGCCGTCGGCGGCCTGTGCGTCAACCCGCACGCCCTGGACCGCTCGGCCGGCGGATCCTCGTCGGGGTCGGCGGCGGCGGTGGCGGCCGGGCTGGCACCGCTCGCGGTCGGCACCGAGACCGACGGTTCCATCGTCTGCCCGGCGGCCCTGTGCGGGGTGGTGGGCATCAAGCCGACGGTCGGGCTGATCTCGAGGACCGGCGTCGTGCCGATCTCGCACAGCCAGGACACCCCTGGCCCGATCGCCACCACGGTCGCCGACGCCGCACTGCTGCTCGGGGTGCTGGCGGGCTCGGACCCCGAGGACGCCGCCACCATGCGGTCCGGCCGGGTGGCGTACTCCGACTACACGAGGTTCTGCCGGCCCGACGGTCTGGCCGGCGCCCGGATCGGCCTGCCGCGGGCGGGCCTGTGGGGATACAGCACGGCCGCGGACGCGCTCGCCGAGGAGGCGGTACGCCTGCTGGCCGCCCAGGGCGCCACCGTCGTCGACCACGCCGACCTGCCCAGCATCGACGAGATCCGGGAGAGCGACGCGGAGTTCACCGTGCTGAGTACGGAGTTCAAGGCCGACCTGGAGAGCTACCTCGCCACCCGCCGGCCGGACGGCCCGCGCACGCTGGCCGAGCTGGTGGCGTTCAACAACGACCACGCCGACCGCGAGCTCACCCACTTCGGCCAGGACCGCTTCGAAAGCGCCCTGGCCACCCGGGGGATCTGCGACCCGGTTTACGTCGAGGCGCTGCGCACCTGCCGCCGGCTCGGCCGTACGCACGGCATCGACGCCGCTCTCGGCGCCGGCCGGCTGGACGCGCTGGTGATGCCGACCTATCCCCCGGCCTGGAAGATCGACCTGGTCAACGGCGATCAGCTCGCCGGCGCGTGCTCGACGCCGGCGGCGATCGCCGGCTACCCCGTGGTCACGGTGCCGTGCGGAGCGGCGGACGGGCTGCCGGTCGGACTGGCGTTCGTGGGTACGGCGTGGAGCGAGCCGACGTTGATCCGGCTGGCGTACGCGTTCGAGCAGGCCCTGAACGCACCGACCGCAACGACCGGACCGGGCCGGCGGGCGCGGCCGGCGTACCGGCCGGCCCGGATCGGCTGACCGCGCCCGCGCCCGGCTTCGAGCGGGTTTCCGGTCTCAGCAGGCGCACAGGCAGAACGGGTGCCCCACCGGGTCGAGGAACACCCGGAACGTCGTGCCCGGCTGCTCCTCGGCCTTGCGTGCGCCCAGGGCGAGCACCCGCTCCTCGGCCGTGTCCAGGTCGGGGACCTCGACGTCGATGTGCGCCTGCTGCGGACGGTCACCGCCCGGCCAGGTCGGCGGCGCCCAGTCCGCCGCCTGCTGGAAGCTGATCCGCCGGCCGCCGTCGATGTGCAGGTCCACCCAGTCGTCGTCGCTGCGGTCCAGCTTGCCGCCGAGCACCGCGGCGTAGAACTCGCCCAGCGCCCGGGGGTCCGGGCAGTCGAACGCGACCGTGCCGAGCGTGCCGACAGGGCCGACAGGGCCGACAGCACCGTGGTCGGGCGCGGAGCCGGAGGTGGTTCCGGTCATGGGGATCTCCTGAGGTCGTAGGGACGCGCCGCGAGTGGTGGCGTACGACGAAATCGCAGCCATCCTCGCAGCACCGGCATTCGGATTATGGCGGTCACACAGAGGCGTCCGCAACCGGTATAGAGGTTTTGCCGGTGTCGCGCGCCGGAGCGGCGTCAACAGCCCCTCAGGCCGGTACCGGACGGCCGCCGGTGCGCGCGCCAACCGTCGACACCTACCTCCCACGCCCGACCAGTAGCGTCGGAGTCCAGCCGCGCCCGCCTGCCGAGAGGAAATGGGAGCCATGCAACCCCGACTTCGCTGGGGCATCGTCGCCACCGGGAACATCGCCGGCGTCTTCGCCCGCGAGCTGGCCCTGCTGCCCGGCCACGAGGTGGTGGCGGTCGGTTCCCGCAACCTCGACCGCGCGAAGGCGTTCGCCCAGGAGTGGGACATCCGCCGGGCGTACGGCTCCTACACCGAGGTGGCCGAGGACCCGGAGGTGGACGTCGTTCTACGTCGCCACGCCGCACTCGGACCACCTGGGCACCACCCGGCACGCGCTGGAGTCCGGCAAGGCCGTCCTGTGCGAGAAGGCGCTGACCGTCAACGCGGCCGAGGCCCGCCAGCTCGTCGACCTGGCCCGCACGCACGGGCAGTTCCTGATGGAGGCCATGTGGATGCGGTGCAACCCGCTTCACCTGCGCCTTCGCGAACTCCTCGACGCCGGCACGGTGGGCGAGCCGCGGTCGGTGCACGCCACCCTCGGCTTCCTCGCCGACTACGACCCGGACGACCGGCTGTTCGCGCCTCACCTGGCCGGCGGCTCCCTGCTGGACGTCGGCATCTATCCCGTGAGCCTCGCCCACCACCTGCTCGGCTCCCCCGACTCGGTGCGCGCCACCGGAACGCTCGCCCCCACCGGCGTGGACGCGTCCGCCGGCCTCCTGCTCGGGTACGCCGGCGGCGCGGTGGCCACACTCACCGGCTCGCTGGCCGGGCCGCTCCCGAACACCGCCTACGTCAGCGGTACGGAGGGCTGGGTGGAGATCCCGGCCGACTTCCAGGCCGCCGACCGGCTGCTCGTCCACCACCCGGACAAGGAGCCCGAGGAGGTCACCGTCGACCTGCTCGGCGTGGGCTACACCTACGAGGCCGAGGAGGTGGCCCGGTGCCTGCGCGCCGGGCTGCTGGAGAGCCCGATGGTGCCGTGGACGGACAGCATCGCGGTGATGGAGGTGCTCGACGCCGCCCGCGCCCAGATCGGCGTCCGGTATCCAAACGACCCCGATCCCGGCGACAGCGACCCCGCGTAGCTCGCTGGCTTCGAGCGGTCGGAGACGGGCGGATCGTCACCACGCCCCGCCACCCACCGTCGCGCCCGTAGGGTCGACCACAGAAGTTCGCACCACCGATCGAGGGAGTTGCCCCGGTGCCCACCGAGTCACCAGCCGAGTCGTCCACGTCCGAGCCCACCGAGCAGGCGTCCGCCGTCGCCACCGAGTCGGCGGCCGACGCCGTGACCGATGCCGCGAGCCGGGCCGCGACCGACGGTGCGCCCCCACGGACCTCGAAGTCCTCCCGGACCTCGAAGGGCGGGTCTCGCACCTCCACCCGGGCGGCGGGGTCGAAGGGCGGCTCCGGCAAGTCGGGACGGTCGGCGTTCGTCGTCGTCGCCAACCGGCTGCCCGTGGACCGCGTGGACACCCCCGACGGGAGTACGCAGTGGCGGCGCAGCCCCGGCGGGCTGGTCACCGCGCTGGACCCGGTGATGAAGGCGAACAAGGGCGCCTGGATCGGCTGGGCCGGGTCCACCGACGAGGCACCCGAGCCGTTCGACGAGGCCGGCATGCACCTCGTGCCCGTCCCGCTGTCGGCCAAGGAGGTGGAGGAGTACTACGAGGGCTTCTCCAACGGCACCCTGTGGCCGCTCTACCACGACGTGATCGCGCCGCCGGTCTACCGCCGCGAGTGGTGGGAGGCCTACGTCAAGGTCAACCGGAGGTTCGCGGAGGCGGCGGCGGAGACGGCCGACGACGGCGCCCTGGTCTGGATCCACGACTACCAGCTCCAGCTCGTGCCCGAGATGCTCCGCGCCCTGCGCCCGGACCTGCGGATCGGCTACTTCCTGCACATCCCGCTGCCCCCGGTGGAGCTGTTCGCCCGGCTGCCGTGGCGCCAGCAGATCCTGCGCGGCCTGCTCGGCGCGGACCTGGTTGGCTTCCAGCGTCCCGGCGCCGCGTCCAACTTTCTGCGCCTCACCCGGCGGCTGCTCGGCTACCAGACCCAGCGCGACCAGACGTTCCTTCCCGACGGACGCGTGGTGCGGGCCCGGTCGTTCCCGATCTCCATCGACGTGGCCCAGCTGGAGGAGATCGCCCGGCGGCCGGAGACGCAGCGGCGCGCGGAGGAGATCCGGGAGGAGATCGGCTCTCCCGCGAAGGTGCTCCTCGGCATCGACCGGCTCGACTACACCAAGGGCATCGGTGAGCGCATCCACGCCTTCGCCGAGCTGCTCACCGACGGCGCGCTGACGCCGGACGAGGCGACGTTCATCCAGGTCGCGACGCCGAGCCGGGAACGCGTCGAGCAGTACAAACTGCTGCGCGACGAGGTGGAGCTCGCCGTCGGCCGGGTCAACGGCACGCACGGGCGGATCGGCCGGCCCGCGGTGACCTACCTGCACTCCAACCACGACCGCGAGGAGCTGGCCGCGTTGTACCGCGCCGCCGACGTGATGGTCGTGACGCCGCTGCGCGACGGCATGAACCTCGTGGCGAAGGAGTACATCGCCTGCCGGTACGACAACACCGGCGCCCTCCTGTTGAGCGAATTCGCCGGCGCGGCCGACGAGTTCCGGCAAGCTTTCCTGGTCAACCCCTACGACGTGGACGGGCTGAAGACCACTCTGACCGACGCGCTCCGGCTGGACCCGCGCAACGCCACCCGCCGGATGCGCTCGATGCGCCGGCACCTGGTGGAGCACGACGTGGACCGGTGGGCCAGCTCGTTCCTGAGCGCACTGACGGGAGAGCTCCGGACATGACGGCGCGCCGGCTTCTCGCGCTCGACCTGGGGTCGTCGTCGGTGCGGGCCGTCGTGTGCGACGAGCGGGCCGAGCCGGTACCCCGCCTGCTGGCCCGGCGTTCGGTCACCGCCCGCCAGGACGAGGACGGACGCGGCGAGCTGGACCCGGCCGGCTACCTCGCCGACCTGGTGAGCTGCCTGGACGAACTCCACGCGGCCGGCGCCCTGGACGGGGTGGAGCTGGTGGCCACCTCCTCGCAGTGGCACTCGGTGCTCGCGGTGGGGCCGGACGGTACGCCGGTGTCGGCGGTGCTCAGCTGGCTGGACACCCGCGCGCGGCCCCGGCCGGACCGGCTGCCCGCCGACCCCGAGGCGTTCCACGCGCGCACCGGCGCCTGGGTGCACCCGCTCTACTGGACCACGAAGGTGCCGTTCCTACGGGAGCAGCTGGGCGACCGGCCGCTGCGTTTCCTCGGCCTGCCCGACTATCTGCGCGGCGTACTCCTCGGCACCGACGCGACGTCGGTGTCGATGGCCTCCGGCACCGGCCTGCTGGACGTGCTGGCGATGACCTGGGACCCGGAGGCGCTGGCACTGGCGGAGGTGACCCCGGCCGAGCTGCCCGCCGTCGACGACACGCCCGCCCAGCTGGCGGATCGCTGGCGGGACCGCTGGCCGGCGCTCGCCGGGGCGAGGTGGGCGCCGACTCTCGGCGACGGCGCGGCGTCCAACCTGGGCAGCGGATGCACCGACGTCAGCACGGTCGGCGTGACCGTCGGCACCTCGGCCGCGCTGCGCGTGGTGCACGGGCCTGACGTCCCGCCACCGCCGGCCACTGTCTGGCGCTACCGCGTGGACGCCGACCGGCTGGTCAGCGGAATCGCGTTCTCCGGTGGCGGCGTGCTGCGCGCCTGGGCGGTCCGGCTGCTTCGGCTCGGTGCGGACGCCGAACCCACGCTCGCGCCCGGCACCAGCGGTCTGGTCAGCCTCCCGATGCACGCCGGCAGCCGGCCGCCCGGAACGGTCCCACCCGGGTCCGGCGTCGTCGCCGGGCTGTCCCTGGAGACCTCACCGGAGGAGCTCCTCGCGGGGACGCTGGAGGGCGTCGCGCTGGAGTCGGCGCGCGCCCTGGACACCCTGGAGGGGTCGTTCGGGGCCGAGCTGGAGGTCGTACTCGGTGGTGGTGCGGTGCACGCCTCGCCGTGGTGGTGCCGGGTGTTCGCGGCCACCTTCGGCCGGTCCGTGCTGCTCGCCGAGGACCCCGAGGTCGGCGCGCGGGGCGCGGCAGCGCTGGCGCTGGGGATCGACCTGTCCCCGCCGAAGGAGCAGATCGTGCCCGACCCGGAGGACGTCGTACGCATGGCTGCCGCCCGAGCGCGTTACGACCAGCTGCGGAACGCATTGGCCGGCTACCTCGTCCGACATCCCGACGACCCTCCGACCGACCCGACCTGACCCGACCTGAGCCAACCTGAGCCAACCTGATCCGCCCTGACCCGGCCCGATCCGGCCCGATCCACCGAGCAACCCGACCCACCGACCAGACCCGAGTCCCGGCTTCCCCGGCAGGTTGACCATGCGTGATCCGGCATGAACCCTACGCACCGACCCGTGAAGCGGCATGATGCTCCGCAATGGAAGGGGCACCCGGCGTGACCAGACCGCCCGAACGGGAGCTGATCGACGCCGTCCTGGAACTGAGCGCCAACGCGATCGTGCTGATCGACGAGCGCGGCCGGATCGCGCTCTGGAACGCCGCCGCCGAGTCCGTCCTCGGCTGGCCCGCGGAGGAGGCGCTCGGCCAGGAGGTGCTGACCGCCATGGTCGCGCCGAACTCCCACGCCACTGCCCGGGACCTGCTGGCCAAGCTCGCGGTGAACGGCACCTGGGAGGGAGCCGTCCCGCTGCGCCACCGGGACGGGCGCGCGGTGGTGTGTGCGGTCAGGGCGCGCACCCTGACCGGCGACAGCGACGGCGGCGACGGCGGTGACAGCGGTGACAGCGGTGATGGAGCTGTCGGTGAGGTGCTCGCTGTGTTCGCCGAGCTCGGCCGGTCCGGCGCCCTCGGGGCGGACGGCCGGCCCGCCACGGACGGCGGCGACGGCGACCGGGCCGCGTTGCTGCGCGCCGAACGCGCCGCCCTGCTCCGCGCCGAGCGGACCGCCCGCGGCGAGCTCGAACACGTCCGTGACCGGCTCGCCTTCGTCGTGCACGCCAGCAGCCGGCTCGCCTCGTCCCTGGACGTGGGCATGACGATGGAGACGGTCGGCGATCTGGTCGTCCCGAGGTTCGGGACGCTGTGCACCATCGACCTGTGGGACGGCCGCCGGCTGGACCGGGTCTACGTCCGGGAGGCCGAACCCGCGCGGCCTGCCCTGGTCGAACAGGTTCGCAGGCTCGGCGGTTCCCAGCGAGACAGCCACCCGTCACTGCGCGCGGTTTTCACCGGACGGCCGACCGTGGGCGCCACGCTCGACGAGGAGACCGCCGCCCAGATGTACGCCGATCCGCAGGCGGGGTCGGTCGTACGCGAAGCGGCCCGCGGCTACGGCTTCGTCGCGGTGCCCCTGGTCACCCGCGGCCGGGTGATCGGCGTCCTGACCCTGCTCGGCCCGGGCCACGCCTACGGCCGCGACCTCGGCCCCGGTGAGGACCTCGCGGTGCTCGAGCAGGTCGCGACCCGAGCGGCGCAGAGCATCGAGAACGCGCGGCTGTTCGACGCCGAACGCCGGCTGGCCCGCAACCTCGCCGACAGCGAACGCCGGCAGCGGCGTACCGCCCTCACCCTGCAGCGCAGCCTGCTGCCCGCGTGGATCAACCCGCCCGCGGAACTCGCGGTGGCCACCCGCTACTTCCCGGGTGCGGAGGAGGCCGAGGTCGGCGGCGACTGGTACGACGTGATCCCGCTGGGGCCCGGCCGCACCGCGCTGGTGATCGGCGACGTGATGGGCCGCGGGCTGCGGGCGGCGACGTTCATGGGGCAGGTACGCACCGCGGTGCGCGCCTACGCCCGGCAGGACCTGCGCCCCAAGGAGATCCTCGCCCTGCTCGACGGCGTGGTCGCCGACCTGGGCGACACCGAGATCGTCACCTGCGCGTACGCGGTGTTCGACGCCGGGCGGGGGACGCTGACGTACGCCTCGGCCGGACACCTCCCGCTGCTCACCGTCGACCGGAACCACAAGGCGCGGCGGCTGGACCACGAGGCCGGGCTACCCCTGGGAGTGGGCGCGTCGTCGGCGGCACCTGCGCGGACCGCGCCCGAGCACGTCGTCGCGCTGCCGGAGGAGACCACGGTCGCGTTCTACACCGACGGGCTGGTCGAGAACCGCCGGCGTGACGTCGACGCCGGCATCGACGCGCTGGTGGACGCACTTGCCCAGGCGTCGGGCAGCAGCCTGGAGGGCCTGTGCGACCAGGTGATCGACGCGCTGCGGCCGCCGGGCGGGTACGACGACGACGTGGCCCTGCTGCTGGCCCGGTCGCTGCCCCGCGGCTGACGAAGGGCCGCGGCGGTCAGCGGGCGACGTTCTCGGTGGCGTCCATGGTGGCGAGCTCGGACCGGCGCGGCAGGCCCTCCCAGTCACCGGCGACCGACACCGCGAACGCCCCGCACACGTTGCCCCGGCGCAGCCGCTGTGCCGGGTCCAGCCCGTCCAGCACCGCGGAGAGATAGCCCGCGACGAACGCGTCGCCGGCACCCACCGGGTCGATCAGGCTGACCGCGAGCGCCGGCTCGGTGAAGCTCTCGCCGTCCACCACCGCGTACGCACCGGCCGCACCGCGCTTGAGCACCACCTGCGCCGGCCCGAGCGCGGCCAGCTCCTTGGCCACCTCCTCGACCGAGCCGGCGGGCACCACCATGGCCGCCTCCTCCTCGCCGGCGAACACCATGTCGGCGGCGGCGACGAGCTCGCGGAACTCCGCACCCGCGTCGGTCTGCGACCACAGCGCGGCGCGGTAGTTGAAGTCGAACGACACGGGGACGCCGGCCGATCTGGCCGCGGCGACCGCGGTGTGCACGGCGGCGCGGGCGGACTCCGACAGCGCCGGGGTGATCCCGGAGACGTGCAGCGTGCGGGCCGCGGCCACCAGGTCGGTGTCGATGTCGTCGGGCGTCAGCCGCGAACCCGCCAGCCCGCGGCGGTAGTAGCTCACCCGTACCCGGTCGGCGGTGCGGTGCTCCCGCAGCATCAGCCCGGTGGGCACCTCGGTGTCGGTGCGGACGTGGGAGACGTCAACGCCCTCGCCACGCAGGGCGTCCTTGACGAGGTGGCCGAGCGGATCGGCGCCGAGCCGGCCGATCCAGGCGGCGCGGTGACCCAACCGGCTCAGGCCGATGGCGACGTTGGTCTCCGCGCCGCCGAAGGAGATCCGGGCCGGAGCGCCGACCGTGAACGAACCGGTGGAGGTGGCGGCGACCAGCGCCATCGTCTCGCCGAGCGTCACCACGTCCACCGTGCCGGCTGCGCTGTCGACCGTGCGCCCTACCGGGCTGCCGACCGTGCCGTCGACCGGGCGATCAACTGGGCTGGTCATGCGCGGCCCGCCGGGCTGGCGTCGCGGGTGCCGCCCACGCCGGCCACCAGCGTGCGGGCCCGATCCGCCAGAGCGTCGAGGTCGCCGCCGGGCTCGCACGCGTCGGCCACCAGCGGACTGCCCACGCCCACGGCGACCGCGCCGGCGCGCAGGTAGGCACCCGCGTTGTCGACGTCGACGCCCCCGGTGGGCACCAGGGGGATGTCGGGCAGCGGACCGCGGATCGCCTTGAGGTAGGCCGGTCCGCCCAGCGCCGACGCCGGGAACACCTTCACCATCGCCGCACCCGCCCGCCACGCGGTGAGGATCTCGGTCGGGGTGGCCGCGCCGGGCAGGACGGGTACGCCGAGGCGGTGGGCCTCCTCGATGACGTCCAGGCAGACGGCCGGTGAGATGAGGTACGTCGCGCCTGCGTCGACCGCCTCGCGGGCCTGCTCGGGAGTGAGCACCGTGCCGGCGCCGAGCGCCACGTCGGCGGGCTTGCGAGCGGCGTAGGAACGGATGGCGCCGGCGACGTCGGGTGCGGTGAAGGTGAACTCCACCGCCCGGAGCCCTGAGTCCACCAGGACGTCGGTGACGTCGGCGTAGCGCGCGGCCGACGCCGACCGCAGGATCGCCACCGCCGGGCAGATCTCCATCGCCTGCTGCAAGCTCACGCGAGTGCCTCCTCCTGGGATGGCCGGACGCGTCGTCCGGCCCCCGCAGTCTAGGGCGTGGTCACCGGGCCGCGGACGGACGCGGTGATCCTGCCCGGGACCGGCCGCACCCACGTCCCGGTCCGGCGACGGTCACGGCAACTCCTGCTTGCTGTCAACCTTGCCTTGACAGCGAGCCTTCGAGTGGCCGCCCTCGGCCGCGCAATCTCACTGCCCTGCGGGTGCTCGCCATTCGTACGCCTGGCCGGATCCGGACACACCTCGGCGACGCCGAAACGCCAACCAGCGTTCACACTCCGGCGGAGAAGCGCAGAGCAGACCGGCTTGACCACGCGGCGTACTGGCGGTTCACTGAACGCGCAGCGTTTCGTCCAGATCGCAGGCATATGTCGGAAAGGACGACGCATGACCGTGGAACGTTCGACCGGTGGTGAGCCCGACTCCACGTCTGCGCTGTCCACCAAGCATCTGCCCGGCGCGCAGGTACGCGACCTGCCCGCACCACCCACCCAGACCTGGCGCGTCATCGGGCCCGGCCTCGTCGGCGCCGGAGTGGGCCTGGCCTCCGGCGAGTTCATCCTGTGGCCCTACATCTCCTCCCAGGTGGGACTGGTCTTCTTGTGGGGCGCCGTACTCGGTGTCATCACCCAGTGGTTCCTCAACATGGAGATCGAGCGCTACACCCTGGCCACCGGGGAGACCGCGCTGACGGGCTTCAGCCGGATGTGGAAACACTGGGGCCTGGTCTTCGCGGTGCTGACCTACTTCGCCAATCTCTGGCCGGGCTGGGCGACGAGTTCGGCCACCATGGTGACCTACATCGTGGGTGGCAACGTCACCGCGATCGCGATCGGCATCCTGGTCGTGTGCGGTCTCGTGCTCACCCTCGCGCCGGTCGTCTACACCGCGCTCGAACGCGTCATCGTGGTGAAGCTCGTGGCCATCACGATCCTGATCGCCGGCGCCATCATCTTCGCGTTCACCGCGGACACCTGGCGCGGGCTCGGCTCGGCGGTGAGCCACTTCGGCCGGTTCCCCGACCTCAACTTCGCGCTGATGCTCGGCGCGATCGCCTACGCCGGCGCCGGCGGCGGGCAGAACCTCTGCCAGAGCAACTGGATCCGGGACAAGCGGTTCGGGATGGGTGCCTACGCTCCCCAGTTGGTGAGCACGGTCACCGGCAAGGACGCCGGTGCCCCGTCGGCGTTCATCTTCGAGCCTTCCGAGTCCAACCTCACCCGCTGGCGCGGCTGGTGGCGGTTCGCCAACATCGAGCAGGCGGCGACGTTCGTCCTCATCACCTGCTTCACCATCGGCTTCATGTCGATGCTGGCGTTCTCGACGGTGTTCGGCCGCTCGGGACTCAGCCAGGACATCGGTTTCCTGCAGGTCGAGGGCGCGGCGCTGCAGGACCGGATCGGCCCGTGGTTCGGGTACTTCTTCTGGGTCATCGGCGCCTATTCGTTGTTCGCGGCGGCGATGGGCATCATCGACTACACCAGCCGGCTGGCCGCCGACCTGCTGGCCACGGTCTACCTCCGCAACCGTGGCGTCTCCGAGAGCCGGGTCTACTTCTGGCTGGTGTGGGGACTGGTCGCGTTCGGCTGCATCGTCTTGCTGGTGGGCCTGAACCAGCCCCTGGTCCTGCTGGTCATCTCCTCGTGCGTGAGCGGGGTGATGATGGCCATCTACGGCGTCCTGCTCATCGTGATGAACAAAAGATCACTACCGGTTGCCATCTCGATCCGAAGGTTTCGTACGATCATCATTGCGCTGGCTGTCGCGTTCTACGGAACGCTCGGCCTGATCACGATCGTCCAGCAGGTGCAGAAGCTGTTCGACTGACGCACTGACGCACCACCGACGTACCGACGTACCGACGTACCAACGTACGGACGTACCGACGTACGGACGTACGGCCGGAGTTCGAACGACCGCCCTGATCCCGCGGTGTTCGACGCAGCAGCGCAATCCACGCGACAACTGAAGGAACGACAGACCCGTCAGACGGTCCGGCTCGTTGGTCAAAGGGGGACCCGGTGAGCCCGCATACTCGCGACAGCCTGTCCGCACATCTGCTTGACGAGATTCTCGCCGGGCGGATCGCATCCGGCACGAAGTTGCCACCCGAACGCGAACTCGCCCGGAGGTTCGGCCTGTCCCGCCCGATCGTGCGGGAGGTGCTGCGCGGACTCGCCGAACGCGGGTTCGTGGACATCCTGCCGTCGCGCGGCACCTATGTCCGCGAGGCGCAGGCCAGCGACGGCGCACGGTCGCTGGACACGTCCTTCCGCCGGCGCAACACCACCGTGCGCGAGCTCGCCGAGGCTCGCTCGATGCTGGAGACCCAGGCCGCCGCGCTGGCCGCGGTCAACGCCTCCGAGGTCGAGATCGCCGCGATGCGCCGGTGCCTGGACGACCTGAAGATCACGACGTACGTCCTGGAACAGGCCCGGCTCGACCTCGCCTTCCATGCACTGGTCATGCACGCGGGCCACAACACCGTGCTGGAGTCGATGTACGCGTCGATCACCACGCTGACGTTCGAGCTGATGCTGCGCAGCCTGTCCGACCGGCAGGTACGCCAGGCCGGAACGCCCGACCACGAGCCGATCTGGTCGGCGATCCGCGACCGCGACGCGACCGCCGCCGCGGAGGCGATGCGACTGCACCTGGAGGCGGCGAGGGGGCTGTACGGCACCGACCTCGACCGCGGCGTCGACCAGGTGGCCCAACGGGAGCTGCAGCGGATGCTCGGCCCGGCCGCCTCGCTGGAGGGTCTGCTGGAGGAGGTCGCGCGGCGGCAGGCGGCGTTCATCCGGACACCATCGGCACCGTCGGCACCGTCAGCTCTGTCGGCCCGTCCGGAGTGACGCCGGACGAGCCGACAGTGCTGTACGCGGGAAGGTCCCGGCGGATCAGCTGAAGTACGTGCCACCGTTGAGGTCGATGACCGCTCCGGTGCAGAACGCGCCGAGATCGGAGACGAGGTAGAGCACCGCGCCGGCCACGTCGTCGGGGAAGCCCGCACGGCGTAGCGGCGTGGAGTCGATCGTCGCCTGCTGCTGCTCCGGCGGGGTGAACGCCTCGTGGAACGGCGTGTCCAGGATCAGGCCGGGTGCCACCGCGTTGACGGTGATGCCGCGCGGCCCGACCTCCTTGGCCAGTCCGCGGGTGAGACCGTGCATGCCGGCCTTGGCGGCGCCGTAGGCGGCGGCACCAGGGCCGCCGCCGTTGCGGCCGGCGAGGGAGGAGATGTTGACGATCCGGCCGCCGTCGGGCAGGTGCCGCAACGCCGCCCGGCTGCAGGCGAACGCGCTGAACAGGTTGACGTCGATCACCGTGTGCCAGTGCTCGTCGGACATGTCCGCGACCGGCTGCCGGCCGATCATCCCGCCGGCGTTGTTCACCAGGATGTCCAGCTTGCCGTCGAACTCACCGGCGGCGGCGTCCACCACCGTGTCCACCTGCCCGCTGTCGGACGCGTCGAGTTCGTACGCCGCGGACCGGCGGCCCAGCGCGGCGATCTCCTTCGCCACGGCCGCGCCGTCGTGGCTGCGGTAGGTCAGCGCGACGTCGGCGCCGGCCTCCGCCAGCGCGAGCGCGACACCGCGCCCGATGCCGGTGGCGCCACCGGTGACGAGTGCCGATCGGCCGGACAGGTCGAGCTTCATCTCAAGGTCTCCTCTTCGCAGGGTTCGGCGGAAACGACTACCCCGGTTGGAATCTGGGCCGGACGGGCCAGGGTCTGTCCCGCGGACGGCCCCTAGGCGAGCACGCCCACGGAGTCGGCCGCGACGGCGTAGCGCAGTGGCTCACCGCGCAGGAACGCCACCACGTCCTCCACCATCGCCTGCCCCTGCCGGGCATGGGAGTCGACGGTGTGGCCGGCGGTGTGCGGGGACAGGATCGCGTTCGGCATCTGACGCCACGGATCGTCCGGCGCCAGCGGTTCGGTGGGGAACACGTCCAGCGCGGCCCGGATCCGGCCCGACCGAAGCGCAGCGGCCAGCGCGTCCGCGTCGACCAGGCCGCCCCGCGCGGCGTTGACCAGCAGCGCGCCGTCGGCCAGCAGGGACAGCTCCCGGGCGCCGAGCAGCCCTTCGGTCTGCGGCAGCAGCGGCGCGTGCAACGTCACCACCTCGCTGCCACGCAACAGGTCGTCCAGCTCCACCGAGGTCACCCCGAGGTCGTCCGCCTCTGCCGTCGTCAGCAACGGGTCGGCGACCAGGACCCGCGCGCCGAACGCCCGCAGCAGCCCGATCACCGCACGGCCGGTGCGGCTGGCGCCCACCACGCCGACGGTTCTCGCACCGAGCAGCCGGCCCGGGTGGCGCTCCCGCAGTACGCCCCACTCCTGTCCGGTGCGCAGGCCGGCGTCGAGGGCCGGGAGGTCACGCAGCGCGGACAGGATCTGCAGAATCACCAGCTCGGCCACCGAGTCGGCGATCAGCCCGGCCGACTGGCACACCGTCAGCCGGTCACCCACCGCGTCCTGCGGGACCAGCGACCGGATGCTGCCCGCGGTGTGCGCCACCAGCCGCAGGTCGGGGCAGTCGGCCAGCACCTGTTCGGTGAGCGGCGGCGTACCCCAGCCGGTCAGGCAAGCGACCGCACCGTCCAGCAGCCGGGGCAGGTCCCACTCACCGGGCGGCCCCTGCGCCCACCGCACCCGCGCGGCGCCGGCGAGCAGGCCTTCGGCCGCCGGGGTCAGCACCATCGCACGGGTCTTGTCGGTGAGCAGGACCGCCACCACCGCACGTTCGTCGGTCGACACTCGCACTACCTCCCTCACCGCGCACCCGGGCGTCCTCCCGGGCACTTCTCTAGGGCTGGCTGGGGTAGAGCAACAACTCCGGTACGTACGCCCGGTTCGGCAACGCCATCACCGCGAGACACATCCGGGCGACGTCGTCCGGTTGCAGCGCGGCGGCCAGCTGTTCCGGTGTGGGCGCCACCGGCCGGCGTTCGACCAACGGGGTGTCGGTGAACCCCGGGAACAGCACGCTGACCCGGATGCCGTTCGCCCGCTCCTCCTCCATCGTGGCGTGTGCGAGCGCGGCCACACCGGCCTTGCCGGCCTGGTATCCGACGCCGGACGCGTCCGGGCGCTTCGCCGCGGAGGAGGAGATGTGCACGAGCAGGCCGTCGCCCTGGGCGCGGAACGTCGGCAGCACCGCCTGGGTCAGGACGTACGCCGCGTCCAGGTTGGTCGACAGCAACTCCCGCCAGCCGTCCTGGCCGAGCTGGGTCAGGGACCGCTCGCGGATGTTGGTGCCCACGCTGTTGACGAGTACGTCCAGACCGCCGTACTCCCGCACCGCCACGTCGACGGCGCGGCTCACGGCCTCGGCGTCGGTGGCGTCACCGGCCACGACCAGCGCCGCTCCCCCGGCCGCGCCGAGGTCGGCGATCTCCTCGGCCAGCTTGGTGAGCGCGTCGGCCCGCCGGGCGAACAGCACCAGCCGGGCACCTGCCCGGGCGGCGGCGAGCGCGGTGGCGCGGCCCATCCCGCTGCTCGCACCGGCCACCAGGACCCTCCTGCCGGACAGGCCGCCCGCTGCCACCTCGCCGGTCACCCCGTCACCGGTCACGCCGACACGTCGCCCTTTGTCAAGGTGCCGTTGACACGCCGGGGAATGCCCAGCACGTTGTGGTTGCGCAGCGCCTCGGGCAGGAGCTCCTCCGGCATCGTCTGGTAGCTCACCGGCCGCAGGAACCTGCGGATCGCGGTGGTGCCCACCGACGTGTGCAGGGACGCCGAGGTGGCGGGCCAGGGTCCGCCGTGCTGCATGGCGTACGTCACCGAGACACCGGTCGGCCAGCCACCCCACAGGATTCGCCCGGCCCGGTCGCGCAGCAGGTCCATCAGCCAGGCGACGTCACCGGTCTCGGACTCCTCGCCGTGAATGGTCGCGGTGAGGTTGCCGCCGAAGGCCTCCGCGGCCCGGCGCAGCTCGTCCTGGCCGTCGTACTCCACCACCAGCGAGAAGGGCCCGAAGCACTCCTCCAGCAGCGTGTCGGCGTTGTCCAGCAGCACGGGAACGGTGGTCTTCACCAGCGTCGGCCCGGCCACCAGGCCGTCCACTCCGGACGCCTCGACGAGCGGGGTCACGCCTGGCGTGCCGACCATCCTCGGCAGGTCCTTGCCGTAGCCCTCGGCGATGCGCTTGTTGAGCAGCGAGGCCGGGGCCACGTCACCGGCCGCGGCGACGATCGCGTCGTCGAGTCCGTGCCCGGCGGGGACGAACAACAGGCCAGGCTTGGTGCAGAACTGCCCGGCGCCGAGCGTCGCCGAGGCGACGAAGCCGGAGGCGATCTCGTCCCCGCGCGCCTTGACCGCGCCGGGGGTGACGAAGACGGGGTTGAGGCTGCCCAGCTCGCCGTAGAAGGGGATCGGGTCCGGACGCTGGGAGGCGATGTCGAACAGCGCCCGCCCGCCGGGAATGGATCCGGTGAACGAGCCCGCCTTGATCCGGGAGTCCTTCAGCGCCTCGACGCCGCGTTCGAAACTGAAGATCACGTCGAACGCGCCGTCCGGTGCGCCCGCCTCGGCCAGCGCGCCGCGGACGATCTCCCCGGTCCGCTGGGACAGCCGCGGGTGGCCGGAGTGGGCCTTGACGATGATCGGGTTGCCGGCCGCGAGCCCGGAGGCGGTGTCGCCGCCGGCCACGCTGAACGCGAACGGGAAGTTGCTGGCCGCGTAGACCAGCACCGGCCCGACCGGCACCAGCATGCGGCGCAGGTCAGGACGCGGGCCCATGCCCCAGTCGGGGTCGGACTGGTCCACGATCGCCTCGAGGTAGGAGCCTTCCTCGAGCACCTCGCCGAACAGCCGGAGCTGGAACGTCGTTCGGGTCAGCTCGCCCTTCAGCCGGGCCTCGGCCAGGTGGGACTCCTCGATCGCCAACGGGACGAGCTCGTCCGCGGCGGCGTCGAGCGCGTCGGCGACGGCGTGCAGCAGCCGGGCGCGTTCGGATGGTCGCAGCGCAGAGAGCGGGCCCGCGGCGGCGGTGGCGGCGGCGAGGATCGACTCCAGTTCCGCGGACGTCGTGGGGCTCGGAGCGGTCGTGGGTGCGGTCATCGGGCTACCTCCCGGGCGAACGGATCGGACAGGGCGTCGACGAGCCACGACAGCGGCTCCTTGCCGACCACCACCGGATTGGACAGTACGCCGACCTCGGCGACCTCGATGTCCACGCGGTCACCGCCGGCGAGGGTGAACGACATCTCCGGGATGATCCCGGTGCCGGTGGCGAGGAACGCACCGGCCGGGTGGGCGTCACCTGCGAACAGGTAGTCGACCAGCGTCTCCAGGTCGCGGTGCATCCGCGCGGTGGACGTCTCGCCCTTCCAGGCGGTCTGGCCGTCGCGGACGACAGCGAGGGTGATGTCGAGCGAGGTGACGTCGGGGATCTCCCACGCGGGCCGGATGCCGGTCGAGATCGCGCAACTTCCGGCGTAGACCTTGGCCTGCGGGAGATAGAGCGGGTTCTCGCCCTCGATGGAGCGCGAGCTCATGTCGTTGCAGACGACGTACCCGACGATCTCACCGTGGGCGTTGGCGACCACGCCCAGCTCGGGCTCGGGCACGTCCAGCCCTGAGTCGGCGCGGATCGCGACCGGCTCGCCCTCGGTGACGACCCGCCAGGCCGGTGCCTTGAAGAAGAGCTCGGGGCGCTCCGCCTCGTACACCTTCTGGTAGACGTCCTTCTGGCTGCTCTCCTCGACCCGGGCGGCCATCGAGCGCTCGTACGTCACGCCGGAGGCCCACACCTCGGTCAGCCCGTCGACCGGCGGGAGCAGCAGCACCTGCGACTCGTCCAGGTCGTCCCCGCCGACACCGGCGCCTTCCAGCAGGCCGCGCAGCTCCGCGAGTGGCAGCCGGAGCAGTTCGCTGACGCTGCCGACCCCGGCCAGCGGACTCACCCGGCCGGCGCGTCGAATTCCCACCCGAACCGCACGGTCGCTGCGATCGGCGTATCGGACGATCTCCACGGGACCTCCTCAGCCAGTCAACTGACAGTCATCTGATGTATGGCGGTCTGCGCAAGTCTTGCAAAGAATCACCGGTTCGTCTCACCCCGGTCCGCCATGGCGGCCTAGGTGGCCGTCCGGGACGTGCCCCAGCCGGCCGGACAACGCGCTCGCTCCCTGCCGCACCAGCCCCGCGAGCTCGGGGGCGCGTTCGGGTGACCAGCGAACCGTCGGGACGGAGATGCTCATCGCCGCGACGGTGGCCCCGGTGTGGTCGGCGACCGGCGCCGCGACGCAGGCGACCGCCTCGTTGGATTCGCAGTACTCCTGTGCCAGGCCGTCGGCGCGGACCGCCCCGAGGCGTTCGCGCAACTGCCGCGAGGTGGTCAGGCTGCGGCCGGTCAGCCCGGGCAGTCGCCGTCCGGGCGGGAACAGCGTGTCCAGGGTGGGTTGCTCCAGCCGGGCCAGCAACATCAGGCCGACGGCCGTGCAGTGCGCGGGCAGCCGGCGGCCGACCGCGGACACCATGCGTACCGGATGGGTGCTGTCCACCTTCGCGACGTACACGACGTCGCGGCCCTCCAGGACCGCCACGTGCACGGTCTCGTCGCATGCTGCCGCGACCTGCTCCGCGGCGGCCTGGCCCTCTCGGGCGAGGTCGAGGCGTTCGGCGTAGGCGGATCCGAGATGGAAGACCCCGACGCCGAGCCGGAACCGGTGCGGCTGGTTGGGCACCGGGGCGAGGTAGGAACGCTCGACCAGGGTGCCGACGAGCTCGTGCACGGTCGTACGGGGAAGATCGAGCCGGCTGTGGATCTCCGGAATCGACAGCTCCTCGGCCGTCCCGAAGAGTTCGAGGATGTCCAGCGCGCGGAGCACCGCGGGCACCGCTCGACCCATGGCTTCCGCACCTCCGCACGCGCCTTCTGCCGTCGCGGGCCCTAGTTCGCCCACCCGAACGCAACTTGACGACTGTGTGATCAGATCGCAACGATGTCCGAGTATACGGATGTCGTTCGAGATACCGGACAACCCATTCTGCTAGGGGGACCTCGTGGCCGGGACACCAGCGTCGCACCTGTTGGACATCCTCGATCTCCCGCGGGGCGACCTGAACGACCTGCCTGCCTCGGCCAAGCGGTTCCCCGACGGCATGCGTTACCGGGTGGAGATCCCGAGCACCGAGGGACCGCGCTGCCTGGAGGCGGCACTGGAGGAGGCCGAGCGCCTGGAGGTGCCGGTACGCCGGATCTCCCAGGGCAGCGGGGTCTTCCTGCTCACCGACGCCGAGCTGGACGAGATGGCCGAGCAGGCCCGGTTCGCCGGGGTGGAGGTCAGTCTCTTCGCTCGCCCGTGTGCCGGCTGGGGCACCTCGGCCACCGCGCGTTCGCTGGCCGGCGGCGGGTTCGCGGCCACCGCGCACGGACAGGACCAGGTGTCGGCCGTCCTGGAGGACGTCCTCCGGGCCGCCGAGCACGGCATCCGCAGCGTGCTGATCTCCGACCTCGGCGTGCTGGCGGCCTTCGGGAAGCTGCGGGCGGGGGGTCATCTGCCCGCCGACATGCAGGCCAAGGTGTCGGTGATGCTGCCGGTCACCAACGCCGCCACCGCACGGGTACTGGAGGACCTCGGCGCGAACACGCTCAACCTGGCAACGGACCTGAGCCTGGCGCAGATCGCCGCGATCCGCGCCGTGGTGGACGTGCCGCTGGACGTGTACGTCGAGGCGCCGGACAACCTCGGCGGCTACGTCCGGCACCACGAACTCCCCCGACTGATCGAGGTGGCCGCGCCGGTGTATGTCAAGTTCGGCTTGCGCAACGCGCCGGACGTCTACCCCGCCGGCACCCACCTGGAAGCCACCACCGTCGCCCTCACTCGTGAGCGCGTGCGGCGGGCCCGGCTCGGGATGGACCTGCTGGCCCGTCACGGCGCGGCGGAGGCGACGTCGGAGCGCAACGCCGCCGGGCTCGCCGTCCCGGTCAAGGCCACCACCGCCTGACCCGACGTCGCCGGCCCAAGCCCATCCGCACCAGCCATCCTCGGTGGTGGACGAAGGTGTGGTGCGTCCGGCATAGGAGCACTCCGTTGTCGAGGTTCGTCGGGCCGAGGTCCTCCCACGGCTTCATGTGGTGGGCGACGCAGCGCCGCTCGGGGACGTGGCAGCCAGGGAAGTGGCAGTGGCTGCCGTCGCGCACTGCCAAGGCTCGGCGTTGTGCTTCGGTGAAGAACCGCTCTGCCATGCCGACGTCGAGGATCTCTCCGTTGCCGCCGAGCACGACGGGGATGATGTTCGCGTCGCACGCGATCCGCCGGATGGTCGCCACCGACAGCGGCTCCCCGCGTAGTCCGGTGATGCGGGCCGATCCGCCACCGCCGCACTTGCCGCACCCGTCGTGCGGGTCGATCGCACCGTTGGCGTTTCCGTTGGCGTCGTCGAGGTCGTCGAGGTCTCATCGTCGAGGGCAGCTTCCGGCCACGCCGCACCCTGCTCTGATGCGGGTTCGTCATCTACGGTGTTCGGTTGTGGGTGCTGGCCGGGTTCTCGCGGTTCCTCGGCAGATCCCTGATCGCGAACGCGATCACCTGCGCATGCCGAAACGACAACTCCCCACGGGCCAGGGCGGCGGCGGTCAGCATCACCGTGCGGTCCAGATCCGTGGCGAGTTTCACCGTCGCACTGGCGTTCTTGACCGACATCCGCTGCGTGGTCCGCAGCCACACCCGGGTCGACACCGCACCGGTCGTCTTCCCCACATCACACGCGTCGGCCCTGGCCACCAACGCCAGCTTCAGCGCCGCCAGCACCGCCTCATCAACCCCACACAGCTCCAGCAACCCACCCAGGCGTTCGGGGCGCAACGACAGCATCGGCGCGGCCAGCGCCTCACCGACCACCGTGCGGACCTGCACCAGCGCAGCCTCCAACCGCTGCTCGGCGTCGACACCGCCGTCCCAGCCCGAAGAGCCCTGCATGGTCGAATACATGTTCGAAGCCTACAGACTGCCACCGACAACTCACCCGTTGCCCACAACGCAACCCTGAAACAGCGCCGATTCCCTACCTGTGGACGAAAACCCGGCATTGTCGACGCCAGGTCGGCGCCATCAGGGCGATCGAAGGCACGTCAGGTTGACCGGCCGGGCCAGGCCCGGCCACGCCCGGCCACGCCGGCCTACCGGATGCACCCCGGCCTACCTGAGCGTCCAGCCGGGGTGCAGCTCCCCGATGCCGTCACGGACCTCCGCCCACGCCTCCGCGGTGTGGCGGACCCGCGGTGGCCGGCTCGTCACCACGCCGTCGTCGTCCACCTCGTACCCCCAGCGGAACGCGCAGAGCGGCTCGATGATCGGCGTCATCAATGCGTCGGGCGTCGGGCGTCGCCACCAGGAAGGAGTCCGCCCACCAGTCGACCGAGGACTCCACGATCGCCGGCGCGTCGAACAGCGTGGGCCGCATCCCCCAGGACAGGAACGGATAGTCAATGTTCTCGATCCCGCGCAGCTGGGGCGCGGTGTCGACGATGAACAAGTCACCGTCTCCGGGTGAGGTGTAGCGCACCACCTGCAGCCAGCCCATCATCGCCCCGGTAGCCGCGACCCTCGTAACTCGTGGTCGCCTCCACCACCGGGAAGCCGCTGAAGTCCAGGTCGCCGAAGTCGATGCCCAGCAGGTCGAAGCCGACCGCGTTGGGCTTGTCGTTGAGCCGGTGGGTCACCGACACCGTGCCGGGTTGTCCGTGGAGTACGAAGTCCAGGGTGAGCGTCATCGCCAGATGCTAGGGCGCGTTCGGCACCGGACGTCGATTCCTCTCGGAGACAGGTCAGTTCTTGATGCCGGTCAGCGTGACCCCCTCGATGAAGTAGCGCTGGAGTACGAAGAACAACACGATGATCGGCGCGATCACCGCGGCCGACGCGGCCATCAGGTAGCCCCACTGGGCGGTGTAGACGCTCTGGAAGGACGCCAGCCCCAGTGCCAACGTGTACTTGCTCTCGTCACTGAGATACAGCAGCGGTCCGAGGAAGTCGTTCCACACCCCGATGAAGGTGAAGATCGTCACCACCACCAGCGCCGGCTTGGACAACGGCATGATGATCATCGCGAACACCTTCCACGGTGACGCGCCGTCGATGTAGGCCGCCTCGTCCAACTCGAACGGGATGGTCAGGAAGAACTGCCGCAGCAGGAAGACGTTGAACACCCCGCCACCGGCCCCGGCGAACCACGCGGGCACCGTGAGCGGAAGGAAGGTGTCCAGCGCGCCCAGCGAACGCCACATCACGAACGTCGGGATGAGGGTCACCGCGTACGGCAGCATCACACTGCTGAGCAGCAACGCGAACACCACGTTGCGGCCTCGCCAGCGCAGCCGGGCGAAGCTGAACGCCGCCACCGAACAGGTGAGCACCGTGCCCGTCACGACGAACAACTCGATAAGCATGGTGTTGAGGAAGTACCTCGCGAACGGCTGCGCGGTCAGGGCCCCGGTGAAGTTGGACCATTCGAACGGGCTCGGGATCCAGTCCGGCGGCGCGACGAAGATCTGGTCGTCACCCATCAGCGCGCTGCGGACCAGCCACACGAACGGCAGCATGGTGGGGGCCGCGCCGAGCACCAGGACGACGTAGAGCGCCAGCCGGCCGGGCCGCAACCGCCTCGCACGTGTGCCGCTCACACCGGAAGTCCCGGCCGCCCCGGCCAACCCGCTCATCGCGCACCCGCCATCTCGTAGTAGACCCACCGGCGGGCGTTCCGGAACAGGAAGAAGGTGATCACCATGATCACCATGAAGAGCACCCACGCCAGCGCGCTCGCGTACCCCATCTGGCTTTCGGTGAACGCGGTCCGCCACAGGTAGTAGATGTAGAACAGCGTGGCGTTGTTCGGCCCGCCCTGGGTCATGACGTACGCCTGGTTGAAGACCTGGAAGGTGCCGATCACTCCGGTGACCAGGTTGTAGAAGATGGTCGGCGTCATCATCGGCAGCGTCACGTGCCGGAACCGCTGCCACACCCCGCCGCCGTCGATGGACACCGCCTCGTACAGGTGCCGCGGCACACCCTGCAGGCCGGCGAGGAAGATGACCATCGCGTTGCCGAATCCCCAGGTGCTCATGATGACCAGCGACGGCACCGCGGCGCCCTCGCTGTAGATCCACTGCGACGTGGGCAGTCCGCCCTCACGCAGCAGGGAGTTGAGCAGACCGAAGTCGGGATTGAAGATCCAGATCCACAGCACCGCGCTGGCCACCGCCGGCACCAGCGTGGGCAGGTAGTAGATCGTGCGCCACAACGCGAGGCCGCGCACCTTCTGGTTGAGCAGCAGGGCGACCACGAACCCGATCACCAGCGCGAGTGGTACCGCTCCCAGGGTGTAGTACGTCGTGACGCTCAGGGACTTCCAGAACAGCTCGTCGCCGCCGAGGGTGCGGTAGTTGCCGAGCCCGACGAACGACGGGCTGCCGCCGATCGTCCAGTCGGTCAGGCTGAAGACGAACGACGCGATCATCGGCCCGATGGTGAAGATCGCGAAGCCGAGGATCGCCGGCAGCGCCATCGCGACACCCCACCGGCGCTCCAGCCGGCCCTGCCCCGAAAGGCGGGCCGGCCCACGTGAGCGCGCCTGACCGGGCCGGGTCGCCGGCTCGGTGGGAGCTACGGTCATGCGAACGCCTTCCTCCCGCCGGTCACGGCGTCTGGTTCGGGTACCAGCCCTGCAACAGCTTGTCGATCTTGGGTACGAGCGCCGTCAACACTTCCTTGGCGGGCTGCTTCCCGGTCTCGATCCGCTGCAGCGCCGGCGTCAGCACCTCGCTGATGTTGTCCATGTTCTTCAGCCGCTGGTTGAACGCGGTCTGCGCGTGGTTCAGCGTGTAGTCCACGACCGCGGTGCGGTACTCCGGCGGATGCGAGTCGTTCTTGATCCAGGTGTCGATCGCCCGTGGGTCGGTGTAGTACTTCTTCTCCAGCGGCATCCACAGGCCGTTCTCGAACAGGTCGACGTACCTCGGGTCGTTGTGGAACATGAACAGCTCCACGGCCTCCTCCGGGTGCTTCGATCCGGAGAACACCACCGACGCACCGCCCAACTGGGTGGTCGCGGGCTCGCCGTACCTCGGCAGCACGCCGATGCCGTAGTCGACCTTGCTCTGCGCCATGTCCAGCAGCACCCACTGGCCGTCGACCGCCATCGCGATCCGCTTCGTCTGCAGCTGCACGTTGGTGGCCGGTGCGTTGTTGCCGAGCTGGACGGGCGTCGGCGCGACGTGATGCTTGTACATCAGGTCCTGGAGGTTCTGGAACACCTCCACCGCCTTCGGCTGGTCCAGCAGGCACTTGCGGCCGGCCTCGTCCACGAACGCCGCGCCGTTGCTGCGCAGGAAGGACTCCCAGGTGGTACTGGACTGCACGCTCACCGAGGCGCCGAACTGCCGGATCCGCTTCGGATCGAAGCCGGACTCGTCGGGCCGCTTGCCGTTCTGGTCGCGGGTGAGCTTGTAGGCGGCCTGCACGAACTCGTCCCACGTCCAGGCCTTACCGGCCTCGGCGGGCGGCGGCTCGACCCCCGCGTCCTTCATGACCGCGCGGTTGTACCAGAGCAGCATGACCTCGTTGGCCGTCTGGGTGCCGAACGTCTTGTCCTTGCCGTACCAGAAGTAGGTGCCCGGCAGCCGGTCGGCGAGCGCGGGGTACTTCTTGAAGTACTTCGCGAGGTTGACCAGCTTGCCCTGACCGGCAAGGCGGTAGCCCATCGAGCCACCCATGTACGCCACGTCCGGCGCGCGCTTGCTGGCGACCAGGGTGTTGACCTTGGTGTCGTACTCGTTCGGGGTGTAGACGGGCTTGACCGAGACGCCCTTGTTCTTGTCCTCGAACTGCTTGAGCATCGCGTTGATCGCCTTCTGCTCAAACGACGAACCCCAGTACATGAACTGCAGTTGCGCCTTGTCGCCGCCGCCGCCGCCTCCGCCGCTGTCGCCTCCGCAGCCGGCCAGGCCAGGGAGTGCCGCGGCGCCGGCCGCCAGGCCGCCTGCTCGCAGCAGGTCCCGCCGGCTCCAGCCCGGGCGTCCGGGCACGATCGGTCGGTTGTTCATGACGCAACTCCAGAGGTGACGTGCTGGGTGGCGGACGTGACCGGCAGCCAGACCCGCATCGGGCCGCCGTCGCGGTTGTCCCACTGGAAGTAGGGCACCGCGGTCGCGGTCACCGTGTGGCTGGTGACCGCCTGGGCGGAGGGTTGGGGTGAGTACGGGAAACCGTTGCGAGGCTGGGACTGCGCTGCGGCGTCCATGGCAAGCAGGACCGTGCGGCCCATCCCCGCAAGGCCTGCTTGCGGTACGACCCGGATGCCCGCGTCGGGTGCGAGCGTGAGGTCCTCCACGTCGACACCCTTGGCCTGGTCGACCTGCTCGAAGCAGTAGACGAGCGGGCCGCGCTCGACCGCGACGCAACCGCGTACCGCGTCGATCCGCTGGTGCGGGACGACCAGCCGGGGCGTGAGGTCCAGCGAGATCGTCACCGTGTCACCCGGCGACCAGGTCCGGCGGACGACGACGTATCCCCGCTCGTCCGGGGTCGCGTCGTACGGCTCGGCGTTCACCCTGACCCCGACGGACGGGCTCCACGCCGGCACCCGCAACGCCAGTGCCCACTCACTCCCGGGTGCGGCGTCGACGGTGAACGCGACCTCGCCCTCCCAGGGGTACTCGGTCCGCACCGACAGGGCCACTTCGCCCGCGGGCAGGTCCGCCCGGACCGTGCCCGGGACGTACTGGTGGATGCTCAGCCCGTCGTCGTTCGTGGTGGCGACGTAGTGACCGAGCGAGGAGACCAGCCGCATGATGTTCGGTGGGCAGCACGCGCAGCTGAACCACTCGTGCCGGCGGCCGGGGTCGTCGCCCTCGGCGTGGTCGTGCCTGCGCTGCAAGGGGTTGACGTAGAAGAACGTCGTGCCGTCGGTGGCCGTGGACGCCGCGAACGCGTTGTACAGGGTGCGTTCGAGCAGGTCGGCGTATCGGCCCTCCCCCGTCGCGAGCAACAGCCGCCAGTTCCAGTGCACGCTCGCGATCGCCGCGCAGGTCTCGTTGTACGACCGGTCCGGCGGCAGCTCGTACCGGTCGCCGAACGCCTCGTGGGAGTGCCGCGAGCCGACCCCGCCGGTGAGCTGGGTCTTGGTCGCCACCATGTCCTCCCACCGGCGTACGGAGGAGGCGAGTAGCGACTCGTCACCGGTCTCGAGGTAGAGGTCGACGATGCCGGCCTCGAGGTAGAGCGCGCGGACGGCGTGGCCCACCTCGGTCTCGGCCTCGCGCACCGGAAGGTGGTCCTGGAAGTAGCGCTGGCCCATGCCGCTGCCGGCGATGTGGCCCTTGCCGCGTTCGTCGACCAGGTGCAGCGACAGGTCGAGATAGGACCGCTCGCCGGTGAGCCGGTACAGCTCCACCAGCGCGGTTTCGATCTCGGGGTGGCCGTCGATCCCTGGGTTGCCGCCGCGCAGGAACACCTCGACGAGATGGTCGGCGAAGCGGCGGGCCACGGCGAGAAGCTCGGGCTCACCGCCGACCCGGGCGGCGGCCACCGCTGCCTGGACCAGGTGGCCCGCGCAGTACATCTCGTGGCTGTGCTCGAGTTCGGCGTACTGACGCTCGGGCTTCACCACCTGGTAGTAGGAGTTGAGGTAGCCGTCGGCGCGCTGCGCCTTAGCGAGCAGTTCGCCGGCCCGGCGCAGGAAGTCGTGCAGCTCACCGGCGTCCTCGCGGCCGGCCTCCCACGCGACCGCCTCCAGCTGCTTGTAGAGGTCGGAGTCCATGAACCTCGGGCCGCGGAAGTCACCGGTCACCTCACCGGCGGCCAGCCGGAGGTTGTGCAGGTTGCCGGCCTCCTCCAGCTGCTTGATGCCCAGCGGGATGCTGGCGGCACGGTTGGTCTCCTGCCACCGGCCGAGCGGGCCGCCGTCGATGCGGACGTCTCGCAGCCGCAGCGGGCGGTGCAGTGCCGTGCTGTCCGCGGTCGGCTCGACCGGGCCGCCGCCCGCCGGTGTGCCGGCTGGTCGGTTCGCCGTGGTGCTCATGGGTCTCCTTCGTGGGTACGCCCGGGCGCCGCGGCTCGGGCGGAGCAGAGAGCAGGGCGCGCAACGAGGTGCTGCGGTACGGCATGCTGCCCGGCTCGGTGATGCTGAGCTCGGGCGCTGCGAAGCGGGGCGAAGACGCGTAAGGAATAGGTTTTCCTTATAGCGCCCACAAGGTAGGGCTGATCATCGAGCATGGTCAAGACCCGTGCCGGGTTCAGTCTTGTTTCCCGCGTAAGGTTTCCCGGGCAGCCCGTAAACTGCGCGCGTCCCGACATCTCCGGACCGGAGGAAACCACGTTGCCGCAACCCACCTCGCCGGAGGTTCGTGCCGTCACCATCCGCGACGTGGCGAGCCTGGCCGGTGTCGCGGTCGGCACCGCCTCCAAGGCACTGAACGGCCGCGGCAAGCTGCGGCAGGAGACGCGGGACCGCGTGGTCGAGGCGGCCCGGCAGCTGGGCTTCCGGCCCAACGCGCTGGCCCGCGGGCTGCTCAGTGGCCGCACGTTCACCGTGGGCCTGGTGACCTCCGACAGCTTTGGGAGGTTCAGCATCCCGGTGATGCTGGGCGCGGAGGACGCACTCGGCGCTGGTCAGATGTCGGTGTTCATGTGCGACACCCGCGACGACCCGATCCGCGAACGCCACCACGTCCAGACCCTGCTCGCCCGGAGGGTGGACGGACTGCTGGTCACCGGGCGGCGTACCGAGCCGCGCCCGTCCATCGGCGCCGACCTGCCGGTGCCGGTGGTGTACGCGATGACCCAGTCCACCGATCCGGCCGACCTGTCGGTGATCCCCGATGACGAGGGCGGCGGCGCGCTGGCCGTCGGGCACCTGCTCGCCACCGGACGCACCCGGATCGCACACATCGCCGGGCCGGACCGGTTCCTCGCCGCCCGCCAGCGGGCCGCCGGGGTGCACCGCGCGCTGGCCGACGTCGGCCTGTCCCTCGCCGGCGGCGAACCGCTGTACGGCGAGTGGACCGAGGAGTGGGGACGCCAGGGCGCCGACATCCTGCTGCGGGCCGAGCCCGGCGTGGACGCGATCTTCTGCGGCAACGACCAGATCGCCCGCGGCGTCGCGGAGACGCTGCGCGAGCGGGGCAGGCGGGTGCCCGACGACATCGCGCTGATCGGGTTCGACAACTGGGAGGCGATGGCGCTGGGCTCACGGCCGCCGCTGACGACGGTGGACATGAGCCTCGGCCAGGTCGGCCGGATCGCGGCCGAGCACCTGCTCGCCGCGATCGGCGGGCAGCCGGTGACCGGCGGGGTGCAGACGATTCCGTGCCGGCTCGTCGTCCGCGAGTCGACCGGTCCGCGCCGCGACGTCTAGGCTCCTTCCTGCGAGAGGCCCTTGTCTGCTTCGAGATCACGGCGACCGAACAGCGCGTGCAGGGTGAGGTCGGCGTCGGCGAGGGCCTGCGCGCCGCCCTCCTCCCGGTCGATCACGCACAGGGCGTGCTCGACGTTCGCACCGAGCGCGCGCAGGTCCCGGGTCGACTGCACGACCTGCCCGCCGCGGGTCACCACGTCCTCGACCACCAGCACTTCGCGTCCCCGGCACGTCCGCGCCCTCGGCCAGTCTGGCCGTGCCGTACTCCTTGGCCTTCTTACGAACGAAGGCGCACGGCAGACCGGTGTGCCGGCCGAGTGCCGCGACGACGGCGATGCCGCCCATCTCCAGGCCGGCCAGCACCTCGGTGCCCTCGGGGATCGAGCGGTGCCAGCGCCGGCCAGCCTGGTCGAGCAACACCGGGTCGGCCTCGAACTGGTACTTGTCGAAGTACTCGGTGGCCTCCCGGCCGGAGCGCAGGACGAACCGTCCGGTCAGCCGGCACCTGTCGGCGACCCGGTGGGCAAGCTGTGCGTCGGTCACGGTCGCCCAGCATGGCATCACATCGGTGGCGACCCCTCACAGCACCGGCAGATCGACCCATCGGTCGATGGCGGGCGCGCCGTCCGCGTCGGTCCTCAGGTGCACCGCACCGCGGCCGGCGAAGTGCGCGGGGAAAACCGCGGCGTTGTGTTCGGCCGCCTGCTGCAGTACCGCACGCCGACTCCGCCGCGCCTGGTCGGCATCGAGGTCGAACGCACAGCGGTCGCCGGGACGTGCGAGCTGCACGGGGGTGTGCACGAGGTCGCCCACGAACACGGCGACGTCGTCCAGCCACACGACCGAGGAGCCGGGTGTGTGCCCCGGGGCCGCACGCAGCCGCAACCGCGAGTCGATGTCGTGCCCGGCGTCATAGGTCTGCAACCGGCCGGTCGCGGCGATCGGCGCGATGCTGTCGGCGAACACGAGCCGGATGCCCTCGAAGCGAGCGCGCTCGTCCTCGGTGGTCGCCGGCCGCATCCGGGCCGCGTTCTCCGGGCGGTAGTAGTCGTAGTCCGCCTGGGGCAGGAGATAGGTCGCATTGGGGAACGTCGGAACCCACCGGTCCCCCTCGAGTCGGGTGTTCCAGCCGACGTGGTTGTAGTGGATGTGAGTGTTGACGACCACGTCCACGTCCTCGGGCCGCACACCGGCGCGAGCCAGCCGGGCCAGGAAGTCGGTGCGCAGGTGGGCAAGGGTGGGCACTTGCGGTCGATCCCGGTCGTTGCCGACACCGGTGTCGACGAGGATCGTCCGTCCGGACGAGCGCAGCACCCACGTCTGGATCGCTCCCCGGTAGGCGCGGGTCTCCGGAACCCAGTGCTCCGGAGCCAGTTCGCCGGTCCACAGGTCGGCGGGGGTGTCGGGAAACATCTCGCCGACCGGTTTGAGCGGGCCCGCCCACTCGACGACGCGGTGGATCTCGACGTCGCCGAAGCGTACGGCGTGGTCGGGGGGTTTGGCGCCCATGGTGTTCCTTTTCCGCGGTGCTCGCGTCCCTGTGGGGTCCACGGTGCCACGGTGGGGTCCGGCACACCTTCGGCGGGTGGGCCGGAGGAACAACCGGTGATCGGTCACCCGGCTCAGGGATGCAACAGCACCTTGCGCAGGTCGGTGGGACGCTCCCGCAGGGTCGACAGCGCCGCGCCCACGTCGGCCACCGCGTACCGGTGACTGATCAGCGGACGCAGGTCGAGCAACCCGGCGTTGAACATCCCCACCACGTGCTCCCAGGCTTTTGCGGACGCACCGAAGACACCCTGCACCCGCAGGTGTTTGAGGACGATGTTGGTGAGGTCGCCCTCGGCCGGACCGCCCGGAATCCCTTCCAGGACGACGGTCGCGCCTCGACGGGCGGCGTTGAGAGCGGCCTTGGCCGACGTCTGCCGGCTGCCCGCCTCGACCACCACGTCGGCCTCGCACGTCCAGCCGGACTCGACCGCCTCGGCGTTGCTGACACACCGGGTCGCGCCCCAGGCGGACCCGAGCTCACGGCCGCTCGGGCTGTCGCCGATCAGCACCAGCTCGCTCGGGCTGTACGCCGCGAGCACCTGGCAGGCGACCAGGCTGAGCGTTCCGGTGCCGACCACCGCGACCCGCGCCCCGACGGCGGGTGCCGCCGCGAGCACGCCCTCGAGCACGCACGCGGACGGCTCCAGCAGCGCCGCGGCCTCCAGGTCGGCGTCGGCGTTCAGCTGGTGCACGAGCCGCGCCGGTACGACGACGTAGGAGCTGAACGCGCCCGCGTGGGTGAAGCCGGTCTCGGCGTACCCCGCCTCGCACAGGTTGGTGGCGCCTTCCCGGCACCGCGGGCAGCGCCCGCAGTTGCGGAAACCCTGCGCCACAACGGGATCCCCGGCCCGCAGCCAGTCCACACCCTCACCCAGGGCGGCGACGGTGCCGGACCACTCGTGCCCGGGCACCACGGGGTAGCTGACATACGCCGCCGGCCGGGTGCCGGCGAACAGCTCCACGTCGCTGCCGCAGATGCCGGCCGCACCGACCCGGACCAGGACCTCGCCCGGCCCGGGTGGTGCCAGCGGCCGTTCCTCGACACCGAAGTCGTCCGGCCCGCGGACGACCACCGACGGGTTGGTCTCCGGCAGGTCTTCCACTGCTGTCCTCGATGTCGTGGGGCGCATGGCTGTCAACGCGCGGTTGCCAGGCGGACGACGTTGTACGACATCGGCGCCAGCTCGAAACGCAGCTTCCCGTCCTCCACCACCGGGGTGTCCTGAACCCGCGGCGTGACCCGGTCGGGCTGGTCGGCGGTGTTGGCCGCGTCCCGGTCCTCACCGGAGATGGCGACGTGCTCGACGGCGCGGGCGTCCTTGAGGGCGCGCACGTCGACCTCTACCAGCAGCGGCTCCGTCAGGGAGCGGTTGACGGCGAACACCGCGGCGGCGCCGTTCTCCTCGTCCAGGGTGGCGGTGCAGTCCAGCTGGTCCACCGGACCGAAGTCCGGGGTGTCCACCTGCGGTCCGGTCGGCTCCACCCGCAGGGCCGCACCCGTGCCGTACTGGAACGCGAGCCGCATCGGGTGGAACGTCGACTGGCGGTAGGCCGGGCCGCCCGGCACCGTCGTCATCGGGGCGATCACGTTGACCAGCTGGGCGAAGCACGCCATCGTCACCCGGTCGGCCCGCCTCAGCAGGCTGTTCAGCAGCGAACCCACGACGACCGCGTCGGCCAGGGAGTACTGGTCCTCGAACAGCGCCGGACCGGTCACCCACTCCCGCTCGTCGCCCGGGACGTGGTACCACACGTTCCACTCGTCGTAGGAAAGGTTGATCGACTTCTTGCTGCGGTTCTTCGCCTTCACGTAGTCGCACGTGGCGATCACCGAGTCGATCATCGCGTCCATGTCGACACCGGACGCGAGGAAGCTGGCGAAGTCGCCGTTGTTCGGGCGGTAGTAGGAGTGCAGGGACACGTAGTCGACGACGTCGTAGGTGTGCTCGAGGACCTCTGCCTCCCACGAGCCGAACGTCGCCATCTTGCGGCCGGAGCTACCGCACGCGACGAGTTCGAGGCTGGGGTCGACCAGCCGCATCGCCTTCGCGGTCTGGTTGGCGAGGATGCCGTAGTCGCGCGCGGTCTTGTGGGCGATCTGCCACGGGCCGTCCATCTCGTTGCCCAGGCACCAGATCTTGATGTCGTGCGGGTCCTGCGCGCCGTACTTCGCCCGCAGGTCCGACCAGTAGGTGCCGCCCGGGTGGTTGCAGTACTCCACCAGCGCCGCCGCCTCCTGCACGCCGCGGGTGCCGAGGTTGACCGCCATCATCGGCTCGACGCCGGCCTTGCGGCACCAGGCGGCGAACTCGTCGACGCCCACCTCGTTGGTCTCCAGCGTCTTCCAGGCCAGGTCCAGCCGCTGGGGGCGCTCGGCCCGCGGGCCGATGCCGTCCTCCCACTGGTAGCCGGAGACGAAGTTGCCGCCGGGGTAGCGAACGGTGGTGACGCCGAGCTCGCGGGTCAGGTCGAGGACGTCGGTGCGGAAACCGTCCTCGTCGGCACCGGGGTGGTCCGGCTCGTAGATGCCGCCGTAGACACATCGGCCCAGGTGCTCGACGAACGAGCCACGCACGCGCGGGTCGACGGCTCCGATCCGGAACGCGGGGTCAAGGGTGAGGCTGGCCTTTTTCACGGGCGTCGGCTTCCTTCCGCTGAGGTACCGAGGACTACCTGGCACGCGACGGACGGGCTCGGCGCCGAGCAGCGAAACTGCTGAGAAACCGGATAGACCGATCCGTTGACGTCGTTGAAGCGTGATCGTAGCCTGTGCTTCGATATCACGCACATTGTTCGATATTTCGAACGCTGATGTCGTGAACGTAATCCGAACGTCGGATCACACTCGCCGACCACATCCGGACGGAGGTGCCCCGGGCAAATGGCGCCACTACCGAGTCGACGGGACGTCCTGCGAGCCACCGGCCTGCTGGCCGCCGCGGGCGCCGTGGGTGGCAGCCTGTCCGGCTGCGCCGAGCAACTCCAGTCGGGCTTCACCGGGACGGCGCCGAGCGCCGACGTACTGACGTACTGGAATCTCCTGGGCGGCGGCGACGGCGTGCGCATGCAGGACATGGAGGCCGTCTACCGCAAGCAGCGGCGCGACGTGGACCTGCGCGCGGTCACGCTCACCTGGGGAAACCCTTACTACACGAAGCTTTCCCTGGCCACCCTCGGCGCGCAGCCGCCGGATGTGGCCATCTCGCACCTGACCCGGGTGCCGACACTGGTCGCCGCCGGTCTGCTCCAGCCGTTCGAGCCGGCAGACCTCGCCCGGCACGGGATGTCGAAGGACAAGTTCGTCCAGCGGGCCATCGAGCGGGCCACCATCGACGGCAAGATCTACGCCATCCCGCTCGACACCCACCCGTTCGTGATGTTCTACAACACCAAGATCTGCAAGCAGGCGGGCCTGCTCGCCGACGACGGGTCGCTGAAGCCGCTCGACAGTGAGGACGCACTGGTCGAGGCGCTGCACAAGGCGAAGGAAGTCACCAAGAGCTGGGGCGGCGCGGTGGCGTCGGTGGCCGACGTCGCCACCCCGTGGCGGTTCTTCTTCAGCCTGTACGGCCAACTCGGCGGCAAGCTCCTGATGGGCACCTCGCCGGATGAGATTCTCGAACCCGACAAGGCGATTCGCGCCGCCAAGCTGATGCGCCGGCTCACCGTCGAGGAGAAGGTGATGCCCGCCAACATCGACTACGGCGGCGCGATCGCGCAGTTCGCCAACGGGCGTTCGGGATTCTTCTTCCAGGGCGAGTGGGAGATCTCCACCTTCAAGGACGCGAAGATGCCGTTCAGCATGACGCGGTTCCCCAACCTGATGGGCGGGACCTACGCCGTGCAGGCCGACTCGCACACCTTCGTACTGCCCGGCAAGAAGCCGTACGAGCGCGCCCGGCTGGACCTCGTACTCGGTTTCGTCCGGTCGATGCTGGACCAGAGCATGACCTGGGCAGAGGGTGGTCACGTTCCCAGCTGGCTTCCGGTTCAGCAGAGCGAGAAGTACCGCGCACTCAAGCCGCAGTCCAACTACGTGGGGGCGGCGGAGAGCGCGGTCTACGACCCGCCCGCGTGGTACTCCGGTTCCGGCTCCAACTTCGAGATGGTCGCCGGCTCCGCACTCGGCGGAGTGCTCGGCGGCCGCACCCAACCAGAGGCGGCGATCCGCCAGATCCAGGTGGGCATCTCCAAGATGGCCCGCACCCCGGCACCCGTCTGACAGTTCCCCAACCAGACCAGCGGCCGACCCGGTCGTACGTACGCCAGTTCCTTCGAGCATCTCGGGAGGTCTTGTGGGCACCTCGACAGTCGCGCCCGAGACCACGGCCAGGTCCGGCGCCGGTCAACGGCGCCAGGGGCGACCGGTTCTTGCCGGCCTGGCGTTCCTCGCGCCGTTCCTCGTCCTCTACATACTTTTCCTGGTCGGGCCGAGCGCGTACGGACTGGTGATGAGCTTCTTCAACACCAGCCTGGTGAAGGGCGGCCTGGGCAGTTTCGCCGGGCTGTCCAACTATGCCGCGGCCTTTGCCGACCCGCAGTTCTGGTCGTCGCTGTGGCACACGGCGTGGTTCACCATCCTCACCACGCCGCCGCTGGTGATCCTCGCGCTGGTGTTCGCGCTGCTGGCCGACCGGGCGAGGAAGGGGCGCTGGTTCTTCCGGCTGGCGTTCTTCGCGCCGTACGTCCTGCCGTCGGCGGTCGTGGCGCTGATCTGGAACTGGGTCTACACCCCCGACCTCGGCCTGCTCGCCGACGCGGTGACCCGCCTCGGGCTCACCCCGCCCGTCTGGCTCGGCGACCCGAACTGGGCGATGATCTCGGTGGCCCTCACCACCGTGTGGTGGACGCTCGGCTTCAACTTCGTCCTCTATCTCGCGGGGCTGCAGGACATCCCCCGTGACCTCTACGAAGCCGCCTCCATCGACGGGGCGACACCGTGGCAGCAGATCACCCGGATCACCGTCCCGCTGCTCGGCCGCACCACCACGCTGGTCGCGGTGCTGCAGGTGATCGCCTCGCTCAAGGTCTTCGACCAGATCTATCTGATGACCAGCGGTGGACCGGACTTCGCGACCCGGCCCACCATCCAGTACATCTACGACGTCGGCTTCACCGACTACCGCGTGGGCTACGGGTCGGCGGTCTCCATGCTGCTGTTCGCGGTGATCCTGGTGGTGTCGCTGGTGTGGTTCGCGCTCGTCCGCCGGCAGGAGAGGGACGCCTGAGATGACCACCACCCTCGCCGAACGAAACCAGGACCGCAGCGCCCGGCCGGGCGACGACCTGCGCACCGCCAGTGGCCGGGAGCGCGTCTTCAACCGCGTCTGCGTCGGCGTCCTCATCGCGTTCTCGCTGCTGTGGCTGGTGCCGCTGCTGTGGGCGCTGGACACCTCGCTGAAGCCGGAGGGTGAGACCACCAAGGTGCCGGTCACCTGGCTGATCGACAACCCCACGCTCGCCGCCTACGCCAAGGTGCTCGGCGCCGGGAACGTCCTGCAGTGGTACGCCAACAGCTTCATCATCTCGATCCTGGTCGCCGTGCTGTCGGTGGTGACCGCGAGCATGGCGGCGTTCGCGCTGTCCCGGATCCGCTTCCGCGGCAGCAACGCGGTGTTCTGGGTCATCCTGGCCGGCATCATGATTCCCGGGCAGGCGCTGATCGTGCCGCTGTTCCGGGAGTTCGCCGCGGTCGACATGATCGACACCTACTGGGCGGTGATCCTTCCGCAGATCGCCGCGCCCGTCGCCGTCTTCGTGTTCAAGCAGTTCTTCGACGGCATCCCCCGGGAGCTGGAGGAGGCCGCGCTGGTCGACGGCGCGAACAGGTTCCACATCTTCTTCCGGATCTTCCTGCCGCTGTCCCGGCCGGCAATCTCGGCGGTGTCGATCTTCACGTTCGTGTGGTCGTGGAACAACTTCCTGTGGCCGCTGCTGGTGCTGACCAGCACACCGCTGATGACGTTGCCGGTCGGTCTGGCGACGGTTTCCAGCGCGTACGGCATCCAGTACGCCTCGATCATGGCCTCGGCCATCCTGGGCGCGCTTCCGTTGCTGGTGGTCTTCCTGCTCTTCCAGCGCCGGATCGTGGAGGGCATCGCCGGTACCGGTCTGAAGGGCTGACCGACGCTCTCAGCGCGGCGACGCCGCGAGGTCACGGCCGCGGTCGGGAAGGAGCTCGGCCCGGTTGATCGCCGGGCTGAGCAGCATCCAGACCGCGGTCACCACCAGGCACACCAGGCAGCCGGTGCCCACGGTGGTGAGGTTGGTGAACCCCACCAGCAGACCGAAGGCGGCCGTCCCGAGCGGTGTCATCGCACTCGACAGCACGGTCACCACGCTCTGAACGCGGCCGAGCACGTCCGGCCTGGTGGCGGTGAGCAGCAACCCGCTGAGGATCGCGTTTGACGGGCCCAGGCACAGCGACCACCACGCCACCGACGCGCACACCTGCCACAGGTCGGTGGCGAACACCAGGCCGGCGAACCCCGGCAACGCCGCGACCAGCCACAGCGCCAGCGCTCGGCCGGACCGGGACGGCGGCCGCAGCAGCGTGCCCACCAGGCCGCCGGCGATCAGCCCGCCGCCGAGGAAGCCGGCCGCCACGCCGTACCCCGCCGCACCCCACTGGAGGTTCTCCGCCTTCAGCGCGAGGCCGACCGTCTCCATCGGCACCGAGACGGCGTTCAGGACCAGGGTGATCACAGCCAGCCCGCGCAACAGCGGATGGCCGGCGACGTAGCGCAGCCCGTCACCGAGCGCCTGGCGCATCCGGGGCGGCTCGGTCGCCCGCTGGATGGGGTACTTCGGCCGCACCAGCACCAGGATCGCGAAGCAGAGCAGGAAGGTTCCGGCGTTGACGTACGCCGCGAGGGCGAACCCGCCGAGCGCGACCAGCACGCCGCCCAGCCCCCGCCCGCCGGCCTCGGCCACGTTGCGTACGAGCTGGCGGATCGCCGCGCCCCTGGGTAGCTGGTGGTGCGGCAGCAGGACCGCGAGGTAACTGTTCGCGGCCGGCAGGTAGAAAGCGTCGATGGTGCCGAAGACCACGCCGAGCGCGATCAGCAGTCCGGCCGTCGGCCGGGCGTCACCGGTGGTGAGGAACGCGCCGGCCAGGGCCACTCCCCCGGCCGCGAGGTCGGCGGCGAGCATGATGCGGCGGGCGCCGCGCAGGTCGGCCAGCACCCCGCCGAGCAGCATGAGCAGCACCCGCGGAACTCCGGCGGCGGCCAGGACGATGCCGGTGAGGCGCGGATCGCCGAGCTGGGCCGCCGACCAGCCGACCGCGATCCACCAGACGTTGTTGCCGACGAAGCTGAGGCCGCGGGCGAGAAGGTAGCCGAGGAACCGTGGCTGGCCGGCCGGAGTCCGCGGCGTTCGCACCGTCCCTCCCTCGTCCTCTCGTACCCACCTGGCGCCCTGGCGTTCGCGTGCGAGCCAATGTTGCACGACCGTGGCCGGGGCGCGACGTGTTCACGCCGATGACCGGCGGTCCGACCGGCATCCGAGACGAAGTAGCACGCTCCGCGTTGCCGTACGTACGTACCGCCCATGCTCGGCTCCGTGTCCGCGACCGTCAACGGCAAAGGAGAGACCGAGATACGTCTGATGTCTAGGCTTTGAGTGCGGGACCGATCTCTAGACTGTCGCCAGCGTTGTCGAACGCGGTGAACCGACCGAAGGAGCAATGTGATGACAGGGGAGACGAACGGACTGCGCAGCCGGGCCTGGTTCGGTGCGACGGGCCGCACGGGCATGGCCCACCGGTCCTGGATGCGCAACCAGGGCTTCGGTCAGGAGGTCTTCGACGGGCGGCCGGTCATCGGCATCGCCACCACCTGGTCCGAGCTCGCTCCCTGCAACGCCCACCTGCACCGGGTGGCCGAGGCGGTCAAGCGGGGCGTGTGGCAGGCAGGCGGCTTCCCCCTGGAGTTCCCGGCGCTCGCGCTCGGTGAGTCGCTGCTGCGGCCGACCGCGATGTTCTACCGCAACCTCCTGGCCATGGAGGCCGAGGAGATGATGCGGGCCAACCCGCTGGACGGGACCGTCCTGCTGTCCGGCTGCGACAAGACCACGCCCGGCCTGCTGATGGCGGCCGCCTCGGTCGACCTGCCCTCGGTCATGGTCACCGGCGGCCCGATGCTGAACGGCAAGTACCGCGGCCAGGACGTCGGATCCGGCACCCACGTGTGGAAGTTCGAGGAAGACCTCAAGACCGGCAAGATGACCCAGGAGGAGTGCTACTTCGCCGAGGGTTGCATGGCCCGCTCCAACGGCCACTGCATGACGATGGGCACCGCGTCGACCATGGCTTGCGTCGCCGAGGCGCTCGGCATGCAGCTGCCCGGCTCGGCCAGCTGGCCGGCAGTGGACGCGCGGCGTTACGAGATCGCCCAGGAGGCCGGTCGGCGGATCGTCGGGATGGTCGAGGAGGACCTGCGTCCCAGCCAGATCCTCACCCGCGAGGCGTTCGAGAACGCCATCCGCGCCAACGCCGCGATCGGCGGATCGACCAACGCGATCGTGCACCTGCTCGCCCTGGCCCGCAGGCTCGGCGTCCAGCTCGACCTGGCCGACTTCGACGGGCTCGCCCGTCCGGTGCCGACCCTGGTCAACCTGATGCCGTCGGGCAAGTACCTCATGGAGGACTTCTGCTACGCCGGCGGGCTGCCCGTGGTGCTGCGCCAGCTGGCCGAAGCCGGACTTCTGCACTCGGAGCAGATCACCGTCACCGGCAAGGGCATCGCCGACAACAACGCCCAGGCCGAGTGCTTCAACCGCGAGGTCATCACCACCCTCGAGGAGCCGTTCCAGGCCGCCGGCACCGGCACCGCCGTCCTGTCCGGCAACCTCGCCCCCAACGGCGCGGTGATCAAGCAGTCCGCGGTGTCGCCGCACCTGCTCAAGCACGAGGGGCGCGCCCTGGTCTTCGACTCCCCCGAGGACTACCACGCCGTGTCGGAGGACCCCGACATGGACGTCACCGAGTCCGACGTACTGGTGATCCGGTACGCCGGGCCGAAGGGCTACCCCGGCATGCCCGAGGTGTCCAACGTGCCGCTGCCCACCAAGCTGCTCAAGGCCGGGGTCACCGACATGGTGCGGGTGTGCGACGGCCGGATGAGCGGTACGGCGTACGGCACGGTCGTCCTGCACGTCTCGCCGGAGGCGGCGGTCGGCGGGCCGCTCGCCCTCGTCCAGACCGGTGACCGGATCACTCTGGACGTGCCCGCGCGCAGCATCTCCGTCGACGTCTCCGACGAGGAACTCGAGCGTCGCCGGGCCGCGTGGCGGGCGCCGGAGCAGAAGTACAAGAGCGGGTACGCCTGGCTCTACACGACCCACGTCACCCAGGCGCACGAGGGCGTGGACTTCGACTTCCTGGCCGGCTCCCGCGGCCACGAGGTCCCGCGCGAGTCCCACTGAGGTGAGATAGGAGGGGGCGGATCCCGCGTGGATCCGCCCCCTCGTCGTGTCCGGTCCGGGTCGCCGGGATCAGGTGCCGTCGAGGTAGTACTGCTGCGGGTTGGCCGGCATCAGGTTGGCGTGCAGCCAACCGGTGACGCACTCCTTGGGCGTGTTGCGCAGCTGGTCCGCGGCGATGCCGTACTCCCTTTTCCGCAACGCGATTCCCATGCAGTAGAACTCCTCGGCCGCCACCGAGAGGATCTGCCGCATCAGCTGGTCCTGCTGCCTGCGGTCGGTTGTGGTGAGCAGCCGGCGATACGTCTCGATCTGCCGGCGGGTCGTGGGCGGTGGTTCCTCGGCCCGCTTGTCCTTCGGGTCGGCGTACCAGAAGTACCACGGCATCGCGTAACGGGTGTTGAAGTTGTACGGCACGTAGTAGAAGGGGTCCATCGTGGACCCGAGCCCGCCGCCGCCGATCCAGACGCAGGCATCGTGGGCGTTGGCGTCCATGCGCTCGAAGAACAGCGACTGGTCCTCGCTCTTGACCCTGATGTCGACGCCGACCGCGCGCCAGTGTCCCCGGATGAGCTCGAGGGCGTCAACGAGGTCGGGAAACCCCGTCGTCACCTCGACCTGGAAGAACAGTCTCTTCCCGTCCGGGCGGAGCCGGAAGCCGTCGGCGTCCTTGTCCGGAAGAACCCTGTCCAGGTAGCGGCCGGCAAGCGCGGGATCGTGCTCGGTGTACTGCTTGGCGAGTTTCTCGTTGTAGTACGGCGATTCCGGACGTGGGGCGGCCTGCCACGGTTCGCCCTGCCGCTGGAAGACGGCATTGATGATCTCCTGCCGGTTGATCGCGTACGACAGCCCGACCCGGAAGTCCCTGTCCGCGAAGATCTTCCGCAGCGTAGGGTCGCGGTGCGTCAGGTTGGTCATGACGATCATCTGGTTCATCTGCTGCGGGACCGTCTCGAAGAAGTGGTACTTCGCCTTCTCCCGACTGCGGGCGAAAACCGGCTTGTTGCGCAGGACGTTGATGCCGGTGTCGATCAGATGGAAGTCGCCGTTGGTCGCCTTGAGAACGGCGGTCTCGTCGTCCTGCACGAGTTCGAAGGCCACGCTGTCGAGATAGGGCAGCTGCCGGCCGTCCGGGTCGGTCTTCCAGTAGTACGGATTCCGCTCGGCCACCGGCCGCTTGGAGTCGGCGACGGCCTCGGTGAGCTTCCAGGCGTCGATCACCGGCCGTTCGGCGTTCTCCGGCCGGTTCGCCTTCGACCAGAAGAGGTCGACCCAGGTGTCCTTGCCCGCGTCCTTCGCGAGTTTGCCGACGTCGTGCGCATGGTCGGGATGGAACGCCTTCAGATAGTGGGCCGGGAAGTCGGTGACGACCGTGCCGCGCTGCGTGGCGAGGTTGACCAGGAACAGTCCGTTGGGCCGGGGGAAACGGAATACCACGGTGTGGTCGTCCTTCTTCTCCACCCGAAACGGCTGGTCGCCGGTCGTCAGCCAGTCGATCGGCACGGGGGTGAGTTCGCGGTTCGACGCGACACTGCGGTACCAGAACACGATGTCGTCCGCGCCGAAAGGTTTCCCGTCGGACCACTTCATGCCCGGGCGCAGCGAGAACGTGAACTCCGTGCCGTCCTCGTTCACGTCGACCTTCCGGGCGACGTTGGGAACGATCTGGTCAGCGGTCAGGTCGGTCCGGATGCCGGGCTTCCACCGCACGAGGTTCTCGTACCCGATCGTGGTGTTCACGTCGACCTTCTGGTGCAGTCCGAGCAGCTTCAGCCGTCCGCCGTAACGACCGGCCTCCGCTGTCGTGATGACCATCGGCGCTGCCGGAAGGCGTTCGCGAAGGGGCGGAAGGTCGCCCTTCTTCGCTCGCGCGGCGAGGTCCGGCGACTCCTTCCCCGTCGCACCGACAGGACGCGGCCGGCCGCCGGCTTCCGGCGCCTTCCCCGACGGCCTGGTCGACAGCACGTCACACCCGGAGACGGACGCGGCGGCGAGCCCGAGGCCGAGACCGGCCAGCCGGAGCGTCTCGCGTCTGGTGCGTATATACGAACAGGTCTGGTCGGTGTCCGGCGTCTCCCGCATCCATAACGGTTTACCGTCGTTCGTACACCGTTGTAAAGATCATCAGCAATTCCTTCGGTTCCCGGCCACCATGCGCCGTCGTGTATACCAGAGCCCTGACCACATTCGGCATCCGACGTTCTCAGCCGTCGGAGGGCACTCACGTTGCCGGGTGGGGCAGCGGCTGTGGACCTTCGCCGACGCAGCCCGGATCGACGGCGCGTCGGAGTTCCGAATCTTTCCCACCATGGGTGTGCCGCTTGCCCGCGGGGCGTTGTCCGTTCTTGCGGTGCTGACGTTCCTCGGCTCGTGGAACGACTTTCTGTGGCCGTCGATCGTGCTGCGCAGCCCTGAGCGGCAGACCTGTCCCGTCGGGCTCGCCAATCTGGTCGGCTTCTACAACACGGAGTACGGCATGATCCTGGCCGGCTCGTTCCTCGCCACCGCGTGCGGAGGACGTTGCCGCTACGGCTCACCGCTCGGCGTCCTCGGGCCGTCGTGGCTCTGTGATGCAGGACCTCACGTCGGCCACGGCCATGTAGGTCCAGGCCGAGACCGCGAGTAGCGCGGAGAGCGCCGCCCCGATGATCAGCAGCAGGTCGGGCCCTCCGTGGCTGGCCGCGGAGACGGCAAGGACAGTGGCCGCGGCGAAACCGCACATTCCGGCCAACCGGAGTCCAAGTATTCGAAGGGCGTAGGGGCGGCCGGCTTTCCTTACCTCAGCTTCTCCGGGCCCGGCTCGGGAAGCTTCCTGGGCGGCACGGGTTCTGCAGATGTCCGGGCCTTTCCGACACCACAACTCGGAGTGGAGCTCCTCAAGGCCAGCATGGGATTCGTCCGTCACCGCCGTGACGGCTTGGTCGAGCCGTCGGGTTGCCCGGGCGGCAGCCGCGTCGTAGGTGTCGCCCTCTGCCTGGACGGCCACCTCGAGACCTCCGGAAAGGGGGTCGGGGCGAACGGTGGCGTGACCCACGGACGGGTCCTTGGTCTCCGACGCCCGCAGCACCCGCAGCATGTCCTCACAGCACAACACGACCTGGGGCCGGCTGTAGCCGGGGGCACTGTAGACAGCGATCATGTTGAGCTTCACGGCCCTCTCCTCCTTTGAGCAGGTGGACAGGTCGCTCTATCGCCATGCTATGACCGGGGCCGAGCAGGACCGGGACGACAAGGGGCTGGACATCACGAAGGCAACCTGTACAGGCCACCGGAAACCCACCCACGCCAGGAGTACGGGATGGTCCGTTCACGCACGCTTGTGGAGGACGTCGCGCACCTGGGCGTAGTGACAGGCGACCGGATGCTCGCCGCCCTCCATGACGCGCAGTGCCGGATCCTGGGTGCGGCAGGACTGCGGCCCGGCCGGGTCGATCTCCCGGGCGCGCCAGCACCGGGGGTGAAACCTGCACCCCGGCGGCGGATCGGTCGGTGAGGGCACGTCGCCCTCCAGCACGATCTCGTCCCGCCGGCCGCGCAGCGTCGGGTCGGGCACCGGGACCGCCGACAACAGGCCCTGCGTGTACGGGTGCATCGAGTGGTCGTAGACCTGCGCGTCGCTGCCCTGCTCGACGATCCGGCCGAGATACATGACCGACACCCGGTGGGCGATGTGCCGGACGACGGACAGGTCGTGGGCGATGAACAGGTACGCCAGCCCGAGCTCGTCCTGCAGCCGTTGCAACAGGTTGATGACCTGGCCCTGGATCGACACGTCCAGCGCGGACACGGGTTCGTCGCAGATCAGCACCTTCGGCCGCAGCGCGAGCGCCCGCGCGATCCCGATCCGCTGCCGCTGGCCGCCGGAGAACTGGTGGGGGTACCGGTTGAGATGGTCGGGGTTGAGCCCGACCAGGTCCAGCAACTCCTTGACCGCGTGTTCCTTGCCCTGACGAGGAATCGCGTCGGGATGGATGGCGTACGGCTCACCGACGATGGCACCGACGGACATCCGCGGGTTCAGCGACGTGTAGGGATCCTGGAACACCATCTGGATGTTGCGCCGCATCCGGCGTACGCCCGAACGCCGCAGCCCGGTGACGTCCTCGCCGTCGATGCGGATCGTGCCGCTGGTCGGCTTCTCCACCCCGACGAGCAGCTTGGCCAGCGTCGACTTCCCGCAACCGGACTCACCCACCAGCCCGAGCGTCTCGCCGCGCGCCAGCGTCAGGTCGACCCCGTTGACGGCCTGCACGTGGCCGACCGTGCGCTTGACGACGAAGCCGACCCGGACCGGAAAGTGCTTGACGAGGTTCTGGACCTCCAGCAGGGGCTCAGCCATCGGTTCTCCCCGGTTCGTTCCCGCCGACCGCCGTGCCCGCCGTACCTGCCGTACCCGCCGTACCCGCCGTACCCGACACATCCGCCGCTCCGACCACCTCGCGGGCGAAGTGGCACGCCGACCGCTGGCTGCCACCCACGGCGAGCAGCTCGGGCCGCTCGGTGCGGCAGATGTCCTGTGCGTACTGGCATCGCGGGTGGAAGGCGCAGCCGGTCGGTATGTCGGTCAGCACAGGTGGGCGACCGGCGATCACCTCCAGCTGCCGGCCCTTCTGGTCCACGCGCGGGATCGAGCGCAGCAGCGCCTTGGTGTAGGGGTGTGACGGCGCGCCGAAGATGTCGTGCACCCCGGCCTGCTCGACCGCGCGGCCTGCGTACATGACGGTGATGTCGTCGGCGACGTCGGCGACCACGCCGAGGTCGTGGGTGATGAGGATCAGCGCCATCTCGCGTTCGGCCTGGATCTGCGCCAGCAGCCGCATGATCTGCGCCTGCACCGTCACGTCCAGCGCAGTGGTCGGCTCGTCGGCGATCAGCACGTCCGGCTCCAGCGCCAGCGCCATCGCGATCATCACCCGCTGCCGCATGCCGCCGGAGAACTGGTGGGGGTACTCCTTCACCCGCTGCCGGGCGTTGGGCACCTTCACCAGGTCCAGCAGCTCGACCGCACGGCGGCGGGCTTCGCGCCGGCTCAGCTTCTTGCGTACGACGAGGGCCTCAGCCAGCTGGAAGCCCACGGAGTAGACCGGGTTGAGCGCGGCCAGGGCGTCCTGGAAGACCATCGCGATCCGCTCGCCGCAGACGGCGCGGTGCGCCCGGCGGTCCATCGCCAGCAGGTCCTGGCCACGCAGCCGGATCGCACCGCGGACGATCCGCGCCGGCGGCATCTGCAGCAGGCCCATCACCGCCTGGACACTCACGCTCTTGCCGCTGCCGGACTCACCGACGATGGCGAGCGTGCGTCCCGGACTCACCTTCCAGGACAGGCCGTTGACCGCGCGCACGACGCCGTCGCGGGTGTGGAACTCCACCGCGAGGTCCTCGACCTCCAGCAGAGGCTCGGCCAGGTCAGGCACGTCCGGGACGTCAGCCACCACATCAGCCATGGGCATACGTCACCTCAGCTTCGGGTCGAGGGCGTCGCGCAGGGCGTCACCGAGGACGACGAGGGCCAGGATGGTCGCGATCAGGCAGCACAGCGGGAACAGCAGGAGGTACGGATAGCCGCCGGTGAACCAGTCCGCGTTGGTGGAGATCATGATCCCCCAGCTGATCGCCGGTGGCCGCACGCCGATGCCGAGGAACGCCAGCGTCGCCTCGGCGGCGATGATCCCCGCGACCGCCGTCGGGATCAGCGCGGTCACCGGCGCGATCGCGTTGGGCAGGATGTGCCGGAAGATGATCCGGAAGTCGACGCCCCGAGCACGCGGGCCGCCATCACGTAGTCGTTGTTCTTCGCCTCCAGCACACTCGCCCGGATGTAGCGGGTGTAGCCCATCCAGGCGAACATCGTCAGCACGATCGCGGGCGGAGCGAGCACGGCGAACTGACCGTCGCCGAAGTGCACGTTGCGGAAGATGGACAGCACCAGCAGCGCGGCGAGCAGCAGCGGTACGACGAGGAAGACCTCCAGCGCCCGCGAGATGATCGCGTCGACCGCGCCGAGGTAGTAGCCCGCCAGGCTGCCGAGCACCACACCGATCACGACCGACGTTCCGACCACGATCACCGCGAGGAACAACGAGGGCCGGGCGCCGTGCACGAGCTGGGCCAGCAGGTCGCAGCCGTGCAGGTCGGTGCCGAACGGGTGCGGCCCGTCGAACCACTGCGGCCGGATCTTCGACTGGCCGATGTCGCAGCGCTGCGGATCGGTCTGCGTGAACAGCGTCGGGAAGACCGCCACCAGCACGAAGAACGCCACCACCAGGGTGGCCGCGATCACCGGCGGCCGGCGGACGAGGGTGCTCAGGGCGTCCGACCACGGCGACCGCGAGACCTCGTTGGCTCGGGTGCGGGGCGTGACGCTCGCGGCGGTGGCCGGATCAGTCATAGCGGATCCTCGGGTCCAGCACGGCGTAGGCCAGGTCGACCAGCACGTTGACGGTGAGGACGACGACGGCCAGCAGGGCGACGGTGCCGACGACCACCGAGACCTCGCTCTCGCGGACCGAACGCCACAACAGGCCGCCCATGCCGTAGATGTTCATCAGCCCCTCGGTGATGACCGCGCCGGCGAGCGCATCGGCGAAGACGAACCCGATCGCGGTCACCACCGGGATCGAGGAGTTTCGGATGATGTGGAAGAGGGTGACCCGGGCCTCGCCGAGTCCCTTCGCCCGGGCGGTGCGTACGTAGTCGGCGTTGTAGTTCTCCAGCTGGCTGGCGCGGACCAGCCGGATGAAGGCGGCCGACCCGGTGACACCGAGCAGAATGCCCGGGACGATCACGGTCGCCCACGGATGGTCGGGGTCGAACGACGGCTTGAACATCAACGTGGCCAGGCTGTCCTCGCCCGTACGCCGGCTCATCCACTGCTCGATCGGCACGGCGAGGATGTACTTGTAGACGAGCAGCATCACGAAGACGGGGAACGCGTCGATCAGGATGCTGAGGAACCGGATGGAGTAGTCGGGTGGGCGGCCGCGGTAGCGCGCCGCGAGGGAGCCGAGCAGCATCCCGCCGAGGAGCCAGGTGACGGTCACCACGGCGAACAGCCGCAGCGTGTTCGGTGCGGCGGTGGCGACCATGGTGGTGATCTGCTGGTCGCCCCGCAGGTTCGAGCCGAAGTCCCCGTGCACGTAGCCGTTCAGCCGTTCCAGGAAGGGCTTCACGCACGGGTTGCCGAACTGCTCGAAGCACGGGTCGTCGAGGTGGTACCGCTTCTCCACCTCGACCAGCTGCGACCTGCTCGGGATCTTGTCACCGAAGAACGCCAGCGCGGGGTTGCCGTTGATCTGGATGGCGAGCGTGGTGAGCAGGTGGAGGAGGAAGAACACCAGGAACAGTGTGAAGATGCCCTGCAGCACCCTCCGAGCGATGTAGCTGCCCATCGGGGGTTACTTGGTGATCTTCAGGATGCGAAGGTCGACCGCGCCGCTGAACGGGTTGAGCTTCACGTTGTCCAACCGGTCGCTGTAGAACGTCACCGAGTCGCTGACGTAGAGCGGCACGGTCGGGAAGTCGGCCGCGAGGATGTCCTCGGCCTGCTGGTAGAGCTTGACCGCGTTGGTGGTGTTGTCCGCCCGGTCGGCCTCGTCGAGCTTGGCCTCGAACTTCTTGTCGTAGTAGCCGAAGTTCTTGTTGCCCTTCGGGTCACCGCTGGCATAGACCGGGCGCAGGTAGTTCTCGTTGAGGTTGTAGTCGGCGTACCAGTTGTTCCGGAACGGGCCCTGGAACTTCCGCGCCGACCGCAGGTCGAAGAACTCCTCACTCGGCACCAGCGAGTAGTTGATCCCGAGGTTCAGCTTGAGCTGGTCGCCGATGGCCTTGAAGATCGCCTCCTGCGTCTCGTCGGACCCGAGCGCGATCTTCATCACCTTGCCCTTGGGCCAGCCGCCGGCCTTCGCCAGCAGCTTCCTCGCCTCGGCCGGGTCGTACCTGCAGTACTCGCAGACGTTCTTGCGGCCGCCGAACACGGTCGTCGGAACCCAGCCCGTCGCGCGGGAGTAGCGGCCCGGCGCCACCTCCTTGATGATCGTGTCCACGTCGATCGCCAGCGCGATGGCCTTGCGGAGGTTCGGGTCGGTCCAGGGCTTGCCCGCGTAGAGCGGGAAGCCGAGGTAGGTCAGCGCCGTGCTCGGCCGCTTCACCATCCGCTTCTTCAGCTCGGGGTCGTTCATCGCAGACGCCCACTGCTCCGGCGGCGGGGCGGACAGGTCGACGTCACCGGACTGGAAGTCGGGCCAGGACACCTCGTTCTGGCCGTACTCCCGCCACTCGATCCGGTCGTAGGACGGCTTCTCGCTGCCCTTGTAGCCCTTCCAGCGTTCGGCGACGAGCTTCTGCCCACGGTCCCACGAGACCACCTTGAACGGGCCGTTGCCGATCGGCTTGATCGCACAGGCCTTCAGGTCCTCGGCGCACTTCTTGGCCATCGGGAAGAAGCCGGTGTAGCCCAGGATGGTCGGGAAGGCCGCGAACGGGCCGTTGAGCGTGACCTTGAGGGTCTGGCCGTCGACGACCTTCAGGCCGGAGAGTTCCTTGGCCGACGGCTCCTCGACCACCTTGACGTTGCCGTCGTCGTCCTCCTCGACGTCGCCCTGCATCTTGTCGTAGCCGGCGATCTTGTCGAAGAAGTAGTTGTTGGCGAAGGCGTTGGGCCCGTACGCCGCGGCATTCCAGGCCCGGGCGTAGGCGTCGGCGTCGACCGGCTCGCCGTTCTGGAACTTCCAGCCCGGCTTGACCTTGATGGTCCAGGTGGTGTTGTCGGTGGAGGTGATGCTCTGGGCCATGTAGTTGTACGGCTTGCCGGTGTCGACGTCGTAGCGCACCAGACCGGAGAAGAGAACGTCGTCGACGCCGATGTTGTCGCCCACGTTGGAGTCGGCCGGCAGGAGGGAGTCGACGCTCTGCCCCAGAGCACTGTGCAGCACTGCCTTCTTGGGGGCGTCGCCTCCGCCGCCGTCGCCGCCGGATCCACAGCCGGCCACCGCCAACATGACCGCCGCTCCGACGGCGAGGCCTCGTGCCATCCGCATCGTGAAATCTCTCCCGGATCCGAGTCTCCTGTCCTCGCATCGACGACCGCCTGGTCACCGTCGAGCACCCTGACCTAGTGAACCCTGCACCATCCGCGGGTCACGGGAGTAGATTTGTTACCGATTTGTGTTGATCGGCGGCACAGTTTTCCGTACGTGGATGCGCCTCAACGGCCGGCCCGCGACTGCGACTGCGACTGCGACCGAGACTGCGCGACGAGCTCCCGCGCCTCCTCCTCGCTGGACACCGCGGGACTGGAACCGGCCAGCGGACGGCGAGCGGACTCGCGGACGAAGTACACACAGACCGCGCCGATGACGCCCGCGCCGATCAGGTAGTAGCCGGGCCACAGGAGGTTGCCCGTGGCCAGGATCAGCGCACCCATCACCGCGGCGGTGGTGCCGCCGAACGCGGACACGAAGATGTTGAACGCGATGGACAGGCCGCCGTAGCGGATCTCGGTCGGGAACATCGCCGGCAGGGTCGAGGGTGCGGTCGAGGAGAAGCACACCAGCGACAGGCCCATCACCATCAGGCCGAGGAAGGTCGGCGCGACCCCGCCCACCTGGAGCGCCAGCACCATCGGAATGCCCAGCACCACAAGGGCGATGGATCCGGTCATCAGGATGGGGCGGCGCCCGATCCGGTCGCTGAGCCGGCCGAGGAAGGTCACCACGACCATCAAGATGATCAGCACCACGATCTGGAGTACGTCGGAGGTGGTGGTGCTGGTGCCGCCCTTGCCGTGGTCGGGCAACGTGGTGGTGAGGTAGGTGGGCATGAAGCTGGTCAGCATGTAGTTGGTGACGTTCCACGCCACCACGAGCCCGCCGACCAGCAGCATCGCCCGCCAGTGCCGGGCGAAGATGAGCTTGAACTCCTCGCGGGTGGAGGTCCCCTCGTGCTGCTCGGACTTCTCCACCATCTGCGCGAACGCCGGGGTCTCCTCCAGCCGCATCCGCAGGTACAGCCCGACCAGCCCGATCGGCAGGGCGAGCAGGAACGGGATCCGCCAGCCCCAGGAGAGCATCTGGTCGTCACTCAGCACGGTGGTGAGCAACGTGACCAGCAGCGCGCCGAACGTGTAGCCGGTCAGCGTGCCGAACTCCAGGAAGCTGCCGAGGAAACCACGCCGCTTGTCGGGGGCGTACTCCGCGATGAACGTCATCGCGCCGGCGTACTCACCGCCGGTGGAGAACCCCTGCACCAGGCGGCCGAACAGCACCAGCAGCGGAGCGGCCACCCCGATCGCCGCGTAGCTCGGGACCAGGCCGAGCACCGTGGTGCCGCACGCCATCAGGATCACGGTGGTGGCCAGCACCTTCGTCCGCCCGATCCGGTCACCCAGCGGGCCGAAGACCAGGCCGCCGAAGGGCCGGACGAGGAACGACACCGCGAACGTGCCCAGGGTGGCGACCGTGGCCAGGCCGGGCGACAGGTCGGCGAAGAAGACCTTCGCGATGATCGCGGTGAGGTAGGAGTAGACGCCGAAGTCGTACCACTCGGTGAAGTTGCCGATCGAGGCTGCCGTGACCGCTCGTCGTACGACGCTCTCGTCGGTGACGGTCACCTCCTCGAGCGTGAGGTCCTGGTCATTGTCGGCACTCGCCACCTGGGGCCACCTCCTGGTCGGCGCGGACCGGGTTTGAGGTGCGCCGGCGCCCATACTTCACCCTCGGCGGGCCGGGCCGGCGAACACCCCGGTGACCTGAGCCCCGTGACCTGAGACCCGTGACCTGGGGCTCGCGGCGATCAACGGCCGCAGCCACCCTCCTTGTCCTGGCGTACGCTCGGCCGGGCGATGTCCTCGATCCCCTTGTAGGCATAGGGATCCTCACCGGCGACGAGCTCGATGTCGCGGTAGTCGCACTTCGCCACGTGGACACGGTTCGGGGATACGGCCCCACGGGAGCAGCGACTCCGCACTCATGAAGTGGTTGGTCAGTGCCCGGCGGAAGCCGTGCCTGCCCGTGTTGGGCAGCGACCGGTGCAGCAGGTAGCCGTTGAAGATGACGGCCGCGCCGGCCGGGATCTCCACCGGCACCGCGTCCTCGTCCTTGTACGGGAAGTCGTACAGCTCGACCGTGCAGTCGAACCGGTCGTCGTCCTGCTCCCGGTCGGGATAGATCACCCCACGTTTGTGCGAACCGGGCAGCACCCACAGGCAGCCGTTCTCGATGGTGGCGTCGTCGAGCGCGATCCAGGCGGCGGTGAGCGAGCGGTCCCGGGTGGGGATGAAGAACTCGTCCTGGTGCCAGGCCTGACCCGGTTTACCCTCCGACTTCATGAACAGCATCGACTGCATGGCCTTGACGTTCGGGCCGATCACCTTGGTGAGGACGTCCACGATCTTCGGGTGGTGATAGGTGCGGGCGATCACCTCCGACAGCTTGTTCGGGAAGTGGATGCACAGGTAGCGCCGCATCACCTCCTCGTCGGACTCCTCCTCGGTGGCCCGGGTGACCCGCTCGATCTCGCCCAGCTCACCCCGGCACAGCCGGGCCGCCTCGGCGTTGATCTCGGCGACCTCCGCGGGCGACAGCGCGTTCTTCAGCACCCCGAACCCGTCCTCGCGGATCTGCGTGATCAGCGCGTCCGAGACCGACTCGTGCAGCACCGGACCGGGCCGGGCCGGCACCTGCTCAGTGACCGTGGTCATGGTGATTCCCTCCGCCGATACAGGCTTCTTCACACCTGGACTGCCACCTGGATCGCACCAGGCCATCCCAAGCATCGCCTCGGCGGCGTCCGCGAGGCCATGCCCGGGACGCGCGTTCACCTGTCTGTTCCTGACATGTGGTGCAATCGTTTACCAGGTTCGTCGCGGCACGAGACCCAACAGATCCCACGGAGGACACATGAGGGCCGAGCAGGTCACCGGGCCACACGCCCACCACGGAGAAGGTCCGGTCTGGGACACGAGCTGGGGTGGGCTGCGCTTCGTGGACATGCTCGCCGGCGACATCCTCACCGCCGACCTGTCCACCGGCGAGGTCGAGCGGCTGCACGTCGGCGAGGTGGCGGCGGCGTTCCGGCCGCGCACGTCCGGCGGGATGGTGGTGGCGATCGAACGCGGCTTCGCGCTGGTGGGCGCCGACGGTTCGGTCGACCGGCTGCCGGAGCTGTGGCACGACGAGGGCGTACGCATGAACGAGGGCGGCTGCGACCCGCAGGGGCGGTTCTACTGCGGGTCGATGGCGTACGCCTCCACCAAGGGCGCGGGCACGGTCTACCGCCTCGCCCCCGACCGGACCGTCTCCGTCGTCCTCACCGACGTCACCATCTCCAACGGCCTGGCCTGGTCCCCCGACCACACGCAGGCCTACTACATCGACACCCCGACCGGGCGGGTGGACGCGTTCGACTACCACCCGCAGACCGGCCTGGTGGTGGACAGCCGCCGCCCGGTGGTGGAGATCCCGGGCGAGTGGGGCGGCCCGGACGGGATGACGGTGGACGCCGAGGGCTACCTGTGGGTGGCCATGTGGGGCGGCTCCGCGGTGCGCCGGTTCGCACCGGACGGGACGCTGGACGGCGTGGTCGAGGTGCCCGGAGCCCAGCAGGTCACCGCGTGCACGTTCGGCGGGTCCGACCTGGACGAGCTGTTCGTCACCACCTCCCGGCAGGGGCTGTCCGACGACGAGCAGCCGGCCGCCGGCGCGGTGTTCTCCGTACGCCCCGGCGTGCGCGGGCTGCCCGCACTCCCCTACGCCGGATAGGCCTGCAAGGGGCAGGCGGTCTAGGGTACGTACGCCCAGCGACGTGGTGGTCACACCGACGACCCGCCTCAGCCGACGAAGGAGCGTACGCCGATGACACTGGTGGCGGTTCTGGACGACTACCAGCAGGTCGCGGAGCGGATGGCGGACTGGCGAAGCCTGCCCGACCGCACCAGCGTGGCGTTCTTCCACGACCACCTGCCCGACGAGGAGACCGTCGTCGAGCGGCTGGCCCACTACGAGGTCATCGTGGCGATGCGCGAGCGCACGGCGTTCACGCGTTCGGTGCTGGAACGCCTTCCCCGGTTGCGGCTTCTGGTCACCACCGGCATGCGCAACGCTGCGATCGACCTCGAGGCCGCGCACGAGAACGGCGTCGTGGTGAGCGGCACGCCCGGCAGCGGCGGCGCCACCACCGAGCTCGCCTGGGCGCTGATCCTCGGGCTGGTCCGCCACGTGCCCGAGGAGGACGCGTCCGTGCGCGCCGGCGGCTGGCAGCGCACCGTCGGCACCGACCTGGCGGGCTCGACGCTCGGCCTGCTCGGCCTGGGCCGGCTGGGCCGGGCGATGGTGCCGGTGGCGCACGCGTTCGGCATGCGGGTGCTGGCTTGGAGCGCCAACCTCACTCCCGAGGCGGCGAGCGACGCGGGTGCCGAACGCGTGGACAAGGACGAGTTGTTCGCCCGGTCCGACGTGCTCAGCGTGCACCTGAAGCTCAGTGACCGCACCCACGGCCTGGTCGGCGCGGACGAGCTCACACTCATGCAGCCGACGGCCTACCTGGTCAACACCTCCCGCGGACCCATCGTCGACGAGCAGGCGCTGGTCGCGGCGCTGGAGGAGGGCCGGCTCGCCGGTGCCGGTCTGGACGTCTACGACCAGGAGCCGCTGCCGGCCGACCATCTGCTGCTGAAGGCGCCGCGCACGATCCTGACGCCGCACATCGGGTTCGTGACCCGGCGGACGTATGAGGAGTGGTACGCCGCGGCGGTGGACGCGGTCGCGGCGTACATCAACGGCCGGCCCGTTCAGGTTCTGACGCCGCGCTGAGCCCGCGCTTCCCCCGGTTGGTGGTCATGGTGCGGCACGTACCGCCGTGCGACCCGACTCCGAGCCGGGCCAGTGAGCTCGCCGACCGCAAGGAGGCCGCGACGACCGAGCAGTGGCTGTCGGACTTCCAGCGCACCACCGGCAAAGGAACGGTCTTCGTCAGTGGGCACGTGGGCACCTGGGGGAGTACGCAGGTACGCCCGCACGTAGACACGCTCGCCGTGACCGCACCCGAACGCCTGGCCGCGGGCTCGTCGACCACTGTCAAGGCCGACTTGACACAGCACGGGATGTCGATGCCGGTGGCGTACCCGATGACCCACTACCACCCGGTTTCCAGCGGTCCGCCCGTGTCTCGCGTCTTGTCCGATCTGGGGCGGACCGTCCTGAACCTTCACCGCGACACCGTGCGAACCGCGCGCGAAGCTCGATCGGGCCTGGCCGATCTGGCCGAGGCGTACGACAGGCATTGACCGCGCACGCTGTGACCACCTAGCTTCCGCCGGGAAGGAAGGTGGGCCGATGTCCCTACGACCTCTCCGACGTGCGCGACGACCGGGTGCGCTCGTACCCGTCCTCGGTGCGCTGCTCCTGACCGCGTCGCTGAGCCCGGCCCGTGCCGCGGTGACAACCGGCGACACCGGCGCAAGCACCGGAACCTCGGTCGACGCCGCCCGCGCGCCGAGCGCGGCGCCGTCCGCGGTGGGCAGCTGGCTCACCGACCCCGGGCGCAAGGTGTACTTGACACAGCAACCCGACCTGCACTGGAAGCGCGGCACACCCCCCGCCGGCACGACCATCACCGTCGACGAGTCCCGGAAGTACCAGTCCATGGAGGGTTTCGGCGCGTCGTTCACCGACTCCTCCGCCTGGCTGGTGGGAACCAGGCTCGACCGCGGCCGCCGCGCGACGGCGATGCGGGCGTTGTTCGACTCACGGGCCGGCATCGGGCTGAGCTTCGTCCGGCAGCCGATGGGCGCCAGCGACTTCGCCGTGAACGGCAACTACTCCTACGACGACATGCCCGCCGGGCAGACCGATCCCACCCTCGCGCACTTCTCCGTCGACCACGACCGGGCCTACGTCATCCCGGTCCTGCGCGACGCGTTGCGGCTCAACCCGAAGCTCACGCTGATGGCCTCGCCGTGGAGCCCGCCCGGCTGGATGAAGACCAGCGACTCGATGGTCGGCGGCACACTGCGGCCGGAGGCCTACCAGCCGTTCGCCGACTACTTCGCGAAGTTCGTCAAGGCGTACGCGGACGCGGGTGTGCCGATCACCTACGTCACCCCGAACAACGAGCCTCTCTACGTTCCCGAGGGCTATCCCGGTCTGGACCTCGGGCCGGACAAGGCGGCCACGTTCATCCGTGACCACCTCGGTCCCACGCTGACCAGGGCCGGCCTGCCGACGAAGGTCCTCGGCTACGACCACAACTGGGACGTGCCGAGTTACCCCGAGAGCCTGTACGCCGACCCGGCCACCTCCCGCTACGTCGCGGGGACGGCCTGGCACTGCTACGCCGGTGACGTGCGCGCGCAGTCGCTGTCCCACAACAACTATCCGGGCAAGCCGGCGTTCCACACCGAGTGCTCCGGCGGAACGTGGGAGGGTGACGACGCCGCGGGCTTCGCCGGTGCGATGACGCTGCTGGTCAACGCCCCGCGTGAGTGGGCGAAGACGGTCGTGCGGTGGAACATGGCGCTGGACGGCGACAACGGCCCGACCAACGGCGGCTGCCTCACCTGCCGTGGGGTGCTGACGGTCGCCAAGGACGCGAACGGGCGTTACGACTGGTCGAAGACCGTGGACTACTACGCCCTCGGGCACGCCAGCAAGTTCGTGCAGCCGGGAGCGCGCCGCATCGCCTCCAGCGCGCCGGCCGCGGGCACCGACGGCGCGGTGCAGGACGTCGCGTTCGTCAACCCCGACGGCACCAAGGCGCTGATCGCGTTCAACCCGGGCAAGGCCGCGAAGACGTTCCACGTACGGTGGGGACACCGCTGGTTCGACGCCACGCTGCCGGCCGGTTCGGCCGCGACCTACACCTGGCGCGGAACCCAGGACGCCGCGGCCGGAGACGCAGCGCTCGGCACCACCGACGTGCACTTCACCGTGCCGGGCAAGGCGCCGTTGACGGTCTCCTGGGACGCCGACCTGCTGAGCAGGCTCAACCAGGTGAGGGTGGACGGTTCCTGGGTCGGCTACTCCCTGCCCACCGGTGCGTCGTTGCAGGCCCCGGTGGCCTCCACTCCCCTGCCGCACACCGGCTGGACGGCGACCGCGAGCGCGAGCAGTCCGGACGATCCGCCGGCGCGGGCGATCGACGGTGATCCGGCCACCAGGTGGAGCACCGGGCACGGGATGACGCCCGGCGACTGGTTCCAGGTCGACCTCGGCGCGTCCAGGACGTTCGACGAACTCCACCTGGACACCTCCGCCAGCCCCGGCGACTTCGCCCGTGGGTACGAGGTCTACGTGTCCGAGGACGGGAAGACCTGGGGTGAGCCGGTCGCCCGCGGTGGCGGCGCGACCTCGCTGCGGGTGCTGTTCCCGTCGGTCACCGGGAGGTACGTCCGGGTCGTCAACACCGCGAGCTCGGGCAGCTGGTGGTCGATCCACGAGCTGGACGTGCTCGCTCCCGACGGCTCCGGGACAGGTGCGGGATCCGGGGGCGGGCAGCCGCCGGCGGCCAACCCCGACCTGCTGCGCAAGACCGCGACCACGCCCGACGGCACCGCGCTGGAGATCTACTACAACGCCGGCGACCGGGCGGCGACCTTCGACGTCGACTGGGCCGGGACGACCTATCGCTACCGGCTGCCGGCCGGTGCGTCCGCGACGTTCACCCGCACCGGCTGACTTCCAGCCGGGGGCTCGGTACTCGCTCGGCGGGACACCGAAGCGGGCGCTGATCGACGGGCGGGCGCCGCAACGGGGGCGCCTGCCCGGTCTGCGTACGGAGTGCGCGCGACAGGTCTGCGAGACGGTCAGGACGGGCCGCAGTGCCCGGCGGAGGCGATCAGCTTGACGAGGTGGTCCACCGCGTCGGGGAGTACGACCGAGGTGACCACCCGGGTCGTGCTCTGCGGGTCGTCGGTGGCCGTACTCACTCCGGCCCGCTCACCGTCGGGCTCCACCGACACACCGACCGGTCGGGAGCCGAGCAGGTCCGGCCGCACCACGGCCAGCACGGCGAGCGGGTCGTGCGGGACGTTGGACTCCTCGCCGGTGAAGCTCCACCACTGGCGGACCTCCGCCTCCAGCTGCCGGCCGAGCGCGCCGGCGGCGGCGATCTCGCCGAGGTGGTCCGGGCCGATCCGGGCCTGGGTGGTGATCTCCAGCCCGACCACGGTCACCGGGATGCCGGAGGCGAACACCTCGGCGGCGGCCACGGCGTCGCTGCGGAAGTTGTGCTCGGGGTCGGGCCGATCGAACCTACCGCCCATGACGTAGAGCCGGCGTACGTTGCGAGCGAAGCTCCCGTCCGCGCGGATCGCCTCGGCGATGTTGGTCAGCGGGCCGATGGCCACCACGTCGACCTCGCCGGGCCGGTCGGCCACCATGCGGGTCAGGAACTCCACCGCGGTGAGGTCCTCGAGGTAGGCCTCCGCGTTGAGGTCGTCGTACAGCCGGCCCTCGAAGCCCGCCCACCAGGCGTCCGCACCGGTCAGCGGACGCTCCGCACCCGGGACCACGGCCAGGCCGTCGTGGCCGGCGAGGCGGGCCAGCCGCCGGGTGACCAGGGCGCGGAGCCGGACGTCGCCGTACACCGTGGTGACGCCGAGCAGCTCGATCTCGGGTGCGCCGAAGATCATCGCCAGGGCGAGGGCGTCGTCGACGTCGGAGCCGATGTCGGTGTCGAGGATCACCTGGTGGTTGGCGGCCACGACGGCCTCCGTTCTGAAGGAAACGAGCCGGCGCCGGTGTAGGGCGCTGACCTGCGGTTCTGTTGGTTCTGAAGGATGAATCAGGGGATGAAGACTATCCCCTGCCGGTGGCCAGGGCACCGGGCAGAGTCGTGTCGTCCGGCCCGCACCTGCCTTCGCACGCCCCCCAGCTGTCGTCCTCGGGCACCTCGCCTGCGTAGGCCTCGGAGTCCTGGACCGGGTGGTAGCCGATCGCGTTGTGGGTGAGCCAGCTGCTGCGGGTGTTGGCCGAGATCCCGGGACAGACGGCGTACGACGCATCGGCCTCCAGCGCTCGCACGACGAGCTGCCGCAGGTCCTCCGGGCCCAGCCAGGCGCCCAGCGCGCTGGAGGCGGGCGGGCGTTCGGTGGTCGCCCCGAGGCGCAGCGCGACGACGGACGCGCCGGTGCGGTAGGCGTGCGCGCGGCCGAGGGCCTCGCCGAACGCCTTGGTCGCGCCGTACGCACAGCACGGAGCGACCGGCCAGGACGGGTCGATCAGCGGTGCGCCGGGCCGGGCGTACTGCCCCATCACGTGGGCCGAACTCGCCAGCACGATCCGGGGTACGCCGGTGGCGAGCAGCGCGGCCACCACGTCCACGTTGGGGACCCGTAGCTCCTCCCAGGTCGCATGCGGGTTGGCGTTGGCGGCCAGGTGGACCACCGCGTCCACTCCGTCGGTGACCCGGGCGAGGAACGCCGGATCGGCCAGGTCGCCCACCACGTCCACGACGTCCACGACGTCCACCGGGCTCGTTCCCCGGCTCTCGGCTCGGTCGGTACGCACCAGCTCCCAGCCGCCGCGGTCCGCGAACTCCGCGAGCCCGGGCGCCAGCATCGCGGACACGCCGCCCGCCGCTCCGGTGAGCAGCAACCTTCTGGTCATCGTGGCTCCGTTCCGCCGTACGACTTCTCGGGGTTCAGCTGTCCTGGGCGGCGCGGTAGCGCCAGAAGATCGGGAACGCCACCACCGCGGCGAGCATCGCGACCACCACCAGGACTCCGCCACCGCTCACCGCCACAGTGGTGCCGACCGCCGCGCCGGCCGTGCCGTGCAGCAGGTCGGCCAGCCGCGGCCCGCCCGCGACCACGACGGTGAAGACGCCCTGCATCCGTCCGCGCATCTCGTCGGTTGCCGCCGACTGCATGATCGTTCCCCGGAACACCATGCTCACCAGGTCGGCCATGCCGGCCACGGCGAGGAAGAACGCCGCCAACCACAGCCACGGCGACAGGCCGAAGCCGACGATCGCCAGCCCCCACGCGCACACCGCCCCGATCACCGCGACGCCGTGCCGGCGGATCCGGGAGAACGCGCCGGAGAACAGGCCGCCGAGCACCGCGCCGACCGGGATCGCGGCGAACAGGATGCCCAGGGCGAAGCCGCCGCCGGGTGGGTCTCCGAAAGTCTGCTGCGCCATCTGCGGGAACAGCGCCCGGGGCATGCCGAACACCATCGCGATCACGTCGGCCAGGAACGAGACCAGCAGCACCTTGCGGGTGGCGAGGTAGCCGAACCCCTCGAACACGTGCCGCAGCCCGGCCCGGCGCGGCGCACCGGCCATCGGCGGCAGCGCGGGCAGGCGCCACACCGCCCAGATCGTCACGGTGAGCGCGACCGAGTTGATGAGGTACAGCGTGGACAGGCCGAGGATCGGGATCAGTACGCCGGCCAGCAGCGGCCCGATGATCGAGCCGATCTGGAAGACGGTCGAGCCGAGCGCGTTCGCCGCGGGCAGCAGGTGGGCCGGGACGAGGCGTGGAATGGAGGCGCTGCGGGCGGGTTGGTTGACCCCGGCACACGCCTGCTGCAGGCCGAGCAGCCCGAACAGCACCCACACCGAGTGGGCGCCGGCGAAGGCCTGTGCCCAGAACAGCAGCGAGGTGACGGCGATGCCGGTGTTGGTGACCAGCAGCAGCTTGCGCCGGTCCACCGCGTCCGCGATCGCGCCGCCCCACAGCGCGAACACGACAAGCGGCACCAGCGCCACCAGGCCGGCCAGCCCGACGTAGGCCGAGGAGCCGGTGATGTCGTAGATCTGCTTGGGCACCGCGACCGCGGTGAGCTGACTGCCGACCGAGGTCACGGCGGTCGAGGTCCACAGCCTGCGGTACGCCGGGATGGACAGCGGCCGGGTGTCGACGACGATCCGCCGGAGGTCCCATCGGGAACGCCGCCGGCCCGGGCCGGTGACCCGGCCGTCGTGGGTGCCGCTCTCGTCCCGGAGGTCCTCGGCCCCGAGCGTCTCCTGGGCAGGCGGTGACGGCTGCCGGGAGTCGAGGGGTTCGTCGGAGGAGTCCGCGGAGTCGGGGTGGACGTCGCCGCCGTCGCTGCTGGAGCTGTCGGTACTGCCGGTGCTGCTGGAACTGTTGGTACTGCTGGTGCCGGGCTCGCCTCGGCCGGCGGGATGTGACACCTGCGATTCCTCTCGATGTCAAGACTTTAGCCGCAGACACTTTAGCTCAGGGTGATCGGCGAACGAGCCGTGTTCTCGGCGTACGGCCCGGCCGGGACCGGCTCCGCCACACTCCGGCCCCCCGGTCACGCCGCCGTCCACCGCCGGGAGAGTTCGGTCACCAGGTCGTCCAGGGACAGGCCGGTCACGTCCAGCTCGGCGTCCACGGCCAGCTCGGCAGCGACGTCCTCGGCGTGCAGCGCTGCGAACTCCTCCGCGGTGAGGTAGACCGGCCGGGTCGCGGCCCGGCGCCGCGCCTCCGCGACGTCCACCCTCATCCGGACGATCAGGCAGCCGGGCAGCTCGGCACGGTAGATCGCGAGCGTGCGCGGGGTCAGCACGTCCGTCACGACGGTAGCGAACCTCTCGGCGGTGAACCGGGCCGCCAGCAGACAGGCGTTGCGTACGCCGAGTTCGCGCTGGCGAACTCCCTCGTCGCCCTCCCACGGCGCGGCGCCACCGGCGACGACGAGCTGGCGCACGTCGTCGACATCCACGTACGCACCCCGCGGGCACGCCTGCGCCAGCCGCCGGCCGGCACTCGTCTTGCCCACCGCCGGCGGTCCGGTGAGCACCAACGGAACCCGCACGAGACCAGACCCTAGGGCAGAGGAACCTCCCGGGGATCGGCCGCGACCGGTCGGCCGGGTCCGGTCGGATGCTGGACCCGCGACCGGGCCGCCACCTAGCGTGACCGCGGTCAACCAAGATCATCCGCGCGGTTCACCCGCGGGTCCCACGGAAGGGGACGGCCATGCGAGGTCCGGAGGTCGGTCGAAGGACACGGTTCACCGCGGTCGCCGCCGGGTTCGCACTGGCGGTGGCGGCGTTCGGCGGCTCGGCGCTCGGGGGTTCGGCGCTGGCCGCGCCCAGCGGCACCACCACCGCCGGCACCGGTCGCCAGACCGTGGTCCGGGACCCGCACGGCGACCGGGAGCCCTCCGGCACCGAGGTGCGCGACGTCGACGGCACCAACGTGGTCTTCTCCTACGGCGAGGTGATGCCGTCCTTCGACGGTTACGCCCGCCACGAACCCACCCGGCGCTACCTGTCCCTGGACCGGACCTGGCGGTTCCGCTACGACCCTGACAACCAGGGCCTGACGGCCGGCTGGCAGCAGCCCGGCACCGACGACTCGACGTGGGACTCGATCGCGGTGCCGTCGTCGTGGGACCTCAAGGACAACGACGGATGGGCCGGTTACGACGGCGCCGACTTCGGCAAGGGCGGGGCGCTGAAGGACGGGTACGCGTGGTACCGCACGAAGGTCGCGGTGCCCGCGTCCTGGCGTGGCACGCATGTCCGGCTGGCGTTCCTCGCCGCCTCCTACAGCGCCGACGTCTGGGTGAACGGCACGTTCGTGGGCAAGCACGAGGGCGGCCACACCGCGTTCGCCCTGCCGGTCGGCGACGCGCTGCGGCCCGGGCAGCCGGCCACCATCGCCGTCCGCGTCTACCGCCGCGCGAGCTACACCAGCTACGACGGCACCGGCCGGCAGGTCAGCGACGACAAGTCGCTGCCGCCGGGCGTCGTCGACTACTGGCCCTACGCCGGGCTCACGCGATCGGCGTGGCTGGAGTCGGTGCCCGAGGTCAACGTGGCCAAGGTGCTGCTGGACGCGAAGTCGAAGACCCTGGACGCGCGGGTGGTGGTGCAGAACAACGGCGGCACCGACTTCCACGGGTACGTACGCATCGACCCGGGCCGCGGCTCGACCGGACGGCCCACCCGGGTGCGCGTCGACGTGCCGGCGGGCGGGGTGGCGGTGCCCTCGGCGCGGGTCGGCATTCCCGGCGCGCCGCACTGGAGCGTCGAGCATCCGAACGTCCTGACCGCCACGGCGTCGGTCACCGCCACCGCGGACGGCCGGCCGGTGGACACCCTCGCCGCCACCTACGGCGTACGCGAGATCAGGGTGGACGGCACGCAACTCACCCTTGACGGCAGGCCGTTGTTCCTCAAGGGCGTCAACTGGCACGAGGAAACCGACCGGTCCGGCCGGTCGATGACGCGCGCGGAGTACGACCACGAGCTCGGCCAGGTCAAGGCGGCCGACGCGAACTTCCTGCGCAACTGCGTCTACAACCGCCATCCCTACGTCTACGACTGGGCCGACCGGCACGGCCTGATGCTGGTGGACGAGTGGGACACCATGTGGGTGGGCACCGACCAGCAGAAGCTGCAGACCGAGAGCTACGGCCTGTCCCGCGCTCTCGCCCTGGCCACCGCGTGGAACAACCACAACCATCCCTCGGTGATCCTGTGGGGCCTGCAGAACGAGTCCACCGTCGACGGGGACGGAGCGCCGGTCTACCGCGCCTGGCTGGCCGACATGAAGGCGGCGGTGAAGGCCGTCGACCTGTCTGAGCGTCCGGTCACCTGGGCGTCGAACACCTCCTGGGACCCGGCGTTCGACCTCGCCGACGTGGTGGGCTTCAACGAGTACTTCGGCTACTTCTACGGCAAGAACGAAGACCTCGGAACCACGCTGGATGCCGTGCACCGCAACCATCCGGACAAGCCGATCCTGATCACCGAGAACGGCACCTGGTCCTACCTCGGCAAGCACGGCTCGCCCACCGAGGGCGGCACCGAGGAGTGGCAGGCCGCCAACTTCGTCTCCCACTGGGACCAGGTGACCGCGCCGTCGCGTCCGTGGATGGCGGGCTACACGTTCTGGGTGCTCAAGGACTACAAGGAACGCGCGGGCTACAACCAGGACTACAACGGCCTGTCCACGATGGGCATGCTCGGCTGGGACGGGGCCACGAGGCGGCTGGTGTTCGACGCGTTCGCCAAAGCCCGGTCACCGCGCTGACCCGCGCGGCTAGGGTGGACCGCATGATCGTGGTACACGCCGTACTCCGCTCCCGACCCGAACGCCGCATGGAGACCGTGGCCGCGCTGATCGCCATGCAGCACGCGGTCCGCGGCAAGGACGACGGCTGCCTGCACTACGCGTTCGTCGCCGACCTCGAGGACGACTGCCTCTTCACCTGCGTGGAGGAGTGGACCGACCTGGACGCGCTGCGCGAGCACCTGACCAGCGCGCACATGACGGCACTGGACGCGGTGCTCGCGGACACCGCCGAGGGCCCGGCCGACATCCGGGTGTTCGAGGCGGTCCCCACCGAGATCACCCCGATCTGACCGGCGACACGTCGTCGGTGGGCCCTTTCGGAGTGGGTACGCCGCCCACCGGGCCGTTGCCTGCCGGTACGCCGCGCTCGCGCTCCATCTGGTGCAGCAGGTCGCGGGTCAGGGTCTGCCCGAGCGCGCGGTAGGCCTCGAAGTCGAACTCGCCGTACAACTGGTCGCCGGTGGTGTGCCGCGGGAAGTCGGGGTGTTCGAGGGCGTAGGTCTCCAGGTCCCAGCACAGGCCGCCTGCCAACACGGCCTTGACGAGGAGGATGTCGGCGGATCCGCCCTCGGGATAGGTCGCCCGGCCGCGGGCCCAGCCGCGGCCGATCCGCTCACCACCGTGGCGCTGGAGGGTGTGCAGGTCGAGGTTGACGTCGACGCCGAGATCCATCCGGGCGGACGCGATCGCCGAACCCACCGCCGCGAAGGAGTCCTCGACGTCGTTGGACGCGTCGATCACGATGACCCTCGCGGGGCGGCGGCGCAGCGCCTCCACCAGCCCGAGGTTGTCGTAGTGGCCGCCGTCGGTGACGTAGAGCCTGCGGTCGTACATCGACGCCCGGCCGAACGCCTCCCGGAACAGCTGGTGGGCGCCCGGCTTGTCCGCGATCGACGCGGCGTACGCGGTGGCCGAGACCAGCCGGGTGAGCAGTCCGGTGCGGCCGTCACTTCTGCGGCGTTCGGCCAGCTCGCCGCAGCGGTGGGCGAGCGCGGCCGCCGGCGACGTCGTACCCCAGTAGGGGTTGGGCAGCCACACGCCGAGCCGGGCGTTGACCACCGCGAACAGCAGCCGCATCGGCCGGGTGCCGGCATTGTTGCGTCCGGTCAGCGGCGCGAACGCCGCCCCGCTGATCGCCACCGCGCCGGGCAGCGTGACGTCCCGGTGGTGGTAGTCCGCGCGGACCTCGTACTCCGCTGTGGGTTCCAGGCCCTCCGCGGGGAGCGTGACGTCACCGGCGACACCGGTCAGCTCCGGATCGAAGACGAACGGCACGCAGCCCCGGTCCGGCGGGATGAAGTCGGTGTCGGCGGCGTTGGCCGAGCTCACGACCACCAGCTGCGGGCCGCCGTCGGGCGACACGGCGTACCGCGAGAACGGCAGGGGCTTCGGGTAGGTGCGTTCGGCCTCCCGCTCCGACTGCCCCCGGCCGACCAGGTAGGCCTCCGACAGCCGCTCTCGGTAGTACGGATGCAGGGAGGTACGGGTGGCGTCGGTGAAGATCCGCGTCGCGACCAGCAGGGCCGCGCACAGGCCGGCCACCCACCACCGCGAACGCCACTCCTCGCTGGCGGCGTACCCCGCGGTCCACCTCAGCAGCACCACCAGCACGCCCACGACCAGCAGGGCCGAGCCGAGCCACGGAACCAGGTGGGTACGAAGCCAGGTGAGGATTCGCCTGCGCAGGTTGGGACCGATGCCCGCGGAGACGGTCTGGATCCCCTTCCAGGCCGACCGGGCCAGCGCGATGAACGCCGCACCGAGAGCCGCCAGCGTGACGAACCCGAACTGCGAGTCGACCGCGGCGTCGGCGTTCGTCGCCCGCGGCCCGGCGACGCCGCTCGCGGTGCCGACCACTCCCTCGGTCAGCCCGCCGAGAACGCCGGAGTGGCCGCCGCCCGAACCGGGGCCGAGGTTGTTGGCCCACACCAGCACCAGCGGAACGCCCAACAGCAGCAGCGGGCTGACGATTGCGGGCACCAGCAGCAGCTGGGCCAGCGCCCGGCCCTCCCGGCGCAGCCAGGTCGGCGGGACGCGGAACCGGTCGACCAGCACCTCCGCCAGGAACAACGCCACCACGATCGCCAGCGGGCCGAGGGCACCCACCCAGTACCACCGCGGCAGGCCGGCGAAGTCGGTGGTCGCGCCGGCCACGCCGAGACCACGGACGACGGCGATCTCCGAGATCGCCCAGCCGAGCACCCAGGCGACCGCCCGGATCAGGATGCCTATCAACACCAGGTTGACAACCACGCCGTACAGCAGCGACATGATGGCGCGGGCGCCGACCGCCAGCGAGGGCATCAGGTAGTGCGTGTGCCGGCGCAGCCGGGCGAGCTCGGGACTGCCGATGGCGTACGGCGGGGGTTCCGCGAGCGACGTGCGTCCCTCGTCGGCCAGGGAACGCCGCAGGAAGTGGAACGCCGCGGCGATGTAGCCGCCGCCGCTGACGCCGATCACCGTCGAGGAGCGTTGGTACTCGCCCCGTTCGGTCAACGCCTGCAGGGCTCCCAGCGAGAACGCCGCCGACCGGATGCCGCCGCCCGAACAGCAGATGATCTGCCGGCCGCGGTCGTGCCGGGTGAGGTCGTGCCGGCTGAGGTCCGCGGTGCTCTGCCCGTCGGGATTCGTCCCGTCGGTGATGTCCTCCTCGGCAGTACGCCGCGGAGGCCGCGCGTGTCCTCCCACGCCGTACCGCGTCGTCACCAGCGCCGTGCCGGCCAGCAGCAGCGCGCCGACCCACAGCACCCACCACGTCGCGGTCAGCCAGCCGGCCGACAGCGACGGGCAGGTGCCGGACGCCGGGCCGCCGAACCGCTGCCACAGCACGACGTTCTCCACCGCGTCCAGGCAGGCGGCCGCACTCGCCAGCAGCGCACCGGCGAACGCGCGCCGGCGGAGCGCGCTCCGCGCCGGCTGCACCAGCGCGACGAAGCCGTGCGCCCGCCACGCGGCGACGAGGTAGGCGCAGATCAGTCCGGTGTCGACCAGCAGGGACAGCCGCGCGGGAGTCGCGCACGTCGGGTCCCCGGCCCGCACCGCGTGCCGCATCGGCCACTGCACCAGCAACAGCAGGGCGGTGAGGAGCAACGCCGCGCGCACCTGCCGCCAGTGCCCACCCAGGCGTACCTCGGCCCGGGTACGTTCGTCCGACACGAGCGTCCCCCTTCGCACGGCCGGACCTCGGCCCCCGGCGGGGTGGCCGCACCGTGCTCGACGTCGTACGACGAAGGTAGTCCCGCAACGGTTCCGCGGCTACCGGGCCAGGGTGTGTTCGCAACACACTCCGAACTCATCGGGGAAAGCCGGGCGTGGCCCAGGTGGTGCCGTCCGGTGCGATCGCGTACGCCTCGAATCCGGTCCGCCCGGCGAGCCACTCGGGTGCCTGGTCGCCCATCGCCAGCGCCGCGGTGGCGTAGGCGTCGGCGGTGGGCAGGTCCGGGCCGACGACGGTGACGCTCGCCCACCCGGTGGCTGCCTCGCCGGTGCGCGGGTCGACGACGTGGGCGCCGCGTTCGGCCGTGCCCGACGTGGCCACCGCAATGTCGGCACCCTCGACCACTGTCGCCAGCCGAGCGCGGTCGTGCGGGTCGGCGATGCCGATCCGCCAGTACCGGCCGGGCGCGGGCCGGCCGCGGGCGAGGACGTCGCCGCCGGCGTTCAGGCAGTGGGCCTGCGAGCCGGCGGCTCGCAGGATCTGGTCGGCCTGCTCGATCGACCAGCCCTTCACCAGACCGGACGGGTCGAGCCGCCCGGCGTACCTCGGGTCGAAGTAGCCGACCGTCTCGACCCGCAGCTCCTCACACCGCGCGAGCACCGACCGGACCGTGTCCGGGCAGTCGGCCAACCCGACCTCGCCGCGGTCGAGCCGGCTGATCGCACTGTCGGGACGGTAGGTGCTGAAGGTCGTGTCGACGGTGTGCAGCCAGCCGATCACCGCGTCCACCGCGCCGGCGCCCACCCGCGGGTCGCGGACGTCGATCGTCACCGCCGTACCCATCACGTACTCCACGTGACGGATCGGGCCGCGCACCCCGCCTCCGATTGGGCCCGAGGTCGTCGCCGCGCTCACACGCCGGCCTTGTCGAGCGCGGACTGCAGCGAGGTGATGTAGCCCTGGCTCGTGTACGTCGCGCCGGACACGCTGTCGATGTGGGCGCTCTGCGCCGACAGAGCCTCCTTGCGAAGCTCCGGCACGGCGAACGACGCGATGTCCTGGTCACGTTGGTTGCCATCCGGCAGCTGCAGCGCGGTGACGTCGGTGATCCGGTGGCCGAGCAGGGTGACCTTCACCTGCACCGGCCCGTACGGCGTGTCCGCGGTCTGGCCCACCACCTTCATCTTCGTGACGGGCTTGGGCTTCGGCGCGGCCTTCTTCGGCGCGGCCTTCTTCGTGGTGACCTTCTTCGGCGCCGCCTTCGCCTTCGAGGCCGACGACTTCTTCTTCGTCGATGTCAACTTCTTCTTGCGCGGAGTCGGTTTACTCCTGGGGGTCGGCGTACCGGTGGCCGTCGGGGTCCGCGTCACGTCAGGCGCCGGCGTCCGTTTGGTCGCCGTCGAGCCCGATCCCGCCGCGCCAGCGCCCGGCGCGGCCAGACTGGCCATGCCCGGCGCGCCGGTCTGCGACTTCACCCCCAGGAGCAGGACGATCCCGGTGATGGTGGACAGTGCGGTGAGCACGATGCGTTTCATCAGAAGCTGAAGTCCTCGTGGTGGATGCGCCGCGTGGGAACCCCACACTCCCGCAGCGACTCGATCGCGGTGGTCATCATCCCGCCGGGCCCGCACAGGTAGGCGTCGCGCTCGGCGACGTCGGGCACCAGGCGGCGCAGCCAGTTCGGGTGCAGTGCCGGTTCCTGGCCGGGTGCCGGCGGCCCGACCAGATAGTGCACGACCGCCCGCCGGTCGGCGGCGATCGCGTCCAGTTCGTGCCGGAACACCACGTCCTCGTGCCTGCTGGCGCGGTAGATCAGGGTGAGCCGGCCCTCCTCCGCGGGCAGCGACTCGAACAACGCGCGCAGCGGGGTCACCCCCACCCCGCCCGCGATCAGCACCACGCCGTGCCTGCTGCGCCGCCGCGCGGTGAGCGCGCCGTACGGGCCTTCGGCGAGCACCCGCGTGCCCGGCCGGATGCGCTGCAGCTCCTCGGTGTGGTCACCGAGTGCCTTGATGGTGACCCGCAGCCAGCTCGGGTTCGGCGCGGCGGACAGGGAGTACGGATGGGACTGCCACCACGCGTTCCGGGTGAGGAAGCGCAGCCGCAGGAACTGTCCGGCCTCCGCGCCGAGGTCGTCCAGCCGGGCACCGGAGAGATAGACCGACACCACGCCGGGCCCCTCGGTGTGGACCGCGGCCACCTCCAGCCGGTGCCGCCACACGTTGCGGACCGGGACCACCAGGCGGTACCAGACCAACAGGGCCGTCGCCGCGGCGTACGCACCGATCCATCCCCACCGGGCCACGGCGTTGGGCACGAACTGCGCGCCGGTGAGGATCTGGTGCCAGAACGCGAGCGCGATACCGGCGTAGGTCAACAGGTGCAGGAGATACCACGTCTCGTACCTCACCCGGCTGCGGACCGCGCCGGCCGAGACCACCCCGACCAGCACGAAGAGTCCCGCGCCGATCACTGCCCACAGCACGTACGGGTACCCGGTCAGCAGGTCGGTGAATTCCTTGCCGAGCCCGGCGTGCGCGGTCAGCGCGTACCCCAGCCAGATCAGCGCCATGTGCGCGACCGTCACGCACACGACGTAACGCCCGGCCATGCTGTGGATCCGGGCCAGCCGGTCGGTGCCGACCTGGCGTTCCAGCACCGGTAGCCGGGCCATCAGCACCAGCAGGATCACCACCAGGTAACCGGCGTACAGCCCGGTCAGCCGGCCCGCCTCGGTCAGCTGCGCGCCGAAGGATGTGGGCGGAAGCGTGCTGGTCCACCACAGCAGGGTCAGGGCCGCGGCGCCCGCGGCGACCCCGGCCCACACCAGCCACGGGGAGTGCCGCACGATCAGAGCTCGCATGGAGACCACCGTGGCCGATCGACCTGTGGGAACCCGGTGACCATCCTGTCCGCCCCCTGTGAACCCCGCTGCCCACTCCCGCGTTCACAGTGAACGCACAGCAAACCCACACCCGGCTCTCAGGCCCGGCGGCAAAGGTGTGTAGTAGACACCGCGGGGGAACCGCGCCGGCGCCTGCCGGTGGGGCAGCCCGACGAGGAGATCGCAGTGGATTCGGCCAGTACGAATTCGATGGGCACGGGTAGTACGAATTCGGCCGGTACGGCACGAACCGAACGCACCCCGCAGGCCGGACCGGCCGCCGTGGCGGACCCGCCGGTGCGGGTGCTGGTCATCGACGACGAGCGCTACCTCGCCGAGATGATCGCGTCCGCGCTGCGCTACGAGGGCTGGCAGACGATGGTCGCCGGCAACGCCGACCAGGCGCTGACCCAGGCCCCGGGCTTCGAGCCGTCCGCGATCGTGCTGGACGTCATGCTGCCCGACACCGACGGATTCGCGTTGTTCGCGGCACTTCGCGCCAAAGGTGTCGATGCGCCGGTCATCTTCCTCACCGCCCGCGACGCCACCGAGGATCGCGTCCGCGGGCTCACCATCGGCGGCGACGACTACGTCACCAAGCCGTTCAGCCTGGAGGAGCTGATCGCGCGGCTGCGCACGGTCATGCGGCGCGCGGCCCTCACGGTCCCCCGCGGCACCGGCCTGCGGGTCGCGGACCTGATGCTCGACGAGGACTCCCGCGAGGTGCGCCGGGGTGACCGGCTGATCGAGCTGACCCCGACGGAGTTCGAGCTGCTGCGGTTCCTGATGCGCAACGCCCGCACGGTGTTGTCCAAGGCGCAGATCCTGGACCGGGTGTGGAACTACGACTTCGGCGGCAACGCCAACGTGGTCGAGCTCTACATCTCCTACCTCCGCCGCAAGATCGACGTCGACGCCGAGCCGCTGATACACACGGTGCGCGGTGTCGGCTACGTCCTCCGGTCGCCGCTTTCGTGAGCCGCCGGCGTTCGGTCTACACGGCGACGCGGGGTTTCCTCGCCCGCCAGCCGTTGCGGCGCCGTGTCCTCGCCCTGGTGCTGCTGCTGACCACGGGAGTCCTGGTGGCCGGCGGGGTGGCGACGACGCACGCGCTGCAGACGTACCTGCTCAACCGGACCGACGGTCAGCTGCGCCAGGTCGCCGCGCAGACCAGGGACGCCCTCCTGCACGGGGACGACGACGCCGACCGGGTGCAGATCCCGCCCGAGGACGCGGTGCGGTTCGTGGTGAGTGCCGACGGCAAGCGGTCGGCGATGCTGCCCGCCACCGGCGGCACGACCGAACACGTGCGGGAACTGTCGCATGCCGAGCAGGTCCGGCTTGCCAGGACGGTGTCCACCGCTTCCCCGCACACGTACGCGGACCGCGCGCTGCCCGGTCCGTACCGCCTGGTGGCCAGTGACTTCGAGAACGGCGCCCGGCTGGTCGTCGGGATGCCGTTGCGGTCGCTGAACGACACCGTGCGCCGGCTGGTGCTGATCGAGCTCGCGGTCGGCCTTGCGGGGCTGGTGGTCACCGCGATCCTCGGCTCGATCCTGATCCGGGTCGGCCTGGCTCCACTGGGGCGGATGACCACCACCACCCGGCGGATCGCCGAGACCGACCTCACCGGGCCGGAGGCGGCGGTGCGGTTGCGGGCGCCGGTGCTGCCCCCGCAGACCGAAGTAGGTCAGCTCGGCTCGGGCCTGAACCACATGCTGGAAGCGATCGACGCGTCGTTCCAGGCACGCAACGAGGCCGAACGCCAGCTGCGGCAGTTCATCGCCGACGCCTCCCACGAGCTGCGGACGCCACTTTCGACCGTACGCGGGTACGCCGAGCTCTTCGACCGTTCGACGAGGGACCGCAACGGAACGCTGGAGCTGGACCGGGACCTCGACCTCGCCGAGCTCGGCACCGCGATGCGCCGGATCGCCGCGGAGTCCAACCGGATGAGCCTGCTGGTCGACGACCTGCTCCTGCTCGCCCGCCTGGACCAGGGCCGCCCGCTCGACCACCGCCCGGTCGACCTGTGCCGGCTGGCGGTGGACGCCGCCGCCGACTTCCGGGTTCGCGACGAGGACCGCCCGATCAAGCTGGAGCTGCCCGCCGACCCGCTGGTCGTCAACGGTGACGAGGGCCGGCTGCGCCAGGTGCTGGCCAACCTGCTGGCGAACGTCCACGCGCACACCCCGGTCGGCACCGTCGTCGACCTTCGGGTCCGCGGCGAGGACGGCGCCGCGCTGGTGGAAGTACACGACGACGGTCCCGGAGTGCCCCCGATCGCGGTCGACCACGTCTTCGACCGCTTCTACCGCGCCGACACCTCTCGTACCCGCGCCAGCGGAGGCACCGGACTCGGCCTGGCCATCGTGCAAGCCGTGGTTGACGCCCATCACGGGACGGTGCGGGTAAGCAGCCGGACCGGTGACACGACCTTCCGCGTCCGGCTTCCGGTGACCTGAGGTACTTCCGGTGGCCTGAGGTAGGAGCACTATCCTGCTCGCGCGTGGGGCCCCGCGCGCGAGCAGGAGGACCACATGGACGGTACGGACGATCCGAACGGCACGAACGCCGAGACCGGCACCGACACGATCGGGGGCTGGCTGGACCGCCTGGCGTCCGCCGCCCCGGCACCCGGTGGCGGCGCGGCCGCAGCGATGCAGGTCGCGATCGGCGCGGCGCTGGTGTCGATGGTGACCAACCTGACGATCGGCAAACCGGTGCACGTCGCCCACGAGGAGCACGCGACCCAGGTCCGCGAGCGGGCCGACGCCCTGCGCGCGGAGGCGTTGCGCCTCGCCAGGGAGGACGAGGCGGCGTTCACGGCGCTGATGACGGCCTACCGGCTTCCCCGTGCGACCGAGGAGGAACGCACGGCCCGCCGCGACGCGGTGCGGTCCGCGACCCACGCCGCCGCCCTGCCGCCGCTGGCGATCGCCGCCGCCGCGGCCGACGTGGTGGCGCTGGCCGAAGCGCTGCGCGGGCGGTCCAACCCGCAGGTGGTCTCCGACCTCGCGGTCGCCGCGGCGGCCGCCGCCGGCGCCGCGGAGTCCGCCGCGGTCAACGTCGAGATCAACCTGTCCTCGCTGCCCGGCGGCGATGTCAAGGCCGAGTTGACAGCGGATCTGGAGGAGCATCTCGCCGTGGCCGAGCGGGGTCGTTCGCTGGTCGCCGACATCCGCCGGGAGCTCACCCGATGACCGCCCGCCGCCTTGACGGGCGCGCCGTTGCGGCCACCGTGGACGAGCACACCGCCGCCGACGTGGCCCGGCTGACCGCGGCTGGGATCGTTCCCACCCTGGCCGTGGTGGTGCCGACCGACGACGAGGGAACGGCGTGGTACGTCCGCTCGATCGCCCGGGCGGCCAGGCGGCTCGGCGTCACCTGCCTGGTCGATGAGGTCCACGGCGCCGACGCGGCGACCCTCCGCGAGCACCTCGCCACGAGGTCGGCCGACCCCGCGGTGCACGGGGTGATCTGCCAGACGCCGCTGCCGCCCGGTGTCACCCTGGCCGGCCTGGGTGCGGCGATCGCACCGGGCAAGGACGTCGACGGGGCCAACCCCACCTCTCTCGGCCTGCTGGCGGCCGGCTCGGCAGCGGCGTTCGCACCGGCGACCGCGCAGGCGGTGCTGGAGATCCTGCGGCACGAGCAGGTGCCGCTCGCCGGCCGGCGCGTCGTCGTCGTCGGCCGTTCGACGGTGGTGGGCAAGCCCGCCGCGCTGTTGCTGCTCGCCGAGAACGCCACCGTGACGGTTTGCCACTCGCGGTCAGCCGACCTGCCCGGACTGTGCCGGGAGGCGGACGTACTGGTGGCGGCCGTCGGGCGTCCGGGGCTGATCGGCGCCGATCACGTACGCCCTGGCGCCGTCGTCGTGGACGTCGGCACCAATCCCACTCCCGGCGGCGGGCTGATCGGCGACGTCGACCCGGCCGTCGCGGAGGTGGCGGGAGCGCTCACCCCCGTGCCCGGAGGTGTCGGGCCGGTGACGACCGCGCTGCTGCACCGGCACACTGCACTCGCCGCGGTGCGCACCTCGGGTCTCTGACGCGCCTCAGGACGCCGACGAGCCCGGAGGCGGTACGACACCGCGCCGGTAGGCGTATGCCACGGCCTGGGCGCGGTCACGCACCCCGAGCTTGGCGAACAGATGGTTGACGTGGCTCTTCACCGTCGCCTCACCCACCACCAACCGGCCGGCGATCTCGGCGTTCGACAGCCCCTCCGCCATCAGCGACAGCACCTCGGCCTCACGCGGCGTCAGCCCGTCCGGGCGGACGGGCGGTGGGCCGGCCTCCGGCGCGGGGTCTGGTGCGGGCTCGGATGCCTCCGCCGCCTCCGCCGCTGCGCCGAGGGCGTCCACGAGATGGTGGTGGACGGCCCGGTCGATCACCGCGTGGCCGTCGGCGACCTGGACCAGCGCGGCCCGGATCTCCTCCGCACCCGCGTCCTTGGTGAGGTAGCCGCGCGCGCCGGCGCGGAGCGCGTCGAGCACGGACCTGTCGTCGGCGTACGTCGTCAGCGCGATCACCTGACCCGCCCCGGGCTCCGCGCGTAGCCGGCGGGTGGCCTCGATGCCGTCGCAGCGCGGCATCCGCAGGTCCATCAGGATCACGTCCGGATGCAGCCGCGCGGCCAGGTCGACCGCCTGCTCACCGTCCGCGGCGGTGCCGACCACCTCGACGTCGGGCAGCAGGCCGAGCAGCATGGCCAGCCCCTCGCGGACGACCCGCTGGTCGTCGGCGAGCAGTACCCGGATCGGTTCGGTCCTGCCGCCGGTCACGTGGGCACCTCACCGTCGCGCGCGGGCAACCACAGGTCGACCCGGAAGCCGGTCGCGGTCGGCCCGGCGGTCAGCTCGCCACCGAGCAGTTCGGCGCGCTCGCGCATGCCGCTCACGCCGTAACCGGGAGGCCGGCCGGTTTCGGCGGTGACGCCCGTGGCGGCGCCCGACGCGGGGGCGGCGACGTCCTCGACGGTGAGCCGGGTGCCGTCGGGTTGGTAGCTCAGGCGTACGTCGACCCGCTGTGGGCGGGCGTGTCGGCGTACGTTCGTCAGCGCCTCCTGCGCCACGCGGTACAACGTCAGCCGGGTCTGCGGACCCAGGTCGTACGGCGTGCCGCGCACCTCGACCCGGCAGTCGATCCCCAGGTCGTGCTCGAACTCCTCCGCCAGCGCGGGCAGCCGGTCCGGCCCCGGCAGGTCCTCGTCCCGGAGTACGCCGATGGCCTGCCGTGCCTCTCCGAGCCCGGCCTGTGCCAGCCCACGCGCGCGTTCGAGGGAGTCGGTCAGCCGCGGGCCGGCGCCCTCGCTGACGGCCAGCAGCCGGGCACCTTCCAGGTGAAGCAGCAGCCCGGACAGCGAGTGCGCCAGCACGTCGTGCATCTCCCGGGCGAGCCGCTGGCGCTCGGCGAGAGTGGCCGCGCGCACGTGCGCCGAGCGGCTGCGTTGGACCTCGGCCAGCAGGCGTTCGGCCTGTTCGGTCCGCGCGCGCAGCCGGCGGGCGTACTGCCCGAGCCGGAAGAACGCCAGCGCGCCGGCCTCCGCGACCAGGATCGTCGTCCACGGCCGGTGCCCGCCGAAATGCCCGGCGAGGGCGATGCCGGTCAGCGTGAACGCCGCCACCACCTGGCCGGGCCGCCGGGGCAGGGTCGAAGCGGCCACGCTGGTGGCCACGAACCCGCCGACGAACCCCGGCCCGTCCGGCTCGATCGCCACGACCACCACCGAGCCGCCGACCAGCAGGGTGAACAGGGCCGCTGTCAGCCAGGCGGGCCGGCCCCGGGCCGCGTCGAGCAGCAGGCCCGCGCCGCCGACGGCCACCGCCGCGGTCGCCGCCAGGGCGAGGGCACGCAGGCCGTGGTCCAGACCCGGCTGGTCGCGCAGGGCCAGCCCCATCACGACGACGAGGAGGACCAGTGCGGCCGGCCGCCACCACCGCGGCATCGGCCGCCGGTCCGCGAGCGCCACATCGGCGTCGGCACTGCCCAGGTCGGGGACGTCCGCATGGGTCCGGGGCGCGAAGGCGGTGGCCGGGAGCGGGTCGGCGGGCACGGCGACCACGGTAGTACGCCGTTCACGAGTGGTCTTCCACCCACGGGTGGAGGACCGCGGGGTTGGTCGTGGCGACGTCTCCACCCGTACTTCCACCCGTACGCCGACGCCGGGGAGGGTGTCCGCGCCGCACGCTGGTTCCCGTTCGATCCAGTCAGTCCGATCCAGTCCTGCAAGAACCCACTCACCGAACGGAGAAACGCGATGATCGCGCGGCTCGTCGTCATCGGCGCGGCCCTGCTCGTCACCGGGCTCACCCACCTCTTCGGCAGACCCACCTGGACCGCGGTACTGGGCGGCACGCTGCTCGTCGCCGCCGGCTGCCTCGGGGTCGTCCGGTACCGGCGCGGCCTTCCCCTCACCCGGTTGGGCGGTGGCCGCCGATGAACACCTCTCCCAGCTCGACCCGCGCCGTCTCGTCCGAGGCATCCGGCTCGGACGGGCCGGACCGCCCGGCCCGGCCGTCCCTGCGTCAACTGCTGCCCCGGGTCGTTGTCAATGCCGGCTTGCCCCTGGTGGTGTTCGCGGTGGTACGCCCCCACGTCGGCAGTGATGTCGTCGCGCTCGCCATCGCCGGTGGCGTCCCGCTTCTCAGCACCCTCGCCACGTACGTACTGCGACGGCGTTCTCGACGTGGTGGGCTCGGTGGCACTGCTGGGCTTCGGCGTGGCCGTGGCGATCTCCGCCCTGTCCGGCGGCAATCGGATCGTGCTCGAACTCCAGGACTCCCTGGTGACCGGGCCGCTCGGGCTGGTGCTGCTCGGCTCGGCCGCGGTGGGCAGGCCGCTCCACCTGGTGCTGCTGCGGATTCTCGCCGCCCGCGACCCGCGCATGCGTAGGGCGGCGTCGGAGGTGTCGGACCCGGCCCGCAGGCGTACGTCGACGATCTTCACCGTCCTGCTCGGGTCGACGCTGGCGGCCCACGCCGGGGTCCTGCTGGTTCTCGCGCTCAGCGTGTCCACGGGGACGTTCCTCGCGTTGTCCCGGCCGGTCGGCCTCGGCGTGCTCGCGGTGGGCGTGGGCGCGATGTGGTGGTACCGCTCGCGGCTGCGGAACCGGTCCTCCTGATCCCTGATCCGCCGGCCGGCGCCGCCGATCCAGCGGCTCGGCGCCGGCCCGTCGGTGGTCGGCCGTAACGTCCGCACCTGGCAAACCGACGGACCCGGAGGACGCGATGCGGTACGGCCTGGACATCTCACCGGCAGGCGCGTGGGGCGACCCGCGCACGATGGCGAACTTCGCCGCTCTCGCGGAGTCGGCCGGCTGGGACGGCGTGTTCCTGGAGGACTACGTGCTCTTCCCCGGTGGGCTGCCGACCTTCGACCCATGGGTGACCCTCGCCGCGATCGCGGTGGCCACCGCACGGGTCACGCTCGGCACCCTCGTCACACCGCTTCCCCGGCGCCGGCCGTGGAAGGTCGCCGCCGAGGCGATGACGATCGACCACCTGTCCGGTGGCCGGATGGTGCTCGGCGTCGGCTCCGGCGACATCACCGGTGACGACTTCGCCCGGGTCGGCGAGGTCGGCGACGCGCGCGCTGCGGCACGGGCACTGGACGAGGCGCTGGAGGTGGTGGCCGGACTGTGGACCGGCAAGCCGGTGTCGTTCCATGGTTCGGTGCTGAACGTCGACGACGTGACGCTGACACCCACGCCCGTGCAGCAGCCACGCGTCCCGATCTGGGTCGGCGGCAGCTTCGACCGAAAGGGCCCCCGGGAGCGGGCGCTTCGCTGGGACGGCGCCTGTCTCTACCACGGCATCCCGCCGGAGTGGGACGACCTGACCGCCGACGACGTTCGGGCCCTGCGCCGAGAGGCCCGCGAGCGTCGCGGCGACGACGACTTCGTGGTGGCAGTCGGTGGCCGGGAGCGTCGCGCCGACCTTGCCGCCGAGACCGACTACGTCACCTCGCTGGCGGAGGCCGGCGCCACGTGGTGGCACGAGTACGTCCCGCCCCGGCTGTCCCAGGAGGAGGCACGGTCGATCATCGAACGCGGCCCGATCCGGGCGCGCTGATCGGGCCCCGCTCCCCGGGCCGTCGGCGCAGAGCCCGACCTGCCTGTCCGAGCCGCAGGCTCACGGCCTAACGTCGCGGGTATGACCGGTGCTTTCGACGACCTGCTCGCCGCGAACGAGCGCTATGCAGACGATTTTCAGCTCGCGGGATTCGACGGCTTCGCCCACGCTGGGGTCGGACTCGTCACCTGCATGGACTCCCGCATCGACCCACTCGGCCTGCTGGGACTGCGGCCCGGCGACGCCAAGATGGTGCGCAACCCGGGCGGGCGAGTCACCCACCAGGCGCTGCTGGCGCTCATCCTGGGCGTCAACCTGCTGAAGGTCGAGCGGATTCTGGTGATTCCGCACACCCGCTGTGCGATGGCTTCGGGCACCGAGGCCGAGTTGCGGGCCAAGGTCGGCCAGGCGAGCGGGCAGGACGCCACGTGGGAGACGTTCGGCGCGATCGCCGACCAGGAGGGCCAGCTCCGAGACGACGTGGCGAGAGTACGTGCACACCCGCTGATCCCGGATTCCGTTGCTGTCGGCGGTTTCCTGTACGACGTCGACACCGGGCGGCTCCGCCAGCTCGTGTGACCCGCGGCCCCCTGCGTAGCTGGGCTGTCGGTTGGCGCGACCCCTCGAAAGAACATCGAACGTCACACGCATCCACGGAGTTCACAGGCCTGAATTGCTTCGATTTCTCTAATGGGTAAGGGGTTTCCGGCAAGCATACGCCGATCATGTTCGATAGAATCGAACGCATGAGCGACGACTGTGAGCGCTTCGGCGACGACCTGGGTGAAGGCCCGGGTCGTCGTCGGGTGCTGCCGGCGGGGTTCGCGGATCTCCCGGGTGGTCCGGAGTTGGCGGCCGCGATCGGCGCGGTGGATGTGGCCGCGTGCAACGGGTACGAACTCGAGGAGTACATCAAGGCCACTCGGCGGATAGTCTGCTGGGCGGAGTCCACCTGCCTGACCGGGGTGAACGAGCTGACCTGTGCCGAGCCCGGGATGTGTGAGGGGCCGACCGGGCGCAGGGTCGTTGCGGACTCGATGACCCCGGTGGTGCTGGAGCCGTTGCTGGGGTGGACCGCGTACCGGGCGGCCAAGTACGTGTCGTTGGCCGCCACGCTTCCCAGCCTCCCGCGAGTACGCGACGCGCTGGCGAGCGGGCAGTTGGAGCCGCCCGAGGTCCACACCATCGTCGACCGGATCACCGACGCCAAACCCGACCTGTGGGGAGCGATCGAGGACGCGCTCTTCCCCAAGGTGCTGGAACTACGCGGCGGGCTGTTGCGGGCCAAGGTCGAAGCCGAAGTGGTCAAGGCCGACCCCGAAGCCGCCGCCAAACGGCACCGGGCGGCGCGCACGGGGCGGAACGTCGCGATCTGGCCCGCGATCGACGGAGTCGCCGACCTGTCCATCCGCGGGTTGTCGGCAGATCAGGCTGCTGAGGCGTACGGCTACATCGACGCCATCGCCCGCGCAGAGAAGTCGACCGGCGACCCGCGCACCCTGGGCCAGCTGCGTGCGGACGTGGCCTACTCCCTGCTGTCCGGCGCCGCTGAGATCATCGACTGCTCCGCCCCACCAGTCGTTGACAACCACGCTGAGCAAGACCGGGCACAAGGCGAGGCCGCGCAGGACGAAGCAGTGAAGGACCGGCCTGCGCAGGACCACCCTGAGTTCAAGCAGGGCAAGACCGAGCAGGGTAACGAGCAGGCTGATGCCGAGCCGGACGAAACCGAGCCGGACGAAATCGAGCGAGCTGAGGGTGAGTCCGAGCAGGAGCCGCGAGTGCAGGGGCACTGCTCTGCGCACCGGTTCCCCGACCACGACCTGCACTACGACTGGTGTGAATGCGGTGACTGCGCTCCCGCTCAGACCGGGCGTCTGAGGGGTGTCCGCACCTGGTGCACCTGCTCCACCACCCACGACACCGCGGCCCACGAAGCCGCACAGAACACGGCCTCACAGGACGGTGCAGCGGAGACCGGGGCCGAGAACGCCGCGACCTCGACGGCAGGAGACCTCGCCGCGGGGCAGGTCCCGCAGCAGAACCGCCGACCCGACGACACGGCCGACCCACCGGGTCAGCCGGGTCCACCTGCTCCACCTGCTCCACCTGCACCGCCGGATCCGGCGACGGACAACTCCACACTGCCACCACCGCCGCCCTGGACCTCTTCGCAGCCGAGCTGGGGTCCGATAAGGACGCGCGCCAAGATCCAGCTGAACATGCCGCTGACCACACTGATGGGACTGTCCACCCGGCCCGGTGAGCTCGGCGGGTTCGGACCGATCATCACCGAGGTGGCCCGCCGGATCGTGGCGAACAACCTCGCCAACCCTGAAGCCAGGTTCACGGTTGGCATCACGCATCCGGTCACCGGGCGGTTACTGCACCTGCATCCGATACCGGCGAGGTTCCTGCGCGGACTACAGGCCGAACTCGTCCATGCCCGCGACCAACGCTGCGTGTGGACCACCTGCAGAAGACCCGCAGCCACCTGCCACCTGGACCACAACACCGAACACGCCGACGGTGGGGAAACCTCCGTCGACAACATCGCGCCCTTGTGTCCTCGCCACCACAAGGCCAAGACCGAGCGGGACTGGAAACTGAAGCAGACCGGACCCCGCGAACACACCCTCACCGACCCCTTCGGCCGCCAGTACACGAGCGGGGCGCCATCCCTCACCGACCCGGCACCGCCCGAACCGGCAACAGGCGAACGGGCCACCGCCACCGCCGGAGCACAGTCAGCCGACGATGACCTACCACCGTTCTGAGGAAGTGCGGCAGGAGCGTGTCCGCAGGGACGTCTCTCAGGATCCGTCCGCATCAGCGAGGGTGAGGCGCAGCGGCGTGCCGTGCATCACCACGTCGGCCACCGGGGAACGCCGTTCGGCAAGGCGTACCAGCTCGGCGAGTTCCTCCCTGCTCGCGTCCCCCTCGACGTGCAGCGTCATCCGGATGCTCTGGTAGCCGGGGCGCACCTCCTCCGACATGCCGAGCAGTCCCCGCAGGTCGATGTCGCCGTCGAGCTCGGCGTCCACCCGCGTGAGGGTGATCCCCCGCGCCGCAGCGTGGTAGACGAGCGTGGTGGTGACACATCCGGCCAAGCCGGCGAGGAGGTACTCCACCGGGTTGGCGCCCCTGTCCTCACCGAGCAGTGCGGGGTGTTCGTCCTTGTCGTAGACGAAGTACGTTTTGTCCCGGCGGTGTGTCGTACGCGCGCCGTCGAAGTCGGCGACGACCGCCCGGTTGTGCGCACCGTGGACCCAGAAGTTGCTGAGCCGGAAGTTGAACTTCGCGATCGCCGGATCCCCTTCGATCGCGGTGATGGTCTGGAACAACCTGCCGGCATCCACTCCGTTGACAACCTTCCCGGCGGTGGTTGTCGTCATCGCACCCAGCTCCCTTCACGTTCGACCCTGTGTTGGCTGTCCTTCTCAGCGCAACCGGCCGTTGACGGGCGGGGAAGTGCCACCCTGGCCGCCGTACGGAGGACCTTCGATTCTTTTCGGCCGCTGCGACTCCCGGATCACGGTTCGCTGTTCCGGCTGGGCCCGCGGCATCGCCACCCGCAACGCGCCTGAACTCCACTCGAAGTGAGCGAGCACCTCACTCAGCCGCAGGCAGGTGCGTTCGATCTCCCTTCTCGCCCGGTCGCGCTCGATGATCGCGACCGACAGGAGAAGCCCGGTCAGGGCAACCGCACCGTCGAACATCTGCAGTATCACCATCGTTTCGAACAACCCACGTCCGGCGAACGGTCCGAAGGCGTGCACGGCCGCGTAGATCGCGTCCGCCGAGGCGAGCAACGCCACCGGAGCGGCGCCCGGCAGCTGGAACCTCCACGCAGCCCACACCAGCAGCGGGAAGGCCAGGAAGAGGATGCCGAACATCCGGGCCCCCATCAGCACGACCACGAAGGTGGCGGCCAACAAAGCGATGATCTCCAGCAGCGTGCCCGTACGGATCTCCTGCCGCCAGGGGATCCGCACGAGAGTCAGCAGCAGCGGCGCGACGATGAGGATGCCCATCGCGTCACCGGTCCACCAGGTCAGCCAGGCCGGGAGGAAGTGGCCGGGCTCAGTGAGACCGACAGCAACCCGGACCACGGTGCCGATGGTCGAGCTGATCAGCATGCCGCCGAACGCCGCGAGGAACACCAGCGCGAGCGCATCCCGCAGCCGGTCCAGTTCGGTTCGGAAGCCGACCTTGCGTAGTGCCCAGTACGCAGTCAGGCAGGCGAGGGTGGTCCCGGCGGCCGTGGGGAGGACGGCGACCGCGGGGTCGTGGGCCGCCTCCTGGAGGAGAGCACCGAGGAGGACTCCGGGCCACACCCGGGGGCCGAACAACAGCAAGCCGACCAGCGCGATCCCGGTCGGCGGCCAGAAAGGACTGATCTGTCCCTCGACCAAGCCGACCAGCAGCCCCAGTTGCGCCGATCCGTAGAAGGCGGCCGCAACAGCGATGATCTGCAGCCCAACGATTCCAACCCGCCGGGGCCCGGGAAAGCCCTCCACAACTGGCCACCCTACGCGCGACTCATGGCCAGAAGGCAGGGTGCCCGCTTGCGGGTGGCCCCTCCCTTCACCACCAATTAGGACAGCCCCTGAGCCCCCACGCGTACGCCGCGGACCGAGTACATCGCGGGCAGCTCGTCGCGCACGCCGTCTCGGTCGAGGTTCGGCAGCGGCGTACCACCTGCCCGGGCCGGAAACTCGTGCAGGAACTCGATCGCGATTCCGGCGCCGGCGATCGCTGTCACCACCTCGCCCAGGGTGTGGGTCCACTCCCGCGACTCCTGGTGCGTCAGGCCCGCGTCGGACACCGCGTACGACCCGTCCTTGACGACCACGGTCGGCTCCGGGCGCCCGAAGTAGCTGCCGTGCAGGGTGAGGACTCCCTCGGCACTGTCGGAGTCCGACACCGCGAGTGCCAGCGGGTGGAAGTCGAGTACGTAGAGCACACCACCCGGGCGAAGGAGCCGCGCGCAGGTCGCCGCCCACGCGTCCAGGTCGGCGATCCACATCAGCACGCCCTTGGACAAGAACACCACGTCGTAGGTGCCGGTCAGATGATCAGCGGCGGCGAGCACATCGCAGACCACGAACTCGGCTTCGGTGTTCGTGCGGTTCGCGAGGTCACGGGCGATGCCGATCGCCCGGTCGGAGAAGTCGACGCCGGTGACCTGGGCTCCCTCCCGTACCCAGGACAACGTGTCCAGACCGATGTGACACATCAGGTGCAGCAGTCGCTCTCCGGTGACGTCACCGACCTCGGCGAGCTCGAGTTCGCCGAGCGTGCCGTGCCCGCGCAGGAACGACTCCACGTCGTAGAAGTCCGATGCCGCATGCAGTGGTGCGAGCTCGTTCCACATCGCCTGGTTGACGGTCGTGTGCTGGTCCATGCCGCCGACCCTCGCATACGCGTCCGAGAGGAGTCGACCGAAATAGGACCCTTGCCGGTCAGCCGGTGATTCGTCGGCCCATGCGATGCAACAATCGCGACTGGCGCGACACGCCGTCAGGGAGTACGCCTTCCGGGGCGGCGAAGAACCGCCCGGTCGCCCGGGATGCGGTGGGGGTCTCGGACAGACCGGAGTAGATCGCGTCGAGGTTCTCCTCGATCCACGCCACCAGGCCGGGGTCGAGGCGGTCGTCCACGTCGAGGGCACGGGCCAGATCCCAGGTGTGCATGGTGGAGTCGGTGACGCGCACCGCCAGCGCCTGCCGCCCGCTCACCTCTCCCAGCGGGTAGTCGAGAGTCCGCCGCAGGGCACCGGGGCGGGAGAACGCCTCAGCACATGCCCGCACCGACCGGTCGTACGCCCCGACAGGGTCCTCACCCAGCACATCCTGGTCGCGGCCCCGGAGGAAGTCCGCGCTGGTTCCGCCTTCGAGGAGCCCTACGTAGTTGAGGTTTCCGCCGGCCATGTGGTTCACCAGACGGTGGACGTCCCACTCCACGCAGGGCGTCGGGCTGGTCCACTGCTCCGGCCGTACGAGCCGCAGCCGGCGGGCGAAGTCCGCGCTGGACTAGACGAACCGGTCGACGATCCCGTGGAAGCAGTCGTTCACCATCCAAGACTCCTACGCTCGCCCCGCGAAGGGCTGGCGGGTATCGGACGTCGCGTTCAGGCCCGGACGACACCGCCCAGCCGCCCGGGCGGCAGGTCTCGGAGACGGCGCAGCGGAGTGGCCACGAGGATCAGCCCGCTCAGGGCGAACGTCGCGAGCATCACCCACAACGCGGCTCGTACGCCGAACGCGTTGCCCAGCACGCCGGCGAGCAGCGCGCCCAGCGGAATGGCGCCGAAGTTGACGACCTGCACGCTGGTGGAGACCCGACCCATCAGCTCGGCCGGCACGTAGCTCTGCATGAATCCGGCGAAGACCACGTTGCCCGCCACGACTCCCGCCACGATCGCCACACTGGCAAGCGCGAACAGCACCAGCCCGAACCCTCGGTTCGCGCACGGGATCAGCAACCCGAGCGGTGCCAACCCGACCTTGCCCAGCAGGACGACGCGTGCACTGCCCAGACGTACGGCGGCCCGGCGGGCCACCGCGGCGCCGAGAATGCCACCCACGCTGGTGACCGCGATGAGCACACCGGTCGCTCCGGCACTGAGTCCGACGTCCCGGACGAGGAACAGCACCAGCAGCGACTGGTATCCCGTCAAGGCAAGGTTGGCAACGCACCCGTAGAGCGTGTTTCCACGCAGCAATGGATCGCGGGCAACCAGGCCGAGGCCCTCGCGGATCTCCGTCCGAAGCCGGCGTCGGGAGCGGGGACGAACCTCCTCGACTGTTCTCATCCGGATCAGGCACACAGCCGACACGGCGAAGGTCGCCGCGTCCAGCACCAGGCCACCCAGCGCCGAGGCGACCTGGGCGAAGAGACCGGCCACACCCGGGCCGGCGAGGTTGGCCACCTGCTCACTGCCCTGCAGCTTGGCGTTGGCCTCCAGCAGGTGGCCGGGCGCGACGACGGCAGGGAGGTAGGCGCGGTAGGCGGTGGCGAAGAACACCTTCGCCGTACCGGCGGTCAGCGCGACCAGCGCCAGCTGGACGACGGTGAGATGGCCGAACGCCGCAACCACCGGGACGCTGAGGAACGCGGCCATCGACACCCAGTCCGCGACCAGCATGATGCGCCGCCGCGAGCCACGATCCACCCAGGCACCGGCCGGCAGCCCGATCACCAGCCACGGCAGCCAGGCCGCGGCGGCGAGCACGCTGACGGCGAGGGGCGGTGCGTGCAGAACGGTGACCGCGACAAGTGGCAGCGCCACGCCGGTGACGGAACTACCCAGGCTGCTCACGCTCTCTCCGGTCCACAGCAGCCGGAACTCCCGGTCGCGCAGCAGCCCCAGCCGACGCGCGAGCCGGCCCGGCGGAGGAGTCGTGGCCGCGGAGGATTCGATGGACGCGAGAGATTCGGTGGTGGTCATGGGCGGGCCGGCACCGCCCGGGCGAACGCGAAGACCGTCTCGCGTTCCTGACCGTCGTCGGGCACCTCCCGATCGGCCCACTTCTCGACCAGGGCGATCACCTCCCGGCCGAACTCCGCCAACTCGGCGTCGGTGACCCGCAGCCACCCCTCGGTCGAGAACGGGCCCAGTGGCCAGCGCTCCTGCTCCGACTGCGGCTGGTCGGCCCAGCGGCGGACGTGACCGGCCTGGCGTTCGAGATTGAGCGACTCGACGGCACGGGCGACCGCGTCCCCCGCCGCGTCCTCGGCGAAGTCGGCCGAGGACCAGCACAGTGACGACGTGGCCCGCCGCCACCACCGCTCTCTCCGGTCCTTCGCCAGCTCCGGCGCCTCCTCGATCAACCCGGCCGCGGCGAGGGCGCGCACGTGGTGGCTGATGTTGCCGACGGCCTCGCCGGTCTTCTGGGCGAGCGTGCTGGCGGTGGCCGGCCCGTACACCTTCAGCAGGTCGAGGAGCCGGCGGCGCACCGGGTGCGCCATGGCGGCGAGGACTCGGGAGTCCACGATCGTGGGTTCACGGTCAGGCATGAGAGCGAGCGTAGACGCACAAGAAGATTCGTACAACTGCTCTTGTACGATATTTCTTGTGCTTCTCCCGGGCCAGGTCGGCCTGGCATAATTCCGCGGTGACCTCCACCGACAACCCGTCCGCGACCTCCGCGCACACGTCGACCGCCGCCGAGCTTCTCGCCGCCCACGACGCCCAGGTCCGGGCCACCGTCGCCGCCCGCATGCCGCTCACCTGGACCCCGCACCCGGACGGCCGGGTGCTGCGGGTGACCACCCCGCACCGGGCGTTCGTGTTCTCCGACGGACTCGCGGACGCCCCGGCGGAGGAGGTGGAGGAGTACGTCCGGCGCGCGCGGGACTTCTTCGCCGAGCGGAACGAAGCGGTGGAGTGGAAGTACTACAGCAACGACCATCCGCGGCTGCGCGGCTTCCTCGAGAAAGCCGGGTTCCGGCCCGAGGACGAGGAGTCGGTGGTCGTCGGCCGGGTGGGCGACGTCCTGGACGCCGGCCGGGCGCCGGAGGGTGTCACGATCCGCCCCGTCGCCGAGCGGGCCGACCTGGACCGGATCGCCGCGATGGAGTCGGAGGTGTGGTCGCAGGACTGGTCCTGGCTGGCCGACGACCTGGCCGACCGGGTGGCCGGCAGCCCGGACGACATCGCCGTGCTGGTCGCCGAGGACGCTGCCGATCGTACAGTGGTGGCCGCGGCCTGGCTGGTGGTGATGCCGGGCACCAGATTCGGCGGGCTGTGGGGCGGCTCGACGCTGGCGAAGTGGCGCGGCCGGGGCATCTACCGGGCGCTGGTCGCCGAGCGCGCGCGGATCGCGCAGTCCAAGGGGCTGGAGTTCCTGCAGGTGGACGCATCCGAGGACAGCCGGCCGATCCTCGAACGGCTGGGCATGTTCAAGGTCGCCACGACCACGCCGTACGTCTGGACACCGCCGGCGTCATGACAGTCCGCCAGCCGCACCGGCTGTCCCGTACGGACGCTCGCCGGGTCGCCGTCCGCGCGCAGCTTCTGCACAAGCAGCGGCCGACAGACCTGCTCGACCTGGTGCGGCACCTGACCATGCTGCAGCTGGACCCGACGGCGGCGATCGCGCCGAACGCCGACCTGGTGGCCTGGAGTCGCGTCGGTTCGTCGTACGACCCGGGTGAGCTGGTCACCGCGCTGGAGAAGCGGCAGCTGATCGAGCTCTCCGCGATGCTCCGGCCCGCAGAGGACCTCGCGCTGTACCGCGCCGACATGGCGGCCTGGCCCGGGACCGGAAAGCTCCGTGACTGGCAGGTGTCGCTGCGGGAGTGGGTGCGGGCCAACGACGCCTGCCGACGGGACATCCTGGACCGGCTCGGCTCGTCCGGGCCGCTGACGTCGCGCGAGCTTCCGGACACCTGCGCGGTGCCGTGGAGCTCGACGGGGTGGACCAACAACAAGAACGTGATCAAGCTGCTCGACCTGATGGTTGCCCGCGGCGAGGTCGCGATCGCCGGGCGCAGAGGCCGTGAGCGACTGTGGGACCTCGCGTCGCGGGTCTACCCCGACGACCCGGTGGTCCCGGTCGCGCAGGCCGCACGCATCCGGAACGAACGCCGGCTACGTTCGCTGGGCATCGCCCGTGCCAAGACGGCGGAGAGCCCGACCGAGGCGTGGGACGTCGGGGATGCCGGAGAACCCGCCGTGGTCGAGGGCGTCGACGGCACCTGGCGGGTCGATCCGGCCTGTCTTGATGCACCTTTGTCCGGCCGGGCGTTCCCGGGCCGGGCGGCGCTGTTGTCGCCGTTCGACCGGCTGGTCCACGACCGCCGGCGCACGCTCGAGCTCTTCGACTTCGACTACCAGCTGGAGATGTACAAGCCCGCCGCCAAACGGCGATGGGGCTACTACGCGCTCCCGATCCTGTACGGCGACCGGCTGGTGGGCAAGCTCGACGCCACCGCCGACCGCAAGGCCGGCTTGCTGCGGGTGCACGCCGTCCACCAGGACGTGCCGTTCACCAAGACGATCACCGCTGCCGTACGCCGGGAGATCGTCGACCTGGCGCGCTGGCTGAAGCTGGATTCCGCCCTGCCCGACTGAGTGGCCCCTGCCTGGGTAAACGCCGGGCGTGGTGTTGCTGACCGCGCCTGCGACGTACGCCGACCTGGTGGCGGCCCGGACCCAGATGGCTCTGTCCCTGGGCTGGCACATCGTCCTCGCCTGCCTCGGTGTGGGCATGCCGGCGATCACGCTGATCGCGGAGTGGCGCGGACATCGCAGCGGGGACCCGGCCTACCGGATGCTGGCGCGGCGCTGGGCGCGGGCCATGGGCGTGCTCTTCGCGGTCGGCGCGGTGTCCGGCACCATTCTGTCGTTCGAAATGGGGCTGTTGTGGCCCGGCCTGATGGGCGTCTACGGACAGGTCATCGGTCTGCCGTTCGCCATGGAGGGGATCGCGTTCTTCATCGAGGCGATCTTCCTCGGCATCTACCTCTACGCCTGGGATCGGCTGAGTCCCGTCAAGCACATATTGACGGGGATACCGGTCCTGGTCGCGGGGGTCGCCAGCGCGTTCTTCGTGGTGACGGCGAACGCCTGGATGCAGCAGCCCACCGGGTTCGACGTCGTGCACGGCAAGGTGGTGGCGGTCGACCCGTGGGCGGCGATGTTCAACCCGTCGACCCCACCGCAGACCACGCACATGATCCTGGCGGCGTTCATGGTCGCCGGGTTCGGCATGGCCGGCGTCTACGCGGTCGGCATGCTTCGTGGCCGCCGCGACCGATACCACCGGCTGGGTTTCCTGGTGCCGTTCACGGTCGCGGCCGTGGTCACGCCGGCGCAGCTCGTCGTCGGTGACTGGGCCGCTCGCTTCGTCGCCGACAACCAGCCGATCAAGCTCGCCGCGATGGAAGGGCTGTTCCGGACCGGGCGTGGCGTACCGCTGAGCGTCGGTGGCTTCGCCGTCAACGGGGAGTTGCGGGGAGCCATCGAGATTCCGTACGGGCTGTCCCTGCTCGCGCACGGCAAGCCGAACGCGGAGGTCATCGGACTCGACAAGGTTCCGCCGAGCGACTGGCCGCCGGTCAACGTCGTGCACCCGGCGTTCGACCTGATGGTCGGGATGGGGCTGGCCCTGTTGTTGCTGTCGGCGTGGCTCGGGTGGGCGTGGTGGCGGCGGCGGGACCTGCCGCGTTCGCGGTGGTTCCTGCGCGCGGCGTCGCTGGGTGGCGTCGCCGCCGTGGTGGCGCTGGAGACCGGCTGGACGGTCACCGAGGTCGGACGGCAGCCGTGGATCGTGTACGGCGTGCTGCGTACCTCCGAGGCGGTCAACCCCGCGCCCGGACTGGTCTGGGGATGCGTGCTGGTCTTCGGGGTCTACGTGGTGCTCACCGTGGCGACGGTGTACGTCCTGCGCCGGCTGTCGCGAGACTCCCCCGCACCCGCGGCGCCGCAGGAACACGACGTCGCCCGCTACCCGGTCACCTGAGGTTGCACCGATGCCACTTGTCGACGTCATCCTCGCACTCGTCTGGATCGGGCTCACGGCGTACGTGCTGTTCGCCGGGGCGGACTTCGGCGCCGGCGGATGGGATCTGCTCGCCGGCGGCGCCGAAGCGCGGCCGGAAGCAGCGTGGCCTGATCGAGCACTCCATCGGCCCGGTGTGGGAAGCCAACCACGTATGGCTGATCTTCGTCCTCGTGATGCTGTGGACGGGCGTTCCGCCGGTGTTCGCCGCGGTGTTCTCCACCCTCTACATCCCGCTCACCCTTGCGGCACTGGGGATCATCGCCCGCGGGTCGGCGTTCGCGTTCCGCAAGGTGAGCACGAAGCTGTGGCAGCGGCGGCTGTTCGGCGCCACGTTCGCGTTCTCCTCGGTGGTGACGCCGTTCTTCCTCGGTACCGTCGCCGGGGCGATCGCGTCCGGGCGGGTGCCTGCGGGCATCGCGCGTGGGAATCTGGTCACCAGCTGGCTCAACCCCACCTCGATCGTGACCGGGCTGCTCGCCGTGGGCGCCGGCGCCTACCTCGCCGCTGTCTATCTCACTCGCGACGCCGAGCGCGCCGGTGTCCCGGCGTTGGCCGAGGCGTTCCGCCGTCGCGGGCTGGTCACCGGGATCGCCGTCGGTGTGCTCGCGACGATCGGCCTGGTGGTGTTGCATGCCGACGCGCCGAGCCTGTTCGCCGAGCTGACCTCAGGGCGGGCGCTGCCGCTGCTCATCCTGTCGGTCGCTGCCGGGGTGGCCTCGCTCGTGCTGCTCTGGTTGCGGGTGTTTGTCGCCGTACGAATCACCGCGGCGGCCGCCGTCGTGGGGCTGTTGTGGGGTTGGGGTGTCGGCCAGTATCCGCAGTTGCTGCCGGGGGTGACGGCGCGCCAGGCCGCGGCAACCGATGCCGTCCTCGCGGCCACCATCGGCGCGGTCGCCGTCGGCGCGCTGCTGCTCATCCCGTCACTGTGGTGGCTGTACGCGACCTTCCAGCGCGGCGCCAGGGAGACGCCGACCACCTCACGGCAGTCCTCATAGCCGCGGGCGGACGAGAACAATCGAGACCGCGCGTACGAGGGCGATGCCGCGAGGCTTGTGCTCGGTGGGCTGCTCCGCGCGCGGCGGCCTCACCGCGCGCTCCTGCGTGCGGACTCACTGGTGGGCGGTTCGGTCGGGAAGCCCCACGCCGCGATCGCCACGGCCTTCGCGCCCTTGGGAACCTCGCTCGCCGGCCGCTTGAACGGTTCGAGCACCTCCTGGATCTGCCGGCCGACCCTCTTCAGTTCCTCCGCGGTCATCCGGGTCCGGAACTCCATCTCGAACCCCGTCGCCTGCCACTTCTTCGGGTAGCCGGAACGCTCGTCGACCCAGCGCTCGATCTGGCGTACCAACATCATGCGCATGCCCCGGACCATCGCCACGGCCGCGCGCCGCGCCTCCCCCTCCAGCTCCGCATCGGGGATCATCAACTCCCCCGTCGCGTCGCGCCACGGACGGCTGCGCCCCTTGCCTCGTTCGGCCTCCACGACGAAGCCGTACTTCGCCAACGTACGAAGATGGAACGAGGTGTTCGCCGGGCTCTCGCCGATCCGCTCGCCGAGCTCGGTGGCGGTCAGCGGCCCGTTCTCGCGGAGGATCTCCAGCACCTGAAGCCGAACCGGGTGGGCCATCGCCCTCATCGCCTTCGGGTCCCGCAGCACGCGTGCGTCCGGATCCGGTTCGTCGGAAGACATGTTTCGAAAGTAATGTTTCGACACTTCGAGCGTCAAGGGTCAGGATTCACCTGCCGAACCGATCTCTGCCTTGGTTGGACACGACTGATCCCGGGCCACTACAAAGGCGTGTGGTCTTCACCCAGGATGCTCCCAGGTCCCCCCGCGGATACTCGTCTTCGGGCCTGACCAGTCGCAGTTTCCTCCTGCTCCTGGTCGCGTCCGCAGCCGCGTTCTCCAACTACGCACCGATGCTGTCGGTGGTGCCGCTGTGGTCCGCCGAGAGCGCCTCGGGCTCTGCGGGGGTGGGCGCTGCCACCGGCGTGACGATGGGTGCCACGGTCGCCATTCAGCTGGCGATGCCGTGGCTGCTGCGAATCTGCCGAGTCCGCACGATCTTCGCCGCCGGCGCGGTGTTGCTCGGCGTTCCGACCCTCGCCTACCTGGCGTCCTCCGGGCTGGCCTGGGTGCTGGCGGTATCAGCGGTACGCGGTGTCGGCTTCGGGATGGTCGCCGTCGCGGGCAGCGCCCTGGTCGCCGGGCTGGTCGGCGCGGACAAGCGCGGGCGCGCCGTCGGCTGGTACGGGATCGCCGTGGGGCTCCCACAGGTGGTCTGGCTGCCGCTGGCGGTGTGGGGCGTCGACCACCTCGGCTTCACCGCGATCTTCTCGGTCGCGGCGATACTGAGCGTCGGCGCCGCCCCCGTCATCTGGGCTGTGAACGCCGACGACGGTCACGCCCACCCGCCGGCGCCCGGCCGTTCGCGGCTCTCTTCCGAACTGTTGCGACCGATGGTGAAACCGTGGACGGTTCTGGTCACCGCGGCGTGCGCTCTGGGCGGGGTGACCGCCTTCCTTCCGCTTGCCCTCGCCGACAGCGCCGTGGCCGCGACCGCGCTCTTCATACTCTCCTCCGCTGCCATCGCCGGGCGCTGGGGTGCGGGCTGGCTCAGTGACCGGCTCGGCCCCGGACGACTTCTTCCGGCCGGTGTCGTGGCGTGTGCTGCGGGGGTGGGCGCGTTCGCCGTGGCCATCGCGGGTGCCCTCCCGACGGTCGCCCCCGTGGCCGGGGCCGCCGTCTACGGTCTCGGTTTCGGAGCGCTGCAGAACGACACCCTTGTCCTCATGTTCGCCAGGGCGGGCGCAACGGGCAACGGCATCGCAAGTACGGCCTGGAACATGGCCTACGACGCCGGCACCGGCATCGGCGCGGCCGCGATCGGCCTCCTGTCAGGCGCCCTCACCACCAGTGGCGCCTTCGTCATCTCGGCCTTGGCGATCCTCGCGTCCACGCCACTCGCCTGGTCCGGCAAACGCCCGGGCCACTGACCGGCAGGCCGGTTACCGTCGAGCCTCACTTGCCACCACGCGCCGTTCGCGAGGCGCCGCATCGCCTGTTCACCCGACGCGGGATCATCGGAACACCGGTCATCAGGAACGGAGGACGGGTCGGTGGAACGCAACGTGGCGAGTGAGGAGGACGTGTTCGCTCTGATGGACGCGATGTTCGAGGCGGACGCGGACCGGTGGACCGCCCGTGGCGCCGGTTGGTGGGACGGCTTCTACGGCGACCGCGAGCGCGGCGTTCCGTTCTTCCGGGACGCTCCGGACGAGTCACTCGTCGGCTGGCACTCGGCCGGCCTCCTACCCCGGGAAGGTCGTGCCCTCGACCTCGGCTGCGGGCCGGGGCGCAACGCCGTCTGGCTCGCCCGCCAGGGCTTCCACGTCGACGCCGTTGACCTCTCCCCGACCGCGCTGGAGTGGGGCCGGGAGCGGGCAGCAGCCGCCGACGTGGAGGTCAACTTCGTTCAGGCCAGCATCTTCGAACTCGACGACACGTTCACCGGCTACGACCTGGTGTACGACTCCGGCTGCTTCCACCACCTCCCGCCGCACCGCCGGATCAGCTACCGCCGGCTGCTCGAACGCGCGCTCGCCCCCGCCGGCGCGTTCGGGTTGGTGAGCTTCGCCTGGGGCGCCATGGGCTCCGAAGAGCCGGACGCGAACTTCTACCGCGAGGGACGACTCGCGGGAGGTCTTGCGTACCGCGAGGAGGATCTGCGCCGGATCTTCGGCTGGCTGCGCCCGGTCGAGGTGCGCCGGATGCGGCAACAAGACGTCGACGCACCGACGTTCGGGGAGAGTTTCCTGTGGGCGGGCCTGTTCGTGCGGTGAGGGTTCGGGTCCCGGTTTCCCGCGCGCCGCGGTGCAGGCACAATTGGTGCGGGGGATCCACGCTTGACGAGCCAGATCGGCGGTTGACTTCCCGATGAGCGACGACCTGGTTGACCGACTCCTCGACTGGGGGCGCACGGCGCTGTCCCGGCGAGGTTTCATCGGCCTGGGCGCCGGCGCGACGGCCAGCCTGCTCGACTCCCGGGAGTTCGGCTCCGTCGGTGATGCGAGCAAGGACGAGCACAAGGCGCTGCAGGCCGCGCTCGACCGCGCCGTCGCCGGCCCGCGCCCGCGTCCGCTGCTCATCCCGGCCGGCACCTACCAGCTCAGCAAGCCGCTGCAGGCGACCGGACCGGTGGAGATCCGCGGCGACGGCCCGGAGCGGACCGTACTCCTCGCACCGTCGCACGCCCCCGCCATCTCGGTGGGCACACTGTCCCACGGCCAGCCGAGCGGCCTGGTGCTGCGCGACTTCACCATCCGCTCGTCCTCGACGTCCAAAGCTCCCATGCTCGACATCCGCCAGTACGGCCGGAAGTGGATCGTCGACCGGGTGAACTTCGACGCCGCGTTCGGCGACCGGACGGGCGTCCGGGTCTGGTCGAGCTGGGTGGGCACGATCCGTGACTGCAGCTTCTACCGGTTCGGCACCGAGGGCGTACGAGCCCAGCGCGCCGCTGTCGTCGTCAAGCCGCAGTCACTTCCCACCGGCAACGGCCCCATCAACAACGTCGCCATTGCCGACTGCGCGTTCGAGCGGGTGCAGGCGGGCATCGACCTGCACGACCCCGAGGAGACCGGCAAGAGCACGGTCATCCACGCCGTGGAGATCCGCAACCCACGGTTCAAGAACTCCAGCGTCAAGGGGCCGGTGGCCAACTCCATCGGTATCCGGGCCAACTCCACGTCCACCTTCAACGTCGTCGTCACCGCGCCGTTCTTCGAGGACTTCGCCATCGGCGTCTCCGTCCGCGGCTGGGGGTGGGCGATCACCTCGCCGTTCGCGCAGTCCGCGGACACCGTGGTCGAATTGGTGACCGGCGGCGGACACAGCATCACCGGCCTGGTGCTCGACGGCGCCGCGTCCAACGCCATCGGGACCGGCGTCCGCTGCCGCTCCGGCGTCAGCGGGCGGTGCGAGCTGCACCTGTGGAAGAGCGTGCACGGGCGGAAGTACCTCGTCCACCCGTGGGTCGACGACACCGAGGGCAAGCTCGTCGTCATCCCGGCGTAATTCGATTGCGGACCGGCGGGGATCGACCCACGATCGTGCGGTGCGCACCCCATGGATGATCGACGAACTCGCCCACGCCGGGCCCGAACACCTCGACGCCGACTTCGTCGCCGGGTTCGACCGCAAGCAGGGGCACCCCGACCCGTCGGAGGACCTCGCCGCGCTGGCGGCGAACGGTGTCGGCGGCGACGCGACCGTGGTGGACCTCGGCGCCGGCACCGGCCAGTTCGCGCTGTCCGCCGCCGAGCGCTTCGCCCGGGTGGTCGCCGTGGACATCTCCCCGGCGATGGTGGCCAGCATGCGTGAGCGCGCCGGCGAGCGGGGCCTGTCGAACCTGGAGTGCGTACGGGCCGGATTCCTGTCCTACGACCACGCCGGTGAACCCGCCGACGCCGTCCACACCCGGCACGCGCTGCACCAGCTCCCGGACTTCTGGAAGACCCAGGCGCTCATCCGGATCGCGGCCGTGCTGCGCCCGGGTGGGGTGCTGCGGGTGCGCGACCTGATCTACGACTTCCGGCCGGACCAGGCCGGTGAGATCTTCGCTTCGTGGCTGGCCAACGCCGCCGACGATCCCGCGGCCGGCTACACCAGCGAGGATTACATCGAGCACATCCAGACCGAGCACAGCACCTACCGCTGGCTGTTCGAGCCGATGCTGGAGGCGTGCGGCTTCGAGATCGTCGACGTGGCGTACGCAGGCTCGGCGTACGGCGCCTACACGTGTGTCAAGCGATGACCGACACCGACGCCGAGGAACGGCCTGCGCCGTCCAGAACGCAGCAAGTGCTGGGAATCGATGTCAACGACGGGTTGCTCCGGCGCTGGGCCGGTTGGCTGGCGCCGGCCTGTCAGCCGTTCTTCCTGTCAGCGTTCGAAGCACGCGAACTCGGACTCACGCCTGGACCGCGCACGCGAGCTGTCGCCGGAGCTCCGCGACACCTACGAGGTGTGGAACGTCGCCGACGAACTGGGCGCGGTGTGGCTCGAAGAGTGCGACTTCCCCGCTCTCCCACGTGAGGTGCGCGCCGAGGTCGTCCGGGCGCAGGTGCGGCACGGACGTGGCGCCGTACCCACCGTCGACGCCTGGGCGGACCTGCTCGACGCGCAACTGTTGCGCGAGCAGGCCGACGGGTCGCATTTCGTCTGGTGGCCGAGTCTGGTGGAGCCGCATCTCGACGACGTGCTCCCGCGGTGGGTCAGCGAGGAACAGCTCCCGTGTCAGCGCCGTTCGGTTCCGGAGGAGGTCTGGCGCGCGGCCGCGGCCATTCTCCCCGACGCCCGAGCGCTCAGTGGGACATTCGCCGGCGGCAGCAGAGGGAACCCCGCCGACACGGGCGCGACGAACTGCTTCGCCACCGTCGTCGCCGCGACCGGCGTTCGCGACGCCGCCCTCGAATCCTTCGAAGCCTGGTTGACGGACCACTGCACGGTCGGCGGGACCGACGACCTGCCGGGCGCCGTGCTGGCCTGGCGCGACGCCGGTGGCACCGCCACGCACGCGGCCGTCACTCTCGGCGACGGCTGGGCGCTGCACAAGCCGGGACAGGAGTGGTACAGCCCGCGGCAGGTGCTCACGGTGGCCGACGTCGTGGGCCTCGGTCCCCCGGGCCTCACTCTTCACCGGCACTCCCTCCGGTAGGCCGCGTTCCACATCCGTCCGTGCGCAGATGCAACAGTTCCGCACCCTCCGGCGTCTCGGGCATGAACACGGGAGGAGACACGGTGGATGAGGAGATCGGGAGCTACGAGGTGTTCGTGGCGAACCGCGCCCAGGCGCTGCTCCGCTACGGGTACGTGCTCACGGGGAACCCGCACGACGCCGCCGACCTGATGCAGGAGGCGCTTCTACGACTGCGTACGGCATGGCCCCGGGTCCACAACAAACGCGAGCCCGAGTCGTTCGTCCGTACGACGATGGCTCGCTTGCACGTCAGCATCTGGCGGCGGATGCGGCGGGAGAAGCTCGTCGCGGCGACACCCGAGCAGGCGTACGTCGACAACTCCCACGAGGCAGCCGAGTTGCGCGACGCCATGTGGGAGGCGCTGAGCACGCTGCCGCGACGGCAACGTGCTGTGGTCGTACTCCGCTACTACGAATGCCTTACGGACGAGGAGATCGCGGAGATCCTCGGCATCTCGCGCGGAACGGTCCGCAGTCAGGCGGCCAGGGCGCTGGAGAAGCTGAGGTCCCGCGTCGGCGAGTCCGCCGATCCGGTCCACGCCGACACGTTGGAAGGGAAACTGCGATGACCCGGCAGGTGGAGAACCAACTTGTGCGTACGCTCGAGGCCGCGGCCGGCCGTGCGCCCGTACCCGAACCCGGTCTGCTGAACCACCTCGAACGCAAGGGGCGGCGCAAGCAGCAGCGCGCACAGGTCGCCCTCGCCGGTGGGGCCGCGCTCGCGGTGATCGCCGGATCGGCGGTCGCGTTCAACGTACGCGAGCAGCCCGGAAACACCAGCATCGCGCCGGCCGCCCCACAGGCGACGGTGACCAAGGAGCCGAAGCCCGCGTCGAACGGCGTGGCAGCGCAGCCCATCGAGACGCTGTGGCCCGGTGCCGTACACACCATCTCCAACCGTCTCCCCGACGGACGGAAGTTCAGGCCGCAGACCATGGTCGACGACCACACGCTGCTGGTTTCGGTCGACGCCGGCTTCGAGAACGCCGGCGAGCTCCTGCTCTACGACCTCACGAACAAGACCACCCACAAGATCACCATCGTGCACGAGCCGAAGGACACGAAGATCTTCGCGTCGGACTTCACTGTCGGCCAGGGCCACGTGGTGTGGTGGACCTCCCGCGACGACAACGGCCGGACGAGCATCGAACTCTGGGCAGCACCCCTGGCCGGCGGCGATGCCTATCGTGTTGGCCGGGTGCACGCAGAGGGCGGCGTACAGCCGATGTCGGTCGCCATCAACGACGGGAAGGTCTACTGGTCCCTGAAAAAGGGCGGCGTCTACCGGGCGCCGCTGTCCGGCGGCGATGCCGAACTGGTCAAGGGAACCGAGAAGTCCGCCCTGGTGCAGTGGCCGTGGGTGGGCAGCCCGCTTCAGAAGACCGTGCTCCCGTCCGGCAGGGAAGACGTGCCTGACGAGATCGCGTACTCGACGCTGCGAAACCTCCAGACGGGTGAGGTACGAACCGCCTCCAAGCGGTCCGGCCTGTGGACCTGCCGGGTGCAGTGGTGCGTCGGCTTCTCCAAGGACGGTGGCGCCGTGCAGCGGCGGGACGGAACCGGCCAGCGTGAGCTCCACGCGATGACGACCTCAATGGGGTACGGCATCCAGCCCGCGAGGGACCGTTTCGTCCTCCTTCCCGGCGCGAGGTCCGTCATCTACGACCTCGAGACCGGGAAGGCCGGGCGGGCAGCGGCCTCGGACGACGGCGGCTTCCGGATGATGTACGACAACCAGCTCTATTACGTTCAGACCAAGACCGGCTACCAGCTGATCGACCTGGCGGCGATCGAAGCGGCGAGTTCTTCTCGTTAGTCCGTACTCGTGACCCAGATCGTCACACGTGAGTCGGGTGGTCGGAACGCACGGGGGTTCCGACCATCCGGCCGTACGTCAGCCACAGCGGCTCGATCTCGTAGCCCAGTCTGAGGTTTGCCCTCAGCGACGCTTCGTTGACCTCGGCGCCGCCGGTGCCGAAGTGGCGTACGCCGTCTCGCCACAGTGTGAGGATGGCGTACGCCTTGAGCGCCGTCGCCAGCCCTCGCCCACGCGCGGCCCGATCGGTGACGGTGAACTCCACACCCGTCCGGTCCGGGCCTTGTTGCCGCATGACCGTCAACGCGCACAGGCGATTGCCCACCCAGATGCCGAACGCACGGCCGGATCCGGGCCGGGTGAGTGGAGTTCTGGGAACGTTTGCCGCCACAGGGTGCGCAGCGTCTCGTAGTCACCGACCTGTGCCGATCTGAGCCGCACGGACCATCTCCGAACTGGTGAGAAAAGGGACTTGAGACTCTGACCCGTCCAGGCCGCCGGCTGGCATCGTGGGCGAGGCGACACCAGCCGGTGACACCGACGCGAGGAGCCGACGATGCCGATGATGAAGGCACTGGTGTACGACGGACCCGGCCGGCGCGAGTGGCGCGAGGTGCCGAAGCCGGCGCTGGAGCAGGACAGCGACGCGATCGTACGGGTGGACACGGTAACCATCTGCGGGACCGACCTGCACATCCTTAACGGGGACGTCCCAGAGGTCGAGCCCGGCCGCGTACTCGGGCACGAGGCGGTCGGCACCGTCGAACAGGTGGGGCCCGCGGTGAGGACGATCCGGCCGGGCGACCGGGTTCTGGTGTCCTGCATCACCGCGTGCGGCCGCTGCCGCTACTGCCGTTCCGGCACGTTCGGTCAGTGTCTCGGCGGTGGCGGCTGGATCCTCGGGCACCTCGCGGACGGTACGCAGGCGGAGTACGTGCGGGTGCCGTTCGCCGACACCTCCACCTATCTCGTCCCGAACGGTGCCGCCGACGAGGCCGTCCTCATGCTCGCCGACATCCTGCCCACCTCCTACGAGGTCGGCGTACGCAACGGCCGGGTGTCGCCCGGCGACGTCGTGGTCGTGGTCGGCGCGGGGCCGATCGGACTGGCGGCGCTCACCACCGCCGCGCTGTTCAGCCCGAGCCACCTCGTCGCGGTCGACCTGGCACCGACGCGACTGGACGCTGCCAAACGGCTCGGCGCCGACGTGCTGGTGGGGCCGGGCGAGGACGCGGAGGCGATGGTGGCCGAACTCACCGACGGCCTGGGCGCGGACGTGGCGATCGAGGCGGTGGGTGTGCCGGCGACGTTCGAACTGTGCACCAGGCTGATCCGCCCCGGTGGGCACGTGGCGAACGTCGGAGTGCACGGCAAGCCGGCGACGCTGCACCTGGAAGACCTGTGGAGCCGCAACGTCACCATCACCACGGGGCTGGTGGACACGTACTCCACCCCGACGCTGCTACGGATGCTGGCCGCGGGCCGGCTCGACGCCGACCGCTTCGTCACCCATCGCTTCGACCTGGACGAGATGGAGCAGGCGTACGACGTGTTCTCCCGACCACAGGAGACCGGCGCCCTGAAGGTCGCTCTCCACCGCACCTGACGGAGCGCCCTCAGGGCAGCGGGCTCGTGAGCCAAATGTGTTCGCCGCGGTCGTCGGTCGCAACGTGGCTGCGCTCGAAGCCGAGCTTCTCGAGGACACGCAGGGACGGGGTGTTCCACGGGCCGACGGTCGACCAGAGCCGCTTGCGCCCGGTCGCGATCGCGGCGTCGACAACCGCCCTGGCCGCTTCGGTCGCGTAGCCGTTTCCGTGGACGCGCTTGAACAACTCGTACGCGATCTCCGGCTCGGCGACCGTGGAGCGGCCGACGATGAGGCCGCAGTACCCGATGAAGTCGTCGGCCTCGCGGCGGCGAATGGGGAGCAACGCAAGCCCTGTCTGCTCCGTCGTGGCGAGCTGTCTCGCGAGGATCTCGCGTACGTCCTCGATCGCCGGCGTACCGCGGCCTCTTTCGGCATGGAGTGCACGAAGCTCGGTGGCATCGTCGAGGGTCCACGGCCGCATCGTCAGCCGCTCGGTCTCCAGGTGAAGCGACATCGGCTGGTACTCGGCCATGGCGGCAAGAATAGCGGGACCCCTGTAAGCGTTGGCGCCTTCGCGAGCCACATTCGGCCGAAGCTGACCCGTCGACAACGAATGACCAGTGGTGCCAGGGTGGGCGGATGGATGACCGTACCGACGTACGTGACGTAGCCCGCGTGCTGGCCGTCGCCGCACATCCGGACGACCTGGACTTCCTCGCGGGTGGAACGATCGCCGGCTGGACCCGCGCCGGGATCGACGTCGCGATCTGCATCGTGACCAACGGGGACGCCGGCCAACTGGGTGAGACTCCCCGTGACCAGGTGGCCGCCGTCCGGCAGGCAGAAGCTCGCGCGGCCGCCCGCGAACTCGGGGCCAGCGACGTCACGTTCCTCGACTACTCCGACAGCCGAGTGGAAGTCACGCTCGCGCTTCGCCGCGACATCGCCCGCCAGATCAGGCGGATCCGGCCCGACCTCGTACTCACCTGGGCACCGGAACGCACCCGGGACTTCATCCGCAGCAACCACCCCGACCACCGTGCGGTCGGCGAAGCCACGCTGTGCGCGATCTATCCCGATGCCGCCAACCGCTTCATCCACCCCGAGCTTCACGACGACGAGGGTTGGCAACCGTGGCGTGCCTCGCAGGCGTGGCTGATGGGGGCCGCCGAACCGAACGCGTACGTCGACATCGCCGACACCATCGACGCCAAGGTCGAGGCGCTTCGGGCGCACCGCAGCCAGACGGGCCATCGCGACGACCTCGCCCAGCGAATCGGTGAGACGGCAACCAAGGCTGGGCTCGGCGTCGGACTTCCCGCCGGCCGCCTGGCCGAGGTCTTCCAGGTCATCCCCACCGCCTGACGCGTCGCCCGACCGCACAGGCGGGTGGCCAACCGCCCCTCAGGCCGGACTGCGAGCGAGGAGCCCACTCAATGACGTGGCGAGCATGCGCCCGGTGGCGAGCAGGGGTTCTCGCGAGCGTTGGGCACGCGCGAGGATGAAGGCGCCTTCGACACCGGCGATCACGGCGTAGGCGAACGATCGCGCATCCTCGGCGCCCAGTCCGTGCCGCTGATAATGGCTGGTACCAGCGTCGACCCATGAAGTCAGGACCCGGTCGCCGACCTCCCGCAACCCGGGTTCGACATCCGCGACTTCGCCGAGAACGGTACCCACCGGGCACAGGTTGGCCCAGCCGGTCCGCTCCATCGTGTCGGCAGCTTCCGCACAGGCTCCCTCGATCCCCGCCACGGGATCCTCGTACTTCGTCAGGATCAGCAGGAGAAGCTCGAGGTACGCCGCACCTGCATCGGTCAGGGCCCGGCCAGCGATCTCGCGCTTGCCGCCCTTGAAGTGGTGATAGATCAACCCGGTCGGCGCGCCCGCAGCCTCCGCCAGCTGCTGGATTCCGGTCGCGGCGTAACCCTGCCGGCGTAGCAACTCGGCCATCGCCACCGTGATGCGCTGGTCGGTTCGCATTCCGACATGCTAGAACAGTCACTCTAGAGCGATCATTCTAGCCCTGGAGCTGACATGCGCTACGAGGTCGAAATGAAGCGGGTCGAGTTGCCTGCCGGCGCGATCGAGTACGACGACACCGGCGAGGGGCCACCCGTCGTCCTCCTGCACGGCCTGCTCATGGACCACACCATCTGGGACCAGGTCCTTCCACTTCTTCCTGCCGGGTTTCGGTACCTCCGGCCCGTACTCCCACTGGGCGCACATCGGCTGCCGATGCGCCACGACGCCGATCTCTCCCTCGACGGGCAGATCGGCATCGTCGCCGACTTCCTCGACGCCCTGGACCTGCGTGACGTCACCCTGGTCCACAGTGACTGGGGCGGCGGCCTCTTTCTCACCGCCCGCCAGCGCGACGACCGCGTTTCCCACCAGGTCGTGCTGCCCTGCGAGGCGTTCGACAACTTCCCGCCCGGGCTACCCGGCAAGGTGGCAGCTCTCGCCGTTCGCCTCCCCGGCGGGGTGACGCTGGCCGCCCGCCAACTACGAGTCAAATGGCTCCGCAGCCTGCCCATGCTGTTCGGTCAGATGGCAGCCCGACCACTGCCTGGCGACGTCGTGCATGGGTGGACCGAATCTTTGCTGCGAGACCCGGCGATTCGCCGGGATCTCATCGGCTACGCGCGCACCAGGTTCGACCCCGGCGCCCTGATCCGCGACACCGAGGCACTCGTCAACTTCTCCGGCGACACCCTGGTCCTCTGGTCACCGGACCAGAAGGTGATGCCACCCGAGCACGGCCCCAGACTGGCCCGGCTGTTCCCCCACAGCCAGTACGCCGAGGTCCCCGGCGCCTACGTGCTCTCCATGCTCGACGAGCCTGCCGCGGTGGCTCACCACCTGGGCCAATTCCTGACGACGCGCGCCGTCAGCCATCACCCCACATGAACCGTCGTCGCAGTGAGCCGGAACGCGGACGGGACGCGGACGGGACGCCGACGCTCGCCACGGGCGCAGAGGTCCGTGTGAAATGGCACGAAAGACTTCCACCGGGAATCGCGCAACATGAATGCCCAGCGTGGATACGGCTTCCGACCTGGGCTTTCGGGTTGAGCCAGCGAGGGGACTTGACCCCCTAACCGCCCGATCAGAAGAGCGCCGCCAGACCGACCATGATCCGTTTCACGGTCGTTGACCTGCACGTTCGCCTGCCTGAACTGTCATGACCGGCCCGCCGCGGCCTCGCTTCACTAACAGAACCATTGGCAGAGCGACGTACCCATGCCGCATATCCGGCGTCGAGCCCCGGAAGCCTCGTCAACAGCAGCTTTCCAGGTACGCCTGCAGGTCGGCCAGAGCCGCTGCGGTCCCTTCGCGGTCGGCGCGGTAGAGCACGACCTTCCCCTCACGCCGGGAGGTGACGATCCCGCCCCGTCGCAGGAGAGCGAGCTGCTGGGACGCGGTGGACTGGCCGACGCCGGCGCGTTCGGCGATCTCGTTCACCGACAGTTCGGCTCCTCGGGCGAACAGCAGCATGATGCGCTGACGCGTCGGGCTGGCGAGCGCCTTCAGGAACTCGTGCGTCGCCGTCGCGAGCTCGGGCACGCACGACCCCGCACCTGCCGCCCCGTCACCGCGAAGGTCGTCGCCGCGGGTAGACACCTGCTTGGCCATGCTCCTCCTACCGTTCCAGCGTCAACCTAGCACCTATCGTCATATTGTCATATCCCGAATAGATGATACGTTGCCTTCATGTCGAACACCACCGAACCCGTTGTCATCGTCGGCGCCGGCCAGTCCGGACTCGCCGCGGCCCGCGCAGCACGCGACGCCGGCCTGCGGCCACTGGTCCTGGAAGCCGGCGACCGGCCGGCCGGGTCCTGGCCCCACTACTACGACAGCCTCACCGTCTTCTCCCCGGCCGGATACAGCTCAATGCCCGGCATGCCGTTCGGCGGCGACCCCGACAGGTACCCGACCCGAGACGAGACGGTCGCCTACCTGGAGCGCTACGCCACCAGCCTCGACGTCGAGATCCGAACCAACACCACCGTCCAGAACGTGGAATCCAGCGAGCACGGCTTCACCGTCCAGACCGCCGACGGCCAACGCATCAACGCCGCCGGAGTAGTCGCGGCAAGCGGGTCCTTCTCCCGCCCGTACGCCCCCGAACTCCCCGGTCAGGACAGCTTCAGCGGAGAACTTCTCCACGTGGCCGACTACCGCAACCCCAAGCCGTACGTTGGCCAGCGAGTGGTCGTCGTAGGTGGCGGCAACTCCGCCGTCCAGGTCGGCTACGAACTGTCCGAGGTCGCTACCGTCACCCTCGCCACGCGAGCTCCGTTGACGTTCCTCCCCCAGCGCACACAGGGCAAAGACCTGCACTACTGGCTGCGGACCCTGGGGTTCGACGACCTTCCACCAGCATGGCTGGCCCACATCGTCACCGGACCGCTGGTGATGGACACCGGCCACTACCAAGCCGCCTTCGACTCCGGTCAGCTCGACCGCCGCCCCATGTTCACCACCCTCGACGGCGACCACCTCGTGTGGGCCGACGAATCACGGGAACGGGTCGACGTGGTGCTGTTGGCGACCGGCTACCGACCGAGCCTGGAATACCTGAGAGGTCTCGGCGCGCTCGACCCGAACGGCATGCCCCTGCACAGCGGAGGAATCTCCCTCACCCACCCCGGGCTGGTCTACGTGGGGCTGGAGTTCCAGCGGTCCTTCTCCTCCAACACCCTGCGAGGGGCGAGCCGCGACGCCAACTACGTCATGGCCCCACTGGCCGCACACGTCCAGGGCGCCGCTGCCGCCGTCAGCCTCTGACCAGAACAAATCCACCGCGAACCAGCACCCACCCCATCGGGTTCGGCCGTGGCGGCCTGGGCCCGGCGACCAGCCGGGCCCGGGGAGTCGAGGACGGCGACGATACGACGCACGGTGATCGCTGGCTCCGCGGGCATCGCCTGGCGCCCTCGGCCACGCCTCCGAGGGCGCGGTGACGGCTGTTGTCGTTGATTGCCGCCCATGCCCGTGACGAGGCCTGCACGGGCGACCTGACCGAACATTCCGACGTCTCCGGGCCGACCATCAGCCACCACCTGAAAGCCTCAGCGAGACCGGGCTACTCAGCACGGAGCCGAGTGCAACCCCGGGTGTACTACGCGGTCGTTGGGGACATGCTGGCTCGTTTACCGATCTGCATCGCGAGCGGAAGTCACCAGTCGGTCCGTCGACGCGATGGCGTCCTTGATCGCTTGCGCGTCGCTGTCGAGGAGCGACCTCTCACGTTCCGGCATCATCGGGAATGATGGTCCAGCCGTCTCCTGTATAGCGCGGAATGACGTGAAGGTGGAAGTGGAAGACCGTCTGGAAGGCAACTTCGCCGTCACAGAGGAAGACGTTGATCCCCTCGCAGCGCATGCTCGAGCGTCGCAGGGCTCGTGCCATGCCATGACCGACCGACCAAACGTGAGCACTGGTCGCTCCATCGAGGTCTTCAAGGCCCACCGCGTGCTCGCGTGGCACGACGAGAAGATGGCCGGGTGTGACGGGGTGGAGGGCCATGAAGGCCACAACGGTCTCGTCCTCGTACACCACACTGGCTTCGGCCTGTCGAGCCGCGATGGCGCAGAAGATGCAGCTCCTGCGCCGCCGGCGTCGCGTTCTGTGTCATGCGCGCAATAGTCGCAGTACGTCCAGACGGGTGCTTTCAGGGCTGACAAGAACGCCTGCCTGCGAGCGCCTGAAGGAAACCGAGGCCTCATGCCCATGAGGGCAGAGGTAGTCGATGCAGTTGCGGGCAACGCCTCGGGCTCGGACGCGGCTACGCCAGACGAACCCTCACCATCGCCGTCTCCGACACCACCCTCGCGGTCGAACTCGACGACGGCGACACCCGCGTCATCCGCCGCACCACCACCAAACCCGTCACTACGATCAAGTCCAGGCCGCCACGGACGGCCACCTCAGTTTCCTAGACACCATGTCGCACATCAGGTGGCGCAAATCCGTCGCGCATCAGGTGGCACAAGACATGGGCTAACGGATCGTGATGTGCCACCTTTACCTGCTCGGGACACTAGCCAAACGTCCTATTCCAGATCCCCATGCCATCTCAGCGCTTACGATCGATGAAACTCAAGGCTCCAGCGCAAACCGCATCGAGGAACAGTGCTGGCGGTGCAGTACCGTCAAGGTCGCTGGTCGATCGTGCGCCTATGGGCGACGGCTGGTGCGTGCGATGAGGTTTGCCGCGTATTCGCGGACGCTTTGGTGGGCCGCCTGGGCGTCACCCCGGAGGACTGTCAGTGCTGTGTCGAGGTCGCATCTTCGCTGTTGCATGACTATTCCGATGGCTCGCTCGATGAGGTCACGGTCGGACACTGCGGTGGTCAGTTGTCCGGTGAGATCGCTTATTCCCCCGATCCGCAGCGGCTCAGCGGACCTCTGTTCCGTTGAGTGCGCCGGTTCACCCGAGCCGGCCGGTTCACCCGCGGTAGCTGTGTCGGTTCCTTGATCAGCCCTGGCCAACGGCGGTTGTTCGGCCCTGGGGGCACGTTCTTGGGGCCGGAGGTGTTCTTCGACGTGGCGGACCACCTCGGCGAGTTGGTGGGTGGTCCGCAGGATCTCCTCACGTGCCTGGTCGCGTTCAGCGATTCCGACCGCGAGGAAGAGGCTAGCGAGCGCGAGAGAACCGATGAACGCTTGCAGCACGACCGTTGTGGATGGCGACTGACTTGCGGAGAACGGCCCGGCCCCGGCCATGGTGGTCGACACCACGATGGCCGAGACAACCAGGACGCACAACGCGGTGCCGGGAAGTTGGAAGCGCCATGCCACCCAGATCAGGATCGGGAACACGAGAAAGAGCATCGGGTCGGACACGGCCAGGGCCAGATATGTCACGGCGGCGGTCGCCGCGACCAGTCCGAGCACCTCGAGCACCTCGAGCACCTGACTCGGCTGGACCTGTGGGAGCCGACGGATATTGCCGAGGACGAGGATTACCGGGGTGACCACGAGCACTCCCAGACCCCAACTCAGCCATGTCGTCAGCGAAAGGGAGAAGGTGTCCTCAAGGCGTACCACTCCCGCAGCGGCGAAGGTAGCGGCATACGTGACTGCGGCCACCATCATTGCCAGGACCGACGCGAAGCCGACAAACGCGAGTGCGTCCCGCGCTCGGTTCATCTGTGTCCGGAAGCCCGCACGGCGCAGACATAGATAGGCGAGCACTGCGCCGACGGTGACCGCGGCGGTGATCCCGATGACAATGGATGGAGACCGCCCGAGGGACAGCGAGTGCAGGCCGGCGCCGAGGACAAGACCGGGTAGGACCTTCAACCCGAAGATCAGTAATACGGCGACCCCTACACCCGAAGCGGGCCAGATCACCCGTACATGTCCGGCAGCGCCGACCGCTTCGGCGACTCCCGGGTGGGCCGACAGATAGTAGGCGCCAGCAACGCCGCCCATCTCCAAAGCTGAGACAACCGACTTCGGTACCCGCGACCCTGCACACGCCACAACGTCAGACTACGACGCAGAGTGGACGCCAGCTATCGGCTTCTTGTCGCCCCATTCCGGTCATGAACCTAATTGTCAGTTCCCGCACACGAGCGGTGGGACATGGATGATGGCCGAGCTAGCGTCAATTCGTATGGGGGATCTCCTCACGCTCCGCCGCCTTCTTCGGGCCGGTTCGCTGAACCTGGGCCTGGCGGCCGCCTCGTTCGTGACGGCACGGTTTGGGCTCCTGGTGGGGGTGGAGCCAGGAGACGCCAGCCCCGATCTGGCCGCCCACCGGGCTCGGGTTGGCTGCTCTGCTTCTTCTGGGATTTTGGATGTGGCCCGGGATCACGCTGGGTCGGTGGCGGCCAACGTCTTCACGATGCCCTCCCGTGGCGATCATCCCCATCGCGATCGGAACAACCCTCGCCTGCCTGTGCGCATACTGGGCACTGCGCAAGGTCCACTTCCGAATCGAACTTGACCGGCTGAAGGACGCGCTCGCGCTCGTGTTCCTCGCTGCGTTCGGTGCGATGCTCATCAGTTCGACCATCGCGACTACGCTGCTCCTACTCACCGGCGACATAGCGGTCAGCGACTTCCTCCCGACATGGCTGGCCTGGTGGACCGGCGACGCCATGGGCGTCCTGCTGGTTACGCCCTTGCTGCTGGCCCTCGTCAAGCTTCAATGGAGGCGTGAAGTCGAATCGTCGAAGCTGGTCGAGATTACCGGCTTGCTGGCGGTTACCTTCGTGGTCGTCGTTGTCACCGAAGCGGTGTTCGGGATCCTGTTCCTCACCTTCCCGCTGATCGTGTGGGTGGCGTGGCGGTTCCAGCTTCCCGGTTCGGCACCCGTCGGGCTACTTGCATCCACTCTGGCCATCCACGCTGCCGTGCGCGGGACCGGGGTGTTCGCCGGGCACGGCCTGACCGAGCGAATGGTGATCCTTCAACTGTTCAACGGATCGGTCGCGCTGGTCGCACTGCTTCTCTCCGTGGCCATCGTCGAGCGCCAGCGATCGCGCGCAGAACTCGAGCGGACCTGCAGCCGCCTGGGAGAGGTCATCAACCACCTTGATCAAGCGATGCGGCCGACCAAGGAAACCTCCCTTCGGCAGTTGGCAGAACGCGCACAAGACACACGAACAGGGCGGAGATCTCCTGGGAGGACCGGACACTGATCATTCAGTCGGTCGCTGAGCTTGGTGGGTAGCGGCAAAGATCGGCGGATCTGGGATCGCAGGTAAGCGGCGGTGTGATGCCCCAGTAGTCAGCAGGATGTCTGCCACATGCGATCTGACGCAGGGGTCCACTACAAGGTGGCCCGGCCCGATGGTTGGATGGCCCGGATGGCGGCGGCCATTGTCGCCATGGTGTGGACGATGGCGTCTGGCTGGGCGGCAAGCAGGTCCGGTACCCGGTCGGCCGACTTGGCGTAGCCGATGCTGTGGACCCTGGTCGCGTGGGCAACTTCGATGTCGGCCCGGTAGGGGAGCTCGTGCAGCTGTAGGTAGGCCTCGAGTGGCCGGCGCAGAGTTGCTGCTGACGATGACGACGGGTCTCCCGGTGTCCTGGCACGCCTGCACCATGTCCGCCGAGCCCGGCGTAGAACTCCGCAAAGGCGTCCGCGACCGCGGTGCACGGTGTGACGAGATCGGCGAACACCAGCCCGGCACCGCCTCAGCCGTCGAAGGCACCGCCGAACCTGTACGGATCCGGTTCGCCTACATCGACGAGGACCAGATCCACACCATGTGCAGCCTCTACGAACCCGGCGACCACGCCACCGGCCTTCGCCTCGTCCACGGCGACCACCACGACCAGGAGGACGAGGAGTCGACCAGGGTCGAGGAGGCCTCCGCATGAACCACAACAACGGCGACACCTCCGCGACTCCGGTCGATCAGGTCGAGCAGATCGCCCGATGCGGGCTGTGTCTCGGGTTCGGCGGCCACCGACTCCTCGGGCCCTGCCCGGCCTGCCAGCCGGCCGGCCCGACTTCTCCGCCTACCTGGACACCCTCCGCACCACTAACCACCGAGAGGAGACGCCATGAGCACCGGCACGCGGCCTCGGCTCGTACCAGCGCCGATCCGCGAAGGTGCCGTGCAGGGCGGGGTTTGCGTACGGCCGGTGGTGCGCGAGCTGCTCGACACCACCACCGGTGAGTCCACCCGCGTCGCCATCCCCTGCGGCTCCACCCTGGCGAGCAAGTGCCCGACATGTGCGGACAAGATTCACCAGCCGGGACGGCAAGACCTGGCGTCCGTCGATGTTCATCACCCTCACCCTTGGCTCCTACGGCCGGGTCCGCTCGGACGGCCACCCACCGCGATATTCACGCCCTGGAGATGCCGCGCCGAGTGGTGTCACCATCGCCACGTTGCGCATCGCCAACCAGCGCAGCTGCCCACGCACCCACGCCCACATCACCCGCCGCCGCGCAGAAGGCAAGACCGACCCCGAGATCCGCCGCTCTCTCATCGCGCCGGACAGGCGGCGGTTTCTCCTGGAGGCGAACAGGTGGAGGGGCTCGGTCATCCGGCATTATTCGCTCATGGTGCAGGAGAACTCAGTTACAGGCACTGCCGGCGCAGTCGGCGGCGACTCGAGCCGTCCGTGGCAGACACTCTCGTCGGGTTTCGAGCAGGCGCGCGCCCGTGAGGACTCGCTGGATCGGCTCCTCGAGTGGCCGGCGCAGCGCTCTCTCCTCGGCGACGTCGCCGGACTCGCCGTCTTGGACGCGGGCTGCGGCAACGGGGCGAAGACCGCTCAGTTGGCTGGAGAAGGGGCCGCCGCGTCGGTCGGCGTCGACATCAGTGGGAACTTCATCACGCCGCCGCCGGGTGTCGAGCTCATCGAGGGCGATCTCTCCGATCTGGCGGCGGTGCCGGGCCTCGCTGGCCGGCTGTTCGACCGGATCCTGTTCCTGCAGTCCTTCGGGTACGCCGCGGACCCGGTCCGGGCGTTGCAGACCGCGCGCGAGATGTTGGCCGAGGACGGCTTCATCCTGCTCACCCGGACCCAGCCGATCCGGTACGCGATCGAACGAGCGGAGCAGAACGGGACCTCGCTGGGGGAGGAGTACTTCGCCACCGAATCGTTCGCCTACCGGCACCGCAACTGGGATGAGGGGGTCACCCTCACCAAGCGGCCCTACACGATGTCGGACCTGCTGAACACCTTCAGCGCGGCTGGGCTGTGGATCGAAGCTGCGGTCGAGCCGCAGATGCCTGCCGAAGCCGCCGAGCGCTATCCCCACAAGCAGGCAGTGACGAACAAGTATCTCGGCATCCTGATGTTCAAACTGCGACCCCTGCCAGGGCTGCAGCCGAGTCGTTGAGCGCCGCCCACCGGCTGCTGATGCGCCGGCCCGCGTAGCGAGCCCACGGTTCGGGGGCCTTGTCTGCGTACACACATAGAAGCTCGTCCGCGACGATGGCCCGTAGGTGGGATGCCCACGAACTGGTGACCGAACTGATCCCGACCAACTGTCATCTTTGGTCGTTGCCTGGCGCTGCCGGTCGACCTGCGCGAGCAATCGCGTCCGAATCTTCTCGACCTGGCGTAGCTGTCCTTGCCGGTCAGCGGGTCGACGCCAGAGTAGACGAGCACCTGGAAGGAGTTGCCGCGCCGGCGTACGTAGCCGCGTTCACGTCGCCTACCGCGCGTCCTCGCAACCAGACGGGGGTGTATCCATTGACAGGTGCCGCGCCGGGCAAGATGAAGTCCAGGTCAGAAAGAGCTTCTGACCTGGGCTTTCGTGTTGAGCCAGCGAGGGGACTTGAACCCCTAACCGCCCGATTACGGGCGGTCGATGACGTGTCGTCACGATCCATCCTCGTCCAGTTCGCTCGGGAGGCTTCCCGCCGCGAGGCAGCCCGTAGGGTCGTAGTTGTCCATGATCGTCCGGGCCGCGTGTTTGCAGTGGCGTTAGCAAGGAGCGACGCGTTACGAGTGGGTTCTCGTGCTGTGAGCTGTGTCTCCCAACGATCTCTGGATATTGCCGGCGTAGCCAGTCTCCTAGCAGCGGCATGTCTGCGCGTTCCCCCTGGTTCAACTCTTTGACGAGTACGGCCAGCAGTGCGCCTGCTCGCGGGAGATCGTGGCGGCACATGGCCTCGATCAGTTGGAAGCTTTCGCCCACCTGATCTGGAACTTGTCCTCGCTCCGTTGGATCCTCTGAGCACATGCTTGAAGAGACCGCACGACACCTTGCACACCTGGGCCGGCTCAGCGCCGTCGGAGGCCACGGGTCGTGGGCGTCATGGAGTGACTTGCCCAAGCCCTCGGCTATTGGGCCGCTGGCTGCCCGGAATCCGATCTAACGCTTTCGACCCTGTGATGCGGCTGCCTATCGGTGCTGTTGGTCGATCTGTGGTCGGGGGTTGGGGACGGCGCAGGGGGGGTTGGGGATGCTGGGTGCGGAGCTGTCGTCAGGGCTGGGTCGTCCTGGCTGTTGTCGTGGGTGTGTGCGTGGTGGGCGCGGGCTGTCAGCGGCAACCGTCGCCGGGGCCTGGGACTCCGGTCGCGACGCGGGTCGGGGTGTCCCCCTCGGGTCCGGAGAGTCCACCACCGACCTACACCCCGACGCCGGGACCGGCCAGGCTGGGAACACGCCTGCTCCCAGGTGGTGCGCGTGTGCTGACCGATTCACGAGGAATGACGGCCTATATCAAAAGCGTTCCGGCTTCCCGAGTCCCGCATTGCACGGGTGTGTGCACGAATATCTGGCACCCGCTGGTGGTGGATTCATCGAGTGTCACCACCAAGGTGGCCGGTTTGCAGGCGCGTTTCGGGACCGCACCCCTGGCGGGCGGGATGCATCAACTCACCGTCAACGGGCACCGGCTCTACACATACGTCGTCGACAAACGCCCAGGCCAGGCATACGGCGCGGGTTTCCGGACGGGCGACGCGACGGGCAAGGTCTACATATGGTCGACGGTGGTGGTGCCGTCGACAGCCCCGGCATCCATCCAGCTGGGGCATTAGGGGTCGGGCCATGGTGACCTACCGAGCAGCGCGGACCCCCAGGACCGGTCCGGCTCGGCGCGCACGTGGAGTGGGCGGCCGCGTGTTGGCGACCGCGAGCACGGTCGCGCTGGTGCTCTCCCTCGCCGGATGTCACCAGGAGTCGCCGCCTTCGAAGCATGGTGAGCCGGCTGGGTTCACCCCGACTGCGCCTTCTGCGTACACACCCACGGTGGGTCCGTCGGTTCTGACGACGACGGTAGAGAGCGGAGGCCAACGCCGCCTTCTGGGTGATTATCGTGGGCGGACGCTCTACGTCAGCACCGGGCCGGTGAACGCAGAATCCCCGCTGTGTACGGGGACTTGCACCTCGGTCTGGCACCCGGTGCTGGTGCGGACCGCGAAGCTGACCGACACGGGCAGCCTCGGGGTGCGGGTCACCACACTCCAGCGTCCCGGTGGCCTGTACCAGCTCGCCGTGAACGGCCACCGCGCCTACACCTTCGTCGACGATGGGCGACCCGGCCAGTTCAAAGGCGACATGTTCATCACCGGTGGAGCGGGAGGCAGAACATTCACATGGCGCCCCGTCCGAGTCTCGAAGGACGCGCCGAGCCGAGTCGCCCTGAAACCAGGGTGAACGGGCGACTCAGCTATGTAGCTGAATCATCCGGGAGACCAGGGGTTTGGCGGTGTTGATGGGGATCGCGAAGCCGAGACCGGTGGTGGGTCCGCCTCCTGTGGCCGGCTGGTAGATCGATGAGGTGATGCCGATCACCTGGCCCTGCATGTTCACCAACGCGCCGCCGGAGTTGCCGGGGTTGAGTGCGGCGTCGGTTTGCATCGCCTGGTAGGTGGTTAATCTCTGATCGCCTCGACCCGTCAGCGAGCAGTACTCGGATTGTCCGGTTCAGTGCGCTGAGGACCCCCATCGTCACGGTCCCCTGCAGACCTTCGGGGAGCCCATCGCCATGACGGCATTGCCCACCTGGACGTGATCGGAGTTTCCGAGTGGTGCCGGGGTGAACCCGCTTGTCTGATCGACGTGGATCACCGCCAGATCTGCCGCGGCGTTGGCTCCCAGGAGGGTGGCGGGGCGATTCTTCTCACCGGGCGCCATCGGACGTTGATAGTGCCGGCGGGTGAGGCCATGGATACGACGTGGAAGTTGGTGAGGATGAGGCCGTCTGCACTGAGTACGACGCCGGAGCCGGTCGACCGACCGCTGATGGACTGGGTGTGGACCTCCACCACGCTGGACGAGAGCCTGGAAGCGATCACCGGCACCCGAGTGAGAGCGGAGTCTCCGGAAATGTTTCCGCCGGGCCGTGAATCGGTGGCAGCCGGCCCGATGGCGCTTGTGCCCGCGTACAACCCGGAAACGCCGCCAAGGACGGTGCCAAGGATCCCGGCCAGCAGTAACACCGCCACGTTTCGGCGCAACCACACGTTGACCTTCCGAGACCGTGCCCACGGGGATGCGACCGGCGCAACCTTCCCATCGGCCGCGCGCACGGACGGCTGCCTGGGCGGAGGTACCCACAATCCCCCAGCCCGGCCGGGCGACCGCCGCTGCTCTGGCAATAGGAAGGGACTCCGCGCCCGGGCGCTGCGCCGATTTCCACCACGCCATGACTCAACCCTCCCCCGCCGGATGCCCCTCTCCTTTGAGAGTCCCTCGGCTCGCTGAATGAGGCCAGGGTCCCCGTGCCCTGAGATACCTCGCACACCATGCGTTCCGGCCAGGTACCCGTGACGACACCCCGGCGACTACTTGGCCCGCGAGGGGTTGATCAAATCTCGGCCCGCGAGGGATTGATCAAAACTGGGGTCGAAGGGCCCGCTTCTTGCACGCTAAGGAGCGGCAGGGTTTGCCCGGTGTCCTGCATCGGGTCGGGAGACCCGGGGGCCGTAAGCTTCGGCGGCTCGGGCGGGTTCCTGGCCTGCCCGTTGTGCCCCGAGCCGGTCCCCCGGTCTTAGCCCGGATCCACCGATGACGTGAGTGGTCTGAGCGTGGCGTGAGGTGAACGAGAATGTCCTTGCTGTGGCTGAAGGATTCGTCTTGTCGAAGGACCGAAACTCTGGCAGCTACAGAAGGACATCTCGCAAGATGCAACTATCTCACACGTGCCCGGCGGGTCGGCGGGGTTCGACGAGCCGAATCTGGTGTCGTCTGCGCGGGCTGGTGCCGGTGGTCGCGGCTGGCGGAGTCGGCCGGGCTGGATGAGCTGGCCGATGAGGCATCTCAGCGTGCCGGGCGACAAGGGCGCGAACGCTGGGTCGCAAGGTGATGTCGCTGGTCGCGGGGATGGCCGCCGGGGCGGACTCGATCGAGGACATGGCCCTGCTGCGCCACGGCGGGATGGGCCGGGTCTTCACCGGCGTCTACGCGCCGTCGACGTTGGGGTCCTTCCTGCGGGCGTTCACCTTCGGTCACGTCCGCCAGCTCGACGCGGTCGCCTACCCGGGTTGCTGGCCGGCCTGGCCGCGCTGACACGCCGGTGGTCGCCGGGGTCGACGGTGACGACTCGCGCTGGCTCGACCTCGATGACACGATCGTGGAAGTCCACGGCTACGCCAAGCAGGGTGCCGGGTTCGGCTACTCCGGGGTGCGCGGCCTGAACGCGTTCGCTGCGCCACGGTGTCCACCAGCCGGACCGCGCCGGTGATCGTCGCGACCACGGCTGCGCAAGGGCTCCGCCGGACTCCGCCCGCGGCGCGGCCCGGCTCGTCACCGACGCGCTGACGACCGTGAAAGGCCTGCGCAGGGCAAGGCCCGAAGGCGCCGGTGCTTGGTGCGCGCGGACTCGGCCTTCTACGGCCGCCCCACGTCGGTCGCCGCGGTCGGCCGCGCGGAGCGCAGGTGATCGCGTCACCGTCCGCCAGGACGCGCCGGTGAAGAAGGCCATCACCGCCATCCCCGACGACGCGTGGACCGACGATCGAGTACCCGCACGCGGTCTATGACGAGACCACCGGGGCCTGGATCTCACGGCGCCGAGGTCGCCGAGATCCCCGTTCACCGCGTTCAGCCTCCGCAAGAAGGCCGAACACGCGTGCACCGGCCGGCTGGTCGTGCGCCGCATCCCCGACCTGAACCACCAACCACCCCGGAGCAGGACGAGCCTGTTCGAGGTGTTGCGGTTCCACGCCGTTCTTCACCACCATGCCCGCGCATGCCATGGACACCGTGACCGCGGACAAGATCCACCGCGCGCCACGCGATCATCGAGCAGGTCTATCGCCGACCTGAAGAGCTCAGCCCTGGCCCACCTGCCCTCGGGGAAGTTCACCGCCAACGCCGCCTGGCTGGTCCTGGCCGCGATGGCGTTCAACCTGACCCGCGCCGCCGGCCACCCTCACCGGCGACCCGCACTGGCCAGAGCCACCACCGCCACGATCCGCCGCAAACTGATCGCCGTCCCCGCACGCATCGTTCGCACTCCGCCCGGCGGATCGTCTTCCACTTGCCGACTAGCCTGGCCCTGGGAAACCGCCTGGACCCGTCCTGTTCACCACCGTCCTCGGTTGCGGGCCACCCACCCCCGGCCACGACCTGACCACCCAGCCTCCTACGGCGCGAGACCCGGAACCCCGAACGTGGACACCCTGGCAACCAGGCCAGGCGAAAGCCCCTGCCCCCAGCCACGGCCAAGCAAGCAACGCGACCCCGGAACGATCACCGACAGCCCATCGGTCGTTCCGGTCTTAGGGTCCCGACCCGAGGGAGGTGGGTAAAGCCTGCCGGTCCGGCGACCACCTCAGCCACGGCTCCATAACCCGTCGTGCCGCCCGGTGAGCCCGAGGACGGCGCGGCAGCGCCGCCCGCAGGGCGGCCGGGCGGCTGCGCCGCGTCAGCGGCGCCTTGACTCGTAAGAGCCGGAATCGTCAATGCAGAGCTGCCGGCCCGGGTTCAGGATCCAGTTGGTCGAGGGGCCAGTCCCATTGGAAGCCGTCTGTTACGGCGTCGCCGGTTCCGGATTCGAGGGGCTGGTGGGAGTTGACGGTGCCGTCGCGGGGATCGATCAGCGTGGCGCCGGCGTATCGCAGGACTGCGAGGGATGCGAGCCATGCGGGGTGTCCGGTCAGGCGGGTGCTGACGAAGGGGACCACGACGATCGGCGTGTGGGTGCTGATGGCCTCGCACAGCACGCCCATGGCGTAGGAGTCCGCGATACCGGTGGCGAGCTTGTTCACGGTGTTGAATGTGGCCGGCGCGAGGATCACCGCGTCCGGGGCGGGAAGGCGCTTGGCCTCGTCGGGAGTTCTCTGGTCGGTGAGTACCGGTACGTCGAGGCTGTCGAGGCGCTCACGGTCGAGCCAGGACTGGGCCGCGCTGGTCGCGATCACTGCTGGTTGCCAGCCGCGTTCGCGAGCGGCGGGGATGGCGTCCGGTACCCGTCGGGTGAGCGGCGCTCCGGTGGCGACGACGTAGAGCGTGCGTGCGGTGTTCATGTGAGGATCCCTGCCCGCATCGCGATCTGCCGCAGTGCCGGTGTGCGGTTGCGCCGTTCCCGTTTGAGCATCTGGCGAACCAATGCTCTGGGAACGATGTGGTAGCGGAGTATCTCCGGTGCGATCCGCTCGACCTCGAGTAGGTGCAGGACGGCCTCCGGGTCGTGGCGGCGTTGCACCTGGGCCCATGCCAGATGTACGTGCAGATCCGCGCGACGTCCGTTCAGGCCCTTGGGGAGCGTGGACGGGTCGACCAGGCTGGCCCCGTTCAGAACCTCGTGCGGGTCGCCCATCTCGGCTGCCGCCGCTGCGCGGTGGATCGCGACGTTCGTAGGTCCGAACGCTGTCCAGCCATGGTTCCCATCATGGGCGAGGATGCCGGCGAGATCCTTGGCCTGACCCAGTTGCGCCTTCACTGCTGGGCGGTCGACTCGTCGAGCCGCGACGATGGCGCCGATGAGCCACAGAGCACCTGCGGAGGAGACGAGCGCCGGATCGCTGGCCCGTCCTCGGGCGGTCAGTCGCTCCGCGGATGTGACGGCGACGCGCTCAGCGTCCTCGATGCGCTCGCCGCGAAGGAGTGCGCACACAACCTGATAGGCCGCCAGGCCTTGGGCGCCAAGTGACTCTGAGGCTACGGCTGCGGTCGCTGCCCGGTCGGCGCACAACCAGGCGAGATTGGTTTCGGCGACCTTGGTGAGCAGCTTGGCCGCGACCACGTAGGCCTCGCACCGAACTACCTGCACCTGCGGCGAGACGTCCTCATAGCCGTCGAGCGCGGTCAGGATGTCGGGAAGCATCCTTGCTGTCCGCTCGTACTCGGCGGCCTGGTACACCCGGTGCGCCTCGACGACCGCTGCACGCAGCTGCGGCAACGGCCAGACCGGCGTGCCGGCGGCGAGAAGGTGGCTGTACCCGGTCAGCGCTTGCCGGATGGCGTCGAGTGCGTCCAGGCCAGCGCTTCTGCTGGAGGCGAAGTGCCAGGACTGATCTGCCAGCACCTGGACGTCCACCTCCAGGAGCTGGGCGACGTCGGCAAGTACTGAGAGCTTGTCGACGCTCGCGGACCCCGCGCTCCACCTGGGACAACCAGGACTCGGACCGGCCGACGAGTCCGGCCAGTTGCGCCTGACTCATCCCCTTCCGCTTCCGGTAGACGGCGATCCGGTCACCGATTGATTCGCTCATGGCTCCATCCTCGGTGGCGTCGTGGTCAACAACCCGCACAAAAGTGCGGGTTCATTTGGCTGCGGGTTCCTGACGCGAAGATCCGTAGCGTCCAAATCGCCAGGCCTCCATCGAGAGGCGCATGAACATGGCGAGAGGAGACGACCATCCCGGGCTACCGCTTCTTCTCCAGCGCGGACACGCGCCGGGCGAGGTTCTCCACCTCACGGCCCAGCCGAGTGAGTCGCCGGAGGATGTCCTCCCGGCCCTCGGCTGCTTGCTCATCGTCGGGCTGCACTGGTGCGACGAAGACGCCTCGGCCCTGCCAGGTCTGGACGCGGCCCTCATCCCGCAGGAGCCGGATCGCGTGTTGGACGGTCATCGCGGCAACGCCGTACTCGGTGGCGAGGTCGCGCCCGGCCGGTAGCCGTTCCCCGGGTTTGAGCTCGTCCGCGTCGATGGCTGCCCGTAGGTCGTCGGCGATCTGCACATACGGCGGCCGCGGATCGGCCGGGTTGACCCTGCGAGACATGGCATCAGGCTAGCGCGACCTAGATGAGCTTAGTGAACCGTCATCCAAGGAACTCCGGACTGCGCTACATTGAGCTAGTACACTCTGGTTACCTAGATATCTGCGATTGGAGTACTGACATGGCTGTGGAGACACGGATTGCGCTGGCGAATGAGGACGCGTTCCCGCATGGGGCGTACGCGTTCGTCTCGACGGAGGTGAAGCCGGCGCGGGACTTCGACAAGTCCACGCGGGAGACCCTGGTGCAGATGGTCGATCGGGACACCGAGCTTCCGGTGTGGACGTTCGACGTGCTGGATGCGGATCCGAACGCGGAGGGCAAGAACGCCGCGATCACGGTGCGGATCCTGTCGAAGTATCAGCCGACGTTGCCGGAGGCCCCGGCTGGTTCGCCGGTGCGTCCGGTGGAGTTCGAGGGCCTGACCGGCACCCCGTACGTGGACTCCCAGCGCTGCACCGGCAGTGGTCCTGGCCCGCACCGGTGCCGGTCGAGGCTGGCGTGGTCGTGGCGAGCGAGCAGCGATCGTGGCGCCCACGCCGACCAGTGCGGCGCGTGGCCCGGCGTCGAAGGCCGGCCAGGCACCCAGGCAGGTAAGGACGAGGCCGCCGCCAAGGGTCAGGCGGCCTGATGGACCGGCGCGGGAGCAGCGCCCCCGGCCCATCCCCCCGGCTGCTCCCGCGCCGCTCAACCCCAGATTCGGTGCCTCGATGTGCTGAGGAGATGACATCGACATGACCTACCACGTCGGCAACCCCGACACCAAGCGGGCCGCCGCTGTCGCGGTGAGCTCTGCCTGTGCGGCCGGGCGGCGCTGGTCGTGTTCGCCACCGTCAACGGCGGCCCGGTCGGCTGGTGCCGGCCTCAACGACGGCGGCGCGACAGACCGGCCCGTGCCCGTTCTGCAGCGGCCCGCGGCACGAATCGAGCGCTGCCCCGACTACGAGCTGGCCCCGGCCTGCGGCACGCACCACCCAGGTACCAGGCCGGACACGGCCCGGCAGGGCCAGTAGATGAGCCGGCGCGGGAGCGGCGCCCCCGGCCCCCAAACCCGCTGCTCCCGCGCCGCCCAACCCCCAACCCGACACCCGATGCCGGAGGAGTCCACGGTGCCCAGGTGGCGTGAGCGCGACGCACTTCCCGGGTGAGGTGTGCACCTGCGGCCTGCCCGCTGTGGTGGTCCTGGTCGACCGCGACCGGGATGCCCGCTGGATGGTGCGGGCTCACCGAGTGCCCCGGCCTGTCGGGTCCGTGCCCGTTCTGCGGCGGACCCCGGCACGGCTTCGGCCGCTGCTCCGACTACGTGCTCCGCCCCAACTGGGCGCAGCCACCGAGCAGATCCCCGAACGAACCCGGCTGACAGACGAAACGGCGCGGGAGCGGTCTCAGGCTGGACACCTTCCGCTCCCGCGCCTTCGCAACCCACAACCCCTGTGAACAGGAGTGGAGTGGCATGGCTGAGCGTAACGTCCCCGGACAACTCGGACTGTTCAAACCAACCAAGACACCCGACGAACCTGCCGACAACGCTGACGGGTCGACGGTGTGGGTGTACCCGTGCGCACTGTGCGAGGCCGCCGAGGTCGACCAGGCCGGCGCACTGTGCACCAGCTGCGCACCGATCCCGACCCCTCGACCGTCTCGTCGACGCGCCACCAAGAACGACGACCAGGAAGCAAGCGACGACGGCGACCAGGCGGACCGCGACGAAGAGGGCCGCTGCGCCGACGGCTGTGCGGGGGCGGCGCTGATGGCCTCGCGCGGGATGGACCCCAGGATCCGCACCGAGGCGTTCAAGATCGGGTTCGCCACCGTCCTCGCCGCCTGGCTGGTCAAACACCTGGCCGGCGGGGTGTGGTGGCTGGTCCGCCAACCGGTGCTGTGGGTACTCGCCGCCTCGGCCTATGTGGGCTGGCGGTTGTGGGACGGCTCCGGCCCCACCGCCCTGGTCCTGGTTGCCGTCGCCCTGGTCGTGGTCCTCGCCGCGTGGCGGCTGGTCCACCCGTCCTCGTTCCGGGCCTGGGTGTGGTGGCCGGTGCGGGCGTGGTGGCGCCGGATCGTTCGTCTACGCCCCGGAGTGGGAACCGCTGATGACCGCCCTGCACCTGACCACGAAGAAGGCGGGCGAGGACGAGCGGCTGGTGCCGCAGCTGCTCCGCGTCCGCTCCACCGCGAGCGTGGACAAGCTGCGGGTACGGATGCAGGCCGGGCAGGTGCTGTCGGACTTCGCGAAGAACGCCGACCGGCTCGCGGCGACGTTCCAGGCGTCGGACTGCCGGGTCCGCTCGATCCCGCGCCCGCAGCCGAAGAAGGAACTCGTGTTCCGGGTGAAGCGGGCGATGGGCCGCACGGTGGAGCCGCCGAAGCCGCTGCCGTCGAGGCTGCTGGAGTTGTGGTTCCTCGTCGACGACCCCCTCCACGCACCCACGCCGCTGCTGGGGGTTCCGGACCGGCCCGAACCTCAAAGCGCTGCCACTGGCGTTGCGGGAGGACGGGCTGACCTGGACCCTCCGCCTGCTGGCGACGCACGTCCTGGTCATCGGCGTCACCGGCGCCGGCAAAGGCGTCGGTCCTGTGGTCGATCGTCCGGGCGCTGGGGCATGGGATCCGCACGGGGTTGGTGGAGTTGTGGGTGATCGACCCCAAGGGCGGCATGGAGTTCGCCGCCGGCCAACGCCTGTTCGCCCGCTACTGCTACGGCGACGACACCCCCAAGGCCGTCGACGGCAGACCGACCCGAAGCGCAAGTCGCGGATACGAGTGGGGGTTCGTCGACTTCCTCGAAGCCGCCGTCACCGAGATGCGCGCACGCCAAGCCCGGCTGCGCGGGATCCTGCGCACCCACCGGCCCAAGCCCGGCGACCCGCTGATCGTCGTGATGGTCGACGAGTTCGCCTCGCTGACCGCCTACCTGACCGACCGGGAGGCCAAGAAACGCATCGACAACGCCCTCAACCTGCTGCTGTCCCAGGGCCGTGCGGTGGGGATCGTGGTGATCGCGGCGGCGCAGGACCCGCGTAAGGAGGTCGTGGACATGCGCGGCCTGTTCCCCACCCGCATCGCGCTGCGGCTGGCCGAGCCGGACGAGGTGGACCTCGTACTCCGCAAAGGAGCCCGCGACCGCGGCGCACGGTGTGACGAGATCGGCGAACACCAACCCGGCACCGCCTACGCCGCCGTCGAAGGCACCGCCGAACCGGTACGGATCCGGTTCGCCTACATCGACGACGACCAGATCCACACCATGTGCAGCCTGTTCGAACCCGGCGGCCACGCCACCGGCCTCCGCCTCGTCCACGGCAACAGGACCACGACCAGGAGGACGAGGACCGGACCCGGGTCGAGGAGGTGTCCGCATGAACCACGAACCACAGAGTTCGGTACCGTGCAGTCGCGGGCCGGTGCGGGTTGTGTCTCGGGTTCGGCGGCCACCGGCTCCTCGGGCCCTGCCCGGCCTGCCAGCCGGCCGACTTCGCCGCCTACCTCGCCACCCTCCGCACCACCACCAGCCACGGGGAGGACCGGCCATGAGTACCGGGATGCGTCCCCGGCTCGCACCCGGACTGATCCGCGAGGGTGCGGTCCAGGCCGGGGTGTGCGTGCGGCCGGTGGTGCGGGAGCTGCTCGACACCGCCACCGGGGAGTCCACCCGGGTGGCCATCCCCTGCGGGTCGACCCTCGCGTCGAAGTGCCCGACGTGTGCGGACAAGGCGCGCAAGCTGCGGATCCAGCAGTGCCGCGAAGGCTGGCACCTCGAGGACGAACCAGACCGCCCCGAACCCACCGACGACGACCAGGACGAGGAGGACGTCGACGGCGACGACCAGGACGAGGAGGACCTGGAGGACGAGGAAGAGAGGAGCCGGCGCGGCGGGTGAGGTCGACCCGGCGGCGCGACGACGTGCCGGACCTGCCACGGCTCAAGGTCGAGGAACGCACGCTGGGGCGGACGTTCACCGGGAGGGACGGCAAGACCTGGCGGCCATCCATGTTCATCACCCTCACCCTCGGCTCCTACGGCCGGGTCCGCTCCGACGGCACCCCCGTCGACCCGGCCACCTACGACTACCGGCGGGCCGCGCTGGATGCGCTGCATCTGTCGAAGCTGTGGGACCGGTTCACCAAGAACCTGCGCCGGGCGGTCGGGTATGAGGTGCAGTACTTCGCCACCCTCGAACCACAACGCCGCCTCGCACCACACCTGCACGTCGCGATCCGCGGCGCCATCCCCCGAGGCTGCTGCGCCAGGTGATCGCCGCCACCTACGCCTCCGCTCTGGTGGCCCGCACACGAGGAAGTCGTCTACGCCGGGGAACACGTACCGAAGTGGGACGACAAGAAGGGCGGCTTCGTTGACCCCGACACGCGCCGTCCGCTGCCGACCTGGGACCAGGCCCTCGACGAGCTCGACGCCGATCCGGACGCTGAGCCGGCGCACGTGGTCCGGTTCGGCAAGCAGTCCGACATGCAGGGCATCATCGCCGGCACCGACAAGGCGGACCGCCGGATCGGCTACCTGACCAAGTACCTCACCAAAGCGATCAACGACCCCCTCGACGGCGACGAGGACGAGGTGAGTCCGGCCAGGCGGGCGCATGTGGAACGGCTGCACGCACAGGTCCAGGTCCTGCCGTGCTCGAAGCAGTGCGCGAACTGGCTCGCCTACGGCATCCAACCCAAGAACGCCCGCGACGGGATGCGGCCCGGTGAATGCCGGGCCAAGGCCCACGACCGGCAACACCTCGGCTGCGGCGGCCGCCGCGTCCTGGTCTCCCGCTACTGGACCGGCAAGACCCTCACCGAGCACAAGGCCGACCGGCTCGGCGCGGTCCGCGCTGTGTTGGAGGCCGCGGGGATCGACGCCGACGACACCAACGCCTGTTCGGCAACTGTCGTCGACGAGGACGGCCAGCCTCGCTACCTGTGGCGGGCCCTCGACCTGGACGACCTGCCCACCTACGCCTCCGTGATCACCACCACCATCGCCCACCGCAACCAGTGGCGAACACCAGTACGAGCAGGCGAAACAACGCGCCGGACCCCCGTTCGGCAATTCGGCAACCGACCACCACGCGGCATGACACGGAGAGGCTGTGGCAGTGATGGACAAGCTGTTGTTGCGGGTTCCTGAGGCGGCGCAGAGGTTGAGTCTGAGCCGGGCGAAGGTCTACGAACTGATCAAGGCCGGCACCCTGCCGTCGGTGCGGATTGACGGGTCCCGGCGCGTCCGTGTCGAGGATCTGGCGGCGTTCGTCGCCTCGTTGTCAGAGGGGCAGAAGGGGGCGGCGGCCTGATGCCCAAGCTGCGGGACGGGATCATCAAGCGCGGCACGAAGTGGTACTACGTCATCCGGGTCACCGACCCGGACTCCGGTGTGAGCAGGCCTCGCTGGGTGGGCGGATTCGCGACCGAGGCGGAGGCCAAGGCCGAGCGGGACGAAGCACGTGTGAAGGCGCGGCGCGGGGAGTACGTCGACCGCAACCGGTTGACGGTCGCCGAGTACTTGGACGAGTGGCTCGAGCTCACGCGGTGGAGATCAAGCCGAAGACATTGGCCGGGTATCGGGACTTGATGGCCCGTTACGTCACTACCTCGGCTGGGTTCCGTGCGGCTCCAGGCTGTCAGGCCGGCGACGCTGACGAAGCTTTATCGAGACCTCCTGGAAGGAGGCGGGAAGAACGGTCGGCCGTTGTCTCAGAGCACCGTGGACCAGGTGCACGCGATCGTACGTAAGGCCTTCACGGATGCGGTGCGCGTCGACGAAGTTCTCGCCTCCAACCCGGCCGAGCGGGCCAAGCGGCCACGCAGGACGAGACGCCGGTCGGTTCGGTGTGGTCGGCCGAGGAGCTGCGGATGTTCCTTCGAGCGGCATCTGCGCATCGCCTGTCGGCGTTCTTCCACCTGGCCGCGTACACCGGCGCTCGTCGTGGCGAGTTGCTCAACCTGCGGTGGTCAGACGTTGACCTCGACGGGTCGGAGATCAGGGTCCGGGGATCCGCCGGCGGTGATCGAGGGTGAGCGTGTCGAGGGAACGACGAAGGGCGGGCGCGAGTCGCCTGGTGAGCATCGACGCTCGGACTGTTCGCGTGCTCCGGGAGCACCGCAAGAGGCAGGTACAGGAGCAGCTCGTGGCGGGTGCGGCCTGGGCGAGCGACGGCCACGTGTTCACCACGGGTCTGGGGTTACCGATCTATCCCGACACCGTGTCCCAGCTCATGCCGAAACTGATCAGTGCGCACAACAGGTCGGCCGGCGCCGAGCCGCAGCTGCCCCCTGCCCGTCTCCACGACTTGCGGCATGTCCACGCGACCACGCTGCTGCTCGCCGGCGTTCCGGTCCATGTCGTGGCGGAGCGGCTGGGGCATGCGGACCCGTCGATCACGCTCCGGGTCTACGCGCACGTGATCCGCCAGCACGCGGTCGGGGTTGCGGAGGTGTTCGCCCGCCAGGTCGAGGAGGACCAGGCGCTCGACGAGGCCGGCTCAATCCCCCTCGCGACGACCTCGTGTTAGCAGAAGCGTTAGCAAGCCGGCCGCCAGATGAGAACGGCTGTCAAACGACGAAGGCCCCTGCTCAGGCGTACTGCCTGGTCAGGGGCCACGTTCACAATCACACGAACTTGCGCGCTCGGAGGGATTCGAACCCCCAACCTTCTGATCCGTAGTCAGATGCTCTATCCGTTGAGCTACGAGCGCCGGAACGGTTCGAAAGTCTACAGGTACCCCTCCGGTACCGCCGAACCAGTTACCCCTCACCGTACCGTGTGCCCGTTCCGGCCCGGTTCGGACGGATCCCTCACGGGGCGAATCCCCAGGTCAGAGGCATTGTGGGTGAACCGAAGCCGAGCGCTGCCTGGCCTGCTCGAGGGAGGGGAGTACTCAAGAAGCTGGTTTCAGTGCTAAAACTGAGTTCCACACCGGTGGACCTCCCAGTCCCCGAGCCGCCGGTGCACGTGGAGGAGGACGCGACATGGCCAACGGCTCGGCTCCCGACCCAGCTCGTACCCCCGTGTCCACCACCGATCGTGCCCCCGCCCGCACCCGGCAACCGTCCGTCACCTGCGTAGTTGTCGGTGGCGGGCCGGGGGGCATGATCGCGGCCTACCTCCTCGCCCGCGCCGGAGTCCGGGTGACCCTGCTGGAGTCGCACGCCGACTTCGACCGCAACTTCCGCGGCGACTCTCTGCACCCCGCCACCCTCGAGCTGCTGGACAGCCTCGGCCTGGCCGACGAGCTTCTGCAGCTCGATCACTACCGCGCCCGGTACTTCCGCTTCCACACCCCCACCGCGACGCTCACCACCACCGACTACGGCAAGCTGCGCACCCGTTTCCCGTACGTCGCGCTGATGCCGCAGGACCGCTTCCTCGACTTCATGGCCGCCAAGGCGGCGGAGCTGCCGACGTTCGAGTTGCGGATGCAGGCCAGGGTCACCGGCCTGCTGGAGGACGAGAACGGCGTCGTCCAGGGCGTGCGCTACCGCGGACCGGACGGCGAGGTGGAGCTGGCGGCCGGGCTGGTGATCGGCGCCGACGGCAGGTTCTCCCGGTTGCGGCGGGTGGCCGACATGCCGGCGGAGTCGTTCGGCGCCGGCGCGGACGTGCTGTGGTTCGAGCTCCCCCGCCGGCCGAGGTCCGACCCGCCGGACGCGGACGTCTCGCTGTACTTCGGCGTCGGCGGGTACGTCGGGGTGCTCGGCCGCACCGAGACCTGGCAGGTCGGCTACACGATCCCCAAGGGCACCTACGCGCTGGCCCGCGAGGCCGGCGTCGTACCCATCCAGGACTTCATCCGCCGCTGGGTGCCGTGGCTCGCCGACCGGGCGCACCTGCTCGCCGACTGGTCGCAGCTGACGTTGCTGTCGGTCGACATCGCCCGGGTGGAGCGCTGGCATCGGCCGGGGCTGCTGCTGATCGGCGACGCCGCGCACGTGATCTCACCGGTTGGCGGCAACGGCATCCTGATGGCCATCCAGGACGCCGTGACGGTGGCGAACGTCCTCGCGCGACCGCTGCGTCGACGCGGCCTTGCCACCCAGGCCGAACTCGCCCGCGTACAGGAGATCCGCGAGCCCGCGATCATCTCCGTCCAGCGTCAGCAGATCCGCACCGAACGCCGGTCCGCGCAAACCCTGCAAGCGGACAAGGCGTTCCGGCCGCCGCTGCCGCTGCGGCTGATCACCGAGGTGCCGCTGGTGCGCTGGCTGAGCGCCCGGTCCAACGCCTACGGCCCACGCACACCCCGTTTGGACGAGTCCGTGCTGACAGGGGAAGCCTCGTGAAAGTGCGGGCCGAGCCCGGACGGGCAGGGGTGGAAGTACGTCTGCCGGCGTACGGAGTCCGAGCCGATCGACCGGACCTGCGTGGTCAGCAGACTGAGCGGCACCGTGAGCGGCACGTCGCCGTGCCGGTACGCCGCGATCCGGTCGACGATCTCGCTCCGGTGGCCGTCGACGAGTCCTGGCAGCTCCCCGACCGCGAGCATCATCGCCTCAGCCTGCCGGTCCGCGCAGACCGGCAACGCCAGCGCCTCGCTGAAAAGCCGCCCGTAAGCGTCGCGTACGTCGACCGCCCGCGACCAGGGCCGGACGTGATCGACCAGCCGGTCCAGCGCGCGGCACCGCTCGGGATCGTGCGCGACCAACTGGAGCCGGTGCCGGCCGTGGAAGGCAGGCAGCGACATCAGCGTCGGGTCCGCGGAGAAGTGCTGCCGGAGCCGTTCGTAGGCGAAGACGCGTTCCAGGAAGTGCGTGCAGCGCGCATCGTCACACAGCCGGACGTCGGTCTCCACCGGCAGCCAGGGCAGGTGTTCGGCCAGCGCGTGGACGACCATGTTGGAGGTGTAGCGGTGGATCGACTGGTCGGCGTCACACCGGCGCCGACCGCACTGGGGCGGGTGTCCGGCCACGATGTAACCGGCCAGCCCGGCCTGTTCCAGGCGGTGCGCCCGCGTGTCTCCGTAGGACCGCAGCGCCTCGGTGTCGGTCGGCGGGCACACCCGCACGAACTCGACGTGTCCGCGCATGCGGTTCGTACAGGGATTTCTCTTGAAAGTGCATGTGCCGTCCCCGTCCCCGTCCTCGGGCAGCTCACCGGCGGGTCCCCCGTCCAGGAGACACCCCGCGACCCCGAGCTTCGGCGGGTCCGACGTCGAACCAGGCCGCATTCTTCTTCAACCCCGTCAAGATCTTCGTCAGCTCGACTGCGGTTAGTACTGAAAATCTACCCCGCGGCCAGGGAGAACCCAATGGCTCTCGCCCGACCCGACAGCCCCCGATTCCGTGACGAACAAGCCCATTCCGGCCTGTTGCCCGACGCGGCGCCCGAGGACCTGTCCGACGACCTACCCGAGGACCTGCCCGACGACCTGGCCGACAACTCGGTCGCCGAGCTGTCCGACAGTTCGGTCGCCGAGCTGTCCGAGGAGTTCCCCGCCCGGCTGACCGGCGAGTTCGACCGCGCGGTGGACGCCTACCTGCGGGACCTGTTGGCCACCGGGGCGAAACCCTGGACCGACGGGCTGGCCGCGCGGCTCCCCGACCGGGCCGGTGAGCGGGTGGGCGAACTCCTCGCCGACCTGCGCGACTCCCTCACCGGCGGCAAACGGCTGCGGCCGGCGTTCTGCCACTGGGGTTTCGTGGGCGTGGACGGTACGCCGCCCGGCGACACGGCCGTTCGTGCCGCCGCCGCTCTGGAACTCCTGCACACGTTCGCCCTCGTCCACGACGACGTGATGGACGGTTCGTCCTCCCGGCGCGGCGCACCGGCGCTGCACACCACCCTGTGCGCCCGGCACGCCGACCACGGGTGGCGTGGCGACCCGCGCCGGTTCGGCGAGGGACTGGCGGTGCTCGTCGGCGACCTCGCGTTCACCCTCGCGCACCAGGTCGCCGCCGGCCTGCCCGAACAGGCCACGCGCACCTGGCACCAGATGTGTACCGAACTCGTGGTCGGGCAGCACCTGGACATGTTGGGCAGCGCCACCGGCGAACGCGACGGCGACTACGCCACGTCCGTCGCGACCCTGAAGTCCGGTCGCTACACAGTCGTCCGCCCGCTGCAGCTTGGGGCCTGCCTGGCGGGTGGATCGAGGTCGCTCGTGGCGGCGTACGCCGAGTACGGAAATCCGCTCGGCGTCGCGTTCCAGCTGCGAGACGACCTGCTCGGCGCGTTCGGCGACAGCGCCGCCACCGGAAAGCCGGTCGGTGAGGATCTACGGGAGGGCCGGCCGACCCTGCTGCTGGCGGTAGCCGCCGAACGCGCCGAGCCCGGCGAGCGCCGGATGCTGGACCGGGTCGGTGACCCCGGCCTGGACGACGACGAGGTGGCCGAGCTGACCGCCGTACTCCGGCGCACCGGCGCCGACGTCGAGGTCGAGCAACAGGTCAAGCTGGCCGTCGACCGGGCCCTGCTCGCACTGGAGCGGGCGCCGGTGCACCCGAGGGCGGTGCCCGCGCTGCGCGCGCTCGCCGAGGAGGCCGCATGGCGGGAGCGATGAACGACACCGGGAAGAAGGACGCACCGGTCCTGGTCACCGGCGTGACGGGCTACGTCGGTGGCCGGCTGGTCCCCGAACTGCTGGAGCGTGGCCACCGCGTCCGCGTCCTCACCCGCTCGGTCGACCGGATCCGCGAACGCACCTGGTTCGCCGACGTCGAGGCCGTGGAGGGCGACGCCGGCGACCCCGACGTCCTCTCCCGGGCGCTGGACGGCGTCTCCGTGGCGTACTACCTGATCCACGCGATGGGCTCGTCGGTGAAGTTCGAGGAACGCGACCGTAGCACCGCCACCGAGTTCGCCCGGGCCGCCGAGCGGGCACGGGTCGGCCGGATCGTCTACCTCGGCGGCATCACTCCGCTGGACGAGAACGGCCGCCCGGTCACCGACCTGTCGCCGCACCTGCGCTCGCGGGAGGAGGTCGGGCGCATCTTTTTGGACTCCTCGGTGCCGGCCGCGGTGATGCAGGCCGCGGTGATCATCGGCTCGGGCTCGGTGTCGTTCGAGATGTTGCGCTACCTCACCGAGCGGTTGCCGGCGATGGTGGCGCCGTCGTGGGTGCGTACGCGGATCCAGCCGATCGCGATCCGGGACGTGCTGTGGTATCTCGCCGAGGCGCCCCGTCTCGCGCCGGACGTCAACCGCACCTTCGACATCGGCGGCACCGACGTTCTGACGTACGAGCAGATGATGAAGCGGTTCGCCGTCGTGGCCGGCCTGCACCGGCGGGTGATCGTGCCGGTGCCGGTGCTCACGCCGCGGCTGTCCAGCCACTGGGTGGGCCTGGTGACGCCGGTGCCGAGCGGGATCGCCAAGCCGCTGGTGGAGTCGCTGCGGTACGAAGTGGTGTGTCGCGAGAACGACGTGGCCGACCACCTCGGTGAGCCGCCCGGCCGGCTCGGCTTCGACGAGGCCGTTTCCCTTGCCCTGCAACGGATCCGGGAGGCCGACGTGACCACCCGGTGGTCCTCGGCGTCGGTGCCCGGTGCGCCCAGCGACCCGCTGCCCACCGACCCGGACTGGGCCGGCGGCAGCCTGTACGTCGACGAGCGACGGCGCAGGGTGCACGCCTCGCGGGAGGCGCTGTGGTCGGTGATCGAGGGCATCGGCGGCGAACGCGGGTGGTACTCCGTCAACATGCAGTGGCGGGTACGCGGCCTGATGGACCGTGCCGTCGGCGGCGTCGGACTGCGACGCGGACGGCGCGACCCGAACAAGCTGCAGGTCGGCGACGCGCTGGACTGGTGGCGGGTGGAGGCCCGCGAACCCGGCCGGCTGCTCCGGCTGCGCGCGGAGATGCGGTTGCCCGGCCTGGCCTGGCTGGAGTTCCACCTGGAGGAGGAGGACGAGGCCGGGGAAGGCGTGACGCTCGTACAGCGTGCGTTGTTCCACCCGCGCGGCCTGCCCGGTCAGGCGTACTGGTGGGGCATCATGCCCTTCCACGGCCAGGTTTTCGGGACAATGATCGCCAACATCGCCCAGGCCGCCGAGCGCGGTCGGCCACGTCCGCTGCGCATGCACGAGCAGCGGCGCCGGGAGGTTGCCGAACGGCGAGACGAAGGAGACCACCGATGAGCGCCAACCGCACCGGTACCAGTTCCGGCTCCGGTACCGGCCTGTCCGGCACCCGTCCCAGACGCCGGGTGGTCATCGTCGGCGCGGGGCTCGGCGGCCTGTCCGCCGCCTGTCACCTCGCCGGCGCGGGTCACCAGGTCACCGTCGTCGAGCAGGGCTCGCGACCAGGCGGGCGGGCCGGGCGGATCGAGAGCGGCGGCTTCACCTTCGACACCGGGCCGACGGTGCTCACCATGCCGGACCTGCTGGAGGCGACGTTCGCCGCGGCCGGCACGCCGATGGCCGACCTGCTGACGCTGCACCCGCTGGACCCGTCGTACCGCGCGAACTTCGCCGACGGCTCGACCATCGCGCTCCGGCACGGCCGGGACGTGATGGCCGCGGAGATCCGGGAGAAGTGCGGGCCGGCCGAGGAGGCCGGCTTCAGGCGCATGTGCGACTGGCTGGAATCGCTGTACCGGTTGGAGATGCCGGCGTTCATCGACCGCAACTACGACCACTTCTGGGACCTCGCGCGGCCGCTCGGCCCGGCGCTGGGGTTGTTCCGGCTGGGTGCGCTGCGCCGGCTGGAGAGCGCGATCCGGCGCTACTTCACCGACGAGCGGCTGGTGCGGCTGTTCAGTTTCCAGGCGATGTACGCCGGGCTCGCACCCCAGCAAGCGCTCGCGGTGTTCGCGGTGATCACCTACATGGACTCCGTGCGCGGGGTGTACTTCCCCGAGGGCGGCATCGGCGCGGTGCCCACGGCGATGGCGACCGCGGCGAAGAAGGCCGGCGCCACCTTCATCCACGACGCCCGGGTCGTCCGCGTGCTGCACGAAGGTGCGGTGTCCGGGTCGCCGGGCGCCGGGCGCGCCGTCCAGGTGCGTGGCGTACGGCTCGCCGACGGCACCGAGATCCCCGCCGACGCGGTGGTCGTCAACGCCGACCTGCCGACGGCGTATCGCTCGCTGCTGCCCGAGCTCACCGCTCCGGTCGCCGCGCGCAAGGGCCGCTACTCCCCCTCGGCGTTCCTGTGGCACGTCGGGGTGCGCGGCCTCCCGCCGCCGGACGCGACCCACCACAACATCCACTTCGGCAAGGAGTGGTCGTCGTCGTTCCGCACGCTGCTGCGCGAGGGCAAGCGGATGCCCGACCCGTCGGTGCTGGTCACCGTGCCCACGCTGACCGACCCGGGGCTGGCTCCGGACGGCTCCTCGGTGCTGTACGTCCTGGAGCCGGTGCCGAACCTCTCCGGCAAGGTCGACTGGACGGTCGAGCGCCGTGCCACCCGCGACCGGCTGGCCGGCCTGGTCGAGCAGTGGGGCTACCCGAGCGACGTGGTGGTCGAGGACACCGTGGACCCGACCGACTGGGCCTACCAGGGCATGGCCAGGGGTACGCCGTTCGCGCTGGCACACACGTTCTTCCAGTCCGGGCCGTTCCGCCCGCCCAACGTCGACCGGCGGATGCGCGGCCTGGTCTTCGTCGGCAGCGGAACCGTCCCCGGGGTCGGTGTTCCGATGGTGCTCGTCTCCGGCCGGCTGGCCGCCGAACGCGTGGAGGAACTGTGAGCGGGGGCCAGAGCGGGGGCTCGAGTAGGAGCGCTGCCGAGGACAACAGCCCAGGCAAGGACGGGTTGACACCGCAGCTGAAGCAGTCGTACGACCTGTGCCGCACTATCGCCCGCGCGCACGGCAAGACCTACTCGATGGCGGCCCGGCTGCTGGACGCCGAGCAGCGCCGGCACGTGCACGCGGTGTACGCGTTCTGCCGGGTCGCCGACGACATCGTGGACGAAGCCGGCGAGCGCGACCTGGCGCAGACCAGGGCGGCGCTCACGGAGTTCGGCGCGAGGTTCGAGGCCGACCTCGCGGCCGGGCACTCCGACCATCCGGTGCTCGCCGCCGTCGTGCACACCGCGCGCACCCTGCACATCGACCCGGAGTGTTTCACCCGCTTCATGCGGTCGATGTCGATGGACCTGGACACCGCGAAGTACGACACCTGGGCCGACCTGATGGACTACATGGACGGCTCGGCCGCGGTGATCGGGGAGATGATGCTGCCCGTGCTGCGACCGCGTGACAAGGCCGCCTTGCGCCCGGCCCGCGACCTGGGCGTGGCGTTCCAGCTCACGAACTTCCTGCGCGACGTCGGTGAGGACCTCGACCGCGGCCGGGTATACCTGCCGCAGGAGGACCTGTGGCGGTTCGGCGCCGACCCGCAGGCCCGCACGGTCACCCCGGAGTGGCGGGCACTGATGAGGTTCGAGATCGCCCGCAACCGCGAGATCTACGCCGCCGCCGACACCGGAATCCCCATGCTGGCAGGGCGTTCGGCGCGCTGCGTGCACACCGCCCGGGTGCTCTACAGCCAGATCCTGGACCGCGTCGAGGCCGCCGACTACGACGTGTTCACCGCTCGCGCGCGGGTGCCCGGTCGGCGGAAGCTGGCGGTGGCGGTGCGGTCGATGCTCGGCCGAGCTCCGGGGAGTCCAGGTCGCGGCTGCGCTCCCGGGAGCCCAGCCGATCCCACATCAGCAACGTGAGCGTCATGAGGCTGAAGCCGAACGCGAAGTCCTCCACCGGGATGTCCCACGGCATCCGGAGGCCGCTTGGCGTGGCTCTCGGCGTACAACACGATCGGCGCACTCAGCTTGGTGAGCCAGCCGTCCACCGGGATCTGGAAGCCGAACACGATCACGGCGGTGATCCAGAACGCCGGACGGCGGAACATCCCCGTGCGCAGCCAGGCCAGCTCCAGCACCACGACGACGACCACCGACACCACCGCGGCCAGGGTGTACTCAGGCATGCTCGGCTCCCCGCGGTTCCTCGGCTCGGGCGCGGCGGCGGTCGGCGAGGTGGCCGAGCATGTTGCTCACCGACTCATACGTCAGCAGGGCGCAGATCGGGATCGCCAGGAAGAACGCGAACTCCTCCACCGGGATGTTCAGCGGCAACAGCCAGCCGGTGGTGTAGCGGTCGCTGAAGTGCCAGTGGCCGCGGGCGACCGCCACCGCGTCCCAGGCGACGAACACCACCAGTACCGGCACGAGCGTGCGCACCAGCCGGCTCGGCCGGCGGTAGACGCGGGCACGGAACAAGAACTCCAACGGCAGGGTCAGCACGAGGCACGCCGCCATCAGCAGGAGGTACTGGAACCTGTCGATCTGCGGACTCCTCGGCACTCGGTGCGGCACGGTGACACCTCTGGAGTCTGTCCTACGACGGCTCCTCGGCGCCGGGTCCGGCCGGGCGTACGCGCGGACAGACCACCTGCGAGGGTAGTAACGAGATGACCGGCACCCAGGGTTCCGGGGGCCGCGACCGCGACGACGATCCCGCCGATCCGGTGGAATCCCCGCGTTCGGGACACCCTCTCGACCTCGCCGAGGTGGCGCGGCGGCTGGACGTGCACTACATGACGGCCTACCGCTACGTCCGCCTGGGCCGGCTGCCCGCTGCCCATCGCGGCGGCCGCTGGTGGGTCGATCCGGCCGATCTGGACCGGTTCGTCGCGCAGCGTACTGCCGCACCGCCCGCACGGCGGGGCGACTGGCATCCGGAGGCCTACCGCTCCAGGCTCGGTGAACGCATGGTCGAGGGCGACGAGGCGGGCGCCTGGGCGGTGGTGGAGTCCGCGCTGGTGTCCGGTGTCGCGCCGAAGGAGGTGATCCTCGGCGTGCTCGCCCCGGCGATGCGGACCCTCGGCGACGGCTGGCAGGAGGGCCGGTTCACAGTCGCCGAGGAGCATCGGGCCAGCACCGTCGCGCTGCGGCTGGTCGGCCGGCTCGGCCCGCTGTTCGCCCGGCGGGGGCGCCCGCGCGGCACCGTCGTCCTGGCCGCGGTGTCCGGCGACCCGCACAGCCTGCCCACCGCGATGGTCGCCGACGTGCTGCGCGGCGAGGGGTACGCCCTGGTCGACCTCGGCGCCGACACACCCGTCCGCTCGGTGGTCGAGGCGATCGGCAGGGCTCCGACGCCGCTCGCGCTCGGACTGAGCGCCGGTGCCGACCAGCACCTGGACGCCGTACGCCGCACTGTCGGCGCCGTCCGCGACGCGTGGCCCGACCTGCCGATCTACGTCGGCGGCCCGGCGGTGGTCTGCGTCGAGCAGGCCGCCGACCTCGGCGCGACCGGCTGGGCCGCCGACGCGGCCGGGTTCGCCGACCTACTGGAGGGACTGAGTTCTTGAGCGACGTCGGGGACCACACCACGGTGGTGCTGTTCACCCGCGACCTGCGCGTCCGCGACCACCCGGCCCTGGCCGCCGCGTGCCGGTGGTCCGCGCGGGTGGTGCCGCTGTTCGTCGTGGACGACCGGATCGTGCGCGGCCCGTACGCCTCACCCAACCGGGGCGCGTTCCTGGGCGAGGCGCTGGCCGACCTGCGGGACAGCCTTCGTGAACGCGGCGGTGACCTGGTGATCCGGTCCGGCGACGCGGTGACGGAGACGCTGCGGGTGGCGAAGCAGGTCGGTGCGGACCGGGTGGCCGTCAGCGCCGACGTCACGGCGTACGCCCGGGCCAGACAGGACCGGCTGGCCCGGGAGTGCGACCACGAGGGGCTCGACCTGGCGTTGTTCCCGGGCGTCACCGTGGTCCCGCCGGGTGAGCTCCGGCCCGCGTCGGGGGCGTCGTACCAGGTCTTCACGCCGTACTGGCGGGCCTGGGACTCCACCACCTGGCGTACGCCCGACCGCGCGCCCGCCCGGGTGCAGCTGCCGGACGGGATCGCGCCCGGCGACCTGCCCGGCCGCTCCGACCTGGTGTTCGGCGACACCTCGCCCCGGCTGCCGAAGGGCGGGGAGAGCGCCGGCCGGACCGTGCTGGACACCTACCTGCGCAGGCTGCCCGGTGGCGGCGGCGAGCTCGACCGGGACGACCTGGCCGGTGACCAGACCACCCGGCTCAGCCCGTACTTCCACTTCGGCTGCCTGTCGCCGCTCGGCGTGGCCAACCGGCTGCGCGGCAAGGCCAACGACGTTCGTACGCCAACTGTGCTGGCGGGACTTCTACGCCCAGGTGACAGCGGCGTTCCCCCGCATCACCACCGACGACCTGCGCAACCGGGGCCGGGAGTGGACCACCGACACCCAGGACGCGGTGGAGGCCTGGCGTACCGGGCACACCGGGATCCCGCTGGTGGACGCCGGGATGCGGCAGCTGCTGGCCGAGGGCTGGATGCACAACCGCGCCCGGATGCTGGTGGCGTCGTTCCTCACCAAGCAGGTCGGGGTCGACTGGCGGGTCGGCGCCGCGCACTTCATGCACTGGCTGGTCGACGGCGACGTCGCCAACAACTACGGCAACTGGCAGTGGGTCGCCGGCACCGGCAACGACACCAGGCCCAACCGCGTGCTCAGCCCACTGCGCCAGGCCGAGCGGTTCGACGGCGACGGGGAGTACGTCCGCCGGCACGTCCCCGAGCTGGCCGGGATCGAGGGCGGCGCGGTGCACAAGCCGTGGGAGCTGCCCGAGGACGTACGCCGTAATCTGGACTACCCGCCACCGTTGATCGACCCCGTGCCCCGGCGCGGACAGAAGGGACCCACGTGACCGACCGGCTGTTGCGCCCGACACAGGTGGTGGAGGGCTTCGACGACGCGGCCGACACCTACGACCTTCTGGTCGGATCCAATCCCGGTTACCACACCCACCTGCGCAGGTCGGCCCGTCGGCTGGTGCCACCGTCCGGTGACGGGTCCGGGCTGCGGCTGCTCGACCTCGGCTGCGGCACCGGTGCGTCCACCGCCGCCCTGCTGCGGGTCGCGCCGCGCGCCAAGGTCGTCTCCGTCGACGGATCGGCCGGGATGCTGTCCCAGGCGCGCCGCAAGCCCTGGCCGGCAGGGGTGACGTTCGTGCACGCGGACGCCTGCGACCTGACGGCCGGGCTGACCGCGGCCGGTGAGGACGGGCCGTTCGACGGGGTGCTGGCCGCCTACCTGCTGCGCAACCTCGACGACCCCGACGCCCTGCTGCGCGAGGTGCTCGGCCTGCTGCGCCCGGGCGGCACACTCGCCGTGCACGAGTACTCCGTCGCCGGGTCCGCGCTCAGCCGTGCGGTGTGGCAGGCGGTGTGCGCGTCGATCATCGTGCCGATGGGCCGGGCAGTTTCCGGCCACCCCGCGTTGTACGAACACCTGCGGCACAGCGTGCTGCACTTCGACAGCGTGGCCGAGCTGTCCGCGCGGCTGCGGTCGACGGGATACACCCGGGTGCGGGTCGCACCGATGTCGGGCTGGCAGCGCGGGATCGTGCACACGTTCCTGGCCAGCCGTCCGGCCACCGCACGTGCCAACGGCCGGGTGAACGGGAAGGTCGACGGACACCTGAACGGGCACGTGAACGGGCACACCGGGGAGTTCCTGGACAAGCTGCGCAACGGGTCCGAGGGCCGACCTGCTGACAGGGCTGCTGGCGGGGACGGCTCGCCGCGGCCACCGGGACGGGACCGCCGCGCGTCGTTGCTCCCCTCCCCCACGGTGCGCCCGGTGCCGCAGCCGCCGGACAGCCCGCGGGTCGCCGTCGTCGGCGGCGGCATCGCCGGGGCGAGCGCCGCGGTCGCGCTGGCCGAACGCGGAGTCCGGGTCGTGCTGTTCGAACGCGAGCCGCAGCTCGGCGGGCGGCTGGCCGGCTGGCGTACCCGCCTGAACGACGGCAGCGAGGTCACCATGACCCGCGGCTTCCACGCGTTCTTCCGGCAGTACTACAACCTGCGCGCGCTGATCGAGCGGGTCGACCCCGGACTCGGCTCGCTGGTCCCGCTGCGCGACTATCCCCTGCTGCACGCCGACGGTGTGCGGGACACCTTCACCCGGGTTCCGCGTACTCCGCCGTTGAACGCCGCGGTCTTCGCCGCGACCAGCCCGACGTTCGCCGCCCGCGACTTCCTCCGGCTGAACCCGCGGGCCGCGCTGCCGATGGTGGATGTGTCGGTGCCCGACGTCTACCACCGGCTGGACGACGTCGACGCGCTCACCTTCCTCAACCGCATCGGGTTCCCGGCGGCGGCGCGCGACCTGGCGTTCTCGGTGTTCTCCCGGAGCTTCTTCGCCGACCCGCGCGACCTGTCCGCGGCGGAGCTGGTGGCGATGTTCCACCTGTATTTCCTCGGCTCCAGCGAGGGACTGCTGTTCGACGTGCCGTCCGCGCCCTTCCCGCAGGCGTTGTGGAACCCGCTCGCCGGCTACCTCTACGACCGCGGCGCGCACGTCGAGCTTGACAGCTCGGTGTGCTCGGTCGAGCCGAGCGGCGCCGGTGGAGGCGGTCGCACCCACCTCGTGCACACCGACCGCGCGATCTACGACGTGGACGGCGTGGTGCTGGCCGCCGACGTGCCCGGCCTGCGGTCGCTGGTCACCGGGTCCTCCTCCCTCGGTACGCCCGAGTGGCGGGAACAGCTCGCCGGCCTGCCGAGCGCACCGGCCTTCCTGGTCTGGCGGCTGTGGCTGTCCAAGCCGGTGCGGGCGGACCGGCCGGCGTTCGCGGGTACGGCGGGATACGGGCCGCTGGACAACGTGAGCGTGCTGGACAGGTACGAGGACGAGGCCCGGGCGTGGGCGGGTCGCACCGGTGGCTCGGTGGTCGAGCTGCACGCGTACGCCGTGCCGGACGGGACCGACCTGGACAAGCTGCGCCACGAGCTGCTCGACCAGCTGCACCGGGTGTTCCCGGAGACCGCCGACGCGACCGTGGTGGACGAACGCCAGGAGTTCCGTGCGGACTGCCCGCTCTTCCCACCCGGCGGGTTCGCCCGCCGGCCCACGGTCACCACCCCGGACCCGGCCGTGGTGGTCGCGGGCGACCTGGTGCGGGTGGACGCCCCGGTGGCGTTGATGGAACGCGCCGCCACCAGCGGCCTGCTCGCGGCCAACCACCTGCTCGCCCGGTGGGGCCGAGAGACGCACCCGGTGTGGAGCGTCCCGAACGCCGGCCGGTGGCGGGCGCTGCGGGCGCTGTCCCGCCGATACGCACCGTCTGATTCGGGAGCCGGTTCGGGAGTTGATTCGGGCGTCAGCTCGGGCTGAGGCGGACGACCGCTCCGGTCTCCAGCGCCACCCACACCGTGCCCGACTCGTCCACGGCCAGGCCGTGCGGCTCCTTGCCGTACGGCGACAGGTCGTACTCCTCGACCTGCGCATCCGCGGGTGAGGTTGAGGCGTCCGGGGCGATCCGGCCCAGCCGGTTGGCACCCCACTCGGTCACCCAGCAGGCGCCGGTCGGGTCCAGCGCCACCGCGTGCGGTCGGCTCGCCGGGTCCGGCAGCGCGAACTCGGTGAGCTCGCCGGCCATGGTCAGCCGGCCGACCCGGCCGGCACCGATCTCGGCGAACCACACCGCGTCCGGCCCGGCGGTCAGCCCCACCGGCGCGGCACCCTCGGAGAGCGGCGTCGTGGTGACCTCCCCGCCGACGGTGACCCGCGCGATCGCCGAGACCTGGTTGAGCGCGCACCACAATGCGCCGTCCGGCCCGGCGGCGATCGCGGACGGCATGGCGCCGCCGGCACCCACGGCGTACTCACTGACCTGACCGTCGACGCCGACCCGGGCCACCTTGTCGGCGTTGAGGAGCGTGCACCACACGGCGCCGTCCGTGCCGGTGGCCACCCCGAACGGACCGCTGTCGGGACTGACCGGCGCGAACTCGCTGGTGCCGCCGTCGGCGTCGATCCGGCCGAGCCGGTGGTCGCCGTACCGGCTGAACCACATCGCACCGTCCGGTCCCGCCGCGATGACCGTCGGGCGGCTACCCGGCGGCAGCGGGAACCGGGTGACCTCGCCGTCGGGCCGCAGCCGGGCGATCTGCGCCGCGTGCACCAGGGTCACCCACAGCGCACCGTCGGGGCCGAGTGCGACGTCGTACGGACCCGCATCGGGGCCGGCGACCTCGAACGCGGTGAAAGACTCCATGCCGGGGATTCTTCCGCGGAAGAATCCTGTCCGTCATCTGACTTGTCCGGCCCAGCCGCGGTTCGGGCAGAGTTCGCGCTAGCGCGGGAAGGTCTCGAGTTCGGCGACTGCCCGGTCGAGGTCGTCGGGGATGCCGTAGCCGAGCAGTCGTACGAACGCCTCGTCTCCTGAGGCGGCGAGGTCGCGGATGCTGTCGGCCTGTGACCGCACGCGCGCTTCGACCACATCGAGGAAGTCTCCGGTGGTCGCCGACCACCCGTAGGTACGAAGGAACCGGTCCAGCCGGCGCGGCCTGGCCGCGAAGTCGGTGAATCCCTCGGCGACGACCACGGGCCGGATGTGCAGGGGAACCCAGCTGAACGCTGCAAGCGCCAGGTCCCACTCGGGAGTGGCCGGTCCGGCGAAGTCCCAGTCGAAGAACCCGGTGAGGCTGCCCTGGCGCCAGGCCGCGTTGTAGGTGGCGGCGTCGTTGTGGGCGATGATCAGGCCCGGTGACCACGTGCCGCCCCCACGCCACACGGCGCCGGGCGGCGGCACGAAGTCGGCGACAGCCCGGTGATAGTCGCGCATCCAGCGGGCGACCTGAACGAGGGTGTCCTCGGCGAAAACCCAGTCCGGCCGTGGTCTGCGCGTTCCGACCGTCTCGCCTTCGAGGAACGTGAGCACCTCGCGTCCCTGCTCGTCGTACCCCAACGGCCGCGGAGCGCCCGAGAAACCCTTGACTGCAAGGTGTTCGAGCAGCGCGTGCACGGCCGGCGTCCAGGGACCGGCCGCGCGGCGGACCGTGTCTCCTGCCCGCACTGCACCGCCGACGTTGCCACCCTCGAGCCGCTGCTCAGCCATGGTCGGTCAGGTAGCCCGTGTCAGCCGGGGAAGCGGCCGGTGCTGCGCAGCTCGTACCGGCGTTCGGCGTAGGCGAGGTCATCCCTCCACAACCGGCGGGCGGCGACCCGCATCAGCGGCCGCACCGCCGGCGCGACCCGCCGCGCCACCGCGAACCCGGGCCGCCCGGAGTAGGCGATCGTCGCCTCGATCACCGCGGTCAGCGGCCGGCCCCGCTCGTCGGTCCCGAGCGGGGTGGCGTGGGTCTCCACGACGCTGGTCGCGCCCTCGCCGTCGAGGATGTGCATGACGACGGTGCGCGGCTCCGGGCAGCTGAACGCCACCCGCACCGGCACGCCGACCCGGCCGGCGAGCCGGAACGTCACCTCCACCACGAGGTTGTCGTCCTCGGGCGCGGGGTCACGCGGGGCGTCCAGCACGTTCAGATGCGCGAAGGAGTACGGGTGGAACCACGCGCCGTGCCACGGGTCGAGCCGGTTGGCCACCACGTCGGAGGGCTCGCACCGGCCGACCACGGTGGCCACCGCGTCGATGCTCACCGGGACGTCCGGGCGCTCGGGCAGCACCGGCGCGGGCAGTGGTTCTTCCCCGCCCGGGCCGTCCAGCCGGACCCAGCACAGCACCCCGTCGTCGTGCACGGGGTAGGGGTCCCAGCCGGGAAAGCCCTGTGCACCAAGGCCTAATCCGTGCCAGCGGCAGATCAGCTTGCCCCCGTCAACGGCGGCTTGACACAGCGGTGCGCCGAGGTGCGGGCAGGCACCGGGACCCACGTGCGGCGCACCGTCGGGAGTGCGCCAGGCGACGAGCTCGATGCCGGCGACCGTACGTCCGAACGGCCGGTCGGCGCGGATCTCGGCACTGCTCGCGAGCACGAACCAGTTGCCCGAGGGGCGTGCCTCCGCGCGCTTGAGGGCGGCCTCGATCAGACCCGGCCGGGCGCCCTCCCAGGTGGGCGTCTGCTCCGCCCACCTGGTCGCCGCCATCCGCCGCAACGGGATCTTGCCCGCGACCCGTTGGCTCAGCCGTCCGGCCATCAGTCCACCTCGTCCGCCTCGCGTGTGTCACTGCTCCCACGCTAACCGTTGGCGGACCCAAGGGCTGGTGTGCCTGCTTCGCGCCGAGTTCCCTACTTTGCGCCGAGATCGCTCAGGGCCTTGTCCGCGCCGGAGTTCAACGGGATCAGGTCGGTCTTGCGGGCGGTGTCCAGGGAGATGTCGTTGGCGGCCGGGTTGACCTTCGCCAACTCCGCCTTGCGGTCGAAGACCAGCTTGACCAGCTTGCCGGCGAGCTCGGGGTCGAAGCCCTTCTTCACCACCAGCACGTTGGGCACGACGATGGTGGGTACGTCCGCCGGCTGATTGTACGTCGCCTTCGGCAGCGTGCCGGCCTCGTAGATCTCGCCGTATTCGTCCCGCAGCTTCGGCAGCTCCGCGGACAGGTCGAGAAACTTCACCTTGCCCCGCATCGACGTGGTGAGGTCGGTGATGCCGCCGGTGGGCAGGCCGCCGGACCAGAACATCCCGTCCACCGTGCCGTCCTTCATGCCGTCCTGGGTCTCCGGCAGACCGAGCCGCTGCGCCTTGACGTCCTTGGCCGGGTCGAGCCCCGCGGCCTTGAGCAGGCGCTGGGCGATCACCTCGGTGCCGGAGTTCGGCGACCCGGTGGAGATGCGCTTGCCCTTCATGTCCGCGATCGAGTCGATGCCGGCGCCGGTGCGTACGAGCACGTGGGTGTAGTTGGGGTAGAGCCGGGTCAGCGCCTCGACCGGCTGCTTGGTCTTGAACGCGCCCTTGCCCTCCACCGCGTCACCGGCGGTGTCGGCGAGGGAGAACGCGACGTCGTAGGTGCCCGCCACGATGCCCTGGATGTTCTGCACCGACGCGCCGGTCTCGCTGGCGGTGGCCTGGTAGCCGTCGAGGTCGCGACCGATCAGCCGGGCCAGGCCGCCGCCGAGCTGGTAGTAGACGCCGGTGGTGTTGCCGGTGGCGATGGTGAGCCGGCCACCGGAGCTCTTGCCGCCGCCGGAACCACCGTCCGCGTCGTCGCTGCCGGTGTCGTTGCGTTTGCCGCCGCAGCCGGCCAGCGCGAGGGTGCCCGCGAGCAACGCCACCGCGATCCGGACAGGAATCCGGGTGGACCAGCGGGTGGACCTGCGAGTGGACCCGGTCATGTGGTGCTCCCTTGCGTGTCCGGCACCGGCGCACCAGGCCTGCTGCGCAGGCGGCGCCGGAGCAGATGGAGGACGACGGCGGCGCAGATCAGCGCGCCGCCGATCCCGGCGGTGAGCGGTTCCAGGTAGAGAAGCAGGAGTGCGGCGGCGAAGGCAAGGACCCGTTCCGGCGCGTTGGCCGGCCCGACGATCCAGCCGCCGGTGGCCGCGGCGAGGGCCGCGACGGCGAGCACCGACACGGCGGTGGCCGCGACGATGCCGAGGATCGGTCCCTGTGCCAGCAGGGCGGAGCCGTTGTCGGTGAGCACGAACGCGAACGGCACGAGGAACGCCGGCAGCGCGTACCGCCAGGTGGCCCACATCGTCCGGATCGGGTTGCCGCCGGTGATCGCGGCGGCGGCGACGGCGGCCAGCGCGGTCGGCGGGCTGACCTCGGACAGCACGGCGTAGTAGAAGACGAACATGTACGCCTCGGGCCGGGACACCCCGAGCTCCACCAGCGCCGGGGTGATGATGACCGAGGCGATGATGAACGACGCGGTGACGGGTACGGCGAGGCCGAGCACCGCCACCGCGACCGCCGCGAACACCGCGGTGAGCACCAGCACCAGCGTCGGGTGGTCGCCGACGATCTGGGCCGCGTCGATGATGATCCCGGCCAGGTTGAGACCCAGCCCGGTGAGGGTGACGACGGCGACGATGATGCCGGCCGCCGCGCACACGGCCGCCACCGGCAGCACGCTGCGGGTGCCGGCGGCCAGCGCCTCCAACAGCCGCCTCGGCCCCATCCGGTGCGCGGGGTCGAGGAACGAGAACAGGAACTGCAGGATCGTGGCGTACACCACCGCGCGGAACGGCGGGATGTCGGCGGCCATGAACGCCACGATCAGGAACAGCGACGCGAAGTGGTAGCCGAAGCGCAACAGCAGCTTGCGCGCCGACCCGGCCGGGATGTCCACCGCGCTGGCGCCGTGCCGGCGGGCGTCGATCTCGATCGCCAGGATGATGCCGACGTAGTACAGCAGCGTGGGGATGATCGCGTACACCAGCACGGTGAGATAGCTGGTGCGCAGGAGCTCGGCGATGATGAACGCCGCGGCGCCCAGTGTCGGCGGGGACAGGATCGCCCCGATGCCGGCCGCCGCCAGCACCCCGCCGCCCTGTTCGCGGCCGTACCCCGCCCGGCGCAGGATCGGCCACGACACCGAGCCCAGGCTGACCGCGGTCGCCGTGCCCGAGCCGGAGACGGTGCCGAGCAGGAAGCCCGCGAGGGTGACCGTACGACCGGGCGCGTTCGGCGACTGCCGCCCCTTGCGACCCTGGAACGCCGCGAACGACAGGTCGATGAAGAACTTCCCCGCCCCTGACATGTCCAGCACCGCGCCGTAGATCGTGAACAGCACGATGTAGGTCGCGGCCACGTTGAGCGGCGTGCCGAAGAACCCGCTGGTCCCCATGTAGAGCTGCGGGATGATCTCGTCGATGTTGAAGCCCACGTGCGCCAGCGACCAGCCGGTGGGCAGGTAGCCGCCGTAGTAGGCGTAGCCGAAGAACGCCAGGCAGATCGCCGGCAGCCACCATCCGGTCGTACGCCGGCACGCCTCCAGCACCAGCAGGGTGAGCAGCAGCCCGGCGACCAGGTCCAGGGTGGTCGGCACCTGGCGGCGTTCCAGGAAGCCGTCGAAGTCCACCAGCGGGTAGAGCGTGACCGCCAGGGACAGGGCGGCGAGCACCCAGTCGAGGATGCCCGGGTTGTCCGACGGCTCGGCGCCATCTGCGCCGTCGGCGTACACGGGTGGCTTGGGCCGCGGCCGGTACGACACGAACGTCAGCGGCAGGATCGCGGCGAGGAACAGGACGAGGTAGTACTGCGTACCCCGGGCCAGCGGGAAGAACACGACGTACAACACGAACACGCTGACCACCGCGCACGCCACGGTGACCACCAGCGCGACCCGGCCGGACAACCGGCGGGCGGGGCGTTCCTCGTCGTGCTCGGCGATGATGCGCTCGACGTCCGGGTGCTCCTCCGCGGCCGGCCGGTCGCCGACGTCGGACACGGTGGAGGATCTGGCCGACGCCGGGTGATCACCCTCTGCCATATGTCACGCTCTCCCCATGGACGAGCTTGCGCATGCAGGTCTCGGTCCCCGGCCGTTCGCCCGGTGGGCGGACCCCGAGGACGCGGCGGTGCCGTCGAGCAAGGTCCCAGTGTGGCTGGTCCGCCGCCTCGGTGGGCTGACCCCGAGCCCGGCGGTGCCGGTGTCGGACATACCCGTGCCACCCACCGCGCTGTCGGCCGCCGCCGCGCAGGCACTGCGGTCCGCGGTCGGCGCGACGTACGTCGACACGGATGCCCCGGCCCGGCTGGCGCACGCGGGCGGGCAGTCCTACCTCGATCTGCTCCGCCGCCGCACCGGGCGCGAGGTCGCTCTGCCGGACGCGGTGGTGTCGCCGGGCAGTCATGGCGAGGTGGCCGCGGTGCTGACGGTCGCGGGCGAGCACGGGTTGGCGGTCGTGCCGTACGGCGGCGGCACCAGCGTGGTCGGCGGGGTCGAGCCGGTCCGGGGCACCGCGCCGGACGGGCAGCCGCGGCGCGCGGTGGTGACGCTGGACCTGTCCCGGATGGACGCGCTGGTCGCCGTGGACGAGGTTTCGCGGACGGCGACCTTCCAGCCCGGCGTCACCGGACCGCGCGCGGAGGCGCTGCTCGCACCGCACGGCCTCACCCTCGGCCACGTCCCGCAGAGCTTCGCCCGGGCGACCCTCGGCGGCTACGTCGCGACCCGCTCCGCCGGCCAGGCCTCCACCGGGTACGGCCGGCTGGACGACCTGGTGGTCGCGTTGCGGCTGGCCACCCCGGTCGGTGAGGTCCACGCGGGCACGGGCACGCCGAACGCCGCCGGGCCCGACCTCCGCGCGCTGTTCGTCGGGTCGGAGGGTGCGTTCGGCGTGGTCACCGAGGTCACCCTGCGGGTGCGGCCGGCGCCGGCCGAGCGCAGGTACGAGATGTGGGTGTTCCCGTCGTTCGAACGCGGGCTGGCGGCGGTGCGGGCGTTCGCGCAGGACTGCCCCCGGCCCCCGGATGTCGTACGCCTGTCCGATGAGGAGGAGACCCGGGTCACCCTCGCCACGCAGGGCGCGGCGGGTCGGGCGCTGTCGATGTTCGTCCGAGCCCGGGCGGGCCGCACCCCGGCGGTCTGCGTGCTGGGCTGGGAGGGCGCGGCCGGCACGACCTCCGACGCGCGGTCGGCCGCACTCCCGGTGCTGCGGGCGCACGACGCCGTCCGGGTCGGGACCCGGGCCGGGCAGGCGTGGCGGCGGCACCGGTTCGCAGGCCCCCACCAGCGCGACGTCCTGCTGGACGCGGGCGCGCTGGCGGAGACGGTGGAGACCGCCACCGACTGGGTGAAACTGCCCGGTCTGTACGACGCGGTGCGTACGGCGCTCACCACCAGCCTCGAGGGGTGCGGCACCCCGCCGGTGGTGTTCGCGCACGTGTCGCACATCTATCCCACCGGCGCCTCGCTCTACTTCACCGTCCTCGCCCGCCGGCTGGAAGACCCCGCCGCCGCGGTGGCGCAGTGGTCGGATGCCAAGGCCGCGGCCGGCGAGGCGATCCGGGCGGCCGGCGGCACGATCACCCACCACCACGCGGTCGGGCGTACGCATCTGCCCTACCTCCAAGGGGAGATCGGCCCGGTCGGCGCGCGGGTGCTGGCGGCGGTGAAGGCCGCGCTGGACCCGGAGGGAATCCTCAACCCCGGCGTGCTGGTCGAGCCGCCGGGCGGGCCGAGCCGGCCCGGCGGCGTACTCCCGGAGGAGTAGCCGGCTCGCGCGCCCGCACGCCGTCCGCCGTACCCGACATCACCCCGCCGAGCGGACGCGACGGACTCCCTCACCGGGGCAGGCTGGGGCACATCCACCCGTGCCGCACAGAGGAGTCGTCATGGCCGACCGATCGTTCCGCTTCGGCATCGTCGCCGGACTCGCCACCACCGGACCCACCTGGGCGCAGACCGCCCGCCGCGCCGAGAACCTCGGCTACGACTCCCTGCTGGTGCCGGACACACTGTGGACCCTGTCCCCGTGGGTCGCGCTGGGCGCCGCCGCGGCCGCCACGTCCCGGCTGCGGCTCGGCACGTTCGTCCTCAACACTCCCCTGCACACCCCCGCGGCGGTCGCGCACGACGCGATGAGCCTGGACCTGGTGAGCGACGGCCGGTTCGAGCTCGGCCTCGGTGCCGGGCGGCCCGGAGGCGAGGCCGACGCCGCCCGCCTGGGGCTGCCGTGGGGCACGCCGGGCGAGCGGGTCGACCGGCTCGCGGAGACGATCCGGACGGTGAAGGAGACGCTGGCCAAGAGCGCCGCCGACGCCGCGGCCGGGCAGGCGCGCGGACCGGCACTGCGGGCGGTGCAGCAGCCCGGCCCGCCGATCATGGTGGCCGGCGCCGGGCGGCGGCTGCTCACCCTCGCCGGCCGCGAGGCCGACATCGTGGCGCTGGGGGTGCCCCCGACCGGCACGGAGTACGACCTGGCCGCCAAGGTGGGCGAGCTCCGTGACGTCGCCGGTGACCGCTTCGACCGGCTGGAGCTCTCCTACAACCTCGCCGCGGTCGGCGACGAACTGCCCGGGTGGCTGGCCGCCCAGCTCGGCGCGGACCCGGCCGAGCTGGCACGGTCGGGGGCGGCGACGATCCTGCGGGGTACTCCCGCGGAGATGGCCGACGTGCTCCGCCGCCGCCGGGATGCGCTCGGGATCTCCTACATCACCGTGAACGGGGCATTCACGGACCAACTCGCGCCGGTCGTGGAAGCCCTCGCGGGTCGGTGAGATCCACTGGGTTTGTGTACAACCCTCGTGAACGGCGAAGCTCCGACGTAGGTATGGCCTGGTCCGGACCAGTCACCGCGACTTGCGGCTGATCATGACGATCCCGAGCTGCCTCCGGCAAGACCTTGCAGCGCGTACGCAAGAACCGGTAGGAAAACCCTTTCCCGTTGTCGCGGGCACCTTCCCGATCCGGCCCGCGGCCGCGTGCTCACCACCTACCGTGACCGCATGTCCACCACCACTACGCCTACCGGCAGGGTGCTGCACGCCACCGGTGACACCCCCGCCGGCATCCCCACCAGCCATGCCCGTCTGCGCGCCTGGGTCGAAGACGTCGCCCACCTGTGCGAACCGGACCAGATCTACTGGTGCGACGGTTCGGACGAGGAGTGGGAACTTCTCACGAACCAGCTCGTCGAGGCCGGCACGCTGGTCCGCCTGAACCCGGCGAAGAAGCCGAACTCCTTCTGGGCGCGTACCGACCCCAGCGACGTCGCCCGGGTGGAGAAACGCACGTTCATCTGCTCCCGGCGCGAGGCCGACGCGGGCCCCACCAACAACTGGATGGACCCGCGGCAGATGAAGGACACCATGACCGAGCTGTACCGCGGCAGCATGCGCGGCCGGACGATGTACGTCGTGCCGTTCTGCATGGGCCCGCTCGACGCCGAGAACCCTTTGTACGGCGTGGAGATCACCGACTCGGCGTACGTCGCGGTGTCGATGCGGATCATGACCCGGATGGGGCAAGCCGTCCTTGACGGTCTCGGTTCCGACGGCGACTTCGTGCCCTGCCTGCACTCGGTGGGCGCGCCGCTGGAGCCCGGTGAGCAGGACGTGCCCTGGCCGTGCGACGACACGAAGTACATCTCGCACTTCCCCGAGACCCGGGAGATCTGGTCCTACGGCTCCGGCTACGGCGGCAACTCCCTGCTGGGCAAGAAGTGCTACTCGCTGCGGATCGCCAGCGCCATCGCGCGCGATGAGGGCTGGCTGGCCGAGCACATGTTGATCCTGAAGCTCACCTCGCCCGAGCAGCACGTGCACTACATCGCGGCGGCGTTCCCGAGCGCGTGCGGGAAGACCAACCTCGCGATGCTCGAGCCGACCCTGCCGGGGTGGAAGGTGGAGACGCTGGGCGACGACATCGCCTGGATGCGGTTCGGTCCGGACGGCCGGCTGTACGCGCAGAACCCCGAGTACGGCCTGTTCGGCGTGGCGCCGGGCACCGGCTGGAAGACCAACCCGAACGCCATGCGCACCATCGAACGCGGCAACTCCGTCTTCACCAACGTCGCACTCACCGACGACGGCGACGTGTGGTGGGAGGGCTACAGCGAACAGCCGCCCGCGCACCTCACCGACTGGTTGGGGCGGGACTGGACGCCGGGCAGCGACGAGCCGGCCGCGCACCCGAACAGCAGGTTCTGCACGCCGCTGCCGCAGTGCCCGATCGTGGCGCCGGAGTTCGACGACCCGCGCGGCGTACCCATCTCCGCGTTGTTCTTCGGCGGCCGACGGGCGACCACGGTGCCGCTGGTCACCCAGGCGCGCGACTGGACGCAGGGGGTGTTCCTGGCGTCCACGTTGTCCTCGGAGCAGACCGCCGCGGCGGAGGGCACGGTCGGCGTCGTACGCCGGGATCCGATGGCGATGCTGCCGTTCATGGGCTACAACGCCGGTGACTACTTCGACCACTGGATCAACATCGGCAAGCACCACGACAACGCGAAGCTGCCGCAGATCTTCTACGTCAACTGGTTCCGGCGCGACGAGGACGGCTCGTTCCTGTGGCCCGGGTTCGGCGAGAACGGCCGCGTGCTGAAGTGGGCGATCGACCGCATCGAGGGGCGCGCGGACGCCCGGGAGACGCCGATCGGGTACGTGCCCGCACCGGGCTCGCTGGACCTGTCCCAGCTGTCGATCGACGACGACACGGTCGAGGAGCTGGTACGCGTCGACGAGGCGGAGTGGCGGGCAGAGGTGCCCGGCATCGCCGAGTGGTTCGAGACCATCGGCGACACCGTGCCGGCCGCGCTCTGGGGCGAGCTGGACGGCCTCAGGAACCGGCTCGGGGAGCGGTGACGGCGGAAGCGGGAGTGGCGGTGACGCCTCGCAGCGACGACGCCGGCTCGGGCCGGTGCACGCCGCGGGGGCGGTAGCCGAGCGCGGCGCTCTCGCCGAGGTAGTCGGCGAGCAGCCAGATCACCGCCAGCCACATCTCCGTGCCCTGAAGGCCGGGCGTGCGGTCGCGTTCCGGGCCGCGTCCGTCCTCCAGGGCGAAGGAGAATCCCGCACCGTCCCGCCACCGGGTGAGGGCCCGCTCCAGCTGCCGGCGCGCCCAGGCCTCACCCTCGTCGCGGCGCAGCCGGGTCTGCTTCCCGATCAGCCACAGCGGGTGGATCACGTCCAGCACGTTGCAGGCGTTGCCCAGGTCGTCGCCGAAGTACGCACCGTCCCGGCTGTGGGTGAGTACGGTGTCCAGCGCCTGCTCCGGATAGGGCAGCGGTAGACCGAACTGCGCGTACGTGCCGCGGGTGAGCCGGTAGAAGCCGTTCACCGGCTGCAGCCACCGGCCGTTCACGTCCGGCCTGCTCCACATGCCGGTGAACGGGTCGGCGTTGGCCAGCAGCCAGCCGAACAGCGGCTCGGCCGGGCCGGTGACACCTGCGTCGGCGAGGTTGCGGTGCAGGGCCGTGCCCACGCCGTCCACCCAGGAGCCGGCCGACCAGCCGCGGGTGTCCCAGGGCAGCGCCGCCAACCGGGCGACCAGCTCCGGTCCCGGCAGGTCCGAGACCGCCCGGATCGGCTGGGGAAACGCGGTGCCCAGTAGTTCCAGCGCGTACCCCACGCAGAGGATGTGGTAGCTCGCGCCGTTGTCAAGGCTGGGTTGCTCTCGGGGTGTGGCGTACTCCGGAACCAGCCCGGTCGCGGCGTCCTGGCGTCCCCGCAGGTGGGCGGCGATCTCCTCACCGGGCAGGTGCGGCGGCGCGCTGCCGAGCAGCAGGTCGGCGATCTCGACCGCGTCGCACCACGCGCGCACGGTGGGTACGGCGCCGGGCCGGTCGAGGAACCGGCCGCCGTGCAGGACGCCCTCACCCGTGCCGTCACCCACGTCGTCGCCGGCGTCCGGCACCGGCTGCCAGCAACGTGCCAGCACCGCCTCGGCCTGTTCACGTGCCCGGTCCGCGAACGCGGTGAGCCGCGCGGCCAGGTCGGCACCGGATCGGCCGCCCCGCCCGGTGTGCTCGGTGCGCCCGGCCCGCCGGCGGTCCCTGATCTGCCGGGCGGGGTTGCCGCCGACGACCGCCCACGCGGGCACGTCCTTCGTCACCACTGCACCGGCGCCGAGCACCGCGTGGTCGCCCACGTGCACGCCGTCCAGGACGACCACGTGGGAACCGATCCACACGTCGCTGCCGATGGTGATGCCCTTGGACGTCGTCGGCTGTTTGCACACCGGCCGGTCCGGCGCGATCGAGTGGTTGAAGCCGAGCAGGGAGGTGTGCGCGCCGATCCGCACCTGGTCGCCCATCCGCACCTGGCCACGCACCACGGAGTAGGGGTTGAGCGTGCACTCGGCACCCGTCTCCAGCACGTCGACCTTCACCAGCGCGTGCCCGCCGATGTAGGACTTCGCACCCATCCGCAGCCGCTCGGGGTAGACGTGGGCGCGGGCGGAGACGAACACGTCGGGGCCGAACTCCACGTCGCCACGGCCGGCGAGCTCGTTCTGCCACTCCTGCTGCGCCTTGCGCTCGGGCTCGGTCGCGTCCCGGTGGAACGACCAGGGCGAGCCGAAGTCGTAGTACGTCTCCGGATCGCTCTCCGACCGGGTGGCTGGATGGGTCTCGGGATGGGTCTCGGGCACCGGCACGCCGCCGTCGGTCATCGGACTCCCCCTTGCGGAAAAAGGCTCTCCGACCTACCAGTCTGGGGTACCTGCCCGATCGGGACAACGCGTGCTTCAGGAACCGGCCTACCGGCGGACGAGCCGTCTGCGGACGCGCCGGGCCAGGATCCTGACCAGTTCGGTCGAGCGAACCTTGTGCACCGGCACGCCGGCCTTCTCCGGCTTCGGCGCCGCCGGAGCGGGAGATCTGCCGGTGAGGGTCGGAACGGCGGCGATCGCGCCGAACAGCGCCTGCGCCGCGGCCTCCGGGTCCACCACGGCCTCCGACGTCGGAGTCTCGGCGGCCTCCGGCACCTGCCGGTGCAGGAGCTCCAGGTCACCGATGACACCGACCCCGGAGCCCGCGATCCACTCGGCGATCTCGCGGCCGACCTCGACCGCCTCTTCCTGCGCCCACCGCGGAGTCGTCACCCTCGGCTCGTCCGGCCCGGGCGTGCGGGCCTCCTTCAGCCGCTGGATCGCGCCGTACCGCACCAGCCGGGAGTACAAGTTGTCCGGCAGGTCGTCCTGACCGCGGAACTCGACGTTGAACCGCCGGACCATCTCGATCTCGCCGAGGCTGAGCGAGCGGTTCGTCGCGACCGGGACCGCCGGGAGCGTTCCGTCCGGCAGCCCGAGCAGCGACTCGAACACCCGCAGCACCATGTCCGGCTGGGAGTCGTCGACCACGACGACGGTCACCCGATCCCGGCCGACCACGTCGATCCAGCGCTCGACGAGGCGGTCGTGGCGGTGCCGGCGCCAGAAGCTGGGGTTGGGTTGCTCGTACGGCGGAACCCGCAGCATGTGGTTGAGCCAGCTCTCGTACGTCGTCCGCTGACCGTTCTGCACGTACTGCTGCCACTGGGAGGGAAGGATCTTCACCAGCGGCCGGAGCGTCACCACGACGTGCACCCGCTCGCCGCCGAGTTCCTCGACGATGCGGGCGATTGCCTCCGGCTCGGCCTCGGAGAAGAACTCGCTGCTGATCACGCCGGTCTGGTCACCGGCCGCGTTCACCTCGTCCAGCAGCCGTTGCCAGTGCGCCTGCTTCGGCGGGTCGTCACCCATCATCGAGTGCCGGCCGGTCGCGGCGAGCACGGCGTGCATGGGATGACGGTCGTAGCTCGGGTAGTAGATGCCCCGCTCGGCCAGGTCGGCGCGGATCTCGAACAGCGCCGCCTGCACCGCGGTCGTTCCCGTCTTGTGCGGTCCGATGTGCACCAACCGGGTGCCGGCCGGCAGCCTCCACTCGTCTCCGGGCGGAGCGGACGTCAAGGCGAGATCATCTGTCATGGCAAAGGCACGGTAATGGCCCTCCAAGGGAGGATCCACCTCGGGTATCTCCCGCGTCCTGTTCCGGACGTGAAGGTAGACGGCAGGTAATGCAACCACTCCGGTGAGGTAATTCGCCGAGCAGCGTGACCGCCGGGAGTAGGCACCCGACCTGCGTGAGTCACCACCCCGAAGGGCCGACGCGGGCGACCGAAACGGGGCGGTCGGCGGGCGATCGGTGGGAGATCGGTGGGTGATCCGCGGGTGATCGAGCTCGACTGTGCCGGGCCGCCCACCTGAGGTGTGGTTCGGCCCGGCAGTCGCCGAGTGCGTTGTGCGTGGTGAGGGCGGAGGCGGCGGGATTTGAACCCGCGAGAGGGGATGAACCCTCAACCCGCTTAGCAGGCGGGCGCCATAGACCGGACTAGGCGACGCCTCCCCTCGCCTGGCAGAGCCAGGACGCCGAATCAGGGTAGCGGGCCGGGGCGGAGCCGGGCAAAGCGACCTGCCCCAAGTCGTGAACCACGAGGTCAGATGGCCATTCTCAGTGTGTTGGCGTACCGTGCGCAGATCTGGGCGCACGTCGCCTATGCCGGGAAACCGGACGATTGCACGGGGTGAACCGGAGAATACGTACCGAAAACGGGCATCAACCTGGCACGAACCTGTCCACCAACAGGAGTAACACACGTGGAGTTCGGCAGATCTCGCTGCGAAAGCGGACCGGATATCGCACCCGCTGGTGCGACTCCGTGGTCCGTTCGCACGTCGTGCCAGGGTGAGAGCGCGCACATCCGCTCCCGAGAGCGTTTCCGTACGGGGGTTCCGAGTGGGATTGAATACGGTCCATGTCTGAGCTGGTGAAAGACGACCACGGCACGTCGTCGACGCCGCCGGTGACCGACCGGCGGCGTCGTCGGCCGATGTCGTTCACCAGCGCCCTGCTGCTCACCGTCGCCGGCGCGCTCGTGCCCGGCCTCGGCCTGCTGGCAGCCGGGCGCCGTCGGCTCGGTGCCGCGGTGCTGACCGTCGCCGTGGCCCTGCTCGCGGTCGTGGCGTGGATCGGCCTCACCCAGCGGCGGTCGCTCCTCCACTGGCTGGTGCAGCCGGACACCCTCAGGTTGATCGGGATCGTGCTGCCGGTGATCGGCCTGGCCTGGATGGTGGTGATCGTCCTCACCTACCGTTCGCTGCGGCCGTTGAACGTCAGCCCGTTGCAGCGGATCCTCGGTTCGGCGCTGGTCGCCCTGCTGGTGCTGGTCGTCCTCACCCCGCTCGCCGTCAGTGGCCGCTACGCGCAGGTGCAGCGCGGCGTGGTGCAGGACGTGTTCGCCGGTACGCACAGCAAGAGCGCCACCCGGCCCAAGAACGTCACCGCCGCCGACCCGTGGGCCGGCCAGGACCGGGTCAACGTCCTCCTGCTCGGCGGCGACGGCGGCAAGGACCGCGCCGGCATCCGCCCTGACAGCATCCAGGTCGCGAGCATCGACACCCACACCGGCAACACCGTGCTGTTCAGCCTGCCGCGCAACCTGGAGAAGGTGCCGTTCCCGCCGGGCTCGTCGCTGGCGAAGGCCTACAAGGGCGGCGTCTACGCAGGACCGGGCGACCAGCTGGAGTGGATGATCAACTCGATCTACCGCAACGTCCCCGCCCAGCACCCCGGCCTGCTCGACAGCGACAACCCCGGCGCCGACGCCACCAAGCTGGCCGTGGGCCAGGCGCTCGGCATCAAGCTCGACTACTACGTCCTGATCAACCTGCAGGGCTTCGCCGAGCTGGTCAACGCGCTCGGCGGGATCACCGTCAACATCAACGAGCGGGTGGCCATCGGAGGTGCGACCGACGAGGGCATCAAGCCGTCGGGCTACCTCCACCCGGGTCCCAACCAGCACCTCGACGGCTACCACGCGCTGTGGTTCGCCCGAGGCCGCTACGGCGCCGACGACTACCAGCGGATGCTCCGCCAGCGCTGCGCGATGAAGGCGATCATCGACCAGGCCAACCCGGGCACCGTCCTCACGAGGTACGAGGCGCTCGCCAAGACGTCGAAGCACATCGTGCTCACCGACATCCCGGCCTCGCTGCTCCCGGCGTTCGTCGACCTGTCGATGAAGGTCAAGGGCGGCGACGTCAAGAGCATCGCCTTCACCAACAAGATCATCAAGCCGTGGAACCCCGACTACAAGCTGATCCGCAAGCGGGTGAGCACCGCGCTCTCGGCGAGTGAGAAGGCGCCGCCGACCAAGAAGCCGGCGGCCAACCGGACGGCGACGCCCACACCGACGCCCACACCCTCGGGCAGTGCCACTCCGGACCCGAACGCACCGGCCGACTCCCTCGCCGACGCCTGCGCGTACCGCCCGGTCCAGTAAGCCGGATCCGATCGCGCGGTCGCCCGCGTTCGCGGGTTCGTCCGGACTACTGCAACGGGCGGTAGCCGTGCGCGGAGTTCAGCCGGCCCGACAACTGCTCCTCCAGCGAGCCGATCGGTGCGTCCAGCAGCCGGGTGGCGATCAGGCTGCGCCGGCCGTCGGCCAGCGCGACGACGAACACCGGGCCGGCCTCGCCGTCGGACCGGCGTACGTCGGCGACCTCCGACCAGGGCGCGGACCGCACGCTGTCACGCCGCCAGTTGGTCCGGTTGACGAACCCCTCGTCCGACAGCACCAGGCCCGCCCGCCGGCTGAGCAGTGACCAGGCTGCCAGCACGACGACCACCACGAAGAGCGCGAAGAAGATCCACTCCAGCGTCACGACGAGGGCGCCGTCGATCGCGGGGACGCCCCGGCGGAGCGCCTCGAGCACGACGGCCAGGGCGAGCCACACGCACGCCATGCCGAGCATGCGGACACCCAGCGCCGGGCGCAGGCGGTAGCTGACCGGGGGGATCTCGCCAGGCGTGCCAGGCGTACCGGACGTGCTGGGCGTGCTGGACGTGCTGGACGGGTTCTGCGGGTCGGACATGACACCGGAGTCTGTCACGCCGCCACCGCGCCGGCGTCAGGCCTCCGGCCCGGCGCCGGGTCCGGAGGTACCACCGACCAGCGCCTGGAAGGCCGGCCGGAGCAGGTCGGTGATCTGTTCGGGCGGGGCGTCGCGCAGGTGGTCGAGTTCGAGCAGGTGACGTCCGGTGGTGACGCCCAGCAGCACCGCGACCAGCAGGGCTGAGCGCAGCTCCGGGTCGTCGCCGGGGATCACCGCGGCGCCCTGGGCGATCTGCCTGGCCAGCGACTCCCGTACCGCCTCGGTCGCCTCCGGATGCGTGAACGCCGACCGCAGCAACGGCATGCTGGCCGGCTGCCCGCTCAACTTGACGCCCAGGATCGACAGCAGCAGCTCGGCGAACTCGGCCGGCTCCGCGGGCAGCTCCTCCTCCGCGGGTACGTGCACGGCCTGCCGGAACAGCTGGTCCTTCGAGCCGAAGTACTGCATCACCAGAGCGGGGTCGACCCCGGCGGCACCGGCGACGCCGCGGATGGTGGTGCGTTCGTAGCCGCGCTCGGCGAACTCGCGCCGGGCCGAGGTCAGGATCCGTTCCTCGGTCTGCCGGCGGCGCTCGGCCCGACTCAGCCGAGGGCGGCCGGCCCGTTCGGACCCGTGGGCCTCCCGGGACCGGTCGGCCTCGGACTTCCTGGCGGCACTCATTCTGCTGACTCTACCGGCGTTGACCGAACCTCGATTTCGCTCTACGCTCGTTGAGATTCAACACCTGTTGAGTGAACGGGAGCGATCTCATGTCCGAGCCGACCATCGAGCCGACCATCGAGCCGACCTCCGAACCGATCACCGAGCCGACCAGGGAGCCGACAACCGGGCCGGCCATGGGGCTGACCCCTCGGGCGGCCTTCGAGCGGTTCCGCCGTTCCGTCCTGTCCGGCACCACCGACGACGCGAGCGACCAGGCCGAGGACGTCGTGGTCGAGTGGCCGTTCAACCCGCCGGGACACCCGCGCCGGCTCCGGGGCAGGGCCCGGATCGAGGAGCTCACCAGGGCCGGCCGGGCGGCGCTGCCGATGCGGATCGAGGACGTCCCCGTCGTGGCGTTCCACGAGTGCCTGGATCCGGAGGTGGCGATCGTGGAGTACGAGCTCGCCGGGACCCTCGACGCCACCGGTGAGCGGGTGTCCGGCGCCGTACTGGTGCTCTTGCGCGTCCGCGACGGGCAGGTCGTCCAGGTGCGCGAGTACCAGGACGTGGTGGCGATGGCCCAGGCGTTCGGCCGGTTCGACGACCTGCTCGCCGCGGTGAAGGAAGCCGGCGAGCGCGGCGTTCCGGCCGGGGACGCCGGCGAGCGCCTGCCGTTCCTGTCCGGCGACGTCACTGCGGACGCTCCGGACCCGGACGCCGGGCCGCGGGCCGTCTTCGCCCGCTACCAGCAGGCCGTGCTGGCGAACTCCCGCGACGCGATGGCCGACCTGTTCGCTCCCGACGGCGTGCAGGAGTTCCCGTTCCGGCTGCCGGGCATCCCGGAGCGGCTGGCGGGCCGGGAGGCCGTGCGTTCCTGGCTCTCCCGCAACACCGCTCCGGTGATCCGGTTCGAGGCGTACCGCGACGTCACCGTCCACGACACCACCGATCCGGAGGTGATCGCCGTCGAGCACGACATCGACTGCACGCACCTGCCGACCGGCCGCCCGCTGCGGATGTCGTACGTCTACGTGCTCCGTGCCCGCGACGGGCAGATCGTTCTGCTGCGCGACTACGCCAACCTGCTGCCCGTGCTCTCGGCCCGCCTGGTCAGCCCTTGATGCCGGTCTCGGCGACGCCCTGCACCAGATAACGCTGCAGGAACACGAAGATCAGCACCAGCGGCAGGATCGACACCGCGGCCGCCATGAACAGCTCGTGGATGTTGATGGTCTGCGCGGTGACGAACGTCGACAGCGCCACCTGGACGGTCCACGACGCGGAGTCCTGCCCGATCACCAGCGGCCACAGGAAGGCGTTCCAGTTGGCGATGAAGGTGATGGCGGCGATCGCGGCGAAGAACGGCAGCGAGTTCGGCATGACGATCAGCCAGAACGTCCGCCAGTAGCCCAGGCCGTCGACCCGGGCCGCCTCCTCCAGCTCCTTGGGGAAGTTGATGAAGTACTGCCGGAAGAGGAACGCCGCGAACCCGCTGAACAGCCCCGGGATGATCAGGCCGCGCAGCGAGCTCACCCAGCCCAGCGAGGAGACCAGCACGAAGCTCGGGATGAACGTCACCGCCGCCGGGATCATCAGCGTGGCCACGATCAGGTAGAAGATCTTGTCCGCCGCGCGGTGGGGGATCCGGGCCAGGCCGTAGCCCGCCAGCGGCCGCCAGCAGCAGCTGCCCGCCGGTGCCGAGCACGCCGACGACCGCGGAGTTCCACAGCGCACGCGCCATCGGAACCTCGGTGTCGTTGAAGAGTTCGGCGATGTTCCCCCACTGCAGAACGCTGGGGAACACCTTCCAGCCGGGCGCGGTGATGTCGGCGTCGGTGGACAGCGCGTTGCGCACGATGAGGTAGAACGGCACCAGGAAGATCACGGTGGTGACCAGCAACGCCGCCCACCGGGCGAGCTTGGCCACCGCCGCCATCGGGCCGCGCCGGTGCCCGATCGGGACCGGTGTTCCGGTGGCGCGCGCGGCGGGTTGGGTCGTGGTCGCCATCAGTCCGCCTTACCGAAGCCGAAGATCCTGCTCTGCACCAGCGTGAGGATCATGATGATCGCCGCCAGGATGAGCGCACCGGCGCTGCCCCGGCCGAGGTCCTGGATGGAGCCGAGCGAGACGCTGTAGAGATACACCAGCGGCGGGCGGGCGTAGTTGACCTGGCCGACGAGGTTGTAGAACTCGTCGAACGCCTGGTATGCCGCGATGAGGTTCAGCAGCAGCACCGCGATCGAGGTGGCCCGCAGCTGCGGGAACGTGATGAAGCGGAACACCTGCCAGCCCGGCTTGGCGCCGTCGACGTAGGCCGCCTCGTAGAGCTCGGTCGGAATGCGCTGCAGGCCGGCGATGAACAAGATCATGTAGAAGCCGAGCTGCAGCCACAGCCGCACGGTCACCAGCGGAATCCAGTACCACGGCGGGTCGACCGTGCCCAGCCAGGCGATGTTGTCGATGCCGAACCAGCTCAGCACGGTGTTGGCCAGACCGAACCGCACGCCGTTGAAGATGGACAGCTTCCAGATCAGCGAGGCCACGACGTAGGAACACGCGGTGGGCAGGAAGAACACCGACCGGAAGAATGCCCGCGCCACCCGCACGCCGTTCACCAGCAGCGCGAGGCCGAGCGACATCACGAACGTCAGCGGCACGATGAACACCGCGAACACCGTGAAGGTCACCATGCTGGACAGGAAGTTCCGGTCCGTCAGCATGTCCGCGTAGTTGCGCAGCCCGACGAAGGTGGTCGGCGTGACCGTGTTGCGGGCGTCGAAGAAGCTGAGGAACAGGCTCCACAGGATCGGCACGTAGCCGAAGACCAGCAGCCCGACGAGGAACGGGCCGACGAAGAGCCAGAAGGCGAGGGAGGTGCCGCGGATGCCGCGGCGCCTCCCCCCACTCGTCGACGTGGCGCCGTCGGTGGTGGACGGCTCGGTGACGGCGCTCATCGCCGCTCAGCCGAACAGCCGGTCGAGCTCTGCATTGGTGGTCTTCTCCGCCTTCGCGGCCTCCGCGGCCGGGTCGGCGCCCTTCTTGATGATGTTGGTGAGCATGTCGCCGAACGCCGTGCCCATCTTCGGCGTCCAGGCCGGGTTGTCGGTGAAGCCGCTGTCGGTGGCGAGCTTCACCGCCTCCGCGGCGGCACCGGTCTGCAGCTTCTTCGCCTTCGCGGCAAGGCTCTTGCGCGGCGGGATGTGGAAGCCGTAGTTGAGGCACCAGTCCTCCTGGAAGTCGGTCTTGTCGACCCACAGCCAGCGGACGAACTTCTTGGCGGCCTCGACGTTCTTGCTCTTGGCGGAGACGAACTGCGTCCAGCCGCCGGAGTAGACCGCGTCCTTGCCCTGCGCGTCCAGCTTCGGGAACGCCATCACGCCCACGTCGTCGCCGAACTTCTTCAAGATGGCGGGCATCGCCCACAGGCCGATCCACTGCATGGCCGCGAGTTCGTTGATGAACGCGCCTGGGTCGGTCCACTCGGTGGGCGCGCCGAGCAACATGGACTTGCTGGCGTACAGCTCGTGCAGTTTGGAGTACGCCTTGAGCGCGCGCTCGCCGGTGAAGTTGGGCTTGTGGTCCTGGGTGAGGTAGGTGCCGCCGGAGGAGTAGAGCGCAGGGCCGCCCATGGCCAGGCCACCGTCGTTTCCGGCGTACAGGCCCTTCATGTTCTTGTTGGTCAGGGCCTTGGCCGCGTCGATGAGCTCGTCGATCGTGGTCGGCGGCTTGAGTCCGGCCTTGTCCAGCAGGCTCTTGCGGTAGTAGATGAGCTGCGGGTCGTCGATCATCCGGATGCCGTAGAGCTTGCCGTCGACGGAGTTGGTGGTGATGTCGTTGGCGTTGAAGTCGTCCTTGACGTCACTGATGATGTCGTCGAGGGCCACGACCTGCTTGCTCTGCACCATGGCGATGTTGAGCTGGCTCTCGAAGACGTCCGGACCCTTGTCCGACAGCAGTCCGGAAGCGAGCTTCGACGCGTAGTCACCGGGCGTCCACTGCACGCCGACCGCGGCCTTCTTGTACGCCTTGGCGTACCTCGTCGCGGCTTCCTTGGTGCCGGTCTCGCCGTACTGGTGGTACCACTGCGACAACACGGTGTTGCTGCCACCGCCACCGCCGCCCCCGCCCGCCGGACGTCCGGTGTTGCCGCCGCAGGCCGCGGCGAACGCGCCGAGGGCTGCCAGCCCACCTGTGCGGCGCAGGAAAGTACGTCGGCTCCAAGCGCCGGCCGGCTGTGTCGGGGTCATGCGAACACACCTCCGATGAAGAAACGCCAGCCGGAGCGGTCACAGCTGACGGCACTCGTGGGGACTCCCGGTCACCTCGACCGACGCGGGAGGACACGCTGAGGCCACCGGCGGCCCGCCGGCGACATGAGCGATCTCCCACGTTGGAAAACAGTCGCAGTTGGCGGGAATGACGTCAAGAGTTACATCGTTCGCACACCGTTTCGTTGCACGCAACGCGTACGAAACGAGACGAACCCGCGCCGGGACGGCCCAGATCGCGGAGGCGTGCGATCTGGACCCTCCGAGCACGGGCTCGACGAGGGATCCGGCTGCCGGGGCGGGTGGCCGTCCCGGCTGCCGGTTCGGCGGTGCGGTCGTTCGGTGGTTCGGGTGCGGCGGTGCGCGGGTGACTTCCGGTGATGCGATGCTGCCGGGTGCTGCGCTGCTGCGTACTCCTGCGAACTGCTTCGAACTCCTGCGAACTTCGTCCTCGGGCCACTTCGCGGCCGGCGACCTGTGGCGCGCGCTGCGCCTTCGGCGCACCGGCCGATGATCGTATCGGGGTGGCTACGGCGTCATCTCGTCCGGGCCGTACTCCTGTCCGTACTCCTGGCGGGGCCCGTCCAACCGGTCGTCGAGCCAGTACGCCCCGCCGAAACCGCCGGTCCCGCCACTCACGCAGAAGACCAGCGGATCGCGGAGCTGGTCCCGCCCGACGCCCGGCCCCGACGCGGTGCACGAAGGCCCGGGAGCCCCCTGCGCCGCGGCGAGCTCGAACCCGTGTGGTTCCGGCATCGACGCCGCCTTCCGATCTCGTGCTGTACCCCATGGTCACCTGCTCCAATGCCGGTCAGCACTGGTTTCCGCAAATTTGCCACCCAACTCCACGAGGGATCCCTCATCTTCGCGGCGGCCGCCGGGTGACCCGATCGAGGCAGCGTGCGGCGCCACGAGCCGCCGCTACTTCCGCGGAAGAAGCACTGTCAGTCGTGGACCGGACTCTCGTGCTCGCGGTGGGTGGCCGACTCGATCTGGAACGTCGAGTGCTCCACGTCGAAGTGCCCGGCCAGACAGGTGCACAGCGCGTCCAGTACCCGCCCGGTGTGGCCGCCGGCCATCGTCGCCTCGTCCACGACGACGTGTGCGGACAGGACCGGCAGGCCGGAGGTGATCGTCCACGCGTGCAGGTCGTGTACGTCGACGACACCGGGCACGTCCGTGATGTGGTGGCGTACGACCTCGATGTCCACACCCTTGGGCACCGCCTCCAGGAGTACGTCGATCGCCTCTCGCAGCAGCGCCCACGCCCGGGGCAGGATCATCAGCGCGACCAGGCCGGACGCGACCGCGTCCGCGCGCTGCCAGCCGGTGAGCGCGATGACCAGCGCCGCCACCACGACCGCGACCGACCCGAGCAGGTCGCCGAGGACCTCGATGTAGGCGCCGCGCAGGTTGAGGGAGTCCGACTGCGCCCGGTGGAGCAGCAGCAGGGACGCGGTGTTGGCGACCAGGCCGATCAGGGCGACGACGAGCATCAGCGTCGACGCGACCTCCGGCGGCTCGGAGAACCGGCGGACCGCCTCGACCAGGATGTAGACCGCGAGGCCGAAGAGGATCACCGAGTTGGTCGCGGCGGCCAGGATCTCCGCGCGCTGCCAGCCGAACGTACGCCGGCTGGTCGGTGCCCGCTGGGCCAGCGTCACCGCGACCAGGGCGAGCACGATGCCGGCGGAGTCGGCGGCCATGTGGCCCGCGTCGGCGAGCAACGCCAGCGAACCCGACAGCACGGCGCCGACGACCTGCACCACCAGCACCGATGCGGTGAACAGCAGAACCAGCATCAGCCGGCGCCGGTGGCCGCCCGTGGCGGTTCCCTGCGCCATCGCGTGGCCATGTCCGTGCCCGTGTCCGGCGGACATCAGGAGGCCCCCTCTCCGCGCGGGGACCGGCGGCCCGAGCGGCCGGTACGGCCGGTAGGACGGTGCGCCCGGACGGGTCCGGACTCCTGGGTGCGGGCGGGCTCGTGTCCGCTGGCGGGAAGGCTCTCGTGCGGACGGGCCGAACGGGCGGACCGGGTGAGCGGGGCCGACTGCTCGCCGGCGAGTTCGCGTACGGCCGCGTCATCGCGTACGGCAACGTCATCGCCGACGTCGGAGCCCGCGCAGGTGGTGGCCTGGCCAGTGTCCTCGGCGACGACGGCGAGGAACTCCCACAGCGCGTGCGCGAGGTGCGGGCTGGCGAGGTCGTAGCGCACCTGCCGGCCCTCCGGCGTGGCCGCCACCAGGCCGGAGCCGCGCAGGAAGGTCAGGTGGTTGGACACGTTTGGCCGGGTCAGCCCGAGCGCGTCGGCCAGCTGGGCCGGGTAGGCAGGCCCGGCGGCCATCGCGAGCAAGATGCGGCAGCGGGTGGGGTCGGCGATGGCCCGGCCGAGCCGGGACATCGCGTCCACATCTGCCGGCCCGACGGGGGTCAGTGGTCGATGGGGTTCGGATGGTTCCGTGAGCACGAAGCCAAGGTACAGCGCTCACTGAATTAAGCAAACGCTGAATCGTTGCGTTCGCCCAGTATCGGCCGGTACGTCATCCGGGCGGAAGACGGTCAGCGGGCGAGCCAGCCGCCGTCCACCGGCACGACCGCGCCCGACACGTAGTCCGAGGCGGCCGAGGCCAGGAAGACGACCACACCGGCGAGGTCGTCCGGGCGGCCCCACCGACCGGCCGGGATCCGCTCCAGGATGGCCCGGCTGCGGTCGGCGTCGTTGCGCAGCGCCTCGGTGTTGTCGGTGGCGAAGTAACCGGGCGCGATCGCGTTGACGTTCACGCCGTACGGAGCCCACTCGTTGGCCAGCGCCCGGGTGAGCCCGGCCAGCCCGCTCTTCGCCGCGGTGTACGCAACGACGTTGATCCCGCCCTGGAAGCTCAGCACCGAACCGGTGAAGATCACCTTCCCGGCGCGGCGGCGCACCATCGGCCGGCCGAGCTCACGGGTGAGCGCGAACTGCGAGCTCAGGTCGACCGCGAGCACCTCGTCCCAGTCGGCGTCGGTGTAGTCCACGGCGGGCGACCGGCGGATGGTGCCGGCGTTGTTGACCAGGACGTCCACCGGGCGGTCCCGGTCGGCGAGATTCCGGGCGAACTCCGTCACCGCCGTACGGTCGGCGAAGTCGACCCGGTGACCCTCGAAGGAACGGCCGAGTGAGGTCACCGCCTGCTCCACCTCGCTGCCGCCCGCCGCCAGGCTGGAGCTCACCCCGATCACGTCGGCACCGGCACCGGCCAGCGCCCGGGCCATCGCCAGCCCGAGCCCGCGGTTGGCGCCGGTGACCAGCGCGAGCCGCCCGGTCAGGTCGAAGATCCCGCCCGGGCCGCCCGGGCCGCCCGGGCCGGACGGGTTGCCCAACGCGCCGCCGGGCGTACCGCTCACGAGGCGTCCTGGCAGTCGATCAGCACCTTCATCACACCGCCGCCGGACTCCAGCGCGTCGAACGCCGCGCTCGCGCCGGACAGCGGGACCACCCGCGAGATCAGCTCCTTGGCCGGCACCTGCCGGTCGGCCACCAGCTGGACCGCGTACTCGAAGTCGTCCCGGGTGTAGACGCGGGTGCCGAGGACGGACAGCTCCCGCAGGAAGACCTGGTTGAGGTCGACCAGCCGCGGTTCGGAGTGGATGGCCACGACCACCATCACGCCGCGTACGCCGAGGACGTCGGTGGCGGTGCGTACGCCGGCCGGTGCTCCGGACACCTCGAACGAGACGGGGGCTCCGGCGCCGGAGGTCCAGTCCGAGACGTACGCGCCGACGTCGGTGCGGCTCGGGTCGACGACGGTGAGGCCGAGGCGCTCGGCCGTCGCCTGGCGGTGCGGGTCGAGTTCGAGGAGGACGACCTCGCTCCCCTGCGCCTGCGCGACCCGGGCGATCAGCACCCCGATCGGCCCGCCGCCCACGACGACCGCCTTCTCACCCGGCGCGAGGCCGGATCGGCGTACGTCGTGCACCGCGACCGCGGTCGGCTCCACCAGCGCGGCCACGTCCAGCGGCAGGTCGGCGGGCAGCCCGACCACGACGTCCGCGGGCACGGTCCAACTGCCCTGCATGGCGCCGGGGATGTCGACGCCGATGACCTTCAGCGTCTGGCAGACATGGGCGTGCCCGGCGCGGCAGGCGGCACAGGTGCCGCACCAGCGCAGCGGCATCACCGTCACCGGGTCACCGACCTGCCGGCCGATGACTCCCTCGCCGACGGCCGCGATCCGGCCCGACGACTCGTGGCCGAGCACGGCCTTGGAAGGCACGCGGTGGTCCATCGCGCCGTGCCTGATGTGCAGGTCGGTGCCGCAGATACCGGCGTACGCCACCTCGATCTCGACCTCGCCCGGGCCGGGCGGGGTGCGCTCGCGGTCCTCGACGATCAGGGCCGGGTCACCGGTGTACAGGGCCGCGCGCATGCGATCTCCTCCGCCGTTGTTTCCTGGTCTTTCGGGGGGCTCCACCCGCACCAGGTTCGCCGTTGGAGTGCACCACACCAGCGCATTTCCGGCCAAGCCGGTGTCCGGGCCCGGTACGAGCCGCCCTGACGGAGTAGCGGGAATGTTGACGCTTCAACTATCGTTCTTCGTGGCAGGACCGGCCGCCAGCCGGGCGGCAGGCCCCCACCGACCCAAGGAGTGACCATGCCCGCGGTCAGCGTCGACAACATCCTCGTGCTGCCTCGCCTGCCCAAGGTCGACCCGGCCGCCGCCACCGAGCGGAAGGTCTCGTCGGTGACGACCGCCCCGACCGGGTTCGAGGGCGAGGGTTTCCCGGTCCGCCGGGCGTTCGCCGGCGTGGACCTGAGCCAGCTCGACCCGTTCATCCACATGGACCAGATGGGCGAGGTGGAGTACGCGCCGGGCGAGCCCAAGGGGACGCCCTGGCACCCGCACCGCGGCTTCGAGACCGTGACGTACATGATCGACGGCACGCTGCGCCACCAGGACTCCAACGGCGGCGGTGGCCTGATCAGTGACGGCGACACCCAGTGGATGACCGCCGGTGGCGGCCTGCTGCACATCGAGGCCCCGCCGGAGGAGGTCGTGATGAGCGGCGGCCTCTTCCACGGCTTCCAGCTGTGGGTCAACCTGCCGGGGCGGCTGAAGATGACCGCACCGCGCTACCAGGACATCCACCGCGGCGACGTGGGCCTGGTCAGCTCCCACGACGGCGGCGCGCTGCTGCGCGTCATCGCCGGTGAGGTGGGCGGGCACAAGGGACCCGGCTCCACCCACACGCCGATCGCCCTGCTGCACGCGACGGTATCCCCCGGCGCGCAGGTCAGGCTGCCGTGGCGGGCCGACTTCAACGCGCTGGTCTACGTCCTGAACGGCACCGGCACCGTCGGCGCCAACCGGCGTCCGATCCGCAGCGGCCAGCTCGCGGTGTTCGGTCCCGGCGACGTGGTGACGCTGGACGCCGATCAGAACCAGGAGAGCCGCAGCCCGGCGCTGGACGTGCTGATTCTCGGCGGGCAGCCGATCCGGGAGCCGGTCGCGGCGTACGGCCCGTTCGTCATGAACACCCGCCAGGAGCTCCTGCAGGCGTTCGAGGACTTCCAGGCCGGCCGACTGGGCACCATCCCCGCCCAGCCGCACCCGGGTCACGACGTGCTCTGAGTACGCCTGAGCCGCTTGCTCGCTACGCCCCTCGCCGGGTCGGCGCCCTCCGGGGCCGCCGGCCCGGCGAACTCGTCGCGGTGGACACCGCCAGCAGCCGCGCGGCCGGACCGCTCGGGTCGCGGCCGGGCAGCCACACCGCGCGGAACCGGCGTTCGAACCGCAGGTCGCGTACGGCCACCGCGGCCAGCCGTCCGTCGGCGAGCTCCGCGCCCACCGCGAGCGCGCTGAGCACACCCGGCCCCTCACCGGCCATCACCGCCGCCTTGATCGCGGTGGTGGAGCCCAGCTCGAGTCCCGCGTGCACCCGGTGCCCGGCAGCGGCGAGCCGGCGGACGAACACGTCCCGCGTGCCCGACCCCTCCTCCCGCAGCACCAGCCGGGCCGCGGCCAGCTCGTCGGGCCGGACGCCGGTGGTGCGCCGTGCCCACCTGTGGCCGGGCGCTACCACGACCAGCAGTTCGTCCGCGCCGACCGTGCGCGACCGCAGGCCGGTCGGCACCGACGTTCCCTCCACGAACCCGAGGTCGGCGCGCCGGTCGCGCACCATTGCCGCGACCTGCTCGGAGTTGCCGACGCGGAGCGCGACGTCCAGGTCGGGCTCGGCGGCGTGCAGCCGGGCCAGCCAGCCGGGTACGAGGTACTCCGCGACGGTCATCGAGGCGGCCAGCCGTAACTGACCGGCCTGTTCGGCCCGCAGGGCCGCGACGCCGAGGGCGAGCTCGCGGGACGCCTCCAGCACCGGCCGGGCCCAGTCGACGACGGCGGCACCGGCCGGGGTGAGCGTCGAGCCGACCGTGGAGCGCTCCAGTAACCGCAGCCCCAGCCGGCGTTCGAGGCCGCGCAGGCGCTGACTCACCGCAGGCTGGCTGATGCCGTGCAGCCCGGCCGCCTGCCGCAGGCTGCCGGTCTCCGCCACCGTGACCAGCAGGGACAGCGTCGCGACCTCGGGGAGTTCGAGCACGTCGCGAGCATAGGCCGCCGGCCTGCGGGTTATAAGCCCGCCTTATCACCTGCCCGGCAAACGACGGCTACCGCCGATGCCGCGCCACCAGCATCGTGGGAGCTGAACCAGTGGGCCGGACGGCGGTGGACCGCCGTCGCGGCTCGGCAGTCGTCGGATCGGAGAGGGGCAGCGTGGCCACGGACGTACGGGATCCCGTCGTGCAGGCACCCACGTCGACGGCATCGACCGCACCGGCGGACTCCGGGGGCTCGCGTGCCACGGCGCCGTCCGCGGTGGCAGCGGGCCTGGCCGTACTGACGATCCTGGCGACGGCGCTGGTGGCCACCGTGCTCGGCGGGCACGTCCCGGTGGTCGGCGCACCGGTGGTGGCACTGGCGCTCGGCGTCCTCCTCGCCGGCACCTGCCCTCCGGTGGCCCGCCTGCGCGCGCGGGTTGCCCTACCCGGACGGTGGTGCCTGCAGGCCGCAGTGGTCGTCCTCGGCACGAGCCTGTCGCTGCGGCAGATCGCCGCCACCGGCCTGGCGTCGCTGCCGGTGCTGGCGGGGACGCTCGGCGTCGCGCTCGTGGCCACCCCGCTGCTCGGTCGCGCGCTCGGTGTCAACGGCGGCTTGCGCACGCTCGTCGGCGCCGGCACCGCGATCTGTGGCGCGTCGGCCATCGCCGCCACGGCAGGCGTCATCGCGGTCACCGAGGCCGAGATCGCGTACGCCGTCGCCACGATCTTCGCGTTCAACATCGCGGCGGTGGTGGTCTTTCCCCTCCTCGGCCACCTGCTTGCCCTGTCACCGACCGGCTTCGGGCTGTGGGCAGGCAGCGCGGTCAACGACACGTCCTCGGTCGTGGCGGTGGGGTACGCGTTCGGCGCGGCCGCCGGAACCCACGCGGTCGTGGTGAAGCTGACCCGCACGCTCGCGATCATCCCGCTGACGCTCGGCCTCGCGTTCGTCCAAGCCCGCGCCGACCGCAGCGACCGCGGCGACCGAGGCGACCCCGCCGACCGCGCTCACCGGCCGGTTCCCCGGCTACGGCAGGTGGTGCCCGGCTTCGTCGTGCTGTTCGTCGTCGCCGCCCTGGTGAACAGCCTCGGCCTGGTGCCCGCGAGCATGCACGAATCACTCGGCCAGGTCGCGGTGTTCCTCGTGACGGCAGCACTCGCGGCGGTCGGCCTGGGCACCCGGCTGGGTGAACTGCGAAGGACCGGGCCCCGCCCCCTTCTGCTCGGCGCGCTGCTGTGGGCGTGCGTGGCCGGAACCGCCCTGCTTCTGCAGGCCGCGACCGGCCAGTGGTGACGGACGGCACGTTGGCGTCAAGACACGCTTGACGCAGCGTCGTACCGGGGTTCGTTGCGGGCGTGCGCAGCGGTCCGGTCACCTCACCGTACGGCACGGTGCGACGCCGGACAGCGACTCGGGGGATGGCGCGCGGACAGGGCTGACAGCCGATCCCGACACGATCATGCCGGGTTCGCTCGCACCGGTTCAACGCCGTCGTGCTTCGGACCGGCCGAAAGCCTAGGGTGTGCCAGGGCAACGCCCAGACTCACCGGCCGGTGGGCCCCGGGTCCGGACGAAAGATGGGTCGCAGATGCTGGTTATCGCCAACAAGGACGCCGGCAGCACCGAACCCGATGCGATCGAGCAGGCGTTGGAGGTGCTCCGCGGCGCCGCACCGGCCGAACTGGTCTACTGCGAGAGCCGCGACCACCTCCAGGAATGCCTCGATGCCCGTGCCGGCCGGCCCGTCGTGGTCATCGGTGGCGACGGCTCGCTGCACACCACCATCTCCGCGCTGTACGCCCGAGGTGAGCTCGCCGACTGCCCGGTCGGCCTGATCCCGCTGGGCACCGGCAACGACCTCGCCCGCGGACTGGACATCCCGCTCGACGCGACGGAGGCGGCGGAGGTCATCCGTGCCGGTTCGCTGCGGACGATGGACCTGATCATCAACGACAGCGGCGGCGTGGTCGTCAACGCCGTGCACGTCGGAGCCGGCGCGGAGGCCGCGCAGGCCGCACACCCGCTGAAGCGGCGCCTCGGCCCGCTGGCGTTCCCACTGGGCGCGATCGCCGCCGGCCTGCGTACGAAGGGATGGCGGCTCACCGTCGTCGTCGACGGCCGCACGGTCGCCCGCCCCCGGAGGAAGACCCTCATGGTCGGGCTGGCGAACGCGCCGAGCATCGCCGGCGGCTCCGCGCAACTCTCCCCCGAGGCGGTCCCGCACGACGGGCAGGTCGACGTCGTGGTGTCGCACGCGGTGGGCCGGCTGGCCCGCGTGGGCTATGCCCTGCACCTGACCCGTGGCCGGCACACCGGACGCAACGACGTCGTGTCGCTTCGGGGACGTGAGGTCGTGGTGTCGGGTGAGGAGTTCTACATCAACGCCGACGGTGAGGTGACCGGGCCGCGGCGGCACTGTTCGTGGCGCGTCCTTCCGGGCGCGTGGCGGATGTACCTCCCGAGCGGCCCGCTGGCCGATCCCGATGCCGGTTCCGACACGGCCGCGGCGGCCGGCGACCTGCGAGCCGACCGACCAGCCCCGAAGCAGACCACCTGAGCACGTCCACACGATCCGAGCCGGACACGACGACGGGCGGGCCGCACCCACTGGCTGTGGGGCGACCCGCCCGTCGGCGGTTCGTGAGCTGTCCGCCGCGGCTCAGGCCTTGCGGAAGCGGGCGTCGAAGAAGCAGTAGATCCCGTAGCACGCGACGCCGAGCGCGATCAGCCCGAGCAGCACGGGGCCGTAGGGCTGCTTCGCCAGCGCCTGCAGCGCACCGTCGAGGCCGGTGGACTTCTTCGGGTCGTACGTCACCGCCGCGGTGAGCACCAGCACACCCACCAGGGCGTACGCCACACCGACGGCTATGAAGCCGACCTGCCCGAGCCGGATCGTGGTCGTGCGGGTGCCCTGACTCGCCCGGGAGAGATCGAGGTCCTCGAGGAACTTCTTCTTCCAGCCGCGGTACACGAGGTAGCCCGCACCGGCGACGATGCCGAGCCCGACCAGCCCGACCAGGATCTGGCCGCCGGGAAGTTCGAGAATCTTCGCGGTGATGGTCTTCTGCTTGCCACCGGAGCTGGAGCTGCCGCCGGCCGCGATCTTGCCCGCGCTGAACGCCAGCGCGCCGAAGGCGATCGCCTTGCCGGCGCTGCCGAGGCGACGGAACGTTCGGCGCTTGCTGGAGGTGGCGTAGCCGTATCCGACACCGGCCTCGGCGAGCTGCCACACCGCCAGCGCGACCAGGCCGATGGTGATCACCCACAGGAGGATGCCGCCGCCCGGCTGACCGGCCAGGGTCTGCAGCGCTCCCTGCTTGCTGGCGTTGCCGCCACCGCCGCCACCGCCGCCACTGAAGGCGACCTTGGCCGCGAGATAGGCGAACAGGAGATTGACGAGTCCGTACGCGGCGAGCCCGACGCGGCCGAGAGTCCTGACTGGTTTGCTGTCGGCGGCCTGCCGGGCCTGCCGGCCCGCGTTCTCACCGCTTCTTACCTGTGAGCTCATCCGCGCTCCCACCCCTGTCCTGTTGTACGTGAGCGTGTTGTCCGGGCACACGTCTGTGGAGGACAGGCCGGGTCGACCTGTCCCCTCCTGAGTGCTGTCCTACTGAGTGCGGCCCTTGAGCGGAGGGGTCAGACGGCGGGCGGGCCGTCGTCGTACACCCTGCGCTCCTCGACCCGCGTGGTGGGAGCCGCAGCCGCGCGGCGACGCCGCGGACCCCAGATCAGCGCGGTCATGATCAGGCCGACCACACCGACGACCAGGAGGATCCAGCCGATCACGTGGATGTCGAGGCCAGAGATGTTGAAGTCGACCGCGAACGCCAGAATGGCACCCACCGCAATGAGAAGAATGCTCGCACCGATACCCATACGTACCACCTCGAGGCTGGGAAAACTGGACCTGTCGTTCCCCCCGACTGCCATACCGTCGGCAAACCATAGGGCAATTCGAAGGTCGGCGCGACCAGGCACGAGCAGGGCGGTTTCCGGCCGGATCGCCGGCTGAGCGGGCCGGCCCGCACATGCGAACGGGTGTCCCACACCGGTCGGCGTGGGACACCCGTCGTTGGTCACGCAAGGACGTGATCCGGCTTAGCGGCGTCACTTGTCCTTGTCGAAGGCCTTCTTCGCGGAGTCCTTCACGTCCTCGGCCGCGTCCTTCACCTTGTCGCCGGCACGCTTCGCGCCCGCCGACGCCTGGTCTCCGCGACCCTCGTCCCGCAACTGGTCGTCACCAGTGGCCTCGCCGGTCTTCTCCTTGGCCTTACCCTTGGCGCCTTCTGCCTTGTGCTTCATCTTGTCGCCTGCAGCCATGACGGAAGTCTCCCTTCCCGTGGCGCGGCCATCGGATGGTTCCGACCGCGGCCTCACCCACAGCACATACCCAAGATCGCCTTCGTGCAACTGGCCGCGCCACTGCCCCGGGCTTTGTGAATTTGTGAACAAAGGCCCGGTCGGACGCAAGCCGGACTTGACACTTGCGAGCTGCCTTAGGATGCGGTGTCGATCTCCAGGGGGACCAACCATGACCGAGCACGCTCCGCACCGCCACGATTCCGCGGGTCCGGATGCCGCAGATGGCGCAGCTGCCGCCGCGCCACGAACCACCGGCACGCACGGCACCGGGCAACGGACCGCCATGCCGTCGAAGGCGGACGCTCCGGCCGCCGGCCTGAACCGGCCGGAGGTGCGTGGGCGCGCGGTGGGGATCGTGGTGATGTCGTTCTTCGCGCTCGGCTGGACCGGCTGGGGCCTGTCCACCGGCGTACCCGCCGCGCCGCGGACCGCGGGGCTCGTCGTCAGCGTCCTGTGTTTCCTCAGCCTGGTGGGCTGGGCCGTCCTCGCGTTCCGGCGCTCGGCATCGCTGCGCCCGGGGAGCGGCGACTACCAGTCCCAACGGGTGAGACGGACGTTCGGCATCGTGGTCGGCGCGGAGTTCCTCGGGCTGTTCGTGGTGGCGGCCATCCTCGGCCGCACCGGCCATCCCGAGATCATCGCGCCGGTGGTGTGCCTCGGCGTCGGCATCCACTTCTTCCCGTTGCGCCGACTGTTCGGCCTACCGCTGTACGACGGCACCGGGCTGGCCATGTGCGTCATCGCGATCGCCACCGCGATCGCGGCGCCGCTGTCCGGCAACGACGCCCTGTGGACGTTGCTGCCGGGCGTGGGCGCCGCGATCACGTTGTACGCCACCGGCGCGCTCCTGCTGCGCCCTTCCTACCTTCGCGTCCCGGCCCGGCCGGCCCGGCCGGCCGACTGAGCAGGACCCGCGGGCCGCACAGGAGCGGCCCAGAAGCAGGACAGGTCAGGCGGTGTGCTGGTCGGGGTTGGTCCAGTGCCAGGTCTCCGGGTCGTACACCGCGGGGGTGGGATGGCTCCACGGCCCGGCGAACCCGTTCAGCGCAAGGTTCTCCCGCCGGGGCACGTTGCGCAGGTCCTTGTGCGCGAGGATCGGCACCGGCGTGTTCGCCACCGGACCGATGAAGAACGGCCCGTCGGACACGTGGATCTTCACCATCTCCCACACCAGCCGGTAGCGGCGCAGCGCATCCGGCTCGACCTTCGCCCGGTCGTGCAGCTCCCACAGCTTCGCGACCGGTCCACCCGTCTCCGGTTCGACACTCGGCGGCTTTCGCTCGTAGGGGTTGGTGTTCTTCACCTTCGCCGCTTCGGGAGTGTTACGGATCGCGTGGTAGTTGGAGTGCAGCGGCGCCCACCAGTCGGCGAACCCCGCCAGCGGGATGAGCACCTGTGGCTCGACCAGGATCTCGTGGATCCCGCCGCCGTTCTCCCAGGCCGTGGTGGTCATCAGCTCACCGGCCTGCCACCGGATCGAGAACGAGTCCGGCGCGACGGGGTTCTGCTTCACCGCGATGCCGACCGCACGCCAGTCGCGTTCCAGCAAAGCGTTCTTGTGAATGTGCTCGGGTGAGGTGCCGCCCGGATAGTCCAGGCGTACGACGAGCTTCCCGCCGTCGGGGAGTTCGCGCAGGCCGTCGCCGTCGCGGTCGACGACGCCGAGCTCGTCCAGGATCGCCTTCGCCTTCGCCGGATCGTGGCGTACGTAGCTGTCCCGCCAACCGGCGTAGTGCTTTCTCGCCTCCGCGCTGCCGGTCAGGTCGCTCGCCTTGGGGCTGTAGGTGCCGGTGGTGAGCTCGCCGGTGTTGAAGTAGATCGCCTTGCGGGCATCCGCGCGGTTGAAGGCGTAGGACAGCGCCTGGCGGAACTTCGGCTCCCGGATCAGCGGCCGGAGCTTGTCGTCCTTGTAGTCGTAGTTGAAGAAGAAGATCGACCCGGTGCCCGAACCCCCGTCCCACAACAGGACTTCCAGGCCGGTGCGCTTCTGGGTCTGTTTCAGCCCGGACACGTCACCCAGGGTCAGCGACAGGAACGGCCCGTGTGCGTGGTCGAGTTTTCCCTGCTGCAGTTGGAGTTTGGTGACCTCGGGGTCCTGGGACACGACCATGGTGATGGTGTCGAGGTACGGCAACTGGTTGCCCGCGGAGTCGACACACCAGTAGTAGGGGTTGCGTTCCCACACCCCGCTGCGCCCCTCGCGGTAGGTACGCACCTTCCAGCCGTTCATCGTCGGGCAGTCCGGGTTGGTGCCGTAGTCGCGGAGCCGGTCGAACTTCCCACCGGCCGCGGCCCAGTCGGCGCCGACCTTCGGGTTGTAGCGGGGGTGGTACTGCATGAGGTAGTGCTTGGGCGCCATCCACGAGGGACCGACGTTGCCGTTCACCCAGCGGGCCAGGTGGAACGGCGTGAGCGGCGCGGGTGTGGTGAAGCGCAGCACCAGCGTGTTCGCGTCGGGCGCAGTCATCTTCACGAGTTCGCCGTCCGCGCCCTTGGCCTCGTCCGGCGGCTGCTCGGAGTGGTCCTTGTTCAGCACCATGTCCTGCCACCAGAACATGATGTCCGCGGTCGACCACGGCTTGCCGTCGGACCAGCGAAGCCCCTTGCGGAAGTGGAACGTCCACTCCGAGGCGTCGGCGTTGGAGTCCCATGCCTGAACGAGGCCCGGCCCCACGTCGCGGCCGTCATTCAGCCAGCGCAGGAGGGAGTGGCCGTACATGTACTCCTTGTTGGACGCCCCGGCCGGGTCGGTGGTGGGCATCCGCATGTTGCCGCCGTACTTGCCGGGCGCGACCCACCGGTGGGGTACGACGTACGGCGAGGTGGGCAGCCGGTCGGCGACCGGCGGCAGACTGCCGGCCTTCACCTTCGCGGCGAGGTCGGGCGCCTCGGCGAACTTCGCCGGCGGCTTGAGCGGCGTGGTGACCGAACCCTTCCGGCTCGCCTTGCCGGACGCGGCGGGGTCCTTGGCCGCGTCCTTCCCGCCGGCTCCGTCGGTGCCGTCGGTGCCGCCGCTGGTCGAGCAGGCGGACAGGGTGGCCACGGCGGCCGTCGCGGACGCGAGCAGGAACGTACGGCGGTTCGGGTGGTTCGAGTCAGGGGTCACAGCCCGGACGCTAGGGCTTCGGACGGGGTCGAAGCGTTCGCGAACGGCGGGTGAAACGTACACGAACACCCGAACCGGCCCCGGGCGCCGGCCGATCCGGACACCGCTCTACCGAGCTGGACCGGCCCGGTGCAGGATCGCCACGCACTCCACGTGGTGAGTCATCGGAAACGGGAACAGGCCAACACCGAGTGGATCATCGACCGCCGTGCCTGCGGGATTTCGTGTCACGGCCAGGACTCGGTGTGCGTCTTGTTCACCGAGGCCACGGCCGACCAGAGGTCGCTGTGTTCGCGACTCCGAAGGAGGGGCTGATGGACGTTGGAGACACCGACCCGGACGAGGGCACCGAAGACCGGTCGAGTGCCGTCGCCGTCGCCGTGTTCGAGCGTCATCGACCACACCTGATGGGCGTGGCCTACCGGATCCTCGGATCCGTAACGGACTCCGAGGATGTGTTGCAGGAGGCTTGGCTCCGCTGGTCCAAGACCGACCGCACGGCCGTGACGAACTCCGAGGCGTTCCTCACAACGGTCGTCGGCCGGCTCTCGCTCGACCACCTCAGGCGGGCCAAGTCCCGACGAGAGTCCTACACCGGATCCTGGCTGCCGGAGCCGGTGGTACAGGACCCGGACCCCCAGCGGGACCCGGCGGCCGCGGCAGAGCTCGCCGACTCGCTGTCGATGGCCCTCCTGGTGGTGCTCGAACGGCTCTCTCCTCTGGAACGAGCCGCGTTCGTGCTCCGGGAGGTGTTCGAACGGCCGTACCCGGAGGTGGCGGCCGCGCTGGGGCGCAACGAGGCGGCAACGCGTCAGCTGGTCCACCGCGCCAGGGACCGCGTCGATGCCGGACACGCGCGCTACCGGGCGGGCGTCAAGGTCCACGCCCAGGTAGTGGACCGCTTCCTCGAGGCCTGCGCGAACGCAGACCTGGATTCCCTGATGGAGATCCTGGCGCCGGACGTCGTGATCATCAGCGACAGCGGCGGTCTGGCCCAGGCCCCACGCCGACCCATCCACGGCCGCGACAAGGTGGCGCGACTGCTGGCCAGCTTCGCGCCCCGGGTGCCGAAAGGAACCACGTTCGCCATCGAGTACTTCAACGGGGCACCCGGCATCGTCGCCCGGCTGGAACGGCGTCACCATCACCACCATGTCCATGTCCGTGGCCGAAGGGAAGAGACGCGTCGAAGGCCCGCAGGCCGGTCAGCTCCCAGCCGTGCTCGGCGAAGTAGCCGAGGTCGCGGGCCAGGGTGGCCGGGTCGCAGGAGACGTAGCCGATCGCCCGGCCGGCCAGGCCCGCGACCTGGCGTACGACGTCGGCACCGACTCCGGCGCGCGGCGGGTCCAGCACTACCAGGTCGGCCTGGTCGAGCCGCTTGAGCACCACGTCGACCCGGCCCTGCTCGACCGTCGCGTTGGGCAGGTCGCGCAGGTTGTGCCGGGCGTCGCGGACCGCGAGCGCGTTCTCCTCCACGCCGACCAGCGCGGCGTGCGTCCCGACCGGGTTGGCGAGCGCGCCGAGGAACAGTCCCACGCCGCAGTAGAGGTCGAGAACCGACTCCTCCGTACGCGGCGCCAGGCCGGTGATCACCGCGTCCGCGAGCGCCTGTGCCGCGCCCGGGTGGACCTGCCAGAAGCCGGCACCGCTGACCTGCCAGGTCCGGCCGGCGGCGACCTCGCGCACGTACGGCAGACCCGGGCCCGGCCTTGGCTCGCCGTGCAGGATCCGCACCGGGGCGGCCAGCCGGGGTACGCGGACCCGTGCCCGCGGCCCGCGCCCGGACACCGCGACCACCCGGTCACCGGTGGCGGCGGAGGCGATGCCTTCGACCCGCGCGGCACCGGGCCAGCGCCGCCGCTCGATACCGAGCACCTCCACCTCGGGGTGGGCGATCAGGCACTCGTCGACGGGTTCGATGTCGTGCGACCGGTGCCGGCGGAATCCGATGGCGCCGTCCCGGCGTACCGCGAACTGCACCCTGGTCCGCCAGCCGAGCCCGTCGTCGGCGAACCCATCGCCATCCGCGTCCTCGTCTTCGTACTCGTCCTCGCCGGGGATGGGCAGCGCCTCCACCTCGACCGAACGCTCGATCCCGGCGATCCGGCGAAGCTGGTCCTCGACCACCGCGGCCTTCAGCCGCCGCTGGGCGGGCAGGGTCGCGTGCTGCCAGTCACAGCCGCCACACCGGCCCGGACCGGCGAACGGGCACGGCGGCGTCACTCGGTCCGGCGACGCGGCCAGGACCTCGATCGCGTCCGCCCGCAGCAGGCGCGCGGTCTCCTCCACCACGTGGGCGCGGACTCGTTCGCCGGGCAACGCGTGCCGGACGAACACGACCTTTCCGTCGTGGTGGGCCACACACCAGCCGCCGTGGGCGACCGGGCCGATCTCGAGTTCGAGGACCGCGCCGACCAGCTCGGGGCCGGCGTCGGTGCGGGCTGGGCTGCTTGTGCCGTCGTCGCTGTCGTTCATATCGGGTCGAGTCTGTCAGCCTCCTCGCGTGCGGCACCGGCGACCTTCTTCTGGCGACCATGAGTCGCCACACCGCCGCCTAGGCTCGGTGCTGGTGACGTCGGAGGAGGCTCGATGAAGTTCTACGCCGACCTGCCCGGGCGACGGGCCGCACAGATGCTGGCGGACGTGCTCAGCCTCGTCTGGATCTATCTGTCCGTACGCGTGATCAGCGCCGGATACTCCCAGATGAGCGGGTACGCCACGCCTGGACAACAGCTGGAGACGGCCGGTACGGACATCCAGGACAAGATGGCGCAGGCGGGCCGGGAGGTGTCCGGGACCCCGGTCGTGGGAGACGCGCTGCGGACCCCGTTCGAGACGATGGCCGGCACCGGATCCTCGATCGCCGACACCGGGCGGACCGTGCAGGACTTCGTGCACCAGCTCGCCCTGGCGACGGCAGTCGCGCTGGGGGTGCTGCTGTTCGGGCTGCTGCTGGTCCGGCTGGCGTTCCGGGTCCGGTGGATCGTCCGGGCGACCTCGGCCAGCCGGCTGGCGAGCACTCCCGGCGGGGTCTCGGCACTCGCCCTGCGCGCCCTGGTCAGCCGCCGCTACCGTCCGCTGGTCGCGGCCGCGCCCGAACTCGGCGACGCCTGGCGGCGCGGTGATCCGGAGTCACTGCGCCGGCTCGCCTCGGTCGAACTCCACGACCTCGGCCTCGAGCTCACCTCGGCGTCCGGATCGGCGCCCGGATCGGCGCCCGGATCGGGGCCCGGATCGGGGCCGGGGTCCGGAGCCGGATCAGTGGCCGGCCCGAACCGCCCGCGGTGAGGCGCCCAGCTCCCGGCGGCAGGCCTTGTTGAACGCCTGCAGGTCCCCGATCCCGACCGAGGCCGCGATGGTCGGGATGGACAGCGTGGACTCCCGCAGCAGGTGACGGGCGCGTTCCAGCCGGCGCCTGCGGATGTGCGCGACCACGGTGTCACCGGTCTCGGCCCGGAACAACCGGGTCAGGTGGTTGTGGGAGATGCCGGCCGCACGGGCGATGTCGGGGACGGTGATCGGGCTGGCCAGGTTGGCGGCGATGTAGGCGAGTGCCCGGCCGACCGCGGCGTGCGGCCCGCCGTCCGCGGCCGCACCGAGCTGCACGACGTTCCACAGCGCGGCCCACACGTGCGCGGTCGCCCGGGCGGGCGAGTCCGGCCAGGCCGCGACCGCCCGGGAGAGCAGCTCGCTCAGCTGCGGTGCGTCCGCGCCGGCGTCCTGGATCAGGGGCACGACCCGCGCCGGGCCGGTGGCGGGCAGCCGCAGGTGGGCGTAGAGGTGCTCCGAACGGCCGCGGTAGATGTACTGCACCTGTACGCCGGGCGGGATCAGGCTCACCCGGCCCGGCCGGATCGGGTACGCCACCCCGTCCACCACCAGCTCGGCGGCGTAGCGGTAGAGGTGGAACTGCCACATGTCCGGCAGCCGGAAGACGTCGCGGCGGCGGACCGTGCCGTGCACGCCGACCCCCATGCTCATCACCCGCGGCGGCTCCTCGACCCGCACCGCGACCTGTCCGGCGTCGGCCAGCCCGGGCCGCGTCGGGACAGCGCTCTCCACCACGGTGAAAAACTACCAGTAATGGTGATTGGAACCCACGCGTCGGAAGGTGATCCCGGCCTAGCGTGGACGTGTGCCAACCAGCACGTCCGCCGGCAGCGCCTCACGTCGTGACCGGCACCCATCGGCACCCGCCCCAGCCCTCGGAGAGGACATGACCTTCCAACCTGCCCGCGACCACCTGCTCAGCTCGGTGCAGATGGCGCACTTCGTCTCGCACGGCTCGCTCATCATGGAGGCCGTGGCCCCCGACGAGCTGAACGCCCAGGCGATCGACGTCTTCCGCGCCGGCATCCCGCCGGTCCCGTACGGCACCTCCATCGAGGACTCCTTTCCCGAGGGCTCGTTCGCGCGCCGCCTGGTCGAGGTCCCGCAGATCGCCGGCGCCATTCACAGCCTGGTCGGCCCCGGCCCGACCATCGACCACCACGCCGTGCACATCCGCAGGCCGAAGGACGGCCAGGCGCAGCCGCTGCACGGTGACGCGATCATCGACGTACGCCTGGACGCCTTCGACGTACAGCTCATGTACTACCCGCAGGACGTCACCCTGGAGATGGGCGGAACGCTCAGCGTGCCGGGCAGCCACCTGCGGCGTACGAACGAGAGCGACACCGGCCGCTACCAGAACCTCCGCGGCCAGACCCGGCTCGACCTGCCCGGCCGGCACGGTGGTCTTCGTCCACCACGGCATCTGGCACGGCGGGCGGCGCAACGACAGCGACATCGACCGCTTCATGTTCAAGATCCGGTTCAACCCGACGGTGCGCCAGCTGCGGCTGTGGAACACCGACGACATCGACAAGCCCGAGGTGGGCGAGAAGCTGCGCAGCCGCTTCCCGTGGTACGAGCACGCGACCGGCCGGCTGGAGATCTACAACCGGGTGCAGATGTGGCGGGCGCTCACCGGCGACGACACCTTCGACATCGACTACTGGTCGACCCGGGTGAGCAACCGCCCGCAGCGGGTCGTCGCCACCGCCGGGCGCTGACGACGCCGGCGTCCGCAGATCGCGTTCCTCCCCACCTGGAGTCACTGATCCATGAGCACCACGACCGAACAACTCTTCACCACCGGACCGGACGGCGCGGGTGAGCAGGTGCTGCGCCAGCGGGTTCTCGTCCTGTACCTCGCCACGTCCGCGCTGGACAGCAGCGTCGTCGGCTGGGCCAACTACGACGGGACCGGCCAGACCTCGCCGACCACCGGCGACAGCGACGAGCCGCCGTACGACACCGGCGTCGCCGCACTGCGGGACGGCTGGCGGCTGATCCAGGCGTCGCAGCTCATCCCGCCCTACCCAGGCCACGAGTACGACGTGTCGTTCCTGAAGCACGAGTTCCTGTTCGAGCAGCTGGTGAACGTCGCCGGCTGAGCGAACGCCGCACAGCAGCAACCCACTGTCGGCGGTCTCCCGGGTGAGCGGCCTGACGCCCGGGAGACCGCTTTCTGACATCGCGTCCGGCGGGGTTGACATCGACGTATTTCGGCCGTATCTCCGCCTGGCTAAGAACCCAGAGAGATCCTACGGTTACGCAATGGCAGATCGAACCGCTCACCACGTACGGAGCTGGGGGCTGTGGTCGCTCCCCGCCCCGGCCATGGTGTTCCTTCTGCTGGTCGACCTCACCGCGCTCGTCTGTGCCGCCGGACTGCTGAGTGACCGTGCGTCGTTCGGCGGCGTCACGACCGCACTGATTCTGTGCGCGTGCGGTGTGGTCAGTGTCGAGGGCGCCCGCCGGGTCGAACGCCGGCGTCGCCGCGGCGGGCCGCTGCACAAGGACCTGCAGCCGGTGTGGATGATCGCCGCCGCGATCGCGCTGCCGCCGGCCACCGCACTCGTGTGCGTGGTCGCGTTACGACTGTGGTGGCGGGTACGCGCGAGCAGGTGCATCCCGCACCGCTGGGTTTTCTCCACCGCCGTGGCCATGCTGGCCGCGGCGTTCGCACACTCGACGTACGTCACGGTCGACGGCGCCCTGGCCACCGCCGGCTGGTCCCCGCGGCTGGTGCCGATCCTCGCGATGGTCGCGGCCGTGGTGGTGTTCGTCGCCGTCGACGCCGTGCTGTGCGCGGTGGCGATCCATCTGCTCGATCCGGCCAGCACCCCGGCCGAGATGTTCGGCGACCGGGCCGAGCTCACCGTCGACGCGGTGGCCGGCGGACTCGGATGCCTGGTGGCGGCGGCCTCGATGGTGACGCCGTGGGCCGGCATCCTCGGCATACCCATCGCCCTCGCCGGTCAGCGTGCGTTGCTGCTCGGCCAGCTGGAGTCGGAGGCATCCACCGACGGCAAGACCGAGTTGACGAACTTCCCCCGCTGGCGGCAGGAGGTCGAGGAACTCCTCGATCGGGCCCGCCGCCGGGACGGGAGGTTCGCGATCCTGCTCGCCGACATCGACCACTTCAAGCTCATCAACGACCGGCACGGCCACCTCGCGGGTGACCAGGTGCTGCGCGAGGTCGCGGACCGGATCCGCGCCGTGATCCGGTCCGCCGACATGGCCGGCCGGTTCGGCGGCGAGGAGTTCGTCATCGGCATGCCCGACGTCGACGTACGCCATGCCGTCGGTGCGGCTCACCGGCTGCGGTCGGCGATCTCCGACGCCCACCTGCCGGTACGGGCCCGCGACGACCTCGCCGGTGCCGAAGCGGGCACCGGCGCCGGAGCCGGCCCCGACTGGGTCCGGCTCACCGTCTCGGTGGGCGTGGCTGTCTACCCGATGGACGGGACGACGCTGGACGAGTTGCTGGAGTTCGCCGACACCGGGCTGTACGCGGCCAAGGCCGCCGGACGCGATCGCGTCTCCCGCGGGTTGCCGCCGGCCGACGCCATCCCGGCGGCCGGCTCTGATGTGCCCGTGGGCGTGGAGGTGCCCGTGGGCGTGGAGCTGCCGACCAGAGCGAACCCGCGGCGTGACCCGGCCCTGCCCGGGCATCAGCCGGTGCGAGGTCGGCATCTCCGGCCGGGACGGCATGCCCTGCCGGGCCCGCTGCTCGACCCCGACCAGCCCACCGACCCGGGGCGGCTGACAGCATCCCCGTCGTGACCGGCTGCGTGTTCTGCGAGATCCTGGCCACCGGCGAGGCGCGATGGGTCGCCCGGGAAGCCGACGCGGTGGCGTTCGCGCCGTTGCCCGGTGGCGAGCTCGCGCCCGGGCACACGCTGGTCGTCCCGCGCAGGCACTGCCTCGGCATCCTCGACGCACCGCCTGCCGACCTGTCCGCCACCATCGACCTGGTGCAGCGGGTCGGCCGCGCGATGGAGAGTGCACTGGACGCCGGCGGGGTCGTCGTCCTGAACGCCAGCGGGCCGGAGTCCGGGCAGAGCGTCCCGCACCTGCACTTCCACGTCGTGCCCTGCTGGTCCGACGACCAGGCGACGTTCTGGCCGGCAGACAGGTCCGCGCACGAGATCGCGGGGCCGGTGCACGACCGCCTCGCCGACGCCCTGACCTCCGCCTCCGCCCTACGGTCACAACCCCGCTGACAGCGCCGGCGGGATCCGGGGGGCTGGGAAGACTTTTGGGGCCTATGACACCCATAAGTCTTCCCAGCTCCGAGAAGGACGGCCGGAGGTGCCTCGTACGCACGAGAAACACGAAAGCGCCCAGGACACGTCGGCCAGGTGACCGTCCCGGGCGCTTCCGCTACCCCGTTCCCCTGCGCGGCTTTCTCAGCGCCGCCTCGTCAGCGCGGTGAGCCCGTCAGCGGCGTCGTCGATCGAGGTCAGGGACGCTGCATCCCGAAGGTGTAGCTGCCACTTCCGGAGTACGACACGACCCGCCAGCGGTAGGTGCCGGCCGTACCGGTGTACGTCACGTTCTCGTCGGCCGAGGTGGTGATGCCGCTCGCCACGTTGGTCCATCTGCTACCGGACGCCTTCTGCAGGTAGAGGTCGAAGTCGACGCCGTTCGGACCGTCCAGGCAGCCGCGGAGCGTTCCCGCGCCGGAGGCGAAGGACGACCCGTTGGGCTGGACCTGCACCGCACCCGAACCCGACAGCGACCCGGAGTACTGCTCGGGCAGCGCCGCGCACCCGGACGCGGGCGGCGGGGTCGGCCCCGCCGTGCCGGTGTAGAGCAGCAGGTTCGGCGAGCCCTTGCCGGGCTGCCGACCACGCCCTGGGTGGCGCGCGCCGACCAGCGCGTCGCGTACGGTCGCGGGCGTGGCCGTCGGGTTGCTTTGCAGGTACAGCGCGGCCGCGCCGGTCACGTGCGGCGTGGCCATCGAGGTGCCGCTGATGGTGTTGGTCGCCGTGTCGCTGCTGTTCGAGCTCGAGGTGATGCCGACGCCCGGGGCGAAGATGTCCACGCATGAGCCGTAGTTGGAGAACGACGCCGGGCGTCGGTCGAGTTGGTGGCGCCGACGGTGATCGCCTCGGCGACGCCGGGCCGGGGACTGTTGCAGGCGTTGGCGCGCGTCGTTGCCGGCGGCCACGGCGTACGTGACGCCGGCCGCGATGGAGCGGCGACCGCGTCGTCCAGCGAGCTGCGAAGCCCGCCGCCGAGGCTCATGTTCGCCACGGCGGGGCTCGACGGCGTTCTTGGCGTCACCCAGTCGATGCCGGCGATGACGCCGGAGGTGCTGCCGCTGCCGTTGCAGTCCAGCACGCGCACCGCGACCAGCCTGACGTCCTTGGCCACGCCGTAGGTGGCGCCGCCGACCGTGCCGGCCACGTGGGTGCCGTGGCCGTTGCAGTCGTCGGCGCTCCGCCGTCGACGAAGTCGTAGCCGGCTGTCGCGCGGCCGCCGAACTCGCTGTGGGTGAGCCGGATGCCGGTGTCGATGATGTACGCGGTGACGCCGGCGCCGGTCGCCGGTAGGTGTAGCTGCTTCTCAGCGGCAGGGTGCGCTGGTCGATCCGGTCCAGGCCCCAGGTCGCGGCGACTGGGTGGTGGCGATGCTCACCCGCTGGTCGGGCTCGACGTACTTCACGTCGGGGTTGGCGCGGACCTTCGCCAGCGCGGACCCGGACAGGTTGGCCGCGAACCCCTTCAGCGCCGTGGCGTAGCTGTGGTGCACGCGTCCGCCGGCCGCGACGGCCTTGCCGCGCACCGAACGCACCTTCGCCGCCGAGGCGTTGCCCCTCAGGACGACGATGTAGTTGTCCTTGATGGCAGTCGCGCCCGGACCCGCCGCCAGCAACGGTGCCGGACCCGGCCGCGGGCCGGCGGCGTTCGCCACGCTCGCGGCGCCGACAGCACCGGAGGTGCCGAGCGTGGCCACAAGCCCGGCGGCGAGGACGGCGAGCGGACGGTGAAGGCGCCGCCCCGGGCTCGTCGTCGATGACCTCCACAACATGGAGCCTCCTCATGGGATACGAGCCCGGCGGAGGCTGGGGGCGCCACCGATGGACACTCTCCGTCGCCTCCACGCTGCACTGCGTCGGACTGACCGCATATGTACGGGATCCTGGGGTCTTTGTCCATAGCCGACCCGGAGAGCGACAGGAAGTTTGCACAGTCCGGAAGGTGCCGCAACATCCCGTTCACGCAGCGGACGAGACTGTTCAGTGCGCGGCCTGTCCTCCGAGGCCGATGAAGCGGTCGATCGAACGCCGCAACCCCGCCGGGTCGAGCCCGTGCACGACGTCGTGCTCCTCCGGCGTTCCGTACCGGCGGACCTCGGTACGCCCCACACCCAGCGACAACGTGCGGTGCGGGCGGTCGGCGAGCGCCTCGTCGACGAGCCGCACCGACGTGCCGGCGAGGTACGGCTCGACGAGAACGACGTCGGCTGCGCTTCCGGCGGCCCGGCCTCCGCCGGGCGCCTGGGTGCCGGTCCCGGCCAGTTCGCGGACCGCAGCCAGGTCCAGCGGACGCACTGTCGCCGCGTAACCCACCGTGACGTCCAGGCCGGCGGTGGCCGCCAGCACCGGATCCAGCATCGGACCGACGGCGAGCACCAGCGCCCCGCCTCCCCGGCGTACGACGTCGATCCTCCCTGCCTCGGTGACCGCCGTCGGCCGCGCGGCGGAGTTGGTGCGGTTGGACAGCCGGATGTACGCCGACCGGTCGGCCGCGACGGCGTGCCGCAGCAATGCGGGCACCTCGTCGGGGTGGCCGGGTACGTGCACCGCGAGGCCGGGCAGGGTGTCCAGCAGCGCCACGTCACCGGGTGCCTGGTGGGTACGCCCGCCCTGCGTCCAGTCGTACGACGCGCCGACACTCACCAGCACCGCGTGCGCGTCCTGGTGGCCGAGGTCGAGCTTGATCTGCTCGAAGGACCGCTCCACCAGGAACGGCGCGTAGGAGTGGGCGATCGGGCGCAGGCCGGTGAGGGAGAGACCACCGGCGACGCTCAGCATCAGCGGCTCGCGGATCCCCACGTTGAGCGTGCGGTCGGGGTGCCGACGGGCCGACTCGGCGAACAGGTCGGCGGAGATGTCGGCCAGGACGAGCGCGGTGCGCGGGTCCTCGTCGAGGAGTTCGGCAACGGTACGGGCGAACTCCGTCCGCATGTCGGTCGCCTGCTCGATGTGCTCGATGTGCTCGACGTGCGTGGTCATCGTCTGGTCCTCACTGCTCGGTCTGCTCGGTCTGCTCGGTCTGGCCGATCTGCTCGGTCTGCTCGATCTGCCCGGCGGACTTGGGCTCCACGACGGCGACCACGACGTTCGGCTGCCCGGATGCACGCTTCGTCAACGCCGCTTCGGCAGCGGTGTGGTCGCGCCCGTCCACGACCTGCGTCAACCATCCATTGACAGCGAACCGTTCGGCGACACCGCCCGGCCACCCGTGCGTCGCGGACTGGTTGTCCACCACGACGACGGTGAGGTTGTCCAGGCCGGTCGCGCCGGCGTAGGCGATCGCCTCGTGGTTGGTGCCCTCGTCCAGTTCGGCGTCGCCGACCAGGACCACGACCCGAGCACCGGTGTCGTCCCGGGAGTGTCCTTGCGCGCGCAGGCCGAGGGCGACGCCGACTCCGAGGGGCAGGCCGTGCCCGAGGGAACCGCTGGAGATCTCCGCGCCCGGCACCAGCACCCGGTCGGGGTGGTGGCCGAGTGGTGAGTCGATCGAGGCGAAGTCCGCGAGCCACTCCACCGGGAAGAATCCCTTCGCGGCAAGGACCGCGTAGTAGGCCATCGGCCCGTGTCCCTTGGACAGCAGGAAGCGGTCCCGTGCGGGATCGTCACCCGTCGCCGGTGACACGTCGAGCACCCGGTCGTAGAGCACCCACAAGACGTCCAGCGTCGAGTGTGCGCTCAGGCTGTGCTTCTCGTCCCCCGTCAGCTGGGTCAGCAGCCGAGGGAGGTCGTCGTACCCAAGTGTGCTGAGGGTGGTTTCCATGCGTACGACAGTTCCACCCGCGGCGCCGTCTGCCATCGGGCAGCGGATCGAACCCGGCCTACGACCTTGGTCCTAGGCCGGGTTCCCATCGCGGCTGCTCCTCCCCGGCACGCTCGTGGCGCCAGAACGCGCTTTGGTGTTCGGGTGCGGCGTCGACGGTGCCGATGCCTGCCGGACACCGGCCCATGGCTGCACCGGTTGCGGTGCGCGCCAGCGCAGGGCCTCGACCGGAGGTCTGGCGTACGGAATGCCGAGGTAGCGCGCGGTGCGGGTGTTCCTTGTGCCCTGCACCAGGACGGTGGACGGCGCAACCGCCGCTTGCATACGGGTTTGTTCGGGTGTCTCATGCCTGTCATCCTTCGCCGCGGTGGACCGGCCGCGCGTCGACCGCTCGGCGAGAAATCCCTGGCCGAACGGCGATGCCGTACGACACGAGCCCGGCGCACCGCGGCTCGGTGAGTAGCCGCCGACCCGATCGGGTACCTCTCCGGACGCCAAGCCTGTCGCGGGGAGCGTCGATGACGACCGGAGAAGCCATGGACCGCTGGGGAGCCGGCGTCATTCCGTACGCCGAAATGGGTTACTGGCAACCCGATTACGTCGTGAAACCGTCCGACATCCTGGCGGCGTTCCGAATCACCCCGCAGCAGGGCGTGCCCGCGGAGGAAGCCGGTGCCGCCGTCGCCGGTGAGTCCTCCACCGCCACCTGGACGGTGGTGTGGACCGACCGGCTCACCGCGTACGAGCGCTACCAGGCCAAGTGCTACCGCGTCGAACCCGTGCCCGGCAAGAGCGGGGAGTACATCGCCTACGTCGCCTACGACATCGACCTGTTCGAGGAGGGGTCGATCGCCAACCTCACCTCCTCGATCATCGGGAACGTCTTCGGCTTCAAGGCACTCAAGGCTCTGCGCCTTGAGGACATGCGCATTCCGCCGCACTACATCAAGACGTTCCAGGGGCCCGCGCACGGCATCGTGATGGAACGCGAGTACCTCAACAAGTACGGCCGTCCGCTGCTCGGCGCCACCGTGAAGCCGAAGCTCGGCCTCTCGGCCCGCAACTACGGCCGGGTGGTCTACGAGGCGCTGCGCGGCGGACTGGACTTCACCAAGGACGACGAGAACATCAACTCCCAGCCGTTCATGCGCTGGCGCGACCGCTACCTGTTCTGCATGGAGGGTGTCACCCGCGCCGAGGCCGAGAGCGGAGAGATCAAGGGCCACTACCTCAACGTGACCGCGGCGACGATGGAGGACATGTACGAGCGGGCGGAGTTCGCCCGCGACCTCGGCAGCGTCATCGTGATGATCGACCTCACCGTCGGCTACACCGCGATCCAGTCGATGGCCAAATGGGCACGGCGCAACGGCATGTTGCTCCACCTGCACCGCGCCGGGCACTCCACCTACACCCGGCAGAAGAACCACGGCGTGAGCTTCCGGGTGATCGCCAAGTGGATGCGGCTGGCCGGTGTCGACCACATCCACGCCGGCACGGTGGTCGGCAAGCTGGAGGGTGATCCCAACACGGTCGCGGGCTTCTACGACACGCTGCGGGCGAACACGCTGGAGCCCGACCCGATGAAGGGCCTGTACTTCGAGCAGGACTGGATGTCGATGCCCGGGGTGATGCCGGTCGCCTCCGGAGGGATCCACGCCGGTCAGATGCACCAGCTGCTGCACTTCCTCGGTGAGGACGTCGTACTCCAGTTCGGCGGCGGCACGATCGGCCACCCGATGGGGATCGCGGCCGGAGCCACCGCCAACCGGGTCGCGCTGGAGGCGATGATCAAGGCCCGCAACGAGGGTCGCGACTACCTGCGCGAGGGCGAGGACATCCTCCGGGCCGCCGCGCGGTCGAGTCGCGAGCTCGACGTCGCGCTGTCCACCTGGGGCGACATCACCTTCAACTACGAGTCGACCGACACCCCGGACGTCGTGGAGATGCCCACGTCGACGTAGGTTCGGCAGCCAGAACGCGAGGACGGACCGCATGCGGATCACCCAGGGCACCTTCTCCTACCTTCCCGACCTCACCGACTCAGAGATCGAGAAGCAGATCCAGTACGCCCTCGACCAGGGCTGGTCGCTCGCGGTCGAGTTCACCGACGACCCGCATCCGCGCAACCACTACTGGGACATGTGGGGGCTGCCGATGTTCGACCTGCGCGACGCCGGCGGGGTGCTGTACGAGGTGAACGAGTGCCGGCGGGCGTACCCGACGCGCTACGTCCGGGTGAACGCCTACGACGCGACGCACGAACGCCAGACCACCGCGTTGTCGTTCATCGTCAACCGGCCGGCCGTCGAGCCCGGCTTCCGGGTGGTGCGCGAGGAGGGTCCGGACCGGCGGATGCGCTACACGATCGCGTCCTACGCCGCGGACCGGCCGGCCGGCGACCGCTACCCCAACGGCGACCACCCCGACGGCGGTAGCTCCAGGTGAGCAGGCCGACATGAGCGGGGCGGACGAGCGGCGGCGCGGGTTCGGGATGCCGACGCCAGGCCGGTCGCAGCCGACCGGCGACGGGCCCGGGGCGGACCTGCCGGCCGACGCACGCCCGGACGGCGACGGGTCGCCGGCGGGCAACAGTGCGGTCGAGCCGCTGCCCGCGGACGCCTCGGTCGACCTGTCCGCCGAACGCCGGGCGGCCGGCATCGACACCATCCTGGACGCCCTGGACGCCGAGCTGGTCGGCCTGCGCCAGGTGAAGACGCGCGTACGCGAGCTCGCGGCACTGCTGCTGGTGGACCGGGTACGCCAGCGGTTCGGGCTCACCTCGTCCCGGCCGAGCCTGCACATGTCGTTCACCGGCAGCCCCGGCACCGGAAAGACGACTGTCGCCCTGCGGATGGCCGAACTCCTGCACCGGCTGGGCTGCATCGACCGCGGCCACCTGGTCGCGGTCACCCGGGACGACCTGGTGGGCCAGTACGTCGGACACACCGCACCGAAGACCAAGGAGGTGATCAAGCGCGCGATGGGCGGCGTGCTGTTCATCGACGAGGCGTACTACCTCTACCGGGCCGAGAACGAACGCGACTACGGCCAGGAGGCGATCGAGATCCTGCTGCAGGTGATGGAAGGCCAGCGCGACCGGCTGGTGGTGATCCTCGCCGGCTACAAGGACCGAATGGACTCCTTCTTCGCCTCCAACCCCGGCATGAGCTCGCGGATCGCCCACCACCTGGAGTTCCCCGACTACGACCTGGAGGAGCTCGCGGCGATCGCCCGGCTGATGCTGGCGCAGGAGCACTACGAGTTCACCCCGGAGGCGGAGCAGACGTTCCGCGACTACCTGGGGCGCCGCATGCGCCAGCCTCGGTTCGCCAACGCACGCAGCGTTCGCAACGCGCTCGAACGCGCCCGGCTGCGGCAGGCGAACCGGCTGCTGGACGCGACCGGGCGCACCTGGCAGCGGGAGGACCTGATGCGGTTCGAGCCGGAGGACTTCCTCGCCAGCCGGGTGTTCACGCAGTAGGCAGCGTAGGTGTCAACCGCAGCTTGTCGAACTAGCCGACGGCGTCGCGGACCCCCTGTGCGGCCAGCAGGTGGTAGAGCAACAGCAACTGCGTGATGGCGAGCGGCTCACTGCGTTCGCCGTTGCCGATCTCCCCCAGCGTCTCCGGCGGGAAGCCCGCGTCAACTCCGAGTTGCGCCCACAGCAGCTTCTCCACGATCCGGCTCTCCTCGCGGGGAACGTAGCCGTGGATGTGGAGTACGTCGACCGGCTGGCCGTCCTCGTCCCGGCACAGCCGGAGGTGGATCGCCCGCTGGTCGCGTTCGGCCAGTGAGCCGCTCAGGTCCGGGTGCCGGATCGTGGGCCGCAACATCAGCTCGGCCGACAGCGGCGTACCCGGTGGGTCGTCCCGCCCGGCGACCGGGGCGAACCGCACCACGATGTCGGCGAACGCGCGTTGCGGGCGGATGTAGGCGGCCGACTCCGGCTCCCGGTCGACGAGCTCGGCCAGCACCTGGTCGGCGGTGTAGCCACGCCTGCTGGTGTCCCGGCGAACCTTCCACTGCCGGCGGATCTCCTCCGGCGGGTCGAGGTAGGCGGTGATGTCGAAGCAGGCCCGCATCAGCCGGGTGTGCAACGGCAGCAGGCCTTCGACGATGACGAACTCCTTCGGCCGCACGAGCACGGGCCGGGCGAGCTCGCCGGTGGAGTGGTCGTAGACGGGCTTGAGGATCGGCTGCCCGGATGCCAGCAGCTGCAGGTGCTGTTCGATGATCTCGACGTAGTTGCAGTCCGGATGCAGTGCGGTGAACGGCTTGGTACGGCGTTCGGCCCGGTCGTAACGGTGATAGTCGTCGACGCAGATCGTGGTCACCCGGTCCGGGCCGAGCGCCTCGGCGAGCCCCTTGGTGAGCGTGGTCTTCCCGGCCGCGCTGTCACCGGCGATCCCGATCATGATCGGCTGGCGTACCGGCGCCTGGTCCTCGCGAACGCGGTGCATCCGGATCAGCTTGTGCGGCATGTCCTTTCCCTCCCCTCCCCGTACGGACGTGTCGCCACCGCCGGGACATGCCGACAGTCAGTGCGTTTGCCCCGAGAACCGCTCCATGTCCGCCCAGCGAGCCGCCCAGCGACACGGGGTCCCCTCGTCCGCCTGCTCGAACCGTAGGGCGGGCGCTCCACGAGCGGCATCCCCCTGCCGAGGGGCGGCCGGGGTGAGGCCGGAGGTGATCGCCGGGGGCCTACGGGAAAGGTCCCGGCGCCCGCCGCCGGCAGTCCCGGTGATGTCGGACAACCGGCCGGGGAGGCGGGGTCACTCCTACCCTCGGTGCATGGACAGCCGAGCCGGGGGCGGCGGTCGAACCGTACGTGCGCGGGTGAATTCGCCCGGGCGTACCAAACCGCGAACCACACAGGATCCCAAGCAGACAAGCCAGGACAAGCAGGCGACCCAGGACCGGCAGGCGACCAACGGCCGGCCGCTGCGGATCATCCTGGTCGACGACCACGAGATGGTGCTGGAAGGGCTGAAGGCGCTGCTGGCCCGGTTTCGCGGCCGGGTGCGGATCGTGGCGCAGTCGGTGAGCGCGGACGCGGCCGAGCCGATGGTCGCCGCACTCGATCCGGACCTCGTCGTCTCCGACGTACGCCTGCGTGGCTCGGCGAGCGGCCTGGACCTGTGCCGGCGCCTGGTCGAGACGACGCCCGGCCGGCGGGTGGTGCTGCTCAGCGCGTACGACGACGAGCAGTACCTCTTCCAGGCACTGCGCGCCGGTGCGGCCGGCTACCTGCTGAAGTCCATCGACCGGGAGGAGCTCGTCCGGATGCTGGAGCGGGCCGCGCGCGGGGAGACGGTGGTCGACCCGAGCATGGCCGGCCGGGCGGTCGCGTCCGCGGCGCGGCTGCAGGCCGGGGAGTTCTGGCCGGGTGCGCACCTCGGGCTCAGCCAGCGGGAGAGCGAGGTGCTCGGGTTTCTCGTCGCCGGGCTGTCCAACCGGGCGATCGCCGGCAAGCTCGTCCTCGGCGAGGAGACCGTGAAGACGCACGTACGCTCGATCTTCCGCAAGCTGTCGGTGAACGACCGGGCCGGGGCGGTCGCCGTGGCCCTGCGCGAGGGGATCTTCCGGTGACCGGCCGCGCGCTCGGCCTGGCCGACGCCGCGTCGGAGAACGCCCTGCTCGTCGGCATCATCGAGGCCATCTCGGCCGGCCCCGAGCTCGAGCTGCTGGCCGCCCGCGTCGCGCCGCTGATCGTCGCCGCGACCGCCACCGACGAGTGCTTCGTGCACGTCCTCGACGACACCGAGCAGTCGCTGACGCTGGCCGGTGCGACCCCGCCGTTCGACCAGGAGGTGGGGCGGGTCCGGCTGCGGCTCGGCGAGGGCGTGACCGGCTGGGCGGCCAGCCGGCGCGAGCCTGTCGTGATCGTGGAGGGCAAGGCGAACGACCCGCGCTATCGCTACTTCCCGGAGCTGCGCGGTGAGGAGTACACCTCGATGGTGTCGGTGCCGATGGCGAGCTCGCCCGGCGGGCTGGTCGGCGTCCTCAACGTGCACACCCGACGGCGACGGGAGTTCACCGACGCGGACGTACGCCTGCTGACCTCGGTCGGCAGCCTGATCGCCGGCGCGGTGCACCAGGCCCGGCTGCACCGCCGGCTGGCCGCCCGCGAACGCGCGCACGAGCGGTTCGCCGAGCAGGCGGTCGCCGCTCAGGAGGCCGAACGCCGCCGGCTGGCCGCCGAGATCCACGACGGCATCACCCAGCGGCTGTGCAGCCTTCGCTTCCACCTGGACGCGGCGGCGGAGGCGCTGACCGAGGAGCCGGCGTTCGCGGCCGAACAGCTCGTGCTGTCCCGGCGGCTCACCCACCTGGCGATCGACGAGGCCCGCGCGGCCATCAACGGACTGCGGCCGCCGGTGCTGGACGACCTCGGCCTGGCCGACAGCCTGGCCAGCCTGGCCCGCGCCGTCGCGGGGGTGGACGTCCTCGTCGAGGTGGACCGGTGCTCGCTGCCCGAGCACGTCGAGATCGCGTTGTACCGAATCGCCCAGGAGGCGTTCCAGAACGTCGTGAAGCACGCCGGGGCGAGCAACGTCCGGCTGAGCCTGCGGCGTTCGGGCCCGGAGGTGTCGCTGGAGGTCAGCGACGACGGACGGGGCTTCGACCTGCTCGCCGACGACCTGCCCGCGGCGACGGTCGGGCCCGACGACGGCGGTGGCTACGGTCTGGGCAGCATGGCCGAGCGCGCCGAACTCATCGGTGGACGGCTCGACATCCGGTCCGCACCCGGCCGGGGCACCACCGTCCTCGCCCGGGCAGCAGTCCAGCCGCAGTGAGAGGCTTCGGAGCGGTCAGTCGCCGTAGGGTGCGGCGTCGCGGCCGGCCCGCAGCGTGAACGCCCACCAGGCGAGCTGGTCCAGCAGCACCTTCGCGGCGAGTTCGACCGCACCTGGTTCGAGCGGCTCGCCCTCGCTGTCGAACCTCGTCCGCGCCTGGTGGAAGCTCACCGTCTCCCGCACGGTCACCGCATGGAGCTCGGCGAAGACCTGACGGAGCTGCTCGGCCGCACGCAGGCCGCCGGACACCCCGCCGTACGTCACGAAACCGACCGGCTTGGCCCGCCACTCCACCCGGACCGTGTCGATCGCGGTCTTCAGCTGGCCCGGGTAGCCGTGGTTGTACTCCGGAACGATGACGACGTAGGCGTCCGCCGCGCCGATCCGCTCGGTGAAGGCGCTGCCGTCTCGCGGCATGCCATGGTCGGTGACGTCGGCGAGGTCGATGACGTCCACCACGATGTCGCCGCGGCGCTCGACCTGGCCGAGGAACCAGTTCGCGACCACCGGCGCGAACCTGCCCTCCCGTACGCTGCCGACGATCACCGCGAGCTGGAACTGGCCTTCTGGCACGGGGACTTCCCTTCGGATCGGCTCGGGCGCCGGGTCCGGTGGGCGCCGACTTCCTAACCTAGGACCTGAAGTAATGTTCAGATCAATGTCGAGCAGTCCGTGGAGGTGGCCAACTTGGACGGAGTCCCCTGGGACCACAAGGAGCTCTCGGTCGGCCAGCTCGCCGAGCGCAGCGGGGTGGCCGTGTCCGCGCTGCACTTCTACGAACGCCAGCACCTGATCAGCAGCCGGCGCACCAGCGGAAACCAGCGCCGCTACCGCCGCGACACCCTGCGCAGGATCGCGTTGATCCGGGTCGCGCAGCGGGTCGGCATCCCGCTCGCCGACATCCGCGCCGCGCTGGCGGAGCTGCCCGACGGGCGTACGCCCAACCGCGAGGACTGGGCCCGGCTGGCGGAGCGCTGGCGGGCCGAACTGGACGAACGCATCCACCGGCTGACGCAGTTGCGGGACGAGTTCACCGACTGTGTGGGCTGTGGCTGCCTGTCCCTGGACCGGTGCGTCCTGGCCAATCCGTACGACCGGCTGTCCGCCCACGGCCCCGGGCCACGGCGCGTGCTCGAGACCTGACCTGCTTCGTCCCGCACAAAATTCCGTGGCGGGCCCGGCGTTCGCCTTGCAGGCTTGGCGGTCATGGGCACCTTGATGCGGCGATGGTGGACCGACGACCCGGCCGACCCGGACGTCACCAGCGCCGGCGATCCGGCCGTACGCCGGCTGCTGCGGACCATCGCCCCCGGGTCGGCGGTGACCGACCTCGGCGGCTGCTTCAGTCTCAACCTGCACCTGCACGACCTCGGACAGGTGCTGCGGGTGCAGCAGCCGTTCGTCTCGCGCGACCGGGTGCTCGCGATGCGGGAGGTACGCCGGCGGCTGGTGGCGCACGGGTTGCTCGCCGCCGAGCCGGTTCGGTGGTACGACCGGGAGCTGCTCACCTGTCGTGGCCGCTGGGCGGAGCTGGAAGCCTTCGTCCCGCACGTCAAACCCGAGGCGACGTGGGAGTCGTACCGCTGGATGTACCGCGCGATGGGCGAGCTGCACCGCGGGTTGCGCGATGTCAACGCGACCTTGCCCCGGCCGATGGTCGCGACGTACGCACCACCAAGCTCGTTGCGGCGTTGGCTTTCGGTCACCGAGTCCGCGGTGCGCGATGATCCGGGTGCACTCGAGGTCACCGCATCGCTGCGCCGGATGCTGGCGAAGCTGCGGGCGCAGTGGGTGTCCGCGTCGGCACTGCCCAACCAGGTCGTGCACGGCGACGTACGCCTGGGCAACGTCGGGTTGACGCCGAACGGCGAGTCGGTCTACCTGGACTTCGGTTTCGCCGCGCACCGCCCGCGGGTGTACGACCTGGCGTACTCCCTGGCTTGGGTCATCCTGCGGCCGGACTCGTCGGGCTCCGGGGAGACCTTCGACTGGTCCGTGCTGCCCTCCCTGCTCGGCGAGTACGAGGACGGCGCACGGACCCGGCTGACTCCGCTCGAACGCCGGGCGCTGGGGCCGTACGTCGCAACGGTACCGATGTACCACTCCGCACTGGCGGGGTACGACCCCGATCCGATCGCCAAGCTACGCGACGAGACCGGCTTCCTGCGGATCGCCTCCTGGCTGCTGGACAACCCCGAAGCCGCCCGCACCTGAGCCGACCGGCTACTCGCCGTTGAAGTCGGCGATGGCCGCCTCCCACTGCTCCAGCGCGCGTTCGACGGTGCTGCGCGAACCCGACGGCAGCCAGTGGTTGGCCCGCTTGATCCCGGCCTCCTGCATGCGTTCCAGCACCGCCGGGTCGGCCGGCGTGGAGAGCATCTGCACCGCGACCGGCCGCTCGGCGCGGTTGCGCAGCTCGGCGACCCGTTCGAAGATCGCGTCGCCGGAGTAGTTGGGGAACCACTCGTCGCCGAAGGTCAGCACCCGGTCCAGCACAGTGGGGCCGTCGCCGCCGACGAGCACCGGTGGGTACGGCCGCTGTGCCGGCTTGGGGTAGGACCAGATCCGGTCGAACGTCACGAAGCGTCCGGCGTACGACGCCTCCTCCTCGGTCCAGATCGCCTGCATCGCCTCGACCCGCTCGCGCAGGATGGCCATCCGCTGCTTCGGGTCGGTGCCGTGGTGGCGCATCTCCTCGCGGTTCCAGCCCGCGCCCACGCCGAACTCGAACCGGCCACCGGACAGGTGGTCGATGCTGGCGACCTCCTTGGCGGTCACGATCGGGTCGCGCTGGATGACCAGGCACACGCCACTGCCGATGCGCAGGCTCGACGTCGCCTCGGCGGCCGCGGTCAGCGCGACGAACAGGTCGTAGCAGTGCCAGTACTTCGTCGGCAGCGGCTCACCTGCCGGATACGGCGACTCGCGGCTGGCCGGGATGTGCGTGTGCTCGGCGAAGTAGACGGCGCTCTGGCCGCGCTCCTCGAGCATCCGGGCCAGGGGGCCGGGTCGCATGGCGTCATGTGTCGGGAAGTAACCCACTCCGAAATCCACCACACCTCGATACCCCCTCCGGCCGGACCCATGTGTGCGGACACGCCGTTCGTGCCCAGCTCGGTCACCTCCGGCTCCGGAAACCGGGTGGACACCCCTGCGAAGATCCGAGGATGACCAAGATCGGGGCGTTCCTCGCCGCCGTGGACGCGTCCGTGTACTCGGTACGACGCGCCTGGAGCCACTCCCGGACCTGGCTGCTGAGGGTGATCGTTGGCTACCTGGTGCTGGCGATCACCCCCGCTCCCAGGTGGTCGCGGTGTCCTGGCTCGCCGAGACCTCAGGCGGCACGGCGCATGAGTACGTCCCACCGCTCGTCCTGCTGACCGTCCTGCTCGGTGTCGGGCAGGTGATGGAGCAGAACTCGAACCTGATCGGTCAGCGGACGGCAAACCGTCTGCGCACTCACTACCAGGATGAGCTCATGCGGACGGTCGCGGCGCTTCCGCCGCAACGGGTCGGCCTGGCCGCAGACCAATGCCACGATCCAGGGCTGCCGTAGCTCGCTGCATGACCTGGGCAGGTTGGCGAGCATCCGTGGTGGCATCGGTGGGCGCACTCGTCACCGCCGCGGCGCTGTGCGTGGCGGTCTGGAGGATCAGCCCGGTCGCGGGTGTCCTGGTGGTCGCCGCGCTCCTGCCCAACCTGCTCGTGTTCGCGTGGGAAGCCAAGATGCAGGACGCGGCGTTCGTTCCGTACGGCGAATGGGAGCGACGTACGGAGTACGCCGTCGAGCAACTGATATCCGCAGCGCACGGCGACCGAACTGGCGACCCTCGGCTCGGGAGTCGTCGTGGCGGAGGTGGCCGACGCTCGCCGCAGGACGGCGGATTCGATCATCGACCGCATCCTGGTGCTGCTCACGCGTACCGGGACACATTTCCGGCGGCGGCACGGCGATCCTGCTGGGCGGAGCGCTGGCGGGCGTCATCGTGGGAGGGGCCGGAGGCGCCGGGATCGCCGCGGGTATCGTCGGCGTCCTCTCCGGAGTGGCGGCCACCAGGTCCGCGGGGTTCTCCTTCGGCGACCTGATCTCGTTCGCGCCGAAGGCCCGCGCCTACCGCCAGTTCGTCGAGTCCGTGACACCCTCCGTCGGACACCCAGATCCGGGCCGACGCCGAGAGCGTCGACGCGCGCCGGCTGACCGTCACCTATCCGGGCTCCGCGACACCCGCGATCAAGGACCTCTCACTCTCCGCGGAGAAGGGCCAGATCATCGCGCTCGTCGGGGTGAACGGCGCGGGGAAGACGACCGCGATCAACACGATCCTCGGGCTCCTCGAACCCGACGCCGGAGCGGTCGCCGTCGACGGTGTGGATGCCACGTCCCTGCCGCTGGCGGCGCGTCTCGGCTACTTCGGCCTGCTCACGCAGGAGTTCGGCCGCTACGAGTTCACAGTGCGGGACACAATCAGAATCGGCCGACCGGACGGTAAGGCGACCGACGACGAGATCTGGCAGGCGCTGGACTCCGCTCATGCCGGAGGCTTCGTCCGGAGGTTGAACGACGGGCTCGACACCCAGCTCGGCTCCCAGTTCGGTGGGGTCGGCCTCTCGGGCGGCCAGTGGCAGCGACTTGCCCTCGCGCGCATCTATCTGCGCGACGCTCCGATCTGGATTCTCGACGAACCCACGTCGGCCATCGACGCGGAGGCGGAGCAGCAGATCTTCGCGGAGCTGCAAAGGACAAGATCGGATCGGATCACGATCGTGGTCTCGCACCGTGCGTGGACCCTCAAGGGCATGGACCACATCTACGTCCTCGACGAGGGACGCATCGTCGAGGACGGAACCTACGAACAGTTGATCACCCAACAGCGCCGGTTCTCGCAGATCTTCGCCGAGCAGGTCGCCTGACCGAGCCGATTTGACGAACTGACATTCGATACGCACAATGTCAGCATGTCGAAGCGAGCGACGGACGGCAAGCCGCCGGAATCCGAGGAGTCCGAGGATCCGCGGCTCGACCCGATCCTGACCGCGGCCTACACCTGCTTCACCCGGCACGGTGTGCGCCGCACGACGATGGACGACATCGCCCGGGAAGCCGGCATGTCCCGGCCGGCGGTCTACCAGTACGTCCGCAACAAGGAGGACGTCTTTCGCCGGCTCACCCGCAGGCTGCTCGCGCAGACGCTGGCCGACGCCCGCGCCGGGCTGGCGGCGGAGGAGGAGCTCGCCGACCAGCTGACCTCAGCCCTGGAGGCGAAGCTGCGGCTGACGCTGCGGCTGTGGCAGGACAGCCCGGCACATGCCGCCGAGCTGCTGAGTGTGGACGCCCGCGCGTCCGCCGACCTGATCAGCGAGTACGAGCAGGCGATGCGCGACCTGCTCGCCGGCGCGGCCGGGCGCGCCGTGCCGCCCAGAGCCGAGGCGGAGGAGTTCGCGGACCTCCTGCTCGCGTTCACCCGGGGCCTTGAGGCCGACCTGTCCGATCACGCCGCGCCGGTCCGGCGCCTACGCCACGGGGTTCAGCTGTTCGTCGCGGGACTGGACCATGTCTCCGCTCATTCCCGCACCAACCTTCAGGAGTCCCTATGACCACCCCGTCCGACCAGACCACGGCGGTACTGATCACCGGCACGTCCTCCGGCATCGGCCGGGCCGCCGCACTCCGGCTGGCCCGCCGCCCCGACCTGACCGTCTACGCCACCGCCCGGCGCACCGAGACCATCGCCGACCTGGCCGAAGCCGGTGCCCGCGTGCTGGCCCTCGACGTGACCGACGAGGCGTCGATGGTGGCCGCCGTGCGAGAGGTCGAGGCGGCGCACGGGTTCGTCGGCGCACTGGTCAACAACGCCGGCTACGGCGCCTACGGCACCGTCGAGGAGACCGACCTGGACGCCGTGCGGCGGCAGTTCGAGACCAACGTCTTCGGGCTTGCCCGGATGGCCCAGCTCGTCCTGCCGGGCATGCGGCGCGCGGGTCGCGGCCGGATCGTCAACGTCGGCTCGATGGGTGGCCGGCTCGTCTTCCCCGTCGGCGGTTACTACCACGCCAGCAAGTACGCCGTGGAGGCGCTGACCGACGCGCTGCGGTTCGAGGCAGCGCCGTTCGGCGTCCGGGTCAGCCTGGTCGAGCCGGGCCTGATCCGCACCGGCTTCGCGGACACCGCCGCCGGCAACCTCGCCGGGCAGGCCGCACCGTCCGGGCCCTACGCAGCGCTCAACCAGGCCGCCGACCAGCAGATGGCACAGGGCTACCGCTCGCCGCTGATGTCGGCCCGGCCGGAGGCGGTTGCCCGGGTGATCGCGCACGCGGTCACCAACTCCCGGCCGCGCACCCGCTACGTCGTCACGCCCGCGGCCAAGGTGCTCGTGCACACCCGCCGGTTGATCGGCGGGCGGGCGTTCGACGCCATCCTCCGCACGCAGTTCCGCACCACCTGAGGCGGCAACGGTGACGGGGATGGTGTCAGGCCCGGCTCAGCCGGACTGCGGTGAGCTTGTACTCCGGGCAGGACGTCACCTCGTCCACCTCGGCGGAGGTGAGCAGGTTCGCCGGCACGTCCGGGAAGGCGAAGGTCAGGAAGACCTCACCCACTGCCACCTCGTCGGTGATCCGGACCGGAGCGGTCACCGTCCCCCGCCTGCTGGTGACCTCCACCGCCTCGCCGTCGCCGACACCGAGCCGCCGCGCGTCGTCGGGGTGCAGGTCGAGGTGCTCGGCGGGCGCCAGCGCCAGGTTCGGCGTACGCCGGGTCATCGTCCCGCTGTTGTAGTGCACCAACCGCCGGCCCGTGATCAGGGCGTACGGGAAGTCCGCGTCGGGTGCCTCGCCGGGCGGCAGCCAGGGCCGGGCAGCGAGATGCGCGCGGCCGTCCGGGGTGGCGAACGCCGTCCCGTACAACCTCGCCTCGCCGGAGTCGTCGAAACTTCTGCACGGCCAGTGCAGCGCACCCTCCCGGTCGAGGCGTTCGTGGGAGATGCCGGCGAACACCGGCGTGAGCTCCGCGCACTCGGCCAGCGCGGCGGCCGGGTCGGGGCAGCCGAGGTCGACGCCGAGCGCACCCGCGACGGCGCGCAGCACGTCGAAGTCGGTGTACGCCTGGCCGGGCGGAGCGAGTGCCGGCCGGACCCGCTGAAACCGTCGGTCGAAGTTGACGAACGTGCCGTCCTTCTCCAGGAACGAACAGCCCGGGAGCACCACGTCGGCGACCTGCGCGGTGGCGGACAGGAAGATCTCCTGGCTCACCACGAAGTCGCAGGCGTCCAGTGCCGCGCGGACGTGCCCGGAGTCGGGGTCGGTCTGCAGGATGTCCTCGCCGAAGACGTACATCGCCCGCACCTGCCCGGCGAGCGCGGCGTCGAACATCTCCGGGATCCGCAGCCCGGGACGTTCGGGTACCGGCGCTCCCCACGCCGCCGCGAACCTCGCCCGCACCCGCGGATCGTCGACCCGCTGATAGCCGGGCAGCACGTCGGGCAGCGCCCCCATGTCGGAGGCCCCCTGCACGTTGTTCTGGCCGCGCAGCGGGTTGACGCCGCCGCCGTTGGAGGTCCCGACCGCGCCCCGCAGGATCGCGAGGTTGGCGAGGGTGCGCACCCCGTCGGTGCCGTGCACGTGCTCGGTGACGCCGAGGCCGTAGACGATCGTGGGCCTTCGCGCGGTGCCGTACGCCTCGGCGGCCACGGCCAGCGCCTCCGGCGTGACGCCGCTCAGCTCGGCCACCCGGTCGGGCGGGTAGTCGGCCACCAGTTTCCGCAGGTCCTCGACGCCGTCCGCGCGGGTGGCGAGGAAGTCCTCGTCCACGAGGCCGCGGTCGAGCAGCAGCCGGGCCAGCCCGTTGAACACCGCGACGTTCGATCCGGGCCGGCCCTGCAGGTGCACGTCGGCCAGCCGGGCCAGTTCTGTCCGCCGTGGGTCGATGACGACCAGCCGGGCTCCGCGCAGCGCCGCCTGGGTGATCCGTGCGCCGATCACCGGGTGCGCCTGGGTGACGTTGGCGCCGGCGACGAGGATGCAGTCGGCTACGTCGAGGTCCTCGGCGGGGTTGGTGCCGCCGGCCAGCCCAAAGCTGGCGATCAGCCCGGCGGCCGAGGGTGCGTGACAGATGCGCGAGCAGTTGTCGACGTTGTTGGTGCCGATCGCCGTGCGCATCAGCTTCTGCAGCAGGTAGTTCTCCTCGTTGGTGGACCGGGCGGAGGAGATCGCGGCGATGGCGTCCGGCCCGTGCCGGTCGCGGATCCGGGCCAGCTCACGGCCCACCACGGCGAGCGCCTCGTCCCAGGTGGCGGGTTCGAGCCGACCGTTCCGGCGTACCAACGGCGTGGTCAGCCGGTCCGGGGAGCGCACGAACCCGTACGCGAACCGGCCCTTGACGCACGCATGGCCGCGGTTGACCGGGCCGTCCAGGGCCGGAGTGACGGCGCGGATGCTCCCGTCGCGAGTGTGCACGTCCAGGGTGCAACCCACCCCGCAGTAGCCGCAGGTGGTGCGGGTGACCGGATCTGCGGTGCGGCTGTGCGACGTGAGCACCGAGACCGGCCCGCTCAGCGCACCGCTCGGGCAGGAGTCGACGCAGCCCCCGCACGACACGCACGCCGACTCCACCCACGGGCCTCCGGCACCGGCCGCCACCACAGTGTCCGCACCCCGTCCGGCCAGGGTCAGCGCGAAGGTCCCCTGCACCTCGTCGCACATCCGCACACACCGGCCGCAGGCGATGCACAGGTCGGCGTCCAGCCGGACGTACGGGTGGGAGTCGTCCCGGCCCAGGCCACGGCCCTCCAGCGCGAGGTCCGCCGGCTCGACCTTGAGTCGGGCACACAGCGCCGCGAGTTCGGTGGGGAGTTCCAGTGCGCGTTCGGGGATCCGCTCGACCGTCAGCTCCAGCACCCGGCGGACCGTGGCGGCGACCTCGCGGTCGTCAGTTCGTACGTCCGCGCCCTCCTCGGCCGGAGTGGTGCACGCGGCGACCACACCGCGGCCGGTGCGCACCAGGCACACCCGGCAGGCGCCGGAGGGAGCCAGTCGTTCGTCGAAGCAGAGGGTGGGCACGTCTGTGCCGGCCGCACGCGCGGCGTCCAGCACAGTCGCGCCCTCGGTCACCTCCACCGGCCGGCCGTCGACCCGCAGCCGTACGACGTCCCCCACCTGCCCGCCGGTCGCCGCCCTGCCGTGCCCGCCGGTCACGACAGCTCCTCCGTATACACCCGGCGCAGGCTTCGCACGACGGCCGGAAGCCGGGAGCCGAACGCGCACAGGCTCGCGCTCTCCATCGTGTCCAGCAGGGATTCGTCGTGGGCGGCCGCCTCGGGCCGGCGTTCACCGAGCCGGGTTCCCTCACGGCAGGGCGTGCAGGTGCCGCAACTCTCCCGCGCACCGAACTCCCACAGCGCCCGCAGCAGGTCGCGCGGGTCGACCCGGTCGTCGACGGCGACCAGGCTGCCGTGCCCGAGCGGCGCACCGGCCGGGCCGAGTGCCGCCTCCAGCAACGGCAGGTCCAGCTGGTCCGGAGCGAGGAAGCCGCCCAGCGGCCCGCCCACCTGGAGCGCGCGCAGGCGGGCGGCCCCCGCCAGTCCACCACCGAGGCCGTCCACGATGTCCCGCAGCGGTGTCCCCAGCTCCACCTCGTACGCCCCCGGCCGGCGGAAACGTTCGTTCAGGCAGACCAGCAGCGTTCCGGTCTCCGGCGGCACACCGCGCGCGGCGTAGGTTCGCCCGCCCTCGGCGACGACCGCCGGCACCGCCGCCAGCGTCTCCACGTTGTTGACCGCGGTGGGCCGGCCGAGCAGGCCGTACTCCGTGGGGTACGGCGGGCGCGGGCGGACGGTGGCCCGCAGTCCCGCGAGCGACCGCAGCAGTGAGGTCTCCTCCCCCGCCAGGTAGGAGCCGGCGCCGGAGACCACCGCGAGGTCCAGCCGTACGCCGGAGCCGTGCGGGTTCGCGCCCAAGAAGCCGCCGGCATACGCCCGCGCGACCGCCTCGCGGAGACGCTCGAAGGCGCGCGGGTACTCCGACCGCACGTAGACGAACCCCCGCTCCGCACCGCACGCCAGCGCGGCGAGAGCCAGTCCCTCCAGCAGCCGGTCCGGGTCCTCCTCCATCAGCACCCGGTCGGCGAACGAACCGGGGTCGCCCTCGTCGCCATTGCCCACGACGTATCGCTGCGCGGGCGGGAGGTCCGAGCCCGCCACCGCCCGCCACTTGTGCGCGGTGGGAAAGCCGGCGCCGCCCCGGCCGCGCAGTCCGGCGGTCGCCACCTCGGCGCGGATCCGGCTGGCGACCGCGGCGGGGCCCCCGTCGGACCGGACGGCTGCCAGCAGCTGCGACCACAGTCGCCAGGACGGCTCCTCGCCGACGACCCCCCGCAGGACGACCGGTGGTGTGGCGGCGCGGACGACGGGTTCGGGTGCCCTGGGCGGCGCGTCCCCGGCGAGCTGAGCGGCGAGGTCGGCGCCCGCACGCGGCTGGTCGCCGTCCAGCGCGGCCGGTCCGGTGTAGCAGTACCCCAGGCAGTGCACCACCTGCAGCGACACCCGTCCGTCGAGCGTGCATTCGCCCGGGGGTACGCCCAGGACGCGGGACACCTCGGCGACGTGCCGGCCGCCGCCACTGGCGACGAAGCAGGCGGTGCCCGCGCACACCCGCACGTGCCGCGCGCCCTGCCGGCCGCGGAGGTCGGAGTAGTAGCTCGCGGCGCCGTGCACGGCGGCCACCGGGAGACCCACCTCGCCGGCCACCGCGCGTTCCTCGGCCGGGGTGACCACACCGTGCGAGGCACGCGCCGCGCGCAGCCGGGTCAGGCCGTCGTACGCCGGTCCGCCGGTGCGGCGTTCAAGCCCGTCCAGCGACGCACCGGTCCGCCCGCGGTCCGCCTCGTCCTCCGCTCCGCCTTCACCCACGCAGCCCTCATGCCCGGCGGCGACCGGCGAGGAACCGATCCAGCCGAATCGCGACGTACCCGGCGAACGACACCACGCACACCACCGCCAGGTCGGGCAGGGACACGGGTTCGGTGCCGAGCAGGTCGCGCAGCAGCGGGACGTACACCCCGGCCGCCTGCAGCCCGAACGCGACCACGACCGCCACCAGCAGGAACGGGTTGGTGAGCGTGCCCGGCCGGGCCCGCGAACCCAGCCCCATCCACAGCTGTGTCGCCCCCAGGGTCAGGAACGCCATGCTCTGCCAGGGCCGTGCGGTCTCGTGCGCCCACACCGCCACCCCGAGCGTCACCGCGGCGACCACGACGGCCAGCCGCGCCACCCGCTGCCACAGCCCGGCACCGAGGATGCGTTCGGCCGGCGGGCGGGGCGGTGAGCGCATCAGGTCGCCTTCGGCCGGTTCGGCACCGAGCGCGACGCCGGGCAGCCCGTGGGTGAGCAGGTTGACCCACAGGATCTGCGCGGGCAGCAGCGGCAGGGCGAAGCCGAGGAACGGGCCGGCCAGCATCACCAGGATCTCCGCCGCGCCTCCGGCCAGCCCGTACGCCAGGAAGCGGCGTACGTTCGCGTAGATCCGCCGGCCTTCCTCCACCGCCGCGACCAGGGTGGCGAGCTCGTCGTCGGCGAGGATGAGGTCGGCGGCCTCGCGCGCCACCTCGGTGCCCCGCCGTCCCATGGCGACGCCGATGTCGGCGCTGCGCAGGGCCGGTGCGTCGTTCACGCCGTCGCCGGTCATCGCGACCACTTCCGACCGCTCGCGGTACGCGCGGATGATGGCCAGCTTCTGTTCCGGACTGGTCCGGGCGAACACCCGCCCGTCCTCACCGCCCCCGACCCCCTCGATGCCGACCTGGCGGGCGATCGCGTGCGCGGTCGCGGGATGGTCGCCGGTGATCAGCACCGGGGCGATCCCCGCCCGCCGGCACGCGGCGATGGTCCCGGGCGCCGACGCGCGCGGCGGGTCGGCGATGGCCACCAGGCCCAGCAGCCGCAGGCCGTCCTCGAGGGCGGTCTCCCAGGCGACCGGCCCGTCCGCCGGCGGCAGCGTGCTCCGCTCGGCGGTGGCGACGGCGAGCACGCGGAAGCCCTCGGCGGCGTACTCCTCCGTTCGCGCGACCGCGCCGCCCAGCACGTCGGCGCCGTCGTGCAGCAGCGGGTTGCGCAGGAGTACCTCGGGCGCGCCCTTGCAGATGACGACGTAGGAGTCCGGTCCGCGACGGTGCACGGTGGTCATCCGCTTGCGCGCGTTGTCGAACGGGATCTCGCCCACCCGCGGCCACGCGCGCTCCAGCTCCACCCGCGTCAACCCCAGCTTGCCCCCGGCCGCGAGCAGCGCCGCCTCGGTGGGATCACCGGCCGCGCTCCACCCGTCGGCGCCGGTACGCGGGGGCAGCAGGCTCGCGTCGGTGCACAGGACACCCGCCCGCAGCAGGGCGACCACGTCGGGCGGCGCCTCCGCCGGATCGACCGGCCGCCCGTCCCGCAGCAACGCACCAACCGGCGCGTACCCGGCCCCGGTCACCTCCACCTCGCCGGCGTACGTCCACAGCCGCTGGACCACCATCGCGCCCTCGGTGAGCGTGCCGGTCTTGTCGGTGGCGATCACCGTCACCGACCCGAGCGTTTCCACCGCGGGCAGCCGGCGCACGATCGCGTTCCGGCGGGCCATCCGCCGCGCGCCCAGCGCCAGCGCCAGCGTCACCACCGCCGGCAGCGACTCCGGCACCGCGGCGACCAGCAGGCTGATGCCGGTGAGCACCATCAGCTCCAGCGGCTGGCCGCGCACCAGCCCGAGCACCAGCACCACGACGCACAGGCCGGAGGCGCTGATCGCGAGCACCCGGGCAACCCCTGCCAGCCGGCGCTGCAACGGCGTTCGCGCCGGCTCGGCCGCCATCAGCGCGGCCACCCGGCCCATCGCGCTGTCCGTACCCGTCGCGGTCACCACCGCGAGCCCCCGCCCGCGCACCACCACCGTGCCCGCCGACACCTCATCGCCGGACTCCTCGGTGGATGCGGCAGCTTTGTCCACCGGTACCGCCTCGCCGGTCAGCATGGACTCGTCGGCGGCGAACGCGACCGCCTCCACCAGCCGGGCGTCCGCGGGAACGACCTGGCCCTCGGCGAGCACCAGCAGGTCGCCGGGCACCACCTCAGCCGCGGGCACCTCCCGCTCGGCGCCGTCGCGCACGACCCGCGCCGACGGGGCGGCCAGGGCGGCCAGCTCCGAGATCGCCCGGTCCGCGCGTACCTCCTGACTGACTCCCACCGCGGTGTTCATCACGATCACCAGCACGATGACCGCGGCGTCGGAGATGTCCCGGGTCGCGATCGTGAGCACGGCGGCGACCAGCAGGACGATGATCAGCGGATCGCGCAGCTGGGCGGCGAGCCGGCGGTGCAGCGGCACCGGCGGGCGGCGGGGCGGCGCGTTCGGGCCGTACCGCTCCACCCGGGCCGCTGCCTCCGCCTCGGTCAACCCGGCCCGGTCCACAGTGGTGGCGTACCCAGCGAACCCTCCGGTCAGCGCTCCCGCGGCGCACCGGACATGGCCTACCGTGTGCCCTGGGACCGGCGGGGGCCGGCTGGGGCGGGATTGTCGGACGGAGTACGCATGGAGCCAGACCGCTCGGTGACCAAGGTCATGCCGGACGAAGCCGAGCAGGGCGAGCAGGTCGGGCAGGGCGGGCAGGGCGTCCCGACCGTCCCGGCCACCCAGTCCGTGCGCGCCGTCCTCACCGACGGACGGGTCGTACAGCTGCGTCCCCTCGGCCCGGGCGACCTCGACGACCTGCTGCGGCTGCACCAGGATCTTCCCGAACGCGACACCTACCTGCGGTTCTTCACCACCCACCCGGTCGGCCTGCCCGAACTCCTCGATCAGCTCGTCCGCCCGGGCGACGCCCACCGGCTCACCGTCGGCGCGTTCTCCGGGACCACCTCCGGGAACACCGTGGGGAACACGCTGATCGGCGCCGCCCACTGCGAGGTGCTGTCGGATCCGGCCGAGGCCGAGGTCGCGATCGTCGTCGACCACCGGCAGCAGGCGCACGGCCTGGGCACCCTGCTGCTGGAGCACCTCGCCTCCGCTGCCCGGCGGCGCGGGGTTCGCCGGTTCGTGGCCGAGGTGCTCACCGAGAACGCCGCGATGGTCAGGGTGTTCCGCGACGCGGGGCTGCCGATGACGATGCGGCTGGAGGGTTCGTCGTACCTCGTGACCCTGCGGCTCGTCGAGGGGGCCACGAGCTACGCTGCCGCCGTCGGGGAGCGGGAACGCCTCGCCGACGTGGCCAGCCTGGGCGCCCTGCTGCGGCCCAAGGCCGTCGCGGTCGTGGGCGCCAGCCGGCGCCCGGAGGCGGTGGGGCACGCGGTGCTGGCCAACCTGCTGGCCGCCGGTTTCACCGGCTCCGCGCACGCGGTCAACCCGCACGCCGACGTGGTGGCCGACGTCAGGAGCGTCCCGTCCGCACGCGACCTGCCGCCCGGCGTCGACCTGGCCGTCCTGTGCGTGCCGGCCGCGGCGGTCGCGCAGGCGGCGGAGGAGTGCGGTGAACGCGGCGTGCGCGCGCTGGTCGTCGTCACCTCCGGCGTGACCGACCACCCCGAGCGTGCGGACGCGTTGCGGGCAGCGGTGCGCAGGTACGGCATGCGGATGGTCGGCCCGAACTGTCTGGGCGTGATCAACACCGCCGAGGACGTACGGCTGGACGCGACGTTCGCCCGCGGACCGGCACCCGCCGGACGGATCGGTGTGGTCACCCAGTCCGGCGGCGTGGGGATCGCGTTGCTGGAGCAGTTCGCCGCGGTCGAGCTCGGCGTCTCCAGCCTGGTGTCCACCGGCGACAAGTTCGACGTGAGCAGCAACGACCTGCTGATGTGGTGGCAGCGCGACGACGCCACCGACCTGGCCGTGATCTACGTGGAGTCGTTCGGGAACCCGCGCAAGTTCGGCGTGCTGGCGCGGGCGCTGGCCGCGCGCAAGCCGGTGTTGGCAGTACGCACCGGCACCAGCGAGGTGGCCCGGCGGGCCGCCGCCTCGCACACGGCCGCGTCGGCGACCCCGGCGGTCAACCGGGACGCGTTGTTCGACCAGGCCGGCGTACTCGCGATGGACAACCTCAGCGACGTCGTGACCACCGCCTGCGTGCTGAGCTGGCAGCCGCTGCCCACCGGCAACCGGGTCGCGGTGATCGGCAACGTCGGCGGGATCGGCGTCCTGGCGGCCGACGCCTGTGCACGCCAGGGCCTCACCCTCCCCGACCTCGACGAGACCACCCAGACCGAACTCCGTGCGCTGCTGCCGCCGACGGCCAGCGTGCGCAATCCGGTCGACACCACCGCGGACGTCCCGGACGAGGTCTTCCATCGCTGCGTACGGGCGGTGCTGGACGATCCGGGCGTGGACGCGGTGCTGGTGCTGACGGCACCGACCGCGGTGACCGATCCGTTGCCCAGACTGGCGGACGAGGTGCCCTGGGAGCTCGGCCTGCCGGTGGTCGTGGTCCGGGTCGGGCAGACGGCGGTGGTCGACGCACTGCATCCGACCGACCCGTCCGAGGGGCGGCCGGTGCCGGTGTTCAGCGACCCCGCGCACGCGGCCGTCGCGCTGGGCAAGGCGGTGCGGTACGGCCTGTGGCGCAACCGTCCGGCCGGCACCGTTCCCGACCTGCCGGGCATCGACGTCGACGCCGCCCGTGCCCAGGTGGCGGAGTTCCTCACCGCCCACCCGGACGGCGGCTGGCTGGACCCGGAGGCGGTGGTCGCGCTGCTCGGGCACGTCGGCCTGCCCCTCGCCGGCGTGCGGGTCGCCCGGGACGCCGACGACGCGGTAGCGGCGTTCCACGAGTGCGGCCGGCCGGTGGCGCTCAAGGCCGCGGCGGCGGACGTCCTGCACAAAAGCCGGGCCGGCGGGGTGCTGCTGGGGCTGTCCGACGAGGCCGCCGTCCGCGAGGGTTTCGGCGTACTGCGGGAACGGTTCGGGCCGGCGCTGACCGGTGTCGTCGTCCAGCCGATGGCCGCTCCCGGGCGTGAGCTCCTGGTGGGGGTGAGCGGCGACCCGACGTTCGGTCCGCTGGTGGCGTTCGGGCTCGGCGGGGTGGACACCGACCTGATCGGCGACCGTACGTACCGGCTGGTGCCGCTCACCGACCTCGACGCCCGGGAGATGCTGACCGCGCTGCGCGCGGGGCCGGCGTTGTTCGGCGAACGCGCCGACCCCCGGCTGGACACCGACGGCATCGTCAACGTGTTGTTGCGCGTGGGCCGGCTCGCCGAGCTGGTGCCGGAGGTCGCCGAGCTCGACCTGAACCCCGTGGTCGCGTCCACCGCCTCGTGTGTGGTGGTGGACGCGCGGGTGCGGCTCGCGCCGGCCGAGCCCGGCGACCCCTTCCTGCGCAGGCTGCGCACCTGACCGGCGTTCAGCCTGCGGCGGCCGGCCGTGCGGGTGGGACGCGAGTGGCCGGGCCATGACCTAGGGTCGACCGAGAGCCGGTGGGCGGGAGGCGTCAGGTGGTCGAGTCCGAGTACGACGTGGTGGTGGTCGGCGCCGGCATGGCCGGGCTGGTGGCCGCCCTCAACCTGGTCGCCGCCGGCCGCACGGTCACGGTGCTCGAACGCGCGGCGGTTCCGGGTGGTCGTGTCGCCTCCGACCACAAGTCCGGGTTCACCCTCGACCGCGGCTTCCAGGTGCTCAACACGTCCTACCCGCAGGTGCGGCGGCGGCTCGACCTGCCGGCGCTCGATCCGCGGCCGTTCACCGCCGGAGCGCTGGTGCGGTACGCCGGCAAGCTGCACCGGCTCGGTGACCCGCGCCGGCACCCGGCAGACCTGCCCGCGACCATCGGTTCGGGTCTGCTGCCGTGGCAGGCGAAGCTCGCGCTGGCCGCCTACTCCGCCGACGTGGGGTTCACGCCCGTACGCCGGCTGCTGCAGGCGGAGGAGACCACGGCGGCGGAGTCGCTGACGCGGCGCCGGCTCGCCGGGCCGGCGGTGGAGAGGTTCCTGCGCCCGTTCCTGTCCGGCGTACTCGCCGAGGACCAGCTCACCACCTCGAGCAGGTTCGTCGACCTGGTGTGGCGCAGCTTCGTCCGCGGGACGGCGATCGTGCCGGCCGTGGGTATGGGAGCGATCCCGGCCCAGCTCGCGGCCCGGCTGCCCGCCGGGATCCTCCGCACAGGTGTCGAGGTCGAGCAGGTGGGGCCCGGGATCGTCCGGTACGACGGACAGGAGCTTCGTGCCCACACCGTCGTGGTGGCCACCGATCCGGCCACGGCCGGCAAACTCCTGCCCAGCTTGAGGATTCCGCCTCTTCGCGGGCTCACGACCTACTACCACGCCGCACCCGAGCCGCCGCTGGCCGAGCCCACCCTGCTCCTCGACGGCGCCGACGACCGGGTGATCGTCAACTCCGTCGTGCTGACCGCGACTGCCCCGTCGTACTCCTCCGACGGCCGGGCGCTGATCTCCACCTCGGTGCTCGGACCGACCGGGCGCGACGGCGGCGCCCCGCCGTCGGAGGCGGAGATCCGGCCGAAGCTGTCCGCGCTGTACGGCGTACCCACCGCCGGGTGGGAGCACGTCGAGACCACCGTGGTCCGCGAGGCGCTACCCGCTGCGCCGCCACCGCTCGGCGATCTGCGCAAGCCGGTCGACCTCGGTGAGGGGTTGTTCGTGGCCGGCGACCACCGCGACACCCCGTCCACCCAGGGCGCGATGGCCAGCGGCACCCGAGCGGCACGTGCCGTCCTGCGCCACCTCGACGCCGCCGGCTGAAGGACGACGGCGACGACCGGCCGGTTCAGGCCGACCTCGGCTTCGTCCGCCCCGGCACCAAGGCTCGGTGCCTACAGTGCCGAAGGTGCCGAGTGACCAGAGCGTGCCGAGCGAACGAACCGTCGATTCCATCCCCCTGATCGAGTCGACCGAAGTGTCCGAGCCGCCGGAATGGGCCCGGCTGCAGCGTGACCTGCTGGCGGCCTCGGAGCAGGCGGCGCTGGAGTTCGTCGAACGTTACGCGCGACCGGACGGCACCCTGCCGTGGCGGGAGTCGTGGCCGGGCATGGACGGCTCGGACGACCCGTACGAGGGGTTCCAGGGACTGCCGATGCTGTACCTGCTCGGCGGGCGCACCGAACTCCTCACCCTCGCCCGCCGGCAGTGGGACGCGGTCACCTGGCAGTGGACGGAGTACGGCCAGATCCATCGCGAGTTCGACGCGTACTACGACTGGATGCACCACGGCGAGGCGAACAACCTCCTCTATCTGCTGGCGCTCGCGGACCCGACGAGTGTGAAGGAACGCCAGCGGGCCGTGAGGTTCGCCGGCTTCTACACCGGCGAGGACCCGGAGGCGGCGAACTACGATCCGTCCCGGCGGCTGATCCGCTCGCCGCTGACCGGGTCGCGCGGCCCGCGGTTCACCGTCACCGCCGAGGACTGGAGCACCCACCGCGAGGTGCTGGACAACTACCCGCCGCCGTTCGAGGACCTGCCGGGGGTCGACGGGCCGACGTGCCCGTGGACCGACGACGCGACGTACGCACACATCCTGGAACGCATGAACGCCCGGATGACCCGTGGCGACGTGCCCCTGAACCTGACCGCGACCAGCCTGCTGGCACACGCGTATCTGTTCACCGGTGACGTGCGCTACCGCGACTGGGTGCGCGACTACCGCGCCGCCTGGCGGGAGCGGTCCGGGCGCAACGGCGGCTTGCTTCCGGACAACGTTGGCCCCGACGACGTGATCGGGCAGTACATGGACGGCGCGTGGTGGGGTGGCTACTACGGCTGGCGCTGGCCGCACGGCGCACACCAGATCCTCGAGGCGGTGGCGATCGCGTGTACCAACGGCGTCCTGCTCGACGGGGACCTCACCCATCTGGACCTGATTCGTTCGCAACTGGATGCGTTGTGGGATCTCGGTCGAGACGACGTTGACGGCCGGGTGGTGCCGCACCGGCACGTCGATGCCGGCTGGACGGACTACCGGCGGCCGGACGCGCGGGTACCCGTCGCGTGCTGGAGTGTGAGCCACGAGGCGGAGGACCTGGAACGGGTGCTCCGGCTGCCGGGCGCCTCGCAGTGGGGTACGCCGACGGACCGGATCGCCAAGGCAAACGGTGCTGCGAACAGCGAGCACTGGTTCGCGTATCTGCGCGGCGCCAACCCGGACTACCCCGCGCAGATCCTGGCGGTCAACCGGCGCCAGCTGCGGGACCGCATGGACCGCATTCGTTCCGACGACGGCGACCCCGCGGACTGGGACGTTCACCACTGGCAGGACATGAGCCCGGTCTTCGCGGAGGGACTCGTGCAGACGATGCTGGGCGCGCCGTTGCACATCTACCACGGCGGGCTGCAGCTCGCGACCGTACGCTACTTCGACCACGCCGCCCGGCGACCCGGCCTGCCGCCCGACGTCTCCGCCCTGGTGGAGCACGTCGACGACTCCTCCGCCACCGTGCAGCTGGTCAACTGCGGGGTCGACGAGCGCGATGTCGTCGTCCAGGCAGGTGGGTTCGGCGAGCACCACATCGAGCACGCCACGGTGCTCAGCGCCGATGCCGACGCGAGTGGTGATCCCGGGCAAGTCACGGTTGACGGTCGCTGGCTGCGGGTGCGTCTCGGTCCGGGCGGACAGATCCGGCTGCGCCTTGCCATGCGCCGGTTCGCCAACGATCCGTCGTACGACACACCTTGGGTCGCCCGTGCCGACCAGCCCGCGCTGATTCGCTCCCGCGACCTCTCGGAGTTCGGCGGGTAACCGATGCCCCTCAGAACGGCGGCAGGTCATCCTCGGCCGTCCGGGTGCCCATGGTGGCCGTTGTCGGCTCGGGTGTCACCGGGTCGGTGAGAGAGGATGCCGCGCTGCAGTACTGGCGGCCGTAGGGGTCGGTGAGGGTGTGTTCTCCGGGTCCGGTCTGCTGCAGTTTCCAGTCGCGTTCGCTCTTTGCCTTGTGGTGGCGTGGGCACAGTGGCGCGATGTTGTCGACGGAGGTTTCCCCGCCGTCGGCGTGTTCGGTGTTGTGGTCCAGGTGACAGGTGGCGGCGGGTCTTCTGCAGGTGGTCCACACACAGCGTTGGTCGCGGGCGTGCACGAGTTCGGCTTGGAGTCCGCGCAGGAACCTTGCCGGTATCGGATGCAAATGCAGTAGGCGTCCGGTGACCGGATGGGTGACGCCGACGGTGAACCTGGCTTCGGGGTTGGTGAGGTTGTTCGCCACGATCCGGCGGCGACCTCGGTGATGATCGGTCCGAACCCGCCGAGCTCACCGGGCCGGGTGGACAGCCCCATCAGGGTGGTCAGCGGCACGTTCAGCTGGATCTTGGCGCGCGTCCTGATCGGACCCCAGCTCGGCTGCGAGGAGGTCCAGGGCCGCGTTGACGGTGGTGTCGGAGTTGTCAGTCGCCGATCCAGGTGAATCAGGCTGACCCGGCGGCCCGGCCGGGCCGGGCGGGTCGACCGTCTCATCAGGTTGGCGGTTCTGCTGCGGGATCTGCCCGGCGGCTGCGTTTGTGTCAGCGTGGCGCTCCGCGGCGTCGTGTGCCGCGGTGTCGTGCACGGTGGAGCAGGTGCACGGGGTGTAGTGGGCGGTGGTGTTTCCGGTCCCGGCGGGAGCGCAGTCGCCACAGTCACAGGTCGCGTTGTGCAGGTCGTGGTCGGGGAACCGGTGAACGGCACAGGAACCCTGCTCGGCCGGAGCCTGCTCGGCCTCACCTTCAGCCTGCTGGTCGGCCTCGTTCTGCGCGCCCTGGTCCTGGGGTGCTTCGTCCTGCACCGCTTCGTCTTGCTCGGTCTGGCCGTCGGTGACCGTTGGGACTGAGCAGTCGATGATGTCGGCCATGCCGGTGAGCAGGGACGCAGCCACGTCGGCGCGGAGTTGGCCGAGGGTGCGGGAGTCGCCGGTGGACTTCACCGCCCGGGCGATCGCGTCGATGTTGCCGTACGCCTCCGCTGCCTGGTCAGCGGACAGTCCTCGGATGGCCAGGTCGGCTACTCCGTCGACGGCGGGCCAGATCGCGACGTTGCGCCCGGTGCGTGCGGCGCGGTGACGTTTGGCGGCAGCGTCGGGGTCGGCCCTGAGTACTTCGGCCTCGACTTTCGCCCGCAACAACCCGCCCCGAAGCTCCAGCACCTTGGGGAAGATCGCATCCTCGATCGCTCCCCACAGGTCGGGGTTGGCGTCGGTGATCCGGTCGACGATGATGCGAACGTCGTGGAACTCCAGGCCACCGGTCGCCAGCGCCTCACGCACCTGTGGGAGCCGGGGCAGCGTGGCCGCCAGGTGCACGTACTGCTGCGCGCGATAAGCGGTCCAGCCCAGCAACGGCTCCAGGACCACAGGAGTCATCGGGTCCGGCGTCACCGTGCGCTTGGTCGGCTCATCCCGCATGCCGTCTGGGTCGGCGTAGGTCAGTTCGTTCACCGCGGTCAGGCACCTGGACTCCGACCAGCAGGCCAACCGCCGCGTGCCCTTGATGTATTCCTCGAGTTCGTACCCATTGAGTTCACGAACATCGACCGCAGCGAGCGCGGCAGCAAGCTCCGGACCACCCGGCAGATCCGCGAACCCCGCGGGCAACACACGGCGAGGACCGGGCTCCTCACCCAGGTCCTCGCCCAAGCACTCGCCGCCATCGCTCATGCGTTCGATTCTACCCTACAGGAATGACCTCCCCTCGTGGGAAACCGCTTGTCCACAAGGAAGATTCCGTCAACTTCAACTTGCGCATAGCATGCCACCGGATTCGTCCATGGATCCGTACCAGAGTAGGGTTCAACTCGCCGTCGCCGTATCCGCTGGGTACAACCGAGCTACCCCGATGCGCGTTCGCCGCGCGCCATTCACGTCGGCATCGGGTAGCGGATCGTCCAGACGCGTCTAAGATGCCCACATCCAAGTGATGAATGGGGAGGGCATCGCGTGGTAGAGCAAACATGGCATGAAGCCAGGCTCATTCCGACGTCCGGAATCTCCGGCGCCGACGAACAGGAGCGGCGCGCGACATCCGCTCTGTTGGCGGTGATGTCGGCGGTCCGCGAGTTCGGCAGGGGTCTTACCCAGCCGCTCGGAGCGCCCGCAGGGAACGTCCAGACCTACATCGAAGTGCCGTTCGTCCTCGGCGACGCGAAGTACTACCCGGACGGACTCATCCGAGTGGCCCGCGGTCAGCGGTCGTGGACGGCGCTGGTGGAGGTGAAGACCGGAACGAACCAGCTCGAGGCGACCCAGCTCGAGAACTACCTCGACATCGCCCGTGAGCAGGGATTTGACGCTGTCGTCACGATCTCGAACGAGATCCCTTCGATCGTCGGTCAGCACCCGACGGCCGTCGACAAGCGGAAGGTACGCAAGGGGTGGCCAGTGCTGCACCACTACTCGTGGAGCCAGGTACTCACCGAGGCGGTGATGCAGAAGGAGCATCGCGGTGTCGCGGACCCCGACCAGGCCTGGATCCTGGGCGAGCTCATCCGCTATCTGGAGCACCCGCGCTCAGGAGCGCTGGAGTTCCAGGACATGGGCAGTTCGTGGGTGCCCGTTCGAGACGCGGTGTCCGCCGGCACGCTGAGGGCGACCGACGCCGGCGCGACAGAGGTGGCGGCCCGCTTCGATGCCCTGCTCCGTTATCTGTCGCTGCGTCTGGGCCGGCAACTAGGGCGTGTCTCCCAGTTCGCGTAGCCAGCTGATGATCGCGCCGAGCACGACGCCGCCGCGGTAGGTCAGGGCGAGCTTGTCGTACCTGGTGGCCAAGCCTCGCCACTGCTTCAGACGTTAAAGAGACGCTCGATGACGTTGCGCCCCTTGTACGCCTCGGCGTCGAACGCCGGTGGTCGGCCACCCTCGGAGCCCTTGCGTTTGCGGTGTCCTGTCTGGTCGGAGGGTTCGGCGATCACCGCGGTGATGCCACCAGACCGCAGCAGCGCCCAGTTGCCGCGGGAGGAGTACGCCTTGTCCACCAGGACCACGTCGGCCCGGGTCCGCCGGGCGCCCTGGACCCTGCCTGGGTACGCGAATCGCCTTGAGCAGGTTCGCGAACATCGGCGAGTCATTGGCCTGACCGGGCCCGAGCAGCAGCACGAGCGGGCGGCCCTTGCCGTCGCACAGGTGGTGGATCTTCGTGCTCAGGCCTCCGCGGGAGCGGCCGATGGCGTGGTCAGCCGGCTCGATCCGCAGATTCGTGTGATTCGACAGTTCCCCCTGTGCCAGTGGCGGGCCTGGTCAGGTTGGTGCCGTGCTGGTGCGCACGGTTGATCGTCGAGTTCACGCTGACCGACCAGTCGATGTCACCGGCCGCGTCGGCGTGCGCGAGCAGCGCGGTGTGGATCCGGTCCCAGGTGCCGTCGCCGCAGTACCGGCGATGCCGCTTCCCAGACCGTCTGCCACGGCCCGAACCGCTCCGGCAGGTCACGCCAGGCGATGCCGGTCCGGAACCGGTACACGACACCCTCCACGATCGTGCGGTGGTCCCGAAACCTGTTGCCCCGCTTCCCGTCCGAGGACGGCATCAACGGCTCGATCAGCTCCCACTGGGCATCGGACAACACCACCGAACGCGACATCGGTCAACCATCGCAGCCCGGAAGGCCGACATTCGGGCAGCACGCCCTAGGCATCGAGGTGACACCCGCTCTGACCCGCAAGGAGTTGTCCGATCCGGCCATACGTACGCAAAACCTGGTCGGCAGTCTGGTAAGTCAGGGCCGACTTGGTGGGTCGGTCCGCATTCCGAAGGCCGTGGCACCTGTCTCCATCGAGATCGACCTGCGTGCAGGACAGGTCACCTGTTCCGTCGACGTCGACGCTCCGAGAGAGGGCCGGCAGCTGACCCGGGTCAACTGGCTGGTGAGGCAACTCCGCTCCGCGCCCGACAGCTTGCGGGTGGAGTCGTTCGCGATGCACTCTCGGGGAGCCGGCGCGGCCGAACTGCTCCATGCCGTTCGGGACAATCCGTCCTTGCTGATCCAGGATCCGCAGCGCGACCTTCGTTCATTCCGGCTTGCGTTGACCAGCCCGCTCGGTACCAAGCGCAATCGAGGGCGGGGTTCGGCGATCGACTCGGTGCTCACCGCTGTAGACACCTTCTACGGAAGCGTTCTTCAGAATCTAAAAGCCTGGACGCCCTCACCCGCCAAGCTCCGGGATGCCGCGGAGGTCCCGACTCTCAGCCCATCCTCGCTCACGAGTACCGCGATCTCGTCGCAGGACGGAGCCGAGCCGGCCGACTCCGGCAGCGCGGCCGACCTGGGTGGTTCGAACGATCGGAGCCCCGCATCTCCGGTTGAAGAGCCCGACTCGTACGAAGAGGCCATCGAAGCATCGGTCGATAACACGGCCGTGAACGGCGAGGGTTCGTACGCACCTGATATCACCGGCTGAGACTCGTCAGGACAGGGAGCGGGCGAGCCGGAAGCCGAGGTCGTCGATGGCAAACGAGGGGTGGCTGCGGCGACGCACGGTGGCGCCGCAGCCACGGGCCTCCTCAGCCCACCCGCCGCCGCGGAAGATGCGGTAAGAGCCGTAGACCTCCTCGTCGTAGAGGTCCCAGCACCACTCCCACACGTTGCCCAGCATGTCGAAGAGGCCCCAGGGGTTCGGCGCCTTGCCGCCCACGTCGTGTGCCCGGCCACCGGAGTTACCGGCGCACCAGGCGATGTCGTCCAGCTCGCCGTAGCGGTATCCGGCGGTGCCCGCCTTGCAGGCGTACTGCCACTCCGCCTCGGTCGGCAGCCGGTACCCGTCGGCCGTGCGGTTCCACACCACCTCGCCACGTTGGTCACGGGTGTACGCGGGACCGAGGCCGTGCCGTACGGAAAGCAGGTTGCACAGGTCCACCGCGTCCAGCCAGCTGACGTTCGTCACCGGCGACGTGCCACTGACCGACGGTCCCGGATCGACCCCGGTGAGGGCGCGGTGCAGGTCCACCGTGACCGGAACACTCGCCAGCAGGAAGGGCGCAAGCTCCACCTGCCACCGCGCACCGATCCGGTCGTCGCGTAGGTCGACGCGGCCTCCGGGTATCTCGACCATCGCCGGCGCGGTCGGGTCATCGACGGGCAGGTGCACGAGGGGTTCCTTCGGGCCGGACGGATTGGACAGGCTGGGATGTCGGGTCGGGCGCCACGATAGACACCACCCGCGTCGGATCGCACCCACATTTGGACCCTTGACGTTGGGGGGTCGGGGTCGCAGGCTCGCGATCTCCGGTACGTCGAAGCCCCGGGAGCGCCAGTCCACTCTTCGTCGAAGGGCAGGCCCATGAGCCTCTCCACGATCTCGAGGTCGAACCCGGCATCGAACCATCGGCCTGGCCTCGGCCGGATCGGTCTCGCGGCGCCGCTGGCCGGTCAGGGCCGCAAGATCCGCCGAGCGCGGCGGGAGCGGTTCCAGGTCTCGACCGGCCGTCGCGGGCGAAGTGCCCAGTCCCTGAGGATCATTGTCCATGCGAAAGACGTCCGCACAGCGAGCAGTGCGCAACCCGCCCTTGCGCCGGCGCCACGCAGGTCGGCGTTGACAGATCCGGATCGCGGGGTGTCAACCGTGTCTTTGCACCTCAAAAGCCGCCGCCCCACAGTGAACCTGCAGTGAGGGAACCGACTCGTTCCGAGAGCGGATTGTCCGGCTGGCAGGCCGTCCATCCCGGTTCGGTAACGGGCGGTCGTGCCGAAGCCGGTCCGACCGGTAGCCTGCTCGCCCCAGACGTGCCGAGCCGAGGCGCGCGGAACCGCCGAGACGGGAATCCGATGAGCGAGCTCGACGAGACCACCACCGCGACTGCCCGGAGCGAGGCCGGTACACCAGGCGAACCGCCTGACGGCGCCCAGGCATCCGGCGATCTCCCGGAGAAGGACAGCCGGCTCAACCCCACCGTCTTCTTCTCCTCCTCGATCTGCATCCTCGCCATCTCGATCTGGGCGATCGTCGCGCCCGGCCAGGCGTCCGACGTGATCGGTGCCGTGGTGGGATGGATCTCCAGGGGCTTCGGTTGGTACTACTTCCTCGTCGCGACAGTCGTCCTCGGGTTCGTGATCTTCCTCGCGGCCTCGCGCTACGGGCGCGTCAAGCTCGGGCCCGAGCACTCCCGGCCCGACTTCAGCCTCTTCACCTGGACGGCGATGCTGTTCGCCGCCGGCATCGGGATCGACCTGATCTTCTTCTCCGTGGCAGAGCCGGTGTCGCAGTACCTCGCGCCGCCGGAGGGTAAGGGCGGCAGCGTCGCGGCGGCCAGACAGGCAGTGGTGTGGACGTTGTTCCACTACGGGATCAGCGGCTGGGCGATGTACGCTCTGATGGGGCTGGCACTGGGCTACTTCGCCTACCGCCGGAACCTCCCGTTGAGCATCCGGTCCGCGCTCTACCCCATCTTCGGCAAGCGCATCCACGGCCGGCTGGGCGACACGGTGGACACGGCCGCCGTACTGGGCACGATCTTCGGCATCGCCACGTCGCTGGGCATCGGCATCGTCCAGCTCAACTACGGACTCAAGTTCCTGCTCGGCATCCCACAGGGCACGGCCGCGCAGATCGGCCTGATCGTTGTCGCGGTGTTCATGGCCACCGCCTCGGCGGTCGCCGGCCTCGACAAGGGCATTCGCCGGCTGTCGGAGCTGAACGTGCTGCTGGCCGTGGGTTTGATGCTGTTCATCCTGCTCAGTGGGGACACGCTCTTCCTGCTCAACGCCGTCGTTCTCAACATCGGCGACTACGTGCACGACTTCACCGGCCTGACGCTGAACACGTTCGCGTTCGACCCGCCCACCGACTGGCTGAACGCCTGGACGTTGTTCTTCTGGGCTTGGTGGATCGCCTGGGCGCCGTTCGTCGGGCTCTTCCTGGCAAGGATTTCCCGCGGCCGCACCATCCGGCAGTTCGTCGCCGGCACACTGGCGATCCCGTTCCTGTTCATCCTGCTCTGGCTGTCGATCTTCGGCAACAGCGCTCTGCGGGTCGTGATGAACGGTGACAAGGCGTTCGGCCAGACGGCGATGAACCACCCGGAGCAAGGCTTCTACGCCCTGCTGCAGCACTACCCGGCAGTGCCGCTCACCGCCGGGATCGCGACGTTCACCGGACTGTTGTTCTACGTCACCTCCGCCGACTCCGGCGCCCTGGTGATGGCCAACTTCACCTCCTACCTGAAGGACGCGCGGACAGACGGCGCCCGCTGGCTGCGCATCTTCTGGGCCGGCGCGACCGGACTGCTCACGCTGGCCATGCTGCTCGTCGGCGGCGTGCCCACCCTGCAGAACGCCACCATCATCATGGGCCTGCCGTTCTCGTTCGTCATGTGCCTGGTGATGCTCGGCGTCTACAAGGCACTTCGGGTGGAAGGGTTCCGGGCGGACAGTTTCCGCACCTCGCTGCCGTCCTCGCTGTCCGAACGTACGGCGACCGACGGTCGGAACGCCCGCACGTGGCGTCAGCGCATCGCCCGGACGATGTCCTATCCCGACCGGCGCGCCACCGAGCGGTACCTTCGCGAGGTCGCCCGCCCCGGTTTGGACGAGGTGGCCGAGGAGCTCCGAACCCGAGGCGCGATGGCGTCGGTGACCGAAGGTGCTGCCGAGGAACGCCGGCTCCCGCACGTCGGGCTGCGGGTCGACCTCGGCGACGAGCCGTTGTTCAGCTACCAGATCTGGCCGTACGAGACCGGCACTCCGGCGTTCGCGGTGCGTTCGGTGAGTTCGGCCGACACCTACTATCGGCTGGAAGTCCACCTGCCGGAGGGCAGCCAGGGGTACGACGTGATGGGCTACAACCGGGAGCAGTTGATCGGCGACGTCCTCGACCAGTACGAACGGCACCTGGAGTTCCTGCGGCTGCACGACGCGGCCGGCGGGACTCCCCTTCCCGAGGACGATTCCGCACCGACACCCGTATGAGCACCCACAGCGAACCGCCGCCACCTCGCCAAGGAGACGTTGACGTGTCCGCCACCTCCACACCCGCAACCCCCAGCTCCGATCCCCCGGCCACGCTGTACGTCGACGGCACCTGGGTACCCGCCGCCGACGGCGGCACCAGGGAGATCCGCTGCCCTGCGGACGGCTCGTACGTGAAGCACGTCAGCGAAGCCGGCACGACCGACGTCGAACGCGCGATCGCCGCGGCCCGTAACGCGTTCGACACCGGGCCGTGGCCGCACACCCCGGCTCCCGAACGCGGTGACCTGCTGCTGCGGGTGGCCGAGCGCCTTGGCGTCCGGACCGAGGAGTTCGCCCGGGCGGAGTCCCTCGACACCGGTAAGCGGATCGTCGAGAGCCGGCTCGACATGGCCGACATCGCCGCCTGCTTCACCTACTTCGGCAAGCTCGCCGGGCTGGAGGCGGGGCGGCTCGTCGACGCCGGTGACCCGGGTGTGGTGAGCCGGATCAGGTACGAACCGGTGGGTGTGTGCGGGCTCATCTCGCCGTGGAACTACCCGCTGCTGCAGGCGGCGTGGAAGGTCGCGCCCGCGCTGGCCGCCGGCAACACGTTCGTCCTCAAGCCGAGTGAACTCACGCCCAGCACGGCCATCCTGTTGATGGACGTGCTCACCGAGGTGGGCCTGCCGGCCGGCGTGGCCAACCTCGTGCTCGGTGCCGGTCCGGTCGCGGGCGCGCCGCTGTCGGAGCACCCGGACGTCGACCTGGTGTCGTTCACCGGCGGACTGGAGACCGGGCGCCGGATCGCCGCCTCCGCCGCCGCGACGGTGAAGAAGGTCGCCCTCGAACTCGGCGGCAAGAACCCCTACGTGGTCTTCGCCGACGCCGACTTCGACGCCGCGCTGGACAACGCGCTGAACGCCGCGTTCGTGCACTCGGGCCAGGTGTGCTCGGCGGGTGCCCGGCTGGTCGTGGAGGAGTCGTTGCACGACAGGTTCGTCGACGAACTGGTGCGGCGCGCGCGGATGATCCGGATGGGCGGGCCGTTCGACGACGACGCCGAGACCGGTCCGCTGATCTCCGCCGCGCACCGGGACAAGGTGAGCGAGTACGTCCGTCGCGGCGTGGCCGAGGGCGCAACCCTGCGTTGCGGGGGCACCTGGGGCGAGGGCGAGCTGGCGGACGGCTTCTACTTCGCACCGACGGTTCTCACCGGCGTGCGGTCGGGCATGTCGGTCGTCCGCGATGAGGGCTTCGGGCCGGTGGTCACCGTGGAGACCTTCGCCACCGAGGAGGAAGCCGTTCGGATCGGCAACGACACCGACTACGGCCTGGCCGCGGCGGTGTGGACCCAGGACGCCGGCCGGGCGCAACGGGTCGCGAACCGGCTGCGGCACGGCACCGTCTGGATCAACGACTTCCACCCCTACCTGCCGCAGGCGGAGTGGGGAGGCTTCGGCAAGTCGGGGATCGGGCGCGAGCTCGGCCCGAGCGGGCTGGCGGAGTACCAGGAAGCCAAGCACATCTACCACAACATCGACCCCCAGGTGACCGGCTGGTTCACCGACCACGACAACGGCCACGACCGGGACGGAACCACATGACGCTCATGCAGCAGGAGTACGACTACGTCGTCATCGGCGGCGGATCCGCGGGCGCCGTCGTCGCCGCGCGACTCAGTGAGGACCCCGGCGTCACGGTCGCCCTGGTGGAGGCCGGACCCAGCGACGTGGGTGACGACGCCGTCCTGCAGGTGAACCGGTGGATGGAGTTGCTGGAGTCCGGTTACGACTGGGACTACCTGATCGAGCCGCAGGAGAACGGCAACTCGTTCATGCGGCACGCACGAGCGCGAGTGCTCGGCGGGTGTTCCTCCCACAACTCCTGCATCGCCTTCTGGGCACCCCGAGAGGACCTGGACGAGTGGGCCGGCCGGTTCGGCGCGAAGGGATGGGAGTCGAAGTCCACCTATCCGCTCTACCAGCGGCTGGAGAACAACGCCGACGACGGTGACCACCACGGCAAGGACGGACCGGTCCGGCTGCGGACCGTTCCGCCGGTCGACCCATGCGGCGACGCGCTGCTGGACGCGTGCGAGCAGACCGGAATCCCGCGGGTGCGGTTCAACAGTGGCGAGACCGTACGCAACGGCGCGGGGTTCTTCCAGATCAACGTACGCGAGGACGGCGTACGCTCCTCGTCCTCGGTGTCGTACCTGCATCCCGTCATGGACAGCCGGCCCAACCTGAGCATCCTCACCGGGCTACGGGCGAAGCAACTCGTCCTTGACACCGACACCGACGCCGACGGCAACGCCGGTGAGCCCCGGTGCACCGGGGTCGACATCCTCGACACCGACCTCATCCACACCCGCCGGATCACCGCCCGCCGCGAGGTGGTCGTGTCCACCGGCGCGATCGACTCACCGAAGCTGCTGATGCTCTCCGGCATCGGGCCCGCCGACCACCTGCGCGACCTCGGCATCACAGTGGTCGTCGACTCCCCCGGCGTGGGCGCGCACCTGCAGGACCACCCCGAGGGCGTGATCCAGTGGGAGGCCCGTCAACCCATGCTTGCGGAGTCCACGCAGTGGTGGGAGATCGGCATCTTCACCACCACGCAGGACGGTCTGAACCGGCCCGACCTGATGTTCCACTACGGGTCGGTGCCGTTCGACATGCACACCGCCCGCCAGGGCTACCCGACCACCGAGAACGGCTTCTGCCTGACGCCGAACGTCACCCACGCCAGGTCCCGCGGAACGGTCCGGCTGCGCAGCATCGACTTCCGCGACAAGCCCCGCGTCGACCCTCGCTACTTCACCGACCCGCACGACATGCGGGTGATGGTGGAGGGCATCAAGCTGGCACGACGAATCGTCGCCCAGCCGGCGATGGCGGAGTGGGCCGGCGCGGAGCTGTACCCCGGGCCGGGGGTGCGCACCGACGAGGAGATCGCCGACTACATCCGGCGTACGCACAACACCGTCTACCACCCGGCCGGCACCGTCCGGATGGGCCCGGTCGACGACGACCAGTCGCCTCTGGACCCCGCACTGCGGGTCAAGGGAGTGCGCGGGCTGCGCGTCGCGGACGCGTCGGTGATGCCGGAGCTGACCACGGTCAACCCCAACATCACCACGATGATGATCGGCGAACGCTGCGCCGAACTCGTCCGCGCCGACGCGTAGCACCTACACCCTGCGGTCCGGCACGATACGGCACAACAGTGCCGCGACCGCACCTGTGATCATGCCCACGATCGTGCCGGTGACCAGACTGGACCCGACCGCCGCGGTACGGATGATGCGTTCCTGCGCGGTCGGGTCCAGGTCGGCGAGGTTGCCGCCGAGCGCCGGTGGGCGCGACCCGAAGCTCTCCTCCCACAACAGCTGGTGGCCGGCGGCCAGGAAGACCGCGTAGATCGCGCCGATCACCACGACCGTGAGGAACGGCCGCGGCGGACGGCGCCACAGCACCGCCGCGATCCAGCACAAGGGCGGGACGAACACGAACAGTCCGTTGACGAACGTGCCCTCCTCGATGACGCCGAGGTCGTGCAGCACCACCCTGGGCGCGGCCAACGCGGCGAGCCCGACCAGGGCCGGCCAGGAGAATCCCAGCGCACGCGTCACCCTGCTCATCGGCCGACCTCCGCCGGGTCGGCCGCGGGGCGTTCGAGGGCCACGTGCGGCAACCTGCGCAGCCACCTCGGCAGCCACCAGGCACGGGAGCCGAGCACCTGCATCACGGCGGGCAGTACCAGGCACCGGATGACCACGGCGTCGAGGAACACCGCCACCGCGAGACCGAGCCCGAACTGCTTCAGCATCCGCCCCGGGTCGAGCAGGAACGCCCCGAACACCACGACCATGATCGCCGCGGCGGCGGTCACCACCCGAGCGGTGGTGGCCAGGCCCTCGCTGATGGCGTGCGAGGCGTCGCCGGTCCGCTGCCACTCCTCGTGCATCCGGGAGAGCAGGAACACCTCGTAGTCCATGGACAGTCCGAAGACGATGGCGAAGATCATCACCGGAACGAACGCCTCCACCGGTCCGGGTTCCACGCCGAAGAGTCCACCGGCGATGCCGTTCTGGAAGACCAGCGTGACCACGCCGAGGGACGCACCGACACTGAGCAGGTTCAGCACCGCCGCCTTCACCGGAATGAGCACCGACCGGAAGACCAGCATCAGCAACAGTGCCGACAGCCCGACCACCACGCCCACGAACAGCGGCAACCGGTTCTTGACGGCAGCGGAGAAGTCCGTCACTGCCGCGGTTGCGCCACCCACGAGGAACGTCGCGCCGGTGTCTCGCGCCACGCCGGGCAGGACATCGGTCCGCAACCGGTCCACCAACTGGGCCGTCGTGGCGTCCTGCGGCTTGGAGTCGGGAAACACCAACAGGGTCGACACACCACCCTGACGGGCGGGCATCGGCGGGGTCACCTCGGCCACGCCGTCCGCGTTCGCGAGGGCCCGCTGTGCGGCCTGTGCGGCTGGGCGCCCACCCTCGGCGAGCACCAGCAAGGGCCCGTTGACACCCGGTCCGAATCCCTTGGCCAGCAGGTCGTACGCCTGCCGGCTGGTCTTGGTCTCCGGGTCGTTCCCGGCGTCGGCGAATCCCAGCCGGAGGTCGAGCAGCGGCACACACAACGCCACCAGGGCGACCACGGGGACGACGATCGCGAGCACCGGCCGTCGCTGTACGGCGGCGGACCAGCGCCGCCACCGTGCACCTTCCGCTGTCCTGGCGCGAGCGGCATGCCGGCGTACGGCGCGCTCGATCCGGCCGCCGAGGATCGCCAGCAGCGCGGGCAGCAACGTCAACGACGCCAGCATCGTGACCAGCACGGTGAGCGCGACCGCCACCGCGACGCCCTGCAGGGAGCCGAGTCCGAGAACCGCCAGCCCCATCAGTGCGATGATCACGGTGCAGCCGGCGAAGAACACCGTCCGGCCGGCGGCATCCAGACTCGCCCTCGCGGCCTGGTCGCGGTCGAGGCCGCGCAGTAGCTCGGTTCGGAAACGGGAGAAGATCAGCAGGGCGTAGTCGATGCCGACGCCGAGGCCGACCAGCACCATCAGCGGCGTGGTGAAGTCCGCCACCACCGCGACGTGCGACGCGAGGGAGACCAGGCCGACGGTCGCCCCGACGGCGAACACCGCGACGACGATGGGCAGGCTCGCGGCCAGGACCGAGCCGAACATCAGCACCAGGATCACCAGCGCGGCGAGCAGGCCGACACCCTCGGCCGCACCACCACCGCCCTCCTCCGCGCCACGTACGGCGTCACCGCCGAGTTCGACCCGCAGGCCGGCGCCGTCGTACCGCTGCGCGGTGTCGATGATCCGCCGCACCGCCTCGGCCGGCACGTCCGTCGACGGCGCGTCCAGCAACACCGTCGCGTAGGCGATGGTGCTGTCGGCGGCGACCGCGTACCGCTCGGCGTACGGGCTGGTGACGTCGGCCACGTGCGGCAGTTCGCGGACGGCCGCGAGCAGCTCGCCGACCCGGACCTTCGTGTGGGCCGAGCCGATGCCGTCCGCGTCCTCCACGACGATCGAGACCGTGCCGCCGGCCTGCACGGGCGAGTCCGCGGCCAGCCGGTCGGCCACCCGCTGGGACTCGGTGCCCGGCAGCGAGAAATCGTTCTGGTACGCCGATCCCGCCGCCTGGGCGGCCACCGTGGCGCCGACGAGCACGACCGCCCACAGCAGGAGCGCCCGCCACCGATGCCGCGCCGACCAGCCGGCCAGCCGTTCGAAGACACTGCCCCGGCGGCCGTTCGATCCAGAACCGGGGGACGATTCGGACGAAGGACCAGACGAGGAAGGGATGCGGGACTCGACCCGCGGCTGTTCAGCCATCGTTACGCACCTCCTGTGGTGACGCGGCGACGCTACGAACGCCCGGCATGCCCGGGGAACGCCCTGCGGGAGGGTCCTCGCGTACCCCCACGGGAGTACCGAACGTGCTCCGGGTGAGGGATCCGCCGGACGGGCCGAAGGACCTACGCTGGGCGCGTGTACCGACCGATCAGGGCCCGGATGCCCTACGCCGCGGTGGCGACCGACGTCGCGGTCGCGGTCGCGGCGTTCGTCGTCTCGATGGGCGTACTGAGCTCCGGCGGGTTCGGGACCCCCGACCCGGGTACGCACGGCCTGGACCGGACCGCCCTCGTCCTCGGCGCGGTGGCCACCCTTCCGCTGGTCGCCCGCCGGTACGCACCACTCGCCGTCTATCTGCTGACCGCGGTGGCCACCGCGGCGCTCCTCTACCTGCGGTATCCGTTCGAGCTCCCGCTGGGCGCGGTGGTCGCGGCGTACCAGGTGGCGCAGACCTACGGCGGGGCCGGCCGGACGCGCCGGATCGTCGCGATGTCGGCCGTTGGGGGGTTCGTCCCGTTCATCATGCTCGCGTACGCGCTGGCCGGGGTCGACCTCGAGGCGATCACGTCCGGACTGGCGCTGTGGCTGGCGGTCTTCGTCGGCGTGTGGTTCGCCGGCGACCGGGCCCGGCTGCGACGCGAACGCCTGACCGGCCTGGAGGATCAGGCCCGGCGGTCGGTCCACGACGCCGAACGCGAACGCCGGCTGGCGGTGGCGGAGGAGCGCACCCGGATCGCCCGGGAGTTGCACGACTCGGCCGGGCACGCCATCAACGTGATCCTCGTCCAGGCCGGCGCCGCCCGCTTGCTGCAGGAACGCGATCCCGCCGGGTCCCGGCAGGCGCTCACGACGATCGAGGACGTGGCGCGTACGACGATCACCGAGATCGACCGGCTGGTCCACGCACTCCGGGAAGATGACCCGGCCGATCCGCCGCCGCCCGCAGACCCTGCCGCCCTTGCAGAACTGCTGAGCGAGCGGCGCTCGGACGGACTGGCCCTCACCAGCGAGGTGCGAGGGAAACATCGCCCGCTGCCGCGCGGGGTCGCCTGGGCGGCCTACCGCATCCTGCAGGAGGCGCTCACCAACGCGGCCAGGCACGGCAGCGGAACGGCGCACGCCGTGGTGGAGCACCGGCCGGACACACTGGAGATCACCGTGACCAATCCGGTCGTGGAACCCTCCAGGACCCTCGCCACCACGCCGGCCTCCTCAGCCGCCCCGGCCGACAGCGGGTACCCCGATCCAACGACGACCGGAAACAGCCACGGCATCATCGGGATGCGTGAGCGGGCCACCCTGCTCGGCGGGTCGTTCGACGCCGTCGCCGACCACGGCACGTTCCGGTTGCGGGCATGCCTGCCCTTCAACGGGAGCAGCCGGTGACCATCGACGGCAGCGGCCGAAGCCCTGCGCTGCGGGTCCTCGTCGTCGACGACGACGACCTGATGCGGGCCGGGCTGCGCGCCGTCCTGTCCAGCGACGAGACGATCGAGGTGGTGGGCGAGGCGAGCAACGGACGCGAGGCCATCGAGCAGGTCCGGCTGACCCGCCCGGACGTCGTGCTCATGGACGTACGAATGCCGGAGCTGGATGGCATCGCCGCCACCCGCGCCATCGTCGAAACCGACCCGGCCGCACGGATCCTGGTGCTGACGACGTTCTCCGAGGACGAGTACGTCTACGGCTCGCTCGCGGCCGGCGCGTCCGGCTTCCTGCTCAAGCGCACCCGCCCCGAGCACCTCATCGCCGGTATCCACACGGTCGGTGCGGGCGAGTCCCTGCTGTCCCCCGCCGTCACCCGCACGGTCATCGACCGGATGACCAGCCAGGGTCGACATCCGGTCGATCCTGCCGCTCTCGGGAGGCTGCGCGCGCTGACGCCTCGCGAGCGCGAGGTGCTCGAACTCGTCGGCCGCGGGCTGTCCAACGCCGAGATCGCGACCGCGTTGTTCGTGGAGGAGTCGACGGTGAAGACGCACGTGAAGCGGGTGCTCGCCAAACTCCACCTGCGCGACCGGGTGCAGGCGGTGATCCTGACGTACGAAACGGGCCTGGTGCGGCCGGGCGACCTGCCCACGGCCGGGCACTGACCGAGAACCGACCGGGAACCGACCGGGCCGGCACTGCTCAGCGGGTGCGTGCGGCGCAGGCGACGCAGGTCGTGGTGGCCGGGCGGATCCGTAGCCGCTCCACCGGGATGGGCCGACCGCAGCGTTCGCACACCCCGTAGGTTCCGGCGGCCATCCGTTCCAGCGCAAGGTCGAGTTGACGCAGGTGCTCCCGCGCCTGGTCGACCAGTGCCTGCACGTGTGCGCGTTCGAATGCGGTGGACGACCCCTCCGGGTCGTGCTCGTCGTCGGTGGCCACCAGTGCGGCCGACTCGACGATGCCGGTCAGGTCGCGGGTGAGGAACGCCAGCCGCTCGGCGGTGCGTTCCCGGTCCGCCTCCACCAGGGCGCGCAGCTCGGCCAGGTCGTCCGCCGGCAACCCGGCGTCACTCATTCCCGCCGCGCTTTTCGGGCACGCCGGGTACGCCCGCCGACAGCATCCTGGTCACGGTTCGCTGGTACGCATCGAAATCCATCTCGGGCAGCACCGCGCGGTGCAGCAGCAGCCCGTCGATCATTGCCGCGAACACGCCCGCGGACACGATCGGGTCGGGGTGCCCGCACGCCGCCAGCCAGTCCGCGAGCCGCTGCCGGATCTCCTCGATCACGGTGGCCAACTCCGCCCGCATGGCCTCCTCGCGCGTGGCGGCGAGGAAGCCCTCCACCATCAGCAGCGACGCCGGGTCGGTGCCGGTGTAGGGACGCAGGAAGCCGAAAAGCGTGTCCACCCCGGTGCGGACGTCGGCCGCCTGGCTGAGCACGTCCACCAACTGGAAGACCGCCTCGCGAGTCGTACGCATCACCGCCTCGCGCAGCAGGTCGGCCACCGTGGAGAAGTGATAGTGCACGAGCGCCGGATTGACCCCGGCCCGATCGGCGACCAGCCGGGTGGAGACCGCGCCCCAGCCGACCTCGCCGACCAGTTGGGCGGCGGCGTCCATCAGCCTCGCCCGGGTGGCCTGACCACGCCCGGACGGTGCCTGACCACGGCCTTCCGTCACCCTCGCGTCCCCCGGTTTCGCACGTCGCCTCCGTAATTGGTCGGTCGCCCAGGACGCTAACACGGACTCGTCCGACCGACGGTGCGCCGCCTGCCGGTGATCCGGGTAGGACCATCGCATGACCGGGTTCGGCTCGACGCCGACGCCGCCCACGGGCGCCGACGCCCCTCGGCTGCGCGGCGTCCTGATCGCGGCCTCGCTGGCGATGTTCTGCGTACAGCTGGACTTCTTCGCGCTCGCCCTCGCCGTACCCCGGATGGCACACGACCTGCAGTCCACGCCCACCGACCTGCAGTGGGTGCTGAGCGGCTACATGCTCGCGCTCGGGTCGCTGCTGGTCCTCGGCGGCCGCCTCGGTGACATCCTCGGCCGCCGAGCCGTCCTGGTCACCGGTCTCGGCATCTTCGGCCTGGCCGCCGTGCTGTGCGCGGTCGCGTCCTCGGCCGGCATGCTGATCGCGTTCCGGATCCTGCAGGGTGCCGGCGCGGCGCTCATCTTCCCGATGACCGTGGCCGTGCTGACCAGCACGTTCCCGCCCGAACGCCGCGGCCAGGCGATCGGCCGCACGTACGGCCTGGCAGCCGTGGGCACCGCCGCCGGGCCGTTCGTCGGCGGTCTGCTGACCGCCGGGCCGGGATGGCGGTGGATCTTCTGGACGCTGATCCCGTTCGTGATCGTCGCGGCGGTCGTGGTCCTCCTCAGCACACCGGAGTCGAGGGACGAGACGGTGGCGCGCCAGGTGGACGTCACCGGGGCGGTGCTGCTCAGCGGCGGCCTGGCGCTGCTGACGTACGCCGTGGACCGGGCGCCGACGGCGGGCTGGACGTCCGCGCTCGTCCTGGTCTCGGCCGTCGTCGGGCTCGGCTTCCTCGCCGCGCTCCCGCTGGTGGAACGCCGGGTACGGCAGCCGCTGATCGACGTCGAACTCTTCCGGAACGCCGCGTTCGTCCTGGTGACCGCAGCCGGGACGATGGCCAACATCGCCTACGCCGGAACGGTCTTCCTGGCCACGCTCTACCTGCAGGATGTCCGCGGCCTGTCGCCGCTCACCGCCGGGCTGGTGTTCCTCGCGCTCTCCGCGGCCTCCGGCCTTGCGGGCCCGCTGGCCGGTTGGCTGGGCGAGCGGCACTCGGCGCGGGTGGTGATGACGATCGCGAACGCCGGGGGCGGGATCGCCGTGCTGGCGTTGTCGTTCACCCGCGGCTGGCCGGCCTTCGTGATCGTCTTTTTCTGCTGCGGTCTCGGCTTCGGGCTCGGCTGGTCGTTCGCCTCCATCGGAACCCAGCGGGTCGTCCGGCACGAGCGAACCGGCCAGGCCGCGGGCGTCAGCCAGACCGCGATCATCGTGATCGCCGGGCTCGCGCTCGCGGCCGCGGCGACGGCGCTGGAACTCCTGCACGAGGCGGGCCACTCTCCGGGCGGCTCGATCGAGATCGTGCTGCGGGTGTACGCCGCCGGGCTGCTGGCCTCGGCGGTCCTGCTCGGTGCGTTCGGGCGGCGGGCTCGGTGAGCCTACCCGCCAAGTACCGACTCACCGACCACGACGATGGCCGGAGTCTGCCGCGTCATCTGATCGCCTCCGCACAGAACCCGCATCAAGCCGTGAGAGGTCTTCGCAAGATGTCAGGCCGGGTTGTCGTTCCCGAGCCGAGGGCCCAAGATGCAGTTCGAGTGCGGAGAGAGCGTCGTTGAGCGCGTCGAGCGCGGCAGGCACTCTGCCGATCATGTCGACGAAGCCGTGCACGAGGGTGGGAAACGACAGGTACGTCGTCGGCGCGTCCGCGGTGACGAGTCTTCGTGCGTAATCCTTCCCCTCGTCGTGCAGAGGGTCGAAGCCCGCCGTGACCAGAACAGTAGGAGGCATCCCTCCGAGGTCCGCCAGCGCTGCCGGCGTGGCTCGGGGGTCGGACCCGTGCTCGGGATCGCCGAGATAGGAAGACCAGTAATAAGCCATGTCGGCCTTGGTGAGAACGTAACCCTCCGCCATTCGGGCCATCGAATCGCTCGCCATCGATGGGTCCAGAGCCGGGTAGAGGAGTAGCTGGGCGTCGATCCGCATGTCGACCCGATGGCGGCTCGCGGCCGCAAGCGCTCCCACCAGGTTCGCGCCCGCACTGTCCCCGATGGCCCCGACCCGGGCACCAGGGTGCGTGCGCACCAGATCGGCCAGTACGGCGGCGCAGTCGTTGTACGCGGCCGGGAAGGCGTTCTCCGGCGCGAGGCGGTAACCGACGGAGACCACCCGCGCGCGTAGACGGCAGGCGACGCTCCTTGCCAGGAAGTCTGCGCTGTCCAGGTCGCCGACGACCCAGCCTCCTCCGTGCACGTACATCACCAGCCGGTCCGGCATCATGATCGATTCTTCGGTGTCGTAGACGCGGACGGGGACGGGGTATGCACCGTCGCTCACCTGTCCATCACGGACAGACGCCACCTCGGCGGCAGTTCTCTCGCCGCCGAGAATCGCACGCAGGACTGCGTACCAGGAGCGTGCCTGTTCAGGCGTGAGGTCGTTGAGACCCTCGGCACCCGGATCACCAAGCGTGTCCAGCTCAGAGATCAGACGACGGACCGCGGGATCAAGGGATCGGTGCATGAAGAAGCCACTTTCATTGCCGCGGTGGAGGCATGTCCCGCCGCGCATCAGGCCCGGTGGAAGAACACGAGCGAGATCAGCGTTTGAGGGAGAACATCCGTCCGCGTCGCAGGCTGTCGGCCGCGACGGCCAGAACCAGGATGCCCCCGATGATCATGTTCGAATAGAGGGCATCGACGCCCGCCACCGCGAGCGCGTTGTCGATTTCGGCGAACAGGATCGCTCCGAGAGCGGTACCGGTGATCGTCCCGATTCCGCCGAACAGGCTCGTTCCGCCGATGAGTACGGAACTTATCGCCGTCAGGGTCACCGACGCACCGCCGGCGTTGACCTGCCCGCTGCCGGTACGAGCGGTGTAGACGATGCCCGCTACCGCCGCGAGAGCACCAGCCCCGATGTAGAGCCAGACATCAAGGCGCCGGACGGGAATTCCGTTCTCAGTGGCCGCCAGTCGGTTTCCTCCCAGAGACCGCACGTTGTATCCGAACCGGGTGCGTTCAAGGACGAGCTGATAGACGACACCCACGAGGACCCCGGCGATGATGACGTTCGGCACGCCGACAGCCGAACCGGTGCCCAACGAGTTGAACTGCGTCGGAAGCGGTGAGATGTCGATGCCGTGGGTGAAGAGGATGACCACTCCGCCCATGAAATAGAAGGTACCGAGCGTCGCGATGATCGGCGGTACCCGAAGACGGTCGATGACGACCGCGTTCAGCCCTCCGACCACCGCACCGACCCCGATGGCGAGAAGTATCGCCATCGGCCAGATGATTCCGTGAGTCATGAAGTACGCCGATGACACCCCGCCGAGGGTGAATACCGACCCCACCGAGAAGTCGAAGCCTCCGCCGATGGTCACGAGCGTGAGCGGGCACGCCACGATGAAGGTCACGACCGCGGCACGGATGACCTGGAGGAGGTTGTCCGACGTGACGAAAGCGGAATTGCGCAGCATTGCGAGAACCCCGACAAGGATCAAGACCCCGATCAGCGTCAGCTCCTGCCGGGCCAGCAACCGCCGGCCGAGGCTGAGTCCGACGACCGGCATGTCGGTGGAGCCCGGCGCCGTCGCCTTGGATTCATCGCCCTTGACGGTCATGCCGCGGTTCCTTGACGGGCACCAGTGATGTATCCGATGACCTCATCGCGGTTCGTGGTTGCGGCATCGAGGTGGGCGACGGTTCGGCCGAGGCGCATCACAGTGATGTCATCGCAGTAATTGAACACGAAGTCCAGGTCGTGGCAGATGATGATGACAACCTTTCCTCGGGCCTTCAGCCGCTTGACGATGTCGCCGACATGACCACGCTCCTGGACGCCGAGCGCCGCGGTGGGCTCGTCCAGGAGCACGATGACGCTGTCCTCCAGGCGCACCGCGCGCGAGATGGCGATGATCTGCCGTTGCCCGCCCGACAGCATCCCGACGGGCGTCCGAACCGAGCCCACTCGCACGTTCAGATCGGCGAGCACCCGCGCGGCGTCACGCTCCATTCGTCTACGGTCGACGAAGAACCGCTTCTTCGGGATGTCACCCAGATGCAGGTTCGTCGCCACGTCCAAGCATTCGACCAGCGCGAGGTCCTGGTAGACAGTGGCAATGCCGTGAGCGCGTGCGTCAGCCGGGTTGTCGAAGGAGACGGGCGTACCGGCGACCCGCAGCTCGCCGCTGTCCGGCTTGTACAGTCCGGAGAGGATCTTCAGCATGGTCGACTTGCCGGCTCCGTTGTCGCCGACGATTCCGTGCACGCGCCCGGCGAACACGCGCAGGCTGGCTTCGTGCAGCGCCCGTACGTGGCCGAAGTTCTTGCCCGCACCCACCAATGTGAGCGCGTCGGCTCGCGTTGTGCCGTCGTTGGTCAACGAAGCCTCCTACTGGAGCTCGCCGCTGGCGGTGAGAGAGTCGACGTTCGACGCGGTGGCGAAGCTGATCGGCGTCGAGATGTTCGCCGGGACCGACTCACCCTTCGACAATCTGACCAGCGCATCGACGGGCGCCTTGCCGATCGCGCACATGTTCTGCAGCAGGAAGGAGTACACGATCCCTGCCTTCATCCCCTCCACCGAACCGCTGTAGATGCTGTTCGTGGTGAGGAAGACGTTGCCAACCTGGTCCTTCTGCTTGATGGCAGCAACGACCCCGGGGGTGTCGGCCCCCTCGTTGGTGACGAAGTGGTTGAGCTCGGGGTGGGCAGTCATCAGTGCCGTGGCCAGGTCGGTCGTCTTGGTGACATCCCCGTCGTCGTAGCGCGTGTCGACGACCTTGATGTTGCTGTACTGCTTCGCGGCATCTTTGAACGCGTTGACAAAGGTCGCGTCCGGCCCAGTCGGGCCCTGGGTGAGGAACGCGACGTTCTGTTGCCCGGGTTTGGCCGCCACGGTCTTGGCAGCAAGGCGCCCGAACTGCTCGAAGGACGTGCCCGCGTTGACGTTCTGGTTCTTGGTCTGGCCACCCTCGACGGTCGCGACGTAGACGCCGGCCGCACGGGCCTGCGCGAAGATCGGATCGAACTGCTCGGCGCTGGCCGGGAACGTCACCAGCGCGTCCACCTTGCTGGAAATACCTTGCTGAAGCCGCTCGAGCATCAGCTTGCTGTCCATGTCGTTGCCGTGAGGGCCGGCCTGGGAGAAGCTGATCCCGTTCTTCTGCGCCTCCTCCTTCATGCACTGCCCGATCTTCTTCCAGGCCGGGTAGTTGGGCAGCGGATTCACGAAGAGCATCGACTTGACCGGCCTGGCCGACGATGTCGCCGATGGACTGGCAGTACCCGGGCCGGCGTCAGCATCGGTCGAGTTGCTGCATGCGGTGAAACTGGCGCCGAGCGCGGTGACGATCGCGATACAGATGGTGAAACGCACATGGCGTCGAGCATGCATGTGTGATCCTTCCGGAGGCTCCCGCCAGGAGAGCGGTACATCGCTCGTTACGGTGACCAAAACGCTAGATCTTGCCCGTCGGCATGCCTACGGTCTGCTGGCGGACGTTCGCGCGGATTACTTCGCCAACTGGCTAGGTCAGGTGAACGCGGCTCGGAGCGCCTCAACCTGGTCGCGGATCGCGTCCTGCCCCAGCCGGGTCGAGTGGAACGAGTCGAAGGAGTGGAATCCGCGGGCATACAGCCGCAGGTCGACCTGCACCCCGGCGCGCATGAGCCGCTGGGCGTGTTCCAGCGCCTCGTCTCGCAGGGGGTCGTTGCCGGCGGTGCACAGATAGGTGGGGGGCGAGAGGGAGAGATCGGGCTCGTGAGCGGGCGAGCTATGAATCGGGTAGGACGCCTGGCCCGGGCTCCACCGCGGCCCCAGATACATCCGCCACATGTCGCGCAGCGTGTCGCTCGTCAGAACGGGGGTGTCGCAACAGTGCCGCGCGGTGTGCGTCGTGAGACGGGCGTCGAGAACGGGGAACAGCAACATCTGCAACGCCAGAGCCGGGTGGCCGTCTTCGCTGGAACGAATCGCGGTTCCGCTGGCCAGGGCACCTCCGGCACTCAGTCCACCGACAGCGACACGACTGTTGTCGATGTCGAATGCCTTCGACTGGTCGCGCAGATGGGCCAGGGCTGTGACGCAATCATCGAGACCCGCCGGAAATGGGTCCTCCGGTGCGAGGCGATAGTCGACCGCGAACACGACGCACTCTGCCTCGGCCGCGTAGATCTCGCAGCGGGTGTCTTCGGTGTTCAGGCCCCCGGTGACAAAGCTGCCCCCGTGGATGAACAACAGCATCGGGAGAGGGCCGCGCCGTCGCGTCGAGGGGCGGTAACCGCGAATGGTCAAGTGGGTGCCGTCGGGCCGCGCGACCGTCGAATCGGTGGTCTCCACACCGTGCCGGTGATCGGGCAGGCGCATGTTGGCGATGAGCGCTGCCTCGGTCTTCCTGGCGTGCGCCACCTCGGCGATGTCGATTCGAGGCATCAGAACCTGCAGTGCGGCGAGTTCCGGGTCGAGCATCATCCTGCGAGGTTGTCGCAGGGACTCCGTCCCGCTTCGACCGTCCGGACCGGACGGTGTGCTCGACATGCGTCGAATCATGGCACATTGCCACAGGTCAGGGTTGGTACGGCGGTTCGGGATCACGGCCTGTACGGGATTGCCTGCCGTAACGCAGGACAACCGTTTCCGCCAGATGGCTACTGGCGGAGAGGGCACCAGTACAGTTCGGGCATGCACGGCTTGTTGAACCGATTGTCGAGTATCGACTCCAGCGCCGAGCGTGGACTGCAGGTCATCCAGTTCTTTGACCAACTGCTATCGCATCGGGCTGACGCGGAGGCGGTCGTACGGGCCACGGCGGTCCTGTCCGAGACGACGGCCGGTGCAATTTTCGAGGAGATCGGCGAAGTCCACGTCGTGGATCGGGCTGGGCGGACACTCGATGACAGGTCGGGGCCGGGGTCGAACGCCCTGATCAGTGACATCATCGTCGACAACGATCCCGTCGGGCGCGTCTGGCTCGAAGGCCGGGATGCGGTGGACGGGTACGAATGGGATGAGCTGATCATCGCGCGGCTCGCGCTCACGATGGCGGCGTTGTATTCGCGCTCATACAGCGACGACACCCAGGTCGGTCTTACCAACCCAGCGCTCCTTCACACGCTGCTGAGCGACCACGCGAGCGAAGCCGAGACGGCCCGGGCGGCGCGTCTACTCGGCTTCAGCGTGGGCCAGCCGGTTCACGTCCTCGCGGTCCACTCCGAGACGGGGGTCGAACGGATTTTGCCTGCTCTTCGAGCCGCCGTTGCCGACGCGACGAGCCGCCGGACCGTGGCAGCCGCGTTGACGAAGAACCTTGCCGTGGTCATCGCGGCGGGGACAGCCCTCCGTAGTGCGACGCCCCACAGCATCGCCGTCTGCGTCGGCCCCGAGGTGGCTATCGAGCAATGCGGGCGGTCCTGGTCACAGGCCCGCCGAGGAATCCGGTTCGCAAACCTGCGTGTCGACCCATCCGAGTGGATCATCGCCGAGGACCTGGGGTGCGTCAGCGCGTTGGCTGATCTTGACCCTCAACAGATTCTGTCACTGCCTGATGTCCTTGCGGTTGGTGAACTCGCCAGGTCGCGGTCCGGCAATTCGGACATGAAGATTCTCGATCAACTGGGACGGCGAGACTCGTTGCGTGAAGTGGCAACCACGCTGCACATGCATCACAGCAGCGTCGCATATCGCGTCGACCGTATCTCCGAGCTGCTCGGTTTCGATGTGCGCTCAGGCGATGGGCGCTACCGCGCACGGACGGCCCTGTTGCTATGGCATCTGCACGACGCACCGCGCTTACCGTAACCGAATCACGGTCGCGTTCCTGCTCGGGGCGTTCGGGCGGCGGGCGCGCTGAGCCCGACCGACGTCGGTACGGTGTCGAGGTGATCGATCGATTCCGGGTGGTCCCCGCCGCGTACGTGATGTTCCGCCGCACCGTGGATGACGCCGAGCAGGTGCTCCTCCAGCTACGCCAGGGCACCGGCTACATGGACGACCACTGGGCGATGGCCGCGGCGGGGCACATCGAGGACGGCGAGTCGGTGTTCGAGGCCGCATGCCGGGAGGCCTCCGAGGAGCTCGCGGTGAGGATCGACCCGGCCGACCTCACGCCGCTCACCGCCATGCACCGCACCGGGCGTACCGGCGACCCGATCGACGAGCGGGTCGACTTCTTCCTGCAGTGCCGCACCTGGACGGGCGAGCCGCACCTGGTCGAGCCGGACAAGGCCGCCGACCTGCGGTGGTTCCCGCTGGATGCCCTGCCCGAGCCGGTCGTACCCCACGAGCGGTTCGTCCTGGAGCACGTCCGCACCGGCGGCATCGACCCCGTGGTCAGCTTCGGCTTCACCGGCCGCTAGGCCGCTGGACCGCTGGACCGGCTAGAACGTCACCGCCAGGCCGCCGTCGACCGGGACGATCGCGCCGCACACGTACGCCGCGGCCGGTGAGGCGAGGAACGCCACCACCTCGGCCACCTCCTCAGCCGTACCGGCCCGCCGCATCGGGATCCGCCCGCCCCGGACATAGACGGCCTGGAACTCCTCACTCTCCAGCTCGTTCTCCCCGTCCACGACCGACATCGGGGTGTCCACGAAGCCCGGCGCGACGGCGTTCACCCGGATGCCGTGGTCGGCGAGCTCGAGCGCGAGGCACCGGGTGAGCTGGTCGACCGCGCCCTTGCCCGCGTTGTAGTGGCTGGACTCCGCCAGCCCGCGATTGCCGTTGATCGAGGAGACGTTCACGATGACGCCGCCGGTGCCGCGGGCGACCATCCGGGCGGCGACCTCCCGGGAGAAGAGGTACGCGCCCTTCACCAGCACGTCGAAGGTGCGGTGCCAGACGGGGGTGGGCGCCTCGACGAACCGCACCGGCTCGAAGATGCCCGCGTTGTTGACCAGGACGCCGACCGGGCCGACCTGTTCCTCCGCCGAACGGACCACGCGTACGACGTCCTCCTCGACGGTCACGTCGGCGGCCGCGAAGGTGACGTCCAGGCCCTCCGCCCGCAACGCGTCCCGGGCCTGCTCCCCGGCGTCGGCACGGCGGTCGACGATGACGACGCGGTCACCGCTGCCCGCCAGCCGCCGGGCGGTCGCCAGCCCGATCCCGCTGGCGCCGCCGGTGACCAGGGCGACCCGCCCGGGAGCGGTCATGGAGTCTTCAGTCATCACGTTTCCCCCTCAGTCCTTGCGTCCAGCACCACGGCGACGACCTCGGTCTCCACGGTCTGCCCGGAGCCGAGCATCTGGTGGGTTCCCTGGGCCACACCCTCGCGCACACTGATCGGGTAGCCCGTGCACGGCTCGAGCACCGCGACGTGCAGATCCTGCCAGCCGCCGTAGCTCGCGAACGTCCAGCAGGAGCGGAAGAATCCGGGGTCGAACGAGATACCGAGTCCCGGTCGGTCGGGCCCACCAGTGACCGCACACCACCCTCCGGTGAGTTCGGTGGCGTACTGCAACTCGGTAACGCCGGACGTGGCCGGCAGCGTGCGCCGCATGTCGTGCGACCGACCGGCATCGTCGGTGCAGTACGGCCAGTCGTACGCGACACCGGTCCGGCCCGTCCGAGGTGCACCCCAGTCGCCCACCAGCATCCGCCTGGCGGCAAGGTCGATCCGGGAGTCGTCCGCGAGCGCCACCGCCGCGTGCAGTTTGAGTAGGTACGGCAACGCCGCCGGTCCCTGGTTGGCGAGCCGATGCCGAAACCGCACCTCCGGATCATCGCCCGTCACGGTGACCCAGGTGTCCAGACGACACCCGCTGCGCGGCGCGTCCACCCCCAGGTGCACCGTGACCTCCCCCGGCGTGGCCACCTCGACGTCGGACTGCCACGGAAGCGACCAGACCTCGCCGTGGTCGGGCATTGCCACTCCGTCGAGTTCCTCGGGCTCGTCGTTGGGGAACAACAGGTCCCAACCTCCGAAGAAGACGTCGTTGTAGGTCGCCTCCGGCGGGACCGGGCCCGGGGTCAGATCCGGGTGGTGCCACAGCACCTCCCGTCCGGACAGGAGGTGCGTGAGCTGCCAGAGCTTCCCGCCCAAGGTGGGCAGCAGGACCGCGCGGAGGAAGGCGTTCTCCACCGTGACGGCCGGAACTTCGGCGACGGAACCATCGAGGTCCAGCCGAACGGCGCCCACCGTCACACCTCGCGCGGTGTCAACAGCACCTTGGCGACGCCGGAACCGGACACCAGACGCTCGAACCACTCCGGCCCGTCGGACAGCGGCGCCACCCGCACGTCGCCGCCGAAGCACAGACGGCCGTCCACCATCAGGCGCAGTGCCGCCGCGAAGTCGTCCTCGGAGTAGGCGAAGGAGGTGAGGCAGTCGATCTCGGCACGCACCATCTGGTTGACCGGCAGCGTCGCCTCCGCGCTGTGCAGGCCGACCAGCACGACCCGGCCGCCCGGTGCGGTGTGCGCCACGCACATGCGCCGCGTCGCGGAACTGCCCACCGCGTCGAAGGCGACGTCCACGCCCCGTCCGCCGGTGTGCGTACGCACAACCGTGCCCGGATCGTGCTCCGCCGGCCCGATCGGCAGGACACGTTCGTCGCCGCCGGCCACCGCAGCCAGCCGGTCCGGGTCGCGTTCCACCACGATGACGTCTCGCACCCCGAACAGGCGAAGGACCGCGACGACGTACATCCCGATGGCGCCGGCGCCCACCACCATGGCCGTCGAGGACGGTGAGACGTCCGCCCGCCGAACGGCGCGCAGGGCACACGCGGCCGGCTCGACCATCGCCGCCGTGGCGAGGTCCAACCCGTCGGGCAGTACGTGCACGGCATCGGCTGGTACGACGACGTACTCCGCGTTGCCGCCGGGCAGGTGGGCGCCGAGCAGCCGACGGCGGCCACACAACTGCTGACGGCCGGTACGACATACAACGCACCGGCCGCATGTCAGGAGCGGGTTGACAGCGACCCGCTGCCCGGACCGCGGCTGTGGTCCTTCGTCGGCTCGCTTCGAGATCGAAGGGCCCACCTCGACGACGGTGCCGGAGATCTCGTGCCCGAATACCGTCGGCGGCCGGCGCAGCCCGTCGTCGCCGGCATAGCCTCCGAGCTCCGACCCGCAGATTCCGGAGTACGCCACCTGGACGACTACATCGCCCGGGCCGGGCTCGGGGCGGTCCAGATCCCGCACGACCATGCTCCGCGGCCCGTCGTACACCAGCGCTCGCATCGGCCTCCTTCCACCACGTCGCAGTTTCGCCGGAGCCGCAACCACCTCACGAGGTGAGGAGCTGGCCGCCCTTCTGGTCGATCGTGGCGGCCGCCTTGGCCGGTGTGATCTTGTCGTTCCACAGTTGTTCGAAAGTCGGGTTGAAGACCTCCTCGACAATCTGCAGGTTGTTGACGTGGTAGATGTCCCCGACCCGCGCCTCGTCGAGCTGTTCGATGCTCTGCCCGTAGCCGGCCGGCATCCCCTGGCGCATGGCCTTGGACGTGCGTTCGGCGTTGCGCAAGGGGATCCAGTCGTGGTCCTTGGCCATCCGGGGCTGGAAGTCCGACGCGCTCCACTGCGCGAAGTCGAACGCCGCGTCCTGGGTCTTGGTCGACTTGGGGATCACCCAGCCACCGAGCCAGTACGGCGCCACCCGCTTCGAACCGAACTTCGGCAGCGGCGCGATGCCCCACTCGAAGTCCAGCTGCTGGAAGCCGGCGATGCTCCATCCGCCGTCGGCGATCATCGCGACCTTGCCGGTGGCGAACGGGCCGATGTCCTGGGCGAACGCCTGCGACTGCGCAGGCGAGGGCGCCACCTTGTGCTTGTAGATCAGGTCGCGCACGAACTGCAGTGAGGCGACGTTACGCGGGTCGTTCATCTGGAACTTCGTCGGCTCCAGCTCCTTGTCGACGAACGCCGTGCCCTGCGCCCACGACAGCGTTCTGCAGGCCCCACCAGATGGTGAGCGCACCGGTGGCCAGGCCCCACTGTGTGGTCTTGTTGCCCTTGCGGACGGTCATCTTCTCCGCCGCCGCGATCACGTCGTCCCAGGTCCAGGTGTCGTCGGGGTACTTGATCCCGGCCTGGTCGAACAACTTCTTGTTGTAGAAGAACACCATCGTCTGTACGTCGTCAGGCGCACCGAACATGTTCGTGCCGTCGAACTTCCAGGGCTGGTACAGCTTGGTGGGGTACTTGGCGGAGTCGGAGATCGGACTCTGCTTGATCCGGTCGCCGAGATTGGCGAGCAGGCCCTTCTTGTAGTGCGCGTACGCCTGGACGTCCCAGTAGTAGACGTCGTAGGGCTTGCGTGCGGAATAGGCGAGCTGGATCTTCTGCCAGTACTGGTCGTACGGCAGCAACTGCAGCGTCGCCTTCACCTTCTTCTGCGAGGCGTTGAACGCCTGTACGCGCTTCTTGAAGTTGGCGTCGATGGTCGGGCCGTTGGACCACGCCAGCACGCGGATGGACGACGGGCCGCCACCGGAGGTCGAGCCGCCACCGCTGCTGCACCCGGCCAGGGAAGCCAGGCCGCCACCACTCGGCCATGGCCGCGGTCGACAGGAAGCTTCGCCGGCTCAGTCGGGAACTGTTCATTGTGTTGCCTTTCAGGGTGGACTCGCGGTGCGAAGGCCTTGTTCGCCGCACGGGCCTCGTCATCGGTTGATGCCGCTGAGAACGATGCCCCGCACGAAGTAGCGCTGGGCGAACACGAACACCAGGATCGACGGGATCACCGCCATCGTCGTGGCCGCCATCAGCAGGTGCATCTGCGGCCCGACCTTCGGCGACCCCTGGAAGTACGACAGGGCCACCGCGATCGTCCACTTGGAGTCGTCGGTCAGGTAGATCAGCGGGCCGAAGAAGTCGTTGTAGGTCGCCACGAACGTGAACACCGCGACGGTGGCCAGCGCCGGCTTGCTCAGCGGCAGCATGATCGACCACCAGATCCGGAAGTAGCCGGCGCCGTCGATCCGGGCCGCGTCCTCCAGTTCACGCGGAATCGTGAGATAGAACTGCCGCAGCAGGAAGATGAAGAACGGAACGCCGAAGAACGCCGGCACGATCAGCGGCCGGAAGCTGTTGATCCAGCCCAGGTAGTTGAACATGATGTACGTCGGCACCAGTGTCACCGTTCCGGGCAGCATGATGCGTGGCATCAGCACGCCGAAGATCACGTTACGGCCCGGCGCCCGCAGGCGGGCGAAGCCGTATGCGGTGAACGAACACGACAACAGGGTCCCGAACATCACCCCGGAGACCACGAACACCGTGTTGAGTGCGTACTGGTAGAAGGGAACCAGGCGCAGCGCCTCGGCGAAGTTGCCCCACTGCGGTGCGGTGAACCACACGGCGGCGACCTTGTAGATGTCGGCCGGCACCTTCAGTGCCGTGGAGAGCATCCACAAGAACGGCACCAGGATGACGAGTCCACCCGCGGTGAGAACGGCGTAGCTGAGCGGCTTCCGCACCCAGGTCATCGGTCCTTGCCTCCTGTGTCGACCTCCTGGTGCACCCAGTACGGAAGGGAACGGAACACCAGCAGGGTCAGGACGAGCACGATCAGGAACGACACCCAGGCGATGGACGAGGCGTAGCCCATCTTCAGGTACTCGAAAGCGTTGCGGTACAGATACAACGGCAGTAGCAGCGTCGAGTTGTTCGGTCCGCCTCCGGTGAGCACGAAGGGCTCGGCAAACACCTGCAGCGATCCGATGACACCCATGACCAGGTTGAAGAACGTCACATGGGAAACCATCGGCGCGGTGATGTACCTGTGCTGGCGCCAGCGGTTCGCCCCGTCGACCTCGGCCGCCTCGTACAACTCGTTCGGTACGCCCTGCAGGCCGGCGAGGTAGATCAGTGTGGTGCCGCCGAACGTCCACAGACCGGTGACGATCAGGGCGGGCAGCGCCCAGGTCTCACTCAGGAACCAGTTGGGCCCGTGGATCCCGATCTTCGCCAAGGCGGTGTTGACAAGTCCGTACTCGCCGTTGAACATCCACCGCCACAACATCGCCACGGCGACGCCGGACATCACCGTGGGCAGGTAGTAGACCGAACGGAAGAAGTTCATCCCGCGAAGCTTCTGGTTGAGCAGCAGCGCGACGAAGAACGAGATCACCAGGATTACCGGCACCGTCACCAGCGAGTAGATCGCGGTGACCCGCAACGACTTCAGGAACAGCGGGTCGTGCAGGAGGTCAAGGTAGTTGCCGAGGCCGACCCATTTCGGCGCGGTCAGCATGTCGAAGCTGGTGAAGCTGAGGAACAGGGACGCGATCATCGGGCCGATCGCGAAGAACAGCACGCCGAGAATCGCCGGCGAGATGAAGATGTAGCACGCGATCGCCTCGCGTCGCCTGCTGTTCAGCCGCGGTGGTCGCGCCCGACCCTCCGCCGTGGGGAGCGCACCGGTAGCTGGTGCCACCTGCCGCGTACTCACGTCTGCATCGCCGCCCTCACGCCCGCATCGCCGCGCACCCGATCACGCGCCCGTTCCAATTATTGGAACGATGGTCCGGATAATTGACCTGGGCCAGTATCATCCTTGGGTGGAGACGCGTCAACCATCCAGCGGCGGCAATGGAGCCGACCGCGTCCTCGCGCTGCTGCGCTATCTCGCCGAGCATCCGCAAGGGATCACACTGACCCGGCTGGCTCAGGACTTCGACGCGCCCAAGTCGAGCGTGCACCGGGCGCTGATGACGTTGTGCCGGGCCGGGTTCGCCCGCCAGGACGCGGACAACCGCTATCACCTCGGGGTGGAGTACGTCCGGCTGGCCTACCGCTACCAGGAGGAGCGCGACGACCATCGGCTGGTCGAGCCCACTCTGCGTACGCTGGCCGAGCACTTCGGGGAGACGACGCACTACGCGGTCCTCGACGGGTCCGAAGTGATCTACCAGGCGAAGGTGACTCCTCGCGGAGCCGGCATCCAGATGACCTCGACCGTCGGTGGCCGAAACCCGGCGTACTGCACCGGCGTCGGCAAGGCGTTGCTGATGTACGCGCTCACCGACAGGCCGGCCGTCGAGGAGTTCGTCGAACGGCACGGGCCCCTGCCGGCACGGACGCCGAAGACGCTGACCACCCCTGACGCCCTCGCCGAGTCGCTGAGCCGCGGCAGGTCACACGGCTACACCCTGGATGACGAGGAGAGCGAGCTCGGCATCGCCTGCGTGGCGTTCCCGATCTTCCTCGATTCGACGCACACTCCCACTGGTGCGATCAGCATCAGCGCACTCACCCAGCGCAAGACGGTTCCCGCCCTGCGCACCCTGGCCGGCGAGGCACGAACGATCATCGAGTCCGAACTGGGGCCGGTCACCCGCACGAGTTAGGCAGGACGACCGGCGCCGAGCCGGGCCAGGTGAAGCAGGGAGCAGGAACGGGTCAGCCGATCAGGCCGGCGGCGAGATCGACGTACGCCTGCTTGGCCTGCGCCGAACTCATCCCGCTGACCGACGCCCACGCGTCGTGCTTGGCCCGCCCGACCGGATTGGTGAAGCCGGGGCGCTTGCCGTCCACGTCGCCGATCGTCGCCTGCTTGTACAGCGCGTACAGCCGCAGCTTGGTCTCGTTGCCCGGGTCTGCGCCGAGCGCGGCGACCGCCTTCACGGCACCGGTGAAATCTGTGTCGAGGTCACTCATCCCGCACCTCCCGTGCGGGACGGTGGTCGCCCCGCTCCACCGGTCTATGCCCCGACCCGGCCGCACGCAATGCCACCTGGTGATCCTCGTGTGGCCAGATCAGCTGTGGCCAGATCGGCGGTCGCGTTCGCGCAGCAGGCCGACGCCGGGCCCGTCGAGTTCGCCATAGACGACACGGCGACCCGCGATGCCCATGGCCAGGGCTTCTGCCGTACCCCGCACCAGGGCGCCCACGCCGCGCGACCAGTCGACGTCGGCAGCTTCGAACCGGAGCCCCTTCGTCCGCCCCGACCCGACGAAACCGCGCTCAGCGGGGCGGGTGAGGAGGAAGTCCAGAACCGGCCTCCAGTCCTCCGGTGACGGGCCGGTGCCGAGACCGAGCGGACGGGCGGCGTCGCGCAGATGGATGGCGGTGTCGGCCATCGGCCCGTTCGGTCCGACGACCGGCGCCTTCAACCGCTCACCGGCTCGTGCCCGCAGCGACTCCACGAGTTCGAAGGTGGGCCGGCGCGCCACGTCGCGCGCCGTCGAGTCGACCATGCGGGCCAGGTTCCCCCGGAACCGGACCACATTCCACGCCAGCGACAGCACCTTGAAACCGCCCTCGGGCGGGACCAGGTGAGCGCACACCTCTCGTACCGTCCAGCCCGCGCACAGGCTCGGCGTTCGCCACTGCTCGTCGGTCAGGCCTTCGAACATCGATACGGCGAGCAGCCGGTTCCGGGTAGCGATCGCGTACGCCTGCTCGTACTCGGGCTCCATGCCCGAAACCTTCGCACGAAAGGGCGAGGTGTGCGGTCAGCGGACGGAGACCCGGGCTCCACCGTCGCCGGCCGAACGGTAGATCGCCTCGCTCAGCTCCGCCACCGCGATCCCGGCGGCGGGCGGTGCCTCGTTGACAGCCTCGCCGCGGATCGTGGCCAGCAGGGCCTCGTGGATCTCCGGGGGCTCGGGGAGGTTCACCGGCTGCACGAGCTCGTCGCCGCGATAGTGGGTCACCCGGCCGGTACGCCACGGGTGCTGCGGGTCGGCCTCGTACCGCAGCAGGCCGTTGGTGCCCGACACGGCGACGTTCTCCATCCAGGTGGTGGCCAGGTCGCCCACCACGTGCAGCTGGCCCTGTACGCCGCCGGCGAAGGAGACGGTCGCGGCGGTGTTGATGTCCACCGGCGACCCGGCGTTGTCGACCAGCGCCGAGACGGTCTCGATCGGCTTGCCGACCAGCCAGAGCAGCATGTCGGCGAGGTGGGAGCCGGAGTCCATCAGCATCCCGCCGCCGGACAGGGCGGGGTCCTGCCGCCAGGTTCCGGTGGTGTTCTTCAGCCAGCGCTGGCCGACCGAGACCATGATCGACCGGAGCTCGCCGAGCTCACCGTTGGCGATGACGTCGCGCATGTAGCGGTACGCCGGGTCGAACCGCCGCTGGTAGCGGACCATCACGGTCACCCCGGCGGTCGCCGCGGCGGCCTCGATCTCCCGCGCGTGTGCGGTGTCGCAGGTGAGCGGCTTCTCGCAGAGCACGTGCAGGTTGCGCTTGATCGCCCCCATCACGATCGGGTGGTGCAGGGTGTGAGGGGTCACCACGGTGAGCGCCTCCACCTCGACCCCGGCGTCGTACAGCTGCTCCACGTCGTCGTACGCGGGTACGTCGGCCACGGCCGGCACCCGGGTGCGGAAGCTCGCGAGGTTGCGCTCGCTCGGGTCGACCAACGCCACGATCTCGAAGTCGGCCAGGTTGGCCAGCGACAGGGCGTGCCCGGTCGCCGCACCTCCACAGCCGACCACAGCGACCTTCAGCCTGCTCACGTCCATGCCTCCCAGCGGTGCGGAATCTCTACGTCCGCACCCGACCCTTCCACACCGGCCCGGACGGGGCGGAGCCCTTATCCGGGAACGGACAAGGGCTCGGCGCCCCGTCAGGAAGCGACTACGCAGCGGCTACGGAGGGGCAGATCGGCAATGGACCGGGTGCCCTAGCGCGATGCCGGTTGAGCGGTGCGTGACCACACGAGCGGGAAGGCGTCGTCGGTCATCAGCCGGCCGTCGTCGACGGTGACGAACTGCTTCATGATGTGGTCGCCGGCCGCGCGGTAGCGGGTGTCGTCGCCCATCACGTGCACCGCGATCGCCCGGCGCGGTCGGTTGCTGGTGTTGCCGTGGGAGCCATGCCAGGTCAGCGAGTGGTGGAAGTGCACCTCGCCCTTCGCGACCGGGCGCAGGACCACCTCGACCGGCTTCCCTTCGTACGTCTCGGGCAGCGCGGGGTCGTCCTCGGTGCGCCGCAGGAAGTCCATCTGGTCACCCCACAGGTGGGAGCCGCGGACCATGCTCATGCAGCCGTTGGACTCGTCCACGTCGTCCAGCGCGACCCAGGCGGTGACCTGGGTGTCCGGAGTCAGGATCGGCCACAGCGGGGCGTCCTGGTGCCAGTGCAGCAACCCGCCCTGCTCGGCCGGCTTGTACTGGATCTGGTCGTGCCAGACCCGAAGCTGCCCCGCGCCGCTGAGCTGGGCCAGCTCCTCGGTGATCTTCGAGTTGTGGATCAGCCGGTCGAACGCCGGGCTGGCCTGCCAGATGTTCACGATCTGCCAGATCGGCCGCTCGTCGGTCCCGAGGTTGGCGAGCTGGACCGGCTTCGGGACGTCGGTGCGGTCGCGCTGGTCGATGACGCGTTCCATCTCCGCGCGCAGCTCGTCGACCTCGGCGTCGTCGAGCACCCGCGAACCCTTCACGAACCCGTCGGCGCGAAACTGCGCCACCTGCTCCTGCGTCAGCATGCTGAGGATCTCCTGACCCTGGTCGCGACGGCGCGGGCGGCGTATGCCGCTCCGCACCGCACACCGCCGAATCTGTTCTGGTTACGCCTTATCCGCAACGTGTCGTGGCTATGCGTGGATTGTCAAGCGTCGTTCAGGGTTCGGACCCGGCCGGCCGGTTTTCGGTACGGATCCAGGCGGTGGGGACCGGCAGTGCGTTGACCGGTCCCGGCCGAGGGCGGACGCTGGAGGGAGGCTCGACGGGGACCGACCACATCGGGGGAACGATGACCACAGCCACGGAAACCTGGGCGACCCACCCGGACCAGTTCTGGCTGCGCGGGCAGGCGCCACCGGCGGTGGTGGAGTACGCCGAGAATCTTGGATTCTGGAAGGTCTACGGCTACCCGGAGGCGGTGCGCATCCTGGCCGACCCGCGGACGTTCTCCTCCGACACCAGCCGGTTCGTACCCCGCCAGGACTTCGCCGAGGGCAACCTGACGACGATGGATCCGCCGGAGCACCACAAGCTCCGCAAGCTGGTCAGCCATGCCTTCACGCCGAAGGTTGTGGCCGAGCTCGAGCCCCGCATCGCCGAACTGACCCACGAGCTCCTCGACCGGGCCGAGCGGGCCCGGGCAGACCGGATGGAGCTGGTCGCCGACCTCGCGTATCCGCTTCCGGTCATCGTCATCGCCGAGCTCCTGGGCGTTCCGAGCAGCGACCGGCACCTGTTCAAACGCTGGGTGGACGGGGCGTTCAACAGCTCCGAGCAGTTCTCCCTGGTCGAACCCAGCGAGCGGCAGCAACGCGCGATGGACCAGGCGTTCGAGCAACTGCACCACCTCACCGACTACCTCGGCGAGCACGCCGCCGAACGCCGGCGGCACCCGCGCGAGGACCTGCTCACCAAGCTCGTCGAGGCCGAGGTCGACGGTGAGCGGCTCAGCGACGCGGCCGTGGTCAACTTCGCCAACGTGCTGCTGATCGCCGGGCACATCACCACCACGATGCTGCTGGGCAACACGGTTCTGTGCCTGGACGCCCACCCCGATGCCGGCGCGCACGTGCGCCGCGACCGATCCATGGTGCCGGCGGCCATCGAGGAGTCACTGCGGTTCCTCAGCCCGTTCGCCGCCCTCGCCCGGGTGCCCACCACCGACGTCGAGCTGGGCGGGTCGCGGATCCCGGCCGGGCAGATGGTGATGGTGGTGCTGGCGGCGGCCAACCGGGACCCGCGGCAGTTCGCCGACCCGGACGTCTTCGACCCGGGCCGCGATCCCAACCCGCACCTGGCGTTCGGGCGCGGCATCCACTTCTGCATCGGTGCCCCACTGGCACGACTGGAGGGCCGGGTCGCGCTGAACATCCTGCTGGACCGGTTCCCGCACCTGCGAGCCGATCCCGACGAGCCGCCGACGTTCCTGCCCTCGCCGAACCTCACCGGCGTACGAACTCTCCCGCTCCTGCTCGGCTCCCACTAACCCTCGGCCCGCAACGCGGCGTCGGCGAACGCAAGTGAGATCGCAGGCAAGCCCAGCTTGACGAGCTGCTCGGCGTCGGCGAGGAACGCGCCGAGCTCCCAGCCGTCGAGGTCGGCCCAGTCCTCGCCCGCGCCGACCGCCCGGGTGCGCGCGACACCGGAGTAGACCGCCTGCAGGAAGTCCGGATGTGGGTACGGATGATCGGCCGGCGCATCGACGAGCCGCCTCAGATGCAGAAACCCCAGCGGGACAAGAGCGCGAGCAGGTCCGGATGGCGGACACCGAAACCGGGCCGCACACTTCGACCACTCACCGGGTGCAGCCTTCCGGCAACGGAACCGACGTCCCGACAGGTGCCGGCAGCCGCCGGCACCTGTCCGATCCACCTGTCGCATCGCCGGACAACAGGATCACCCCGGCGGCATCGTCGACCTGCACATCGAACCTCCGCGCCTGGTAGGTCAGCCCTGACACCCCGCCGTCCACGTCGCCGGACAGTCGCACGAAGACCGGCGTCCCGTCGTCGGCGCGATAGCCGTTGCGCAGCCACACGAAGTCGACGACGTTCACAGCGCCGAACATCGAAGGCCGGACGCCGGTACCCACCGGGCCGCCCGGCGGGTCGTCGTACACCTCGGCGAACGACCCGGCCCGCACGATGTCGCGGATGTTCGCCTGTACGAAGACGTCCGCCTCGGCGGCCATCCCTTTCTCCAACAGGCCGTACGCCGTGAAGGTGACGTCGGGCGCCTTCACGTCGGGGAAGCCGAAGCCCGCCAACGTCGCCTCCGGCGAGAACGAGGCCCTGAACCGCGCTGTCAGCAGATCCCGTTGCCGGGCGGTCAGCTGCCGCAGGTGCAAGCCGGTACACACCCACAGCGTGTTGCCGGGACTGTCCGCGTGGCTGCCCTCGACGTAGTGGTACTGCAGCGTGGGGGAGGGACCTTCGGACGGGAAGAACCAGCTAGCGTAGTCCTGCGTCAACTGTTCCTTGCGGGTTCGCCAGAAGGGCACATCGGAAGTCTCGCCGACGACGGCCGCGATTCGCTCCGCGTATCCGCAGTCGATGATCAGCGATGTGACGAACTCCGCGTCGCGCTCATCGGGGAAGTCGTGGTCGCCGAAGATCCACCGCGGATTCTCCTGCGCCCACAGGAGATACCGCCGTAGCTCGGCATAGATTCCGGTGAGGCGGGCACGATCCCCGGTCACCGCGTACAACATCCATGCCGTCTGCGCCTTGCGGCTGGGCAGGCTCTCCCCGCCGAGCTTCCCGTCGGCGTCCACCAGCGACATCAGGCCCTCGAACGACGCCCACCCGATGTCGGGCTGGAGGTAGCCGAGGTACTGGATGCCCAGCAGGCTGTCCCAGCTGGCCGAGGGGCGAGCCCCGTCGGCTCCGTAGTTCCACATCGACGGCTTCCCGGTGGCGACCTGTGGGTGGTTGTAGCCGACCTCCGGCGCCTCCGGCAGGGTGTTCGCCGCGAGAAAGTGCCACGCCCGGTAGTAGGTCGCGGCCACGTCGTCCGGCCCGACACCGTCAGCCGGCACGCCGGGCAGGGTGAAGTCCCGCGGGCGCGGGACTCGTCCGAGTTCGGCGTTCCAGTAGGCCGTCCAGCGAGCCTGGTCCCGGTCCGCCGCTTCCGGTCGGGCAGCGTCAAGCGCACGTTGCGCGGATCGCGCCGATCCCTCACCGGCATAGGCGAAGCCGACCCCGATGGTGAGGTCATGTGCGGGAGCCACCACACCCCAGCACCCGCTCGGCGGTGGTGCGCCGAGTTCGGGACCACCGGCGCGCAGATCCGTCTCGTTGGCGTAGTAGCGGACCAGCGCACCCCGACCGACCGTGACCGAGTAGCTGAACGTCTCACCGCGTGTGGTCAGCACTCCCCGTCCGTCGAGCGCGATCTCCCCGGTGAAGCGCCCGGCCAGCGTCAGCATCCTTCCGCCGCCGGAGACGTCGTGCACCGTCAGCACCCGGGTGACACTCGCCGCGTCGTGGAACTGGTCCCGGCCGCGCACACCGCCACCTGAGGCGTAGTCCGCCGAGAACTCCAGTGCCTGCGGCTGCCACGTGGTGGAGAAGTCCTTCGCGGGTTCGAGCCACGAGATCGGCTCCGCCTGAACCGCGATCCGGTCCACGACAAGCGGCGCGTTCTTCTGTACGACGAACAGCCGCAGCGTGAAGGTCCTGGTACCCGACCAGCCGGTGATCTCACGAAGGTCGTATGAGAACGCCCCTGTCGCCGTAGTGTCCCCCTGGATCACCGTGTCGACCGGAGCGTCACCCTCGTTCACCTTCAGCGCCCACGCACCGGCGACGCTGATGACGTCGACGGTCACGACCGGGTAAGCGTCGACGTCCACGGTCAGCGTCCGCGACAACGCGCCCCACGGGTTGGGCGCGGAGTCCGGAAGCGTCATCGTCAACCGAGAGTTGGCAGTGGTGGCCAGAACCCCCGGTTCCGCGTTCCACTGCGGTGAGAGGTCGTCGAAGTCGTCGGCGAAGACCACCGCGGGCGGTTCAGGGTCGGGCTCACCGGCGGGCCGTACGTACAGGCTCAGCAGCGACGGCACCCGGATCGCCTGGTTGTGGGCGTAGTAGCCGACCGACAACGGGAGTTCCGGCCCGCTGTTCTGCTCCACCTCGCTACTGGTCTGGTTGAAGTCGTACGGATTGACGACGATCCGGCTCATCGGGACCGACAGCCAGCGAGGTTGCCGCGGCCCGGACGCGGCGAGCAGTTCGGTCGTGGGCGCTGGCGGTTTCGGTGCCGTGCCTGCCGCCGCGACCTCCGTGGCATCGGCCTCTTCTGGGCAACCCGCGGCACCGACGAGTCCGGTCAGCCCCAGCGCACCGACACCTGCGAGCACACGGCGGCGCGTAGGGCCGTCGGTGGGACACCTGCGGGCCGCGCCGTCGTCGTTGGGCATGAAACTCGACCCTAGTCACGCGTGCACTCTGGGTGAACGGGCTCGTCCTGCATAGGCCAACCCCTTGTGTGGTTGGCTTTCGCGTGCTGTGGTCGACGGGCCCGTCGACCGGATCGGCCGGCGCAAACTCGCCATGTGGGGCTTCGCCGGCATGGGCGCCTTCATGGTCGTCGGCGCCGTCGGCGACGGCGCCCTCGCCGGAGTGGCGAAGATCGCCGTCGTGCTGATCGCGCTCGACCTGTTCATCGCATTGTTCGCGGTCGGCGTCGGCGGCACCGGATGGCTCATCCAGGGTGAGGTGTTCCCCACCGCCGTGCGTGGCCGGGCCGCGGCGATCGGCGCCACCGCTGCGTACTGGCCCGGCCGAAGGAGCTGCACGGCCCCGGGAAGTAGCCGGAGCGGGCGGCGGGGCGATCAGGGGGTCCGTCCCGCCCGGCCGTTCTCGAACGGCCGGCGAGCCGCCGGCGGAACTCCGGGTCCTCTACCGCCTGCACCTCGAGGTCGTACCACCCGTCGTCGGTCGGCCACTCCACCAACCGACGGCTTCTGGCGGCCAGTCGGATCGTCCGGTCGGTGTCACCGTGGTCGAGGGCACGCAGCCGAAGTGTCAGCGCGGTCCCGCTCGCGTTGTTCAGCACCAGGCGAAGGTGAGACCCGCCGCCGGCCGGACCGGCGATCCGGACGTCGACCCCGTGCGGCCGCGCCCGCGACCGTCCCGGCGAGCTCGTACCAGAACCTGTTCGGCCCCTGCACGCCCAGCCGATACCGGCCGCCGGAAACCTGCACCGTCTCGGTCCGGCTCCCGTGCACGTCGAGGTGCAGCGGCCGGTCGAACTCCCCGGCGTACGGATAGATCGTGAAGTGCGCCGAGGCGGCTCCCTCGTTGGTGAAGGTCAGCCTGAGCCGACCCCCACCCTCCAGCCGGGTGCGTACCGCCGGACGGTAGGGCAGCGCGCGGGCCGGCCGGTGGCCAGGCTCCTGCGGTGGCACCGACTGGTCCGCCGGCGCCTGCGGGTGCCAGCGGTCGATCGGCGCAGGCACCGGCCCGGGACGGTCGAGCCGGGGCGCGCGACCCGCCCTGCCGAAGTCGAACGCGGAGGTGAGGTCGCCGCAGACCGTGCGCCGCCAGGTGCTGATGTTGGGCTCCCGTACGCCGGTCCAGCGTTCGAGGAACCGGAGCACCGACGTGTGGTCGAAGACCTCCGAGTCGACGTGCCCGCCGATCGTCCAGGGCGAGACCACCGTCATCGGCACCCGCGGACCGAGCCCGATCGGCTGCCCGTCGTACCAGTCGTCACCGTTGCCGGACGCCGGACGCGGCGGCACCGGCGGCGGCACGTGGTCGAAGTACCCGTCGTTCTCGTCGAAGTTGACCAGCAGCACCGTCCTGGACCAGGTGTCCACGTCGGCGGCGAGGGCGTCCAGCACGTCGTAGACCAGGTTGGCGCTGCCGACCGGGGTCGAGGCGCCGGGATGTTCGGAGTCGATCGACGAGGGCACCAGCCAGGTGACCTTCGGCAGCCGGCCGGCGGCGATGTCGGCGCGCAGCCGGGGCACCAGGGTCTCCGGCTCGCTGCGGTACAACGCGCGGTCGAACAGGCTGCGTTCGGCCGGGGTGAGACGAGCCCTCCCGGTGGCCAGCTGGTCCAGCAGCTTCCGCTGCTCGGCTTCGGGCCGCTCGAACAGCGCGGAGTAGAGCTCCTCGGTGGTACGGAACTTCTCCTCCACCGCGGCGAGCACCTTCGTGCCCACGCGCTTGAAGGTGCGGAAGTACTCCACCGCGTTGTCGGTGAAGTTGTCCCACTCCTGGTAGATCTGCCAGGAGACGCCCGCGGCCTCCAGGCGCTCGGGATAGGTCGTCCACTCATAACCCGGGTGGTCGTAGTCGTACGCCGCGTTGGTGACCGCCCGCTGGGTCGTGCCGGGCTCGTAGCCGACCGTGCCGCTCCACAGGTAGTTACGGTTCGGGTTCGTGGAGCCGAACACCGAACAGTGGTAGGCGTCGCAGAAGGTGAAACTGTCCGCGAGCTCGTACTGCAGCGGAATGTCGCGCCGCTCGTAGTACGCCATGGTGGCCTCGGTCTTCGCGGCCACCCAGTCGTCGTACCAGCCGCGCGCCCAGGCCTGCGTGCTCCCCGGCCAGCTGTGGTCGAGTGCGCCGAGGTACTGGATGTCGGACGGGTCGCGGTGCGCGCGTTCGGCGCCCTCCCGTACCGAGAAAGGCAGCACCTCTCCGCCGCCGGGCCGCGGTTGATGCGCCACGGGGCGACCGCTCGGAAGCACCAGCGGCGTCCGGTCGCCGTACCCACGGACTCCGCGCATCGTGCCGAAGTAGTGGTCGAACGACCGGTTCTCCTGCATGAGTACGACGACGTGTTCGACGGCCTTCAGTCCGCCCGGCCGCATCGGCGCGGCCATCGCACGGTGGACAGAAGGCGGCAGCAAGGACGCGAAGCCGGCACCGGCCGTGGTGGCTGCGGCCGAACCGAGCAGGCGGCGGCGGGAGAGGTGAGTCACGTACGCAGTGTCGTCGCGTCCGGTGCACCTGTCCCCAACGCCGGCCGATCCCGCGGTGGCCGGTTGGTGACGTCCCAACATCGCGGGCGCCGAACAAACGCGTTGCGGTCCGTGCACGAGCGGTCGTAGCGTCGTTCGCGCCGCTCTGCTCGAGGCGGTCAGCGACCCCGACCCGGCGGTGCGCTACTGGGCCTGCCGGTTGCTCGACCACCACGAGCTGGACGCTACGGTCGCCAACCGGATGCTGGCCGCGGTCGAGGACCGGAACAAGAAGGTGCGCGCGGCCGCTCTGCACACCCTCGCCTGTGAGGCCTGCAAGCCGGAAGACTCCGCCTGCTTCCCCATCGACGTCGTGGGCGTCGTGCTGGAGAGGCTTCGTGACGATCGGAGCCTGCGGGTCCGGCGGGCAGCAGCCGCGTCGGTGATGTGGAAGAACCCGCTGGAACCGCGCATCCTCCGGGCGTTCCGGCGAGTACTGCGTGACGAGACCGATCCGGAGCTGCGCTCCAAGGCCGAGAAAGCGCTGTACTTCTCCTCGGTGCACTCCTCACCCCGGTAGGTCGCCGGTCACCACCGCCTTGCCGGTCTCGGCATCGAACGGCACCGAGGCATGCTCGTGGACGATCTTCCAGCCGTCGTCGCTTCTGCGAAGGCAGCTGGTCGCCCGCACCCACATGCCGACCTCGGCGCCGTCGACCATGGTGCCGCTGATGCGGACGAGGAAGTGGCAGAAGGCGAGGTCCGCGCTCGCGGCGATCTCCAGGTCGCGGATCTCGTGGCCGATGCCGGTGCGGTACGCCGCAAGCCACTCCTGCTTGCGAGCCGCCGCCTCTGCCCCGCGATGGACGAACGGCGCGACGGCATCGAACACCACGACGTCCGGGTCGTTCGCCGCCGCCAGGGTCGCGGCGTCCTTACCGGCAAGGGCCCGGGTGCGGGCCTCGAACAGGTCACGGATCTCGGCTTCGGCGTTCGGGTCGTTCGTTCTGCGTCCTGTCGGCACTGCGGACATGGTGAACCCCCTTGTGTGCTGGGTGAAACGAGGTCGGATGTGGCTGCCTGTCAGGACCGGCCGAGTTCACGGCCGAGGGCGTCCAGCCAGTCGCCGGTGCCCTGGACACGCCAGTCGGGGTGTTCCTGGTCGTCGAGGAAAGTCCCCTGTTCGGTGAGTACGAGGTGCGTGCCGGTGCCGTCCGGGACGAACTCGACCGTGGTCACCAACACGGTCGCCAGCACGCCGCTGCCGAACAGCGACGTGGTGTAGACGATCCGCTCGTCGGTGAGGATGTCGCGATAGACCGACTCGGCGAGGATCTCCTGCCCGTCGTCGGTGCGTCCGTGGGCCGCCTCGGCGCCGCCGACCCGGAAGTCGAGGGTGTAACCGGAGTCGGCGGCCGCGAACCACTTCGCCTTCGTGGCGCGGTCGGCCCAGGCCGCGAACACCTTCGCGGGCGCGGCGGAGTAGGTCCGCTCCAGCGTGAACGTGCTGTGCTTCACCGAGTGTTCGGTCATGATCGGTTCTCCTCAGGGATGTCGTCCGTCGTCTGGGTCCGGGTGTGCTCTGGCGCGCTCTCGTCGAGGACGTCGCCGAGGCGGTCCAGGAGGCGCTCCCACGTGGTTCGCCGGTGGCGCAACCACTCCTCGGCGCGCCGCAGGCCGGACGGGTCGAGCTGGCAGGTGCGAACCCGGCCGGCCTTCTCCGACCGGACCAGCTCGCTCGCCTGCAGGACCTGCAGGTGCTGGACCGTGGCCGCCACGGTCACACCGAGGAACCGCGCCAGCTCGCTCACCGTCGCCGGGCCGCGGGTCAGCCGCTCGATGATCGCCCGGCGGTTGGCGTCGGCCAGGGCGTGGAACACCTCGTCCGCAGCCGTCGACTCATCGTTAAGCACGCACTTAACAATACGAGGATCTCTCGAGAAACTCAAGTTCTCACTTAAGTTTTCTCCGGGCGCTCCGCCGCGGTGCGGATTCGGACAAGCGGTGCGGTGCATCGGGTAGCGGTTCGAACGCATGTTCGATATAGTCGGCCTGGCCAGCACCCGCAACTACCCCGGGGAGGGTCGGCAACGGTGTAGTCAGGGTGCTGGAGCCGGCCGGGCCCATCCTCAGAGGGTGGGCCCGCCGGTCCGGCTCCTCGACAGTCCGGGCGGCACGAACGGCGTTCACAGGCAGTACGGCGGTGCGAGATCGGATCCCGTCGTCGTGGCACTACCCCCACTGGCCTGCGGAAGGGCAAGATTGGACAAGACGGCGGCCGGTCGGACCGCCGGCTTGACCTCGGGGTACGCAGGGTAAGCAGCTGCGCGGCGCGGACCGCGACGAAGGAGCACACAGTGAGCGGAGTACGCGTTCTGGTCGGCACCCGCAAGGGCGCGTTCATCCTCACCTCCGACGGCAGGCGCGAAGACTGGGACGTCAGCGGGCCGCACTTCGCCGGCTGGGAGATCTACCACGTCAAGGGCTCGCCGGCCGATCCCGACCGGCTCTACGCCTCGCAGTCCGAGCGGCTGGTTCGGCCAGCTGATCCAGCGCTCCGACGACGGCGGCAAGACCTGGGCAGCCGGTCGGCAACGACTTCAGCTACGACGGCACGCCCGGCACCCACCAGTGGTACGACGGCACGCCGCACCCGTGGGAGTTCGAGCGGGTCTGGCACCTCGAGCCGTCGCCCGACCGACCCCGACACGGTCTACGCCGGCGTCGAGGACGCCGCGCTGTTCCGTACCACCGACGGCGGGCAGACCTGGACCGAGCTGCCCGGCCTGCGCGACCACGGCTCCGGATCCGCACTGGCAGCCCGGCGCCGGCGGCATGTGCCTGCACACGATCCTGCTCGACCCGACCGACCCCGACCGGATCTTCGTCGCGATCTCCGCGGCCGGCGCGTTCCGCACCGACGACGGCGGCGAGACCTGGCAGCCGATCAACCAGCGGCCTGAAGTCCGAGGGCATCCCCGACCCGAACGCCGAGGTCGGCCACTGCGTCCACCGCCTCGCGATGCACCCGTCCCGCCCGGACATGCTGTTCATGCAGAAGCACTGGGACGTCATGCGCAGCGACGACGCCGGCGACTACGTGGCACGAGGTCAGCGGCAACCTGCCCACCGACTTCGGCTTCCCGATCGACGTCCACGCGCACGAGCCGGAGACGATCTACGTCGTGCCGATCAAGAGCGACTCCGACCACTTCCCGCCCGAGGGCAAGCTGCGCGTCTACCGCAGCCGCACCGGCGGCAACGAGTGGGAGCCGCTGACCAAGGGCCTGCCGCAGAGCACTGCTACGTCAACGTGCTGCGCGACGCGATGGCGGTCGACTCGCTCGACTCCGTGCGGCGTCTACTTCGGCACGACCGGCGGCCAGGTCTACGCCTCGGCCGACGCCGGCGACACCTGGGCGCCGATCGTGCGCGACCTGCCGGCGGTGCTCTCGGTCGAGGTGCAGACGCTGCCATGATCCGGGTCGTGCTGCCCGCCCACCTGCGCACCCTGTCGGGGGCGGACGGCGAGGTGCGGCTCGAGGTGCCGGGCGAGCCGACGCAGGCGGCGGTGCTCGACGCGCTCGAGGCGCGTTACCCGATGCTGCGCGGCACGATCCGCGACCACTAAGACGCGGCGCCGGCGCGCGTTCGTCCGCTTCTTCGCCTGCGAGGAGGACCTCTCGCACGACGACCCCGACGAGCCGCTGCCCGAGCGGTGGCCGCGGGCACCGAGCCGTTCCTGGTCGTCGGCGCGATGGCCGGCGGCTGAGCGACGGAGCGGCTGAGCGCTAGGAGGCGGCCGGCGCGGGGACGGCGCGCACCCACATCCCGTCGTCGGTGAGGTAGGCGTCCACCCGCAGGCCCACCTCGGCCAGCGCCTGCTCGAACTGCTCGGTGGACAGAGGCCGGGACAGGAACGTCTGGGTCCACACCGCGTCGGGGAAGATGTACTCGGCATGCACCGAATTGACCCCCGGGCCGACGGGCTCGGAGGAGACCACCCGGAAGGTGCCCGCGTTGCCGGCCCCGTCCCGAAGCGTGCGCTCCCAGGGCGCCTCGTCGTGCCAGCTGCGGCCCTCCCGCTGGATCAGCACGCATCCGCCGGGCGCGACGTGCCGCAGGCAGGTCCGCAGCATCCCCCGCCGGACGTCCTCGGAGCCGGCGTGCACCAGGAACGACGCCAGCAGCACGACGTCGAAGCGCTCGCCGAGGTCCAGCGTCTCGATCGAACTGAGCACGGTGCGCGCACCCCGCACGCGTTCCAGCATCTCCGGGGACTCGTCCACGGCGGTCACCGTGAACCCGTGCGCGAGCAGGGGGTGGGTCATCCGCCCGACGCCGCAGCCGAGCTCGAGGATCGCGGCACCGGGCGGTACCGACCCGGCGATGAGGTCGGGCGAGTCGTCCACCGGGATCCTGCTGTAGAGCTCCACCGCACACCCGTCCGGCGTGATCGCGCCCGGTCCGGTCCCGTCATACCCCTCACGCCGTCGTACGTCCATCCGGCCCACGCCCTCTCGTCGATGATCGTTCGGCGCCCGGCGGCACCCCGGTGACCGGAGGAGAACGGAACGCACATGTTCCTGGACAGCACGACAGGCGCTGACGCCAGCGGGGGGTTCCGGCATCAACGCCTGTCGTGGTTCGGGGGGCGCGGAGAGGTGCGCGGCCTAGCCGGGCCGCACCGCTCCGGCGTAGGGCATGTAGCTCATCTTGATGTATTGGACGTTCTTACCCGGGCGCGGGGCGTGGATGACCATGCCGTTGCCCGCGTAGATGCCCACGTGACCGCGGTCGCTGTAGAAGAGCACCAGGTCGCCAGGCCGCAGATCGGACTTGGAGACCTTGGGGGACTGGGCGTACTGCGAGCGGGACGAGTGTGGCAACGACACTCCGGCCGCCGCCCACGCACCCATGGTGAGACCCGAGCAGTCCCAGCTGTTGGGGCCGTCCGCACCGAAGACGTAGGGCTCGCCGAGCTGGGCCTTGGCGAACGCCAGCGCCGTCGCGCCACGACCACTACCGGAGGGAGCGGGCTTGGGTGCGGGCGCGGGACCTGTGTTGGACGGAGGGCCGGACTTCGGCGCGGTGCGGCCTCCGCCACCGGTGCTGCGGTTGGAGCGCGACTGCGCCCTGTCCCGGGCGGCCTGCTCGCGAGCAGCCTTCTGCTGGGCCGCACGCTCGGCCGCAGCGAGGCGCCGCTTCTGTTCGGCGGTCAGGCGCTCGAGCAGAGCCTTCGCCTCGGCCGCGTTCTTCAGCGCCGTCTTCCGGCGGGAGTCGGCCGCGCTCTTCGCCTCGCGGTAGCTCGCGAGCTCCGCGGACCGGGCCGCACGCTGCTCGGCGAGCCGCTTCTGGCTCTCCTGCAACTGCCGGAGCATGTCGCCCTGTTGCGCGTCGACGACCTTCACCGTGCGCATCCGGGCGAGGTATTCGTTCGGATCCTTCGAGACCGCGAGCTGGGTGGTCATGTCGACGTTGCCGGCGCGGTACTGAGCGGCGGCGAACTGGCCGATGTCGCCACGCAGTGCGCTCACGCGCTGCTGCTGGCGGGAGACGTCGGCGTCAAGACTGCGCACCCGACGGTTGATGGCCGTCATCTTGTCGCCCAGCTCGTTGGCCTGCTCGGTGACCTTCTCGGCCTTCTCGTACAGCGTGTCGACCTGCTGGCGGACCTCGCTGATGTTCCGCGTGGTGGGCTCGGCGTAGCTCGAACCAGGCAGCGCGACGAGGGCGGCCAAGGTAGCAGTGGTGGTGCCGACGACGAACAACGCGCGCCCTGAACGGGCCCTGCGGGTTGTCACAGGCAGTGCCTTTCTTCCTCAACGCCTACCGGGTGAGCTGACGGGTTCGGGCCGGGAAGTTGCCCTACGGCCGGCTCGGCGGTCAACCTGCGACCGTCGCACCTGCCGATTCACCCCAGAAAACACGTGGTTCCCCGGCTCCCCGCAGGACTGATCCGTCGTGGACCACCCAACAGGGACTAAGCGAGACACCTGCGCCGACCGGACAGCCGACTCAAACTGGACAGATATCTGAAGGAGACCATAGTGACCAATCCGTGATCAATCAACACCGGCACCCCCAGGAGCTGTCCGGAGATTCGACATTTCGCGGGTTTTGTTCCCGCTCAGCGGGACCGCGGTGTCGAACGGCCTGGTCAGAGGTCCTGACAGCAGGCGTGCCGGCTTTCCTCGACGTAATGCGGGTCGTGCCACCAGTAGCGCCGGTTCGCCGGCGGGTCCGGCACCGGGTCGGCCAGCCGGCTGCCGGGCCGGGACCGCGCCCGCAGCCGTTCACCGGCCGCACCGGAGGCGAACGGCGCGAGGAGACCGTCGATGTCGAAGAGCTCACCGTTGCACATGACCCGGCGTACGTCGGCCGCGGCGGTGATGTCGGCGAGCGGGTCGCCGCCGAGCACCGCCAGGTCGGCGTACATGCCCGGTCGCACGGTGCCGAGCGGCTCGTTCAGGAACTCACCGGGCGCCTTCGTCGCCGTGGTCAGCGCGTCGTACGGCGAGACGCCGTACTTCACCATCGCGCGCAGGTTCAGGTGGGTGCTGACCGCGGTGTTCGCGATCGGGGAGTCGGTGCCGGTGATCACCACTCCCCCGCCGCGCAGCATCGCCGCGATCTGCGCCACCTGCCGGGCGAGGTTCTCCCGCGCCACCGTCTGGTCGGTGTCCCGCGCGCTCTGCGCGGTGGCCTGCAGGCCGGCGTACTCCCACGGCGGGTACAGCGTCCGCACCCGCCGGTCGGTCACCAGCGACGTGTCCTCGCGCAACAGGGTGGTGGCGCCGAACAACGTGGGCGTTCGGGACGCCCGGGCGGCGTCGAAGATGTCGATGACGTCGCGGTAGCCGGAACCCAGCGCGGTGACGGTCCGGGAGAACCCGAACCGGTTGGTCGCCCCGATGTGCTCCATCCCGTCGCCACCGAACGCGAACGCCGGGTAGTGGTAGTGCGACGTGGCGTGGATCCGGTGCGCGTGCGCCCAGGCGATCACCTTCGCCTGCCGCTCGGTGGACAGCCGGACGTACGCCTTCATCAGGTCGTAGTCGAGCGCGCCGGCCCGGGAGAGCTCCAGCGCCAACTGGTCGTCGTCGAACGTGGGCCGCATGAAGTTGTAGAAGATGCGGGATCCGTCGATGGCCTCGCCGGTGCCGAAGTACCTCGGCGCGATCCGGGCGCCGGACTGGAACGACTCGCGTCCTTCGACCATGTGGTACGCCGGACTGCCGGGCGAGCGGGTGGTGGTGACGCCGAGGGTCAGCCACAGCCGGCCCTGCCGGTCGCCGTAGGAGTAGCCCTGCATCTCCCGGTGGTGGTGCATGTCGACCAGACCGGGCGCGAGCACGCCGTCGCGGGCGTCGACCATACGTGCGTCACCGTGGTTCCCATCCTGCTCCGCGCGCCGGTCGTGCGGCTCCACCGACACGATGCGGTGCCCCTCCACCACGACGTCGACGTCGTGCCGCAGCCGCCGGCTCACGCCGTCCCACATCCGGCCGGCCCGGATCACCGTCCGCCCGCGGGGCCGGGTGTTCGTCCAGGTCAGCGGCATCGGCACCGGGCGCGGGTCGCCGCCCTCGACAGACACCAGCCGCAACCGGCCGTTGCTGAGATACAGGAGGGTGGCAGAGTCGCCGCTCCACGACGGCGCGTCGGTGACCTCGGTGGTGAGCTGTCGTGGGTCGCCGGTGAACGTGCCGTCGGGGCCGACGTCGACGACGTAGAGCACACTCGCGACCACGAACGCCATCCGGCTGCCGTCCGGTGACCACACCGGCCCGTCGTCGCCGCGGGTCTGGATCGACCGGTGCGGGAACGGCGGGACGTAGGTGGCGGCGCCGGTCCGCCGTTCGACCAGCAGGATCTCGCTGAGTCCCTCGCGGAAGCGGCCGGAGTACGGCTTCACCGCGGCCAGTGCGATGACGTTCCCGTCCGGGGACCACGTGGGCCGCCCCGGTTCGAACGTCGCGGTGAACACCTTCTGGACGGTCCCGGACTCGACGTCCACCGTGTACAGGGCGCCGGTCTGGTCCAGGAACGCGAGCTCGCGGCCGTCCGCGGACCACGAGCCGCTCACCGCGGCGGCGTCGGCCAGGTTGGTGAGCTGGCTGTCGGTGCCGGCGGCCAGGTCGCGGATCCAGATGTCCAGCTTGCCGGCCCGGTCGGTGGAGTACGCCAGGTGACGGCCGTCCGGTGACCAGGCGGGGTCCTGCTTCCACCAGTGGTCGCGGGTCAGCGGCCGCGGCGGCTCGCCGATCGTCATCGTGTAGAGGTCGTTCAGCGCGCGGAACGCCACCTGGCGACCGTCCGGTGACAGCACCGGGCTGCCGATTCCCATCACCGGCCTGGGCTCGGTGGAGTCGAAGTCGCGGCGGCGCTTGTCGTAGCCGGGCCGCCGGACGGTCACCGCCGCCACGAAGCCGATGTCGCGGCGGTCGCGACGGTCGTGGCTTTCGGGATGCGGTCGTTCGGTGGACGCCTCGGTACGGCTGCCGGCATCCAGCCTCCGGCGGCGGATCCGGCCGTCGGCGGTGTAGACGAACTCCGTCGGCGACCGCCACGACACGCGGAAGGGGAACACCTCCTCACCGGTCACCAGCGGCATACCCGACCGCATCAACGAGGTGCGGCCGTCATGCAGCTGGTAGTAGACGAGGTCCTTCCCGTCCGGCGTCCACGCCGGGTTGTGCAGCACCTGCCCCTCGGGAACGGTGACCGCGGTCGATCGCGCGCCGGTCCCGACCTCCACCACGTCGATGCGGGTGTTGTCGACCACGAACGCGACCCTCGTGCCGTCCGGGGACCACTCCGGCTCGTACTCCTGGCCGGGCGTGCTCGTCAGCGCGGTGAGCTCGCCGGTGCCCACGTCGAGGAGGTGGATGCCGTAGCTGCCGTCCCGGTCCGAGGACAGCGCGATCCTGTTTCCGTCCGGGGCGAACCGCGGCTCGCGGTGGTCGTACGGCCCGTCGGTGAGCCGGCGCGTCCCGCCACCGTCCGGGCGGATCGTCCACACGTCGAAGGTGCCGGCCCGGTAGGACTGGAAGGCGATGGTGTGACCGTCGGGCGACCAGTCGGGCTGGCTGATGTCGTACAGGTCGCTGGTCAGCCGCCGGGCGTAGCCGCCCGACGCCGGCAACACCCACAGGACGCCGACCAGGTCCATCGCGATGTGGCGGCCGTCCGGTGAGATCTGCGCGGCCAGGTCGGTTCCCTGCCGCAGGCGTACGGGAACCCGGCCGGTCCGCGGGTCCGGACGCAGCGGCGTACGGACGAGGGAGTCCGCCTCTGCCGCCTCGGCGCCCGCGACTCCGGCGCCCGCCAGCGCAGCGGCACCGGCCACGCCGGCCAGGAACCCACGTCTCCCGGTAGTGCCTCGCCCCTGGGCCATCGTGCCGCCTCCTCGTCGTCGAGCGTGGCGTCAAGATCGTTTGCCCACCGAAGCACAGCGTGCGCATGCCTGGCTACGCCATGACTTCGGAACGTCGCAATACGGCCATCTACGGCGAGTTGATCACGGTCTGGAAACGGTTACCGGACACAACCCCAGAAGACCGCTACGCTGCAGCACCGAAAACCCCGGTGCGGATCGGTTAGCCGCCCGCCCGGTGACCCCCTATAAAAGATGAGGCAGTCACTGTGATCATCCTCGGCATCATCCTCACGATCCTGGGCTTCGCCCTGGGCATTTCGATCCTCTCGACTATCGGCATCATCCTGCTGGTCATCGGCGTGGTGCTGTTCATCCTCGGAGCTATCGGCCGTCCGGTCGGTGGCCGGAAGGTCTGGTTCTGACCCGAGCGGTCTTCTGAGACAACCGGGGCGCCCGCCGCATGACGGCGGGCGACCGGGTTCGGCCGTTGCGCTGGCAGCCTTCCTTCGGGAAGGCTGCCAGCGACGTGTTTTTCCGGCCACAGTGAAGTGAAGGACCCCGCCGATGGCGTTGCTGCGTTGCGACTTCTTTTCCGAGGCACTCGAGCTGAGCACCTCGATGACGGTGATCCTGCCGCAGGAGACGACCACCCAGATCGGGATGTCCGGCGCGGCACGCGAGGGCGGCGCCCCGGTCCTCTACCTGCTGCACGGCCTCAGTGACGACGACACCATCTGGCTGCGGCGTACGTCGATCGAACGCTACGTCTCCACGCTCGGCCTCGCGGTCGTGATGCCGGCGGTGCATCGCAGCTTCTACGCCGACGAGGCGCACGGCAACCGCTACTGGACGTTCCTGTCCGAGGAGCTTCCCTCACTCGTCGACCGGTTCTTCAAGGTCTCCGCCCGGCGGGAGGACACGTTCGTCGCCGGGCTGTCGATGGGTGGGTACGGCGCCGTCAAGTGGGCCTTGCGCCAGCCGGAGCGCTTCGCGGCGGCGGCCAGCCTTTCCGGGGCGCTGGATGTGGCCAACCCCGGCATGCGGGAGGGCCGTCGCGGGCTCATCGACCGGGTCTTCGGTGACGAGGTCCGCGGCACCGACAACGACCTGATGTGGTTGCTGGAGCAGGTCGCGAAGTCTGGCGGGCCGGTGCCGGCGCTACACGTGTCGTGTGGCACCGAGGACCACCTGCTGAGCCACAACCACACGTTCGTCGACACCGCCCGCCGCCTGGACGTTCCCGTCACCGTGGAGTACGAGCCCGGCGAGCACGAGTGGGGCCTGTGGGACCGCAAGATCCAGGACGTGCTCCGCTGGCTGCCGCTGTCCTGACCGACCAGGGCCGGCGCCCTGCCGGACCGGACCGGGGTCTGCCCTGCTCACCGGGGCAGACCCGAGCTATTCGTAGTGCTTGGCGTAGCTCTCCTCGATCAGGTCGGCCCGCGACTGCAACTGCTTCTGCAGCCGGCCGAACACCGCCTCCACCGACACGTTGGACGAGTACAGCTTCTGCAGGCCGACGTCCATCATGTAACCGGCGTTGGAGACCAGGGGACGGACGAGGTTCTGCGGCTTCGTCTTCGGCAACTGCCGCAGCGCGGTGGAGAAGTTGTCGTCCTGCTTGGTCAGCGCCACCAGCTTGGGGTCCTTCTGGGCCGCCTTCACCACCGGCAGGTAGCCGCTGGCCATCGTCCACTGCGCCGACTTGGCCGGCTGGGCGAGAAAACGCAGGAACTCGAACGCCGCCTGCTTGCGCTCGGCCGGAGCGTCACGCAGGATCCCGAACCCGCTGCCGCCGGTGGGGCAGCCGAAGCGCCCCTCGTGCTCGAGCAGGAAACCGGTGCCGATCTCGAAGCCACCTGCCTTGGCGAGCTCGGAGGTGTTCTTCAGGCTGCCGGTGCTGAGCACGGTGCAGGCCGTGACGCCCTGGCCGAAGTCGATGTCGGGCGTCTGGGAGAGGTAGGCGGCACGGTCCTTGCGGATGAAGTCGACCATCCACCGGCCGGCGGCAAGCGCCGGCTCGTCACCGATGCGGATGTCCAGGCCCTTGGAGAAGTTGGCGCCCCAGGCCCAGATGTTGTTCTGGAAGTACCAACTGGCGTAGGTGCCGCCCATCGCAAACGCCTTGGGCGTACCGCTCTTGCCCTTCACCTTCATCATCGCCGGCGCCCACTCGCGGAACTCCTCCCAGCTGCGGGGCGCCCGCGCGGGCAGCCCGGCACGAGCGAAGATCTGCTTGTTGTAGTAGAAGAGCGGCGTGCTCCGGGCGAACGGGATCCACCAGGTCTTGCCCTGGACCGTGCCCTCCTGGATGAACTGGTCGATGTAGGTGTGCGGACCCACCCGGTCGTCGAAGTAGGAGTTCACCGGCTCCAGCGCGTCGGCCAGGTGCATCTTGCGCCAGGTGATCTCGGAGAACACCGCCAGGTCGGGGATCTGCTTGGCGATGATCGCCGCGGCGACCTTCTGCATCGTCTGCTCGTAGCCGCCCTGGAACTGCGCCTCGACGAAGATGCCGTCCTGGGACTGGTTGAACTCGTCGATCAGCTTCTGCAGCGCCTCCTGCAGGATCCCGCCGAAGGAGTGCCAGGCGACGACGTGCGTACGCCCGCGGTACTCGCGCGGCGTGCTGCCGATGACCTGGGTGTACGTACCGCCGCCGCAACCGGCGAGCGCGCCCATTCCCACCCCGCCGAGCGTGGCCAGGAAGCCCCGGCGACTCCACCGCGACATGTCGTTCCCCGTCATGCTTCTCCTCATGCCGCCGTCAACCCTTCGTTGCGCCCTGGGTGAGCCCCGCGATGATCTGCCGCTGCGCGAAGAAGAACACCACCAGCGGCGGGAGTACGACGAACACCGTCGCCGCCATCACCGCACCCCAGTTGGTGAAGCCCTCGACGTTCTTCAGCATCAACAGCCCGACCGGCAGGGTGCGCATCGAGTCGGTGCTCGTGGCGACCAGCGGCCAGATGAAGTCGTTCCACTTCTCCACCAGCGAGATGACGATGACGGTCACGACCATCGGGCGCGACATCGGCAGGATGATGCTCCACAGGATCCGCAGGTGGCCGGCGCCGTCGACCTTGGCCGCCTCGCTCACCTCGCCCGGCAGCGTCATCATGTGCTGGCGCAGCAGGAACATCGCGAACACGCTGCCCACCCCGGGGACGACCAGCCCGGCGTAGGTGTTGACCCAGCCGAGGTTGGCGATGGTGAGGTAGTTGGGCAGCAGGACGACCGCGCCGGGCACCATCATGGCGCCCAGGAAGATCAGGAACACGAGGTTCTTGGCCGGGAACCGCAGGTAGGCGAAGGCGTACGACGACAGCACCGCGACGCAGATCTGGATCAGCGCACCGGCCAGGGTGACCACGACCGAGTTGACGTAGAACCGGCCGAACGGCGCGGAGTCCCACGCGGCGGGGTAGTTGCCCCAGACCCAGTGCAGCGGGAACCACTGGAACTGGAAGATCTCCCCCGACGGCGTGACCGAGGCGCTGAGCAGCCAGTAGATCGGGATGACGGCCACCAGGCCGACCACCACCAGCAGGACGTACAGGCCGCCGCGGCCGAGCGGGCCCCGCCGGGTGCCCGGGCCATTGCTGTCGTTGGTGTTGCCAGTCTCGCGTCGGCTTCCGACCACGGCGCTCATCGGTAGTGCACCCTTCGTTCCATGAACCGCGCCTGTGCACCGGTGATGGCCAGCAGGATCACGAACATCACGATCGCGCCGGCACCCGCGTGCCCGGCGTCGAGCGCCTGGAAGGCCTGCTGGTAGACGTACCAGGACAGGGTTGTCGTCGAGTCACCCGGACCGCCGCCGGTCATGATCGCGATGATGTCGAACGCCTGGAAGGTACCGATGACGCTGGTGATGGCGATGAAGAACGTCACCGGCGACAGCAGCGGCAGCGTCAGCCGGCGGAACAACGTCCACGCGCCCGCCCCGTCGATCCGGGCCGCTTCGTACAGGTCGTTCGGCAGGCCCTGCAGCCCGGCGAGGTAGACGACCGCGACGAAGCCGAGGTTCTTCCACAGGTACACGATGATCAAGCCGGGCAGCGCCCACGCGGAGTCGGTCATCCAGGCCGGCGAGGTGACCCCGAGCGGGGTGAGCAGCGCCTTCAGCAGGCCGTAGCTCGGGTCGAAGATGAACAGCCAGATCGTGCCGATCGCCGCGCCGCTCAGGATGTGCGGTGCGAACGACATGGTGCGGACGAAGTTGCGTCCGCGCAACACCTGGTTGAGCAGCAGCGCGATCGCCAGGCCCGCGGCCATGCTCACCGCCACGACCACACCGGAGAACAGCACCGTGCGCACGAGCACGGAGTAGAAGTCCGGGTCTGTGAACATGTCGGCATAGTTGGCCAGGCCAACGAACGGCTTCGTCGGGGACAGCAGGTCCCAGCTCGTCAGGCTGAGATAGCCGTTGTAGATCACGGGCCAGTACGCGAAGACGCCCAGCAGGACGACGTTCGGCGCCACGAACGCGAGGAACAGGAGGTACTCGCGGCGCCGTACCCGGGCCCGCGGGTCACCACCGCGCGGTCGCGGCCGGGCGCGACCCGGCGCGCTGACCGCGGACGTTTGGTCGGTAGTGGTCACACGAATCGTCCTTCCCCGTCAAGACGCCGGCACCGCACTGTGCGCCTCCAGCCGGCCAACGTCCCGAGACTCCAGCAGGTACACAGATCTGTGGCGGCGGAGACGATGGCAGGCCGTAGGCTATGGGCTGCTGAGAGTTTGCGCAAGGGATTCACGCGCAACGCACCCTTGTCGGTGCTTCCTGCCAGGATCCCCAGGTTGCCGAAACGCCGCGCAAGCCCGCCTTGCTCCTCGGTCGTCGGCGGACTTCCCGACGTTTGTCGTTGACCCTGTCGTCGGAGACAGGGTTGGATCCTCGACCGCATGAACGACATTCACTCCAACCTCATCCAGCCCGATAACGGCGCGTCCGGTCAGGACGACCGGGTGGTCGTGGTGACCGGGGCGGGCACGGGCATCGGCCGGGCGACCGCCCAGGAGTTCGCGGCACTGGGCGCGCACGTCGTGGTGGTGGGACGCCGGGCCGAGCCGCTGCGGGTGACCGCGGACCACAACCCACGCATCCGGCCCCTCGTCGCCGACATCACCGCCGACGAGGCGCCGAGCCGGATCGTGCGCGAGGCCGTGGCGGCGTACGGTCGGCTCGACGTGCTGGTCAACAACGCCGCGATCGTCGGGAGCGGCACGCTCGGCTCGCTCACTCCCACGTCGATCGCTCCGCAGTTGGCAACCAACCTGGTGGCGCCGATCCTGCTCACCCAGGCCGCCCTGCCGGCGCTGGAGGCCGCCGGCGGCGTCGTGGTGAACGTCAGCACCTCGGTCGGACAGCGGGCGTGGCCGGGGAACTCCGTCTACGCGGCGACCAAGACCGCGCTGGAGCTGCTCACCCGCAGCTGGGCGGTCGAGCTCGCACCGCGCGGTGTGCGGGTGGTGGCCGTGGCGCCCGGAGCAGTGGACACGCCCATCGGCGAACACCAGGGCCTGTCACCGGAGCGCGCCGCCGCGGTGCGCGACTGGCAGGTCGCCCAGACCCCGCTCGGTCGCCTAGGCCGGCCCGAGGAGGTCGCCTGGGCGATCACCCGGCTCGCCGATCCGCGGGCGTCGTTCGTCACCGGCATGGTCCTTCCGGTCGACGGCGGCGCGGTCGTCGCCTGAGCCGTACGGCACCCGCACCTACCCGGAATGGTCGTGGGTACCGTCAGCCCGTGCGGATCGGTGAGCTTGCGGAGGCGACCGGCGCCACGCCGCGGGCGCTTCGCCACTACGAGGACGCGAGCCTGATCACCTCGCGGCGGGCAGCGAACGGATACCGCGACTACGCCGAGCGCATGGTCGCCCGGGTCCGCAACATCCGCTACCTGCTCGCCGTGGGCCTCACGCTGGACGACGTTCGCGCGTTCGAGACCTGCCTCGACGGTGACATGTCGGCTGCGAGGCCGTCGGCGCGGGGACTGGCGGTCGCGCGGGACCGGCTGGCCGTCCTCGACGAACGCATCGCCGCCCAGAGCCGGGCCCGCGACCGGCTGGCCGCGGCGCTGCGGACGGTCCGCTGACCGACGGCGGCGTTCCGGGGCGTACGACTCCCGGCCGCCGCGCCCGGCGTGGAATGGTGGATGCATGACGAGCACCGACTCCCGTACGACCAAGCCGTTGAAGTTCGCCGCCGTCGGCCTCGACCACGGCCACATCCTCGGCCTCGTGCACGGCCTGATCGAGGCCGGTGCGGAGTGCGCCGGCCTGTGGAGCGAGACCGACACCCCTTCCACGGCAGCCCTTGCCGAGCGGGCTCCGCAGATCCCCCGCGTGGCCGAGGCGGACGAGCTCCTCACCGACCCCGACGTCGCGCTGATCGTCACCGCCGCCGTTCCCGCGCGCCGGGCCGAGATCGCGGTCGCGGCGATGCGCAACGGCAAGGACGTGGTGGCCGACAAACCGGGCGCCATCACCTTGGACCAGCTCGCCGAGGTGCGGACCGCGGTGGCCGAGACCGGACGCTTCTGGTCGGTGGCGTTCTCCGAGCGCACCGCGTCCAGGGCGACCGTGCACGCCCGCCGGTTGATCGAGGAGGGCGCGATCGGCCAGGTCGTCCAGACGATGGGGACGGGCCCGCACCACCTGCGCCCGCACACCCGCCCGTCGTGGACCTTCGACCCGGGGCTGGCCGGCGGCATTCTCGCCGACATCGCCTCCCACCAGGTCGACCAGTTCCTCTACCTCACCGGATCGACCAGCGCGGAGGTCGTGTCGTCGACGGTCGGCAACTTCGCCCACCCGGAGTACCCCCAGTTCGAGGACTTCGGCGAGGTCGTACTCCGCAGCCCGCACGCCCACGGCTACGCCCGGGTCGACTGGTACACCCCTGACGGGCTTGGCGTCTGGGGCGACGGCCGGCTCACTGTGCTCGGCACCGAGGGTTACATCGAGGTACGCAAGAACATCGACCTGCTCGGCCGCCCGGGTGGCGACCACCTGTTCGTGGTGAACGGCAAGGACACGCGGTATCTGGAGAGCGGCGACGTCGAACTGCCGTACTTCCCGGCCATCCTCGACGACGTTGTGCGGCGGGGCGACACCGCGATTCCCCAGGAGCTGGTCTTCACCGCGACCGAACTGGCCCTGACCGCGCAGGCCAACGCCACCCGCGTGGGCGGCCTGAGCTGACGCCCGACCCGTCACCCGCGGCCGGTCGTACACCGGATTGATCAGTCATTGATCGGTCTGGGTGCTCAAACTCAGCGGATTCTGCTGTTGGACGGATGGCCGCCCGACTTACAGGATGGAGAGCATGGAATTTACTCACCTCGGTCGTACCGGCCTCAAGGTCAGCCGCCTCTGCCTGGGCACGATGAACTTCGGGCCGCACACGACAGAGGCTGACTCGCACGCGATCATGGACGCCGCGCACGACAAGGGCGTCAACTTCTTCGACACCGCCAACGTCTACGGCGGTCAGGACAACAAGGGCAACACCGAGACGATCGTCGGCAGCTGGTTCGCCCAGGGCGGCGGCCGCCGCGAGCGCACCGTGCTGGCCACGAAGGTGTACGGCGACATGGGCGACTGGCCGAACGAGGGCCGGCTGTCCGCGCTGAACCTCCGCCGCGCGCTCGACGCCAGCCTCAAGCGGCTGCAGACGGACTACATCGACCTGTACCAGTTCCACCACATCGACAGGCAGACGCCGTGGGAGGAGATCTGGCAGGCCCTCGACGTGGCCGTCCAGCAGGGCAAGATCCTCTACGTCGGCAGCAGCAACTTCGCCGGCTGGCACATCGCGCAGGCCCAGGAGGCGGCGGCTCGCCGTAACTTCGTCGGCCTGGTCAGCGAGCAGTCGCAAGTACAGCCTGCTCGCCCGCGCGATCGAGCTCGAGGTGCTCCCGGCCGCCCAGCACTACGGTCTCGGCGTCATCCCGTGGTCGCCGCTGGCCGGTGGGCTGCTCGGTGGCGTCCTCCGCAAGGAGAACGAGGGCAAGCGCCGCCAGCAGGCCGAGGCGATCCAGAAGCACCGGCCGCAGCTGGAGGCGTACGAGAACCTCGCCGCCGAGCTCGGTCACGAGCCGGGCGACGTGGCGCTGGCCTGGCTGCTCGCGCAGCCCGCGGTGACCGCGCCGATCATCGGGCCGCGCACGATGGAGCAGCTCGACGCCGCCGAGCGCGCGCTGGACGTCCGGTTGGACGACAAGGCGCTCGACCGGTTGAACGAGATCTTCCCCGGTCACCGCACCGCGCCCGAGGACTACGCCTGGTAGAGCGCAGCGCCTGGTAGGTAGTTCTACCTGGTAGGTCTCGCATCGCCGAAGCCTCCCGACCCCTGGCGTACGCCGCGTCGACTCAGGTTTCTCCCCTGACCCATCTCGGGTCGTATCTGGGGGACGACACCGATGACGCCGTACGCCTCGGGGCGGGAGGCTTCGTTCGTGTCCAAGACCGAGACGCCCTCACCGGCCATGTCGGCCGCGTCCGCACCGATCGCCCTTCCCGTTCAGACCGCGACGACCGCGACGAGCCTGGCGGGCGGGTACGCCGTGGCCGCTCCGCTCCTGCTGCTGGCGTACGGCCTGCTCCGCCTGCTCGACGGCCTGGACGGTTCACACGGACCCGGCCTGGCCTGGAATCTCGGCCACCTGGCGTTCCTGGCCGCCGTCGTGGCGTTCGGCGTCCTCGTGGTCGGCCTGCGGCGAATGGCGCCGACGGCCACCCGCCGCGACCGGCTGGGCGCGACCGCGGCCACGACGACGGCGCTGGCAGGGCTCGCGGCGTTCTGCTGGGTGATCCTCGGCGACCTGCTGCCGACCTGGAAGGCCGCCGCACCACTGCCGGACCCGCTGTACGCCGCCGGACCGCTGTGCTTCCTGCTGGGTCTTCTCGTCCTGCTGGTCCAGCTCGCGGTCGTCGCGCCCCGGCGGCTGTCGGCGTGGAGTCCGCTGTTGGTGCTCGCCGGGTTCGCTCCGATCGTCGTGGACCTGAACCTGCTGCCGGTCGGTGCGCTGCTCCTGCTGGCGGGTCTCGCCCCGATCCGGCACGTGCGCCGGCCTGCGCGATGATCGGGGGATGAGCGGGACGGGCGGCCAGGGCGATCTGCGCGACCTGCTTCCGGTCGTGCTCGGGTGGCTGGACGCCGGCCGCCGGTGCGCGGTGGCGACCGTCGTGGCGACCTTCGACAGCGCGCCCCGCGACGTCGGTGCGGCGATGGCCGTCGCTGCAAACGGTGCGGTGGTCGGCAGCGTGTCCGGTGGCTGCGTCGAGGCAGCGGTGTACGAGCGGGCGCTGGCGGTGCTGGCCGACGGCCGGCCGGTCCTGGAGCGGTACGCCGTCTCCGACGAGGATGCCTTCGCGGCCGGCCTGACCTGCGGCGGGACCATCGAGGTGCTGGTCGAGCCCGCCGACGCGGCGCAGCTCCGCCGGCTCGACGCGGCCGTCCGTACGCCGGAGCCGGTGGCGACCGTGACGGTGGTCGGCGGCAGTGAGCCGGCGGGGACCCGGCTACTCGTCGGCGCCGATCACACCTTCGGTCCCCTGCCTCCGCCGGACGACGACCGGGCCGGAAGCGCGGTCCTGCTCGCCGAGGTGCGCACGATGCTGGCCGCGGGCGAGTCCGGGATCCGGCACCTTTCGACCGCGCCGCTGACCGAACCGCTCAGCATGCTCGTCCAGTCGTACCTCCCGCCGGCCCGGATGCTCGTCTTCGGCGCCACCGACTTCGCCGCTGCGCTGAGCTCAGCCGGCACGTTCCTCGGCTACCGCGTGACGGTCTGCGACGCTCGGCCCGTCTTCTCCACCGCCGAGCGCCTGCCCGACGCGGCCGAGGTCGTCGTCGACTGGCCGCACAGGTACCTCGCCGGCGAGGTCGCCGCCGGCCGGGTCGACCGCCGCACCGTGGTGTGCGTACTCACCCACGACCCGAGGTTCGACGCGCCGTTGCTGGAGGTCGCGCTCCGCGGCCCGGCGGCCTACGTGGGCCTGTTGGGCAGCCGGCAGACGGCGAAGGACCGGCTGGAGCGGCTTCGCGAGCGCGGGTTCACCGAGGCCGAGCTGCGCCGGCTGGCCGCGCCGATCGGGCTCGACCTCGGTGGCCGTACGCCGGCCGAGACGGCGATCTCGGTGGCAGCGGAGATCGTCGCCTGCCGCCGGGGCGGGACCGGCCGACGGCTCACGCACTCCGACGGCCCGATCCACGACCGGCCCACCCCGCCCTGACGCCGCCCGCCGACCGTCCTGTCGGCGACTGTCAGCGGGTTCGGGTCAGCAGGTGGTAGCCGAAGGCCGCGACGCCGAGGGCTCCGCTGCCTGAGTCAGCCGAGCCAGCGCCTCGTCTTCCTGCGCCGGATCGCCCGCTCCACCGCGGGCAGCTCCTCCAGTACGCGTTCCGCGGCGGCCTGCTCCCGCGCGTGCAGAAGTCCGTAGGTGAAGGCGTTCTCGTGGTCGAGGTGCGCGCGTACGCCGACCTCGCGGAGCGTTTGCCGGGCAACGATGCTGTCCTGGTGGGCGCCGAGCACCTTCTGCAGCCGCTTGAGTTCCTTCACCAAGCGGCGGGCGTCCTTGCCGCCGACGGCGCTGAGCGCCTCCGCCGCGTACCTCGCCCTCTTCGCCGCCTTCCGCGCCTCGTGCAGCACGGCGGACCGGTCGCGGACCACCCCGGGCAGGGGCGGGGTCACCGAGGGCGTGGCCTCGGGACGGGCGGACAGGGCGGCGGCACGGTCCAGCCGCCGGTCGACCCGGCGAACTGCCTTGCGGGCTCGCTTGCGCAGCTCGGCCGCGCCGGCCTCCTGGCCCGCTGTCGCTTCCACCAGCGCGTCCAGGTCGTCGAGCAGGGTGGAGTAGCGCGGGCTGTCCAGTGCCGCGGCGACGCGTTCGCCGGCCTGCGTGGCGTCGGCCGCGAAGTGGTCAGAGATCCGCCGGGCGACCGGGCCGATCACCAGCTCGGTGGGTTCGGCCGCGACGGCGGCCCGCAGTCGCTCGGCCTGCACCTGGCTGTCGCGGAGCAGGCCCAGCTCGCCGGCCAGCCAGCGCAGTTCCGCGCCGAGCGGGTCGGTGCGTGCGCGGTCGAGGAACGGCCGGAAGGTACGCAGCGTGCTCCGTAGCCGGCGGCAGGCGACGCGCATCATGTGCACGGCCTCGGGGTCGCCCCGTCGTACGCCCGGATCGAGGGTGACGATGGCGTCTCGCTGGTCGCAGATGTAGGCGGCGACGGCCGTCCACGCGCGGTCCTCGTCACTGCCTGATCCGCTCCAGGGCCGCGGGGCATCCTGGGCGGCCGGCCGCCGAAGGTCGAGCGTGCGGGCGAGCTTGGACCCGAACGCCGCCGGGCGCGCACCGGCGTCCAACAGCAGCCGCTCGGTGGCGTCGAGCAGCTCGGGCGCACCCTCCACGAGCTCGACCTCCACCTCCCGCCACTCGTGCGTGGTCACCGCGTCGCCGTAGGTGTGTGCGGTGACGTGGTCGTCGCAGACCTCGGCGAGCGCGTCGCCGGAGCCGGAGCGGAGAACGCGTTCGAGCCGCCGGGTGCGGATGCCTGCCACCGGGCGCAGCGGATGCCCGCGGGTCAGCGCGCGGAGCTCCTCGGCGAACGACGCCGGCGGCCCGGCAGCTTCGCCGCCCTCACCCTCGTCGAGCGGGGCTCGCAGCTCGGTCCGCGCACCGTGATGCTGCGGCGCTCCCTTCGCGCCGGCCGGTCGCTTGAGGTGCCAGCCCGCGTCGTGGCCACCTGAGCGCCGGCGCAACGTCACCCGGTAACGGGACAGATGCAGCTCGTCGGTGTCATAGTACGTGGCGTCCAGGTCGTGCTCGACCGGCTCGTCGAGCCTGCCGCCCTTGGTGGCCGAGGACAGATCCGGCAGGACGAAGTCCGGCTCGACGTCGTACTTGCGTTCCACTTCCAGGTGTGGCATCCAGCTCCCTTCGGACGTGTCCCATGCCTACCGGACGCGGGCGCGGTATGCCACCTCAGGCGAGCCGGATCAGAAGGAGCCCAGGTCGGCGGACAGCCAGCGCTCGGGCCGCATCCTGACGAACTGTTGTTCGCCGTGCTCGGCCTTCGCCATCTTGATGTATCCCTCCACCACCTGCGGCGGGAGATAACGGGCGGCCATCTCCTCCAGCATCCCGTCGGCCATCGGGCCGGTCCGGGTGACAGGGCCCTCCACCGAGACGTAGCGCACCGAAGGCTGCACCCGCTCCACCATCAGCGAGAACCTGCCGGCAGCCTCGATCAGCCGTGCCTTGCGCGACCCCACTCCGGTCAGCACCCAGGCCTCACCGCCGGGCTCGTACTGGTACCAGATCGGGACCACCAGCGGCCCGCGACCGTCCTCCGCGTCCACCGCCAGCGCGGCGACGTGCGGCTCGGCAAAGAACTGCTCTCGTTCGCTCACAGAAAGTGCCATGACTCCGACCCTACGAGAGGCCGCCGACAGGTGCCGCTCGATCCGCCGGACACCTGCGCGGCAGGCACCGATCCCCTTGTTCTCCTGATCTTCCGGCAGTGCCCCTGTCGACACTCAGAGCGCGTGTGGCCGCCCCGGGGCCATTTCGTCCAGCAGGGTGAACAGGTTGTCGATGCGGTGGTTCAGGACGCTTCGCAGCTTGGTGGCCAGGCGTTCCCAGTCCTGCCGGGTGGGTGGCTCCTTCTCGGGGAGCGCGGCGAGGGCTTCGCGGATCTCGGCGAGGGTGAGGCCCACAGCCTGTGCCGCGCGGATCATCGCCACCCGGCAGAGGACGTCGGCGAAGAAGCGCCGCTGGTTGCCGGCCGCCCGTTCGCACGGCAGCAGTCCCTTGTCGGCGTACCACCGAACAGCCGACGGGGCGATGTCCATGCGCTCGGCGACCTGACCGACCGTCAGGCCGGGAACGTGCCAGTCGAAGTCCATTCGGTGATGGTTCCACCGGCGGGCCTTGCCCTCAAGTGCACTTGAACCCCTAGCTTCCGAAACGTCGGCAAACGCGGACGAACCAAGGGGGCAACTCATGCGTACGGGACCAATTCGACTCGCCGTCATCACCGGCAGCACCCGGCCGTTCCGGCGTGCGCACTCGGTGGCGGAGTGGGTGTGCGCGGCCGCGAGCGACGCGGACCCCGGCGGCGACCACGACCTCACCCTGGTCGACCTGGCGGAGGTCGATCTCCCGATGCTGTCCGAACCGGCCCCGGCGATGTTCGGCCAGTACGCCCAGGAGACCACGCGGAGATGGTCGGAAGTTGTCGAAGGCTTCGACGGCTTCGTCCTGGTGTCGCCGGAGTACAACCACTCCACATCGGCGGTGCTGAAGAACGCGCTGGACCACCTCTACGCCGAGTGGCGCGACAAGCCGGTCGGCTTCGTCGGCTACGGCACCGAGGGCGGGGTCCGGGCGGTGGAGCACCTGCGCCTGGTCGCCGCCGAACTCGGGATGGCAGGAGTCGGTCCTCAGGTCGCGCTGAACCTGTTCGAGGACTTCGACGGCCAGGCCTGCGCACCGCGGCCGAGACAGGTCGAGGCTCGCGACCGGATGCTCGCCGGCGTCGTCCGCTGGGCCCACGCCCTCCGGCCGTTGCGTCCGGCGCGACCTTCCCCGGCACCCAATGGTGACCGGCCGATCCTCGCGGACCCGGCGGCTTACCCGGAAGCGAGAACCGCCGTGGAGCAGTTCGTCACGGCTCTGCAGGGCGGAGTGGATTCCCTGGACGCGGACACCTACGACGACACGTTCGCCGCGGACGTGATGTGGGGCAGTCCGTACGGCAGAACGCTGGCCGGGTTCACCGAACTCAACGCGGTACATCGGTCGCTGATGGCCCGGCAGGTGGCGCCGCCGTCGCGGTTCGAGATCGTGCACGTGACGGCCCCGGCGCCCGGCGTCGCGGTTGCACACATCCGCAGGCAGGCGGTCGGCGACGACGGCGAAGCAGCCGATGGCTTCTCCGAGATGGCGATGTACGTGCTCGTCGAGCGCGCCGGCCGCTGGTGGCTCGCCGGAGGGCAGAACACACCGATCGCGGCGGCACCGCCCTTGCCTTCGTGACGAATCCCCCGCAGAGTGGCCGTCGTCCGCTCGTCAGGCTGCCGCGCGTTCGGCCTGGATCTCCTCCAGGGTCTTGCCGGCCGTACGCGGCATGAACGCCAGCCCGATCACGCCGCTGACCACCAGCAGGCACAGCAGAATCAACGCGAGCGTGTGGAACCCGGTCGCCGCCAGCACCGGCACCAGGAAACTCCAGCCACCGATGAGGATCCGCACCACGCCGTACAACAGGGCCTGCGAGCTCGCCCGGATCTGGGTCGGGAACAGCTCCGTCGACCAGACCCGGAAGAACGGCCCCTGGCCGAAGCCGCTGCCGAGGTTGTTCACCACGAGGTAGACGATCGCCACGCCCACGCCGAGCGGGAACGTGAACAGCACGCCGTACGCGATCACCTGCAAAGCCGCGCCGATCCCGAACAGCAGCCGCCGGTGCCGGGTGTCGCTGAGCGGCATGAACACCAACGACGTGGTGATCGACACGACGAGGAATCCCATCGCCTGCAGCGCGACGCTGGTCCCCTGGCCGGCGCCGCCGACGGTGTGCAGGATGTACGGGAAGAAGAAGCCGGCGGTTCCCGCGACGAGGTTCCACGGCAGGAACATCGCGAACACGAACGCGAACGCCCGCAGGTTGGCTCGGGTGGTGAAGTCCCGCAGCCGCATCGTCGCCCGCCGGCCGGTGTTTCGCCAGCGTGCGGACTCGACCATCCCGCGGCGGAAGAACCACGTCACCAGCGCCACCACCAGCAGGTGGGCGAAGACGATCCGGATGCCCAGCACACCAAGGGGTGCGAGCGCCCAGGCCAGTGCCAGCGTCAGCACCGGTCCGAGCGACCAGAAGACGTTGGTGAGGCCGAGCATCTTGCCGCGTGCGCCGGGCCGGGGAGAACTCCGCGATCAACGTCCACGACGTGGGGATGTCCGCGCCGACCGCCAGGCCGACGATGACGAAGCCGACCAGCAGCCCGGGCAGGCTGGGCGAGAAGATGATGAACAGCGTGCCGAACGCGTACACCAGCAGGTCCCACTGGTAGACCCGTTTGCGGCCCACCCGGTCGCCCAGCCAGCCGCCGATCAGGCAGCCGACCCCGGCCGAGATGGCGTTCGAGCTGAACGCCGCTATCAGCCCGACCGCTCCGCTGCTCAGGTGGTATGCACTCGCCCACAGGGCAAGGCCCGCCGAACCCGCGACGATCGAGCCGGCGTCGATGTAGTCGGCCATCGACGCGAGCACCGCCCAGCGCCAGTGCCGCCGGTCCAGAGCCTCGTCGTCCTGCACACGGGAACCGCCGGTTGCGCTCACGGCGACCATCGTTCTCACCGTGCTCGCGAAGGAGCAAGGCCGCGCGACCGGTCTGGCTGGAACCGGCCTGGCCGGTCGGGGCCGCTCCGGTTCGAGCGCGCGCCGTCAACCCACGCTTGCGAAGGCGTACTCCGGCAGCTCGATGTCGGCAGCCTTCGCGAACTGCCGGGCGATCACCGGCCGCATCGGCCAGCGCGTCATCCACCTCATGGACAGCCCCCGCGCCCAGATCATCGGCGCGGTCATCGGCGCGTACCCCGACACTCCACCCGGCGGGAGCTCCTGCGCACTCCTGACGTAGGACCGGATGCCGTCCTCGTAGCGGGCGAACGCGGTCACGTGGTCGCCGCTCGGCGGCGGCGAGTTCGCCGGCCAGCACGTACGCACCGACCAGGGCGACGCTGGTCCCCAGACCGGTGAGCGGTGTCGGGCAGTAGCCGGCGTCACCGAGCAGGACGACCCGGCCGCGCGACCAGTGGTCGAGGCGTACCTGCCCGATCGAGTCGAACGCGAAGTCGGTGCCGGCGCGCATCCCGTCGAGCAGCCGCGGCGCCTCCCACCCGACCCGCGCGAACCGCGCCGCGATGACGTCCTGCTGGCCGCGTACGTCTCGCCGGTCGTACGACAACGGCTCGGAACGGAAGCTCAGCCCGGCCTTCACCTCACCGGGCAGGCGGCCCGGCCGGGCCGACGCGACCAGCCCGCCGGGCGCGTTGTGCATGAGGTACCAGCCGTCCAGCGGGATGTCCTCGGTGGTGGTGAACCAGGCGGTGTAGCAGTCCGAGCGGGCGGACGTACCTCTCCTCGGGACCGAACGCCAGCGCGCGGACGGTGGAGTGCAGACCGTCGGCTCCGACCACCAGGTCGAACCGGCGGGGAGCGGCGCGTTCGAACGTCGACCAGCACGCCGTCACCGTCCTCGCGCAGGTCGGTGATGGTGTCGTCGAAGAGGTACTCGGTGTCGGGCAGCGTGGCGTCGTACAGCAGCTCGCACAGGTCGCCGCGCAGGATCTCGATCTCGGAGACGATCCCCTCGCCGCCGAAGCTGTCCGCCGGCATCCGCGCGGTGATCCGGCCCCGCCCGTCGACGAGGGCGAGTGCCGCGCTGGTCCAGGCCGAGCGCCCGGGCCCGCTCCATCAGCCCCATCCGCGTGATCACGGTGCGGCCCGCGCCGCGCAGGTCGACGGCCTGGCCGCCGGGCCGGGGCGCCGGCGCGCGCTCGACGACGGTGGGGCGTAGCCGGCTCTGCGTAGCCAGTACGCGAGCGCGGGGCCGGCGATGCCGGCGCCGGAGATGAGTACCGTTCGTGTTCGACATGCCGGTGACTGTACGGTGTACGCGACGCTCGGCGCAAGCGTCGTTTTGCAGCGCATTGGCCCTCCGTACTAGTGCACCTGCATTGTCTGCCGCGGCCGGGACGGCACGATCCGGAGGCGTGCCAGAGCCGGAACGCTAGGCTGAGCAGCGCGCAGGTGCACTAGTACGGAGACCGGTACGGCTCCGGAGCGGACCCCGATGGCAGGTTCGTCCACGGCTTCGCGGTATCGCGAGGTCGCCGCCGCACTCCGCGATCGGATCGAGGCCGGCGAGCTGGCACCGGGCGACCGCGTGCCCTCGACCCGGGAGATCACCCGCGAGTGGGGCGTCGCGATGGCGACCGCCACCAAGGCGCTGACCGAGCTCCGCCACCACGGCCTGGTACGGGCCGTGCCGGGCGTCGGAACGTGTCGCCGACGCGGCCGCCAGCCGGCGCGACGACCACGGTCGCCGCGCCGCCTCCGGCGAGCGCGCGACCCCCGACGACCGGGCTGCCGGCCGATCCGCCCACGGGCACCGACCGGGCGCTCACCACCGAACGCGATCGTCGAGGCGGCGATCGCCGTCGCGGACGCCGAAGGGCTGGCGGCCGTCTCGATGCGCCGGGTCGCCGTCGACCTCGGGGTCGCCACGATGTCGCTGTACCGGCACGTACGCGACAAGGACGACCTGCTGCTGCGGATGATGGACGCGGTGCTGGCGCGACTCACCCCTCCCGGCCGAGCCGCCCGAGGGCTGGCGGGCCCGGCTGGACCTGGTGGCCCGGACGCTGTGGACGATCTTTCCGCCGGCACCCCTGGCTCGCGCCCACCATGTCGATCACCAGCCCGCAGGCGACCCCGCACGCCCTCGCCGTACACCGAATGGGTGCTCGCCGCGACTGGTCGCCGAGGGTCTGGACCTGCGGGACGCGTTCACCATGCACCTGACGCTGTTCAACTACGTGCGCGGCACGGCCGTCAACCTGGAGAGCGAGGCGGAGGCCGAAGCGGCCAGCGGGCTGACGAACGAGGAGTGGATGCAGGCCCAGCAGCCGGCCATCGACCGGTTGGTCGCCGAGCAGCGGCTGGCGACGTTCGCCCGGCTCACCGACGAGGGGTTCGACCTCGATCTGGACGCGCTGTTCGAGTTCGGCCTGGAACGGCTCCTGGACGGCTGCACCGACCTGGTGGCGGCCGCGCGCAGACCCGCGCGACCCGGCCGATGAGTCCCGCGCACGTCAGCCCTCCTGGACACCGGGTCGGCGGTCCTCCACCACCCACGTCGCGCGGGTGGTGATCGGCGCGCCCGGCCGGGTGACGTACGGCAGCACCCGGAAGTCCGTACGCCACCGCTCCCGGTCCACGTGCACCCGGACGTATCCACGGCGGGCGTTGTAGAACTTCAGGTCCGGGTTCGAGGCGAGCATCAGCCGTCCCCGCGCGTCCACCTCCGCACCGTCACCGCGGGTGGTGACGGACGTTCCGACGAACTCGCTGCCCACCGTCGGCGACTCAGGATCGGCGTAGTCGCGCCGCAGGTCCATGACCTGGTTGCGGTGCCGGTCGCCGGTGATCACCACGAGGTTGCGTACGCCGAGATCCTGGGCGGCGCCGAGCACGCGGTTGCGGTCGGCGACGTAGCCGTCCCACGGGTCCAGCGACACCTTCGTGGCCGGGCCTGGGTCGAGATCGCCCTGCCCCATCGGGACCTGGTTGCCGAGCACCTGCCACCGGGCCGGCGAGGTCGCGAGCCCGTTCAGCAGCCACGCCCGCTGCCGCGCGCCGAGGATGGTCCGGCCGGCGGCGAACCGCTCGATGCAGGTGGCCGATCTCCCATCGCCGCAGGGCTGGTCGTCACGGTACTGCCGGGTGTCCAACATGGTGAGATCGACCAGTCGCCCGTACGACAGCCGCCTGTGCAGGCGGATGACCGGCCCGGCCGGTAGTTGTGCGCTGCGCAACGGCAGGTTCTCGTACATCGCCTGGAACGCCGCCGCCCGCCGCCGGCGGAACGCGGCCGGATCCGCGTTCGGCACCGGGGTGACTCCGGGGTGGCTGCCCGCCCAGTCGTCCTCCACCTCGTGGTCGTCCATCGTCACGATCCACGGGAAGCGCGCGTGCGCGTCCCGTAGCGGCGCCTCGGCCTTGTAGAGCGCGTACTGCAACCGGTAGCCGGGCAGGTCGAACCCCTCCGACGGCAGCGACGACTCACCGACCTCACCGCGCCGGTCGCGGTCGGGCACGTGCTCGTAGATGTAGTCGCCGAGATGGACCACCAGGTCGAGGTCCTCCCGCGCCAGATGGTCGTACGCGGTGAAGTAGCCGTCCTGCCAGGTCTGACAGCTGGCGAACGCGAACGTCAGCTCCCGCGGCGAGGACGAGGCGAGCGGCGTGGTCCGCGTGCGGCCCACCGGGGAGAGCGTCCCGCCGACCCGGAACCGGTAGTAGTACACCCGGTCGGGTTCCAGGCCGGCGACCTCCGGATGCACCGAGTGGCCGAGTTCGGGAGTGGCCACCACCCGGCCCCGGCGTACGACACGCCGGAACCGCTCGTCGGCGGCCACCTCGTAGTCCACCCGCACCGGTCTGGGCGGCATCCCGCCGGTCCCGTCGGGCATCAGCGGCTCCGGCGCCAGCCGGGTCCACAGCACCACACCGTCCGGGGCCGGGTCACCGGAGGCGACGCCGAGGGTGAAGGGGTCGGCACCTGCGAGCGGGACCGACGAGACGGAGTTCTCCACGAGCACCCCGGTGCCGAGCAGCAACGCCGCGGCGCCACCTCCGCCGAACCCCAGGAACCGTCGCCGGGACAGCTGCCATCGGGACGGTTTCGCTGTGCGCGCGTGCGTGGACCGACTCACCTCGGTGCAGGACTACCCATCGCCCCGGCGCGAATAACCGGTGGCGGAGCGGCAACCGCCCTGGTAGCGTCGCCGGGCTTCCTGGGTGGCTCTCGAGTACTCCTCGAAGGATCGAATCGAACCGGACCTTCTGTCTCCGGGGCGGGACCCTCGTCGACGGCCGCCGATCTCTTCGTCCTCACGACCAGAGGAGCCCAGGCCCTGATGAACTCCGTCACCACCGCGGCCGGCCGGTCCGAATCCGCCACCGGCCCCGATTCCACCGATTCCACCGATTGCCCTGAGTCCGACAGACCGTACGACCCGGAGTTACGGGCGGAGCGCGCCTTCCTGGAGGACGCCCGCGCGGCCCTGCGCCGCATGCACGCCGACGTCGTGGCCACCGAGACGCCGCTGATCGGCGGCGAGGACAACGACGAACGCTTCACCAACGAGTCGAACCTCCGCGCCCGCTGGCTGCGTGCCCAGGCGCTGGTCGACCTGCCCGACGTGCCGCTGTTCTTCGGCCGGATCGACTACGACGCCGGGACCGTGGAGGAGGCGGCCGACCGGATCCACATCGGCCGACGGCACGTCCACGACGAGGTGGGCACCCCGCTGGTCATCGACTGGCGGGCGAGGGTCTCGGTCCCCTTCTACCGCGCCACCCGCACCGAACGGCAGCACGTCCACCGGCGCCGCCGCTACGGCTTCTCCGACGCGGCCGACCTCACCGCCTACGACGACGAGATCCTCGACGGTACGGACGTGGCGGCGGCCGACCCTCGGGCGGACGCCTTCCTGCGGGCCGAGATCGAGCGGCCGCGTACCGGACCGATGCGCGACATCGTGGCGACCATCCAGCCCGAGCAGGACGATCTCGTCCGCGCACCGCTGCAGCCTTCCATCTGCGTACAGGGCGCACCGGGCACCGGCAAGACGGCGATCGGCCTGCACCGGATCGCCTACCTGCTCTACACCGAACGCGAACGCCTGCGCCGCGGCGGCGTCGTCATCGTCGGGCCGAACCGTTCGTTCCTGTCCTACATCCGCAAGGTGCTGCCCGCCCTCGGTGAGGTCGACGTACGCCAGACCACGGTCGAGGAGCTGCTCGGCCAGCCCGGCGCCCTCGGTGCGGGCGGCAGCGGGACGGGAGATCCGCGGGCCGAACAGCTCAAGGGCGACGCCCGGATGGCGGCGGTTCTCCTGCGCGCGCTGTGGCTGCACGTCGGTACGCCGACCGAGGGAATCCTCTACACCAAGGGATCCAACCGCTACCGCGTACACGACTACGCCGTCGCGGAGATCGTCGAGTCGCTGCGCGGGGCGACCCGCTACTCCCCCGGACGCAGCTCCCTCGCCCAGCGGATCGCGCACGAGGTGCTGGTGTTGATGGAACGCCGCGGCGAGTCGCCCGACGACCGGGTGCAGGACGCCGTGGCCCGGTCGAGGCCGGTCAAGGCGCTGGTCGACCAGGTGTGGCCGAAGGTGACGCCGGAGCAGGTGTTGTTCCGGCTGCTGTCGGACGCGGCATTCCTCGAGGCCGCGGCCGGCGCCGACCTCACCGCGGACGACCGGGCCGAGCTGGCCTGGCGCAAACCCCCGCGGTCGGCGAAGTCGGCGAAGTGGTCGCCGGCCGAGCTGGTCCTGCTCGACGAGCTCACCGACCTGATCGAACGCCGGGCAGGCTCCCTCGGTCACCTGGTGGTGGACGAGGCGCAGGACCTGTCGGCCATGCAGCTCCGGGCACTCGGCCGGCGCTGCCGCACCGGCTCCGCGACCGTGCTCGGCGACCTCGCGCAGGCCACGTCGCCGTGGACGACGGGCTCGTGGGAGCAGGTGTTCGAGCACCTGGAGATGCCCGACACCCGGCTGGTCGAACTGGAGCGGGGGTTCCGCGTGCCGGGCGAGATCATCGACTTCGCGGCCCGGTTGCTGCCGGCGATCGCACCCGCCCTGGGTCGGCCGACCGGATTTCGTTCGCTGTCGGGCGCGCTGCGGGTCAGCACAGCCGACCGCAAGGACCCGCAAGGCTTGCTTGACAGTCTCGCCGACGCCTGCCGGAACGCCCTGGCCGGGGAGGGTTCGGTGGCGATGATCGCGGCGGACGCCGACGTCGCCGAGCTCCAGGCGGGCCTGCTGGACAAAGGTCTGCCGTCCGCGCTGCTCGGCAGTGCCGACGACGCGATGGAGACGGCCCGGCTGGTGTGCGTGCCCGCGATGCTGGCCAAGGGGCTGGAGTTCGACGCGGTGGTGGTCGCCGAACCGGCCAGGATCGTGGCCGCCGAGCCGCGCGGGCTGGCGCGGTTGTACGTCGTGCTCACCAGGGCGGTCACCAGCCTGCACGTCGTACACGCAGAACCACTGCCGGCCGAGCTCCGCGACGCCGGCGAAGGCTAGGACGACTCGCCGCGACGGGCGCGGGCGCGGCGCTTGCCCTCGTGCATCGCCTGCACCCGCGCCACCGGAATCGTGTGACCCTCGGCCACCAGGTCGGCAGGCAGCGTCTGGGACGCCGGCAACTGGTCGGCCCACGGGTCACCGGAACCGATCAGCTCCGGCACGGTGTGGATGGTGAAGTCGCCCGGCGCGACGTCGTCGAGTGCGTCCCAGCCGACGGGATACGACACCGGAGCCCCCGGCCGGATCCGGGGGCTGTAGGCCGCGACGACGGTGGCCCCACCGGCGCGGGTCGAGTCGAGGAACACCTTTCCGCCCCGGTCCTCGCGGATGAACGCGGTGGTCGCCACCGCCGGGTCCAGCCGCTCGGCCCGCACGGCGAGCGCCCGGGTGGCGGCGGCGACGTCCCACACGTCCTGCGCCTCCGCGAGTGGGACGACCACGTGCAGGCCCTTCGCGCCGCTGGTCTTCACTCCCGCGGCCAGCCCGGCGTCGGCCAGCGCCTGCCGGACCAGCTTGGCCGCCGCGACGGCCAGCGCGAAGCCCGCGACGAGGTCGTCGCCCCCCGGCGGGTCGATGTCGAGGATGAGCGCGGTCGGGTGGGTGACGCTGTCGGCGCGGGACAGCGTGGGGTGGAACTCGATCGCGCGCTGGTTGCCGAACCACAGCAGCGTCCGGCGGTCGTCGCACAGGGCGTACCGGATCTCCCGCTTGGACGCCTCGGCCCACACCGAGACGCTGCGAACCCATGACGGGGTGTATTTCGGGAGGTTCTTCTGCATGAACGGCTGCTGCCCGCGCAGCACCCGCACCACCGACAGCGGCCGGCCGGCAAGCTCGGCGATGATCCGGTCGGCAACAGCGTCGAGGTAGTCGACGAGATCGCGCTTGGTCGCGTCCGCACCGTCGAACAACGGCTGGTCGAGGTTGGTCAGCGACACACCCTCGCGCGTCTCCTCCGACGTCATGCCCGCAGCGTAGGCGACGCCGCCGACAACCCCGGCGCACACGCGCCGGGTCCTATCCCGGCGTGCCCCAGCGCGACGTCCGAACACCGCCGGTACTCGGCGCGCGTGTCGGCCACGCTCGAAGGATGACGACGAACGAGACGACGGCAAACGGGGCATCGGCAAACGGGACCTTGCCGAACGAGACGGCCGGCCGGGACGCCGGGCCGCGAGCGCGGGAACGGCCCTGGGACGACGCTTGGACGATGATGCGGAAGTTCTACGCGGCCGAGGCGGCCTACCTGGCCGCCGGCGGGTACGGCCGGGCCGACTACGGCGACGTGGCCGTCCACCTCGATCCCGACGTCGTTCTGCACCAGGCGCCCGGGCTGCCTTTCACGGGAACGTGGCGCGGGCACGAGGGGATGGAGCGGTTCCTCACCACGTTCAGCGAACTCTGGGAGTCGATGGAGTTCCTGGAACAGGAACACTGGAGCGCCCACGACGGCGACTCGGTGGTGGTGCGCAGCCTGGTGCGCTTCCGGGCCCGCGCCACCGGCCGCGACGTCGACGCCCTGATCCTGCAGTTGGTCACCGCGCGGGAGGGCCGCATGGTCGAATGCCGTCCGTTCTACTGGGATCCCGCGGCCATCGGCGCCGCCTGCGGGTGAACCCGGCGCGACACGCAACGCGGTCTTGACACCGCCTCGGGCCGGTACGACATTTCGTCCAACAACCTGCGAGTCACGCCGGAAGCCCGGGTATGACCCGTTGTGTTCGCGGGGAGGGCCCGATGGCTTGGGAGGTCCGTCGTGCTGTTCGAGGAGTATCCAATCCTTCTGGTCGGCGTGATTCTCGTCGTGGTCGAGGTGTGGCTGCGCGTACGAGAGCCGTTGTTCCATCTGGTCGCCCGGGCGTTCCGCAAAGGCGACTCGACCTAGGCCGCCGGCCATGGCGGGTGGGAGTTCGGCGGCCCGGGCGGCATCGCCCGTCATCCGGGTGCCGGCAGGACTGGCACAGCGCACGTTGCGGCAGACGGTCCGTCTCGTCGCCGACCTGCCGCGCGGGTCCTCACCGGACGTCGTGTGGCGGGACGGCGCGAACGAACTCCTCGTCCACACCGGTGACATCAGGCTCGGCTGCCTGCCCGGTCTGGTCACGATCGGCCTGTCGGTGAGCTGCGACCAACTCGGCGAGGACGCGCTCGCCGAGGTGCCGCTCGGAGTCGGAACGGCGAACGCTCCGACCGGGCTGGTCATGTCGTCGCTGACCCGGCCCACCGGCCCGGACCTCGTGGTGGACGTCTGGGCGCAGGCGCTGATCGCGTTCGCCTGGGAGGCGCTCGTCCATCTCGCCCAGACGCTGTGCGCGGCCGCCGGCGTCGACCCGGCCAAACGGCCGCTGGTCCCGGGTTCCATCGCGGCCGAACGCGACCTGCTCCTCATCCAGCCCACCGCCCGGCAACGGGTCCGCCAACCATGAGGCGGCGGCCATGACGGTGGACGCGGACAGCCTGGGCGCCTTCGCCGACCTGGCGAAGGCGATCGGTCTGCTGGACCTCGCCGGCCAGCCGAACCCGTCCTGGTTCGGCGACCCGCTGGGCAGCGCCGGTGACGGCGGGGCGGGCGGCAATCCGCACGGCCTTCGTCACCTGCTCGCCGACGACGGCCAGCGCGCGGCGTTGCTCGCGTTCGTCGACGGCGTGCTCGGGCCGCCGGAGCGGGCCGGCCGGGCCGGCCAGACCTGGGTTCCGCTGTTCACCGAGACCGAGCCGCAGATCACGGTCTCGGCGGTCCTGGCGGAGACGACCGGGACGACCGGAACGACCGGGACCGTGCAACTCGGCGTCGGCTTCGAGCACACCAGCGCGGGTGGGCCGCCAACGGTGTCCACCCGCGTCCACGTACCCCTGTTCCAGTTCGAGCGCCGCGACGGCGCGCCGCCGGTGGGCCCGGCCGGCCTGCCGTCCTGGCTGCTCCTCGGTACGCCCGGTGCGCGGGTTCGGATCGAGGTGGACGCGACGCTCACCGACGCCGCTCCCGCGCCGGGTGCGGCGGCACTGGGCGGCCTCGCGGTCGGTTTCGGCGTTCCGGCGAACGGTGAGGACCCGCTCACGGTCGAGTTCACCCTGCGCGACCTGCAACTGCCGGGAGCCCCGGGTCCTCGTACGTTCTCCTTCGACGCGACCGGACTCGCCGAGCTCGGCGCCGACGCACTCGACCTGCTGGTGGGTCTGGTCCGCGCCCAGGCGGACACCATGGACGGATCCGACCCGGCCGTGGCGGCGTTCCGCGCGGTGGCCGGGCTGCTCGGGTTGCGCGAGGTTCCCGGCGTGCCGCCACTGGCGCTCGCCGACCTGCCCGCGCGCGGGATCGCCGTCCTCGTCGAGTGGGTGGAGCGCATCCTGGCCGACCCCGCCGACCCGACCGACCACACCGCCCGCGACGCCTGGCTGGGCCAGCTCGCCGACCTGGTGGGCGGGACCGTGGTCGCGGGCGAACCCGGCCGGCCAGACGCCGGCGTACGGGTCGCCGCCGGCCCGGTCGCGGTGACCGTCGGCGTCCGGGTCACGGCCGGCGGCGCGGGCCATCCCGTCCTGGTGCCGTGGCTCGACCTCGCGCTGGACACCCGTACCGGCGCGCGGGCCCACCTGTCCGCCGACCTGCTGCGCGCCGACACCGGAACCGGCGCGTGCACCGCGCTGCCGAGCCTTCGGGCCGAGGCGGTCTTCGGCGAGGACGCGGGCGGGCTGCCGCTGCTGCCCGGACCCGCGCCGTCGGCGGGCAGCCTGCACACCGGCGTGGCCCTGGACGCGACCGGCAGGCCGGCGTTCGTCCTCGCGGTGCACGACGTGGTGGTCACCGCGGGCGGACCGACGTACGACGTCCTCGACCTGTCCTCCCCGTCCGCGGCCCTGGACTCGGCCGCGTCGGTGCTGGAGACCGCACTCGCGGACGCCCTCGCGGGCCTCGGATCCGCGGGCGCCCTGGTGTCCCGGCTGCTCGGACTGGATCCGCCGGCGGGCGTCGGCAGGCTGGACGTGGTGGCGTTGTTCACCGATCCCCTGGCGGCGGTGCGGACGTACTGGCACCACCTGACGGACAACCCCGCGGCGGCCGTGGACGTGCTGGGCCGCCTGCGCGCGCTGGTCCATGGCGGGTCGGTCGTGCCCGTGCCCGGCGCGGGCACGGCGAGCGACCCGTGGCGGGTGGAGTTGGTCGCAGGGCCCGGCGCCGCGGCCGTCGACCTCGCGGTGTGGCGCGAGGACGCCCGGCTGCTCGTCGCGGTGGCCGGCCGGCTCGCCGTTCCCGTGCTGGGTGCGTACGAGGTGGCGGTCGCGGTCGGCGCCACCGTGGTGCGCGTCGACCTGACGGGCGGGAGCACGGGCGCCGATGACGCCGTCACGTTCGGTGTGGACGCGTACGGCTCGCTGACCCTGCGGCGGCCCGACGCGACTCCGGTCCGGCTGCCGGTCGGCACCCTCGCCCTGGCGGCCGGCGAGGTGGCCGTACGCGTCGACTGGGCACCCGGCCCTGGGCTGCGGGCGACCCTGCTGGCTCCCGGCCTCGGACTCGTCACCGACCCCACCGCGGATCCGATCCCGCTCCAGCTCCCCACTCGGGACGCCGACGGCGAGCTCACCTTCTCCGCGGCGGACTGGTTCGCGGTCGAACGCGCGGCGGCCACGCTGCTGGCCGAACTCCGGCTGCCTGCCGTGGACGCGCTGCTGGGCTTGGCCGGCTGGACGGGAACGGGCGCGCACCTGTCGCTGGCAGGCCTGGTCGGGGCCGACCGGCAACTGCTCGTCTCCGACGCGGCGGACGCGGTCCGCACCTGGCTCGCCGACCTGGTTCTGGACTGTGACCGGGTACGCGCGGCGATCGGACCGGTGGCGGCGCTGCTGAGCGGTTTCGGGACGAGCGTTCCGGGCGGTACGGGATCCGCGCGCGACCCGTTCCGCTGCCCGGTGAGCGGTGAGCCCCGAGCACCCGGGCTCGCGGTCTGGCTCGACCCGGGCTGCCCGCCCGTCCTGGACGAACTCGCCCAGGTGTTGAGCGGTGCGGGTGCCGGCGAGGTACCCGACGGGGCCACCATCGACGGCGTCCTTCGGGCCGCGGCCCGCGTGGTGCCCGACGTGGCCGACCTGCTGGTCGGGCGGGACTCCCTCGCTCAGGGCCTGGACCTCCTGCTCGACCCGGTGGGCCGGTACGGACGGACTGGCCGGCCGCCCGTCCGCGCTGCCCGACGACGTGGCCTCGGTCGAACTCGGAGGACTGACGTACGCCGAACTCGTGGCCCGCGGCAGCGTGGGGATGCTGCTGCCCGACGTGCTGGACCCGGTGCCTGCCGCCGTGGTGCACGTCGGGTGCGAGCCGACCTGGGTGCGCGACCGGCCGCCGGGGACGGCGTTCGACCGTTCGGCGACGTCGCCCGGCGGTGTGCCCGGCGGCTCGCCGGACGCGGTGGGGGTGACCGGCACGGTGCCCGCGACCGGCGGCGGGACGTGGTTCGTACGCCTGCCCCTCCCCTCGGCGGCCGCGGCGGACCGGCCCGAACGCGGCGGGGTGGGTGAGCAGGCCGCCCGCCTGGCCGAGGTGCTCGCGGCTCGCACCGACCCGGTGGTGTTGGTCGGGTACGGCGCGTGCGGTGCGGCCGCGCTGCGGGCGGCGGCGACCGTGCCGGCCGTCTCCGACGTCGTGACGGTCGGGACCCCCTGGGCCGGCCTCGCCGTGGACAGTCTGCGCAGTGGTCTCGGCGGCGACGCGGTGCGGCTGCTGCGGCGGCTGGGCCGAGCCGATCGGGAACCCTGGCCGGACGCGCTGCTGGCGCAGGAGGCGACTCCGCGCGAGCAGGCCGCCGCGCTCGTCGGCCGGAGCACCGAGATCACCGCCACCGACACCGCAGCCGCCGACCTGCCGAGCGCGGGCGGCGAGGCGCGGCGGACCGGGCTCGCGGTGCACACGGTCTTCGGCTCGCTGGACCAGGAGACCCTGGCCGGTGGGCTCGCCGCGCACGTCCTCGACGGGATCCAGGCGCGGGTCACGGCCGCGCTCGCGGCGTACGAGAGTTCGGACGCCGAGCCGACCGCGCTGCACGTCGGTGTCTCCCTCCCGGTCATCGACCTCGACCTCGACGGCCTGCTGGTGGGTGCCGGCGCGACGGTCGAACTGTGCCGCGTCTCCCGCGGCACCGGGGACACCGGTGGGACCGGGGACGGGCCGCGGGCCGAGGCGGTCCGGAGCGTTGTCGTCGACCTCCACCTCGGTGTGACGGACGGATGGCTGGCCGGCGGGCCCGGGTCGGACGGCACCGTCGGCGAGGTGCGGTGGATGTCCGCCCGGGTCGAGGTCCCCCTGGACGACCGGCCGGGTGACGCCGAACTCGTCCTGCACGAGGCGCACGGCCTCGGCGTGGAACGGGAACGCTGGGTGGTCCGCGCCGACGCCGGGGACTCCACCGCGGTGCCCGAGGTACGCGTGCTGCTCGCCGACGTGGTGGCCCGGCTGCGCGCCGCCTCGCCGGACCTGGCCGCCCTGCTGGACCTGGTCGGCGTGACCCGCGACGGCGGCCTGGATCCCACCGGGCTGGACCGGCTGCTGCACGACCCCGCCCGTACGGTCCGCGACCGGGTGGCGGCGAACGCGGCCGAGGTGGCGGCCCGCGTACGCGCCCTCGTTCCGGCCGCGGCGGGTACCGGAGCCGCGATCGGCTGGTCGGCCGGTCCGGCGACCGTCGGCATCGACCTCGCCGCCGGTACCTTCACCGCCGCGCTGCGGACGGCGCCCCTCGGAGTCCCCGCGCTCGCCGCCGACGTGGCCCTGGGCGCGACCGGCACCTCGGTCTCGGCATCGCTCGGCACGCTCGACGCCGCGGCCGGCGGCCTGCGCCTCGTCGCGGGTACGGCACCGGTGGGCGTGGCGGTCGAGTGGGCCGCGCCGTCGGCGACAGGCCCGACCGGCGCGGCGCCCGCGACCGTTCGCCGGGCAGCCCTGCTCCCCCTGCCCGACCAGGCGGCGCTGCGCGACCTCGCCACGGTGACCGTCCCGGCGGTCGCCGCGCACGCACTGCTCGGCGCGCTCCGGCAGGTCGTGCCGAGCGCGACGGCCCCGCTGCTGGACTCCGCCCTGGACGCGGCCGGCCTGCTGACCCCCGCGGACGACCTCGGTTTCCGGACGGTCGTCGTACCCCTCGGGCTGGTCGGCGACCCGGCCGGCTGGCTCCGCCACGCAGTGGCGGCGGGGCGGGCCGACGCCGCCGCCGGCGCGGTCGCGCTGCTGGAGGCGGTCGCTCCGCTGGTGGTACCCGGCCGCGGGCCGGCTGCCGGGTGGCCGCTGGCCGACGGGGTGGTGGTCGACTACGCGGTCGAGGACGGCGACCGGCTCCGGCTGAGGCTGGATGTGTCCCTCACCGCGGACGTCGGCGGCTCCACCGTCACCACCCGGCTCGCCGCGGGTCTGCTGGTCGGCCCGGACGGGCGGCCGCACCCCACCCTGAGCGCCGGTGTAGACGTCGACGGGCGCGGGCCGGCGCTGGAGGTGGCGTTCGGCACCGACCCGCCGGTACGCCTGTCCCTGCTTCGCCCACCCGCCGCGCCGATGCCGCTGTATCCGCACGGCCCAGGTCTCGGCGACCTCCTCACCACGGCCGGTGAGACCGTCGTCCCGGTCGTCCTGAACGCGCTCGCCGGGCACCGGTCCGACGCCGGGACCTCGGTGCTGAGATCCGTCGGGCAGGCGGTCTTCGACCTCGGTGAGGCACTCGACCTGCGCGACGGCGCCACGTTCACCGCGACCCGGCTGACCGCGTTCGCCGCCGACCCCTCAGCCCGGCTGGCCGCCCGGATCCCGCACCTCCTCACGGCCGGTGCGGGCGCGCTCGCCACCGCGCTCGACCCGGCCGGAACACTCGTCGCGGCCACCGCCGGGACCGGCACCCTGAACCTCGGCTTCGGCTCCGCGTCCGGCCCCGGATCCCGGCGGCCGGTGGAGGTGGTTCTGGACGCCACCGGCGTGCTGCCCGCCCTCGAGGTCCGTGCCGACGTCGGCGTACCCGGCGTCGGCAGGTTCGCGCTGGAACGCCTGCGGATGACCTCGGCCGGGGTGGACGTGGCGGCCAGGCTGGGTCCGCTCGACCTGGACCTGGGCGCGTTCACGCTGCGGCCCCTGATGGTCGTGCGGGCCGGCAGCGCGGCCGGATCGGCCCGCACGGTCGGCCTCGGGCTTGCCCTCGACGATGCCGGCGCGCGTTCGGCGGAGTTCCGCTTCGGCCTCGACGGCACCCCGCCCACCCTGGCGGCGGTCCGGCGGGCCACACCGGAGGAGCCGAGGACCACCGAGACGTTCGGGACGGCGGCCGAGGCGGCGCGGTGGTTGCTGGCCGTCGTCTCGACCGTCGCCGGCGGGGTGGTCGTGGAGGGCCTGCGTACGGTCCTCACGCCGAAGGCGGTCTCGTGCCTGCAGGGCGTGGTGTTCACCGACGCCACCGGAAGCACCGCAGCGTCGACCCCGACCTCGCGCTCGACCTGCTCGATCCGCCCGGGTTGCTCGACCGGCTGATGCGCCTGCTGTGGAACGCCGCGGCCGACACCCGCGCTGTCGGTCACCCTCGGCGGGACCGTACGATCGCGCTGGCCGCCACCGGCACCGGCCACCCGGCAGCTCGGCCTCACCCTCTCCCTCGAACCCGGTCAGCGGTTCACCCTCGCCGAGGCCGGCACCCGGGTCGAGCTCGAGGTGGACGCGAGCTGGGTCGACCCGGAGGTCGCCGCCGGGCTGAGCGTCTACTCATGCTGTCCGGCACCTCCCCGGCCGACCCTTGACCGTCGACCCGGCCGTGTCCGTCGCCGGTCTGGGCCTGCGGTTCACCAATCCGGCCGGCCCGCTGCTCTCGCTCGGCCCGGTCGTCGCTCGACGGCGTCGCGGTGCAGCTCTACGGCGAGGCGACCACGGCCGGCGTCGGCGGCGGTGTCAACCTGGAGTTGACCGGGCTCGCCTTCGCGCCCGGTGGCGGCGCCGGCGGCAACACCGTGGCCAACGCGATCATCAACGACGCCGGCGCAGTCCGGAGCGTCCGGCGCCGGCCCGCGTTCTCGCCGTCGCTCGCGATGCAGAAGCACCCCGGCGCACGATGCCTCGACGTCTCGTTGCGTGCCGGTCCCCCGCCGGGGCCGTGGTGGATCGTCGTCCAGCGCCAGCTCGGCCCGCTCTACCTCGAACGCGTCGGCTTCGACACCGCCGAGGCGCCGGCACGCGTCACCCGGGTGTCGCTGCTGTTCGACGGGCGGGTCTCGATCTTCGGGCTGACCGCCGCGGTGGACCAGCTGTCGCTGAGCTGGACCGGCGGCGACGTCCTGGACGTCCGACAGTTGGGCCGTCGACCTGATGGGGCTCGCCGATCTCGGCCGACCTGTCCGGGATGTCCCTGGCCGGCGGGACTGCTCAAGACCGTCGACCCGCCGGACCGGGTGGGCCGGTGTCGTACGTCGGCATGCTGCTCGGCCGGTTCGGCATCTACGGCCTGTCGGTGTTCGGCGGCTACACCGACGACCGCGGCAATCCGTCGTTCTTCGTCTTCGGCGCCATCAACGGGCCGATCGGCGGACCCGCCGGCGTTCTTCGTCACCGGCATCGGCGGCGGTCTCGGCATCAACCGCGGCTTGCGTATCCCGACGGACCCGAGCCGAGTTCGGCGACTTCCCGTTCATCGCACGCGCTCGACCCGGCCACGCCGAGCCGCCGGCCGACCCGATGGCAGGAGTTGCGCCGGCTGAACGACTACTTCCCGCCCGCAGCGCGGCACCGTTCTGGTTCGCCGCCGGGCTCAGCTTCACCTGCTTCACCCTGGTCGACGGCATCGCGGTGGTCGCCGTGTCGTTCGGGGACGGGCTGGAGATCAACCTGCTGGGCCTGGCCCGGCTGGCGCTGCCCAGGCCCGAGGCCGCCCTGGTCTCGATCGAGCTCGGCCTGCTCGCCCGGTTCTCCACCAGCGAGGGCCTCGTTCATGATCCGGGCCGCGCTGACCGAGAACTCCTGGCTGCTCTACCGGACGTGCGGCTCACCGGCGGATTCGCCTTCGCCATCTGGTGGAAGGGCTCGCTGGCCGGACAGTTCGTGCTCACCATCGGCGGCTACCACCCGGACTTCCACCGCGACGGCTACCCGGACGTTCCACGCCTCGGGCTGAGCTGGCAGGTCAGCAGCGCCATCACGATCAAGGGCGGCGCGTACTTCGCGCTGACCTCCGAGGCGCTGATGGCCGGCGTCGACGTCGAGGTGATCGCCGACTTCGGCTGGGCCTGGGCGCGGATCGCGTTCGGCGCCACGGCATCGTCTACTTCGACCCGTTCTGGTTCGAGGTCCGGGCGTACGCCCGCATCTCCGCCGGCGTGAAGATCGACACCTGGCTCGGCACGATCAGCTTCAGCATCTCCGTCGGGCGCCCGGATCAAGGTGTGGGGTCCGGACTTCTCCGGCGAGGCGACCCTCGAGGTCGGGCCCTGCGACGTCACCGTCGCCGTTCGGCACCGAACGCCGCGTCGAGCCGCGGCGTGCTGGGCTGGGCCGGAGTTCGTGGCGAAGTACCTCGAGGACGCCGGTGCCGGCCTGGCGCGGGCGCTGTCGGCGATCACCGGGCGCGGCACGCTGCCGGCCGCCACCGGCGGCGACCGCTCCGCGCCGACGTCGGACGGCACCCCCGAGCGGCCGTTCGAGGTGTATGCCGAGTTCGAGCTCACCGTGGTCACCACCGTCCCGGCCACCCGGATCGACGTGGGTCTGGCCGCCGGTCCGGTGGTGGTTCCCGTCGACCGGTCCGACGGCCTCCCGGCAGTGCTCGGGCTGCGGCCCATGCGGGCGGGTGGCCTGGACTCCACGCTGCGGCTGCGGCTGGAGCAACGCGACCCCACCACCGGGACGTGGACCGCGCTCCCGGACCAGCTTCGCCTAACTCGGCGCCAACCTCACCGCCGCGGCGCCACGGCCCGAGGGCAGCACGGTCGGCCGCGAGTCGTTCCCCATCGGCACGTGGGGTGCACCCGACCCGAGCGGCCTGCCCGCCCCGCCGCTGCCGACCGGGGACGTGGTGCGGGCCGGGAACCAGCTCCGCCTGGTCGCCGAGCCCACCACGATGGCCCGCGGTCCGGAGATCGACTTCTACCGGGTGGAGGCCGCCCGGCGGCCGCTCCCGCTGCAGGCGGGCGGCCCGTCCCGCGCGGACCTCCTCGCCACCGCCGGCACGGTGGACGTACCGCAGCCGGCGACGGCGGCGCAGGCGCTGACCGCGGCCGGCGCGCAACTGTTCGCCGCGCCGCCACGCGACCTGCCGGCCGGCGTCCTGGCCTCCGGTGCGCGCAGTGCGCTGGCCCGGGCCGCGTACCGGCGTGAGGTGAGCGCACCGCCGTTGTTCGGGACGCTGGCCGACGGGATGGCGCCGGTGAATGCCGCGGACGCGGCGGCGGCCAGGGTTCCGACCGGCCCCGGTCCGGAACCCCGCCCGTTGCGCCCGCCGGTGCTCGCCGGTTTCCTCACCGCGGGCAGTGGCGTGGCCGGCCGGCCGCCGGTCACCACCGTCGCCGACCGGCGGGTCAAGCGGCGGACCGCGCCGACGCTGGACTCGGTGCGCGCCCGGATCGGTGCCCACCTTCCGGTGGCGATGCACCTGACCGCGACCCCGGCCGTGGAGCAAGCCGGGACGCTGGCGGCGGTCCGGGTGCCGCGGACCGAGGCCACCGGGACCACCCGGTCGTACGCACTCGGCAGCACGGGGCTGACCGGAGTCGTCGGGGGAATCACCGGCGGCTTCGAGCCCCGCCCAGGGGGCGACGGCGGGCGTCCCGTCGCCCGCGAGCAAGCGGCGGTCGACGGCAGGCCGCTGGCCGCCGGAGAGCTGGTGGTGCTGATGCTGCCGGACGCCACGGCCGACGTGGAGCCGTCGGTACGCCCAGCCGTGGAGCTCACCGGCCGGGCTCGGGTGACCGTGCTGCGCGGCGACGGATCGGTGGCGTTCGACGACGTGGTGGACGACGACGTGAACCGGGTTCCCCGGGTGGACGTACCATCCGCGGCGGCGCTGGTGGCGGTGCAGGCCGACGGTGCGGTCGCGGGCGACGGCCACGACGACGGCGTGGCCGGGTGGCACGTACGTTCGCGGGTCTGCGCCCTCGGCTCACAGGCCGCGCTGGCGGACGGATGCGTGCTGACGTTCACCGGCGGCCCGACCGTCCGCGGGACGACCTGGGTGACCGCGGCGGAGTTGCTCGCGCAGGCGGCGTCGGTGCGTACGTCGTTCGCCCGTCCGGTCACCTCGGTGGCGATCGTGGTCGAGGAGGGTGACGCCGACCGGCTCGACGCGGTGTCGCTGGACCTGGCAGGCGCCCGGCGCGCCGTCACTGCCGACGGGTCACCGGTGCCGCCGACCGTGCTGCTCTCCGGCGACCAGGCCGTGCTCATCTACCCGCTTCAGGAACCGCTCCGGTCGGCGGACGGCAAGCCCCCGTCCCCGGTCGTCGTTCGTACCCGGGCCGGCGGTGACTGGCGGGTGACCGGCGTCCTCGGCGCGTCGATGACTGCCGACGTGCTCGCCCGGCAACTCCTGCGCAGCGGCGTGGTCGCCGCAACCGGCCGGGTCCTCGCCGGGACCGGGAAGGGCGCGCGGGTCCGCTGGCTCGCCGCCGCCGACGAGCCTGGGGAAGGGAGCCGACACGATGGCCGTCGGTGAGGGCAAGTTCGTGCTGTACTCGCGGATCGAGCCGCCGCTGCAGGCCGGCGACTACCGCTTCACCGCCGGCCAGGACCTGTCCGCCGGTGGGCACGGCCCGGCCGACCTCCCGGTGGCCGAGCTCGCCACGCATGTCAGCGTCCGCGCGCCGCGCTTCGCCCTGCCGCCGGACCAGGTGCTGTCCACGTTCCCGCCGGCCGGCAGCGAGGGCGCGTACGGCTCCCGCCTGCCGCAGGTGGTCGTCCGCCGGCGGACCCTTCCCTGGGAACGCCTGGTGCAGGCGGGCGTACCCCGGTCGACACCGCTGGCTCGCCCTCGTCCTCGTCGCCGAGGGCGAGGCCGAGCTGAAGACGAACCAGCCGGTCGCCGAGTGCGTGACGCCCGGCCGGGTGCTGCCCGGCAAGGCGGACGTCGAGCAGGGCAACTACCTCGCGATCCGGGCGTCGACAGTGCGGCGGATCTTCCCCACCCGGCTGGACGTTCCGCTGCTGGCGCACGCCCGCGAGGTCGACATCCACGACACCGAACTCATGATGGGCGACGACGACGGGTTTCTCGCGGTGGTGATCGGCAACAGGTTGCCGCTGCCCGGCCGGAGCGCGACCGGGACGGACTTGCCGGTCAAGTACCTCGCCTGCCTGGTCAACCTGGAAGGGCAGTTCGACACGCTGCTCGCCGGTGCGCCGGCGCCCACACCCTCCACCTGGCTGCCGGTCAAACTCGCGGACGTACGGGTCGACCGGGCGCAGTGGGACCACGCCAGGATGGGCCGGCTGACGGACCCGAGCGTCACCGGCGGCGTCGGCGACGCCAGGACGGGCCGGTTCGGCGCGCCGGCCGGCACTGGCGGGACGGTCGGCTCGGTGACGCCCGTACCCGACGCCGGGGCCGCCGCGGCCCGCTCGGCCCAGCAGCGGTCGTGGACCACGCGGGCCGTACGCGAGAACGCCGACGTCTACAGCGAGATGGCGCGCGACTTCAGCACCGCGGCGGTCGTCGGGGTTCGTCGTCGGCGAGTTCGTGGACCTCGACCCGACGCTTCGCTTCCCGGTGCTGCTGCACTGGAGTTTCACGTCGTACGGCGAGGAGACGTTCCGGACGCTCGTGGAGGGTCTGGACTCCGGACTGCTCGGCACCCTCCCCGACCCCGCCGATCCGGCCGACCCCAGCGCCTCCGCGGGCGGGCCGCCGACGGGGCGGGTGCCGGTGGAGATCGTGGAGACCGGCCACGTCGGGCTGGCGCACCGAACGCGGCTCGGCGACGAGGTGCGCTCGTGGTACCGCGGCCCGTTCGTACCCAATCCGGCCACCGACCCGCCCGGCGGCCGGTTGCCGCTCGCGCACGCGGCCGACCAACTCCGCATCGTCGTACCGGACGGCCGGGAGGACATCTCGCTCGCGGCCGCGTTCGAGGTCGGCCGGCTCCTCGCGCTGGCCCGGCCGTCGATGGTCGCGGCGCTGATGCGCTGGCGGCAGGGCGGCTACCAGGCCGCCCGCCGCGGCGCGGTGTGGAGCGACCACGTGAGCTTCCTCACCGAGGTGCTCGGCGCGGAGTGGAAACTGGACGGCCAGCTCGGCGTCCTGCTCGGCCGGGGACTGGCCGACGCGGCGGTCGCCAGGCCGGCGGACTTCGTGGGAAACCCGGCACCACCGGTCGTCCCCGGCCGCCCGCTTCCGGTCGACGGGACGGTCGCGGACCTGCTGGGCAAGGGATTCGGCCTGCCACCGGACGCGCTCACGGGGACGGCGGCCGACGTCCTCGGCAAGCTCCGCGCGACCGACGTCCTCCATCCCGTCTCCGGCCGGCTCTCCGCCGCCGACCCACGGGTGCGAACGCTGCTTTCGCGGACGGTACGGCGTGAGGTGGACCGGCTGGTGGCGGACACGCTGGCGGCCGAACGTGCGGGGCCGGACGCGCTGGACCGGCTGCTGGCCGGAACCTCCGACGGCGAACCGTCCGAGGACGGCGTCACCGACGACGAGCAGGAGGTGGGGCGATGAGAGTCGACCCGACCACGGTGCTGAAGGTGCTCCCGCTGACCCTCAGCGAACTGCCCCCGGTCCGGATCGCGACCGAGGACGACGGGGACGGCGCGCTGCCGGTCGAACTGCGCGAGTGGCTGGTCCGGCTCCGGCTGATGGACGGCGTGCCGTTCGCCTACCTCGTCGCCGACGCGGAACTGCTGCCGCCGGAGTCGATCCGGTGGTTCTACGTCGACCGGCGCTGGACGGACGCGCTGGTGCAGGGCGCGCTCGCGGTCGGCACGGTCAACAGCGACGACCGGACACACCTCGCCAACCAGTACCCCCAGGTCCGCGACGAACTCGACAACGAGGAACGCAACCTGCGGCGGGTTCCCGGCTCGGAGCGCTACGCCGGCGACACCGGGCCGGTCAGCGGCTTCCTGCTGCGATCCCGCGCGGTGTCGGGGTGGCCGGCACTGCACGTCCGGGCGTTCGCCATCGACCCCGGACCGGCCGCCGACGAGGCCCGGATCCCCGAGGACCAGCCGGGCCGGATGCGGCTGCTGCGCCTGGAACGCCTGGCACCCGCGGTCCTGCTCTGCCTGTTCGACGGGGTGCCGTCGGTGGTGCACCTGGAGGAGCCGCGGCAGGGCGTGCAGTTCGGGTTCGACCCGGCCGACGGCGACGGGGACGGGGAGCTGACCGCGACGCTGCGGCCGCGGGACGCGACCACGTTCGACTACCTGCCCGGCCCGGCGATCGACGTGCCGTTCCGCGCGGACGCCTCCGGGGTGGTCGACATCCAGGAACTCCAGCGGCGGCTCGCCGAGCGGACGGGCAGCGGCGCGGGCGACGGCCTGGACAGTTCGGAGTACGCACTGCAACTGGTCCGGTTCCCGTTCCGGCAGGTGTTCGGCGACCCCGAGCCGACCGTGGTGTCGTACGTCTTCCGTCCGACCGTGTCGTACCTCGAACTGGTGGAACACGTGTTCCGGACGGAGGGTTCGTGATGCCGGAACCCCACGAGTCCCCTGAGTCGCAGGAGTCCCCCGAGTCGGCCGCGGTGCTCGACCGGCGGTTCGCCGCCCTGGTCAGCACGGGTGCGTCGCTGGCGGCCATCGGCACCTGGGACACCCGCCTGTCCCGGCGTACCCGCATCCTGGTGCCGATCGACGTCCAGGCGTACGTCGTCCCCGCGGGTGGCGGCGGCGAGGCCACCGTCCCGGTCACCGGCGGGCCGGGCGATCCGGAGCCGTTCGCCGCAGGCGGGCAGCGACCTGCCGGCGTACACCTGCACTGGGCGATGCCGGACGCCCTGCTGGCCGGGTCGGGCGCTGCCGGCGGGACGCTCGCACTGCCACCTCTGCCGGACCGCTGGGTGGTGCTCCGGACGCTGCAGCCGGTGGGCGCCCGACAGGTGCACGTCCGCGGATGGGTGCTGGACGCGCCCACCGGGTCGGTCACACCACTGCCGGCGTACGCGGGAACACCCGGCCCTCCGCCCGACCCCGCGCCACAACGGCTCGACCCGCTCGACGGAGCGGCCGGCGGATCGCTGATGTGGACCGCGTCGTACCACGCGAGCGCCGGGCGGTTCGGGTTCCACGACCCGCTGGACGACCTCGCGGAGGCGGGCCCGCCCGACGGCGGCCAGGCCGTCTACACGGTCGCGGGCTGGTGGAGCGACCTCGGACAGGACCCGCTCGCCGGCGCCGCCGGCCCGAACCGGCTGGACGGGGCCCTGGCCGGCCTCGGCTGGTACGTCGTGCACGACGGCGACGACGAGGCACTGGTCGAGGAGGACCCCCGGCTGGCCAGGCTGCGTGCCGGGATGGGGCTGGTCGCCCCGCGGGACACACCCGCAACGAGGATCACCGGCGCGGACGGGCGTACGGTCTCCGGCGCGCTGGACGAGGTGGCGATCGCGCAGCGCTCCCCGGTGACGGTCGCCGACCGGGTGTTCGTGACGCCCGCGCTGCCGAAGTACGCGACGCTGGCGCACGGCAGTGTGCTCGGCGTACCCGTCGCCGACGCCGTGCCCGCCGCCGACGACCGGCCCGACCCCGCGGTCCTCGGCACCGCGCTCGGCCTGGACGTGGACGACGTCGTGGCCGCCCTCGGCGCCCGGGCGCTGGGACTGGACGAGGAACACCGGCGGTCGGCAGAGACACTGACGGCCGCGTTCACCAGCGGGTTGATCGAGCAGCTCGGCAGCCCCGACGGCCTGGAGGATCTGGCCGAACGCGAACACGCGGACGGCTTCTGGCCGCTGCCCGGCGACCCGTTGCCGGGCAGCAAGCCGGACCGGCTGCGGGCCGAGGACAGCGCGCCGTCCGGACCGGTGACCGTGGGCCGCAAGGGCCGGGGGGCCCAACCGCGCGGACACCTGGGTGCGGCACTGGCCTGGACGCGTACCGACCTCACGCTGCGCTCGGCCGGCTTCGGTCCGACCGGGGCGGACCCGAGCCCGCCGGACGGAGGGAGCGAACCCGCCGGCTCCGCGGCCGGCCGGGTCGAGGAGGTCACCCCGGCGACCACCGGCAAGGAACGATCCGAGGCACGGGAGGTGACCCGCCCGGCACCGAGGTACTTCCGGCCGCAGGCACCGGTCCTCGCGCTGCGCGGCGTCCAGCCGAACCACCGGCACCACGGCGACGGCCTGTACGACGAGGGCGGCAGGTTGCGCTGCCGGTATCCGCGGGAGTGCGTGCCGGGGCTCGAGGGAGTGGTCGACGGGGCGACGGTCGTGCCGGCCCTCGGCTCAGGTGCCGTACCCGAGGAAGTGCTCACGGTCGTCCGCGAGGCCGTCCTGCTGAACCCGTACGGCTACCAGTGGCTCGCCGCGGCGGGCGCGCCGTCCCCGGACGTCCTCGGCTCCTACGTGACCCGGGTCTCGGCCGAGATGGTCCGGCTCTACGGCGTGGACGGAAGCTACGACGGGACCAGCCATCTCGACCTCGACCTTCCGCCGTCGGGGCCGCGCGAAGCGGCGGCAGCCGCGGCCCCGTGGGCCCGGGTCTCCACCGGCAGCGCGCTGGCCGACCGGCAGATCGGCGCCGAACTGGCGCGGCACGCGCTGGTGCGGGGCACTCCGCCGAGCCCGGTGGCGCTCACCACCTGGCGCCAGCCGTGGGTCCCGTTGTGGCTGGAGTGGCGAGTACGCCTGGACGGCTTCGACTCCGTCGCGGGCTGGGAGCCGGCCACGGAGTCGGCAGGTCTCGACCTCGAACCCGCGGCGCAGGCTCCTCCCGACCCCGGCAACCCGGTCCACCGCACGCTGGCCGGCCGAAGCCCGCTCGGCCAGGGCGTGTCCCGTGCCCTGCACGAGGGCATCCGCCGCTGGGTGGACGCCGAACTCCAGCGGGACGCGACCGGCGCCTCGACGCTGCCGACCTCCGACCAGGACCTGCTGGCCCGGCTGGGCGACCTGATCGCCCCGCTCGACCTGGTGTCGGCGTCGCTGGACGGCATCCGCGAGCAGCTGCTCGGCATCCCGTACGTCGGCGTCCTCGACCGCGGCGCCGGCACCGACCCGCTGCCCACGGCGACCGGACCGGCCGTCCCGGTCTTCGCCGGCACCCTCACCCTCGAGGCGCTCCGGCTGGTGGACGCGTTCGGCCGGATGCTCGACGTCCCGCCGGACGCGGTGTCGGCCACCGCGACCACGCTCGACCTGGAGGTGCCCGGACTCGGCGGCGGCATCCGGATGCGGCCGCGGATCCAGCACCTCGCCCGGGCGCTGCTCCGGCTGGTCGACCCGGGGCAACCGGCCGACACCGACCCGGCGGGACTGCGCGAGGCGTACGTCGACCAGCTCGACCCGGCGAGCGCGGTGAACCCGGTCGCCGGGTTCCTCCTGCCCGACCACATCGACGAGGAACTGGAGGCGTTCACCGTCGCCGGAACGCCGATCGGCGAGCTCGGCCACGACCCGGTCAGCGGGGCGGTGACGTGGGAGCCCGCACCCGGGCGGCCGCTGCCACCCGACGCCGGCCCGCTCGCCGGGCTGGACGCCCAGGCACGCATCGCCGGCGAGATCGCGGCCGGACTGGTACGCGCCGACGCTGCCGCACGCGACCTCGCCACCCCGCCGGCCGGGAGTGCGCTGTCGGCGCTGCTGCGGGTGGTCGACACGACGCTGTGGACGGTCGACACGTTCGCCGCGGTCGGGTCGCCGACGGTCGCCGGGCTGGTGGGCCGGCCGATCGCGGTCGTCCGGGCCGCCCTGCGGCTGGACGCCCCCGACGACCTGGCCGAGGTGGAGGTGACCGCCCCGGGCGGGGCGGACGCACGGCGGGCCGCGTTCGCGGCGCTGCGCGAGCAGCGGTTCCCCGTCCGGCTCGGCTCGCTGACCCGCGCCGACGACGCCCTGCTCGGCTTCTTCGTCGACGACGACTACGCGCACCTTCATCTCGTCGACAAGGTCGTGGCCGCCCTGGCCATCGACAGCGGACCGCGGCGGGGCCAGCTCGGGTTGCTCGGTGCGACCGAGGTCCCGGACGTCGAGCCGCTCAGCCACCCGTACCTCGTACCGGACGGCACGCTGTGGCTGCGCCCCGGCCAGACGGCGCGGCTCACCCTGCTGATGCTCCCGGTCGGCCGGGTCCACCTCACCTGCGGCGTCCTGCCGCGCAAGGCCGTCGCCCTCGCCGACGACTGGGTGACACCGGGCCTGCGGCGGCTGGTCCCGTCGGTGCGCGTCGGGCCGGTCCTGGTCGACCCCGCCGAGATCCGGCTGCCGCTGGTCAACCTGCTCGGCGACACGCAGACCTTCACCCGCCGGACCGGACCGCTGACGTGGCGGGACGACCCGATCGTGGCGGCCACCCAGACGGCGTACCTCCCCCGGCTTCCGCACGAGGTGCAGGAGGGCTGGATCCGGGTCACGCCGGAGGAGCCGGCCGCGCCGCCGGGGACGACCGGAGCGACCGACGGTTCCGGCGACACCCAGGCGGGAGGCACGCCATGACCGACCCGCAGGACCCACGGCCTCCCTCGCCGGAGAGCCCCGAGCCGTCGCCCACCCGGGCACCACGTCGCCGCACCCGGCGGACGGGACGTTCGGCGGACCGGCTCGCGTTCGTCGCCGGCCGGGCCGGTGCGTACGACCCCGCCGCGCTCACCGCCGCGATGGCGCGCCGCCTGGAGGCGGACCGGGCCACCCGGCCGAGGCCGCCGAACCAGGTGAGCGGATGCGGATCTTTCCCACCGGCGACGCCCGCCGCTGGGTGCCGATCGGTCCGTCGGTGATCCGTGCGAAGCAGTACTTCTTCGGGCCGAACTTCCCGCGCGCAACCGGCCGGGTACGTGACCTCGCCGTCAGCCGGGACGGCCGCCGGGCGTACGCCGCGACCGCGAAGGGCGGCGTCTGGTACACCGACGACGGCGGAAGTACGTGGGCCCCGGTCGGCGGCTGGGCGGTCCGCGCGGCGATGCACGGCGGCGTCCACAACGCCCAGGCCTGCGGCAGCCTGCTGGTGGCGTTCGCCGACCCGCCCGGAACCGACCCGGCGGCCGACGCCGCACGCGACTTCGTCCTCGTCGGCACCGGTGAGCTGCAGGGATTCGGCCGCCCACCCGCCCGGCCCAACCTCGCCGGCCGCGGTGTCCTCGCGGCCCGCGGACCGGCGACGAAGGCGGGCAACGACCCGACCTGGGAACCAGAAGCAGGACTCGCCGCGCTGGAAGGCGCCGGTGTCTTCGCGCTCGCCCGCGACCCCGCCGCGGCCGCCGGCCAGGCCACCGGATCCGCCGGGGCCGGCCTGGACCGCGTGGTCGCGGGCACCGACCGGGGACTCTTCCTGGGCACCCGGCGGCCGGCCGGCCCGCCGCACAACGGCGAGTTCACCTGGGCAGTGATCCCCGCGCTAGGGCCCTTCCTCGGGCTAGCGGCCGGCCGGCAGCCGCTGGTCACCGCCGCCCTCTGGCTGCCGCGCGGCACCGACCCGAACGGCCGGATCCTGCTGGCCGTCGCCCACGGACTGGAGATCGCCACGCCCGGAGTGTTCGCACCGGCAGGAAGCGGCGTCGCCTACACCGACGACCTGGGTGCGACGTTCCACTGGGTGGCGGGTCTGGACCCGACGGCGGCCGGCGCCATGCCCCTCGTCGGCCGGATGAGCCTCACCGTCGCCGAGGCGGACCGGGTCTACGTCCTCGGCGACCAACAGCCCGGAGCGCCGGCGGCCACCGTCGCGGGGGTGTGGCGGATACCGTCGGCGGCCGGTGCGACGCCCACCGCCGAGTCGATCGCCGCCGTTCCTCCGGTGTGGCACACCAACTCCCTCGGCCGGAACCAGCGCGACTACGACCAGACGATCGCGGTGGACGTGGTGAGCGGAGTGGACCGGGTGTACCTGGGCGGCAACACCTCCGACGCGGGCGCCTCCCTGTGGTGTCTCGACGTGAGTGTCGGTCCGGCGCTGGTGCCGACGGCCGGGGTCTCCCGTATCGGCTTCCCGCCCGCCGGGGAGCAGGCTGTGCAGGGCGGCCTGATCGGCGACGGGGTCCACGCGGACGTGCACATGATCCGGCTGGCGGGAACGCATCCGCAGCGGCAGGTGTGGGTGGCCACGGACGGCGGGGTGTTCGTGTCGACGCGGGCCGGCCGGGTGAACACGTTCGCCCCCCGGGCGACCGGGCTGGCCGCGCTCGAGGTCAATTTCGTCGCCGCGCACCCCACGTCCAGTCACTTCGCCGCGATAGGTACGCAGGACAACGGCCGCCACTCCCGGGTGGGCGACACGGTCTGGGAGGACACGATCGGAGGCGACGGCGGCGGGGTGGCGTTCCACCCGACGCTGTCGCAGGTCATCGTGTCGCAGTACGTCCAGGCGGCGTGGGAGAGCGATCCGGCGGCAGGTTTCGGCAATCCTCTGGACCAGGGCACGGGCACCGTCGAGACGTCCACCGACCGGGAGAGCACGCTGTCCGCGTTCTACTCCGGCGCTTCGGCCATCGCCCGCGGGACGAACGGCGCCCGCTTCGCGCTCGGCACCAACCGGGTCTGGCTCAGCGACGACGTCGGCGTCGCCGACCCGAACACCTGGCGGGTGCTGCCGTTCCCGAGCGGCCCGGTGACCAACCCGCGCGCCGGCGGCAGGGATCTGCCGGCCGACCGCAACAAGGGCGTGCCCGGCGGGGCGCCGTTGCCGCCGGCGGTCAACGGCAGCGGTCCGCTGGGTGCGGTGATCACCGTGAAGTGGGCGAACGAGACGACGCTGCTGGCGTTGTTCGCCAACGGGCTGGTGCGGTGGACGCAGGACACGGCCACCGGCCAGTGGTCGGCACGGTGTCTCGTCGCTCCGGCGGGGGTCACCCTGTCGCCGCCGGTCACCGGCGCCCCGGATCCCGCGGTCGGCATGCTGTCCGACCTGGCGCCCGTACCCGGCACCAGCGACTTCTATCTCGTCACCGCGGGCAGCCCGAACTCCGCCACCGCGGACACCTGTCTGTTCTTCTCCGACACCACCGCCACCTTCTTCCCGACCGACCTGCGGGCGCAGTTGCCGGCGCTCGACCCCGCCTTCGCGGTGGTGGCCGACCCCGACGGCACCACCGACGTGTACGTCGGCACGGTCACCGGCGTGTGGCGGGGCGTACGCAGAGCCGGTCCGCCGCCGGCCGGTCAGCCCTGGTCGCACACCTGGACGACGGACGTCAACGGGCTCCCGCAGGCCGCCGTCCAGGACCTGCACATCTGGGCCGATCCGAGCGGTGCGACGGGGAGCCCCCGTCTGCTCCGGGCCGCGTTCCAGTCCCGCGGCGTCTGGGAGCTCGACCTGAACGCGAGCTCGGAGCCGCGGCGTACCTACCTGCGGGTGCACGCCCGCGACGACCGCCGCCGGCTGCCCACCCCGATGGCCAACCCGCGGCTCAGCCCGACCAGGCCACCGGTCGTGCCGTTCGCCAGCCGCGACATCATGATCAGGCCCCGCGCGAACCCCGCGACCGCCCCGATCTGGCGGTTCCCGGCCGCGGCCGTCCTCGACCTGTTCTCGGTGAGCGGCGCGGTGCCGGTGTACCAGTTGTGGACCTTCCAGACGGCGTTCCGCTGGCACCATCCCTCGGTGAACGCCGACGGCCGGTGGACCGACTCCTTCGGCGCCCTGGTCGCGTTCCACCGCAGCACCGACCCGGCCCTCGGCCCGGTCCGGCAGGAGATCAACCGTGCCCTGTGGAACGCCGTGGTCGGCGGCACCCGGCTGACCCCGGCGGGCGCCCTGTCCACCAACCCGGCCGACCCGCTCGCCGTCTACCGCGCGCCGTGGCAGACGCCGTTGGCGATGGGGTCCGCGGCAACTGAGATCGACCTGCTGGAGAACGTCGTGTACCCGCAGGTGCGCGACGACGTGGCGCACGTGTTCGCGGAGTGGAGCACAGTCGACGTCCTGGTCCACCACCGGGACGTGCGGCCCCTGCCCGCCGGAGACGCGTTCGTGCTGCTGCTGTGGAGGCACGCGACGAGCAGGTCCGCACTGCTGGCCACCGACGTGAGCGCGATCCCGGCGTACGTCGCCGCGGTTCTCGGGCCCGGGCCGGTGCCCCCCGCGCCGGCCGGGTGGGACCGCGCGGAGACGACGGCGGGGTCGCCGCGCATCCCGCTGCCCAGCGCGCTGGACGCCCGGATGCCGCGGGCGGTCCCGGTGGACGTGAACCTGTCGACGGCCCAGCCGAACGACTTCTACCTGTTCCTCGCCATCGCGGGGTCCGGCGTCGACCCCTGCGGCCTCGCTCCCGTCGGCCTGCCGCCCACGCCGACGCCCGCCGACCTGGCCAGGGGATGGCCGTACGCGGCATTGCGGCTGGTCCGGATCCTCGCCCGCCCGTGAGGTGGGAGTGGTCGCGGCTACGGTGTGGCGTGACGGAGAAACCGGCACGGGAGGCGACCCATGATCTTCATCACCGCGAGGTTCCGCGTACGGCCCGAGGACGCCGACCGGTGGCCCGCGATCGTCGCCGACTTCACCCAGGCGACGCGGGGCGAGCCCGGCTGCCTGTGGTTCGACTGGTCGCGCAGCCTGGACGACCCGACGGAATACATCCTGGTCGAGGCGTTCCGTGACGACGACGCGGGCGCGGCGCACGTGCAGTCGGAGCACTTCCAGGAGGCGCGGCGGACGCTACCGCCCCATCTCGCCCAGACGCCGCGCATCGTCAACGTCAAGGCGCCCGGGGACGACTGGTCCGAGCTCGGCGAGATGGCCGTGTCCGGGGAGTAGCCCGAGGCTTCACCAGAAGGACGATGCCGGCGCACTCAGCTGTGGTTCACGCGCTGCTCCGGCCCTCCGCGTCCTTGTCCTCCGCGGCGTCGTTCTCGGCGTCGGACTCCTGGTGGGCGTTCACCGTGGCCTCGGGGTCGCGCGGCTGGAGCGGGCTGGTCGCCGGTCCGGTGAGGACGGCACCGTCGGGGTCGAAGCGAGACCCGTGACAGTTGCAGTCCCAGCTGGTCTCCGCGGCGTTCCAGTGCAGCCGGCAGCCCAGGTGCGAGCAGGTCGGACGTACGCCGTGCAGGTTGCCGGCCGGGTCGCGGTAGACGCCCATCGCCTGCCCACTCACCCGGATCAGCCCACCGGTGCCCGGGAGCACCTGGTCGAGCGTTCGCGACTCGGGTGCACCCACGTAGCCGGCGACGAACTCCTTGCCGACCTTGAGGTTGTCGGTGAACGTCTTGACCACGCCGCGTACGTCGCCGATCCGGCGGGCGTCGAACGCCGACGCCCACGGGTTGGAGCGTCCGGACATCGCGTCGACCAGCATCATCGCGGCGGCGGATCCGTTGCTCAGTCCCCACTTCCCGAACCCGGTGGCCACCCAGACCGCCTGGTGGCCGGGTGCGGCGCCGACGTAGGGAATGTGGTCGGGGGTGGTGAAGTCCTGCGCCGACCAGGTGTACTCCACGTCCTCGACGTCGAACGTCTCTACGCGTCCACTCCATCAGGTCGCGGACCTGTTCCTCGGTGTCGACGTCCGACGCTCCGGTCTCGTGGCCGTTGCCGACGACGATGATGCCGTTCGGTCCGGGGTCCAGCCACGGCCGCGTCGAGCGGGTCGGCTGGTCGACCGACAACGCCATCGCGGTCGGAGCGGGACCACGCAGCCGCGCCGCCAGGCCGTAGGACCGCTGCGGGCGGGTGCGGGCGAAGTAGCCGCCGATCATCCCAAGCGGCAGCAGGGTCGCCATCACCACGTGCCGGGCCCGGACGACACCGGCGGACGTCGTGACCGTGACGGTGTGGTCGCGCCCCTCGGAGACGTCGGTGACCCGGGTGTCCTCGTGGATGCCGGCGCCGGCCTCGACCGCGGCTGCCGCCACGCCGCGCAGGTAGCGGACCGGGTGGAAGTGCAGCTGGTCGTCGAAGCGCACGGCGGCGGCGACGTCGAAGGGGTGTTCGGCGGTGTCGGCCAGGCCGGCGGAGAGCCCGAGCTTGGTGGCTGCGGCCACCTCGGCCTCGAGCTCACCGACCCGGCTCTCGTCCAGGGTGTACGCGTAGGAAGGCGCCCGGGTCAGCTGGCAGTCGATGCCGGACCGCTCCGCCAGGTCGGTCACCAGCTCCATGCCGGCCGAGTTGGCCGCGGCGTACTGACCGGCGGCGGTCCAGCCGTGCCGCTTGGCGAGCTCGGCGTAGATCATGCCGTGTTGCGTGGTGACCTTGGCGGTGGTGTGCCCGGAGGAACGCGGCGGCGAGCCGGCGGGCTTCGAGTACGACGGTCTGCAGTCCGGCGCGCTGGGCGAGCAGGGCGGTGGTGAGGCCGACCAGACCGCCGCCGACCACCGCGACATCGACGTCCAGGTCGGTGTCCAGGGCCGGGTAGCTCGGCCCCTCCGGTCCGGCGAACCACACGCTGGCATGTCTGGTCATCTCGTCCCCTACTTCCCGCGGCACAGTCGCTTGCGTAGGGCGCTCCTACCCGAGGCAGGGGTCGACATGCTCAGGACTGGTCGCGGCGGGCCCGATGCGCCCGGAGCTTGTGCCGGTTGCCGCAGCGTTCCATCGAGCACCACCGCCGCCGGCCCGGCCGCGAGGTGTCCACGAAGACCAGTTGGCAGTTGTGCGCGTCGCACTCGCGGATCCGGTCGGCGTACGGACCGGTCAGCAGGTCGATCGCGTCCCGGGCGACGGTCGAGACCACCTGCTCGGCGGTCGCGGGGAGCTGCCACTCGCGGGTTCCGCCGGCGGCGATCCGCGGCACGAGAGGCGGGCGGGCGGCGGCGCGGTTGACCTCGGCCAGGTCCGCGGGAGTCGGCGTCAGCTCCGCGTCCTCGTCCCGGTCCTCGCCCCCTTTGTGACCGGACCCGTGAGCCGCGTCGCGGACAACGCGCCACAGTGCGTCGCGCACCCGACGTGCGGACGCCAGCGCCTGGCCGTGACGTGCACCTGCGCGGGGTCGAGGTGGAGCCGGCAGTCCGCCAGCCAGGTGCGCAGACCGTCCGGCCGGTCGAGCGTCTCCCACCTCGCGAACCGGCCGGGCCCGCCGGTGACCAGGAACTCCAGGCACAGGGCGCCGGGGTCGAAGATCCACCGGGCGCCGTCCCGGGAGTGCATGGGCAGACCGGTTGCGAGTCCAGGCATGTAACCACTATAAGTGGTGTCGCATCCGAACGGGAGGAACCCATGGCACTGCACTGGAAGCTCGTCGTCGACTGCACGGAGCCGCTACGGCTTGCCGACTTCTGGGCGTTCGCCCTCGGCTACGAGGTGGAGGACCACTCCGCGCTGATCGAACGCCTGCTCGGGCGCGGGCGTCGTCACCGGCGTGCAGTACACCGAGGTGGACGGCCGCAAGGCGTGGTTGCACGCCGCCGCCGTACGCCATCCCGACGACCCGGTGGACGACTCGACCGGGGTGGGCCTGGGCCGGCGGCTGCTGTTCCAGGCCGTTCCGGACCCGACGCCGGGCAAGAACAAACTCCACCTCGACGTGCACGCCGAGCCCGGGCGCCGCGACGACGAGGTGTCCCGGCTGCAGGAGCGCGGCGCGAAGGTGCTGCGGGTGGTGTCGGAGCCGGGGACCGACCACGTGATCATGACCGACCCGGAGGGCAACGTCTTCTGCGTCCAGTAGCTCCGGTGTCAGTGGTGGTGCGTGTCCAGCCGGGCGGCGTCGGACTCCTGGGGTACGAGCACGACCAGCGCGTTCCGTTGCACGCTGAACTCCTGCGGGGTGGACGCCACCACCTCGCCGTCGACGTTGACCGCCTGTTCGGGTTCTGCGTGCAGGTTCAGCCGGCGGGTGGTCACGTGCGTGACGTTCTGGTGCCGGACGAAGTGTCCGCTTGCGCACGGTAGGCACGGCTCGCCGCGAGGGGATACGCCAACGGTCCCAGGCGGCGCTTCATCCTCGAGGTGAGCGCCTGGGTGACGCCGACGGACAGCCCGATCGAGGCGACGTTGACGAAGTGGTTGTCGCCGATCCGGCCCAGGTCGACGTCGACCACCTTGCCGTGCGCGATCGTCTCGCAGGCGCCGGCGAGGTCGAACGGGATCCGGAGCGTACGGGCGAAGTCGTTCGCCGTGCCCAGCGGAAGCACACCGAGGGCGACCCGGCGAGGGGCGAGATGGTCGACGGCCGTGCTCAGCGTGCCGTCCCCGCCACCGACGACGACCAGATCGTGGTGGTCCGCGACCTCGGCCACCACCTCCGGCAGCCGGGTGCCGCCGCTGACCGGGTAGCACTCGCCGAGCGGTACGCCGAGGTCACGCAGCCGGCCGCGAGCCTCCTCGAACGTCGCGGCTCCGCTGCGTGAACCCGAGTTCACCACCAGCGCGACCCGGTCGAACCGCTTCTCCGCTGCCATCGGGCCAGGCTACGTGGGCACGAAGCTCAGCCGAGCCGGACCAGCATCTTGCCGAGGTTGTCCCCGCGCAGCACGCCGAGGAAGGCGTCCGCTGCGTTCTCGATCCCGTCGGCGAACGTCTCGTCGTACCGGATCCGGTCCTCGCGCAACCAGCCGGCCATCTCCTCGGTGAACTTGTCCCGCAGGTCGGCGTGATCGGCGACCAGGAAGCCGCGGACGGTCAGCCGCTTGCCGATCACCAGCGCCAGGTTGCGCGGCGCGGCCGGCGGCTCGGTGCTGTTGTACTGGCTGATCATTCCGCAGACCGCGACCCGGCCGTGGGTACGCAGCGAGCCGATCGCCGCCTCCAGGTGGTCTCCGCCCACGTTGTCGAAGTAGACGTCGATGCCGTCCGGCGCGGCCGCCAGCAGCGACTCGGCCACCGGCCCGTCGTGGTAGTCGAAGCCGGCGTCGAAGCCGACTTCGTCGAGGCGCCGCACCTTGGCCGCGGAGCCGGCGCTGCCGATCACCCGGGCCGCGCCCTTGAGCTTGGCGATCTGCCCGACGAGGTTGCCCACCGCGCCGGCCGCAGCGGAGACGAAGACCGTCTCGCCGGGACGGAACGCCGCCACCTCCAGCAGCCCCGCGTACGCCGTGAGGCCGGTCATGCCGAGCACCCCGAGATAGGTCGACAGCGGCGCCAGGTCCGGGTCGACCTTGCGGGCCGCGCCGGCGTCGACCACGGCGTACTCCCGCCAGCCGAGCCCGTGCAGCACCAGGTCACCGGGTTTCAGGCCGTCGGCGTTGGAGGTGATCACCTCGCCGATCGCGCCGCCGTCCAGCGGTGCGCCGACCTGGAACGGCGGGACGTAGGACTTGACGTCGTTCATCCGGCCCCGCATGTACGGGTCGACCGACATGAGCACGTTGCGGACCAGCACCTGCCCCGGTCCGGGGTCGGGCACGGTCGCCTCGACCAGCGTGAAGTTCTCCGGTGTGGGCCAGCCGGTCGGGCGGCTGGCCAGGTGGATCTCTCGTCCCTGGGTCATCGGGTCTCCCCCACGGTGAGCGTGACGTCGATGTTGCCCCGGGTCGCCGCGGAGTACGGGCAGACCTGGTGGGCCTGCTCGACCAGCTGCGCGGCGGTGGCCGCGTCGGCCTCGGGCAGGTCCACGGCGAGTTCGACGGTCAGGCCGTACCCGCCCGTGCCGGTGGCGCCGATGCCGACCCGCGCCTGGACGGTGGAGCCGGTGACGTCGGCCTTGGCCTTGCGGGCCACGGCCCGCAGTGCGGAGTGGAAGCAGGCCGCGTAACCGGCGGCGAAGAGCTGCTCGGGATTGGCGGCTCCGCCGGCCCCGCCCATCTCCTTCGGAACGGCGAGATCGAGGTCGATCGTGGAGTCGGAGGTGGTGACGTGTCCGTCCCGCCCCTCGCCCGTGGCAAGCGCCTGGGCCGTGTAGAGGGCTTCCATGTCGTCGTCAGTTCTCCTTCTGTGGTTGCTGTTCCTGATGTCCCGTGGCCTGCTGTTGGTGAACGGCGTCGGTGATCCTGGTCAGCGTCTGCCGGAGGGTCACCAGCTCGCCCTCGGTCAGCCCGGTGGCCGCGGCGACCTGCCGGGGCACCTCGCCGACCCGGTCCCGAAGAGCGCGGCCGGCGGCGGTGAGCGCCACCTCGACCACGCGTTCGTCCCGGGCCGACCGGCTCCGGGTGACCAACCCCGCCGCAGCCAGTCGCTTGATCAGCGGGGAGAGCGTCCCGGAGTCCAGCTCCAGGGCAGCCCCCAGGTCCTTGACCGTCGAGGCGGCCGGGTCCCGCTCCCAGAGCACCAGCATCACCAGGTACTGCGGGTACGTCAGTCCCAGCTCCTCCAGGATCGGCCGGTAGACGTCGGTGACGGCGCGGGACGCGGCGTAGAGCGCGAAGCACACCTGATGACGCAGTTCCAGCTCGTTCACCCGGCCACGGTATTGCGCGATTCAATTGCGCACAACTCAAACGGCTGTGACCTATCTCGCCCCGCGAGTTTCGGGCGCGGCGCCGCAGGCCCGGACCGATCTCCGGCTCTGGCCGTCACAGGCCGCCGGCGTGGACCGCGCCGGGCCGGGACGGCAGGCTGACCTGCGACGGCCGGGACATCGGCCGCACAGAGGTCGTACGAGACCAAACGAGACAACCGCGACGAGCGCGACGGAGGCACAGGCATGGCGGACGCACCGCTACGGGTCGGGATCATCGGGCTGGGCAGGAGCGGGTGGGACATCCATGCCGACGCGATCGCCGACCACGTGGGGTTCGTGGTGGCCGCGGTCGCCGACCCGGTGGCGGAGCGACGCCAGGAGGCCGAGGAACGCTTCGGCTGTTCCTCTTTCGCCGAGCCGGACGGCGTGATCGGCACCGCGGGCCTGGACGTCGTGGTGGTCGCCTCGCCGTCCCACACCCACGTGCCGCTCACCGTCGCCGCCCTCGACGCAGGCAGCCACGTCGTCGTGGAGAAGCCGATGGCCGCGTCGGTGGCGGAGATGGACGAACTCATCGGCGCCGCCGAACGCGCCGACCGGGTGCTCACCTGCTACCTACCGCGCCGGCTGGACGTCGACTTCGACTTCGTACGGCAGGTACTTGCTTCCGGCCTGCTGGGGAAGCTGGTCCTGCTCCGGCGTACGGTGCACCGCTTCCAGCGGCGGGCCGACTGGCAGACGCTGCGCAAGTTCGGCGGCGGCGAACTGTCCAACACCACTCCGCACGTGCTCGACCAGGTTCTGTTGCTGCTGGACGAGGAACCGACCGAGGTGTTCGCGGATCTACGGCACACGGTCGGGCGGGGTGACGCGGAGGATCATGTCAAGTTGAGCTTGCGCGGGCCGAACCTCCCACTGGCCGAGGTGGAGTCCAGCCTGTGCATGGCGATTCCCCAGCCGGGCTGGCAGATCACCGGCACCACCGGCGCGCTGGTCGGTGACGGGCAGACGTTCACGATCCGGTGGTTCGACGAGGCCGCCGCGAACGCGCCCCACCTGGACGAGGGACCGGCGGCGGGCCGGAGGTACGGCAGTGGGGAGATGATCGACTGGCAGGAGGAGGTCCGCACGCTGGGCCGCGGCACCAGGTCGGCCGCGCTGCGGTACTACGACCGGCTGGAGGCGACCCTGCGTACGGGCGCGGACCTGTTCGTCACACCGGAGAGCGTCCGGCGGCAGATCCGGATCATCGAGGAGGCCCGCCGCCAGACCGGCTACGCCTGACCGCCGGACGGCTTCGTCGATGGTCAGCCGCGGGCGGCCAGCTGGATGTCGCCGAACATCACGTTCCGCGTCATCGGCATCGCCAGGAAGTCGTGCGGGAAGCCGAGCTCGACCGCGCTGGCGGCGTCGAGGCGGGCCACCTGCTCGGGAGTGAGGCGCACGTCCAGCGCACGCAGGTTGTCCTCCAGCTGCGCCATCGTGCGTACGCCGGCGATCGGCGCGGTGACCGCGGGGTTGAGCAGCGTCCAGGCGATCGCCACCTGGGCGGGTGAGTGACCCACCTCGGCGGCCACGTCGCCTACGACGTCGGCGATCCCCAGCGAGCGCTCGGTGAGGGTGCCGTTCCCGATAGCGACGTCCCGACGGGTCCCGCTGGCACCGGCGGGGGCCTCGTCGGCCGCCGGGAGGTCCGTACGCGAGTACTTCCCGGTCAGCACCCCACTGCCCAGCGGCGACCACGGGACGACCCCGAGGCCGAGCTCGCGACCCATCGGGATCAGGTCGCGCTCCACGGTCCGCTGCAGCAGGCTGTACTCGATCTGCAGTGCGACCAGCGGCGACCATCCGCGCAGGTCGGCAATGGTCTGCATCCGGGCCACCTGCCAGGCGGGGGTGTCGGAGATGCCGGCGTAGAGAACCTTGCCGGCGCGTACGAGGTCGTCCATCGCACGCATGACCTCCTCGACCGGAGTCGTTCCGTCCCAGGCGTGCAGGTAGAGCAGGTCGAGGTAGTCGGTGCCCATCCGGCGCAGGCTTCGCTCGACCGACTGGACCATGCTCTTGCGGTGGTTGCCGCCGGAGTTCGGGTCACCCGGCCGGGTGGTCAGGGTGTACTTCGTGGCAATGACGAGCTGGTCGCGCCGCCCACCGGCGAACTCGCCGACGAACTCCTCCGCCGTGCCGTTGGTGTACTGGTTCGCGGTGTCGACGAAGTTGCCGCCGCGGTCGACGTAGGCGTCGAAGATCCGGCGCGCCTCATCCTTGTCGGCACCCCAGCCCCAGTCCGAGCCGAACGTCATGGTGCCCAGCGCCATGGGCGACACCCGCAGGCCCGAACGGCCCAGCAGGCGGTAACTGTCGAGGGACAGGTCGCGGGAAAGGGAGGTGATCACGTGCAGCTCCAGGAATGTCGTACGAACTTCCAACGCGTACACCTTCGGCCCGTCGCGGGTGGCCGGGTAAGGGAAAGGTCTTCCTGGGACCGGCTTTCCTACCTTCGCGTTCACGGGCACTAAAATCGCGGAGGTGGCCACGACGATCGACACCGCAGCCGAGCTGGCGGCGTTCCTGCGTACCCGCCGCGAACGCCTGACACCTGAGGCCGTCGGCATCCCGGACAGTCGCCGCGCCCGCCGCACACCCGGGCTGCGCCGGGAGGAGGTGGCGGAGCTGGCCGGGGTCAGCGTCGACTATGTCGTACGCCTGGAACAGGGGCGGGGCCTGCGGCCCTCAGCCGAGGTGCTGGACGCCCTGGCGGGCGCGCTTCGGCTGGACCCGGACGAGCGGGCGTACCTCTTCGACCTGGCGCACCAACGGACCGCACACCGCACAGCCGGACGCGGTCCCGGCGCGCGGAGCGAGACCTCTGCCGACGATGCGGCCCTCGCCCAACTGGTGCACGATCTGTCGCCACTGCCGGCGATGTTGCTCAACCACCGGCTCGACGTCCTCGCGTGGAACGCCGAGATGGCCAACCTGGTGGTGGACTTCGGCGCACTGCCACCCGAACACCGCAACGTGCTGTGGATCTGCACCCTGCATCCGGGCATGCGGGAGTTCTACGTCAACCGGGAGCGCGTGATCCGCGAGGGCATCGCCGACCTGCGCGCCGCCTGGGCCGCGCGCCCCGACGACACCGGCCTCGCGGCGCTGGTGGACGAGCTCACGTCACAGGACGAGGTGTTCGCCCGGATGTGGGCACTGCGCGACGTGCGCGTCAACGGTCGCGGGCAGAAGTCACTGTTGCATCCTCGGGTGGGTCCGCTGACCATCGAGTACCAGGTGCTGACGCCGCTCCAGGATCCGAGTCAGCGGCTCATCTTCTACCGCGCCGCCGACCCCGCGTCGCAAGCCGCGCTTGACACCATCGCCACCGACTGCGGAGGGCTCTCGTGACCCAGCCGACCGCGACCATCCACATCGACCGCAGCCGCGAGATCGGCCGTATCGATACGCAGATCTACGGCCACTTCCTCGAGTCCTCATTCTTCGGCAACATCGAGGGCGGAGTCTTCGACGAGGGCTCCGCGTTGTCCTACGACGGGCCCGGCGCCCGAAGCGGCCTGCGCAAGGACGTGTTGACACTGTGCCAGGAACTCGGCCTGCCGATCGTTCGCTGGCCGGGCGGCAACTTCGCGTCGCCCTACCACTGGGAGGACGGCATCGGGCCGCGCGACTCTCGGCCGCGCCGGCTGGAGCTTGCCTGGGGCGGAGTGGAGACCAACCGCTTCGGCACCGACGAGTTCCTGGCCTGGTGCGCCGAGGTCGGCACCGAGCCGTACCTCGTGCACAGCTGCCGCGACGTCGACGAGGCGGTGCGGTGGGTGGAGTACGCCAACAGCCGCGAGGACACCGCGTACACCCGCCGACGCGCGGGGAACGGCCGGCGCGAGCCGTACGGCGTTCGCTACTGGGGAATCGGCAACGAGGTCTACGGCCCGTGGCAGTACGGGCACCGCTCTGCGAGCGAGTACGCCGCCGCGGCCCGCGAGCATGCCCGGTTCATGCGGCTGGTCGACCCCGACATCAAGCTGGTGGCGGCGGGGATCCCGTGGCAACAGGAGGAGTGGACCCGTCCGCTGCTGGAGCAGGCGGGGAACCTGGTCAACTACGTCTCACTACACCTGTACGGCGCGAGCACGCACCTGTTCTCGGCCGCGGCCGGAGACGACGACTACGACACGGTCGTGGCGCAGCCGGCGTACTTCGAACAACGCATCCAGGACTACTCCCACCTCCTCGCCGACCTCGCCGCGAAGGCAGGTGTCAACCGGCCGTTGGCACTGGCCCTGGACGAGTGGAACATCCGCCACCTGGAGCCCGCCGAGTGGCCCGAGCCACTGCCCTCCGACGACGGTGGGGTCGCGCCGCGTGACGTCGCCGCACCCGACGAGGCACCGACGAACCTCCGGGTCAACCGCTGGAGTCCCCGAACCCTCGCGGACGCGTTGTTCTACGCCGGGGTTTTCCACGCCCTGCACCGAGGTGCCGGCCTGCCCGTGCCGCCGACGATGGCGAACACCGTCAACCTGGTCAACGCCAACGGCCTTGTCGTCGCCCGGCCCGGCGGTGCGGTGAAGTCCGCGTCCTACCACGTGTGGGATCTGTACCAGAACACACTCGGCACACGGGCACTCGCGACTCAGGTCGACGGCCCGGCCCGATCCGCTGAGGTGCGCCAGGGTGACGAACGCGAACGCGGCGGCCTGCACACCTCGCGCCCCGCCGTCGTCGCGTACCTCGACGTGAGCGCGACCCTCACCGAGGATCGTCGTCACCTGCGTATCGCGGTGATCAATCGGCACCGGCCCACTTCGATTCGGGCGCAGCTCGTCCTGGACGGCCGGGCCGAGGCGTTGCCGGCCACTGCGGACGTCCGCGATCTCGGTGCCGATGTCGACGACGTGCTCGCCGGCAACAGTCTGAGCAAACCCGACAACGTGACCATTCGTGACCGCGAACGGGTGGACGTGCCCGCCGGCGAGTACGACTTCCCGCCCCACTCGGTGACCGTTCTGTCGTTCGCGCTCTGAGTCCGGCACTGATCGGTGCCGCTATCGTGGCGCGGTGATCGATTTCGCCAACGGGTCCGTCTTCAAGCTCAGCCCCTGCCCGACCACAGAGCTCGAACCACTGGTGGCGCCGCTCATCGTTCCGGGCGAGCACCTGGTCAGCTGCTTCAAGGCGATGCGGGACTTCGTGGTCTTCACGAACAAGCGGCTGATCGCTGTGAACGTGCAGGGCCTGACGGGGAAGAAGCGGGACTTCACCTCGCTCCCGTACAGCAGGATCCAGGCGTTCTCCGTCGAGACCGCCGGGACGTTCGACCTGGACGCCGAACTCGACCTCTGGTTCAGCGGCCTGGGCAAGGTACGCCTGGAGTTCAAGGGGCGGTCCGACATCCGGCAACTGGGCCAGGTCATCGGCAGTTACGTGCTCTGACCGGCATCGCCACACCGCCCAGAAGGCGGACGAGAATCCGCATCGATGCAACCAGCGACGGATCCGACGGGTTAGTCGACGACCTTGCCATCCGTACGCTGCGGTCTCACGGCGCGCCGGGTGGCTCATCATGACTGGTCCGGGGGGATCTGTTGTCTCGCAAAGGTACGTCAGCGCGTTCTGGTCCCATCTCCCAGCGAGACGGCCGCGGAAGACTCCTTTGCGACGCCCGATGGCTCCGAAATCGACGCCGAGGTCGGTGCGAACGCAGGTGCCGGCTACTCCGGCGACCTGAACTGCAGTGACTTCTCCACGCAAGAGGATTCCCAAGCGGTCTACGACCAGGCCCCCTCTGATCCGAACGGCTTGGACCGTGGCAACGACGGAGTCGCCTGCAACACACTGCCGCGCCGGCCAACCGGAGGTTCCGACGACTCCGGAGGCAAAGACGACCCCTGGAGCCCCGGCGAAACGTCAGGGGCCGACGGATCGGGCTCCACCGCTGATCTCTCTGACGGCCGGGACGTCTCGGACGACTCCTCCGATGGCGATTCTGGCACCGATCCCAGATTCGACACCTGCAAGGAGGCAAACGCCGCGGGACACGGTCCCAATCGGCGAGGCGTGGATCCTGCGTACGACTGGTACCGGGACCTACGGAGCCCGTTCTGCGCAAGGTCGATGCGGTCACGGTCCCGGTGCCCGACCTGGACAGCGGGCTGGCCTTCTACGGCGACCGTCTCGGCCACGCCCTGTTGTGGCGTAACGACGCCGTAGGCCAGGCAGGCCTGCGGCTTCCGGACAGCGACACCGAGCTCGTGCTCACCAGCGAGCAGACGTACGCCCCCAACTGGCTGGTGAACTCCGTCGAAGAGGCGGCGGAGTCGATCCGCGCGGCGGGCGGGCGGATCGTCAGCGGGCCTTCCGACATCCCGGTCGGCCGGGTCGCCGTCGCCGCCGACCCGTTCGGCAACCTCCTCGTCATGGTGGACCTGTCCAAGGGCCTCTACGTCACCGACGACTCCGGCGCGGTCACCGGCATCGCCTGACGGGCCACGCCTGGAAGGGACCGCCGCGTTCGGTTCGTCCGGCCCGGCCGGATCCGCGTCCGTTGGCCGTGGGATGCCGCGATCGCGTCTCGTGGCGGGCCGGCCTCTCCTACTGTGAGGAGGAGCCCTCCTCGACATCGCCTCGGCGGCGGGACAGGAGCACGCCGTGGCCGAAGCCAGCGAAACCGGTTCCCCGCCGGTTTCGCGCCGTTTGCGCCAGTGGCTGCTGGAGGGAATGCCCCGCCGGTCCCAGCGGCTGGCGGCGTTCAGCGAGCCGGAACACTCCCATCCACGGAGCCCCTGGTGGAAGGTGATGTGCCTGACCGGGCTGGACTACTTCTCCACCCTCGGATACCAGCCCGGGATCGCGGTGCTCGCCGCCGGCCTGCTCTCCCCGCTCGCCACGATCGTGCTGGTGCTGGTGACCCTCTTCGGCGCGCTGCCCGTCTACCGCCGGGTGGCACGGGAGAGTCCGCACGGCATGGGGTCGATCGCGATGCTCGAACGCCTGCTGCCGTTCTGGAAGGGCAAGCTGTTCGTCTTGATGATGCTGGGGTTCGCGGCGACCGACTTCGTCATCACCATGACCCTGTCCGCCGCGGACGCCACCGAGCACGTCATCGAGAATCCACACGTTCCGGCGGCGTTCGACAACCACCAGGTCGGCATCACCCTGGTCTTCCTGGCTGTCCTCGGAGCGGTCTTCCTGAAAGGGTTCAAGGAGGCGATCGGGGTGGCGGTCGCCCTGGTCGCGGTCTACCTGTCGCTGAACGCCGTCGTCGTCACCGTCGGCCTGTGGCACGTGATCACCACGCCGCACGTCGTCGCCGACTGGAGCAGCGCCCTGACCACCCAGCACGGTGACGTGTTCTTGATGATCGGCCTGGCGCTGTTGGTGTTTCCGAAGTTGGCGCTGGGCCTGTCGGGGTTCGAGACCGGCGTCGCGGTGATGCCGCACATCAAGGGCGACCCCACCGACACCGAGGAACGGCCGACCGGCCGGATCCGGGGCACCCGCAAACTCCTCACCACCGCCGCGCTGATCATGAGCGTCTTCCTGATCACCAGCAGCATCATCACCACGCTGCTCATTCCGGCCAAGGACTTCCAGCCGGGGCAGCCCGCCTACGGCCGGGCGCTGGCATACCTCGCACACACCTACCTCGGCAGTGGTTTCGGCAGCGTGTACGACCTGTCGACGGTGGCGATCCTCTGGTTCGCCGGGGCGTCGGCGATGGCCGGACTGCTCAACCTCCTGCCGCGATACCTGCCGAGGTACGGGATGGCGCCGCACTGGGCGCAGGCCACCCGGCCGATGGTGCTGGTGCTGATCGGGGTGGCGTTCCTCATCACCTGGATCTTCCAGGCGGACGTGGACGCACAGGGCGGGGCGTACGCGACCGGCGTGCTCGTGCTGATCACCTCGGCCGCCGTCGCTGTGACCATCGCCGCCCGGCGCGCCCGCGAGCGCCACTGGACCACGGCGTTCTGCGTGATCGCGGCGGTCTTCGTCTACACCACCCTGGCCAACATCGTCGAACGCCCCGACGGGGTGAAGATCGGCGCCTGCTTCATCGCCGCCATCATCGCGGTCTCGCTGCTGTCCCGCTCCTACCGCGCCTTCGAGCTGCGGGTCACCGAGGTCACCCTGGACGAGACGGCTGAGCGGTTCGTCCGCGACTGCGCCCGCCGCCGGGTACGGCTGATCGCGAACGAACCCGGCCCGGGCGACGTGGCGGAGTACCGCGAGAAGATCCGCCAGATGCGGGCGGAGGGCGACGTGCCCGTCGAGGACGACATCATCTTCGCCGAGGTGCTCGTGCGTGACCCGTCGGAGTTCGAGTCCGGTCTGAACGTGCACGGCCTGGTGATGCACGGGAAGTACCGCGTCCTACGGATGGAAAGCTCCACGGTGCCGAACGCGCTGGCCGCCCTGCTGCTGGACATCCGCGACCGCACCGGCCGCCGTCCGCACATCCACTTCGAGTGGACCGAGGGCAACCCGCTCACCAACCTGGCGAGGTTCCTCCTCATCGGCGTGGGCGAGGTCGCACCGGTCACCCGGGAGGTTCTGCGCGAGGCGGAGCCGGACCCGGCCCGGCGCCCGCACGTGCACGTGGGCTGACCCCGCGTACGGGGCCGTCAAGAACGCATCAAGATCGCCCGCCTTCGCGTATGGACGCCGTTAAGGCGGATGGAGCGGTGGGCATCCGTCCACTTGGGTGGAGATCGAGCCCGTCCTCAGAATCCACCGGAAAGATCAGCAGAGAAAGGCACCACGTGAGTGACCTGTTGTTCGTCGCCCTGACGATCATCGCGTTCTGCGCTGTCGTCGGCGTCCTCAAGGGGGCGGCGAAGCTGTGAACGCCGCGAACGTCGTCGGCCTCGTTCTCGCGGTCGTGCTGATCGTCTATCTCCTGCTCGCCCTCGTGAAACCGGAGAAGTTCTAGATGTCCCCGGTCCTCACCGCGGTCCTCCTCGTGGCGGCGCTGATCGTGGCGTACGCCGTCGTGCACCGCCCACTGGGCGACTACATGGCGCGGGTCTACCAGAGCGAGCGTCATCTGAAGGTCGAACGCCTCGTCTACCGCGCACTGCGGATCGACCCCGACACCGACCAGCGGTGGACGGGGTACGCCGCGAGCGTACTGGCGTTCTCCTTCGTGTCCGTCCTGTTCCTGTACGCCATGCAACGGCTGCAGAGCCGGCTTCCGCTGTCGGTGGGAATGAAGCCGGTGCCGCCGGATGGTGCGTTCAACACCGCGGTGTCGTTCGTCACCAACACCAACTGGCAGTGGTACTCCGGTGAGTCCACGATGAGCTACCTCACCCAGATGGCCGGCCTGACCGTGCAGAACTTCGTGTCGGCGGCGGTCGGCATGGCGGTGGCGATCGCGTTGATCCGCGGTCTCGTCCGGCACGGCACCGGCCAGCTGGGCAACTTCTGGGTCGACCTCGTGCGCGGCACGCTGCGCATCCTGGCAGCCGATCGCCTTCCTCGCCGCGATCGTCCTGCTCGCCAACGGTGTCATCCAGAACCTCAGCGACCCGACGACCGTGCACACCCTGGCCGGGTCCACCCAGCACCTGCCGGGTGGCGCGATCGCCTCCCAGGAAGCGATCAAGGACCTCGGCACCAACGGCGGCGGGCCGTTCAACGCCAACGCAGCACACCCGTTCGAGAACCCGAACGGCTTCACCAACCTGCTGATCATCTTCCTGCTCACGGTGATCCCGTTCTCGCTGCCGGCGACGTTCGGCCGGATGGTCGGAAACCTCAGGCAGGGTTACACGATCGTCGCGGTGATGGGCCTGATCTGGCTCGGCTTCGTGGTCGCCTGCTATGCCGCGGAGTTCGCCCACCCGGGTGCGGCGCTGCAACTCGCGGGCGGTGCGATGGAGGGCAAGGAGACCAGGTTCGGCGTCTCGTCCTCACCGGTGTTCGCGGTGTCGACGACGCTGACCTCGACCGGCTCGGTCAACTCCATGCACGACTCCTTCACCGCGCTCGGCGGCGGGGTGGCGATTCTCGCCATGCTGCTCGGGGAGGTCGCGCCGGGCGGTGTCGGCTCCGGGCTGTACGGGATGCTGGTGCTGGCGGTGGTCGCGGTGTTCGTCGCCGGGCTGATGGTCGGGCGTACGCCGGAGTATCTGGGCAAGAAGATCCGCGCCCGGGAGATGAAGCTGGTCGCGCTCTACATCCTGACCGTGCCGCTGCTGGTCCTGATCGGCACCGGGCTCGCGCTGGCGCTGCCCACCGGCCGCTCGTCCATCCTCAACCCGGGCGCGCACGGGCTGTCGGAGGTGTTGTACGCCTTCGCCTCCGCGTCCAACAACAACGGCTCGGCATTCGCCGGGCTCACCGCGGGTACGCCGTTCTACGACGTCGGCTTTGGGACTGTGCATGTTGTTCGGCCGGTTCGTCCCGATCGTGTTCGTCCTCGCGCTGGCCGGGTCACTGGCCCGGCAGAAGCCGGTGCCGGAGACCGCCGGGACGCTACGGACCAACTCGCCACTGTTCGTGGGCATGCTCACCGGCGTCACCATCATCGTCACCGGCCTGACGTTCTTCCCCGCCCTGGCCCTCGGTCCGCTTGCGGAAGGCCTGTCATGAGTACCTCCACGTCCCGAACCCACGAACCTCACCAGACCCACGAAGCGGGGGCCATGCAGGCGCAACCCGAGCTTGCCTCCCAGCCGGGCGGACACCACCGCGTCGCCGGTGGCGCGTTCGACCCTTCCCAGTTGCTGAGCTCGCTGCCGCAGGCGTTCGCGAAACTCGACCCGCGCACCATGGTCAGGTCGCCGGTGATGTTCGTCGTCGAGGTGGGCGCCGTGCTGAGCACCGGTCTGACGGCCTTCGACTCCAGCCTGTTCGGCTGGCTGGTCGTCGGCTGGCTATGGCTCACGGTGCTGTTCGCCAACCTCGCCGAGGCGGTGGCCGAGGGACGCGGCAAGGCCCAGGCGGACACGCTGCGCCGGGCTCGTACGGAGACCCTTGCACGCAGGCTCGGGCCCGATCACACCACCGAGGAGCAGGTGCCCGGCACGGCCCTGCACGTCGGCGACCTGGTGGTGTGCGAGGCCGGTGACGTGATCCCCGGCGACGGCGAGGTGATCGACGGCATCGCCAGCGTGGACGAGTCCGCGATCACCGGTGAGTCCGCGCCGGTGATCCGCGAGTCCGGCGGCGACCGCAGTGCGGTCACCGGCGGCACGAAGGTGCTGTCGGACCGGATCGTGGTCCGGATCACCAGCGAACCGGGCGAGACGTTCATCGACCGGATGATCTCCCTGGTCGAGGGCGCGGACCGGCAGAAGACGCCGAACGAGGTGGCGCTGACGATCCTGCTGGCCAGCCTGACGATCATCTTCCTGCTGGCGATCGTCACGCTGCAGCCGATGGCCGGATACTCCGGTCAGCAGCAGTCGATCCTGGTGCTGGTCGCCCTGCTGGTCTGCCTGATCCCCACCACGATCGGCGCGCTGCTCAGCGCCATCGGCATCGCCGGCATGGACCGCCTCGTGCAGCGCAACGTGCTGGCGATGTCCGGCCGGGCGGTCGAGGCCGCCGGTGACGTGTCGACGCTGCTGCTGGACAAGACCGGCACCATCACCCTGGGCGCCCGGCAGGCCGTGGACTTCGTGCCCGTCGGCGACGCCGGCCAGGACGAGCTCGCCAATGCCGCGCAGCTCGCGAGCCTCGCCGACGAGACACCCGAGGGCCGGTCGGTCGTCGTACTGGCCAAGGAGAAGTTCGGCCTGCGCGGCCGGGAACTCAGTGGGGCAACGGTGCTGCCGTTCACCGCCGAGACCCGGATGTCCGGCGTCGACCAGCCCGACGGGCACCAGATCCGCAAGGGTGCCGCCAGCGCCGTACTCCGGTGGGTGCAACAGGAGGGCGGCACGATCCCGCCGGACACCGCCGCGGCTGTGGACGAGATCTCCCTGCAGGGCGGCACACCGCTGCTGGTCGCCGAACGCCGTACGAACGGCGACGACGGGACCGACGGCAACACCGGCACCCGCGTCCTCGGCGTCGTCCACCTCAAGGATGTCGTCAAGGCGGGCTTGCGCGAGCGCTTCGACGACCTGCGCGCCATGGGAATCCGTACGGTGATGATCACCGGCGACAACCCGCTCACCGCCAGGGCGATCGCTGCGGAAGCAGGTGTGGACGACTTCCTCGCCGAGGCCACCCCCGAGGACAAGATGGCGCTCATCCGCCGCGAACAGGAAGGCGGAAAGCTCGTCGCGATGACCGGCGACGGCACCAACGACGCGCCGGCACTGGCCGCCGCGGACGTCGGGGTGGCGATGAACACCGGTACGCCGGCCGCGAAGGAGGCCGGCAACATGGTCGACCTCGACTCCAACCCGACCAAGCTCATCGAGATCGTCGAGATCGGCAAACAACTGCTGATCACCCGGGGCGCGCTGACGACGTTCTCCATCGCCAACGACGTGGCGAAGTACTTCGCGATCATCCCGGCGATGTTCGCCGCGGTCTACCCCGGGCTGGGACTGCTCAACATCATGGGCCTGTCCACCCCGGAGTCCGCGATCCTGTCGGCGGTGATCTTCAACGCGCTGATCATCGTGGTCCTGATCCCGCTGGCACTGCGCGGCGTGCGTTACCGGCCTACCTCCGCGTCGGCCATGTTGCGTCGTAACCTGTGGGTCTACGGCCTCGGCGGAATCGTGGTGCCGTTCATCGGGATCAAGGCGATCGACATGCTCATCTCGCTCATACCAGGGATTCGGTGACCCCGTGGACGCAACCATCCGCCAACTCGGCCCGGCACTGCGGGCCCTGCTCGTCCTGACCGTGATCACCGGCGTCCTCTACCCGCTGGCCGTGTGGGCCGTCGGCCAGGTCGGGTTCCGCGACCAGGCGGCCGGCTCACTCCTCCACCGTGACGGCCAGGTCGTCGGCTCCCGGCTGGTCGGGCAGGAGTTCACCGGGTCGCGGTGGTTCCACTCGCGTCCGTCGGCCACCGGTGACACGCAGTACGACGCGATGAACAGCTACGGCTCCAACCTCGGCCCCACCAACCCCGAACTGGTGAAGCTGGTCCGCGCCCGCAAGGCCCAGGTGGCGAAGGAGAACGGCGTCTCACTCTCGGCGGTGCCACCGGACGCGGTGACCGCCAGCGGCAGCGGCCTCGACCCGCACATCTCCCCGGCGTACGCGCGAGTTCAGCTGGACCGGGTGGCCCGCGCCAACCAGCTCACCCCGGCCCAGGTCGCCAGGCTGGTCGAGGAGCACACCGACCGGCCCTCGCTGGGCTTCCTCGGTGAGCCCGGTGTCAACGTCGTCGGCGTCAACCTCGCCTTGCGCGCACGTGCCGAGCCCGGCCAGCAGGCAAGAACGCGGTAGCCGATGGCGCGCGGGAAGTTCCGGGTCTACCTCGGCGCGGCGCCCGGGGTGGGCAAGACGTACGCCATGCTCGGCGAGGGACACCGGCGCGCCGACCGGGGCACCGACGTGGTGGTCGGCTACGTCGAGTGCCACGGCCGGATCCTGACCGAGCAGCTCGTCGCCGGGCTGGAGGTCGTGCCGAGACGCACCGTCGATTACCGGGGCGCGACCTTCGAAGAGATGGACGTGGACGCGATCCTGCGCCGCCGGCCCGAGCAGGTGCTGGTCGACGAGATCGCGCACACCAACGTCCCCGGCTCCCGCAACGCCAAGCGCTGGCAGGACGTCGAGGAGCTGCTGGACGCGGGCGTCGACGTGGTCACCACGGTCAACATCCAGCACCTGGAGTCGCTCAACGACGTGGTCGAGGCGATCACCGGGGTGAAGCAGCGGGAGACGATCCCGGACGAGGTGGTCCGGCGCGCGGACCAGATCGAGCTGCGGGACATGTCGCCGGAGTCGCTGCGCCGCCGGCTCGCGCACGGCAACGTCTATCCGCCGGAGAAGATCGACGCGGCCCTCGCCAACTACTTCCGCGCGGGCAACCTCACCGCGCTGCGGGAGCTGGCCCTGCTGTGGCTGGCAGACCGGGTGGAGGAGGGGCTCACGCGCTACCGCGCCGAGCACGACATCACCGCGGCCTGGCCGGCCCGGGAGCGCGTCGTCGTCGCGCTCACCGGTGGGCCGGAGGGTGAGACCGTGCTCCGGCGGGCGGCGCGGATCGCCGCGCGCGGGGCCGGCGGTGAGCTGCTCGCCGTGCACGTCGTCACCGGCGACGGGCTGGCCGCCGCGTCGCCGCAGACCCTGGGCCGGCTCCGCACGCTGGCGGAGAGCCTCGGCGGGACGTACCACCAGGTGGTCGGCGACGACGTTCCCACCGCACTGCTCGACTTCGCCACCGGCGTCAACGCCACCCAGCTCGTGCTGGGCAGCAGCCGCCGCAGCCGCTTCCAGCACCTGTTCCGGCCGGACGTGGCGACGCTGCTGACGCCGAGGTCGGGCGACATCGACGTCCACCTGGTCACCCACGAACAGGTCGGCCGGGGCCGGTTGCAGACACCGCGTACGCCGCTGAGCAGGCGGCGCATCGTCGGCAGCTGGATCCTGGCGCTGGTCGGCCCGCCGGTGCTGACCCTGCTGCTGACGGCGACCCGGGACGCGCACACCCTCACCATCGAGGTGCTGTGCTTCCTCGCCCTCGCGGTGGCGAACGCGCTCGTCGGCGGGATCGCCCCGGCGGCGGTGGCGGCGGTGCTGGGTTCGCTGCTGCTGAACTACTTCTTCACCCCACCGCTGCACACGCTCACCATCAACGAGACCCAGAACGTCGTCGCACTGGTGATCTTCGTGGTCATCGCGGTGGCAGTCGCCTCCGTCGTCGACCTTGCGGCGCGGCGGGCGAGTCAGGCGGCGCGGGCCAGGGCCGAGGCGGCGACGCTGTCCACCCTTGCCGGTAACGCGTTGCGGGGCTCGGACGCACTGGAATCCCTGCTGGAGCAGGCGCGGGAGACGTTCGGAATGGCCTCGGCTGCGCTGCTCGAACGCGGGAGCACCGACGGCGCCGACGATCAGTGGAAGGTACTGGGCAGCGTGGGCACCGAGCCCGCCCGCAACCCGGCGAAGGCCGATGCGGACGCGGCGGTGACCGACTCGCTGGTGCTGGCCCTGACCGGGCGGGTGCTGCCGGCCTCGGACCGGCGAGTGCTGGAGGCGTTCGCGGAGTACCTCGCCGTCGTCCTGGAACGCCGGCGCCTCGCCGAACAGGCCGGCCGGGCCGGCAAGCTCGCCGAGGGCAACCGGATCCGGACCGCACTGCTCGCCGCCGTCTCCCACGACCTGCGCACGCCGCTGGCCGCGGTGAAGGCCGCGGTGAGCAGCCTGCGCCAGACCGACGTGGAGCTGTCGGAGGAGGACCAGGCCGAACTCCTCGCCGGCATCGAGGAGTCCGCGGACCGGCTGGACCGGCTGGTCGCGAACCTGCTCGACATGAGCCGGATCCAGGCCGAGGCGGTCCGGCCGATGCTGCGGGACGTGAGCCTGGACGAGGTGGTCCCGGCCGCGCTGATCGGCGTACCACCGCACTCTGTCAAGGTGGCCTTGCCGGAGGATCTTCCGGCCGTACGGGTGGACACCGGGCTGGTCGAACGCGCGGTCGCCAACATCGTGGAGAACGCCGTACGCCACAACCCGGCCGGCCAGCCGGTCCTGCTGACGGCCAGCGCCCTGCGCGGCCAGGTGGAGGTCCGGGTCGCCGACCACGGGCCGGGCGTACCCGACGAGGCCAAGGACCACATCTTCGAACCCTTCCAGCGCCTCGGGGACGCACCCGCCGGCACCGGTGTCGGGCTGGGGCTGGCGGTGGCGCGCGGATTCGCCGAAGCCAACGGTGGCACGCTGTACGCGGAGGACACCCCGGCCGGCGGGCTCACCATGGTGCTGACGCTGCCCGCCTGCGGCAGGGCCACAGAGGACGCCGCCGACGACACGGACAGGACGGCACCGTGACCAACTCCCAGGTTCGGCTGCTGGTCGTCGAGGACGACCCCCAGCTGGCGCGGGCGCTCGCGATCAACCTGCGTGCACGGGAGTACGACGTGGACGTGGTGGCGCAGGGGCGGGCCGCGCTGGACGTCGCCGCCCGCCGCCACCCGCAGCTGGTCGTCCTCGACCTCGGCCTGCCGGACATGGACGGCGTCGACGTGATCCGCGGCCTGCGCGGCTGGACGCAGGTGCCGATCCTCGTGCTGTCCGCCCGGCAGTCCTCGACGGAGAAGGTCACCGCCCTGGACGCGGGTGCCGACGACTACGTGACGAAGCCGTTCGGCATGGACGAGCTGCTGGCCCGGCTACGGGCCGCGGTCCGCCGCGGGCAGCCCGCACCGGACGGCGAACCCGTGGTGACGACCGAGGCGTTCACGGTGGACCTGGCCGCCAAGCGGGTCATCCGCGACGGTCAGGAGGTACGCCTCACCCCGACCGAGTGGCACCTGCTGGAGACGCTGGTGCGCGCTCCGGACCGGCTGATCGGCCAGCGCCAGCTGCTGCAGGAGGTGTGGGGCCCGGAGTACGCCACCGAGACCAACTACCTGCGCGTCTACATGGCGCAGCTGCGGCGCAAGCTCGAACGTCAACCCGCCGCGCCGCGCCACCTCATCACCGAACCCGGCCGGGGCTACCGCTTCAGACCCTGACCTGGCCGGTGCCGGCCGGTGCCGGCCGGTGCCGATGGGTTCACCGATGGTCGGTGACGGGACGGGCACGGCCCCGGTCGAGGCTGGGTGGATGGACGGGCGAGTGCGCCTCCATGTATCGCCACAACGCATCACCGCCGTTGTAGAGACTGCGGTTCTGGTCGCGAGCGCCGAACAAAGCGGTGAAGCCGGGCGTGGAGTTCTTGGCGAAGTAGTTGTTGGCCAGGGTGGCCACGCGGTAGTCGCGGTCGGCAACCACCGGCCGCCGGTCGATGGTGACGCTGCCCGGCAGTACCCGCCTGCCCACCGGCTTGCGCACGTCGTAGGTGTAGCGGACGTTCGCCGAGACCGCCAGCGGGTGGTAGCTGACCGATCCGTCCTCGGCCCGCTGCCACTGGCTCTCCAGCAGGTCGTGGATTTCTTCGCCGGTGATCGTCCCCCGAACGAGCCCGACACCGATACCGCTGTCGTAGACCGTGCCGAGGGCCAGTTCGGAGAAGAGCACCCGGCCCGGCGCGTCCCCGGGGGCTCCACCGGCGGCGTACGACACGTCCCGCCGAAGGATCCCGGGCATGGCAAGGGCGAGGTCGGCGTGGCCGTCTCGGTTCGCGGCCCACAAGAACGCGTCCGCGGTGAGGTTGTAGAGGCTGGACTCACCGTTGTCGTCACGGGCACGCGTCAGGTCGTCGGTCACTGTCGCCACCGGCGTCGCGGCACGTTCGGCCAGGCGGGCCTTCCAGTACCCGACCATCCGCACGATCCCCTCGTCGGCGGGAACGTCCTGGGTGTTCGGGTGGTGTACGGAGGTGGTGCGGTCCCTGATGACCTCACCGGTGCGGGGGTCCAGCCACAGGCCGATCTCGTTGATGAGCTTGCCCGCGTCCCCGGCCTCCACGACCGGACGCGGCACCCCTTCCGGGTCCGGGAGCATGCAGTTGACCTGTGCGTGCCAGTGGCCGGTGACGATGGCGTCGACGTCGGCAGAGATGTCGCGGTTGAAGTCCACCGCCGGCCCGAACGGTTCATTGCAGTCGTTGTAGCCGGAGCCACCGTGCTGGGAGAAGCCCTCGTGGATCACCGCGACGATGGCCCGAACTCCCTGACCGCGCAGGATTCGCGCGTACTTGTTGACCGTTTCCGCCTCGGGGAGAAAGTCGATCCCGCTCGGTGTGTAGGACATCTGTTCGCTGGAGGCGAGGCTGGTGGTCACGTGGATGAAGCCCACCGGCAGCGTGCCACCGGCTCCGTCGTCGACGTACTCCACGTGGTAGGGACGTAGCACTGGTTGGCCGGTGGCATCGTCGACCATGCTGGCCGAGAAGTAGTCGTAGTCGGCACCGTGGAAGCGTCGGCCGGAAGAGTCCACGAAGCACAGATCGTCGTCGGGCCGCCCCTGGCAGGTGCCGTCGATCATGTGCCGCAGGAAGGGCACGCCACGATCCATCTCGTGGTTGCCCACCGTGGAGAAGTCCAGGCCGATTCGATTGAGGTAGTCGATGGTCGGCTCGTTCCAGAACCACTCCGTCTCGTCCGGCCAACCGGAGAAGTCGTCCCCGGCGGAGAAGAGAATGGAGTTCTGCCGGCCCTGGCGTAGGCGTTCCAGATGTGTCGCGAGGTACGCACCGCCGCCCACGGTCTGCGGCTCCGCGCCGGAGGTGGGTCTCACGGTTGCCTCGTAGTCGCCGAAGTAGCCGTGCAGGTCGGTGATCGACAGCAGTTGCACCGGCACCGCGTCGCGTTCGTTCGCGCCGTGCCCGCCCGCGCCGTGTTCGCCGGTGCCCGCGGTGGCAGTGGTCACCGGAAGCATCCCGGCGAGCAGCGCGAACACGGCCGTGGCGAGGATCGACCGCGAACGTGGTGAGCGGACACCCGTCCGCCAGCAGAAGAAGGGGGACCTGGGCACGATGGAGGTTCTCCTCTCCGAGGCCTTCGACCGGTTGCCAGGTCAGGAAAGTATGACGAGATGACCTGCGGCCTGCCGCCCGTTGAGCACCGGATGGACGGTTCCGGACACGGCGAGAAGCGGCACCGGGGTCGCGGCGGCAGGGGTTCCGGGCCGTCGCGTCAACGGGTGAGACGGCCCACGAGCTCGGGCTCGGCGGCCAGCAGCCGCCGCGGCGGCAGGCCGTCGACGATCGCCTCCAGGTCGTCGACCACCATCTGCCCGATGTCCCACATGCCCTCGCGGACCGACCCGGCGCGGTGCGCGGACAGCACCGCACCGCGCGCACCGCGGATCGGGTGGTCGGCCGCGAGCGGCTCGTCCGGGAACACGTCGATCGCGGCCCGGAACCGGCCGGCCAGCACGAGCTCGGTCAGCGCGTCGAAGTCGACCACGTGCGCCCGGCTGACCAGCACCACAACCGCGTCCTGTCGTACGCGTTCGAGCAGTTTCCGCGACAGCAGCGCCTGGTTCTCACTGCTCGGCGCGGCCAGCACGAAGACGAACCGCGACGTCTCCAGCAGCTCCGGCAACGACACCGGCCGCACACCCTGGCGGCGCAGGAACCCGTCGCCCAGCCACGGGTCGTACACGCTGATCCCTACGCCGAACGGCGCCAGCAACGGCTGAAGACTCCGCGCGAGCGCGCCGTACCCGATGAACCCGACCGGCTGGTCGTACAGCATGAACGTGGACTCGTTGCCGGCGTGCAGCCACCGTTCCTCGCCGGCCCGCATCGCGGCGTCACCGGCGGCGATCTGCCGGCACGACGCGAGCGCGAGTCCCAGCGCCATCTCGGCGACCTGCCGCCCGAACGCCGGTGCCGCCGACAGCACGCGGATCCCCCGCTCCCGGCACGCCTGGTAGTCCAGCTTGCTCGGGAACGCCCCGGAGACGCTGATCACCGCGCGCAGGTCGGGCGCGTCGTGGGGCAGCGGTCCGTAACGCCATTCCGAGCACACCACCGCGGTCGCCCCGGTCAGCGCCTCGCGGGCCTCCTCGGGAGGCATCGGGTCGTCGCGGCCCCACACCACCTCGGCAGTGGCGTGCAGGCGCTCCAGGTCGGCGGCGGAGAAGATCTCCGTCATCTTCCGGAAGTGCGGGTCGAGAAGCACTTTCGCCTTGTCCGGCAAGGGTTTCTCCCTCACTGCCCTGAGCGTTCCGCGGCGGGTTCCGCCGTACGCCGACGATCTTCGCAGGACTCCCTGGCACGGTAGCGTGTCCGGCACGCCGGGCGCACCGCCTCGGATCGCCGCCGGGCGCCCACCTCAGACCAAGGGAGGACACGTGCCGTCGACATCGACGCGGGGCATGAGCCGGGGCCTCGCGATGGCGCGCAAGGAGCTCGGCCTGTCCCCGGAAGCAGTGCAGTGGTTGTCCGAACGCAGGTTCGTGGGCTCGCAGGTTCGCGAGGACGGTCCGGTGCTGCCCGACGACGAGACCGCCGATCGCCTGCTCACCCGACTCGGCGCCGACCCGCGCGACCGCGCGGACACATTGGCAGCCCGCCCCGACCCGGAGCGGCACCAGGCGTTGTGGTGGGTGCTCGACCTGATGTACCGCCACCAGCTGTCCGTCCTCGGCGAGTGCCTGCCCATCGAGGGCCTGCCCGGGTGGCCGGCGCTGCCCGCGAGCACCGGGCCGGTCGGCGCGCACCTGTACGTCTGGCTGTATCTCGCCGCGCTGCCGAAGGTGCTCGCCTACCACGCCGAGCGGGGCATCCCCGAGGAGGTGAGCTGGTCGAGCCTCGGTGTCGGCCAGGGCATGCGGGCGCACCGCAACTTCACCGGGCACAGCGGGCTGAGCCTGTTCAGCACGTGGACGCCGCAGGTGCACCTGCGCGGGGCGCAGTTCTCGTTCGGGCGACTGGACTTCAACCGCGGCGCGGTGTCGTTCGGCAACGGCGCCTGTGGGTACGCCGTCGCGGTGCACATCCCGGCGACCGGCCGGCTGGGTGCCGAGGAGTGCGACCGGTCGCTGGCTCAGGCCCGGGAGTTCTTCGGACACTACTTCCCCGAGGAGCCGGTGGCCTTCTTCACCTGCCGGTCCTGGCTGCTGGACCCGCAGCTGGCCGGGTACCTCCCGGAGGGGTCGAACATCGTGCGCTTCCAGCAGCGCTTCCAGCTGTTGCCGTTCCTGCGTGAGACCGACGAGGGGGACGCCGACCACGTGGTGCTCGGCTACGTCTTCGAACGCTCCGCGCCCGGGCCGGAGATCACCGCCGACCTGCTCGACGAACTCCCCCAGGACTCCACCCTCCAGCGTGCCTACGTCACCCACCTGCGTGCCGGTCGGCACTGGCACGAACGCACCGGCTGGCTCCCCTTCCACGAAGCCTGAGGGCGATCTCTGCACCCGCGCCGCTCACTCGGCGGCAGGTTCCAGCCGGTAGAGAACCGCCGCGCCGGAGTCGAGGTTCGCGGTCAGCCGCAGCCGGTCCTGGCTGACGTAGGTCCCGGTCCTGGGGTCGAACCTCGCCACCTTCCCCACCGTCGCCGGGTCGAGTTCGACCTGGCTCACGCACCGCGTGGAGTGCGAACGGTTGGCGATCAGCAGCCAGCGGGTGCCGGACCGTTCGGCGTCGACGAATCTGCCCAGGACGACCGCGTCGCCCTGCACCGACGTCACCACCTCGTCCGGCGTCCACGCGGTCGCGCCGGCCGGCAGCGGGTCGTCGTGGGCGTGGGTGACCGACTCCGACACCAGCGGCTTGAGCTCGCGCCCGACCGGTGCGAGCCAGTACAGGTTGATGTTCTTCGCCGCGTCGTAGCGGTCGGTGCGCTTTCCGTCGACGGTGATCAGCGCCGGCTGGAAGCCCTCGCCGCGCGCCGGGTCGGGCGTCCAGTAGGTGAAGTACTGAATGCCCTTCGCGCCGTACGCGAGGCTGACGTTGATCTGCCACAGCAGTTCGGCCGCGGTGGGCTGGCGGCGGTTGCCGTACGCGCCGGTCTGGATGAAGATCCACGTCGGCAGACCGGCCCGCAACCCTTCCTCGCGGACGATCTTCCAGTTGAGGAAGTAGCCCGGGTCGTCGGAGCCGTCGGCCATCAGCGGGTAGCGGTCGTAGGAGAGCAACACCGGCTTGACGACATCGACGAACTGCCGCACGTAGTTCTGGTCGTTGGAGGGCAGCAGGTTGATGTACGGCAGGGCGTTCGGGTCCAGCTCCCTCATGATCCGCACCAGGTGGGCGAGCGTCTCGAACTTGTCCGGCGAGGGCTCGTCGTAGATGTCGAGTCCGGCGAACGCCGGGGAGCCACCGGCACTCGGCGCGTTCCAGGCTTCCAGGTTGCCGGAGAAGTCGTCTGTCAACACCACCTTGCCGTCGGCCGCGGTGACCTTCACGTTGTCGAACAGTGCCGACTCCGGACCGGCCTCGCGGAAGCCGACCCGGCCGCGGGCGTACGTCGAATCGGTCGTGGTGTCGACCACGACGCCGTTGATCGAGGTGGTGATGGTGCCGCCGGCGACCTTCGTATCGACGTGGTACCACGTGCCGGCGGTGACCGCGAACGTGAGCGGTACGGGACGGACCCAGGCGGGGCTGCCGTTCCTGAACAACACCTTGACGAGGTAACCGGGCGCCGCCGGGGTCGTGTAGGCGGAGTTGGACAGCAGCCAGACGTAGGCGTTGCCCTCGTCCTGCGCGCGGAACGCCCACCCCGCCTGGGCGTAGGCTCCACCCCCGCCGGTCTGCCGGGGCGCCACGTCGAAGGCGAACGTGTAGTCCGTCCAGTCCGCGCCGGCCCGCGACAGCCCTGCGCTGCCGTTGCCGGTGCCGCCGTTCTGCAGTAGCCGGCCGTCCTGGAGCTCCCAGAAGGTACTGGGACGGTAGGTGTCCAGCACCTGCTTCAGCTTCGTCTTCGCCTGCTCAGGCGTGAGCGTGAAGTCGCCACCTTCGGTGGAGACGCGGAAGTCGTTGCGCATCCACCGCACGGTCGGGTCGTCGACGACGACCGTGAGGCCCACCTGGTCGGCGAGGCTCAGCGCGTACTTCTGGATGTAGGCGTCGGCCCACAGGTAGTTGTTGCTGTGGGTGTAGGTGAAACCCGCGTTCTTGATCTCCTGGTAGCGGGGCAACGTCGTCTGGAACGGCGGCGGTGGCCACCACAGCCCGATCGGGAACTCCTTGCCCCCGACCAGTGGCAGGTGGGCGAGCTCGTCCGGAGTGATCGCCGGTGCCGTACCGGCCGCCCCCGTCGCCGTCCGGCTCACCGGTGTCGCGCCGGTGGCGGTGGCGGCCGCGGCCGGGACGGCTCCCCCGGCGATCGGTGCGGTGGCGGCGATCGCACCCGCTCCCATCGCCTTCAGCAGGGTCCGCCGGTCAGGGTGGTTCGTGCGCTCGCCGTGCATGCCCAGATACTCCGGGTCGGCGGCGGGGAGATCAAGGCATATGTACAGATTCGGCCCCGGCCGCTACCGGGTCACGAGCTCGAACGGGACGTTGGTCAGGCGGGGTACGTCCTCCCCGTTCAGCTGGGCGACGAGCAGGTCCACCGCTCGCCGGCCCATCTCCTGCTGGCCCTGCCTGATGTGGGGAAAGGATGCCGCGGCCGCGCGCGACCAGGGTGAGTCGAAGCAGGCGACCAGGTAGCGGTCCGGGTCCCAGCGGCCCTCCTCCGCCAGCACCTCCCGCAGCAGGACCGCGAGGTTGTACTCGCAGACGACGAACCCCGTCACGTCGGGTTCGCGGTCGAGGAACGCGCGCATCGCCTCCCGGTCCGCACCCGCCGCGCTGTCCGAGCCCGGCTCGGGCAGCGTGCTCTGCAGGCCGGTGAAGCATCGCCCGGCGGCGGCCTGGACACCGCGCCCCCGCAACGCGGATCGGTGGCCCCGGATGCGTTCCTCGATGCTGGTGGTGTTCTCGACCGGTGGTGAGACGAACGCGACCTCGGTGTGCCCGTGGTCCAGGACGTACTCCGTCAGCACCCGAGACGCCGCCGCGTTGTCGGTGCACACCGCGCACGCCGGGATGCCGGGCAGGTAGCGATCGACCAGCACCAGCGGGGAGCCGTCCAGGACCAGCCGGACGAGGCTGGCGTTGTAGAACTCCCCGTGCACCGGGAACACGATCATCCCGTCGACGCTCCCGCCCGCCAGCGCACGGATCGCATGCTCCTCGACCTGCTGGCTGTCGCGGGTTCGCCGGACGACGAGGTGGTAGCCGTGCTCCGCGGCGCGTTCCTCGACGGCGCACATCAGATCCAGCCCGTACGTCTCGGACGCGTCGGGCAGGACGAGCGCCAGGCATCCCGTACCTCCGGCGCGCTCTCGAACGGCCGCCGCTTCCACCGGACTCTCCACGTCGCGTACGCCGTCCCGGCGGTGCGCGTCGGCGGACACGAACGACCCCTTGCCGCGGCGACGGTCGACCACACCGGCGTCGGCGAGCATCCGCAGCGCCCGCTTGGAGGTGATGCGGCTGACCCCGAAGCGTTCGGCCAACTCGGTCTCCGACGGCACCCTGTCACCGGGGCGCAGGCGGCTCTCCGAGATCTCCGCCAGCACGAACTCGTAGAGGCGCTCGTACAGGAATTGCTCGGGCAACGGTTCTCCAGATCTCGTTCACATACCATGTGTGGACCACCGACATACCAACTCGGCCATGCGCCCGCTCGGCCCAATCCTCCACCCCACAAGGGGATTGGCGGCCGGGTGGCGATGACCGCATACGGACGAAGGCAGCCGTTGACTTGTTGGTATATCCAGTGCACTTTGAGTCCCGTGCCCTGCGGCACATCGACTCGGAGGTTTCCCGTGACCCAGCACTCAAGCGCCCCGTCGCGACGGGCCGTCCTGTTCGGCGGGGTGGCCGCGGCCACGACCGCGGCGGTCGGCGCGGTGTCCACCCCTGCGTACGCAGGCACCACCACGACGAGCACGACCCTCGGCCTGCGCCGCTACGCCCTTCGCGCACGGGATTCCTACGCCGCGCTGCAGAAGTACCTCTACGACCCGAAGACGTCGCTCTACCTGGAGGAGTACCCGCACGCCGGCGGTAATCCGTACTCCTACGTCTGGCCGTTCTCCCAGGCGATGGTGGCCACGCTGGACGTCGCGGGGCTGCCCGGGATGAACCGCCGGTACGCCGCCGACGTCGCGGACCGGTTCACCGCGGTGGAGAAGTACTGGAACGACCAGACCGACCCGCCCGGTTACGACTCCTACCTGCGCCCGCCGCTCGGCCAGGGCGGGGACAAGTTCTACGACGACAACGAGTGGATCGGCCTCGCCGACCTGCAGCGTCACCTGATGACGCCGGGCGGGCACGCGCCCTCGCTACGCCGCGCCGCGCAGATCTTCGACCTGGTGGTGTTCGGCTGGGACGACGACCCGTCACATCCGTGTCCTGGTGGGGTGTTCTGGACCCAGGCGCCCTGGAGCCAGGACCGCAACACCGTCTCCAACGCGCCCGGCGCTGAGGTGGGCCTGCACCTCTACCTCGCGACCCGGCGGCCGCGCTACCTCGAGTGGGCCACCCGGATGTACGACTGGACGCGGTCGTACATGCTGGCCCCGAACGGCCTGTACTGGGACCACGTCGACCTCGCCGGCAATATCGAGAAGACCCAGTGGTCCTACAACCAGGGCGTCATGATCGGTGCCGGCGCCCTGCTCTACCGCGCGACCGGGCGCCGCGTCTATCTCGACCAGGCCGTCGACACCGCACGGAAGGCGCTCGCGTTCTACGCCGAGAACGAGCGCTACTTCACCCAGCCGGCGCGGTTCCACGCGATCTTCTTCGCCAACCTGCTGCAGCTGTCCACGCTTCGCCCGAATCCGGCGTACCGCGAGGCGATGAAGTGGTACGCCGACCAGGCCCACGAGCGGTTCCGCGATGCGGACACCGGGCTCTACCACTTCGACGGTGACAACCCGGTCACCCTGCTGGAGCAGTCGGGCATGGTCCGGATCGAGGCGATGCTCGGTTGGGCGCCCGGCGCCTACCGCAAGCTGACCTGAGCACGAAGCTCTCGCCTCAGCGCGGGGCGAGGGGGAGTTCGGCGACCGCGTGAAACGAGCCCGGTTCCGGCGACCAGCGAACGACCTGTGCCGCGGTCACCTCCGTGCTGATCGGGAGGTGACCGCGCACGATCTCCTCCGCATGACGGAGTTCGGCTGCCGGAGCGCCGTGGCCGACGGTGAGGTGGGGCACCACATCGGCGAACGTGCCGCCGTACGGCGGATACCCCGGGAAGCGCTCGCACACCGCGGCGGTCAGGTCGGCGAACGCCCGGGCCGGCTCCGGGGCCAGCCACACCACCTGCTCCCCGAACCACCCCACCCGGGCGAAAGTGGCCCGGAAGGACGCGACCGTGCGGACCGCCTCGGCCACGGAGGCCAGCACCGAGGCGTCGATCCGGTCCGGCGGGACGAAGGGGTAGAGGACCGTCACGTGCGCGGGGGCACCGAAGGTCGCGGACGGGTCCAGCAGGGACCGGAGGTGTCCCAGGGCCGGCTCCACCTCGGGTATCCGCACGATCACCGCGCTCTCCGTCGGCCGCATCGTGGTCAGCCCAGACTCGCCAGCTCGTCGGCGGTGAACCGCAGCCCGCCGGCGGCCACGTTGTCGGCCAGGTGTTCCGGGTCGCCGGTGCCCGGGATCGCCAGCACGTGCGGCCCCTGGTGCAGGGTCCAGGCCAGGCGTACCTGGTGTGGTGTGACGCCGTGCGCGCGGGCAATGGCCTGGACCGCCGCGCCGTGGCCGGACGTCGCGCCTGCCTCGCGTTCGGCGCCGGCGATGGCGAAGAACGGCACGTACGCGATCCCGCGCTCCTCGCAGGTGCGGACGAGCGCGTCCTCCTCCCGCTTGAAGTCCAGCCCGTAGGGGTTCTGTACGCAGACGACGGGCGCGATGCCCTCGGCCTCGTCGAGGTGGTCCTGACGTACGTTCGACAGGCCGAGGTGCCGGATCAGCCCCTCGTCGCGCATTCGCGCCAGCGCACCGAACCGCTCCGCGATCGAGTCCTGTCCGGCCTTCTTGATGATCCGCAGGTTGACCAGGTCGAGGTGGTCGCGGCCGAGGCGGCGGAGGTTGTCCTCGACCTGCGTACGCAGCTGTGCGGGCGTGGTCGCCTGGTGGAAGCCGGTCTCCGGGTCGATGCCGGGGCCGACCTTGGTGGCCACCACGATGTCGTCGGAGTACGCCGAGAGCGCGGACCGGATCAGCTCCGTGGCGTACCGTGCCGGTCCGGTCCCGACGCCGAGCGTGCCTCCGGGTGACACGTAGAACGCGGCGGTGTCGAAGTGGTTCACGCCGAGTTCGACCGCCCGGCGCAGCAGGGCGAGGGCGAGCTCGCGGTCGGGGTTCGCGGTGATCCGCATCGACCCGAAGCCCATCCGGTTGACGGTGACGTCGCCGAGTTTCCAGGTGCCCGCGGCAGCCGCGGTGATCTCCTCGGATCGCATCCGCCGAACCTACCCCGGCGGGTGGGCGGGGATACAGTGCCAGCACGACGGCCCCAGCCCGCGGCCCACCGGGAGGCACCATGTCCGAGTCGAACGGTTCCCTCCCGCCCGCGCCGCCCACGGTCGGTGAGCTCACCCTGGAGGAGAAGGCCGCGCTGGTCAGCGGTTCGGACTTCTGGCACACCACTGCGGTGGAGCGCCTGGGCATCCCGGCGATCATGGTCTCCGACGGCCCGCACGGCCTGCGAACCCAGCTTGCCGAGGCCGACCACGTGGGCCTGACCGGCAGCGTCCCGGCGACGTGCTTCCCGCCGGCGGCCGGCATCGCCGGCTCCTGGAACACCCAGCTGATCGAGACCGTCGGCCGGGCCCTCGGCACCGAGGCGCGCCGGTGGGGCGTGTCCGTCGTCCTCGGCCCCGGCGTGAACATCAAGCGGTCACCGTTGTGCGGGCGCAACTTCGAGTACTACTCCGAGGACCCGTTCCTCGCCGGGCGGCTCGGTGCGGCGCTCGTCCGCGGCGTGCAGAGCCAGGGCGTCGGCACGTCGGTGAAGCACTTTGCCGCCAACAACCAGGAGGACGACCGGCTCCGGGTGAGTGCGGAGGTGGACGAGCGTACGCTCCGCGAGATCTACCTGCCGGCGTTCGAGCACATTGTGCGCACGGAGCAGCCGTGGACCGTCATGTGCGCTTACAACAAGGTCAACGGGACGTACGCCTCCGAGCACCACTGGCTGCTGACGACGGTGCTGCGGGAGGAATGGGGGTTCGCCGGGCTGGTCGTCTCCGACTGGGGCGCGGTGCACGACCGGGTGCGCTCCCTGGAGGCCGGCCTGGACCTGGAGATGCCGCCGAACCTCGAGCTCAGCCCGGCTGCGGTGGTCGCCGCCGTACGTGAGGGACGGCTGGCGGAGTCCGCCCTCGACGACGCGGTGGCCCGGGTCCTCACGCTGGTGAGCCGGTCCACGTCGGGGCCGACGAAAGGCGAGCAGGTCACCTTCGACGAGGACGAGCACCACCGGGTGGCCCATCTCGCCGCGCTGGAGTCCGCGGTGTTGTTGAAGAACGAACGCGGTGCTCTGCCGTTGCGGCCGCGGACGGGCGCAACGGTCGCGGTCATCGGCGAGCTCGCCCGGACGCCGCGCTTCCAGGGCGGAGGTAGTTCCGAGGTCAACCCGACCCGGGTGGACGTACCGGTCGAGGAGCTGCGCGACCGGCTCGGCACGGGTGTGGAGGTCGTCTTCGCTCCCGGCTACGGCTTGGACGGGAACGACGCCAACGAGGACGAGCTGCTGCGCACGGAGGCCGTGCGAGTCGCCCGAGACGCCGACCGGGTGGTCGTGTTCCTCGGCCTGCCGGCCGCCGAGGAGTCCGAGGGCTTCGACCGTACGCACCTGGACCTGCCGGCCGGCCAACTGGCACTGCTGTCGGCCCTGCGGGAGGCCAACGACCGGCCGCTGACGGTGGTGCTGTCCAACGGCTCCGCGATCCGCACCTCCACCTGGGACGGCGACGCCGACGCGATCCTGGAGAGCTGGCTGTCCGGGCAGGCCGCGGGCGGAGCCGTCGCCGATCTGCTCACCGGCCGGGCCAACCCGTCGGGGAAGCTGGCCGAGACGATTCCCGTACGCCTGGAGGACAACTCGTCGTTCCTCAACTTCCCCGGCGACAGCGGTGTCGTGCGGTACGGCGAGGGCGTTTTCGTCGGCTACCGCGCCCACGACCGGGCCGGGCAGGAGGTCAGCTACGCGTTCGGGCACGGCCTGTCGTACACCACGTTCGACGTGGGCGACCTGGCAGTGCGCACCAGCGGCTCCGTCGCCGGTGACGACCTGGTGGTCGAGGTGTCGGTGACCGTGACGAACACCGGATCCGTCGCCGGGGCCGAGGTCGTCCAGGTCTACGTACGCGACCCGGAGTGCTCGGCCGCCCGGCCGGTGCGGGAGCTGAAGGGCTTCGCCAAGGTCGCGCTGGAGCCCGGCGAGAGCGGTACGGCCACGATGACGCTGGACTGCCGGGCCTTCGCGTACTGGTCGGTCCGCCACCGCGACTGGGTGGTCGAGGCGGGTGACTTCGAGATCGCGGTGGGCACGTCCTCCCGTGATCTGCATGCGACCACCACGATCCGGCTGGAAGCCCCGCCGATCGCGCTGCCGCTGACCGGTGACTCCACCCTGGCCGAGTGGCTGGCCGACCCGCAGGGGACCGAACTCCTGCAGGGTCTCGACCTGCCGATCCTGCGCGACCCGGGCTTGGTCCGCGTGGTCGGCACGATGCCGATGAGCACGCTGGCGTCGTTTCGCGGTCTCGGGCTCGACCACGCCACTCTCGCCGACCTCGTGACCCGGCTGGACCGCGCCGCTGGGTGACGTCCGGCGCGACGCCCTCGCGGGTTCACCGTCGTTGGGGGTGGGGGCCGCTATGGTCCCCGCAGGACAGACCCACGAAGGCCGGAATCAAGGAGGATCCCATGGCCTCTCGACTCAACCCCTACATCAGCTTCCCCGGCAACGCCCGGGAAGCAATGGAGTTCTACCAGCGCGTCTTCGGTGGCGATCTGGCCATGAACACCTTCGGCGAGTTCGGTACGCCTGACACCCCGGGCGCCGACAAGATCATGCACGCCAGGTTGGAGACCGACAACGGCTTCACCCTGATGGGCGCGGACAACCCGCCGGGTGAGGAGCACAAGCCGGGCAACAACATCGCGGTGAGCCTGAGCGGCGATGACGCCGACGCCCTGCACCGTCACTGGCAGCAGTTGTCCGACGGAGGGCAGGTGGCCGTCCCGCTGGAGAAGCAGATGTGGGGCGACGAGTTCGGCATGTGCACCGACCGGTTCGGCATACCGTGGATGGTCAACATCGCCGGAAGCTGAGCGGGGATACGTCACCCGGCCTGGCGGCTGCCGGACCTCGCGCCGGCAGCCGCCCGAAACACGGTTGCCTGTCGTCGCCCGGTCCAGCACAATCCTGCGCGATGAGCCACAGCGAAGGAACGTCCCGGGCTTCGGCGGGATCTGCCGGATCCGAGCAGGGCCGTCCGGTGGCGCTGGTCACCGGCGTCGGCCGGACCGTCGGCATCGGCGCAGGTATCGCGCGCCAACTCGCCGACTCGGGCTGGAACATCGCGTTCACGTACTGGACCCCTTACGACGAGCGCATGTCGTGGGGCGTCGAGGCCGGCGCGACGCAGGCGGTCATCGACGACCTCGACGGACGCGGTGCCGCCACGGCGGCCATCGAGGCGGACCTGTCCGATCCGGCCGCACCCGTCATGATCTTCGACGAGGCCGAGCGCCGACTCGGCAGCGTCACCGCCCTGGTGATGTGTCACTGCGAGTCCGTCGACTCCGGCTTGCTCGACACCACCGTCGAAAGCTTCGACCGGCACTTCGCGGTCAACGCCCGCGCCACCTGGCTGCTTGTCCGGGAGTACGGCCGACGCTTCACCGGTGCGCACGGCACCGGCCGGATCGTCAGCCTGACCAGCGACCACTACGTCGGCAACCTGCCCTACGGCGCGAGCAAGGGAGCGCTCGACCGGATCACGCTCGCCGCCGCCCACGAGTTCGCGCAGCTCGGCGTCAGCGCCAACGTCGTCAATCCCGGCCCGGTGGACACCGGATGGATGAGCGACGAGATCAAGGCGAGCGGCATCCGGCAGACGCCGCTCGGCCGCCTCGGCACACCGCAGGACACCGCGAACCTCGTCGACTTCCTCTGCTCTCCCCGCGGGCAGTGGATCAACGGTCAGCTCCTACTGAGCAACGGCGGCTTCGCCTAGGTCGGACACCCAGCTCTAGCTCTGCCGGGGTTGGTGCCGGTCGAGCTGGCGAGCCAGGTCGGCGAGACCGTCGGCGTACAGGTCGAACTCGTCCGACGACGTGGGCGGGTCGCCGACGGGGCGGGCGACGTAGCCGGTGCGCATGCCCAGGCTCTGTGCACCGCGCAGATCCCAGGCGTGTGCCGCGACCATCAGCAGCCGCTCCGGCGGCCGGCCGGAGACGTTGACCGCCAGCTGGTAGACCGCCGCGTCCGGCTTGTAGGTGCGGGCGTCCTCGGCGGACAGCGCCTGGTGCCAGCGCAGTCCGGCGTGGGCGTTGAGTTCCAGCAGTGCCGTACGACTGGCGTTGGACAGCCCGATCAGCGGAAACCGCTCGGCGAGTGTGGCGAGCCCAGCCACCGTGTCGGGCCACGGCGGAAGCCGGCGACCCGACCCAGCCAGCCTCGCCACCGCCGTCGGGTCGTCGACTCCGGCGGCGTCGGCGACCAGCCGGGCGGCCTCCTCATCGAGGACCTCGGTGGTGACGTAGGCCCGGTCACCGTCGAGCACCCGCCGTTGCTCGCGTTCGATGTGCTGCTGCCACGACGCCAGGAGCTGCTCGATCCCGGAATCCTCCAGCGACGGCGCCAGCTCACGGATGCCGGCACGTAGACCGGCGGGTTCGTCGACGAGCGTGCCGAGTACGTCGAACACGAGGGCGTCGATCTCCAGCTCTGCCATGGTCACGACCTTAGAAGCCGGCTTGGCCAACCCGGCCATCGAGGTTCCGAAGTGTGACGCCGGCGAGGCGAGCGGTGCCGCGCAGACCGTAGGGTCGCGACATGACCAGCTTGTTGGTGTTCTCGCGTACGACCGGCTACCGGCACGAGTCGATCGAGGCCGGAGTCGCCGCGCTGCGCGACCTGGCAACGGAGGCGTCGGTCGACCTCGACCACACCGAGTCCGGGGACGCGTTCACCTCCGCCAACCTGAGGAGGTACGCGGCGGTGGTGTGGCTGCAGTCCTCCGGGGCCGGGCTGCTGGACGCGGGCCAGCGGCAGGCGTACGAGGAGTTCACCGCCGACGGCGGCGGGTACGCCGGGGTCCACCTGGCCTCCGCGGCCGAACAGGACTGGCCGCTCTACGACCGGCTGGTGGGCGCGCGCTTCACCTCCCACCCGCGCGAGCTGCAGACCGCCCGCATCCAGGTCGAACCCACCGACGACCCCTCCACCAAGCCGTTGCCCACGCCGTGGACCTGGCACGACGAGTGGTACGCCTTCGACACCAACCCGCGGGGAAGCGTCGAGGTCCTGGCGACCGTGAACGAGGACGACTACGACGTCGGCTCCTCCGGGATGGGTCCCGACCACCCGATCTGCTGGCGGACGCAGGTGGGCCGGGCGAAGGCGTGGTACACCTCGCTCGGGCACCTGCCGGTGGCCTACGAGGACGAGACGTTCCGCGCCCACCTGTGGGGCGGCATCTCAAGCGTCCTGCGGTAAGGCCACTCGCGAAAGGCTGCGCGTCCCGTCGGCGATCGATCCCGCAGGCATGTCGGAGGTGTCTGGCAGGCTCCGGCCATGGACATGGTGCTGCTGCTGACCATCGACTGTGCCGACCCCCGCAGGCAGGTGGCGTTCTGGAGCGAGGCTCTGGGCTACATACCGGAGCCTCCACCCGGCAGCCACGCCACCTGGCGGGAGTACTGGTCTGCCATGGGGGTGCCCGAGGAGGAGCTGCCGCCGGGTGCGGGCGACACCCCGGAGTCGATCGTCGATCCCGCGGGGATCGGGCCCCGGGTGTGGTTCCAGAAGGTGCCCGAACCCAAAACCACCAAGAACCGCATCCACCTCGACCTGAAGGTCGGCGGTGGGCGCGACGTTCCGTTGGCGGTCCGCAGGCAGCGGGTCAGCACCACAGTGGAACGCCTGATCAAGGCCGGCGCGAGCGTGGCCCGGATCAACGATGCGCCGGACATGGGGCACTACGCCGTTGCGCTGCAGGACCCGGAAGGCAACGAGTTCGACGTCTTCTAGGCGCGCGGCGAGTGACAGCTCAGGACGTGGCGACGGCCCGGATCGCGTCGTCCAGTCCGGCCAGCACGTCGCGTACGTCCTCGGCCGCTTCCCGGCCACCGAGTTCGGCGTTCAGCGCGGCCACGACCCGGCGCATCCTCGGCCGGCACTCCTCCAGCCGCGCCCGGCCGGCCTCGGTCAGCGCGACGACGTGGGAACGCCCGTCGCGGTCGCTGCGGGTGCGGGCGATGTCGCCCCGCCGGTCCATCGCCGCGAGGTGGCCGGACAGCGTGGGCAGCGGCAGCCCGAGGGTGCGGCCGAGCTCACCCGGCGTCCGGTCGCCCTGACCGAGCTGGCTGTAGACCGCGTACTGCGCGGGAGTCACCCCGGTCGGCTCCAGCGCGGCGGTCAGCAGACCACCCAGATGTTGCTGGAGGACGAACAGGTCGAGGACGACGTTGCCGCCGCGCTGGTCCAGGACGCGGGGCCGGCCCGCCCGGCGCTCACTCACCACAGGCGGGGTCGGCGACGGCGCTCACCGTGTAGGGCGGCTGTCCCGGTCGGTGGTCGCCCTGGCTGTTCACCACGTACAGCCGGCAGCGGTACCGCGCGAGTGTGGTGGGCAGATCGAACGCCTGCCCCTCGGCGTCGGTCACGATCTGGTGGGTGACGGTTCCCGCCCGTAGCCCGGGATCGAGGTCGGCAATGTAGACGCCGTTCGGAGCGCCGTAGTTGAGCACCGCGTACAGCCGTCGCCCGGCCAGCACCATGCCGTCGGCGCCGAAGCTGTGCCCGCCCAGGTCGAGCTGTTCGACACTGCGGGTGGCGACGTCGATCCGCCAGACCGCCTCGGTGCCGTTCGAGGCCACCAGCACCGTGTCTCCGGCCGCGTCGGCCACGATGCCGTTCAGCAGCCAGTACTGCGCCGGAAACTGCGGGAACGCCGACCGGATGTCAACCCAGGGTTGCAGCGGACCGGGCCGCCCGTGCCGGATGGCCGCGCGGTAGACGATCGGGTTGGCCCAGTCGGTGACGTACACCGCGTCCCGCGTGATGGCCAGGTCGTTCAGGTCGGCCGGTCCGAGCGGACCGTCGGGCGCGCTGCGCGTGGCCAGCAGCCGGCCGGTAGGAGAGTGCACGGTCAGGGCGCCGGCGCCGACCGACCACACCCGCCCCGCCCGGTCGGTGTGCACGCCGCGCGAACTCGACCGGCCGACCGCCCCGACGGCGAACGGACGCATCGCCGGCACCCGCACATCGCCGGTGAACAAGCCGCCCGTGGCGTCCGACGTCACGTACATCCGGCCGTTGCGGTGCACGGCGATTCCCTCCGGCACCACGCCGGGTTGCTCGGACACGACGTAGGCGTCCGGCAGTCGCGGCGGACCGTGCCGCTCGGCCGCCCGGGCCGTTGGCGCCACCCCGAGCGCCACGGTCACCGCAACCACGGACGCTGTTGCCCACAACGGGAATCGCCTTGCCATGAACGGCTCCGTTCGCCGCGACCGCGTACCAGCCAGATCCAACAAGTTCGAGGTCGAAGTAGTTTGGAGCAGCATGGCGGAGTCACACCGCCGTGCGCAACCCCTCCTCGGACTGGTCGGGTTCCTTGTGCACGTCGGCCGCCGGAGAGAACCTCCGCAGGCTCCGGTTGGTGGCGGCGACCGCGGCCACTCCGGCCACACACATCGCCCCGCCGGCGACGAGGGTGAAGGTCGCCGAGGTCAGGTCGCCCACGAGGCCGGCCCGGAAGTTGCCGACGTCGGGCCCGGAGACCCCGATGATGTGCTCGACGGCGCTGACCCGCCCGCGATGGGAGTCCGGGGTCGCCAGCTGGACGATCGATCCCCGCGAGATCACCGAGAAGGTGTCCGCCGCGCCGGCGACTGCCAGGCAGCCGAGCGCGCCCCAGAGGTACGGCGCGAACCCGAAGCCCGCCAGGCCGACGCCCCACACGCCCGCGGTCACCAGCATCACCACGCCGGGCCGGCCCGACCGCGCGACCCGCCCCGACACCGCACCCGCACCCACCCCGCCCACGGCGATCGCGGTGAAGAACAACCCGAGCGTCTCCGGCCGGCCGCCGAACCGCTCGGCGTTGACCACCGGGAACAACGCGACCGGCATGGCCAGCACGGTGGCGAAGACGTCGGTGAGGAACGCACCACCCAGCGCCGGTTTGGTCGCTACGAACCGCCAGCCCTCCCAGACGGTGCGGATGCCGGGACGAGCGGGCCGGCCCTCCGGGCGCATCGCCGGCAACCCACCCACGCCGTACAGCGCGGCGAGGAAGGCCACCGAGTCCACCAGGTAGCAGACACCCACCCCGGCGTGCGCGATGACCAGACCGCCCAGCGCCGGGCCACCGAGCATGGCGAGCTGGAAGCTGACGTGGAACAACGCCACCCCGGCGGTCACCTGTTCGGCGGGCAGCAACCGCGGCACGAAGGTACGCCGCGCCGGCGCGCCCAGCGCACCTCCCGCACTCTGCGCCGCCACGAGCACCAGCAGGACGGCGTACGAACGCAACTCCGTGAAGGCCTGCACCGCCAGCAGCCCGGCGACGACCAGCTGACCGACGGTCGTGAGCAGCACGAGCCGGCGCCTGTCGACCGCGTCCGCCAGCGACCCGCCGGCCAGGCCGAACACCACCATCGGCACGGCCTGGACGAGGCCGAGAACGCCGACGGCCGCCGGGCTGCCGGTCAGCTCCCACACCTGGTAGAGCACCGCCACCATGGTCAGCTGCCCGCCGAGCCGGGACAGGGTGGTGCCCACCCACAGTCGCCGGAACGCCGGACCGGACCGCAACGGCCGGGTGTCCAGGAATCCGTCGAGGAAGCTCACGGCGCGCCGTCCTCGTCCTGATCCAGGTGCGCGGCGATCCGTTCCTTGAACGAGCGCTGGTCCAGCGCGGCCTGCAGGTCGCGGACCGCCTGGCTCAGCGGGTACGGGATCTCGGCCTCGAGGCCGGCGACGGCTTGCTCGGTGGCCCGCCACTCCGCCTCCAGGAACGGCAGCACCTCTCGAGCGCGGGCCGTCACCGCCACCTCGCGGGTGCGGGCGTCGGCGCCCGGCGTACTGCGGACGAACCCCTCCCGGCGCAGCGCCGCCACCGTCTGGCTCATCGCGGAGTGGCTGACGCCGAGCGCGTCCGACAGCGCCCGGATGGTCATCGGACCCTCGCGGCCGAGCCGGATCAGCGGCCTGGTGAACCGCGGCCGGATCCCGGTCACGCCGCGCTCGGCATAGAGTGCGGCGATCTCGTCGTCCATGGCGGCCAGCAGCAGGTGCAGGGGCCGCCAGTGGCTCACGTCGGTGGGGTCGGGACGTTGCGCGGGGGGCACCATGCCCAGACTATAACAGTGCTTATATATCTTCTACAGTGCTACGAGGGACACCTGGTCGACCTGCACCCAGGCGTCCGCACCCGCACCCCAGAAGCCGGCGAAGACCTCGACGTCGGCGTTGTCGCCGGGGTCGAAGTCCACGCCCACCTTCGTGTAGTCGGCCAGGTGGCCGAACGACGTCCGGGCGATCTCCCCGGATCGGCCGCGCACACCGAGCGCCCCCTCCGGCACGTCCCGCGCGGAGGACCGCACCCACGCGGTGAGCCGGTGCCGGCGGTGCGGGCGCACCACGACCGCCTGGGTGAGGGCGTTCCAGCCCTGCGCCGCGCGCACGTACCCGTTGTTCTTTCCGGCGTACGACTGCTGGCCGTCGCGGTCTACGCCGCCCTGGCCGCAGACGAACCACGGCACCCGCACCTGCCTGTCGGGCTGCTCCTCGAAGCCGGGGTCGCTGATCAGGTTGGCGGTGTCCACGGCCCGGTCGAGCGTGGTGCGCATGAGGAAGACGTTGTACGGGCCCCACTGCGACATCGCGAAGTACAGGTCCCGGTCACCGGAGGCGGCCGACCACGGATGCATGAACGGCGCGTACAGCGCGGGGTACTCACCACCGTCACCGCCGCGGACGACCACCCGCGCACCGCTCCACGGGCCGGTGATGTCCGGGGCCTCGCGCATCACGATGGCGGCGCGGTACTCGTCGAGGTACATCATCAGCCAGCGACCGAGATACGCGTTGTAGAGCACGGACATCTCACCGGACGGCGCTGCCACGACAGGGACCGCGTCGGCCTCCCGGGCGCTCCAGCCGCGCGCGTTCCAGTACCTCCAGGCGCTCAGCTCCAGCACCCGGGCCTCGGGCACCCGGGCGAGGTGGATGTCGTACAGCCGGCCGCTGCCGGTGCCGAAGAGGTAGACGAAGCCGTCGTGGCGTACCAGCGAACCCAGCTGGAAACCGCGTCCCCACAGCGGGGCGGAGTTCTGCCAGCGGACGTTGCTCTTGGTCCAGGTCTGGCCGTTGTCGTCGGAGTACGCGATGCCGCCGTAGTTGGTGTTCCACGGCCCCCAGTTGTTCTGCGAGAAGTAGTGCAGGAACTGCCGCCTGCCGACACTGACGCCGGAGTTCGGGATGACGGTGATCTCGTCGTTGTCGACCTTCTTCGAGGCGAGCAGCTCCTTGGCGTGCCCTGGCCGGTCCACCACCATGTCGTCGAACGTCATGCCGTCGGACAGGTCGTGGTCGGAAGAGCGGGCGAGGACGTTCGAACGCCAGTCCTCACCGAACTGCCCGCCGCCGACCGTGCCCGCGCCGAAGGTGTCGCCGAACGCCATCAGCACCTGGCCCGAACCGTTGTCCCACATCGCGCCCAGGTCGGTCCCCATCACCTGGTAGCGGGTGTCGGTGTGGTTGATGGAGTCGGGGCCGGTCAGCTTGGCAACCAGGTCGGCGAGCGTCGGGCCGGGGACGCTCGGTCCGGGAGCCAGCATCGGCGTGGCGGCGGCGCCGACGGACTTCGGAGTCGGCTGGCCGCCCGGTCCACTGTCGGGGCCCTCGGCACTGGCTGCCTGGGGGCCGGCGACCGCGGCCAGCGGACCCGCCAGCGCGGCTGTGGTGAGGAGTGTCCTGCGTCGCATAGCCCGGCTCCCGTTCCCGCTTCAGCGGCCAGAAATCGATTTCACATTGGCCGGAGGCTAGGAGCCGTCTCGTGAGGCAGTCAACGAACCACCCGCCGCTGACCGCACCCGGTCACTCGTTCGGCCAGGACGCCCAGGGTTGGCGGGTGGTGCGGATCCGCGTCCCGGACGCGACGGCCTCGGAGACGACCAGGCCGAGGTAGTGGTCCTGGCACGCGTCCGCCAGCGAGTACCCGCCCGCCGGTTGCCCGCCGGCCCGGATCCGCTCGGCCATCCGGGTCAGACAGGTGGCGATCGCGATCTCCTCGTCGGGCAGCCTCGCCGGGGCGTACGGGTTGGCGAACACCCGGCGATCTCCCGCGTACAGCGCCCGCAGGTGGAACCCCTCCAGGTCGCCGCCGAGTCCGGTCTGCTGACGGGTGAACGACGTCTGCACCGGCGCGGCCGGGTCGGCCTGCGGCAGGTAGGTCAGCCGGTCGTCGATCATCTCGCCGCGTTCGCCGCGTACGACGATCCGGTTGCCGATGAGCGGGTGGAACCACTGCCCGTCGGTGAAGTCGTAGACGCCGAACCGGTCGCCGAAGTCCAGCGTCGCGATCACCTGTCCGGCGTCCACCAGCTCGTCCCGGACCGGCCAGCCGTCGCGGTCCGGACCACGCTGGAGCCGGTTGGTGAATGCGGTCCCGGCCACCTCCGCGTCGGCGAAACCGACGTCCAGCAACGTACGCAGCACCGCGATCGAGTGGTAGGTCTGGGTGGCCGACAGGTGGGCCGAGGTCACCTTGCCGAGCAGGCCCGAACGGCACACCGCCACCCGCGCGGCGTACTCCGGAAGGAACGGATACTGCTCGGCGACCTCCACGATCGCGGTGTCGCCGACCTCGTCCCACAGCGCCCGCATCCCGTCCAGGTCGGGCGCCGGCGGCGTCTCGCTGAGCACCGGAACACCGCGCTTCGCCAGCTCCACGACGACGCCGGGATTGGCCGCCCACGACACCGACGTGACCACGAAGTCCGGGTTCCCGTCGTCCAGCAGTGCGTCCACCGAGTCGAACGTCGGTACGCCGAAGCGTTCGCGGAGCTCCTTGGCGCGTTCGGGTCTGCGGGCGACCACTCCGGCGACGCCGAAAAGGTCCGGCAGCGCGGCGGCGATCCGGAGGTAGAACTCGGTTCGCCAGCCACTGCCGACCACGCCGAAGGTGGTTCTCGAAGAGTTCGTGGGAGTCATGGTGGTCATCGTGCCTCCAGTCGGCGGCCGTCGCGCCCGCCGCCCTCGCCCGGATACGGCGTACCCGGGTCCCAGTCCGACGCCGCCGGCGGCACGAACTCCGCCGGCGGGAACGTCACCACACCGCGGTGCCGGTGCGAGAGGTAGGCCGCCTCGCACAGCTCCAGCGCCCGCAGCGAGGTGCCGGCAACCGTGTGGTCCGGTGCATCCTCGTCGATCTGGCGGGCCAGCTCCTCCAGGTGCACCTGGTGCGGTGACCGGTCGGCGTCGGGGATCGGGCCCACGTCGGCGGGACCGGAACCCGCGACGATCCGGTAGCCGTTCTCCCAGCCCCAGAACTCCACCAGACCGTCGGTGCCGACGACGCGGAACAGCGTGTCCTTGCCGGGCCGGCTCCGCGTCACGTGGTCGCCGCTGTGCAGGACGACCCGGGCGCCGCCGCGCGTCCACGCGTACGTCACCGCCTCGGTCTCCACCCGCATGCCGTCGCGGAACGTCCGGCTGGAGGTGTCGCAGGTCGCGAGGACACCCGCGAACGGGTCGTCGCCGAGCAGGTTGACGGCGTACTGGAACCAGTGGATGCCGGCGTTGATGATGTCCCAGCCGGCGCACTCGATCTCCACCAGCCGCACCTCGCCGATGTCGCCGGCCCGCACCCGGCGCAGGATCTCCAGCGACGTCGGCCGGGCGAGGAGCCCGTGTGGAACGGCGAGCGGCGTCCCGCTCTCCGCCACCGCGTCGACGATCCGCCGGCCCGCGGCGGCGGTGTCGCCGAGCGGCTTCTCCACCAGCAGGCCGCGCGGACGGGTCGCCAGCGCGGCCAGCGCGATCTCCTCGTGGGTCGGTGCGTACGTCGACACACACACGACGTCGATCGCGTCCTCGGTCCCGGCGGCCGCGGAGGCGTCGGTGAGGAGCTCGCGATAGTCGGCGTAGGTACGGATCCCCGGGTGGTCCGCGGCGAGCCCGTCACGGACGTCGGCCCGCAGGTCGCACGCGGCCACCAGCCGGAACCTCTGCGAGGCGGCGAGCGCGCGGACGCTGAGCATGCCGCCGGTCCCGCATCCGATCACCGCGGCGGAGTACACCGGCCGGTCGTTCATCGCGTCCCCCTCACCGCCGGACCTCGGGCAGCCCGCCGTGCGTACGCCAGCCTGCCAACGAGCGGGTGGCCGAGGGGCGCCGCGACCGCAACCGGCCCACCCCGCCCGGCACCTGGCCGACTCCTGACCGATAGCGGTCAGGCCAAGCACGTGACGCGGGTCCGGGTTCGTGCGTTACTGCTGCAGCGCCGAGCCTGTCGTGGGCTTGCCGGTTCCCCCGGTACCGCGGACTCGCGCGGGCCCGGCACCTCACGCAACCGACCGGAGGACAGACCAGACGTGACGCGCTGCGAGTCTGGTCGAGGAGCGGGGCCGATGAGTGACACGCCGATGTACGACCGGTTGGTGGACGAACGCCTCGGACGGGCGCCACACGAGTTCGAGGGCCACGAGACGTGGGAGAGCTCCGAGGAGGCGCGCGCGGCGTTCGACAAGGGGGCGGCGGAGGCTCGGCGTGCCCAGCCCGGCGCGCTGCCGAGCGCTACCGCTTTCGCTCGCCACGCCAAGGGGCGGCATGGCCCCCGGCCTGCCGCGGACCGGTGAGGGGCCCGTCACTCGCCCGGCAGGCCGCGGTGGAGCTCAGTCGGTGGAGCTCAGCGCTCGGAACTCGGCGACCAACTCGGGCTGGTCGGTGGGCAGCGCCACCCGGCCGTAGATCCACAACATCAGGTCGGCGGCCGTGCCGGAGACCGCGGCCGGACCGTCGGCGACCGGAGTCCACGTCAGCGCCGCGGCGGGATCGGCCTGGGAGACCGTCCACGCCCGGTCGATGTCGGTGGCGGTGAGCACGAGCGGGCCGGAGAGTGTTCGTCCCATCCGCGCGATGTCGTCGGCGTCGGCGAGGGAACAGGTGAGGAACTCCTCGACCGCGTTGGCCGCCACCTCCGGACGCACCGTCCAGGCCGCACCGGCCGCGTTCGCCGCGTCCCAGTGGTGCACAGCCGTCTCCTGCACCTGGTGGCGGGTGATGAAGCCGATGTCGCGGCGGCCGGGGAACCACGTCCACACCGGCGCGTCCTGGTCGGCGTCGCCGAGCACCTCGACCAACTCGGCGGCACCCCGCTCGAACGTGGCGACCAGCTCCGACCGGTCCGCGCGGGCCGGCCGCTTCGACTCATCCGGCGGCTCGGGCAGCCGCTCGGCGGCGATCGTCCGCCAGAACCAGTGCACCTCGGTCAGGTGATCCACCAGGTCGGCCACGTCCCAGTCGGGACAGTGCTCGACCCGGGAGTCCAGGTGGTCGCGGACAGCGGCGGCGAAGCCACGGGAGTGTTCGGCGATGGCGGCCAGGCATGCGTCAGTGGAGAGCGTCATGGCGCCACACCCTAGAGGTCCGCACCGACGGGGGGCACCCGACTTTTTCAGCGGGCTCACCACCGGCGGGATCGAGGTCGTCGACGGCATGGAGCAAACTGGTCGAGAGCCAACCTCGCCAACCGGCACAAAGCCGCCGCCGAAATCTGCGAGTTCTGGCCGGAAACCCGGCCAGGACTCGTCTTTCCCGCGCAGGAAGCGTAGAACTGTGCAAGGACGAACACCCGACAAGGCGTGGTTGCGAAGCTCTACTGCGACATCACCGCCAAGTCCGGCTTGACGGTCGCCTTGGCGTAAAGCACGACTTGACACCGACCCGAAGGCAGCAATGTTCGACGCGGTGAAGCTGACCCCTCTGGAACTCGCCGAATGCCTGTATCTCCTCAGTAGCTGCGAGATCGGGCGGTTCGTGTTCCAGGACCGGATGCTGCTGAACGCCCACCCGGTGCACTACGTCCTCGACGGCGCGAGCGTGGTGTTCCGGACCGAGCACGGTGCGAAGTTCCGGGCCGCATCGCAGCGCACCGTCGTGGTGTTCGAGGTCGACGACATCAACCCACGCACCGGTGAGGGGTGGAGTGTCGTCGTCCGCGGACCGGCCGAGCTCGTCACCCAGCCGTACGAGGTCGAACTCGTCACCGAGGCACTTCCCCGGCAGTGGGCGTACGACGAACCCACCGACTTCATCCGCGTCCCGCTGGACGTCGTGCAGGGGCGGCGGTTCAACGGCCACCTGCAGACCATCCGCGAACGTCAGCAGCCACCTCGACGGCTGCGCGCGGGTGCCGGACCGGTGGGATCCGCCATGGAATGGCCGCGCCTCACCCAGGACTGAGCGGGCTGGACCCAGGACTGGGTTGGCCTGACCCACGGCGGTCGTCGGGCCGGCCCACCGAGCCTCAGGGCCGGGTGCCGGATTGGCCCGCGGCGACCTGGCTCGCGGTCCGGCCGAGCAGGTCGACGAGCTGGTACCCCTCGGCGGCGTACCAGTCGATGATCCGGGGCAGCGCCGCGACGGTGTTGCCGCGGTAGGAGGACACCTTCGACTCGGCCTCGTGGGATGCCTTCGCGGCGTGCATCAAGACGATCGGGTGGTGACGGTTGTCGGCGTCCAGCGAGGTCGCCCGGTCGACGATCTTCGTCACCGCCTCCGGGTCGGTGTGACCGGGCTGGGACCAGTCCCGTGCGTCCACCGACCACAGCACCGTCGACATGCCCTCCCGGGCCGCGGTCTTCCGTACGTTGGTCAGGTAGCCGCCGGGTGGGCGGAAGAAGCAGGTCGGCCGGCCGGTGAGCCGGCGCTGCTGGGCGGACGTGCGGCCCAACTGGTCGCGCAGGTAGCCGACGGTCCAGCCCGAGGGGGTTCCGGCCGGGTAGTGGTGGTCCCAGGTGTGGTTGCCGACGAGGAATCCCATCGAGGCCACCTTCGTGACCGTGGACGGGTAGGCGGCGTCATGGGCGCCGGTGTCGAAGAACGTCGCGGTGACGCCCTTGGAGCGCAGAACGTTCGCGACGGCGAGCATCGCCGGGCCGGGGCCGTCGTCGAAGGTGAGGGCGACCGTCTTGCCCTTGCCCGGAGCCGACCTGACCACCTTGTCCGCGGGCGGCGGACAGGTGGGGGCGGGGGTGGGGGACGCGGGCACGGACGTACGGCCGGAGCCGGGGGCGGGGCGGGGTGCGGCCTTCCCGGTCGCCGGCCCACCGGCCTCCTCCGTCGGCCCCGACCGGGGCGGCGGCGAGGAGCACGCGGACAGCAGTAGCCCACCGGCAACCAGCGCCGTTGCCGCCGCCGTAGCCGCCGCGAGAATCGACTCCCGAGCTCTCGACATACTGCGAGCCTCCCCGCACCGGCCCACGTTCACGCCGCCGATCGGGCACCGCCGCCGCGCTGAGGCTCAGCCGGCGCGACCGGCCGCCCGCCACTCCGGCGCGAGCACCGACCAGATCTCGATGTCGAGCCGGGTGCCTCGGTGCGGGGAACTCTCCCGGAGCACACCCTCCCTGGTCATCCCGAGCCGCCGAGCGACCGCGGCGCTGGCGGTGTTCGCCGTCGCCACCTGCCACTCCACCCGGTGGATGCCCCGCTCCTCCACCGCCCAGTCGATGATCACCCGGATTGCCCGGGTCACCAGTCCCCGGCCCACCGCCGACGGCTCCAGCCAGCAGCCCGCCTCGGCAGTGCCGCGGGCGACGTCCATCGTCCGGAAGAGCACGCCGCCGACGAGCGTGCCGTCGAGCCAGACCCCGTAGATCCGCCCGGTGTCGGCTGCGGTCTTGTCGGCGTACGACTGGAGGAACGCACGGCTGGAGTCCAGGTCGGTGACGGCGTCGGCCAGTCCGATGTACTCCCCGACCAGCTTCCGGCCCCGGTCCATGTGAGCCAGGAACTCCTCTGCCCGCCAGGGTTCGAGGGGACGCAGCTCGGCGCCGTCCTCCCCCAGAGATCTCACCCACATGGTGGCCCTCCACGATCGATCGCCTCGACTGTCCGCCGGCGGCCCTCGGCGGTTCCCGCACGACGCTCGAACGCTACGCGCCGGCGGTGGCGTTACGCTTCGCGGCCATGGCAGCAGCGCGAGGGCAGTCGGCCGACGGGGGCGACCTGTCCCGGCTGCGCCAGCTCAACGAGCGTGCGGTGCTGGCCGCCGTCCGGGAGGCGGGTGAGCTGCGGGTCGCCCAGATCGTCGAGCACAGCGGCCTGGGACGCACCGCGGTGGAGGACGTACTCGCCAGCCTGGTGGCCCGGCGCTGGCTGGTCGAGGAGCGAGCGGCGATCCGTGGGCGCGGCCGGCCGGCACGCAGCTACCGTTTCCGCGCCGAGGCGGGGTACGTCGTGGGGCTGGACATCGGGGCGTACTCCATCCGGGCGGTGCTGGCCGATCTCGGTGGCCGGACCCTGGCGACGGCCCACCGCGCGGTGAGCCCGGACATCCGCAAGGACGCCCGGCTGGCCGCCGCCGACCGCGCGATCGCCCACTGTGCCCGCGACGCCGGTGTCGCGACCTCCCGTATCTGGGCGGTGGGTGTGGGCACCACCGGACTGGTCGACCGGCAGGGCACGGTCGTCCGGGTCAATGCCATCCCGGACTGGGCCGGGGTCGACCTGGCCGCGTACTTTCATCGGTCGGCGCGGTTGGTCGTGGTGGACAACGACAGCCAACTGGCCGCGCTTGCCGAACACCGCCGCGGCGTGGCGACGGACGTGTCCGACCTCGTGCTCCTGCACGCCGGCCGTCGTACCGGCCTGGCACTGGTTCTCGACGGGGCACTGCGGCGGGGGTTCCACGGGGCGGCCGCGGACCTGTCGACCCTGCCGACGCTGAACTGGGAGCCGGCGATCGACTATCTCCACCGCTGCCGGGCGGTGCCGGCGGAGGTGCCGCTCGCCGACCGTGCCGAGCGGGCCTTCGCCGCCGCCCGGGAAGGTCGCCGGGCAGCGGTAACCGCCGTTCGCCGGTACGCCCGGGAGATGGCCATCGCGGCCGGCACCGCGGTCGGCGTCGTGGACCCGCAGGTGGTGGTGCTGGGTGGCGCGTTCTCCCAGGCGGCCGACGTGCTTCTCCAGCCCCTCACCGAGGAGCTGGCCCGGTTGTTTCCACAGGGGCCGGAGGTACGCGCGTCCACGCTGGGCCCGGACTGCGTGGCACTTGGGAGCGTATGCCTCGCCCTGGACGCCTTGGACGAACGCCTGTTGGCGGTTGCTCGCGGCGCGCTTCCGGTTCTGGCCGTACGCAGCGTCTGATCGGACGTCCCAACGGATGCCGGCGCGTTGACCGGCGTTCGCCCGGTGCCAATAATGTCGGAGCCAGGCAAAAATGATCTCCGGTGCTGCCCGGAAGACCGGTGCGGCTTCAGGAAGCAGGTTCCCAGTGGTCAGACGGATTCCACGTCGCACCTTTCTCACCGCCGCCGGCGCGATCGCCACCGCCACCGCCGTCGGCGACATCGCCCACGCCACACCGGCCGCGGCCGAGGACGCATCCGAGTACGTCGACGTCCAACTGCTGAACATCACCGACCTGCACGGCTACCTACAGCCCACCACGCCCAGCCAGGGCAGCGTCATCACCGGGGCCGGTGGCGTGAAGGTCACGGTCGGCGGTGTGGGCTTCATGGCCACCCACCTGAAGCGGCTACGGGAAGGGAAGAAGAACTCCATCTTCTTCTCCTCCGGGGACAACTTCTCCGGCTGGCCGTTCGAGGTCGACGCGCACGCCAACGAGCCCACCATCGAGGCGCTCAACGCGATGGGACTGCGGTTCAGCACCGTGGGCAACCACGAGCTCGACCAGAGTGTCGGGTTCCTGGTCGACCACATGATGAACGGCGAGCCCTATCCGGTCTCCGGCCGGGACGACAACTTCGTCGACTCGACCGGCCGACGGTTCCGGGGCGCGGACTTCGACTTCTACACGGCGAACATGGTGTGGGCGGACTCCGGAAGGACGATCCTTCCGCCGTACAACATCGAATGGGTCGATGCCGGGAACGGCCGTAGGCTGCCGATCGCGTTCATCCACCTCACGCTGGTGGGCACCGAGGTCGGCTCGACCTCGTACCAGCCGAAGCTTCGGTCGCTGTCCGACCTGGACCAGGCGAACAAGCTCGCCGCCGAGCTCAAGGCTCGCGGCGTCAACGCGATCGTCATCAACATCCACGACGGCGGCGTCGCTGGCAACGACTACAACGCCGGCAGCAACCCGTCCGGCCCGGTGTTCGAGCTCGCGGCCAAGGCCTCACCCGACATCGCCGCCATCGTCACCGGCCACTGGCACTGCCGGTTCAACATGATGGTGCCGGACCCGAACGGCGTGCCGCGCCCGGTGGTGGAGGCCGGCAACCACGGCTCGCTGATCAACGAGATCAACCTCAAGCTGGACCCCGGCACCGGCGCGGTGATCCGCGAGCTCACGACCTCGACCAACCACGCCAACACCCGCGACGTGCCGCTGGATGAGGAGGTGCAGGGCATCGCCGACTATTGGACCGCGCAGGGCGCCAAGCGGTGGGCCACACCGCTGGCCAGGACGACGGCCGACTTCACCCGCGTCCCCGACGCCGCCGGTGAGTCCACGATGGGCAACCTGGCCGCGGACTTCGCGTACTGGGACGCGCAGCAGAGCCGGTCCGGTCGAGCCGACCTTGCGCTGATCGCCACCAAGCCGGTCTCGGGATCGGTCGCGCTGACCGGAGATCTGTTGTACGCGAAGGGTTCCAACGCTGCCGACACGGACGGCACGATTCTCTTCGGCGAGGCCTGGGGTGCGTTCGGCTACGGCAACCCGGTGTTGACCGTGACCATGCCCGGCACCATGGTGCACGCGGCCCTGGAGGCGCAGTGGGTCGAACAGGCCGACGGCACGGTGAAGTTCGCGCCGTTCGCGGTGTCGCGCAACGTGTCGTACTCCTTCGACACCTCCAGGCCGGTCGGGCAACGCGTCGACCCTGCCGGCGTGCACATCAGCGGACGGCGCCTGGACCTGCATCGTGACTACCGGGTCGCGGCACTCGCCTACACGCTCATCGGGGGCGACGGGTACAAGGTCTTCGAGGGGTTCACCGACCCGGTCCGGGGTGACCGCGACCACGAGGGCTTCATCGCCTACCTTCGTGCGCACCGCACGATCACCCCGGCTCCGCTCGGCCGGGCCCGGCCGGTGAGCTGAGGCGCCGGACCGTCAGCGGCGGCGTTCGCGGTCGCGGCGGTCCAGCGCTTCCAGTGCCTCGGCGAAGGGGCGCTCCAGCCAGGCGAGGTGGTCCGGCTCGCCGTGGTGGTGGGTGGTCAGGTCGTCCGGACGGCGGATCGCGGTGTGGCGTACGTACTCTCGTGCGCCCTCCACGACCGTGCGGATGTAGTGCAGCCCGTCCGGGTCGGCCATCCCCCACGGCCCGCCACAGGCGACGAACACCGGCGAGGTGTGCGCGAACACCCGGCGGCCCCACTCGTCCAGGTGGTTGTCGCTACCGAGGGCCCTCAGCGCGAGCCAGGAGTGGCCGTCGACGCGGACCTCCTCGGTGAGGTTCAGCGCGCGCTCGCCGCGCCCGGCGATCGACGCGACCACCTCGCCGTTGCAGACGAGCTCCAGTCCGTGCAGCGGGAAGATGCTGGTCACCGCGGCCTCGACGGTCACCGAGCCCGGCCCGGACAGCTCCACCGTGTCGCCGGCCTGCCGCCCGTCCACGGAGAAGGTGAGCAGCGGTCCGCCGGACAGGAACGTCCGCCCCCGCCGCACCGCACGGCACCAGCCCTCGTAGGTGAACTCCTCGTCCGGGTCGAGCCGGGCGTAGGTGCGGTAGAGCCCGACCGGCACCGAACTCGACATCTTGTCCGTACCGCCGACGAGCGGCATCCGGTAGCCGGAGTTGAGGTAGCGGTAGTACTCCAGCAGCGCGTCGTCGCCGTGGGCGAGCATCTCCACCGCGTCCGCCCGCCCGGTGGCGACCAGCACGGCCGGCTCGCCGTTGGGGTTGGGAAAGTGCGCGGCGACGACGGTGCCGCCCTGCGCGTGGCGCCGGTCGGCCCAGTCGCTCAGCGTGGCGTCCAGCGCGCCACCCAGCTCCGCCTCGTCCGGCCCGTCGCTGGACCACGGCATCACGGGCTCCTTCAGCCCCCAGCAGCAGCATGTGGCCCAGTACGTGCTGGCGGTTCTCCTGGCCGACGTAGGTGAGATAGTCTCCGCCACCCCTGCCGTCGGCGCCGTTGGCGCCGATCACCCGGCCGGTGAAGTCCTCGGTGTTGGTGAACAGCGCGCCCCACTGGGCCTGCAGGAGGTTGACCACGCGCAGGTCCTCGCCCTGTTGTTCCAGCTGCGCGCCGGCGGTGGACAGGAAGTGGACGTGGGAGTCGCCGGAGAACCAGCCGCGGGCCGCCAGGTCCGACGTACGCCGGATCCGCAGCGTCAGCTCCCGCTGGCCCTTCTCGATGCGCACGGTCTCCCGAAGCGGCTCGTACTCGAATCCGCGGGCCACGTCGACGACCACCTCACCGCGCGGAAGCCAGCCCTGGCAGGTGCCGTCGACGTAGGCGTAGGTGCGCTGCCCGAGCACGACGTCGCCGCCCACGTCCAGATGCCAGCTGCCGATGTTCTGGTTGACGTGGTTGTGGTGACCGTGCGGCTGGTACGGAACACCTTCCGGGGAACGGAAGTTCACCCGGCACGGCACCGGGCGTCCGGTCGCGTCGTCCAGCACCTTGACGTGCACCCAGTTGCGGCCGGGGTCGACGAGCTCGACCCGAACCCGATCGTTCGCGGCCTGCCCGTCGCGTTCGACGTCGCCCCAGCGCACCCGGCCGAGCTCCTCGCCCTTGCTGCCGACCACGAGGGTCGCCGACGGGAGAGCTGCGACCGAGGCGTGCGCGGGACTGGCGGGCGGCCACCCCTCGCCCGCGCCGTAGCCGGGACGGTCGTCCTCGGCAGGAATCGGCTGCGGATAGCTGGCCACGCCACGGTCGACCTCGAGGTCCAGCACGGCGTCACGTTTCGCGATCTCGTCGTCGGTGACCACCAGCCGGACCGGCCTTCCCGGCGTACGGACGAACGGATGCTCGTCGAGGTGCCCGAGGGTGACGCCGCCGACGACGAACGGCAGACCGCGGGGAACGATCTCCAGGCGTTCGATCACGGTGTCCGGCTCGGGGTTCTCCCACTGCCACAGGTAGAACGTCTGCGCCCAGCCCTTGTCGTGCTCGGTCATCCGGAAGCCGGCCATCCCCCAGCGACCCTCGAAGCGGGGCGCATTGCTGTCCTGGGTGTCGCTGACCGCCAGGAACGGGTCGCGCCCCCACGCGTGGCCGATGATCTGGATCTCGAAGCGTTCCCGGATCGGCATCTCGACGGTGCGCCCACCGGCCAGGTGGAAGACGTAGTTGGCGACGTGGGTGCCGACGCCGTGTCCGGCGGGACCGCCCGGCTCCAGCAGCCGGTGCGCGACGACCACGTGCCGCGCCGGCTTGCCGATGTCGATCGACACCGGTTCGGAGGGCGCCACGAAGCAGCGGTCCTTCGCGGGAGTTTCGGGACCGACGAGGAACGGCAGACCGCGCAAGGTCACCTTGCCGAGCGGGGGTTCCTGGTCAGCGCCGAGGATTTCGACGCCTGCGTTGCACACGGACTCGAGCGAGAGTGGTTCGTAGCCGGGCATTGCCCGATCGTCCCCCCTTGCCCCTGGCGTGGCAAGCGTTTTCACCCTGGGCCGTCCCCCGTGCATCCTGCGGCCGTCCAGGTCCGGTCTCGGTTGGCGTTGCTGGCGCTGTCCCTACCGGCAGCTCTGCTGTCGGGCACCGCGAACGCCGCCGGTCCCGCGCCGAGCGGCACCGCGAAGGCCGATGACTTCGTGCGGGTCTGCGGGACGAGGCTGTGCCTGCACGACCGGCCGTTCGAGGTGCGCGGCGCGACGACGTACGGGCACTACGACGATCCCGGCACCGAGGTCAGGCCGGCCCGGCGGGACCACCCCGACCACCGTGGACTGGAAGCCGAACCTGAGCTTCGTCGCGAACCGCGTCAACAGCGTCACCGGCCTGACGTACACCTGCGACATCGGTCCCCAGTTCCCGCGGACGTTCGCGGCAGTACGTGAACCCGTTCCGCGCCGCGCCAGGTAGGCGGGTTTCCGGTCTCCTCGTCAGTGACCGGGGCTGGAGTAGTGCCGTACCTGCCGGTGGAAGAGCCGGACCGCACCGGCGTACAGCAGCAGGCCCACCACCGGCGACGCCAGCGCCAGCCAGGTCGGCACGAACAGGTCTTTCGTCCGGCCCAACAAGAGTGCGGCCGGGAAGAACGCCGCGTACGCCAACGGCAGCACGAACGTCAGCAGGTAGCCGACCGCCCGCGGCAGCACGCTCAGGGGTACGGCCCGAACGTCACGAACACCCGGTCGGCCACGCTCAGCAGCGCAGAGGCGTCCAGCAGCCGGAACGTCGACGAGGCCAGCGCCAGCATCACCGCTGACTCCACGAACGCGCTGCCCACCACGGCCGCCACGAGGAAGGCGACCCGGCCGGCCGTCCAGTCCACCGGCGCGGCCACCGCCGTCACCGACAACACGACGAGCCCGAACACCACGTCGCCCACGGCGGTGACCTGGAACCGCCGGGTCAGCAACTGGACCAGCGGGTCGACCGGCCGGAGCAGGTACCGGTCGAACTCGCCCCGGCGCACTACGCCTTCTGTCATCCACAGCTGCCCGGACAGCAACCCGTGCAGGGCATGCCCGGTGGAGCGGATGCCGTACACGAAGGCGACCTCGACGAATCCCCAGCCGCCGATGCTGCCGAACGCGTGCACGATCACTCCGACGAACGCCAGCGACACCGCCTCGAGCAGATCGCCCCGACCGAGGTGAGGACGAAGTCGGCGCGGTACTGCATCGCCGACCTCAGCCCGATCCGGATCAGCACGGCGAACTGCCGCAGCGTCGACGGCGGCCGGAGCGCTCCGGCGGCACCGGTCGTGGGCGTGGTCAGGTCAGCCACCCTGCACCACCACCCGGCGCCGCGCCCGCGACCACACCCACCCGCAGAGCCCGCCGAGCACGACGATCCACAGCGCCTGTACGCCGAGCGCCGCCGCCAGGCCACCGGGTGGGCGACCGAAGTAGATCGCGAGCGGGGTGTACGTCGAGGCCTGGAACGGCAGCGCCACGGCGACCGCCTGCAGCCAGCCCGGCATGAACCACAGCGGCAGGATCGCGCCCGACATGAACGTCCGTACCACGAAGAACGTCATGTTGATCCCGCCCACCTCCAACGTCCAGAACGACGTCAGCGCCATCAGCATCGTGGTCAGCTGGGAGACGGCGAACGCCAACAGCAGACTCACCACGAACCACCCGGCCGCCGCGGCGCTCGTCGGCGGCGCGAGCCCGCCCACGACCAGACCGGTGCCGAGCCCGACGGCGACCGTCGGCAGGGAGGCGACGACGGCACCGGTCTGGAAGGCGAGGTTCTGAGTCAGCAGGCCGATCGGCCGGGTGAGGTCCATCCCGATCAGACCTTCGCGCACCCGGGACGCGATCGAGTGGTAGGGCGAGGTGTTCAGGACTCCGGAGACCGTGAGGCCCAGTACGGCGTAGCCCACCGCGGTCCGCACGTCCGCCCCGGCGACCGGGCCGTCGTGACCGGCGTAGATCGCCCGCCACACCACGCTGTAGAGCGCGATCTGGACGGCGATGGCCGGGTAGCCGAGCAGGACCGACGTGCGGTAGGCCCACGGTGTGAGCATGCCGATCCGCACCTGACTCAGAACTGGGCTCAGGACCGGCCGAAGCCGGGGTTTCGGGACAGGACGCGGGTCGAGTCGCAGGCTGCTCATACGACGCTCTGCGGCAGGGCACGCTGGGTGTAGATCCGACTGATGACCGCCTCCAGCCGGGGTTCGACGACGGACAGGTCGACGACCGCGTGCGCCGCCGTGACCGCCGTGATGATCTCCGGAGCCTTCACCCGGTCCGAACGGAACCGCAGGGTCACCACCGGCCCCTCCCGGGAGACCTGTTCGGCGCCGTCGACCGTGATGTCCGCGGACTCGGCCAGGGTGACAACGAGGTCGCGGTAGGGGCCGTAGCGCGCCATCAGCTCGGTCAGCGCGCCGTCGTAGAGCACCCGGCCGTGGTCGATGAGGACGATCCGCCGGCACAGCCGTTCCACGTCCTCCAGATCGTGGGTGGTGAGCACGACGGTCGTGCCGTGTTCGGCGTTCATCTTGGCGACGAACTCCCGGATGCGTTCCTTGGCCACCACGTCCAGCCCGACAGTCGGCTCGTCCAGGAAGAGCAGCCGTGGCTGGTAGAGCATCGCCGCGGCGAGGTCTCCACGCATGCGCTGTCCCAACGACAGTTGACGAACCGGCGCGTCGAGGAACTCGTCCATGTCGAGCAGTTCGACGAGTTCGAGCTGCCGGTGGTCGCCCTCCTGCGCGGGTACGCCGTAGAGGTCGCGGATGGCGCGGAACGACTCCCGCAGCGGTAGGTCCCACCACAGCTGGCTGCGCTGGCCGAAGACGACGCCTATGTTGAGTGCGTTCGCCCTTCGCTCGCGGGAGGGGTCGCGGCCCGCGACGGACACGGTGCCGGCGGTCGGGGTGAGCATGCCGGTGAGCATCTTGATCGTGGTCGACTTGCCGGCGCCGTTCGGCCCGAGGTAACCGACCAGCTCACCACTGTGGATGTCGAACGACACGTCGTCGACGGCCCGGATCACGTCGTGGTCGCCGCGGACGTACGCCCGGAGCGCGCCGAGGCGGCCCTGACCGCGCTTCGCCCGGCGGAACTCCTTGACCAGCCCGGTCGCGCGGACGAGAGGACGCTGGGTGGTCGCGGCCGTTACGGTCGTCGCCGTCGTTGCATCCGGTGGGAGAGACACTGGCCACCCTGACAGCCGGTCCGACGTTCGGCAAGCCCTTATAAGACGTACGAAGCGCAGAACGGCGCACGTCAGAAGGCGATCTGCCGCGATCGGCAACAGGGCCGGGTAGGTGGTGTCACGGCTCCCCCTGCTGGGTCGCGACGCCTGCCCTGGAACGCGAGGACACGCTTGTTCTACTTGTGGATCGTCCGCTCGTTGCTGTCTAGCGTTCGGGCATGGCGTCTCCTCCGGATCACCCGATCGCACACCTGCCGAAGGCCGACCTGCACGTGCACCAGGAACCCACGCCGCACCTCGACCGGGTGCTCGCGCAACGCGAGGGCGGACCGCCATACGACTGGGCCGCGTGGCGAGGGCGGCTGGTGGCGGAGTTCCCGCCCGGCCCGGACCGGCTCGCCCAGGTGGGCACCATGCGGCCGGTCCCGTTGGAGGTCGACGCCGACGACAAACTGTTCGTCGCGCGCATCGCCGACGTGCTGTACGACCACGCTCGTTCCGGCGGAAGCTACATCGAGGTGCGCTGCGGTGGTGACGTCGTACTGCGGGATGGGTTCATGGAACTCTTCCGCCGCGCCGAACGGCAGGTGCAGGCGGACTTTCCTGCCCTGCGGGCCGAGCCGCTGGCGATCGTGATGCCGGGTGCGGAGCCGCCTTCCGAGCTGGCCGCCAAGGCCGACGGGTGCGTACGCCTTGCGGACGAAGGTCTCGCCGGGGTGGACCTGATGTGTTTTCCGTACCGGTCGGAGGCGGACTGGACCCTCGCATACCGGCTGGCCGGGCGGTTCGCCGAAGCCGGTCTCGGCATCACTGCCCACGCCGGCGAACTGTCCACCGCCAACATCGCAGCTGCCGCCGCCACTCCTGGGCTGACCCGGATCGGGCACGGCATCCACGCCATCGAGAATCCCGCACTCGTGGAGCTTCGACTCGACCGGGACATCACGCTCGAGTGCGCGCTCTCCTGCAACGTGCTGTTCGGTGTGGTCCCGTCGCTGGCCGAGCACCCGCTTGCCCGGTTGGTGGACGCCGGAGTGAAGGTCACGCTGGCCACCGACGATCCGGTGCAGGTGGGTACGACGATCGGCGCGGAGTACGCCGCGGCCACGTCGCTCGGCCTCACTGACGGCCAACTGCTGGCGCTCACCCGCAACGCGGTCGAGGCCGCCTTCACCACCGACCGGCGCCGGGCAGGACTGCTGGCGGAGGTCGACGCCGCAGCCGTGTTCGCCGCGCACTGACGCCAGCTCAGTCGGACATCGCGAAGTCGTACCTCTCCGGAACGGGATGCTCGCGACGTACCGCGTCCCGGTCGGCGTCGGTCAGCGCCCGCCCGAGCCGTCGTTCGGCCCGCGCGTCCTGGTGGGCGAACCACAGTTGCCCGAGCGACAGCTCGCCCTCCCGCAGGTCGGCCGGTGCGAGATCCTCGCCCAGCAGGCGTTCCACCAGGTCCAGGTCACCGGCTTCCAGCGCCGCCCACGCCTGCTCCAGTCGCAGTCGCGCATCCAGTGGTGTTCTCGTCGCGTACTCACCGAGGATCGCGAGCGCATCGCCGGGACGACCCGCCGCCCGCAGTGCGCGTACGGCTTCCAGGGCGAGCGCCCGCACCTCCGGCGCCAGCCGGTGCGCGGCCACCATCCGGTCGGCCGAGGCGGCGGCGTCGCCGTCCACCGCGTCGGCGACCGCGAGGTTGCGCACCGCCCACGGTGTCTCACCGGCGCGCTCCCAGGCGGCCCGGGCCTCCTTCCGCGCGCCGTCATGCCAGCGGGCCACGCCGCGATGCAGCCAGGCCGTCGGGCTGTCGGCCGCGGCCTCCAGCAGCGGCAGCCACGACGGCCCCACGACGTAGGAGGCCGGCGCTTCGGCCCCGGTCTCGGCGAGCCGGCCGTCGGCGAGCAGGCGCAGCCAGGGCGCCTGCTCCTGGCCCAGGGTGGCGTCGTCGAACGGCGTCCCCGAGATCGCCATCGAAGCAGCGCCGAGCACGGCCCGGCGGCGTTGTTCGAGCGCTCCCCATCCGGAGCCGACGTGCAGCACCTCCGACGGCGGTTCGTCGGCCCATGCGTCCGCGTCCCGCAACGCACCCTCCAGCGCGGAGGCGGGCACCAGCCGGTCCACCGCCGCCTCGGCCGCCGCCCGCGCCGAGCCCCAGTCGGTGCCGTGCACCGCGGCGGGGTCGGCCTGCGCCAGCCCGTACGCCTCGACCCACGACCACGACGTGCTGCCGGGCATCGGCAGGTGCTCGGCCTGGGTGCGGGCCAGTCCTGCCTGGATCTCGCAGTACGCCGACTCCGGGCCGGACAGGAACTCCTGCCACCGGCGGCCGCCCACTCCCCGGCCCCACACGAACAGCTTCCGGCCCATCAGCCGGCGGGTCGACGTGTGCGCCAGCCCGAGGCCCCGGGCGTCCAGCGCGGCGATGAACGGCCGGCGGGCGGCGCGGGCGTCGAAGAAGTAGTCCGCGGCGTGCCGGGCACGGGCGGGGTAGGTCACGTCCACCCCGTCCACGACCGGGATCCCCACCGGCTCCAGCCGCCGCCCGTAGCCGAAGTGGTACGCGCTGTCGGCCGGGGCCACCACGCGCACGTCCTCGGCCTCGGGAACGGCGATGTTCGACCACCAGTACACCGGCTTCTCCACCGGGTCGTGGTTGACGATCCGGACGTGCACCAGCAGGACGGCGGAGTCCTCCGGCAGCCAGAAGTCCAGTACGTAGACGAGTTCGCGCATCCGCTCGAACTCGTACATCCGCAACACCGGCTGCCCGTCCGGGGTGGTGAGCCGGACGGCGTGCAGTGGCGAGCAGGTGAGGGCGGTGTGGCCGGTGGTGCCGAGGTTCCACTCGACCCCACCGGCGAACCACGCGTTGCGCAAGGCGAGGTTGGCAGGCTGCACCATCTGGTTGCTGTGCAGGAGCTCCCGGCCGGACGGCCGGTGCACCAGGGACGCGAGCCGGCCGCCGTGGTCGAGCAGGAACGTCGCCCGGAGTACGTCGTTCTCCAGCACCGCGACCTTCACCGGTGACTCCACCCGGTCGCGGGTGTAGCCGTCCTGGAGCAGGTAGGGGAGGACGGTGGGCACCCGGCCGTAGCGGAGGTTGCGCGCCATCTCCGCGTCCACGCCGGAGGTATCGATCTCGGCGTGCACGTCGCGGGTGGCCCGCAGCGGTGGCAGCGGGTTCGGCGCACCGACCGCCGCCACCGGCATCGTCACCTGGTCGATCCGGAGTTCGGCCATCACTACTTCCCCTTGGATCCCTTGCTGCGCTGGTAGGACTCCTCGTACTCCTTGCGAATCTTCTCACCGCCACCGGACTTCCACCGCTGGCGCCACTCCTTCAGCGCGCTGAGCGGCTTGCGCCCGGACACGATGTCGTTCTCGTACGACGTGTTCAGGTTGGTGATCGCCGTGGTCTTCTTGATCTTGGTGGCCGACAGCAGGCCGAGGCTCGGATCGGCGGCGGAGTGGGCGAGCTGCTTCTCGTAGTAGTCGTGCACCATCCGGGCGCGACCCTTCGTCCCCGGGTAGTAGATGACGCTCTCACTGGGGTTGATGAAGTAGTTCGCCGCCAGCTCATTTGTCAACTTCTCGTTGTCGACCGACACCGGGTCGCCCGCGTCGTCGAAGTTGAAGTGACGGCCCTCGACGCCGTAGTTGAGGAAGGTGTACTCCTTGCTGCCGAACGGCGCGGCCCAGTAGTCGAGCACCCGGAGCAGCTCACTCAGCCGCTTGTCGTCCTTGCCCGCCTCGGCCGAGATCACCCCGATTCCCCACCAGCCGTTAGTCTGCGCGTTCAGCGGCCGGCCACCGTCGTGCCCGGGAGTGACGAGCAGTTCCGCGCGGGCGTGTGGATCGTTCTTCGTCAGTTCGTCGATGTCGGAGTTCGCCCCGAACCACCCCGCCGGCGCCGGACGGTAGAAGCCGGTACGCCCGGAGGCGAACAGGTCAGCGCTCTTGTCGCTCTGGGTCTGGAAAAGCAGAGCGTCCGGGTGGAAGACCCCGGCCTTCCACATCTTGCGCATATAGGTCAGCGTGGCCTCGTACTCGTCGGTCTCGATGTAGTAGTCGAACGAGCCGTCCTTGTTCACCCGCCACTGGTTGGGCATCCGGAACATGTTGCCGACGAACTCGGTGATCCGGATCGTGAACGCTGCGATGCCCCAGGTCTTCACCTTGCCGGCCGGGTTCCCGTGGGAGTACGCGGTCAGCAACTCCATGACCTCGTCGGCGTTCTTCGGCGGGTCCGGGTAGCCCAGCTTCTCCGCCCAGTCGGCGCGGTAGACGTCGACCTTGTTCAGCAGGTAGAGCGGACGCGGAATGCCGTAGATCGCGCCTTCCACCGAGGACCGTTTCCACAGGTAGCTCGGCACCGTCGCGAGGTTCGGGTAGTCCTTGATCCCGTCGCCGGCCAGCGCCTCCGACAGGTCGACGAAAGCGCCCTGCTGGACGGCCTGGGCGACCGGCTGCTGGTAGTCCGGCTGCACCCACATCAGATCGGGAATGTCGCCGCTGGCCAGGATCGCGGCGACCTTGGTGTCGTACGACGCGGCCGGAATGACGGTCGGGTTCCAGTTCGTGCCCAGCCGCTTGTCCAACTGCTGCGCCCACACGTTCTTCGACTTCCCCGGCGGAGGCGCACCCCAGTCGAGGACGCAGGCGGTGACGCTGCCACCGTGCACAGGTACTTCCGGCACCGAGGTGAACGGCGGCCGGGGATAACTCTCGAAGGCGTTCGGAACGAGGGTGTTGCTGCTCGTGATCGCGTCCTTGGTGTGCCCGTCGGGCTTGTACGCGGGCAGCTTCAGCGCATCGTGCTTGCCAGCCGCGCCGGCCGAGCCGGGCTTCGCACCGTCACCGCAGCCGGCCAGCGCGAGGCTCGTCACCGCCGCCGCACCCAGGCCGAGTACGCTGCGCCGGGACACCGGCCGGACGTGCCAGTTGATCGTCATGACAGGCTCCCTGAAATCTCTGCGTTCGACAGCCGCGCGCCGGGCGAGCACGCGACCGCACGGCAACTACTGCTTGACGGCCCCGGTGAGGACGCCCTTGGTGAAGTACTTCTGCAGGAACGGGTAGATCAGCAGGATGGGCACGGTGGCCACCACCAGGACAGCCATCTTGACCACCTCAGGCGCCAGCGGCACCGCGTTGGGGTTCGCCACCTGGGCAAGTGGTGTTCCCTGGACGACGTACTGGTTCAGCACCAGCTGGACCGGCCACTTCTGCGGGTCCTTGAGGTAGAGCATCGCGTTGAAGAAGTTGTTCCAGTAGCCCACGCCGTAGAACAACGCGATCACCGCCGTCACCGCCTTCGACAACGGCATCACGATCGACCACAGCACCCGGAACTCACTCGCTCCGTCGACCCGTGCGGAGTCCAGCAGCTCCCGCGGCAGGTTCATGAAGAAGTTCCGGATCACCACCAGGTTGAACGCGCTGATCACCGGCGGGATGACCAGTGACGCGTAGGTGTCCAGCATTCCCAGCGCCTTGATCAGCAGATAGTTCGGGATGATGCCCGCGCCGAAGAGCATGGTGAACAACGCGACGTAGAGCACGAACCTCGTGCCCGGGACCTCGCGGGTCCGGGTCAGCCCGTAGGCGAGGGTGACCGTCATGAACAGACTCAGCGCCGTGCCGACGACGGTGATGCCGATGCTGACCAGTAGCGAGCGGGTGATCACGCCGGTGGCGAAGATGTCGTGGTACGCCTGCAGCGTGGGTTCGCGCGGCCACAGCACCACCCCACCCCTGCGGACGATCGAGGAGTTGGACAGGCTCACCGAGATCACGTACACGAACGGATACAGCATCACCACGGTGATGCCGGTGATCACCAGCACCTTGACCACCTGCATGCCCGTGGACGGCTTCTCCATCCACACCGGCCGGCGCGAACCGACTGTTCCGAGTGCCATCTAGAACGCCCCCTCCGAGCCCATCCGCTTGGCGAACCTGTTAGCGGCGATGACGAGGATGGTCCCCACCACCCCTTGCACGAGGCCGGCGGCGGACGCGGTTCCCCACTCACCGCCCGCGACGCCGTGGAAGTACACGAACGTGTCCAGCACCTCCGCCGCGTCCGCACCCACCGCGGGTTGCTGCAGCAGGATCTGTTCGAAGCCGACCGACAGAACACCACCCAGCCGCAGGATCAGCAGGAGTACGACGACCGGGATCATGCCCGGCAGCGTCACGTGCAGCAGTCGCCGCCACGGTCCGGCCCCGTCGACCGCGGCGGCCTCGTACAACTGCTGGTCGATCATCGTGATCGCGGCCAGGAAGATGATGGTGCCCCAGCCCACCTCCTTCCAGATGACCTGGGAGGTGACCACCGCCTTGAACAGCCCCGGGTTGGTGAGAATGTCCACCGAGCCGAGTCCGCCGCTGCGCAGCACGGTGTTGAACAACCCGTCACCGCCGAGGATCGCCTGCCACAGCGAGACGACGACCACCCAGCTCAGGAAGTGCGGGATGTAGACCACGGACTGGACGAACCGCTTCACCCGATCGCTCATGATGCTGTTCAGCAGCAGGGCCAGCGCGATCGGCGCCGGGAACGCGAACACGATCTGCAGGAAGCTGATCACCACGGTGTTCTTCAGTGCGGTGACGGCCTCGGGTTCGCTGAACAGTTCGAGGAAGTTCTGCACCCCGACCCACGGGCTGTGCATGAACCCCAGGAACGGCGAGTAGTCCTGGAACGCCACCACGTTGCCCAGGAACGGAACGTAACGGAACAACACGAAGTAGAGGAAGCCCGGCACGATGAGTACGTACATCCGCCACTCGCGAGCGGCCCGGTGCAGCAGGTCCCCCGCGTCCCGCCGCGGCCGCGATCGACCGCCCGGTTCGGTTCCCGGCCGTACGCCGGTCGCGACGTCACCGGGTGCCGTCACCTCCGGGGAGGAGGCCCGCCCGACCGTACTCATCGGGGTCCGGCCGCGGAGGCCGGCTGGCGTGCCTGGCCGGAGTTGGGCGAGACCATCAGCGACGACTCGTCGACGGCCTCGAAGTCCGAACCCTTCAGCTGCCGGAAGTCACTCACGAGCTGGTCCATGTAGGGATTCCAGGCGTCGTCGGAGGTGCCGCTGAAGTACCAGTTGCTGCCGTTGTCGGCGAGGAACATGCCGTACTTCTTCATCGCGGTCATGATCACCCTGCTCTGCGGCCCGAACCCGCTGATGTCGACGTTCGCCTTCAGGCGGAACCGCGCGCCCATCGGCGGTTTGGTGGTGCCGCTGCCGGCGTGGTGACGTGCCGGCCACAGGTGCCGGGCGGCGCTGGAGGACGCGGTGAACCGCAGCGCGTGGTTGATCGCACCGGCCTTCACCTCCTCCGCCCGGACGAGCCCGGGGAGCACCGGCAGGCCGGCCGCGTCGGAGGAGGTCCACCCGTCCGGGCGCAGCGCGTTCGATGTCAACGACCACTTGGCGCCGGATCCGGCCGTGTAGGTGTGGTTCACCGCCTGCGCCTGGTAGATCTCCTGCAGCTGGCAGGTGCCGGAGTTGACGGTGAGCTGGTGGTCGTCGCCGCCGTCACCGGGGGTGCCCTCGACCTTCAGGTCGCTTCCGGTGAGGTACGGGTTGGGGTCGCTCTCGTCGGCGTAGTCGAAGGACAGGTTCTGCGTCGGGTGACTCGAGGACACCACGTTGTACGGAATTCCGTAGTGGTCGGTCGAGTACGCACCGAAGTCGGGGTGCAGGCCGGTGCTCGCGCCGATGGAGCTGACCCAACTCGCGCTGCTCGCGGCGACCGGAAGCTTGTCGATCGCGGTGTTCCACACGTTGTCCGCCGGGAACACCGGGCACGAGCTGCCCGGGAGCGTCGCCTGGGCTGCCGCCTTGGCAGCCACCGGTCTGGCGGCGTGCTCCGCCGTCGGGGTCGCCGGATGTGTCCCGACCAGACCCGTGGTGGCGAGACCGGTGGTGGCGAGTGCGGCCACCACGGAGGAGATCGCGGTACGGCTTCCTAAGTTCATGGGCTCTCCTTCGTGAAGTGGTCCGTCGCTTCAGTTCGCGGGCCGCCGGTGGTAGGCCAGCCGTGGTGTCCCGATGTCCTCGGACGCGTCGGGGTCACCGTCGGCCGGGCCGTGCCAGACCCCTCCGCCGTAGGTCATGACGTAGATCGACTCCGGGTCGAGCGGGTCGGGAACGACACGGTGCGCCCACTTGAAGTTGAAGCCCGGGATGCGTTCCCACGTCTCGCCGCGGTCGGTGGAGCGCCAGGCGTTCGACTCGAAGCCGGTCGCGTAGAGGTGGCCCGGGTGACGTGGGTCGGCGGTGACGTCGTAGACGTGCTGGTCGCGGTCGAGCACCTGCCGCCAGGACGCGCCCTGGTCGGTGGACAGGTAGATGCCGCCGCCGGCCTTGGCGTCCAGGCAGTCGCGCCGCCACGCGGCCAGGTAGAGCCGCCTCGGGTCGGCCGGGTCGGCGAGGATGCCGGCAGGTCCGCTCACGCCATCGGGCAGATCGATGCGTTCCCAGTGGCCGGCACCATCGGTGGAACGGTAGAGCGCGCCGTCCCCGTCCTTGCCGCGGCGGCCGTGCTCGTCCCGGCGGAACACCACCAGGTAGAGAGTTCCGTCCCCGCTCAGGCACAGCCGCCAGGCGAGTGGACGGTCCTCCTCGATGCCGTCAACCGCGAGTTGCCACGAGACGCCGCCGTCGACCGACTTGAAAACTCCGCGGCCCATCGCGGTGACGTAGAGGGTGCGCGAGCCGACCGGACTCCGCGGGTCCAGCACGATGTGCGTGGGCGCGGTGGGCGGCATGCCGTCACTGGAGACCTGCCAGGTGCGGCCGCCGTCGGTGCTCGTGCACACCCCGCCCTGGTAGGCGTCGGTGGACTTGTGCCGCCACATCTTCGGTCGCGGCAGGTCGTGGTCGTACGCCATCACCGCCCACACCCGGCCGCGCTCGTCGGGGTCGAACACCATCCAGTACGTCGTGTTGTGCCACCGCTCGGGGATCCCTGCCTGGGTGGGCTGCCAGCTCCGGCCGCCGTCCTCGCTGCGGATCAGCCCGATGTCGGTGTAGGCGATGAACTGGCGTGCGGAGTCGAACGGGTCGTGGAAGATGCCGTAGTTCGTGGTGACGTCCAGGCCGGTGGTGGTCACCGACGCAGGTGTCACCCGGCGGAAGTACGCCTGGTTCCAGCGTCGGCCGCCATCGGTGGTCCGCCAGGCCGATCCCCAGTCGGTGACGTAACACAGGTTCGGGTCGCGCGGGGCGACGCCGACCCCCCAGGCCCACTCGCTGCGCGCCGGGGTCTGCGACACCCAGTCGTCGTCGGTGTTGTCCTGGTGGTCCGGGGTGCTCGAGCTGACGAGGGTCCAGCTGTCACCGCCGTCCTCGGTGCGGGCGATGCCGAAGTGCTCCGTACCGGCGTACGACAGGTACGCCACTCGCGGGTCGGTCGCGCAGACCGCCATCGCGTGCAGGCCGTAACTCCTGCCGGGCAGGCGGGATTCGGTCCAGGTGCGCCCACGGTCGGTGGAGACGTACAGGCCGGTGGCGGTCGCCCAGTACCAGCGGGTGTCCTCACCTGTGCGGCCGAACGCGTGCGAGCTCAGGGCCTCGCCCTCCGCCGGGCCGGGCAGCCGGTGGAGGGTCCCGCCGGCGTACTCGTGCACGGCGGTGTCCGTGACCAGCCAGACTCCCGACGGGCCGGCGTGCAGTCCGCGCACGGCTTCGCCCGGCAGGTTCGCCAGCTGCCGCCAGGACCGCCCGCCGTCGGCCGAGCCGTGCAGGATCGTCCCGTCGTCCGTCTGCTCGCCGAGGTAGAGCGCCCCGGCGGTTCGTTCGTCGACCGCGAGCGTGGTGACCGCCCCGGAACGGCTGCCGTCGGTCAGGACGTACTCCGTGCCGGCGTGGTCGTCGGGATGGACGATGTCCTCGATCCGGTCCGGATCGGGGTAGAGGCACTCCCACGACTCGCCGTGGTCCGCGCTGCGCCATAGCCCCGCGCTGCCCGTGGCCACGTACACCGTGCGTTCGTCGTGCGGATCGAAGCTGACGTCGTACGCCTTGCCGCGCAGGTTGAAGTTGCGCCAGGACACGCCGGCATCGTGGGTCAGGTAGCAGCCGGTCATGTCGCAGGTGACGACCACGGTGTCCGGGTCGTGCGGGCTCACCGTCGGCAGGAACATCGCGCCGCCCCCGCCGATGCCGACCCTGGTCCATCGGCTGCCGGTCCGCGGAGGCGCTTCGGGCCGACCCGCGGACTGGCGCGCCTCGCGTAGCTCAGCTGCCTCGACGACGGAGGTGGTCCGGTCAGGTGTCATCACGCACCCGTTCCTGCTCGAAAGGCCGTCCGAACTCGGACGAGAGGCCGCACAATCTGCGCGCATTCTGCGCGTTGTGGTCTCGAAGTCGAGACGTTAAGACACTCGTGAGCAGCTGGCAAGCCTTATGGCCGACATTGTCCGTTGACGCCGACAATCTTGACGGCCCGGACCGTCAGCCTTAGGTTTGCTCGCCATGGTGACCAGCAGCCGGTCGCCCTCGGCGCGCGCGGTGGTCCGGCTGGCCGACGTCGCCGCCCGGGCCGGCGTCTCCCGAAGCGTCGCCGGGCACGTTCTGCACGCCGCCGGTGGGCGCAACACCCGGGTAGGTGAAGCCACCGCGGCCCGGGTCGTCGCGGTGGCGGAGGAACTCGGGTACCGGCCGAACCGCGCCGCCCAGCAACTGAACGGCGTCCGCAGCAAACTGCTCGGCGCGCTCATCGCGGCCGAGAGCGCGCAGGTGCATCTCGAGCGGCTGTTCGCCATCGAACACGTGCTGCGTACGCACGGTTATCGGCTCGTCGTCGGTCATGTAGACGACCCGTCCGCGCTGTCGGCGTACCTCGACGACTTCGAGGACCGCGGCGTGGAAGGGCTGATCCTCGTCGACCAGTTGCCCGGTGAGTGGACCCGCCCGCTGGCGCGCCGGCTGCGGGAACAGCCGGTGGTGCTGTGTGCGGGGCGGCCGGCGTTTCGCAATGCGTACGCCGTGGACGTGGACCGCGCGGCCGGAGTACGGCAGGCTGTCGACCACCTCGTGTCACGCAATCGCGCCGACGTCGGGCTCGTGCTGGAGAACCCCGTCGGCGCCCGGCCGCCCGCGCGCTGGCGGGGCTTCCGATCGGCCTGCGAGACACACAGCATCGAACCCCGGGTGTGGGCGGCCGATCTCGACCGGCCGGTCTTCGACCCGGACGTGATCGCCGCGTACGCGCAGGACCTGGTTGACACCTGGGTGATCCCGCAACAGCTGAACGCCGTCGTCGCCCCGGACGATCTCTGGGCAGTTCGTATCGTCAAGGCGCTCGGTCACCGTGGCCGCGGAGTGCCCCGCGACGTCGCGGTGGTGGGATTCGACAACGTGCCGATCGCTCGGGCGTGCACCCCCGAGCTCACCACCGTCGACCAGAACAATTCGCGGCTGGCAGAGCTGGGTGCCTCGCTGCTGCTGGAGGTGCTCGGCGGTACGGAGGGCGCCGCCGCGAGCCGCCGCCGGCAGGTCGTCGTCCAGCCGCACCTCGTCATCCGCGAGTCGACGTAGCGCCGCAGCCGACACTGCGGTGAGAGGCGGTCAGCGCTCTACCAGATATGGGGCGGCGGAGTCGTTCCGTCCAGGCGACACTGTGCGGCTTCCAGGTCGTACTCGATCTTCTCCCGCCGAAACCCGTTGCTGATCGAACGGTGAACGCTGTGCACACTGCGGTGGATCCGGTAGATGCGCAGGAGGTCCGCGCCCAGCGTCCTGGCGAGGATCTCGTCGAGCCGGTCGACGGCCTCCTGACACCCTTCGCAGGAACCGCATCCGACGACCAGGTGGTCACGCAGGTCGAGAAGTGCGAAGCGCCGGTCACCACGGGCGATCCCGAAGTTCCAGTCCACGACAGCGGACACCTTGCCGTGGTCGTCGAACAGAACGTTGCCGAAGGAGAAGTCGGTATGCACGACGTCGCCGCCGGTCATCTCGAAGGGTTCGCCGTCGTCGATCTCCAGGAACCGCTCGAGAATCCGCCGGCTTCGGTCGTCGTACCGGCCCAGTGTTTCCCGCCAGGGATGTTCACCCGCCACGAGCTGGGGGAACTGCGGCGGCGGAGGAACGTCTGGGCGATCGGCCAACAGCCCGGCGAACCTCTCGTTCGTGGCCACCAACTCCTCGACCAGACCGGCATCGAATCGCGTCACGTGCCTGCCTGGAAGGCGTTCCTGGACGACCGTCACCAGGCCGTCGGCCGACTGCATGATCAGGTCATACCGTGGAACGGGCAGGCCACGAGCGCGGACCAACTGAAGGATCTCGGCAGTGAGGTGCGTGTGGTCGAGCGGGATGGTCGGGCGGGTGATGACACCAGCCCGCCCGTCCGGCCACCGCACATAGGCCGCGCTGCTCACGCCGCCGACCTGGTTGGCCAGGCCCGTCAACTCCAGGCTGCTACCCGTCCTCTCGTTGATCTCCGCGACGATTCTCGTCGGAGCCCAGGGATTCTCGGACAGGGTGAACTCCAACGGATGCTCTTCCACTGCTTCTCCCAAGAAGGTCGGGCATCGAGTCTGCGCAGGGTCAAGCTCGAAGAACAAGCCTTGTTTCGACTCGCCGCCGATGGTGAACTTGGCGTGGCGCACGCCTCGAGGCGCTGGGCAGGAACGGTCCGCCCGCGATACAGGCAGGGTAGACCGTCGACTCCATCTTCGCACGGTTGGCATTAGCCGAAATCTCTATGTGGACAAGCGGTTTCCCGCAAGTGATGGCCGATTTTTCCGGTAGAATCGAACGCATGAGCGACAGTGGCGGATGCTTCGGCGGCGACCTGGGTGAAGGCCCGGGTCGCCTCCGGGTGCTGCCGGATGGGTTCGCGGAGATGCCGGGTGGTCCGGAGCTCGCGGCGGCGATCGCTTCGATCGAGATTCGTGAGTGCAATGGGCACGAGCTCGAGGAGTACATCAAGGGCACGCGGCGGATGGTCTGCTGGGCGGAGTCCACCAGCCTGACCGCGGTGAACGAGCTGACCTATGCCGAGCCGGGGATGGTCCAGGGGCCGGCTGGGCGCAGGGTCACTGCGGACTCGATGACTCCGGTGGTCGTGGAGCCGTTGCTGGGCTGGACCGCCTATCGCGCACAGCAGTTCGTGCGACTGGCCACCACCCTGCCCCGACTCCCACAGGTGCGTGAAGCACTGGCCTGCGGACGGCTGGAGTTCGAGGAGGTCCGCATCATCGTCGGCCGGATCACCGACGCCAACCCCGACCTGTGGGGAGCGATCGAGGGCGCGATCTTCCCCAAGGTGCTGGAGCTGCGGGGCGGGTTGTTGCGGGCGAAGGTCGAGGCGGAGGTACTCAGGGCCGACCCCGACGCCGCGGCCAAACGTCACCGCGCCGCAAGGTCCGGGCGCAACGTCGCTATCTGGCCGGCCGTCGACGGAGTAGCCGACCTGGGCGTGCGCGGCCTGTCGGCCGACCAGGCGGCGGAGGCGTACGGCAACATCGACGCGATCGCCCGTGCGGTGAAGTCCACCGGCGACTCCCGCACCCTCGGCCAGTTGCGCGCGGACGTGGCTGCGTCCCTGCTGACCGGTAGAGCCGACATCATCGGCTGCCCCGCCGGCACCGAGCAGGCCGAGACGCCGGAGGATGGGGCGGCGCAGGACGGGGCCGAGCGAGCCGAAGGTGAGTCGGAGCAGGAGTCGGACGGGCAGGACCACTGCCCGGTTCACCGGTTCCCCGACCACGACCTGCACAACGCGACCTGTGACTGTGGCGACTGCGCTCCCGCCGGGACCGGAAACACCACCGCCCACTACACCCCGTGCACCTGCTCCACCGTGCACGACACGGCGGCTCACGACGCCGCGGAGCGCAGCGCTGACACAAACGCAGCCGCCGGGCAGATCCCGCAGCAGAACCGCCAACCTGATGAGACGGTCGACCCGCCCGGCCCGTCTGATCCGCCGGGTCAGCCTGATTCACCTGGACCGGCGACGGACAACTCGACACCGCCGTCCACGCCGCCAACGCGGCCCTGGACCTCCTCGCAGCCGAGCTGGGGTCCGATCAGGACACGCGCCAAGGTGCAGCTGAACGTGCCGTTGACCACCCTGATGGGGCTGTCCACCCGGCCCGGTGAGCTCGGCGGGTTCGGACCGATCATCACCGAGGTCGCCCGCCGGATCGTGGCGAACAACCTCACCAACCCCGAAGCCAGGTTCACTGTCGGCGTCACCCATCCGGTCACCGGACGCCTACTGCATCTGCATCCGATACCGGCAAGGTTCCTGCGCGGACTCCAAGCCGAGCTCGTGCACGCCCGCGACCAGCGCTGTGTGTGGACCACCTGCAGAAGACCCGCCGCCACCTGTCACCTGGACCACAACACCGAACACGCCGACGGCGGGGAAACGTCGGTGGACAACATCGCGCCACTGTGCCCACGCCACCACAAGGCAAAGAGCGAACGCGACTGGAAACTGCAGCAGACCGGACCCGGAGAACACACCCTCACCGACCCCTACGGCCGCCAGTACTGCAGCGCGGCACCCTCCCTCACCGACCCGGTGACACCAGCCGAGTCGGCAACCACCACCGCCGGAGCACGATCGGCCGACGACGAACTGCCACCGTTCTGAGATATGCCGTTAATCGGTTGACCGGGTGGCGGACCGGGGTCGAAGTTGAGGCATGACGACCGAACCCACCAAGACGTCACGTCCGACCGTGCGGCCGGCGACGCTCGACGACGTGGAACTCCTCAGCCAGATCGTCTACGCCGCATACGACGACGACCCGGAGATGACGCCCGCGGAGAAGCAGAGCTGGCTCGACGGCTACCGGGCCGGTACCCGGGACGAGGTGCTCGGGCGGGTGGAGAACAGCACGACGAACGTGATCTGCGTCGGCGACGAGGGCGTCGGCCGGTTGCGCGTCGTCCGTACGCCCGAGAAGGTCTTCATCGGTGGGATCCAGGTCCTTCCCGCGTTCCAGGGCAAGGGAATCGGCACCGCGATCATCACCACGCTGCAGGAGGAAGCGCGCGGCAAGGGGATACCCGTCGAGTTGCGGGTGCACAAGACGAACGGGAACGCCGAACGCCTCTACACGCGGCTGGGCTTCCGTCGCCACGGCGAGCTCGGCGACGAGCACGTCATGACGACGGGGTGAGCCGGTCAGGCCATCTCGACGACCACACCCGGAGGTTCCGGGTCCTGCACGGCCGGCACCGCCGACGCCAGCACGGCCGAGAACGCCTGCTTGCTCTGCGCCATCCGCTCCAGCAGCGCCTCCACGGGTTCGGGCTCGGGGACGACGCCGTTCGCATAGTCGGTCACGAAGCCGAGTAGCGCGTACGGCAACCTGACCTCGCCCGACAGGACGGTCTCCGGGCCGCCGGTCTGGCTCACCGCGGCCACGCCCGCCGCCCGGAACTGGGCGATCTCGCTGCGGGTGTTGAATCTCGGCCCGTCGACGTGCCCATACGTGCCGGCCGTCGCGACCGGGACACCGGCCTCGGGCGCCGCCGCCAACAGAACCTGCCGGAGGTCCTCGCTGAACGGCCGGTCGAAAACCCAGTGACTGCGTCGGGGATGCCCCGCCGACTCGTACCACGTGCACAGCGTCCCGTCCGGCAGCCTGTTGGACGGGAAGTGCAGGTCGTCGAAGACGACCAGGGACCCGGGCCGCAGGTCGGGGTCCACGGCGCCGCAGACGGTGAGCCCGATCACCGCGGTCGCACCGCACTCCAGCAGGGCGGCGATGTTCGCCCGGTGCTGGACGTGGTTGGACAGCCGCTGGTGACCCTGCCCGTGCCGGGACACGTGCACGACGGCGCGCTCGCGTACCGTCCCGGTCGTCACCTCGGCGGTCCCGTGCACGGTGGCGATCTGCCGCTTCTTCGCGTCCCGCAGCTCGAGCAGCTCGTCGTTTCCGGACCCGCCGATGACCCCCACGGGTCGGGCGTTCACGCCACCACTCATCCCGCCACCTCCACCTTCCGGTCGTCGAGGCCTGCACCGCCACGCATGCTAACGCGCACCCGAGTCTCGGCATCGTGTCAACCTCGTCTGGACAGTCCTACCCGGACATCGGCCGGTGCGCCACGTACCCTTGTGCCGTGGACGATTCGCGGCCTCGCGGCGGAACCCGCGCGGACTTGATCGCGGTCGGCGTCGGCGTCGTCCTGCTCGCCGCGGCCGTCGTGGTGGGCCGGGCCCTGCTCGCGCACGGCGTGCCCCTCCACGCGCCGGCTGCCCCGCTGCTCGGGTTCTGGCAACCGCGGGTTGCGGCGACGACCCCACTCGCCTGCGCCATCGCCGTGCTCGTGATCGGCTACGGCCCCCCTCTCGCCACCCGCCTGCGCTGGCGTTGGGCTCTCGCCACGGCCTGGGCGACGTCGCTGGCCTGGATCCTCAGCCTGGCCATGGTGGACGGGTGGGCCAGGCTTGCAGCCCGGCTGCCGAAGGACTACCTCGTCGAGGTCCCCGCCGCTCCACCGTGGCCTGAATTGTTGCGGACGTACGCCGACCGCATCGTGGGCGGGCAACCCGGCTCCTGGTCCACCCACGTGGCCGGTCATCCACCGGCGACGCTGGGATTCTTCGTGCTGCTGGACCGGATCGGGCTGTCCGGTGGATCGTGGGCGGCGGTCGTGGTGATGATGCTCGGCTCGACCGCGCCGGTGGCGGTGGCCGTGGCGTTGCGCTTCCTGGACGGTGAGGACCTGGCGAGACGAGCGCTGCCCTTCCTGGTGCTGACGCCCGCCGCACTGTGGATCGGCGTCTCGGCGGACGCGATGTTCCTGGCCGTGTCCGCCTGGGGCATCGCCCTGCTGGCGATCGCGATCCGGTTGCGTGGTGGCGCCGGGGTGCTCGCGGCCGTCGGTGCCGGCCTGCTGCTGGGCCTGTCCCTGTTTCTGTCGTACGGGCTGGCGGTCTTCGGCCTGGTGGCGCTGGCCGTACTGGCGGTGGGCCGGCGCTGGCAGCCCCTGATGGTCGCCGGCCTGAGCGTCGTGGCGGTCTTCGTGGTGTTCACGGCGCACGGCTTCTTCTGGTGGGAGGGATACGACCGGCTGGTCGTGCGCTACTACCAGGGCTGGGGAGCCGAGCGGCCGTATTCCTACTGGGTGTGGGCCGATCTCGCGGCGCTGCTGGTGTGCGTGGGCCTGGCGGTGCCGGCCGGCCTGCGCCGGGTGCTGGCGACGGCCGGGCATTCCGTTCGTACGCGAAGCCTGCCGCCCACCGCGACCGGCACCTCCGCGGTGGTGCTCGCGACCCTGGGCGCTGTCCTGGCGAGCACCCTCTCCGGGCTCAGCAAGGCGGAGGTGGAGCGGATCTGGTTGCCGTTCGCGCTGTGGCTGGTGGCGGCGTGTGCGCTGCTGCCTCCGCGGACGCACCGGGCCTGGCTCACAGTGCAGGCCCTCACGGCGCTGGCGGTTCAGCATCTGGTGCTGACGAGCTGGTGAGGCTGCGGTCTCTGCGTGTCCGATGGGGCCGGAGGCGCCAGGCGAGCAGCAGCGCCGAGCCGACGAACAGCGCCGCCGTGACCAACAGCCAGTGCGAGAGGTACGGCGTGACGGGTCGCCCGGTGATGCGCCCGAACCCCGGCGGCAACCGCAGGATCAGTGGCGCGAACACGAGAAACAACAACCCGGACAGGACAGCCGGCACCCGCAGGTAGTTGATCGACGATCGCGACGGCAACGACGCCGGTTGGTGTCGCAGCACCGCCGCCGCGCCGAGGTCCAGCAGGCTGTAGAGGGGTAGCAGCGCGAGGTCGTGGCAGACCACAGCACCCACGAACCACGCCGCCACACCGACCGGGTTGGCAGGAACGAAGCGGATCGCCGCGTAGCCCGCGAGCGCGAAGGAAGCCAGCAACACCAGCAGGTGCAGCGGTCCCGCGCCGTACCAGCGCCACGGCGCACGCCAGTCGATCGGGTTCATCCGACGCCTCACACCTCGAACGTTCCGTGGAACGTCATCGCCGAGACCCACTTGGTGTTGTGGACGCCCGGGCCGTTCGCGACCATCACCCGGGCCGGGAAGCCGTGGTCGAGGGACAGGTCGGCGCCGTTGACCCGGAGGGCGAGCAGGGAGCGCGGGTCCAGGACCTGGTTCGCCGCGAGGTTCGCCGAGCCGAACCCGCCGCCGCGCTGCAGCGACCCGACGTGGGCACCGGCGAGGGTGCGCGGATCCTCGATCCCGGCGAGCTCGGCAAGGTCACGCAGCCGTACGCCGGTCCAGTCCTGCACGGTCGACCACCCCTCCACACAGGCGATCGGGAGCCGTTCGGTGTGCTGGGGAAGGGCGAGCAGGTCGATGCGTGACAGCCGGACCGTCCTCCGCCCGACAAGGGTCAACCGCCAGTCCGGGCCCGTCTGCGCGGCGGTGATGCCGCGGTAGGCCGCGGTCTTGTTCACCGGGAAGTCGTCCGGCGCCGTGCCCTGCACACCTCCGCGGGGAGCCAGCAGCGCGAGCCGGCGCAGCGGCCCACCGATGGTCTGCCCGGCCGACATCGCCAGGATCAGCAACGAGCCGCCGCCGGCCAGCGCGAGCAGGCCCCGTCGCGTCATCGTGGGTGCGGCCGGTGACGGTGCCACCAGGCCGCGGCTGTCCGGCGGTTCGGGACGTGTGTCAGCGAGGCCGGTCCGCAGCTCGGTCCGCAGGCTGCGCGACCGCAGCGCGGTCACCACGATGCGCGTACGGGAACGCCACGTGCACGACCAACGCGGCGACGAACACCCAGGCGCCGTAGAAGTGTGCGGCGTAGAAGCCGGTGGGAAAACGTACCAGTACTGGATGTTGACGATGCCGGTCACGAACTCGAAGAAGCCGCCGCCGACGAGGAGCAGCAGGCTGAGGCGTTCGACCGCCTGGGCGGTGAGGCGACCGGCGGCAGCACGAACAGCTTCGGGATCACCGACCACAGCTTGGCCAGGAGTACGGGCACCAGCGCGAGCCCCACCAGCACGTGCACGCCCTGCGTCAGCCGATAGAGCCACACCGGCCGGGTCGGCCACGCGAACAGGTAGAACCCGAGGAGCCCCTTGTTCGGCGTGGGATCGTTGAACTCCCACCCAGCCAGGGGTTGTAGGCGGCGTAGGACAACAGCCCGGTGACGAACACCAGCGTCAGCCCCACCAGCAGGACCAGGCCCAGCACCGACGTCAGCCACGGTCCGCGCAGTGGGCTGCGCCAGAACGTCGGCCGGAACGGGTTCGTCCGCCTCGGCTGGGACATCACGGTGCGTCCCGGCTGTCAGGCGCGCCCAGGGTCAGCTCCTTCACCGCGCGGGCGAAGCGGGTGTGCGGGGCCTGCGCGGCCACCACCTCGGCGTCGGCCCAGGTGTCGACGTCGCGCAGCGGCGGCAGGTCGCCCACCCGCAGACCGGACGCAAGGAGACGTCGACGGAGCACCGCGCCGGTGTGGGACACCGACATCGGTACGCCGAGCACCGGCGCGGGGTCGGGGTCGGCCAGGCCGAGCGCCCAGAAGCCGCCGTCCTCGGCCGCACCCAGATACGCGTCCGCACGGGAGAAGTCGCACTCCAGCAGGTCCATGGTGAGCTGTGGGGTGTCCATGCCGACCAGGAGGACCGGGCCGTCCACGGCCGCGAGTGCGGCGGCGATCCGGACGTCCAGCGGGCCCGGCACCTGCGGCACCACGTCGAATCCGTCCGGCACCCACGGTCCGGGCCGGCCGTGCAGGGCAAGCACCCGGCCGGCCGCCTGCGCCTGCCCGACGACCTCCAGCGTGTCGGCGAGCGCCGCAGCGGCCAGCAAGGACGCCTGCTCGGGCGTACACGGCGGCGTCAACCGGGTCTTGACGCTACCCGGCAATGGCTCCTTGGCCAGGACGACGATCGTCACGTCCGTGGCAGCTGTCCGGTCACTGGTCACGGAAGTCCTGCCCGAGCACCTGGCGCATGTCGTGTACGGCGCGGAGAGTCCCGCGTACGCTCCCGGTGACCTTCGACCGCCCGCCCGCACGTGGCCGGTACGCCACGTCGACCTCGACCACCCGCCACCCCTGCTCCGCCGCGCGGACGACCATCTCCAGCGGGTACCCGAACCGCCGGTCCCGGATCCCCAACGCCAGCAGCGCCTCCCGCGACGCGACCCGCATCGGCCCGATGTCCCGCACCCGGATGCCCGTACGCCGGCGCAACGTCCGAGCCAGCGCGGCGTTGCCGAGCCGCGCGTGCACCGGCCACGAACGCCAACCGGTCGGCCGGCGCCTGCCGAGCACGAGGTCTGCCTCGTCGGCCACCACCGGGGCGGCCACCCGCGGCAGGAGTCCCGGATCCAGCGAACCGTCCGCGTCGCAGAACGCCACGAACTCGGCGGTCGCCGCACGCAGGCCCGCATGGCAGGCCGCACCGAAGCCCCGCAGGGGTTCCCGTACCACCTCGGCTCCGTGTGCACGGGCAACCTCGACGGTCCGGTCGGTGCTTGCGTTGTCGACCACGATCGGCCGGTAGCCGGACGGCATCCGGTCGAGCACCCAGGGCAGCGCCTCGGCCTCGTTCAGGCTCGGCAGCACGACGTCGATCACCACCTCGACCACGTTACGAGCGACGGGCCGAAGCCAGAAGGCCGAGCGTGCTTACGAAACAGTGACGGGCCCCGGGTCGCACGGTCCGAAGGCGCCGGCCGGGCCGATTCGTCGTTAGCGTGGTCGGCATGCGCGTCCTGGTCACCGGCGGAGCCGGCTTCATCGGCTCGCATGTCGCCGATCTCGCTCGCCGACGCGGACACGACGTACTCGTCGTCGACGCCCTGCTACCCGTGGCGCACGGCGCCGAAGCAGCGGAGGCTTCGCCCCACCCGGCGGCCGGGACACCCCACCAGACCGTCCGGGGCCGGATCCAGCGACCGCGGAGTTCTCGCGTCCGTGCTGCCGGGCGTGGACGTGGTCTGCCACCAGGCGGCGATGGTCGGCCACGGCCTGGACCCGTCGGACGCCCCCGACTACGCCACGCACAACGACTACGGCACGGCGGTGCTGCTGGCCGCAATGCACGGGCCGGATACGCCGGCTGGTGCTGGCCAGCTCGATGGTGGTCTACGGCGAGGGCCGCTACCCTGCCGCCGAGCACGGCACGGTCCGACCGCGCCCGCGCCGGCCGAGCCGACCTGGCGGCCGGCCGGTACGACCCGCCTGCCCGGACTGCGGGCTGCGCCGCTGGCGCCGGAGCTGGTGCCCGAGGACGCCCCGCTGGAGCCGCGCAGCACGTACGCGGCGAGCAAACTCGCCCAGGAGCACCTGGCCGCCGCGTGGGCCCGGCAGACCGGTGGCGCGTCTGGGCGTTGCGCTACCACAACGTCTACGGCCCCCGGATGCCCCGCGACACCCCGTACGCCGGGGTGGCCTCGATCTTCCGCTCGGCGCTGGAGCGCGGCGAGGCGCCCGGGTGCTCGAGGACGGCCGGCAGCGGCGCGACTTCGTGCACGTCACCGACGTGGCGCGGGCCAACGTGCTGGCGCTGACCGCCGACGCGCGCGGCGGACCACGCTGGTTGCGCGGTGAACGTCTGCTCCGGCGAGCCGCACACCGTCGGCGACCTGGCCGGCGACGCTGGCCGAGGCGATGGGCGGCCCGCGCCGCAGGTGGTCGGCGGCGCCCGGCCCGCCGACGTGCGGCACGTGGTCGCCGACCCTGCGAGGCCGTTGCCACGCTGGGCTTCAGGGCCCGGGTCGTTCGCCGACGGCGTTCGGGCGTTCGCCACCGACCCGCTCCGCTGAGCCTGCCGAACCCGCGGTCACGCCGCCAGCGGCAGGCGTACCTCGAACCGGCAGCCGGCCCGAGGTTCGCCGCCTCGATCCGGCCGTGGTGCGCCTCCACCAGGCCCCGGGCGATCGCCAGCCCGAGCGCCGCCGCCGCCCGCCGGTCCGCTCGGTCCGGCTCGGGGGCGCGCCGGCGCCCCGGAACGCGACCTCGAAGACGCGGGTGAGGTCCGCCTCCGGGATGCCGCCGCAGCCGTCGTCGACGCACACCCAGGCCTTCCGCCTCGCCGTGGCCCACCTCGACCGACGACGTTGCCCTCCGGCCGGGGTGTGGCGGATGGCGTTGGAGATCAGGTTGCGGACGACGCGGGCGAGTTCCGGCGAGCTGCCGAGCACCGCGGGACCACCGGCCGCGTCGCGACCGCAGGAGGACCCCCGCCCGATCGGCCACCGGGCGCTCCGCGGCCACGGCCTCGTCCACGACCTCGGCGAGGTCGCACCGCCGACAGCGACAGCCGCAGTGCACCGGCCGCGATCCGGGAGAGTTCGAAGAGGTCGTCGACCATCCCGCTGAGCCGCTGCGCCTCACCGGTGATCCGCTGCGCGTAGTCGTGCACCTCGGTCGGCCGGGACACCACGCCGTCGGCCAGCGCCTCCGACATCGCCCGGATGCCGGCCAGCGGCGTACGCAGGTCGTGGCTCACCCAGGCGACGAGTTCCCGGCGAGCGGCCTCGGCGGTGCGCTCGCGGGCCCGGGCGTCGCGTTCCCAGACACTGCGCCTGGCCAGCGACCGGCCGAGCAGCAGGCCGGACGGCACGGTCACCGCGGCGACGAGCAGGCAGATCACCAACGTGGTGGTGAGGATCGGGGTGAACATGAAGCCGCTCACCCCGAGCACCCCGGCCAGCGTGGCGGCCAGCGGTGTCAGCACCAGCACGGTCGCGGAGGCGGTCAGGCCGCGGCCGCGCAGCAGGTGCAGGGCGAGTGAGCCGGCCAGGGCGACCGGCAGTGAGAACGCCACCGCGTACGGCGCGACGTGCACGACCTCGGTGAGGAAGCCCGGATCCGCGGCGGGCACCGCTGTCAAGACGGACATGACAGTCACTCCCGCGGCTCGTAGCGGTAGCCCACGCCCCAGACGGTGACGATCCGGGCGGGCCTGGTGGGCGTGGGCTCGATCTTCTCCCGCAGCCGGCGTACGTGCACTGTGACCGTGGAGTGGTCGCCGAAGTTCCAGGCCCACACGCCTTCCAGCAACTGTGCCCGGGTGAACGCCGTATGCGGGTTGCGCATCAGGAACACCAGCAGGTCGAACTCGCGGATGGTCAGGGCGATCTCGCGCCCGTCGAGCTGGGCCCGCCGGGCAGCCGGGTCCACCACCAGCTCGCCGTCGGCCAGGAGCCGGTCGGCGTCCGGCGCTCGGGTGGTCGCCCGTGCCGCCTCGGTGCGCCGCAGGACCGACAGCACCCGCAGCGTCAGCTCCCGTGGGCTGAACGGCTTGGTCACGTAGTCGTCGGCGCCGACCTCCAGGCCGAGCACCCGGTCGTGTTCCTCGCCGAGGGCAGTCAGCATGATCACCGGCAGCGTGGAGGTCTGCCGGATCCGCGTACACACCTCGATCCCGTCGGCGCCGGGAAGCATCAGGTCGAGCACCACCAGGTCCGGCGACTCGTCCGCGATGATCGCCAGCGCGGTCTCACCGTCCCCGGCAAGCAGAACACGCTGTCCTTCTCGTTCCAGATAACGGCGAACGACGTCGCGTACCGTGATGTCGTCGTCGACCACGAGTACGCACCAGGAGGCGTGCGCGGACGATTGGTCCGGGTTCGGCCGGGCCCTGGCGTCCTGGCGCTGGTCCATGTGCCCATCATCGCGCCCGGCGGTCCGGGGCTGCCACGCCCCGGGCGCGACGTCATGGTTCGGTAATGCGCCGACCGGGCAGTTCCGGCCCGTTCCCGCTCTATCTTCGACGCCGTGCACCCAGATCACGTACGGGACCTCCGACCCAGGACACGAGCCGCGGTTGGCAACACCGTCATGCTGCGATCCGGTGGCGCCCGTGAGCCGGTCGACCTGGCCCGCTGGCTCGCACCGGCGACCGCGAGCGACGCGTTGCTGCTCGACGCCTGCACGCGGCCGACACTCGACGTCGGGTGCGGCCCGGGCCGGATGGCGGCGAGCCTCACCGCACGTGGCGTGGTCGCGCTCGGGGTGGACACCTCCCCCACCGCGGTCGCGATGACCCGGGCCAGGGGCGCCGCCGCACTGTGCCGGAGTGTCTTCGATCCGCTGCCCGGCGAACGCCGGTGGGGGCACGTACTACTCGCGGACGGAAACGTCGGGATCGGTGGCGACCCGGTGACGCTGCTGCGCCGCATCGCCGACCTGCTCGCTCCTTCCGGCACGGTGCTGGTCGAGACCCACCCACCGGGGTACGGCGTCCAGCGCGACCGGGTACGACTGGTCGATGCCTCCGGAGCCGGCGGCCCGTGGTTTCCGTGGGCCTGGGTGGGAGCCGAGGCGGTCGACGCGATCTGCGGCCCGGCCGGGCTACGGCGCAGGTGGTCGATGTCGGGCGGCGGCCGGTGGTTCGCCGAACTCGAGGCGGCCGGATCCGGCAAGAGTGGAGGCGCATGCGCGTGAGGTGAGCAACGGTAGGGGTGGTGGACCACATCACCTACCAGTTCGAGTACGGCGAACGGATCCCGGTCGCGTTCATCGGCGCGGGCGGCCACTCCTACCGCAACGTCTATCCCTCCTTCCAGTACGCACCGGTCGACCTGCTGGCCGTCTGCGACCTCGACGGCGAACGGGCGGCCGAGTACGCCCGGATGTTCGGGGCGCCGCGTTCCTACACCGACCACCGCGAACTGCTCGCACGTGAGCGGCCGGCCGCGGTCTTCATCGTGACGTCCTACACCGAGGACGGGCAGGTGCAGGCGACCGACCTCGCCCTGGACTGCCTGCGGGCCGGCGCCCACGTCTGGATGGAGAAGCCGACCGCTTCATCGGTGGCCGAGATCCTCCAACTGCGCAAGGAGTCTGCGGCGAGCGGCAGATTCGTGATGACCGGGCTGAAGAAGATCTTCACGCCGGCGATGGAACGTACGAAGGACATCATCTCCGCGCCGGAGTTCGGGGAGGTGAGCTCGGTCAGCGTCCGCTACCCGCAGAGCCTTCCGGCGATGGAGAACCGCCACGACCTGGGGGCGATGCGCGGGTTCCTGGACCACATCTACCACCCGGGTGCGGTCCTGCACTACCTGATGGGAGAGGTGAGCGGGTTCGGCTACCAGTGGGAACCGGCGTCCGGCGCCAGCACCGCCTCGCTGCGCTTCGCCTCCGGCGCGGTCGGCACGCTGCACCTGGCCGCCGGCAGCGCGGTGACCAGCCCGCTCGAACGCGTCGAGGTGGTCGGACAGGACGCCAACGTCGTCGTGGACAACAGCGTCCGGCTGACCTACTACCGGCGCGGCGCGCGGCTCGGCTACGGCCGCTCGCCCTCCTACGTCGTCGACGAGGACCATGCACCACTGCGCTGGGAGCCGGAGTTCTCCCTGGGGCAGCTCTACAACAAGAACCTGTTCTACCTCGGCTACGTGCCGGAGATCCTGCACTTCTGCGACAGCGTTCTGTCCGGAACGCCACCGACAAAGGGCACCCTGGACGACTCGCTCGCGATCATGCGCCTCTTCGAGGCCTACCGGACCGTGCCCGCCGGAACCTTCGTCGACCTTCCCCACACCTCGTCACTGCCGAACGAAGACGGAGCAGCCTGATGCCTGACGTCGCCACTGCCCTTTCCAACGTGCCCGACCACGAGATCGAGCAGACGTCCTGGGGACGCCTCGTCTGGATGGTGTCCGGCAGGCTCGGCAACTCCACCACGATGACCGTGGGCCGGTGCTACATCGACCCCGGCGAGCACAACCCCCGGCACTACCACCCCAACTGCGACGAGGTTCTGCACGTCCTGCGGGGCACGATCGAGCACAGCTTCGACGACGACACCGTACGGATGAGCGCCGGCGACACCATCAGCATCCCGCAGGGCGTCTTCCACAACGCCCGCAACGTCGGACCGGACACCGCGGTGTTCGTCATCTCCTTCTCTTCCCCCGACCGTCAGGTCGTCGGCGAGGACTGACCGCCGCCGCGGTCGAGGTGGTCCTTCAGCAGGTCGAGCGGGCCGTCCCAGTCGCGGGCGAGCGCGGCCAGGAACTGTTGCGCCACCCGCATCGGCGCCGAGTGCAGGCGGTAGCGCACCCGGCGGCGCTCGCCCGGCTCCGCGATCACCAGTCCCGCTTCGGTCAACAGAGCAAGGTGTTTGGCGATCGCCTGCCGACTGATCGGCAAGCGGTCGGCCAGGTCCGTCGCCGTGGCCGGGCCTCCCGAGGCCAGCTCCGCCAGGATGGCGCGCCGGCTCGGGTCGGCCAGGGCGACGAACACCTGCTCCGCGACGACCTCGATGTCGGCGGGTTCAGGCCGCATCGAGGTATGTGACGAGTTCGCCCAGCTCCTGCGCCCAGCCCTCGGTGTTGCCCTTGTAGGCCGTGCCGTAGGCGTCGTCGGGCAGTTGGGCGAAGCCGCTCTCCACCACAGTGAGCCGGGTGCCCGTCCCCACCGGTTCGAGCGTGAACTCGACGTACGTCCGGCGTGGGTCGCCCTCGGGCAGTCCGTAGATGTGCCAGGTGTAGCCGAACACCTTCGGCTCCTCCACGCGTTCGACCCGCATCTCTGCCTTGTCACCGCTGTCCCAGGTCATCTGGGCCGATCCGCCCGGACGCAGGTCGATCGTCGCCTGGTTGCCGAACCAGGCGCCCAGGCCCTCGGCGGTGGTGAGCGCCGCCCACACCTTGGCCGGCGGATGCGCGACGTCCACGGTGCGCTTGATCTGATCGGGAAAGCTCATGTGCGACCTCCAGTGAGTAGCAACCGTACGGTTGCCACCGTATGGCAACCATCTGGTTGCGTCAACTGGTGGTTGCGCTGGCAGTGAACCGCGTCAGCTCTATTCGGCTCGTCCCAGACATCTCCGGACGAAGCGCAGGTCGGTGCGCGTCTGGTCGAGCACCTGCTCGTACGGGAGTTCGTAGTGGCTGTGGAACGACAGCAACCCGTCGAACCCGGTCGTGCGCAGCTGGTCCAGGATCTCCGGCCACGGCACCATGCCATCGGCGAGACCGAGCCAGTCCGACTGCCAGGCACGCGCGCCACTGTCCTGCGTGGCGCCGGCGAACCAGCCGCCGTTCTTCACCCCGACACAGCTGAGCCAGGGCCGCAGCACGTCGAAGGTCAGCCGCCAGTCCTCCCGCCCGTCCTGCACCACCTGGTTACCCGGGTCGGGGTAGGCGCTGACCACCGCGGGGTCGCGACCCTCCAGCAGCACCCGGGTGAGCGCACCGGAGGAGTGGATCGTGCCGCCGTGCAGCTGGATCGCCAGACCGATGCCGTACGACGCGGCGAGGCGTTCCAGCTCGTCGAGGTCGCGGCGCGCCTGGTCGCGGATCTCGTCGTACGGCTGGGATCCGTTGTAGTTCCAGTAGCCCAGCCGGATCAGCCCGACGCCGGCCTGCGCGCATGCGCCGAACACCTTCGCGGTGGGGAAGTTCGCCGGATCCGTGAGGTCGGTCGTCGCCATCGGCACGTCGAGACCGAGTGCCCGCAGGTCCGCCACCGCGCGGGGCAGCCGGTCGGCCTCGTCCGGCGTCACCGAGAAGCCCCGCCGGATCAGCAGGTCGATGCCGTCGAAGCCCAGCTCGGCCGCGGCCGGCCCGATCTCGTCCAGCCCGCGGGACCCGAACAGCTTGGTGAACAACACGGTGCGCATCAGGTGGTCTCCTCCGGCCGGTGGCGGCTCTGGCGTCAGCTCTGCTGAACTACTGAACTACTGGCGGGTCGTGAAGTACTGCTCGGGGTTGGTCGGTCCGGGTTCGGGATAGTCCGACTCGATCATCATCGTCGGTACGTTGTGGAAGTCGTTGCGGACGATGCTGTAGCCCTTCGGGGGCAGGCAGATGCCGATCGCGTAGAACTGCTCGCGGGCCATCGCCACGACCTCGTGCAGCAGCCGGTTCTGTTGCTCGGCGTCGGCGGTGGCGGTCATCTGGTCGTAGAGAGTCATCTGCCGTCGGACCGCCTCGGGCGGTTCCTCCCCACCGGCGCCGCGGGTCTGGTACCACTCCGCCCACGGGAGAGCGAAGTTCGACTCGTCGCGGTACGGCATGTAGTAGCGGGGCTCCAGCCGCGGGTCCATGCCGCCGACGTCGCCCTGCCACACCACGGCGTCGAAGGTGTTGGCGTCCTTGCGTTCGTAGAACAGACTGCCGTCCTCGGCGCGCACGCTCATGTCGACGCCGACCGCACGCCAGTAGCCGCGCACCAGGTCCATCACGTTGGCCCAGCCGAAACCGTAGTCCTGGCTGGCGATCTCGACCACGAACCTGATCGGCTCACCGTCCGGGCCGAGCCGGACGCCGCTCCCGTCCCGCTTGCGGTAGCCGGCCCGGTCCAGGTGCTGGTTGGCGAGATCGACGTCGTACTTCGTGTACTGCGTGGCCAGTTCCTTGTCGTAGAACGCCGACTCCGGCCGCGGCGCCGGTTGCGCAGGCGTGCCTTGACGCTGGTACGCCGCGACGATGATCTCCCTGCGGTTGATGGCGTGGGAGAGCCCGACCCGGAAGTCGCGGTTGCGGAAGATCTCGCGCTTGACCGGATCCTTGTGGCACAGGTTCAGCGACATGATCGCGGTGTTCATGTTCGCGTTCACCATGTCCAGGAAGCGGTAGTGGCCCTTGTCCCGACTGCGGGCCAGCACCGGCTTGTTGCGCAGTGAGGTGACGGTGCGTTCCTGGAAGTCGAACTCGCCGTTGGTGGTCTTGAGCAGCATCACTTCGGGATCGGAAATGACGAAGTTGACGAACTCGTCGAGATAGGGAAGCTGGCTGCCGTCCGGATCGACCTTCCAGTAGTACGGGTTGCGGGTGGCGACCACCCGGTCACCCGTACCCACCGCGTTGCTGAGGACCCACGCGTTCAGCGTCGGCAGCTCGGGGTTGGCCCACCGGTCCCGCTTCGCGCCGAACAACGCCACCCAGTCGGTGAACTTCCCCTGTTCGGCAAGGCGGTCCGCGTCCTTGGAGTACTTCTCGTGGAACTTCGACAGGTAGTGCCGGGGATGCTTCACCAGGTCCAGCCCGTACGCCTTGGTGGCCATCCGCTGCGCGAACAACGCGTTCGGTTTGTCGAACGTCACCGTGAAGCCGTACGTGTCGGTCTTGGCGATCCGGGCCGGCCGGCCACCGGCAAGGTAGGCGGCGGCGAGCACGGGCGATATCGACGTGTTCCGCAGCACATCCTCGTAGGCGAAGACGATGTCGTCGGCGGTGAACGGCTTCCCGTCCGACCACCGCATACCCTCCCGCAGCCGGAAGGTGTACTGCGTCGCGTCGGAGTTCACCTCGAACGACTCGGCCACTCCGGGGACGACCTGCTCCCGGTCGAAGGTACGTGCGCCGGGCCGCCAGCGCAGCAACGGGTCGTAGCCGATCGTCCGATCCAGCCACGCCGTGTCGGCTCCCAGCATGGCAGCGTGCCAGGTGCCGCCGTAGCGCCCGACACGTTCGGCCGGTTTCACCACGAGCGGCTTCTTCGGCAGGCGTTCCTTCACCGGTGCCAGCTTGCCCGCCTTCACCTCGCGGGCGAGCATCGGAGCCTCTGCGCCCTTGGCCTGCGCCGCCTGGCCGGCGTCCTGCTTCTTTCCCTGCGGGCTGGTCGACAACAGGCTGCAACCGGTGCCGGACGCGGCCGCCGCGATCGAGACCGCGCACAACTCCAGCACCCGCCGCCGGGACGGTTGCGTAGCGGACTGACTACTGAACTGATTACTGGGCTGACCCCTTGCCATGGTCGTCTCCAGAACAGGTCGGGACGAGCAACGAGCGGGATAGCTTGAGTTGGTGCAACGTTACATAGCTCTCGGCACACAAGGACCTTTCGGCGTTCGCGCTGACCGGAACAGGCCGGTCCGGCTACGGAAAGGACGATCGGGAGTGGAGTACTAAATCGTTAGACTCCACGTCCATGGACGCCGCGAAGGTGAGCCTGCGAGACGTCGCGAGGCACGCGGGTGTCTCACCGAGCACAGTCTCCAACGTGCTCAACGGCCGCGCCGGCCGGACCCGGCCCGACACCACCGAGCGCGTACGCCGGGCCGTCCGCGAGCTCGGCTACGCGCCGAACCAGCTGGCCCGCCAGCTTCGCACCGGACAGGTCCGTACGATCGGGCTGATCGTGCCGTCGGTCGCCAACCCCTTCTGGGGGTTCGTGGCCCTGCGGGTCGAGCAGGCCGCCCGTGAACGCGGTTACCAGGTCCTGCTGTGCAACGCCGAACGCGACACCGAACGCGAGGTGCGCTTCGCGGAGACGCTGCTCGACTCCGGCGTCCGCGGGCTGATCTTCGGTTCATCGCCGTTGTCGTTCGACCATCTCGGGCACCTCGAACGCCGCGGGCTGCAGGTGGTCGCGTTCGACCGCTCACCGGCCGGTGTCAGTCCACTCGTGGTCGGCAGCGTGGAGATCGACAACGTGCTCGCGGCCCGGCTGGCGATCTCCCACCTCACCGGGCTCGGGCACCGCCGGATCGGCTTCCTGTCCGGGCCGATCCGCACGGTCAGCCGGCGCGCACGACTGGCCGGCTACCGCCAGGCGCTTGCCGACGCCGGTATCCGGCCCGACGACGACCTTGTCTGGCAGGGCGCTTCGGTGACCACCTTCGGAGACGCCGAAGGCGCCGAGCTCGGCCGGACCGGTGCGCACCAGCTGCTGAGCATGCCGGCCAGGCCGACCGCGTTGTTCACCATCAACGACATGTACGCCCTCGGTGCGTACGCCGGTGCCCGCGACCTCGGTCTCCGCGTTCCCGACGACCTGTCCGTGGTGGGCTTCGACGATCTTCCGGTGCTGGCGGAGGTCGCGACGCCGCCGCTCACCACGGTGCGCCAGCCGCTGCCGCAGATGATGCGCAGGGCCACCGCGCAGTTGATCGGCCGGCTGGAGGGTGAGCTGTCCGGTCCGCCCGACCACACCACCGCGACCCCCGAACTCGTCGTACGTCAGTCCACCGCCAGGAGGTACGAACATGAGTGACGCGAAGGTGGCGCTGATCGGACTCGGCGCCATGACCCAACGAGTGCACCTGCCTTCGCTGGCATCGTTCCCAGACGTCAGCATCGTCGGGGCCTGCGACCTCGACCGGCAGCGGCTGGACGACATTGCCGACCGTTACGAGATCGAGGAGCGCTACACCGACTACCGGCAGATGATCGAGGAGACCGCACCCGACGGGGTGTACGCGGTCGGCCAGCCACATCTGATGTACGACGTCTGGGTGTGGTGCCTCCGACAGGGGCTGAACCTCTACGTCGAGAAGCCGCTCGGTCTCAGCCGTCACCAGACGCAGATGCTGGCCACCCTCGCCGAGGAGAACAGCGCGATCACCCAGGTGAGCTTCCAGCGGCGTAGCAGCCCGCTGCTGTCGAAGATGCGCGAGGCCTGCCTCGAACGCGGCCCGATCGTGCACGCGGTGTGCGAGTTCTACAAGTGCGATCCGCAGCCGTTCTGGTCACCGCGGGACCGGATGCTCGACGACGGTGTGCACGTCATCGACACGCTGCGCTGGATCTGCGGCGGGGAGGTCGTCGGCATCGAGAGTCGGTGCAGGCGGATCGGCGTACCCGACATCAACTGGTTCACCGCCACCCTGCACTTCAGCACCGGCGCGACCGGCGTGATGCTGTGCAACTGGGCCAGCGGACGCCGGGTGTTCCGCGTCCAGATGCACGCGCCGTCGGTCGCCTGCGACGCCGATCCGGAAACCAGTGCGCAGTTGTACGCCGACGGCGAGACCGAGCCGGTCGTGCACGACGCCCGCGCGGTGGCCGGCAGCGACGAGCTCCATGTTTTCGGCGGGTTCCGGCAGAAGAACCGCGAGTTCGTCGACTCGCTCCTGGCCGGGCGGGAGCTGACAAGCTCGCCGTTCCGGGATGCCGTCAAGACGATGGACGTCGCCGACAGGATCCTTGCCCAGGCCGCACTACGTGGCGACTGAGCCCCGTGCCTGCGCCTGCCGTACTACCCGTCTGCGGTTGTGCGGGCGGCGCGGAGGCGGGCGAGCTCGGCGTTCTGCTCCGGGGTGAACGGCCGAAGTACGCAGAACTCGTTGCCCTCAGGGTCGGTCATCACCGTCCAGGAGGCGTCCGGCCCCTGACCGACCGCGGCACGAGAAGCACCCAGCGACTCCAGCCGCGCCACCTCGGCGGCCTGGTCCTCCGGACGCAGGTCGAGGTGCAACCGGTTCTTGCCCGCCCTCTCGTCCGGGACCCGCACGAACAGCAGGTCCGGCGCCACGCAGTCCCAGATCGAACCGGCCGGGGGTTCCAGGGCGACCTCGTCCGGAGTGTCGTGGGTACGCCGCCAGCCGAGGGCCGCCTCCCAGAACGCGGCCAGCCGGCCGGGGTCCGCCGCGTCGACGACGACGCACTGGATGGTGAGGGTCATCCGGTCATCCTGTTGGGCGCGGCGCGGGGCACGCAACCTGTTTCGGCTTCATCGCCCGCGCAGCTCGAGTGCGACCGCGCCGAGCACCAGTGCCCCTCCGACGAAGGCGCCGGCCCAGAGCGACTCGTCCAGCACGGTCGCGCCGAGCACGGCGCCGACGAGCGGCGTGACGTACGCGTAGGTACTGACCAGCGGCGCCGGCGCGGTCTCCAGTAGGCGCGTGTAGAGCATGAACCCGACGAGTGAGTCGAAGACGAGCAGGAACACCGCCGCCCCGGCCGACCTCCAGCTGATGTCAGCCCATCGGGCCGGATCGAGCTGGCCTAGCGGCAGTGCGGCCAGCAGCAGCACTGTCCCACCGGCAAGCAGCTGCACCGCGCTGGCGGCCACTCGATCGACCGGCTGGCCGACGTTCACCGTCAGCAGGCTTCCCGCGGCCCACAGGATCGGCGCGATGCAGAACGCCGCCACCGCCCACGGCGCCCCGCCGATCGCACTGCCCGGTGCCGTCAGTACGACGACCACGATCCCACCGAATCCTGCCGCGAGTCGCACCCACGACGCGGCCGGTACGCGGGTTCCGATCAACGCGCTCAGGACCACCACCCACAGCGGGATCGCCGCGGCGAGGATCGCCCCGAGGCTGGCGGTCACCGCGGTCAGCGCGACTGTGGCGAGTCCCTGCCCGCCTACCAGCAGCAGCACGCCGGCGACCGAAAGGCGCCGCAGCTGGACGCGCGTCGGCCGGGGGCGCCGGCGAGCGGCACCGGCGAGCACGACCCCGGCGAGCAGGAAGATCAGCGCCGCGCCGCCGAGCGGCGGCACGGTGTCGACCATCAGCTTCATCGCCGGGATCGCCGAACCCCAGCATGCGTACAGCGCGACCAGCAGGAGCACGGTGCGATCACGGGGCGTCGCGCCCACCCGCCTCACGACCGGCGACGCAGGGCGCGGGCGGTGGCGCGTACGTCCGAGACGAACAGCTCAGGCTGCTCCCACGCCCCGAAGTGGCCGCCACGTGGCGGCTCACCCCAGTGCACGATGTCAGTGAACCGCCGCTCGGCCCAGCGGCGGGACGGGCGCGGCGCCTCTGCCGGAAACACGCTGGCCCCGGTGGGGACGGCGATGGTGTCGGCGGCGGCGGAGGTGAACCACGAGGCCACCTCGTCGATGCTCTCCCAGTACAGCCGGGCCGAGGACGCCGCCGTCCCGGTGAACCAGTAGATGCTCAGGTCGTCGAGCATCTGGTCGCGGGTGAGGCCGCCGTTGCTCTGGTCGGCCCACAGCCACAGCTTCTCCCCGATCCACCCGGCCAGGCCCGCCGGCGAGTCCACCAGGCCGTACCCCACGGTCTGTGGTCGGGTGCTGTGCACCGCGGAGTAGCCGGAGCCGGTACGCGTGCGCTCGTCGAGGTCGTTCAGGGCCGAGCGTTCGGCGTCGGTGAGGTCAGGGGCGTCGCGGTCGGGCGCGGCCAGCGGCGGCACGAGGTGCAGTCCGAGCAGCCGGTCCGGTCGCTGCATGGCGATGCTGGTCGAGATGCTGGTGCCCCAGTCGCTGCCGGCCGCGACGAAGCGGTCGTAGCCGAGGCGGGTCATCAGCTCGCACCAGGCGCCGGCGATGCGGTGGATGCCCCAGCCGGTCGTGGACGGCGTACTGCTGAAGGCGTATCCGGGCAGCGACGGGACCACGACGTGGAAGGCGTCACCCGGCTCGCCGCCGAACGCGACGGGGTCGGTGAGTGGCCCGATCGTCTGCTCGAACTCGCAGAACGAGCCCGGCCAGCCGTGGGTGAGCACCAGCGGGGTCGCGTCCGGATGTGGCGAACGCACGTGCAGGAAGTGGATCGCTACACCGTCGATCTCCGTACGGAACTGTGGGATCGCGTTGAGCCGGCGTTCCGTCGCGCGCCAGTCGTAGCCGTCCCCCCAGTACGCACACAGCTCCTGCAACTGCCGCAGTGGCACACCCTGCGACCAGTCACCCACCGGTTCGGGGTCGGGCCAGCGCGTCCGCGCCAGCCGCCGGCGCAGGTCGTCCAGGGCCGGCAGGGGAATCTCGATCGCGAACGGCTCGATCATCGGCGCGGCTACTTCCTTCCGGCCCAGGCGCGCAACGGTGTGAAACGTCTTACCCTAGAACGAGGTTGAGCTTCGCCGTGGTCCCGGCCCACCGTGACCGAGCTCCACCAGGATTCGTAGTGCAGCTCAGGCCGGGGCGAGCTTGCCCTTGAACATCAGCAGCGTGGTGAAGTTGTCGGCGTACGGCGCGTTCAGCATGATCGGATCGCTGTCCGGCGGCCACTCCTTGACCCGCACACCTTCCAGCGCAGGGTTGTTCCCGTAGCGTTCCTCGATCGGGATGATCGGCAGCAGCTCGTTGAACGCCCGGGCCGCGATCGCGACGTTCCTCCGTTGCTTCTGCTCGTCCAGCCCGGCGCCGGCCTCGTTCACGACCTTCTCCAGGTCGACCTTCCCGAACGCCTTGGTGTTCTGCGTCAACGGGAACGCGATCCCCTTGCCGCCCTGATTCGCCGCGATCGGGATGTTGTGGGTGAAGAACGCGGCCACGAAGGAGAAGTGCGGGTGGGGCGCACTGGACGCACCCCAGCCCTGCATGGCGAACTCGAACCGCCCCTTGTCCAGGTCGATCGGCTGCTGGGTGAACGTCACGCCCCGCATGTTGAGCTGGATCCCGAAGCGCTTGAGCTGCCGGGTGATGCTCTGCGCCGCGGCCACGTAGTCGAAGTACTCCGCGGGATAGTTGATCTCGTAGGTCGCGGGTTTCCCCCGCGGTGTGAGCCACCTGCCGTTACGCCTGGTCCAGCCCGCGTCCGTCAGGATCGAGGCCGCCTTGTCCTGGTCGTGCTCGTAGTGGTTCAGCCGTGCCTGGTCGGCGTCGGACAACCATTGGGGGACGAGGATGTCGGAGAATCCGGCCATCAGCTGTACGGGCTTGTAGGAGTCACCACCGACCTCGGCGGCCAGCCGCCGATCGATCGCGTGGGCGAGCCCCTGCCGGGCTCGGACGTCCCTGAACTCCGGAAGCTTGTCCAGGTTGAGGAACAGCCCACCCCCTGCGTAGGTCGGCGGGCGGATGATGCGGAAACCCTTGCTGAGCAGTTCCTTCTCCGTCGCGGTCGGGAAGCCGTGCGTCGCGTAGTCGACGTTCTTCGCCAGCACGACGGGCGTGACGTCGGTCGTCTCGCCGTTGAAAACCGTGATCGTGTCGAACTTGATCCGGTCCGCTCCCCACCCCTTGTCGTTTTTGCGCAACGTGAGCTGGGCGTTGGTGATGCTGTCGAAGTCGTACCGGAAGGGTCCGCTGGTGAGCACGTCCTTCTCGGGATTCTTCGGGCGATACGCCTGTAGGTCCTCGTTGAGCTTCTTGCCGTCCGCGTCGTCCAGGCTGCCGCCGGAGTCGAACAACTCCGTTGCCCGCTTGGCGAAACCGCGGTACATCGCGTGAGGGAACACCGCCGCCCGCACGACGTACCGCTCGACCACCGTCGACGGGTTGTTCATGGTGAACACCACGGTGTGCTCGTCGTCGCCGGTCTCCAGCTTGTTCACGAACTGCCACTCGGTCTGGCGCATCACCCGGCGGCACATGAACGTCGTCAGCACGTCCTGACCGGTGATCGGCGAGCCGTCGCTCCAGGTGAGTCCCTTCCTGATCGTGTACGTGAACGTCCGAGCCTTCTCGTCGAAGGCCCACTTCTCCCCCAGCAGGGGCTCCCACTTCTGTTCCTTCCAGTACCACATCCCACCCGGAAGGAAGATCAGGTCGAGGTACATCCCCAACGAGATCGAGTCGGTCACGCCGGACATCACGTTGAAGTGACCCTTCGGTGGGACCTGGTAGGGCCAGGCGCCGTGGAACTCCCGCGCCTTCCCGGACTTGCCGTCGCCGCCCTGCCCGCGGTCCTCGGCGGCGCACGCGGACGTGCTGGCCACTGCCGCCGTACCCACCGCACCGAGCCCGACGAGTTCCAGCAGCCGCCGCCGGGAAAGGTCGCCGCCCGAGGTCCGAGGCTCCGGCATGGTCATCCCTCCGTCCTCGTCGCGCTCTGGGCACGTTGGGCCCTGGCGGTCGTCTGCTGTCCGGCCCGCCAGGGATACTCCCGGGGCAACGGCACCGCCTCCCGCGGCGTACCCCCACCGACGATGTACGCGCGACGGTGGTCGTCGGAGTGGTTGGCGGACGCATAGTGGACGGTCCGGTTGGTGTGGATGGTCGCGCCACCCGGCGGGAGGGGGCAGGCGACGGCGGCGGACACGTCGATCGTCTCCGGCACCAGCTCCAGCCCGTGCACGCGCGGATCGCCGCCGATCGGCCGGTGCGGCAGCACCTCACCACGGTGGGAGCCGGGGATGAACTGCATGCAACCGTTGTCGACGGTGGCTTCCTGCAGCGGGATCCAGATGCTGAGCGAGCGATAGGTGTACGCCGGATCCCAGTACGCCTCGTCCTGGTGCCACGGCGTCTCCGCACCATGGCGCGGCGGCTTGTTGATGGCGTGGTCGCCGCCCATCGTGGCGGTCGGCCCGAGGAGTGCGGCGAGGACGGCCCGCACCCGCGCGACGGTCTCGCTGCGCAGAAGCTCCGGTGCGTACTGCGACGGCTTCAGGATCTGCGGCAGCCTGGCCTCGCTGTCCTCCTCGTCGGCCCCGGCGAGGTCGAACTGGTCACCTGCCGACCGCCCCGCCCGCTCGGCGAAGAGCCGGTCGTAGATGGCCCGCATCCGCTGCACCTCCTCGGCGGAGATGAACGACTCCAGGGCGAGGAACCCCTGCTCGTGATAGCGGTCGACCTGCTTCGCGGTGAGGTTCGCGTCGTACGCATCAGCCATGCACCGACGGTATTCACGATGTGGCGGAAGGGAATCCCCGACGCTGGCCGCTACCGGCGTTCTGCCATGGTCCCGTCGACGTCGGTCACCCGCCACTGCTGGTTGGGGCCGGCGTTTGGCTGCCAGACACCGACGGCCGACCCGTCGGCGGTGCCCTGCCCGGTGACCTCGATGTTTCCCGGCCCGGCGACGCCCGCCATCGTGTAGGTCCCGTCGCCGGTCGTGGAGAGGTACCACCGCGCCTCCTCGTCCGGGGAGTCCTGCGCCGGCTCGAGCACGAGCGCCCGCGACCGTACCGCCACCTGACGGCCGTCGGACGCGCGCAGCTGGTGGTGCTCGCGGTTGGTCCAGCCGCCGGTCAGCCGGGTGACGGTCCACAGCTGGTCGCCGTCCGCCACGTCGGCGGTCCGGACGACCAGGCCGGCGGACCCCGGTCCCACCGCGGCCAGCGACCGGCCGCTCTGCACGCCGACGAACCGGTAGACGCGCCCGTCCCGGAACGTCGCGGCGTCCTCGGCCACCCCCGCCACCTCGGAGACGACCAGTGTGGTGACCGACCGCGGCGGCACCCGCACGTTCGCCACCATCCCGTCGACCGGGACCGGAGCGCTCTCCCGCAGCGCGCCGGTCCGGTCGGTGACGATCGCGGTGACGGTGGCGTTCGGCCTGACCGTGGCGAACTTCGACAGGTCGACGCTCAGGTCACGCGGCACCGCGTTCGGGTTGATGTGGACGAGGGTGGCGGTGCGCACGCCCGGACGGATCGCCGCGACGGTGTGGGGGTCGTCGACCTTCACCAGGTGGTCGCCCGGCCGGATGTGGTGGGTGAAGTTGCGTGCGGTGTTGAACTTCTGGTTCGTACGCACCGGGCAGGTCGCCGGCGTGTCCTGCGCGGTGCAGTCGAACGGCACCTGGATCTCACCCCAGTTGCCACCGAGGTCCCCCTGGCCGCCGGGCGTCATGTTGGCGTAGTCCTCGACCGGCTGCCAGAACACCCAGGCCGAGGGTTCGAGCTCCCGCAGGTCGTCGGTGATGTGCTGGGCCAGGCCCAGGCCGGGCTCCATGTCCTCGAAGTCCTGGCCGTGTCCCCAGTCGCCCTCGACCTCCGACATCCACAGCGGCTTGCCGTCGGACTTAGCCAGGTCGCGGACCGCGGTACGCCGGGCGGTGGCGTAGGTGTGCACGTTCATCCTGGCTACCGCCGCCTTCACGTCGGCCGGATAACTCGTCCAGTTGCGTACGAAGATCGACGGGTTGGTCTCGTCCATCGCCGCGATCCGGGCCTCGGTGGCCGAGCCGGCCAGGGCCCGCCCGAGCGCACGCACGACCTGCTGCTGGAGTTCGGGCCCGATGTGGGCGCCTTCCTGGCGTACGCCGACCGGCCGGCCGTCGAAGCCGAGAATGGTGACCCAGTGGTTGGTGTTCGGCTCGTTGAACGGGTCGATGCTGTCCACCCGGATGCCGTGCGCGGCCTCCAGCCGCTCGGTCACCCCGACGACGTACCTCGCGAAGTCGTCGACGCCGGCGGACCTCAGCTGGTCGTTCCAGGGAAGGAAACCGCCGGAGACGTAACCGGACCGGGTCATGAACCACGGCGGGGAGTTGGCGAACGTCTCCCACTTCGTGACGTACGGCTTGATCCGCTCCACCCACCAGCGCTGGGTGTGGTCGGCTGCCGCGTTCCAGTCGGCGGGGTCGTCCGCCGACCACCAGTCGACGTCCCTGCGGGTGGTGCCCTCCGGCGCGCGCCACCAGCCCTGCACGGCACCGCCGGGGCGGAGGTGGTCCCGGACGTCGGGAGCGTTGCCGCCGCCGATGTTGTAGCGGGCGATGTTGAGGCGGAGCCCGTCCTCACCGAAGACCAGCCGGACCAGCGTCTCCCGGAGCTCGTCGGGGTAGTCGCCGGTGGCGTTGGCGAACCAGACCAGGCTGGTGCCCCAGCCCTCGAACGCCGGATGCTGGTACGACGGGTCCGGCCGAACGGTCACCATGCGGACAGCTTCACTCAGTCGATGGGCGCCAGCGGAGCGTTCCCGCCGCGAAGACCGCGACGAGGACGGCCGGAACCGCGATCACCCCTGGGTCCTGCCCTCCGTCCGGCCCGAACATCGACGGGATGAGGAGGAGGAGAACGGCAGCCGAGACGGCCATTCCCAGCAGACTGATCACGAACGGCCACGGCGCGTGCTTCATCGAGTACAGCCCTTCGTCGTCGGTCGCCTCGGGCCATCGTAGGTCGGCGACCGGTGGCTGTGCGCGCGGTCACCGATCGAGGCGGGCCTCCAGCGAAGCTGCGATCCGGTAGAGGCGGGCCTCGCTCCATGCCGCGCCACTGAGCTGCAGGCCGACCGGCAGTCCGCCGCGGGAGGCGCCGCAGGGTACCGACAAGCTGGGTGTGCCGGTCACGTTCGTCGGTACGGCGAGCCGGGTGAGCGCCCAGCGCACCGTCTCCTCGGTGCCCGCCGCGTCGGTGTCCACCTGGCCCAGCAGCGGAGCGGTGACGGCGACGCTCGGCGTGGCGAGGGCGTCCACGCCGTCGAGGAGCCGGCTGAAGGTGCGCCGGGACTCGGCCAGCAGCCGCAGCGCCTCGGCGTACTCCCAGCCCCTGACCGCGCTGCCGTCGACCAGCCGCTGCCGCACGATCGGGTCGAACAGCTCCCGGCCGTCGGCGGCGTCCAGCCGCTCCCGGTGCACCGCGTACGCCTCGACGCTGATGACGGTCCGGTGCGCGTCCCGGAGCGCGGTGAGGTCGGCGAGGCCGGGCACGCCGACCGGCCGGACGGTCGCGCCGAGGTCGGCGAGTGTGTCGATCGCGGCCCGCACCAGGCGGCGGACGTCGGGTTCGAGGTGGTCGAAGTAGTAGCCGTCGGGCACGCCGACGGTGAGGCCGCGGACGCCGAGGTCGAGCTCGCGGGTGAAGTCCTCCTCGGCCCGGCGCACCGAGTCAGGGTCCCGGTCGTCGTAGCCACACAGCACCCCCAGCACCCGGGCGTTGTCCCCGACCGTCCTGGTGAGCGGGCCGATGTGGTCCAGGCTCCACGACAGCGGGAAGACGCCCTGCCGGCTGATCCGGCCGTACGTCGGCTTCATCCCCACCACGCCGCACAGCGCGGCGGGGATGCGGACCGAGCCGCCGGAGTCGCTGCCGAGCGCGGCGGCACACATGCCGGTGGCCACCGCGGCCGCCGAGCCGCCGCTGGAGCCGCCGGCCATCCGCTCCGGGTCGTACGGATTGCGTACGGGACCGAAGCAGGAGGCGTCCCCGGTCGGCCCGAACGCGAACTCGTGCGTGTGCAGCTTCCCGATCACCACCGCGCCGGCCTCGCGGACCCGGCGTACGACCTCGGCGTCCTCCGCCGGCACCCGGTCACGGAAGAACGCCGAGCCGACGGTGGTCCGGATCCCGGCGGTGTCGAAGATGTCCTTCACGCCGAACGGGATCCCGTGCAGCGGGCCGCGCCAGTGCCCGCCCTCCAGCTCCTTGTCGGCGGCCTCGGCGGCGCGCATGGCCGCGTCGGCGAGCAGGGTGACGACGGCGTTGAGGCGCGGGTTGTCCGCCTCGACGCGTTCCAGGGCGGCGGCGGTGAGTTTCGCGGAACGTGGTCGTCCCGTCCCGAAGCCGGCGGGACAGGTCGGTCAGGTCGGTGAGGTCGCCGTCCGGATCGGCGCCGTCGACGTTGCTGCTCGTTCTCATTCCGCACCACCTACCGGAGTCGGCGACTGCTTGTCGAGCGGCCTGGGCGCAACCGGCCCGATCGACCGCCATCGGCCGTCTTCGGCCGCCGTACCGCCCCGCCTCTTGACGGAATCCGTGCCGGACCGGAGCGTTTGGGACTGTGTCTCCAGCGCACCGTGAACCGTCGAGCGCCAGCCCACGTCGGCGCACCCTGTTGAAGGCCTCCGCCGCCGTTCCTGCCGCCTTCCTCATGGGCAGCGCGCCACCGGCACACGCTGCCCGCCCGAGTCCGTTCGTCGGCACGGACGGAACCGGTTTCACCCACCGGGGAAGGCCGTTCGCCGTCGCCGGCTTCAACAACCACTACCTGGGCTGGGGCACCCGAGCCGAAGTCGACGACGTGCTCGAGACCGCCAAGCGGTCCGGCGCGAGCGTCGTACGGACGATCCTGCACTCGGTGATCGGCTCACCCGACGGATCGGTGCCGTCCACGTGGAACTGGCAGAGCACCGCCGACGCCGCCAATATGGGCATGCACGGCACGTACCTGATGTCGTGGGACGCGGCTCGGGCCACCTGGGCGTTCAACGACAGCACCGTCGACGGCCTGGGCCGCTGGGACTACGTGATCTGGAAGGCCGAGCGGCTGGGCCTCAAGCTGGACATCGCGCTGATCGACTTCTGGCAGTGGGCCGGCGGCATCCAGCAGGTGTGCAGGTGGTTCCTACCCGACTACAACGTCTCGAACGACCCGCGCAGGTACTCGTTCTTCTTCGCCGACGAGCGGACGCGGGCGTTCTACCGGGACTGGGTCGCGCACGTGCTCACCCGGCGCAACACCCTGACCGGCCGGGCGTACAAGGACGAGCCGGCCGTCTTCGCCTGGGACCTGATGAACGAGCCGGAGGCCGACAACACCAAGTCGATGCCCGACGGCACGCCGCTGTCGGAGGACTGGATCTCGCAGATGTCGGCGTACGTGAAGTCGATCGACGCCAACCACCTGGTGTGCGTGGGCGGTGAGGGTTTCTACGACCGGTCGAGCTTCGTCGATCCCGCCCGCGAGCTCGCGATTCCCACCATCGACTTCGGCACCTGGCACACCTATCCCGACTACCACGGCATCACCCCAGCCCAGGTCGTCGACCTGATCCACCGGCATGGCGAGACGGCGCGGCAGGCCGGTAAACCCGTTGTGCTGCAGGAGTTCTCCTACAGCGCGTTGCACGAGGACCAGCCCGAAGCGTTGCGTTCGTGGGCGGACGCGATCGCCTCGGACCGGTCCTGCGCGGGCTGGTTGTACTGGCGGCTGGTCGGACGCGTCACGCCGGCGCCGACCCGGGCCTTCCCCGAGGCGGAGAACGACCCGCCGACGGTGTTTGCACCGGACAACGGCGAACACTTCGACGTGGCTGCCGACCCGGACGCGACACCGGCGAACATCTGGAGGTCGTACCAGGTCCTGGCCGGCGCCGCGCGGCAGTTCACCCGCCGGAACCTGCCCGTCGTACCTGCGCGACAGCAGCCGGGAGAGCACCGGTGAGCTCGATCAGGATCGACCTCGACCGCACACTCGGCTTCGTCGACCGGCGCATCTTCGGCGGCTTCGTCGAACACCTCGGGCGATGTGTCTACGGTGGCGTTTTCGAGGAGGGTTCACCGCTCTCCGACGCGAACGGCTTCCGCCGCGACGTACTCGAGACGGCCAAGGGTCTTCGAATGCCCTTGCTGCGTTGGCCGGGTGGCAACTTCGTCAGCGGTTACCACTGGACCGACGGCATCGGGCCGCGAAGCGATCGACCGCGCCGGCCCGACCTGGCGTGGAACACCGTGGAGCCGAACCACTTCGGCACCGACGAGTTCATGACCTACTGCCGCGAACTCGGCACCGATCCCTACCTGTGCCTCAACATGGGCACCGGCACCCTCGACGAGGCTCTCGCCTGGGTGGAGTACTGCAACGGCACCGGCGACACCTACTGGGCCGACCGCCGGCGACGCAACGGCCACGAGGAGCCGTACGCCGTGCGCTACTGGGGTCTCGGCAACGAGATGTACGGCGACTGGCAGATCGGCAGCCTGTCCGCCGAGGAGTACGTCGCCAAGGCCGTGCGATGGGCGAAGGCGCTGCGCCGGCTCGACCCCGGGATCGTCCTGGTCTCGTGCGGACTCAACGGCTGGTCGGAGTGGGACCGGATCGTCATCGACGGCCTGGTGAAGCACGTCGACTTCCACAGCATCCACATCTACACCGGGTCCGACGACTACTGGACCAACGTGCTCGAACCCCACCAGGTCGAGCGAGCACTGCGGACGTGCCAGACGATGATCGACCGGGCGCGTTACCTGCAGCAGGTCGACCGGCCGGTGCACGTGGCCTACGACGAGTGGAACGTGTGGTTCAACGGCCGGGCCAACCGGGACGAGCACTACTCACTGGCGGACGCGCTCGCGGTGGCGACGTATCTCAACGCGTTCGTACGCCAGTGCCGTTCGGTGCGGATCGCCAACCTCGCACAGATGGTGAACGTCATCGCGCCGATCTTCACCGACCGGACCGGCCTGTTCCTGCAGACGATCTACCACCCGCTGCGGTTGGCGGCCGAGCACACCCAGGACATCGCCCTGGACGTGCACGTCGACTGCAACACGGTCGAGCACACCGACGCACCGGGCACCTCGCATCGGATCGCCGACCTGGGACCGTTCCCACTGCTGGATGTGTCGGCCACCCGTGACCACGACCGCAGCCGCGTCGTGGTCTCGGCCGTCAACCGGTCGCTGGAGGAGACCGTGAAGGCGGCGCTGGACGTCGCGGACGCCGGGCCGGCCAGCCGGGTGGTTGCCCGAACGGTCGCCGCCGACGACGTGGATCTGCGCAACTCCTTCGACCGGCCGGACGCGGTGACAGTCACCGAGCACGCCGTCGCCACCTCGGGCCTGGTGCAGTACGAGTTCCCGCCGCATTCCTACACCCAGCTCGACATCGCGTTCGGATCGCACTGATCCGTCCGGCGTTTCTCGGTGAAGTGTGGAGACCTACGGGGCCTATGACCCCCGTAAGCCTCCACACTTCGACGAACAAAGGTCCAGGCCGGCCGAATGATCCGGCCGACCTGGACCTCTGCACTGCCGTACTGCCGGACAGCGCTGCCCTACTTGGTGATCAGCGCAGCTCGAACCGGTCGAGGTTCATCACCTTGTCCCACGCCGCCACGAAGTCGCGGGCGAACTTCTCCTTCGCGTCGTCGGCCGCGTAGACCTCGGAGATGCCACGGAGCTGGGAGTTCGCGCCGAAGATCAGGTCGACGGCGGTGGCCGTCCACTTGACCTCACCGGTGGCGCGGTCCCTGCCCTCGTAGACGTTCTCCGCCGACTCCGACGGCTTCCACTCGTTGGCCATCGTGAGCAGGTTGGCGAAGAAGTCGTTCGTCAGCACGCCGGGCCGGTCGGTGAGAACGCCGTGCCGGGTCTGTCCGTGGTTGGCGTTCAGCGCCCGCAGGCCGCCGACCAGCACGGCCATCTCCGGCGGGCTGAGGTTGAGCATGTATGCCCGCTCCAGGAGCAGCGTCTCCGGCGACAGCTTCTCGCCCTCGCGCAGGTAGTTGCGGAACCCGTCGGCCTTCGGCTCCAGTACGGAGAACGACTCCACGTCGGTCTCCTCCTGCGAGGCGTCCGTACGTCCCGGCGCGAACGGCACGGTGATGTCGTAGCCGGCGTTCTTCGCCGCCTGCTCGACCGCCGCGGAGCCACCCAGGACGATCAGGTCGGCCAGCGAGACCTTCTTGCCGCCGGACTGGGCGCTGTTGAAGTCCTGCTGGATCTGTTCGAGCACCGGCAGCACCTTGGCCAGCTCGGCCGGGCTGTTGACGTCCCAGTCCTTCTGCGGCGCGAGCCGCAACCGGCCGCCGTTCGCCCCGCCGCGCTTGTCGGTGCCGCGGAAGCTCGCCGCCGCCGACCACGCGGTGGCGACCAGCTGGGAGGTGGACAGGCCGGAGTCGAGGAGCTTGGCCTTGAGCGCGGCGATGTCGTCGGCTCCCACCAGCTCGTGGTCGACCGCGGGCACCGGGTCCTGCCACAGCTGCGACTCGGCGACCCACGGCCCGAGGTAACGCGAGACCGGGCCCATGTCACGGTGCAGCAGCTTGTACCAGGCCTTGGCGAACGCCAGCGCGAACTCCTCCGGGTTCTCCAGGAACCGGCGGGAGATCCGCTCGTACACCGGGTCGAACCGCAGCGCGAGGTCCGTCGTCAGCATCGTCGGGCGACGCTTCTTCGTCGGGTCGTGCGGGTCCGGGATGGTCGCATCGGCGTCCTTCGCGACCCACTGGTGCGCACCGGCCGGGCTCGCCGAGAGTTCCCACTCGTGCTCGAAGAGGTTCTTGAAGAACCCCATGCTCCACTTGGTCGGCGTGCTGGTCCAGACCACCTCGAGACCGCTGGTGATCGCGTCCCCGCCCTTGCCGGTGCCGTAGGTGCTCTTCCACCCAAGGCCCTGCTGCTCCAGGGGAGCCGCCTCCGGCTCGGGGCCGACGTTCTCCGCGGGGCCCGCGCCGTGGGTCTTGCCGAACGAGTGACCGCCGGCGATGAGCGCGACCGTCTCCTCGTCGTTCATCGCCATCCGGGCGAACGTCTCGCGGATGTCCCTGGCGGACGCGATCGGGTCCGGGTTGCTGTTCGGGCCCTCGGGGTTGACGTAGATCAGGCCCATCTGGACCGCGCCCAGCGCGCCGGACAGCTCCCGGTCGCCGCTGTAACGCTCGTCGCCCAGCCAGGTGTCCTCAGGACCCCAGAAGATCTCCTCGGGCGCGTAGACGTCCTCGCGACCGAAGCCGAAGCCGAACGTCTTGAATCCCATGGACTCCAGGGCACAGTTGCCCGCGAAGACCAGCAGGTCGGCCCAGGAGATCTTCCGGCCGAACTTCTGCTTCACCGGCCACAGGAGCCGGCGGGCCTTGTCCAGGCTGGCATTGTCGGGCCAGCTGTTGAGGGGCGCGAACCGCTGCGCGCCGGCGCCGCCACCACCCCTGCCGTCGGCGATGCGGTAGGTGCCCGCGGAGTGCCAACTCATCCGGATGAACAGCGGGCCGTAGTGGCCGTAGTCGGCGGGCCACCAGTCCTGTGAGGTCGTCATCACCTCGACGACGTCGCGCTTGAGCTCGTCGAGGTCGAGCTTCTTGAACTCCTCCGAGTAGTCGAAGTCCGGGCCCATCGGGTTGGTCCGGTCCGAGTTCGGCGCGAGGACCTTCAGGTCCAGCGCGTCAGGCCACCAATCCTGGATCGTCCTCGGCCGGTCCGTCTTCGGAGTCGGGGAGGGGATTGCTGGGTTCTCGCTCTCGCTGGCATGGTCAGACACGTCTGTCCTTCTCCCGTCTCGGCTGTTACTTGGTGCTGGCTGCTTGCTGGTTGCTGCTCGCCACACAGTCAGGACATCTGCCCCAGTAGATGACCTCGGCCTCGTCGATCTCGAACCCCGAGTCGTCGGCCGCCGTCAGGCAGGGAGTCTCGCCCACCGCGCAGTCGACGTCGGCGATGGCGCCGCACGAGCGGCAGACCACGTGGTGGTGGTTGTCGCCGACCCGGGCCTCGTACCTCGCGACCGAGCCCAGCGGCTGGATCCGGCGCACCAGGCCCGCGCCGGTGAGCGCGTGGAGTACGTCGTAGACCGCCTGGTGGGAGACGACGCCGAGGTTGCTGCGTACGGCACCGATGATCGAGTCGGTGTCGGCATGGGGAAGGTCGTGCACCGCCGACAGCACCGCCACCCGCGGGCGCGTCACCCGGAGGGCGGCGTCGCGGAGCATGCGCTCGAAGTCTGCGGAGGTCGGCACGTCGCCGAGTCTGGCGGATTTTCTTGAATCAATCAAGTCTTGGTCGGCGATTGGGGACTTTCGGCCCGGATCGCACGGAGGATGTACGCACAGTGACCGGCCGGGAGGTCCGTACTCCTGGACTTCCCGGCCGGTCGCGGTCCTGGTTCGTCAGCTGTCCTGGGGCAGCTGCGTCTTCGCGTCCTCGTAGGTGCCTTCGGGAGCGGAGTTGTCGGTGGTGTAGACGAGGTGGAGTACGCCCGTGCTGAACGCCTTCGACGACAGCAGCCGCAGCGGGAGCGAGCTGTCGGCCTCCTCGAACAGCCGCGTACCCTTGCGTACCGCGATCGGGTGGACCAGCAGGTGCAGCTCGTCGATGAGACCGGCGGCGAGCAGCTGGCGTACGACGGAGACCGAACCGCTCATCCCGATCGAGTCTCCCGGCTCGTTCTTCAGCGCGGTGACAGCCTCGACCAGATCGCCCTTCAACACCTCGGAATTGCGCCAGGTGAACTCCAGGGCCTGCCGGGAGACGACGATCTTGCGTGCGTCGCCCAGCTTCCTGGCGAACGTGGCGTCCTCCCCGCCGGCCGCCTCACGGTCCGGCCACGCACCGGCGAAGCTGTCGTAGGTCACCCGGCCGAGCAGAAGCGTGTCGGCCGCGCCGAGCTGGGCGTCGACCGCGGCACCCATCTCGTCGTTGAAGTACGGGAAGTGCCAGTCCTGCGGGTTGTCGATCACCCCGTCCACCGAGATGAACAGACCAGCGGTGAGCTTGCGCATCGAAGTACTCCTTGATCAAAGGTGCCGCGATAGTTGTGTACGCCCAGTCCGACCGCGCACGCGGCCTCAACTCATCGGCGTACTGCCCCTTCTTCGAACAACGAGCGGCCGGATCGACACCCCACCGGACCTGACCACGTTGCACTCGACGCTTCGGATCGCACATCGCGGCGCCCGGCCACTGCCGGGATCAGTCAGCGTCCTGGTCGGTGAGGTTGGCGAGCATTGTCTGGAGGAGAGCGGCGGCATCTCCCGGGTCGACACCTCGGGTCAGGTCCGCGGCGACGGCCTCGAAGACCGGCGGCAGCTCGGGGATCAGCGCGCGCCCGGTTTTGGTGAGCTCGACCATCACGGCGCGGCGGTCGCCCGGGTCGGGTGCGCGCCGGACGAGCTTCTTGGTTTCCAGTCGGTCGACCAGCCGGGTGATGCCGGCGGTGTCCGTGCCGAGCAGGTCGGCGAGCCGGCGCGGACTGGACTGCCCGGTGTAGACGTGCACGAGGAGCCCGGCCTGTTGCGACGTCAGCCCGAACGTGGCAAACCGCTGGTCCAGGGCGGTCCGTAGCTCACGGGCGAGCCGGACGATGAGGCTCGACGCCTGGACTCCGGGGCTCGGCATGACACTCCCGTTATCTGTCGTGACAGTTACTGTCGGGGCCGCTATTCTACGACGACCAGCGGCGACCGCCGCACACAGGCTCGTTCACGCGGAGGACCAGTGAGCAACCCTGCCCTGGAAGCAGAACTTCGGGAGTTCCTCGAGCGCCTCGCCACCAGCGGCGCCGACGCCTTCCACGAACAGTTCCTCAGCCTCGACCCCGCCAAGGCCACGGTCGTCACCCGCGAGCAGCTGCGGGCGGTTCTCCCCGGGCGGGCGCAGATGTTCGGCAAGGTCGGGGCGACCGGCACCCACCTTCGTGACCTCGACGTCCGCCCGCTCGACGACCAGCACGTCCTCTCGGAGACCCGGTGGGACGTGGAGTTCGCCGACGAGAACGCCGAGCCGCTCACTCTTCACGCCACCTACCTGCTTCGCCGCAGCGACGGGGGGTGGAACGTCGTCGCCTACCTGAACCACCAGGACATCGGCAGCGTCCTCGCCGACCGCACCGCCGCATCCAACGCCTGAGGCCCTCGGAAATTCTTCCGCGGAAGAATTGCTCGCCTCACCGGCCGAGATTTCTTCCGCGGAAGAATGCAGGAGGGTCAGCTCGAGGTGCCGAGGCCGCGTTCGATGGCCTCGATCAGCCGGGGGCGGAGTTCGGTCGCACGGATCACCGCGTCGACCGAGCCGACCTCGACGGCCCGCTGGATGCTGTGCACCCGGTCGAACCCGGCCGCGACCTCGCCCAGCTTCTCGGCGCGGACAGCGGTGCGTACCTCTGCCAGCTCGGTCGCCAGCGCGGCGCGTTCGACACCGACCGCGGACGACACCTGCTCGGCCAGCGACGACACCCTGGGGTCGGCCGCCGTACGAGCGTCCACCTCCGCCGCGAACACCACCGCGGCCGCGGGCGCGCCACCGAGCACCGACGCGAACGAGCCCTCCACCGCCAAGACGGTGAGGTTCGGGTTCAGCGCCTTGGAGAACACCACGAACGCCCCGCCGTGGTAGCGCGAGATCACCGCGAACACGATCGGTCCCTCGAAGTTGACGACCGCCCGGCCGATCTCCGCGCCGTACTCCAGCTGCAGGTTGCGCATCGAGTCCGGTGACCCGTCGAAGCCGGACAGGTTCGCCAGCACCACCAGCGGACGGTTCCCGCTGGCCGCGTTGATTGCCCTGGCCACCTTCTTCGACGACCGCGGGAACAGCGTGCCGGAGGTGTAGGTGTCCGGACCGTCGGTGGGCGGGAACCCCCGCCGCGGGACGGACTTCGACTCGATTCCGAGCAGACAGACGGGGTACCCGCCGAGCCGGGCGTCCTGCACCACGGCGGTGTCGGCGTCGGCCATCCCGGCCCAGCGTTCGAGCAGCGGGTGGTCCAGGTCGGTCACCGCGCGCATGACCGTACGGATGTCGAACGCCTTCTTGCGGCCGGGGTTCGTCGCCGAGGAGAAGATGTCACCGACGGTACGGAAGTCGCTGCCCGCGGCCTCGTGCGGATACGTCGTGACGTCCCGGTCCACCGGGTCGGAGGTTTCGGACCGTCGCGGCCCTCGTTCACCCGGCACGACGTAGGTGTGGTCGTAGTGCGACATCAGCAGGTCGCGGGCGCTCTTGAGGTCCGGCGCCCAGTACTGCGCCTGGCCGTTCGGGCCCATCACCCTGTCGTAGCCGCCGATGCCGTAGTTGTCCTCGGCGGAGACGCCGCCGGAGAAGTCCAGCGACTGCTTGCCGGTGAGCACCATCGCGCTGTCCGGCGTCATCACCAGGATGCCCTTGGTGTGCATCAGCATCGTCGCCTCGGCGTTCCAGTACGGCTGCGCGCCGACGTTGATGCCGGCCACGACGACGTTGATCTCCCCGCCGGCCTGGGTGAACTCGACGATCCGTTTCAGCGCCGCCGCGATCCAGTCCATGTTCTCGGTGCCGGAGTCCATCGAGATCCGCGCACCGGCCGACAGCGCGTACCACTCGACCGGCACCCGCATCCGCTCGGCCAGGTCGAGTGCGGCGATGATCCGCGCGCACTCGGCCTCGGCGAGCGCGCCGAGCGCCTTGGTCGGATCGCCGCTGAGCACGACGCGGGTGACGCCCTCGGGGCAGCGCGAGGTCGGCGTGGCGATCACCCCGACGATGATCGCCGCCTTGTTCAGGCCACGCGGCCGGTCGACCGGCATGAGGACGCCGGAGTCGTCCAGGTCGTACTCCACCCCTGAGCCGCCGGGGCCGGCCACCATGTCGGTCAGCTCGTACGGGTAGACGGTGTTGCGGCGGCGCGAACGCAGGACCTTCTGGGCGTAGTCGTCCAGTGGCTTGAGCCGCTCGGTGGTCCGCTCCTCCACGGAGGTGACCACCCCGGACCCCGGCTGGTAGAAGAACCGTGCGGTGACCGGCGCGACCGTGCCGTCCGGCCGCTCGACCCGCCCCTGGGCGAGCACCTCCTCGATGCCCGCACCGACGGTGAGCGGTGCGATGTTGCGCTGCAGCGCGGTCAGCTCCTCGACCTGGACGTCGACGACCGGCCAGATGTGCACCCAGACGTGGTTCATGTCCAGGCGGGCGCCGGCCGTTCCCCGCGCGCTGCGGGCCCGGCGGATCGCCTCCAGGCAGTTCGAGATCGCCCGCTCCACGTGCGGCAGGGACGTCACCTGCCCGTCCTCGTCACGTACGACGGCGAACTGGCGCACCTGGGCCAGCGCGACCAGCCGCTGATCGGCGTCGTTGTCGCGCGCGACGCAGTGGTAGAGCAGCACACCCTCGGGCGCTTCCAGGCGGTTTATCCGGAAGTCACGCAGCCGCCAGAGGTTCAACCGCCGGCCCACCATGGGGTGGACGCCGCGTACGTTGTCGTCCTCGACGACCGAGGCGCCGACCGGACGGTAGGTGAAGTACTCCACCGGCTTGTCGGCCCCGCGGGCGACGGCGAGGGTGATCCGGCGTACGCCACGGCCCACCGGCAGCGCGGCGACCAGCTCGCACAGCGCGTCGGACGACTCCTGCTGCACCTCAGGGGTCTCCGGCCCCCACAGGTAGAGATCGACGACCGCCTCGTGCCCGGGGGGCCGGGCGACGACCTGCGCGGTGAGCGTACGGACCAGAGCGCCGTCGGAGTCGGCGAGCTCGGCGACCGTGCCGACCGTGCTGACCAGGTGGGTGGGCCGGTCGTCCAGGGAGTAGTCGGCCGAGGCGAACGGTCTGCCGTCGACGGCCAGCTCACTCAGGTCGTGCAGCTCGTACTCGCGGTAGTGCCGGCGGATCAGCACCTCCAGCATCGGCTCCCACTCGGCCCAGCCGTGCTCCAGCCGCTGCGCGAGGAATCCGATGATCTGCTCGGGGATGGCGGCCAGCGCCTCGATCCGCTGCCGCCGGTCGGGAGCGTCCGGGTTGGCCGCGAGCGAGTCGACCTCGGCACCCACCCCCGCGACCACCTCCGCCCGCTCCTCGTCCACCAGCGGCTGATCGAACCAGCGGAAACGTACGCTGCGGGCCAGGTCGCCGACGACCGGGAAGCGCAGCTGGGTGGCGAGCACGAGCCGTTCGAGTACGTCGTGCACGCGGGCGTCCAGCGGGGCAGCGGGCAGCGGCTCGGTGCTCCACGCCTGCAGCAGCGCGGTGACCAGCAGGACGTCCAGCCTCGACCGCTGGTGGGCGAGGAAGATGCGGAACACCGCCTCGTCCAGCTCGGGGCTGCGCTCCAGATCGGTCACGCCGTAGTGCCCGAGCACGCGGGTCAACCGGGCGCGGAACTCCTCCGGCAGGCCGCCGCGCTCGGGGTCGAGACTCTGCAGGTAGGTGTGGAAGTGCTCGCGCGGGCTGTGCACCCGGTGCTCGGTGCTGACCTCCTGGCCCACCGGCCGGTTGCGGCTCAGCTCGGCGAAGTCGGCGAACACCTGCAGCAGCTCGGTCTCCGCCGCCATCGGCGCCTGCCCGGCCGCCGCCAGCTCCGCCCGGGCGGTCAGGTAGCCGGCCAGCATCTGGCCCTCGTCACGGGCGTCCACGTCATAGCCGAGCAGCATGCTGCGCAGGTCGGCCAGGCCGCGCTCGGCGCGTTCCCCGGCGGACTTTCGTACGGTCTCCTCGGGCAGGTCCAGGTCGATGGCCGGCGCCGCGGCCCCCGGCAGACTCGCCGGCCCACCCTCGGCACCCGCAGCCGCCGCGTCGGCGAGCGGCTCCAACCGGATCAGCGGCGCGCTGGTCTCGACCTGGCTCCCGGCGGAGACCAGCAGCTCCCGCACGGTCGCCCGGAACGGCGCGTACAGCACCGTCTCCATCTTCATGCTCTCCAGCACCAGCACCGGTGCTCCGGCCTCGACCTCCGCACCCAGCGCGACCGGCGTCGCGACGACCAGGGCCGGCGCAGGTGAGCGCAGCACCCCACCCTCGCCCCGGCTGACCCGGTGGGTGACGCCGTTCACCTCGACCAGGTGCACCGGGCCGTGGGTGGCGGTGACCAGCCGGAACGTCCGGCCGTCCACGGTCAGCCGGGCGCCGTAGGTGCCGGACCGCTCCAGATCGCCGTAGACCACGTGCTGGTCGTCGCCGTTGCCGACGCCGACCCGGAACCGGTGCGGGCCGATCTGCGCGACGGTGACGCGGTAGGCGACGCCGCGCAGCTCCAGGTCGATCGCCCGGCCGACCTCGTGCTGCACCTGCGGCCGGCCGCCGTGCGCGGTCTCCAGCAGCCGCCGGAGCTCGACCTGCTTGGCCTCCTCGTACCCCTCGATGGCGGCCGCGACCAGCCCGACGCCGGAGTGGCGGTGCGAGACCAGCCGGCCCTGCCCGCGTACGCGGTCGATCCAGGCGGTGTCCGCACTGCCGTCGATCACCTCGGGCTGGTCCAGCAGCGCGAGGATGAAGCCCTTGTTGCTGACGCCGCCCTCGATGACCACCGTGGTCGCGCCCACCGCCCGGCGCAGCCTCGCCAGCGCCTCGTCGCGGGTCCGGCCGTAGGTGATGATCTTGGCGATCATCGAGTCGAACTCGGCCGGGATGGTGTCGCCGGCGCTGACCCCGGTGTCCACGCGTACGCCGGGTCCGGCGGGCAGGTCGAGCAGCGCGATCCGGCCCGGCGACGGCGCGAAGTCACGGTCGGGGTCCTCGGCGTTCAGCCGCGCCTCGATCGCGTGGCCCGTCTCAGTCGGCCGCTCACCCTCCAGCCGGCCGCCGGCGGCGATCCGGATCTGGGCCTTCACCAGGTCGAGGTCGGTGGTCAGCTCGGTGACCGGGTGCTCGACCTGCAGCCGGGTGTTGACCTCGAGGAAGGACAGCAGCTCGTCCTGCGGGCGGTAGAGGAACTCCACGGTCCCGGCGCCGCGGTAGCCGACCGCGAGCGCGAGCCGCTCGGCCGCGCCCTTGAGCCGGTCGGCCTGCTCCGCGGACAGCACCGGCGAGGCGGACTCCTCGATCACCTTCTGGTTGCGGCGCTGCACCGAACAGTCGCGCACCCCGAGCCCCCAGGCGGTGCCCTGACCGTCGGCGATCACCTGGACCTCGACGTGCCGGCCGCCGGTGACCAGCTGCTCGAGGTAGACCACGCCGCTGCCGAACGACCGCTCGGCCTCGTCGCGGGTCCGGTAGTACGCCTGTTTGAGATCCTCGGCGGACATGATCACCCGGATGCCCCGGCCGCCGCCGCCGGCGGTCGCCTTGAGCATCAACGGGTAGCCGATCCGGTCGGCCGCCTCGAGCGCGGCGTCCAGCGTCTCGACCGGGCCACCGCTCCACTTCGAGACCGGGACGCCGACCTCCTCGGCCACCAGCTTGGAGGCGATCTTGTCGCCGAGCCGGCGCATCGCCGCGGGCGCCGGGCCGATGAACGTGACGCCGAGGCGTTCGCAGAGCTCGGCGAACGCCGGGTCCTCGGCGACGAAGCCCCAGCCCACCCACACCGCGTCGGCCCCGGTGTCGCGGAGGGCGCGCTCAAGGACGGCGTGGTCGACGTAGGGCCGCGCGGACGCCGGACCCAGCGAGTAGGCCAGGTCGGCCTCGCGTACGAAGGTCGCGGTCCGCTCGACGTCGGTGTAGAGAGCCACCGTCTCGACCGGCTCGCCGCCCTCCGCGTTGAGCTCGCGTACGGCGTTGATCAGCCGCATCGCGGCCTCGCCGCGGTTCACCACTGCGATCCGCCTGAACACCGACCGGCCTCCCACACTCCGCCTGCGCTTCACGGCGCCGACCCCCGACAGACCCCCGCCACCACGGCACAGGCTTTCAGACCCGGCGAGTTACCGTCGAGTCAACCTGACCCGCGCGGCATTGTCACCGGAGCGTCGACCGGGCGCCACGCTTCGTGTCCGGGGGGAGGCTGCGCCTGCTTCCGCCTGCTTCTGCTCGCCGACGGGAGGGCTCCGCCCACGGGCAGACCCTACGGTCCACCTCCGACGATCACCTCGGTGCCCACCGCGGGCAGGCGGGCGGTCACTCAGCGCGGGTGCGCGATCCGATAGATGTGTACGCCGTAACCGTCGAACTCGTCGCTGAACCGCCCCTGCGACACCGAGACCGTACGGTCTTCGATGCCGTCGAGCCACCGCGTTCGATGATGGGCGACGTGGGTGCGGTGGGCGCTCCGGCGAGCGCCGACACCACCCGGCGTCACACCCGAGGCGATGGCACTCCCCGCGGCCAGCGTGAGGAACTTCCGCCGCGGCGTTCCCGGGTCGTCAGCCATGCCGAGCCCCCTGCGGTCAGAACGAGTGCCGTACGGCGAGCGTGCGCGCCACCCGCTCCTGGTTGTACTCCTCGCCCAGCCAGTCGTACAGCCCACGCAGCACCGACGGATCCCTGACGTAGTCGTCGAAGTGCAGGTGGTAGCCGCGCTCACCCCGCTTCTCCACCGCCTGCCGCAACCGGCCCTCCAGGAGGGCGAGGTCGGCGAGGGCGTTCGGCGCGTGGTTGTTCCACCTGCTTCGTGCGACGTCCCCGAGGTTCCTCGTGTTGAGAATGAACCGCGCGCCCGGGAAGAGCGTCTCGACGAAACCGAGGTACTCGTCCGGAGGCGACTGCCACCAGCGGATCTCCTTGAAGCCGGCCACGCGGGTCCCGGGCTCGGGGCGGAGGAGTGTCTCCGTCACGAGTTGGCGCATCCGGGCGACGGCGAGCGCGGGAGGGTACTCGTCGATGCCGTACCAAGGGTGCTGTGGCGTCAACGGCTCGTCGGCGGCCCAGTGCACGCGCGCGTCCAGGGCCGCGGAATGGTACTCGAACAGCCGGTGCAGGACCCCGCCGTTCTCCCCGCGGATGCAGTACCCCGGGGTTCCGTCGAGCAGGGACATCAGCAGGGTCGACCCGGACCGGCCGTACGTCACGACGAACAGGTGCTGCAGGCCGGTCCGGCCGTCAGGGGTCTCGTACGGGAACCCGTTCGGACCGTCGTACGGGATGCCACCGGGGCTTGTGTCGGAGCTTGTACCGAGGCTTGTATCGGGCAGGACCGGAGCAGCGCCGGCCGCCCCGCCCCGCAGGGCGTCGAGCTCCAGGGTCAGCCGGTCGAGCTCCGTGCGCAGCAGGTCGGTTCGGCGCAGCAACAGGTCCCGGTGGCGGACGAGCCGGCCCAGGACGGGGACCGCGGTGGTCGCGGCCGTACGCAGAAAGCTGCTGCCCATGTCTCCTGCCTGACGCTCGTGGAGCCGGTTGCCGTCCCCGATCCTCCCCATCCAGCGCGTCGGCACCCGTGACAACCGCGATCCCCGCCGGTGCGCACCGTGAACAAGGCGCCGCAATTGGACCTGCAGGTGCGGGGGCGGCACCATAGGCCATTCGGCGAGAGCCGTGACCCAGACCACTGTCGCCGGACACCCGTGTCCGCCTCACGCCCAGGACCTGACGTGAAGCACATCCTGATCCGCTCGGGCAAGAGCCCGCACCGTGTCGCCAGCCCGGCCGAGTTTCTGCACCAGGACCTGATCGGCACCAACACGGGCAATCTCCTGTTCAGCGATTCGGTGCACAAGATGCTGACGGTGCCGGACACCACGGTGACGTCCAACGGCATCCGTACCGACATCTCCCCCGAGCGGGCCGCCGAGATCAACGAGCGCTACGACGTGTTCGTCGTGCCCCTCGCCAACGCCTTCCGTCCGACCTTCCACGCCTCGCTGGACCGGCTGACCACGCTGATCGAGCAGCTCACCATCCCGGTGGTCGTGGTCGGCGTCGGCGCCCAGGTCGGGGAGGACTACGAGACCGGCTCCCTGGCGCCGATGGACGATTCCGTACGACGGTTCGCCTCGGCGGTGCTCGACCGCTCCGCGTCGATCGGGGTACGCGGCGAGCTGACCGCGCGCTACCTGAAGGGGCTCGGCTTCGCGGACGTGGACGTCATCGGCTGCCCGTCGATGTTCCTGTACGGCGACAGGTTCCCCGAGACCCGGGCCGCCGAGCTCGACCCGACCTCGCGGATCGCGGTCAACCTCTCCCCCGACGCCATCCCGGTGGGCGACGTGGCAGGCATCGCCCGGCACACCTGGGAGCGCTATCCGAACCTGACGTACTACGCGCAGAACACCGTCGACGGCGAGCTGCTGCTGTGGGGGGACACCACGCCGGAGTCGGGGTTCGCGGACGACTTCCCGCTGCAACTGAGCCACCCCCTCCTGCGCGAGAACAAGATGCGCCTGCCGCTGGACCCGGCGACCTGGATCCGGGAGCTCCGCGAGTACGACTTCGCTTTCGGTACCCGCATCCACGGCAACGTCGCCGCGCTGCTGGCCGGCACCCCCGCGGTCGTCCTCACCCACGACTCACGGACCCTGGAGCTGTGCCGGTACTTCGACCTGCCGTACCGGCCGCTGGCCGAGGTGCCCGCTCAGACCGATCTGCGCGAGCTGTACGAGGACGCCGACTTCTCCGCGATGGCCAAGGGGCACGCCGAGCGGTTCGGCCGGGTCGCCGCCTTCCTCGACCGCAATGGCCTGCGCAACACCTACACCCACGGCGACGGGGGTGCGGCCTTCGACGCCGAGGTCGCCGCTCTCGACCTCCCCGCCTCCATCTCGGTCTGGGACGGCGGCGACGACGGCAACCTCCGCTACCGCATCGCCCGGCTGCGCGAGCTCGTCACGGCCACCGATACCAGAGCGCGGGAGAACGACCGGCGACTGCGTGGTCGCGTGGCGGCCGCCGAACGTCGTGAGGCCGAGGCCGAGCGGCAGCTCGGCGCGCTCCGCAAGGACCTCGCGGCCACCCGCAAGCAGCTGGCCGCCCTGGAGCGCCGGACGACCGGAATCGAGAAGCGGCTGATGGTGCGCCTCGGCCCGGCCGTACGCCGGCGGGTCCGCCGCCTCAGCCGACGGAGCTCCTGACCGGGCTCAGGTGTGCTGGGAGGGGTTCTCCCAGTAGTACGCCTCCGGGTCGTAGACGGCGGGCGTCGGATGGGACCAGGTGTTGGCCAGCCCGCCGTAGGCGAGCTCGTCCTGGCTGGGCACGTTGCGCAGGTCCTGGTGCACGACGACCGGGGTCGGGAAGTTGGCCACCGAGCACTGGAAGAACGGGCCTTCCTCCACGTGAATCCTGATCATGTCCCAGACCGTCCGGGTGCGCTGCAGGGCTTCCGGCTCCGCCAGCGCCTTCGCCAGTCCCTGCCACAGCCGGTCGACCGGCCCGCCCTTGTCGGGTGCGAGCCGGGGAGGCGTCCGTTTCCACGGGCTGACGTCGGCCTCCGCGTGCTCGGCCGGCGTACCCCGCACCTTCCACCACTGCGCCTGCAGTGGCGCCCACACGCTGGGCTCGGTCGAGCAGAACCAGTAGTACAGAACGAGATGGTCGTGCAGGGTGGTGATGCCCCAGCCGCCCTGCGACATCAGCTCGCCGCGCTCCCACTGCTCACCGAACACCGTCGGCGGCCGGGGATCGAGCTTGACCTCGACACCGATCTTTTCCCAGTCGCGCTTGAGCATCTGGTTGTAGGTGACGCTCTCCTCGGTACTGTCGGCGGAGTAGCTGATCACCACCGACAGCTTCTCGCCGTTGGGCAGGTTGCGCAGCCCGTCGCCGTCGGAGTCGACCACGCCGAGCTTGTCCAGCATCCGCTTGGCCTTCGCCGGATCGTACGCCGCGTAACTGTCCTTCCAGGCCTTGTACATCTTCGGCCCGTCCGGCGCGGTGTGGTATTCGATCGACTGCGGGCTGTGCGTTCCGGTGGTGATCTCCCCGGTGTTGAAGTACAACGTCTTGCGTACGTCCTCGCGGTTGTGCGCGTACGACAGCGCCTGGCGGAACTCCGGGGTGCGGATCAGCTTGCGCATCGCCTCGTTCTCGTAGTCGTGGTTGAAGAAGAACGCCGGCGTGCCGCCGGTTCCGGTGTTCCACAACAGGACGCGGGTCTTCGCCTTCGCCGCCGAGCGCTTCAGCCCGCTCACGTCGGCGAGGAGGAGCGGCACCGACGCGCCCCACGTGCCGGCGTAGTCCGCCTGGCCGTTCTGCACCTGCAGCTTGCCGACCTGCGGATCCTGGAACAACGCCATGTCGAGCTTGTCGATGTACGGAAGCTGGTTTCCCGCGGTGTCGACACACCAGTAGTAGGGGTTGCGTTCCCAGGTGACGCGCACGCCTTCCCGATAGGAACGCAGCTTCCACCCGGTCAGGGTCGGGCAGTCGGGGTTCGTCGCGTAGTTCATCTTGTCGGCGTGCTTGTTCGCCCAGTCCTCGCTCGCCTTGGGGTTGTAGGTGGCGTGGAACTGCCTGAGGTAGTGCTTGGGCTGGAACCACACGTCCCACTGGACGTAGCGCGCCAACTGGAAGATGACCACCGGGCTCGGCGCGTCGAAGTCCATGACGAGCGTGTACGCGTCCGGCGCCGACAACCTCATCGGGTTTCCCTTGCTGGAACGCCCACTGTCCGGCGCCGCGGCCGGGTAGTCGTCGTTCAGAACAAGGTCCTTCCACCAGTACATCGCGTCGGCGGACGTCAGTGGCGCGCCGTCGGACCAGCGCACACCCTTGCGCAGATGGAGTGTCCACTGGGACGCGTCGTCGTTGGACTCCCACGACTCCACCAGGCCGGGCCCGAGGTCCTGGGAGTCGTTCAGCCATCGCAGTGGCGCGTGTCCGTACAGCAGGGTGGTGGGCGAGAAGGTCGTGGACGCCGACGCCGGCATGCGCAGCGTTCCGCCGTACTTCCCCGGCCGCAGCCAGCGATGGGGAACGACGTACGGCCTTCCCGGAACGCGTTTCGCGACCGGCGGCAGCTCTCCTGCCTTCACCCGCTCGGCGAGCGCCGGCGCCTCGTGCAGCTGCTTGGGCGCGGCAAGTGGTTTGGCCGGAGATCCCTTGCGGTTGGCGGAAGTGGCCTTCGCCGTCGGTTTCGCGCCCTCGTTCGCCGAGGATCCGGAGCAGGCGGCGAGCGTCGTGGTCACCGCGGCGACTGCCGAGCCGACCAGGAACCTTCGCCTGCCGATGGTGCCACTGCGTTCGTCGCGTGTTTCCACGGTCGGCCCTTCGCTCGACAGGAAACGCAACGTAGTTGGACAGGTCGCGAACCGTCAACGACATCGACCCGCCACTGGCAGCATCCGGTCAGCCCGCGTCCGAAGGTCCTGCATGAACTCCCTAGGGTCGTGACCATGGCAAACTCTGCGGACCCGACGACGACCGTCTCGGTCGACCTCGATGCTCTGGCCGGCGCGCACGTGCGCCTCAGGGAGCTGCACGAGGCCGACCTGGCATCTTTGTGCGCCTGGTGGGCCGACCCACGAATCGTGCCGTTCCAGGTCGCCGGACCGCCGCACCTTCGCCCATCGGACGGCGTACGGGAAATGTTGCGCACCTGGAGTGCGAACGACGGCCTCGACTGCGGGTTCAGCATCGTGACCAAGGACTCCGACGAACTCCTCGGACATGGCGCGCTCTTCCAGACGCAGCCGAAGGACCGCTGCGCAACGCTCGGGATCTTCCTTGGCCCCGACCACCACGGCCAAGGCTTCGGCACGGACGCGGCGCGGGTACTGGTGCGGTACGGCTTCGCCCATCTGGGCCTGAACCGCATCCAGCTCGAGGTCTTCGCCTTCAATCGGCCGGCGATCGCCAGCTACCGCAAGGTCGGATTCGTCGAGGAGGGACGGCGGCGTTCGGCGGTGTACCGTAACGGCACATGGCACGACGTGGTGCTCATGGGCATGCTTCGTTCGGAGTGGCCGGGCCAGGGCATGTCGTGACGCCTGCCGATGCTCCCAGGCCGGCCGAGCAACCTGGCCCACGCCGGAAGGGATGAGTGCGCGTGCCGCATCGGCCGAACATCATGCTGATCGTGGGTGAGGACATCGGCCGGATCGCCGGCTGCTACGGCGACGACTACGTGCGTACGCCGAACCTCGACCGCCTGGCCGCACGCGGATGCCGTTACGACGAGGCGTACTCCACCTATCCCGTCTGCGCTCCGTCCCGGTCGACGATGGTGACCGGCCAGTACCCGATGAAGATCGGGACGCACCAGATGCGGTCCACGCTGGTGCACCCGCCACGGTTGTTCACCCACGAGTTGCGCGACGCGGACTACCACGTGGGCTGGCCGACGAAGCTGGACTTCAACTTCGAGCCGACCGACGGCTGGCGCGACGACGACGAGTTGTGGGTCGACCGGCTGCGGGCCGGTGCGATGCCGGACCAGCCGTGGTTCGCCTACGTCAATCTCTTTGTCACGCACGAGTCGTCCATGTGGCCGGATGAGGGCGAGTACGCACATCGGGAGGGTCTGGAGCACTGGGATCCGGGCAAGCCCCGCCCGCCGCGCGTCACCGACCCGGCTGACGTGCCGGTGCCGTCGTACCTTCCGGACACGCCCGTCGTGCGCGGCGACATCGCCCGGCACGCCGACAACATCGCCGAACTCGACCGGCAGGTCGGGCAGATCCTGGACGCGCTGGACGCCTCCGGGCAGGCCGGCAACACGGTGGTGATGTTCCTCGCTGACCACGGGCGCGGCCTGCCGCGGGAGAAGCGATGGCCCTACAGCGCCGGCATCCACATGCCGCTGCTGGTCAGCTGGCCCGGTGTCATCGAGCCCGGCAGTGTCAGCGACCGGCTGGTGTCCTGGGTCGATCTCGCGCCGACGTTCTGTTCGATCGCGGGTGCGCCGATTCCGGCCGCCTACGACGGCTTTGCCTTCCTCGGTTCCGCCGGGACGCCGCCGCGCGAGCACGTCTTCGCCGGGCGCGACCGGATGGACGAGTCGTTCGACCGAGTTCGGGTCGTACGCGACCGGCGTTATCACTACGTGCGCAACTGCTTCCCCCAGATTCCGTACTGTCAACGCAACGTTTACATGGAGAACATGCCAACCATGCAGGAGCTCCGCCGGCTGAACGCGGCCGGCGAGCTCCACGGCACCGCGGCGGTCTTCATGCCACCGAGCAAACCGGCCGAGGAGCTGTACGACGTACGTGCCGATCCGGAGTGCGTGCGCAACCTGGCGGACGATCCGGACCACGCCGACGTACGCATCCGGATGGCCGCCGAACTGGACCGCTTCCTCACCGCCATCGACGACCTGGGTGCTTGTCCCGAGCGGGACCTGGTGGCGAAGGGCCTGGTCGCCGACCGGATCGAGGAGTTTCGCGCCCGGCTCGCCCCGCTGCCGCCGGAGTTCCAGCAGGGTTACCCGCCGGCCGTCTTCGAGCCCGCCGACCTCCTCAGTTGAGGGTTCGCTGCAGGAGGTCGAAGAAGGCGTCGCCGCGGACGATCTCGAAGCGGTCGTCGAGCGAATCGGCCAGCTTCACCACCTCGGTCGGCGTCCAGTTCCAGGCCTGGATCGCCGCCGCCACGAAGCGGGGCGCGTCGCCGTCCCAGTCGGCCACGTGGTCGTACAGCCCCTGGTGATAGTCCGCGACGTCGGCGAACCGTGCGAAGTCACCCACCACCGGAATGCCGCCGGGGGTGGTGATCTGGTTGCCGTGTTCCCAGCCGAGGACGAGACCGAGCGCAGGAGTGTTGTCGTGGTAGGAGGCGCCCACCCGCGCGTCGGGCGGAGCCGGCGGACCGTCGACGAGGTTGAAGACTGAGATGACGTTCAACCCGGTGGCGCGCATGTAGCGACCGGTCATCTTCGTGAAGTAGTCGAGCTTGTCGGCCGGCCACAGCGAGGGGTAGGTGTAGCCCGCGCCGGACGGCCCGGCGATCAGCAGGTCGTTACGGGTCGCCGTCCGCTGGTAGTAGGCGTAGATCGCCGGGCCGACGTCGGCCAGCAGCGGGTCGATCGTCCAGTTGGTGGGAACGGTTCCACGGTCGTCGTTGTCCCAGATGTCGCGCATCCGGTGCTGGCAGTACTGGATGTTGTCGCCCTCGCCGACAGTGAACGAGACGTAGATCTTCTTCTTCAGCCGCGGGGTGCTGCGCCGGGGCGGGGTGGGGCGGATCGTCGCGCGAGCACCGGAGAACACCGTGCCGTTCTGGTAGAAGTCGGCGGCGAGCACCTCCACGCCGTGCTCGGAGGCGATGCCGACGCCGCCGTGCTCACCGGCCACCGCGCCGTTGAACCAGCCGAGGTACGGCGTGGTCGGTTCCACCTTGCCGAAGATCTCCCCCAGCAGGTCACCGGAGGGACCTTCGGGCGGCAGCCAGGCCACCATCGCCTTCGTACCGACGATGTAGTCGCGCAGGTTCGGGAACACCTCCACGCGCGTCGGGGCCTGGTCGGTGGCGGTGACGAGGTACTGGTTCCACATGTCGACCTTCGCGGTCAGCGTGGTCGTACCCGCAGGCGGTGCGAAGTGGTAGATCCAGTACGAGCCACCGTCGCAGAAGCGGTGCCCGTCGGTGACCGCGGACCCGTCCGCGTCGAAGATGTACGGCGTCTCCGCGTCCGTCGCGGTGTCGAAGTCGGCGATCTGTTTGCCGTCGGCGAGGATCGTCACGTGCTGCACCGACGGCCCCCAGCCGTCGTTGCCGAACGCATCCTGGAAGCGCAGGTAGACGCCGTCATCGCCCAGTACCGGCGAAAGATCGAGTTCGTAGACCTTGCGGTTGGAGTTGTCGCGCACCGGGTTTGTTTCGCGGGCGAGCTCGGTCCACTTCACGCCGGGCACCGCGGCCGTCCGGGTCGGCGGCACGCCGGTGAGCAGCCGGTGCGTGCACTGCGGCCACAGGTGCTCCAGCTGCCAGCGGTAGGTCTCCAGCGGGTCGTCGGTGAACTTTCCGCGCAGGTCCTCCACGATCGGCAGGTCGTACTTCTCGGCCTGTTCGGGGCTCGCGATGACGGCGTTCTTCAATCCCGCCATGGTGGTGGCGACGTTGATGGAGTCCGGGACGTCGCGGTCGTAGACGACGGCACCGGCGATCTCCGACCGGTACGCCGCGACCAGGCTCATCGGGTCGTCGTGCTTCGTCGTCGGCAGCCCGAGAGTGGTAAGCCAGGCGGCGTCGCTGCTGTCGTCGACGAGGAAATACACCCGCGGGCGTACGCGGTTGACGACGCCCTGCAGCGTGTTGAGCAGCGCCTGGTCGTCCCCGGAGATCTTCCGGACGTCGGCGACGTCGAGGTGTTTCGGCTGCGGGAACGTCGGCAGCACCTGGCCGGCGGGCCACGCGAGACCGGGGTTCTTCGCCGCTTCGCCGGCCGTCAGGCTGGACGCGGCCGGGCCTTGCTGCGCACTGATCGGCGCGGCGCCTGCGGTGGCCGTACCCGCCCATTGCGTGAAGGCGGCGGCGCCGGCGAGCCCGCCGGACATCGTGAGGAAGCGGCGACGAGACACCATGGCTTTGCGATCCCCTCCGTTGGGTGGCGCGGGCCTCGGCGACTCGGCCCCGTCGCAACCTAGAGATCATCGGGGAGAGGCGTCGAGCTTCCTGACCTGACCTGGACGGCCGGTATCCGCGGCTGCGCCGGCATGTCCGACCGACGTCGACTCGGATAGGTTCTGGACGTGGCCGATCCTCGTCCGCGGTGGAAGTCGCCGCTGCTGTGGACCTTCGTCCTGGCAGTCGTGTTGTTGACGGCGGTCAGCGGTTGGTTGCTGGCCGATCCGCAGACCACTCGCACCGACGCGCTGCGGACCGGCGGGGTGGCGGCCGGTTCGGTCATCGCGCTCTACGCGCTGTGGCTCAACGACCGTCGCCGGCAGGTGGAGGAGCACCGGCAGGAGACCGAACGCGAGCGCTTCGAACTCGCCCTGCTGCAGGACGAACGCGACCGCGAACGAGTCAGCGACGAGCGCTTCGCCAAGGCGGTCGAACTGCTCGGCGGCGAGGCCGACCAGGTTCGGGTGGGCGCGCTGCACGTCCTCGCGGGACTCGCGCGGAGCCGGCCCGAGTACGCCCAGACGGTGCTGGACGTCCTGTGTGCCTACCTGCGGCGGCCCTGGCGCGGTGTCGACGTTGGTTTCGGGCGGGCGTCGGTCGGTGAGGACGCGCAGCACGAGCGGCAGGTACGGCTCACCGCGCAGCGGCTCGTCATCGAGTTGCTGCCGACGACCGGCGCCCCCGGGCCGTCCTTCGACCTCGACCTGACCGGTGCGTGGCTGGAGGACTTCGCCCCTGCCGGGAGCAAGCTCGGCAAGCTGGCCTTGCGCTCCGCGACGCTGTGTGGGGAAACGGACTTCAGCGGGTGCGAGTTCACCGGTTTCGCGTCGTTCTCCGGAGTGGGCTTCGAGGGCGCGGAGGTGGCGAGGCGGTTCCTGTGCAGGCAGGCGGTCTTCGCCGAGGGTGCGTCGTTCGCCGGCGCACGGTTCGGCTCGCCGGCCGACTTCCGGGGCACGGCGGCGACCGGACCGGTGACCTTCGAGGACGCGGAGTTCACCGGTGACGCGGACCTGTGCGACGCGTCCTTCGGCGGGCCGCTCGACCTGCGACGGGCGCGCTTCGACCGGCACGTCGACCTTCGGTTCGGCTCCGCGCCGCACAGTGTGTCGCTGTACAACACGGTCGTCGACGAAAGGTACGAGATCAGGCTCCCCGAGGACTGGAAGCTCGTTCCCCTCGCCGACGGCCGCACCCGTCTCGACGTCGGCGCCCAAGGATGAGCCAGCCCATCATCCGCATGATCGTCGGTTTCGGCGCCGACGACAGGTTGGCGTACTCGCAGAGGTTTCCCGAGGAGAAGGTCGACGAACTACGGCCACTGTTCGACCACGGCGACGACGAACTGATGCACGGTGGCTCGTACGAGATCACCGACGCCAACCGAGACGCAGTAGCCGCGCGCCTCGGCGTCAAGCTCGACCCGCATGTCGAGTACTACCTGGAGGCTTGGGAAGCCGAGTGGCGGCCTTCTCTCGACTGCTCCAGATCCGGACTCCGGGGTGATTCGGGCCGGAGCGGCTCCTGCGGTTGCATTCTCTCGTGGGCGGCCAACTCGCTCTCCACTCGGCGAACCACCTCAGAACGTCGGCCGGAGAAGTCGGCGATGGCGATGTCCAGGAGGAGACCATTACGTTCTGCATCCGAGATGAATCGGATCCCCGACAGGGCCTGTCGGTTGGCGACCTTCATGAGGTGGGTGGTAGGCCCTGCGGGGTGGTTGTACTCGAGCTTGTCGAACGCCCACTCTCGCTTCTTCTGTCCCGCGAACAGCACCCGCCGATCCGTCACGATCGCATGGCCTGACCCCACCTCCGCGAGGTACGGGCTGCCCTGCTTCCTGCGCTCTTCCAGCATCATGGCGGTGGTGGCGGCCAGCACGCGTTCGCCGCTGCGCAGCTTGTCCACTGCGATGTTGGCGGACGTCGACCCGTTCTCGTACTTCGCGGTCTCAAGGAGGCTGATCAACTGCTTTCGGCGCTGCGCCCACGCGTCCTCATCCGCCAGGTAGGAGCGGTGCGCAGCTTCGTAGTTCGACATCGCCCTGCGATAGGCATCTCTGGCGGCCTCTTCCGCCTTCCGCTGGGTACGTTGAGCTGCCGCCTCGCGACGCCGCTCTCGCCAAGCCGCCAGCCTGTCCCGACGCGACCAGAGCAGCAATGCCCCGAGTAGCGCCAGCGCGAGCACGACCAGAAGGGTCAGGATCTCTCCCAGCGTGAGAGGGTCCTCGATGGTGATGGAAACGGCTTTGGTCACGGAATTTCCTGCGGCATCGACGGCGAAGAGTCTCAGCCTGTAGTCACCGGCCTCGCTGTTCCGGCTGACGGTCGCGATGCCTGCGGCATCCGGCCTCAGCCGGAGGTGTAGCCGACTCCCGTCGAGGTTTCCACTGAGTTCAACGTGGGCGTTCTGCTCTGTCGTCACCTTCAGTGCGAGCAGGCCCTTCTTGGCCGCCTCCGCGTCGACCTGGTAGCTCAGGCGTGGAGGAGTGGTGTCGATGACGAAGGGGCCGGTCGCAGCGGTCGCCTTCCGTCCCCGCCAGTCGGTGAGTTGCGCGGTCGCATGCGCGTACCTGCCGTCATTCAGGTCCATCGACACGGCTGCCTGCCCATCAGATCCGATCCTGAACCGAACAGGATCTGCACCCGGGACGACCACCGTCCCCTGGCTTCTTGGCGAACCAGCGACCTCGAAGACGGCCGGCACCACCTTGTCAGCCGTGGTACGCCGGATCTCCACCGCAGGTGCGGGGACGGAGACGACCAGCCTCTCCTTCCCTGTGGAGGTGTTTCCGACCGCGTCGCGAGTCGTGACCTGGACCGCATAGGTCCCGTCGGGAAGCCACAGATCCGCCTGGACCGGCCCCTCGGCGACACCCTGCGCCCGCTCCGAGCGTCCAGCGACCGTGACGGTCCACTTCGCGCCGGCCTCGGTCGTGAAGGCGACCCGGGAGAAGAGCCTCTTGGGCTTGGCCGCCGTAACGATGATCGGACTGAGTTCGGGCCCTTCCGCGTCGACCGAGATGCTTACCGGGCTCGAGACCTCACTCTTGTTACCGCTCGAGTCGGTCGCCTCCGCAGTGTAGGTGTGGTCACCGGACGGCGCGGTGAATGTGATCTTCGAGGACCGGCCGGTTCCCGTTCCCCTCGCAACTACGCTGCCGTCCTCGGCCTTGACGGCAATGCTGGAGCCGCGCTCAGCGGTGACGGCGATCGAAGTCTTCCCATCCTTTCCGGAGACAGGATCCGCCAGTTCGGGTGCAGTCGGAGGGTCGTGGTCGACCTCCGGAACCGGGTCGAACTCCGGTACCTCCGCGTCCGGCGTCTCCTTGGGGCACTCGCTGTCATAGCCGAGGTCACCGCACACATAGGAGCCGCTGTCCGACGGGCACGAGTGCCATCGATGGCAACCGTCCCGGTGCGCCGACGCTGTCCCGTTCGTCAGGAACATGACGCCGGCGACGAGCAGGAGGCTCACCAACAGCTGAGACCCGCGTTTCCCCACCGATTTCATCCCGCCCCATATCCCCCCGCGACCACCGCGAGTCACACAACTACTCGATAGTGAGTTTTGATCCGACCGACGTCCCTACGTATTGCCGCGACCGATCGTGCGAGGGAGTCGAGTGATGCCAGGAAACACCGGGCTCGGTCCGCACCGGTGATTCAGGCATTGGGCCATTGCCTGGCTCTCGCCCTCACCCGGTCGCTCTGCCGTTCCTGGATTGCCGGGAGGACCGTAGGGTCGCCTCGTCAAACCTCCGTCAAACCCGGCGGCAGATCGCCACGCCCTCGACCGCGTACAGCCGCCTATCTGACCTTGGCCGATTCGCTGCTGGTTCTCAGCCACCAGCCCAGGCCGGATCGGATGCCGGCCAGGATCACGGCCAGGGCCATGAGGATCATGGCAATCGCTCCCCCCGGTTCGAACACCGAGGCGACTGCGCCGACGCCTGCTGCGCATACGGCAAATCTGAGTGCGTGACGAAGCTGTTCAAGCCGGCGGCGACGCTGGAGTGGTCCGGCGATCGAGAGGACGCTGACCTCGGACAGCACGGGAGTCGACGGATTCGAGGTCGCCGGCGCTACGTGCGCTGCGTACGGAACGCCCAGTGCGGATGCGAAGGCCCGGTGTCCGGCGGCCGCGTCGTCCGACGACACGGCCGCGGCCGCCTTACCGAGCAGCCGGGTGCGATCACCTCCCGAGGTGGGCGTCACGTGTAGAACCTGACGTCTCGCGAACGACTTCGCGAAGGCCTCCAGCGCCTCGGGATCAGCTGTGTCGGCCGGCTTGACCACCTCGCCGTCCGGCTGGAAGAAGGTGACCTGGCACGTTCCGGCTCCGCTCTCCCACCGCAGAACACCGACACCGAGCAGGCGCGCAAGGAGCGGAGCAAACCGGTCGGCGGCGTCGGCGTGCATCGAGACGCTGGTCCAGCCTTCGGCGTGGCTGATACCGGCCCGGTCACGCCAGCCCGGGGCGAGAGTACCGAGCGCGTCGACGACCATGTCGGCACTCACCGGTACCTGCACGACCGCATCTCTCATCCCCAAAGGCTAGAACGCGTCGTGTGGACGGAGACCCAACCTGGTCTCGGGCGTGGTGTTCACTTGGGGCCATGGATGTCCTCGAGACGACCGTCACGCGCGATGACACCCGCCTCCACGTTCTGGACACGGGCGGCTCCGGGCAGCCGGTGCTGATACTCCACGGCCTGGCGGGAAGTTCACGTGAGTTCGTCCCAACGGCCGAGGCGCTGCACCCGGACTTCCGTACGATCCTGATGGACCAGCGTGGGCACGGCGGGAGTACTCGCCGGCCGACCGACACTTCCCGGAGCGCGTTCGTCGACGACGCTGTGGCGGTCATCGAACGCCTTACGCCGTCGCAGCCGGTACTCCTGGTAGGGCAGTCGATGGGCGCACACACCGCCGTGCTGACAGCCGCTGCTCGCCCGGACCTCGTTACCCGCCTGGTGATCCTCGAAGGCATCGTCGAGGCCGGGGATGACCCCGATGGAGCTCGCCGGCTCGGCGAGTACTTCGCCTCCTGGCCCCTGCCGTTCCCCGACCGGGCCGCCGCCCGGGCATACCGGGGACGGCCCGCTGAAGTCCGCCTGGATCGAGGATCTCGAGGAAGGTCCGGACGGCCTGAGGCCGCGCTTCGACGCCGACGTCATGGAGGCGGTGATCTCGGCAGTTGCTCAGACCTCCCGATGGCCTGAGTGGGAGAAGCTGACAGCTCCGACTCTTGCCGTGTTCGCCGACAACGGCATGTTCACCGAGGAGCAGAAGACCGAGCTGATCCGGCGGCGCCCCGGTACCCGACGAGTCGACCTGCCGGGTGCCGGGCACGACGCTCATCTCGACGCCTTCGACCGGTGGATCCACGTCCTACGCGCCTACCTCACCGAGCAGCGGTAACGACAAGCCTGTCGGTGCCGCCCACGCCTCACCGGTTTTGGTCCACACGGAACGTCGCGGAGGGACAGGGCGAGCGGCTCACTCGCGCGGCTCGGTCGCAGCCGTTACTCGCGAAACTTGACCGCATGTTCGAGTACCGATGCGATGACGTCCACGTCATCGAGGTCTCCCGCTGCAATGGCGATGATGAAGTCGTACGCGGCGTCATTGGAGAAGGTGAGCCGATACCCGTTCATCCCGTAGAAGGCAATCAATCCACCGAGTGCCAGCCGCTTGTTTCCATCAACCAGTAGCATGGTTGCGAGCCAGCGAATGTACCAACGCGGCAGCCTTCGCGTGCGTTGATCGGTAGGCATCCGACCCGAAAACCGTGGTCTGTGGGCGAGCAAGGGCAGACTCGAGCAGCCCGTAGTCTCGCACCTCGACCGGACCGAGGATGGCCCGCTCGCCCACCTGCAGCAGTTCAGCCAAGGTCAGGTAGATCATTCGCCGAGCCGCTCCAACGCCTCCGCATATCGCGGAAGCTCCTCATCCAGGACCCGCTCGAGGAGGTCGGCACGGCTGTGGGTTTCGATGTACTCGCGGACTGCCTGACGTGCCACGTCCTGCATGGAGCGATGCTCGAAATCGGCGCGGACCCTCAGCGCGTCAGCTTCTTCGTCGGTCAACCGCAACGTCATGGCCATCTCGCTATGGTATCACCATTGATACCACCTGACTTGTCTCATTTGTCGTAACCCAAAGAGGACGCACCTTCGCCGGCGGCCTGGGTCGCTTCCCGATCAGCGAGGGCGGGCGGAATGACGATCACGGGGCAGCGGGCGTTCCGCACGCAGTACGCACTGGCCGAGCCCAACAGGGAATCCCGGGACGCATCCGCGCCGTGGTTGCCGATGACCAGTCCGGCGGCATGCGCGGACAACGCACACAGCGTAGGCCCGGGGCGCCCGTAGACCACCATGGAAGACACTGGCGTTCCGGAAGACTCCACCCGCCCCAGGGAGGTGCCGAGCACCTCCTTGTGAGCCCCGGCGGAGGAGGCGAGTTCCTCCCGCGGCGCCGGGAGCGTACGGAACGCCGGCCGCGGGGCGAGCAGGCTGACCGACGCCGCGAGGACGCTCCGGTTCGCCTGTCCCGCGTACCTCAGTCCCCACGTCAGCGCGTACTGCGAGCTCGCTGACCCGTCGACGCCGACAACCAGCGGCCCCTCCGAGGGCACCGGCTGCCGCAGCAGCGCCGCGTGCAGGTCGTGCGTGGTCAGCATGCCCACGACCTGCTCCCCGTCGACGACCACGACCGCGTTGCCGACACTCCCGCGCAACGCCTCCGCGGCCTCGCGGACGGTCAGGTTCCTTCGTCACGGCCGGCGCCGGCATCCGCACCACGTCCGCCACCGGTGGCGTACGACCGTGACGCGACCGGTCGTACATCCGCCACAGAAGATCACTCTGGTGTACGACACCGACGCAGCGCCCCTGGTCCATCACCGGCAGGTGGGCGAACCCCGCGCCGAGCATCAGACGCCACGCGGTGTCGACGTCGGCCGCGGCGTCCACTCCCAGCACCTCGGTGCTCATCACCTCACGCACCGGCCGGTCACCAACGGCGTCAACCCAGCCTTGCGGGCCGGCGGACGAGCCGGCCACGTCGTCCGGTGTCGGCGCAGGAACATCCGGTACGACAGCCACCGGGCACGACGCGAGCCGAAGGCACCGGCTCATGGTCGAGGAGTCGAGCACGTCGGCGCCGGGCAGGCGGCCGAGCACCAGGAGCTCCGCGTCCCGCGACCCGGCGACGAGCGCGTCGACGTCAGCGTCCTTCTCCACGTACATCGGCTCGATCGCGGCATCCACGCGGTCGGCCTCGGCGGCGGCCCACTGCAGCGCGTGCCTGCTCGTGGACGAGCGGTCGAGACCGACGAGGATCTGTCCGTTCACGCGTCACCGCCCGTGTGGAAGTCCGGCTGGTGTGAGCTCCTCCAAGGTCACCGACAGGGGCCCGCCGGATCCAGAGTCCTGCGGTGAGGTCCGTGGGGGACCTTCGCCACTCCGGTTCGTCACGCCGTCCTGCGGGCAGAAAATCGTCGCCGGTTAATCCGTGAACCCGATACCTGTGCTTCCACAGTCGAACAACCGTTGCCGCCCAGGCAGTACGTTCACCCAGCCCAGCGCGGCAGCCGGAGAAAGGAACATGATGATCAGTCGCATCCTCGGATGGAGGAAGCGCGGAATCCGTGGAATCGTCACCGTCGCGGCAACGGCCGCGATGTCGGCGGCCATGCTGGCGCCCGCGCCGCAAGCTCAGGCCACGGCCACGGCCACGGCCACGGCCACCCCTCCGACAGTCAAGGCCACCACGACCGCCTCGACCTACCACGGCACGATGCGCAAGGACTTCACCGCCCGGATCGCGCCGACGGTGAAGGCCCCTGGTGCCACGCTGCTCCGGCAAGGGACGGTGATCAGGCTCCACTGCAAGGTGTACGGAGACTCCGTTTACGGCAACTACCTGTGGTACAAGGTCGCCAACGCCAGGTGGGTCACCGCGTACTACGTCAATGTCAGTGGAGCGGCGCCGCCGTTCTGCGGTAATGGGCACCTGTACAGCGGCCAGGTCACGGTCTCCAGCCTGATCGTGCGCAACGGCCCGAACACCGCCGACCAGAACGTCGGGTCGGCCAGTGGACGCCTCACCAACCTGATCTGCAAGGTCGACAGCCAGAACGTCGGCGGCAACACGCTCTGGTACCAGCGCACCGGTGGCAACAACACCAACGGTGGCCGCTGGGTCGCCGCCCGGTATGTGTCCAACGTCGGATCGGCACCGCCGTACTGCTGACGGCACAGGCACAACCTCGTTGAGCGGTGGTGGCGGGAACGGTCCCGCCACCACCGTTTCGCATGTACGCCAAAGCTCGGGGGCTGCCCCGGGCGGCTTCCGGGTCAAGCGGTGAGGTGTGCGGGACCTTCGCCATCACGGTTCGTCGCGGTCTCGCGGGCAGGAACTCGTCGCCGGTCAGGGCCGGTACTCCCGCTTTCTGTCTTTCGCAGCCCACGACTGCCGCGGCGAACAGGACGCCCGTTTGGCCAGGTGCGGCAGCCATGAAGAGATGGGGTACGAGATGAGCAGTCGCACAGGTACGACCCTCCTCAACCGCGTCGCCGGCCGTGGTAGACCGGCCGGTCGCCACATCCGCGAACGCGAGACAACCACCCGAGAGCGCATCGCCCTCCGGTGGAAGGACCACGGGGTCCGCGGAATCGTCACCGCCGCGGCGACGGCCGCGGTGTCGGCGGCCGTGCTGGCGCCCGCGCCGGCAGCTCACGCCTGGACCAGCACGACCTACAAGGGCAAGGTTCTGGCGAACATCGACGTCCGGCGGGGGCCGACGACAGCGGCCATCGTCGTCGGCTCTCTCAACACCGGGGCGACGGTCACCCTGCTGTGCAAGCAGAACGGAGAGGTCGTCGACGGCAACCCGCTGTGGTACAAGCTCGGATTCCGCCAGTGGGCCGCGGCCCGCTACATCTCCAACATCGGCGCACCGCCGCCCTTCTGTCCTCCATCCGCGGAGAGCAGGACCTACAAGGGCCGGACCCTCGCGTCGCTGAACATCCGGCGCGGACCCACGACCGCGTCCATCCGAGTCGGCGGGCTCCACAAGCACCAGTTGATCACGCTGCTGTGCAAGCAGACCGGACAGAACATCGACGGCAACCCGCTCTGGTACAAGCTGGGCTTCCGGCAATGGGTCACCGCACGGTACGTCGCCAACGTCGGCCCCGCGCCGAAGTACTGCGTCCCGCCCATCCCCGCTCCGCCCTCCGGAAAGCCCTACCTCCGCGCAGCCTTCACCGAACGGAGCGCACCCTCGCTGAACGCGAACCTCGGCAGGACCCTCCCGGCGAACACCGCGCTCAGGCTCAGGTGCAAGGTGTACGGGGGGACCGTGAACGGCAACTCGTTGTGGTACAAGGAGTCCAACGACGAGTGGGTCACCGCGTACTACGTCAATCTCAACGGGACCTCGTCGCCGTCCTTCTGCGGCGACGGCAACCTCTACCGCGGACAGGTCACGATCGCGAGCCTGGCTGTGCGCAGCGGCCCGAACAGCGCGGACAGGAACGTCGGGTCGGTCAGTGGCAACCTCAACAACCTGGTCTGCAAGGTCAACGGTGACGTGGTCGACGGCAACCCGATCTGGTACGAGCTCACCGGTGGCAGCAACAGCGGTGGCCGGTGGGTCGCCGCGCGCTACGTGACGAACGTCGGGTCGGCGCCGCCGGCCTGCTGACGGTCGCACGACAACGACGGTGGTGGCGGGCTCGGGCCCGCCACCACCGTTCTGCGTTGTACGACTACGCGGGCGAGGGCGTCCGCCGCACACCCGCCGAGCACGCCGACTACCTCACCGACCTGGTTGGGCGCCACCCCGTCGCCTCGATCGAGGACCCGATGGCCGAGGACGACCACGACGGCTGGCGCGCGCTGACCGCGCGACTGGGCGGCCACTGCCGGCTCACCGGCGACGATCTCTTCGGCACCAACGAGGCCCTGCTGCGCGCCGGCATCCGCGACGGCCTCGCCAACTCGATCCTGGTCAAGCCCAACCAGATCGGCACGCTCACCGAAACCCTGGGCACCGTCGCCACCGGATGCGGCCAGATCAAGACCGGCTCGCTTTCCCGCGCAGACCGCACCGCGAAGTACAACCAGCTCGTCCGCATCGAGGAGGAGCTCGGCCCCCAGGCGCGCTACGCGGGCGCGGAGGCGCTGAGCCTGCGCGGTTGACGCCCTCCGGCCGATGAAGGGATCCCTGTTTCGCGGAGTCGTACAACCAACCCCGCCCCTCGCACGTCGTCCCAGCCAAAGTGCGGCCGTCATCGAGAAAGAGAGGCCTCAGGATGAGTAGTCGCATTCGCGAGTACGCAGCAACCCTTCGCCGGCACGGACTGGACCGGCTGCGGGTGGGCAAGCGTGGTGTCCGCGGCATCGTCACCGCCGTGGTGACGGTACTGGTCTCGTCGGCCATGCTGGCCGCGGCGCCGGGGGCCCAGGCCGCGACGTACCAGGGCAGGGTCACCGCGGCCGTCAACGTACGAAGTGCACCGACGACGGCCGCCACCGACGTCGGCACGCTCCGGACGGGGGCGACGGTCACGCTTGTGTGCAAGGTGTTCGGGCCCACGGTGGGTGGCAACTACGTGTGGTACAAGCTCGGCACCGGCAGGTGGGTCACCGCACGTTATGTCGCCAACGTCGGGGCCGCGCCGCGGTTCTGCGGCAACGGCAACGAGTACGCGGGACGGGCCGCGGTGGCTCTGAACATCCGCACCGGCCCGAACACCGCCAACGCGGTCGTCTCGTCGGCTCCGGCAGGGGGATTCCTTCCGCTGGTCTGCAAGGTCGACAGCCAGAACGTCGGTGGCAACCCCCGCTGGTACCAGCTCACCAGTGACGGCCCCGGCCAGTGGGTGGCCGCGCGCTACGTCACCAACGTCGGCTCGGCCCCGCCGTACTGCTGACATCACTCCGAACGCAGGTGGTGGCGACCTGTCCTCCGCCACCACCTGCGGTCAGCACCGAGCCGGTCTCCTCAGCCACGACCGGAGTCCTCGCGCAGCGGTGGCGTAACCCTCGTTGCCGTCGATGAACTCCGCGGTCGCGGCGACGAGGTAGATCCCGGTGTACAGCCAGTTGCGCAGTCCGAAGGAGTCCGGGAGCTCTCCCGCGACATCCCGGTAGCCCGCCATGAACGGCACCCTGCTGCCGGCGAAGAAGTCGAACACCCCGTCGAGACGGCAGCTGAAGTCGTACGGATAGTCCCACTCGCGGACCAGCTCGAAGTCGATCACGGCCCCGAATCCTCCGCCCGGACCGAGCAGGGTGTGTTGTCCACGTGCAGATCACGGTGGACCAGCCGCGGCGTTACGTCCGGCAGCGCCACCAGGCCGCGTTCGATCCGGCGTTCGGCCGCCGCCAGGGCCTCGGCCGGCACCACCGAAGGGTGGTCCCGGACCGTGCGCAACGCCGAGGCCGGGTGGATCGCCTCCGCCCAGGAGTCGTGGCGTACGCCGGAATCGTCAAGCCAGCCGGCGAAATCGGGTAGGTCGAAGCTGTGCAGCATGCCCACAGCCCGGCCGAACCCCTCGAAGTACGCCGAGCGCCGGTCGACCGGCGTCGCCTCCAGCACCTCACCCGTCTCCTCCACCGCGTCGACGTACCGCTGCACCGACAGCTGCCTCCCGCCGAGTTCCGGGCATCTCCACACGATGCACAACAGCTCCGGCGTCGGGAACCCGATCTCGGCCAGCCATCGCTGGGCACGGACCTGTCCCTCGATCTGGCGCGGGTCCTCCTCGGGGATGCGGCGCACCTTCACCAGCAGACGCCCGATGTCGGACTCGACGGTCCAGCGGTCGTTGGCATATCCCTCGACCCGCTCCCCGACAGACCGCACCCGAACGCCCGGGAGGGCGACCTTCAAGGCCGTACACAGATCATCCACGCCCGATCGTCGACCCCGGGAAGTCCTGCGCGCAACGGCTTTCCGCCGAGCCCGAGCGACTTCGCGGGCGCGACCTCACATTCGGCCGTCCTGTGTCGTCGTACCGGCGACGGACGCCGACAGCCACACCGAGCGGAGGACCCACCGCGATGTCCACGCAACGCGAGCAGGACGAAGCCAGGATCAGGCAGCGCATGGGCCAGGTCGTCGAAGCGATCCGGGTCAAGGATCTCGAAGCCCTGCGGAGGATCTACGCCACCGACGTCGTGTCGTTCGACGTCGAGCCGCCGTTGCAGCACGTGGGAATCGAGGCGAAGCTGACCAACTGGGCAAGGGTGTTCACGATCTTCGAGGAGGTGGCGTACGAGGTCCGCGATCTGAAGCTCACCGTGGGCGAGGACGTGGCGTTCGGGCACTGCTTCGGTCGCCTCAGCGGCACATTGAGCAACGGCACGGCGACCAGCGGCATGTGGGTCCGGGGCACGTTCTGCTTCGAGAAGTCCGACGGCGAGTGGCTGGTCACCCACGACCAGGCCTCGGTGCCGTTCGACGTCACGAGCGGAAAGGGAGTGACCGACCTCGAGCCCTGACGATCAGCCTCCGGCCGGATCGGCCGGAGGACCGGCGAGGATCTGCTCCCGGGGCACGACACCGCATCGGCCGGCCCACGCCTTGTAGGCCGAACCGAGGCGGGCGACCAGGTTGGGGCGCCGGCCGGAGACGTCGTTGCGCTCGGTCCGGTCGACGTCCAGGTCGTACAGCTCCCAGTCCTGGCCGAACTTCCGGACCAGCTTCCAGCGGCCCTGCCGCACCGCGGCGTTCCCCTCGTGTTCCCAGTACAGCGTGTGCTCGGACTCCGCGGCCGCATCCCGCCTGCCGTCGCCGCGCCAGGTGCGCAGCATGCTGACGCCCTCCGGCGGAAGCACGTCGCGGCCGGCATGGCCAGAGGCAGGGCCGGTCGGACGGCCGGTCGGACTACCGGCGGGGCGGCCGGAGGGATGGTCGACCCCGGTCACGTCCAGGACGGTGGCCATGACGTCGGGGAGCTGATGCGGGTCGTGCCGCACTGTGCCCGGTGCGAGCCGCCCGGCCGGCCAGTGCACGATGAACGGAGTGGCGATCCCGCCCTCGTGCACCCAGTGCTTGTACTCCCGGAACGGCGTGTTCGACAGGTTGGCCCATGCGGTGCCGTAGCTGGCGTAGGTGTCCTCCGGCCCGGGCACGACCGCGGGGGTGTTGCCGCGGAACACCCGACCGCCGGCGCGCGTGTGCGCGGGCAGATGGATCGGCCGGTCCTCCAGCTCGTCCGTCCAGCCCGGTTCGAGGTTCTCCGCGCATCCGCCGTTGTCGGACAGGAACATCAGCACCGTGTCGTCCAGTTGCCCGGTGGCCTCGAGCGCGGCGACGATGCGGCCGACCGCCGCGTCCATGCGGTGCACCTGTGCCGCGTACACCTCCATCCGGCGTTGCTCCCAGTCCTGGTTGGCCGTGTCGCTCCAGGGCTTCACGTCCGGGTCGCGGTCGCTCAGGTTCCAGTCGGCTTCCAGTACGCCGAGTTCGACCAGCCGGTCGGCGCGCCGTTCGCGCAGCACGTCCCAGCCCTCGGCGTACCGGCCGCGCATCGCCTCGATGTCCTCCTCGGGTGCGTGCAACGGCCAGTGCGGTGCGGTGAAGGCGGCGTAGAGGAAGAAGGGCCGGTCGGCGTCGCCGCCGGCACTGTGGGACGTGATGAAACCGGCCGCCGCAGCACCGATCGCGTCGGTGTAGAAGAAGCCGGGTTCGAGTTCGTGGTCCTCGACCGGCGTCTCGTCGCGGGTCAGGGTGCCGGGATTCCAGTAGTTGCCGGCGCCGGCGAGGGTGCCGAAGAACCGGTCGAAGCCGCGCCGGGTCGGCCACGCGTCGTGCGGCCGGTCCACCTGCCCGCACAGATGCCACTTGCCGCTCATGTACGTGGCGTACCCGCCGGAGCCCAGCACTTCCGCCAGCGTGACGCACCTGTCGTTGAGGGTTCCGGGATAGCCGTACGGACGCTGGTCCTCGGTGAGGATCCCGATGCCCGTCTGGTGCGGATGCAGGCCGGTCAGCAGGGAAGCCCGCGACGGTGAGCAGCGCGCCGTGTTGTAGAACTGCGACAGCCTTACGCCGCCCGCCGCCAGCCGGTCGAGGTTCGGCGTCGGTATCTCCCCGCCGTAGCAGCCGATGTCTGAGTACCCCATGTCGTCGACGAGGATCACGACCACGTTGGGTTGTCCGGTCATGGTGAGCTCGGCCTCCTCTTGTCTGCCGGGCCGTCAACTCGGCTGTCAACTCTCGGTTGCTTCAACTCGGCTGCCACCTGCGGGAACACGTCGTCGATCTCCTCCGCCAGCAGGCGCCGCAGCGCGGTTCGCTCGGGCCCGTACGCCGGATCGGCCGCGACGTTGTGCTGCTCGTGCGGATCGGTGGTGTGGTCGTACAGCTCGTCGACGTCACGGGAACGGTGGACATAGCGCAACGACTCGGTGCGGACCGAGACGTTGAGCGCGTCGGTCGCTGCGTCCCACTCCGCCGGGTCTGTGTACTCACCCCGTGCGTCGGCGTTCATGCCGTAGAGCACGGTCTCGGCGGTGACGTACGCCCGGGTCGGCGACGCCGCCCGCTCACCGAGCATGCCGGCGAAGGAGATCCCGTCGTCGTCCTCGTCCCAGGTGACGCCGGCGAGTTCGGTCAGGGTGGCCGCGAGGTCGACCACGGACACCAGGTTGCCGGTCGAGGTCGCGGCGCCCACGTCCGGATGCCGGATGATCAGCGGGACGCGCAGGGCCTCCTCGTAGTGCAGGAGATGCCCCTTCTCCATCAGGCGATGCGCACCGAGAAGGTCGCCGTGGTCGGAGGTATAGACGACGATCGTCCGCTCCAGTTGGCCGGTACGCCGCAGGTGCTCGACCATGGCACCGACCTGCGCGTCGACCAGGGCGCCGAGGCCGAGGTAGTGCGCGACGAGCTCGACCCAGCCGGCCTCGTCGAGATCGGCATACCTGCGGGCGAACCCGGACTCCGCGACCTCGCGCGGCCTGGTGTCCGGGCCGGTCGTGAAGCTGGCCGGTAGCTCGACCCGCCCGCGGTCGATGATCGTGTCGTACGGCGCCGGCACGATCATCGGGAAGTGCGGCGCGTTGAAGGCGCACACGGCAAACCACGGCCGGTCGTCCGGCGCATCTTCGAGCGTGCGCAGGAACTGCTCGGTCTGCCACGTCTCCAGGAAGTGCTCCACCGGGATCTGTGCGGTGCCGCGATGTGGCGCCGTACGCAGGGTTCGTACGTCGGCGGGTGTGAGGTTCTCGATGTTGCCCTCGACGAGCTCGTACCCCTGCGCGGTGGCGTATTCGCGGTAGGGCTCGATGTACCGGCCCCGGTCCCGGCCGTCGAGGACAGCGGGGATGGCCGCCTGGTCGGCGAAGCCCATCCGCGCCGGCGTCGTTCCAGGTACGTGCCACTTGCCGCAGTACGCCGTGTGGTAGCCGGCGCGTCCGAAGGCGCGCCCAAGGCCGGCCTCGCGCAGGTCCGGAGCGATGGCCCGCCAGTTGCCGAGTACGTGGTGGTGCCGGGGCATGCGACCGGTCCACAGGCTGGCCCGCGACGGGCAGCACAGCGGGAACGGCGTGTAGCAACCGTCGAAGACCGTCGACTGCTCGGCGAGTTCGTCCAGGTGTGGCGTGTGGGCGGCAGAGTTGCCCGCGTACCCGAGCGAGTCCCAGCGCTGCTCGTCGCTCATCACGACCAGCACGTTCGGTCGCCCGTTCCGCGCCGTCACGTGAGCAGGTCCAGCAGGGACTGCCAGGCCTGCTTCTCGTAGAAGCGATGCCCGCCCTCACCGATCACCAGCCGGCACCTCTCCGCGGCCCCGGACGCGGCATAGATCCGCCGCAGGTCGTCGAACGCCCTGTGCACACCGGGCAACGGGAAGATGCGGTCGTCGCGACCGGCGACCACGACGACCGGCTTCGGCGCGAGCAGTCCGAGGACGTCGGCCGCCTCGGCCCAGCGGAGGATGCCGGGGACGTAGTTGTCCGCGCAGTGGTAGATGCTCATGATCGAGTCGGCGAAGGTACAGAGGGCACACGAGGGCATCGCGAACCGCACCCGGTCCAGCGCCGCGGCGGCAAAGATGGTCGCCGTGCCGCCGCCGGAGTTGCCCATCACCCCCAGCCGGGACAGGTCGACGTCACCCCGCTCGGTGAGGTAGTCGATCCCGCGGTCCACGTCGAAAACGCGCTCGCCCACCAGCGTCCGCCCCAGCATCAGGGCCTGCATCGCGGCGTCGTGACACCCGTGCGGTGAGATGGCCGGCTGAACCTGCTCGCGCCGAAGACCGAAGCTGCGCTGCTCGATGCACAATGCGGCGAACCCGTGCCGCATGGCGCCCAGCGCGAAGTCACGGTCGCCCTCGACCTCGAACGGCGCACTCTCGTCGTCGCGTTCGCGGGCGATCGAGACATGCATGCCCGTGCTGTGCCCCTGCAGGCAGATCACGGTGGGATACGGCGCGGGGCGGTCGTACGGCACACAGAAGTACGCCACCACGTCGGCGTGCGGCTCGGCAGTGAAGGCCACCTTCTCCACCGTGCCCAGCTCCAGCTCGCCGCGCCACAGCGTCCGCACCCGCAGCGGGAGCGGAAGCGCCGCGGGCTCCGGCATCCCCAGAAGCTCACGCAGCTTGGGCCGGAGTTGTTCCTGCCAGGCCACCACGTCACCACCGGTGAACCGCAGAGCGGGGGTGGTCTGCTCCACGAGGTACCTGTGGTTCTGCGACGGAGACAACCACAGGTCGCCGGGCTCCTCCGTCACCTGCTCCCCGACTTCCACGTCGTTCCTCCCAGGCTCGATCCCTCGTCCGACGATGACGGGGGCCGGGGTCGACGCACAAGAGCAACCCCTGACCGGCTTGTGACAGGGAAGGAACGATTGACGGTTACGCCTCCGCCGACGGCCGGCCAGGCTTCTGGACCGGTCAGTGACGATGGCCTCTGTCGGCGCCATGGCCCGGAACCCCACACATCGCCAGCTCCCGGAAGGTGGACAGTGCATCGTCGATCGGATGGTGCTGCGGTCTTCCCGAGGCGTCGAGTTCGTTCCACCGCACGAGATTCATCGCGACGGACATCTGCCGCCCACCGTCGGCACGGGTGAAGGAGAGTGTCAACGCGCCCCAGACCGTGCCGTCGTGCCCCCAGAAGGTCCCGCAGCCCGGGACGTCGACCCGGTGCAGGCCGAGGCCGTACTGGATCTCCTGCCCGTCGAAGGCGATGACCGGGACCGTGCGCTGCATCTGCGCCAGCGAGGACGGATCGACGACCCTGCCGGCCAGGAGCCGACGGTAGAAGCGGTTGAGATCCCCGACGGTCGACACCAGGGCAGCTCCCGGCCCTACCCAGGACATGTCGTACACGCTGTAGTCGCGTGGCGGGTCGATCAGTCCGTACAGCGCCTCGTACATCCGAGAGTGCGGCCCTCGGATCCGCGGTCCGTCCGGGAACGTGGTGCGCCCAAGACCTGCGCGCCGGACGACATGCCTGGCGATGTAGTCGTCGTACGTCGTTCCGGTCACCTTCTCCAGGAGCCGGCCGAGAAGGAGGTAGTTGGTGTTGGAGTACACCCCGGGAGGGACTCCCGGTTCGCCGACGGGAGGGGCCTGCACACCCATCCTGATCAGCTCGACCGGCCGGAACCGCCGGAACCGGTTGTCGTCCAGGCTCTCCGGCGAGATGTCCGGCAGCGACGGGAACGCGGCCAGGGACGGGAACGCGTAGGGAAGGTAGTCGCTGATGCCGCTGGTGTGATTCAGCAGCATCCGCACCGTGATCTTTCTGCCGCGCTCACCTGGTACCAGCCGCGGCAGATAGTCGCCGATCGGGGCATCCAGCCGGACCAGTCCCTTCTCGACCTGCTGCATGACGGCAACCGCGACGAAGGTCTTGGTGATACTGCCGACACGTTGGCGCATGTCGGGCCGCACGGGACGGCCGGTCCGGACGTCGGAAACTCCCGAAGCGCCCCGCCACACCTCGCCTGCACCGCGCACCTCCGCGTACAGACCTGGCATTCCCGCGCCGTGCACAGCGTCGAGGGCCGACTGCAGCGCCGCCGAGCTCGCCGGCGTCGACCGGCTCTTGACTCCACCTGGCGTACGCGCCGTGTCCGCGGACGCCTGAACCGTACTGGTCGCCTCCCGGCCGACAGCCGCGGCCAGCAAGGCGGTTGCGGCCACGGACATCAGGTGACGGCGTGTTGCTCGCACTTTCAGAGGTTCCATCCTTGGTCCTTCGGTCACGTCAGGCGCGCCGGCGCATTCGCAGGGCGGCGATGACTCCGGCAACGGCGGGAAGGGCCGCGAGGATGCCCCACAGCGGCGGGAAGATCGCCGAGCCGTACTCGCTCACCGTGAACAGCATCAGCGCGAGAGCCGCGGTGACCGCGACCACGATCCAGGTGGTCACCGGCCCGCGCGCACCGCGCGATCGCGTGGCTCTGAGCGCTGCCAGCCACAGCAACGCGTCCACCACCGCGACGGTGTAGAGCAGCCCGTACAGCAGGCCCGCGCCCGGGTCCTTTCCGTACGGCGCGTACATCGCCTGGGCGTGATCGCTCAGGCTGTGCACGCCGAGCTGGTCGATCAGCGCCACGATCGCGAGAAGGATCGACAGCGCGACTGCCGCCTTGACTGCGCCGGCCGCCGCACGAGTGTTCCGTGGTGCTTCGCCGGTTCTGCGAGTTGAGGATTCTGAAAGTGACTGTCGCATGACAGTGACTGTACGCCGGCTGATGAGCCAGTCAAGTTCAAATGACAGTCACTTCCTGTACGGTGACGTGGTGGGCCTTCGAGAACGCAAGCGGCAGAACGCGATGCGAACGATCCAGGAGCGGGCGCTCGACCTTTTCGAGAAGCGCGGGTTCGGTGCCGTCACGATCGAGGAGATCGCGGCCGCGGCGGAGGTGTCCGCGTCGTCGGTGTACCGCTACTTCGGCACCAAGGAAGGGCTCGTCGTCGCCGACGAGTTCGACACCATGAGCCAGGAGAAACTCGACGCCACGCTGAACGTCGACGATCCCGTCGGCAGCCTGCTCGAGATCGTCCGCGCCTACGAGTCATCACCGGAGTCGCAGCAGACCTCTCACCGCCGGGTGCGCTACATGTTCTCCGAACCCTCGGTGCGCACGGCCGCCTGCGCCAACTTCGACCGAGCCGCCCGGCGGATCGTGCCCATGTTCGCGGACCGTGGGCTGTCGAAGACCCAGGCCCGGGTGGCCGCGCACGCACTTGTCTTCGGCTACTTCGCCGCCCTGGAGCAGTGGTACGCCGACGGCTGCACCAAACCCATCGCCGACTACGTCGAGGACGGCATGCAGCCTCTCCGCAAGGTCTGGCGGTAGCGCAGTAAGTCCGGCACTGTACCCCCGCATCGGTGGCAGACTGCGCCCGGTGACCCAGGCACCGCTGCTCGTCGCCGCCGCCCAGAACAGCATCTCCACCGCGTCGCGCCAACGCCCGGGGCATCCGTGTACTGATCCGAAGGTGAGCGAAGCCTGAGCCCGACTGGTCTGCACTTCCCCGCGGGCGCGCCGTCGGGGTAACTCGAAGGCGCAGAGCAAGGACTGGGCCACGTCCCCTGCGGACGCGGTGGGCGAGGAACCGGAGCAGACCGCGCCGTTCGCCGGAGCCCTTGGCCTGTGGACCGTCGTTGGCGGCGCCCACCGCTCCGCGCCCCGGGACTCCTACGGCCGAGGAGGACCGGCGAGGCGGCCGGTCAGGAACTCCCGCTCGGTTTCGTTCCTGGTCAGCTCCAGCGCCTCCCGGTGGGCGGCCGCGGCCTCCTCGCCTCGGCCAAGCCGCTGCAGCAGATCCGCCTTGATCGCCGGGAGGTACTGATAACCCGCCAGTCGGCCGTTCTTCTCCAGTTCCTCGACCTCAGCCAACGCCCGCGCGGGTCCGTCGACCATCGCCAGCGGCACCGTCCGGTTCAGCGCCACCACCGGCGAGGGCCACACCGACAACAGGGCGTCGTACAACGTCAGGATCTGCGGCCAGTCCGTCCGGTCGTAGGTCGGCGCCTCGGCGTACAGCGAGGCGATCGCGGCCTGCAGCACATAGCGGCCCGGTCGGCCACCGCGCAGGCCGTCCACGATCAGGTCGTGCGCCTCGGCCATCGCCGCGCGGTCCCACCGTGACCGGTCCTGTTCCTCCAGCCGCAGCAGCCTCCCCTGGTCGTCGACCCTGGTGGCACGGCGCGCGTCGGTGACCAGCAGCAGTGCGAGCAGCCCCCACACCTCCCGCTCGTCGGGCATCAGGTTGCGCAACATCCGGGTCAGCCGCAGGGACTGGTCCACGAGGTCCGTACGCACCAGTGAGTCACCCGACGGCGCGGTGTGGCCGGCGGTGAAGAGCAGGTGGATCACCCCGAGCACCGCGCGCAGCCGGTCCGGCAACTCGGCCGCCCCGGGCACCCGGAAAGGGATCCGGGCGGCCGAGATCTTCTTCTTCGCCCTGGTCAGCCGGGCGGCCATCGTCGGCTCCGACACCAGGAACGCCCGGGCGATGTCCCCGGTCGGCACCCCGCACACCAGCCGCAGCGTGAGCGCCAGTTGCGCGTCCTGCGCCAGCGCCGGGTGGCAGCACATGAAGATCAGCCGAAGCCGTTCGTCGGGTACGACGTCCTCGGGATGGCCGGCCGCCGGCTCCCCGCGTTCACTCATCGCCGCATCGCCCATCGAGTCCACCAAGTCCCGAGTCCCCGAGTCCACCGACTCCTCCGGCTCGACCAGCAACGGCAGCTTCGTGCGGAACACCCGTTCGCGTCGTACGGCATCCATCGCGCGGCGCTTCGCCGTGGTGGTGAGCCAGGCCACCGGGTTGTCCGGAATGCCGTCGCGGACCCAGCCCTCCAGCGCCGCGGCGTACGCCTCCTGCACGCACTCCTCGGCGAGGTCCAGGTCGCGGGCGACCCGCACCGTCGCGGCGAGCACCAGGGCCCAACCGCGACGGTGCGCCTCGACGACCGCCGCCTCGACGTCTCCCGGAGCGTCTGTCGAGTCGGCCATCCGGCCATGCCTCCGACCGGCCCTTGGCGAACATGCCGGCGACCGGGCGTACCTCGACTCCGCCGCCCTGCTGGGTGGCGGGGTTGCTCCGGGCGATCTTCAGGGCCGCGTCCAGGTCGGGCGCCTCGATCACGCAGAAGCCGGCGATGACCTCCTTGGCGTCGATGAACGGACCGTCGGTGATGGTGTCGCCGCGGACCGAGGTGGCGGTGTCCCTCGGCTGCAGCGCGGCAGCGGCGATCATCGCTCCGGAGCTGATCAGCTCCTCGGCGTGCCGGTCGTGCGCCGCGAGTTCCTCGGGGGTGGCGTCGGGGCTGTGGGCCGAGTCTTCGGCGTAGATCAGAATGGCGTACTGGGCCATGGGAGGTCTCCGTTCGGCTGGTCTGTTTGTCCGTACGCCTCTACGTCGTACGGCCGGCCCGGAATCGACAGCGTTCCCAAGACTAAGTTGCCGCCACGATGCCCGACCTCGGCCCGCCTGGCCCGGGCCAGGACTTCGCCGGGTGTTTTGCCCCACCTGCGGTGAGCGGAGGATCCGCCGGATCTGCCGGTCTCAGCCGTAGGTCATCGCGGGAGCCGGCGGAGCGTGAGCAGTGCGATGTCGTCGGGTACGTGGTGACTGCCCACCAGCTGGTCCATCACCGAGGCACAGACGGACTCGGCCGGGTCGGTGCTGACGGATCGGCGGAGGATTTCGATGCGCGCGTCGAGGGGCAGGTCACGCCGTTCGACCAGGCCGTCGGTGTAGAGGAACAGGACCGAGCCGGGCTCGAACGCGACCCTGTTGGCGTGACGTACCTGGTCCGGGACGACTCCGATGGCCAGGTCCGTCCTGAGGTCGAGGACGGCGGGCTCGTTGCCCGGCGCAGCCATGATCGGCGGCGGGTGCCCGGCCACGGAGATCGACATCATCTCCAGCGACGGCTCGACGACCGCGCAGACGACGGTGGCCAGGGTGTCGGTCCCGAAATGGTGGACGTTGCGGTCCAGCTTGGCGAGCAGGTGTGCCGGATCCTCCGTGTCCAGGCCGTAGGCGCGTAGGGCGCTGCGGATGCGGCCCATGACCACGGCGGCGCGTAGGCCGCTGCCGGCGACGTCGCCGATGGCGATGCCGACATGGCCGGTCGGGAGTTGGAACAGGTCGTACCAGTCGCCGCCGACGCCGACTTCGGCGCCGGGGATGTAACGGGCGGCGGCGTCCAGGCCGGTGATGGTGGGGGGTCGGGCGGGGATGAGGCTGCGTTGCAGGGCCAGCGTCGCGTCCCGGTCGAGTTGGGCCAGGCGGGCCTGGGTGGCCAGGCTGGCCCGGTCGGCGACGAGTTTGAGCAGTTCGAGGTCCTCGTCGGCGAAGGCGCGGGGGGTGATGCTGCCCACGTGCAGCACGCCGATGACCCGCTCGCCGGCCAGCATCGGCACGCCGGCCATGGCCTGCAACTTCTTGTCGATCAAGATCGGGTTGACGACCGTACCCCGGTCGACGTGGTCGAGCACGACCGGCTGGGCTCGGGCGGCGATCCGGCCGGCGAAGCCCTCCCCGACCGGGATGCGTACGCCCTGGCGGACCTCCTCCTCATCCCCTTCGCCGCCGTGGCCACCAACGACTGGGACGGACGGGTCGAGGAGAAGCACAGCCGCCGTGTCCACCGTAGAGCAGCTCCCTGACCCGCTCGAGGAGCTCATCCAGCAGTTCGTCGACGCGCAGGTGTGAGAGCCCCTCGCCCGTGACCGCGGCGAGGCGGCGAACCCCTGGTCACCGAACGGATCACTCACTTCCAACGCCATGCTCGGGAGACTAGCCACCCAGAAGGTCAAAGGCGTGTCGAGCGCGTAGCTGGGCCTCGGCCTCGAAGGCGTGGCCCTGTGGGTGCGTCCCCGTGGGGGCGCGGCCTCAGCGGAGATACTTCGCCAGCAGGGGATGATCCAGTCGCGCCTGTACGCCGCGCCATCCCGCCGTGACCTCGGGACTGCTCTGCCAACTCGTCCTGGTCCGGGTGGAAGCCGAAGTCCAGGTAGACCTTGAGTGCCCACGTACGCCCGGACGACGTCCCGAGCACGGCGCTGGGATGGCTGTGCGCGAGCCGCCGCATCGCGTGCGTCATCATCGGCTTGCTGAGCCCGCGCCGTTGGTGGTCGGGGTGCACCACGACCCAGTGGATGCGTCCTCGCTCCGAGGGGTTGTGGCGATCTCGTTCCCACCACGCGGTGATGCTCCCCGCGGGCTCGCCGTCGAGCGTTTCCACGAAGAACATCCGCTCGGCCAGCACGGCGTGGTCCGTGCCGAACTCACGGACGAACAGCTCCGGCGTCACCTCGATGTACGGTTCGGCCGCGACGTGCAGGTCCGCCCAGGTCCGGTCGTCGCCCACGTCGTACGTCCTGAACCGGTAGCCGGCCGGCAGCTCGTGCTGGGGGACGTCGGCGAAGTCGTCCCGGACCATCCGCACGCTCACGTTGTCAGCTGTCTCGCTCATGCCCGGAATCCTGGCCCACCGGCCGCCCGGCCGTCCCGGCAGGCGCCCTGATCCGGTCGGCCGACGGCGGCTGCCGCCGTTGACAGCGGCCGCGGCGCGACGGCACGGTGTGCGGGCCGACTGTGACCGAGGAGGTCCCCCACCACATGTACCGCCCACTGGGAACCGGAAAGCTGACGAGCGGCGAGGCGCTCGAACTCGCGGTGGTCGAGGCCCCGGATCCGGACTGGGCGGGCCGGCTGAAGTCGTTCCTTCGGCACAAGGGACCGCCCTACGACGGCCACATCGACCGCGCGCTCGACAAGTCGCTGGACGGCCTGCGCACCTACTTCTACGTCGGCTGTGTCGACGGCGAACCGGTCACGCACGTCATGATCTCCGGTGCCCGCGGCTTCGGTGTGCTGGGCCACGTCTACACCGTTCCCGAGTGGCGCCGTCGCGGCGCGTACGCGCAGCTCATGGCTGTGCAGATGGATGACGTCAGGGCGCTGGGATTCACGCACCTCACCCTGTCGACCGGCTTCGGCTCCAAGCCGTACGAGATCTACAGCTCCTTCGGGTTCCGATCCACGGTGCCGGAGTCGGGGCAGATGTTCTGGTTCGCTCAGCCCGGAAACGACGTGCTGCCGGCGGCGGGTGATGTGTCGATCCGGCCGACCAGGTGGGACGACTGGGGTGCCGTCTGTTTCACCCTCGCGCACGAACTGGTCGCGGGAGAGTCGACGCCGCGGTCGCCGGCACTCGGCATCGACGCACGCGCGAGTGCCGAGGGCAGCTTCCTCAGGCTGCTGGGGCAACTTGAGGTTGCGGGAGCGCAATCGCAGGTTGCGGAAGGCCCCGACGGAGGCATCGTCGGATGGTGTCACCTGGTTCCCAGCCCGCTGACCCTCGGCGGTGCGTGGCTCCTCGACCTGCACGTACTCCCGGGGTATGAGGACCTGCTCGGTCGTCTCCTCGACAAGGTCGAGTGGCCACTGCGGCCGGTCGTCCTTCCGATCACGGATGGGGCCGGGGCGTACGAACGCCCGGTGGCCGCCGCCGGGTTCACGAACGTCGGACCGCTGCCGGCGCGCGGCCATGACGGATCGGATCGCGACCTCGCACTCTGGTGGCGTACTGCGGCTACGGGGTGATCTCCGGGGCGTAGAAGGCCGGGAGCGGCTCCGGACCGGTGTACTTCCGGCAGCTACACGGAACGGACTCGATCCCGGCCCACCTTCCACCGTCCCACCGCGCCACCTCGTTCAGTCCGTGGCATCGGCCCTTCTCCTCGTGGAACGAGGGCCCGTGCCCGCACCCGCACAGGGGTTTGGCCTCCTCCAGGGCGCGCGGTCGCCGCGACCCGCCCAGTCCGGGCAGGAACCGGCCGATCAGAATCCCGGCCAGCAGAATGACGGCTCCGATGATCAGCTCCATGACGAAAAGTCCTTTCCAGACTGACGAATCTTACGTGCGCGAGGCAGTGCTGACCTCGCGTACGGCGTCGGCGATCGTCGCGAAGTCCTTGCGCAGAATGGCGCCGTGGTTGCTGGCGACCTTCGCGCCGAGCCGGATGTTCGGGTTGCGCTCGAACACTCCGTCGAGGCCGGCGCGGATGCGTTCCTGCTCGTCGCCCTTGCTGCCGAACGACGTCCCGGAGGCGACCACATACCTGGTGGGGCGGGTGATGTCGTCGAGTACGGGGGCCAGCTCGGCCTCCCGGGACAGCCGGCCGAGCTCGATGTTGCTCTCGGCCTGCTGCTCAGCGGTCATCCGCGGGGTCAGACCTGTCGGCCGCAGCAGCGGGGTGAACCAGCCCATCCGCCGGAACAGCTTCCGGATCCGCTGCTCCATTGCGTCGTCCAGCCAGTCGTACGGAAAGGCGCCGTCGACCAGGACCGCGCCCACCGTACGGTCAGGATTACGGGCAGCCCAGTGCGCCGCCACCACCGCTCCGTACGACCAGCCCACCAGCAGCGCCCGGTCCACACCCCTCGCCGCCAGGACCGCATCGACGTCGCGTACGGCGGCTTCGAACGAGTAGTCCGCCGAACGCCTCGACTTCCTGCCGCGGGCCCGCTCGTCGTAGGTGATGTGCCGCCACTGCGTCCCCAGCTCGGAGATGACCCGCCGCCAGTACCCCTGCGTGGCGAACTGGCCGTTCAGGTAGACCACGGGGATGCCGGGGCCGCCGGTGTCGGTGACGGCCAGGGCCGTGTCGTCCACCGGCACCATGCCGGTCCACGTCGAGCTGGTCGCACTGGTCGCACTGGTCGAGTTGGTCGAGCTGGTCGAGTTGGTGCTGTTCGTCGTCATGGAGCCACCATCCGCGCCCGGCCTGACGCCGACCTGACACGGACCTGACACGCCAACTCCGACGCTGCCACACGCTTGGTCGGGCCTCGGCCGGGACCGCACATAACCGCCGTAACCGCACCTTGGGCGAAATAACGCCTTGGCCGAATTGCCCAAGATTGCACGGCCACTCCAACCTCCACAGTATGATTACCATACCGTGGAGGTATATTATCGATGGACTTCGACTTCGACCCAGCCAAGAGTGCAGCGAACCAGGACAAACATGGCATCGACTTCAACCAAGCGCAGGCACTCTGGGACGACCTCGGACGGATCGAGGTCCCAGCCCGAACGGTGGACGAACCACGTTGGTTGTTGATCGGCCGGATCGGCGACAAGCACTGGTCGGCCGTGGTCACCTACCGGGGTGACACAACCAGGATCATCTCGGTTCGTCGGTCCCGACAGGAGGACGTAGGACTCTATGAAAGCTGACGAGTTCGATCGACGGTTCGACGAGGGGGAAGACGTCTCGGCCTCCCTCGACGTCGCCGGGGCACGGCGACCGGGCTTGGAGCAACGCCGGGTGAACGTGGACTTCCCGGTGTGGATGATCGAGTCGCTCGACCGTGAGGCAAGGCGACTGGGGGTCACCCGCCAATCGATCATCAAGGTGTGGATCGCCGAACGCCTCGAACACCACGGCCCGGCTGCGGCGTAACCGGATAACGAGATTTGGGCGCATCTTCGCCGGACTGCCTTCTGCCACTGTGGGCTCAGCCGACGGATCGAACGCGGGACACGAGGTCGCTCAGCTTGAGGTCGCGCGCCGCGTCGACGGCCGCGCCGGTGTTGCGATCAGGGTCGAACGGGCTCACGACGTGGGACCGGCCCTGCATGAACACCCCCTGGTAGATCCCGGTGGGTTGGTAGAAGGGCGCCGCTGCCGCGGCGTCCTTTCCGAACTGATCGGTATACCTGCCCTTCTTCTTCAGGTATGCGATCTGGACTTCGGTGATCTTTTTGTTCGACCGCAGCAGCCACAGCGCCTGACCTTTCGGCATCACGGCCTCGCCCTCGTCGAGGTTCTTCGTCAGATCGAAGTCCTGGTTGAAGAGTTCGACGACGATACTGTCGGCTCCGGGATCGGTCAGGGTCCCGGAGATGATCTCGTCCACCTCCACCACGTATCCGCCGTAGTGGATCAGGTCCGTCGCGACTTCCCCGTGGGACTTCCGGGTCGCCTGAACTCCGGTGATGTGACCCAACACGATCACGTCGGAATTCCTGGCCGTGGCTTCGACATCCGGAAACCGGCGGTAGTTGTCAGCCGACTCGACCTCGCGGTTGAACCAACGTTCGTTCGAGGCGTAGTAGCGATCTTCGGGAGCGGGCCGTGCGCCGACGAACACCGCTCCGCCCGTGCCGATCACCAAGGCGGCAGCGGCCAGCAATGCCATCGCCCGGCGATCAACCCTGATCATGAACAGAAATGTAGTCATGGTGGTAGGACCTGGCGACAGTCCTATCCACCTCAACTGCTGTTGGTGCCGGCGTCGACGACCGACTGGCGGAGGCGGCTGAGTGCTTCCGCGCGGGCGCCGGTCAGGGAGGGCTCGGCCATGAGCTGCGCGGCGCGAACCGCGAGGCGCCGGGGCAGGTTGCCGGCTGCGGCGTCGATGGTCTCGAGTACGACCGGATGCGTTCCCCATGGGCCACCGACGACGACGGTCTCGGGATCGGCCAGGGCGGCGATGGCCGCGAGGGTTCCGCCAAGGGCCTGCCCGAGGACCCGGCGTACCTGCTCGTCAGCGTCGTCCTCGATGGCGGCCACCAACCGGTCGACGTCGATGGCGGTCGAGCGGGGCCGGCGCAGGTCGAGCTGCTCGAAGACGTCGATCAGTTGGGTGGCACGACCGTCTCGTCCACTGGTGACGACGTGGGAGATCTCGCCCGCCATGCCGGAGTGGCCCTTCGTCACGCGGCCATCGCTGACGATCGCGCAGCCCAGTCCCTCGCCGAGGAAGACGTACGCGAAGTTCCGTAGTCGCGGACCGTCGCGGTGGTCACGTTCGGCCCGTGCCGCCCAGTTCACGTCGTTGTCGACGACGACCGGACCACTGACGTACGGCGTGAGAATCGCCGCCGGGTCGAGCGCACCGATCAGGAACGGCTCGTCCGCGACGTGAACGAGGCGGCCCGTGGATCGATCCACCGGTCCTGCGGCGCTCACCACCGCGACCCGGATCGGCCCGTCGACGCGACCGCGGACCCGCTCCGTCGCGGCGACCACCCAGGCGGTCACGGCCTCCGGACCGACGGGCCTGTCGATCTTCTCCTCGGCCCGCAGCAGGGTCTCGCCGTAGGCGTCGACACCCTCGGCCACGATTCCCTCCGGCGCGATGCAGACCGCCAGGGCCGCACCGATGTCGGCGGCGAGTGCGTAGTACGACCCGACCCGCCCGCGGCCACGGCCGCCGGCACTGCGTTCGCCGGTGTCCACGACGAGCCCCAGCTCCACCAGTCGCCGCACGCTCTCACCGGTGGTCGGCTTCGACAGGCCGGTCTCGGCGGCCAGCTCTGCACGCGTCATCAGGCGCCGTCGCATCAGAGCCGACAGCACGTGCTCGTCGGTCAGGCCGCGGAGCAACTCCGGAGACGGCTTGGCGGGATCCACGCGGCCATTCTAGACAGGGACCTTGCCTGGAAAGCTTGGCACGCTTACAGTCCTGTTCAAGTAAGGAGCCGTGACCAGAAGGAGTGGCCATGTCGGCGAACCCCGTCACCCTGCCCGCACTTCCCCACTGGGACCAGACGCCGGACGACCTGCCGGAGGCGATCCGCACTGTCAAGGCGGCCTTGCGTGCGCGCATCGCCGCCTCCGGTCGTACCGTCGAGGAGGTCTTCGCGGTCGTCGAGGACGACATCCGCGCCGAGGTCGAGCAGATCACCGCCGCGCGCAGGAAGGGCGAGCCGATCTGGCCGGTCCTCGACTACGCCGACATCGCCGCCGGGACGGTCCCGGCCGAGCAGGTGGCGCAGCTACGCCGGCGCGGATGCATGGTCGTACGCGGGCACTTCGAGCGGGAGCAGGCGCTCGGCTGGGACCGCGACATCGTCGAGTACGTCGAGAGCAACGACTTCTTCGCCCACTACCGCGGCCCCGGGGACGACTTCTTCGGCAGCGTCGGCTCCAAGCCCGAGATCTACCCGATCTACTGGTCCCCGGCGCAGATGCAGGCCCGCCAGAGCGACCGGATGGCGCGCGTCCAGGCGTTCCTCAACCACCAGTGGACGTACGCCTCCGACGGCGTGCAGTGGTTCGACCCCGACCGCGACTCGCTCTACCCCGACCGGATCCGGCGCCGCCCACCGAGCACCAACTCCGACGGGCTCGGCACGCATCTCGACCCCGGCACCCTCGATCTGTGGATGACCCAGGCCAACCAGAAGGCCTTCGCGCCCTTGTTCGACGGGGCTGTCGAGCAGTACGACCCCTGGCAGGCCGCGCACCGGACGGTCGGCAAGCAGTACCCCGGCAGCACCATGTGCTCGGCGTTCCGCACCTTCCAGGGCTGGACCGCCCTGTCCGACATGAACCACGACCAGGGCGTCCTGCACACCGTCCCGATCGCAGGTGCCATGGCGTACCTCATGCTGCGGCCGCTGATGCCCGACGTGCCCGAGGACGACATGTGCGGCGTCACTGTCAACCAGGTCTTTCCGGTCAGCGAGAAATGGCATCCGCTGCTGATGGAGGCGCTGACCGGTATCCCCGACGTGCGGGCCGGCGACTCCGTCTGGTGGCACTGCGACATGATCCACAGCGTCGCGCCGGTCACCGACCAGCAGGGCTGGGGCAACGTCATCTACGTCCCGGCCGCACCGTGGTGCCCGCGTAACGAGGAGTACGCGGCACAGGTGCGCGAGGCGTTCCTCACCGGGTCCAGCCCGAGCGACTTCCCCGACGAGCACTACGAACGGACCTGGGCCAACCGCTTCTCGCCGGACGACCTCAACCAGACGGGCCGGCGCGGCCTCGGCCTCAACTAGCCCCTGCTTACCGGCACCCGCTCTGCCGATCGATCGCCGCAGCAGAGTACGAACGCTTCCACGGGTAGACCCAGAAGGTCCCGGCTTTGCGCGTCGACGGGATCTCGTCAGGCCTGAAGGCCGTTCCGGTGGTGGACAGGTGCGAATCCACTTCGACCGAGATGAGCTGGTCGTTCGAAGTATGAATGGACCCCTTGGCTCGCCCGAATGCCGCCGAGTTTCCGAGAAGAACCGTGCCGCGCTCGGCGCTTGCGGTTTCAGGTCGTACGCCAGACCACAGGAGCCTGCTCGTGTCAGCGTCTCCGAGATACACGCGGACGGACTCCAGACTGTCGTCGGAACACGTCCCGGCGTGCACCTCGAGCCCATCCGGGCTTCTCGCAACGCCGATCTGAGGTGGCATGGGATCCGCCATGTAGCACGAGGACAGGCCCAGGAGAAGGCAGGTCGTGGCCGCCAGCCGCAGCACGACCATTGTCATGCCGGCGAGGGTACTGTCGGCGGGTCAGAACCGGAAGCGAACGATGCGGACGGCCCGTTTCATGCCCGGCATCAGGTTCAGCAGGCGGTACATCCGGCGTACGCTCGCGGGCGCCTTGGCCATCAGGATCGGCGAGTCGCTCATCGGCGCCTCGTCGACGTACTCCAGCCGCGGGTGCCAGTCGGCCAACGCGGCCGGATCGTCGAAGCCGCAGTTGAATCGGGTGCCGTACTTGCGCAGCGTGGGATCCCACTTCGACGTTCGCCATCCCCAGACCGACACCAGGTCGAGCTGTATCTGACCGGTGGGGAAGGCGTCGACGACGCTGGTCAGCAGCCGCCGTACGTCGGCCTCGAACAGGTAGGGCACCAGCCCCTCGGCGATCATCAGCACCGGCCGGCCGCGGGGGATGCGGTCCAGCCAGGCCAGGTCGGTGACGCTGGAGCCGATCAGGTTGCAGTGCTCGCGCGGCGGCAGGAACCGTTGCCGCAACTCGATGGTGGACGGGTAGTCCAGGTCGTACCACTCGACCGTGGCGGGCGGGTCGATCCGGTACACCCTGGCATCGAGCCCGCAGCCCAGGTGCAGCACCACCGCGTCGGGGTGCTCGGTGAGGAAGCTTCGGGCCCAGTCGTCGTGGGCCTTCGCGCGTACGACGGCGGCCAGACCCATCTGACTGCTGCCGAACCTGCGTTTGTCGTAGTCGGGGTCGAGCCCCCGCATCGCCTGCTCGGCGTAGGTGTCGCCGAGGATCGGATCCGGCAGCCGGTTGTCCAGTGCCTTGGCCCGCAGCACGGGGCTGAGGGTCTTCTGCACGCCGACGAGTTCGGTGCCGTCCACATCGCCGACGCTACTCCCGTTCCCGTCGCCTTCCGGGAATCGTCGTGCAAAACCTGATCGAGTACTGCTCGTAGGTAGCGAGGGCCGATGACGCGATGAGTTTCCGGCGCCACGCAGGTCTGTCCTCCGCAACAACGCCACAATCCAGGAGGCAGCTCTTGCGTACGCTCGCGATCACCCAGAACATCACCGTCGACGGCTCGATCGAGATGCTGGACGACTGGTTCGACCCTCAGGGCCAGGGCGCCGTCGACAACTCGGACCTGCTGGAGGAGCTGCACAGTCAGGACAGCCGAGCGGACAGGCTCCTCGTGGGGCGGCAGACGTTCGAGGCGCTGCGTGGGTACTGGCCCCAGCAGACCGACGACTCCACCGGCGTCACCGACTACCTCAACGGCGTTCAGAAGTACGTGATCTCCACGACGATGAACGATCCGCGATGGCAGAACACCACCGTGCTGTCCGGCGACCCCGTCGAGGAGGTTCGTGCACTGAAGGCGAAGCCGGGCGCGGACATCGTGATCACCGGGAGCATCACGCTCTGCCACGCCTTGATCGAGGCCGGACTGGTCGACGAGTACCGGCTGTTCGTCTACCCCGTCGTCCAGGGCCGCGGCCGGCGGCTGTTCCCGGACGGGTTCGCGGTGCCGGCGCTGCGACTGCTGGACGCGAAGGCGTTCCGCTCGGGGATCACGTTCTCGCGGTACGCCCCAGCCTGACGCTCTCTGCGAGCAGGGATCGGGTCAGGAAGGGTCGGTGTCCGGACCGGCCCAGGCCGCCGCGACCAGCCGGTTGATCTGTTCCCGCGTACGCCGGTAGTGGTTCGGGTCGTAGCTGTACGCGTCGAACCTGAGCCGGCCGCCGTTGCCGTCGGTGTCGATGAGGCGCATCACTGCGTCCTTGCCCGCCACGTCGCGCAGGGCCTGCATCGCCCGATGGTCGCGCATGGCCGCCGCGAACACCTTGAACCTGATCGAGTCCAGTGGCTGGCCGTCCGGTCCGGGATAGACGATGAAGGGGTCACCGGCCGGGAAACCGCCGCCTGCACAGGTGTCCTGGAACGGATCGACGTGCGCGCGCGAGCCGACCGTGTTGTAGAAGTTGAATCCCCAGTGCAGGAAGCCCGCCACGTCGAACGCGAACAGTTGATGCCCGAGCACGCGGTTGCGAAGCGAGGGCAGGCCGATGAACCGGTTGGCCACGTCACGCTGCTGGGAAACGCAGTAGTAGACCCACAGATCCTCGACCTTCGCTTCCAGGAAGGGCGCTATCGCGTTGGTGGCCACCACCGGAATCGGCACCACGCCGTTCTGGTAGAAAGCGAAGTCGCTGAGGGCGTCGACGATGGTGCAGCCCGACAGCAGATCGGCGATCACCGCACGTGCCGCTTCGTAGGTGGCGAGCGCCTTCTCACCGTGCGGCTCGTCGGATACGTGGTAGATGACGTCACCGGACCACCGCGAGGCCAGGAACTCCCGCAGCAGTGGGACGAGTTGCTCGAGCAGTTCGCGATACGCCGGGTCGGTGGCGCCGACGTGCCAGCCGAACTTGTGCACGGTCTCGCCGTCTTCCTCGACGTAGATCGCGGGTGTCGCCTCGGCACCCCACTGGGTGAAGAAGTGCGCGATCTCGACCTGTGCCAACCCGTGCTTGCGGCACAGCTCCAGCCAGCGGCCGAGCTTGTCGAAGCCGAACGAGTACCGACCGGCGGAGTAGCTGATGTCGACAAGCTGGACGGGCGTCCTCGTGCCGCCGCGCTCGGTATCCAGAGGCGGGGTCCACACCGGCGTGAGGACAGACGTCGCACCCATCTCGGCAGCCTTGCCGAGGAAGTTGTCGATGGCGGTCCAGTGCTCTTCGCCGAAGACCGGCACATCGTAGTAGTGCGCCAGGCCGTCGCAGTGGAACCAGTGGGTGTTGACGATGTCCAGCGGCGGGAGTTCGTACGGGAAGACCTCGAACTCCACCGTGTCCTCGAAGAGCGGATCACCGTCGGCGGTGCGGGCCACGATCGTCAGCTCGTGCACGCCCGCATCGGCCGCGTCGTCCACCCGCACGTCGATCCACACCGCTCGCCAGTAACCGAACAGCGGCATCACCTCGCCGTCGACACTCGGCCTGAGCAGGTCCGGATACAGGCCCGGCGCCACCTGGTCGTACCGGTCGTCGTGCAGTCCGGGATAGGCCATGGTCGTGCAGGGAACCAGGTCGACCGTGTGCAGGGTCGCGAACCTGCTCGCGTCTCCCGCCAACTCGAAGAGGATCGGCCGACGGTCCGAGGAACGCCCGTCGAGCGGCGACCGGAACGCGACCTGCACCGAGCCGGTCTCGCGAAGGAAGAGGCTCTGCGGGATGGACCGGTCGAGTGGACGCGGATCGGCGTCGGAGTAGACCTTCTCCAGGGAGTCGGTGGTCACGAACGTCCAGCCGGTCGATTCCGTACTCATGATGGTTGTCGCTCCCTCGCCGGCGGAACAGCGCGCGAACGAAGATCGCGCTGGCGTGTCACATGTTAGGTGGACGGCATCGTCGGCGAGCACCCGCGATCACAGTGCGGACGAAGGGACTTCTCAACCGCAGTTGTTCTTGCTGGTGACCACCACGTCGTCCGTCGACTCGGTGAGCGCGTACTTCGTCCCCTGGATGATCAGCGGGATCTGGATCTCGGCCGGCGTCGAGCCACGACCGTCGCCGTTCTCGTCGTAGACCTGCTCGTAGTGCAGGTGTGCCACATCGGTGTTGACCGAGCCGACCTCGCCGATCTTCTGGCCCTGGGTGACCTTCTGGCCTTCGCTGACGGTGAAGGTGGGCATGTGGATGTAGACCGAGTACCACCCGCCGCCGTGGTCGAGCTCGATCAGCCCGGAGCCGGGTGAGATGTGGTCCACGACGCCGGGCGCGGATGCGAGCACGTCCTGTCCTCGGGTCGTCCCGTCCTCGTAGAACCAGTCGATCTTGCCCTGCTCGGGGTTGTGCCCCGCGTAGGTCGTGGCACGCCAGTGTTGCCCGCACCTGAACGGCAACTGGAAGTTCGGCCGCCCGTCCGGAAGTCGGGCCGGCACGGCCGCTGGTTTCGGCTCGGGCTTCGGCTTGGGCTTCGGCTTGGGCTGGGGCCTGGGCTTCGGCTTGGATACCGGCTTCGGCTTGGGTTTCGGCTTGGTGGTGGACGTCTTGGTCGGCTTCGGTGTGGGCTTGGCCGTGCGAGCGGGCGTGGGCGTAGGAGTGGGTGTCAGCGTGCTCGCCATCGCCATCTCCGTCGCCGTCGGAAGCGGCGCACGGACCCCGCCTCGGCTGGGGCGGTGGGTGACCACTCTCTGGGTCGGCGTCGGCTCGTACAGCACCTTCGCCTGCGGATCCACCGGCGCGAACAGGTGCGAGTAGGTGAGGGTGCCGACGGCCGCGAGCGCCACGGTCGCCCCCGTGGTCGCGGCGAGCAGCACCTTCCGCTTACCCCTGTGCCTGGGAGCCGGCTTCCTCCGGGTCATCGGAGGAACTCGGTGCGTAAAGCCCCGTCGAGCAAGCTCGTACCCGAAACGTTGCCATGGTCTTTCACGCCGTCACCTCGGAAGCTCGGGTTGCGGGGAATGTGGGGACACGCCCCCGCGACGGTCGTGCGAAACGCATCATTACCCAAAATGTCAGGTCTTGGCCGGTTGGGTTCCGGACTCGGCCAGCACTTCCCTTCCCAGCGACGGATCACTCGCTCTCCGTCAAGCAATCATTGACAGGACCCTTCACGTGCGCCGAAGAGACGCCTGCCTGCGCCCCTGCTCTGCGGGCGGAGCGCCTGTGCCCGATTGCCCGATCCAGCCTTGGGTTCTGTTGATCATGTGGGAAGGTAGGGGCTTCGGGGGCCGGAGGACCTAGGCCGTTGGAGGTGGCACCTCATGGCTGCCGTGTACGCGCAGAGCATCAGCCGCGCGCCTCGACCAGCCGGTCTCGCCGAGGTCGTCGAGGCAGTGCTCCACAAGGGCATCGTCATCGACGCCAACGTGCGGGTGGCTGCTGTCGGCGCCGAACTCCTCGCGCTTGACGCGCGGGCGGTGGTCGCGAGCATCGACACCTACGTCCGGTTCGCCGAGGTGGCCAGCCGGCTGGACCTCAGGTGTCAAGAAGTGGTTGCCGATGCGTCACCCGGCGACGAACGCCGTCCCACCGGCCGACGTGCTGAGCCACACCCTTCGGGAGTGGGTCCGCCGGACGTCGCGACCCGGCACCTCGACGGGCGGTACGAGCTTCGCGGGCTGCTCGGCCGTGGCGGGATGGCAGACGTGTGGGACGCCACGGACCACGTTCTCGGCAGGGCGGTGGCCGTCAAGATTCTGCGCTGCCATCTCGCCGCCGAGCCGGAGTTCCTCGCCCGCTTTCGTCGCGAAGCGCAGTTGGCCGCCGCGCTCAACCATCCTTCCATCGTTGCCGTCTACGACACCGGCACGGATCACCATGGCGGGGCCGACGTCCCGTTCATCGTCATGGAGCACATCGATGGCACGACCCTCAAGGAGGTGGCTGCCGAGAACGGCCCGCTTCGGCCCCGCCGCAGCCTCGAGATCATCGTCCAGGTCCTGGACGCCCTCCAGACCAGCCATCGGCACGGCATAGTCCACCGGGACGTCAAGCCGGGCAACATCATGGTCACCGCGTCGGGCGCCATCAAGGTCATGGACTTCGGCATCGCCTGCACCCCCGCCGAGCAGACCAGCCGCCTGACCGACCCCGCCGCGATCGTCGGCACGGCCCAGTATCTGTCTCCCGAACAGGCCGCCGGGCGTCCGATCGACGACCGCAGTGACATCTACTCGGTCGGCTGTGTGCTGTACGAGCTGCTCACCGGGTGTCCTCCGTTCACCGGACCCACTCCGTACGAGGTCGCCCGCCGCCATATGCACGAGGAACCGCTCGCTCCTTCCGTTCTCCTTCCGGGTCTTCCGCCGGAGTACGACGCGATCGTGCTGCGCGCCCTGCGGAAGGATCCCGACCGCCGCTACTCCTCCGCGGCCGGCATGCGCTCCGCGATCTCGCGAGCCATCCCTTCAGCTGCCGACGGTGAAGACGGTCAGCCCTTCAGCCCGCTGTTGGCGACGCCCTCGATCACGTAACGCTGCACCACGACGTACAGGATCAACACCGGGACGGCGGCCACCGTCGCTCCGGCCATCACCACCGGGTAGTCGGTGGTGTACGCACCCTGCAGGGTGGCGAGGCCGGGGGCCAGCGTCATCTTGTTCGGGCTGAAGAGCACGAACACCGGCCAGACGAAGTCGTTCCATGCACCGAGGAAGCTCAGCACCGCAAGCGTCACCAGCCCGGGCTTCGACAGCGGCAGCACGATCCGGGTGAAGATCGTCCAGGAGTTCGCCCCGTCGATCAGGGCGCTCTCCTCCAGTTCTCGAGGGATCGACAGGAAGAACTGGCGGAGGAAGAACACACCGAACGCGCCGGCCGCACCCGGCACCACCAGCGCCCAGTAGCTGTCCAGCCAGCCGAGCGTGCTCATCGTGAGGTAGTTCGGCATGAAGAAGATGAAGCCTGGAACGAAGAGCGTGGCGATGAGGACGCCGAAGAGCAGATTTCGGCCGGGGAACTCCATCCGGGCCAGCGCGTAGGCCGCCGCCGACGCCACCGCCACGGTGAGCAGCATGTGCAGCACCGAGACCGCCAGCGAGTTGAACAACCACGTGAAGACCGGGTTCGCGGCGTCGTCGAAGATCACCCTGTACGCCCGCAGCGTCCAGTCGCTGGGCATGATCCGGATCGGGATCGAGCGGGCGTCGGACTCCGTCTTGAACGTGGTGAGCAGCATCCACAGCAACGGCAGCACGAAGATCAGCGAGATCACTGTCATCGCCACATAGGTCAGCGGCCCAACCCTGGTTCGGGAGTACCCCCGCTGGTGAGGGCGCCGGCCGAGGTTCGGGGGACGAGTCGACCTCGGACGGACCGCTGGTGATCAACCTGGTCGTCGTCATGACGGCTTGCGCTCCCTCATGATCAGGAAGTTGGCGATGGAGATGATCGTCAGGGCCAGCGCCAGCACGTAGCTCATCGCCGCGGCGGTGCCCATCCGGAAGCCGCGCAGGCCCTCGTTGGTCATCGCCATGATCGCCGTCGTGGTGCTGTCACCCGGGCCACCTCTGGTCAGGATGTACGGCTGCCCGAACAGGTTCGCGCTGGCCAGGATGGTCGTCGTCACCACGAACAGGAAGATGTTGCGAAGACCCGGCACGGTCACGTGGCGGAACCTTCCCCACCGCCCGGCACCATCCAGCTCCGCGGCCTCGTACAACTCTCCGGGCAGCCCCTGCAGCCCGGCCAGGAAGATCACCGCGTTGAAGCCGATCGTCCACCAGATCGTCGTGACCAGGATCGTGATCCAGGCCTGCGGCTGGGTGGTCAGCCAGGCGACCTTCGGCAGCCCGGCGCCGCTCAGAATTCCGTTGACCAGCCCGACCTCGGGGTCGAAGAGGTAGCCGAAGAGCAGGCCGACCACCGCGACCCCGAGTACGAACGGCGTGAACACGACCGCGCGGAAGAAGGTGCGACCAGGGAACTTCCGGTTGAGCAGCAGCGACAAGCCCAACGGGATCGTCACCAGGAACGGCACGCTGATCAGCACGAACAGGAAGGTGTTCTTCATGCCGTTCCAGAACGGATGGAAGATCACCGAGCTGGAGTCGAGCAGGTCGAGGTAGTTCTGCAGACCCACCCACGGCTTGCCCGGCAGCATGAAGTCCCAGTTGTGCAGGCTCATCCAGACGCCGAAGACCGCGGGCCCCACCACGAAGGTCAGCAGCAACACCACGTACGGCGCGACGAACAGGTACGGCGTCAGCGGGCGGTGGTGCCGCAGCGCGGTTCGGCTCATGGCCGCGGCCCCACGATCGCGACGACCGCTCATCCGCTGTACTTCTTCTTGTTCGCGGTCAGGATCTGGTCGCCCTTCTGGGACGCGTCCCGCAACGCCTGCTCGACCGGCTTCTTTCCGGTCACCGCCAGGCTGACCGCCTTGCTCCACTCGGGATCGGTGTCACCGGAGCCGGGCACGTTGGGCGGGAAGTGCGCCCAGTCGATCATCTTCTCGAACTGCTTGACGTCGGTGTACTGGGCGAACTCCTTCGACTCGCGTACGGACTTACGGGCAGGCACCATGCCGGCTTCGGCCCAGCCGACGGAGTTCTGGCTCATCCAGTTGACGAACACCCGCGCAGCGGTCGCCTTGTTCTTGTCCTGGTTGGTCTGCCGCGGCAGCGTGAAGCAGTGCGAACCCGCCCACGTCTGCTGCTCGGATCCGAACACCGGGATCGGTGCACAGCCCCACTCCAGGCCCTTGGCCTCCTTGCACGGGGTGACCATCCACGGTCCGACGATCATGAAGGCGGCCTTGTTGTTGCTGAAGGAGACCCAGTTGCCGTCGGCGGCGGCGTTCTTCGGTGAGTAGCCGTCGTCGATCAGGCTCTTGAAGAAGGTGATCGAGTCGATCGCCGGCTGGTCGGCGAAGCCGGTCTTGGCGCCGTCGTCGCTGATCATGTAGCCGCCGTTCTGGAAGATCATCGACTGCGCGACCAGACCGCCGATGCTCAGCGCACTCACCCAGTAGCCCTTGACGTTCTTGGACCGGCACTTGTCCAGAACCGCCATGAACTCGTCCTTGGTGGTCGGCGGTTTGGCCGGGTCGGCGCCGACCTGCGCCAGGACCTTCTTGTTGTAGTAAAGACCAGCCGGGTGGATGTCCAGCGGGATCGCGTACTGCTGGTCCTTGTAGTACGTCGCCTTCCAGACCAGCTCGGCGTAGTCGTCGGCGGTGAGCCCGGCGCCCTTGACCACGTCGTCGATCGGCTGGACCACCCGGCGGGCGGCGTTGGTGGCGATGTCGCCGGTGTGCATGAGGCAGATGTCGGGGGCACGACCGCTCTGCACCGCCGCCGGCAGCTTCTGGAACAGGTCGGCCCAGGCGATCGACGTGGTGGTGACCTTGATTGTCGGGTGGGCCTTCATGAACTTCGCGGTGAGCTTCTTCATCACCGGTCCATCACCACCGGTAAGACCGTTCCAGTACTGCAGGGTGACGGCAGGGCCTTTGTAGCCTTCGGCGCCGCCCTTGCCGGTCGCGGGTGCAGGAGCCTGGCCCGGGCCGTGACTGCCACCACAGGCGGAAAGAGAGAATCCGGCACCGACAGCGGCGGCGGCTCCGAGCAGGGTCCGGCGGCTGAAACGCGCCGGATCAGCAGTGGTCATCGTTGTCCTTTCGAAGGTCAGCGACTGGCGAGTTCCCTAAGCAGAGCAGCGACATCGCGGCGGAAGCCGGCGACGGGTGACGTTGCGTGGGCTCGTGAATGCCGGTGCGGACACGACGACCGAAATGCTCGACGAAGGTGCCGAACGGCCAGGGAATTGACCGTTCGGCATAAAGGACTGGTCGGTCGTGGAGGTCACGGTCACCGGCGACTCCTGAATCGAATTCAACGATGCAATCGCGGTGCCGGAAGTGTGCTACAGGGCAAATGCGCTGTCAATAACTCAGATCGGGATTACAGTGCATTACCCGCGCCTGGAGAAGACGAGCGATGGACGACAAGGGCCCTTCGTGGTCAGACAGGACCCGTTGACCTACGCCGTCCGGGACGACGACCATCGCTGAAGCAGCTGGTCTCGCGACGTGGACAGATGAGTACGCATCGCGTCAGCCGCGCCGTCGCCGTCCCTGGCTGCCAGCAGGTCGTAGATGGCTTGGTGGTCCTCCTGCGCCTTCGCCAGTGCGTCGGGGTTGGTGTTCGTCATCCTCCGGCTCGTCCGCAGCGGCAGCTCGATCGAGGAGAGGATCGATCGCGCGATCAGGTTGTCACCGTTGCGGTTGATGACGGCGTGAAACTCGACATCGTGCAGGAGGTACTGCTCGGACTCGGCGACCTCCCCGGCCATGTGCCGCAGTAGTTCACCCAACTGACGGAGGTCGTCCTCGCCGATCCGCGAGGCCGCGGACCTGGTGAGGGCTGGTTCGAGGAGCTCCCTGACATCCATCAGATGCTCGAACACCTCGGGTGTGGGATGGGTCTCCAACGTGGCCGACAGCACGAGGGGATCCAGCAGATTCCACGCCTCCGTCGGCTGCACCACCGCCCCACGCCCCTGCCGGATGCTGATCATGCCGCGGCTCTCGACGAACTTGAGCGCCTCTCTCAGCACCGTGCGGCTGACCCCGAACTCCTCCTGCAGTTTCGGCTCCGGAGGTAGTCGCTCCCCTGCCGCTACATCTCCCCGAGCAAGCGAACGCACGAGTTCCTCGGCAACGACATCACCGAAGCGTTGCGGTCGTGCCACCGGCCTTCTGCCGGAATTCGACTCTGCCGAAATAGCGTTCGTCGGCACCGTCTCACCTCCCCTTGTGAGCTCTCGACACCCCACCCTACTTACCTTACGATCATCCGATCATCGAATCATCAGCTGTTTTGGAGGACACGTGGTGCACACCCACCCGCAGTCCAGCAGCAACCGGACTGGTGCCGGCTTGATGAGCCGTCGAGGTTTTCTGGCCGCCGCCGGCGGTACGGCCATCGGCGCGGGGGTGGGGTTGGCCGGTTGCGGCCGTTCCGAAGCGCATACTCCGAAGTCGTCGGGGCCGGTCGACCTGCAGGTCTGGACGAACGACCCGAACTACCCGGCGTACTTCAACTACTGGGCCAAGAAGCTGAACAACCAGCCGGACAGCCGGTTCGACTACCGGATCAGTTCGCTGATCCAGTCCACCGACCAGGTGGTCACGAAGCTTCTGACCTCGTACATGTCGGGAACGCGACTGCCTGACATGCCGGGATTCGAGATCAGTCAGTTCTCACGCCTTCAACGCGACGACATCGGCGGCCAGTTCGCGGTCGATCTGCGCAAGGAGATCCCCAATCTGGACAGGGATTTCTACAAGGCCCGCATCGTTCCTTACAGTTCCGGGGACGCGGTCTACGGTTTGGACTCCGACATGTGCATGGGGGTCTACTACTACCGCGAGGACCTCTGGGAGAAGTACGGACTGAGCACCGACTTCGAGACCTGGGACGACCTGCTCGCCATCGGGGCGAAAGCACACCGGGACCACAACGTCGCGGTGGCTGCCATCAGCTCGAACGACATCACCTGGATGACGATGCTGATGCTCCAGCAGGGCGGGCAGTGCTTCGGCACCGACGGCAGTCTTCAGGTCGACAACCCACACACCGTCGACGCACTTAAGCTCCTGCGGCGCGGGATCAAGTCCGGCGCATTCCTTGATCTGTCCAACTTCTACGGAGCGGCCGGCGTAGCGGCCATGAACGCCGGGCAGGTCATCGGCTACCTGATGCCGGACTGGTTCCTGCCCTTCGTTCTGCAGCTCAACGCACCGAAGTTGAGTGGCACGTGGCGGATCCGCCCGTTCCCGCGTTTCGCGACCGGCCATGCGACAGCGGTGTGGGGCGGCACCGGCTTCGGCGTGACCAAGAACCAGCCGGGAACCACAGCCGCGCTCGACCTGCTGAAACAGGCCTACTGCACCCGGGAAGGACAGGTGCAGCGCTTCCTCAAGGCGTCCTATCTGCCGACCATGAAGGACGCCTGGCAGGACGCACGCCTGCGGAAGTACGAGTCCAAGTACCTCGGTGGGCAACGACCGTTCGACGTCTACGGGCGAATCGTCGACGACACACCCACCATGGTCACCAGTCCGTACTGGGACGTGATGAACGCGCGCATGACGATCGCACTGTCGGAGACCATGCGGGGGATCCAGTCCCCGGAGCGGGCCGTCCGCGACGCGGCCGACTCGATCCGTTCCCAGATGACCCAGTGAGGAGCCGACATGACGTCTGACAACTCTGTACGTGTCGCCGGCTCACGCCGCCCTTCAGCATCGGCCCCAGCGCAGACGCCATCGCGACGCCGCCCGTCCCGCCAGTATCCCCCGTGGACTCCGTACGCGTTCCTGTCGCCGTTCTACGTTCTCTACGCCATCTTTCTGCTCATCCCGACAGTCGTGGCCTTGTGGATCAGCCTGCACAGCTGGACCGGGATCGGGAAGATGCGCTGGGTCGGCCTGCAGAACTACGTGCGGCTCTTCTCCGACCAGAGCTTCCAGACCGCTGCAGTGAACACCTTCTGGTACGTGGCTGCCAGCATCTTCGTCATCGTGCCCCTGGCGTTGCTGATAGCCACCGGCCTGGCCGCGAAGCGGCTCAAGCTGCGTGACCTGTTCCGGGTCACGTTCTTCCTTCCCTTCGTGCTGTCGCCCGTCGTGGTCGCCCTCGTCTTCACGATCCTCTTCGACTCCCAGGCCGGACTGGTGAACTCGATGCTCAACATCCTCTTCGGCATCGGCCCGGTGGACTGGCTGGGCGACGCGGTGTGGGCCAAGGTCACCGTCATCATCTTGTTGGTCTGGCGCTACACCGGCTACCTGGTGATCTACTTTCTGGCCGGGCTCCAGTCGATCCCGCCCGAGCTCTACGAGGCCGCCGACATCGACGGCGGTGGCGTCGTACAGAAGTTCCGCAACGTGACGTTGCCGATGCTCGCGCCGGTGACGGCGTTCGTCGGCATCACGTCCTTCATCGGAGCCGCGCAGATCTTCGAGGAACCCTTCATCCTGACCAAGGGCGGCCCTGGGGAATCGACCCTCAGCATCGCCTACTTCATCTACCGTGCCGCGTTCACCCGCGAGCAACTCGGCTACGCCGCCGCGGCCAGCTTCTTGTTGTTCGTCGTCCTCTTCATCGCGACCCGGATCAGCCGGCACTTCTTCGGAATCGGACGAGAGGATCGGGCATGAGCGCCACCGACGTCTCCACTCGCACCGGAACCCGCGCCGACCGAGGGCGTGCGGCGAGGCGGGCCCTGTTGTATCTCGGTCTGGTCATCGTCTTGCTGGGCTCGGTCCTGCCGATGGTCTGGGCGGTCTCCGGCTCGTTCAAGAGCATCGGCGAGATCTTCGCGATCCCGCCGCACCTGATCCCGAAGCATGCGACGCTTGCCAACTACCTCACCGTGTTCACCGACATCTCGCTGCCGGAGTGGCTCTGGACAAGCCTGTGGACCGCGTTGGTGAGTACGACGATCTCGGTGATCTTCTCCACGATGGGCGGCTACGCCTTCGCGAAGTTCCGCTTCCGTGGCAGCCAGATCCTCTTCGACATCATGTTCTCCTCGATGATGATCCCCGTCACCGTGCTGGTGATCCCGCTGTTCGTGCAGATCGCCAAGATGGGCCTCGGCAACAGCTACGTCGCGTTGATCCTGCCGTGGCTCGCGCCCGCTTTCGGGATCTTCATGATGCGCCAGTTCATCGTCCAGGCGGTGCCGACCCAGATGATCGAGGCCGCCCGTATCGACGGCGCCGGCGAGCTCTCGATCTTCTTCAGGATCGTGTTGCCCGTACTCCGCCCCGCTCTCGGGGCACTCGCCGTCTGGCTCTTCCTCACCAGCTACAACAACTTCATGTGGCCGCTGATCGTCATCGCCGACGCCAACAAGTACACCCTGCCGCTGGGGCTGAACTCGCTCACCAGCGCCTACACCGCGGACTACGGGGTGATCCTGGCCGGATCGGTGATCGCCGCCATCCCCACCGTCGCGCTGTTCATCGCGCTGCGCAAGCAGCTGATCAGCGGCCTGACTCTCGGCGCCGTCAAGGGATGAGGAAGCTTGATCACCACCATCGAGACCATCCGCCCGGCGATTCAGCCGAATCTGCTCTTCGTACTTCTCCACGACCATGAAGGCAACGTCGGTCTCGGCGAGGCGTTCTTCGGGTCCCGGACCGTCCAGGCCTACATCCACGAGTCGGCAGCGGAGGTTCTCCTCACGGCAGGCGACTGCGCACCGGAGCGCATCGCGCAGGCCCTGACTCCGTACACCGGATTCCAGGGCGCCGGGGCCGAGGTCCGCGGAAACGCCGCGATCGACCTGGCCCTGTGGGATCTGTTGGGTAAACGAGCCGGCCAGCCTCTGGTGGCGATGTTCGGCGGGCCCGTCCGCGCCTCGTTGCCGATCTACAACACCTGTGCCGGACCGGGCTACGTGAGCACCAGCACCCGCCAGGACTCCGACAACTGGGGCGTGCGGAAGGCCGGCGCTGGTCAGGCGCTCGAAGACCTCGAGAGTTTCCTGACCCGACCGGCCGGACTCGCTCGGGAGCTGTACGACGAAGGCATCCGGGGCATGAAGGTGTGGCCGTTCGACCGCGCCGCCGAAGCAAGCAACGGAACCCACATCTCGCCCAGCGACCTCGCCGGCGGCCTCAAGGTCATCGACGCGATCCGAAGCGAAGTCGGCAACGAGATGAACCTCATGGTCGAACTCCACGGACTGTGGAACCGTCCCACCGCCGCCACCATCATCCACGCCCTCACGCCCTATCGGCCCTACTGGGTCGAGGACCCGATCCGGCCCGACGCTGTCGATGCGCTGTCGACCCTCGCCGACGAGGTTGACGTACCCATCGCCACCGGCGAAACCGTCGTCGGACGACGAGGCTTCCTGCCGCTACTGGCGTCAGGGGCCGTCGACGTCGCGACGGTCGACGTCCAGTGGACTGGCGGACTCACCGAGGCGCGCAAGGTCGCATCGCTCGCCGACACCTACGGGGTTCCCGTCGCCCCGCACGACTGCACGGGGCCCGCCACTTTCGCCGCCTGCGTCCATCTGGTGCTGTCGGCGCCCAACGGCGTGATCCAGGAGACGGTCCGAGCCTTCCTGCGCACCTGGTACGCCGACCTCGTCGAGGGCTTGCCCGAGATCGCAGATGGCGCCGTTCTCGCGCCGACGGCGCCAGGCCATGGGGTGACCCTGCGTCCCAGCGTCCACGCTGATCCACTCAACGAACGGAGAATCAGCACGCGATGACCCCCGGCCGGCGCCGCGGCGATCGGAACCTGACCTTCGTTCGCAGCCCGGTTCAGTCGACGGTTCAGTCGACGGCGGCGAGCAGCTTCCCGATCGCGTCGAGCAGCCCGGCGGTCCCGGACTCGCGACCGGCCGCGGCGTCGGGCCCGGGACCGTGCACGCCGTCGAGGTGGACGCCCTGCTCGGTGAACGTGAGTCGGGTCGCCGGGCCGGCGCCGTCGTTGGTGGGCTCGAGCACGATCGTCGTGATCGACGTCGAGGCGTGCGCCCCGTCCAGCCACATGTCGTAGGTGTAGACGATCCGCTCGTTGGGAGCGATGTCGGTGTAGGTGGCGCGGAACTGCGACAGCGGGCCCCCCTCACCGTGACGCCCCTCGTCGGTCGCCACGCCGCCGACACGGAAGTCGTCGGTGAACGTGACGTCGACGAATTCGTCGCTGCCGAACCACTTGCGCTTGATCTCCGGGTCGGCGAAGGCGGCCCAGACGCTGTTGACCCCGACTGGGTACTCGCGCTCGAGCTGGAACGTGGCGTGGGTCTGGGCGCGGTTGGTCATGTCAGTCCTCCTGTGGCGGGTGCTGGTTGGTGAGGTAGTTGCCCAGGTGGTCAAGCTTGCGTTCCTGCGGGCGGCGGTGGGCCGTGATCCAGGTGTTGGCCGGGACCAGCGCGTCGGACACGAGTTGGTACGTACGTATCCGGCCGACCTTCTCCGACGACACGATCCGCGCCTCCTCCAGCACCCGGAGGTGCTGGACGACGGTGGGCAGAGCCATGCCGAACGGTTCGGCGAGCTGGCTCACCGAGGCCGGCCCATGGACCAGCCGGGCGACCATCGCCCGGCGAGTGCCGTCCGCCAGAGCGCGGAACATCCGGTCGAGCTCAGCGCCGCCGTCGTCGCCGTCAAGACACTTAGGCATACGACTAAGTATGCGCCCTCGAGGGTGGATGTCAAGAGCGGGCCCGCCGCGCCGGGCGCGACAGTCAGAACGTGCGCGAGCCGGCGCGTTCGCTGTCGTGCCAGTGCTGCAGTCGCTGCGCTGTGTCGGCACAGGCGGCGAAGAACGACTTGGGATCGATGAGGTCGGCATCGTCACCGGGGTCGCGGTCGACGGGCGAGGTCCAGGCGAAGATCGCGGGCGAAGACGCGGGCGCCGTCACCGTAACGATCCACAACGCGCGGTTCGCGGCAGTCGCGGACCTGGTCGATCACCGCGCAGGACAGCTCGGAGTCGTGCGTCCAGGAACGGCGGTTGAAGTTGTCGGAGCCGACCGAGGCCCACGCGTCGTCGATCACGCACACCTTGGCGTGGACGTACACGGGGTTGCTGTGCGCGGGCGAGTACCGTCCGATAGCCGCGGGCGACGCTGCGTTACCCGTCCGGAGCGAACGGGTAACGGGGGCGTCGCACCGGATAGGTGCGCAGCACCTGCACCAGGTGGGTGCCCGTCGGCGACGGGTCGTCCGGCTGCACTGGAAGGGTGGACGGGTCATCATCATCGTCGCGCCGGAGCAGGTCGGCGGCCCGGTAGGCGGGGTTGAGGCTGACCGGCGTGCGGTCGTTCCAGCGTTCCCGAAAACTGAACTCCAGATCCCCTACCGCCGGCCCACGGATCTCCAGTTGCAGGTCGTGCCACGGTGGACGGGGGCCATAGACATCGCTCGTCGGCTGCCGCTGCGGGTCGCCGAGGTGCTCGCTCGGGTCGCGCCTGCTGTGGCACAGGTCGATACCGCCGGCGAATGCGACATCCAGCTCGGGGTGACGAAGATGCCGGACGACGACGAACTTCTGATGGTGGGACCCACCCGGACGCACCTGCATGTCGCGGATGCACTCACCGCCCGCGGCGTTGATGACCTCACCCAGATGCCGGTTCTGCTCCGCGCTGAAGGCCAACCGGTCCCAGTGCGAACGCCAGACGAGCCCCTTGACGATCACACCGCGGCCGGCGGCTTCACACAGCACTCGCGACACCTCGGCGCCCGACTTGTCGAGACGCTCGTCGGGGTCACCACGCCAGTCGGTGAACATGATGACGTCCCCGGCTTCGGTGGAAGTGACGACCTCGACGAGCCGGGCGAAGTACGTCGCGCCGTGCACCAGCGGCGTGACCGTGTTCCCCGCGGTCCATGCCGTCCCATCACCGCGCCGGCGGTCGAGTTCGGTGGCGTGGTTGCCCCGCTCTGCCGCGGTGAGGAACCAGTCCTGGTCTGTCACCGGCGCAAGTAGCACCGGCACCTTGACGGCATCTCACAGGCAACCTGGCGTTGACGGCAGTCCACAAGTGCGACCGGGTCCAGAAGCACCGGACACAGCGGACCGGTCACCTGGCGCGCGGTCACGCATCCTCCCACGTCGGTGACCGGATAGTCGACGGCGGGCTCGTGGGGCTTCGTTTCGACGGAAACCGAAACGACTGCCGGCGCCGCGCCGGGACGCCGAGACTGGACGAGGCCGATCGACGTCTCGCGATCCGGCCGACCGCGATCGGTCAGTAGGAGGATGAGATGAAGTTGCGGAAACCAACGGCCGTACTGGCGGCTGTGCTCACGCTCTGCGCCGTGGCGGTGGGGACGCCCGTGGCCTCGGCCTCGGACAAACCCGAGAGCGTCGCACTGTGCTTCGCTCCGTCGGTGCATCCGCTTCTCGAGGTGACGGTTCACGTGCCCGCACCCGTCGCCGATCAGCTGATCGAGACGACGGCGTTCCTATCTCGGCCCGTGTGCGTCGTACGGCGAGTCCGCGCCACTCGGCAACGGGCGGCTCACGGCGTACTCCCAGGCAGAGCACGGCGTACCCACGGCGGTTGGGTTGGTGTTCTCCGCGCGTACCCTGCAAGGCCTCCCCGAGAACCCGCCGACCGACGACGGCAAGTGGTGCTACGACAAGGACGCCAACGGCAGCGTCGACCCGATGACCGAGTGCTCGAACGGATACGAGAACGCGTTGAGCCTCAGCAAGAGCTTCAGGAAGACGGTCGACACTCCGCTCACCTACCTGCTGGTGAACTGGAACCCGCACGGGCACGGACCACCGCTTGTCTACGACCTGCCGCATTTCGACATCCACTTCTACATGAACGCCGAGTCCGAACGGCTGAAGATCAGGCCAGGACCGTGTGGCGAGCTGGTGAACTGCGACGACTACAAGCTCGGGAAGAAACTGCCCGCGCCGAAGTACTATCCAAGCGACTTCGAGGATCTCGACGCGGTGGCCCCCGCCATGGGCAACCACCTCATCGACAGGACGGGGCCGGAGTTCCACGGCCAGCGGTTCACCCACACGTTCATCTACGGCGCGTGGAACCGAGGCATCACCTTCTACGAACCGATGGTGACGCACGAGTGGTTCTCCGGGCTCGTCGACGGCACCCGTGACGACGCCTGTTTCCCGATCAAGCAACCACGAGCTTGGCAGCGGTCGGGTTGGTACCCCACCCAGTACTGCCTTCGCTACCGGGAGAACCGCGACGAACTCACCGCCTCACTCGAAGGATTCGTACGAAGGACAGCGAACTGACCACGCAGACGAACCTGCCTGCCGCGACGAGCGACCAGTAACCGAGGTACTGCCTCAGGTGGCGATCCTCGCCGAACGGACGATCATCGGAGTGTGACGGTGGCGTTCGTCCCTCCGGGGACGAAGATCACGCTCCACGTCAAGGGCTGTCCCCTGGAGGTGTTGGTGAAACGGTACCCACGTACGTCTCCGGGCTTGTGGTCCTCGCCGAAGGTGTAGGCGCGGCGTCCACCGACCGCCAGCTGCCGGTTCCGCCGGGCAGGTCCAGGGAGGGCCCCGAACCGCTTCGTGGTGCCCGGCACGATTCCCGATGGTCGCTGATCCGGTCGCAGGAGCACCGGCTTCCACAGGGCGAGGCAGCCACCATCACATGAAGAGGTGGCTCGTCGCGGCGCCTGGTCGTTGACGTACAGCGTCATCCCCCGGTCGTCGGTGAGGATTCGCCGACCGCCGCGGATGGGGAGTGACCCGAGGTTATCCAGGTGCCGGGGCGCCGGCAGCGCGGTCGGTGCCGGCGCCGGTGACAGGTCGATCGGTGTGCCTTCGGCCACCGGGGGCGGTTCCGGCCGGGCGCCGCCCCCGCACGAGACCGCCGTGATGACGGCGGCTGCCACGCCCACCAGCGCAGCAGCAACCTTCAAGTCCCTCCTCGGCATACGAACCATCTCTCCCTCCAGCGAAGTCACAGGGACGCCGGCAGTCCCTACCTGATGGCGACTCCGAATTCCCTCAACACGCTCTTGGCCTGGTTGATGGGTATCGCGAACCCCAGTCCGGTCGGTGGTGGGCCGGAGGCCGGCTGGTAGATCGCGGAGTTCACTCCGATCACCCGCCCGCGAGCGTCCACGAGCGCTCCTCCGGAGTTGCCCTCGTTCAGCGGCGCGTCGGTCTGGATCGCTGTGTAGGTCACGGGTTTCCCGCTCCCGGCCAGGCCCACGCTCGGCCCGGGCACCGTCACCTGACGATCGAGCGCGCTGATGATCCCCGCGGTCACCGTCCCCTGCAGGCCGTCCTACGACGCTGGCGCGTGCTACTGGCCTACGGCAGGTACGCGGTAGCGGCAGTCGCCATCGCGGCGACGGCGGTCACCGGATGCGAACAGGGGCACCCTCCAGCGAGTAGTACGCCGGCCGGGTGGCCTCCAGGCGTACAACCCGCGTTCACTCCCACCGTCGGTCCGTCGGTTGTGCGGACACGCGAGATCCCCCGGCACAGCCGCGTCCTGACCGATCATCCCCAGTGATCATCGCGGCCGCGAACGTCTTCGACTCGAACAAGTATGTGGGGGCCCAGGTCAGCACCCTTCCTCGCCCCGGAGGTCTGCACCAGCTCGCCCTGAACGGCCGTCGCGCCTACACCTTCGTCGGTGACACCAAGCCCGGACTCATCACCGGGGACCGGTTCGTCACCGGCGGGCAAACCCCCGGCCAAAACTACATCTGGCGAGCAGTCGTGGTTCCCAAGAGTGCCCCGACCGAGATCGTGCTCACCCCCCGCTGAAACAGCCCGGTCCTCAACACCCGGCCGCCGTCATCAGGGCAGATGGAGCGGGGTGGTTGCCGCGCAGCGCGGAGCCGTCACGTTGGCTCGCCTTTGGCGTGCACGGGCACAGGGCCCCCGGTCCGGCGCACGTAAGTGCGACGACGTATTGATCGCTTGTCCGCACTTCCTGCAACATCGCTGTATGCCGCGAACGGCCGGGGCTCCTGGATGAGCCGATGGCACCACCCACCTGCAACCCGGCAGGACCCGGACTACCCCGCCGTCCGCGACCGCGCCGCCGCTCCGCTCCGGACGAGCGGCAGCTCGCCGCGATCGATCGAGGAGACCAGATGCTGGGGCAGATGTCGGACCACCCGCTGACGCTCGTCCACGCGTTCAACCGCGCCGAGCGGCTGTTCGCCGAGAAGACGATCACGACGCTGACGGCGACCGGGCGGGAGCGGCAGACCTACGGCGACTGGGCGCGGCGGACGCGCCGGCTCGGCGGGGCGCTCGATGCGCTCGGCGTCGCGCCCGACGCGCGCGTCGGCACGTTCGCGTGGAACAGCGCGCGCCACTTGGAGCTGTACTTCGCGGTCCCGTGCAGCGGGCGCGTGCTGCACACGCTGAACATCCGCCTGTTCCCCGAGCAGGTGACCTACGTCGTCAACCACGCCGAGGACGAGGTTGTATTCGTCGACCGATCGCTGGCCGCGACGCTGCTGCCGCTGATCGCGGACGCGCCGTCGGTGCGCCACGTGGTCGTGATGGACGACGGCGCCGGCGAGGTGCCGGCCGACGATCGCATCGTCGACTACGAGGCGCTGATCGGCGCGTCTCCGGCCATCGACTTCCACGTCCACGACGAGAACCAGGCCGCGGCCATGTGCTACACGAGCGGGACGACCGGCCACCCCAAGGGGGTCGTCTACTCGCACCGCTCGACGGTGCTGCACTCCCTCGGCGTGATGCTGGCCGACACGCTCGGCGTCCGCGAGCGGGACACCATCCTGCCGATCGTCCCGATGTTCCACGCCAACGCCTGGGGCCTGCCGTACGCGGCCGCGATGGCCGGCAGCGCGCTCGCGTTCCCCGGGCCGCAGATGAGCCCTGCGGCGCTCGCCGAGCTGATCGAGAGCGAGCGCGTCACCGTGGCCGCCGGCGTGCCGACGATCTGGGCGGGCGCGCTCGACGAGCTGCACGGCCGCGACCTCTCCGCGCTGCGGGCCGTCGTCTGCGGTGGGTCGGCCGTGCCGCAGGCGCTGTCGGAGGCCTACGAGCGGCGGCTCGGCATGCCGATCCTGCAGGCGTGGGGCATGACCGAGACGAGCCCGGTCGGCTCCGTGTGCACGATCAAGAGCACGCTTGCCGACCTGCCCGCGGACGAGCTGGCGCGCCTGCGGGCGAGCCAGGGCGTGCCCATGCCGCTGGTGGAGGCGCGGATCGTCGAGCCGGGGACGACACACGAGGTGGCGTGGAACGGCAGGGACCACGGCGAGCTGGAGGTCGTCGGGCCGTGGGTCGCGGCCTCCTACTACGGCGACGAGGGCAACCGTGGAGCGTCGTTCGCCAACGACGGCTGGCTGCGGACCGGCGACGTCGCCACGATCTCGCCCGACGGATACATCCGGCTCGTCGACCGCACCAAGGATCTCGTGAAGTCCGGCGGTGAGTGGATCTCCTCCGTCGAGCTGGAGAACGCGATCATGGCCCACCCCGCGGTGCTGGAGGCGGCGGTGATCGCGGTGCCCGACGAGCGGTGGGGCGAGCGCCCACTGGCCTACGTGGTCCGCGCGGACGACCACGCGCTGACCGCGGACGACCTTCGCGCGTTTCTGTCGTCGCGCGTCGCAGGCTGGTGGATCCCCGAGCGGGTCGAGTTCATCGACGAGATCCCCAAGACCTCGGTCGGGAAGTTCTCCAAGAAAACGCTGCGGGAGCGGTTCGGGGCGGGCTGAAGCCCGCGGTGCTCGCCGTCCGCGACGGCTGTGGGAACGGGGGTTGTGACGGTTCTTGTGAGCCCTGCCGTATTCAGAGGGACACCCGCGCTGTTCTGCCAGCGGCAGAACAGCGGCCGGACCGGGCTTGCGATCACTACAGTCCAGTCTCATGACGGCGATTACGACGCGTACGGTCGAGTACCCTGCCGACGGTTTGACGATGATCGGGCACCTCGCGCTCCCGGCCGGTCTCGACCGTCGGCCCGCGGTGCTGCTCGGACCAGAGGGCATGGGGCTCAGCGACGTCGAGCGCCGCCGGGCCGATGCTCTCGCCGAGCTGGGATATGTAGCGCTGGCCTTCGACCTTCACGGCGGGCGCTATTTGGGTGACCCCGAGGAGATGCTGGCCCGGTGCATGCCACTGCTCGCTGATCCCGACCGGATGCGGGGAATCGGCCATGCGGCGCTCGACGTGTTGCGCACCGAGCCGCGGACCGACCCCGACCGGATCGCCGCCGTCGGTTACGGCACCGGGGGCGCCATCGGGCTGGAACTCGGGCGTGATGGCGTCAGCCTGCGCGCGATCGGGACAGTCAACGCACTGACTACGGGCCGACCGGGCGAGGCGGCGCGCATCCGCTGCCCGGTGTGGGCCGGGGTCGGGTCGGAAGACCCGATCATGCCGCCCGCGCAACGGAACGCGTTCACCGCGCAGATGCAGGCCGCAGGCGTCGACTGGCGCCTCACGGTCTACGGCGGCGCCTTGCACGCCTTCCACCACCCACCGGTCGACCACCCCACAGTCCCCGGCGTTGGCTACCATCCACGGCACGCGCAGCGCGCCTGGCGCGACGTCGTTGACCTGCTCGCTGAATGCTTGCCCGTGACGGAGGAAGTGGGGGCATGACCCAGGTAAGCATGCCCGCGCCGGGGTTGGTCGGCGTCGCCACCCGACGACACGAGTTGGTCGCGTCCGATCTCGAAGGTGCCGGGATCGAAGCGCCGCCACCGCACCGGCACCGTCGTCTCCGGCGTCCACGACCCTCTGGGGATGGCGATGTCGATCTCGCCGGGAATGTCGTCGATCAGGTCTTGGCGTGCCAGCGCTGAGCGCAGGCAGATCGTCGCGTGGGGTGCCTTCGCGGCGATCTCGATCAGGTAAGCCCACCACATAGCTGCATCGCCGACCGATCGATACCGAAACACCATCACCCATCGCGGCCCCCCCTTAATGAGGAGCGCAGCCTCATGCACGCCGGTCCGGGCTTGTCCAGAGTGAGTCCGCCCCGGCCTGTGGAGCTTCCGACGCCTTAACCGGCCGTCACGCGACCTAAGCCTCGCCTAGCTCCAAGAGTTCAGCCACCACTGCGGACATCTCAGCGTCGCGGCCTGGGGGAGTGCCTTCCTGTCCTGGGTGAGCAATTCCTCGGCGAGCTTGCCGTTGAGTACGGCGGCAGGTTCTCGGTGCGCGAGTGGGACCAGGATGTATCCGTGCGCCCCCGCTTTCCATAGTCTGTGGCCGGGCTTCTTCTCCGGATACGCGTTGCCGACGGTGTTGTTCTCGGTCTGGAAGGTGATGCTCTTGGGGCCGGAAGCAGGTTTGACCCAATCGTTCACACGGGCGGTGACGGTGACCCGGTTCCGGCCGGGTCCGGCGCGGACCGATGTCACGTCGCCGACGAACATGAACCGGGAGCAGGCGATGTTCTCCTGCCGGTTCAGGCTTCGGTCCCCGGCTGCCCTGCTGGACACGTCGCCGGTTTGGTGGGTCTGATCGGTGTGCGGACCGAGAAGGACGCCACCGGCGATCGCGGCCGCCGCGGCCAGACCGGCGGCCGCCGCGGCCAGCGGAGTGTGGCGTCGCCACCACGTCCGGCGCGGTTCGAAGCGCGGCCTCGGCTGGTGGCCGGCTTCGGTGGCGATCACCGCGAGCGCGCGGCGCAGCCCGGGCTCGTCCAGACCGGCCATGTCCATATCTGCCGAGCGGTCGTCGTTGGTGTTGTCGTCAGGATCGTGCGGAGTAGTCATTCCTCGATTACCTCCAGTTCGGCCAGATGGCGGCGGAGGGCGGCGAGCGCGGTGTGCAGACGGCTCTTCACCGTGCCTTCAGGGACACCCAGTTCGCGGGCGATCTGCGGGATCGTCAGGTCCAGGTGGAAGCGCAGGACGATCAGCTGCCGCTGGGGGGCCGGCAGCTCGTCGAGCCCTCCGGCCACCGCGAGCGCCTGCAACCGGTCGTCCTCGTCGTGGTCCGCCGGCGGCCGCGTTCTCCATCGGGCGGCCAGCCGATCCCGCAACCTCGTCTCGCGGCCCTGGGCGCGGTGCCAGTCAGCCGCGACCCGGGAGGCGACCACGGCCGCCCAGGCTCCGGGATTCTGGATCTCCGGCCGGTCAGGGGCGGCCTGCGCAGCGAGCAGCCGGGCTCGAACCTCCTGCACCCCGTCGGCGAGCTCGTCCCAAGGCACGCCACCGAGCGCGAGCACCCCCCGCACCCTGCTCGCCTCGGCGGGGTCGGTCAGCACCGACCCAACCCCGATCCGACGGTCTCGATGTCCACCCATGACAGCCCTCCTCTGTGTATTCGTCGGAGAAGCCACGCAAACCGTTCGGGCCGAAGGTGTGGAAGACACTGCGAGGCCAGGATCCATGACCTGGACGGTCAGCGAGCAACACCCCGGGAGCGCCACACGGGGCCCCCGGCGGGTGGAGCCTTGGCGGACGGGAGCAACCGCGGGGTGCACCGTCGAAGGCTTACCTCAACCATCAACATGGTGGCGGCCGCGCTCGCCCAGGGCTGCGGGTCCACCCATCAGCCCTACTTCGGCCCCGCCGCCTTCACCGGCCGAACCAACAACGAAGGCGCAACCCTTCTCATTCACGGCCCACCAGGCCTCCGGGCTGCTGAACTTCGCCACGGCCGCGGAGGCCGAGCTCGTCCAGGACTTCAGCCACAAGTACTGGGTCAGGGATCCCTGCTCCGCCCTCCTGGCCACGGCCGTGTCCAGCGATCTTGGCATAGCCCCCGGACCGCCCCCGTCTTCCACCAACCCGAAATAGGCCCCGAGAGAGCCATTTCACCGAGGTTCACCGAGGTTCACCGCGGCTACAAGCATCAACTGAGCCGCGAATAAGGGAACAGCTCCGGAATACGTCTTCGCAGGTCAGAGCGGTTTTACAGGTGGAGCGGAGGGCGTGGGATTCGAACCCACGTGGCGGGGGGTTACCCCGCCTAGCGGTTTTCAAGCAATCTCCAACAGCCCGTGCGACCAGCGGGTTTACCGCCCCGGCCAGCACTTCGCCGCGCCATGAACCAAGCAGCCGCAGCCCGCCGGACACCCCCGGACTGGCACTGACGGTCAAGTCCATCGGTGTGGTGTAGCGGTCGTGTCGCGTGATCCGTTGGTTGGTTAGGCGCTGAGCGCCTTGAGGTCGGTTTCGGTCGCCTCCTGCTGAGTGGTCGTGGTGATGGTGCGGGCCTTGGCGAGGAGGTCGAGTCCGAGGTAGCGGCGGCCTTCGATCCACTCGTCATGTTGTTCTGCCAGGACCGCTCCGACGAGGCGGATCAGGGAGTTGCGGTCGGGGAAGATCCCGACGACGTTGGTGCGGCGGCGGATCTCACGGTTCAACCGTTCCTGGGGATTGTTGGACCAGATCTGACGCCACAGCTCCTTGGGGAAGGCGGTGAACGCGAGCACGTCGGGTCGGGCCTGCTCGAGGTGGTCGACCACGGCGGGCAGCTTGTCGGCCAACGCTTCCAAGACGCGGTTGAACTGGTCGTGCACGGCGGCGGCGTCGGGCTGGTCATAGACCGAGTGCAGCAGGGTCCGAACCCACGGCCAACTGCTCTTCGGCGTCACGCTCATCAGGTTCGCGGCGTAGTGGGTGCGGCACCGCTGCCAGGATGCACCGGGCAGCGTCGCACCGATCGCAGCGACCAGACCGGTGTGGGCATCGGAGGTCACCAAAGCGACGCCGGACAATCCGCGGGCGAGAAGATCCCGCAAAAACGCCAGCCAGCCCGCACCGTCCTCGGCGGAGGTGACGTCCACGCCGAGGATCTCCCGGTGTCCGTCGGCGTTGACGCCGGTGGCGACCAGGGCGTGCACCCCGACCACCCGGCCGCCTTCGCGCACCTTGAGTACCAGCGCGTCCATGGCCACGAACGTGTACGGGCCGGCGTCTAGGGGCCGGCTGCGGAACGCCTCCACCTGCTCATCCAGCTCGCCGGCCATCACCGACACCTGCGACTTGGACAGCCGGGTGATCCCCAAAGTCTCGACCAGCTTCTCCATCCGCCGGGTCGACACCCCCAGCAGGTAGCAGGTCGCGACCACGGTGGTCAGGGCCCGCTCGGCCCGCCGGCGCCGTTCCAGCAGCCAGATGCTCCTATGTTCGTCAAGTTGCGTGTGCGGCCTCGAAATCGGCGCGGATGGCATAGTAGATCTCCCGCGCGACGAAGCGTTTCAAGCAGCGCATGATGTCGCTCTTGCTTAAGCCCTCGGCCGTGCGGCGTGCGACGTAGACGCGGGTCGGTGCGTGGCGGCGCATGCGGGTGACAACGACCATGTAGAGCGCCGCGTTGGCGGCGCGGTCCCCGCCGCGGTTGAGCCGGTGCCGATCGGTGCGACCGGAACTGGCAGGTATGGGTGCGGCGGCGCAAAGGTGAGCGAAGGCAGCCTCGCTGCGGAGCCGTTCAGGGTTGTCGCCGGCGGTCACGAGCATCTGTCCGGCGATCTCGGCGCCGACCCCGAACACTGCCGTCGTCCTGGGGGCGGTCGCGGCGGTCAGCGGCGGGAGTCGACGGTCAGCGAGACGTATCTCTTCCTGCAACGCGAGGACGCGTCGAGCAATGGCCCGTAGGGCTGCCTTGGTTGCCATGGTCGGCTCACCGAGGCGTTGTTCGTCGATGCGGTAGGCCGCGCAGCGATCAACAAGCTGCTGCCCGCGCAGATCAGCCAGAGCGGAGCGGACATCGGCTGGCGCACTGACGATCAACCCGTGCAGCTGATTGAACGCCGCTGTCCGGGCCTTGATCGCGCCACGACGTGCCACCCGCAGTGCACGAATCGACTCGACCGGGCCGGAACGTGTCTTCGGAGTTCCGCCGGCCTCGCCCGACAGCGCGGCGCGTGCGGCAGCCAGGGCGTCGAGCGAGTCTGACTTGCCCTTGCGGCGTCGCGCCCGGCGATCGGGTCGATCCACTTCGACGACCGTCATGTGCTCAGAGGACAGTGCGCGTGCGAGGCCGGCGCCGTAGGAGCCCGTACCCTCCACGCCCACCTTGACCACATTGCCCAGCTGGCGCAGCCAGGCGGCCATGTCCCGATAGCCAGCGGGGGTCGCCGGAAATTCCTGATCGGAGATCACCTTGCCGGCGGCGCTGATCGCGGCTGCGTGGTGAGTGCGGCCGTGTGTGTCGACGCCGCCGTAGACCTCTGGCGTGTTCCGAGCCATCCTGAACTGCCGTCCCTTCCTGGTTGACCGTGGTGGCGGCACGCACCGGCCGGGCGGGCGGACAGGACAGTGATGGGGCCTCAGCACAGGCTCCTATGAGGTCACGACGCTCGTCCGGTCACGTGCACCGCGAGCTGGCCAGCCCCGCCGACGGATCTGGCTGAAGACACGTATGGTCAGTCAGGGAACGGGTCAGACGCGACCGACCAACTCGCGATACCGATTCTCACTGTCCGGGAAGTAACTGCCCGAGCGAAGCTTGGGGATCGCTACGTCGATGGTGCCGGCGCGGGTGTCGAAGTCGCGGTGCCGGTAGCCGTTACGGGAGTTCGTCCGGTCCGGGCTCGCCAATCCGTAAGGGGCGCCACAGACCGCGTCGGCCTCAGCGCCCATCAGCGCGTCAATGAACGCGGTCAACAGCTGCCGCAACAGATCCGGCGACGCCGCAGCCAGCTGGTCGTGCAGGAACCGGTCAGGGGTCATACTGGGCCTCGCGGTCATCGCGAAAACTCCTTCAGAAGCACTGTGAGAGGTCTTCCAAAGGATCACGCGATGACCGCCCTACACGTCTACGACACGCTCATCACCGAGCGCCTGCCGTACACCACCTTGCTGGACGCAACTGCACTGACCACACCGTGCGACTCAGCCAGACCGCTACCTTCGCGCCGACGGGGTGCGTACCCCTCCGGCACCGACCCCTCGTTGGCTCGGATTCACCGAGTGACCTACACCCTCGACTGGCGAAAACGCGCTGGACAGCCTCGCCGGACACCTCCACGACGACCTAGCCAACGGTGCGCGAAGTCATCATCGTGCTCGTAATCTCACGTAGGCTTGCCACTTGACTAAGTACTCGTGACGCTAGTGGGCCAGAAGTCGCGGGGGCGGGGTTCCGAAGGAGGTCCCGTGCCGCGGCCCGACGAGGTGGAGGCGAGACAAGACCCGCGCAACCTGCCGTGCGGTGATGATCCTCCATGCATACACCTTGGGTAAAACCCAAAGGCACAACGCAATGAGAATCTAATCAGAATGCCACTTTGCGCTTTGACGTTCAAAGTCTTCGAGCCAGAGCCGAAAGTCGCCCTCATCGAAAACGTATAGCCCCGGCACTTCCTGAGTATCTGCCTGACAAAGTTTGTCCATGGTGAGCCACACGGCCATGTCAACGACGTCGGCGTCACCCAGAATCCAAGGCATAGCCCAAGCAGCAACTTCGTCTCTAGATCGACGGCCAGACACTAGATCTTCGAGCGCTTGGCGCACCTCGAGTCGAGATGGCAACTCGAGATTTTCACCATTTTCCAACATAGTTCCCGAACTCGTCGAAGTGATAGTGCTGCTTCGCCCCTCCCGTCTCCGGGCGGACCTGACGAACCTTACCATTCGCGTCTACGCGCTCGAACCACGTTCGCGCTCGACCCGTGAATGGGTTCCACTCACGAACCCGCACACTACCTGAAATCGTTCCAGGAGTGTTTGCACGAACCATCTCGCCGTAGAATCGAACGCATCCAGATTGCAATTCCTTGTAGCCGCCAGATCCGTATCGATAGAGATTGCGGAAGAATTCTGTCCCACGGCCGACAAATTGTGTCGTCGCACCAAACCCGCCCGCCCCCTCATTCATCTCGCCGGTCGTGCCGGGCCAACCAGTTCCCCGGCCGGCGGTACTCGGCGACCTGGGCCACCCCAGTCCGCCGCCGGTGCCGCCACAGCTGTCACCGCCACGGCTAGGCTGGCAGTTGACCTCGCCGCTGGGGTCGGTGTAGACGCCGGGGCGGTCGGATGCGTAGACGTAGGCGGCTACGTAGGGGTCGTCGATGGTGGGTGTGATGGGGTCTTTGGCGGTGAAGCGGCCGAGGGTGGGGTCGTAATCGCGTGCGCGTAGGTGGGTCAGGCCCAGGTAGGGGTCTTGGTATTCGCCGGTGAATCCGAGGAGGGTGTCGACGGGGCTGGTGACCAGCTTGGTCGTCGACCCAGCGCCGAACGGTTCGTAGCTGGTGGTTGTCTGGGATGTTCCGGCGGCGTCGGTGGTGTCGACGATCGAGCCGATCTGGTCGTGGTACAGCCATGCGCTGTCGTTGATCGCTGCGATGTCGGTCAGGTCGGCGTCGTTGATGCTTGACACGGTTCCGGCGGTGCCGGAGGTGACCTCTAGCGGCACACCGGCGGCGGTGTAGCGGATGCCGGTCCTGGCGGTGCCGTAGGTCATCATCCCGAGCATGGGCAGCGGGTTGTTGACGTCCCAGAAGAACAATCTGGCGTAGGGGTTCTTGTTGCTGCCCGCTCCGAGCCGGCGGCCCTCGCCGTCGTAGGAGACCGTGACCGAGCTCGTTCCGTCGGCCCTCTTCCGCAGCCGGTTCGCCACGTCGAAGGTGAACGTCTGGGAGCCGGCGGTGGCCAGGTTGCCGTCCGCGTCGAGCCCGTAGTCGACGACCGTGGCGCCGTTGGTGGTCTTGGTCAGCTCGTCGGCGGCGTCGTAGTCGTAGGTCGTCGTTCCGGGACTGCTCACGCCGGTTCGGGCCTGGGTCAGGCGGTTGCCCACCCTGTCGTAGGTGAACCCGATGCTGGCGGAAGCGCCGTCGCAGGAGGCTGCGTAGCAGTCCTTGGTGAGGCGGTCTGCGGGGTCGTACTGGAAGGACTCATAGCTCTGGTTGGTGCCGCGGGTCGTCTTCACCTGGCTCGGGTTGCCGGCCTCGTCGCGGGTGACGTCGAAACGGCTGAGCGTGGTGCTGCCCTTGGTGGTTGCGACGACGCTCAGCAGACCGGCCCGGTCATAGGAGCGAGACTCGTTGTACCCGTTGGCGGTGGGGGTCTGTATACCCGTCAGTCTGTCGGCCTGGTCATAGGTCAGGGTGGCGGTGACACCGTTGCGGGTGGAGGTGGTCTGCCGGCCGTCGTCGTCGAAGACCGCGTGATCTGCGAGCCGTTCGGGTAAGTGCGGGAGGTGACGTTCCCGCCGTTGTCATAGCCGTAGGTGAATCCCGTCGAGCCGCGGGCGAAGGACGTCAGCCGTCCCGCGTCGTCGTAGTCGTAGAGGAGGTCACCGCCGTAGCCGGTGGTCTTCTTGTGCCGGCCGACCGCGTCATAGTCGTAGGTCGCGTTCACCCCGGCGTCGGCGGACTGCATCGCCGTACGCAGCCCACGCGCGTCGTAGGAGTAGGTCAACGTCCAGGGGACCGGATCCGCACCCGACACGTTCCCCCGAGCGGTCACCGTCTGCGCCAGGTGACCCTCTGGGTCATAGGCGTGGATGATCTTCCGTCCGAGCGGATCCACCGTCTCCACGATCCGGCCCATTGCGTCGTAGCCGTAGGTGGTCGTGTGACTGTTCGCGTCGGTACGGCTGGTCAGGTTGTCGTTGGCGTCATAGCCGTAGGTGGTACCAACGCCTTCCGGGTCGTCCGGGCCCACGACCTTCTTCAACCGGTCCTTGTCGTCGTAGGTGTAGCCGACGGCGAAGTTGCGGGCTGGTCACCTTCGCGACGTTGCCCGTCGGGTCGTAGTCGGTCACCGTCTTGTTGCCCAACGGGTCCTCGACGGTTGTCTGCTCACCGGCCGGGTCGTAGCCGTACTTCCAGGTGTACTGCGCCGGATCTGCGCCGGAGGCGTTGCCGCGGGGGTCGACCATCAAGGTCTGGTTGCCGTCGGCGTCGTAGCCGTAGCTGGTCTTGAACCCCAGTGGGGTGGTCACCGAGACGAGGTTGGAGTCACCGTCGTAGCCGTAGCGGGTGACCTTGCCACGCGCGTCCGTCGTGGTCTTGCCCCGACTGAGCCCGTCATAGCTGGTCTGCGTCGAGTGGTTCAGCGGGTCGGTGACCTTGGTGACGTTTCCTTCACCGTCGTAGGTCGTGGTGGTGCTCTTCGAGAGCTGGTCGACGACCTCGGACGGCCGATCGAGTGCGTCGTAGTAGGTCTTGGTGCCAACTCCCGCGGTGTCGGTAGGATCGACCACCTTGGCAAGATTGCTGTTCGCGTCGTAGTAGAACTTCCAGGTGTAGTCCGCAGGAGTTGCTCCGCTCACGTTCCCGCGCGCGGTGATCATGTGGATCTTGCGGTTCACCTGGTCGTAGTCGTAGGTGGTGACCGCACCGGTGGGGTCGGTCTGCGACAGCAGGTTGCCGTTCTTGTCGTAACTCCAGGTCGCGGGCGACAGGCCCGGCTTGGCCATCGACGTCACCCGGTGCGCGGCGTCGTAGGTGAACATCGTGGTCTTGTCGTAGGGATCGGTCTGCTGGACCTTGTCCCCGGCCTCGTCGTAGGCGAACTTCGTTACGTGGTTGCGCGCGTCGGTCACCTGGAGAACGTGATCGGCGTCGTCGTAGCCGTAGTGGGTCGTGTAGTCGTCCGGGTCACTCGTGTCCGCGCCGCGCGGGTCGGTCTCGGAAGACATCCGTCCCGTGGTGTCGTAGGTGAAGGTGGTCACCTTCCCCAGTGGGGTCTTCGACGACGTCCGGTTCCCCTGCGAGTCATACCCGTAGGTCGTGACGTGACCTTCTGGGGAGGTCTCGGTCTCCAGCTGTCCCTTCGACGTGTACGTGTACAGCGTCGGCTTGGCCGTGCCGTTCTCCGGATCAACGGTCTTGATCAGCCGGTTCGCGGAGTCATACTCATACGTCGTCGTCACGTTGTTCTTGTTGGTGTACGACTTCAGGTTGTCGGCGGCGTCGTACACCCACTTCTCGGCAGAGGCGTAGGAACCTTCCACCTGCCGGCTGTTCATGTTACCCGCGGCGTCGTAGCCCATCGTCGTGGTGTTCCAGTTCGGATCCAGGGCGGACACGCGCTGCTTGTTCTGGTTGTAGGAGTACTGCGTCATGTTGCCGATCGGGTCCGATGACGCCATCAGCACGTTGCCGATGTAGGTGTTGGTCCACTCGTTGCCCCGCGGGTCCACGCGAGTCACGTCACCCTTGTAGGGGTAGTTGTACTTGTAACTCGAGACTCCGCCGGTCGGCCCGACCTGCTGGGTGACCTGACCGCCAGAGTTGTACGTGTTCTGAACGACGTAGCGGTTCTTCTCCACCTGCTTGACCTTCGCAAGCCGACCACTGCCGTCGTACTCGTAGGCGGTGTTGTGGCCGGCCAGGTCACGAACCTGGGTGAGGAGGTCACCGGTGTAGGCGTAGCTCACGTACCGGCCGTCCGGCAACGTGACCTTCGCGAGCTTCCCGCCGGTCACCCCGATCTGGACCTCACGGCCAGCAGCGTCTGTCACCTTGGACAGCACGCCACTTGTGTAGCTGAGAGTCACGCCCTGATTGGAACTGTCCTTCCACGCCGTCAGTTGGCCGGAGGAGTCGAATGACAAGGTTTCGTGAGTCTTCGTCGTCAGGGCGTACCCGCCAGCGACGGCGGCCAACTTCGACGTGACCCCGGTGGGCGTCTTGAAGGTTCCGTCGGAGTTCTTGGTGTAGACGATCTGCTGACCGTCTTCAGCGGTGTAGGTCGCCTGTGACGAGGTGATTGCCAGTGAAGCCGCGTAGGAGAAAGTCCAGCCCTTGCCCAGCAGGCCGACGGCGGTGTTGGACGAGTTGTACGTACGAGCCGCTGTGAAGCCGATCCCCGGCGCAGACATCGTTGCGTCGGACAAGGACTCGAAGAACCGACCCGTCGCCGAGTTGATCGGGTCGTCCCAGGGCACCTGGTCCAACTGCAGCATGCCCGTCGACGTACCACACGCACACTTACCCCGCGTACCAGAAACCGACCATCCGTCCGTACGTATCGCCGGCCACGAACTCGACCGCACTGCCGTGGACCACGACGAGCCATCCCACAGCCGCACCACGGCGTAATAGTCCACGCCCGCAGTGATGGCCGGCCCATAGAAGTTGTCGAAGTACGCACTCCCACAGCGAACCGGGGTGCTGTTCAACGACCCGATATAGAGGTCATCACTCGACCTATACAGCTTGACCTCGCAGCCAGCATTGTTGGTCGAATCCCAGACTCGCTACCGTCGCGCGTTGGCGTTTCCCTCCGGCGCGTACGCCGCCGACGGTGCCGGCTACCGCCAGGCTCTAGAGCCTGGGTCCCACGTGAGTCCGTCAACGACGCCGGCGAGCACAGGGTCTGCGAAATCAATGACGACCCCGAGTACGGCCTCGAACTGGTCGGGCAGGTGGTCGCTGTTGCTGCGTCGCCGCCATTGGGTCCATCGGGCTTGTGCCAGTATCGCAAACCCGTCGAGAACTTCTGTCAATGGCCGCAGTGTCGCGTTCCGGTAGCGGGCTACCTCCTGAATTGCTTGTCGCAGATGATCGGCATCGGTCCGGTGGCGTCGCGAGAGGGTCCAGATGTCGCCGAAGTCGCGCCAGCGGGTGTTCGCTACACCACGCTGGACAGCGGTCACGATCTTCTCGGCATGCACCATATGGATCGGGTAACCGCGGAGTTCGATCGGTGCCCCGCCCCGAAGGCGAGGCACAGCGACTGTGGTCGGTTCGGGCCAGATCGGATCGCCGACGTTGACGTCGACGTGGAAGGGCAGCTTGGCGTTGGCCACGTGGGCCCCCACGTGGACCCGGACACCGGAGTAGTCCTCCTCCTCGCGGATGACGTTGGCTGTTGCCGTGTCGGCCGCGAACTCGATCCCATCCCCTTGGGATGGTCCGATGTCGAGCACGCTGCGCACCAGACCCAGGACAGTCTCGGTGTCGCCGGCGAGATTGAGCCCGGCCAGGTCGACGTCCCTGGTCGGGCGACGAGAATCGAACGCTGCCAACAAGACCCCGCCCTTGAGGACGAAGCTCCCCCGCAGGTCGCTGGCGGCCAGGCGAGCGAGGAACCCTTCAAGCACGTAGAGCTGAAGCAGCTCCTGGGTGGGTCGGCCTGTACGACGGGCCTCGTTCTGAAGGTCCAGGTAAGCCTCGCCCGACGGCGTACCACGGTTCACTCGGCTCACAGAAGGATCTCCATCGTCTCGCGTAGCGCGGCGGAAGCGCGCGGGAACGACCGAGCCATGCCGAGCAGATCAGATGGCTGCCCGCCACGGCGCAACCACCGTTTGAGCGCCTCGTTGGCCAGGTCAGAGCCGTCGAGATGGCGCATCCGGAATGCGTCGATGACGCTCCGCTGTGCCGAGTACAGGCCGATAGTCCGACCGCCGCCGATGTCGAGTTGGTCGCGCCCGATCTCGAAGGTGCCGGGATCGAAGCGCCGCCACCGCACCGGCGCCGTCGTCTCCGGCGTCCACGACCCTCTGGGGATGGCGATGTCGATCTCGCCCGGGATGTCGTCGATCAGGTCATGACGCGCCAGCGCTGAGCGCAGGCAGATCGTCGCATGGGGTGCCTTCGCGGAGATCTCGATCAGGTCCTCATCACCCAGCCAGTCACTCTTGCGGTACAGACCCCGCGACAGCGGGACGACAGCGCCGTCGGCGACAAGCCGGCGGAGCTGGCGATCATTGATGTGCTCCAACGCCTCGGAGTAACGAAAAATGTCGGGCAGGCTGGCGAGCAACTCGTCACCGGTCGACATGACCCCACCTCGCCGTCGGGAACCCTCAACACCAACGCCACTAGTGTAGAGGACTTCCGACGCCTCGGGCTCACTGTGAAGTCACTCATCGCTGGCCACTCCCAGGCGCGACAAGACGCCAGAATGTCGGCGATCACCGCGTTCACCAGCCCTCAGCCTCGACGGAGCGCTACCGGCAGCCCGGCCGAGCGGAATCCGTGCAACCGCCCGTTCATAGCCGCAAGTCACTGCGCATGGCCTGGACCAGTAGACGACCACGGTCCGGCCAGAGATGGAGGGCCGGACCGGCTCTGACCTGCGTAAATACTGGTGAGCGGAGGGCATGGGATTCGAACCCATGAAGACAGGTGGGTCCCTGCCTTAGCGGTTTTCAAGACCGCCGCACTAGGCCACTATGCGAGCCCTCCCGACCTGCGGTACGACGCCTGAGCCCTGACCCACAGCCGTACGAACGACCAGACCCCACCCCGGCGAAACCCCGCAGATCCGCCCTCGGAGCCAGGCTCGAGGGCAACGCCGACCATTGTCCCATCCGGGTACGACAACCCGTCCGACCCCTGGCGCCGATCGGGAAGCCGGCCGAACACGACCGAAAACCGGAGGACGTGCGCTCAACCCTCCGGGGAGATGTTGTGGTTGAGCCGGAAGAGGTTGTGCGGGTCGAAGCGCCGCTTGAGTTCGACCAGGCGCCCGTAGTTGTCCCCGAACGCCGACCGCGCGAGCCCGTCCGCCTCGTAGAAGCCGGGGAAGTTCACGTACTCCCGACCGTCGGAGTACGCATCGGTCCGCTCGTACACCTCGCGCGCCCAGGCGATGTTGGCGTCGTCGTCCTCGGGAAGCTCCCAGTTGGCCTCGATGCCCAGCATGTACGGCATCGAGCGGTCGCCGAACGCGGTGTCGCCCGCCGGCACCCGCGCCATCGCGCCGCCGAGCGGCCACACGTCGATGCTGGACCGCGGCGACGGCGCCGCCTCGCCGAGCGAGACGATCGTGTCGATGAGCGCGTCGTCCAGGCCGGTGAGGAAGCGGGACTTCCAGTAGTAGCGGAGTTCGTGCGCGGGATAGTCGGCGTCGAAGAACTGCTGCATCTCGAGGTACGTACGTCGCCCACTGAGGTCGGCGACCGGCCGGCCGATGGCGCGGGCTTCGGTCAGCAGACGGTCGCCCTCGTCGGGATCGCCGATGTAGGTGGCCAGGTGGATCAGCACCGGCCGACCGACGTACTCCTTAGGGATCCCCTCCATCGGCGGGCCGTGCATAAGGAGGGCGATCGAGGTCAGTTCGTCCGGCATCGTGTCCTTCCACGACCTGATCGCCCGCAGTGCCTCACCAGCCTCGTCCCCGTCGTGCACGACGAGCAGGCAGTACACGTCCGGCCCGACCGGGTGCGCGCGGAACTCGAACTCGGTCACGATCCCGAAGTTGCCGCCGCCCCCGCGCAGCGCCCACAGCAGGTCCGGGTCCTCGCTGGGCTTGCTGCCGGCGCGCACCGTACCCCCGTCGGAGGTGACCACCTCGGCGGCGAGCAGGTTGTCACAGCTCAGCCCGAACTTGCGGAACAGCCAGCCGAACCCGCCGCCGAGGGTGAGGCCGGCCGCGCCGGTGTCGCTCACCACGCCCATCGGCACGGCCAGGTTGAACGGCTGCGTCGCCTGGTCGAGGTCGGCGATGCGTACGCCGCCCTGCGCGCGGACGATCTCGGTCGCGGGATTGGTCAGGGCCGCGCTCATCGGGGACAGGTCGACGACCAGGCCACCGTCGCACGACGCCACTCCGGAGACGTTGTGCCCGCCACCGCGTACGGCAAGGAGCAGGTCGTGCTCGCGGGCGAAGTTCACCGCGGTCGCGACGTCGCCGGAGTCGGCGCAGCGGGCGATCAGCCCGGGCCGCTTGTCGACCAGGCCGTTCCACACCGACCGGGCGGCGTCGTACTCGGGGTCGATGGGCTGGACGAGGCGGCCGCGCAGGTCGTCGGCGAACCTCTCCACCGCCCCTTCGGGCACCTCGACGAGATCGCCGGCGAAGGAGTGCAGTCGTACGACAGCCAAGGCCGGACCCCCTTGGGAAAGCAGAGACGCAGAAGTACGGACGCGGCAGAGCGCGTGCGCCCGCTCTCCGGCATCCCACCATCGGCGTACGCGTGGCGGCACAGGTATGTCGCCCCTCTCACCGTGGCGTCCGGCCCGTGACCGAGAGGCCGATCGGCTCGGGCCCGGACGCCCCCGGCCGGGGCCGGTGAGATCGAAACCGGGTGCACCGCGGCGTACCGGCCCGGCAGGATGGAGCGATGATCTCCCAACCGGACGTGCCCGGGGTGCCCGAAGCGCTCGGAGCGCCCACGGCGCCCGACGTGCCCAAGGTCATCGTGGTGACCGGCATCATGGCCGCCGGCAAGTCGACCGTGGCTCAGTTGCTGGCCGAACGCCTGGACCGGTCCGCGCACGTACGCGGCGACGTGTTCCGCCGGATGATCGTGTCCGGCTCGGCGCCGATCGTGCCGGGCGGCGGGAAGGCCATGGACGCCGAGCTCCGCCTGCGCTACCGGATCTCCGCCTCGGTCGCCGACGCCTACGCCGAGGCCGGCTACACCGCCGTCGTCCAGGACATCATCATCGGACAGCACCTCACGGAGTACGTGCAGTCGCTGGTCACCCGCCCGGTCGGCGTGGTCGTCCTCGCGCCGCGGCCGGAGGTGGTGGAGCGCCGGGAGGCCGGCCGGGTCAAGACGGGCTACGCCGACGGCTGGACCGCCGCCGAGCTCGACGCCGCCCTGCGCGTCGAGACTCCACGGATCGGCCTGTGGCTGGACACCTCCGACCAGACACCGGAACAGACCGTGACGCAGATCCTGAGTCGGCTCCCGGAGACCCGGGTCGACTGAGTGCGGGCTCAGACTCCTACGTCCACCACGACCGGCAGGTGGTCGGAGGCGTCGGCGTCGGTGAGCACCTGGGCACGTTCGGCCGTCAGGTCGGGTGAGAGGAGCACGTAGTCGATCCGGCGGTCGGGGACGGCGACCGGAATAGTGTGGCCGGGGTCGACGCCCCCACTCGGCCAGGCGTCGGCGAGCACGTCGGTGAGCGGCTTGGTCTCCGGCGCGGCGGGGAGGGCGTTCAGGTCCCCGGTGAGAATGGTCCGCCGGGGTGTGGGACCGAGGAGCTCCGCGACCCGGGTCGCCTCGCTCTCGCGGGCGCGCGGATCGGCCTCGGACAGGTGCGTGGTCGCGAACCGCAGCCGCTCCCCGTCGACCTCGATCTCCGCGACCAGAAGTCCGCGGGGTTCGAGCCCGGGCTCGGCGTCCGAACCAGGCGGCAGCAACTCGTGCGTCACCGACAGGATCGGGAAGCGGGACAGCACCGCGAGGCCGTACTGCCGGGGCTTCGGTGCGACTCCGGATCGGCCGACGTCGGGCTCGGGCTCCAGGTCGAGATTGGCCGCGTACGCCACGTGCATGCCGAGCGTCGTCGCCAGCCACTCCGCCTGGTCGGCGAACGCACTGCGCTCGGACCAGTGCCGGTCGACTTCCTGCAGCCCGATCAGGTCGGCGCCGGATCGAGCGAGCACCGCGGCGGTCCGGGCCAGGTCGAGCCGGTCCGCGGTGTCCGCGCCGTGGTGGATGTTGTACGTGACGACGCGGAGGGCGGCGGCCTGGTCGCGGTCGCCGCCCTCCGACGAATCGTGCGATTGATCGTGTTCCACGTGGAACCGCGGCCTGCTCACCCGGTCCACGCTACGGCTGTGGCGGCCGTCGCCGCCACGCGGTCAGCGGCGGACGGCGAAGTCGGCCACGACCGGCAGGTGGTCCGAGCCGTCGGCGTCGGTGGCCACCCGGGCGTGCAGCGGCCGGACGTCCGGGGACGACATCACGAAGTCGATCCGGTTGTGCGGGTCCTCCTGGGAGTAGGTGAACCCATCACCCTCACCGACCGCCGCCCAGGAGTCGGTGAACACGTTGGTCAGGGTCTGGATCTCGGCCGCACCCGCGCTGGCGTTCAGGTCACCGGTGAGGAAGGTGCGCGTCGGCTGGTCGCCGAGCAGCTCGACGATCCGCTGCGCCTGCGCCTGGCGTTCGAGGTTGTTGTTGTGCTGGAGATGCGTGTTGGCGAACCGCATCGTCACGCCGCGCACCTTGATCTCGGTGACGAGCAGGCCTCGCTGTTCGTCGTCGCCGAACTTCGGCAGCAGGGTGTTGGTGGAGGACCGGATCGGGAAGCGGGACAGGATCGCGGTGCCGTACTGCCGGCGCTCCCCGCCCGGTGTGGCCGGGTCCAGGTCGAGGTTGGCGGCATAGGCGACGTGCATGTGCAGCCGGTCGGCGAGCCAGGCGGCCTCGTCGAGGTTGTCACTGCGGTCACCCCAGTGCCGGTCGACCTCCTGCAACCCGATCACGTCCGCGCGCAGGGCGCGGATCTCGTTGGCGACGTCGGGCAGGTCGAGCACGTTGTCCGGGCCCGCACCGTGGTGGATGTTGTAGCTGGCCACCCGCACCCGAACCGGCTGGCCGTGGCCGGCACCGCCGGCACCGCCGGCCCCGTTGGCGTCGGCACTGGCCGGTGCGGCCGTGAGCCCGGCGGAGGTGGCGAGGGCGAGTGCTGCGGCCCCCACGAATGTGAGTGCACGCGTGAGTCGTGGCGTACGTCGAAGCACGAACTGCTCCCTTCCCGGCAACAGGGGTAGGGCACCCATCCCACCGGCACCCCCGCACGACGGCGGGGCGTACGCGTGGACGGCGTACGAACGCCCGGTGACGGCATGACCTGACCCGCGAACTGAACCCCCGCGCCCGGCGGCACGGGGTGCACGCGCGTCACGTTAACGGTTTTCGGTCCGGAGTGGATCTTCGTACGCCATTGCCGCGGCCGGTCCCGGTCACGCCTGCCAGGCCGCGTCGGGGACGGCGCGCGTCAGCGGAGCAGGCTCGCGGGGTCGACCGGCCGGCCGGTGCGCGCCGACTCCTCACCGGCCAGTGCGATCGCCAGCGCGACAAGGCCGTCCTCGGCGGTGACCCGGGGCTCGACACCGCCGGTGAACGTGGTGACGAACTCGGCGAACTGTTCGACGAACGGGTCGACCGAACCGTCGTCGGCGTACACCACCGCACCGGTCCGGTCGGTCAGGATCTGCGTCGGCGCGGAGTCGTAGCGCAGCACGCCCTCGTCGCCGGCCAGCTCGAACGTCGAGCGCAGCGCGGTGCCCGGCACGTCCCAGACCGCCTCGATCCGGGTGGTCACTCCGTCGACGTGGGTGAGGGTCGCGGTGCTGCGCAGCGGGGAGCCGGGGTCGGCGCGCGGTGCCGTACTGCCGGCGACCTCGCCCACCTCGCCGGCCACCCAGCGCGCGTAGTCGAGATCGTGGATGGCCAGGTCGACCAGGACCCCGCCGGACCGGGCCAGGTCGGCGAACCAGGTCTGCGGGCCCGGGCTCTCCACCTGCCGGAAGAACGTGAACTCCTTCGGCCGCCCGATCCGCCCGGCGGCAACGGCGTCCCTGGCCGCGACGTAGGCCGGGAGGTAGCGCTGCACCTGCGCCACGCACAGCCCGACGCCGGCGTCGACGCAGGCGTCGATCATCGTCTGGCCCTCGGCGGCGGAGCGGGCCAGTGGCTTCTCGCAGACGACGTGCAGGCCGGCGCCGGCGGCCCAGTGGGCGAGCGTCGCGTGGGTGTCGGTGGGCGTGCAGATGTCCACGACGTCGGCGGCGGCCAGCACCTCGGCGGGCTCGGTCACCGAGCGCACGCCGTGCTCGGACGCGAACGCCCGGCCACGCTCGGCCGAACGGGAGTGGACCACGACCTCGGCCCCGAGCCGGTGCCAGGCTTCGGCGTGCCGGCGGCCCATCTCGCCGGTGCCGATGATCGCGACCCGGGTCCGGGCCGTCGCGTCGAGCGTTCGTGCGCCGACCGCCGCTCCGGTCACGTCGCCTCCGCCAGGGTGTCCGCCGCTGCCGAGATCTTCTCCGCAGCGGTGACGATATCGGCCAGGTCGGCGTCGGCGCCGAGGAGGACCTGCTGGGGTATCCACACCAGTTCCGCGCAGAACCGCTCGGTCACCGGCAGGTCGAGCCGGCCGTAGTCGGTCGCGGCGTGGGAGGGGTCGAAGCCGGTGGCGCGCTGGTCGAAGCGGCGCTGCGCGAACACGCCCTGCCGGTCCAGCGGTACGCCGTAACCGGGGCTGCACGGGATGCCCTCGGCGTTCAGGGCAGCGGCGAACCTCTCCCGCGGCAGCCCGCCGAACGCGTCCGGGTCGTACCGGAACTGGTACAGGTGGTAGCCGTGCGTCGTACACCGCGGGTCACGTGCCAGCGGCGTCAGCCCGGCGATCCTGGACAGTCCCTCGTCGAGGACGCGGGCGCTGTGTTCGCGTCGGGCCACCTGCTCGTCCAGGTCGGCGAGCTGGGCGAGCAGGATCGCGCTCTGGAACTCCGTCAACCGGTAGTTGCCGCCGAGGATCCCGTGGTCGTACCACGCACCGGCCCGGGAACGCCCGCAGTGGTGGAAGCTCCACGCCTGGTCGGCGAGGTCGTCGTCGCTGGTCACCACCATGCCGCCCTCGCCGGCGGTCATGTTCTTGCTTGCCTGGAACGACCAGCAGCCGAAGGTGCCGAACGACCCGACGCCCCGCCCCCGCCAGCGCGCCCCGTGCGCGTGCGCGGCGTCCTCGACCATCGCCAACCCGTGCTTGACAGCGAGGTCGGAGAGCCGGTCCAGGTCGGCCGGATGCCCGGCGAGGTGCACCGGGATGATCGCCTTCGTCCGCGGGGTGATGGCGGCCTCCACCGCATCCGGGTCCAGGCAGACGTACTCCGGATCGACGTCGGCGAACACCGGCAGCGCGTTCACCCCCAGCACCGAGGTCGCAGTGGCCAGGAACGTGTAGCCCGGCACGATCACCTCGTCGCCGCTGCCGATGCCGAGCGACTTCAGCGCGATCTCCAGCGCGATCGTGCCGTTGCACACGGCCAGCCCGTGCCGCGCGCCGTGGTGGGCCGCGAACGCCTGCTCGAACTCCGTCTTCACCGGGCCGTCGGCGGCCGACCAGACGCCGGCCCCGGCGACCTCGGTGACCGCCCGGACAGCGGCGTCGTTCACCGGCGGCCAGGCGGGAAAACCCTGCTGGCGTACGGGGGCGCCGCCGAGCAGGGCCGGGCGGTCGGCATCCGTGACCGGCCTGGTCGCCGTCATCGGTGGTCTCCGATCTGCGCGGAGGTGGCTGCGGGGGTGGTGGGGGTGCGCTGCCGGGACGCGAGCGCGGGCTCATCGAGTACCTCGTCCAGCGCGGTCAGCACATGGTCCTGCACGGCGGGCGCGAACCTTCCGGCGCGGTAGACGTACGGATAGGACTGGTCCGGCTCGTACCCACCCTCCCGCAACTGCGCGGCAGTGACGACGTACCCGATCATTCCGTTGGTGTACGGGATCGGCAGCGCGACGCCGGACGTACGCCGCTTCACGTGGTGCCCGTACGCCACGCTCACCTCCGCGTCGAAACCGACCAGCGTGAGGCCGCCGGCGAGGTCGGCCCGGGTCAGCCGCAGCGGGATCTGCTCGACCAGCCGGCCCGGCTCGGCGAGCAACCGGCGCGCCCAGTCGCCGGCGATGCCGGGCGTGTCTCGCCGGCGGGCCAGTTCGTCCCGCGAGGGCACCTGCAAGGGCAGGTTGACGGTGTGCGTTCGTACCGCGACACCGCCGGGCGGCAGCGAGGGCAGCCGGCGCAGCGGCCGATCGAGAACCGCTGCGACCGCCGCTGCCAGCTCCCGTCCGATCGCCTCGATCTCCTCGTCGCCGCCACGGAGGAACTCCCCGTCACCGACGACGTTCGGGTTGATGTCGCCACAGCAGCCCTGCAGGAAGGCGACGGGCACGCCCTCGCCGACGGTGGGCTCCAGAGCGGACCGCATCGCGCCCGGATAGTCCGGTGACACCTGTGGGTCGGCGGAGACGACGGGGTGGCAGGTGTAGTGGACCAGCAGCGCCTTGGTCGAGCCGTCCGGGCGGGCCAGCCGGACCACGCCCACCTCCGGGTCGTTCGGGCCGTCGGGGTCCGGGCCACCGTAGGTGCCGTCGGGATTGGCCCGCCGCCGGTTGATGCCGAACCCGCAGGTGCCGGCGCCGCGTTCGGCGTACACGGGTTCCATCCCCGCGAGGGCGTCACCGATCGCGGTGAGGACGGTGTCGGTCAGGTGGGCGACGTAGGCGGGATCGCCACGGCCGAGGAGCGGCGAGAACGTCAGCCCTGGTTGCGGCGCGCAGTGGGTGTGCGAGGCGTGCAGGACGACGCTGCCCTCCGGTACGCCGTGCTCGGCCTCGATCCGCCGGGTCAGCTCGGCCACCGTGTCCGGCCCCCACCACAGCAGGTCCGCGCAGACCAGCAGCGCCGTGCAGGTGCCGGCCGTGTCGCCGAACGCGAACACCTGCGCGGACAGCGGCGCCCGCACCTTCTCCCAGGGTTCGAGCCGGACCGCGAACCCGGCCAGCGGCACCGGCTCGGCGGGGCTGATGTCGGCGGTGGCGGTTCCGACGTACAGCTCGGCCTCGGTCTCGCTCGGCTTCGTAACGGTCACGGTCGTCTCGGTCACGGTCTCGGTCACGGTCGTGTCGCCTCCCGGCCAAGGCTTACTGGTGTGGCCAAGTATGACGAACGATCACATTCCGCGACAGCGTGCGAACCCGCCGCGGACGGCCGGAACCGTCAACCGGATCCGTCAACCGGATCCGTCGAGCCGGCGACCTTCTCGGCCGTGTCGGCGGCGGCCAGTTCGTCGTCGACGTACTTCGGCCGGGCCGCCATCAGCCCGGTCGCCACCTGGGGCACCACCAGCATCAGCAGTAGCCCGATCGGCACCGTCCATCCACCGGTCACGTCGAACAGCGCGCCCATCGCCAGTGGCCCGCAGGCCGCGACCAGGTAGCCCACGCTCTGGGTGAAGCCGGACAGCCGCGCCGTCACGTCGTGCGAGCGGGAGCGCAGCCCGATCATCGTCAGCGTGAGGGGGAACGCCCCGCCGCCCAGGCCGAGCAGAATCGCCCAGGCGACCGCCCCCGAGGCAGGGGCGAGCAGCAGCCCGACGTATCCGACGACGTACGACGCGCCACACGCCCACACCAGCGGCCGCTGGTCGGCCATCCGGGCGGCCAGCGACGGCATCAGCAACGACAGCGGTACGCCGACCAGCGGCAGGATCGCCAGCAGCAGCCCCGCGTGGGCGGCGTCCACCCCGGCGGCGCGGAAGATCTGCGGCAGCCAGCCGAACGCGGCGTACGCCTGCAGCGACTGCAGCCCGAAGTACCCCGCCAGCGACCACGCCAGCGGCGAGCGGCCGACCGACCACAGCGACTCGTGCCGGTGCCCGGACCCGGCGGGCCGGGCCACCACACCCCGGTGCCGGGCCAGCACCAGCCACGGCAGCAGCGCCACCGCGGCGGTGACCGCCCAGGCGCCGAGGCCGAACCGCCAGCCGCCGAACGCGTGCGCGATCGGCACGGTCAGCGCGGCCGGCAACGTGGTGCCCACCGCCATCGAGGTGGTGTACGCGGCGGTGGCCAGCCCCACCCGCCCCGGGAAGTACGCCTTGACGAATGCCGGGACGAGGACGTTCGCGGCCGCCATCCCGGCCAGCGCGACGGTCGTGGCCAGCAGGAACACCGGGACCGAGGGGACGAGCACCCGCAGCAGCTGACCGGCCACCACGGCGACCAGCGCTGCGGCCAGCACCCGCCGGGAACCGAAGCGGCGCGACCACCCGGGCGCCATGGCGCCGAACGCGGCGAAGCTGAGCACCGGCAGGGTGGTGAGGACCCCGGCCACCAGCGCGGAGACGCCGAGGTCCGCGCTCACCTCGTCCAGCACCGCACCCAGGCCGGAGACGGCCGGGCGGAGGTTGAAGGCCAGGAGGACGACGGCGGCGAGGAGCAGCCAGGCCGGCCAGCCACCACGGACCGGAGCCGACTGCGCCGACACGGCCGGCTGCGCGGGGGCCCGCTCCGCGTCCAGCGTCGCCACCGCCGCCTCCGGGTCGCCGAGGACACGGTGCGGCTGCGCGGCGCTACCGGCGGGCACCCCTGAGGGCAGGGCTGACGGCGGGGCTAATGGAGGGGCTGATGAAGGGGAAGGAGCCGGCGAGCCGGCGGATTCGCAGGTGGACGACACGTGGGCCAATCGTATGGGGTCTCCCCCGGACGGCCCACCCGTTATCCGAGCCGAACCGGCCCGCCTCGCAACGTCACCCTCGCGCGGTGCGGGTCCGGCTCACCATCGCCCGCAGGACCAGGCCGAGGAACCTCGTGTTGGTCACGGCGTACCGCGTGAACAACCGGCGGGGCTCCTGCAGCAGCCGGAACAACCACTCCAGCCCCAGTCGCTGCATGTACGCCGGAGCCCGGCGCAGGTCACCGGCCAGTACGTCGAAGCTGCCACCCACCCCGATGCACACCGGAACCCGGGCCTGGCGGGCGCCCTCGACGATGAAGTGCTCCTTGGTGGGGGTCGGCATCCCGACGAAGACCACGTCCGGGTCGGCCGACTGGACCTCGTCCCACACCAGGTCGGCGTCGTCGGGCCCGAAGTAGCCGTCGCGGTGGCCGACGATGCGGACGCCCCGGGCGCTGAGCTGGCCGGCCAGCCGGCGGACCACCTCGTCGCGGCCGCCGAGCAGGTAGACCCGCCACCCGGTCTCCCGGGAACGATCGAGCACCTGCTCCATCAGGTCGATCCCGGCGACGCGCTCCGGCAGCGGCTGGCCGAGAGCACGGGCCGCCCAGACGAACGGCTGGCCGTCGGAGCCGATCAGGTCACCGCGTTCGAGAACGGCGAGGTAGTCGGGGTCGTCGTGGGCGCGAACCACGTTCGCGGCGTTGACGCACAGGTGGGTGCCGCTCGTGCGGCTGACGACCCGTTCGGCCACCCAGTTCAACGTGCCCTGCATGTCGACGGCGTTGACGGGAACTCCGAGCACTCGTAGCCGACGACTCACACTCGTCACGGCCATCTGTCGCACACCCCTTAGGAGACGAGCCCCCCAGCCTGTCTTGCCTTGATCAGGTTTTTGCAAGGACAGACCATAGAGGTGACGAACTGGTTCGAACGCCCCGGGCACCGATTTTTGCCCCAGAAATTGGCTTCTGGGACGTTTGGACCGTTTTTCGTCACCCGTGGTTCATTATTGCGAACTCACAGTGAAACGTCGATGCCTGAGCGTGGGATTGCGGGTACGCGCATCCGCGAGGCGTTCGGCGTCGACGTCGCCCACCGTCGCACCGGTCTGTTCGCCCAGGGACGTCACCACGACACCCATCGGGTCGACGAGCATGCTGTGCCCGGAGTACGCCGCACCACACTGCCCGGAGGCGGCGACGTAGGCGGTGTTCTCGATCGCCCGGGCGCGCGCGAGGGTGACCCAGTGGTCCTCCTTCAGCGGGCCCTGCATCCAGGCGGCCGGCACCACCAGGACGTCCGCGCCGGCGTCGACCAGCGTCCTCGCGAACTCCGGGAAGCGAAGGTCGTAACAGGTGAGCAGCCCCAGCCGGTGGCCGCCGACGGCGACGGTGACCGGCTTCGGCTCACCGGCCACCAGCCGGTCGGACTCGCGGTAGCCGAACGCGTCGTAGAGATGGATCTTGCGGTAGGTCGCACCCAGTGAACCGTCCGGGCGGACGGCGACGAGCGTGTTGTACGCCCGCTCCGGATCGTCCGCGACGCGCTCGAACATGCCCGCGACGACGACCGCGCCCAGCTCGCCGGCGAGGTCGGCGAGCCCCCGCACGAACGGGCCGTCCAGTGGCTCGGCGTACTCCGCGAGCACGGTGTCGGCCGGTCCGAAGTCGCACATGCTCGCCTCCGGGCACACCACGACGGCGGCCCGGTCGGCGGCGACGGACCGGGCCAGCCGGCCGATCTCGGCGAGGTTGCGTTCCTTGTCCAGCGTGGCGTTGAACTGCAGCAGGGCGATACGCACGGGGTCCAGTCTGCCGCGCCCGGGTGGAACACTCGACCCCGTGACCACTCCGACGCCCTCCACGTCCGCGATGCCCGACGGCCAGGCGTACGACGTGATCGTGCTCGCCGGCGGCGGCGCGCGCCGGTTCGGCGGTACCGACAAGGTGCTGCTACCGGTCGGCGGCCGACCGATGCTCGACCGCGTGCTTGCCGCCTGTGCCGGCGCGGCCTCGGTCACGGTGGTCGGCCCGCGGCGCCCGGTCGACCCGGATCTTCCCGTCCGACCGCGCTGGACCCGGGAGGATCCGCCGGGTTCGGGACCGCTCGCGGCGGTGGCGGCCGGGCTCGGCGAGGGCGCTGCGCCCGTCGTGGTGGTGCTGGCGGCGGACATGCCGCTGGTGGACGCGGACGTGGTGGCCGGGCTGGTGGCCGGGCTGGCGGCCGGCCAGGCTTCGGACGTGGAGGCGGTGACCTTGACCGACGAAGCCGGGCGTACGCAGCCGCTGGCCGCGGCCTACCGGCGTACCGCCGTCGACCGGGTTCTGGCCGAGACCGGCGATCCGCGAAACCAGCCCGCGCGCCGGCTCCTCACCCAGCTGAGGTGCGGGACGCTCCGCTCGCCCCGGGCGGCCCGCGACTGCGACACCCCGGACGATCTCGCCGCCGTCGACCGGCTCGCCCGTACTCCCCCGGCTCCCCTGGCTCCCGTCGCCCCCACCGAAAGCACCGAAAGGCCGCCCATGCTCCTCGACTGGGCCCACCAGCTCACCACCGCGCTGGCCACTGACGCCGACCCGGCCGGTACCTCCGGTGCCGGCGAGAGCCCGGTGGTCGACGCCGACCTGATCAACACCGTCCTCGACCTGGCCCGGGACGCCGCCCACAACGTCGACCGGCCGGCCGCGCCGCTGACGACGTTCCTCGTGGGGTACGCCGCCGCGCGCAGGGGTGGCTCACCGGCCGACCTGGCCGCCTGCGTCGACCTGGCCCGCGACCTCGCCCAACGGTGGGAGGACGGCGGTGGATCGACTGATCCGTCGCCTCCGGGGAATGCGCAGAGTGGCTCGGCGGACTGACCGAACCCGGCTGACGCTACTGTCATTGCCGCCATGTCATTTCCGCAGCGTCCCAACCGCGCGGCGCCACACCTCTTCGGTGAGGTGCGCCTCCCCGAGACCTACGTCCCGCCCATCCGCCAGATCGCCCTCCGGGTCGCTTCCGCACTCGGCCTCCTGGCGCTGGTGGTCGCGGTGGTCTACCTCGACCGGGACGGCTACCGGGACGCCGCGGGTGGGTCACTCAGCGTGCTCGACGCGTTGTACTACGCGACCGTCAGCCTCACCACCACCGGATACGGCGACATCACGCCGATCACCCAGCAGGCCCGGCTGACGAACGTCCTGCTCGTCACGCCGCTGCGAATCGCATTCCTTATCGTGTTGGTCGGCACGACCCTTGAGGTCCTGGCCACGCGGAGCCGGGAGCAGTGGCGCATTTCGCGATGGAGGACCAGGTTGCGCGATCACACCGTCGTCGTCGGTTACGGCACGAAGGGCCGTAGCGCGATCGACACCCTCGTCAACGGCGGGATCCCCGCCGACCAGATCGTCGTCGTCGACGCTTCGGCGGGTGCGGTGGCCGAGGCGAACGCCGCCGGCCTGAGCGGGGTGATCGGCGACGGCACCCGGGCCGACGTGCTCCGGCGGGCCGAACTGTCCGCCGCTTCCCGGGTCATCGTGACCGCCCAACGGGACGACACCGCGGTCCTGGTGACACTCACCGCCCGCCAGCTCAACCCCGGCGCCACCGTGGTGGTCTCGGTCCGCGAGGCGGAGAACATCCGGCTGCTGCGCCAGAGCGGCGCCGACGTCACCGTCACCTCCTCCGACGCGGTGGGCCGGATCATGGGCCTGTCCACGGTCAGCCCGGCGCTCGGCACGGTCCTCGAGGACCTGCTCAGCTACGGCGAGGGCATGGAGGTCGCCGAACGCCCCGTACTCCCTCGCGAGGAGGGCCGTTCGCCGCGCAACCTGGACGACGTGGCAGTGGCCGTCGTGCGCGGCGGCGAGGTCTACCGCTACTTCGACCCGACCGTGTCGCAGTTGCTGCGCGGCGACCGGGTGATCGTGGTCCGGCCCGCGGAGGAGCTCCCGTGGGCGCCCCGGCCGGGCGGTGAACACGATGCCCACCACGAGGAGTCCGACGACGCGGAGGACGTCGGGCCGGCCGGGTCGGACGTGCCCGGCGGACCCAACGGACCCAGTGGCCGCCGGGCCCCCCGCGCCAGGAGAGCCGACGGCACTCACGACTCCGGCGACAACGCCTAGGACGCCGTTGCGAACGACGGCCTGAGCCGTGTCCGGCGATGCGCGTGGCCGATCGGCAGGGCGAGTCAGGTGTCAGTCCGTGGAATGTGTCGCATGACAACCGCAGAGCGGGCCTGGACGACAGTCCGGCCGACCGGGAGGAGAGCCGAACGATGCGTGCAGTCGTACTCGAGGGTGCGGGTGGTCCGGAAGTCCTGACGCTCGGGGACCTACCCGACCCCGAGCCCGGCCCCGGCGAGGTGGTCGTCGACGTGGTGGCGGCCGGCGTCAACCGCGCGGACGTGATGCAGCGCCAGGGCAACTACCCGCCACCGCCGGGTGCGTCGGAGATCCCCGGGCTGGAGTGTTCGGGCCGGATCGCCGCGGTGGGCCCGGACGTCGACGGGTTCGCCGTCGGCGACGAGGTGTGCGCACTGCTGGCCGGCGGCGGGTACGCCGAGAAGGTCGTGGTGCCCGCCGGTCAGGTGCTTCCCCGGCCGGAGGGCGTGAGCCTGGTCGAGGCGGCCGCGCTTCCGGAGGCGGTCTGCACGGTGTGGTCCAACGTCTTCATGCTCGCCGGGCTTCAGCCCCGGGAGACCCTGCTGGTGCACGGCGGCGCGAGCGGCATCGGCACCACTGCGATCCAGCTGGCCACCGCGCTCGGCGCGCGGGTGCTGGCCACGGCGGGCGGGCCGGCGAAGTGCGCGGTGTGCCGGGACCTGGGCGCCGACGTGGCCGTCGACTACCGCGAGCAGGACTTCGTGGAGGTCGTACGCGACTCCACGGACGGTCATGGTGCCGACGTGATCCTGGACATCGTGGGCGCGCCGTACCTCGACCGGAACGTCTCCACGCTGGCCACCGAGGGCCGGCTGGTCGTCATCGGGATGCAGGGCGGCCGCAAGGGCGAACTCGACCTGGGCAAGCTGCTGGTCAAGCGAGCCGCCGTTCTCGCCACCGGTCTGCGCGCCCGGCCGGTGGCGGAGAAGGCGGCCATCGTGGCGAGCGTGCGGGAGAACGTCTGGCCGCTGGTCGCCGACGGGCACCTGCGCCCCGTCGTCCACCAGGTGGTGCCCCTCGACCGGGTGGCGGAGGCGCACGGCGTCCTCGACCGCGGCGAACAGGTCGGCAAGGTGCTGCTGGCGGTCCGCGGGGAGTAGCGGAAACCCCGGAACCAGGCCGGAACCAAGCCGGAACCAAGCCGGAACCAAGCCGGAACCAAGCCGGAACGAGGTCGGCTCCGAACCTCCGTCGGGCAGGTGCCGAACCGCCCACGGGTCCCAGCAAGGCGTCCATCGAAACGGACAAAAGCAAAAAGTCCGGTCGGGGAGGCAACCGTGGCGCCGTTCAGCCCGTCCCAATCTGTAACCAGCGGCGGCCGTTCGAAACTGATCACCAGCCGGCCCAGGCTCGTCGCGGCACGGCACGGCGTGCGAGGGCGCACCGACGACAAGGCGGGTGAGCGGAATGAACATCGACTACACGCAGAGGGCTCAGCGACTCGCCCGCATCCGGATCCGCGCCGAGGTCGCCCGCCGCCGGGCCGAACGCCTGCGCAGATCCGGTGACGCCGACCGCCCCACGTCGCGAGGCCGGTCCGCCGCCCACACCGACCCACATGCCTGAGGTTCCTCACCCAGCGGGCTTCCCCGTTGGCCCGGGGGTGCCCTCGCGTCCGCGACCCGAAGGGGTAAGGATGGGGGTCATGACCGATCCCTTCTTCGTCTCCGACGCCGGCGCGACCGGCCCCGACCACCCGCACGGCGGCGAGGAGTCGCCCCGAGTCGTGATCGTCGGACCCGACGGCATGGCCGTGGAGGGGCCGCCCGCCGGGAGCGACGACGGGGACGGCGAGGGACACGAGGACGACGAACGCTCGGTCACCGACCTGGTCGAGCAGCCGGCCAAGGTGATGCGGATCGGCAGCATGATCAAGCAGCTACTGGACGAGGTGAAGGCCGCGCCGCTGGACGAGGCGAGCCGGCAGCGCCTCCGCGAGATCCACAGCTCGTCGATCGCCGAGCTGGAGAAGGGCCTCGCCCCGGAGCTGGTCGACGAGCTCAGCCGGCTCTCGTTGCCGTTCGAGGAGGGCGTGGTTCCCTCCGAGGCGGAGCTCCGCGTCGCACAGGCCCAGTTGGTCGGCTGGCTCGAGGGCCTGTTCCACGGCATCCAGACCGCGTTGTTCGCCCAGCAGATGGCGGCCCGGGCACAGCTGGAGCAGATGCGCCGCTCGCTCCCGCCGGGCAGCCAGCTCCCGCCGCAGATGCAGCCGGCACCGCCGGAGGCCGAGCGGCCCGGGGGCATGTACCTCTGAGCCTCTGAGCCGAGAGCGCGCCACCGGCCGGCGCGAAGGTCGTACGGCAGCTCGGCCGCACCACCTCCTCAGAGATAGATGCTTTCCAGCACGTGCGCGACCCCGTCCTCGTCGTTGGACGGGCAGCGGCGCTCGACCGCGGCCAGCACCTCCGGATGCGCGGTCGCCATCGCGAACGCCGTACCGGCCCAGGCCAGCATGGCCAGGTCGTTCGGCATGTCACCGAAGGCCACCACGTCCGCGGGGTCGATGCCGCGTTCGGTGCACAGCGCCGCCAGCGTCGTCGCCTTGGAGATGCCCTGGGCGGAGATCTCCAGCAGGCCGACCTGGCTGGAGTGGGTGAGTTCGACGAGGTGGCCGGCCGCCTTCCGGGCCATCGCCAGCAGCTCGTCCGGGCGGTAGGTGTCGTGCCGGACGAGGAGCTTCACCATCGGCTGGCCGAGCAGGTCGGAGATCTCTCCGACGTACGTCTCACCCGCGACGTCGCCGTCGATGGCGTACGTCTCCTCGTAACCGAACCGGTCGCCGGACTCCACCCCGAACGACACTCCGGGGATCGCCGCCCGGATCGCCTCCACCACCGATCGGCCGATCTCCGGCGACAGCGGAAAGCGCTGGACCACCTGCTCCTGGTGCAGGTCGTAGACGAGGGCGCCGTTGGAGCACACCGCGACCCCCCGGTGACCGGTCTGCTCGGCCACCGGACGCATCCAGCGCGGTGGCCGCCCGGTGGCGAACACCACCGTGGCGCCGGCCTCCTCCGCCGCGGCCAGCGCGGCGCGGGTGCGGTCCGAGACCGTCCCGTCGGAGCGCAGAAGGGTGCCGTCGAGGTCGCTGACGACGAGGCGGGGCGGGGTGGACGGCAGGTGATGCGGCGGTACGGTCACCGGCCCATCCTCCCAGAGCGCCCGCGCCGGGTCAGTTGGCGGCGTTCTCCAGCCGATCGGCGACCTTGGGGACGACCTGCCCTGCGACGTCCCGGGCCTGGGACCGGCTGTCGGCCCAGACGTAGACGGCGCTGAGCAGGTCGCCGTCGGCCTGGTACACCGCGAGGTAGGAGTACGTCTCGCCGTCGCGGGAGTCGACCCCCCGCCACGCGAACGCTCCCTTGAGCGCGCCCGACGGCGGGTCGACCTCCGTCACGTCGCGAATCTGCCCCTGGTCGTGCTTCCACCCGTCACAGTCGGCGACCGCGTGCCGGATCTCCGCCAGTGCCTTCGGGCCCGTGCCCGGCTCGTACGCGACCGCCTCGCCGCTGACCACCAGCGACGGGGACGTGCCGGACTTCCAGAAGAAGTCCTGGTTGCGGGCGAGCCGCTTCTTGTCACCGGCCCACTTCCGGCCGCAGATGTCGTTGGTCGGCGTGGTCAGGCTGTCGTCCTGGTTCTGGATCGCGACCTGGTGGCCGATCTCCTTGTCCGTGAGGACGATCTTGCCGACCGAACCCTTGATCTCCTCGGCCGTCTTCGGCTCCGGCGTCGGCGTGGGAGTGGGAGTGGGCGTCTTCGCCGGCGTCGCGGTCTTGTTCTCGGCGACCTTGGCCGGGGCCTTGGCCTGCTGCGCGCCAGCCGAGTCGTCGTCGCCGGAGCCACAGCCGGCTACGGCCAGTGCGCAACTGGCGACCAGGGCGAGCGCAAGTCGGAATCTGGGCACGAGTCGGAACTCTAACGACCCGGCCAATCCTGCCCGACGCCGCCCAAATCCGCCCGCTTCGCCCATCGGCCCCAGGATCGTCCTGGGCCGTCACCTCGCCGGCGCTCCCTCCCTCGCCTCCGGCGCCACCGCCGGCATCGGCTTCGGCCTCACCTCCAGGCGCGGGAAGACCGCCACCGGATCCGGCAGCCGCTCCCCGGGAAGGCCGGACCCGACCTGGGTGCGAACGCGTTCGGCCAGGGTGGGCACGAACGGCGCGAGCTCGGCGCCGATCGCGCGGACGGCCGCGGTGAGGACGCCGAGCACCACGTCGAGCCGCCGGCCGGCGTCGGGGTCTCCGGACCGTTCGGCCTTCGCCAGCGACCACGGCGCGGTGTCCTCGACGTACCGGTTGGCCTGCGCGATCACCGCCCGCGCCGCCCGGGTCGCCGCCCGCAGGTCGAACGCCGCCAGCGCCTCGTCGATCCGGTCCGGCAACCCGTGCGCCTGCGCAAGGAGCGCGGTGCCGGCGGAGTCCTCGCGTACGTCACCTCGATCGGGTACGACGCCGGCCCGGTAGCGGTGCACCATGCTGACCACCCGCTGGGTGAGGTTGCCGATCCCACCGGCGAGGTCCTGGTTGGCCACATCCACGAGCCGGTCGACGGTGAAGTCGGTGTCGCCGACCTTGGGCACCCGGGCGGTGAGCCACCAGCGCAGCGCGTCGGCGCCGTACTCCTCGGTCAGCGTCACCGGGTCGACCACGGTGCCGAGGGACTTGCTGAGCTTGCGGCCGTTCGCGGTGAGGAAGTCGTGCACCAGGATCTCGGTGGGCAGCGGCAGCCCGGCCGACAGCAGCATGGCCGGCCAGTAGATCGCATGGAAGCGCAGGATGTCCTTGCCGATGACGTGCACCCGGCGGGCGCCGGCAGCGTCCTCGCCTCGCCACCAGGTCCGGAACGCCGGTGCGTCCGGGCCGTCGCCGTAGTCCAGGCCGGTGACGTAGTTGCCGAGCGCGTCCCACCAGACGTACATCACCTGGCTCGGGTCGCCGGGCACCGGCACGCCCCAGCCGCGGGCCCGGGCGACCGACCTGGAGATCGAGAAGTCGGTCAGGCCGGCCTCGACGAACGCCCTCATCTCGTTCGCCCGGACGGTGGGTTCGATCCGCAGCCGGCCACTGGCGTAGAGGTCGAGCAGTGGCTGCTGGTAGCGGGACAGCCGGAAGAACCAGTTCTCCTCGCTCACCAGCTGCGGCCGGGTCTCGTGCTGGGGACACAGCCCATCCACCAGTTCGTCCTCGGCGTAGAACTGCTCACAGCCCACGCAGTACAGCCCCTCGTAGTGCGTGCGGTAGAGGTCGCCCGCGTCGGCACACGCGCGCCACAGCCGCTCGGCGCCGGGCCGGTGGCGGGGGTCGCGGCTGGTGCGCAGGAAGTCGTCGTAGGTGAGGTCGAGCACCTCGCGCTGGCGTGCGAACGCGGCGGCGTGGGCGTCCACGAAGTCCTGGGTGGGTACGCCGGCCCGCTCGGCGGCCTGGACGTTCTTGAGCGCGTTGTCGTCGGTCCCGGACTGGAAGCGCACCCGATCACCGCGCAGGCGGCGGTGCCGGGCGAGCACGTCTGCCTGGACGAGTTCGAGGGCGAACCCGAGGTGCGGGTCGGCGTTGACGTACGGGATCGAGGTGGTGACGTAGAACCGCCTCGGCCGGTCCGGCTGGGCGGGACCTGGCGAGGTCGGACTCGGCGAGGCTGGACTCGGCGAGGTTGGGGTGGCGGACATCGGGCTGGGTTCCCTTCGTCTGCTCGCGAGGAAGGCCCGAGTCCCGACATGGCGAAGGCCCGCTCTCGCGAGGGGCCAACGGCTGTGGAACGGCACGGAAGCGACCCCTAGCGGGGCCGCATCATCTCCTGGTGCCGGAACGTCATGCCGGGAAGCTTACCCGCCTCCCGAACTGCCGCCGGGCAGATCAGCTCGACGGCACGGTGACGTCGGGGAACCAGCGAGCGAGTTCGACGGCGACCCCGTGCTCCTCCTGCATCGCGGTCACGTGGTCGGCGACCCGCTGGATCTCGATTGCGGCGTTGCCCATCGCCACACCCCGCCCGGCCCAGGACAGCATCTCGGCGTCGTTGTCGCCGTCGCCGATCGCCAGGACGTCCTCCCGGTCGACGCCGAGACGCTCGGCGACCTTGGCCAGTCCGGTGGCCTTGCTGACGCCTTCGGGTGCGAGGTCGAGCCAGGCGGTGTAGCCGATGTAGTAGGCGACCCCGTGCAGGCCCACCCGGTCGATGATGTCCAGGAAGTGCTCGGCCTCGATGCTGGGCTCGCGCAGGATGACGCGGGTGGCGGGCTCGGACACCAGTTGGGCGACCGACTGCACCTCGATCTCCCCGGTCAGCTCGCCCGGGGGAAAGTGCGCGTTGACGCGGTAGCCGACGCCCAGCTCCTCCACGGCCACGAGCACGCCGGGCAGCCGGGAGAGCAGCATCCGCACCACCGGCTCGGGGTCGAAGGTCACCACGTCGACCAACTCGACGCCGCGGCCGTCGACCGAGCCGTCGTGGGTGAGCGCGGCTCCCTCCGGGTGCAGGCGTACGGTCACGGCGCCGTTGCTGCAGACGAGGTACGGCGTCGGCAGGTCGAAGTGCCGGGCCAGCGGGCGGGTCGCGGTCAGCCCGCGCCCGGTGGACAGCACCACGTGCGCGCCGGCGCGCACCACCTGACGTACGGCAGCGTCCACGACCGGCGACAGTCGGTTCTTGGCGTCGACGAGGGTTCCGTCGATGTCGAGCGCCACCAGGCGGGGACGCCAGCTCTCGGCGATCCGGTCGGGGGATTCCGTCGAGCGGGCCGTCACGTGCGCGGCTCCAGCAGGGCCCTGCCACCGAGGAAGGGCTGCAGCGCCTTCGGCACCCGGACCGAGCCGTCGGCCTGCTGGTGGTTTTCCAGCAGCGCGACGATGGCCCGGGCGACCGCGACCAGGGTGCCGTTCAGCGTCGCCACCGGGCGTACGCCGCCGGCGTCGCGGAACCGCACTCCCAGCCGGCGGGACTGGAACTCGGTGCAGTTGGACGTCGAGGTGACCTCGCGGTAGCGGCCCTGGGTAGGGATCCACGCCTCGATGTCGAACTTGCGCGCCGCGCCGGCACCGAGGTCACCGGCCGCCGTGTCGATCACGCGGTACGGGATCTCCAGCCGGTCCCAGAACTCCCGCTCCCAGGCCAGGAACCGCTGGTGCTCCTCGCGCGCCTGGTCGGGGTGGCAGAAGGAGAACATCTCCACCTTGTCGAACCAGTGCACTCGGATGATGCCGCGGGTGTCCTTGCCGTAGGAGCCGGCCTCGCGCCGGAAGGCCGGGCTGGTGCCGGCGTAGCGCAGCGGCAGCGCGTCGGCGTCCAGGATCTCGTCCATGTGGTAAGCGGCGAGGGGGACCTCGGACGTCCCGACGAGGTAGAGGTCGTCCTGCTCGACGCGGTAGACGTCGTCGGCTGCCTGGCCGAGGAAGCCGGTGCCCTCCATCGCCCGCGGCTTCACCAGCGACGGCGGGATCATCGGGGTGAAGCCGTAGGCCACCGCCTGGTCGACGGCCATGTTGATCAGCGCCAGCTCCAGCAGCGCGCCGATGCCGGTGAGGTAGTAGAACCGCGCGCCGGACACCTTGGCGCCGCGTTCGATGTCGATGGCGGCGAGCAGCTGGCCGAGCTCGACGTGGTCGCGGGGCTCGAATCCCTCGGCGGCGAAGTCGCGCGGGTTGCCGGCCTCCTCCAGCACGACGTAGTCGTCCTCACCGCCCGGCGGGAACGTCGTCCTCGACCAGGTTGTCCAGCTCCAGCATCAGCCGCTGGAACTCGCCCTCGGCTTCGGTCTGCGCCGCCTCGGCCGCCTTGACCTGCCCCGACAGCTCCCGGGTGCGGGTCAGCAGGGCCTGCTTGTCCTCGCCCTGGGCGCGGGCGACCTGCTTGCCGAGGGACTTCTGCTCAGACCGCAACTGCTCGAACGAGGCGATCGAGGACCGGCGCCGCTCGTCGGCGGCGAGCAGTTGGTCGACGAGCTCGACCGGGGCGCCGCGACGCCGCTGGCTGGCGCGGACCCGGTCGGGGTCTTCTCGGAGCAGTTTGGGGTCGATCACGGCAACGAGAGTACGCGGGTGGGCGGCCGGGTCCGCCACCGGTTTACCGGGTAAGGCCCCGGCTGGCCAGGCACGACGCCGTTTTCGGGGGCGTCCGGCGCCGAATCCGCACAGCCGCGTGGCCGGGCCGGCGGACGAGCTCGCAGCGAAGCCGGCGAGGACGCGCCGGGGCGCCGGGCACCCCCGCGGTCTGCGAACGGGCCGATCCCGGGGTAGACATGCTTTCCGTGAGTAGCAAGACGGGGGCCAAGGACCGTCGGCGGCGCCGCCGACGCGGGGTGAAGGCACCCGTGCCCGCCGCGCCGAAGGTGGCGGCTGCGCCGAAGTACGGCCGGCCCGGCCCCGACGGCCCCGACAGCCCCGGCAGCTCAGACGGCTCCGGCGCGGACTCGGCGTTCTCGGGGGCATCCGAACCGGAGCACGACCACTCCGAGCAGGACGAGTGGTACGGAACGGACCGGGACGAGGACGGGGACCGGCACTCGGATGAGGACGGTTCGCAGCGGAACGGGTCTTCCGGGCGCGTGCCCGGAAGACCCGAGACGCAGGCCGCGATGACCGCACCGACCTCCTCCCCCGCTACCACCCAGGTGCCCGGCAACCACCGCGCCGAGCGCCCCGGCAGGGCCGGCCGGTCCGCCCAGCACCGAGCCGCCCGGGAAGCCCGGCAGCGGGCCTGGCGCAGCCGGGCGGTCGAGCGCCGGGCGATGTTCGCGACGCTGGCCGGTAGCGCCGGGTTCGCCGTACTCCTCGTTCTGGTCGCCATCCAGTGGGCACCGCTGGTCGGCATGGACCGCTCGGTGGCCACCTGGTGGACGACGGTGGTCACGCCTGGTTCGGGGCTCGCGGACTTCTTCCTCGTGGTGCAGGCGATCAGTCAGCCGTGGGTGCTGCGGGCCGCCTCGGTGGTGGTGGCGGCGTTCGTGATCAGGGCCGGTTACCGCCGGCTCGGCCTGTGGCTGATCGGCGTAGTGGCCGTCGGGACGCTCCTGGAGTGGTTCATCAAGGCGCTGGTGGCGCGGCCACGGCCACCGGTGGCGCGGCCGGTCGCCGAGCCGGCCGGCTACTCCTTCCCGTCCGGACATGCCCTGATTTCGGCGCTGGTGGCGACGGCGCTGGTGATCGTCGCCCTCCGCCTCGGAGTCCGTACGCGCGGCAAGATCGTGGCGGTCGTCACGGCCGGAGCGACGATCCTGCTGGTCGGGCTGGATCGCGTCGCCCTGTCCGTGCACTACGTTTCTGACGTGCTAGCCGCCTGGATACTCGCGCCCGCCCTGCTCGGAGCGACCGTTCTCGCCTTCGGGCTGGGCCGCCCACGCGGCCCGGCGGGCGAGCACGAGCCCGAACGCCCCCGCCGCCGCGTCGCCGTGGTGCTCAACCCGTCGAAGATCGACGACCCCACCGACTTCCGCCGCCAGGTCGAACGCACGGCCCAGCGCGGCGGGTGGGAGCAGCCGGAGTGGTTCGAGACCAGCGTGGACGATCCCGGTCACGCGATGTCCAAGGCCGCGCTCGCCGCCGAGGTCGACCTGGTGATCGCCGCTGGTGGCGACGGCACGGTCCGGGTCGTGTGCTCCGAACTCGCCGACAGCGGCATCCCGGTCGGGATCGTGCCCGCCGGCACCGGCAACCTGCTGGTCCGCAACCTCGGCCTGCCGCTGGACCTGCGGGAGGCGATCGAGGTGTCGTTCACCGGCACCGACCGGCAGATCGACCTGGTTCGGGTCGAGGGGGACAGCCTGGAGACCGACCGGTTCGCGGTGATGGCCGGGCTCGGGCTGGACGCGGCCGTGGTGGGCGAGGCGCCGGCCAAGCTCAAGCGCCGGGTCGGCTGGGCGGCCTACGCCGTGTCCATCGCACGCAACCTGTCGTTCCCCGCGCTGCGGGTGGACATCGCCGTCGACGACGAGCCACCGGTACGCCGGTGGGTGCGCACCGTCCTGATCGGCAACGTCGGCACCCTGCACGGCGGGCTCGAGCTCCTTCCCGAGGCCGAGCCGGACGACGGGATGCTGGACGTCGTGGCGGTGGCGCCACGCAGGCTGACGGAGTGGCCGCACGTGGCGTGGCGGGTGATCCGGCGGTCGAAGGAACAGGACGAACGCCTGCACACCTGGCGCGGCCGTCGCGTCGTGGTGACCGCCGCGGAGGACTGCCCGCGCCAGCTCGACGGCGATGTGATCGACGCGGGGCGCGAGCTGCGGTGCGAGATCGAGCCGGGCGTCCTGCTCGTCCGGATGCCGCGTACGGAACGCCGCCCCTAGAACGGGCCGCGTTCGGCCTACTCGGGGCTCTCGTCGTCGGCGGGCCGCTCGTCGAAGGCGGCCTCCACGACGTATCCCGGCAGCTGGTCGGGTTCGGCGAGCACGGCCGCGACGGCATACCGCAGGTCCCAGCGTCCGGCCGCCCAGGCGAGCGCCCGGGCCAGCCCGGCACCGGTGGCGGCGTACGGGTGCCCGTCGTCGTCCACCCACCACTCCACCGGCTGCCCGTCGACGTGCAGGTCGTCGTACTCCCGCCAACTGGTGGCCACGCCCGGCAGCAGCAGGCGGACGGCCTCCGGCACCGGGCGTTCCCCGTCGTCGTCGGCCGGCTCACCCTCGACCTCGCCGGCGGCCAGCTCGGACGCCAGCGGCAGGTCGAGGAGTTCGGCGAGGTTGTCCGCGGCCTCGCCGGTGGCGACGACCTGCTCGCCCAGGTCGGTGCGCTGGGCCCACATCGGCGCGTCCACGACCACCGCGTCGTCGGCGTCGACCACCCGGGTCCCCCGGCCGGCCAGGACGCGGACGCGCTCCGGCGCGGAGTCCGAGCCCAGCAGCTGCGGGTCGAGGGAGCCGAGCTGCGCCCACAGCCGCACCATCGTCGGCGCGTCCACGACCAGGGCCGGGTCGGCGAGCCGGTGCAGGATGCGGCGCAGGCCGTCGCTGTCCAGGTCGTCGGCGGTACGGATCAGGCCGATCGCCTGCCGGGCCGCCGGGTCGAACGCCGCCAGCCACGCCGGAGCCGGGGGGGCCAGCGCGGCGATCGCGGTTTCGGCGTCGGGGTCGGCGTACGCGGGGATCGGCAGGCCGTCGACGTGCACGTGCCGCCGGATCCACCAGGCGGTGTACGACGGGACGTCGACCGCGGGCAGCTCCGGCCGGCGCGGGTCTGCCAGCCGCGCGGACACGACCAGCGCCCGGCGCAAGGCCGGCTCGGCGACCAGCAGCGCGAGGGCCCGCGGCCAGGCGTCCTCGCGTACGAAGTCGACGTCGCGCACCGCGAGGAACTCGCCCACGGTGCCGCCGCCGTCGCCGGCCTCGAGCTCGTCGGCGGCCTCGCTCGCCCAGGTCTCGATGTCGTCGAGTTCGGCGAGCTCGTCCGGCGGGGCGGTGAGGTCGACGTCGGAGGCGGTGACCAGGCCGAGTGTGCCGACCACGCCGGCCGCCTCCAGGACCTGCGCGCCCCAGCGTTCGAACACGGCCCGGTCCAGTGGCGCGAGGTCCTCGGGGTCGAACAGCTCCTCCGCCCGCGAGCCGGGCAGGACGAGCGCGCTGGCGGGTGCGAGCTCGCCGGTGTCGTCTGGCAGGGCGAGGTCGCCGAGCCAGGGCAGGTCGCCGGGCTGTAGCTCACCGGCGCGCACCGCGGCGGCGACCAGGGTGAGCACTGCGTCGGCGACGTCGGCGGGCTCGTCGGCGTCCGGGGAGTCCTGGACCGCCGCCCGGACCGCGCCGTCGTCGAGGATGCTCCGGGGGCCGGCGGGCGTCGCGCCGAGACGTTCCAAGGTGTCGAACGCGGGCTCGGCCGCGGCCACCGGGTGGATCAGCCGCAGGCCGTACGCCGCGAGGACGCCGGTGCTCTCCTCCGGGAGTGCGGCACCACCGGGCAGCAGCAGACCGCGTGCTCCGCGGGCGACCCGGCCGTCGGCGAGCGGGATCGGCAGTGCGCCGAGGGCCTCCCGGCGGTCGGGGTCGGCGGCGGCACCGGCGAGGGCGACGTACAGGTCGTGCCACCAGCTCGGCGGGTGCGCGTCGGCCACCGCGCCGAGCTCGTCCACCAGGTCGGCCAGCGGGAGCCGGCGGACGCCGAGCGCGTCGAGGGCGGAGCCGTGCCGTGGCTCCGGCGCGACCAGTCCGCCGACCACGGACGCCAGGGTGCGGACGAGCACCTGGTCGGCCTGGTCGACGACGACCGCCTCCCTCGGGCGCAGCAGTAGGTGCGGGTCCTCCGCCGAGGGCAACAGGGGCGTCGCCGGGAGCCGCCGGGCGATCGCGTCGCGCAGGGCGCCGTCGAGCCGCCCGGCCGGAAGGCCGAGGGGTACCAGGTCGAGCGCGTTGTCGCCGGCCTCGGCGCGGGTGCGGGCGAGTTCGGCGTACGCCGTGGCCGCCTCCTCCACCAGCCGGTCGGTGAGCGGACCGGGTGCGACGTGCCGGCGGGTCGGGTCGAGCGGGAACGACGCCAGGAGCAGGGCCGGCAGGGAGACGGGTTCGTCGGTCGGCGTGGGCGCGTGCACCACCCGCGGCACAGCACCTGCGGTGGCGGACCCACCACCGCCGAGGGGGTCGACCGGCGTGGCGTCGCGGCGCACCGCCCACAGCACCGACCAGTACGGCCGGTCGCGTTCCTCGGTGGGCCGGTCGGCGAGCAGCATGCCGCGCTCGGCACCGGTCCAGGTCCCGCCGGCCCGGACGGTGTGCCAGCGCTCGGCGGCGTCGGACAGCACGCGGACCGGAGCGGCGCCGGTGTCGATCTCGATCCGGTCCAGGCGGGGCAGGGCCAGCAGCAGGGTGTCGTCGACCTCGGCCAGCAACTCGCGCACCAGGTCCGCCGCCGCCTCGTCGCGCAGCGGCAGCACCACCGCCGTGTCGAATCCCTCCGGCGGCTCGCCCTCCGCGGGGAACGGCAACCGCAACGCCGGCACCTGGCCCCCGCGCCGGCGTACCTCGGTGTCCAGGCCGGGCGCCGCCCGTGCGGCCTCGGCGACCAGCGCGGCGGTGTCGGCGCGGGAGAATCGCACGCCACCGGACCGGGACAGCACGACCGGCTCGTCGGTGACCGCGAGCACCGCCGCGAACCCGACCCCGAACCGGCCGACGGCGGACTCGGTGGGCTCGTCCCGCTTGGCGGATGCCCGCAGGGTCGCCAGTGACTGCACGCCGTCGGAGGTCAGCCCGGCACCGGTGTTCTCCACCACGAGCACCGGGCCACCGGACGCCGACCACGCCGGCGCGTCGTCGCGCAACGTGAACCGGACGACGCCCGGCACTCCCGCGCGGGCCGCAGCGTCCGCGGCGTTCTGCGCGAGCTCGACCACCAACCGGTCGCGGTAGCCGCCGAGCGCGAGGTCCTCCTCGGCGTTGGCGTCCTCCCGGAAGCGCGCCGGTGACGCCGACCAACCGGCCAGTACCCGGTCGCGGATCTGCGCTGTCGCAAACGGATCGCTCACCGTAGGCATTATCGACCCGTCCGCACCTGCGCACGCCCGGGGCCTGCGGACAGGTCGGAGGAAAAAGACACAGCCCCGGTGACATGATCCGCGAATCAGCGGTCCACCGGGGAAAGTCGTTGATGTGTACCCAGCTCGGATGGTCTTTACGCAGGTAGATTTGGGCTCGCCGTGACTGGCGTGGATGGATCCGACCATCGGGAAGCGGCGACCCGGCCCGTGTCGACCCGATCGACTCGTGGGCCTGGACCGGCCTCGACCGCCTGGGGGCCCCGGTCCGCAGTACTGAACACTGCGACCGAGGGAGACCCGATGCATCTGCGGTACGGCATGAACCCCCATCTGCCCGCGTCCGTGACGCCCGTACGACCCGGTGAGTGGCCGCTTCGGGTGGTCAACGGCACGCCGTCGTACCTCAACCTGCTGGACGCCCTGGCCGGCTGGCGGCTGGTCGCAGAGGCCGACGCCGTGTTCGGCCGGCCGGCCGCGGCGTCCATCAAGCACCTGTCCCCGGCCGGCGCCGCCCTCGACGGCCCGGTGGACGAGGTGGCGGCGGCAACGTCCGCCGTGGACGTCGCCGAGCTGAGTCCGGTCGCGCGGGCCTACCTTCGTGCCCGCGACACCGATCCGCAGTCGTCGTACGGCGATGTCGTCGCGGTGTCCGCGCCTGTCGACGTGAGCCTCGCCCGGCTCCTGCGCCGCAAGGTGTCCGACGCGATCATCGCCCCGGCGTACGAGCAAGGCGCGGTTGACATTCTGGCGGCCAAGAAGGGCGGGCGGTTCCTCGTCCTGCAGGTGGATCCGGCGTACGAGCCGCCCGAGGAGGAGGTCCGTGAGGTGCACGGTCTGCGCCTGGTCCAGCCCGTCGACAAGCTGCGGTTGACACCGGCGCTGGTACGCGTGGACACGACCGGGCACGCGCTGCCCGCACACGCCGTCGAGGACCTGCTTCTCGGCCAGGTCGTACTCCGCCACACCCAGTCGAACTCGGTCGTCTACGTCCGCGCCGGCACGACCCTCGGCGTGGGCGCCGGGCAGCAGTCCCGGATCGCGTGCACCCGGATCGCCGGAGCGAAGGCGGACGCCTGGTGGGCGCGGCGCGACGTCCGGCCCACCGACGTCGCGTTCGGGTCGGACGCGATGGTGAACTTCCGCGACAACGTGGACGAGGCCGCCCGGCACGGCGTCCGATGGTTCGCCGAGCCGGGCGGTTCGATCCGCGACGACGAGGTGGCCCGCGCCTGCCAGGAGCACGACATCAGCCTCGTCCGGACCGGGGTGCGCCTCTTCCGGCACTGAGTACCGGCCCCCCGAACGCCCGGTGGGGTTCAGCCGCGGGCGAGCACGGCCCGTAGCGTCCTGCCGAGCTCGGTCCGGGCGTCCACGTCGGCGCCGGGGTCGGCGGGGACTGCGGCCCAACGCCAGGCGACCACGCCGTCGGGGCGCACCAGCACCGCCCCGTCGGCACCGATCCCGTGCCGGGCCTCACCGTCGGCGGCGGTCAGGTCCGCACCGATTCGGTACGCCGCCACCGGCACACCGAGCTCGGCCGACACCGACTCCGCCGCGTCCACCCAGGCCCGCCCTCCCGACCCGGCGAGCAGGACGAACTCCCGCCCGTACAGGTCGAGAGTGGAGATCTCCGCACCTCCTCGCCCGGCCACGACGTGCGGCGCCCGGGTGCCGGGCTGCCCGGCAAGCTCGCCCTGCGGCAACGGTGACGCGTCCTCGCCGGCACCGACCACCGCGGCGGAGCGGTACTGGTAACCCATCGCCACCGCGGAGTACTCCAGCATCTGCACGTCCGCGTCCGGCCCCATCCGGTTCCCGAACCGCGCGTACGCCTGCCCCATGGTGAGGTGCCCGGTGGGACGCCGTTCGTCGTGGTAGGTGTCCAGCAGGGCGGGATCGGCCTGCCCCCGCAGCACCGCGGCCAGCTTCCAGGCGAGGTTGTGCGCGTCCTGCACGCCGGTGTTGCCGTTCAGCCCGCCGGTCGGCGGCATCAGGTGCGCGGCGTCGCCGACCAGGAAGACCCGGCCGGAGCCGTACCGCCGGGCGAGCTGCGCCCCGATGCCGAACCCGAACACCTTGCGCTCGGTGCCGGGGATCTGCGGAAGCAAGGTCACCTTGACATCGGGCAGACCTGCGGCGGCACGCACCATCGCGACGACCCGTTCGTCGGTGAAGTCCTCCGGGCCCTCGTGCTCGGGTGAGTAGCCCGTCCCGAACACCCACCGCTGCCCCAGGTCGTCGTGCGCCATCAGGATCGTGAACGGCTGCGGCTGCTGGAGGTAGGCGATGGTCACGTCGCGTCCGCGGGTCGCCGGGGTGAGGTCGGCCTCCACGATCGCGGTGACGGTGTGGAACAACGCACCGGGCCCGTCGACCTCGATGCCGAGGGCCGTCCGCACCGGGCTGGTCCACCCGTCGGCGCCGACGAGGTAGTCGGCGCACAGCACCGTCTCCGTCCCGGACGTCAGGTCCCGCAGCCTCGCCGTCACCCCGTCCGCGTCCTGGTCGAAGCCGGTGACCTCGGTGGCGAACCGCACGTCGGCGCCCAGCTCGCGGGCGCGGGCTCGCAGCAGCACCTCCAGCTGGTCCTGGTCGATCGGACCCTGGTCACAGGGGCTCGCGGCCTCCGGGCTCGGGTCACCCTCGCCCTCCACCGAGGTGTACTCCTCGTCGGCGAGCGTCTGCGCCCTCACCGGAACCCATTCGAACGCGTCCGGCCGGGCGTAGCTCGCCGTCACGATCGCGTCCTCCAGGCCGACCTGGCGGTAGAGCTCGACCGTGCGCGGGCTCAGGCCGCGCAGCCGGGGGTGCATGAGCAGGTCCGGGTGGCGTTCGGCGACGACCACGGGGATGCCGTGCCAGGCGAGGAAGACGGCGGTGGACAGGCCGGTCAGGGACCCGCCGATCACGAGGACCGAGGTCCGGCCGGGCTCGTCGGTGCCGGATGTGGGGGATGTGGGGGATGTGGCGGCGCTGGCGGCGTTGCGCGTGGTCATGGTCGTACTCCTCTGTGGGTGTGGGGACCACGCCAGATTCATCCATTCGGTTGAATCTGTCAACCGAATGGATGAAACAATCACCCGGACGGCTGACCGCTGCTAGGATCCCCGGCATGGCCGGCACGAGGAGGACTCCCCCGAAGGCGGCTCGGCAGCGTGACCCGGAGCGCAGTCGCGAGCGCATCATCGAGGCGGCGCTCGCGGAGTTCGGAGCCAAGGGCTACGCCGGCGCGCGGGTCAACGAGATCGCCGACCGCGCCGGCGTCAACAAGCAGTTGATCTCCTACTACTTCGGCGGGAAGGCCGGGCTGTACGACGCGCTGGTGGCCCGTTGGCACGAGGCGGAGAAGGAGATCATCGGCCAGGAGGAGCAGTCGCTCGCCGAGCTGGTCAGCGGATACGTCGCCCGGCGGCCCCAGGACCGCGACTTCGGGCGGCTGCTCGCCTGGGAGGGCCTGTCCGTGGCCGAGGAGGAGAGCACCCGCGCCGCCGAGCACCGGGCCGTCCGGATGCCCGCCGCGGTCGCCGACCTCGAGCGCCGCCAGCGCGCCGGCGAACTCGCGGCGGACATCGATCCCCGCGCGTTCCTGCTGGCCTTCATGGCCGCGGCGAACGCCGTCGCCACGCTTCCCCAGATGGCGCGGACGATCTTCGGTGCCGACCCGGGCTCCGAGGAGTTCGCCGAGGCCTACGCCGACCAGCTCGCCCGGATGATCCGCCGGCTCGCCGAGCCGGACCGCTGAGCCTCTGCTTCGGAGGCGGCCTGACGCGGCTCAACGGGACTCCGACGACCCGGTCGTCGGCGCGGGATCACGCGGGTGTCGGTGGTCCCTGCCAAGGTGTTCTCGTGCCGGCACCGCGGCGACCCACGCCCGCCGCGGTGCCAGGGCACGCGACGCGTGGCGCCGGAGCACAAGGCCGCGGGATCCGCCGGCCCCTGCGCTGCGGCTAGCCGCGCCCTTCGCGCACCCGCGCCAGCCAGTCGGCGGCGTCGTGGAAGTCGGCGTCGGCGGTGCCGCCGCGCAACTGGATCCGGGCGCCGTCCGCGCGTGGGTACGAGCCGAGGAAGCGCACCTCCGCGCACACCCGGCGCAGGCCCATCAGTGCCTCACCGACCCGCGCCTCGCCGATGTGCCCCTCGCAGTCGATGGAGAAGTTGTACCGACCGATGCCGTCACCGGTCGGCCGGGACTCGATCCGGGTGAGGTTGACCCCGCGTACGGCGAACTCGTCCAGGATCTCCAGCAGCGCACCCGGGTGGTCGTCGCGGATGAACGCCACCAGGGACGTCTTGTCCGCGCCGGTCATCGCCCCCGGCGCGGCCGGCCGGGTGGCCAGCACGAACCTCGTCACCGCGTCGGCGTTGTCCTCGATCTCGTTCGCGAGCACCTCGAGCCGGTAGCGCTCACCGGCGATCCGGGGCGCCACCGCAGCGTCGAACTCCGAGTCCTCCTCGGCGACGGCGGCGGCCGCGGCGGCCGTGGAGGAGGCCAGCGTCACCTCCGCCTGCGGGAGGTTGCCGGCCAGCCAGCGCCGGCACTGCGCGGCCGCGTGCGGGTGGGTGCTGATCCGCTTACAGTCGGCCAGTTGGGTGCCGGGCCGAGCGAGCAGCGCGAACGACACCGGCAGCAGGATCTCCCGGGTGATCATCAGGTGACCGCCGGCGAGTTCGTCCAGAGTGACCGGAACGCCGCCCTCGACGGAGTTCTCGATGGGTACGACCGCGCCGTCGGCCGCGCCGGAGCGTACGGCGTCCAGAGCGGCGGGAACCGTCGCGCAAGGCTCGGGATCGACCCGGTCGATGTGGGGCAGGGTACGCAGGGCCGCCTCGGTGAAGGTCCCGGCAGGGCCGAGGTAGGCGTACCGGACTCGTGCGGCTTCGGTCACGCTCCGAGAGTAGACCGGCGTCCCCGCCCGCCCGCCCCAGGGCGTACTCAGGGGCTCAGATGCTCAGGGGCTCAGGGCTCAGGGGGGCCGGACCGGTGAGCGGCGTCAGGCCTGGGCGATGGTGTCGACGTGGGCGAGGTTCGCCCGGTCGTCGGCCTCCTCGCTCGGCCGGCCCTCGAACCACGCGTCCAGGATCTCGGCCAGCAACGGCTCGGAGACCACCCGCAGGCTGAGGGCGAGCGCGTTCGCGTCGTTCCAGCGACGTGCTCCGGTGGCGGTGTAGGCGTCGGCACACAGCGCGGCCCGCACACCCGGGACCTTGTTGGCGGCGATCGACGCGCCGGTGCCCGTCCAGCAACACACCACGGCCTGGTCGGCGCGGCCGTCGGCGACGTCGCGGGCCGCCGCCTCACTGGCCCACGCCCAGTCGTCGCGGTCGTCGCCGTCACCGGGGTTCAGCGCGCCGTGGGTCAGCACGTCGTGGCCGCGGCGACGGAGGTCGGCGACCAGTGCGTCGGCGACACCGGCCGCCATGTCGGAGGACACCGAGATGCGCATGCGGGTGAACGTACTCCGAACGACTCCGGAAACGACACGTCGGTGGGTCCCGGGAAACCCCGGGCCCACCGACGTGTGCCGAACCGCGGGCCGGGTTCGGGCCGCTCGTTCCACGTGGAACGAGCGGCCCGATCAGCAGACCCGGGCGATCAGACCTCGGTCTCGGACCGGTCGCCGGACCACTCGAGGTGGTACGACCCCTCGGCGTCGGTCCGGCGGTAGGTGTGCGCGCCGAACAGGTCGCGCAGCCCCTGCAACAGGGCCGCCGGCAGCCGGTCGCGGCGCAGCGCGTCGAAGTAGGACAGGGCCGCACCGAAGCCGGGCACCGGGACGCCCGCGGCGGCCGCGGTCGCGACCACCCGGCGCCAGGCCTCCTGGCCCTCGTTGACCGTCCGCGCGAAGTACGGGTCGACCAGCAGCGACGGCAGGTCGGGCGTCTTCTCGTACGCCTCCCGGATCCGGTCCAGGAACCGCGCCCGGATGATGCAGCCACCGCGCCAGATGGTGGCCATCGCGCCGAGGTCGATGTTCCAGTCGTAGGCCTCCGCACCGGCCCGGATCATGTCGAAGCCCTGCGCGTAGGCGACCACCTTCGACGCGTACAGCGCACGGCGCACGTCCTCGACGAACTGGTCGGGGTTGTCGACCGTGGCGAGGGCCGCCTTCTCCGACGGCCCTTCGAGCACACCGCGGGCCGCGTCGCGCTGTTCGGCGTGCCCGGACACCGAGCGGGCGAAGACCGCCTCGGCGATCCCGGACACCGGCGTGCCGAGGTCGAGCGCGATCTGCACCGTCCAGCGGCCGGTGCCCTTCTGCTCGGTCTGGTCGAGGATCTTGTCGATGAACGCGCCGTCGCCGCCACGCGGGTCCTTCGCGGCGAGCACCTCGGCGGTGATCTCGATCAGGAACGACTCCAGGTCGCCGGTGTTCCACGTACGGAAGATCTCGGCGAGCTCGGCGGGCGTCTTGCCCAGCACCGTGCGCAGCAGGTCGTACGACTCGCCGATGAGCTGCATGTCGGCGTACTCGATGCCGTTGTGCACCATCTTCACGAAGTGCCCGGCACCGTCGGCGCCGACGTGCGTGCAGCACGGCGTGCCGTCGACGTGGGCGGAGATCGACTCCAGGATCGGGCCGAGCGTCTTGTACGCCTCGGCGGTGCCGCCGGGCATGATGCTCGGGCCGTTCAGCGCGCCCTCCTCACCGCCGGAGATGCCGGTGCCGACGAAGTGCAGGCCGCGTTCCCGCAGCGCCGACTCGCGCCGGCGGGTGTCGATGAAGTGGGCGTTGCCGCCGTCGACCAGGATGTCGCCCGGCTCCAGCAGCTCGGCCAGCTGGTCGATGACCTCGTCGGTGCCGGCGCCGGCCTGGACCATGACGATGACCTTGCGCGGCCGCTTGAGGGAACGGACCACGTCGGCGAGCGACTCGCAGGCGATGAAGTTGCCCTCGGTGGCGTAGTCGGCGATCAGCGTGTCGGTGCGCTTGCGGGTGCGGTTGTGCACCGCGACCGTGTGGCCGTTCCGGGCGAGGTTGCGGGCCAGGTTGCGGCCCATGGTGGCCAGGCCGGTCACGGCGATGTCGGCCTTGTCCGGCGTGTCGGGCGTCTGCACGGACGCCTCCTTCTCGGACTGCTCCGGCTGGGTGGCCGTGCCGCCGGGCTCGGTCGTCGTTTCGGTCATGCCTTCGATCCTCTCGCTTCGGGCGGCTCGATCCGCAGTCGGGTCGGTACCACGCCGGGTGGTTCGGGGAGTCTGAGCGGACTGTGACCGGGAGTGATGCTCCCGAGGACGGTCGCCGCGTCCGCGCCGGTGCAGGCCGGGACCGTTCCTGTCACGCCGTGGAAGGTGAGAAAACCCAACAGGGCGAAGGCGTACGCCTCCTTCCCGTCCGACGGGAGTCCCAGGTCGTCGATCGGCCGGATCCACACCATGCCGTCCTCGCTGACGGCATGGTCGGAGCCGGCGAGTTCCCGGATCCGTCGCATCAGCCACGGGTTCCGTACCCCGCCACCGGACACGATCAGCTCACCGACCCGATGTGTGCCGCATTCGGCCGCCACCACGCGGGCGGTCAGCTCGGTGACCGTGGCCACGATGTCGGCCGGCGGAAGGCCGGGTACGCCGAGCAGGGCGCCGTCGAGGTAGCCGGCGTGGAACAGCTCCTTGCCGGTCGACTTGGGCGGCGGACGGCGGAAGTACGGCTCGGCCAGCAGCGTGGCAAGCAGCTTCTCGCTCACCGAGCCGGAGGCCGCGATCTTCCCGCCGAGGTCGTACGGCTGGTCGAAGTAGCGCCGGCAGGCGAGGTCGACGAGCGCGTTGGCCGGCCCCAGGTCGTAGGCCAGCACGTCGCCGTCGGGCCGGACCAGCGTGAGGTTGGCGATGCCGCCGAGGTTGAGCGCCGCGCGTGCCGTCGGTCCCGGCGGCAGCAGCAGGACGTCGAGGATGCTGACCAGCGGTGCGCCCTGCCCGCCCCGGGTGATGTCGCGGCTGCGCAGGTCGCAGACGACGGGGAGACCGGTGCGTTCGGCGATCCAGGCGGGCTGGCCGAGCTGCAGGGTGCCGCGGGCCGCGCCGTCGTCGATCCAGTGGAACAACGTCTGGCCGTGGGACACGATCAGATCTGCCCGGCCGCCGGCCAGTTCCGCCACACCTCGGGCGGCCGCCTCGCCGAACGCCTGGCCGAGCACGGTGTCCAGCCGGCACACGTCCGCCATCGAGGTCTGTGCGGGCGGCAGCGTGGCGCCGATGAGGTCCCGGATGCCGGGGTCCAGCGGGTGTTCCAGCGCACCGAGCGGGCGGAGCACGATCTCGGTCCCGTCGAAGGCGAGGTCCGCGGCGGCCACGTCGATTCCGTCGTACGACGTGCCGGACATCAGGCCGACCACCCGGGTCACCTGAGCCTCCCCGCGACTCGTTCCGGAACCGCCTCGGGGATGTTCGGGCCGATCCGCGCCTCCGCCTGCACTCGCCGCCGCCTCCCGCCGTGGACGTTCGTCCGGTCTGTCCTGTCGGGACGCAGACTACGGCGGCCGGGGCCACTGGCTCGCCCGGCGGCGGGAAGCGGCCACCCGCGGCGGGCTTCGCAGCCTGGCGAGCCCGGTTGTCGATTCGTCTTGACTTATATAAGTCAGTGGCAAATGATGAGGGCGTTCGTTCCGGCGCGTCCGCCGGGCCGAGGACGGAGGGCATCGTGACGGCCGCACGCACCACCGTAGGCACCGCCGTGAGCACTGATCGGGCGGTGGCTCCGTGGCCGATCGTCCACGCCGGCGCGACGCCGTCGGACCGCGCCCGGCTGGAGGCCGTCCACACCTATCCGCTTCCGTCCGGCGAGGTGTGGTCGGCGGCCACCGAGCCGGAACGACTCGGCCGGTGGTTCGCCGACGTCACCGGCGACCTGCGGGTGGGCGGCACCTGGGACGCGGAGTTCGCCCGTGCCCGGGCCGCGCTGCGTGACCCGGGTGCGGCCGGCGCGGGGACGTTCTGAAGGATCGGGCTGTGCACGCCTTCGACGTACTCGGCGATCCCGTACGCCGGCGCATCCTCGAGCTGCTCGCGGACGGCGAGCAGTCGGCGGGGGCGATCGTGGAGACCATCCGGGCGGAGTTCGGGATCAGCCAGCCGGCGGTGTCCCAGCACCTGCGGGTGCTGCGCGAGAACGGCTTCGCGAACGTCCGGGCCGAAGGCACCCGCCGCCTGTACGCCGTCGACACCGCGCCGCTGCGCGAGGTGGACGAGTGGCTGGAGCGGTACCGCCGGTTCTGGACGCAGCACCTGGACGCGCTCGGCACCGAGCTCCGCCGCGGCCGGCGCGCCCGGGCCGAGGGGTCCGGCGGCGGAACCGAGCCGAAGTGAGCGAGAGCCGGCCGGACGCGATCCGGCCTGGTCGCTGACCGGCGTGCGTGGTCACTCGCCACGTCTGCCGTACGCCTGAAGGGCCGCGCCGAGCGCGCGTACCTCCGCCCGCAACTCGGCCGGACGCCGCACCTCGAACGCCCAGCCGAACCCGGCCAGCATCCGCGCGGCGCCGTCGAGGCGTTCGGCCCGCATGGTCAGCAGCACCCCGCCGTCCACCTCCTCGAGCATGGCCAGGGTCGCGGGGACCCGCCGGCGTACGTCGGCCAACGGTGCGTCCAGCACCACCTCGACCTCGTGCGCCCACGGAACCCGGGCCAGCGACTCGCTCACCCGGGCGACCGGGTCGAAGTCGGCCGGTGGTTCGAAGCCGATGTCGGTCGGGGTGACCGCGGCGATCCGGTCCACCCGGAACGTGCGTACCTCGCCGCGCCGGTGGTCGTGGCCGGTGACGTACCACCTGCCCCCGTCGACCACCAGGCCGTACGGGTCGAGGTCGCGCTCGGACCGCTCGCCCGCGCGACCCGCGTACACCAGGTGCACCCGCCGCCTCCGCCGCGCGGCGGACGCGAGGGTGAGCACCACCGCGGTCGGCGGCACCTCACCGGTCCGGGGCGGCCGGGTCAGGCCGAGCGTGGTCCGGACGGCGGTCACCCGGTCGCGCACCGCGTCGGGCAGGACCCGGGAGATCTTCGCCAGCGCGCTCTCGGTCGCGGTCGCGGTCGTGCTCGTGGCCGGTCCGGCAGCGCGCGCGGCGACCAGTCCGAGGACGACCGCAGTGGCCTCGTCGTCGGTGAACATCAGCGGGGGCAGCTTGTAACCCGGCCGCAGGCGGTATCCGCCATAGCGGCCACGCTCGGCTTCGACCGGTACGCCGAACTCCGTCAGCCGGGTCGCGTACCGGCGGACGGTGCGCTGGTCGACTCCCAGCCGCTCGGCGAGCTCGGCGCCGCCGAGCCGGTGGTGGGCCTGCAGGAGTTCCAGCAGGGCGAGTACCCGGGTGGTCGGATGCGGCCGGTCAGGACGTTCGGTCAGATCGGGCGGGTCGGGCGGGTCGGGCGGGTCGGGCGGGTCGGCGGACATGTCTCTCAGCATGCCGCGCAATGCGGGCGGATTCGGTCCGGATTCGGTTCTACGGTGGCTGACGCAGGGCTCGAACAGCCGCCGCATCCCCGCTCTCACCGCTCCCTCGGAGCGCTTCCGGAAGGAAACCCGCAGATGGCCACGTACGTACTCGTCGCCGGCAACTGGCTCGGCGCCTGGGCATGGACCGACGTCACCGCCCGCCTGCGCGCCGCCGGCCACGACGTCCACCCGGTCACGCTCACCGGACTGGGCGACCGGGTGCACCTCGCGTCCCGGAAGGTCGACCTGGACACCCACATCGCCGACGTCGTGCACACCCTCGAGTACGCCGACCTGCGCGAGGTGATCCTGGTCGGCCACAGCTACGGCGGCTTCCCGGTGACCGGCGCGGCCGAGCGCGTACCTGACCGGATCGCGCGCCTGGTCTACGTCGAGAGCGGCCCGTTGCCGAGCGGCACGTCCCAGCTGGACATGGCCGAACCGGAGGAACGCGAGGCGACGCTGCACCGGATGAAGGAGCGTGAGGACGGCTGGCTGCTTCCGCCGCCGTCCCCGGCCGAACTCGCCTCCGACCTGCCGGTGTACGCCGGCCTCGGCGAGGCGGCCCGGGCGTTGTTCACCGCTCGGGCGGTGCCGCAGCCGCTCAACGCCAACGCCCAGCCACTCCACCTCGCCGATGACGGCCGGCGCGACGGCCTGCCGCACACCCTGGTCACCTGCATGTTTCCCGTGGAACAGGTGCGGGCGATGGTTGCCGAGGGGCATCCGTACTTCGCCGGGTTCGCAGGCAAGGAGTGGACGTACACGGAGGTGCCGACCGGGCACTGGCCGATGCTGTCCGAACCCGAGCGGCTGGCGCACGCGCTCGCCGACCTCGCCTGAACCGCTGCGTTCCCGCTCGCCTGAGGCGGCCTACTCCGAGCCGGCCGAGCCAGTGGAGTCGGTCGAGCCAGTGGAGCCGGTCGAGGCGCCGGCGAATGCCGAGCCGTACCGGTCGCCGACCGCGGGCGGCAGCGCGTCCAGCTCGGCCAGCGCGTCGGCCGGCAGGTCCAGGTCGCCCGCGGCCGCGTTCTCCTCCAGGTAGCGCAGCCGCTTGGTGCCGGGGATCGGAACGACGTACTGCCCTTGGGCGACCACCCAGGCCAGTGCGACCTGGCCGGGCGTGGCTCCGACCCGCTCGGCCACCGCGCGCACCTTCGCCACCAGCGCCTGATTGGCGTCGAACGCCTCACCCTGGAAGCGCGGCAGCTGCTTGCGCATGTCGCCCTCGGGCAGGTCGGCGGCGGAGGTGATCGCGCCGGTGAGAAACCCGCGCCCGAGCGGGGAGAACGGCAGGAACGCGATCCCCTGCTCCTCGGTGTAGGGGACGACCGTGTCCAGCTGCTCACGGGTCCACAGCGACAGCTCGGACTGGACGCTGGCCACCGGGTGGATCGCCTGCGCCTCCTTGATCTCGGCCAGGGTGGCCTCGGACAGGCCGATCGCGCGGACCTTGCCCTGGGTGACGAGCTCGGCCAGCGCTCCCCAGCTCTCCGCCAGCGGGACGGCCGGGTCGACGCGGTGGAGCTGGTAGAGGTCCACGTGGTCCACGCCCAGCCGGGCGAGGCTGCCCTCGATCGCACCGCGGATGTACTCCGGCCGGGCGTTGCGGTGGAGCTGTCGCGCGCCGTCGGGGACCAGCCCGACCTTGGTGGCGAGGACCGCCTGGTCGCGCCGGCCGCGCAGGGCCCGGCCGACGAGCTGCTCGTTGGAGTACGGGCCGTACGCGTCGGCGGTGTCGATCAGTGTGACGCCGACGTCGAGTGCGCGGTGGATCACCTTGATGGAGGCCGCGTCGTCGCGGTCGGCCTCGGTGTACGCCCAGGACATCCCCATGCAGCCCAGCCCGATCCGGCCGACCTGCGGACCTCCGGCACCGAGCGTCGTCGTTCGCATCGTTCACAGACCCCTTCCGTCACGGCGGATCGTCACGGCTCCGAGCCTGCCAGACCGGCCGTCGACAGCCCAATGACCATCCGGACGGCAAGCCGGTGGGGCGTCGGCGTGTCGGCTGCTCTTGACGTCTGCCGTCAAGTAACTTGACGATCCGACGCCAAGGTGCTTGACAGATCATGTCAAGTCACAAGCGTTGACGTACGGATCACAGGAGGCAGGTGTGAGCGCAGCCGACCGGGAGCATCGCGACCTCGCCGAGCACCTGCTGCACCTGCTGGAGCGGCGGCTGCTCGGCCCGGTGGAGGTTCTGCTCGGCGCCGGCCCCCAGCTGGAGGAGCTCCGCGACCGCGCCGCCGGCCAGGCGGCCGAGTGGGCGTCGGACCTGCTCGACGACACCGAACGCCAGGCCGCCCACACGCTGGCCCGGTTGGCGAGCACGCTGTGGCCGGGCGACGAGGCGTTCGACCCACCGGCCTCATGGTGGCGAACGCCGCTCGGGCAGGTCGCGGCGCGCCGGGTAGGCCACCCGACGGCCGCGGCGGTGACGTACGCCGTCGCGGGCGCGATGCTCGGCGTCACCCGGCAGGGCGTGCACGACCTGCTCACCCGGGGCAGACTGGACCGCCATCGCGACGGCGGCGTCACCGTGGCGTCGGTCCGCGAACGGCTCCGGCTGCGCGAGGCCGCCTACCGAGGCTGGTGACCGTCGCCCCGCCCGGGCCGGATGTCAACCGCGCCTTGCCTGGTGTCGGCGCTGCTTTCCGACCAGCCCACCTTCGACACCGAGGAGCTCACATGCCCACAGCAGCGGCCAACCCGGCAAGGGATCTCGTGGTCGGCGACGGATCGGTACCGATCGCCGTACGAGACTTCGGCGGAGACGGCCGGCCGCTGATCCTGCTGCACGGGGCAGGAGGAAACCTCGCCGCCTGGACGTCGTTCGCACCACTGCTGGCGCCGGACTTCCGCGTCGTGGCGCCGGACTTCCGCGTCGTGGCGCCGGACCTGCGCGGGCACGGGCGTTCGGGCAACGGGCCGTGGACCTGGGCGGAGGCGCTCGCCGATCTGCAGGCGGTGGTCGACCACCTCGACCTGGCCAACCCGGTCGTCGTCGGGCACGCCCTGGGCGGCTACGTCGCGGCGCGGTGGGGGCGTACCCATCCCGACTGCCCCGCGATCGTCGACCTGGACGGACATCGCGGCGCCGAGACCAGCCGGGACAACTACCCAGGGATCGATCCCGAGCAGCTCACCCGCGAACTCGCCACGCTCGACCAGCTCTTCACCGACCAGGTGGGGACGATGGCCCAACCGCTCGCCCCGAAGCAGGTGGCATCGATGCGGGAGCAACAGGTCGGCACGATGACCATGCTGGGTCAGCCGTCCGAACACGCGACGGAGGAGTTCGACCGGGGCCTGGTGGTGCGTGCGGGCCAGACCTTCCTCCGGCCGGAGACGCAGACCATCCGAGACATCCGGTCGCTGCTGCGGGACGAGGACCTGCTGAGCACGCTGCACGAGGTGCGCTGCCCCACCCTGCTCTGCGTGGCGACCGACCACCTCCCGTCGGCACCGGAATTCGGCGCGCTGATGGCGGCGTACCGCCGAGGGCTCGACCGCGACCTCGACTCGTTGGCGGCCGCGAACCCCGCCGTCACTCTCCGGCGGCTGGACACCACTCACGCCATGCCGCTGGAGGCACCGAAAATGGTCGCCGGGCTGATTCGCGACTTCGTGTCCGCGCAGGTCTGACCAGGCGACCCCGGCGTCGGCCGAGCCCTGTCAACCGGTCCTTTCCTACCGACCTGACTGTCAACCGGTGCTTGCGGGCTGCAGGATGACGCCACGCTCGTCGGTCTCGCCCGCGGCCCAGGCGTCCACCCACTCGCTCACCAGGTGCAGCAGGAGCAGGTGCATCTCCTGGGTGCGCGCGGTCGTGCTCGAGGGCACCAGCAGGGACACGTCCGCGTGCTCGGCCGCCTTCCCGCCCGAGCCGGCGGCGAACAGCACCGTCCGGGCGCCGGCTTCGCGGGCCGCGGCCAGCCCGGCCACGACGTTCGCGGACATGCCGCTGGTGGTGAAGCCCGCGACCACGTCACCGGGCCGGGCCAGTGCGGTGGCCTGCCGGGCGAACACGTCGTCGAAGCTGTAGTCGTTGCCGATGCACGTGACCACCGACGGGTCCACGCTCAGCGCCACGGCGGGCAGCGGGCGGCGTTCGCGCTTGTACCGGCCGATCAGCTCCGCGGCCAGGTGCTGCGCGTCGGCGGCACTGCCGCCGTTGCCGAAGGTGTAGAGCCGGCCGCCGGCCGCGAACGTCGTACACAGCAGTTCGCCGAGCTCACCCACCCGCGCCAGCAGGGGTTCGACCGCCCGCGCGGTGTCCACGTGCTCGGCCAACTGCCGGGCCAGAAGGTCATGCATCACCGGGAACTCCCTCGTCGGTGCTACCCGTCGCGGCCGTCTCGGACTCACCGAGTGGTTGTTCGAGCAGGTCGGTCTCCACGACCGGCCGGCCGGGATCGAACGGTACGAGGAACGACCTGATCTCGTGCGGGCCGAAGGTCGCGCTGACCGCACGCCCGGCGAAGCCGAGGTCCAGGCTCCACTCCGCCCGAACCCCTGCCGACTCATACGCCCGGACGACCAGGCCGTCGCCGTCCTCGGCACGCTTCAGCACGGTCGTGACGACCGAGCCGCCGGAGCGGTCCTTCCCGTCCTCCGCCTCGACCCCGAACGACGCCGTTGCCGGCCGCGGGCCGGGGTGGAACGACTCGTACGCCGGCTGGGCGGGTTCGGCCAACTCCGCGGCCAGCCGCACCACGCCGGCGTCGCGCCAGTCGCCGGCGTGCGGCACCAGAAGGTAGCGGAACCTCTGCCGGCCCTGGTCCTGGTAGCTGTACAGGCCGTCAGGCTCGAGTTGACGCGGCTCGTGCCAGGCGTAGACCGGGCTGCGTGCCGCGGTGATCCCGATGTCGGCGCCGCTGACGTCGTACGCCGACTTGGCGTCGTTGACCACGCTCAGCCCGGCGCGGGTGCCACCGGCAGCCGTGCCGCGCACGTCCACCCAGGACTGGCCGGGCTCCTCCGCGCCGTCGGCGGGCCGGGCGAGGTGACCGTACGGAATTTCGTACGTCGCCGAGGGATCGGCCAGGCCGACCGGGAAGCGCAGCTTCAGCAGCCGGAGCTTCTCCTGCCAGTCCAGGTCGACCCGCACCTCCAGGTGCCGGGCGTTCGCACCGAGGATGATCTCTTCGACCAGCCCGGACTTTTCGTACGTGCTCTCCACCCGGACGACCGTGCGCACCGGTCCGCTCTCCACGACCCGGGCCGACGTGCAGGTGAACGGCGCACCCGGACCGGCGTAGGACACCACCCGGTGCCCCCAGGTGTCGGTGGGGTCGTCGGTGACCACGGTGTGCGGCGCGTCGACGCCGAACATCAGATCGACGCCGGTCGCCTTGTCCAGCAGGGTTCGCAGCCACCCGGTCGCCGGGTCGACCTCGGCCCGCAGGTGGGCGTTCTCCAGCACCGGCGCGGACTCGGCCCCGGTTGTTGATCCGGCGGACACCTCGAATGCCCGATCGCCAACGGAGACAGGCGCCTGCGAGCCCGGCCGGATCCAGTAGAGCCGATGTCCCAACGGCGGAAGCTCTGCCGGGAACGCGATCCGCTTCGGGTTGGACGTCGTGGCCAGCGGACGGGTGGACTGGGACGGAACCGGCTGCCCCGCGTCGTCCTCGATCCAGGGCCGCTCGATGGACAGCCCGAACTCGCACTCGACGTCGGCACGAACCTGCCAGGGGTGCGGGTTGAACACCAGCACCGGCTGAGTTCCTTCGCGGAAAGGAATGTCGGTGTCGCGCGCCAGCGTCTGCAAGGCGAGGTTGACAGTACGCCGGGCGATGGACCTGGCCTCGCCGAGCTGGTCGCGGGCGTCGTCGTAGGCGGGCTCGATCGACGTGCCGGGCAGGATGTCGTGGAACTGGTTGAACAGCACCTGCTTCCACGCGTGCGTGAGCGCCTCGTGCGGATACGGCGTACCCGCGACGGCCGAGGCGACGCTCGCCCAGCGTTCGGCCACCAGCAACGCGTGCTCGGCGGACCGCATCCACGCCTTGATGCCGGAGTGCGCGGCGTAGCAGCCGGCGGCGTGGTGCTGGAGGTCGCCGCGCCACACCGGAAGGTCCACCCCGCAGGCGAGCACGTCCTCGAAGTAGGCGGGCGGGCTGGACATCCGCAGTTCGCCGTACGATCCGAGCCGGTCCAGCCGGTGCACGCTGTCGATGTTGTCCTTGGTCGGCCCGCCGCCGTGGTTGCCGACGCCGTAGAAGACCATCGCCGAGCCGAGTCCCGGCGGAAGCTGGGCCAGCGCCTTGTCCGTGTGGTAGGCGATGTCGGCGCGCGGGCTGCAGTATTCGTGCGGGATGCGGTAGGCCAGCACGCGGGACCCGTCGGCGGCCTCCCACCAGAACGGGTTGCCCGGCAGCTCCTCCTCGTGCGGGCCGGGACGCAGGAAGCAGTACGCCGTCAACCCCTGCTTGCGCAGGATCTGCGGGAGCGTTCGCGTTGTGCCCGAACGGGTCGGCGTTCAGCCCGACCGTCGCGGTGACGCCGAACTTCTCCCGCAGGTAACGCTGGCCGTAGCAGCCCCTGGCGTACGAACGACTCGCCGGTCGGGATGTTGCAGTCCGGCTCGACCCACCAGCCACCGACGTTGATCCAGCGCCCCTCCGCGACCCGCTTGCGGATCTCCTCGAACAGCGCGGGGTCTGCCTCCTCCACGAAGGCGAGCAGCGCCGACCTGGTCACAGGTGAAGACGAAGTCGGGGTACTCGTCCATCCGGTCGATGCGCCGACCGGAACGTCGCCCGTGCCTCCTGGAACCCCTCCGGCCACCGCCACAGCCACACCGGGTCGATGTGGGCGTTGCCGATCATGTGCAGGATTCGCGCGGGGGCGGCCGCTGGTCGGGACATCGCTGGGAGGCTCCTCGAGAGTTCGTGCTGCGTCGTGCCGGGTCCGCGCTGGCATCGTTCCCACACGAACGTAGAGGGGCCTCGTGATCTACGTCAACGGGACCACTCGCCGCCCGTACACGCCACGAGCTAACCGCGAGAAGGCGTACGCCGACGGCCCGGCCGGGCAGTCGATCCGCGCACGATCAGCGGGCAGTCCAGCCGGGTGGTGCGCGGGCGACCGGGTTTGGCCATCCGGGTCAGCAGCAGCCGGGCGGCCCGGGCACCCAGCTCCACCGACGGTTGCGCGACCGTGGTCACGCCGGGGGTCACCATGCTCATCCACGGCGAGTCGTCGAACGCCACGAACGACAGGTCGTCGGGGATCCGCAGGCCGAGCTGGGCCGACTGCCGCCAGACCGCCTCCGCCACCACGTTGTTGGCCGCGAACACCGCCGTCGGCCGGCGCCGGCGCGACAGCAGCTCGCCCACCTTCTCCTCGATCTGGTCCGGGTCGAAGCCCACCGGCTCCACGCCGTCGGCCGGCACCTCCTTGCCGGCGGCCGCCCAGGCCTGGTGATAGCCCTTGATCCGGCCCGCGCTGGTCGTCCATCCGGTCTCGTTGACCAGCAGGGCGATCCGCCGGTGGCCCAGGCCGAGCAGGTGCTCGGTGAGCTCACGCGCGCCGGTGACGTTGTCGACCAGGACCGCATCGCACTCACCGCGGCAGAACTGCCGGTCGATCTCGACGAGGGGTACGCCGTGCCGGGCGACCAGCCGGCTGGCGGCGGCGGACACCGGCGTGACCAGCACGCCGGCGACCCGCATCGCGAGCACCGTACGGGCCGCGGCCACCTCCTCCGGGTCGCTGCCGGTGTCGTCGACCAGCACGATCGTGTAGCCCTCGTCCCGCAGCACCGAGCTCGCCCCCGCGGCGACCTCGGCGTAGAAGCGGTTTCGAAGGTCGGACACCAGCAAGCCGACGGCGGGAGTGTGCCGGGCCTTGAGGCTGCGGGCGTTCCCGTCGGGTACGTAGCCGAGTGCCTCCGCCGCGAGCAGGATGCGTTCGCGGGCGGCCGGTGCGACGTATCCCCGGCCGGTGAGCCCGCGTGAAGCCGTCGACCGGGACACCCCTGCCCGCTGCGCGACGTCGGCCAGCGTCGCCCGGCCGGGTGCGTCGGGGACCGGCGGTGTGGGCACGGCCGGCGCGGTGGCACTCGGGGCGGTGGCAGGGGCGACCTGCAACGCGGCGGCATCGGCGCGTCGACGCGGCTGGGGCACGTAACCTCCAGAGAGAGAGCGGGCGGCCGCAGCTGGACGCCCTCCCTCGTCGCCCCGCAGCCCGAAAAATGCCGACATCTCGGCATGGACTACCGGACGGTAGCCAGCGGCTCGATGGAGCGTCAACGTTCGGTGACCGGCGGCGGCTACTCAGGTCGCGCGGCCGGCTCCTAATTGCGCGGTGCCGCCACCGTCGCGGAAGGCGCCGGGCGGGACTCCCCAGAGCCGCCGGAACGCGGTCGTGAAGTGACGGACATCGGGGTAACCGCAGTCCCGGGCGATCTCGGCGATGGCGGCGTACTCACCGCCCGCGGAACGTTCGAGCAGCCGCTGGGCCGCGATCTCCAGCCGGAGCCGGGTGAGGTACGCATGCACCGTCGTGCCCGTGTGCGCACGGAACAGCCTGCTCACCTGCCGTTCACCGAGGTGCACCTGCGCGGCAACGTCGCGGACGGCCACCGCCCGGCCGTAGTTGTCCTGCAGGTAGCGCACCATCGTGGCGACGGTCCGCTCGTCGCGTCCGGCGGGATCGGCATCGGGCCGCGGGCGCAGGTCGGGTTCGTCCACCACGGCCCGCGCCGTCTCCACCACCAGGGCGCCGGCCAGCGCGGACAGCAGTTGTTCGTACGCCGGACCGGGTGCGGCGGCCTCGGCGGTGAGCAGGCCGAGGACCGCCGGGATCCGCCCCGTCGCCTGGGACAGCACCCGCGTACCCGGCGCCGCGAACCGGTCCAGCACCTCCCGCCCCTCGGTCCGCTCCGGTGTGGCCGCCCGCGATCGCCGGGGCCGGGACCAGGGCCGAGAGGGCACCAGCGTGTACGACCAGTAGTGGATGCACAGCGGGTCTTCGGTGCCGGACACGATCTCGTGCACGTCGCCGGGACGGGCGACGAACAGCGACCCCGGGCCGACGACGTACTCCTGCTCACCGGTGCGGAAGACGCCCGTACCGGCGTAGGCGTAGCAGATCTCGAAGAACGAGTGCGTGTGCAGATAGTTCCGCCACGGGCGTGGCTCGTAGTAGCCCCAGTACAGGAACTCCGCGCGGTGTCCGGCCACGTCCACGTTGACCCGGGCCGCGGTCAGCGACGCGAGGGCACGGCCGTTCGCCGGTGGGGCTGCGCTCACATCGCTGCCGCTGCCGGGGCCGCGCCGCCCGGCGCCGGGGCGACGCCGCGCAGGATCATGCCCTGGCCGAGTGAGTGGGTGTGCAGGTCCTCGGTGGGCCGGTCAGCCGGGTCGCGGTACTGCACCAGCAGGGTCGTACGCGCCTGCGAGGTGGTGTTCACACCCGAGCCGTGCACGGTGAGGTAGGTGAAGAACAGCACGTCGCCGGCCTCCGCCTCACACGGCGTCGCCTTCTCCAACGGCCAGTCCGCGTACGGCAGATGCCAGCTCCCCTCCGGCTGGTGCACGAGCGGGCCGTTGCGGTGGCTCCCCGGCATCACGCGGACGCAGCCCTTCTCCAGCGGGGCGTCGTCGAAGTGGAAGATCGCAGCGCCCACCGAGTGCTTCGCGTGCGGGAAGAACGGATGGTCCTGGTGCATCGGGAACGGCGACCCCTTCTCCGGCGGCTTCACGAACAGCTTGGTGTGGTGCAGCGCGACGTTCGGCGTACCCATCACCGCGGCGGCCACGTCGGTGAAGCGCGGGTCGACCAGCAGCCTCGAGAACGCCGCGGCCTGGAACTGCACGTCGTGGCAGTGCTTGAGCTCGGTGCGCTCGCCCATGCCGAGTTGGCGGGCGCTCTCCCAGGTCGGGTCGGCGTCGCGGTTCAGGCGTTCGATCAGCGCGTGGCTCTCCTCGCGGTAGGCCCGCGCCTCCTCCTTGTCGAGCAGGCCCTTGACGAGCACGTAGCCGTGTTCGGCGTACGCGGCGGCGTGGGACGCGAGCTGGGACTCGTCCACCATGAGGTTCACGGGGTCCTCCTGCGGTTTTCGGTGGGGGTGGGTGCGCATCGGCGACGCGGTCGACGGTAGGCGTCACGCGCACGGCGCCCGCAGGACCTGGACGGACATCCTTGTTGAAAAACCGGACATGCCGCGACCCGCCCGCCGGTCCCGGACACGGGTTTGACCCGTCTGTCACCGCTCTGGTTCGGTCAGTGCAGAGACGAGCTGTGCGAACGACCACTGACCAGCCGTGTGGGAGCGATCCCAGGACTGTGAGGCACCGATGCCCGATCCCGGCCTGAGCGGGCTCGCCCGCCCCGACGGAACGTTCGTGATGGTCGCGATGGACCAGCGGGAGTCACTGCGCGGCATGCTGGCCCAGACCTCCGGCCGCACCCCGGAAGCGGTGCCGGACAAGGAGCTGCGCGAGTTCAAACAGGACGTGGCGATCGCGCTGGGCCCGGAGGCGTCGGGGTTCCTCGCCGACCCGGAGTTCGGCGCGGACATCCTCGAAGGCAACCCGTCACCAGGTCGAGACACCGGGCGGATCGTCGCCGCCGACCGGCTGGCGAGCCGTCCGGGCGAGGTGGTCGGGGACGCATGGTTCGACCAGACGCTGGACCTGCGGGGGTACGCCGGGCAGGGAGTGGTCGCGGCGAAGCTGCTGATCGTGTGGCGTGAGGACGGCCGGGCCGACGAACGCGTCGCGGACGCCGCCCGGTTCGTCGCCGCTTGCCGGGACGCGGGGATGCCGAGCATCGTCGAGGGTGTCGTACGCCCGACCGAGGAGCAGCAGGCCAGCGGCGCGTTCGACCGGGAGACGACGCTGCTGCGGTGCGCGCGAGAGCTCGGCGCGGTCGAACCCGCGCTGTACAAGGCGGAAGTCCCGTACTTCGGCCGCGGCGACGCCGACCGGATCACCGCTGCCGCGGCCGAGCTCACCGGCTCCGTCGGCTGCCCGTGGGTGGTGCTGTCCTCCCACGTCGAACGCGCCGACTTCCCGTCCGCGGTCGCGGCGTGCTGCCGGGGCGGTGCCTCCGGGATGCTCGCCGGCCGCGCGCTGTGGACGAACGCCCTCCCGGCGGCGGACCGCACCCGGCTGCTGCGGGAGGAGTCCGTGCCGTACCTCCGCGAACTCGCCGCGATCGTGTCCGCGAACGCCCGCCCCTGGACCGACGCATGACCCGGCTGGTCTTCGTCGGCTCGGTGAACGACGACGCGATCGCCGTCGTACCCCACATCCCGGGGCCGGACCAGCGGCTGCTCGCCGAGGCGCTCGTACACGCCGGCGGCGGCAACTCCGCCACCGCCGCGGTGGCCGCCGCCCGGCTCGGCGGCGACGTCGCGTTCGTCGGGCCGATCGCCGAGGATCCGGCCGGGGAGCGCATCGTCGCGGACCTGACCCGCGAGGGCATCGACGTGTCCGGCGTCGCTCCGGTGCCCGCCGGTGCCGGTGGCGCGAGCGTCGTCCTGGTCGACCGGTCCTCGGGCACCCGGGCCATCTGCACCCGCGCGCTGCCGGCGTTCGAGCTCGGCGCCCCGGCACGGGACCTCGTGGCGGCTCCGAATGGGTGCACCTGGACCACCTGGGCTGGCCCGCGACTCGCGACGTGCTGGGCGACACCACGGTGGACTCGCGACGGCCGAGGATCTCGGTGGACGAGGGCAACCCGATCCCGGGGTTCCACCCGCGCGGCGTGGACCTCTACGGCCCGACGGTCGACCGGCTGCGGCTGACGTACGGCGACCTGCCGGTGGACGTGCTGCTGGAGCGTGCCCGTGCCGACGGCGCCGGGCTCGTGGTCGCCACCGCCGGCGGTGACGGCGCGCACCTGCTGCCCGCGAGCGGCGCGCCGATCCATGTGCCCGGCTTCGCCGTCGAGGTGGTCAGCACGCTGGGGGCGGGCGACGTCTTCCACGGCGCGCTGCTGCTCGCCGTCTCCCGCGGCCTGGACCTGCCGGACGCCGTCCGGTACGCCAACGGCGCCGCCGCCCTGGCCTGCCGGGTGATCGACGGGCGCTCGGGCATTCCCACCCACGACGAGCTCACGACGTTCCTCACGTCTCGGCCTTGAACGTCCGCCCCAGCCGCGGTCCCGTACCGAAGTAGTGCCGGAACACGTACAGCAGCGGGTGCCACCGGCCGGTGTCCACGTGGCTGGTCCCCGGGACGGTGATGTCGTCGGCGGCGTGCACCCGGCGCACCAGCGTCTCCACGATCCGGAAGCCGCCCTCGGTACCCGGTCTGATCGAGACGACCTCGGCCTCGAGGTGCAGCGCACACTCGGCGACGCGCGGCGGGCGCACCGTCTCAGCCGGCAGTGGGGTGAGCCCGGCCGCGCCGAACTTGTCCGGCTCGTGGCGATATCGGTCCGCCTTCGCGTCCGGGACGGGGTGGCGGCCGGTCAGCGGAGCCAGCCGTTCCACGCGTTCCCACAGGTCCGCCGACGGGAAGTTGTAGAACGCACTCGCGTTCGCGCTCGAGGTTCGGGACCGCCTGGCCGGAGTCGCCCAGGCCCAGGACGACGGTCGAGCCGAGCGCCCACGCCGACGACATCGGCGTGATGTTCGCCGATCCGTCCGGATTGCGGGTGGTGACCAGGACCACGGGAGTGCCGAAGTAGAGGATCGAGGGCGTGATCGTCCGGTGGCCCGACGATGTGAATCCGGTCGGCGTGAGCGTGGTGGGGGTGAGCTGGGTCGAGCTGAGCTGGACTGACATGCCTGCGACGCTAGGGTTCCGATCGTTCGGGCGGGGCCGAAAGGTGCCGTGGGTACGGTGGCGGCATGCCCGCAGAAGTGGACCTGGCCCGGATCGCCGGGCTGCTCGCCGACCGCAGCCGCGCGGCCATGCTGCTGGCGATGTTCGACGGCCGCGCCTGGACCGCGAGCGAGCTGGCCCGGGCCGCCGAGGTCGCCCCGTCCACCGCCAGCGAACACCTCGGCCGGCTGGTCTCCGGCGGCCTGGCGACGGTGGTGACGCAGGGCCGGCACCGCTACTTCCGGCTGGCCGGGACCGAGATCGCCGAGGCGATCGAGCCGCTGCTGCAGATCGCACCTCCGACGCCGGTCACCAGCCTGCGCGCCGCCTCCCGCGGCCGGACGCTCGCCGCCGCCCGTACCTGCTACGACCACCTCGCCGGACGGGCGGGCGTGGCGCTGGCCGACGCGCTGCGCGCCCGCGGCATCCTGACCGCCGACGGCCCGGCGCTCACTCCCGCGGGACGAGAGGCGCTCACCGAGTTCGGGATCGACGTGGCCGGCCTGGCCCGCGGGCGCCGTCCGCTCGTCCGCGACTGCCTGGACTGGACCGAACGCCGCAGCCACCTCGCCGGTGCCGTGGGCGCCGCGCTGACCGAGCGGCTGTTCGCGGTGGAGTGGCTCACCCGGGTGGGCAGCGGCCGGGGCGTGCGGGTGACCGAGGCCGGCGAGGAGGGACTGCGTACGACGTTCGGCATGGCGCCGCTGTCCGAGGTCGCCTGAGGGGTCGTCTGAAGGGTCGCCTGAGGATTCGCTGTCCGGGGCCGACCGCATGGGTTAGGCTGCCGACCATGCAACGTCACGTGATGCAGTGGTGGTGGCGCCTTCCTCCGGCGGCCGCCCCGACCTGCGCATCCTGACGCATTCGCAAGCGACGACCGCCCTCACCGGCGGTCGTTTCTCGTTGTCCGGCACGTAGAAGCCCTACGACGCAGGACACCTGACCACCGGTGCGGGCCCTCCCGAAAGGCCCACCGACGTGCTCGAACCACCCCAGCCCGCCACGATCGCCTACGCCACCGCCGGCGGCGTCGCGGTCACCAGGACCGCCACTCCCGTCGAGGAGAGCGTCCTCACCACCCTCGTCGCCGACCTCGACAACCGCCGGGGCGCGGTGCTCTCCTCCGGTGTCGACTACCCGGGCCGCTACAGCCGCTGGCATCTCGGATACGTCGACCCGCCGGTGGAGTTCGCCGCGTACGGCCGGAGGATCGAGGCTCGCGCGCTCAACGAACGCGGCACGGTCCTGCTGCCCGTGGTGGCCGCCGCGATGTCCGGCACCGGCGAGATCGTGGTGGACGAGGAGACATGCTTCGCGGTGCACGTCCCCGAAGCGGGCGAATCCTTCGCCGAGGAGGAACGCAGCCGGCAGTCGACCGTCTTCACCGCGCTGCGGGCGGTGGTCGCGGCGTTCGCCAGCCCGGTCGACCCGCACCTCGGGCTGTACGGCGCGTACGGCTACGACCTGGCGTTCCAGTTCGAGCCGGTACGACTGCGACACGACCGCACGGTCGACCCGCACCGCGACCTCGTACTCCACCTACCGGACCGCCTCGTCGTCGTGGACCGCAAGCGGGAGACGAGCATGCTGTACGCGTACGACTTCGAGGTGGGTGGGCGGACCACGGCCGGCCTCGCGCGGGACACCACGCCGACGCCACGGCCCGAGGCCCGTCCGGTGCCGGCACCTCCGGAGCCCGGCCGCTACGCCGAGGTCGTCCGCACCGCGCGGAAACGCTTCCTGCGCGGCGATCTGTTCGAGGTGACGCCGAGCCACGTGCTGAGCGGCCGCTGCGACTCACCGGCCGCCTTCTACGAACGCCTGCGTACGCAGAACCCCGCACCGTATGAGTTCTTCTGCAATCTCGGCGAGGGCGAGTACCTCGTCGGGGCCTCGCCGGAGATGTACGTACGCGTGAGCGGCGACCGGGTGGAGACCTGCCCGATTGCGGGCACCATCCGGCGGGGACGCGACGCGCTGGAGGACGCCGCCCAGATCGCCGCGTTGCTCAACTCCACAAAGGACGAGAGCGAGCTCACCATGTGCACCGACGTGGACCGCAACGACAAGGCGCGGGTGTGCGTGCCGGGCAGCGTGCGGGTCATCGGCCGTCGTCAAGTCGAGCTTTACAGCCGGCTGATCCACACGGTGGACCACATCGAGGGCAGACTGCGTGCGGGCATGGATGCGTTCGACGCGTTCCTGACGCACATGTGGGCCGTCACCGTGACCGGGGCGCCGAAGCAGTGGGCGATGCAGTTCGTCGAGGACGCCGAGTCCGCGCCGCGGCGGTGGTACGGCGGCGCGGTCGGGTTCGCCGGCTTCGACGGGTCGATGAACACCGGGCTGACGTTGCGTACCGCCCACGTCGAGAACTCCGTTGCCAGTGTGCGAGCCGGTGCCACGCTGTTGTACGACTCCGACCCGGACGAGGAGGAACGCGAGACCCTGCTCAAGGCGCAAGCTCTCCTTGACACGATGTCCGCACCCGACCCGGCCCCGGGCGGTGAGCTTCCCCGTGTCACCACGAGCACGGACGAACCCGTCGGTGCGGGCCTGCGGGTCCTGCTGGTGGACCACCAGGACTCCTTCGTCCACACACTCGGCGACTACTTCCGCCAGCACGGTGCGGAGGTGGTGACGTTGCGGTACGGCTTCCCGATCGAGCAACTCGACACGCTTGCACCCGATCTCGTGGTGCTGTCGCCGGGGCCGGGCCGGCCGGCGGACTTCGACTGCGCACAGCTCCTTGCTGCGCTGGAGGTTCGGGACCTTCCCGTGTTCGGCGTGTGTCTCGGCCTGCAGGCGATGGTGGAGTACGCCGGCGGGTCGCTCGACCTGCTGTCCCGGCCCGCACACGGCAAGCCGGGCGAGGTGCGGGTGTGCGCCGGTGAGACCGCGGCGGCCGGTGGACTCCTTGCCGGGCTGGGAGATTCGTTCACCGCGGGGAGGTACCACTCGCTGTACGCGGCGCCGGACAACGTCGCCGGCTTCGAGGTCGTCGCGGTCACCGACGATCCGAGCGGTGCGCGGGTGGCGATGGCCATCGCGGACGACGTTCGGCGACGCTGGGCGGTGCAGTTCCACCCGGAGTCCATCCTCAGTGCGACCGGACGGGCCGGACACCACCTGGTGGCGAACGTCCTGCGCCTGGTGCGTTCCTCCGACCGCCATCCGCAGGGAGCCACCACGGTCTGAAGCTGCCTTCGGGGTCGTAGGCTGGTGGCCCCGCCCTTCGAGTCGGTTCTGCTGTGCCGCTTCGACAACGTGCTCGGGCGCACGATGTGGGACTTCACCGGGGCTGTCGAGGGCTACGGCCGGTGTCTGCTGATCGCCCTGGACGGTTTCGAGCTCGTGCCGTTCACGTCACCGCAGCTGATCGTGTACGGCGGTCTGCGCAGCCTCGACGGCCGGACCCGGCTCGGCCGGGCGGCAACCGTGGAAGCGCCAAGCCACGAAGCCGCGGCAGTCATGCTCCCGGCCGCAGACGATGGGCACACCGAGGTGCGTCCCTGGCGCTTCGGCGGCCGGCCCGCCGACAGCGGCGGCTAGGCGGAGAACCGGCTGATCAGGACGGCCATCCGGACCTCGTGCTCGGCCACCCGGAGCCGGCCGTTGCGCATCAGCGTGACCAGCCCGTGCAGGGCGCTCCAGAAGGTCTCCGCCAGCACGTCCGGACTCTCCTCGCCCGCGAGCGGCCGCAAGGTCTCGCGGAGCTCGGCGAACCCCTGCTGCAGCGGGGCCGGTGACTCCGGAGTGGCGAACGGCAGGTCGACGTCGAGGGTGAACATCACGTCGTACAGCGCGGGCCGTCGTTCGGCGAAGGCGGCGTAGGTGGCACCGACCCTGGCGAGTGCGTCCCGGGGATCCGACGCGGACGTACGGGCGGTGTGGAGTTCCTCGGCGAGCTCGGCGAAGCCCTCCAGCGCCACCGCGGCCATGATGGCGCTCTTGCCCTTGAAGTGGCTGTAGAGGACCGGCTGGCTGTACTCGATCTCGTCGGCGAGCCGCCGCGTCGTCACCGCGTCCCAGCCCTCGGACTCGGCCAACTCGCGGGCGGCCCTGACGATCAGGCGTTCCCGCTCGGCCCGCTCGCGTTCTCGGCGCTTCTGGATCGGCATAGCCCGCAGGCTAGCATCGCTAGCCAATCTTTCGGCGGCATGCTAGCTTCACTCTGTAACCTAGCGGCGCTAGCAGAAGGACGCTCTCATGCTCACCTACCTCGCCTACGGGCTCGCCATCGTGCTCAGCCTGTTCATCCTCTTCATCGGCGCGCGGTTCCTCCTGGCACCTCGCGCGGCCGCCGCCGGCTACGGCGTCCCGGCCAGGGAAAACGGCGACCCGGCGTACCTCACCGTCAAGGGGGTGCGCGACGGAACCTTCGGCATCGTCGGACTCGCGCTGCTCGCGTTCGCGGGCGCGCAAGCCGAGGCGTGGTTCATGCTGGCAGTCGCCGTCGCGCCACTCGGGGACACTCTGATCGTGCTCCGCAACGGGGGAAGCCGGGCGACCGCGTTCGGCATCCACTTCGCCACCGCCGTGGTCCTCCTCGTCAGCGCGGCACTTCTGTTCGCGGTCCGATAGCTGCGATCCTCAACTCCACAAGGCTTTCCGTAATCCGCGGGACAACCCCGAAAGGACCGGTCGCATGTCGCTGATCGCCCCCACCTTCGACAGTTCCGTGATCGTGCGCTCCGCGGACGCGGAGGTGGTCGGCCGCGCCCCGACCACGATCCGGCTGCTCGCGGACAGCAGCACCACCGGTGGCGCGTTGTCCACCCAGCGGGTCAGCCTGGCCAACGGCGCGGACGGCGCGAAGCCACACCACCACGCCAACTCCGCCGAGCTGTTCTACCTGCTGGACGGTACGGCCCACCTGCTGTCCGGTGAGCAGGTCGTCACCGCCGGGCGGGGTGACCTGGTCGTCGTCCCGCCCGGTCTCCCCCACGCCTTCGCCGCCGCACCGGGAGAGGACGCCGACATCCTCATCGTCATCACCCCGGGCGTCGAACGGTTCGAGTACTTCCGGCACCTCGAACGCATCGCCTACGGGAAGGTTCCGCCGGAAAGCCTGCTGGAGGTGCAGGAGCTTTACGACACCTACTTCGCAAGCAGCGCGAGCTGGGACGACGCCCGGTCGGCACGCTCATGACGGTTCGCGCGAGCGCTCAGGCCGGCCAGTCGTAGGACGTGCCGGGTCCTGAGGCTCGCCGCGTCACAGGCGAGCCAGCCCGGCGCGAGGTCCTGCCCCGCTGAAACCGGCACAGAACCGGCGCCGGTGGCCGAAGCGCCCGGCCGGGCCCTACCCCTCGTCGCCACCGGCCGGGCAGCGCGTGGAAGGCTCGTATCCGTGCAGAGTTCCGCCCAGACCCAGAACAGCACCGCACTGCGACCGAGGTCAACGGGCGCCGGCGGCATCGGCACCGAGCTGACCGAGTCGGTACGCCGCGAACTCGCGAAGGCCGTCCGCGGCGCGGTCCGGTTCGACGCCGGGTCCCGTGCGATGTTCTCCGTCGACGCCTCCAACTACCGCCACCTGCCGGTCGGGGTGGTGCAGCCGGTCGACGTGGACGACGTACTCGCCACCGTCGACGTGTGCCACCGGCTGGGCGTACCGCTGCTGCCGCGCGGCGCCGGCACCAGCATCGCCGGCCAGGCCGTCAACACCGCGGTGGTGATGGACTTCAGCCGCCACCTCGACGCGATCGTCTCCGTCGACCCGGACCGGCGGCGGGCCCGGGTGCAGCCCGGCGTGGTGCTCGACGACCTGCGCAAGGCGGTCGCGCCGTACGGTCTGACGTTCGGACCGGACCCGTCCACCCACAACCGCTGCACGCTCGGCGGCATGATCGGCAACAACGCCTGCGGCTCGCACTCGGTGGCCTGGGGCAAGACGGTCGACAACGTCTCCGAGCTCGACGTCGTTCTCGCCGACGGCACGCGGCTCACCGCCGGGCCCACCGGCGAGGACGAGCTGACCCGCCTGTGCGCGGACCCCGGCCGGACCGGGCAGCTCTTCCGCGACCTGCGCGCGGTCCGGGACACCTACGGCGACCTGGTGCGCACGGAGTTCCCCGACCTGACCCGCCGGGTCTCCGGCTACAACCTCGACCAGCTCCTGCCCGAGCAGGGCTTCCACCTCGCCCGGGCGCTGGTCGGCACCGAGGGCACCTGCGTGACGCTGCTCGAGGCGGAGGTCAACCTGGTCGAGTCGCCGCCGGCGCGGGCCCTGACCGTGCTCGGGTTCCCGGACCAGTTCGTGGCCGCCGACAACGTCGTACCGCTGCTCGACCTGCATCCGCTCACCATCGAGAGCGTCGACTCCAAGATCGTCGCCATCGTGCGCGCCCGGAACCCCTCCAACCCCGCGCTGGAAGCGTTGCCGGACGGCGGCGCGTGGCTGTACGTCGAGACCGGAGGTGAGTCGGTCGCCGAGGCCGAGGCCCGCGGCCGCGAGGTGGCCCGGGTGATGGCAGGCCTCGGCGCGACCAGCGTGGTGGTGAGCGACCCCGGCCGGATGAAGGCGCTGTGGCGGGTACGCGAGGACGGCGCCGGCAGCACCACCCGGCTGCCCGACGGCAGCGAGGCCTACCCCGGCTGGGAGGACGCGGCGGTTCCGCCGCAGCGGCTCGGCGGCTACCTGCGCGGTTTCGACGCGCTGCTCGCCGAGCACGGGCGGCAGGGCATCTACTACGGCCACTTCGGCGACGGCTGCATCCACGTCCGGATCGACTTCGACCTGCTCTCGGCCGAGGGCGTGGCCGGGTTCCGGCGGTTCATGGAGGACGCGGCCGACCTGGTGACCTCTCACGGCGGCTCGCTGTCCGGCGAGCACGGCGACGGGCAGGCCCGGGCCGAGCTCCTCGACCGGATGTACCCGCCCGCGATCCTGGGGGCGTTCGAGGACTTTCGTTCCGCCTGGGACCCCGCCGGGCTGATGAACCCGAAGCGGATCGTTTCGCCGGCCAAGCTGGACGAGGACCTGCGGGTGTTCGTCGCGCCGCCGACGATCCGGGCGGACACGACGCTGGCGTTCTCCCACGACGAGGACGGCTTCTTCGGGGCGACCCGGCGCTGCATGGGCGTGGGCAAGTGCCTGTCCGCCGACGGCGGCGTGATGTGCCCGAGCTACCGCGCCACCCGGGAGGAGAAGCACTCCACCCGTGGCCGCGCGCGACTGCTGTTCGAGATGGCCAACGGCGAGGTGGTCAAGGACGGCTGGCGTTCGGAAGAGGTACGCGAGGCGCTGGACCTGTGCCTGTCCTGCAAGGGCTGCAAGACCGACTGCCCGGTCAACGTGGACATGGCGAGCTACAAGGCGGAGTTCCTCAGCCAGCACTACAAGGGACGCGTGCGGCCGGCTTCGCACTACTCGATGGGCTTCCTGCCGCTGTGGCTGCGGCTGGCCGCGCCGTTCGCCCGGCTGGCCAACGCGGCGACGAAGGTCCGGCCGCTGGCCGCGCTGGCCAAGCGGTTCGGCGGGATCGCACCCGAGCGGGACATCCCGGAGTTCGCGCCGACGACGTTCGTACGCCGCTTCCGGTCCCGTCCCGCGCCGTCGTTGCCGGCGGACGCGCCGCGAGTGCTGCTGTGGCCGGACTCGTTCACCAACGCGTTCGACCCCGACCTCGGCATGGACGCGGTGGCGGTGCTGGAGTCGCTGGGCTACCGGGTGGAGATCCCGGACAAGCCGGTGTGCTGCGGGCTCACCTGGGTCTCGACCGGCCAGCTGGGCACCGCCAAGCGGGTGTTGCGCCGCACGCTGCGCACCCTGCAACCCTGGCTGGACGCCGGCGTCCCGGTCGTGGGCCTGGAGCCGAGCTGCACGGCGTTGTTCCGCGGTGAGCTGACCGATCTGCTGCCCGACGAGCCCGCCGCGGCGACGCTCAAGGGGCAGACACGCACGCTCGCGGAGGTGCTGGCCGAGCACACCGACGACCTGGACGTACGCCGGCCGGGTCAGCGCGCGCTCGTCCAGGTGCACTGCCACCAGCACGCCGAACTCGGCTTCGTCGCCGACCGGAAGGTGCTCGGCGCGCTCGGGGTGGAGGCGGAGGTGCTCGACTCCGGATGCTGCGGCCTGGCCGGCAACTTCGGGTTCGAGAAGGGTCACTACGAGGTGTCGATGGACTGTGCCGAACGCAAGCTCCTGCCGGCGGTGCGGGCAGCCGACTCCGACGTGGTGATGCTCGCCGACGGGTTCAGCTGTCGTACGCAGGTACGCCAGGCAGGCGAGCGCGAGCCCGCCCACCTCGCCCAGTTGGCCGCCCGCGCTCTCGGCGTCGGCTCCGCCGCCCAGGACGAAGCGGACCCGCCGACGACGCCCGGCAGCTGAGTCAGCGCCGCGGCCCGACCCCGGCCAGATCGGGTATGTCGATCTCCAGCGGCCACGACTGCCGGGTGCTGAACGCGTCGGTCACCGGAGCGTGCTCGAGGGTCACGATCGCTCACGAGGGGCGAGGGTGGGCGGGGTGAAGCGGGGGCGTTCGGCCGGGCGCGGCGTGTGCGGCGGCTTCGCCTCCAGCTCGGCCAGTGCCGCCTCGATCGCGCGGTCGAGCTGCGGGTCCCGCCCGGCGCGGTAGTCCTGCGGCGTGATGTCGACCTCGATGTCGGGGTCGGTGCCGTAGTTCTCCACCCGCCAGCCCACGTCGTCGAAGGCGAAGGAGTGCTCGGGCTGGGTGGTGACCGTACCGTCGGCGAGGGCATGCCGGGGCGAGATGCCGATGACGCCGCCCCAGGTGCGCTTGCCGACGAGCGGCCCGAGCCCGAGCATCTTGAACGCGTGACAGAAGATGTCGCCGTCGGACCCGGCCCACTCGTTGGTCAGGGTGACCAGCGGCCCGCGCGGCGACTCGTACGGATAGGGCTCCGGCTCCAGCCAGCGGGAGAAGTCGTAACCCAACCGGCGCCGAGCGAGCTTTTCCAGCAGCAGCCCGGAGACGAAGCCGCCGCCGTTGAAGCGCACGTCGACCAGCAGTGCGTCCCGGTCGTACTCGCCCAGGAATCCGCGGTGGAACTCCGCGAACCCGCGGGTGCCCATGTCGGGGACGTGCAGGTAGCCGACCCGGGCGCCGGTGCGTTCGGCGACGTAGGCGCGGTTGGCCTCCACCCAGTCGCGGTAGCGGGCGGCGCGCTCGGAGCCGGTGGCCCGGACGGTGACGGTGCGCGGTGCGTCGTCGCCGCGTACGACCGTCAGCTGGACCTCCTCGCCGGCCTGGTTGACCAGCGGAGCGCCCGGCGGTAGGTGGGTGCCGTCGGCGGCGATCCCGATCGGCTGGCCGTTGACGGCGAGCACGGTGTCGCCGACCGCGACGTCGACGCCGGGCCGGTTGAGCGGCGAGGTGAGGTCGTCCTTCCACCGGTCGCCACCGAGCAGGTGCCCGATCCGGTAGGTCCCTGTCTCGCGGTCCAGCTCCCAGTCGACACCCAGGAATCCCTGCGCGTAGTGCGGGCCGGGCCGATAGGCGCCGCCCATCTCGTACGCGTGGGAGGTGCCGAGCTCGCCCTGCAGCTCCCAGATCAGGTCCGACAGCTCCGACCGCGTGCTCACCCGGTCGACCAGCGGGAGGTAGCGGTCGTAGATGCGGTCCCAGTCCACCCCGGACATGTCGGCCACCCAGAAGTGGTCGCGCTGCAGCCGCCAGGCCTCGCGGAACATCTGCCGCCACTCCGCGCCGGGCCGCACCGACACCTTCACCCGGCCGAGGTCGACCCAGCCGGTCGCCCGCCGCGGGTCGTCGCCCTCGTCCTGCGGCTTATCCCCCGCGCGCAGCACCCTCAGCCGGTCACCGGCGTGGTAGAGCAGTGTGTGCGCGCCGCGGTCGAGGGTGAAGTCGGACAGCCCCTCGATCAACCGGTCGGACTTCTGCGTCTCGAAGTCGTAGACGTCCAGGACCCCGCCGTCGCGGTGGCCGGGCCCCTCGGGAGGGCTCTGCAGCGGCCGGCTGGAGTACAGCACCTTGCCGCGGATCCCGGCGATTCGTTCGTAGCGCCCTTCCGGCACGGGGAACGCGACGATCCGGTCCGGCAGCCCGTCCACGTCGATCTCGACCGGAGGCACGTGGTCCTGGGAGACGTCCTCCTCCGCCTTGCGTTCCTCCTCCGCCTTCTTCTGGGTGGCGGCAGCCTCGCTGACCACCGGCCGGGGCTGCGGCACGAACGGCGAACCGACCGACGTGCGCAGTGCCAGCGCGTACGGGCGGGTGCCGAGCGGGAAGCCCGCCTCGAACTGCAGCGCGTCGAACACCGGCACGAAGTCCCGCTGGCCGAGGAAGTAGAGGTACTTCCCCTCGGGGTCGAAGCTCGGCGAGTGGTCGGCGAGCACCGGACGCGACGCCGGCCAGGTCTCCCCGCTCTCCACCCGGCACAGGGTGATCGCGCGGACCTTGGCGCTACTGGGCCGGGAGTACGCCAGCCACCGGCCGTCGGGCGCCCAGGTGATGCCGGTGATCGAGCCGTGCGGCGTCTGGTCCATCGGGCGTACGGACGGGGGCTCGGCGCCGAGGTCGACCAGCAGCACCTCGTTGCGGTGGTTGGTCACCGCCAGCTGGTCCGCGTGCGGTGACACGGCCAACTCCACCACCCGGCCGAGGTCGAGGTCGTCCAGCCACCGAGGTGGCGCGCTGCCGTCGGCGGTGAGGACCACCAGGCGTTCCTCCGGGCGGTCGTCGCTGGCCAGGGCGACCAGCCTGGCGTGGTCGTTCAGCCAGGTGAGCAGCCGGTGCCGAACGCCGTCGGGCTCACCGTGCTGGCGGACCGCGCCCTCCCAGTGGGCGAACGAGAACGCCTTGCCCCGGGTGGTGATGGCCAGGTCGCTGCCGTCAGGCCCGAGGCCGGCCGAGTCGAGGTGGTCGCCGGCCGGGACGAACTGCCGGTTGCGTTGCGTACGGGAGCTCCCGAACTCCACCGGGACCTGCCGCGGCTCGTCGTCGGCAGGATCGAGGAGGTACAGGTCACCCGCGTGGTGGTAGACCAGCCGGGCACCGTCGGAGGAGAGGTTGCGGGCGTAGTAGTCGCCGTGGTCGGAGTGGCGGCGCAGGTCGTCGCCGTCCGGCGTACAGGAGTAGACGTTGCCGATGCCCTCGTGGTCGGACAGGAAGTAGACGCGCTCGCCGACCCAGCACGGGCTGGCGAGGTTGCCGGCCAGGGTGACCAGCGGGCGGAACTCACCGGTGCTATCGGGGTCGGTCCACAGCCGGCCGGCGGTGCCGCCGCGGTAGCGCTTCCACCGGGCCGGGTCGGCGGTGTTGCGGCCGAGCACCACCCCACCCGACGGGCCGAACGCGATCGACTGGGCTTGGCCGTAGGGGAGCTCCGCGGGTGGGCCGGCATCGGCGGACACGCTGCGCAGCCGGTATTCGTCCACCGGGCGGCCGGTGGTGCTGGCATAGACGATGGTGCCGGCGTCCAGCCAGCCGGCGACACCGACGCGTGCGGCCTCGAAGGTGAGCCGCCGGGACGCGCCACCGGCCGCGGGCATGACGTAGACCTCGCCGGGGCCTTCCTCCCGGCCGACGAACGCGATCCGGGAGCCGTCGGGTGACAGCCATGGCCGGCCCGCCTCGGCGACGCCCGCGGTCAGCCGGAATGCCCGGCCTCCGGTCGCCGGCACGCTCCACAGGTCGTCGTCGGCGCAGAACACCACGGTGTCGCCGCTGATCGTCGGAAAGCGCAGGTATCCCGTGTTGCCGCTGGTGCCCGTCTCGCCCATGCCGGATGACCCCCTGTCGAACGGCTGTGGTCCTCGGCCCGCGCCGTCGCCGCGACGCAGGAATTTCCGAGCCTATGCCGTCGCGCCGACAGTCGTGATCGCCTGTCCGCGAGGTGGGCCGGGCGGGTCGGTACGTGAACCGCCGCTCTGCGCAGAAGCGGGATGCACGGTGAACCGGCAAGACGCTCCCCTCCAGCGTCTCGCCGATACGTCCCCCGTCACCGCTTGTCCGGCGCGACGCCGGCCGGAGCTCGTACTGAGTTCATATGACGCCTGTATCGCGTACGTACCGGGTCCATATGAAGTCCGTACAAAGATCCGGCCGGCGTCGCTCCGTCCCCCCGAAGAGTGGCGCGGTCGGGCCTCCCGATCCCGGCCGCGCCGTTCCCCCCTACGTTGGCGTGGCCGGGCCCCCCGCCCGGCCGCGCCGTTCCCTACGTTGGCGTGGCCGGGCCCCCACCCGGCCGCGCCGCCCCCCAGTTGCTGGTCATGAGCATGAGCGCTCGGCGTCAACGGAGCGTGAACAAGGTACGGAGCGTCAGAACGATTTCGTAAACTCCGTGACTTGACGTTGTTGTCACACCCCGGCGCAAAACTTCTCCGCGATCCGGCCGTTCGGTCGGCCGACCTCAGGAGGAGTGCGTTCGCATGTTGGGAATTTTGCCCGCCCAGATCCTCGGCCGAGCGGCCGAACCGGTCTACGGCGAAGAGGCCAGGACGCTTGTCGCAGGCCGCCGCGTCCTCGTCACCGGCGCTGGGGGCTCGATCGGCGGCGAGATAGTCCGACAGTTGTCGCGACTTGGAGTAGGCGAGCTTTTCTTCGTCGACAACGATGAGTACGCGTTGTACTCCCTCCAGCGGGAGTTGTCCGGCACCGCACTGTTGGACGACTCGCACTTCGTACTGGCCGACGTCGCCGACGAGCCGAAGCTGAACCGCGTGCTCGCCTGGGCCCAGCCGAACATCGTCTATCACGCGGCGGCCCACAAGCATCTGCCGCTGCTGGAGAACTCCCCCGAGGCAGCCGTTCGGACCAACGTCCTCGGTACCGCCGTCGTCCTGCAGGCGTCGATCGCGCACGGGGTGGAACACTTCATCAACATCTCCACCGACAAGGCGGCCCGTCCCACCTCGGTGCTCGGCATGTCCAAGAGGCTGGCGGAGATGGTCGTGGCCGACCGGACCGGCTCGGCCACTGCGGTCGCCTCGGTGCGCTTCGGAAACGTGCTCGGCAGCCGAGGCTCCTTCGTGGAGACGCTGCAGTGGCAGCTCGCCGCCGGCCGGCCGGTCACCCTTACCCACCCGGCGGCTTCGCGTTACTTCATGACCATCCCCGAGGCCGCCGGGCTGGTGATCGAGGCGTCTGTACTGGCCCAGGCGGGTGAGACGTACGTGCTGGACATGGGTGAGCCGGTGCGCATCCTCGACCTCATCCAGCGGTTCGTCGCGCTGTCCGACGTACCCGAACCCCAGATAGTGGTCACCGGTCTGCGTCCGGGCGAGAAGCTGCACGAGGAACTGTTCGCCCCCTCCGAGGCGCAGCGACCCACTGCGCACCCGCGGATCCGGCAGGTCGACGTGGCCGGAAACGGTGCAGCGACCTGGGCGGCGATCAGGTCGCTGTGCGCCCAGTCCGCCACCGCGCGCCCGGACAAGGTACGCCGGGCGATGGCCGAACTACTGGCGGGCGCGGACCTCGCCATCCTCGCGAGCTGAGGCCTGCAGCCATGACAACCCTGACAACGGTGCAGGCCGTTACGGCGACGCCGAGCGCCCTGGTCGTCCTCGCGGTGCTCGCCGTGCCGGTACTCGCCGTGGCCGTGGACGCGTTGGCGAGTCTGCGGGCACGCGGCCGGGTCTACACATTCGCAGGCACACGGACGAACTCCGACTTCGAGGTGCTGGTCCCGATCTGGGGCAACATCAGGTACCTGGAGAACGCCGACTACCTCGCCGCGCACGGCAACCGGGTGGTGCTGTGCACGCCCTCCGGTGAGAGCGACGACTTCTACTCCGACCTGTACGCACTGGCGCGCCGGCACGGGTTTCGGGTCTTCGTCGCTTCGTTCACCGCTCCCCGGACCGGTGGGCGCCGGGCCACGTCCGGCACCGTGCGGGACCGGCTCATCCGCGATGCCCTCAACCTCGTGCGCGCGAAGTACGTCGTTCCGCTCGACGCCGACACCACGACGGTTCGGCCGCTCGACGTTCTGGTCGGCGAACTCGAACGTCAGGATGCCGACCTCGCGTCGGTGCGGCTCGTTCCGCTCAACTCCGACACCCTGCTCGCGAGACTGCAGCACTACGAGTACCGGCTGGCGATGCAGTTCCGGTTCCTCGCGTCGTGGCTGGTCTCGGGTGCCTGCCACGTGGCCCGGACCGAAGTTCTCACCGACGTGATGAGCCGTCACTCGCTGTTCTTCCAGGGGAACGACGTGGAGGTGGGCCTGATCGCCCGCGCACTGGGATACCGCGTTGCGCACATCCCGTTCGAGGTACCGACGACAGTGCCCGGCACACCGCGGGGGTGGTTCTGGCAGCGGCTGGCCTGGGCCGGCGGGGAGTTCCGGCTGTTCGTGATGAACGCACGCCTCGTCACCCGGCATCCGTGGTTCTGGGTGTACGGCGGCGTGGTCACCATCGCGCTGGCGCCGCTGCGCTGGCTCGCGGTGGACGAGATGGCCGAGGGCGTGACGCTGATGTCGTCGCTCACGGTGGCGCTGGTCATGTACGCCGCACTGGTGGCCTACCTGCACTGGAAGCACCGCGGGCCGGCGCTGTTGCTCCTCCCGTTCTACATGCTGTTCGTCAGTCTGGTGATGCCGCTGCTAGGCGTGCTGTGGTACGTGCGGATGGCGTGGCAGGACCGCAACCTGGGCATCATCCGACCGCACCTGGTACGGGTCGAGCCCAGGGCAGCCGAAGCCGAACCGGGTTGGGCGCGCCAGTACGTCTGAACCGCCCGTGTCGCCGGGCCCGCGAGTGGCGAGGTTCAGCTCACCGGGCGTTCGCCGGCCGCGTTCGTCCTCGGTGCGGACGACGTGGCCGAGTCCGCTGCCCGAGCCAGGTGGTCCAGCCCGGCCGACCGGAACGCACGTCCGGCGGCGGCCGACGCGAGCCGGGCGTCCACCCACGAACCCGCCGCCGCGAGGTGGCGCGCGCGGTCGAGCTGGGCCCGTGCGGCGAGCAGCACGAGCCCCGCCGACTCCGCGACGTGGGCGGCCAGCGCACTGGCGCCGGCGGCCGCGGCGGGACGGCCGTCCGCGGTGCGGATCGCGGCCCGGGCGAGCAGCCGCCAGCAGCTCTCCCGCGCCAGGTCACCCTCGGACCCGATCGCCCAGTCGAGCAGGTCGAAGTACTGGTGCGCGGCGCGCAGGTCCTTCGGCGACCGCAGCACGACCAACCGGGCGGCGGCCTCGGGCACCATCAGGATGCACCCGTCCTCGGTCGCCTGGTCCAACAGCGACTGCGTGACCTCGGCGGCTTCGTCGAGCCGGCCGAGGGCGATCAGCAGGTCGGCCCGGGCGCTCGCGTGCAACTGCGTCAGCAGCGGGCCCGACGCCGCCGGTAGGTCCACCCGGTCGGCTATCTGCGCGGCCTCGAGGTCGCCGCGCTCGGTGTGGATCCGGACCCGCGCCCAGGCGAACGACGTATCGTCCTCGGGTCGCGGGTACGCGGTGAGGTACTCGGCCCACATCGCCTCGAACCCCGGGGACCCCGCGTCGTGCGCGGCCAGGCAGCGCATCAGGTTGATCCGGCCGAGCAGGGACGGGTGGATGCCGTCACCGGCCGCCAGTTCGGCCGCCTCCGCCAGCGGGCGTTCCACGACGCTCGGACTGCCCAGCACGACGTCGGGAAGGTAGGAGATCAGCAGCGCCTGTGCCCGCAGGTCGGGGCGGGTGGCCAGCGCGAGCGCCTCGCGCGCCAGGTGCCGGCCCTGGTGGAGCCTTCGCCGGGGGAACGCCACGATGCGGGCGAACAGCAGCCGAGCGTGCGCACCGACGTCCGCGACGCCCGTCTGGTCGGCCTCCTCGAGAGCGCCACGCAGGACGCGCTCGGCCTCGGCGGTGGGCGGTGAGCCGGGTTCGACACCGAACTCGCCGTTGCCACCGGCCGGCGGCGGGGCCGGAAGGTGCTGGACGGCCCGGTCGGGTCCGTCCGGGCCACCGGAGGAGATCAGGCCGCTTCCTCCCGGCGGGCCGGGGTCGCGGCCGGGCGCGTCGTCGAGGGACCGCAGCTTGCGGACGATCCGGCTCTCCACCGGCAGGTCGTGCGCACGGGCGATCCGCAGCGCGCTGGCGTAGGTTTCCCGGGCCTCCTCCCGCCGGCCGAGCCGCGCCTCGGTGTCCGCGATGCGCTCGTCCAGGTCGGCGCGGTCGAGGGCATCGGAGTCCGGCGTACCGAGTGCACGGGCACGCAGCAGGAAGTCCCGCGCCTGGTCGAGGAGGTCCTCGGCGGCTGCCTCGTTGGCCGCGTCGACGGCGGCGAGGTAGGCCAACTGCGGCTCACCCGCGCGCAGCCAGTGGTGCACTCGCGCACCGGTCGGGATCGGGGCATGTGCGGCGATCCGGCCGTGCAGACGCCGGCGCACGGTGGGCCGCAGCCAGTAGCGGACCGCGGACCTTCGCAGCGGATCCCGGAACGCCGCCGCGCCCCGGGCGTCGCGGACCAGCAGGCCCAGGTCGATCAGCCGGTCGAGGCGCGCCTGCACCCGGCGGCGTTCGGCGGCGGTGTCGAAGACGTCGGAGGACGTAGCCCTTCCGCCGGCCGCCACGCTGCCGGGACCGGGATCGGTGGCGTCGTCGTCGGGCCGCAGCAGTGGCAGCAGAAGTTCCGGGGTCAGCGGGCGCTCCAGCAGTGCGGCGTACTGCAGAACAGTCAGCGTCTCCGCGTCCAACTGGTCGAACGCCCGGGCGAACACCGACTGCGGCGCCGAGCCCGAGGCAGACCCCGGGGCCGATCCGGCATCCTCCACGTCCGGCAGGGTGGGTACGCCGGGCTCCCGTGACGGCATCAGTGCCAGGCCGTCCGGAGTGGAGACGATGCGTCCCCGCCGCGACCAGGTGTTCAGCGTGGACATCGCCCGGCCGGGCAGACCCGCGCTGACCGACAGCAGCTCCGCGACCAGTGGCTCGGCCGGCGTACCCGCGAGCAGTCCCTCGGCGAGCTCGCCGAGCTCGACAGCGTCCAGGGGCGGCAGGTCCAGCCGGTGCACGCGGTCCTCGGTTCCGTCGCGGTGCACGTAGAGCAGCTCACAGGCGTCCTTGCCGGTGCCGGCGACGAGGACGACGACGACCGGTCCGGTGGCCCGGAGCACAGCCCGGCACAGGGAGTTCCGGTACGCCGGCGGGGCGTCCTCACTCTCCCGGACGAGGACGACGGTCGGTGCCGAACGGGCCATGGCGGCGGCGAGGCGTTCGGGCGGCTCGCCGCCGTCCGCTCCATGGTCGAGGCTCGCGACGACCCGTTCGACCAGGTTGGCGCGGGTGCCGCCCGGGCTGTCGCCGTCCGCGCGGACCAGCCGCACGTCGAGTGCCCGGCACACCTCCGTGACCACCGCGGACCGGCCCACACCCGGCTCGCCGCCGAGGTGCACGATGCTCGGCAGGCCGTTGTCGACGGTGGACCGCACGATGTCGCCCAGCCACCGCGACTCCGCCGTACGCCCGACGAACGGGCACTCGGAGTGGGTCACCGGGTCGGCGGACAGCAGGTGCAGGTGCACAGCCCGCGTCTGTGGGGATGGGTCGGCGCCGAGTTCCTCGGCCAGGACGGCTCGGCACCGCTCGAACGCGCGCAGCGCCTGCGCGGTCTGCCCGAGGCCGCCGTAGCCGTACATCAGGGCGCGGTACGCCCGCTCGGACCAGCTGTCGATGGCGAGCACCCGGGACGCGAACTCCACCGCGTCGTGCATCCAGCCCAGCGCGACCGCGGCGTCGGCGGCGTCGGACAGCAGCGACAGGTAGGTGACCGCGAGCCGCTCGCGGTGCTCGCTTGCCCACACCGAGTCCACGTCGTTCGCACGGAAGTCGTAGACGTAGAGCGCCTCCGCCTCGCGGGTGACGGTCAGGCAGTCCGCGTGCCGTCCCTCGCGGTAAGCCCGGGCGGCCTCGGCGGCGAGACCGGTGAACGCGACGGCGTCCACCCAGGCGTCCAGGAGGACCAGTCCGCCGGAGCGGCGGCCCACACAGTCCACACCCACGGCCTTGCGGATCTGGGACGCGGCGGTGCGCAGGCTCGCCCGGGCCCGGGACTCGTCCACGGAGGGCCAGAGGGTCTCGGTCAGCGTCATGGCCGGGACCGGCTCGCCCGCGTTCAGCGCGAGCAACCGGAGCAGGTCAGTGGTCTTACCGGTCCGCCATGCGCCACTGGGCACGACGGAACCGTCGGGCCGGCGGACCCGCAGTGGCCCGAGCAGGCGCACCTCGATCCGGTCGACTCCGACGCCGCCGTTTTCCAGCAGGCCTGTCCCCATGCCACCCCCATGGCGCAGACGATGCGTCTCTGGTCCGAAACGGTCTTGCCCGATAGTGCCGCTCATCTCTGGTAGGTGATGGTAATTCGCTGGGCCTCCCAAACTCAGATTCGCGCCAGCCACCCGGTTGGGTTGCCAGGTGGCCCGAACCGGCCACCTGGCCACACCGGGTGAGCGGCATCAGGAACAACGAGGCGACGCCGAGAACGTCACGGGGTGGAACGCGCCGGTCGCGCGAACGGCCGGGATCGGGCACCGCCGACCGGAGGTACGACCCGGTCAGGCCTACGACCGAATCGGCGTACGCCGACCCGGCCCGTCGACCGGGGTCAGGACAGCGGACGGTAGAGGTCGGCCTGGAAGCGGTAGGCGTCCCCGCGGTAGAGCGTGGTGCCGCACAGCACCGGCAGGTCGTCGGTGTCGTAGGCGACCTCCGAGCCGACCAGCACCGGCGCGCCGACCCGCAGGCCGAGCAACCTCGCCGGCTCCGGCTCCACCGCGTGCGCCTGCACCGTGTAGGAGCTGCGGGCCACCGCCACTCCGCACAGCGTGTGCAGCGCCTCGTACAACGACCGGTCGGTCAGGTCCGTCTCGGCGAGCGCGCCGGCCCGGTCACCGGCGAGGACGGTGGTGTCCAGGCAGACGGGCGCGTCGTCCAGTCCGCGCAGCCGGCGGATCTCCAGCACCTTCGACGAGTCGGTGACCCCGAGCCGCCGTGCTTCCTCCGGCGTCGCCGGACGGGACTCGCTGCTCAGCACCCGTGAGGTCGGCCGCAGTCCGCGCGCCCTGGCCATCTCGGTGAAGCTCTGCAGGACGCTCGGTGGTTCACCGACCACCCGCCGGGCGACGAACCAGCCGCGCTGTGCGGAGCGTTCGAGCTGACCCTCGCCGGCGAGCCGGGCGAGGGCCTGGCGCAGCGTCATCCGGCTGACGCCGACCTGTGCGGCGAGGTCGCGTTCGCCGGGCAGCCGGGTCCCTTCGGGGTAGACGCCGCGGCGCAACGCGTCGGTGAGCTGGGCGTACGCCAGGGCCGCCGCGCTCCCGACGGAGGTGTCGGCGTCGGCGACGGTGCCGGCAGTTGCGGCGGCAGTGGCGGCGGCAGTGGTGACGGGGGCGGTGGTGCGCGGCGAGTCGTTCGTCCTCATCGGCGCCTCGCTCAGGTGGCCAGAAACGCCGGGGGCGGCGCGGTGTCCCGCAGCCGTTCGTACACGACGGGCCCGAGGGGGACGCCGGCGTCGGCGAGCGCGTCGAGCACCGCACCGGACACCGGGGGCAGGGTGGCCAGCCGTGGCCGGGCCGCCGGGAAGACCCGCGGCAACGCCTCCAGCAGTGCGGCGGTCACCGGCGAACCCGGCGCGCACAGCACCGGTCCGGCGAGGACGATCGGAACGCCGGGCCCGCTCGCCGCTCCGTCCGCTCCGTCCAATCCGTCCGCTCCGTCGACCCGGCCGGCGACGGCGAAGCCGACCCGCCGGGCGGTGACCCGGGCGTAGTCGGCCAGGTGCCGGCCCTGGTCGCACACCAGCGTCGTGGCCACCTCGTCCCCGCCGGCGGCCGCGGCGACCACCTCCCGCGCGGCGGCGGCCTGCCGGGCCCAGCCGTGGCCGGCCTCCCGGCCGGTGAACGAGTGCAACAGGGCCTCGACGTCGGCGGCGCCGAAGAACGCCAGCAGGCGCGCGGTCAGCGCCGTCGCCGGGCCGAGGTCGAGTTCGGCGCGGTAGATCGCCCGCAGCGCACTCCCCACCAGACCGGAGGCGCCGTGCGCGTCCTGGATCCAGAAGCTCATGCTCCACTCCGTACCCGTCGGGCCGCGCCCGGCCACCGCCGAGCCGGTGCCGCCGATCACCGCGACTCCGGCACCGATGGCGCCGGCGGCATCCCCGTCGACACCCGCTCCGCCTGGTCCCCCGCACCGGATCGCGGCGAAGCCGTCGTTGAGGACCGACGGTGCGTGCAGGCCGGGCAGCCGCCGGGCCAGGGATTCCATCCAGTACGCGTGGTCCTCGGGCCAGTCCACTCCGGCCAGCCGGAACGCCGAGGCGCGTACGTCGGACTCCCGGGCACCGGCCACTGTCAACGCGTCGTTGACAGCGGCGACGACCGCGTCCACGGCGGCCGACGCCGACTCCGCGCCGTAGATGTCGCCGTTGCCGGACCGGCCGTACCCGACGACCCGGCCGTCCTCGTCACACAGCAGGGCGACCGTCTTGCTGTTCCCGGCGTCCACGCCGAGGTGCAGTGGCTCCATCTACGGCAGCAGCCGCTCGGGCAAGTGGGCGGCGTGGGCGTGGGCCATCTCGGCGTACAACTCCTCGGCCACCGTCAGCGTGGGCACCAGCGGGTGCGCGGCGAGCGCACGGACCCCGGCGGTCCGGTCGCCTTCCCAGCCCGCCTTGGCGGCCAGCACCTGGTGTTCGGCCAGGGCCTGCACCAGCCCACGGACCGCGTGCGGCAACGGCTTCTGCGGCAGCGCCCGGAAGCCGCTCGCGTCCACGTGCGTCGGCACCTCCACCACGACCTCCTCGTCGAAGCCGGGCAGCACACCGCCGGTGTTGGGCAGATTGACCGGGAGCACCTCGCCGGTGTCGTTGTAGAAGGCGTTCATCGCGTCGATGGCGAGCTCGAGCTCGTGGATGCCGCCGCGGGAACGTCCCGGGTCGAGCTCCGGCGCCTCCGACGTCGCCTGCTCGGTGTAGTGCCGCCAGTAGCCCGGCACCTCCGCGAGGATGTCCTCCGCGCGCGTGGTCGGCTTGCCCCGCAGGTGCCGCAGCACCTCGTCGCGGAAGTAGTAGTTGAGGAAGTAGTACGACGGCACCGACTCCATCGTGACCGCGAGCCGCAGCAGCCGCTTGCTGTCCACGGACACGGACGGATCGTTCCGGCGGGCTTCGTAGGCGTCCCGCAGGAGCGGGATCAGGTCCTTGCCCTCGTAGGTGTGCTCGGTGCTCCAGCAGTTGTGGTTGATGCCCGCCATGGTCGTCTGCACCAGGTCGGGGTCCAGGCCCGCAGCCTCGGCGACGCCGCGCGGGAAGATGATCGGGCCCTCGCACAGCGACACGATCGGGATGTCGGTGTAGCTGGTCATCGCCTGGGCGACGATGTTGACCGGGTTGGTGTAGTTGAAGATCCGGGCGTTCGGCGCGACGGCGGCGAGGTCGTCGGCGACAGCCTTCATCACCGCGATCGACCGCAGCGCCATGAAGAACCCGCCCGGCCCCTGGGTCTCCTGGCCGATCACGCCGTGCTTGAGCGGGATGCGCTCGTCCAGCGCGCGGGCCTCGAAGCCACCGGGGCGGAAGCTGGAGAGTACGGCGTCGCAGTCGCGCAGGCCCTCGCGCCGGTCGGTGGTGGCGGTGATGGTGAGGTCGAGGCCGGCGTTGCGCGCCATCCGTTCGGCCAGCTGCTTGATCAGCGCCAGCCGGTCGGCGTTCAGGTCGATGAGGACGACCTCGGACCCGTCGAACTCCGCGCCGTGGTGCACGAACGACGCCATCGTCCCGGCGGCGCGTGTCGAGCCGCCACCGAGGTAGGCAAGTTTGATCCGGGCCATCAGTGGTCCTCCGAGCTTCGTACGGTCATGGTTCTCGTGTGCGGGCGGGGTTTCCGGTGATGTCAAGCCGTGCTTGCGGGTGCGCGGCGGCCGGGTCGCGGGCGAGTGTCAACCCGAAGTTGCGGGACTACCGAGGTGCCAGTCCGCGCGGCTGATCAGCGGATGCGCGGGATCGCCGCGACCGAGCCCGACGGCGGCCGTCCGGTCGACGTACAGCCCGGGCCGGGCACACTCGCTGACGATCGTCGCCGGCCACGCCGGGTCGTAGTGGTCGGCGGCGGCGATCTGGGCGGCGGCCCGCGCCTTGTCCGCACCGTGCACCACCATGACCGCCCGGCGGGCCTGGTTACAGATGGTGGCCACACCGACCCCGACCCCGTGGGTCGGCACCCGGTCCAGCGTGCCCAGGTGTGGGAACGTGACCAGGTTGTCCTGGCGGGTGCTCTGCGCGAGCGGCACGATCCGGGTCTGCGCGCCGGCGAGGGTCCCGGGCGGGTTGAACGCCACGTGCCCGTCGGAGGCGCCAGAGGCGAGGACGAACAGGTCGATGCCGCCCGCCGCCGCGAGTGTGCGGTCGTACGCGGCGGGGTCGGCCGGGTCGGGCGACCACAGGTGGTCCTCGCGTACGCCCCGGCCCGGGCCCGCGGCGTCGGACAGCGGCGCCGCGATCAGGTCCCGGCCGAAGCCACGGCAACTGTGCGCGAGGTCGTCGGCTACGCAGGCGAACGAGCCGGGCTCAGACCCCGCCTCGACGTACTCGTCCATCATCACGATCACCAGGCCGGACAGGTCCAGCCGGCGGATACGCACCTGGTCGGCGAGTGCTGCGTAGGTCGTCATCGCGCTGCGCCCGCCCGGGCAGCCGAGGAGATAACGCCGGCCACGGGAGTTCGCCGCCTCGATGCCGTCGGCGATCTCGGCCGCGAGTGCCCGGCCCAGTGCGTCGGCGTCGGTGAACAGCGTCGGCCGGATCCGCACGACGTACCACCCTCTCGGTCTCTCGGCTTCTCCTACCGCCACGCCGTTCGTGACCGCCGTACGGACCCTAATTGGTCCAACTGGTCTATTCAAGCTGGAAGGAGTGGAAAGGATCACTTTGGTCTCAGGTGTCGTTCAGGTTCGTCTGGGGGTCCCTTCAGTCAGCGGCGGAAGGGTTGGCGGCGATGCCTTCCTCAGCGCCGCCACCCGCCCTCACGACCACTGACGCGCGCTCGGCTACCGGCACCCGGGTAGCGGTCGCGCCGGCACCGCCCGCACCATCGGCGCCACCGAAGCGGCGGGCCCGACCGCTCGACGTCCGCAGTCGTGGCGTGGACGGGCTGCGCGCGGTCGCGGCCGGCGCCGTCATCGCCTGTCACCTGCGCCCGGACCTGCTGCCCGGCGGCTCGGTCGGGGTGGACGTGTTCTTCGCCATCAGCGGGTTCGTCATCACCACCCTGCTGGTCACCGAGTTCGAACGGACCGGGCGGATCCGGCTGCGGCGCTTCTACACCCGGCGGTTCCTGCGGCTCGCGCCGGCGCTGATGGTGCTGTGCGGACTGGTCGCGTTCCTCGCTCTCGCCACCCCGCTGCGGGCGTTCGAGGGACAGTGGATGGCCGCGCTGCTGGCCGCGACCTACGTCGCCAACATCGTCCGGGCGAGCCAGTCGGGCCCGTACGACAACACCATGGGAGCGTTGCCGCACACCTGGTCGCTGGCCGTCGAGGAGCAGTTCTACCTCGCCTGGCCGATCGCGCTCCGCGCCCTGCTGGGTCGGCTGACGTCCCGGTCCGTGGTCGCCGTGGTCGGCGTCTCGTGCCTGGTGCCGACGGCCGTCCGGTTGCTGATCTGGGACGACGACGCCGCGCACCGCATCTACAACGGCTTCGACACCCGCGCCGACCAGCTCCTCGTCGGCTGCCTGCTCGCCCTCGTGCTGTGGCACCTGCGCGACGACGACGCGGTGCTCGCCAGGGTCCGCACCTGGGCAGGGCGGCTGGCCTGGATCGCCGCGGTCGCCCTCGGCCTGGTGGCCTGGCGGCTGCGGATCACCGGCTGGGTCGACGGATGGACGCCTGCGTGGTACACGGTCGGGTTCCTCGCCGTCGCGGTGGTCACCGCCACGGTGCTCGCGACCCTGGTGCTGCAACCACGCCACCCGCTGAGCCGGTTGCTGGCGCTGCCGCCGCTGGCCTGGGTGGGGCAGCGGCTCAGCTACGGCCTCTACCTGTGGCACTACCCGATCCTCGCCTACGTCGGGACGCTGCACCTGGTGCCGCAGGTCGAGGTGATGCTGGTGGTCGGCGGGGCCTTCGTGATGGCCGGGCTGTCGTACCGGTTCGTCGAGCGTCCCCTGCTGCGCCGCAAGCAGCGGTACGCCTCGGCCTGACCGGCCGAGGCGTGCGGGCGGCTGCGGTACGCCGAGATCCGGTGATTACCGGCAACCGGACCACGGCGGGAGACTTGAGCCGTGCGGGTGGTCCTGAACGTCATCTGGCTGATCTTCGGCGGGCTGTGGCTGGCACTCGGGTACGCCGTGGTCGGAGTCGTGCTGTGCGTCCTGATCCTCACCATTCCGTTCGGCATCGCGGCGTTCCGGATGGCCAACTACACGCTCTGGCCGTTCGGCCGCACCCTCGCGGACAAGCCGGACGCCGGTGCCGGATCGCTGATCGGCAACGTGCTCTGGCTGATCCTCGCCGGCTGGTGGCTGGCGCTCGCCCACATCGTCACCGGCGTGGCGCAGTGCCTCACGGTCATCGGGATTCCGCTCGGACTGGCGAACTTCAAGCTGGTGCCGGTCTCGCTGTTCCCGATGGGCAAGCAGATCGTGGATGTCGCTGACCCGATGGCGTTCACCCAACGCTGAGGTCGGCCCGGACGCCTACCGCTGAGGCGGACGGAAAACCTCTACGCGCGGGCGAGCCCGGCTGGTAGCTTCCGACACCACACGTTCAGCCACCTACCTCCGGAGCTCCTTTGACCACTCGCATCCGTACGTTCTCCATCGACTGTGCCGACCCGTACACACTCGCGCAGTTCTGGAGCAAGCTCCTCGACGCCCCGCTCGGCGAGGACGACTTCCCCGGCGACCCCGAGGTGCTCGTGCAGCTACCCGAAGGCCCGCCGTTGCTGTTTCTGCAGGTGCCCGAGCCGAAGACGGTGAAGAACCGCCTGCACATGTGTCTCGAGCCGGGTACCGCCCGCGACGTCGAGGTCGAGCGCGTCCTCGAACTCGGCGGCACGATCTTCGACGACCGGCGCAAGCCCGACGGCACCGGCTGGGTGGTCTTCGCCGACCCCGAGGGCAACGAGTTCTGTGTCCTGCGCAGCGAGGCGGAGCGCGCCGCGACCTCCTGACCGCACCGGCGTCCCGGCGCGCGCCAACCCCGGGTTGACGCGCGCCACGTACGGGTTGACAGTGCGCCCGGACTCAGGTCGGGGCGCGGCGGAACACCACCACCAGGACCCGCAGCACCAGCACGACGGCGACGATCAGCAGGGCGTACCCCAGCAAGCCGAACAGGCCGAACGTCTCGGTGACCTGGGGTCCGCCGTCGGTGCCCAGCAACATGACCGCGAGCGCCCCGGCCGCCGCACCGACGAACGCCAGCAGCACCTGGTGCACGAGGTCGGTCACCACCCGCCGGTCGCGGGCGTCGGCGAACAGCCGGACGTTGACGGTGAACCGGCCGTGCTCAACGGCGTCGGCGATCCGGTCCACCCGACGTGGTAGCCGGCGCAGCATCGGCAGCAGGGTCACGAGCTCGTCCTCGAGCGACTGCCGCAGACGTAGCGGCTCCACCGACTCGGCCAGCTGGGCCCGCCCGACCTCGCGGGCGCTCGCCACCAGGTCGAACTCCGGGTCCACCACGGTGAGCGTGCCTTCCAGGGTGGCGAACGTACGGAAGATCGCCGCCACCTGAGGCGGAATGCCGAGCCGGTGCGTGGTGACCAGGCGGAAGAGTTCGGCGAACGCGGCCGCACCGGCGTTCGCGCCGGGTGAGGCGTACCGCACGATCAGCACGCCGAGCGCGCGCTCCAACGTGCGCTCGTCGATCTCGTCCGGCCGGTCGACCAGCTCCAGCAGCGCGTCGCTCGCGGCCATCGAGTCCGCGCGTCCCAGGGCGGCCAGCAACCGGCCGACCGCCAGCCTGGTGGTCCCGTCCAGCCGGCCCACCGACCCGAGGTCCAGCATCCCGAGCGAACCGTCGGCAGCGACGAGGACATTGCCGGGATGCAGGTCGACGTGGAACATCCCGCGGACCAGCACCTGGTCGAAGACCGTCTCCAGCAGGGCGTTCGCCACCTGCCGCCGACGGTGAGCGCCGAGCGCGGCGAGGGTCTCCTCCGCCGCCCCGAGCGGGGTGCCGTGCAGCCGTTCCATCACCAGGACGCGTTCGGTGGCGAGCCCGTTGTGGGGTAGGGGGACCCGGACCTCCCGGGCCGGTCCGTCGGCGAGAGCGGCGGCCATCGCCTGCAGGTTGTCGCGTTCGACGGTGAAGTCGAGCTCCTCGCGCAGCGCCTCGGCGAACCCGGCCGCGAGGTCGGCGACCCGCAGGGATCTCCCCCAGTCGGTACGGGCCTCGAGCGTGCGGGCCAGCCGGAGCAGGATGTCGAGGTCGCGTTCGACGGTCCGCTCGATGCCGGGGCGCTGGACCTTCACCACGACCGGCCGGCCGTCGGGCAGCCGGGCGCTGTGCACCTGGGCGACCGAGGCCGCCGCGAGCGGGGTGTGGTCGAACTCCCCGAACACCTCCCCGACCGGACGCCCGAACTCGGCGACCAGCACCTCCTCCACCCGTGGCCAGGCGATCGGGGCAGCGTTGTCCTGCAGCTGGGTCAGCTCGGCCACGAACTCCGGCGGCAGCAGGTCACGCCGGGTCGACAGCTGCTGGCCCAGCTTGACGAACGTGACCCCGCCCTCGTCCAGAGCCCGGCGCACCGACCTGGCCAGGTCGCGCCGCGACGTGGGTGACTCCAGGCCGCTGTGCCGGTAGCCGCGCAGGAACCGGCCGAGCCCGTGCCGGGCCGCGATGCGCACGATCTGGGAGTAGCGCCGCGCCCGGACCATCCGCGACCGCCAGCCACGCCAGAGCTCGATCGGCCCGGGCAACGAACCGTCGGGTACGAGCACCTCGCCGATGACCAGAACGATCATCGCCACCAGGCTGGCGCAGCACGCGGCGAGAACGATGAGCAGGATCCCCGACCCGGTGTCGACCGCCTCGGGGCCCGGCACCATCGCGGCCAACAGCGGGCCGGAGACCGCCAGGGCGAGGGCGGCGGCGAGCACCGTCCGGACCAGACCGATACGGACGCCGAGCAGCCGGCGGATGGCCACGGCGAAACCCAGGCCGACGACGAACATGGTGGGCAGGAAGAACACGGTCCCGAGCAGCTTCTGCACCACTTCATCCTGTCAGCGCCGGTTTCGTCCTGTCAGTCGCGAGTTCGTCGTCCGTCGAGCGCCTGGTTCGACCTCCGGACGGTGGACGAGCGGCACACCCCGTGGTTTCACGGTGCCGTGCGAAGCAACCAGGTGGTGCGGACTGCCCTGAGACACAGCAACCTCTATCCGCGGCTGCGGCGGGGTGCTGGTGGCGACAACCGTGCTGGTGCTGCCTGTCTGGTGGGCCCTGCCGATGTCGCCGCCACGGTTCGCCCTGGACGGGGTCGCCGACATCATCGGTGAGAACGACCTGCTGGGCAGCAGGACGTCCACCACGCCAGCGCGTCCTTGACCGATCAGCCCTGGGCCATGTCGACGAAGCGGGAGTAGTGGCCCTGGAAGGCGACGGTGATGTTGGCGGTGGGGCCGTTGCGGTGCTTGGCGACGATGAAGTCGGCCTCGCCGGGACGGGAGGACTCGCGTTCGTAGGCGTCCTCGCGGTGCAGCAGGATCACCATGTCCGCGTCCTGCTCGATGCTGTTGTGGACCGCGATCCCGTCGGCCACGAAGTTGTGCGTGCCCAGCACCGTCGCGTCGTAGACCTCCTGCTCGCCGAGGCTCTCGACGGACACCACGGTGTCCCACAACACGTCGTTGGTGGCGAGGACGTCCAGCTCGGCGCAGTCCAGGACCGAGGCGACCTTGGCGAGCCGGGTTCGGCTCGGTGCGTGCTTCCACATCGTGGAGCCGGAGAAGCTGGTGCCCATCGCTGCGGCGAACTGGCGGTGGCTCACCTTCCGCTCGGCGAGCACCTCGCGCACCCGGTCCCACACGTCCTTGGGCACGGTGTCGGCGTTCGGGTTGGCGGTGACCGCACGAAGTGCGGGCAGCACCTCAGCGGCAATCGCACCACGTGCGCCATGAACCCCCACGTCGTCGATGAACCGGAGCTGGTTCTCCGCACCCACGACGTGTACGTGGTAGGAGTCCCGGTAACCGTCCTTGCGGATGGTCTTGATCCGGGTGAAGACGTTGAACCTCAACAGCAGCCGGGCCACGTCGTCCGCCAACCCTCGGCTGGTCGTGGCGTAGTAGATCCGCACCTGACCGCCGGCGTCTCGGTGCACGCACCCGTCAGTCGACCACAGGTGCCGCAGGAACAGCCCGACCTGTCGCTTCGGCAGGGAGAACACCCCGGCCGGCACGAACTTCTCATGCGAGCGCAGGCCGAACAGACCCAGTCCATCGAGCCACGCCGCGATCGGGTTACGTCGCCCGTGAGTGAGCCGGTAGGGCGCCGGCAGCCGGAGGGTGGTCACTCGCGCGGCCGGATATTCGTCCCGGACAGCGGTAACTCCGAATCGGCGCCGAGCGCTCTCGGTCACCGCCTGGAGGTTCGCTTCGTCCGTACTCGCGTACCGAATCGGTTGACGGCGCACGAACGAGCCGTCGCCGAGCAGGTGGGCGAGCGTGACGATCTCATCGTCGTCCCAGGGGGTGATCTGCAGTGGCGGCGGGACGTGGCGCGCGACAGCCAGGCGGACGCCCGAAGAAACTTCTCGAAGCGGCTTCCAGCCGTCGTAAGTGAGGAACGGGTGGTTGCCCGTGGCCTTGACCTCCCGACCCGATGCGAGACGGAGCCGGAACACCTCCTTCACCCCGCTGGAGAAGACGTGCGTCATCGTGCGCGGCACCAGCTTCAGGCGCTCGTCCAAGGACCAGACCGGAACGTCGCGGGCCCCGGAGGCGAGCAACTCCCCCAATGCCACCTCCTGCCCGGTGTCCGCCCGCAGCACCCGGGTGTCGGCAGTGAGGCAGCCGGATTCGCGAAGGTCGGAGAGCATCGGGCGCTTGTCGGTGCGCTGCTCCGGACCACGGTTGAGCTGGGAGAGCGCGACGACCGGGACGCCGAGCTCCTTGGCCAGCAGTTTGAGGTTTCGGGAGAACTCCGCGACCTCCACCTGCCGGCTCTCCACCCGCTTGCCGGACGTCATCAGCTGGATGTAGTCGAGGACGATCAGCCGCAGGTCGTTGCGCTGGCGCAGCCGCCGGCACTTGGCCCGGATCTCCATCAGCGTCATGTTGGGTGAGTCGTCGATGAAGAGCGGGGCGCCGGAGACCTCGCCCATCCGCCGCGCCATCCGCGCCCAGTCGTCGTCGCTCATGCTGCCCTGCCGCATGTGGTGCAGCGGGACCCGCGCCTCCGCCGACAGCAGCCGCATGGTGATCTCGGTACGGCTCATCTCCAACGAGAAGATCACCGACGCCAGGCCGTGCTTGACCGACGCCGCGCGGGCGAAGTCGAGGGCCAGCGCACTCTTGCCCACACCGGGACGGGCGGCCACCACGATCAGCTGGCCGGGGTGCAGGCCGTTGGTCAGCGCGTCCAGGTCGGTGAACCCGGTGGGGACGCCGACCATCTGGCCGCCGCGGGAGCCGATCGCCTCGATCTCGTCGAGCGCTGACTCCATGATCTCGCCGAGGACGGCGTAGTCCTCGCTGCTGCGCTTGTCGGTGACGGCGTAGATCTCCGCCTGCGCCCGGTCGACCACGTCGTCGACGTCACCGTCGCCGGCGTACCCGATCTGGGTGATCTTGGTGCCCGCCTCGACCAACCGGCGCAGGATCGCCTTCTCCCGCACGATCACCGCGTAGTAACCGGCGTTGGCCGCCGACGGCACCGATGCGATCAGGGTGTGGAGGTAGGGGGCGCCGCCGATGCGGGCCAGCTCACCCTTGCGCTGCAGCTCCGCCGCCACGGTCACCGCGTCTGCGGGCTCACCCCGGCCGTAGAGGTCGAGCACCGCCTCGTAGACCGTCTCGTGCGCGGGACGGTAGAAGTCGGGGCCGCGGATCTCCTCCACGACGTCGGCGATCGCGTCCTTGGACAACAGCATGCTGCCCAGAACGCACTGCTCCGCGGCGATGTCCTGCGGCGGCATCCGGTCGGGGGCACCCTCGAACGCGCGCGGGACAGGAAACTCGCTGACACTCACTGCCGCACTACCTCCGACGCTCCACACCCGTGACGAACACCTGTGCGACAGTTCTAGCGGCGACCACCGACAACGCCGGCAATTCGGCGCGAACGGACAGGGTTCGACGTGAGAAGCGACCGTACGCCGTGGAGGGCGGTGGGCGGCAACCCGGTCGTACACAGGGGCTGTGGGTAGCCGGGGGCAGCCTGGGGATTCACTGTGCACAGCCTGGGGATTTCTCTGTGGAGAAGATCTCGGGGGCCCGGCGATCAGGCTCTTCGCCTGCGAGTTCGGTGTCCCCACGCTGTGGACACAACCAGTGTCCGGAGAAAGTGCCCGGCAATTGCTTGCCCGGGCGTGTCGTCCATACCGGGCGTGCCGTGTCCGGGTGGCACCGCCGGGGCGGCGATCCGGCGCGCTCGCCGTGGCCGCATCATAGGGACGGCCACCCCCATCGAGGCCCCGTCGAGCCCCCACCGACGTTCCACCGCGGTCGTCGTGGCCGGACGAGGCCCCACCCGAACACCCGCCGGTCCACGCGGCGCCGCCGGAGGTCCCCTGCCCGTGTCCCTCACCCGGCTCCGGAACCCGCACGACCGGGAGATCCTGCGCCTCGCCGTCCCGGCGTTCGGCGCGCTGATCGCCGAACCCGTCTACCTGCTGGCCGACTCGGCGATCGTCGGCCACCTGGGCACCCCTCAGCTCGCCGCCCTCGGCCTGGCCGGTACGGCGCTGCAGACCCTGGTCGGCGTGTTCGTCTTCCTTGCCTACGCCACCACCGCCTCGGTCGCCCGCCACCTGGGCGCCGGCGACCGCCGGTCCGCACTGGCGTACGGGATCGACGGGCTGTGGCTGGCGCTCGGGCTCGGGGTGCTGCTCGCGCTGGCCGGCCACTGGTGGCGCCGGCGGTGGTGGGTGCGTTCGGCCCCTCGGCCGAGGTGCACGAGTTCGCCGTCACCTATCTGCGGGTCGCGGTGCTCGGCATGCCGGGGCTGCTGCTGACGTTCGCCGGGACGGGCGTGCTGCGCGGACTGCAGGACACCCGGACGCCGCTGTGGATCGCCGGTGCGTCCTACGTCGGGAACGTCGTACTCAACGTGCTCTTCGTGTACGGACTGCACCTGGGGATCGCCGGCTCGGCGTGGGGCACGGTGCTCGCCCAGACCGCCGGCGCGGTGGCGCTGGTCGTCGTGGTGGTCCGGGCAGCCCGCCGGCACGGCGCGCCGCTGCGGCCGGACCTGCCCGGTATCCGGGCGAGCGCGCACGCCGGCGTACCCCTGATCATCCGCACCATGACGCTGCGGGCCGCCCTGCTGGTCACGGCGTACGTCGCCACGTCGTTCGGTGACGTGCCGCTGGCCGCCAACCAGGTGGCGTTCACGCTGTGGAACACCCTGGCCATCGCGCTGGACGCGATCGCGATCGCCGGGCAGGCCATCGTGGGGCGCTACCTCGGCGGGTCGGACGTGGCCGGCACCCGGGCGGCGACCCGCCGGATGGTGGAGTGGGGCATCGGCGCGGGCGTGGTGTTCGGCGCGGTGGTGGTGCTGGCGCGGCCGGCGTACGTGCCGCTGTTCAGCGCCGATCCGGCAGTGCAGGCGCTGCTCGCCCAGGCGATCCTCGTGTTCGCCTGCTTCGAACCCGTCGCGGGAATCGTGTTCGTGCTGGACGGCGTACTCATCGGCGCGGGCGACGGGAAGTACCTCGCCTACGCCGGCCTGGTGACGCTGGTGGCGTTCCTGCCGCTCGCGCTGCTGGTGTACGCCACCCACGCGGGCCTGCCGGCGTTGTGGTGGGCGTTCGGCGGGTTCATGGTGGCCCGGCTGGTGACCCTGGCGGTACGTGCCCGGGGTGAAGCCTGGCTGGTGACCGGAGCGGGCGCGGCCCGGCGCTGACCAGTCCCGATCCGAGAAGCGACCCACCGCAGAAAGCGGCCCGCGAACGACCCGAGGGGCGGCCCCGAGACTCCGGGACCGCCCCTGCGGCAGTTGCTGCGTCGAACTCAGGTGCTCAGGTGCTCAGGCCGAGACGACCTCGACCGAGACCCGGGCAGTCAGCTCCTGGTGCAGGCGAACCGACACCTGGTGCGAGCCGATCGTCTTGATCGGCGTACCGATCTCGATCCGCCGCTTGTCGATGTCGGGGCCGCCGGACTCCTTGACCGCCGCCACGATGTCCGCGACGGTGACCGAGCCGAACAGCCGGCCGCTCTCGCCGGACCGCGCCGGCAGCTTCACCGACAGGCCCTCGAGCTGGCTCTTGATCTGCTCGGCGTGCCCGAGGTCGCGGATCTCCCGGACCTCGCGCGCCTTGCGGATCGAGGCGACCTGCTTCTCGCCGCCCTTGGTCCAGCGCATGCCGAGACCGCGCGGGATGAGGAAGTTACGGCCGTAGCCGTCCTTGACCTCGACGATGTCGCCCGGGGTGCCCAGACCGGACACTTCCTGGGTGAGGATGAGCTTCATAGCGTGTCAACCTCCTCGTCAGCGCGCGGTGCTGGTGTAGGGCAGCAGGGCGACCTCGCGCGAGTTCTTGATGGCAACCGCGACGTCCCGCTGGTGCTGGGTGCAGTTGCCGCTCACGCGGCGGGCACGGATCTTGCCGCGGTCGGAAATGAACTTCCGCAGCAGAGTCGTGTCCTTGTAGTCGACGTAGGAGATCTTCTCCTTGCAGAACACGCAAACCTTTTTCTTGGGCTTACGTACAGGGGGCTTGGCCATCGTGGTGCTCCTCCAGGAAGCCCCGCGTCATGCGGGAATGGTCGCGGATGGGGATCGGACGGGATGACGTCGGTGGATCAGAACGGCGGCTCGTCCTGGGATCCGCCGGACTGCTGTCCGCCGCCCCAGGGGTCGTTTCCGCCGGACTGCTGCTGGCCGCCGCCCTGTCGGGCGCCGCCGCCACTGCCGCCACCTTGCTGCGTCTGCCACGGGTCGTCGCCACCGAAGCCGCCCTGTGCACGGCTGGTCTTGGTGACCTTGGCAGTCGCGTTGCGGAGGCTGGGTCCCACCTCGTCGACCTCGACCTCGAAGACCGTCCGCCGCTCACCCTCGCGGGTTTCGTACGTACGGGACTTCAGCCGGCCCTGGACGACGACCCGCATGCCGCGCTGCAGCGACTCGGCGACGTTCTCCGCCGCCTGCCGCCACACGTTGCAGGTCAGGAACAGCGACTCGCCGTCCTTCCACTCGTTGCTCTGCCGGTCGAAGGTGCGAGGGGTGGACGCGAGACGGAAGTTGGCAACTGCCGCCCCGGACGGGGTGAAACGCAGCTCGGGGTCGTCGACGAGGTTGCCGACGAGTGTGATGACTGTGTCGCCTGCCATGAACGCCTCCCGTGAATCAGCGGGTGTCGGGGCGGATGACCTTAGTCCGCAGCACCGACTCGTTCAGGGTCAGCTGACGGTCCAGCTCGAGGACGGTCGCGGGCTCGGCGGTCAGGTCGATCACCGAGTAGATGCCCTCGGACTTCTTGTTGATGTCGTACGCCAACCGGCGACGGCCCCAGATGTCGACCTTCTCCACGGTGCCGCCGTTCTGGCGGACGAGGGAGAGGTACTGGTCGAGGGACGGGCCTACGGTGCGTTCCTCAAGATCGGCATCGAGGATCACCATGACTTCGTAACGACGCATGCGGAACTCCACCTCCTCTGGACTCGGGCGGTCACGGTCTTTCCGTGACAGGAGGGCTTGCGTCAGGTCCGGGTGCCTTCCGCCATGGGGCGGGTTCTTCCCAGCGGACCAGCCGCTCAGGTTACCAGGCCCAGGTCGGTGTACAACGCGGCCAGGGTCGCGGGCTGCCGCTGGGCCTCGAGGTCGGTGTCGGCCCGGCCGTTCCAGTAGATCGCCGCGGCCAGGCCGTGGGCGGGGTCGGCCAGGCCGACGCACCAGTTGCGCCCGCCGTGTCCGTAGATGTCCGGTGAGGCGTACGGGCCGTAGCTGTGGCCGGCGTACGACGTGCGGAGCAGGAAGCCGAGCCCGCGGTCGACCGTCGCGTCGAGGTACTCGTCGTAGGCGCCCGCGACCTGGGGCCGGGTCATCTCCGCGACCGCTTCGGCAGAGCACAGCCGCCCGGTGAGGAACGCCTCGTAGAACCGCCCGAGCTCGCGGATCGGCCCGTGGCCGCCGCCGGTGGGGCGTTCCCAGGTGACCCAGTCCCGGGTGCCCGAGGGCGGGAAGCCGGCGATCACCGCGAGGTCGTCCCGGCGCGCGTCGTACACCTCCGCTGGCATGCCGATCCACGCCTCCTCGATCCCGGCCCGGCCGAACACCTCCGTCCGCACGAACTCCCCGAACCGCCGCCCGGACAGCCGGGCGACCAGAGCGGCGACGATCCACATCGCGACCGAGTTGTAGGCGCTGCGCCTCCCGGGCCGCCAGTCCGGCGCGAGCGGCGACGCGCAGATGTCGGCGACCATCCGCTCCGGCGCCACCACCCCGGTGACCGTGCTGGTCACCCCGGCGGTGTGGGTGAGCAGGTGGCGCACCGTCACGTCCTCCTTGCCCGGGAACTTCCCGGCGGCGAACTCCGGGAGGTGCTTGTACACCGGGTCGTCGAGGCCGAGCAGGTTGAGATCGACCAGTCTCATCAGGGCCACGCAGGTCACCGGCTTGGTCGCCGAGGCCCACTCCACGATGGTGGAGGTCCGCATGGGTACGCCGGGGCGGGCCTCGCCCAGTGCGAGGTCGAGGACGGTCCGCCCGTTCAGTGAGGCGTACACCTGGGCACCGGTGTGCCGGCCGGCCTCGATCCCGCGCCGGAGTTCGCGGAGCGTGTGGGGCGCTGCGTTCGCCGGGCGTGCGTTCATCGAACCTTCCTTTCCGTACGGCGGGCCGCGGGAGCGCCTTCGCGGCGTACGACCGGGCGCGGCGGGGCGTGACCGGTCCTGTCGGTGGTGCCTCGTAGGGTGCCGTGCATGACCAGCCTGCCGCTCGGAGCGCACGTCGACCAGGAGGACCCGATCGCCGAGGCGCGGGCCCGTTCGGCCGACATCGCGCAGTTCTTCCTCGGTGATCCACAGGGGTGGAAGGGCCCGAAGTTCGCCTACGACGGCGGCGCCGAAGCCCTGGTGGCCGCCGCGAAGGACGCCGGCGTGGGGCTCTACGTCCACGCGCCGTACGTCATCAACGTCGCCACCACCAACAACCGCATCCGCATCCCGTCCCGCAAGCTGCTCCAGCAGACGGTGACCGCGGCGGCCGAGATCGGTGCGCGCGGCGTGATCGTGCACGGCGGGCACGTCTCGGCCAGTGACGACCCCGAGGTCGGCTTCGACAACTGGCGCAAGTGCATCGAGCGGATGGACATGCCGTGCCCGGTGCTGATCGAGAACACCGCCGGTGGGGACAACGCGATGGCCCGCCACCTGGATCGGATCGAGCGGCTGTGGGCCGCGGTCACCGACGCCGAGGACGGGGACACGGTGGGGTTCTGCCTGGACACCTGCCACTTCCACGCGGGTGGTGAGGAGCTGAGCACGGTCGTCGACCGGGTGAAGGCGATCACCGGGCGGATCGATCTGGTGCACGCCAACGACTCCCAGGACGCCTTCGACTCCGGGCGCGACCGGCACGCCAACCTCGGCTCCGGCAAGATCGACGGCGACGACCTGCTGACCGTGATCCGGGCGGCCGGGGCGCCGGTGATCGTGGAGACGCCCGGCGGCGCCGACGGCCAGGGCGCCGACATCGACTGGCTGCGCCGGCACCTGAACGGTCGGTGACAGTCCCGGCCGCGCCCGGATTCGGGCTTACCGGGAAGCCAGGCCGCCCGGGCGCGCGGGTGTCACCGGACCGGTAGCCTCGCCTGCGTGGTCCTGCGCGTACGAACTCTCACCCCTGCCGAGCACCTGGCGTTCCTGGAGTCCCGGGAGTCGGCCAGCTTCCTCCAGACCCCTGCCTGGGGCGAGGTGAAGCGCGAGTGGCGGGCGGAGTCCGTCGGCTGGGTGGACGCCGGCGACGACGGTGAGAAGGTCATCGGCGCCGGTCTGGTCCTCTACCGCCGGCTGCCCCGGATGCGACGTTCGCTCGCCTACCTCCCCGAGGGTCCGGTGATCGACTGGTCCGACGGCGACCTGCGCCGGTGGCTGACCCCGCTCACCGAGCACGTGCGCGCGCAGGGCGCCTTCGGGATCCGGATGGGCCCGCCGGTGATCACCCGCCGCTGGTCCGCCGCCACGGTCAAGGCCGCTCTGGCCGAGGAGGGTTCGGGCCCGCGCACGCTCGGTGACGTGACCCCCGACCACAGTGACCACGCCGCGCTCGCCGTGGCCGACCAGCTGCGCTCCCTGGGCTGGCGCCCGCCGGCCGACAACGGCTCCGGCTTCGCCGCCGGCCAGCCGCGTTACGTCTTCCAGCTGCCGCTGGAGGACCGCGACGAGAAGGCCGTCCTGTCCGGGATGAACCAGCTGTGGCGGCGCAACATCAAGAAGGCCGCCAAGGCAGGCGTCGAGGTCAGCCGGGGCTCCGCCGACGACCTGCCCGCCTTCCACCAGCTCTACGTCGAGACCGCCCAGCGCGACCACTTCACCCCGCGCCCGCTGGCGTACTTCGTGACGATGTTCCGCGCCCTCAACGCCGAGCATCCCGACCGCGCCAAGCTCTACCTCGCCCACCACGAGGGCGAGCTGGCCGCAGCCACCGTCGGGGTCCAGGTGGGCACCCACGCGTGGTACTCCTACGGCGCGTCGTCCACGGCCAAGCGCGACGTCCGCCCGTCCAACGCGCTGCAGTGGGAGATGATCCGGGACGCGCTGAACTCCGGCGCCGGGGTCTACGACCTGCGCGGCATCACCGACACCATGGACGAGTCCGACTCCCACTTCGGGCTGCTGCAGTTCAAGCTCGGCACCGGTGGGGAGGCCGCGGAGTACCTCGGCGAGTGGGACCTGCCGATCTCCCGGCTGCTCTACACCGCCTTCGACCTCTACATGCGCCGACGGGGGTAGCCCGCAGATGTCGCTGACACTGCACGTCGACTCGGCCCGCTGGCGGGGCCACCTCAAGTCCGTCGCCGAGGCGTACCCCCGGCTGGTTCCGGTGGTCAAGGGCACCGGTTACGGCTTCGGGCACGCGCTGCTCGCCGCCGAGGCCACTCGCCTGGGCGTGGAGACGCTGGCCGTCGGAACGTACGAGGAGCTGGCCGCGGTCCACGAGGAGTTCGCCGGCGACCTGCTGGTCCTGACCCCGATCCGGCCCTTCGACGAGGTGCCGGACGACCCGCGGGTGATCTCCACCGTGAGCCGGGTGGCCGACCTGCGCACCCTGGCCGACGGCCCCGGGCGCCCGCGCGTGGTCGTCGAGCTGTTCACCTCGATGCGCCGGCACGGTGTGCCCGCCGGCGAGCTGGCCGACGTGGCGAAGCTGCTGGAGGGTGTGCGCTGCGAGGGGTTCGCGCTGCATCTTCCGCTGCCCTCGGCCGGACGGCACGGGCCGGAGGTCACCGCCTGGATCGAGCGGCTGAACGACGCCGGTGTGGCGTACGACCGGCTGTTCGTCTCCCACGTCACGGCGGAGGAGCTCGGCACGCTCGCCGCCGCCCACCCCGGCCTGGAGATCCGGTCCCGCATCGGTACCCGGCTGTGGCTGGCCGACCGGGAGGCCCACGCCGCGCGGGCGCACGTGCTCGACGTGCACCCGGTGGGCAAGGGCGACCGGTTCGGGTACCGCCAGCGCCGCGTGCCCGGCGCCGGGCACCTCGTCGTCGCCAGCGGCGGCACCGCGCACGGCATCGCGCTGGAGGCGCCGAGCCACGTCGCCGACCTGCGCACCCGCGCCCGGGTGCTGGCCGCCAGCGGGCTGGAAGCCACCGGCCGGGCGCTGTCGCCGTACACGGTGGCCGGGAAGCGGCGGTGGTTCGCCGAGCCGCCGCACATGCAGGTGAGCGTGCTGTTCCTGCCCGAGTCGGTCCGCCCGCCGGAGGTGGGCGCCGAACTGCCGGTCAACGTCGGGATGGCGATCACGAAGTTCGACCGCGTCGTCCTCGGCTGATCGGCTAGGCTCACCGCGTGATCGGGACCCAGCAGCGATATCGGCGCTGACGCGCCGACCCGGGGCCCACCCTCGTCAGGGTGCCGCCCTTCCGCTGCTGACCTGAAAAGGATCCCGACCCGTGTCTGCCACCATGGGCGGCGCTGCCGCCAACCGCTCCGCCGACCGTTCTGCCCTGCTCGCCGACCTCGCCCGTACGACCGACGAGGTGGTGAGCCGGCCCGAACTCGAGCGCCTCCTCGACTCCGGCCGCCCGCTGCGGATCAAGTACGGCGTCGACTGCACCGCACCGTTCCTCCACCTCGGCCACGCGGTCAACCTGTGGATGATGCGCCGCCTGCAGGACGCCGGCCACACGGTCGTGTTCCTGCTGGGCGACGTGACCACCCAGGTCGGCGACCCGACCGGCCGCACGCAGACCCGCCCGGTCCTGCCGCGGGACGCGATCGAGGCAAACGCCGCGGCGTTCCTCGAGCAGGCGGGCCTGGTGCTGCGGACCGAACCGGAGGTGTTCGAGGTACGCCGCAACTCCGAGTGGTACGACACCCTCGGCACCCGGGACTGGCTGACCCTGCTGTCCCACGTCACCCACGGCCAGTTGATGGCCCGGGACATGTTCCGCCGCCGGGTCGCCGAGGGCCGCGACATCGCGATGCACGAGCTCGTCTACCCCGTGTTGCAGGGCTACGACTCGTGGGCGATGCGCTCCGACCTCACCATCGTGGGCAGCGACCAGCTGTTCAACGAGATGCTCGGCCGGCACTACCAGCAGCGGCTCGGCGGCACGCCCCAGGTGGTGGTCACCACGCGGATCACGCCGGGCACCGACGGGCGGGCCAAGCAGTCCAAGAGCCTCGGCAACTACGTCGCGCTGACCGACCCGCCGCGGGAGAAGTTCGGCAAGCTGATGAGCATCCCCGACGCACTCGTCCCGGGCTACCTCGAGGTCTACACGACCGTGCCGGAGCCGGTGGTGGAGCAGGCCCGGCAGGCGGTGGAGCACGGTGGCCGGGCCGTCCGCGACGCCAAGCTCGGGCTGGCCGAGGCGGTCGTCGCGCGCTACCACGGCCCCGAGCCGGCGGCGGCCGAGCGGGAGTGGTTCCGGTCGACGTTCTCCGCCCGGCAAGAGCCCACCGACGTGCCGGTGCTGTCCGTCGACCCCACCGAGACGGGCGGGCGCACCGTCTGGGACCTGGTCTGTCTGGCCCAGCCGGACCTGAGCCGCAGCGCCGCCCGCCGGCTGGTCGACCAGGGCGGCGTACGCCTGGACGACCGCGTACTGGCCGACGCCGACGAGGTGCTGCCCGCCGGTGCAGGGGAGGGTGCGCTGCTCCGGATCGGCCGGCGCCGGTGGTTCCGGCTCACCTGGGCCGCGGGGTCGTCCTGACCAGCAGCGCGGTGCCTGGCCGGCGACCGAGGGTCAGCCCGACCAGCGGCCGGTGAGGTAGGCGGCCGCCCAGATCCCGAACAGCGGCACGGCGAGGGCGACGTACGCCCGCCACACCCAGGGACGCCGGACCGCCAGCGCACCCAGGCCGATCCACAGCGGGAACCACAGCAGCGTGGCGCGAGGAACGGAGAAGAACCAGTACGACGTCGCGAACGCCGCCACCTGAACGCCCACCCAGGTGGCCTCGCCCCACCGGCGCAGCGTCAGCAGGACGACCGTGACGACCAGGCCGAGCAGCATCGCCACAAGCTCGGCCCGGAACATCCACTCGAAGTTGGCCCGCAGCGCCTCGCTCACGTCACCGAAGGCGGTGTGCCCGGTCGCGGCGTTCCAGGTGTTGAAGAACGAGTCCCACGGCGGGGTGAATCCGCGGTACCACTCCTGCGACTGGGCGTGGTACCACCGCAGCCAGTCGCCGGTGTTCGCCTTCAGGTAGGCCATGTAGGCGAGCACCGGGACCGCCGGCAGCGCCAGCCACAGCCCCTCCAGCCAGGTCCGCCGGCGCCCGGAGGTGAGGAACTCCACGGCCAGCGCGACGACCAGGAAGATGCCCGACACCCGGACCGTGCAGGCGCCGGCGGCGAGCACGGCGGCGAGCCACCAGGTGCCGCGGCGGGCGGACAGCCAGGCCGGGATCGCCAGGGCGAGGAACAACGCCTCGGTGTACGGCGCGGCGAGGAAGATCGCGGGCGGCGCCAGCATCCACATCGCCGCGGCGTACCGCCCCGCACCCGGTCCCCATTCCCGGTCGGCGAGCCGGGCCAGCGCGACCGCCGCCACACCCCCGGCGACGAACGACACCAGCAGGCCGCCCACCACGGTCGGAATCCCGACCAGGGCGCCGAGCCGCAGCACCATCGGGAAGCCGGGGAAGAACGCCTCGATCGGCGTGCTCCAGCCGGGGGTGAAGTAGCCGAACGTCGCGATCCGGTCGAAGTGCCAGAAGTCCCACTGCTTCCAGGAGTCCCAGAAGCCCGGGATCTTGCCGGTGCCGTGGAACAGCCACGGCGCGGTGACCGCGACCAGCAGGATGCCGAGGCGAGTCAGCGCCCACCAGGCCAGTACCTGCAGGTCACCCGGTGTCGGCCGCAGGCGTTCGGGCAGCCGCCCGAACCAGGTCGAACGCCCCGCCGGCCCACGTCCGGCCGAGGCGGCCCGGGGTTCGCTCGCCGGGTTCTGCGCTGTCGGGGCAGCCGGGGCGGGTTCGGACGGGCCGGCCTTCGCGGTGGGCTCGGCCGGTACCGAGTGGGCGGCCGCAGGCTCGTGCGCCGGCGCGGACTCACCCGGCCGGTCCTCCTCGCGATCGCCCCGAGCGGGCGTGCCACCCATCGGAGTCAGCGGCTCGGACAGTTCGTCGTACGCACCGCCGCCATAGGAACCACTGCCGTACGCACCGCCGCCATGCTCGTCGTCCAGCTCGTCCGACCACCACGGCCGCGGCCGCTCGCCGCTGCGCCGATCATCCTCGTGAGGGGCGTCACCAAAACCGTCGCCCGACCCCTCGTCCTGGCCGCGGCCAGCGGCGGCACGGTCGTCGGCGCTGCCGGCATCGAGTCCCCACTCCGGGGTGGCCCGCTCCGGCATCGTCCAGTCCGGTGAGTCCCAGTCGGGTGTATCCCACGGCGGTGCGGAGGCCTGCACGTCCGAGGCGCCGTACCAGCCGGTGTCCGTCACCGGCTCCTGCTCCGTCACCGGCTCCTGCTCCGGCTCAGGAGGGACGTCCTCCCGACGGCGGCGGCCGGGCGCCGGCGCGCCGGCCGGTGGCGTCCGGTCGTCGGCCTGATCGTCGGGTCGCGGCGAAGCCAGGGTCTCCCGCCAGTTTTGGCCGTCGCGGTCCCGCCGGGCCGGTCGGCTCGGAAACGGGTCTCCGGACCAGGAACGCTCGTCCCGCCGACCGGACCCGGATCCGTCCGGAGACTCCTCGGTCCACCTGCGTCGGTTGCTCACCGTGCCACACCCTCTTCCTGCAGGGCCCGTTCGATCGGCTCCGGACTCCGGGAACGTCCTCCACGCCAGTCCGCGTCGGCCGCCCCGTCGAAGGGCCCGCCGGTCGGGTCGTCCACCAGGTCGTCGGCTCGCACGACGTCGGCGGAGGGCCGCAGGATGTCGCGGACCACCAGCACGCACAGGTAGCCGGTCGTCGCCATCCGGACCACCACCGCGAGCCAGTAGAGCCGTTCCGCCCCGCCCGCGGCCAGGCTGCCGGACAGGTGCAGCCAGATGGCCAGCCAGTAGAGGAGCTCGCCGACCTGCCAGATCGCCCAGTCCCGCCACCGTGGCCGGGCCAGTGCCACGAGAGGGAGCAGCCACAGGACGTACTGCGGTGAGTAGACCTTGTTCACCAGTAGGAACGCCGCGACCGTCAGGAACGCGAGCTGGGCCAGCCGGGGCCGTCGCGGCGCGAACAGGCCCAGCGCCGCCACCCCCGCGCAGGCCAGTCCGAACAACCCGAGGGAGAGCGTGTTCACCGCCGTGACCGGGTGACCGGCCAGCCCGAGGACGTACCAGATGGACCCGAAGTCACCCATCCGCGCGGTGTTGAACGACCAGAACACCGCCCAGCTGCTCTCCGCGAGCAGCAGCACCGGCAGGTTGACGACCAGCCACGCGGCCAGCGCCGACAGCGCGGTGGTCGCCCACATCCGCATCCGGCCGGTGCGCAGCGCGAGCACCAGCAGCGGCCCCAGCAACAGCAGCGGGTAGAACTTCGTCGCCACGCCGAGCCCGATCAGGATGCCGGCGAGGTACGGGCGCGATCTGGACCAGGCCAGCAGCGCGACAGGTGGTGAGGGCGACCGCGGCGAGGTCCCAGTTGATGGTGCCGGCCAGCGCGAGCACCGGCGCTGCGGCGAAGAACAACACGTCGTACGGCCGGCGCAGGCACAGCCGGGCGAGCGCCCACACGGTCACCAGCGCGCAGCCGAACAGGACCACGACGGTGAGGTCGAAGTACAGCACGCTGTCGCGCATCGCGTCCCCGGACCCGAACGCCCGGGTCAGCCAGGCGGTCACCTGCATCACCGCTCCGGTGAGGACGGGGTACTCCAGCGGCGGGTAGGTGCCGGTGTCGAGGTAGGCGAGGTTGCCCTGGGCGAAGCCGCGCTCGCGGTAGAGGTACGGCACGTCGGTGTAGCAGAGATGGCTGAAGGCGTACCCCGACTCGCGTGGCCAGGCCACACCGTGACACGGCACCTTCTGCAGAACGCCGAGGACGAACATCCCCGTCGTCACCGCGAACGCCACCGCCAGCGGCGTCCACCGGGTCCCGCTCAGGCGGGCGTGCAGTCCGACCGGCCCGCCGAGCCAGGTGGTCGCCAGGCGGGCCAGGGGATCCTCCCGGGAGGGACTCCTGCTCACCCGCGCCTCCGTCCGGTCCGGCGTCACGTCGGAGCCCATCGTGCCCTATCCCGCTGACCGGGTGGGTACCCTCCCGGCGCCACGCCGAACGACCTGCCCGTGCGGGGTTCGAGACCTGCCCTATGGAGCAGGTGGCCGGCGCGGTTTGGGTGTCCTGGTCGGCGGCCCCGACGTCGGCTTGGGCAGCGGCGGGATCGTCGCCGTCGGGGTCGGTCTCGGCGGACGCGGCGTCCACGTCGGCGTCGGCTGCGGCCGGGTCACCGTCGGGGTGGGCGTCGGGGTGGGCGTGAACGTCGGGGTGGGCGTCGGGGTCGGCGTGAACGTCGGCCGGCTCGGCGGCCGGGTGAAGGTCGGCTTGGGGTTGACGACCTTGCCGAGGTTGGCCGGCGGCGGGAACTGGCGTACCGGCTGGCCGGCCAGCGCCTCCTTCATGAACTGCGCCCAGATCCGCGCCGGGTAGCCGCCGCCGAAGAACGTGTTCATCCCGCCCACGTTGTCCAGCGACTCCTTCTTCCCGTCGCCGTTCGCGTCCTTGTAGAACGCCACCGACGCGGCCAGCTGCGGGGTGTAGCCCACGAACCACGCCGTCTGGTCCTCGTGGGTGCCGGTCTTGCCCGCGGCGGGACGGCCGAGGCCCTTCGCCGCCTCCTCCGCGCTGCCGTGCTTCACCACGTCCTGCAGCGCGTAGTCGAGGTCGCGGACCACGGGCTTGGAGAACTCCCGCTTGTCCTGCACCTTCGTCTCGTGCAGGACGTTGCCGCCCGGCGCGGTGACCTTGTCCACCAGGTGCCATGGGGCACGCCTGCCCTCGGCCGCGAAGGTGGCGTAGGAGTTGGCCATGTCCATCGGGGACACCGACGCGAACCCGAGGGCGATCTTCGCGTGCTTGTCCAGGCCGGGTGAGTTCTTCGGCACGCCCGCGCGCAGGGCCGCGTCGTAGACCGCGTTGGGTCCGATGCGGTTGACGGTGAGGTCGACGTAGGCGGTGTTGATCGAGTCCCGGGTGGCCTGCATCAGGTCGACGTAGCGGCCGTAGTCCCGGTTGAACTCGTTGCGCACCTCGTCGCCGTTCTCGAGCGGGAACGGGGAGTTGCCGGCGAACCGGCTGCGCAGGGACACCCCGTCCTCCAGCGCAGCGGCCAGGGCGAACGACTTGAACGTCGAGCCCGGCTGAAGTTTGGCCTGGGTGGCGTCGTTGAACTGCCGCTTGAGGTAGTCCTTCCCGCCGTACATCGCGACCACCTCGCCGGTGCCCGGACGCACGGCGGCACCGCCGGCGTACACACCCTTGGCGTTCTTGGTCGGGAAGTTCTTCGCGAACGCGTCCTGCATGGCGCGCTGGGCCTTGGCGTCGATCGTCGTGGTGACCTGCAGGCCGCCGGTCTCGATCTGCGCCTCGCTGTAGCCGAGCCCGACCAGCTCCTTGCGCACCTGGCTGACGAGGTAGCCGCCCGGTCCCCCGTTGTCGGTGCTCTTGCTGATCGGCTTGATCTTCGGCAGCGGCTCCTGCGCGGCCTGGGCGGTGGACAGGTGCCCGAGCTTGGCCATCCCGTCGAGCACGTAGTGGTAGCGGGCCTTCAGCCGCGGCCGGTTGGTCGGGTCGGCGGCCGGGTCGTAGATGGACGGCGCGCGCAGCAGGGACGCCAGCACCGCCGACTCCTGGGGCTTGAGCTCCTGCACATGCTTGCCGAAGTACGCCTGCGAGGCGGTCTCCACGCCGTACGCGCCGCGGCCGAAGTAGCTGGTGTTGAGGTAGTTCTGCAGGATCTCCTGCTTGGACAACTGCCGCTGGACCTTCAAGGTGATGAAGAGTTCCTTGACCTTGCGGCTCCAGGTCTGGTCCTGGTTGAGGTAGTAGTTCTTGACGTACTGCTGGGTGATCGTGGAGCCACCCTGGACGTTCTGGCCCCGCGCGGTGTTCCACGCGGCGCGGACGATGCCGGTCGGCGACACTCCTCGGTCGGTCCAGAAGCTGCGGTTCTCCGCCGCGATCACCGCGTCCTGCATGTTCTTGGGCACCTGGTCCAACGGCACCGAGATGCGGTTCTGGGCATGGAAGGAGCCCAGGACGTTCTTACCGTCGTGGTAGTAGATCGTCGTGGTGTTGGAGTCCAGCATCGCGTTCGGGTCCGGGATGGACGTGCGCGCGTAGCCGATCACGAACGCAGCGATGCTCGCGATACCGAGCCCGAGGAAGACGAACAGGCAGCCGAGCAGGAACCGACGCAGGCGTCGCCTGGGTCTCCTGCGGGGTCGGCGATGCCCGCGAGGTCCCCGATCCGCGCGTGGATCGCCGTAGACGTCCACGGAAGTGTGGTCGTCGGCATGCCTGTCTGAGTGTCTGCGTGTCACGGTGTCGTTCCAGGGGGTCGCCCGACAGCTGATTGGCTGCCGAGGGTACGGCAGGTGGCCCGGCTAGGAGTACTCGTCCTCGACCGTGCGCTGCCGGCGGGGCGGGCGTCGTGGCACACCGTCACCGAGGACGTACGACAGCGTGAGGTGGTTCCAGGAGCAGCCCTGGCAGACCTCGATCACGTAGACCCGGAACTCGCCGTGCTCGCGGGCCATCCGCTCCAGCTCCGGAGTCTGCCGGATCCGTCCGGAGTACTGACCGAGCTCGTCACCGAAGACATAGGTGACGTGGGTCAGCTTCTCCCGCCGACAGATCGGGCAGAGCCCGTCGGTTGGTTCCCCGTGAAACTTCGCCGCCCGCAGGAGATAGGGGTCGGCGTCACACACGTCCTCCATCACGGTCGCGTGGCCACCACGCAGCGCCCGCAGCGTCGCCTTGCGCTGCAGGCTGTAATCGACCACCGACCGTTGGGACCACATGTCAACGAGGGTACGGCCTTCGGCCTGAGCGTCGAGTCTCACGGCGCTGGTGCGGCAATCAAACCTGCCGATCGGCCCGGCCTGCATCGGTCTCCGAGCGGCCTGCCCTTGCACTCCCACGGCACTCGGCTCTATTGTCCGAACATCTCGGCACGATGTATCAGTTCGATACATCGAATGAGTGCAAGCGTCCTGATCCGGGCAGGCCGGACATCGCGACGCGGACCGCCTCGGCAGTCCCCGGGGCCGCGCGGAAGGGAACGGTGGTGAATGGCACGCCGCGGCGGCGTACTCGAGCTCGCCGTCCTGGGCCTCCTGCACGAGGCGCCGATGCACGGATACGAGCTGCGCAAGCGCCTCAACGCGAGGTTCGGCTGGGGCCGCGCACTGTCCTACGGATCGCTCTACCCGTGCCTGAAGTCGTTGCTCGCCCGGGACTGCGTCCGCGAGGACACCTCCGCCGACGGCGCCGACGGCAGCTCGACCGGCACCGCAGCCCGGCGCCGCGCGCGGATCGTCTACCGCCTCACCCCGGCCGGTGAGCAGCTCCTCACCGAGCTGCTGGCCGAGGGCGGGCCGTCCGCCTGGGACGACGACAACTTCGGCGTCCGGCTCGCGTTCTTCGCCCGCACGGACGCGGCCGTGCGGCTGCGCATCCTGGAGGGCCGCCGGCGGCGACTGGAGGAACGCCTGGACCGCACCCGCGCGCAACTTCACCGTACGCAGGAACGCCTCGACACCTACGCCCTGGAGCTCCAGCGGCACGGTGTGGAGTCCGTCGAGCGGGAGGTGCACTGGCTGAGCGACCTGATCGCCTCCGAACGCGTGGGCCGCGGCCCCGCGGACCGGCACACCGACGTACTCACCCCCGAGACAAGCACCCCCGAGGCACGCACCGAAGAGCACCACCCGCAAGAGCACCACCCGCAAGAGCACCGTCTCGAAGACCACCGACCAGACCGAGGAGAGGGTTCATGAGCCCGCAGTCGATCCGGGTTGCCATCGTCGGCGTGGGAAACTGCGCGACGTCGCTGATCCAGGGAATCCACTACTACCGCGACGCCGACCCGACCCAGAAGGTGCCGGGCCTGATGCACGTGCGGTTCGGCGACTACCACGTACGCGACGTGGAGATCGTGGCCGCGTTCGACGTCGACGCCAAGAAGGTGGGCATCGACCTCGCCGACGCCACCAGGGCCAGCGAGAACAACACGATCAGGATCTGCGACGTCCCCCCGACCGGCATCACCGTGCAGCGCGGGCACACCCTGGACGGGCTCGGGAAGTACTACCGGGAGACGATCAGCGAGTCCGAGCAGGAGCCGGTCGACATCGTGGCCGCGCTGCGCGAGGCCGAGGTGGACGTGCTGGTCTCCTACCTGCCGGTGGGCTCGGAGGCGGCGGACAAGTTCTACGCACAATGCGCGATCGACGCCGGTGTCGCGTTCGTCAACGCCCTGCCGGTGTTCATCGCCACCGACCCGGAGTGGGCGGCGAAGTTCACCGAGGCCGGGCTGCCGATCGTCGGCGACGACATCAAGAGCCAGGTCGGTGCGACGATCACGCACCGGGTGCTGTCCAAGCTGTTCGAGGACCGCGGCGTCGTGGTCGAGCGCACGTACCAGCTCAACTTCGGCGGCAACATGGACTTCATGAACATGCTGGAGCGGGACCGGCTGGAGTCGAAGAAGATCTCGAAGACGCAGTCGGTCACGTCGCAGATCCCGCACCACCTGGAGAAGCGCAACGTGCACGTCGGCCCGAGCGACCACGTGCCCTGGCTGGACGACCGCAAGTGGGCGTACGTACGCCTGGAGGGCCGGGCGTTCGGGGACGTTCCGCTCAGCCTGGAGTACAAGCTGGAGGTCTGGGACTCGCCCAACTCCGCCGGGATCATCATCGACGCGATCCGGGCGGCGAAGATCGCCAAGGACCGTGGCATCGGCGGGCCGATCCTGTCGGCGTCGTCGTACTTCATGAAGAGCCCGCCGGAGCAGTACTCCGACGACGTGGCGCGGGAGCTGGTGGAGAAGTTCATCCGCGGAGAGGTCGAGCGCTGAGCCAACCTCCCCACCTAACCTGCTGGGGTGCGGTTTCTGCGTGACCTCGCCACTCTGCTGGGGCTGGGCTTCTTCCGGCGGCTCTTCGCCGTCCGGCTGGTCTCGCAGTTCTCCGACGGGGTCTTCCAGGTCGCGATCGCGTCGTACGTCCTGTTCTCTCCCGAACGCCAGCCGACGGCCGGCGCGATCGCGGTCGGGTTCGCGGTGTTGTTGTTGCCGTTCTCCCTGCTCGGCCCGTTCTGCGGCGTGCTGCTGGACCGCTGGTCGCGGCGGCAGACGATGGTGTGGTGCAACGCCGCCCGGGCGGTGCTGGTGCTGCTCGTCCTGGCCGCGACGCGCGGGGGCGGCGAGGGTCCGTTGTTCTTCCTCGCCGTGCTCGCCTGTCTGTCTGTCAACCGCTTCTTGCTCGCGGCGCTGTCGGCGTCCCTGCCGCACGTGGTCCCGACCGAACGCCTGGTGCTGGCCAACGCGGTCACGCCGACCTGCGGGACGCTCGCCTACCTCGTCGGCCTGGGCGTCGGCTCGACGGCGGCCGCGCTGGGATGGAGCACCCCGGCGACCGCGGGGTACGTCGTCCTGCTCCTCGCGAGTCTGGGCTACGTCGCCAGCGCACTGCTGGCGTTGCGGATTCCGCGGCCGATGCTGGGCCCGGACCTCGGGGCGGCCCGCGCCGAGATGGCCGCGACGGTCCGGTACGTGCTGCGAGGCCTGATCGACGGCGCGCGGCACGTGCTGGAGTGCCGCCCCGCGGCCTTTGGCCTGGCGGCGATCGCGGTCCAGCGGTTCTTCTTCACGCTGTGCACGGTGGCGATCATCCTGCTCTACCGCAACTACTTCGCCGCGGGTGACGCCGCCGCCGGGATCGCGGGTCTGGGCACGGCGGTGCTGGTGTCCGGGCTGGGGTTCGGGTCGGCGGCGCTGCTCACCCCGATCGCGGTCCGGCGGATCCGGAAGGAAGCCTGGATCGTAGTGCTCTTCCTCGTCGGCGCCGTGGTGGTGCTGGTGCCGGGCACCTTCTTCACCGTGCCCGCCGTCCTGGCGACCGCGTTCGTGCTCGGCCTGTGCGCCCAGGGCGTGAAGATCTGCGTGGACACGCTGGTGCAGGAGACGATCGCCGACGCCTACCGCGGCCGGGTCTTCTCGTTGTACGACGTGCTGTTCAACGTCGTCGTCGTGCTCGCCGCCACCTGTGCCGCGCTGGCGCTGCCGCCGACCGGGCGCTCCTACGCCGTACTCGCCGTCACCGCGGTCGCCTACGTCGCCGCCGCGGTCGGCTACGCCCGGCTCACCGGCGTACGCCTGCGGACGCGGCCACCCCGCTAGGACGTAGCTTCCGGCTGCTCCGACCACCAGCGCAGCAGCTCGGCGCGAGCCGCGTCCTTGTCCAGCAGGCCCTGGTCGAGGCGGACCTCCAGCAGGTGCTTGTACGCCCGGCCGACCACGGGACCCGGCGAGATCCCCAGCGTCTGCATGATCTCGTTGCCGTCGAGGTCGGGCCGGATGCTGGCCAGCTCCTCCTGCTCGGCCAGCTGCGCGATCCGCTCCTCCAGCTGGTCGTAGGTGCGCTGGAGTGCGGCCGCCTTGCGCCGGTTGCGGGTGGTGCAGTCGGCGCGGGTGAGCACGTGCAGCCGGTCCAGCAGCGGACCGGCGTCGCGGACGTATCGGCGTACGGCGGAGTCGGTCCACTCCCCGCCGCCGTACCCGTGGAAGCGCAGGTGCAGCTCCACCAGCCGGGACACCGCGTCCACCTGCTCACCGGAGAACCGCAGCGCGCGCATCCGCTTGCCGGTCATCCGGGCGCCCTTGACCTCGTGGTGGTGGAAGGTGACCCGGCCACCGTCCTCGAACCGCCGGGTCGCCGGCTTGCCCACGTCGTGCATCAGTGCGGCGAACCGGGTCACGAAGTCCGGGCCGCCGGTGCCCACCCGGTCCTCCATGGCGATCGCCTGGTCGAGGACGGTGAGGCTGTGTTCGTACACGTCCTTGTGCCGGTGGTGCTCGTCCAGCTCCAGCCGCAGCGCGGGCAGCTCGGGCAGCACGTGATCGGCCAGCCCGGTGCCGACGAGCAGCTCCAGCCCGGCCCGGGGGTCGGCGCCGAGGACCAGCTTCACCAGCTCGTCGCGTACCCGCTCCGCGGACACGATGGTGATCCGGTCGGCCATCGCGTGGATCGCCGCCACCACCTCCGGCGCCACCGAGAAGCCGAGCTGGCTGGCGAACCTCGCCGCCCGCATCATCCGCAGCGGGTCGTCGGTGAAGGAGTCCTCCGGCCGCCCGGGGGTGCGCAACACCCCGGCGGCCAGGTCGGTCAGCCCGCCGAACGGGTCCACGAACCCCCGGTCGGGGAGGGTGACCGCGAGCGCGTTGACGGTGAAGTCACGCCGGCCGAGGTCGCCCTCGAGGGTGTCGCCGAACGTGACCGCCGGCTTGCGGCTGTCGAGGTCGTACGCCTCCGCACGGAACGTGGTGATCTCGATCGTCCAGTCGCCCTTGCGGGCGCCGATCGTCCCGAACTCGCGGCCGATGTCCCATACCGCGTCCGCCCAGCCGGTGAGCAGGCGTTCCACCTCGACCGGCCGGGCGCTGGTGGTGAAGTCCAGGTCGAGACCGAGCCGGCCGAGCAGCGCGTCCCGGACGGATCCGCCGACGAGCGCGAGCTGGGCGCCGGCGGCCTGGAAACGGACGCCGAGTTCGTCGATCACGGGGGCGATTCGCAGGAGTTCGCGTACTCCGCGCTGCTGGGCTTCGCTCAGGTGATCGGTCGACACGGGAGGCAAGCGTACGGCCTCGGGTGTGGGCGTAGGCCCCGGCGGGCGCGGGCCGAGTCGGGCACCCCGCATAGGGACATGCCCTAGCATCGAGGCGTGTTGGCGGGTCGAGCAAGGTTGGCGACCGCCGTCCTGGCGGTGCTGGCGGTGCTGGCCTGCGTCGGCGGCGTGGTCACGGGTTCCGCGACGCCCGCCTCGGCCCAGGTGCCGGGAGTACGCATCCAAGTCGACTCCGTGACGCCCTACGCCACCAAAGGGACCAAAAACCTCCGTATCACCGGCCGGGTGGTCAACTCCGGCGACATCGCGCTGTCCACCGTCAACGCGATGTTGTGGTTCGACCGGTCCCCCCTCACGTCCCGTGACGAGCTCGCCACGGCGGCCGCCGAGCAACCGGGCGAACGCCTCGGCACCCGGCTGGACGAGCCGTGGAACCTCGTGGACCAGGTGGCCCCGAGGTTGCGGCCACACGCCTCCGCTCGGTTCGACCTCAACGTCCCCCTGGCCCGGCTGGGCCTGGACGCGGCCGGGGTGTACGTCGTCGGCGTCGACATCCGGGCCACCACGCCCGACTCCAGTCTCCGGGAAACCTGGCGAGCCCGTACCTTCCTGCCGTACCTTCCGGCGGGCACCAAGCTGACGCCGGTCGAGGTGGCGTTCGTCCTGCCCCTCACCGACAAGCCGCGGCTGGTCGACGGCGACGTCGTCGTCGGCTCGCCGGCGAGCAACGACGCCGCCGGGACCGCGCCGCTCGCGGACTTCGCGCCCGACGGGCGGCTGACCCGGCTGCTCGAGCTCGGCGCCGACCACGACCTCAGCTTCCTCGTCGACCCGTCCCTGCTGGACGAGGCGCGGCGGATGTCCGACGGGTTCACCACCTCCTCGGGCACCAAGGTGCGCGCCGACCAGACCGCCGACGTGCGCCGGTGGCTCAACCGCGCCCGCGGCGTGCTCGCAGCCGGTGACGCGAAGATGCTGCCGTACGCCGACCCCGACCTGCCCGCCCTGCAGCGCTACCACCTCACCGACCGCTACCCCCAGGCCGTGCGGGCCGCCGACCAGGCCTCGGACGAGTACCAGGCCGGCGGCACCATGGTCTGGCCCGGTGCGGGCTACGCCGACGCGGGCACCCTGGAGACGATCGCCGCCAGCAAGGCCCACACGGTGCTGCTGTCCCAGCGGGCCCTGCCCGGCCTGCCCAAGGACGGCTCCAGCCCGGTGGCGTCGCTGGCGACCCCCGAGGGTGCGGTGACCGCGCTCGTCGCCGACCCGTCCCTGACCGCCGGCGGGCCGGGTGGCCAGTCCTCGCCGGTGAATATCCAGCAGCGGTTCCTGAGCGAGACCGCGCTGGCGGCGATGCAGGGCGGCAACCCGGCCACCACGTTGCGCCGGATGGTCGCCGCGATGCCGCGCGACTGGAACCCCGGCGCCTCCGGCGACACGTTGTTCCGCACCGTCGACTCCGTCTCCTGGCTGCGCCCCCTCTCGGTCGGTGCGCTGCTGTCCCAGGCGCCGACGGCCTACGGCGGCCCGTTGCGTACGTCCCCGAGCGACACCCGCGCCGAGCTCAGCCCGAGCCACATCCAGCACCTGCGCGACCTCGCGGCCGCCTCGGCGGTGCTCCTGGACATGCTGGCCGAGCCGGAGCGGCTGCGCCCGGCGCTGGACCGGGAGTTCCTGCGCGGAGCCTCCACGTCGTGGCGGCGCGACGACGACGACGCGATCGAGCTCGTCGACACCATGACCTCCCGGATCCGTAAGGCCATCGGACAGGTCGAGGTCGTCCCGCCACGCCTGGTGACCTTGTCCAGCCAGACCGGCCGCTTCCCGGTGACGATCTGGAACCGCGGCAGCCAGCCGGTGGAGGTACGCCTGGAGGTACGCTCCCGCGACCCCGAGCTGCTCAAGGTGGCCCCGATCGACCCGGTCCGCGTCGACCCCAACCGCAAGGCGACGGTGAGCGTGACGGCGCAGGCGCCGGCGGACAGCACGGTCCGGTCCGCGGTGCAGATGGAGGCGCGGGTGACGACCCGGTCCGGAACGTCGTTCGGCGCCACTCAACCGTTCTTCGTCCGGGTCACCGGCTACGGTCAGGTCGGCTGGGTGGTCATCTTCGTCGGCCTGGGGCTGTTGCTGCTGGCGGCCGGTACGCGTATCGTGCGGCGGCTGCGGGCGGCCATGGCGGCACGAAGCGCCACAGCCGGCGGCGAGAGCCGGCCGCCCACCGAGGGCGACGAGCCGGCTCCGGGGGAGCAGGCACCGGACGACCCGGCCCGGTCCAACGGCCGGGCCGCGCAGCCGCACGACGAGGATCCCGGCAACCAGCCCGACTCCCCTGGCTCCGACATGACGAAGGCGAAGCGGTGAACGGTGACGTCGCTGTCCCCCAGAAGAAGGAACCACGACAAGAGGAGCAGACCAGCCTGCTGCGCGCCAGCGCGGTCATGGCGGCCGGCACCGTGGTCTCCCGGGTCACCGGTTTCGTCCGCAGCCTGGTCCTGGTCTGGGCACTCGGAACGGCGTTCTTCGCGGACACGTTCAACCTCGCCAACACGATCCCGAACTCGCTCTACATCCTGATCGCGGGCGGCGCGCTCAACGCGGTCTTCGTACCCCAGCTGGTCCGGGCGATGAAGAACGACCCGGACGGTGGCGTGGCGTTCGCGCAGCGGCTGCTCACGCTGGCGGCGCTCGTCCTGGCCACCATGAGCGTGGTGGCCGTGGTCTGCGCCCCGCTGCTGGTGCGCGCCTACTCCGGTGCAGCGATGAACGCCCCGGCCAACCGGCCGTACTTCGACCTCGCGGTGGCGTTCGCGTGGTACTGCCTGCCGCAGATCTTCTTCTACGGCCTGTACGTCATCCTCGGCCAGATGCTGAACGCCCGCGGGCGGTTCGGGCCGATGATGTGGTCGCCGATCCTCAACAACGTCGTCTCGATCGTCGTCTTCGTGGCGTTCATCGTGATCTCCGACGCGGACAGCCCGCAGGAGATCACCACCGCGCAGATCCTGTTGCTGGGCCTCGGCTCGACCCTCGGCATCGCCGTCCAGGCGCTGTGCCTGCTACCCGTCCTGCGCACCGCGGGTTTCCGGCTCCGCCCGAGGTTCGACTTCCGGGGCGGCGGCATCGGCAAGTCCGGCCGGCTGGCGATCTGGACCATCGGCTTCGTCCTGGTCAATCAGGTGTGGTTCATCGTGGCGACCCGGTTGACCACCGCGGTGAGCGCGCAGGCGCTGGCGAAGTTCGGGCACGACAGCGGCTACGGCCTCACGCCGTACCTCAACGCCTATCTCATCCTGATGCTCCCGCACGCGGTGATCACGGTCTCGATCGTGGCGGCGCTGCTGCCACGGATGAGCCGGTCCGCGGCCGAGGGCGACAACGGCGCGGTCCGCGCCGACCTGTCGTACGGCCTGCGCCTGACGGCCGTGGCGATCATCCCGGCCTCGGTCGCCTTCCTCGCCCTCGGCGCCGACCTGACGACCGCGCTGTTCTTCTTCCTGCACGGAGGCGGGGACACCAGCGCGCGGTTCATGGGGTACGTCCTGATGGGGTTCGCGCTCGGTCTGATCGGGTTCTCCAGCCACCACATAGTGCTGCGCGGCTTCTACGCCTTCGAGGACACCCGCACGCCGGTCTTCGTCCAGATCGGCGTGGTCGTGGTGGGCATCGTGTGCGCGGAGATCGCCTACACCGTCCTGCCGGTGCAGTGGAAGACGGTGGGCATCGCCGCGTCGTACGGCCTCGGCTACTGGATCGGGTTCCTCGGGAGCCTGGTCGTGCTGCGCCGCCGGATGGGCGGGGTCGACGGACGCCGGCTGTTCAGCACGTACGCCCGGGCCGGCGGGGCGGCGCTGATCCCCGGTGTGGCCGCGTACGTCCTCGCCCGGCTGATCACCGCGGGGCTCGGTGAGTCCCCGCTGGTCGAGGTGCTGGCGGTGGCCGTGGGCGGGGTCGTCCTGCTCGGGGGATACCTTGTGCTGGCCAGGCTGTTCGCGGTCCGGGAGATCGCCGAGCTGATCGGCATGCTCCGTGCCCGGCTGGGCCGGTCGGCGGCCTGAGACCGTCCGGCGCTCGTCGCCGGGCGAGCGCTCGGAGCATTCGGGCATTAGCATGTAGGCGCCAGTCAGACAGTCCGGGACGGATCCGCGTCCCTCGGCGAGCAGGAGGGCCGTGCATCCGACCGATGTCGACCCGGGCGTGACGCTCGCCGGTCGTTACCGTGTCGCCGAGCTTCTCGCGGAGACGCCCGGCGACGGTGGGGTGGCGCAGACCTGGCGGGCCATCGACGAAGTTCTTTCACGTTCCGTGGTCGTGCACGTGCTGGCCGCGGATGATCCGCGGGTCGACAATCTGCTGGAGGCGTCCCGGCGGGCCGCGACCGCGGCCGACGTCCGGTTCATCCGCGTGCTTGACGCGCTGCGTGACGACGGGGTGGCCTACGTCGTCCGCGAGTGGGTGGCCGGCCGCAGCCTCGGCGCGCTGCTGGCCGACGGGCCGTTGCCACCCCAGCAGGCCGGTCTCCTGGTTCGTGAGGTGAGTGAGGCGATCGCCCGCGCCCACGACCAGGGTCTGTCCCACGAGCGGCTCGACCCCGACGCCGTGGTGGTCACCGACACCGGCGCCATCAAGATCGTCGGGCTCGCGACCCAGGCCGCGCTCAGCGGCCCCCGCTCCGACGAGGAGACCGGCACCGACCCACAACGCGAGGACGCGGTCGGCATCGGCCGGCTCCTCTACGCCGCGCTGACCGCGCGCTGGCCGGCCGGACCGCGCAGCGGCCTGAACGCCGCACCCCGCGCGGCCGACGGCACGTTGCTGTCGCCGCGGCAGTGCCGGGCGGGTGTCCCTCGCTCCCTGGACGAGATCACCGAACGCGTCCTCGACGAGCATCCCCGGCACGGCGAACCACTGACCACGCCACAGCAGATCGCCGCGGCGCTCACCGAGGTCGTCGGCATGACCCCGATCGAGGGCGTGCTCCCGCCGTCCTCGGCCTCGGGTGCCGGGCACGACGGCCACCACGCGGGCGGACACGGGCCGGCCAACTACGCCGACGCACCCACTCAGGTGGGCGTTCCCCCGGTCGGTGCCGGCCGCGGCGACCTCAACGGCCGTGCCTCGGCCCACTCCCAGCAGGCCGGGACCGGCAGTGACCTCGGCGACCAGACCCAGCGCGTCGCGCCCGCCGACATGTCGCACATGTCACAGACGTCCCGCCCGGCCATGCGGTCGAGCGGTGGCTACCCCCCGCCTCAGCCACCCCACCACTACCCCCAGCAGGAGCGTGAGCAGAGGCCACGTTGGTGGCGGATCGCAGCGGCCCTGGTGGCGCTGCTGGTGCTGGCCGGGGCCGGGCTGCTCGGCTGGCAGCTGATGAGCACGGCGTTCGACAATCCGGGCCCATCGAGGACGCCGACTGCCGGGGACAGCAGCCCCACGCCCGACAAGACCAAGGCGGCGGCGCCAGCGGGGTCACCCGTCGAGATCACCGGCGCCAAGGACTTCGACCCGCCGCCGGGCAACGGCGAAGAGCACCCCGAGGACGTCGACAAGGCCTACGACGGCAACCAGTCCACGTTGTGGACGACGATGAGCTACCGCAACAACCCCCAGCTCGGCGGGCTCAAGCCGGGCGTCGGCGTCTGGTTCGACCTTGGCAAGCCGACCGACGTGGGCCGGGTCGAGCTCAGCCTGCGCAGCGGCGGCACCGACGTCCAGCTGCGCGCGGCGCCGGAGGACGCGTCCAGCGCACCGTCCGCCATCGACGACTGGCAGCAGATCGCCAAGCAGGACGGCGCCGGCGGTGAGGTGACGTTGCGTCCGAACAAGCCGGTGCGTACCCGGTTCCTGCTGGTCTGGCTGACCAAACTGCCGCCCGACGGTTCCGAGTACCGCGGTGGGATTGCGGAGATCGTCGTACGCCGATGACCACCAGCACCCCGGACACCCTCGCCGAGGGCGGCGGTGCACCGACCGACCGGGAGCTCATCGCGGCGCACGTGGCGGGTGACCCGGAAGCGTTCGCCACGTTGTTCCGCCGGCACCGTGACCGGCTGTGGGCGGTGGCGCTGCGGACGATGTCGGACCCGGACGAGGCGGCGGACGCCCTGCAGGACGCGCTGATCTCGGCGTTCCGCAATGCCGGCCAGTTCCGCGGCGACTCGGCGGTCACCACCTGGCTGCACCGCGTCGTCGTCAACGCCTGCCTGGACCGCATCCGGCGGCGCGCCGTCCGGGCAGCCGACCCGCTGCCCGAGGACGACCGGGCGGCCGAACTGGCCGCCGACCGTCCACCGGACCCGGCGGAGGCCCAGGAGCTCCGGATCGACGTCCTCACCGCACTCGACTCGCTCAACCCGGACCAGCGGGCGGCGATCGTGCTGGTCGACATGGAGGGCTACTCCGTGGAGGAGGCGGCGCAGATCCTCGACTGCGCCCCCGGGACGATCAAGAGCCGGTGCGCGCGGGGCCGGGCTCGGCTCATCCCGCTGCTGGCCCACCTCCGGCCGACCGCCGGCGCCGTTTCCGAGCCGGCCGAAACCGGGGGGAACCACCCGGGCCCACCTGACGTCCAACGCGTTCGAGGGGCCCGAAGCGACCAGGACCCGGATCACACCTGGTCATCGGCCACCCACCGCCGTGGAGGCGGGCGACGACGTGGAGGTGAGGCGAAGTGACGGCCGGCCCACACGTCGACGACGACACCCTGGCGGACGCGCACGCCGGGCTCCTGTCCGACGCCGAACGAGCCCGGATCGACGTCCACCTCGCCGGCTGTGCGGCGTGCTCGGCCGCCGCGGACGCGCACGCCGAGCTCCTGCACCTGCTGCGGGAGAGCGCGGCCGTCCCCACCCAGATGCCGTCGACGGTCGCCGACCGGATGGAGTCCGCGCTCGCGGCGGAGGCCGGGACCCGCGCCACCCACCAGGCCGGGGTGACCTCGCTGTCCACCGCCCGGGAAACTGCCCGCGACCGCGCCGACCGGCGCTCCGGGCGGCTTCGTCCGTCCCGGTTGCTCGCCGTCGCCGCCGGCGTGGCCGTGCTGGCCGCCGGTGTCGGCGTGGCCGGCAACCTCCTCAGCGAGCGCAACGATCTCCCGGTCGCAGGTGGGTCCCACTCCACGGCGCCGCGCACGCCCTCACCGTCCACCACCTCCCCGTCGGTGCGCCCCGCGCGCCCCGGCACCTACGCCTTCACCGCCAAGGCCGCGCGCACCGACTTCTCCGCGGCGAGCTTCGGCAACGAGGTGGGCAGCGTCCTCGAGGCGGCCGCACCGAAGGGCCCGGGCAAACCGATCGGCCCCCAGAGCAACAACGGCATCGCCGGCGACCCCACCCGCTGCGTCGACCGGGTGCTGGACGATGCCGGCAGCGGCGGGACGGTCCTGGACACCGTGGGAGCGCGCTTCGGCGGCGCACCGGTGATCGTCGCGCTCGTCCGGACCAGCGGCGGCTCGGCGGGACAGCCCAAGATCAGGGCGTATGCCGTCTCCGGGTGCCCGTCGGCACAGGCGCACGTCGTGCACTCCGCGCAGGTGCCGGTGCGCTGATCATCGCGCCGGTGGTCGGCATCGACCGGTTTCTCACCGATGTCACCTGTGCGGTCACCGCAGGTGCGGACCGCCGACGACCGGATGGGGCCGGAATGCCCGACGCCTAGGATCGGTTACGCATGGGCAGCGTGTCAGGTGCTTTAGAGAGCGAGGTAGTCCGTGTCCGATGTCCGCAATGTGATCGTGATCGGCTCCGGGCCCGCGGGATATTCCGCGGCGCTCTACGCCGGACGCGCACGGCTGCAACCGCTGGTGTTCGAGGGTTCGGTGGAGGCCGGCGGTGCTCTGATGAACACCACCGAGGTGGAGAACTTCCCCGGCTTCCCGGACGGCATCATGGGCCCGGACCTGATGGACAACTTCCGCAAGCAGGCCGAACGCTTCGACGCCGAACTCGTCTCCGACGAGGTGCACAGCGTCGACCTGACCAACGAGGTCAAGGTCGTTCGCGACTCCGCCGGGGTTGAGCACCGCGCCTTCGCGGTCATCCTCGCGATGGGCTCGGCCTACCGCAAGCTCGGCATTCCCGGCGAGGAGCACCTCTCCGGGCACGGTGTCTCCTGGTGTGCCACCTGTGACGGCTTCTTCTTCCGCGAGCAGGACATCGCCGTCGTCGGTGGCGGTGACTCCGCGATGGAGGAGGCGCAGTTCCTGACGAAGTTCGCCCGGTCGGTGACCGTGGTGCACCGTCGCGACGCGCTGCGGGCCAGCAAGATCATGCAGGACCGCGCGCTCTCCAACCCCAAGATCCGGTTCCTGTGGAACACCGAGGTCCTGGCGGCCGAGGGCACCGACAAGCTGGAAGGCCTGCTGGTGCGCGACACCCGTACCGGCGAGCAGTCGACGTTGCCGGTGACCGGGTTCTTCGAGGCGATCGGGCACGACCCTCGCAGTGAGCTCGTCCGGGGCCAGGTCGACCTCGACGAGGACGGCTACGTGCTGGTCGACCACCCGAGCACCCGTACCAACCTGCCCGGAGTATTCGCCGCCGGCGACCTCGTGGACAGCACCTACCGGCAGGCCGCCACCGCGGCCGGGACCGGTGTGGCCGCCGCCCTGGACGCCGAGCGTTACCTGGCGGCACTGGAAGACGACACGGACGTGCAGACCGCACAGACCGTGGAAGCCTGAGACGAAAACCCTTCGAGAGGAGACACCAGTGGGCGAAATCAAGCCGGTGACCGATGCCGAGTTCCCGACCACGGTCCTGCAGAGCGACAAGCCGGTCGTCGTCGACTTCTGGGCGGAATGGTGCGGTCCCTGCCGTCAGGTGGCGCCCGTACTCGAAGAGCTCGCCAAGGAGTACGCCGACAAGATCACGTTCCTCAAGCTGAACGTGGACGAAAACCCGCAGACGCCGCTCGAGTACCGCGTGACCGGCATCCCGACCATCAACGTCTACAAGGGCGGCCAGGTCGTCAAGTCGCTGGTGGGCGCGCGTCCCAAGGCAGCGATCAAGGCCGAGCTGTCCGACCTCGTGCCGGCCTGACCGGCTGAGTCACACCTGATCGCGGCGAGCCGCATCTCGTGAGAGGCGCGGGCCGGCCGCTCTCGGTTCCGCCGAAGGCCCCGACCGTGCGAACCGTCCGTTTCGTTCCGCCATCCCGGCGGACCGAGGCGGCGGCCGCCGGCCGGGGCCTTCGCACGTCCGTCCGCCTCCCCCATCCGTACGGCCCGCCGGTACGAGCCCGGCCACCCACCATGGCCGACCCCGCCACCTCCGCTTCGGTCCCGTCCTGGACCGGCCGGAGGGCACCCGCCACGCTCGGCTCGTACGCCCGGGCCCGCACCGAGGGATGGGCCCGGGCAGCGGGCATGGATAGCATGGCGACGCCGATCCGGGCCCAGGCCGGGGCCCGCTTGCGTACGCGACTTCGGAGGCGCCCATGACCGAGCACCGATACGGGCTGGGTGACCGCGGTCCAGCGGTGGCCGAGATCCGTACGAAGCTGGTCCAGCTGGGCATACTGCCTGCGACCGCCGAGGCCGCCAGGCACGTCGACGCACCGTTCGACGAGAGCGTCGACCAGGCGGTACGCCAGTTCCAGCAGCAGCGGGGACTGACCGCCAACGGCGTGGTCGACGCCGAGACCTACCGCGTCCTCGACGAGGCGTGCTGGCGGCTCGGTGACCGCCTGCTGTCCTACACCGCCGGCCACCTGCTCACCGGCGACGACGTTGCCACGCTGCAACGCCGGCTGATGGAGCTGGGCTTCGAGGTCGACCGGGTCGACGGGATGTACGGCCCCAGCACCGAGCATGCCGTCCGCGAGTTCCAGCACAGCGTGGGCGCGCCGGCAGACGGCACCTGCGGCCCGGCGACGTTCAAGGCGCTGGCCCGGCTGTCCCCGATCGTCACCGGCGGGCGGGCCGACGCGCTCCGTGAGTCCGAGCGCATCCACCGCTCCGGCCCCCGGCTGCCCGGCAAGGTGGTCGTCATCGACCCGGGCCACGGCGGCGCCGACCGGGGCTGCTCGGCCAACGGGCTGTCGGAGGCGGACATCGCCTTCGACCTCGCCTGCCGGATCGAGGGGCGGCTGGAGGCGACCGGCGTACGGGTCTACCTCTCGCGCGGGCGCGACGCGAGCCCGGACGAGGCCAGCCGCGCGCGGTTCGCCAACGAGACCGACGCCGACCTGGTTGTGTCGCTGCACGTCGACGAACACCCCAATCCGCACGCCAGCGGGGTCGCGACCTACTACTACGGCACCGCCGGCCACGAGGACGACATCCCGTCGACGCTGGGTGAACGCTTCGCCGGCCTGGTGCAGCGTGAGATCGTCGCCCGTACCGACCTGCGCGACTGCCACACCCACGCCAAGACCTGGGACCTCCTCCGCTACACGCGGATGCCGGCCGTCCGCATCGAACTCGGCTACGTGACCAACCCCAGCGACGCGGCCCGGATCTCCGACCCCGGCTTCCGGGACGTCGTTGCCGAGGCGATCGTGGTCGCCGTCCAGCGGGTCTACCTGCCTCCGGAGATGGACGCGCCGACCGGCGTGCTCCAGCTCGGCGAACTCATCCGCTGACCACGTAGCCGAAACTCCCCCGCTGTCAACGTTCGGTTGCGGATGACAACCGTACGTTGACAGGCGTACTCCGGCGTTCCTGTCCTGTGGTCTGCCCGGCGCGCTCGGCGCAGGTCAGGCGGGGTTCGGAACGCCCTCGGGGGTCATCGAGTCGATCAGCTTCTCCAGTGCCGCCTCGACGTCTTCCCTCCAGGTAAGAACGTTGCGAAGCTCGATCCGCAGCCGGGGATACCGATAGTGCGGGCGTACGGTCTTGAATCCCACCGACAGCAGGAAGTCCGCGGGCAGCACACACTCGGGGCGGTGCCAGCTGGTGTCACCGAACACCTCCACCGCGCGTACGCCTCGCCGGAGCAGGTCCTTCACCACACCCTGGACCATGACCCGGCCGAGGCCGGCGCCCGCGAAGTCGGGGAGCACCCGCGCCGTCATCAGCAGCACCGCGTCCGCACTCACCGGAGAGGTCGGAAAGGCGACCGAGCGGGGCACGTACGACGGGGGTGCGTACATCGCGAACGCCGCCGGCACGTCGTCGACGTAGCAGACCTTTCCGCACGACCCCCACTCCAGCAGGGCAGCGGAGATCCACGCCTCCTTCTCCAGCCCGGGATCGCCGGCGTCCTCGGCACGCTGGCGGGCGACCGGGTTCAGCTCCCAGAACACGCACCGCCGGCACGGCCACGGCAGATCGTCGAGGTTGTCCAGGGTGATGTTGGCGATACGGCGCGTCGTACCCATGATGCTGCTACCCGTGCCCACCCCGACTGGTCCGGCCCGCGGTCGCGGCATGGTCGACCTGGTGCGGTCGCCCGGCACCGTTGGCGTGACCGGTCCTGTTGCCGACCGAAAGTGACGAACTGTCCGAAACCACGGTGTTCGCTCGATGGCTGGCTGTTCGGTCCCCGGAGGCCACCGGCGCGGCATAGCCGCCTGCGTACTCGGCCACGGGCTCGCCGATGCTGTGGTGTCGTCGCCTCAGTAGCGCGCTCACAAAACCGGCGAGCGCTCCCGCACCGATGCCCATCAGCATCCAGGTGACGATCCGCATGACTACCCTTCTGGTGCTGACCCAGCTCCCCGCGAGGCCGCTCCATAGGGCATCGTAGTAGCGAGTGGGCAGCCCAGGGGGTATCTGGCTGCGCGCTTCCGCGAAGAGAGGAGCGTACGCCGCCATGGAGGGTAGTCCGGACCACCGGCCAGTACACCGCGAGACACGGTTCGACGCCGACTTCACTCGGTACGCCGCACGCGCCAAGGGCATGGTCGCCTCCGAGATCCGAGCGTTGTTCTCCGTCGCCAACCGGCCCGAGGTCGTCTCTCTCGCCGGCGGCTCCCCCAACATCTCCGGGCTTCCCCTCGACGTCGTTGGCTCCCTGCTCAGCGACCTGGTGGTCGACAACGGCGCGGTCGCGATGCAGTACTCCCCCGCCCAGGGAGATCCACGCCTGCGGGAGCAGATCACCGAGGTGATGGCGGAGGTCGGTATCGACGCCAACCCCGATGACGTGGTGGTCACTGTCGGTAGCCAGCAGGCGCTCGACCTGGTGACCCGGATCTTCTGCGATCCCGGCGACACCGTGGTCTGCGAGGCTCCGAGCTACGTGGGCGCACTCGGCGTCTTCGCCGCCTACCAGTGCAACGTGGTGCACGTCGAGATGGACGACCAGGGGCTGGTGCCCGAGCACCTGGACAACGCGCTCACCTCCCTGGCCGCCCAGGGCAGGCGGGTGAAGCTGCTCTACACCATCCCGAGCTACCACAATCCGATGGGCGTCTCACTCAGCCTCGACCGTCGGCAACGAGTCCTGGAGATCTGTCACCGGCACGATGTCCTGGTCGTCGAGGACGACCCGTACGGTTTGCTCGGCTTCGAGGGCGAGCCCTACCGCGCGCTCCGCGCCGACGACCCGGCCCGGGTGGTCTACCTCGGATCCTTCTCCAAGACGTTCGCGCCCGGGTTCCGGGTGGGCTGGGCGCTGGCCCCGCACGCGATCCGGGACAAGCTGGTGCTGGCCCAGGAGTCCGCCACACTGTGCCCGCCGACGTTCAGCCAGTTCGCCGTGGCGACCTACCTCGCCAACCACGACTGGAAGGGCCAGATCAAGGTCTTCCGGGAGATGTACCGCGAGCGCCGGGACGCGATGCTCGAGTCGCTGGCCGACCTGATGCCGGCGACCACCACGTGGACCACCCCGCGGGGCGGGTTCTTCGTGTGGGTCACCCTCCCCGACGGCATCGACGCGAAGGCGATGTCCCCACGCGCGGTGACGTCCCGGGTGGCGTACGTGCCTGGGACGGCCTTCTACGCCGACGGGTTCGGGTCCCAGAACATGCGGCTGTCGTACTGTCTGCCCCCGCCGGACCGGATCCGGGAGGGTGTCCGCCGATTGGCGGCAGTGGTGGAGCGGGAACTAGAGCTTCGGGAGACGTTCGGGCCCGTACGCGGTGGTCGCGACGGAGGTATCGAGTTCCCCGGCCCGGAAGTGCCCTGAGAAAGTGCACTTGAGCGAGGCGAGCGGGCGAGCCGGTTGGTGACGAAGGGACGGCAGATGAGCGATCTTGGCCGCGTTGTGGTGCTCGCGGGCGGACTCTCCCACGAACGCGAGGTGTCACTTCGGTCCGGACGCCGGGTCAGCGAGGCACTTCGCGACGTCGGGGTGGAGGTCGAGGAACGCGACGCCGACGCCGGCCTGATCCCGTCTCTCCAGTCCGACCCGCCGGCGGCGGTGTTCCCGCTGCTGCACGGCGTGGCCGGTGAGGACGGAGCCCTACGGGAGGTGCTGGACCTCCTCGGAGTGCCCTACGCGGGGTCCACCCCTGCCGCGTGCCGGTCGGCGTTCGACAAACCGGTGGCCAAGACCGTGGTGTCCGCGGCCGGTGTCCGGACGCCTGAGTCGGTCGTACTCCCGCACGAGACATTCCGCGAGCTCGGCGCCCAGACCGTCCTCGACCGGATCGTCGACCGGCTGGGCCTGCCGCTGGTGGTGAAGCCGACCCGTGGTGGCTCGGCTCTCGGCTGCAGCGTGGTCCGTGACGTGGCCGAGCTTCCTGCGGCGATGGTCTCCTGCTTTGCCTACGGCGATGTCAGCCTGCTCGAACGCCACGTCAGCGGCACCGAGGTGAGCGTGACGGTGGTCGATGTGGGCGATGGGCCGCAGGCGCTGCCGGCGGTGGAGATCGTCCCCGACAGCGGCGTGTACGACTACGCCGCCCGCTACAACGCCGGCGCGACCGAGTTCATCGCGCCCGCCAGACTCGGCGACGACTCCGCGGCCGCATGTGCGCAGATGGCGCTGGCCGCGCACAACGCCCTGGGGTTGCGTGACCTGTCCCGCAGTGACCTGATCGTGGACGCCGACGGGCTGCCGTGGTTCCTCGAGGTCAACGTCGCGCCCGGCATGACCGAAACCTCGCTGGTGCCGCTGGCGTTCGAGTCGGCAGAACTCGACCTCGGGGTCGTCTGCCGCGAACTGCTGGACGCCGCCGTTCGGCGCGCGGCCGCGGCCGCGAACGCCTAGGGTCCTTCCTGGGGATCAGGGTCGCGTAGTGAGCGGGTCATCCGCGCCCGTCCGGCAGGGCGGAGAAGTCGCGTAGTGGTGTTCTACGCGCGACGACGACAACGAAGCGGAGCGGGATGCGGGGGCACTCGAACCGGCCTTGATCCGCAGGACAGGCCCTGAGAGCTTCTTGCCCGCCCAGGGTCGGTGTGTCCCGCGCTGCTCTTACGCGCCCAGGTCGCTCCGGTCCGACGTCACTGCCATGGTCTTACCGGCGTCGCAGGACTGTGCTGTCGTGCAGCGGGCATGAATTGTGTCCAACGCATGCATAAGGCGGCCGGTGACCTGGGGATGTACCTGTGAGTTACGGCACCCTCGGTGGATGTCCGCCCGGCCGCGAGTTCTCGCCGCGGTCCCCGACAACGCTCCTACCTGCAGGTTTAGTACGCCCGACATCGAGTCCGACGGGGCGGTGCAGTGTGGAAAGCGATGTGGAAAAAGCTGGGGATCACTGCGATTCCAGCTCCCGGAGCTGCTCAGAACCTTCGAGGATCTCCGCCGCCGGCGGGTCCATCAGTCCGATGATGCGCTCCAGATCGTCCAGCGAGGCGAACTCCACCGTGATCCGACCCTTCGACCGGCCTAGTGCGACCTTCACCCGGGTCTCGAAACGGTCGCCCAGACGGCTCTCCAGGTCGGCAAGCCGAGGTGCGACCGGCTTTGCCGAACGCCTCGGCTTCACCTTCTCGCCCTCGCCGAGCCCGACGGCGATGATCTCCTCGAGCGCTCGCACGGACAAGCCCTCCGCGATGACGCGGTGAGCAAGCCGATCCTGGGTCTCCTCGTCGTCGACCGCGAGTAGAGCTCTCGCGTGTCCGGCGGTCAGCACCCCGGCCGCGAGTCGGCGCTGCACGGTCGGCGGGAGCTTCAGCAGCCGCAGGGTGTTGCTGATCTGTGGACGGGAGCGCCCGATTCGCTGCGCCAGATCGTCGTGTGTGCAGCCGAAGTCCTCCAGCAGCTGCTCGTAGGCGGCCGCCTCCTCGAGCGGGTTGAGCTGGGCCCGGTGCAAATTCTCTAGCAGGGCGTCACGCAACATCGCGTCGTCGCCGGTGTCCCGGACGATCGCGGGGATCTTCTCCAGGCCCGCCTGCTGGGTCGCACGCCACCGGCGCTCACCCATCACCAGCTCGTACGAGTCGGCGTTCAGCCGACGCACGACGATCGGCTGGAGGAGACCGATCTCCTTGATCGAATGGACGAGTTCCGCCATGGCCTCTTCGTCGAAGACCTGACGCGGCTGCCGGGCATTTGGCTTGATCGCGTCGACCGGTACCTCTTCGAAGTGCGCACCGGCAACCGCCGGCCCGGCGACCCGGGCCGCCGTGGCGCTGCCGGCGTCGCTCGGGTTCTCGACGGTCGACACCGTTGCCGTGTCGTCGTGGTCGGCCGCCGTTGCCGCCTGGCTGGACCCCTGCGGCGGTGCCGGCGGAATGAGCGCGCCGAGCCCACGACCCAAACCACGTCGAACCGTCATCGAACGTCCCCTCGCTTGGTAGCTTCTGCGGTGGCCGAGCCTAGTACGTCTGAGTTGGGGCCATCGCCGTTGTCGGTCCCTTTTGCGACCTGATCCGGCGGTGGCGCCGCAGGGTCGCGATGGGCCAGTTCCCGAGCGGCCTCGAGATAGGACAGTGCGCCGGACGACCCGGGATCCCAGGTCATCGCCGTCTGCCCGAAGCTGGGCGCTTCCGAGATGCGCACCGAACGAGGAATTGACGTACGCAGCACCGCCGGGCCGAGGTTCTCCCGCGCGTTCTCAGCGACCTGGGCCGACAGCCGGGTACGCGCGTCGTACATCGTCAACAACACCGTCGACACCGTGAGGTCCTGGTTGAGCTCACGGACCAGTTCGACGATCTTGAACAGGGTCTCGACGCCCTCCAACGCGTAGTACTCGCACTGGATCGGTACCAGCACCTCCTGGCCTGCCACCAGGGCATTCATGGTGAGCAGCCCGAGTGACGGAGGACAGTCGATCAGCACGTAGTCGAAGCGTTCACCCGCCACCTGCTGCTCCCGCAGGTAGGTGTCCAGAGCACGCTTGAGCCGGCTTTCCCGGGCGACCACGCTGGCGAGCTCGAGTTCCGCGCCTGACAGGTCGATCGTCGCCGGGACCGCCCACAGCGTCGGGAAGCGAGGGACACCATGGACGAACTTCTCCATCGGCTGACGGTCGACAACCACGTCGTAGATCCCCGGCGCACCCTCACCGTGCTCGATCCCCAGGGCGGTCGACGCATTTCCCTGCGGGTCCAGGTCGATCACCAGAACCCGTGCGCCCGATCCCGCCAATGCCGCGGCCATGTTCACCGCTGTGGTCGTCTTGCCGACGCCACCCTTCTGGTTCGCGACCACGAAGATCCGGGTCTTCACCGGCTTCGGAAGTGCCGGCTGGAACACCATCGGCACGTTCACATTGGGTGGCAGAGAGGCCGCCAGCGGAAGATCGGTCGTTTCACGTGAAACGAGAATGTCCGCGTCCTCCGCTTGTGGCGCGGACCCCGGACCATCACCTGCCACGGAAAGCTCCGGGACGGTCCCTGCCTCGGGCACCACCACGATCTGCTCAGGCTGAGCGTCGTGCGGTTGCGTGCCTGCGTCGCTGGAGGAGACCGAGACACCCTTGTCGTCTTCGCCGAACGGCTCGTCCTCGGCTACCTGAGCAGTCCCTGCTTCGGCGGCGAGCTCATCTGCCGGGGATGATCCGGTGGCGGACGCGCCGTTGCCCTCAATGACCTCGCCATCCGGCTCGGTGGCCGGAGCAGCCGGTGCTGTCAGCGCCCAATTCGCTTCCGGCTCGCTCGAATCGGCCACATCTGTGCGCTGCGCGCCGTCGGTGTCGGCAGGTCGCTCGCCGTCGGTGCCGACGGCCCGCTCGTTCCCATCACTGCGAGGGGTTGCGGGCACCTGCGCTCTTGCCGTCTCCGGCTGGCTGCGCCCTTCCGGGTCGCTCGCCCGGTCACCCACCTGGGGAGCGTCCTGATGGGCCGCCGACCTCACCGCGGCGCCGTGTGACTCGCCGACGGACCTGACGTCTGCGCCTGGGGGCCTAGACTCCGAGTGCGCTCCAGGCTCTTCGCCCGCGGCTAGCTGCGATGCCAACGACTCCCCTCGCCCTCCGACCTGCTGGTCGCGCACCTCAGGCTTGGATGTGATCGGCTGCACTTCGGACATGGTCGACTCTGGGGCCTGGCGGTCATCCGACAGATCCTCGACGGGGCTCTGCGCGGGTCCATCGACCGGAGTAGTCACAGTCGGCAGCGAGCCGTCATTCGTCTTGGCAGCTGCCAGTTCGGCGTCGCCCGTTTCACGTGAAACGGGCGAACTCACATCCGCGCCATCAACGATCGAAGGACCAGAACCAGCTCTGCTCGGAATCTCATTCTCTCTGGGGGTCACGTAGATTGACTCATCTTCGAGACCGGACGGCCGCTCGTGGGCAGGCAACTGCCGATCGTCCGTTGTGATCTGCGGCGGCCAGGTCCGCCCCGGCTCGCTCGCGAGCCCAGACGCAGGATCATCTGGCGCCCGATCTGCAGTTTTCCCGGCGTCACGCGTCAGCTCAGCAGGTTCTGTGTCCGTAGTCTCCAGAACTTCTGACTCAACGCCTGCGCCTGCCGGGCGCTCTGTAGCCGCCCCGACGGCCGATCCGGCGGCTGGGTCCGCCTCGGACTTGGCAACGGTTTCGGTACCGGGCTCAGCGGCCGACCCAGGCGCCGACCCGATAGCCGTATCCACGTCCTGGTTGACGAGCGGACAGGCACTCAGACCCGGCGCCGACTCAATGCCCTGAGTTCCGCCAGTCGAGTCGGCAGAGGGGTCAACCTCAAACGCCTCACCCGAACTGTCACCAGGTTCACCTGCGACGGTGGCGTACTCGGTCACTTCTTCGCGCCGCGCCGACTGCGGCTCGTCGATGGCGGCCGGGCTGCCGAACTCTCCCGGCACCGGGCCAGAGACACTTGGATCCGCCTTGGGGTCAGCTTCGGGTCGCGACACCACATCCGCCCCACCAGCAGCAGCCGCAGCAGCAGTCGCAGCGGCCTCAACCTCCGCGAGCGTTGCGGCATCGCCGACACGCGGGCCGCCTACTGGCTCAGACATCCGGTTGCGGTCCGCTGGGTCGACGTCAGCTGTATCCGCCGGCACAGCGTCGCCGGCCTGCCCTTCCTCTGGTTGAGCGGCGGGAATGCCAACGTCTCCCTGACCGAAGGGACGTGCATCGTGGGCGGAAGCCGTCGTGTCACGACCTGCGGGGGTGGATGACCTCGACTGTTCTGAATCGGTAGTCACCGCGGAGTCGTCCTGCGCCTGGAGGAATGCGCCATCCTTATTGGCAGGCAGGTCGCTCGCACTGTCGCCCGTCGCTCCTGCCACGCCAGCGCGGTACGAGGTAGGGGTGGGGCCTGCCTGACCGCCGGTTGTAGTAGCAGTATTCGGGTCAGCAGTGGATACAGTTGTCTGCTCCAAGTCACCGCTTACGCTCTCGTCATCTGCGGAACTCTCTTGCCGCTCCTCGAAATCGACGTTCGGCCGGTCCTTGCCCTCGGCGTCACCATCGGTCGAGGTGGCTGTTTCACGTGAAACGTGTTCCGTCGCACCGGCGTATTCATCTGCCGTCGGAGACACCGTGGCGGGTGCTGCCGTACCGGCCTCAGTATCAGCGGTGGAGGCGGAGAACGTCGGCGCCATCTGCTCGACGTTCTCGTCCGGCCGCGAACCAGCCTCCGGCGGCGTCCGGTCCTGACTGGCGCTGCTCTCGACGTCGGCGGGGCCGGCCCCCTCGTCGTTCTGGCGCTCGTCAGCAACAGGGGAAGGGGCTTCCTCGACGTGCGGCCTGTCGGCGTGCCGAGCTGTCGGCGGCTGATCTGTCGAACTGGACTCCTCTTGGTCCGGCGTGCCCAAGTGCTTGGGCACAAGGACATCCAGGCCATACGCCAGGCGTTCACGATGCATCCGAGTCTCGTCGGGTTCGAGTGCGGGTCGCCAGGTACTGAAGATCTGACTCACCCGGCCACGAGCACGATCCACCGCGCTGCGAACCCAGGTATCCCCGGCGAGTCGGTCGCGATCATCATCCGGCGAAGGCCCCGAGTGATGGCCGCCTTGGCGTGCCGAGCCAGAATCCCCAGAATCCCGACCTCTTGCCACCGAATCGCCGCCTCCGCGTACCGCTTCGTCTGGTCGGGTGGGCTCGTCTCCTGCGGCGCCTGTCGGCCTCGTCGAACTCGGAGGGGTCTCCCGTGCGGCCGGTGGTAGCCATAAAGCGGCGGCGGAGCGGTTGCTGTCGCCGGCCTGGCGATCGCCCCGTCGTCCCTCGGTGGAGCCGGTGAAGAGTGGAACAGCAGCGGGGTCGGCGCCCCGGGAACTCAGAGCGGGAGTGTGCCGAGCGACAGGCGTTCCACCGCTATCGGGTGACCCGAGGCCACTCTCATGCGCACCGGCACCGGCGTGCTCCGTGGACGACGTGCCGGCGAAAATCCCCTCCTCGTCACCCACAGAGGGCTGAGCTCCCGCAAGATGGGAGTTCTCCACACCGCCAGCCACAGGGTGCCCCTCAACTGGTGGGTCGACGACCCCACCACCTCTCGGATGGTCGGTCGGTACAGCTTCAGGCGACTCAGTCGGAGCCATCGGTTTCACGTGAAACGCATCGTTCCCAGTTTGTGTCTGAACCGACGTACGAAGCTGGTCGCCGGGGCTGTCCGCAGTCGCCGCGACCACGTTGGTAGCCCCACGACGCTTGTCGGACGACTGTGATGTGGGCTCTGGTTCAGCCGCGCGTGGGTGCTCGGCGGCACTGATCTCGTCCCCACGATTCAAGGCATCGCCAGACGAGGTGGTGTCCTCGGCTGCCGCCGCGCCATGCGAACCGCCGGGCACAGGGCGGCCGCCCACAAAGTGCTCGCCGACGACCCCACCATCGATGTCCGTCCCCGGAAGGGACTCAGCCCGGTCGCCCGACTGGCCCAGAGCTGACGACTCTCCACCCGCCGGCAGCGTCATGCGTAGCGTTCCGCCGCCGTCGCGGGCGCTACTCCCTGCGGATGGGTCGACATCGGCGTGCTCGGGAGTCTGCTGACGTCCCGGATGCCCCGGGACTGGCCGTACATTGGCGGGTCCACCACTGCCGGCAGACGTGACGCTCCCGGTGGACCTCGTGTCGGCGGCATCCGCCCCCGGAAGTGGCGACGACTGGGACGGGTCGGCTGGAGCTGAGGAGGGGGACGCAGGCGAGTCGACTTCGGCCGACCCCGCGGAGGCATCCGACCGTGTCGGTCGCACCGTCGGAGCAGGAGCGCCCGAGTCGTCTCGGGCCGGATGCGACAGAGCGACTGCGAGTGTGGTCGCCGGCCAGCCAAGGCCGGTCCGATGATGTGCAGGGCGGGGCCGCTGCGACTCGGGCTCGTGGTTACGCGACGGTTGCCCGGGCCAGCCGAGTCCGGATGTCACCTGCACGTCGGTCACCGTCACACTCTCCTTGCCGAACCGGACCCGTCCCGGCGATTCCGCCTCTGCTTCGCCGAGCTTGTACCACCTCGCGATGTCCCCGCGACGACGCGCACCACAGTGGTCGGCACCGACAGAGAATCAGCACCCAGACGCTCGATGGAGTACTCCGCGGCTCCCGCCGCGTCGAGCTCAGGGCGCGCCTCTTCCAACTCGGTGCCCGCGCGTTCTCCTTTCATGGCCAAGACTGACCCACCGGGGCGACACAGACCAAGCGCGACACGGGCCAGACGGGAAAGTGGCGCGACCGCTCTGGCCGTGACCACGTTGTAGCTGCCCTGGTGATCCTCCGCGCGAGCCCGCACCACCGTGACTCCGGCCAGTTCGAGCGTCTCTGCCACCTCCGACAGGAAAACCGCACGCCGCAGCAACGGCTCCAGCAGTGTCACCTGTAGGTCGGGCCGGGCGATGGCGAGCACGATGCCGGGCAGGCCGGCGCCGGAGCCGATGTCGCACACGGTCGCGTTCGCAGGGATCACCCCCGCGAGCACGCCACAGTTCAGCAGGTGCCGATCCCACAGCCGGGGAACCTCACGCGGACCGAGAAGACCCCGCTCGGTTCCTGCGCCCGCAAGCAGTTCTGCGTACCGACGGACAATCGGCAGCCGTTCACCGAACACCTCCTCAGCGGGAGGAGGGCTGTCGGGAGCTACCGCAGATAGTGGCGTTTCACGTGAAACGTTGGAGGCCGCTACCCCCGGATCAGGCTTGCTGGACGACGACTCGCCGGTCCGGTTCTTCGCCCTCCGACTCACTCGTCAGCCCTTTCGCAGCAACGGCGTCGTGGACGATCTTCCGCTCGAACGGCGTCATCGGCGCCATTCGTACCGGCTCACCACTCGCGCGGACTTCGTCGACAACCTTCTCGGCCAATGCCACCAGATCGGTACGACGCTGGGCCGCGGTATCCAGCGACGTCGAGCATCAGCCGGCTGCGTTCCCCCGTCTCTCGGTAGACCGCGAGCCGGGTGAGCTCCTGCAGTGCCTCGAGGACTTCGCCGTCCTGGCCGACCAGAAGGTTCAGGTCGCCACCGACGATGGCGACCATCGCGCGGTCACCTTCGACGTCGAGGTCGATGTCCCCGTCGATGTCGGCGATGTCGAGCAACTCTTCGAGGTAGTCGGCGGCCACGTCGCCCTCGGCCTCCAACCGGGCGATCCGGTCCGCGGACGCCTCACCGGGCTCCTGACTGTCGTCACGGTCACCGGCATCCTCCGACGTCTCCGAATCGTCCTCGGCGGACTCGGCAGACTCAGCCGGTTCGGCCGGTTCGGTCGGTTCGGTCACCGCGGCCTGGCCGGACTCCTCGCCCTGCTCGCTCGACGCACCGGACTTGTCCGCGTCGCCACCTTCGACGAACGACGTAGCGCCTTCAGTCACGACTTCTCCTTCGTTCCTGCGCCGTGGGTTGGCGCTTCACACTCTGGGGGACGGCTACGCCGTCCGTCGTCAACGACCCTTCCGCTTGCTGCGCGGCAGGCGCTGCGGTTGAACCCGCTTGACCGTCTGGGCGGCCTCCGGCTGCACGCCGTCAGCGGCAGGGGCCGAGCCGTTCGGGATCTCCTTGGCGGTCTCCTTCGCACCGCCAGGCAGGATCGCACCGAGACCGGTGCGGTGTCCCGTCCTCTTCGTCTTGCGCGCCTGATAGGCGTCATAGGCAGGCGTACCCGGTGCCGGATTACGGCGAATCACCCAGAACTGCTGACCCATCGTCCAGAGGTTCGTGGTGAACCAGTAGATGAGGACACCGACCGGGAAGTTGACGCCGCCGACCGCGAACACGAGCGGGAGGACGTAAAGGAGAAGTTTCTGCTGCTGGGCGAACTGGCCGGTCAGCGCCTCGGGCGGCATGTTCTTGCGCATCAGCTGGCGCTGGGTGGTGAACGTCGTCGCCGTCATCAGGAGGATGAGCACAATCGTCACGATCCGCACGGACAGGCTGGTCGAGCCGATGAACTTGTCCGAGATGTGCGCGCCGAAGATCGAGGCGTGCCGCAGGGAGTCGACCAGGGTCTGATTGAGACCGGAGCCGCGGACCATGCCGTTCGCCGCGCCGTCGAGCACCCGGAACAGCGCGATGAAGATCGGTGACTGCAACAGGATCGGCAGGCACGAGGAGAACGGGTTGGTGCCGCTCTCCTTGTAGAGCTTCATGAGCTCCTGGCCCATCCGCTCCCGGTCGTGGCCGTACTTCTTCTGCAGCTCGCGCACCTTCGGCTGCAGCAGCGCCATGTTGCGGCTGGCCCGGATCTGCCGGACGAACAGCGGGATGAGCAGGATCCGGATGAAGACCACGAGGCCGACGATCGACAGAACCCACGTCCACCCCGAGTCCGGACCGAGGATCGGGGAGAAAACGGTGTAAAACGCTCGAATGATCCACGACACGACGTCGTAGAGCGGCGTAAGGATCGTGTCGTACCAACTCACGCTTCATGCACCTCAGGTGTGGGTGTGCGCGCCCACACCGGCGCGCGGTCGGGGTGGCGGGACCGGGTCGTACCCACCGGGGGTCCAGGGGTGGCACCGCGCCAGCCGGCGTACCGCGAGCCAGCTACCGCGTAGTGCCCCGTGTGTCTCGACTGCTTCCAGGGCATAGGCGGAACACGAAGGGTGATAGCGGCACACCTGGCCGTACAAGGGACTCACCACCAGGCGGTATCCCTTGAGAAGCAGGACAAGAACGACCTTCACCGCACACCCTCCGCCTCGACCCGCCGCGCACGCGTCAGGACGACGTTGAGCGCTGCGTCGAGGTCACGCCCGAGTCGTTGACTGGACGCCTCCGCTGCCGACGGTAACGCGCGGACGACGAGGAGGGTTCCTGGGGACAGCTCTGGAATCCGGTCTCGCAGTAGGTGCCGGAGCCGTCGCCGCACGGTGTTGCGGACGACCGCATTGCCCACGGCACGACTCACCACGAACCCGACCCTTGCTGGGGCAGGATCCGTGGTGAGTGCGACGTGGACGACAAGCGTCGACCGACCCGACCGGTGTCCGCGTCGGATGGCCGTCGCGAAGTCGGCCGGACGACGCATGCGGTGGCGGGCCGGGACCACGACATCGAGTGTGACCTGGACGACCTCGGCCGTCAGACGGCGAGGCGCTGGCGGCCCTTGCGCCGCCGGGCAGAGAGGATGGCGCGGCCGGCTCGGGTCCGCATCCGCAGCCGGAAGCCGTGCGTCTTGTGCCGGCGCCGGTTGTTGGGCTGGAAGGTGCGCTTCACAGGGAGTCTCCTGGTCAGTGAATGATCGCGGGCGCCATCAACTCGACGTCACCGTCCACCCGCGGCCCAGCACACGCACCTGGTGCGGTGTGGGATCTGATCCGTGAGCATACGGCGAGCGCCGAAAGGGACAGCACCGTGACCGACTTACGGTACGGGTCAGCCGCTAGGCCGGTCAAACTGGCCCTGGTCAGCCGCGGGTCTCCGGTCGCCTACCCGGTGGGCAGCTCGGTCAGGGCGACCGTCTCATGTCCGTCCCGGACGTCGTGCACCCGGGCTGTCCTGGCGGTCGACGCTCACCAGAAGGAAAGAGACCGGACCACCCGGACCTGGCCGGTTCGCCCGGAATGAACCGGAGCTTGTTGGCCGGATTGTGCGCTTGTTACCGTCCATCACCCTTAGGGTCGTCCACAGTCGCTTTACACAGCCTGTGGAAGGATCTGTGGACGCCTGCGGGCGCCTGGGATTGTGGTCGACCGAAGTCCGTCCACAACCGCGCGGAGAGCGGTAATCCACAGGGCGTGGGCGCGAGACCGAAGCATGTCGAGACGGGAGTGACATTGGTGGCCGGCGAACCTGACCCACTCAGCGCCACCTGGCGACTGGTCCGCGAAGGCCTCGACCAGGACCTGCCGGCCACGCACCGGGTGTGGCTCGCCCAGAGTCGCCCGGTCACCCTGCACGGCAACACCGCGATCATCGCCGTCCGGGACGACTTCACCCGCACCCAGCTCGAGACCAAGCTCCGTCCCCGCCTCGAGGACGCCTTGTCCACGGCGCTCGGTCAGTCGGTCCGGCTGGCCGTCACCGTAGAGCCCTCGCTCTCCCTCGACGATCACGACGAGGCGGCGAGCACCGCGACGGACGGCGACGAGTACGACCACGGGAACGGGCACGAGCGCGGAGGCACCTCCGCCGGGACATCCGGCCAGGGGCATTCCGGTACACAGGCGCCCGGGATGTCCGGTTCGCCCGGCGGTCAGGGCTCGTCCACGCCCGGCCAGTCCGGCGTACCCGACCTTCCTCGGTCCGGTCTGAACGGTGGTGTGAGCGGGACGGACGCCTTCACGTTGTCGTCCGCGCCGCCCGGTCAGCCGGTACGCGCCGACACCGAGCCCCCGCGGCTGAACCCGAAGTACCTCTTCGACACGTTCGTCATCGGCTCGTCCAACCGGTTCGCCCACGCGGCTGCGGTGGCGGTTTCGGAGGCACCGGGCAAGGCGTACAACCCGCTGTTGATCTACGGCGACTCCGGGCTCGGCAAGACCCACCTGCTGCACGCGATCGGTCACTACGTGCGGAACCTCTTCGCGAACGCACGGATCCGCTACGTGTCCAGCGAGGAGTTCACCAACGACTTCATCAACTCGATCCGGGACGACAAAGCGCCGACGTTCCAGCGCCGCTACCGCGACGTCGACGTGCTCCTGGTCGACGACATCCAGTTCCTGGAGAACAAAGAGCGCACGCAGGAGGAGTTCTTCCACACCTTCAACGCGCTCCACAACGCGAACAAGCAGATCGTGATCTCCTCCGACCGCCCGCCGAAGCGCCTGGAGACCCTGGAGGACCGGCTGCGCAACCGGTTCGAGTGGGGGCTGATCACCGACATCCAGCCGCCCGACCTGGAGACCCGGATCGCGATCCTGCGCAAGAAGGCCGCCCAGGAACGCCTCACCGCGCCTCCGGAGGTGCTGGAGTTCATCGCCAGCAAGATCCAGACCAACATCCGCGAGCTCGAGGGCGCGCTGATCCGGGTGACGGCGTTCGCCAGCCTCAACCGGCAGGCCGTCGACCTCGCCCTGGCCGAGATCGTGCTGAAGGACCTGATCCCGACCGGCGGCGAGCCGGAGATCACCGCCGGTCAGATCATGGCGCAGACGTCGTCGTACTTCGGCCTGTCGATGGACGACCTGTGCGGCTCCAGCCGCAGCCGGGTGCTGGTGACCGCCCGGCAGATCGCGATGTACCTCTGCCGCGAGCTCACCGACCTGTCGCTTCCGAAGATCGGCCAGCAGTTCGGCGGACGTGACCACACCACGGTGATGCACGCGGACCGGAAGATCCGCCAGTTGATGGCGGAGCGGCGCAGCGTCTACAACCAGGTCACCGAGCTCACCAACCGGATCAAACAGCAGGCGCGCTCGTCCTGAACCGCCCGCCGCCACGACCCGCCCACACACCCTCGCGCAGTGCTCACACCCTGGGGACAACTCTGTGGATCAAACCCGACCCAGTCGGGGAAGAACTGTGGATCGGGTGGGACAGAACTTCACGGTCCACCGGGCCCACCCATGCACCCCCAACCGCACACACAGCCCCGGTGGACGCTCGCAGGGCCGCTGAGCAGCGCGAAGACGAGTTATCCCCAGTGTCCACCGCACCTATGACGAAGCTGAGCCTATTTACGTCTATGACAAGAACTCCACAATCCCCAACGGCCCGCTCCTGGGGACGACGTCACCAGACCTCGTACCTCCGGACCCCCACCGCCGACCTGGTCGGCGACCCGATGCCCGAACCGACGCCTGCCGCGGTGCGTGACGCCGTTGGTGGGCCGGTTGCAGCCCGAAGGCGAACACCGCGTCGGTCAGGTCGCCCCGCCGCCACCGCCGACCTGGTTGGCGGTGTAGCGTCGTGCTCCCAGTTGGCCGCTGTCCGTCGAGGAGGCGAGGAGCGGTGAAGTTCCGCGTAGACCGTGACGTCCTCGCCGATTCGGTGGCCTGGGTGGCACGCAGCCTTCCGTCCAGGCCCTCGCTACCCGTGCTCGCCGGCATGTTGGTCGAGGCCCGCGACGGCGAGTTGCTGCTGTCCGGCTTCGACTACGAGACCTCAGCGCGGGTCGGTGTGCCCGCAGACGTGTCCGCCGAGGGTTCGGCGTTGGTGTCCGGGCGACTGCTCGCAGACATCAGCCGGAGCCTGCCGGCTCAGCCGGTCGACCTCACTGCCGAGGGCGGCAAGGTCGTGGTGACCTGCCGCAGCGCGCGGTTCACCGTGCAGACGCTCCCGGTCGAGGACTACCCCGAGCTGCCGCAGATGCCGGCCGCCTCCGGCACGGTGAAGGGCGACGTGTTCGCCAACGCCGTCTCGCAGGTTGCCGTGGCCGCCGGGCGCGACGACATGCTGCCGGTCCTCACCGGCGTGCGGATCGAGATCGAGGGTTCGTCGGTGACACTCGCCGCGACCGACCGCTACCGCCTCGCGGTACGCGAGTTCACCTGGTCACCGGAGCAGTCCGACCTGTCCGCCACCGCTTTGGTGCCGGCCCGCGTGCTCGCCGACACCGCCAAGGCGTTCGGCGCCGGATCGGACGTGACGATTGCGCTCGCCGCTCCCGGCACCGGTAGCGGTGAGGGCCTGGTGGGCTTCACCGGCACGACCGGTGGCTCCCAGCGCCGGACGACCACCCGCCTGCTGGACGGTGAGTTCCCGAAGTACCGCACGCTCTTCCCGCCCGAGCAGCAGACCGTCGCCCGGGTGGAGACCGGCGCGCTGGTCGAGTCGCTGAAGCGGGTGGCGCTGGTGGCCGAACGCAACACCCCGATCCGGCTGACGTTCGACAACGGGGTCGCCACCTTGGAGGCGGGCAGCAGCGACGAGGCGCAGGCGTCGGAGTCGATCGACGCGACCATCGAGGGCGAGGGACTGACCATCGGGTTCAACCCGCAGTACCTCCTCGACGGCCTGGGCGCAATCGAGGCGCCGATCGCGCAGTTCGCGTTCACCCAGTCGACCCGGCCGGCGGTCCTCACCGGCCTGGCCGCGGCCGACGCCGAGCCGAACAGCGACTATCGCTACCTGCTGATGCCGGTACGACTGCAAAGCTGAGCCATCCGGGGGCGGGCGGCTCAGCGGGCCGATGCGGGAATGCCCCGGCGCCATCGGGGCAGCACACGGGAGGAACGGCGTACCGGCACACGAGAAGGGACTGGTTCTGATGGAGATCGGGCTTGTCGGCCTGGGCAAGATGGGCGCGAACATGCGAGAGCGCCTGCGTGCCGCCGATCACACGGTCGTGGGATACGACCGCAATCCCGAGGTCTCCGACGTGGACAGTCTCGAGGCGATGGTCGCCCAGATGTCGCGGCCGCGCGTGGTGTGGGTGATGGTGCCGGCCGGCGACGTGACCCGCTCGGTGATCACCGAGCTCGCCACGCTCCTGGACGAGGGTGACGTCGTCGTCGACGGCGGCAACTCGCGGTGGACCGACGACGTGACCAGCGCCCAGACGCTCGCGGAGCGCGGCATCGGGTTCGTCGACTGCGGTGTGTCCGGTGGAGTGTGGGGCCGTACCAACGGCTACGCACTGATGTGCGGCGGCGCGGCCGAGGACGTGGCCAAGGTTCAGCCGGCCTTCGACGCGCTCAAGCCCGAGGGTGAGTTCGGCTTCGTCCACGCCGGCAAGGTCGGCGCCGGCCACTTCGCCAAGATGGTGCACAACGGCATCGAGTACGGCGTGATGCAGGCCTACGCCGAGGGGTACGAGCTACTCGAGGCCACCGACATCGTCAACAACGTCACCGACGTCTTCCGCTCCTGGCGCGAGGGCACTGTGATCCGGTCCTGGCTACTCGACCTGCTGGTCTCCGCACTGGAGGAGGACCAGGGGCTGGAGAAGATCAGGGGGTACGCCGAGGACTCCGGCGAAGGCCGCTGGACCGTCGAGGCCGCCATCGACAACGCCGTGCCCATGCCGGCCATCGCCGCCGCGTTGTTCGCGCGCTTCGCGTCCCGCCAGGACGACTCTCCCGCGATGAAGGCGATCGCCGCGATGCGCAACCAGTTCGGCGGCCACGCGGTGCACCCGGACGCGTATTCGGTGCGCCCGGACACCGAGGCTCCCTGAGCCGACGTCCGACCCACCGCCGTGTACGTCGCGCATCTCTCCCTCACCGACTTCCGCAACTACGCCACGGTCGAGCTCGACCTCGAACCCGGGGTCGCGGTGTTTCTGGGCCAGAACGGCCAGGGCAAGACCAACCTCGTGGAGGCGGTCGGTTACCTCGCTACGCTCGGTTCGCACCGGGTGCCGTACGACGCGCCGTTGGTGCGCGCCGACGCCACCCGGGCGATCGTCCGCGGGGACGTGGTCCGCGACGCGCGGCACGCGCTGATCGAGCTGGAGGTCACGCCCGGGAGGGCCAACCGGGCCCGGCTCAACCGGTCGCCGGTCTCCCGTCCGCGTGACGTGCTCGGCGTTCTTCGCACGGTCCTGTTCGCTCCGGAGGACCTCGCCCTGGTGAAGGGCGACCCGGACACCCGGCGGAAGTTCCTGGACGAGTTGCTGGTGGCCCGCGCGCCACGTCTTTCCGGCGTACGACAGGACTACGACCGGGTTCTTCGCCAGCGGAACACCCTGCTGAAGACGGCCGCGCAGGCGTCCTCCGGGGCACTGCGCACGCTGGACGCGTGGGATTCACACCTGGCCCGGCTCAGCGGGGAGATCCTCGCGGCCAGGCTGGCCACCATCGAGCTGCTGCGTCCGCTGGTGGCGAAGGCGTACGCACACGTCTCGCCCACGCAGGAGGAGGTCCGGCTCGAATACCGCAGCTCCGCCGACCTCGGCGACCAGGTCAGCGCCGCCGCGCTGGCCGACGACGTCACCGCCGCCCTGGCCGAACGCCGGGACGAGGAAGTACGCCGCGGCGTCTCGCTTGTCGGTCCGCACCGCGACGATGTGGTCCTGAGTCTCGGTGAGTTCCCGGCGAAGGGGTACGCCAGCCACGGCGAGTCGTGGTCGGTGGCGCTGGCGCTGCGGCTGGCGGCGTACGACCTGCTGTGCAGTGACGGAGGTGAGCCGGTGCTGATCCTGGACGACGTGTTCGCCGAGCTCGACGCCGGGCGTAGGCGCCGGCTGGCAGGTCTGGTCGCCGGCGCGGAGCAGGTGCTGGTCACCGCGGCCGTGGCCGAGGATGTTCCGGAGCAGCTGGCCGGGGCGCGTTACATCGTCGCGGACGGGAGGGTCGAGCGTGCCGACCGAGCCGCCTGACCTGCCCGAACGCCACACTCAGGCAGATGCCGCCCAGCCGGTCGGCGACGAAGCGCAGGCTCCGGCAGGCCGGGGCGAAGACCTACAGGAAGGCCCTCGCTCACCCGAGGACGGCGACGCGACCTGGAATCCGTCCGGCCTCGAACTGGCCCGGGCGGTCGCGGCGTCCCTTGCCCGTCCCGGGATGGCCGGCCGTCCCGGCGGGCGATCCGGCTCGGCGGGCCGAGGCGGCGACCGGCGTTCCCGGTCCGGCCGCACGACCCGGGCGACCCGGTCCGGCGCCGGTCCGGACGACCGCGACCCGCAGGCGCTCGACTCGACCATCGGCCGGCTGGTCAGCGAGCGCGGCTGGACCACCGACGTGGCCGTCGCCGGCGCACTCGCCCGCTGGGACCACATCGTCGGCCCGGACGTCGCCGCGCACTGCCGGGCCGAGCGGTACGTCGACGCCGAGCTGACCGTCCGGGCCGACTCGACGGCGTGGGCGACCCAGGTGCGGCTGCTCGCGCCGAGCCTGGTGCGGCGGCTGAACGAGGAACTCGGTGACGGCACCGTCCGGAGGGTGATCGTTCTGGGCCCGTCGGCGCCGAGCTGGCAGCGGGGCCTGCGCAGCGTCCGTGACGGACGTGGGCCGCGGGACACCTACGGCTGAGCCGCGCCGGGGCCGGCCACCGGCGGCCGGCCCCGGCCGGAGCCCGATTCGCCCGCGTTACCGGAGAAAGGGCGGGTCTCCCCGATCGTCCCGGTAGCGCCGGGAATGGTCTGGTTCCGGCCGCCGGACACGCTCCCCGGGCGCCCACCCCGTGATCGTCCACAGAAGCCACTCAGACCGATTGGCGGAAGCGAAGGTACGGAGGGGGATACCTCGGTCGCGGCTGTGCGTGCCAGTAGGGCTTCCAGGGCCTGCCAGACATGCTTCTGCGGCTCCGGACGAGTACACTGGGCGCAGTTAAGGCCGCTCCAACCGTCTGGGGCGCCGCGTTCCCGATCGAACGCCGGACGTGCTCACAACCGGAGCGGCCTCTTCGTGTCCTGTTGGCAGGAGGTCAACCACACGTGACGACTGGTGATGTGCCTACCACTGGTGATGTGCCAACCGCAGGTGATGTGCCAACCGCAGGTGATGTGCCAACGAACAGCGAGCTACCGCAGTACGACGCCAGCGCGATCCGGGTCCTGGAGGGCCTGGACGCGGTGCGTAAGCGGCCCGGCATGTACATCGGCTCCACCGGTGAACGCGGTCTGCACCAGCTCGTCTGGGAGGCCGTCGACAACGCGGTCGACGAGGCGATGGCCGGGCACGCGGACCGGGTCGAGGTCACCATCCTGCCCGACGGCGGCCTTCGGGTGGTCGACAACGGCCGCGGTATCCCCACCGGGATCGTGGAGTCGGAGGGGCGTTCGGCGGTCGAGGTCGTGATGACCGTTCTGCACGCGGGCGGGAAGTTCGGCGGCGGTGGTTACAAGGTCTCCGGCGGTTTGCACGGTGTGGGTATCTCCGTGGTCAACGCGCTGTCGACCCGGCTCGATGTCGAGGTGAGGAACGCCGGTCACCGCTGGACGCAGTCGTTCCACCTCGGTGAGCCGGACCACCCGTTGCGCCAGCACGAGGAGACCGACGAGACCGGCACCACGATCACGTTCTGGCCCACGCCCGACATCTTCGAGACGACGACGTTCGTCTACGAGACGATCGCCACCCGGCTGCGGGAGATGGCCTTCCTCAACAAGGGCCTGGCCATCGTGCTGCGGGACGAGCGGACCGAGCTGAGCGAGACGGGCGAGGCGCGGGACGCCGTTCTACTGCTACGAGAACGGCATCGTCGACTACGTCGAGCACCTGAACGCCACCAAGGACCCGGTGCACCGCAGCGTGATCGCGTTCGAGGCCGAGGACACCAAGGCCGGCATGAGCCTGGACGTCGCGATGCAGTGGAACTCCTCGTTCACCGAGTCCGTCCACACGTTCGCCAACGCGATCAACACCCACGAGGGCGGCACCCACGAGGAGGGCTTCCGGTCGGCGCTGACCAGCCTGGTGAACAAGTGTGGCGAGGACTGGAACCTCATCAAGAAGCGTGAGGACCGGTTGTCCGGCGACGACGTACGCGAGGGCCTGACCGCGATCATCTCGGTCAAGATGGAGCAGCCGCAGTTCGAGGGGCAGACGAAGACCAAGCTGGGCAACACCGAGGCGAAGACGTTCGTCCAGACGCTGATGTACGAACAACTGACCCAGTGGTTCGAGAAGAACCCCGGCGAGGGCAAGGACATCGTGCGCAAGGGCATCGCCGCGGCGACCGCCCGGGTGGCCGCCCGCAAGGCGCGTGACCTGGCCCGCAACCGCAAGGGGCTGCTGGGCGGCGGTGGTCTGCCGGGCAAGCTCGCCGACTGCCAGTCGACCAACCCCGACGAGTGCGAGATCTTCATCGTGGAGGGTGACTCCGCGGGTGGGTCGGCCAAGGGTGGCCGTGACCCGCGGATCCAGGCGATCCTGCCGATCCGGGGCAAGATCCTCAACGTCGAGCGGGCGCGCATCGACCGGGTGCTGCAGAACGCCGAGGTGCAGGCGATCATCGCCGCGCTGGGCACCGGCATCCACGAGGACTTCGACCTGGCCAAGCTGCGCTATCACAAGATCGTGCTGATGGCCGACGCCGACGTGGACGGCCAGCACATCACCACCCTGCTGCTGACGTTGCTGTTCCGGTACATGCGGCATGTCATCGAGGCCGGCCACGTCTACATCGCCCAGCCGCCGTTGTTCAAGATCCGCTGGTCCGGTGCCCAGCACGAGCTGGCCTACTCAGACCGCGAACGCGACGGTCTGCTGGCCGCGGGCCGGGAGGCCGGACGGAAGCTGCCGAAGGAGAACCCGATCCAGCGGTACAAGGGTCTGGGTGAGATGAACGCCGACGAGTTGTGGGAGACCACGATGGACCCGGACGGACGGATTCTCGGGCAGGTCACCCTCGACGACGCCGCCCAGGCGGACGAGATCTTCTCCGTACTCATGGGGGAGGACGTCGAGCAGCGGCGTTCCTTCATCCAGCGCAACGCCAAGGACGTCCGGTTCCTCGACATCTGATGACCCTCGTCGCGACGCCCAGCCACCCGTCCACCGGTTCGACCGGACACCTCGCGTCGTCCCCCGCTGACGACCGTAGTGCGAAGGAACAGGTCCAGTGACCGAAGACACCACCGCCGCTCCACCCCCACCCCCCTCCAGGGTCAACCCCGTCGATCTCCAGGCGGAGATGCAGCGCAACTACCTCGAGTACGCCATGAGCGTGATCGTGGGCCGGGCGCTGCCGGACGTCCGCGACGGGCTCAAGCCGGTGCACGTCCGCGTGCTGTACGCCATGTACGACGGCGGATACCGGCCCGACCGCGGCTTCTCCAAGTGCTCACGCGTCGTCGGTGACGTGATGGGTCAGTACCACCCCCACGGCGACTCCGCGATCTACGACACCCTGGTCGGCCTGGCGCAGCCGTGGACCAAGCGGCACCCGCTGGTTCAGGGACAGGGCAACTTCGGCTCGCCCGGCAACGACCCGCCGGCCGCGATGCGGTACACCGAGTGCCGGATGGCGCCGCTGGCCATGGAGATGGTGCGCGACATCGACGAGGACACCGTTGAGTTCCGCCCCAACTACGACGGCCGCGGGCAGGAGCCGGTCGTACTCCCCAGCCGCTTCCCCAACCTGCTGATCAACGGCTCGGCCGGGATCGCGGTCGGGATGGCCACCAACATCCCGCCGCACAACATGCGCGAGGTCTCCTCGGCGGCCCTGTGGGCGCTGGAGCACCCCGAGGCCACCCGGGAGGAGATCCTCGCCGCCGCGATGGAGCGCATCCCCGGCCCGGACTTCCCGACCGGCGCGCTCATCGTCGGCAACCGCGGGATCGAGGACGCCTACCGCACCGGCCGCGGCTCGATCACCATGCGCGCGGTGGTCGACGTGGAGGAGGACGGCAAGGGCCGTACCTGTCTGGTCATCACCGAGCTGCCCTACCAGGTCAACCCGGACAACCTCGCGCTGCGGATCGCCGAGCTCGCCGACTCCGGCAAGGTCACCGGCATCGCCGACGTACGCGACGACTCCTCCTCCCGGACCGGCCAGCGCCTGGTCGTGGTCCTCAAGCGGGACGCGATCGCGAAGGTCGTCCTCAACAACCTCTACAAGCACACCCAGCTGCAGGACAATTTCGGCGCCAACATGCTGGCGCTGGTCGACGGCATTCCTCGCACGCTGTCCCTCGACCAGTTCCTCTCGCACTGGATCGACCACCAGATCGACGTCATCCAGCGGCGTACCCGCTTCCGGCTGCGCAAGGCCGAGGAGGACGCGCACGTCTACCGCGGCCTGGCCAAGGCGCTGGACGCCCTGGACGAGGTCATCGCGCTCATCCGGCGCAGCCCGTCGGCCGACGACGCCCGCACCGGGCTGATCGAGCTGCTGGCGATCGACGAGATCCAGGCCCGGGCCATCCTCGACATGCAGCTGCGCCGGCTGGCCGCGCTGGAGCGGCAGGCCATTCTGGAGCGGCTGGGCGAGCTCGAGGCCCGGATCGCCGACTACAAGGACATCCTCGCCTCACCGGAGCGGCAGCGGCGGATCGTCGCCGAGGAGCTGACCGCCATCGTCGACCGCTACGGCGACGACCGGCGGACGCAGATCATCCCCGCCGACGGCGACCTGACCGCGGCCGACCTCATCCCCGACGAGGAGGTCGTGGTCACCATCACGATGGGTGGCTACGCCAAGCGCACCCGCAGCGACCTCTACCGCAGCCAGAAGCGGGGCGGTAAGGGCGTACGAGGCGCCTCGCTGCGCGGCGACGACGTGATCAACCATCTGTTCGTGACCCGTACCCATCACTGGCTGTTGTTCTTCACCAACCGCGGCCGGGTCTACCGCGCCAAGGCGTACGAGCTGCCCGAGTCGGCGCGGGACGCGAAGGGCGGCCACGTCGCCGGGCTGCTGTCGTTCCAGCCGGACGAGGAGATCGCGGAGGTTCTCGCGATCGCCGACTACGAGCAGTTCCCCTACCTCGTCCTCGCCACCAAGAAGGGCCTGGTCAAGAAGACCCCGCTGCGGGAGTACGACTCCAATCGCGCGGCCGGGGTGATCGCCTTGAACTTCCGCGACGAGGACGACGAACTGATCGGTGCGGAGCTGGTCAACGCCGAGGACGAGCTCCTCCTGGTCTCCCGCAAGGCACAGGCGGTGCGATTCGTGGCTGATGACGGACAGTTGCGTCCGATGGGCCGGGCTACGTCCGGCGTGACCGGGATGCGGTTCCGCGACGGTGACGAACTGTTGTCGATGGCGGTGATCCGGGCCGGGGAGGAAGAGGGCCAGTACGTCTTCACCGTCACCGACGGTGGTTACGCCAAGCGGACCGCGGTGACCGAGTACCGCCGGCAGGGCCGCGGCGGGCTGGGAATCAAGGCGATGCGGATTTCCGACGCCCGAGGGTCCCTGGTCGGAGCAATCGTGGTAAGCAACGGGGACCGGGTTCTGTCCGTCAAAGCAAGCGGACAGGTCACCAGAAGCCCGGTGGCAGACGTGGCAGCTAAGGGGCGTGACACCATGGGCGTCATCTTCGCCGGCGTTCGCGAGGGAGACTCGGTCGTTGCCATCGCCCGGAACACCGAGGACGATGCTGGGGACGACGGGAAACCGGAGACGGCCGACGACCTGCCCGCTGATGATGGACCTACCGACGGTCCGGCCGGGCAGGACCAGGCTGACAGCCAGGAGGACAGCACGTGACACGGAACGGCGGGCCTGACGAATCCGCTACCCAAGTCATCCCCGGCGCCGGGGGCGGAGCTGGCCAGAGCAACCGTTCTGGGCAAAAGGGCCAGAACGGTCCGGATGGCACTCCGCGTACGGTGCCGCCTCGCCCCGACCTGCGCCGGCCCGCACCCAACCGGCCGACCGACCCGGCGGCGATCCGGGAGCGTAACGGGCTCCGCCAGCGGATCCTGTCCGCACCGCAGCCGCCGCCGGACCCGCGCACCCGCGTGCGCCGGGCCCGGCTACGGGCGGTCCGGCTCGACCCGTGGTCGGTGATGAAGACGGCGTTCCTGCTGTCCATCGCGTTCGCGATCGTGACCGTGGTCGCGGTCAGCGTGGTCTGGTACGTCCTCCAGGCGGCCGGTGTGTACGACTCCATCAGCCGGACGATCACCGACGTGCTCGGTAGCGCCTCCGAGACCAGGTTCAACCTCGAGGACTACATCGGGCTGCAGCGAGTGCTCGGGTTCACCGCACTGATCTGCGTGGTCGACGTCATCCTGATCACCGCGATCGCCACGCTGTGCGCGTTCCTCTACAACCTGTCCGCCAGCCTGCTGGGCGGCCTGGAGGTCACGCTCGCCGAGGACGAGTGACGCGACGAAACCGAGCCCGGTGACTGCGTTCGGTGATCTCCGGGCCTGTCCTGTCGCGTGCTGATCGGTTCGCGGTACCCGCGGCGAACCGGTTTGGGCGGGACGCTAGGGTTGCGGTAACGTTCGTCGGCGCCCGGGCCTATAGCTCAGACGGTTAGAGCGCTTCCCTGATAAGGAAGAGGTCACTGGTTCAAGTCCAGTTAGGCCCACTCACCCAGGCGGCCGACACAAACGACACGGCAGCGATGTCGTGCCCGTGTCGGCCATCCGCAGGGATGTGGTCATCCCAGGCCGGTGTCGTTCAAGGAGGCTCCCGATGATCAAGAAGGCACTCCTCGCCGCGGTCGCGATCGCCGGTGGCTGGTTCGCGTACAAGCGGCTGCAGGCAGACAAGGCGGAGCAGAACCTCTGGGCCGAGGCAACCGACCCGGTCCCGCCTTCCGGTGGCGCCCACTGATCGACCGGCCCGTCGCTCCGGCGCTTCGGCGCCGATCCCGGGGGCGTAGCTCAATTGGCAGAGCACTGCCTTTGCAAGGCAGGGGTTAGGGGTTCGAGTCCCCTCGTCTCCACCACCACAAAACACCAGGTCAGCGGGTTCTTGGCCCGCTCGCGTCCAGACTGGTAGACCACCGAAATCGGTCGGGGTGCCAGATACGTGCCAGATCCCGCTCACGATTCAGCCCCCGAACGAGCCCGAGCGGCCGTGATCTGGGTACTCAGAGCTTCCGCGATGTGTCGATCACGTTCGCTCGTCGCGTGCTGGTAGATCACCGCGGCGCGGGTACTCGCGTGCCCCATCCTCACCATCAGTTCCCGCAGACTCGCACCGCTGGCGGCCGCCAACGTGTTCCCGGTGTGCCGTAGATCATGGAAGTGCACCGACTTCACACCAGCCGCCGTCACGGCCCGGAGCCAGATTCGGCGAAAGTTCTGCCGCCGCAGCAGACCGCCCTTCGGCCCGACGAACACGCGACCGTCCTCACCCGCCTCAGCGAAGTGCTCCAGGTGCCACTCCAGGTCAGGAAGAATCGCGGCCGGGACCGACACCGTGCGGCGGCCGGCCTCACTCTTCGGCGCACGAACCACGAGCCGGCCGTCCGACAGCTCCACCTGTCCACGAGTAACGAAGACGGTCCCGGTCACCACGTCGACGTCGGACCGCCGCAACGCCGCCAGCTCCCCGAAGCGCAGACTCGTGAAGGTGGCGAGCAGGACCAGGGCGCGGTATCGGCGAGGCACAGCTGCAGCCACTGCGAACACCTCAGACAGTGCCAGCACCGGCCGTTCCGGGCTGCCGTCCTTGCTCGCCCCTTTGATACGACACGGATTCCGCCGGATCAGGCCGTCGTCGACGGCAGTGTTCATGATCGCCCGAAGCAGCCGGTAGGCCTTCGCCACCGAGGCCGGGCCCACCCCGGAATCCAGCAGCTGGTTGCGCCACCGCCGAACCATCGGCTCCCGGATCTCCCCTACCGCTTTCCCGCCCAGGCCGGGACGGATCTGGAGTCGGAACGCACTGTCGTAGCGCTCCCGCGTCGTCTCGCTCAGGTTCGGCCTCTCCGCCAGCCACGCCGTCGCGTACTCCGCCAGGGTGACCTTGCCAGCCTCTGCGTCGAACCACTCGCCCCGAGCCAGCTCCGACTGAACCTCGGCCAGGAACAACTCGGCATCCCGCCGACGCCCGAAGGTTCGAGGTGCCGGGCGAAACAGGCCATCAGGCCCCGGATAACGCGCCTGCCAGCGACCCGAACCGAGTTGCCGAACGGATCCGAATGCTCGCTTCTTACCTGCCATCAGGCCACCGCCCGACCGTTCCGTCGGCGGGATTGGATGGGATCGACGGTCCCGGCGGCGACGAACTCGGCGAGTGCGCTCGCGGGGATGCGGACGTGTCGGCCGAGTTTGACGAAGCGGATGCGTCGTTCGGCGATGAGCCGGCGGGGGAAGCGGGTGGTGGTGCCCAGTAGTTCGGCCGCCTGGTCGATGGTCAACAACTGTTCCATGCGTGGTCTCCCGGTGGTGTCAGGCCGCGTGGTGGTTGGTTGCCGAATTGCCGAACGGGGGTCCGGCCCGTTGCTTCGCCTGCTCGTACTGGTGGCGCCACTGGTTGCGGTGGGCGATGGTGGAGGTGATGACGGAGGCGTAGGTGGGCAGGTCGTCCAAGTCGAGTGCCCGCCACAGGTAGCGGGGCTGCCCGTTCTCGTCGACGACCGAGGCGGAGCAGGCGTTGGTGTCGTCTGCGTCGATCCCGGCAGCCTCCAACACAGCCCGAACGGCGCCGAGCCGGTCGGCCTTGTGCTCGGTGAGCGTCTTTCCGGTCCAGTAGCGGGAGACCAGGACGCGGCGGCCGCCGCAGCCGAGGTGTTGCCGGTCGTGGGCCTTGGCCCGGCACTCACCGGGCCGCATCCCGTCGCGTGCGTTCTTGGGTTGGATTCCGTAGGCGAGCCAGTTCGCGCACTGCTTGGAGCACGGCAGGATCCGCACCTGGGCGTGCAGCCGTTCCACGTGCGCCCGCTTCGCCGGCCTCACCTCGTCCTCGTCGACGTCGAGGGGGTCGTTGATCGCCTTGGTGAGGTACTTGGTCAGGTAGCCGATCCGCCGGTCGGCCTTGTCGGTGCCGGCGATGATGCCCTGCATGTCGGACTGCTTGCCGAACCGGACCATGTGCGCCGGCTGCGCGTCCGGATCGGCGTCGAGCTCGTCGAGTGCCTGCTCCCAGGTCGGCAGCTGCCGGCGGGTGTCGGGGTCGACGTAGCCGCCCTTCTTGTCGTCCCACTTCGGCACGTGTTTCCCGGCGTAGACGACTTCCTCGTGTGCGGGCCACCACAGGGAGGCGTAGGTGGCGGCGATCACCTGGCGCAGTAGCCGGCGGGGGATGGCGCCGCGGATCGCGACGTGCAGGTGGGGTGCGAGGCGGCGTTGGGGTTCGAGGGTGGCGAAGTACTGCACCTCATACCCGACCGCCCGGCGGAGGTTCTTGGTGAACCGGTCCCACAGCTTCGACAGGTGCAACGCGTCCAACGCGGCCCGCCGGTAGTCGTAGGTGCCCGGGTCGACTGGGGTGCCGTCGGAGCGGACCCGGCCGTAGGAGCCGAGGGTGAGCGTGATGAACATGGATGGCCGCCAGGTCTTGCCGTCCCGCCCGGTGAACGTCCGCCCCAGCGTGCGTTCCTCGACCTTCAGCCGTGGCAGGTCCGGCACGTCATCCCGCCGCCGGGTCGACCTCACCCGCCGCGCCGGCTCCTCCTCGTCTTCCTCGTCCTCCAGATCCTCGTCCTGGTCCTCGCCGTCGGCCTCCCCCTCGTCCTGGTCGGTCGTCGGTGGGTTCGGGGCGGTCTGGTTCGTCCTCGAGGTGCCAGCCCTCGCGGCACTGCTGGATCCGCAGCTTGCGTGCCTTGTCCGCGCACGTCGGACACTTGGCGGCCAGTGTCGATCCGCAGGGGATGGCGACCCGGGTGGACTCACCGGTGGCGGTGTCGAGCAGCTCCCGCACCACCGGCCGCACGCACACCCCCGCCTGGACCGCACCCTCGCGGATCAGCCCGGGTGCGAGCCGGGGACGCATGCCGCTACTCATGGCCGGTCCTCCTCTCGATGGCTGGTGGTGGTGCGGAGGGTGGCGAGGTAGGCGGCGAAGTCGGCCGGCTGGCAGGCCGGGCAGGGCCCGAGGAGCCGGTGGCCACCGAACCCGAGACACAACCCGCACCGGCTCGACCTGCACCGGCCGCTCTGTGTCTGGTGGTTCATGCGGACACCTCCTCGACCCGGGTCCGGTCGTCGTCCTCGCTGCTCCTCCTGGTCTGGTCGTTGTGGACGAGGCGGAGGCCGGTGGCGTGGCCGCCGGGTTCGAAGAGGCTGCACATGGTGCGGATCTGGTCGTCGTCGATGTAGGCGAACCGGATCCGTACCGGTTCGGCGGTTCCTTCGACGGCGGCGTAGGCGGTGCCGGGTTGGTGTTCGCCGATCTCGTCACACCGTGCGCCGCGGTCGCGGGCACCTTTGCGGAGTACGAGGTCCACCTCGTCCGGCTCGGCCAGCCGCAGCGCGATGCGGGTGGGGAACAGGCCGCGCATGTCCACGACCTCCTTGCGCGGGTCCTGCGCCGCCGCGATCACCACGATCCCCACGGCCCGGCCCTGGGACAGCAGCAGGTTGAGCGCGTTGTCGATGCGCTTCTTGGCCTCCCGGTCGGTCAGGTACGCGGTCAGCGAGGCGAACTCGTCCACCATCACGACGATGAGCGGGTCGCCGGGCTTGGGCCGGTGGGTGCGCAGAATCCCGCGCAGCCGGGCCTGGCGTGCGCGCATCTCGGTGACGGCGGCTTCGAGGAAGTCGACGAACCCCCACTCATACCCGCTCTTACGCTTCGGGTCCGTGGTGCCGTCGTCGGCCTTGGGGGTGTCGTCGCCGTAGCAGTAGCGGGCGAACAGCCGCTGGCCGGCGGCGAACTCCATGCCGCCCTTGGGGTCGATCACCCACAACTCCACCAGCCGGGTCCGGATCCCATGCCCCAGCGCCCGCACGATCGACCACAGGACCGAGCCTTTGCCGGCGCCGGTGACACCGATGACCAGGACGTGCGTCGCGAGCAGGCGCAGGGTCCAGGTCAGCCCGTCCTCCCGCAGCGCCAACGGGAGTGCCTTGAGGTTCGGCCGGTCCGGCACCGCGAGCAGCGGTGTGGGGGTGTGGAGGGGGTCGTCGACGAGGAACCACAACTCCAGCAGCCGCGACGGCTTCGGCTTCGGCGGCTCCACAGTGCGGCCCATGGCCCGCTTCACCCGGAACACGAGTTCCTTCTTCGGCTGCGGGCGCGGGATCGAACGGACCCGGCAGTCGATGCCTGGAACGTCGCAGCCAGCCGGTCGGCGTTCTTCGCGAAGTCGGAGAGCACCTGGCCGGCCTGCATCCGCACCCGCAGCTTGTCCACCGCGCCGGTGGAGCGGACGCGGAGCAGTTGCGGCACCAGCCGCTCGTCCTCGCCCGCCTTCTTCGTCGTGAGGTGCAGGGCGGTCATAAGCGGTTCCCACTCCGGGGCGTACACGAACATCCGGCGCCACCACGCCCGCACCGGCCACCACACCCAGGCCCGGAACGACCCGGCGTGAAGCAGCCGCCAGGCGGCGAGGACCACGACCAGGGCGACGGTCACCACGACCAGAGCGGTGGGGCCGGAGCCGTCCCACAGCCGCCAGCCCACGTAGCCCGAGGCGGCGAGTGCCCACAGCACCGGTTGGCGGACCAGCCACCACACCCCGCCGGCCAGGTGCTTGATCAGCCAGGCGGCGAGGACGGTGGCGAACCCGATCCTGAACGCCTCTGTTCGGATCCTCGGATCCATCCCGCGCGAGGCCATCAGCGCCGCCCCCGCACAGCCGTTGGCGCCGTGGCCTTCTCCGTGGCGGTCCGCCTGGTCGTCGTCTTCTTCGTCGGTCGTCTTCTTGGTGGCGCGTCGACGAGTCGGTCGAGGGGTCGGATCGGTGCGCAACTGACGCACAGTGCCGCCGGCCTGGTCGACCTCGGCGGCCTCGCACAGTGCGCACGGGTACACCCACACCGCCGTGGCTCCAGCGGCGCCGGATGGTTCGTCGGGTGTCTTGGTTGGTTTGAACAGTCCGAGCTGTCCGGGGACGTTACGCTCAGCCATGCCACTCCACTCCTTCGCAGGGGTTGGGGGTTGCGAAGGCGCGGGAGCGGAAGGTGTCCAGCCTCAGACCGCTCCCGCGCCGATTCGTCTGTCAGCCGGGTTCGTTCGGGGATCTGCTCGGTGGCCTGGCCCAGTTGGGGCGGAGCACGTAGTCGGGGCAGCGGCCGAAGCCGTGCCGGGGTCCGCCGCAGAACGGGCACGGGCCGACGCCGGGGCACTCGGTCAGTCCGCACCATCCGGACGCATCCCGGTCGCGGTCGACCAGGACCACCACGGCGGGCAGGCCGCAGGTGCACACCTCACCGGGAAGTGCGTCGCGCTCACGCCACCTGGCCACCGTGGTGTCCTCCCGCATCGGGCAGTGTTGGGGTTGGGCGGCGCGGGAGCAGCGGGTTTGGGGGCCGGGGGCGCCGCTCCCGCGCCGGCTCATCAGGCCGCCTGACCCTTGGCGGCGGCCTCGTCCTTACCGGTGCCCTGGGAAGCCTTTGACGCCGGTCCACGCGCCGCGCTGGTCGGCGTGGGTGCCACGATCGCCGAGGCGCGCCACGACCACGCCAGCCTCGACCGGCACCGGTGCGGACCCGGACCGCTGCCGGTGCATCGCTGGGAATCCACGTACGGGGTGCCGGTCAGGCCCTCGAACTCCACCGGCCGGACCGGCGACCCAACCGGAGCCTCCGGCAACGTCGGCTGATACTTCGACAGGATCCGCACCGTGATCGCGGCGTTCTTGCCCTCCGCGTTCGGGTCCGCGTCGAGCACGTCGAACGTCCAGACCGGAAGCTCGGTGTCCCGGTCGATCATCTGCACCAGGGTCTCCCGCGTCGACTTGTCGAAGTCCCGCGCCGGCTTCACCTCCGTCGAGACGAACGCGTACGCCCCATGCGGGAACGCGTGCTCGTTCGCCACCGGAATCCGTGTCTCCATAGCCATGTCGTTTGCTCCCATCGATCACCTATTCACTAGTGCATAGATCATGATGCACCAGTGCATAGGGGTGTGCAACTCCATGTGCGGAGAGTCCGAATTCAGCCGGTGACTACTGAGGAGAGTCCGCGGTGCTGGGGCGGCGGAGCGCGGCCAGGCACGAAGACCATGGCGAGGATCGCCGAGTAGGCCGGCGGCTACAGCGAAGGGCGTGGCTGATGGTCCAGGTTGAGGCGACAGCGCCGCCGAGTAGCGCACCGATTGCGGCAGCGCCGATGCCGAGGAGCCTGGTCGCGGAGGCCATGCGGCCGAGCATGTGGTCGGGTGTGAGGATCTGGCGTGCCGCTCCACCGACGACGCTGACCGTTGTCGAGGCAAGCCCCACCAGGGCCAGCGCGACACCAGCGACCCAGACGTCCCGCGAGACGACGACGGCCACCCATCCAAGGCCCTGCACCGCGAGCGCGACCGCGTAGACGGCTCGTGCTGACATGCGGTCGGAGATACTTGGGGCCAGCCAGCCGCCTCCGATGCCGCCGACGGCCATCACAGCGACGAGGAGCCCGAAGCCGAGGTTGTCCAGATGGAGGGCCTCCTGGGTGAACAGGACCAGGGTGGCGAAGGCGATGTTGTAGGCGAAGTTGTAGGAGGCCATGCCGAGGGCCAGGAGCCGCAGTTCGGCGTGGGTGAGAGGAAGACCAGGCCCGCGCGGATTGACGGCAGGATGGACTCCCGCCGCTCACCTGTGTGCTGGTGGGGCGCCGAGCCGGGGGAGGCCCAGCAGGAGGAGCGCGGACGCGAGGAAGGCGCCGGACTGGACGCCGAACGGGAGAGCGGCGGCGAGGCCGAACGCCGCCGCTCCGAGAGGTGGGCCGGCGAGGGAACGGCCGAAGGTGTCCAGGGCCCACATCTTCCCGTTCGCGCGGGAGAGTGCAGATCTGTCGCGGCCTACGACGGCCGGGATTGCGGCCTGGGCGGCGGGGTCGAAGAAGCAGCTGCCGACGCCGACGAGGAACACCGCGACGACAAGTGCGGGTATCGACCCGTGCCCGGTAGCGATGAGCAGGGCCAGGATACCGAGGACCGCGGTGCGAGCGAGGTCGGTGGTTACCATGACGCGGCGGCGTGGCCAGCGGTCTACCAGTGCGCCGGCGGGTAGGCCGACGATCAGCCAGGCGGCGTAGGAGGCCGCGGTGACCGCCGACACAGCGAGCGGGTCACGAGTCAGCGAGGCAGCCAGTAGCGGGGAGGCCGCGGTGACCATTCCCTGCCCAGTGATGGCGACGCCGGTGGATGCGAGCAGGACGCCCAGTCCGCGCCCTGTGGTGGGTGCGGACTGGGCGTTCTGTGTCGCTGGTCATCTGATGCGGTTCCAGTCGCCTACTGCGCGAGTGTTTCGATCTGGAACTCGTCGCTCTTGACGCCGCGAACGAAGCAGTCCCACTCGTGTTCGGTGAAGGCCAGGATCGGGCCTGTGCCGTTGTCCTTGGTGTCGCGTACTCCGATGAGGCCGTCGGCGTAGGCCACCTCAACGCAGCCGCCGCTGTCGCTGTTGATGCTCTTGCGCCAACGTGCCTTGCTCCAGTCCGGGGTGGTCATCGCGGTTCCTTCCCTGTGTCGGAACTTTCCCTGATCTGGTCCGCCAGGCCGGCCAGGTACGCCACCGACTCCTTCAGGACCCAGCGCCTCGCCCTTGAGGCGGTCAAACAACCGGTCGTATGCCTCCACGTCCTGGTCTGCTGACAGGTACATGTCGGCCGTCTGGGTCTCCACGAGGACCACCGTCGGGCTGGTGGGCTCGCGGAATTCGTAGAGGATGAACGGAACCATCGCCAACGCCTCGGCGGCGCCGCCGGTAGGCAATAGGTGCAGCGTGATCGCGGGGTGGGCTGCCCGCTCGATGAGGTGCTCGACCTGGCCCAGGAGCACGTCGGCCGGTCCGGCCCAGCGAGCTGAGAGCCCGCGCGTCGAGGACTGCAACGTAGTCCGGCGCTCCGGAGCATCGAGGAGATGCTTGACGACGTCGGCGACGTGCCGGCGATCTCGTCCGGCGTCGGGAATCCCGCCGGCGCGAGCGACCGCGAGGGCGTAGTCGTAGGACTGAAGCTGGCCCGGGACGACCATCGCCTGGTACTGCCGCCAGCCGCTTGACCCGAGACTCCACCGCAGCTACCTCGCCCTGCCGGCGAGGTGTTCCGCCAGCCCGCACCATCCAGGCGCCGGCGAGGCCGGATTCGGTCGCCGTCACCGTCAGCAGCTCCGCGCGTACCTCCTCCGGGACTCCGTAGAAGTCCAGCAGCGCCGCAAGCTCCCACACCGTCGCCGCGAACCGGGCCGTCTCGATTCGCGAGACCTTCGACTGGGACCAGCCCAGCGCCTCGCCCACCTGCACACCGGACAAGCCAAGCTCCTGGCGGATACGACGCAACTCAGCGCCCACGCGCTGCCGCTGCGCCACAGATGCCACGTCACCCTCCTCTATGCATGCACAAGTGCATAGAGACCATACAGGTAGCTGCGGGTGCTAGCCAGCAATGGTCACGCCATTGGCCGTGCGATATCGACACTGATTGAGTACCCGCGCAGCTGTCTCCGTGGACGGTGACCTTCGCGCTGACGCCACAATCGAAGCGGCCGAGGTCGGCCACGTGCCGTGAGCCGTTTAGTACGTCGTAGGTCACGGCCATCTATGTAGCTGGGACTCCCAATCTCTGATCAGTTGCTCAAGTTGTCGAGTAGCGTCCTCGTGCCGCCTGGTTCTAGTTTCGAGCACCTCTGAGGCGGCCCTCACAAGATAGTTCAGTAACACGTAAATCGACTCTCTTAGTACCGCGACCGGTGAACTATCATCGCCGGTGGGCATCGAGAAATTGATCTCGTAGGGAGAGTCTGGATCGTCAAATATCTCCTTGACAAGCTCTGCTAGTTCCATAGCTGCGGCAAGGTCAATGTAAATGTTGGGTCGTGTGCGAGCTTGTTGCGTAGGCGGTTCAGGCGAGTGAAGCATTCGACGGCTTCTAGATTGCCTTGAGCCGAGGCCAATGAAAGTTTTGACGGGAAGGAGAGCCGATCTATCTCCTTCCACCTGTCCGGGAACGCGAGTTCTGCAGTGATGAGGTCGGGTCAATGCCACCTCGATCCACAGGTGCCCTCGGAGAAGAACCGCTATCGGGTCATCGGATCCTAGATGGGTACCGATTACTTCTGGTGATAGCTCAATAGGCATACATCCACCCGTGTCCTTTGGAGAATAGTGCGGAGATGCTTGAACTTAGGAGTCGGCGCTGTCGCCTTGTGACAGTCGGTCGCTCGGCACCCAACTCCCGTCTTGTCTAAAGAGTTCAAGCCCCCCGTGATCGTCACCTACGGTAATAAAGCGCTTCCCGCCGTTCTTGATCGGGACATTGATCCGGCGTCCCTCTACCAAGAGCGGAAGTTGGAGTGTCCATTCATTCCACCCGCTTGAAGCCCTTGCCCAGATGTGGAATCGCTCGATCTCGCCGGCCGCAAGCGTGAGGGCCGGGGGGTTCTCGATCTCGTCACCATCGCCCACGAAGTACACGGTAGGTGACCCGAACTCGTCGAGATCTACAGAGAAGCGGCGGGCTCGAAGTTCCGCGCCACCCGCAGGACACCAGACCGACACCCCTCTCGGAGTTGGCTTCCTCTGATTCGTCACGCGGACGTTCTCAACCACAACAGCTACGTCCTTCTTTGCCTGGATGGTCACCTGCAACATCGTCACTCCGACATCGACAGCTCCGTGCCGCGCAGCCCATCCACTCCAGTCCACACAATTCTCCGGAGGTTCCCCCGGCGTCGCTGCCCGCGGAAAGAAGTAGACGAAGCCGATCCATGGTGGCTGCCCGGACCAAATGTATGACTGGTCCGACTCAACATGGATCAGAAGGGACTACTCCGCCAGATCCGCCGGCCTAAGCGCTCCAGCCATGCTGTCCACGGGCTGATTCATGGTCCAAGGACTGCCCCAACCAGAAAGCCAACAAACGCACCAAGAAGAGTATCCACTGTGACTCCGAACTGTCCGGGCAGCGAACAGCCACTGAAGCACGATCATGTTATCGCTATCCTCTGAGCGCTGGATGATGCGCTGCCACAGAAATTGAGCATCCCTACTTGACGTGGCCGATGGCCTGAGACCGGGTACTGCCTTGCAGGCAGTCAACTTGGTCGCCGGACCCGCCGACATGTTGCTCTGACCTGCGGAGACCGGCTGCGGGTTGCGCTCACCCTGCTTTGCCGTATTGCGCTTTCCTGTGTCAAGGCGCCGCTGACGCGGCGCAGCCGCCCGGCCGCCCTGCGGGCGGCGCGGGGGCGCCGTCCTCGGGCTCACCGGGCGGCACGACGGGTGAAGGAGCCGTGGCTGAGGTGGCCGCCGGGCCGTCAGGCTTTACCCACCTCCCTCGGGTCGGGACCCTAAGACCGGGGGACCGGCTCGGGGCACAACGGGCAGGCCAGGAACCCGCCCGAGCCGCGGAAGCTTACGGCCCCCCGGTCTCCCGACCCGAGGCAGGACACCGAGCAAACCCTGCCGGCCCTACCAGCGTGCGTTGACACGGCTTCCCCCCAACCAGTCCCAACGTTCGATGGCGTTGGCCTCGTGCCCGGAAGGACGCCCGCGTGCAGCCTGGAACGATTGTGGTGACACTTCGGCTCCCGCTTCACTGCCTGGCGGCGCCGTAAATTCGGGGGACCTGCCGATGGGACAGATAACGGCCAAAGACAAAGCTGGCGTCACCGACATTCGGGGCCTCGCCCAGGTGATGGTGCCGTTTGTCCTCTGTGCCGCTGTCGTCGGCGGCATCATCGGTGCGGTCCTCGTCAAGATCCAGCCCAGTGACGCACAGGCCGCCATGACGGCGCTGCCGGCGTCGCGAACCGTGAACACGGTGCTCCCGAAAGCCCCCGAAAACCGGGTACCCGTCATTGTCGCCTCGACTATGCCGAGCGTTGTCGAGGTGCACGTCAAATCGCTCGGTGGAAGCTCCACGGGATCGGGCACCGTTCTCACCAGATCCGGTCTCATCCTCACGAACTATCACGTCATAGCCACCGAGGACCTGGGCGCCACACAGATCGACGTCAAGGTGGGGAGCCAACGGGCAACGAGCCAGCAGGCGAGCATTATCAGCGCAGATCCGGCGTCTGACCTCGCTGTCATCCAGGTCACCGGGGAAGGGGGCTTCAAACCAGCGTCGCTGGGGAACTCCTCTACGGTCGTGCCGGGCGCACCGGTCATCGCTATCGGCTCCCCAGAAGGCCTACAAGGCTCTGTCAGCACAGGCGTGGTCAGCGCACTCGACCGCCCCGTGCAAGTCGAAGGAACACGAACCGGTCAGGGCAAACCCGTCACCTACGCAGCGATCCAGACCGACGCCGCACTCAACCCCGGCAACTCCGGCGGGCCGCTCCTCGATCTCAACGGCCGCGTCATCGGAATCAACTCCTCGGTGTACACCCCGACCAGTGGTCCGCCAGTATCCGGCATCGGCTTCGCCATACCGATCAACGACGCCAAGAAGATTCTCGCTCGCCTTGGCCCTTCGGCATGACACTAAGCGGCTCAGCAGGCCCGGTCGCCTTGACGCGAGCTGGTGCCGATCGCAGACGCAGGCACGGTCGCGAGAACTTGGCACCGGCGGCTGGCTCCGGGACCTATCTGTTCGGTGGTGCGGCCCGTTGTAGTTCGCGCTCGGTTTCATCGATCAAACGACGGACCAGCTCGCGCTCGGCCGCGTTGACAACCGACGGAATGTGGTGGGGGTACATGCGTGCGCGGATCGCGGCCATTCGGGTAAGTCGCCGGCCGCCTGGGCGTGCAGCAGCTGGGTGAGGACCTGCTCAGCCTGAGCGGCTGTCAGTTCCGGCACGGGCTCGGCGACCCAGTACCAACAGACGTCAAGCTGGTGCGGCCAGCCCGGTACCCACCCGAGGTCACGTCCCAGATAGCCGTTGGCCCATACGCAGGCCTTACTAGCATCCACCGGTTCGGCGATGCCGACCATGTGCCCATCGGCATGGAGTTGCCAGCGCCGGTCGGGCTCGGTGTAGAAGATCAGTTCTGACCGATACCAGACAGGCTTGTCTGACTGGGACTCAATGTCAGTTGGTCATCGCGGCCTTCTCGTCGAGCCTGGAAGCAACGATGAGCCGGGGGTCCGGCCCTCAGGGTGAAGAATCCCGCAGGTCCAGCCGAGAACCCGCGACTCACCAACTCAAGGATTCAGTTCCGACCTTCGCCATATCGGCTGGATGAGTGGACATTCACAGACCTACGCTCACCGCGGGGCCAGAGTGACCGAGACGATCATGGACTGCGACGGGCCACCGTCGGTGGGTCCCGCCCCAGGAAAAGCACCATCGACCCCGGGAGCCGATATTGCATCAAGGAGCTCAAGCGTGCCATTAGGCGAGGCTAGGGAGGTGCTGGCAAGGTCAGTCCAGGCCACCAGTTGCGGTCAGCGGGCCGCGTACACGCTCCGATCTCTACGATTCCCAAGCTCACAGTGCCCTGACCGCCCGTGTCGTGCCAGATGCGTGCCAGATCACGGGGATGATCATGGTTTGCGGACGGTCAACAGCGGGCGGACTGCCGAGGCCGCACGGCGGACTGATCTTCCGCTCAGGTGAGCGTGCGACCCGGATTTGCCTTTGCAAGGCAGGGGTTAGGGGTTCGAGTCCCCTCGTCTCCACCACCACAAAACACCAGGTCAGCCGCTTCCCGGCTCCCTCCCGCCGGGACCGACCGAGGCCCGGAAACGCCCCGCGTGCCCTCGCCTTCGGGTGCCCCCCAGGTCCTGGACCACCGATCCGAGGGTCGGGTCTTCAGCGCCTGGTCTGGTATCTCGTCAGGAGCACGCCGTCGGGAAACGTCCGGGTCTCCACCAGGTTGAGGTTCACCCAGTTGCCCAGGGCCGTGAAGAACGGTGTGCCGGCGCCCACCAGGACCGGGTGGGTGACGATCACGTACTCGTCGATCAGCCCGGCCCGCATGGCCGCCGCGGCGAGGGTGGCGCCGCCGATGTCCATGGGGCCGCCGTCCTCGGTCTTGAGCCGGGTGATCTCGGTGACAGCGTCGCCGGTGACCAGGCGGGCGTTCCCCTCGACCGCGCTGGTCGTGGAGGAGAACACGACCTTCGGCATGTCCCGCCAGCGGCGGGCGTACTCGATGTGTGCCGGTGTGGCGCCAGGCTGCTGGTCGGCGGTCGGCCAGTGGGAGCTCATCGTCTCCCACAGTTTGCGCCCGTACAGCGCCAGGCCCGTCGCCCCCACCCGGTCCGACCACCACTGGAACAGTTCGTCGCTCGGCACGCTCCAGCCGAGGTCGTCGCCGGGCGCGGCGATGTAGCCGTCCAGGCTCAGGTTCATGCCAAAGGTCAGGTGTCGCGTCATCTCGTCACTTCCTTGAACCGGCGGCCTCCTCCGGCCAACCTCTCAATCCTGCTACGAACACCTCGCTGCTGATCCGACCGGCTGTCGGCAGAAAGGTCTCACGGCCGCCTCTACCGCCTCTACCGCCGCCGCCGCAGCCGTCGGCGCCGCAGGTGCCGTCAGGAGCGCCCGCTACTCTCCCGTCCGTGAACGACAGGGCGATCGACGTCTTCCAGGAGGTCAACCGACCGGACGCCTCCCGCCGGGTGACTCTGCGGCACCTCGCCGCCGGTGACCAGGAGGAGTTCCTCGACCTGGTGAGCGCCAGCGCCGACCTCCACCATCCGTGGATGGCGCTTCCGGCCACGCCCGAGCGGTTCCGGGCCTACCTCGCGCGGTACGCGGAGCCGGACGAGGAGGCGGTGCTGATCCGCGTACGCGGCAGTGGGGCGATCGCGGGGGTGGTCAACCTCAACAGCATCATTCGCGGACGGTTCCAGTCGGGGTCTGTCTCCTACGCCGCCTTCGCTCCCACCGCCGGCCAGGGCTACCTGACCGAAGGACTCACGCTGGTGGTGCGCTACACCTTCGAGCGGTTGCGGCTGCACCGCCTCGAGGCCCAAATCCAGCCCGGCAACCTCGCCTCCCTCAAGTTGGTACGCCGAGTCGGCTTCCGCCAGGAGGGCTACTCGCCCGAACTGCTGTTCATCGACGGAGCCTGGCGAGATCACGAACGCTGGGCGATCACCAGCACCATGGTCGACATCGCTCCCACGCCTGCGCACCCGACGCTGCCCGAGCGGTAAAGCAGCCGAGTTCCTTCAGGTGCGAGACGAACCGGAAGAGCTCGCCCGCACCGAGGGGACGTTGGGATACCTCCGAGGACGGCGCCGAGCCTGGTCGATGTCGGAAAGCCCACCACCCACCCCGGCCGACAACTGTCCCCTGCGCGTACGCCACCCACCAGATACCCACCCGTCTCGGGTCCAGACCGGGCGCGAACCGCGAAGCGTCGGACACCCCGGGGGCGGGACCGAAACCGGGAGGGCGGTCGGTGGTGGTCGATACGGTGTCGGCGTGACCAGTACGAACGACGTCCGGCGGAGGGCGGCCACGGCCGTTCACCGGCATCTGGTCGACCTGGTGGAGGGCGTCCGCCCCTGGGACGAGACCGAGCGTGCCCATCGGCAGACGACGCTGGACTGGCTGGCCGGCGGCGCCCCGGCTTACCGGACCGCGAGGCCGGACGTCCCCGATCCCCACCTGGTGAGCTACTTCGTCGTAGTCGACGAGGCCAGGCTTGAGCTGCTGCTCGCCGCCCACCGCAAGGCCGGGCTCTGGCTGCCGCCCGGCGGACATGTCGAGCCCGGCGAGGACCCATGGGAGACGGTCGTACGAGAGTGCCGCGAGGAGCTGCAGGTCGCGGCTGCGGCCTCCCGGCTGCCCGGCCTCCCCGGCGAGCGGCCGTTCTTCGTCACCGTGACCCGCACCCGCGGCGCCGGCCCGCACACCGACGTCAGCCTCTGGTACGTCCTCGGGCTGCCCAGGTCGGCGATCGTCTCCTATGACGCGGCCGAGTTCGACGGCATCAGATGGGTGCGGGTGGACGCGGTCGGCGACGAACCACCGGACACTCTGGACCCGCACCTGCCCCGGTTCGCGGCCAAACTACTGGCATCCGTAGGGCCCGCCGGCGGCGAGTGACAGACCTGAAATCCTCATCGTGTCGGTGGTCGGCGTGAGCGACCGTCACCACGGGGCGGCACTCACAGGTGGATGTCGTCCACCCGCACGTCGATCGTGTGCAACTCCAGGCCGAGTTGCCGCCGGGCCGCCGTGCGCACCGCCTTCCGGACGCGTTCCACGATCACCGACACCGGTCTCCGCTGCCGCAGCGTGAGGTTGATCTGCAGCCGAGAGGGGTCACCGTGCTCGGGGAAGTGACAGCGGTTGACGGTGATGCCCGCGACCTCGCTCGCGGCCGCGGCCAGCACTGTGGCGGCCGCGTGTTCGGTGATGGCGAGGTGCAGGGGGTGCTCGGCCGGCAGCTGCAGGCGCCAGCTTCGGCTGCGGGTGGCGTGGATGCGGGCCATGATCGACTCGACGAATCCCGCAGGGGGCTCCGCGGGCTCGTCCCGCAACAACTCGGCCGCCTGGAGCACCGGCGCGAACTCCGCCGCGGCGCCCCGGCAGTGTGGGCACGACAGTTCGTGGTCGTCCCGGCCGTCGCCGGTCAGGTGGTCGTACACCGTCCCCACGTCACGGCCGCACGGGAGCATCTCCTCGCGCCGGTCCGGGGAGGGCGGCGGAGGGGTGGTGCCGTCGGGGTTGTCTATCGCCATGGTTTCAGCTCCTTGGCGAGGCGGACGCGGGCGCGGTGGATGCGTCCTCGGACCGCGTCCGGTCCGATTCCCGTGACCTCGGCGATCTCGTCATAGGAGAGCCCTTCCAACTCTCGTAACACCCAGCATGCCCGTTGCTCCGGCGTGAGCAGCCCGAGGGCCGCGTTGAGCGCGGTGAGCAGATCGGCGACCAAGACCTGCTGCTCGGGATTGCCGCTAGCCGAAGGCGGAAGCCTGACACGTTCGTGATCGAGCTCGGCATCGGGGTGGGCGCGACGGCTTCTCGCGGCCTGGAGGGCGCCGGTGGTGACGATGCGGTAGAGCCAGGCGGCGAATGCCTGCTCCACGCGAATCCGGTCCAGGCGGCGCCAGGCGGTGATGAAGGCCTCCTGTGCGACGTCCTGTGCCGCGTCGGCGTCTCCCAGGATGCGCAGCGCGATCCGGTAGGCCGGACCGGAGTAGCGGCGTACGAGCTCGGCGAACGCGGTCGTGTCGCCGATCCGCGCTCGCGCCACCAGGGCGGCGTCAGCGGGCGCGGAACGTCGTCACCCGTCACCCCGCCATGGAGGGCGTCCGATGACTGTGATCCAGATCACAGGACAACCCCCGTGAGGAAAAGGGAACCAGGAACATCTTCGCTAGGTATATCGGCCCGTCTGATTAGTCGCAAAGCGGCGATCACCTCGAGCAGGCGCAAGGTGAACGCCCGGTCGGACGGGCTCGAAAGACCGTTAGGACACACGTACGGACGAGGCGCCACCGGCAACACCTGGTGCCGAAGCTTGGACGAGAGGCGAACATGACTGCGCAGACCAACGACAAGAAGACCCCCAACGCCGGCGAGTCGAACGGACCCTCCTCGGGCGCGGTCGCCGCACGCACCGGTGGTGCCGACCTGGCCAGCAGCGGTGGCCGCACCGTGATCGCGGACGCCGTGGTGGCGAAGATCGTCGGCATGGCCGCCCGTGAGGTGCGCGGCGTCCACGCCATGGGTGCGGGCATGTCCCGTGCATTCGGCGCGGTCCGCGAGCGGATCGGCGGATCGACGTCCACCGTCTCCCAGGGCGTAGCGGTGGAGGTTGGCGAACGTCAGGCCGCCATCGACCTGGACGTCGTTGTCGAGTACGGCGTCTCCATCCCCGACCTCGCTGCGGGCATCCGCCGCAACGTCGTCGGTGCCGTGGAGAAGCTGTGCGGGCTCGAGGTCACCGAGGTCAACATCACCGTGGGCGACATCCACCTGCCCGGTGAGCAGGAGTCCAACGAGGCCCCCGAGCAGCCCCGAGTCCAGTGAGCCGACCGACGGCCGAGTCGGCAGGCGTCCAATCGGTCGGATCCGAGCCGGTCGACGTCGAGTCGCTTGGCATCGAAACCGTGGACGCGGGCCGGTTGGCGGACCTGATCGCCGTGGCGGTCACGGCCTGCCCGGACGTGGCCCGGCTCAGCGCCGGGCCCGTCGCCACCTACCTGCCCGGGCGTTCCGTGCCCGGAGTGGCGGTGCGCGACGAGGAGGTCCGGGTGGCTGTGGTGGCACGGTACGGGCGGCCACTGGCCGAGGTCGCCGAGCAGGTCCGCGCAGCGGTGGCCCCGCTCGTACCCCCTCGCCGGGTCGACGTGACGATCGACGACCTGGCGATCGGTGACGAGGAGCGCGAGGACGGTGAGGGAAGGGGTCCGGGCGTCGTATGAGCTCGGATCCCGCCACCCGCACCCGAGCGGAACGCAGCGCGTTCCGTGCCTGGGTGCGTGCACACCACCCCGACCTGGGCGGTGACCACGCCGAGTTCGTCGCCGGACTGGAACGAATGCGGGCAGGCCGCGGCGTTCCGTCTGCACGTACGCCGTCGCCGGGAACGCGTGCCGACGACGTGACCACGTTCCGCCGCCGAGGTGGGCTGTGGCTTCTGATCCGGTGGTGGCGAAGACGCCGCCGGGAACCCCGGGTGCGGTGACGCGTTCGCGGGACGACTGATCGAAAGGGTGTGGCCTTCGATGGATGAGACGCGCTTGTGGCCGGTAATCGGCCTGGCGTTCGGTACGGCTGTGGGGTTCGCCGGAGCGTTCGGTGGGTTCTCGGCGTTCCTGATCGTGGCGGTGCTCGGTCTGGTGGGCCTGCTGGTCGGCCGGGCGATGACCGGTGACCTCGACGTGAGTGCGCTCCTGGGTGGCCGGAGGCGGTCGTCGTGACGACCGTCGCCGAGGCGCCGGCGACCCGGCCACCAGAGTCCGCGTTCGGCACAGGGGACCGGACGACGACGCTGGGGCCGCCGGAGTCACGGGGGCGCACCGAGATCGCCGGTCGCGTCCTCGAACGCATCGCCGGTCAGGCCCTCGCCGAGGTCGACCAGGCCGGCGGGGCCAGCCGGCGGGTGCTGGGCGTCCCCCTCGGCCGCGACGAGCTCGACTCCGGACCCCAGGTGTCGGCGCAGGTGGACGGCGACCTGGCCACCGTGCGCATGACCGTCTCCGTGGTCTACCCCTCGCCGGTGCGCGAAGTGACCAGGAACCTCCGTACCCACGTGATGGAGCGGATCTGCGACCTCACCGGGATCGAGGTGCGCCAGGTCGACATCGACGTCGCGCACCTCGTACCCCCGGCCGAGCACGGCAGGAGGGTGTTGTGAGCGCGTCCACCGAGGAGATCCGTACGGCTGACGACCGGAACACCCCGTCCTCGCCGCCCCCCGCGACGAACGACCGCAGGTCGCTTCGCCGGGCCACCCACGTGTTCCGTCCCCTCCGGGCGTTGCCGGCCACGATCGTCGCGCTGCTGCTCGCTGTGGTGGCCGCGCTGGTGGCCGTCGAGGTGATCGGCGGGCTGTTCGGGTCCTCGCCCGGGCTGCTGCCGGCCGAGCGACTGGGCACGCTCGGTAAGCAGACGCACTGGAACGACTCGCTGACGTTCGCCGTCTGCGGCGTGGCCGTCCTGCTCGGACTGCTGTTGCTCTTCCTCGCGCTGAAGCCCGGCCGTCCCCGTGCGGTGGTGCTGGCGTCGGAGGATCCCCAGGTCGTGATGGGGATCGAGTCCTCGGGCATGAGCCGGCACCTCGCCCGCGCGGCGGAGTCGGTGCCCGGCGTCTCCTCCGCTCAGGTCGCCGTCAGTGCGCGCAAGGTACGGGTGGTCGCGTCGAGTCCCCTGCGCGACACCGCCGGCCTCGACGAGCAGGTCCGTACGGCCGTCACCGAACGCGTCGAGGAACTCGCACCGATGGCGGGTCGCCCCACTGTTCGGGTCTCCGTTCGCCGCAGACAGGACTGAGTCAGATGACCACGAGGAATCGCCGTACCGCCCGAAGGAACCGCGCGGGGCTCGCCCTGGTCGGACTGATCCTGCTGCTGGCCGGCGCGGCCGGGCTGGCGCGCGGGCTGAACGTCCTTCCCCGGGTGTTCGGGCCCGCCTCCACTTCGGTGATCGATCCGGCGACCGTCCGGTTCGTCGTCGAGCAGAAGTGGTTCTGGCCCGCGCTCGCCGTGGTCGCGATCCTGCTGGCGCTGCTGGGACTGTGGTGGCTGGCCAGCCAGACCCGGGTCGACAGCCTGCGCAACCTCCGCCTCGAACCCGACTCGCGGCAGGGGGTGACCAACCTCCCGGGCAGGGCGGTCACCGCCGCGATCGAGAACGACCTGGCCGACAGCCCGTACGTCCACCGCGGCCATGCCCGGCTGACCGGCTCGTCGGCGCACCCCCGGCTGCACCTGCACGTGGTCCTGGACCGCGACGCGGACCCGGCCGCCGCCCGGGCCCGGATCGACCAGGCGCTGGCGCGGGTGCGGCAGGCGGTCGAGCTGGACGAGCTCCCCACGACCGTGGAACTGACCGCCCGGCGCTGACCGGCGCTGACCGGCGCTGACCGGCGCCGGGGTGTCGGCGGTCGGCGCTACTGTCCGCAGGCATCGGGCCGAACCCCGCGTGCCCGTCGGCGCAGGAGCAGCCATGACCGAGCGACCCCGCATGCACCTCACAGCCACCGTGCTGGAGTCCTCCGACGCACGGGCCTTGGCGGCCTTCTACGTCCGGATGCTGGGCTGGAAGGTCGTGCAGGACGAGCCCGACTGGGTGCGCCTGGACCGCGAGGACGGCGGTGCCGCTCTGTCGTTCCAGACCGAACCCACGTACGCCCGGCCGACGTGGCCCGCCACCGACGGGAGCCAGCAGATGATGGTGCACCTCGACATCAACGTCGACGACCTCGTGGTGGCCGGTGCCCACGCGGAGGCGGCCGGTGCGACGCTCGTCGACTTCCAGCCACAGGACGACGTACGCGTGTATCTCGATCCCGCCGGCCACCCCTTCTGCCTCTACCAGTAGGCGCGGCGCGGTGGCTGCCATGATCGCGGCGTGGCGGACGAGCGAGCAGATCTTGAGCCGGACCTCGATACGGGTCGGATGCGTGCCGAGGCGCGCGCCCGGTTCGCCGCCGGCGGCGTGGTCCCCGAGGTCGCGATCGGCCACGGTGGCCGCTGGGGTATCAGTGCCGTCTTCGGACTGCCCCGGCCCGCGCGCGACGAGCTGGCCGGGCTCGCCCACGAGGTGGCCTCCGTCGCCGGTCCGGGCCACTGGGTGCACGACACGGACAGCCTGCACGTGACCATCTGCACGTTCGAGCCGCATCGTCCCGACGTGTCGCCCACCGACCGGCGGGTGGTGGCGTTCGGCGCCGCGCTGCGGGCCGCGGTGACCGGTCTGCCTCCGGTCCGCCTCGTGCTTCGGGGTGTCGGTCCGCATCCGCGCGGTGTCGCGGCGCTCGCCTACCCCGGGGACGACACGGCGGACACGCTGAGGCGGCGGATCGACCGCTCGCTCCGGGCGGGTGGCGGTCCGGACCGGCCGGGACCGTCCGCCTCCCGGAAGGACGGGGACTGGTACGTCAACCTGGTGCACTTCGCTGCCCCGGCAGTCGACGTCGAAGCCGTCCTCGCCTGGTGCGACGACCACCGGGAGACAGAGCTCGGCTCCGTTGTTCTTCCGGCTGCCGAGCTCGTGCGCTGGGAGGCGACGCGCGCAACCGTCCGACCGGTGGTCCTCGACCGGGTCGAGCTCTCCGCAGGCTGAGGTCGCGTCCGCGGCACGTTCAGGCCGGGCGGCGAAGCGTCAGCGACTGGAACCGCACCTCGGTCGCGCTGGGACCTCCGTGGAAGTCGGTGACGTCCACCACGTGGAGGTCCACGATCTCGAACGCCTGCCGGGCGTACTCCTGGAGTTCCTCGTCCGTCCGGAAGACGAAGAACCTCGGCGGGTCGTGCCGGTCGTCCGCCAGCGGCCCCTCACCCTGCTCGCCGCCGTAGACGCCGAGGAAGAACAACCCACCGGGGCGCAGCACGGTCGCGATGGACTCCAGGACCGCCGGAAGGTCGGCGTTCGGCACGTGGAGCAGGCAGTTCATGGCGTACACGGCGTCGAAGGAGCCAGGTGGGAAGCCGAGGTGCAGGAAGTCCGCGACGCGCGCGTCGATCCCCTTCGCCCGGCAGCGTTGCACCATCGCCGGGGACAGATCGGTCGCGGCGACCCGGAGCCCGTCGTCCCGGAAGTACGCACTGTCCTGGCCGGTGCCCGCGCCGACCTCGAGGAGAGTGGCGGCGCCCTCGGCTCGCAGCCGGTCGAGGAACGCCGCGCGTTCGGTGAGCTTCCACGGCGCCTTGTCCATCGCGTCGCGGCGTGCGGCGCCGTCGTCGTCGTAGGCGATCCGGAGGCTGTCGAGTACATCGTCGTATCGGGTGCTCATCTGCTGCTCCGGGGTGGGTGATCGGAAGGCGCCGGGCCTGTCCTGCACAGGTCTAACAGAACCCGGCCTGGATTGATCGGGAGCGCGCGTCGGCGCCCGATCGTTGCTCCCTGAGGCGGGCCGTCGCAGCCGGAACACCCAGGTGACACGCCCTTCGCGGAGGGTGTCGTTTTCCGCAGAAGCAGGGTGCGGCCGGCCCGCCGGACTGTGCGGCGTACCTCATGGTCGCCACCGGATCGCGGTTCGTAGCGTCCACGCATGATCGAACGGAGTGTGTTTGTGAGCGCCATGACAGTGGCGGCGAAGGCCGAGCCGACCGGCGGGATCCTCGGCTGGGTCACCGGGTTGATGGAGAAGCTCGGCAGCCCGGGCGCCGGCGTGGCGGTCTTCCTCGAAAACCTCTTCCCGCCCATCCCGAGCGAGCTGATCCTGCCGCTCGCGGGGTTCACCGCCAGCCGAGGTGATCTCAGCCTGCCGGCAGCGATCGGCTGGACCACGCTGGGCTCGACGCTGGGCGCGCTCGTCCTCTACTTCCTCGGCGCGGCCGTGGGGCGCGAGCGTACGCGCACCCTGGTGCGCAAGCTGCCGCTGGTGAAGGTGTCCGACGTCGACCGGACCGAGGAATGGTTCCTGCGGCACGGACGAGCGACGGTGTTCTTCGGCCGGATGGTGCCGCTGTTCCGCAGCCTGATCTCGATCCCGGCCGGGGTGGAGCGCATGCCGCTGGTGTTGTTCGTGCCGCTCACCGCGGCCGGGAGCGCGGTGTGGAACTCCGTGCTCATCCTGGCCGGCTACTTCCTGGGCGAGCACTGGTCGCTGGTCGAGGTGTACGTCGGGATGTTCTCCAAGGCGATCGTCGCGGCCGCGGTCCTGGCCGTGGTGGCGTTCGTCGTCATGCGGGTGCTGCGCCGCGACCGCGACGAGGGTGAGACCGGGGACCATGACCAGCCCTCGGCCGGGGCCGAGGACGCCTTGGACGGGGAGTGGGCGCAACGCCGGGCCGGGCGGGCCCGCCGCCTGCTGGGCGACGAACCCGCGGAGTGAGCGGGCGGAACCAACCCCGGGGGCGGCGTAGATGTACCCGGGGGCGACCGATCGGCCACCGAACGCGGTGGAATGCACCCCGGGTGCCAGGGCGTTCCAAACCGTGGACACCAGCCACCTAGAGTGGCCTCGCCGCCCCGGCACTGGCGATCCCAATCCCCCCGGCCCGGCACACAACGTAACCACCAGGAGTCGCGCCTACCTGCGCGACTCCTCCTTGGCGTGCGCCCCGATCGGGCAACCCGCCCAGCAGAACCAGGAGGACCCCAGCTCCATGAACCACGGCCTTCTCATCGCGTTCGTCGTCGCGGTGGCGCTGATCAGCGTCGTACCCGGCCCGGACATGATGTTCGTCCTCGCCCACGCGGTTTCCGGCGGTCGCCGGACGGGCTTCGTCGCGGCGGCCGGAATGTCGACCGGACTCACCGTGCACACCGTGGCTGCGGCGTTCGGCCTGGGCGCGTTGATCAGGACCGCGCCGCTGGTGCTGGAGGGCATCCGGATCGCCGGGGCGTTGTTCCTGGTCTACCTCGCCGTGATGACCTGGCGGGCCAGCCGCGGCAAGGGTGGTTCGGTGCGTACGCCGAACAAGCCGCGCTCGCTGCCCCGGGTGTACGCGATGGCCGTACTCACCAACCTCGCGAACCCGAAGGTCATCCTGTTCTACCTCGCGTTCATGCCGCAGTTCCTGACGACCGGCGCGCACGCCTGGCCGGCGACCGGGCAGTTCCTCGTCCTCGGCGCGATCTTCATCGCCATCGGCATCGTGGTGGACTCCACCGTGGCCACGCTGGCTGGGACCTTCTCCGAGCGGGTGCTGCGCCGGCGGGCCTTCCGCCGCTGGCTGGAGCGCGCGGCCGCGACCATCTTCGGTGCCCTCGCGGTCCGGCTGGTGCTGGACGCCACGCAGTAGCAGCAGGAGCGAGCCGCAGGAACTACATGCCGAGTACGCGGCGGCCGCCGGCGTCGCGTACTCGGCAGCAACACGGGGTCCCGGCCGGAAGGAACCCGCCGACGAGTCCGGCCGGTGCCGCGTACGGTTGCGCCATGGCCGCATCGGCAGCCTGCGGCCGGACGCGCACCCGCGCGGCACTGGTCACTCTCCTCGTCCTCGCCGCCGTCGCCCTCGTCACCGGCGGCGGTGCGGCCGTCGCAACGGCCGCGCGCGGTTCGGACGGGAAGGACGGGCCGGGTGCGGGTTACCGCACCGACGACGCCATGGTCACCGTCCGCACCGGGCCGCGCGGTGACCGGCCGGTCCGGCTGGACACCCGGCTGTACGTCCCTTCCTCCGCGACCGCCGACCGTCCGGCGCCGGCGGTCCTGCTCGCCCACGGGCTCGGCGGTACCAAGGACAGCGTCGCCGGACAGGCCCGTGACCTGGTGCGACGCGGGTACGTGGTGCTCACCTGGACCGCCGAGGGCTTCGGCGTCTCCGGCGGCCAGATCCACCTGGACAGCCCCGACTGGGAGGTCACCGACGCCCGACGCCTGCTGGACTGGCTGGCTCGCCGTCCGGAGGTGCGCCGCGACGGCCCGGGCGACCCCAGGGTCGGCGTGGTCGGCGCCTCCTACGGCGGTGCGCTGGCGCTGCTGGTGGCGGGCTACGACCGGCGGGTGGACGCGATCGTTCCCATGGCCACCTGGAACGACCTGGGCAACGCGCTGTTGCCCGAGGCGTCCGGGCGTGGGTCCGGTGCGGGCGTACTGAAACGGGCCTGGGCAGGCCGGTTGTTCGCCGCCGGGCTCGGCTCCGCCGCCGGCACGGCACGACCGCCCGCGGGCACCAGCCCGGACTGTGGACGGTACGCCGCCGACGTGTGCCGGGCGTACCAGCGACTGATCCTCACCGGCCGCGCCGACCCGGCCACCCGCGCGCTGCTGGCCAGGTCCAGCCCGGTCTCCGTCCTGCACCGCATCACCGCCCCGACGCTGCTGATCCAGGGCACGGTGGACACGTTGTTTCCGCTGAGCGAGGCCGACGCCAACGCGATCGGCATCGCGAAGGCCGGGACGAAGGTGCGGGTGGCGTGGTTCTCCGGCGGTCACGACGGCGGCGCGGGCGCCGACCTCGACCAGCGCCGGGTGAAGGCCTCGACTCTCGGCTGGCTCGACTACCACCTGCGTCACGAGGGGTCGCCGCCTTCGAACTCGTTCGCGTTCAGCCGGGTCACCGGCACCGGCTACGGCGGGGCCGGCGTGCGTGTGCTCGGCCTCTACGCCGACAGCTATCCCCGACTCGACGGGGACCGCCCGGCCCGCACCGTGCCGCTGCGCGGGTCACCCCGTGCCGTCGGCAACCCGCCGGCCGGCACCCCGGCGGCCGTCTCGTCCGTACCCGGGCTGGGCGCGCTCGCCGGCTCGCTCCTGACCCAGCCCTCGTCCCAGGCCGGCTCCGGCTCCTCGGTGGATCCCTCCGGCGGGTCGTCGACGGGGTCGCCGCTCGCGGGAGCGCTCGGCGGTTCGCTCACCATGGACGTCCCCGGGCAGTTTGCGTCGTACGACTCGGCTCCGCTGGCGGCGCCCGTCGACGTCACCGGTGCTCCCACCGTGCGAATCCGGGCGGCTTCGCGGTCGGGCAGCGCGGTGCTGTTCGTCAAGCTGTACGACGTCGCCGCCAGCGGCGCCCGGGAGCTCCCCGGCGGCGTGGTCGCGCCCGTCCGGCTGTCCGGGCTGCCCGCCTCGATCGAGGAGGCCCGGCCGGTGCCGGTGACCCTGCCCGGCATCGTGCACCGGTTCCCCGCCGGTCACCGGCTCCGGATCGTGCTCGCCACCACCGACCAGGCGTACGCCGGACCGGAGCAACCGCAGGTCTACACCGTCGGGCTGGCTCCTGGCTCCGGCGTCCAACTGCCGCAGGTGGCCGCCTTCACCGCCACCGATCCGACCGGGCCGTGGGCCGTCCTGCTCGGCGTGGTGGTGGCCGCGCTGGCCGTCGTACTCCCGCTCGGCTGGTGGGCGGCGCGCCGGTGGAGCAGGCGGCGGGTTCGGCAGGTGGTGGCGGAGTACGCCGACGTCCCGCTGGTGGTCCGCGGCGTGACCAAGACCTACGCCGACGGGCTCACCGCGCTGGACGGCGTCGACTTCGCCGTCCGCCGAGGCGAGGTCGTCGGCCTGCTCGGCCCGAACGGCGCCGGGAAGACCACCTGCCTGCGCATCCTGCTGGGCCTGGTCCGTCCGACCGCGGGCGACGCGCTCGTCTTCGGCCACCGGGTCGGCGCCGGTGCGCCGGCGCTGTCCCGGGTGGGTGCACTGGTGGAGGGGCCGGGCTTCCTGCCGGACCTGACCGGCAGGGCCAACCTGGAGCTCTTCTGGCGGGCCACCGGGCGCCCGCCGGGCGATGCGCACCTGGACGAGGTGCTCGCCATCGCCGCGCTCGGCCCCGCTCTGCACCGGAAGGTGCGTACCTACAGCCACGGCATGCGGCAGCGGCTGGCGATCGCCCAGGCCATGCTCGGCCTGCCCGACCTGCTCATCCTGGACGAGCCCACCGACGGACTCGACCCGCCGCAGATCGCGACCCTGCGGCGGACGCTGCGCGCATACACGGCCGGTGGCCGTGCGGTCCTCGTGTCCAGCCACCTGCTCGCGGAGGTGGAGCGCACCTGCAGTCACGTCGTGGTCCTGCACCGGGGCCGGCGGCTCGCGGCCGGGTCGGTGGACGAGGTCGTCGGTGATGCCCCGTCGCTGGAAGAGGTGTTCCTCGCCCTGGTGGAGGACCAGCCGGAGAACAGGCCGGAGAACGGGTCGGGGAACGGGGGGAGAGGTGGAGGGCGAGGCGACGGCCGACGACCTGGTGGCAACTGTGAAGAGAGGCGGTCGCGCATGACCGAGCGGGCGACCGACGGCGCCGCCGCGAGCGAGGACCCGGCCGCGGCCGACGGCCGGAACGACGCGGAGAGCGGAGCAACCACCGTCCTACCACCACCACCGGCACGGCCGGGCAGCGGCCGCCGACGGCGGGACCGCCCGGCTACCGGTCCGGGGCCACTTTGCCGTTCCGGGCGGAGCTGCGCCGGCAGGTCCGCCGCCGGCGTACCGCCCTCGCGTTCGGGCTCGTCCTCGCGCTTCCGCTCGTCCTGGTGGCGGCGTTCACCTGGGGGTCCGGCGACGGGAGCGGACTGCCGTCCTACGCGGCCCTGGCGACCTTCGGCGGCGTCAACTTCACGGTGTTCACCCTGGCCACCGCGGCCGCCCTGCTGCTCACCCTGATCGTCGCGCTGGTGTGCGGTGACGCGGTGGCCGGCGAAGCCGGGTGGGGAAGCCTGCGCTACCTCCTTGCGGTGCCCGTCCCACGCGCCCGGTTGCTCGGGGTGAAGCTGGCCGTCGGCCTGGTCACCTCTGCGGTGGCGCTGCTGGTCCTCACCGTCACCGCCCTGGCAGTGGGCAGCGCGGCGTTCGGCTGGCATCCGTTGCGCACCCCACGCGGCGACGAGCTACCGCCGGTGGACGCGCTGTGGCGAATCGCGGTGATGGTCGGCTATCTGGCGGTCTGCCTGCTGCTGGTCGCGGCGCTGGCGTTCTGGTTCTCGGTGCGCACGGACGCGCCACTGGTCGCGGTGGGAGGGGCGGTCCTGGTGGTGATCGTCGCGAACATCCTGGACGCGGTCGAGGCGCTCGGCGGGATCCGTGCCGTGCTGCCGATGCACTACGCCGCCGCCTGGCGCGGGCTGTTCACCGATCCCATGCAATGGGAGGACCTGGCGAAGGGCGCCCTCTCGTCCCTCGCTTACACGGCCGTCCTCCTCGGGCTGGCGTGGTGGACGTTCCTCCGCAAGGACGTCCTCTCGTAGGTCTCTTCGGGGAGAGAGCCGCAGGCTCATCGGACCTGCGGGAGCACTCCACCCGCTCGTTTGCCGGCTCACGACCAGGCCGGTCCGGAGCTACCCTGGCAGGATGAGCGTCGGTCCCACCGGGCCGTGCCCGGAGCTGTCCACAGGGATGTCCACAGGGTCGTACGACGGACCTGCCGAGGCGGCCGCGGTGTGCCTGCGTGGCCTGTCGTACCGCTTCAAGGACCAACTGGCCGTCGACGCCGTCGATCTCGACGTACGCCGCGGAGAGGTGTTCGGCCTGCTCGGCCCCAACGGCGCGGGCAAGACCACCACCATTCGGTTGCTCACCACGCTGCTGCCGATCCAGGACGGCCGGGTGCACGTTTTCGGCCGTGACGTACGCCGGTCGAAGATGGCGGTCCGCCGGCTGCTCGGCTACGTGCCCCAGCAGCTGTCCGCGGACGCCACCCTCACCGGCCGGGAGAACGTCACGCTGTTCGCCCGGCTGTTCGACGTGCCGCGGCGCGAGCGACGGCACCAGGTGGACGACGCGCTCGCCGTGATGGGCCTCACCGACGCCGCCGACCGGCTCGCCTCGACGTACTCCGGCGGCATGATCCGCCGGCTCGAGCTCGCCCAGGCCCTGGTCAGCCGCCCGCGGCTGCTGGTGCTCGACGAACCCACCATCGGCCTGGACCCGATCGCGCGCGGGACGGTCTGGGAACGCGTCCAGGAGCTGCGGGCCGACACCGGCATGACGGTGCTGGTCACCACCCACTACATGGACGAGGCCGAGCAGGAGTGCGACCGGATCGCGCTGATGCACCTCGGCCGGCTGCGTGCGGTCGGCGCACCGGCGGAGCTGAAGGCCGCGCTCGGTCCGGGCGCCACGCTGGAGGCGGTGTTCCGGCACCACTCCGGCGACGGGTTCGGCAACGGAACCGGCGAGGGCGAGGAGGGCGGTGACTTGCGTGGCGTCCGAAGCACGCGTCGCACGGCCCGGCGGCTCGGTTGACCAGACCACCCGGCGTCGCGTCCCGTGGCGGCTACCGAGCCGGGTGGTGACCCTGTGCCTGCTCGAACTGCAGAAGCTGCGCCACGACCGCACCGAGCTGGTCACCCGTGCGGTGCAGCCGGCGCTGTGGCTCACGGTCTTCGGTACGACGTTCAGCCGGCTGCACGTCATCCCCACCGGCCAGGTGCCCTACCTGGACTTCCTGGCACCGGGGATCCTGGCCCAGTCGGCGTTGTTCATCGCGATCTTCTACGGCATCCAGATCATCTGGGAGCGCGACGCCGGAGTGCTCGCGAAGCTGCTGGTCACCCCGACCCCGCGAGCCGCGCTGGTCACCGGCAAGGCGTTCGCGGCGGGAGTGCGGGCGTGTGCCCAGGCGGTGATCGTGCTGCTTCTCGCGGCGGTGCTCGGGGTGGACCTGACCGTGAACCCGCTGCGCATCCTGGGCGCGTTCGCCGCCCTGATGCTCGGCGCGGCGTTCTTCTGCTGCCTGTCCCTCACCATCGCCGGGCTGGTGCTGAACCGCGACCGGCTGATGGGGATCGGGCAGGCGCTGACCATGCCGTTGTTCTTCGCCTCGAACGCGCTGTACCCGGTGGCGCTGATGCCGGAGTGGCTGCGCTGGATCGCCCTCGCCAACCCGTTGAGCTACCAGGTGGACGCGCTCCGTGGGCTGCTGGTGGGTACGCCGGCCCATCTGGCGCTGGACTTCGCGGTGCTCGCCGTCGCCGCGGGGGTGGGCATCGCCGCGGCATCCGCGCTGCTCGGCCGGCTGGCCCGCTGACCACGCAGAACGCCGGCAGCGCGATGCTCGTGACCCGCTGGATGCGGGCAAGGCTCGCGCTGCCGGCGTTCAGGTGCCGCGTGGTGCCTTCTGGCCGTGGTGTCGGAGCCGGACCGGTGGTGCCGGCGCCGAGGGGGTACGAGGATCAGCCGGTGTGCCGGCCGTCGCGGTCGTTGTCCTCGGCGGCCTCCGGCGTCTCGACGTGCTCGGCCGGTGCGTCCGGCGTGGTCGGGATCGGCGGCGTGGGCGTACGGTCGGCGACCGCCTCACCCGGGCTGGCACCCACGGTGTCGGCCGGCTCGGACGACGCGTGCTTGGGTGCCGCGGACCCCGCGACAGTCTCCGGGGTCTGGCCGGGCGCGGGTGGGCTCGCCGGAGCCGACGTCTGCGGCGGCGCCGCCGACGGCATCGGCTGCCACTGCTGCTGGCTGCTCCCCTTGAGGGCGCGGTAGGCGGCGATGGCGGCGCCACCGAGTGCGCCGACGAGCAGGAGCAGGCCCCACTTGCGCTTGCGGTGCGGCTTGGCCACCTCGACCTCACCCCGCAGGGCGGCGTAGGCGGCGGTTCCCCGGCGTACGGCCTCGTCGCGATAGGGCTCGCTGACCTCGAGCGCGTGCGAGACCGCCTCGGTCACGCGCGGCGCGACGTCGTCGACGAGGACGTGGCGGGCGTGCTCGACGGCAGGGGTGACCTTCTCCCGGGCCTCGTCGACCGCCGGCCCGAGCGCGGTCCGGGCGTTCTCCACTGCGGGGGTGAGGTGCGTCCGGGCGTTCTCGACCGCGGGAGCGAGCCGCCCCCGGGCGTTGTCGACGGCGGGCACGAGACGTCCCCGGGCGTTCTCGACTGCCGGGCTCATCCGCTCGCGGGCGTTCTCCACGGCCGGGGCGACGCGCTCGCGAGCCGACTCGACGGCGGGCACGAGTCGCTGGCGCGCAGTGTCGACGGCGGGGGTGAGTCGTTCGCGGGTGTAGTCGGCGGCCGGAGCGACCCGCTCGCGGAGCTCCGGGGCGAGGCCCGCTCGCTTCTTCTGGCGTCCCATCTGGTTGCGCCTCCTTGTCCACACGTGCGGCGTGCGGCTTCGTCTCGAGTCCCCGTGCACCACGCGGCGGGGATGTGCCGGGATGCCTTTCCCACGGTGCCTCCGATCATGCCCGGTCGGCACGTTCCTGTCGCGGGGGCACCCCGCAAGCATTCCACTCGTTGCCGTGAAAGGATCGCCGCTACGGCAATGCAAGCGGAGAGAGGACGTACCGGTGAGTGAAGAGACGTTCGCCACACTTCGGACCTCGAAGGGCAATGTGGTGATCCGGCTGTTCCCCGATCACGCGCCCAAGACGGTGCAGAACTTCGTCGGCCTGGCGGAGGGCACCCGCGAGTGGGTCAACCCCGAGACCGGTGAGAAGTCCTCCGACCGCTTCTACGACGGCCTCACGTTCCACCGGATCATCCAGGGCTTCATGACGCAGGGTGGCTGCCCCCTCGGCACCGGCACCGGCGGCCCCGGCTACCGCTTCGGCGACGAGATCCACCCCGATCTCCGCTTCGACCGCCCTTACCTCCTGGCGATGGCGAACGCCGGCCCCAACACCAACGGCTCGCAGTTCTTCATCACCGCCGGGCCGACGCCGCACCTCAACGGCCGGCACACGATCTTCGGTGAGGCCGAAGACCAGGCCAGCCGCGCGGTGCTGGACGAGATCAACTCCGTGCCCACCGGGCAGATGGACCGGCCGGTCGAGCCGGTCATCCTGGAGTCGGTCGACATCGAGCGCCGCGAGGCCTGACCCCCGACGACCTGGGCCTGAGCAGCGATGACCGACCAGCCACGGCCGGACGAAGGCCCGGAGGCGAGCCAGCCTTCCGGGCCCCCACCGGTGCCGACGTGCTACCGCCACCCCGAGCGCGAGACCTACATCCGCTGCCAGCGGTGCGACCGGCCGATCTGTCCCGACTGCCAGCGGCAGGCGGCCGTGGGCTTTCAGTGCGTGGAGTGCGTACGCGAGGGCGCCCGGTCCACACCTGCCAGCCGCACCCGGTTCGGCGGCGTGGTGCGTGGCGAGGGTGCCCTCGTCACCAAGGTGCTGATCGGGCTCAACGTCGTTGTCTTCCTGTTGACGGTGGTGATCGGCCGGTCGGTCGAGCAGCAGCTCTCCCTGGTCGGCAACCGGTTCTTCTTCGCCGACGCGGTCGGTGAGTCCTTCGGTGTGGCCGGAGGTGCCTACTGGCGGCTGCTGACCTCGGCGTTCCTGCACGTCGAGATCTGGCACCTCGCGATCAACATGTTCTCCCTGTGGGTGCTCGGCCCGCCGTTGGAGCGGCTGCTCGGCCGACTGCGGTTCAGCGGTCTCTACCTCGTCGCGGCGCTGGCCGGCAGTGCCGTCGCGTACGCCTTCACCTCGCCGTTGACGCCCATCCTCGGTGCGTCCGGCGCGGTGTTCGGTCTGTTCGGTGCGACCGTGATGATGGCCCGGCGGATGCGGGCCGACATGAGCTGGTTCCTCGGGATCCTGCTGATGAACGTCGTGCTGAACGTCGTCTTCCGGCACTTCCTGTCCTGGCAGGGCCACCTGGGCGGGTTCGTCGCCGGGCTGGTCCTGGGCGCGGTCATCGCCTACGCGCCACGGGAACGCCGTGACCTCGTGCAGGGCCTCGGGTTCGCGGGTGTGCTGCTCGCCTCGATCGCCCTCATCCTGTGGCGGACCGCGCAGATCAACGCCGGCCTGGCCTGACAACAGCCTGGTTCGCCCGCTATCCAATCCACAGCTGGGGACAACTCGCCGAGAAACGCCGAGGGTTATCCCCAGCCCGCCTGTGGATGTTGGGGACAACTCCGGGATAGCTGGGGACAGCGTGTGGACTTCCGGTGAATCTCGGAGATCAAGGTCCTGACCTGCAGTTTTCTCAGGTTTACTCGTCGTTGCCGATCGGCCTGGAGTCGTGCGGATGTCCGGCTGGGCCGACGTACGTGCACAGCTTTTACGCCAGGAGTGGCCGGCCGTCGCCCTATGGGCGCTGACCCACAGCGAAGTTGTCCACAGCCTGGGGATGGTGGTGTGGATGAACTACACGGTTGTAAGCCAGGTCGTGAGCCGCTCGTACGACCTCAGTGCGTCACCGCTCAGGCGGCGCGGCTACCGAGCGGTGCGGCGACGTCAGCGCCACTGGGTGGAGACGACGAAACCGGTGGCGATCAGGCCCATCCCGATGAGGATGTTCCAGTTGTGCAGATCGCGCATGCCCGGGATCTCGGTGCCCGCAAGATAGAAGGTGACGATCCAGGCCAGACCGACCAGGAAGCAGGTCAGCATGACCGGCACCACCCATCGCCCGGCGTGGCTGCTTCCCTCTCCCTTGGCGGCGCCGCCGCGCGGAGGGGTGTAGACCTGCTTCTTCCGGCCGTGAGATTCGGGCACCTCGCCACCTTTCGTAGTAAGACGTCCGAGCCGGCTGGCACCGGCCGACGCCGGCTCGGGGCCGGCTGACGACGACGGGACCCTGACGGGACGCTGACAACGCCGTACAGGACCGAGGACGCTGACGGGGACACTGGTCGGACACTGACGTCGGTTAGCGTAGTCAACACTCAGGGCGAGACGACGACGGAGGGCACGTGGCTGACCAACTGCCCGACTCGTCGACCCCCCAGCAGGGGGGTGGTGGCACCGACAGCACGGCCGGCACCGACAGCACGGCCGCCACCGGCACCGACGGCGGGAAGACCCGGAGTCGTCGCCGGCTGCCGCGCCCGTCCCGGTTGCTGGCCGCCCTGACCTTCGCGCTGGCCGGGTTTCTCGGAGTGACCAGCGCGGTGAGCGCAGACGGCACCGACCTGCGGGCCGAACGCCAGACCGACCTCGCCGACCTCGCCCGGTCCCAGCTGCGGACCAACCAGCGGCTCGGCGAGCGGGTGAGCAGGCTCCGGGCGGAGGTCGACGACCTCCTCTCCCGGCAGTTGAAGAGTGACCGGTCCGACGCGGCCCAGAAGAAGGTCGACCGGCTCGCGCCCGTCGCCGGGCTCACCCCGGTCCAGGGCCCGGGGGTCACCGTCGTTCTGGACGACGCTCCACCCAGCGCCAGGACCAACGACACCGACCCCGACGCCCTGGTCGTCCACCAGCAGGACATCCAGGCCGTGGTCAACGCGATGTGGGCCGGTGGCGCGGAGGCGATGACGATCCAGGGGCAGCGGGTGATCTCCACCTCCGCGATCCGCTGCGTCGGCAACTCCGTCGTACTCCACGGTGTCCCTTACCCGCCGCCGTACCGCATCGAGGCGGTCGGCGACGTGGGCAGCATGATCCAGGCGATCGGGGACTCCCCGGCGATCAACACCTACCTCGCCTACGTGACCGACCCGAGGTATCGCCTGGGGTGGAACCTCACCCGGTCGACCGACCTGCGGATGCCGGCGTTCGACGGGCCGCTCAACCTCGACTACGCCGCCGAACGCGACGTCAGCGGGGACGCGGCCTCCCGCTGACCGGTCCCATGGCCGGCCCGTCCGGGGCGCACAGCACAATGGTCGGGTGAGCACCCGCATCCTCGTCGTCGACAACTACGACTCGTTCGTGTTCAACCTGGTGCAGTACGTCTACCAGCTCGGGGTCGAGTGCGACGTACGCCGCAACGACGATGTGGAGCTGTCCGAGATCGACGGCTATGCCGGTGTCCTGCTCTCTCCCGGCCCGGGCACCCCGGAGCACGCGGGCGTCTGCGTCGACCTGGTGCGCCGGGCGGCCGGGCGGGTGCCGGTGTTCGGGGTGTGTCTCGGCCTGCAGGCGATCGCCGTCGCGTACGGCGGTGTGGTCTCCCGCGCTCCCGAACTCCTGCACGGCAAGACCAGCCTGGTCCACCACGAGGGTGCGGGCGTGCTGGCCGGCCTGCCCGACCCGTTCACCGCCACCCGCTACCACTCGCTCGCGGTCGAGCCCAGCTCGGTGCCGCCGGTGTTCGAGGTCACCGCCCGGACCGACTCCGGCGTGCTGATGGCACTCAAGCACCGTGAGTTCGACTGCGAGGGAGTGCAGTTCCACCCCGAGTCGGTGCTCACCGAGGGCGGCCACCGGCTGCTGGCCAACTGGCTGGTCACCTGTGGCGAAGCCGGTGCGGTCGAACGCTCGGCCGGACTCGCGCCGGTGGTCAGCCGGTCCACCTGACCCGCCCCTCCGGCCCCGTCCACCCGGCCTCCCCCGGCCCGTCCGGGACTGAGGACGAGCGAACCTGCTCAGGCAGCGGGTGGTGGCGCCGGCGGCGTCGTGATGCCGTCGCCCTGGGGTGCCGGTGTGGTGGGGTTCGGTTCGGGTGGCGGCGGAGTCTCGGTGGGGGTCGGCTCCGGCTGCGTCTCGGTCGGGGTCGGAGTCGGCTCCGGCTGTGTCTGCGTGGGGCTTGGAGTCGGTGACGGCTGCTGGGTCTTGGTCGGCTTGGGCTTCGGCGGGTTGGGCTTCTGGGCCGGTGCCCGGGCGATCACGATGGTGATCGTCGTGTCGGGTTCCCGGCGCGATCCGGGGCCCGGCACCTGCTTGGTGACAGTGTCGGCCTGGGCCTGCGACGTGGTGTCGTAGGTCTTGTTCACCCGGAAGCCCGCGTCGGCTAGCCGGGCCTCGGCCACTGCCGAGCTCTCCCCGACGACGCGCGGGACGGAGACCAGTCCGCTCGCGTGGTACAGCGTGACCGTGCTGCCGGCCTTGACGACCGACCCCTCGTCCGGGTCGACCCGGCTGACGTCGGTGGCGTCGCCGGACGCCTTCGGATCCTCCCTGCTGAGGACGTTCAGGCCTTCCTTCTCCAGCATCGCCCGGGCCGCGGAGACCTTCTTGCCCACCACCGCCGGGATGGTGACCTCGCCCTGCCCGCTGGACACCGCGACGTCCACCGCGCTGTCGACCTTCGCCGACGCGCCCGGCGTGGGGTTCTGGGAGACGATCTGACCCTTCGCGACGTCCCCGCTGGCCTGCTGGGAGATCTTGCCGAGCCGGAGCTGGCTCTGGGCGAGCACGGCCTGCGCCTCGGTCAGCGTCTTCCCCCGCAGCGTGGGAGTGGAGACGGTCTTCGCGGAGTCCTTGCCCAGGCTCTGCAGGCCGATGAACGCGGCGACGCCGAGCACGAACACGATCGCGATGGCGAGCAGGATGTATGCCGCCTTGCGGCCGTGGTCGCGGGTCTCGTCGTCGTCCTCGGTGTAGGCCGCCGCGCGGTCGGGGTCTGCCGGGGTGAGCGGCTCGTCCGGCGGCAGGAACCGCGCGGTGGCACCGGCGGCGAGCATCGGTGCGATGAGCTCCTGGCCGGACAGCCCGCGCTCGATGTCCTGCCGCATCTCCGCCGCCGACTGGTACCGGTCGTGCGGCTTCTTCTGCAGCGCCTTGAGGGCGATCGCGTCGGCGATCGGCGGCACCTCGGGGTCGAGCATCGACGGTGGCCGGGGCTCCTCGCGGACGTGCTGATAGGCCACCGACACCGGCGAGTCGCCGACGAACGGCGGCCGGCCGGTGAGGAGCTCGTACAGCAGGCAGCCGGTGGAGTAGATGTCGCTGCGGGCGTCGACGGACTCGCCCGCGCGCCTGCTCCGGGGAGAGGTACTGCGCGGTGCCGATCACGGCCGCCGTCTGGGTCATCGTGGCCGAGGCGTCCGCGACCGCACGGGCAATGCCGAAGTCCATCACCTTGACGTCGCCGTTCGGCGTCAACATGACGTTGGCGGGCTTGATGTCGCGGTGGATGATGCCCGCGCGGTGGCTGTACTCCAGCGCCTCCAGCACGTCCGCGGTGATCTCCAGTGCCCGCTCGGGGAGGATCCGCCGTCCCTCGCGGAGCACGTCGCGCAGGGTCCGCCCCTCGACGTACTCCATCACGATGTACGGGATCGAGATGCCGTCTGCCTTCTCCTCGCCGGTGTCGTAGACGGCGACGATGGTCGGCTGGTTGAGTGCCGCGGCGGACTGCGCCTCGCGGCGGAACCTGGCCTGGAAGATCGGGTCGGTGGCGAGGTCGGTGCGCAGCGTCTTCACCGCGACCGTCCGGCCGAGCCGGCGGTCGATGCCGATCCTGCACCTCGGCCATGCCGCCGTGCCCGAGCACCTCGCCGAGCTCGTAGCGGCCGCCGAGGAGACGCGCCTCCGTCATGACGTACCTCTCCTCACACGGTGCCCGGGCCTCATCGCCCGATCACCGCCCGCATCACGGCCTTTGCCACCGGGGCCGCGAGCTTTCCGCCGGAAATCTCGTTGCGCCCAACGTTGGCGTGCTCGATGACCACGGCCACCGCGACCTGGGGGGCGTTGGCCGGCGCGAAGGACGCGAACCAGGCGTACGGCGGCTTGTCCGGCGTGGTCTGTGCCGTTCCCGTCTTACCGGCCACCGACACCCCGTCGATCTTCACCGGCGCACCGGTGCCGTGGTCGACGACGTTGACCATCATCTGGGTCATCTGCTGGGCGACGTCACCGGAAATCGCCTGGGACAGGACCTGCGGGTCGGTCACCTCGAGGGTCTTCAGGTCCGGTCCGCTCACCTTGGCCACGACGTAGGGCTTCATCACCTTGCCGCCGTTGGCGATGCCCGCCGAGACCATCGCCATCTGCAGCGGCGTGGCGGCGACGTCGAACTGGCCGATCGAGCTCTGGGCGAGCTGCGGGGGGCTCAGCTCCTTGGGGAACACGCTGGTGGAGGCGTTGAGTTCGGGGAGGTACTCCTGCGCCGAAGCCGAACTTCTCCGCCTGCTGGCGCAGCGCCTTCTCGCCGACCTTGAGGCCGAGCCCGGCGAACGCGGTGTTGCAGGAGGTGGCCAGCGCCTCGGTGAGGGTGACCTGCGGTGCGGGCCCGCACAGGCCGTTCTGCCAGTTCTTCATGTTGAACGTGGTCAACGGGAGGTCCAGCTGTGCCGGCGCGGGTAGCTCGGTGTTCGGGTTGTAGCGCCCGCTGGACAGTGCCGCGGACGCGGTGACCAGCTTGAACGTCGAGCCCGGCGGGTAACGGCGCTGGGCCGCGCGGTTCTCCATCGGCTTGCTGGAGTCGTCCTCCAGCTTGTCGGCCGCCTTCAGGATGAGTTGGCGTCGTGGGAGGAGAGCATCGTTGGGGTCGTACGTCGGCTTGCTCACCATCGCCAGGATCTTGCCCGTCGACGGCTCGATCGCGACCACGGCGCCACGCTTGTTGCCGAGCGCGTCGTAGGCGGCCTTCTGCGCCTTCGGGTTGATCGTCAGCAGGACGCTGCCGCCCTGCGGCTGGCGGTTGGTGATCAGGTCGACGATCCGGCGGACGAACAGTCGGTCGTCGGTCCCGGCCAGGACGGAGTTCTCCGCCTTCTCCAGTCCGCGCCGGCCGAGGACGTAGGAGTAGTAGCCGGTGAGGTGGCCGTACAGCTCCGGGTCGCGGTACCTGCGGAGGTAGACCAGGTCGTCCTTGGTCTTCACGGAGTAGGCGACCTGGGTGCCGCCGACCAGGATCGGGCCGCGCTCGCGGGCGTACTCGTCCAGCGTGACCCGCTTGTTGTCGGAGCGGTCGTTGAGGTCGGACGCCTGGAAGACCTGGATGTAGTTGGCGTTGGCCAGCAGGGCCAGGAACAGCACCATGAAGGCCACCGCGATCCGGCGGATCGAACGGTTCATCGAGACATCACCGGCGTACCACCACTACCTGGGTCAGGGCATCTTCGGTCGGTGCGGGCGGCAGGACGGCGGCCGGCCGGCGCGCGAAGTCGCTTATGCGCAGCATCAGGGCGACCAGCGCCCAGTTGGCTACCAGCGAGGAACCTCCGTAGGACAGGAACGGCGTCGTCAGGCCGGTCAGCGGGATCAGCTTGGTCACCCCGCCGATCACCACGAAGACCTGGATCGCGAAGACGGACGCGACGCCGGTGGCGAGCAGTTTGCCGAACTGGTCGCGGCAGACCAGCGCGGTGCGCAGGCCGCGTTCGACGATCACGCCGTACAGCAGCAGGATCGCCATCAGCCCGGTCAGGCCGAGCTCCTCGCCGATCACCGCGGCGATGAAGTCGCTCTTGGCCAGCGGCACCAGCGTCGGGTGGCCCTCACCGAGCCCGCGGCCGAGCAGCCCGCCGTAGGCGAAGCCGTACAGCGACTGGATGATCTGGTACGCGCCGTCGGCGTTGGCCGGGTCGAACGGGTGCAACCACGCGTCGACGCGGTTGGCGATGTGGGAGAACTGCGAGATGTGGAGCTGGGTGGCGGCGATGTAGGCGAACCACGCGCCGCCGACGAACATCGTCCCGCCGAGGAACAGCCAGCCGGGACGCTCGGTCGCGACGTACAACATGATCACGAAGACGCCGAAGAACAGCACCGCGGTGCCCAGGTCGCGCTGGAAGACCAGGATGGCCAGGCTGATGAACCAGGCCGCCAGGATCGGGCCGAGGTCGCGGCCGCGGGGCAGGTCGAGGCCGAGGAACCGCCGCCCGGCCAGCGCCAGCGCCTCCTTCTTGACCACGAGGTAGCCGGCGAAGAAGACGATCAGCAGCATCTTCGCCACCTCGCCCGGCTGGAACGACAGCCCGGCGAACCGCACCCAGATCTGCGCGCCCTGGAAGCGCACGCCGATTCCGGGCACCAGCGGGAGGAGCAGCAGGGCGACACCGCCGAACAGCGCGGTGTAGGTCGCCCGCTGCAGCCAGCGGTGGTCGCGGACCAGCAAGAGCATGGCGATGAACGCCGCCACGCCCACCGCGGTCCAGGTGAGCTGGGCCGGTGCGTCGACTCGGGGCATGGCCTTACCGGCGTCCTGGGCCGCCTTGACCTTGGACAGGTCGAGCCGGTGGATCAGGGCCAGGCCGAGGCCGTTGAGCAGCGACCACGCAGGGCAGCAGGATCGGGTCGGCGTACGGCGCGCGGAACCGCACCACGAGGTGCGCGATCCCGACGAGCAGCACCAGACCGGCGGCGTACGACACGATCTGCTGGGAGACGTGGCCGGTCACCGCGACCCCGACGACGGCGTACGCACCGACGGCGACTCCGAGCGCGAGGACGAGCAGAACCAGCTCCGCGCCGCGGCGCTTGCGGGGCTGCACGGAGTTGGCCTGCTGAGTGTCGCTCACTTCGTACCTGTCGGGGTCGGGGTCGCGGCTTCGCCGCCGTCGCACTCGAGGGGGATGTCGGGCGCGCCGGCCGCGCGGTTGCCGGCGGACGGCGCCGGGGTGTCGGTGAGGGACGGCGAGGGCAGGGCGGCGCCGGCGTTCGGCGTCTTCGTCGGGCTGGGACGGCCGGGCGTGGCCTTGCCGGTGGGCCGGGGCGTCGGGGTCGGTGTGGGCTTGGCGGTGCCCTGGGCGGAGCAGCGGCGGGCGACGTCGGCCAGCATCGAGACGATTGCCCGGGCCTCACCGAGGTCGTTGGCCGTGATCGTGCTGGAGACCCGCTCGCGGTGGTACTGCGGAAGCTTGGCCAGGGCCAGCGGCTCCAGCTCGTAGAGCTGGGACACCCGAAGGCCCGGGATCTGCTGGGAGATCCCGCGGAAGATCGCCACCCGGGCGGCGGTGCCCGTGCCACCACTGTCCGCCGCGTCGGAGGGATAGGCGCCGACGTAGTACTGCTTCTGGGTCCAGTCGTACGCCCACCGGACGCCGACCACGAGCAACGCCAGCACGGCCAGGATGCACAGGCCCCGCACCAGCCAGCGAAACCGGCGGCGCGGAGGGCGCGGCGCATAACGCAGCTCCTCCTCGCGGTCGGGGTCGCCGGGCACGCCGGCACCGACGTCGGAGATCGCGACGTCGGTGTCGTCGGCGTCGTCGGTCCGGGGGCGGGAGAGGTCGTCGTCCTCGTCCACGACGTCGTGGGTGGAGGTGGGGTGGGAGGAGGTGACGCTGTTGCCGCCGGCGCTCACCTCCGGGTCGACCGCGGCCACCGCTCCGACCACGGCGATCGCCGCAGCGGCCGCACCCTGCCCGCCGTCGCGATCGGGGTCGATGACGTCGGCGACCACGCAGGTCACGTTGTCGGGGCTGCCGTGGTCGAGGGCGGCCTCGATCAGGTTGGTCGCCGCCTCCTCCGGCGTGGACGCCCGGCCGAGGATCTCCGCGATGGCGGGGTCCTTGATGCCGGCGTTGTCCAGGCCGTCGGAGCAGACCAGGAACCGGTCGCCCGGGTCGACCTCGATCGGCTGTATGTCCGGGCGGGCGTCCTGGCGGCCCTCGAGCACCCGGATGATCAGCGACCGGTGCGGGTGGTACTCGGCCTCCTCCGGGGTGATCCGGCCCTCGTCGACCAGGCTCTGCACGAACGTGTGGTCGTGGGTGAGCATCCGCAGCCGGCCACCGCGCAGGAGGTAGGCGCGGGAGTCACCGATGTGGGCGACGTGGGCGACCTTCCCGTCGAACAGGATCGCCGTCAGCGTCGTGCCCATGCCCTCCAGGTGGGGCTCGGTGTCGATCCGGGCGGCGATGCGCGAGTTGGCCTCGGCCGCGACCCGGTTGAGCTCCTCGTCGGGCTCGGCGTGCTCGGCCACGTCGAGGTCGCGCACCGTGGTGATCGTGATGGCGCTGGCGACGTCGCCGCCGACCGCGCCGCCCATCCCGTCGGCGACGGCGAGGAGGTAAGGGCCGGCGTACCCGGAGTCCTCGTTCCGCTTCTTCGGACCGAGACCGACGTCGGTGCGGGCGGCGTACCGGAGCGCGAGCGTCATCCTGCCTTCTCCTGGCCGGGAGGGGTCGGAAGGTGGACGCGGCGGAACCGGACGCGGCCGGCCCGCCGGACGGCACCGGGCAGCCCGGCCGTCACTCCGCTCATCCGTACAACCTCGCAGGTCATCGTGGCGCGCCTACTTGTACAGCTCGATGATCGTCTTGCCGACGCGGACAGGAATGCCGGGTCCGACCGCGGTCGGACCGTGGATGCGTGACTCTCCTACGAAGGTGCCGTTGGTGGAGCCGAGGTCCTCGGCGTACCACGAGCCGGACTGCGGCCGCAGCACGGCGTGCCTGGTGGAGACGTACTCGTCGTCGATCTGCAGCTCGCACTCCCCGCCCCGGCCGATCACCAGCGGCGAGTCTCCGAGCGGCACCTGCAGTCCCGAACTCGCACCCTGGACCACCACCGCCGTCGTGGGCTCTCCCCGCTTGCGCCGCGGTGGCTTGGCGGGCTTGGCCGGCTTCTTCTGTGGCCGGTCGGACTTGGCCGATCCGTTGACCCGGGTGCCGAACAGGTCCGAACGGATCACCGAGACGGCGGACAGCACGAAGAGCCAGAGCACCGCGAGGAAGCCCAGCTTGATGATGGTGAGGGTGAGTTCGGACACTACCGCTGCGCTCCGTCCGGGTGGCGCAGGACGAGGAGCGTGTTGCCGAGCAGGATCTGACTGCCCTCCCGAAGCGGCGCGTAGTCGACGCGCTGCCCGTTGACCACGATCCCGTTGGTGGAACCGAGGTCGTGGATGGTGACGGTGTAACGGGGGCCTTCCTGCACGACACGGATCTCGGCGTGCCGGCGGGAGACGCCCGGGTCGGTGATGCGGAGGTCGGCCTCGGTGCCCCGGCCCAGCACGGCGCCCGGCGGCTCCAGTGGATGCCGCTGGCCGTTGACCTCGAGGAAGGGGGCGGGCGCGGCCCGGCGCTGACCGGGTCCGCCGTTGCCCGACGGTCCGTAACCCGGCCGCTGGCCCTGTCCCGGAGCGTGGCCCTGTCCCGGAGCGTGGCCCTGTCGCGGAGCGTGGCCCGGTCCCTGGTCTTGGCCCTGATCCTGACTCGGGCCCTGTCCTCGGCCCTGGCCCGGCCCGCGCGGCGGGCCACCGGGACCCTGCCGACGGTCCGGCGGAGGTTGGCGGCGCCCTGGCGTCACCTGGGCGACGGCGCTGCTGCGGACCCGGAACCGGCCGGTGGACAGACCGTCCTGGCACTCGAACGCGACGGTGACCGGGCCGGTGAACGCGTAGCTCTGGTTGCTGGCGTGCCGGCTCACCACCTCGGCGAGCTCCTTGCTGAGGGTCTGGTCGTACGGTGCTAGCCGTTCGTGGTCGCTCGGTGACAGCTCGACAACGAAGTCGTTGGGGACCAGGCTGGAGTCACGGGACAGTACCTGAGCGGAGTTGTCGAGCTCCCGCTGCAGCGCGGAGGCGATCTCGACCGGCTGGACGGCCGAGCGGAAAACACGCGCGAAGGTTCCTGTCACGAGACCTTCCAGGCCGCGCTCAAAACGTCGAAAGACTCCCACAGGTACCTCCTTCCCGTACCAGCGCCGGCCATGTTCGCGTCGATCGTAACTGTCGTTCCAGGGTGGGGCTGACTCCAACCACCTCCTGTGGGTTCTCGGGCGTACGACCGGAGCCGTCGCCGCTGCGTCCCGGACCGCCGGAAAGCTGCCCGGGAGAGCCGCCAAGCGCCGTCCGGGAGCCGTCCGGAACCGTCCGGGGAAGCTGTCAATGTGCTGCCACGGGTCCAGGTGTCGTTCTACCCGCAGGCACCCCCGACGGCCGCGTGCGGCCGGTCGGACAAGTGTGGCGAGCTGGGGACAACGTCGCCAGTAGGCCCGTGCTAGCCTCTAGGCGCTCCAGATCACTGCGGTGCGGTGTGACGGGGCGCAGTGCGCGCGAGTGGCGGAATAGGCAGACGCGCAGGATTCAGGTTCCTGTGCCCGCAAGGGCGTGGGGGTTCAACTCCCCCCTCGCGCACCAGCTTCGAACTCTCCCGGTCCGATCGGACCGGGAGAGTTTTTCGTTGGTCGCCAGTTCACTTCCGACCTCCCGGCCCTGCTGACGGGACGAAAGGCACACATCGTCCCGGTCCGGTAGGACACGTGTGGCACTGTGGGGAGATGGCGCAGACGCGGGCAGGGCTGGATCGACATGCCCTGGACCCGGACGATCCCAAGTCCGCCGACTCCCTGTGCGACCGGATCGACGCCGCTTCGGACCTGCGGGCGTTCGTCGCCGAGCCCGGCCGTCGTGAGCGCCTCCGGCACGAGCTCCACGAGCTGGCCGAGCTACGCGATACGCGAACGCGCGGCGCCGGCCGAATCCCTGGAGGATCACGGCTCCGTCCGTCCGGCGCTGTTCGGCGTTCCGGTCGGGGTGAAGGACATCTTCCACGTCACCGGCCTCCCGACGGCCGCGGGTTCACAGCTGCCGCCGGAGGTGCTCGCCGGCACCGAGGGCGGGGCGGTCGGACGGCTCCGGGCCGCGGGTGCGGTGCTGGCGGGCAAGACGGTGACCGCGGAGTTCGCGTCCGTGGCGCCCGGTCCCACGCGCAACCCGCACCGGCCCGGTCACACCCCCGGCGGCTCGAGCAGCGGGTCGGCGGCGGCGGTAGCTGCCGGCCTGGTGCCACTGGCCCTGGGTACGCAGACGGTGGGCTCGGTGCTGCGGCCCGCGGCGTACTGCGGGATCGTCGGTTTCAAGCCCGGCCACGGCCGGATCCCGGACGACGGACTGGTGCCGAACGCCCCGACGTTCGACACGGTGGGCGTCCTCGCCGTCGACGTCGCCACCGCTGCCCGGGCGGCCGGCGTCCTGTGCACGGACTGGCGCCCCGACCTGGTGGCCGATCCCGATCCCGAGGCAGGCCCGCTGCCCGTGCTCGGCGTACCCGACGGCACCTACCTGCGGCAGGCGACCCCGGCGGCGCAGGAAGCGTTCGCCGCACAGGTGGAGGCGCTGACCGCCGCCGGCCACGAAGTCCGCGGGATCCGGATTCTGGACGATGTCGACGAGGTCAACCGGCGCAACCGGACGATCAACGGCTACGAGTTCGCGCGGGTGCACGAGCGCTGGTTCGCGGAGTACGCCGACCGCTACCACCCGCTGACGGCGGCGGCGGTCCACGACGGCCGGAAGGTGTCCGAGGCCGACTACGCGGACGCGCTGGCGCGACGGCAGCGCTTCGCCGACGACCTGGTGCGGCGGATGGACGCCGAGGGAGTCGACGGGTGGATCGCGCCCGCGGCGACCGGACCCGCTCCAGAAGGCCTGGACTCCACCGGAAGTCCGCTGATGACGTTGCCCTGGACCCAGGCCCGGCTGCCGTCGGTCAGCGTGCCGGCCGGCCTGGTGGACGGGATGCCGGTCGGCCTGCAGTGCGTGACCCGCCCCGGCACCGACGAGACCCTGCTGGCCTGGGCGCGGCGGCTGGAAGCCGTCCTGGGAACTACCCGACGATCCGAAGGACTCCGATGAGCGGTTCGCAGATCGTGGCCATGGGCCACTACCAGCCCCCGAAGGTACTCACCAACGAAGACATCGCCCGGCTGGTCGACACCAACGACGAGTGGATCCAGAGCCGGGTCGGGATCCGTACCCGCCACATCGCCGAGTCCGAGACGGTGGACGAGATGGCCGCCGCCGCGGCCGAGAAGGCGCTGTCGGCCAGCGGCCACACCGCGGGCGAGGTGGACCTGGTCGTGGTGGCCACCTGCACCGCCGTCGACCGGTCGCCGAGCATGGCCGCGCGGGTGGCCGCCCGGCTCGGGATCGCCGCGCCGGCGGCGTACGACATCAACACCGCCTGCTCGGGGTTCTGCTACGCCCTGGCCACCGCCGACCACGCCATCCGGGCGGGCGCGGCGCGCACCGCGCTGGTGATCGGGTCGGAGAAGCTGTCGGAGGTCACCGACTGGACCGACCGCTCGACCTGCATCCTGGTCGGCGACGGTGCGGGTGCCGCGGTGGTCACCGCCGCGGCCGAGCCGGGGATCAGCCCGGTGGTGTGGGGTTCGGCGCCGGAGCTGGGCGACGCGGTGCGCATCGAGGGCCAGCCGGGGGTGTTCAGCCAGGAGGGCCAGTCGGTGTTCCGGTGGGCGACCACGAGGCTGGCGCCGATCGCCCGCGAGGTGTGCGCGCGGGCCGGGATCGACCCGGCCGACCTCGCCGCGGTCGTACCCCACCAGGCCAACCTGCGCATCATCGAGCCGCTGGTCCGCCAGCTCGGCGCGACCAACGCCGTGCTCGCCCGCGACCTGGTGGAGTCCGGCAACACCTCGGCGGCGAGCGTGCCGCTGGCACTGTCCAAGCTGGTCGAGCGTGGCGAGGTGCCCACGGGTGCGCCGGCGCTGCTGTTCGGGTTCGGCGGCGGACTGGCGTACGCCGGACAGGTCGTGCGCTGCCCCTGACGCGCAGCGGTGCCGGGAGGCGGCCTCAGGAGGCGAGGTTGCCCCGGATCCGGTCCAGCGCCCGGATCAGCGCCGCGCGGTCGTTCTCGTCGAACCCCGCCAGCGCCCGGTCCGACAGCGTCCGCGTCTCCGCGTCCAGCACCGCCTCGAGCTCCCGGCCGCGCTCGGTGAGGCGGATGCGCACCAGCCGGCGGTCACGCAGGTCGGGTTCGCGGGTGACGAGTCCGGCGACCTCCATTCGGATCGCGGCCCGGGTCACGGTCGGGGTGGCCAGGCCGAGCCGGCGGGCGAGCTCGCCGGGGGCGAGCCCGTCCTCCTTCCACAGCTCCCGGAGCAGGAACTGCTGGCCGTCACGGACGCCGTGCGCGCGGTAGGCCACGTCGGCCGCCTCGGCGAGAGCCCGCTTGGTGGCCCAGAAGACGCCCTGGAACTCATCGCGTGGAAAGCTGCGCGGCATCGTCACGGCGTCATTCTCCCTTGCCGGAGGCGGACCGGATCGCGTCGGTGAGCCGGGCGACGGCGGGGGTGACGGCGTTGTCGGGCAGGTTGCCGTAGCCGAGCACGAGCGCCGGCCGGTCCGGGTCGGGGCGGAGCCGGTAGTCGTCGAGGTCGGCGAGGCGGACGCCGTGCGCGGCGGCCCGGGTGAGGACGGCCGTGGCGGGGGTGCCGGGTTCGAGGTGGAGGACGAGGTGCAGGCCGGCGGCGACGCCGGACAGCTCGCACCGGGGCAGGCTCGCGCCGAGTGCGGCCACCAGGGCGTCCCGGCGGTGGCGGTACCGGTGTCGGGCCGCGCGCAGGTGCCGGTCGTACCCACCGCTGTCCACGAACGACGTCAGCGCGAGCTGGTCGATCACCGGCGGGCCGGAGGTGCGGTGTTCGGGCGTCTCCAGGAGCGCGGCAGCCCAGCGGCCCGGCGGGAGGAGCCAGCCGATCCCGACCGCCGGGGACAGCGTCTTCGACAGCGAGCCGAGCAGTGCGACCCGGTCCGGGTCGGTTCCCTGCAGGGTCCCCACCGGCCGCCGGTCGTAGCGGAACTCCGCGTCGTAGTCGTCCTCGAGCACGATCCCGTCGACCTGCTGCGCCCAGGCCAGCAGCGCAGCCCGGCGGCGCGGGCCGAGCACTACCCCGGTGGGGAACTGGTGGGCCGGAGTGACCACCACCGCACGCACCCGCGGGTCACCGGCGAGCGCGTCCACCCGTAGACCGTCGGCGTCGACGGGGATGCCGACCGGCTGCAGACCCACTTGTTCCAGCGCCTCTCGCAGTCTCGTCCAGCCCGGGTCCTCGACGCCGATGTGGGTGTGGCCCTCGGCGCGCAGCGCCCGGCCCAGCTGGGTCACCCCGTCGGTGACGCCGGCGGTGATCCGCAGGTCACCGGTCCGTGGATGCGCACCGCGGCAGCGGCGGAGGTAGTCGGCGAGCACCTGGCGCAGTTGCGGGGTGCCGCCGGGCGGTGGATAGCCGAGGTCGGTGTACGGAACGGTGGACAGCTGGGTGCGGACGGCCTCCGCCCAGCGGCGGCGGGGGAACTCCCGCAGGTCGGGCAGGCCCGGCGCCAGGTCGTGGGTCGTGCCGGCCGAGGCGCTGACCGGCCCGCCGGGGTGCGCCCGACTGCTCGGCCGGACGGTCGCGGTGGCGGTCCCGCCGGCGGTTCCGCCGGCGGACGACCGGGCACCCCTCGCCCCGCTCGGCCCGCTCGGCGTACCGGCGGGTGCGTGCGCGCGGACCACGGTGGCCGAGCCGGTCCGGGCGGTGAGGTAGCCCTCCGCGACGAGTTGTTCGTACGCCTGGGTGACCACCCACCGCGAGCAGCCGAGGTCGACCGCCAGGGCCCGGCTCGGTGGCAGTGCGCTGCCGGGCCCGAGCCGGCCGGTCCGGATCGCGTGCCGCAGCGCCCGGGTCAGGCGTTCGTGCAGCGGGCCGGTGCCCTCGACGTCGAGGAGGGTGTCCCAGGCGAGTTTGGCTCGGGTGATCGCCATGACCAGGGATCGTACGCCCGCACCAATCCGCGTCCGGTCCGTGCCGATCCCCGCGACCCGACCCGCTACCGGCCGGCCACCCAGCGCAGCCGATCGGCCGATTCCGTACCGCCGTCGGCAACCGCCATCAACCGATCGGTTGATCGCAGGTGTGGCCGGTCGGGCGATCCGTCCGGACCCGCTCCGCGGACAGACTCGAGGTCACCAGAACCACCCGCGGATCCACCCGCGGATCCACCCGCGGAACGATCCACCGGAACCACCCGGCGCAAGCGTCGGCCGGACGAGGAGAAGAGGCGGCGCCATGCCGGTCATCGAGGTGTCCCACCTGCACAAGCGGTACGGCGGCAAGGTCGCCGTGGACGACGTGTCGCTGACGGTGGAGGCCGGTGAGATCTTCGGCATCCTCGGCCCCAACGGAGCGGGCAAGACCACCACGGTCGAGTGCGTGAGCGGGCTGCGGGCCGCCGACGCGGGCGACCTGCGGGTGCTCGGCCTCGACCCGCGCCGGGACCGGGCCGCGCTCCGCGAACGCCTCGGCTGCCAGCTCCAGGAGAGCGAGCTGCCGGGCCAGCTGCGGGTGCGGGAGGCGCTGGAGCTGTACGCGTCCTTCTACCGCGCGCCGGCGGACTGGCGGGAGCTCGTCGAACGGCTGGGCCTGACCGGCCAGCAGAACACCGCGTTCGCGAAGCTGTCCGGCGGGCAGAAGCAGCGGGTCTCCATCGCGCTGGCCCTGATCGGCAACCCCGAGGTCGCCATCCTCGATGAGCTGACCACCGGTCTGGACCCGCAGGCGCGCCGGGACACCTGGAGCCTGATCGAGCAGGTCCGCGACGCCGGCGTCACGATCGTGCTGGTCACCCACTTCATGGCCGAGGCCGAACGCCTCTGCGACCGGCTGGCGCTGATCGACTCGGGCCGGGTGGTCGCGCTGGACACACCGGCCGGCCTGGTGGCCCGCACCGGCGGTGAGCAGCGGATCAGGTTCCGGCCGTCGGCGCCGCTGCCCGACGACGTTTTCGCCGGCCTGGTCGACGTGACCGGGGTGAGCCGGACGGGCGACCTGGTGGTCGTCACCGGCACCGGTGACGTCCTGGCCGCCGTCACCTCCACCCTGGCCCGGCGGCAGGTCGTCGCCCACGACCTGCGGGTGGAGCAGGCGAGCCTGGACGACGCGTTCGTCGAGCTCACCGGCCGGACTCTCACGAACTGACCGCCGAAGCGACCGCCCGGCGGACCCGGCGACAACCCCAGCATCAGCACCAGCAGAAAGAGAAACCCATGTCTGCCCTGGCCAAGCTCACCGTCGTGGAGGCCAAGCTGTTCCTCCGCGAGACCGGGATGGCGATCCTGACCATCGCCTTTCCCACCCTGCTCCTCGTCGTCCTCGGCCTGATCCCCGCGCTGCGCCGGCCGGACGAGATGTTCGGCGGGATGCGGTTCGTGGACGTCTTCATGCCCTCGCTGATCGTGCTCGTGCTCGCCCTGCTCGGGGTGAACACGATGCCGACCCGGCTGGCCGGCTACCGGGAGAAGGGCATCCTGCGCCGGCTGTCGACCACCCCGGTGCACCCGCGCAACCTGCTCGCCGCGCAGCTCCTGCTGAACGCCGTCGTCGCGCTGGTGGCCATCGGCCTGTTGATGCTCGTCGGACGCTTCGCCTTCGATGTGCCGATGCCGCACCACCCGCTGGGCTTCGCCGCCGCCCTGCTGTTCGGCGGAGGCTCGATGTTCGCGCTGGGGACGCTGGCGGCGGCCACCGCGTCGAGTACCCGCGCGGTCGCCGCGATCGCGATGCCGATCTACTTCGTGTGCATGTTCCTCGGCGGGGTGTTCCTGCCGCGCTACCTGTTGCCCGACCTGGTGGTGACGCTGGGTCAGTACGCGCCTCCGGGGGTGCAGGCGCTGCAGGATGCCTGGACCGGGGGCGGCCCGCAGGTGCTCCAGCTGGTGATAATGGCGGCGATCGCCGTGGTGGCGGCCGCGGGCGCCGCCCGGATGTTCCGCTGGGAGTGATCCGGGCCGTGCGTACGAGATCACTCGGCGGCGGACCGTTTACCAGCAGCGCCGTGGTCAGGAGAGGGGGTGGTCCGATGGCTACGCGGCGGTTCAGCGTGCGGCGGTGGGAAAGCCTGGAGAGCCCGGTCTACACCGTTCTCCCGTACGTCCTGCTGGCGGCTTCCATGGTGCCCACCGCGATCCAGGCCGGTTCCTGGTCCGCAGTGCGTATCTCGGTTGGGCTCGCGGTGCTGACCGCCGGCTGGGTCTACTCCTGGATCACCCGGCGCCCCACCCTGGTCGAGCGCCCGGCCTACGCACGGATCTACTTCGCCGGGTTCGTCGTGCTGTCCGCCGCCCTGGTGGTGCAGAGCCCGTGGTTCGGGATCTTCGTCTGGGTGGGATACCTGCACGCGGGCGCGTTCCTGCGCGGGCGCTGGAGGTACGCCGGGATCGCCCTGACCGGGCTGCTCGCGGCGAGCTCCCAGATCGGCGGCGGCCTGCCCAAGCCGGAGCCGTACTACCTCGCGGCGCTCGGTGTGCTCCTGCTGGTCAACGTCGGCATCGCCAGCACCGTCACCTACTTCGCCATGGCCAACGAACGCGAGCACGAGGAACGCCGGCGGACCGTCGCCGAGCTCGCCGAGGCCAACCAGCGGCTGCAGGACGCGCTCGCGGAGAACGCCGGGCTGCACGCCCAGCTGCTCACCCAGGCGCGCGAGGCCGGGATCCTGGACGAGCGCCAGCGGATGGCCCGGGAGATCCACGACACCCTGGCCCAGGGGCTGACCGGCATCATCACCCAGCTGGAGGCGGCGGCCCTGGCCGGACCCACCGCCACCGGTGCCGACGTCGAGGCCTGGCAACGGCATCTGGACAACGCCACCCGGCTGGCCCGGGAGAGCCTGTCGGAGGCGCGGCGCTCGGTGCGGGCGATCCGGCCGGAGGCGCTGGAGACCGCTCGGTTGCCCGAGGCGCTGGCTGAGGTCGCCGGGCGGTGGGCGACGCTGCACGGCGTGGCCGCAGAGGTCACCACCACCGGAACAGCCCGCCCCCTGCACCCGGAGGTGGAGGTGGCGTTGCTGCGAACTGCGCAGGAGGCGCTGACGAACGTCGCGAAGCACGCCCGGGCGACCCGGGTCGGGCTGACCCTGTCCTACATGGAGGACGTCGTGTCGCTGGACGTCCGCGACGACGGGATCGGGTTCGTGCCGGCCCGGTTCGCCCGGCCGGTCCATGCGCCCGCACAGGTGCCGGCGCAGGTCGGCGGCCCGGCCCCGGAGCAGGACGTCTCCGACGCCCGTCCCGACCAGGGCCACTACGGCCTGACCGCGATGCGGCAGCGGGTGCAGCGGCTGGCCGGCCGGTTCGAGGTGGAGTCCGAGCCGGGTGTGGGCACCGCGCTGTCGGCCGTCGTACCCGCGATCGACGCCGGTGGTACGCCATGACCTCACCGGACGCGCCGATCCGGGTGCTGATCGTCGACGACCACCCCGTCGTCCGCGACGGCCTGCACGGGATGTTCGGCGCCGACCCGAGGTTCGAGGTGCTGGGCGAGGCCTCCGACGGCGCCGAGGCGGTACGCCTGGTGGCGCAGCTGATCCCGGACGTCGTTCTGATGGACCTGAGGATGCCGGTGATGGACGGGGTCACGGCGATCACCCGGCTGGCGCAGGCCGGTATGCCGGCCCGGGTGCTGGTGCTCACGACGTACGACACCGACAGCGACGTGGTGACCGCGATCGAGGCGGGCGCGACCGGCTACCTCCTCAAGGACGCGCCCCGCGAGGAACTGTTCCGCGCGGTGGTGGCGGCCGCGCGCGGTGAGGCCGTGCTTTCCCCGGCGGTGGCGACCCGGCTGCTCGGTCAGGTCCGGCGGCCGGCGGTGGAGCCGCTGAGCCAGCGGGAGCTGGAGGTGCTCGGCCTGATCGCGCGCGGCTCGACCAACCGCGAGGCTGCCGTCAAGCTGTTCATCAGCGAGGCGACGGTCAAGACGCACCTGCTGCACATCTACGGCAAGCTCGGCGTGAACGACCGGGCCGCCGCGGTCGCGGTCGCGTTCGACCGCGGACTACTCACTCCCGGCCGGAGCTGAGCGAGCGCCAGCGCGGTGGCGGTTCTCGCGCTGGCCATCGTCACCTCACCGAGCATGCCCGGTGCGGCCACCTGGTCGCCGACGAGGAAGACGCCGTCGCCGCGGTCGATCGCCGGCCGGTCCCGCCAGCTCGTCCCGGGCAGGTCCACCGCTCCCGTACGCCCGGACGCCACCGCCTCGCGGCGCCACGTCACGCGTTCCCGCCAGCCGGGCAGGCCCAGGTCGAGGGTCGTCTCCAGCCGGACGAGGCCGGCCGCCTTCGACTCACCGGGCCGCAACGGCAGCTGGGCCTGGACCAGCGAGTGGCCCGCCGGCGCGAGGGACGGGTCGGGGACGGTGACGCGTTCGGCGAAGCCCGCCTCGTCCAGGTCGAACACGATGAACGGGTCTCCCCGCCGCTGCCGCAGGCCGAGGTCGAGCAGCACCGCCCGGCCGCTCTCCCAGGTCAGAGTGGGATCGCCGAGCAGTCGCCGGGCGGCGGGCAGTGAGGTGGCCACGATCATTGGTGTCCGCGTCGGTACGGAGTCGACCCGGGCGCCGGTCTCGATCACGACCCCGAGGTCGCGGGCCCGCGCGGCCAGCCGGTCGACCAGCGCCTGCCAGCCGCCGACGACGTAGCGCGCGGCCGGGCGCCCGGGCCGGACGAGCCGCTGGAACCGTTCCCAGACGTACGCCGCGGACAGTCGTCCCGGGTCGTGGTCGTACACCGTCACGCCGGTGGCGGCGGCCACCGCGGCCGCGGCCCGCTCACCGAACCGGCCGCTCGCCCAGGTGGTGAAGTCCTGGTCGACGGGTGCCCGCAGGCGGCGCCGGGACGCGGCGTTAAGGACGCCGCTGGGTGGCAGCGTGCGCAGCCGGCCGTCGTGGCGGAACCTCAGGTGGAACGTCGCGGCCAACGGCGCCGGCCGGGCCGGGCCGGCCAGCCCGCGTTCGGTCAGCCACGACCAGTGGGCGCCGTCGCTGTAGAGGGCGTGCGGGCCCTCGTTCGCGACGTACGGCTCATCAGGGTCGGTCGTCGTCGAGCGGGCCCGGCCGCCCAGCGTCCGGTGCGCCTCGAGGAGCCGGACCCGGGCGCCCCCTTCCGCCGCCGCGACCGCGGCCACCAGCCCGCCCAGCCCGCCACCGATCACGGTCAGCTCCGCCTGGTCGGTCCCGGGTTTCACCGGTGTCATCGTTTCCCCCTTCGTCGGCCGCCGCCCCGCCGGTTCGGCGGTCGGACACCAGCACGACGGCGTACGCCGGGCGGGCGTGACACGACGGGTCAGAGGGCGACCGGGTCCCCCACCCGGGCGATGTCGTCCAGTCCGTGCAGCTTGTCCGGGTTGACCTGGGCGTGGATGGTGGTCACCCGGCCGTCGACCACGTCGAGCGAGAACACGCTGTGCGGCTTCCCGCGCGAGGTGACCACCAGCGCCAACCGCCCGTTGACGGAGGCGAGGTAGGCGCGCGCTTCCGGCGGCGGCTTCTGGGCGATGCCGGCCAGGAAGCGGGCCACCTTGTCCGCGCCCTCGATGACCCGCAGTGCCGCCTTGGCCACGCCGCCGCCGTCACTGTGCAGCGTGACGTTGGGAGCGAGGAGGCTCATCAGCCCGGCCAGATCACCGGAGTTGGCGGCCGCCAGGAAGCGTTCGGTCGCGACCCGCTGGGTGCCCCGGTCGGTCTCGAACCTCGGCCGGCGCGCCTCCACGTGCTGACGGGCCCGCCGGGTGAGCTGGCGTACGGCCTCCTCCGACCGGCCGAGCGTGCCGGCGATCTCGGCGTGGGAGAACCCGAACGCCTCCCGCAGCACGAACACCGCCCGCTCCAGCGGGGACAGCGTTTCCAGCACCACCAGCATCCCGAACGACACCGAGTCGGCCAGCGCCACGTCGTCGGCGATGTCGGGCGCGGTGAGGATCGGCTCCGGCAGCCACGGCCCGACGTAGGTCTCGCGCCGGTGCTGGGCGCTGCGCAGCCGGTCGACGGCGAGGTGGGTCACCACCCGGACGAGGTAGGCGCGGGGGTCCCGCACGCTCGCGTGGTCCACCTCCCGCCAGCGCAGCCAGGCGTCCTGGACCGCGTCCTCGGCGTCGACCGCCCGGCCGAGCACGCGGTAGGCGACCCCGAACAGCAGATCCCGCTGCTCGTCGAAGGCCGCCGTCGGGTCGGCGGCGCCGACCGTCCCCCCGACGTCCCCGGGCTGCGGTCCGGTCTCGCCGGGAGGTCCCGGCTCGTGCGGGGTGGTCATGGCCGCCTCCTGTCACCGCCGTCGCGAACTCGACCGTAGACGAGGCCGGCCCGGCGTACGTGACATGCCGGCCGGCCGGTCGCGGCGTCCGGCCGGTTGGCGCCCTGGGGTTTGATGGGGGTACGGCGGGAGCCCCCTCGACGGAAGGACCACGCGTGAGCATCTACGACACCCCCGTACGAACGCTGGCCGGTGCACCCGGATCCCTGGCCGACCTGGCCGGGCGTGCCCTGCTGGTCGTCAACGTCGCCTCCAAGTGCGGGCTGACTCCGCAGTACACCGGCCTGGAGCGGCTGCACGAGCAGTACGCCGACCGCGGGTTCGCCGTCGTCGGGTTCCCGTGCAACCAGTTCGGCGGGCAGGAGCCCGGTACGGCCGAGGAGATCCAGGAGTTCTGCTCGGCGACCTACGGCGTGACGTTCCCGATGTACGAGAAGGTCGAGGTCAACGGCCCCGGCCGGCACCCGATCTACGACGAGCTGACCGCTGTGCCCGACGCCGAGGGCGAGGCCGGCGACATCCAGTGGAACTTCGAGAAGTTCGTGATCTCACCCGACGGCAAGATCGTCGCGCGGTTCCGCCCCGGGACCGAGCCCGACGACCCCAAGCTGGTGGAGACGATCGAGCACAACCTGCCGAAGTAGCCAGCCGGGAGGTCCGGGAGGGGGCGGGATGCCCGACTACGGACGGGATCTGGCGTTCGGGTACTTCCTGGTGCCGAACGCCGCCGACCCCCTGCTGGACACCGCCCGGGAGCTGGAGCGGGCCGGATTCGACTGCATCGGGGTCCAGGACCACCCGTACCAGCGCCGCTACGTCGAGACCTGGACGCTGCTGGCGATGATCGCCGCCGGCACCGAGCGGATCCGGGTCTTTCCCGACGTGGCCAACCTCGCCCTGCGCCCACCGGCCGTGCTCGCCAAGGCCGCGGCCAGCCTGGACGTGCTCAGCGGCGGGCGGTGCGAGCTGGGCCTGGGCAGCGGCGCGTTCTGGGACGCGATCGAGGCGTACGGCGGCACCCGGCGCAGCCCAGGCGAGGCGATCACCGGTCTCGGCGAGGCGGTCGAGGTGATCCGGCTGCTGTGGAGCGGGCAGCGTGACCTGCGGTTCGAGGGCCGGTTCCACCGGCTCGCCGGGGCGACTTCCGGGCCGGTGCCCGCCCACCCGATCGGCATCTGGCTGGGCGTCTACGGCCCGCGCGCGCTCGCGCTGACCGGCCGGTCCGCCGACGGGTGGCTGCCCAGCCTCCGCGACGGCGACGTCGGCGCGCTGGCCGAGGGGTCGGCCCGGATCGACGAGGCCGCGCTGGCCGCGGGACGCCGCCCTTCCGACGTACGCCGGATCCTCAACGTCGCCGGCACGCTCACCCGCGGCCCGTCCGAGGGGCTCCTGCGTGGACCCGTCGACCAGTGGGTGGACGAGCTCACCGATCTCGCCGTGGGGCTCGGGTTCGACACGTTCGTGCTGTGGGCGGAGGACCCGGGACAGTGGTGGCGGTTCGCCGCGGAGGTGATCCCCGCCGTCCGCGCCCAGGTGGCCGCCGAACGCGCCTGATCCGCTGCCTCACCGTCGGGTTCGGAGCCCAGGGTCCGCGCGGTGACGGCGGCGGGTCCCCCGTTCGGGTGAACCTGCCTCCCCTCTCCGTCAGAAGTCGGCGCCCGAGCCGGCCGGTCGGGGTTACGTTGGCGGCTGTTGGCCACCGTGGCGGTCGTGGTGCCGACGAGTCGTGCGCAGGGTGGCGCGAGTCGCGCGCCCCGCTCGGTGAGGGGAGCGGCATGGGCCTTCGGGGCATCCTGCGAGACGTCCAGGACCCGGTGTCTCGGCGTGACCTGGCAGCCCGGCTGAGGTGGGCTCTGCGGCCGGTGCTCGCGCCGTTCCAGCCGGGCCGGCGTACCCGGCGCATGGTGGGCGCGGCGGCCATCCTGGCGGTGGCGGCGGTCACCGCGGTGGTGATCAGCCCGACGAACGCCGAGCTGTCCTCGAACGGTCCCACCTGGCCGATGGCCGCGCACCCCACGACGGACAACCCGGTCTCGCGTACCAACGGCTTCTACGTCGACCCGCACGGCCAGCCCACGGCCTGGGTCCGCGACAACCCGCACGACCCGCGCCGGGCGCTGATCGCGGAGGGGATCGCCCAGCGGCCGGTCGCCCGGTGGTTCCTGGGTGGCTGGGACGACGCCACGTCGGCGCGGGAGTACGCCACGGCGGCCGCGCGGGCACACCGGTTGCCGGTCCTGGTGGCGTACAACATCCCGCGCCGCGACTGCGGCGGCTACAGCGCGGGCGGCGCCTCCGACCCCGCGGCGTACCGAACCTGGATCGACCAGCTGGCCGCCGGGATCGGCTCCCGTCCCGCGGCGGTGGTCCTCGAACCCGACGCACTGGCCGGGCAGACCTGCCTGCCCGCCGCGTGGCAGCGGCAGTACGACCGGCTGATCGGGTACGCGGTGGACCGGTTCCGCGCCGTCTCGCCCGGCACTTGGGTGTACGTCGACGCCGGGCACGCGGCCTGGGTGCCTCCGGAGGTGATGGCCGAGCGGCTGGCCCGGGCACACGTGGCGAACGCGCGCGGATTCGCGCTGAACGTGTCCAACTACACGTCTACGGACGCGAACGTCGACTACGGCCACGCGATCGCCGACGCGCTCGGCGTGAAGGGGATCTCCTCGCGGTTCCTCGTCGACACCAGCCGCAACGGCCGGCCGTCGGAGAACGCGCAGTGGTGCAACCCGGCCGGTCAGCGGGTCGGGCAGGTGCCCCGCCTCGGCGGCGCTGACAGCCTGGACATGCAGGTGTGGGCGCGCCCGCCCGGTGAGTCCGACGGGCAGTGCGGCGTGGGTGCGACCGTACAGGCGGGCGAGTTCAGCCCCGCCATCGCGTACTCCCTGCTCACCGAGTCCGACCCGCCCGGCTGGCGGCCGGGCCTGGCACTCGGCCTTCGCCGCAGCGCCGACCTCTGGGCCGTCCTGCGTACCAGCTGAGTGTCGCCGCGGCCATCGATAACCGGTCGTGGTCGTGGGCGTGGCCTCCTATCGTCTGCGTCGTGGCAGCCGATGAGCCGAGCCTCGATCCAGCGTCCGGTGCGGACGGCGATCCGAAGGAGGTCGTCCGCCGCGGGTACGACGTGATCTCCTACGCCTACCGCGGTGACGACGGCGACGATCCGCGGTATGCGCGGTGGATCGGCGAGCTGACCGCCCGCATCCCCGGTGGCGGCGCGGTGCTCGACCTGGGCTGCGGGTGCGGGGTGCCGGTGTCCAGGACGCTGAGCGAGGCGGGGTACGCCCTCACCGGCGTCGACCTCAGTGACGTCCAGATCGAACGGGCTCGCGCCCTCGTGCCCGGGGCGACGTTCCTGCGGGCCGACGCGTCGGCGGTGGAGTTCCCGCCCGGGTCCTTCGACGCGGTCGTGTCCCTCTACGCGCTGATCCACATCCCGTTGGACGAGCAACCAGCGCTGCTGGCCCGGATCGCGTCGTGGCTGCGGCCAGGTGGCCGGCTCCTCGCCACGACCGGCCACACCGCCTGGACCGGCACGGAGGAGAACTGGCTCGGCGCACCCATGTGGTGGAGCCACGCCGACGCCGAGACCTACCGCAGCTGGCTTGCGCGGGCGGGACTCGCCGTCACCGGCGAGGAGTTCGTACCCGAGGGCGACAGCGGCCACAGCCTGTTCTGGGCGCAGCGGACCTGATCCGGGCTGCGGTCCCCAGGAGAGTCGCGCGGATTCTTCCGCGGAAGAATCCGCGCTCGCGACCACAGGCTTCGAATCGCTCAGCCGGATCGGGTGGGCAGGCCGGCGGCGGCCCAGGCGACGAAGCCGCCCTCGACGTCGGTCGCGCGGTGCAGGCCGAGCTCCTGCAGTGCGGCGGCCGCGAGGCTGGAGGTGTAGCCCTCCGAGCACAGGACGAGGACCTCCACGTCGTACCCCGTCGCCTCCGGGAGCCGGGCGTCGCTGGCCGGGTCGAACCGCCACTCCAGGACGTTCCGCTCGACCACCAGCGCACCGGGCACCACGCCCTCGACCTGGCCCTCCCGCGCCCGCTGCTCGCCGGGGCGGATGTCGACCAGCACCGCGCCGGCCCGCACCCGTTCGTAGGCCTGTTCGGGGCTGAGCCGGGTGAGGCCGGCGCGTGCCTGCGCGAGGACGTCGTCGACCGTGCGGCGTACGGGTGCGGCCCGCTCGGGCGAGGGGTGTTCGGGCGTTGGGCGTACGGACGTGCTCACCAGTCGACTCCTACGCGCTCGGAGGAAAGAACGGTCAGCCGCCGGTCCACCACGGCGTACCTCGTCATCGCGGTGAGCTCGGGTGAGTACGCGTGGATGCTGACGGCGGGCACGTCACCGGTGTCGGCGACGTCATGCACGTGTTCGTACCCGAACCCGCGGACCTGACCCGCGGTGAAGTGCCGTCGGGTCGGGCGTACGTCGACGCTGAACCGGCTGCCCGCGGGGCGACCGGCGACGGAGTGCACGGAGGTGGCGCGGACGGAGGTGGAGGTGTCGCTGAAGTTCGGGGATGTCGCGGACATGGGTGTCTCCGGAGAACGAGTCGAGCCGACGATGGTTGCTCGAACCGCTGGTCCCACGCCCATTCGCGCACTGCCTTCTGGGCACTGCCTTTCGGTCAGGTCACGCGGGCAGACCAGCGGTGCACCGACACCGCTGGTCTAAGTGGTCGCTCCGGCGTCCGTTCCAGAGAACGTCGAGCAGGGGCAGGAGACGAGTGGTCACGGCCGGGCCTCGCCCTCGCACGGCGACGCGCCGCCGGTGCCGGCGAACCCGCCCAGGGACGCGGTGCTGCCCGAGCCGTCGGTGCCGGTCGCGCCGGCCCACTCCGGCACCGGCCGGGTGTCGTCGACCGGCTCCCACCGCCCGTCGACCACGGCGTACTCCCACCGCGGCCCGGTCACCAGCAGATCCTCGACCGCGTTGGCGAGCCGGTCGACGTCGGCCAGCGTGGTGCCCACGCCGAAGCTCGCCCGCAGCGTGCCGTCGGGCGCGCCCAGCCGCGACAGCAGCGGGTGCGCGCAGAACTTCCCGTCGCGTACGCCGATGCCGTGCTCGGCGGAGAGGTACGCCGCGGCGAGTCCGGGGTGGTAACCGTCGATGCTGAACGCCACCACGCCGATCGCGTCCGGGCTGTCCCGCCAGATCCGGTGCCGGCGTACGCCCGGCAGGGCGTCCAGGCGAGCGACCAGCCGGGCCCGCAGCGCCTCCTCGTGTGCGGCCAGCGCGCCGTCGGGCAGTGCGGCCAGCGTCTCGCAGGCCTGGCCGAGTGCCGCCGCGCCGAGCACGTTGGGGGTGCCGCCCTCGTGGCGTTGCGGGGCGTCTGCCCAGGTGGTGCCGGTGAGGGTGACCTCCCGGACGGCGCCGCCGCCGGGGAGGTACGCCGGGGCGGCGTCCAGCCAGTCGCGGCGGCCGACCAGGGCGCCCACGCCCAGCGGCGCGTAGAGCTTGTGCCCGGAGAACGCCACGTAGTCGACGCCGCTGGCGGCCAGGTCGATCCGGCGGTGCGGCGCGAGCTGGGCGGCGTCCAGGACGACCCGGGCGCCGGCCTGGTGCGCGGCGGTGACAATCTGCGCCAGCGGGAGCACCTCGCCGGTGACGTTGGACGCACCGGTGATCGCGACCAGCGCGGCCGGACGGGCGGCGAGTTCGGCCCGCAGGGCGACCAGCGTGGCCCGCTGCGTCGTACCCGCGACCACACACCGGTGCCGGCCGCGCCGCCACGGCAGCAGGTTGGCGTGGTGCTCGATGTCGAGGAACAGGACGTCCCCGCCCTGGTCGGTCGAGCCGGTCGGGGCGTCCGGGGCGCCGTCGCCGTCCTCGGTGCGGCCGGGCACGCACCGGGCCAGCAGGTTCAGTGCGTCGGTGGTGTTGCGGGTGAACACGACAACGTCGTCGGCGCGTGCTCCCACGAACGCCGCGACCTGGGCCCGAGCATGTTCGTAGCGAGCGGTGCTGACCCGCGACGCATACCCCGCGCCCCGGTGCACGCTCGCGTAGTACGGCGCCACCTGCGCCAGATGCGCGGCCACGTCGGACAGGCACGGCGCGCTCGCGGCGTAGTCGAGGTTGGCGTACGCCACGGTCTCGCCGGTGACCAGCGGCACCGGCAGGTCGGCGCCCACCACGGGCAGCAGCGGAGCGGCACCCACCACCCGGGTCGCCGAATTTTCGAACGCGGAAGGAACGGCGCCGGACGTCACCCGGTCGGCCGGGGACGGGAGCGGGATGTCGGCGGCACGGCGATCGGATCGGACGGCCACGGTACTGAGAAAACTCACGGCACACCTCACAGGTCTCGGGGACCCGGTGGGCGTGGGGTCCCGCGCTTGCCGCACCCGGTCGGCGCAACCTGGTCCTCACCCGGGGCACCCCACCGCGGAGGAGGGTTGCCGGCCAGCAAGCCGGGGCTGGCGAGTCCCGTCCACCGTGACGTCGTCGTCGGCCGGCGCGGATCGCGCCGTGGGCCCTGTGGTGGTCGGATCTCCTGCTGGCACTCGTGACCGGAAGTCACAGTAACGGCTGTCGGGAGCGGCCGAAGGTATGTCTCAAATAATGAAATCAGAGTCTGCGATACGGACAATAAGCGCAGGCCGGACCTGGCGCAGGCCTCCGACCTGGGCTTTCGTGGTCGGCGTCCTCGCACTCACCGCGGCCGTCTGGGCCGTACTCCAGCCGTCGGACCCCTACCTCGGGCACGACGAGGCGGTCTACGCAGCCAAGGCGAGGTCCTGGCTCACCGGCGCGCCGAGCGCGCAGTGGGGCGTCCATCGCGCACCGGGGCTGCCGGTGCTCGGGTACGCCGCGCTCGCGGTGCACGCAAGCGCGGCGTCGGTCCGGGTCGTGGGTCTGTTGCTGGCGTTGCTGGCGTTCGGGCTGTTCTGCTGGGTCGGGATCAGGCTGCTCGGACCCGCGCGCGGCGTCGTGACTGCCCTGCTCGTGCTGTCCGGGCCGGGGTTCCTCCGCCGGATCCCGGAGTTCCTCACCGACGTCGGGACCGCGGGGCTGCTGGCCGGAGCGGCGTACTGCCTGGTGCGCGCCCAGGAAACCAGTACGTTGCCGGCCCGGCGTACCGGCTCCCATCGGGCCGGGGGCGGCGACCTGTGGTTGCCGGCCGCGGCCGGGTTCGCACTCGGTGCGTTCTACCTGCGGTTCGGCGCGGTCTCCGGCGTCCTCGCCCTGACCCTCGCCGCCGCGGTGGCCTGGGGGCCACGTGCCTGGCTGGCCAGGTGGCGCGGCCTGCTCGGGGCCGCCGCGGTGCTGGCGGTGGGGCTGGCACCGCACCTGGTCGTCGCCGACCGCCGGACCGGATCGCCACTCGGCATGGTCCGGGCATCCGCCGATGCCGGCCACTCCGAGGGGCTCGGCGGCCTGCTCTTCTACCTGCGGATCTTTCCCGCCCGGCTGGCCGGGCCCTGGGGCGGTGTGGTGATGGCCGCCGGCCTGGTCGCGGGAGCTCTCGCGGTGTGGCGGCTGGTCCGCCGCAGGGCGCGACCGGAGGATCGCCGGACCGTGTTCGTGGTGCTCGCCGCCGTCGCGCTCGTCGTCCTCATCGGGCTGGCCGCGCACGGAGAGCCGAGGTTCGTGTTCCTGTCGGTGTTCCTGCTGACCCTGGCCGGCGTGGCCGCACTGACCCAATGGATCGACACGTGGGCCGACAAGTGGGCCGGGAAGTGGGCGCACGCCCGGGTCCGGCTGCTCCTGGTCGTGCTCGCCGCCGGTGCGGTGGCGACGATGCCGGTGACCTGTCTGTCCATCGTCCGCGGGCCGCTGCACAGCCTGACCGGTCAGCGGGAGTCGCTGGTGGCGGCGGCCGCCGCGCTGGCAGCGGAGTCCGACGGGACGGTCGGTGACGGGGCCGAGTCTCCAGGTCCCGCCGGTGCCGCCGGCACGACCGTGCGGTGTGTGGTGGTGACCGGCTACCAGCCCGAGGTCGGGTGGTATTCCGGCTGCGCGACGGCCACGTTGAACCAGGCACGGGCGGGTGACCTGCCGCCGCACACCTCGGTGTCGTACCTCGTGTTCGAACACGGACGGGACCAGCTGTCACCGGCGAGTGCGCGGCGGCTCACCGCCAACCGCTCCGTGCGGGTGGTGGACCTGCCCGCCGTGGGGTCGCTGGGTTCCGGGCAGCTGTTCACCGTGGGTGGCGCCGCGCCGCCGACCTCACCCCGCGGCTGACGTACGGACGCCGGCTGACGTACGGACCCCGGACACCGACTGGCGATCCGGCCAGGGTGCTGGCAGGCTCGGTCCGTGACTTCGGATCATCCAGGCACCGTGGGCAACGCCGGTGACGTCGGCAGAGTGGGAACCGTGCAGCGGTTCGTCGTGTACGGCGCGGGCGCGATCGGCGGCGTCCTCGGCGCCCGGTTGCACGCGGCCGGGCACGAGGTGGTGCTGATCGCCCGGGGTGAGCACCTGGCCGCGATCCGGGCAAACGGTCTGCGGGTGGAGTCGCCCGACGGCGTGGAGACGCTGCCTGTCCCCGCGGTCTCCGGGCCGGGCGAGGTCGACTGGCACCCGGGCGACGTCGTGCTGCTGGCGATGAAGAGCACCGACACCGAGGCCGCCGTCCGCGCGCTCGCCGCCGTGGCCGACCCGGCGACGCCGGTGGTGTGCGTCCAGAACGGCGTGGCCAACGAGTCCACCGTCCTGCGGCACTTCGCCAACGTCTACGGCGTGCACGTGATGTTCCCCGCGACCCACCTCACGCCCGGCGTGGTGCAGGCGCAGTCCTCGCCGGTGACCGGGATCCTCGACCTGGGCCGCTACCCGCACGGGGTGGACGAGACAGCCGGGCTGATCGCGGCGGCGTTCCGGTCCGCGACGTTCGCCTGCGAGCCGCGGGCGGACATCATGCGCGGGAAGTACGTCAAACTGCTCGGCAACCTCGGCAACGCCATCGACGCGCTGTGCGGCCGCCCCGACGCCGACGGCGACACCGAGAGCGACCCGCGGGAGATCGTCGAGCGGCTGCGCGCGGAGGGCACTGCGGTGCTCGAGGCGGCCGGCATCGAGTTCATGTCGTTCGCGGAGGACCGGGCCCGGCGCGGTGACCTGATCCAGGTCCGCCCGGTCAACGGCCAGACCCGCACCGGCAGCTCGTCCTGGCAGAGCCTGGCCCGGTCCACCGGGGCGATCGAGACCGACCACCTGAACGGCGAGATCGTGCTGCTCGGCCGCCTGCACGGCGTACCCACCCCGGCCAACGAGCTCGCCCGCCGGCTCGCCAACCAGGCGGCCCGGGCGGGCGATCCGCCCGGTTCGCTCCCGGTCGCGGACTTCTGGAAGCTGCTGGCGGCGGCCGAGGTGGCTGAGGCGGCACACTCGGAAGAGGGCGTACGCCCCACGTCGTAGGCGAGCCGCCCGCGCCGGACGGATGCCGGCCGCGACCCTCGTGACCTAGCGTTCTCTCGTGACCTCCCCGCCCGAGAACCAGCCCGGCCGCCCGCCCGGTCGGTTCTGGCGCGCGACCGGGTCCTGGCCGGTCAAGCTGCCGATCGCGCTGGCGGTCTTCCAGGTCGTCGGCACTCTGGGTGCCGCCGCCCACAACCAGCCGAGCGCGACGCCGTTGAACGCGCTCGGGATCGTCCTGCTCCTCCTCGGCCCGGCGGCGCTGGTCTTCCGGCAGGTTCGCACGGTCGCGGTGCTCTACTTCGTGATGGCGGTGTCGTTCGCCTACATCCTGCTCGGCTTTCCGTACGGCCCGTACTTCTTCTCGGCCATCGTGGCGTTGTTCGAGGCCGTGCGGTACGGCCATCGCTGGGCGGCCTGGCTGACCGCCGCCGCGGTGTACTTCGGCCACATCGCCTACCGCTGGGCCTTCGGCGAGGGCCCCGGCTTCGTCCTGGGCGCGATCGTCGCCGGGTGGCTGCTGGCGGTGCTGATCGGCTCGGAGCTCAACCGCATCCGTGAGGAACGCGTCGAGGAGAGCCGGCGGGCCAAGGCCGCCGAGGCCGCGGGCCGGGTCAGCGAGGAACGCCTGCGGATCGCCCGTGAGCTGCACGACGTGGTGGCGCACAACATCTCGCTGATCAACGTGCAGGCCGGGGTGGCGCTGCACCTGATGGACGCCCAACCCGAGCAGGCCCGGACCGCGCTGACCGCGATCAAGCAGGCCAGCAAGGAGGCGCTGGTCGAGCTCCGGTCGGTGCTGGGTGTCCTGCGGCAGGTGGACGAACCCGGTCCGCGCCAGCCCGCGCCCAGCCTGCGCCGGCTGACCGACCTGGTGGAGCGCACCCGCCAGGCCGGACTGGACGTCCGGGTGGAGGTCGAGGGTGTGCCCGAGCCACTGCCGTCCAGCGTGGACACCGCGGCGTACCGGATCGTGCAGGAGGCGCTCACCAACGTCCTCCGGCACGCGGGTGCGAGCACGGCCGTGGTGCGGGTGGCCTACGCCGACCCGATCGTGACGGTCGAGGTGACCGACGACGGGTGCGGTACGCCGGCCGGCGGAGGTGACGAGCTCGGTGGCGGCAGCGGCCTTCCCGGCATGCGCGAACGCGTCGGTGCGCTCGGCGGACGGCTGACCGTAGGACCATTGCCGGGCGGAGGTTTCGGGGTGTACGCGGAGTTGCCGCGGGAGGGAGCACCATGATCTCGGTCCTGCTCGCCGACGACCAGGCGCTGGTCCGCGCGGGTTTCCGGTCCCTGCTGGCCGCCGAACCCGACATCGAGGTGGTCGCCGAGGCCGCCGACGGCGCCCAGGCGGTGGAGTACGCGCTGGCGAACCGGCCGGACGTCGTCCTGATGGACATCCGGATGCCCGACGTGGACGGACTGGAGGCCACCCGCCGGATCGTCGCCGAACCCGAGCTGGCCGGCGTGCACGTGGTCATCCTCACCACGTTCGACCTGGACGAGTACGTCTTCGAGGCGCTGCGGACGGGCGCGAGCGGGTTCCTGGTCAAGGACACCGAGCCGGTGGAGCTGCTGCGCGGCGTCCGCGCGGTGGCGTCCGGCGACGCGCTGCTGTCGCCCGGAGTGACCCGGCGGCTGATCGCGGAGTTCGCCAACCGGTCCAAGGAGCCGGTACGCGGCACCGACCTGGCAGCGCTGACCGAACGCGAGCGCGAGGTGCTCGCCCTGGTGGCCGAGGGACTGTCCAACGACGAGATCGCCGCCCGGCTGGTGGTCAGCCCGGCCACCGCGAAGACGCACGTCAGCCGGGCGATGATCAAGCTGGGTGCGCGGGACCGGGCGCAACTGGTGGTGTTCGCGTACGAGGCCGGGCTGGTGCGGCCCGGCTGGCTGGGTTGAGGCCCCTTACCGCCTGGGCACCCAGCCGGGCTGCTGTGCGTCCGGGCTCTCCGGTCCCCGGTGCCGCACGGGCGGCGCCGGCCGGCCCGAGGGTGCCGGCGGCCGGCCCGAAGGAGCAGTCGCAGAAGGAGCAGGCGCAGCGGGACCGCCCTGCTTGGTCGGTTCCGGCTGCTCCGTCGCGGGCACCGGCCGTACCAGCTCCGCCGCCCGGGTCACGATCTCCTGGGCGGCGGCGAGGGTGCCCGGCGCGAGGTCGCCCAGCCGGGCCAGCCCGTCCGCGCGGATCGCCTTGTCATGGGGGACGCGGACGACGGCCGCGAGGCGTTCGCGTACCGGCGCGAGCTCACCGTCCATCCAGCGGGGCGGGTCGGTGCCGGCGACGTCGATCACCGCGGCCACCATCCGGTCGACGGCCAGGCCGTCGTGTTGGAGCAACTGCACCAGCCGGGCCAGGGCGGCTGCGCCGAACCCGCTCGCCGAGGTGACCAGCACGGGCACGGCATCGGGCCGGCGAGCCCACTCGTCCAGGACCGAGGGCCGGGCGGCGTTGCGGGCGGCGACGTGTGCCAGCGCGACCGGCGCCGAGGTGTCGACCACGCCGGCGAACCAGCCGCCGGTCTCCAGCAGGTGGGCGTACCACCGCGGATCCTCGGGCACCGCGACCGGCGGCCGGGTCCACGGCCGGGCGTCGGTGAGCACGTCGTACCCCGGTCCGTCGGCCGCGTCGGCCCCCAGGTCGGGCAGGTCGTCGCCGCGGCGGCGCCGGCGTTCGGGGACGGATCGGCGCAGCGCCGCGTCGCGCACCGCGCCGGGATCGAGGGAACGATTGGGTGCGAGGAGTACGCCGGGCAGTCCGACCGCCTCGTCGCGGGCAGCACCCCCGGCAACACCGAGCCCGAGCCAGTCCGGCCACGGCGACGCGCTGCTGGGAACCGTGTCGACCAGCACCGTGCGGGTGGTCGGTGCCAGCACCTGGGCGAGCAGTCCGGCCAGCGCCGAGCGCCCGACCCCACCGCTCGCGCCCACCACCGGAAGGAGCGCGCGGACCCCGCGCGGCAGCATGGCGCCCGCCGCTCGCCTGCTCGATCCGCGCCTCTTCACCGGTCGAGGATAGCCGCGCCCCGGACCAGATGCGCGTTCGCCGAAAACGAGGGGAAAACGCGAGGGGAAACGACGGGAAGACGACGGGAGCGGCCGGCGACGTCGTTGTCGCCGGCCGCTCCGTGGGCCGTCGTTGCACTACCTGGCCACTCAGACCCCTACGTGTCAACTACTGCTTGACAGCACCCGCGGCGAGGTCTGCGAGGAACTGCCGGGCGCCGAGGAAGAACACGATGATCAGCGGGATCACCGCGAGCAGCGTGCCGGCCATCACCATGCTGTAGTCGGTGTTGTAGAGGCCGTTCAGCTGCGACAGCGCGACCTGCAGGGTCTGCCGGCTCGGGTCGATCAGCACCACCAGCGGCCAGAAGTAGTCGTTCCAGGCGTTGATGAACGTGAAGATACCGAGGAACGCCAGCGCCGGGCGCAGCAGTGGAACCGCCACGTGCCAGTACTGCCGCCAGAAGTTGCAGCCGTCGATGCGGGCCGCGTCCAGCAGCTCCGCGCTCACCGCGCCCTGGGCGTACTGCCGGAGCAGGAAGATGCCGAACGCGTTCACAGCCCCCGGCACGATCAGCGCCTGGAACGTCCCCACCCAGCCGAAGTTCGCCATGATGACGAACGACGGCACCGTGGACAGCTGGGACGGGATCATGAACGTCACCAGCAAGACGACGAACAGCAGGTTCTTGGCCGGGAAGTCGAACTTCGCGAACGCGAACGCCGCGATCGAGTCGAAGAACAACACCAGCACCGTCGTCACCACCGCCACGAAGATGGTGTTGGCGGTGGAGCCGAGCAGGTTGACGCTGTTGAAGACCTTGCCGAAGTTCTCCAGCAGATGGGTGCCCGGCAGCAGTTCCGGCGGGAACTTGAAGATGTCCTGCGTCGTCCGGCTGGCCATCACGAACATCCAGTAGAACGGGAAGATCGAGACCGCCACGCCGAGCAGGAGCACCACGTGGGTGACGACCGACCACACGCGCCGGGCCGCGACAGGGTTCATGCGCGCACTCCCTTCCGCGAACCGCGGTTACCGGCGCCCTGCACCAGCCGCCAGTTGATCAGCGAGAACAGAATCATGATGACGAACAGGCCCCAGCCGATCGCGGCGCCATAGCCGAACTGGTTGTTGATGAACGCCTGCTGGTAGAGGTAGAGCACCATCGTCATCCCCTCCGAGCCCGGCCCTCCGCCGTTGCCCACCAGCACCTGCGGCTCGGTGAACAACTGCATGCCGCCGATGGTGGAGGTGATGACGGTGAAGAGAATGATCGGGCGCAGCAGCGGAACCGTGATGCGGAAGAAGACCTGCCACAGGTTCGCGCCGTCGACCTTCGCCGCCTCGTACAACTCGGTCGGGATCGCCTGCAGACCGGCGAGATAGATGATCGCGTTGTAGCCGGTCCATCGCCAGATCACCATGGCGGCGATGGCGACCTTGATGCCCCACGGCGTGTTCAGCCATTCCACCGTGTTCAGGTGCAGCCCTTCCAGGGCGGCGTTCAGCAGGCCGAAGTTGTTGCTGAAGATCGAGCCGAAGATGATCGCGATAGCCACGATCGAGGTGACGTTGGGGATGAAGTACGCGATGCGGTAGGCGCTGCGGCCGCGGATCTGCTGGTTCAGCATGAACGCGATGACCAGCGCGAAGAACAGCATCGGGATCGTGGAGATGAACCAGATCTGGAAGGTGTTGACGATCGACTTCCAGAAGATCGGGTCCGACAGCATGAACTGGTACTGCGCGAGCCCGACGAACTTCATCGCCCCGATGCCGTTCCAGTTCTGGAACGACAGGTAGAGCGAGAACCCGATCGGGAACAACCCGAAGATCGCGAACAGGATGTAGAACGGCGAGATCGCGGCGTAGAGCGACAGCAGTTCGGACTTCGAACGCCCCGCGTGGGAGCCGGTCGTCCGGCGCTCTTCCGGGGCCTGCGGTGGGGCGGTGATCGGCGTCGTGGTGGTCATCTCAGATCAACCCCAGGTGGGAGAGCTGTCGGTCGGCTTCGGCGAGCGCGTCCTTCCACGCCCGGTCCGGGTTCTTGCCGGCGCTCCAGATGTTGGTGACCTGGTCGGTGAACGCCGGCCCGATGACGTTGTTGTACGGACTGAGGTAGACCGGCTTGACGGCCTTCGCCGAGGTGGCGAACACCTCGTTGACGACCTGTCCTCCGTAGAACTTGACCTTCACCTGTGCCCGCTTGTCCTCCAGCGAGGAGATCGCGGAGGGGTAGAGCTGCATCTCGTTCAGCCCGTACACCACCTGGTTCTCCGGCGACTGCAGGTACCGGATCACCTTGAACGCCGCCTCGGGGTTACGGCACGACTTCGGGATGCCGAGGAACGAGCCGCCGCTGTTGCCGGCGCCACCGGGTGCCCGGCAGACCCGCCACTTGCCGGAGGTGGCGGCGGCGGCGTCGGTGAGGACCTGGCCCATCCAGACCGCGCCGACGAACGACGCCACCCGGCCGGTGCTCATCGCGGCGTTCCAGTCGCTGGTCCAGTCGTTGGTGTTGGAGGTGATCCTGCGGTGGTACGCGTCCACCGCGAGGTCCCAGGGCTCGCGCACCTGCGGCCCGTTGCCGATGAAGTTGTTCTTCTCGTCCATGTAGCGCTTGCCCTGCTGCGCCAGCGCCTGGTTGTAGACCATGTTGACGTTGGGCATCATGTACGTCTTCTTGGGCATCTTCTTGACCAGCGTCGAGCCGGCCTCGAGGTACTTCTCCCAGGTGGACATCGCCTGCGCCACCTCGTCGGGCTCACTGGGCAGCCCGGCCTTCTCGAACAGGTCGGCCCGGTAGAAGAGCGCCGTCGGCCCGGTGTCCATCGGGAAGCCGACCATCCGGCCGTCGGGGGTGACTCCGCGCTGCCACTTCCAGTCGAGGAACTCCGACTTGACGTCCTTGGCGCCGATCTCGTTCAGGTCGACGAACTGGTCGGCGTCGGGGAAGTACGTCGCGACGTCCTCGTTCAGGCCGACGATGTTGGGGATGTAGGCCTTGCCCGCCAGGCTGGTGAGGAACTTCGACTTGAAGTCGCCACCGATCTTCTGCGGAACCAGTTTGACGCCGGTCGCTTTGGGCGTCTTCGCCAGCAGTGTGTCGCTGATGGAGCGGTTCCAGTACCAAAGGCTGATCGTGCCTTCGGGAGTGAGGTAGGAACTCCGGGTGCCGCAACCGGAGGTGCCCAGCAAGGCGGTGCCAAGGAGTCCGGAGGCCGCCGCGAGAAACGTGCGTCGGTTGGGCGCCATGTTCACCTCGTTTCGTGAGGAGCATCGGTGAGAACAGGCGCCTGCGGAGTCGACGACGAGGCCGCGCACGCCCGGCTGCTTCGACGGCGCACGGGTTTCGTCGAAGCGTTTCCGCAGCGTATGGCGTGTGTTGATCAGGCGGAAGACGCTTTCCGGTTCCGGACTACGTTCGGAATACCGAACGCTTGACGTTATACCGAACGGCGAGGAGGAAGCTCACTCTGCGCGTACCGGCCCACGCGGTACGTCGCCACGGCGTCCACGACGGCGCCCACCCCGCCGCCCAGCAACGGGATCCGCCGGCCCACGGTGAGGCTCAGCCGCTTGCCGCCGACCTGGGCCGCGAGGATCGCGCCGAGTTCGGTCGCGACCCGGTTGTCCAGCTCGACGTCGTGCACCGGAGCGGTCGCGATCGCCAGTGGCGTGGACGGCAGCGTGCCCTTGCGCACGAGCTCGGTCACCGACTCGTCGCCGAGCAGGCAGGCGGTGACCGCCGTCCTGATGCGGGGGTCACTCAGGTCGTATCCGCGCAGGTGGGCGATCGCCGCGACCATCCTGGCCTGCAGCACAGCGAGTCCGGTGATGTTGGCCGGCAACGCGAGCGGAAGGATGGCGAACCCGCCGAGGCTGGTCACGAACCCCTGGGCACCGGCGAGCCGGACGTGCTGCTCGACCACCTCGTCGGCGGCCCGGGTGTGGTCACCGTCGGCGCGGGCCAGGTGCCGGTCGGCGACCGCCAGCGCTCCGGGGAACCGGCCGCGGCCGTCGATGGCGGCGTCCAGGACGTTGCGGAACAGCCCGGCGGCGGCGCGCGGTGTCACCTGGCGGGCCATCGGCCCGAGGCCACGCGCGACCATCTTTCCTACGGCCATGGTCCACCTGTCCATTCGACGAGAGATCTGTAGGAGATCTGTACGGATCCGATCGACGGGAGTGGCGGCAGGGCACACCTTGGGCACACCTTAGGCACGCCTCGCCGGCTCCGTCCTGGACGAGCGATCTGACGAAACGATACGTCCTGGATTCGGGTTCCGCGCGTCTGGTCGGATCTCGCCCCCTTCCGTCCCCACCCCCCACCCCGACGTCGCCCGAGCGAGGAGCCGCCGGCTTGGGCAGGATGGGTGCGTGCCCACCGAGCTGCCGCCCTCCCGCTGGGAGTTCCCCACGCCCGACCTCGCCGGCGATGAGGACCTCGTGGGCCAAGGGGCCGACCTGGACCCGGCCACGATTCTCGCGGCGTACCGCAAGGGGATCTTCCCGATGCCGGTCCAGCGGTCGGGGCCGACCGCGTGGTGGTCGCCGGCGCAGCGGGGCATCCTCCCGGTCACCGGACTGCGGGTGTCGCGGTCGCTGCGGCAGTCGTGCGCACGGTTCGTCGTCCGGGTGGACACCGTGTTTCCCGACGTCATCGAGGCGTGCGCCGACCCCGGCCGGCCGGGCGGCTGGATCACCCCGGAGGTCATCGACGCCTACGTCCGGCTGCACGAACTCGGCTGGGCGCACTCGGTCGAGGCGTGGACCCCCGAGGGGCAGCTCGCCGGCGGGTTGTACGGCATCGTGATCGGCGGGTTGTTCGCGGGCGAGTCGATGTTCCACCGGGTCCGGGACGCCTCGAAGGTCGCCCTGGTCGGCCTGGTCGACATCCTCGCCAAGGAGCCGGACCCCGAGCGGCGGCTGCTCGACCTGCAGTGGCGGACGCCGCACCTGGCGTCGCTGGGCGCGCTGGAGATCCCGCGCTCGGACTACCTCGCCCGGCTCGATCAGGCGCTGCGGCTGTCCAGCCCGCCGGCGTTCGGCGGGCGGACCGAGGAGCCGCGATGGGTGGGGAACACCCGCGGCAGATAGGACGGGTCCGGTGGACCCTGGTCCGCGGCACCGACCCGGGCGATCGTCTGGGTGATGGCGTCGTCGGCGCTGTCGTAGGTGTCGTACGTGTCGTCGGCGTAGCCGCCGTGCGGAGAGGGCTGCGCGCCACCGGCCAGGATGTCGGACAGCAGGTGCGCGTCGCGCGGCCGCAGCCGGAACGACCCGACGCAGGTGTCGTCCCGCCACAGCGACAGGACGACCAGCCCGTCGGCCCCCACCTGCGGGTGCCAGTTGACCCGGAGGGTGCGGTCGTCTCCGCGTACGTCGAGGAAGACCTCGCCGTGAACCGGCAGCGGCGTGACATCGGACATGCGTCGATCATGCCGTGAATCTGCCGCATCGCCTACCCCGGCCGGCCCCTACCGACCCGGCCGGCCCCCTGATCAACTGGTCGGGGACTTGCGCGCCGGGGCAGGATGTGGGCATGCCCGAGTTGCCCGAGGTGGAGGCGCTGGCCGAGTTCCTGCGCGAGGAGGCCGTCGGCCGCACCGTGACGCGCGTGGACGCGGTGGCCATCAACGCGCTCAAGACGTTCCAGCCGCCCATCACCGACCTCGCCGGGCGGACGATCGCGGCGGTCGGCAGATACGGCAAGTTCCTCGACCTCACCATGCGTGCACAGGGCGCCGACGACCTGCATCTGCTCGTCCACCTGGCCCGGGCCGGCTGGCTGCGGTGGAGCACCTCGCTGGCGGACAAGCCGCCGCGTCCGGGCAAGGGCCCGCTGGCGGTACGCGTCCACCTCGGCGACGGCGTGGGCTTCGACCTCACCGAGGCCGGCACCCAGAAGCGGCTGGCGACCTACGTCGTCACCGATCCCGCGCTCGTACCCGGCGTCGCCCGCCTCGGTCCGGACCCGCTGGCCGACGAGTTCACCGAGCAGGCGCTGGGCGAGGTGCTCAAGGCCGCCGGCCGGGCGCAGCTCAAGGGCATCCTGACCGACCAGGCGCGCATCGCCGGGATCGGCAACGCCTACTCCGACGAGATCCTGCACGCCGCGCGACTCTCGCCGTTCAAGCCGGCGAACGGGCTCTCCGACGCCGAGGCCGCCGCGCTGTACGCCGCGATCCGTTCGGTGCTCACCGACGCCGCGGTGCGTGCGCGGGGCATGGCCGCCAAGGACCTCAAGGCGGAGAAGAAGACCAACCTCGCGGTGCACGGCCGCACCGGACAGCCGTGCCCGGTGTGCGGCGACACGGTGCGCGAGGTGTCGTTCGCCGACTCCAGCCTGCAGTACTGCCCCACCTGCCAGACCGGTGGCAAGCCGCTCGCGGACCGCAGGCTGTCCCGCCTGCTGAAGTAGCACCTCACCGGCGGTCTCGACCCGTGTCCGGTCCGTCCGCGAAACCGTACGGACGGCCACCCGCGGGACCCGTCGGGAGCATTGCCGATGTGGGCCGCTTAGGGTGACCCGCGGCAGAGCGAGGCGTAGCCTCCCACCTTCACCACACACACTTCGGAGGACGAGCGGTGCGCCATGCCGCGCCCCAGCGGGGGAACCTGGGTTCGGCCATGGTCGCGCTGACCGCGGCCCGGCTGGCGTCGGTACTCGCGACATTCCTGGCCGGCGTGGTCGCGGCCAGGCTGCTCGACCCGGCCGCGCTCGGCGTCTCCGGTGTCGGCCTGACTCTCGGCTGGGCGATCGCGATCGTCGCCAACGGCGGCCTGAACATCTCCGCCGTCTACTTCCTCGGCCGCCGTCCCGGCGAGCAGCGGGCCGTCGTCGGCGCCGTCCTCGGCCTCGCGCTGGGAGCGCTCGTGCTCGGTGCGGTGCTCACCGCCGGCGCCGGCCTGGTGGTCGGCCCGCTCGTGGTGGGCCGGCAGGTCCCGCTGCTGATCGGCGCCGCCGCGGTGATCGCGCTGGCCACGGTGGGGTACGAGGTGCTCGGTGCGCTGCTGCTCGGCCTGCACCGCCGCGGGGCGTACGTCCTCGCCGACGTGGCCCGTAGCGCCGCGACGTTCGGGTGCACGGTGATCATCCTCGCCGTGGTCAGCCGGACGGCGGAGGGATACGTCCTCGCGACCGGGCTCGGCATCGCCGTACCCGCGCTCGTCGCTCTCGTCGTGCTGCGCCGCGCGGCCGGGACGATCCGGCCTAGGTTCGACCGGGAGTTCTCCCGGGACGCCCTGCGGCTCGGCCTGGCCGGGCAGCTCGGCAACGTGCTGACGTTCCTCAACCTGCGGCTGGACCTGATGCTGGTGCCGGCGCTGCTCCGGCTCGACCTCGCCGGCATCTACTTCGTCGCCACCAGGGTCGCGGAAGTGGTCGGGCAGCCGTCGACGGCCGCGTCGTCGATGCTGTTCCCGCACGTCTCCGCCCAGGCCGACCCGCACGACACCGCGACCACCGAACGCACGTCGCGGCTCACCCTGCTGACCACACTGGCGGCGGCGGTCGTCCTCGCCGCGGTGTCGCCGCTGGTGCTCGGGCTGTTCTTCGGTCCGGTGTACCGCAGGGGTACGACGGCGCTGCTCCTCCTGCTCGCCTCGATGCTGCCGCTCGCCCTGGCCAGGATCCTCGCTGCCGACCTCAAGGGACGCGGCCGGCCGGGCCTGGTGTCGATCGGGACCGGCGTGGGCGCGGTCCTCACGGTGGCCGCCGACCTGGCGCTGATCCCGCTGCTCGGCATCGAGGGCGCCGCGCTGGCCTCGGTGATCGCGTACGCCGGAACCGCCGCGGTCCTGCTCGGCTGCTACCGCCGCGAGACCGGTGCCTCGCTGCTCGCCCTGGTGCCCCGGCCCTCCGACATCGGTGACGTGGCGCGCCTGGTTCGCGGTCGGCTGCGCCGGTCCGGTGGCGCGCCGGGACCGACGTCGGACGCCGTACCGCACGAGCTGCCCCCGGCGGACGTGGCCGAGGAGGCGCGCAGCTCCGGCGCGACCCGAGATCCGGTATGACGTTCCCCGTGAAACCAGCCCGGGTCGCGCTCGGCTGCCTTCTCGCGGTCGCGCTCGTGCTGCCCGTGCTCGTGACGCGGATCCTCGCCGAGAACCGTTCCAACGCGGTGAACATCGCCGTCGTCGACTCCTCCGTCGGCAACTGGACCGACGGCCGGGGCACCTCCGGGGCGACCGAGGTGCTGAACCGGGTACGCGCAAGCGGCGTCGAGTCGCTGGTGGTCGGCATGCGGTCGGTCCGCGACTACGTGGAGACCGGTGACCTCACGCCGGTCGACGTACGCCGGGCCAAACCGGGCGAGGTTCCGGCCACGCTGGCCCGGCCCGGCCAGGCCGTCGTCATCCGTGGCCGGCCGTACGATCCGGACGGGACGTTCGCGCGGGCCGTCGACGCACTCACCGCCCGGTTCGGCGCTCGCCTGAGCACCGCGACCACGCCGGGCATGGTGCCCTATCTCCGGGTTGCCGGAGCGCAGAACCTGGACGACCTCCCGGTCGGCTACGACCAGGCCCGGCTGCGGATGCTGTGGGAGGCCGGGTTCCACGTGGTGCTGGCACTGCCGGCCCGGGTGACGTCCGGCCGGACCTGGCTGGAGTCCGAGCTCGACCAGGCGGCGGCGCTGGCCGGAACCCGATCGGTTCTCGCGCTCGGTCCGCTGCCCTTCGCCGACGGGACCGCCGCCGACCTGGACGGGTTCACCGCCTTCCTGCGGTCCCGCGACGTCGACCTCGCCCTCCCCGACATGTACTCCCCGACCGGCGACATGGCGTACGCGAGCCGGCTGCCCGGCCAGGTGGTCCGCACCCACGTCATCCCCGTTCCGGCCGGCTACGACCGGCACGCCCTGGTGGTGCGCGCCCACCGCGCCGAGAAGGAACGCGGCGTCCGGTTCGTCGTCCTGCGCGCGTCGAGTGCCGATCCGCGCTCGCGGCTGCCGCTGAGCACCGTCCTGGACCTCGCCCCGCCACTGACCCGGAACCTTCCGTTCGGGCTGCACCTCGGCACGCCTGATGCGCAGCCCGCCGTGGAACCCGTGTTGTGGGAGCGGGCGCTCGCCCTCACCGGCGGGCTGGTGCTGCTGGCGATGGCCGGGTTCTGGTGGCTGGGCTCGATCGCGCGACGCCGGGCGGCCGCGACGGTCACCTTCGCCGGGGTCGTGCTGACCGCCGCCACCGGGCTCGCGGCGCTGCTCACCGACCGGCTGCTGCCCTGGCAACTGGTGACGTTCGTGGTGGGGTCCGCCGGTGCGGTGCTGTCGGTACTGGCGGCGATGAGGTCGGCGGCCGGCCCGGCGGAGTCGGAGTCGGCGGAATCGGTCGAGGCACCGGAAACGGCTCGGCGTGGAGGTGGCGGCCGGCCGTTCCTGGCGTATGTCCTCGGAGTCTGGGTGGCGGTGACCACCGGGATCGTGGTCGCCGCGTTCGGTGCCCGGAGCCTCTCGATGGTCGGGTTGGCGCCGTTCGTCGGGGTGAAGGCGCTGCTGGTGGGCCCGCCGGTGCTGGTCGCGGTGTACGCCGTGCTGCACGCCCGCCGACGGCGAGCCGCCGTACGTGACGCCGCCGACCGCGCACCGGCCGCGCCGCGAGGAAGGCGGCTCGTCCGGGCGGTTCGGGCGATCCGGCCGCGGCACGTCCTCGCCGCCGCGGTGGTGCTCGCCCTCGTCGGCTACCTGCTGGTGCGGTCGGGCAACTACGGCGCCGCGCCCGGTTTCGAACTCTCCCTGCGCGACACCCTCGACGAGGCGCTCTACATCCGGCCCCGGTTCAAGGAGGCATTCCTCGGACTGCCCGCGCTGATGGTGGCGCTGGTGCTGACCGCGCGCCACGGCTGGTCGGGTCTCGGCTGGGTGGCGGCGGTGGTCGCCGCGGTCGGTACGGCCAGCACCGTGGACACCTTCGGGCACTTCCACACGCCGGTGGCGGCGGCCCTGCTGCGTACGGGGTACGCCGGCGTCTGCGGACTCGTGCTCGGCGCCCTCGCGGCGGCGGTCCTCGGCTGGCTGACCGCGCGGCCAGGACGGTCAAGGTCAGGGCCGGGATCGCGGTCGAGGCGGACGGGCGCACCGGCCGCGGGCACGAGGCAGGAGGAGATACGCGGATGAGAGTCGCACTGCTCGGCTACTTCGGTTTCGGCAACGCCGGGGACGAGGCGATCCTCGCTGCGGAGCTCGCGGCGCTGCGCTCGGCGTTCGCGGCGGGGGCTTCGGCGGGGAGCTCGCCGGGCGACGCAGGCGGCCAGCCGACGTTCGTGGTGATCTCCGGCGATCCCGACCACACCCGGCGTACGCACGGGGTGGACGCGGTCTCGCGCACCGACGTCCGGGCCGTACTCGCCGCCCTGCGCTCCAGTGCCGCGCTGGTCGCCGGCGGGGGAAGCCTGCTCCAGGACGTCACCAGCGCCCGGCCGGTCGCGTTCTACGCCGGCACCATGCTGGCCGCGCGGGCTCTGGGCACACCGGTGTTCGTGTACGCGCAGGGCCTGGGCCCGGTGCGCCGCCCGGTCAACCGCGCCCTGACCGGTGCCGCGCTCCGGGCGGCGAGGTACGTCGCGCTGCGGGACGCCGCCTCGGTGGCGCTGGCCGAACGGCTCGGCGTCCGCGACGTCGACCTCGTACCCGACCCGGTTCTCGGTGTCGACCTGTCGGCGGCGCACGCGCCCTCGCCCGGCGGTGACCGGCCCCGGCTGGCGGTCGCGCTCCGGCCGTGGGCGGGCTCGGAGCACTGGCTGCCCGCGGTGCGTTCGGCGCTGGCCGAGCTCGCGGCCGAGGCCGACATCGTCCTCGTGCCGTTCCACGCCGGCCAGGACGCCGACCTCGCCCGCGACCTGGCCACCGACCTGGCCACCGACCTCGCCGCCGACCTTGGGTCCGGCACCGAGGTGGTCGACACCGGGGCATCCGGCCACGACGGGCACCAGGCCGCGCTGGACGCGGTGGCCGGTGCCACCGCCGTGCTCGGCATGCGCCTGCACGCGCTGATCGCGGCCGCCGGAGCCGGCCGGCCGTTCGTCGCGCTGTCCTACGACCCGAAGGTGGCGGCGTTCGCGGACCGGGTCGGTCAACCCGTCGCCGCCACGTTGCCGGGTCCGTCGGGCGGCGCGGACCAGGCCGAGCTGCGGGCCAATGTCGTGGCGGCCGTACGCAAAGCCCTGCAGGGACCGGACCAGTCCTACCTCGACCGGCTCACCGTCCTGCGTGCCGACGCCGCCCGCCCGGCGACCACGATCGCCCGATTCCTCCTCGGCCGCCGCTGACACCGCGAAGTCCCCGCGGACATTGTTTCCCGCATCGAGGGAAACGCTCGAACGCCCGCTACGGATGACCCGCGTTCGGACATTCACACTCCCCACCGGGACGCATTAAGGGGGTACGGACGCCTATCGTGACTACTACGGGCAAGTAGCCGAGAACAGTAGGGTCATGACAGAACCGAACGAACCGACCACACCGCTGGCGCGGATGCGGTTCTCCTGGCAGCGGGGTGCCGACGTCGCCGACGCGCCGGACGACGACGCCTCGGGCGACGACACGTCCTCCGACGAGGGTGCCGCCGACCAGGCTGTCGCCGAGCCGGACGTAGCCGAACCGGGCGTGGTCGAGCCAGGCGTCGACGAGCGTGCTGCAGCCGCCGAGGAGGCCGACCTCCGTACGCCCGATACGGCGGAGTCGGCGCCGGCAGCCCGGCCGGCCTCGGACCTGTCGGCGACTCCCGCGTCACCCTCCTCGTCCACTCCGGCCGACTCTCCCGCCGTGCCGCCGGCCACGCAGACCGCTCCGGCCACACAGGCGAACGGCCACACCGTCACCGGTGACTCCGGACCGGCGGCGGCCAGCCGGCGGGCGAGTGAGGAGGCTCGCAACCGCCTGGACGAGTCGCGGTCCCAGCCCGACCCCGACGTCGACGACCCGGCCTGGGCCGCCACCGACCTCGGCGAACTCGACGACGCGCCCGCCGAACCCGAGAGCAGACGCGAACGCAAGCGGCGCGAACGCCAGGAGCGCAAGAGCCAGGCCGCCCAGTCCGGGACCGACCGGGCGGCCGACAGCGACACCACCTCGACCGCCGGCGCCGCGACGGCCACCGCCACGGCGCTCGCGTCCAGGCCCGCCACCCGGCCCGGCTGGGGTCCGGTCCCGCCGCCGACCGCGACCGGCGCGAAGCGGAGCCGGCGAGACCGCGGCGACTTCGACGTGCCGGCCCCAGGGCGCCGCTTCTCCGGTGGCCGGGCCGCCCACGCCGGGCTGCGGGTCGCCCTCGTGGTGACCGCCTGCCTGCTGGCCCTCGGCGCTGTCGCCTACGCGGCGTTCGCGGTCGGAATCTCCACCGGGCGGGACAACACCTACCGGCTGAGCGCGGCCGACCTCGCGCGTTACCGCCTCAGCGCGTTCCCGGCCGCCGAGGCCGGCCAGTTCGCCGCCGACTTCGCGCGGCTCTGCTTCACCCACGACCCCACCCCGGGCGCCAACGACGCCCGCGAGCGGCAACTCGCGCGGTACGTCTCCGGCGGCACCGACCCCCGGTGCGGGTGGAACGGCGAGGGGTCCCAGTCCGTTGTCGACGCGACCTACACCGGTGACTCCGAGCCCATCGACGTACCCGGCCTGCAGGGCAACGCCAGGATGATGACCGTACGAGTGCTGACGGACTCCGGAAGCAGCCGCATCGTCACCGTCCCCGTCTACGTCGCCGACCTGGCCAACGCCAACGGCATGCGCATCGTCGGCGACATCGGCGAGATGCCCCAGCCCAACCTCGCGGCGGCGCCGGAGGTCAAGCCGCCGTCGGCGACGGACTCCCGGCTGAGCGAGGCGCTCACCCAGGGGCAGTTCTTCCAGCAGTTCTTCGCCGCGTGGGGCGCGTCCGACGGGCCCGCGCTGCAGCGGTTCGTGACGCCGGACGCCACCGCTCGCACCAGGGCCGGCCTCAACCGCGTCCTGACGTCCCCCGCCATCCAGGAAGCCAGGGTGTTCCTGCCGAAGGGCGCCGATCCGTCCACTCCGTACGACTGGAAGACCAGGCAGACCACGCAGGCGTGGGTGTGGGTGGTCTGGCAGACACCGGGTGAGGGGCCGAAGGCGACGGAGACCCGCGGCTACCGGCTCCAGTTGGTGAAGACCACCCAGGCGAGCAGCCCGACCCAGGAATGGGCCGTGCGCGACATCCAGGGAGGGATCCCCGACGTCAAGGGGGGATAGCCGCGTTCGCGCGCGATCGGGTGACGAGTTCACTACAGTGCACGCGCCGCGTGTGGCTGCCCGGGCCGCGAGATACGACCCGGGACCACCGTTGCGTCAACGACGACGGACGTCGCAGACGTACGTCACCAAGGAACGAGGGAGGTGAGCCGAGGTGAGCACGATGTGGATTCTCGCGTCGGGGGGTTCCCAGCTCGACGCGCTCTTCGGCCGAATCGAACGGCTGCTGGCCGGGGTGGCGATCGGTGCTCTGACCGTGGCCATCATCATCATCGGGTTCAAGATCATGTTCGCCATCCGGCGCGGTGACAACTTCCGCGAGGCGATCCAGAACATGGGTGTGGTGGCGTTCGCCGCACTCCTGATCGGTGGTGCATCCGGCATCGCCTCGCTGCTGAGCGCGATCGGCCGGCAGATCGGCGGTTAGTGACCGTACGAGCGACCCAGGAGTGACCACACGAGTGCTCGAGGAGCGCCCCCGAAGGAGGTGAGCGATGGCGGACCCGCCCGGACAGTACGTCGCGTACGACCACACCGACCTCGAACGCCGGCGGAAGAAGTTGTGGAACCTCGCCGACGGTGTGCCGCTGACCATCCTCGGCGGCATCGACCTGCGGGCGCTGGTGACGGGCGGCATCGCGTTCCTCGGCCTGCTCGGTGTGGTGATGCTGGCCGCCCCGGTGGTGCCCGGGCTGGCGCTGAACGTCTGGACGATCCTCGGTTGCCTCGCCATCGCGGTGACTCTGTACGTACTCTGGCCGCGACGGTGGCGTAACGGCCTCACCACCGAACAGAACATCCTGGTCGCGGTCGACTACCTCTTCCTGCAGCCGCGCCGCATCCATGGGCTCGCCGAGGACGTCGAACCGGAGATCGTGCACTGGCGGGTCATCCTGTGGCGACCGGTGCACCCGCGCTGGCACCAGGCGCTGGCCCGGGCCCGGGCGGAGCGGGCGGGCCGGTTGTTGCGGCCGTGCCCCGCCGATCCGTACGACCCGTTCTACGTCCACGACCCGGCCCTCGATCCAGCCGGCCCAGTAGTCCCAGCCGGCGCAGTAGTCCCAGTAGACCCAGCAGCAGAGACAGCAGCAGACCCGGTCCGCGAGTAGGGGTCACCGACGATGAATCCGATCTACTACCTCCTTCCGCTCCTCGCGCTCGCCGTCGTCGGCCTCGGCGCGGTCGCGATCTTCGTGTTCAACGTCGGCGGCGGTGACGAGGACGCGGCCCGGAAGAAGCCGAAGGAGCCGCGAGCGGAGCGCGAACGCCTCCCCTACCGCTACGGCGACGACGTCATCTTCGTCTGGGGCCGCTCGGTCTGGACGGGGTTCTTCGTCGACACCACCACCGACGAGCACATCTCCAGCGACGAGCTCGTGCCCGAGGCGCTGAAGCTGCCCAACCTGATGCACCAGCTCGGCCGGGAGTTCCACCGCCCGCAGTTCCAGGTGATGCTGGTCCCGCGCCGCCCCGACCTCACCGGCTGGGCGCTGGACCTGGTCGAACGCTCCTGGCGGCCCACCGACAACTACCGCAAGCTGATCCGCCGCGAGGCCGCGCGGGCCACGTCGAACGACCGGCTGGGTTCGCAGTACGACGTCGTCTTCTTGATGCGGATCGGCCAGCTCGGTGATGGCCGCGGCTCGGCCGCGGCGGCGGTGGCCGCGATCGCCGACCAGGCCACCGGCGTGCACGACGAGTACTTCGACCCGAACGTCGTCGCGGAGTGGCACGAACGCGCCGACGAGGTGTACGCGGTCGCGGTCGACGCCGGGGTGGCCACCCAGCCGCTGATGCGCCGCGACCTGGTCCGCATCGTCCGCACCTGCCTGTTCGGGCATCTGCCGATCCCCGAGGACGGCGTGATGGACCGCCGGCCGTGGGGCGCGCACGAGTTCGAGCTGGCTGCCGACTTCCGGGCGCCCAACCACAAGAGCCGGCTCGAGGTGAGCGTCATCGACGACGACACCGGCGAGGACCGCAAGACCTACCTCGCCACGCTGGTCGCCACCGGCTGGCCGGACGCCATCCGGTTCGCGAAGAACCGCGCGTGGGGGCGGACCCTGAAGCGGCTGGACTTCCCGGTCGTGGTGTCCTGGCGCGGCATCCTGCTGCCGCCGGAGGAGTTCCGCGAGCGCGGCAAGAAGATCCGGGACAACCTCGAGGACGAGGCGCGCGACATGGACCGCGCCAGCGCCCGGATCGACTCCCTGCTGGTGGAGCAGGTCGAGCGCGCCAACCACCTCGTCGACGAGCAGGACAGCCGGCCGTTCCCCGGCATGGAGTCCCAGCTGCTGCTCACCATCGCCGCGTCCACGCCGGAGGAGCTGGAGAACCGCCGCAAGCGGATCGAGCGGCTGTTCGCCAAGACGCTGGACGCGACGGTGCTGCGGCCGAAGCGGCTGCAGTACCGCCTGCTCTACAACATGCTGCCCGGTGACGGTGACCGTTCGCCGGTGGGCCGGATCGCGCCGTTCCGCCGGCTGCAGGAGCTGGACCAGCTCGGTGTCGCCCTGCTCACCACCGCCACCCAGGTCGGCGACCGCGCGGTCGTCGGCCGGGACGGGATCGCCAAGGGCTGGGAGGGGATGCTGGTCGGGCGTACGCGCGACGGCCACAACCCCGTGCACTACTCCGCGCACTCCGCGATCGCCCGGGAGAACGGGGCCGGCGTCGTGCTGGTCGGTGCGTCCGGCGGTGGCAAGACCACGCTGGCGCTGAAGGTCTTCCACTACGAGTCCGAGGCCGGCGTCCGGTGCGTGTTCATCGACCCGAAGATCGACGCCGCCCGGACGGCGTACTTCCTGGCGTTCGGCTCCCAGGTGCTCGACCCGGAGTTCATGCGGCACGCGGGCGAGGGATGCCTGGCCCGGCCGGGTTGCCCGTTCCAGCCGATCAACGAGGAGTACTGGCGGGAGACCGAGATCATCGACCCGCTGCGCGGGCGGGCCGGTAACCTCGACCCGCTGCTCACCGCGTCGACGGTCACCGAGGGCCGGATGCACGCCCAGGCGATGCTGGAGATCTTCCTCGGCGAGGTCGCGTGGAGCCGGATCAGCGGGTACGTCGTGGAGGCGTTCTCGCGGACGGTCAACGAGTACGACCGGGAGGTGGCCGCCTACCGCGCGGCCAACCCGGGCGTCACCCGGTCCAAGGTCGAGCGCGCTGTGCCCCGGCCGACCACGTGGAACGTCCTGCAGTTGGTGGTCGACGAGTTCGACCGGGTGAAGGACGCGGGCGTGGCGGACACGGAGGTGCGCGACCTGCGGTTCGCGGCCGCGGTGCTGGAGGACCTGCGCAAGAATCCCTACGCCCGGGTCGCGTTCGCCCGCGAGGCCAGCGCGGTGGTCGACGACAACGGCAAGCGGCGCACGATCATCACCCTGCGCGGGCTGCCCCGGGCACACGGCAACAGCTCCTCGGCGAACATCGCCCGCGGCATCATCTACCTCGTCACCCGGCTCGGCTTCCAGATGCTGGAGGAGACGACCGAACGCCACCCGGTCAAGGGCTGGCGGCCGCAGCTGCTGTTCGTGGACGAGGCGTACAGCGTGGCGAGCACCGGTGAGGGCCGCGACCTGATCAGCTTCGTGCTGAAGCAGGGCCGCGCGTTCAACATCGGGATCGTGCTCATCACCCAGCAGGCGGGCGACCTGGCCCGGATCGAGTCCGAGGACCTCGACGCCAAGGCCGCCGGCACCAACCAGATCCACACGGTGTTCGCGTTCCGGCACCACTCCGACGCCGACGCGGCGCAGACGCTGCCGCTGCTGAACCGAGCGCCGGCGGAGCGGTCGATGATCGAGACGCTGAAGTCGCTGCGGGACGGCGAGTGCGTGATGCGGGACGTGGACGCGGAGCTGGCCAGCGTCGAGGTGGACCGGGCGTTCTTCGAGTTCGCCGCGGCGATCCAGTCCAACCCGCACCTGGAGGCGCGGTTCAAGGCGATCGACCCCTCGCCCGACGTGGACGATTGGCGCTGGGTGGACGAGGCGTCTGTGCTGGTGGACGAGGCTTCCGCGTCGACTCGGCACGCCGTCGGGCCGCTCGACGACGACGAGACGGCCGAGGAGGAGTTCCTCACCGACCTCAGCCGGGTCGACTCCTAGGACTCCGCCTCAGGCTGGGACTTCCCTGGCTGGGGATTCTTCCGCGGGGATTCCCCAGCCAGGATGGGGCCGCCCGATCGCATCCACTGATGCGGGGCGGAGATTCCTCCGCGGAAGAATCCGCGCGGAGGAGTTCCGTCACCGACGTGGAGGAGCTTGCGGCAGCCGGCGCTGCGACCAGCGCTTCACGTCCGCCCACTCGCCGCGGGGGAGCCCCTCGGCCGCGAAGACGTCCCGGCCGTCGTCGGCCGCCGCCTCGACGGTGGCGGCGAGGTCCGGTGTGCGGCTGAGGAAGAGCGGGTCACGAGCGCGGACGGCGACCCGCACCACCAGGAACGACACCGGCGGCTCCGGGACAAGCCGGCCGAGATGGTCGGTGACCTGGTCGCCGACCGGGAACTTGCCGAACATGACGCCGACCGGTGCGTAGAGGTTCTTCAGTGCCCAGTGCGGCCACGCCAGCACCTCCCGGCCGGCACCGAAAACCACGATGTTCTCGCACGTCAACGCGCCACGAGGGCGCTTCGCCAGGCTCCGGACCTCCTCGGCGAGCCGTACGGCGGCATGGAAGACCGCCTCCTCGACCTCCGGAGCGGCGCCGGTTGCCTCATAGACCGTCCATCCGGTCAGCCCGTGCTCCACCGAGGGTGCGAGGTAGGGACAGTGGATCGACATCGCGCGGACGTACTCGTCGAATTCAACCGAGGTGGGCCGGGCGGTGCGGCCCTCGACGAGTCGGAGCGCCCCGTCGGTGCGGGTCCCGCTCGGGTCGGTGCGCACGCCACTCATCGACCGGCCTCCTCCCGCTCGGCGGCTTCCCCGGCGGCTTCCCTGCCGGTTCGGGCGTCGGCGCTCCTGTCGGCCCTCCTGGCGGCGTTGCCTCGGCTCCGCGGCGGGACGGAAAGCATCGGCCTGTAGTAGCCCCGGGGATGCGGCTCGCCGACCAACCCGCCCTCGGCCTCGATCCAGGCGTGCGCGGCGAAGGGCTGGGTGCGCACCCCCGTGCACCACGTCGGCCAGACGCCGCGCGCCCGGCACAGCAGCGCGGCGGCGATCGAGCGTTGCAGGCAGTTCTTGCCCGCGCAGCGCAGGCTCACGGACACGACCTGCTCGCGCGCGGTTGCGGCCTGGCCGGCCGTGGCGGGTGACGCGCCACGCCTGGCGAACTCGAGCACGGTGCGCAACCGGGCCGGCCTGAGCCGGGCGAGCGGACGGGCGGCGGCGACGGCCAGCAGGGGCACGACCCGCCGGCGTACGGGCAGCCGACCCCGCTCCGGCAGCGTCATCGGCACGCTCACGGGGCCACCGTCAACTGCGCTTTGCTCAGGTCGGAGAGCACACCTTCGACGTCCTGCTCGGCCTGGCTCTGGTCGATGCCGTAGGTGGCGACGAGATCTGCCGCGATGGTGGCGGGTGAGTCCCCGTCCAGCAGGCGCCGCAGAACTCCGGTGCCGGTGACGTTGAGCTGCCAGTAGCGGCCGGTGCGCTCCTGCAGGAGCACACAGCCGTCGTCGGTGTCGGTGACGGAGACGTCGGGATGGAGCCGCATGTGGGTCGGGCCTCCTAAGGTGCGGGTCGGTCGGCGGGCAGGGTGGCAGGGTCGGTGCAGGAAGCGCCGGCCCGGCGAGCGGTCGCGGCACGCAGCCAGGTCTCACAACCCAGCAGGTTCTCCAGCGCCTGCACCACGGTGTTGTCTGCCTGCGGGCCGGTCAGCTGAGCGCGGAGCCGGCCGGGATCGATGAGGCCGCGTTCGGCGAGTTCGGAGTCGTCGAACATCCTGAGGATGGCGGGGAGGTTGCGCCGCAGCCCCCGCCGGACGTCCTCCCCGAACTCGCCCTTCGTGGACCGGGTGCGGATCTCGTCCGGGACGACGCCGCGCATCGCGTCGGCCAGCAGCGGTTTGTACCGCCACGGGCCGCCGTGCTCGTGTGCGGGCACGCGCAGGACGGCCTCGACGACCGCGTTGTCGACGTACGGCATGTCCAGCTCCACCCCGGACCCGGCATACAGCTGGGACAGCAGTCGGTAGCTCGCGGTGTTGGAACGAATCATCAGCAGCAGGGTGTGTGTGCCCAGGTCGTCGGACAGCGGCCGGGCCTGCTCGGCGGCGTCCAGTAGTGCCCGGCGGGCGAGTTCGACTCCCTTCCCGGTCGTCCATGGTGCCGCCCGAAGGGGGCCGAGGCCCCACCCCAGGGCCGGAGCACGTCCGGAGGGGTGCGGGCCGGTCAGCCGGTCGGCCTCGGTGCGCCACCAGGACGGGAAGGCGTCGGCGCCGGAGACCTTGGCGAGTCCGGCAACTTCGGCGAGGGTCGCGGACACCGGCCAACGTCGCAGCGCGCAGTACGCCCGCACGTGCCGGAGTCCGGTCACCGGGTGCCGGCGCATCAGCTGCGGCAGATAGGTCGGCATCGGGGCGAAGAGTTCGTCGCCACCGTGTCCGGCGAGGTGCCGACGCGAACCCCGGTCGGCCAGCAGGGCGGCGTTGTGCCGGATCCGGGCGGTGGCCCGTGTCAGGGACACCGGTTCCTCGGTGCTCACCGAGGAGGACTCCGGGTGGGCGAACATCTCCGGGAGTTCGTGCTGGGGTACGACCAGGTGCTCCGCGCGGCCGAGTAATTTCCCGGCGCGTTCGGCGTACGCGGCGTCGTCGTTGCCCGCCTCGGCCTCGCCCCAACGGAAGGTCAGCAGGTCCGGGGCTTCCCGGGCCGCGAGGAAGCTCAGCGAGGTGGAGTCCAGCCCGCCGGACAGGTCGGCGCTCAGCCGGCCCTCGCGCGGTGGGTGAGGAGTGAGCGCCGCGGTCAGCGTCCGGCGTACCTCCGCCGCTCCCTCCTGGAGGGACAGGTCCAGGTCGGGCGGTCGCCACCAGGGGACCTCCCGGGCCCGGTCGCCGTCCCAGCTCAGGAAGCTTTCCGGAGGGAGGGTTCGAACGCCGGACCACGTGCTCCGCGCGTTGGCCGGGTAGGGAACCCGCAGGCCACAGGCCATCCGCAGGGCCAGCGCCTCCTCGTCGATGTCGGCCCCGGTCAGCTCCGCGAGGAGGTCGGACCGGTCGGAGGCGATGGTGACGTCGTTGATCCGGGCGTGAAAGACGCGCCGGAGGCCGGAGACGCTCCCCTGCAAGCGGACCTGACCCCCGACGGATACCGCGACGTGGCAGCAACCCAGCGCCCCGGAAACGAGCGGGTCGGCATCGGAGAGCCGGGTGATCCTGGTGGCCAGCCTCGCCAGGTCGTCCTCGGCGAGGGGTGAGCGCCCCAGCACGGCCACCCGCGCCGGTCCCGCCGCGGCTGTCGTCAGCGGTCCCGAAAGCAACCCGCCCACCAGCCACGGCCGGCCCGAGGCGTGGTTCAGCACCGAGCCTGGAGTGGTCAGGTGCGCTTGGGTCCGTGCGCCGGCTTCGGTGTCCGGCAGGACGACGAAGCCCGCGCTCACCTTTTCCTCATCCGCATACCGTCGCCGGCCCTCCGTCCCAGGCGCCGCGAGCTGCCTCGTGCGCGAACGGGAAGGAGACCGGGCCGCACGCGGCGACCCGGTTCTCCCCGTGATCAGCTGCTGCTGTTCGCCGACCTACCAGTAGTAGTTGAAGAACCAGTCAGGCGAAGTGCCGTCCCAGTTGCCCAACGTGTCCTCGTTGAACTCGCCGACCTCGACGAGCTTCGGCGGAACGTAGTCGGTCGACGTGCGCTCGACGTGTTGCATTGCAACCTCCCCGTGGAGTGCGTTCAGCTGTCTGTTGTGCTTCGTTACGCCCCAATTCGTACCAAATCACCCCAGAGCGGGTCCACCTCGTTATTTCACACGTGGGGTTGCCGGGCCGGCCGCGACGAGATGGCGGCGTTCGGCGCGGCGGACCCGGGCGAGTTCGGGATCCAGAACGGGTACGGCAGCCAGCAGCGCGCGGGTGTACTCGTGGCGCGGGTCCTCGTACAACACCTCGGCGTCGGCGAGTTCGACCACCTCGCCCCGGCGCATCACCGCCACCCGGTCACAGACCTGGCGGACGACGGCGAGGTCGTGGCTGACGAACACCACCGAGAAGCCGTACTCCGCCCGCAGCTCGTCGATCAGTTCCAGCACCTGCGCCTGCGTCGTGACGTCCAGCGCAGACACCGGCTCGTCGCAGACCAGCACCGACGGGCGGGCGGCGAGCGCCCGGGCGATCCCGATCCGCTGCCGCTGGCCGCCGGAGAACTCGTGCGGGTAGTCACCGGCACGGTTCGGGTCCAGGTCGACCCGGGTGAGCAGGTCCGCGACCGTCGCCGTCAGCTCGGCCCGCCCCGCGCCCCGGACCCGCAGCGGCTCGGCGATGCTGTCGCCGACCGTACGCCGGGGATTGAGCGAGGACGCCGGGTCCTGGAACACCATCGCGACCTCGCGGCGCCGCTCTCGCAGCCGCCGGCCGGACAGCTTCGAAAGGTCCGCACTGCCCAGCAGAATTTCGCCGGCGGAGGGACGCAGCAGGCCGACCATCATCCGGGCCAGTGTGGTCTTGCCGCTGCCGCTCTCCCCGACCACGCCGAGCACCTCGCCGCGGCGCAGGTCCAGGTCGACGCCGGCGACGGCGTGCACGACCTCCGGCCGGCCCGCCCCGCCACGCCGGCCGGGGAAGTCACGGCGCACGCCGCGCAGCGTCATCACCACGTCGTCAGCGCGTCAGGTCAGCGTCGTCACCGGAGCCGGCATCTTCCGCCGGTGCGCGGTCCGGCGCCACGTCCACCCGGGGCACGGCCGCCAGCAGCCGACGGGTGTACGCCGCGGAGGGCGCGCCGAGCACTCGCGCCGTCGGCCCGCGTTCGACCTCCCGCCCGGCACTCATCACCAGCACGTCGTCCACGCTGCCCGCGACCACCCCGAGGTCGTGCGTCACCAGGATCAGCGCCATCCCGGTCTCGGCCCGCAGCTCGGCGAGCAGGTCGAGGATCTGCGCCTGGACGGTGACGTCGAGGGCGGTGGTGGGTTCGTCGGCGACCAGCACCCGCGGCTCGCAGGCCAGCGCCATCGCGATCAGCGCGCGTTGCCGCATGCCGCCGGACAGCTCGTGCGGGTACGCGTCGACGCGGCGGTGCGGGTCCGGGATGTGCACCCGGTCGAGCACCTCGACGGCGCGTTCGCGGGCGGCCCGGCGGCCGGCGCCGGAGTGCAGCCGGTAGACCTCGCCGATCTGGTCGCCGACGCGGTAGTACGGGTCGAACGCCGACAGCGGGTCCTGGAAGATCATCGCGACCTCCGCGCCCCGCATCCGGCGTACCTGCTCATCCGGCGCGGTGAGCACCGGAACCCCGGCGACCTCGATCTCACCGGACACCCGCGCGTCGGTGCCCCGGTGCAGCCCGAGCAAGGAGAGTGCGGTGACGGTCTTGCCCGAGCCGGACTCACCGACCAGGCCGAGCCCGCCGCCGGGTGGCAGGTCGAAGGACAGGCCGTCGACGGCGAGCGGCGCCCCGGAAGCAGCGGCGCCCGGAAAGCCGATCCGCAGGTCGCGAACGGACACCACCGGCCGGACGAGGTTCTCCCCGAGGTTGTCCACGAGCTTGTCGTTGTCGGTCATGCGCCCCTCCGGCCCAGCCGGTCCTCGCCCAGGCTGACCCGCGGGTCGGCCACCGCGTACAGCAGGTCCGCGACCGCGTTGGCCAGCACGATGAAGAAGCCGGACAGCAGCGTCAGCCCCACCACCACCGGCAGGTCGACCACGCGGACCGAGTCGACCAGCAGCTGGCCGAGCCCGGGCAGCCCGAACACGCTCTCGGTGATCGCCGCTCCGCCGAGCAGGGCGCCGAGGTCGAGCGCGACCAGCGTCACCAGCGGGGTGAGCGCGCTGCGCAGGGCATGCCGGCCGATGATCGAGCGTTCGGTCAGGCCGTACGCCCGGCCGGTGCGGATGTGGTCCTCGGCCAGCGTCTCCAGGATCGCGGTGCGGGTGATCCGGGTGTAGACGGCGGCCTGCACGATCGCCAGCGTCACCCACGGAAGCACCAGGTTGGCCGCCCACGCCGCCGGGTCCTCGTGCAGCGGGACGTACGACGGGAACGGCAGCCAGCGAAGGTACGCGCACACCAGCATCAGCAACAGGATGCCGACCAGGAACGTCGGCGCGGACATCCCGGCGAGGGTGGTCACCGTCACCAGCCGTTCGGTGGTGCGGCCCCGGCGCAGCGCGGACACCACGCCGGCCGCGACGCCGACGACCAGCCAGATCACCAGCGAGCCGAGGGTGAGCGACAGCGTCACCGGCAGCCGGTCGAACAGCAGCGCCAGCACCGGTTCGTCGGTCTGGAACGAGTAGCCCAGGCAGGGTGCAGGGCAGTGGTCGACGGTGGGCCCGGCGCTGAAGTCGCGGCCCACCAGCAGGCCCTGCAGGAAGTGCCAGTACTGCATCCAGATCGACTGGTCGACACCCATCTGGGCCTCGACGACCTTCAGGTGGTCCGGAGTACATCCCTTGCCGCAGGCCAGCAGCGCCGGGTTGCCCGGCGTGAGGTAGAAGATCGTGTAGACGACGGCGGACAGCACGAGCAGCACCACCAGGGCGCCCGCCAGCCGGCGCAGCAGGTAGCCGGTCACGAGGCTCGCTCCCGTCCGTGGCCCCGGCCCGGTCGCCGCCCCTGGCGTTGCACGCGTGCCCGCGCTCGCGGGTCGAGTGCGGTGCGGAGGCCGTCACCGGCGAGGGTGAACGCCAGCACGGTGACGAACAGCAGTACGGCCGGGATCAGCACGTACGTCGGGTCGCCGCGAAACCACGTCGTCGCGGTGGACAGCATCTGCCCCCACGAGGACGTGGGCGGGCGTACGCCGATGCCGAGGAACGACAGCGCCGCCTCGGCCACGACGTTGCCGGGCAGCAGCAGAGCGGCGTAGGTCAGCACCGGCGCGGCAAGGCCGGGCAGAATCTCCCGGCGGGCCACCCGCACCGGATGCACCCCGGCCAGCCGGGCGGCAGCGACGTAGTCGGTCTCCCGCAACGTCAGCGTCTGCCCGCGCACGATCCGGGCCACCCCCGCCCAGCCGAGGACGCCGAGCACGACGACCAGCAGCACCGGCCGCGGGAAGGACGACGGCACGATCGCCAGTAGTGCGATGGAGAACACCAGCCCGGGGAACGCCAGGATCAGGTCGATGAACCGGCCGAGCACGCTGTCGATCCAGCGGCCGCCCACACCCGCGGCCAGCCCGACGGTGACGCCGATCAGCACCTGCAGCACGGTCGCGCCGATCGCCACCCCGAGGGAGACCCGCGCGCCGAAGACGACGCGGGCGAAGAGATCGCGACCCGTGGTGGGTTCCACGCCGAGCCAGTGGTCGGCGCTGAGCCCGCCGAACGAGCCGAGCGGTACGCCGCCGCGGCCGGAGTCGATCAGCGTGTCGTGAAAGGTCGTCGGGTCCTGACCCTCCAGCGCGGCCAGCAGCGGCGCCAGCAATGCGACCAGGACGAGCAGCCCGACGACGCCCGCCGCGGCGAACGCGGCCCGGTTCGACGTGAAACGTCGCCAGACCACCCATCCGCCCAGCCGCGGCCGGCGACCGGGGCCGGACCCTGAGGGCGCCACCGCCCCCGCGCCCGGTTCGGGACCGGACGCGGGCGGCGGCGTGGAGACGGTGGCGCTCACCTGTCGCTCACCTGACGCGCTCACTTGACCGCTCACTTGACCGCTCACTTGACCGCTCACTTGATCGCTCACTTTGACCGCTCACTTGACCGCTCACTTGACCGCTCACTTGACCGACAGCATCGTGACGTCGTACCTGCCGGTCCAGTCGCTGACGAAGGCGTTCTTGACGTTCTTCCCGTACATCACCAGGTCCTTGGTGGTGTAGAGCGGGACCGTCAACGCCTGCTTGCCCAGCTGGGCGTCCAGCTGGCCGTAACGCTTCGCCGCCTGCGCGGGGTCGGTGATCTTCGCGATCGCGTCGAACTCCGCGTTCACCTTCGGGTCGTCGTACTGCGCGAGGTTGTAGTTGCCCTGCGGCGGGATCTGCCGGCCGTCGAAGATCGGCTGCAGGAACGGGAAGCCGGACGGCCAGTCCGCGCCCCAGCCGAACAGCATCATCCCGGGCTCCTTGCCCGGCTGCCCGGTCTGCTCGTAGAACGCGTCGGCCTCAAGCCCCTGCGGCTTGACGGTGATCCCGGCCTTCTTCAGCGCGTCCTGGATCGCGGTGGCCGCACCGGGTCCCATGCCGTCCTTGGAGCCGGAGACGTAGGTGAGCGGCACGGTGAGCCCGTTCGGGTGACCCGCCTGCGCGAGCAGCTGCTTCGCCTTGGCCGGGTCGCCGTTCTTGCCCGCCGGGAAGTAGTCGTACTTCTGGTAGCCCATCGACTTCTGCGCCGGCAGGAACGTCGTGGCCGGGTCGGCGAGCGCAGTGCCGCCGACGGCGTTGATCACCGACGTACGGCTCACCGCGTAGGAGATCGCCTGCCGGATCTTCGGGTCGTCGAACGGCTTCACCTTGGGGTTGAACGCGACGTAGTACAGGAACGGGAAGTGTCCCTTGGCGACCCGCTTGTCCAGCTCGGGGTCGTTGCCCAGCCGGGCGAGCTCGGACGGGCCGAGGTCGGTGTCGGTGGTGACGGCGTTCGCGTCCTTGCCGGCGCCGGTGAAGATGCGCTGGTTGATCACCGCGGCGTCCAGGCCGGAGGTGACCTCCACCCGGTCCGGGCAGGCGAGCCGGTTCTTGTCCACCGAACGCGACCAGTGCGGGTTGCGGGTGAGCACCAGCTTCTTGTTCTTCTGGTACGACTCCACCTGGTACGGCCCGCTGGACACCGGCTTGTTCTCGTACTTCACGCCGGTGTCCTTGGCCTTCGGCACCGGGGCGAACTGCGTGGCGGTGGCGAGGAACGGGAAGTCGCCCTCCGGCTTGCGCAGGTGGAACACGATCGTCTTGTCGTCGGGGGTCTCGATCGCCTTGATCCCGGCCGGGTCCTTGTAGACGCCCTGATAGTCGGTGGCGCCGGCCAGCCAGTCGCGCAGGTACGGCGCGCCGCCGGGCAGCTCGGGCGCGAACGACCGCTCGATGCCGTACTTCACGTCCTTGGAGGTGATCTTCGACCCGTCGCTGAACTTCAGGTTGTCCCGCAGCGTGTAGGTCCAGGTCTTCGCGTCGTCGCTGGCCACACCGGTGTTGGTGGCGAGGTCGGGGACGACCTTCGCGCCCTCGGCGCCGCCCGCGCGGTTGCGGGTGGTGAGCGTACGGAACAGCAGCGACGGGATGTTGCCGCCGCCGGAGGTGTAGAGACGAGCCGGGTCGAGGTGGGTGATGTCCTTCTGGTTCAGGACCGACAGCGTGCCGCCCTGGCACTTGGCGGGATCGAACTTCCCGCCGCTCGCGCTGCCGCCGGTGTTGTCGTCACCGCCGCTCGAACCGCAGGCGGCCGCGACGGTGAGGGTGGCCAGGGCGACGCCGACAGCCGCGGCCCGGGTGAGGAGAGGTGGAACGTGACGCATGGAGAGCCCTTCGGAAGGCACCGGAGGCCGGTCGGCTCAGCAGTCGGAGCGGGCGGCCTGGTGAGGACACGAGCACCCGGGCCGGCGTACGGCGGTGTACGCCAAGTGGCCTGAAGTCGGCGCGCGGCGCCGGTCCCTGGGTGCTCCGGGAGGAGGTCGGAGGCAGAAGTCAGCGACACAGCACGTCGGCGACGTCGTGTGCGTGGACGGCCAGCAACGCGAGCACGTACCCCCGCGCCGGGGACTGGTCCCGGCGGGCACCGCTCACCGAAATCGACACACTGCACGACACGAACGCAGATCGTACGTCCGCTTCGGAAGGGGCGGCAATCGGGTGCCGACCCGCGGGGAGGTCGGTGTCAGGGCGTGATGAACCGGTCGCGGTAGGCCCGCACCACCGCCTGGGTGCGGTCGCGGACCTCCAGCTTGGTGAGCACCGAGGCGACGTGCGTCTTCACCGTCTCCACGCTGACGTAGAGCCGGCCGGCGATCTCGGCGTTGGACAGCCCTTCCGCGACGAGGGTGAGGATCTCCGCCTCCCGCGCGGTGAGCCGGCCGAACCCCGGGTGCGCGTCGTGCGATACCCCGGCCGACCCGAACATCCCGCGTACCTTCGCCGGGAACAGCAGCGACTCACCGCCGTGCACCGTACGGATGGCCTGGGTGATCTCCTCACCGGAGGACCGCTTGAGCAGGAAGCCCGAGGCGCCGGCCAGCATCGCCCGGGTCACGTAGTCGTCGTCGGCGAACGTCGTGAGCACCAGCACCTTCACCCGCTCGGGCCAACGGGCGGTGATCGTCCGGGTCGCCTCGATGCCGTCCACCCGGGGCATCCGGACATCCATCAGCACGACGTTCGGCAGGTGCCGGCCGGTCGCGGAGACCGCCTCGGCGCCGTCGCCGGCCTCGCCGACCACGGCGATGTCGGGTTCGGGGGCGAGGATCGCCGCCAGGCCGTGCCGGATCATCGGCTCGTCGTCGGCCACGAGAACGCTGATGTTCGTGCTCATCTGGCTCATCTGGTCTGCTCCGGTGCCGGTGGGGCGGGTGAGGTGGACGAGGTGGATGCAGCAGGGCGGGAACGGGAGTCGGAACGTACGCGTGCCGCCGCTCCGGGGAGTTCGGCGCGCAGCCGCCACCACCCCGCGGCGCCGCCTGTGTCGTCGGTGCCGACGGTGAGGGTGCCACCGAGCAGGCTCACGCGTTCCCGGATGCCGACCAGGCCGCGGCCACCGTCACGGCGTCCGCGGCCGGCTGCGCCACCGGCGCCACCGGCGCCACCCGAGCCACCTGTGCCACCGGTACCGATCCGGTTGGCCACCTCGATCGTCAGCCGGTCCCCGTCGAGGGTGAGCGTGAGTTCGGTGGGGTCGTCGGTGCCGTAGCGGGCGGCGTTGGTGAGCGCCTCGGCGACGATGCGGTATCCCTCCCGGCTCACCGGCTCCGGCACCGAACCCACGGCCGCGGGCACGTCCCCGTCGATCCGCCGCCCGGCCGACCGCAGCCGCTCCAGCAGCGGGTCAAGGTCGGCGAGAGTGCGGGCGTCGGTGTCCCCTCCGCCGGAGCCGGAGCCGGAGCCGGAACTTCCGCCCGTGCCGCTGCCGGGGTCGGAGCTGCGATCCGGGTCGGAGCCGGCCCGCAGGACCCGCAGTGCCTCGTCCAGATCGGTGAGCGCGGACCGCGCGACGCCGGCGATGTCCTCGCAGTACGCGCGGACGGCACTCTCCTCCGGCGTACGGACCGCAGCCGTGGCCAGCACCGAGATGATGCTCAGGTTGTGGCCCACCGAGTCGTGCAGGTCGCGGGCGACCCGGTTGCGCTCGGCGGCCCGGGCCGCCTGCGTCGCGGTGATCGTCATCAGCTCCCGCGGCGACGGGCCCAGCATCACCTCCGCCGGCCAGGTGGCCAGCAGGGGTAGGCCGGCCAGGATCACCGCGGCCACCACGATCAGCGCGATGCCGGCGGCGAGCACCAGCCAGTCCGACCCGGTGCCGAGGAACGGCAGGACGGGGATGCCGAGCGGGCGGGTGCCAGCGGTGCCCGTCCACGATGCGGTGGCCAGCCCGGCCCCGACCGGAAGAGCCACCAGGCCGGCGAGGATCACGACCGCGCCGCCCAGCAGGTGCGCGGTGAACCACAGGGACGTGCGAACGCGTTCGACCCCTCCGGCCTGCTGCTGCCGGTGCCAGCCGTCGGGGAACCGCGCGCCGAGCAGCGTCTCGGCCAGCACGATCTCGGTACGCCGGGCCGGGATGAGCAGGCCCATGGCCAGCGCGAGGACCAGCGTGGCGGCGACGACCAGGGCGGTGCGGGCCACCTCCGAGGCGAGGTTCAGCGTGACCGGCAGGGTGAGGAACCACGCGCACAGCCCGACCGAGCAGGCACCGCCGGTGCCCACCAGCCAGAACAACACCGCCCGGCCCCACGCCCGCAGCCGGGCCGTCGTCCCGGCCGTGACCCTCGTCCTCACCGCAACCCCCTGCTACCCCTCGTCGTCCTGCTCATGGTCGGCCTGCCCGGCGAGGATCTTCGCGGCCTGCCCCGGCCGGATCAGGAAGTCGACGTGGCTGCTGTCCAGCGAGTGCACCTGGAACGGGTTGTCCGGGGTGAGGGCGTCCGCCTCGGCGATGAACCGGTCCTGCAGCGCGACCGGGATCGAGCGGTCCCCGGTGAGCCGGACGTACGTACGCGGGATCCGGCCCCACGTCGCTGCCTGGGCGCGGTCGTCCGGGCCGCCGGCGTCCAGGCTCTCGTCCGGCTCCAGGGTGTTCAGGAACGAGTGGAACTCGTCCTCGCTGCCGTCGGCCAGCATCGCTTCGCGCAGCGCGGCCAGCAGACCGGGATCGGCCGTACGCCAGTTCATCCGGATCGCGCCAAGCGCCGCCGGGTCGCCGACCAGCAGGCCCATGGTGTCGTTGAGTGCGCTGGTGGCGTACTCCGGGCCCTGCATGTACTCGCCCGGGGTCGAGTCGACGCAGCACCACGCGGAGACGTAGACGATCCGATCGACGAGATCCGGCACGGCGTTCCCGACCGCGGTCAGGGTGATCCCACCCCGGCTGTGCCCGACCAGGACGACCGGCCCGTGCTCGGCGGCCCGCCGTAGGACGCCGGTGACGTGCTCCACGTTGTCGGCCAGCGTGACACCCGCCATCGCCGACGGAGCGGCGGCCAGCGCGGCCAGGTCCTGCGGCGCCTGGTAGGCCGCCGGGAACGTCGCGCCGAAGCCGTGCCCGGGCAGGTCCACCGCCAGGCTGCGATGGCCGAGCAGGGCGAGTTCGCGCTGCAGGGCGGTCCAGTTGGCGGCGTTGCCGTTGGAGCCGTGCACGAGGACGAACGTCGTGGTCCTGGCGGTCGTCGCGGTCGTGGGTGTCATGGCCGTCATCCTGACATCCGCCCGCGGTGCCGGCACCGGCCACGGGTTCGGTAGTTGTACGCCACCACGGCCGCGGTGTAGCCGGCGAACGGGACCAGCGCCACGGTCGGCGCGTGCCGCGGGCAGTCGAACACCGGACGGCGCAGGGTCCCTTCCGAGGACGGGACGGTACTCATGGGTCGCATGGCCCTCCGGCTGCGGTGATCGACGGTGGGAGGTGGTGCGGCGGGACCGCCACGGTCGGCGCGGCGGCCCCGCCGCTTCGTTGGCACTCGGAACTCTCCTCGCGCCGGTGCCGGTGGCCATCCCTCCCGGGAGGCATCCGGGCCCCACCGAGGAGTGAGTACGGGCCGCCGGGACCGCTCCCGCGGCGTTCCGCAGCTGTTTCGGGCCTGTCCTGGGCACCCGGGACCGAATGTTCACATCCGGGGCTCTCCACACGCACAAAGGCGACGTGGACGCCTATCGTGACTAGGGCGCACCAACGCGCCACAACCTGAACACACCCGCGGTGAGGACCGCCGGCACACGGGGGAATCGATGACAGCGGTGACAGCGCGGCCAGTGAGGACAGTAGGGACGACCTCGGGCAGATGAGAGTCCGCAACGAATCGGTCCCGCCACCGGCGCCCCGTCGGGCGCCGGCCCGCGGGCGGTGTGCCCGTACCCGCGTCGACCGCGGGGAGTTCCTGCTCGCGGTCCCTGCCGCCTCGGCCGCCTCGATCACCTCGGCCGAGCACCCCGGCGACCTCGCCGCCGGGGCACGTCGCCACGGCTGGCGGGCGCGCTGGCTGCGCGCCGGCCGGTTGCTCGCCGCGTTCGGTGTGCTGGCCGGAACGCTCTTCGGCGTCACGGTGGCGATGCGGCCGGCGAGCGCCGCCCCGTGGGACTGCCCGTTCGGCAGCGGCAACATCACCAACGCGGGTCCCGAGCACGGCGGCTCCGGGATGACGGCGTGGATCCCGATCATCGCCAAGGAGGACGTCGAGCCCGGCACCGACCCGGACAAGCAGAAGCGCGGCCGGCAGGCCAACCCCTCCGACCACACGCTGCTCGAGGTCGCCGGCCCGCGCGGGCTGCTGTGGTCCTACACCCCGAAGGCGCTCGACGCCGACATACGCGACGGCAAGAAGAAGTTCGGCACCTCCGACCCGGAGCGCAACTTCGAGACCCAGTGCTCGGTGATGGACGCCTCGGCCACCGGCATCGCGCAGATGCTGTTCTCCTTCGGCGGCTTCTTCGGCGGCCTCACCATCGGGATGAAGCAGCTGGCCAGCAACGAAGCGCCGTTCGAGACGTTCTACGACGCCCAGCAGAGCCTGCTCACCAACCTCAACGACAGGATCGGCGTACCCGCGGTCGCGCTCGCGGTGGCGGTCACCGGCCTGTGGGTGCTCACCCGGATCCACCGCCGCGCCGACTCCCGGGAGACCTACGCGGGGGTGATCAGCTCCGCCCTGATCGTGGTGGCCATCACCGCGATCCTGACCGGCAACAACTACGTCAAGCTGACCGGGGCGGTGGACAAGTACACCTCGGAGTTCAACTCCGCGGTGATGGACATCGCCATCATCAACCGCAACACCGACACCTCCAGCGCGTGCTACCTGCCTACGGTGGCCACACCGAGCGGGGCCCAGTCCCAGGCCGATACAGCCGATACCCAGGGCATGCGACCGCCGCAGGACACCCCGCGCGCACTGACGTACAACCTCGGCAAGCGGGTCTCGTCCTGCATGCTCTACGAGGTGCTGTTGTTCCAGCCCTGGGTCAACGGCCAGTTCGGCACCGAACGCCAGCTCAAGGTGGACGACCTGAAGGTCGGGTCCCAGAACTACTGCCCGAACAGCCAGGCGCCGGCCTACCAACGCCCCAAGGGCGTCACCAGCATCGAGTACCGCTGCGACGACCGCCCGGTCGCGGCCGGCGACAGACCGAAGATCAACCTCGCCGTCCAGCAGGTGGTCGCGCAGTCACTGTCGCGCAACCAGACCATCGACGAGGCCGACGGCAAACGCGTCGACACCGGCCAGAACTACTTCCTGTGGAAGGGCGTGCAGTACAAGATCGCGCAGGTCTACCCGCAGAACTACGAGTTCTGGGAGGGTACGCAGCCGACCGGGCGGATGGCCACCGCGATCGCGGCGTTGTTCGTCAACCTGATCGCGTTCGTGTTCGTCGGCCTGCTGGCGCTGCTGACCATCTTCTGGCACGCCGTGTTCCTGATGTCCTGGATCTTCCTGCCGGTGATCGGGGCGATCGCCGCCTTCCCACCGGCGCGGCGGATCGTGCGGATGATGGCCGGGGTGATGGTGCAGGCGGTGTTCCTGCGCTGTGTGTTCGGCCTGGTGCTGGCGCTGCTGCTGGCCGTGCTGAACATCCTGCAGGTCGCGCAGGGCGGGATGGTGATCAAGATCTTCCTGATGCTGGTCGCCACCGCGGCGATCTGGAAGATCCTGTCCGCGCTGCGCACCGGTGCGCTCGCGCCGCAGGTCGTGCAGGAGGCCGCGCAGGCCGGTGTGGTGCCGGCCGACACGGGCGCGTCCGCCCGCACCCGCGCGGCGGTCGGCGGGGCCTACCTCATGCAGCGCGGCGTACGCAGCGGTGCCCGGTCCGGCGCGATGGCCGGCGCGGATGCTGCCGAGGGGCTGGGCTACGAACGCGGGTCGCGGCAGTGGCGTACGGAGGTACGCCGGGGCCGGATGCAGGGCGCGGTCGCCGGTGGCCGGATGACGACGCAGGCCGGCCGGGCGCAGACGTTCGCCGCTGACCAGGGCCGGATGACGGTGACCAGGGCACAGACACCGGCGTTGCGGCGGCGGCGGGACGAGGCCGCGGACCAGCGCCGGATCGAGGACTGGAACCAGGCCGAGGGCCGGCACGAGGAAGTCCTCGAGGCGCTGAAGAACCCCGACGGCGGCAACCGCGATGACAGAAACCCCTGAGGTGCCGGTACACCGCCTTGTTCGTGGTGTCGCGGTCGTCCTGGGGCTGTTCCTCGTGGTCGTCCTGGCGCTCGGCGACGGTGCCACGATCGCGCTGGCAGCGGCAGGACTGGTCGCGGCCGGGTTCGTCTGGTGGGTACGACGGAGCCGCGACGGCGCGCTGACCATCCTGTCCCTGCTGCTCGCCTGCCTGGTCACCTCGCGGGTGTCCCAGGTCGCCGGCGCGGGGATGGGTGTGAATGCGCCGCTGTGGCTGGGCACGGTGTTCTGGACATTCCTCGGTGTGCTGACACTCCTGGTCTGGCTGACGCCCCATGCAGGTGCCGGCCGAGCGGGCGCCCGGTTGCCCACCGTGGTGGGCGCCCACGCCGTCCTCGTTGTGGCGAGCTTTCTGAGCGTCCTCGCACCGTCCGCGGTGCCGGTCGCCGGGTTCGCGGTGGCGGTGGTGTTCGTCGTTCTCCGCTCACGGGGGTGGTTGGCCTTCCGCCGTACGGCGGTCAGGCGTGCGCCGGCCGCCGTCGGTCCGGTCGCGCTCGCCGCCCGAGGAGCGGACCGGACGGCGACGGTGCTCGCCTCGTTGCCCGGCAACTGGACGGTGGCCAGCGGACTCGCGCTGCCCGGTGGCCTTGTCGCCGAACACCTCCTCGCCGGACCGGGCGGGGTGTACGTCGTGGCGTCCCGCAACTGGGAGGGCTCGCTCGCGCTGACCGCCGTTCAGCAGGAAGCCGGGACGGTCGAGGCCTATGGCCTGGACGGTGATGCCGCCGAGCTGGCCGCCCGGCTGCGTCCGCTGGGTGAACTCCTGGCAGCAGCCGCAGAGGTGCCCTGGTTGGCGGATGCGGACCTCGAGGTGGTGCTCGCGCTGTGGGGATCGGCTCGTCCCGACGCCCCGATGGAGATCGCACTGGTCAGCCCGCGTGACCACGCCACGCGGGCGGTGGTGCATCTGGTGGCGGGTGACCAGGTTGCGGACTGGTTGCGTGCCCGCCCGCAGGTCGGCGACACCAGGATGGTGGCCGGGGTCGCCACGCGCCTGGGACACCTGGGAGGACGCGAAGCTCAGGAACACCTGACGCCTGGCGGCAGGTGAGGCCTACAGCGGCGAGATCGCCCGGATCCGGTCGGTCGACGCGGCGACCCGCTCCGCGTTCGGGTTGAGCACGTGCTCGATCTCGAACGTGCCGACCAGCTCTCCGGTGGTCAGGTCGCGTATCTGAACGAAGATGATCTGGTTCGCGTCGAAGGAGAGCGTGGTCTCGAACGGCGCGCCCTTCGGGTACGGCGGCACCCGAATGGGTTCCTTGCCGAGAACGCGGACGTGCGCCGGATCGGTGTCGTCGCCTTCGGTGATTCTGACCCCGAGAACCCGTTGACGTTCGTAACGGGTGTAGGAAACAGCTGCGTCCTCTGCCGGGATCGGAGTGTTGCGCGGGATGATCACCCGATTGAAGAGGACGTCGGTGTCCCGCTCGAGGAGGATCTCGCCGAGGCCGTGTGACGTCACGTCGTGCACAGCAAGCCGGATGCCCGTCGCGGCAGTCGTACCCGTCGACTCTCCGGATTCCTTGGATTCCTCGGTGCGTTCCCTCCGCCGCAGTCCGAAGGGGGCCTTCGACCGGAGCCGGGAGGAGCGCCCCCGTGACTCCGGCGCGATCGGACTTTCGCCCTGCTCCAGCAGGTGCGCCATCCGGGCGGCGCCGAGCGCCACCACCTCGTCGGGGTTGGCGGTCGCGTCCGGTGCCCGGCCGGAGATCTCGGTCAGCATCCGCCGCACCATCGGCATCCGGGTCGAGCCGCCGGCCAGCACCAGCCGGTCCACGCCCGGCCACGTCAGGCCGGCCTCCTCGACGACCTGCTCGGCGGTGTCGCGGGTACGGCTGAGCAGGGCCGAGGTGAGGTCCTCGAAGTCCTCCCGCGTCACGGTGACCGAACGAGTGAATCCGCCCGCGGCCAGATGAGCGACCGCCTGGTCGACGCTTGTCAACGTGTGCTTGACAAGCTCGGCACGCTCGCGCAGGTCCACCTCGGTGGCGTCGTCGGCCAGCAGGCTCGGCCCGCCCGCCGCCCGGAAGCGTTCGTCCAGCAGGTGCATCAGCGCGTTGTCGAAGTCGAAGCCGCCGAGGTTGCGGTCGCCCGCGGTGGCGAGCACGTGCACCGCACCCGGCTCGACCCGCAGCGCGGTGACGTCGAACGTGCCGCCGCCGAGGTCGTACACCAGCAGCGACTCCGCCCAGTCACCGACGAGTCCGGCGGCGAGAGCCGCCGCGGTGGGCTCGTTGACGACCCGGCGCACGGTCAGCCCGGCGATCGTCCCCGCCGCCATCGTCGCCCGCCGGGCCGCGTCGTCGAAGTACGCCGGCACGGTGATCACCGCGTCGGTCACCTCGGCGGACAGTGCGCGTTCGGCGTCCTCCTTCAGGCGTTTGAGGATCAGCGCGGAGATCTCCTCCGGGCCGTAGCCGGTTCCCCGGGAGGTCTCGAACCGCCAGGCCGGATCACCCATCGCCCGCTTGACGAAGCGCACCGCGTCCAACGGTGACGTCGCGACCGACCGCCGCGCCATCGTGCCGACCAGCGGCTGCTCCCCGTCGAAGAACACCACCGAGGGCGTGGTGCGCTCACCGTCCCGGTTGGGCAGCACGGCGGCCCGGCCGAACTCGTCGACCCGGGCCACCGCCGAGAACGTCGTACCCAGGTCGATACCGACCCACCGGCCGGACCCGGGTGCCTGCCGGTCACCCATCGCGAGGTCAGGACACGAGGTCGTCGACGAGGATGGCGGCCAGCCGGCGGACGGCCTCCCGGGTCTGCGGCTTCAGCATCTTGTTGACGGCGTTCGGGTCGCGGAACGGGATCTTGCCGCCGCCGTCCAGCGACGGGTCGTACGGCACCACGACGAGCTCGCGCACGTGGTCGGCGAACGCCCGCTCGATCGCGCGCACCTTCACCGGGCTCGCGGTCTCCTTCGCCACCACCGCGAGCACCACCCGCCGCCGCATGTCCGGGAACCCGTTGTCGCTGAGGAACTGCAGCGTCTTGCGGGCGAGGTTGGCGCCGTCCTTGGTGTTGTCGGTGACCAGCACCATCCCGTGCGCGACGCGCAGCGTGCCGAGCATCGCCTCGTGGGTGATGTGCGTGCCGTTGTCGAGGATCGCGAACGAGAAGAACGGTGCGAACAGCTCGGCGAGGAGTTCGACGTCGGCCATGCTCAGCTGGTGCCGGATCTTGCGGTCGGTGGAGGCGGCCAGCACCCGGACGTTCATCTCCGGGACCTTCTCCATGAAGTCGTGCACGTGGTAACGCCACGGGATCTCGTCCACGTGCGCGAGCAGGTCACGGATGGAATGGGTGGGGCGCACCCCCAACCGGTCCGGCAGCGTCCCGAGGTCGGGGTTGAGGTCGGCCACGCCCACCGACTCCCGGCGCCCCTCGGCGATCTCCGCGGCCAGCAGCGCCGCCAGCGTGGTCTTTCCGACACCGCCCTTCTCCGAGGCGATGCCGATGTAGCCGCAGTATCCGCGGGTACGCCGGAGCTGGCGGTTGAGGCGTTCGCGGATGTCCAGGTCGTGGCGGTCCCGCCGGCTCGGGCCGAGGTTGATCCGGGTGAGGCGGTACAACGCGCCCTGCCAGCCGGAGCGCGGCACCGGCCGGCGGCGCTGAGTGGACAGGTCGCGGATGAACGCCTCGTCCTCGTCGTCGCTGATCGGCGGCACGTCGAGGACGAGCTCCTGTCCGCGCGCCGGGGTGTCGCTGCGGCCGGGCCGGCCGAACCTGCTGACTCCCCTGACGGTGGCGTCCGAGCCGCCGTCCGGGCCGCCGTCCGGGCCGCCGCGCGCGTGGTCTCCCGCCCGCTGCTCGGCCGACCCGAGGTCGGCGGGCCGGCGTTCGGCGGTACGGCGTTCGCCGGTGAGGGGTTCGGACCCGCCCCGGTCCGGCTCGGCGCTGTGCCGCGGCTGGTTCCAGCCCTGGTCCACGGTGGAGCGCTGGGAGGCGCCGTTCGTCGTCGACGAGGACTCCTCGCCCCGGCGCCTGGCAGCCGGAGAGGGTGGCGCGGTCGAGCCGGACCGCGCGGGCTCGTACGCCGACCCGGTCTGCGCGGCTCGCGCCTGGGCCGCGGCCGGTCGCTGCGAGCGCTCGGGCTCTGCGGGCCCTGTTCCGGTCGGCCCTGTTCCGGTCGGCCCTGTTCCGGTCGGCTCGGTCGCGGCTGCTTCGGCCGGACCGCGCCGGCCGCCCTGGCTCCCGGCCGGCGGCGACCAGCGTGACGGCGGCTGGGAGGAGATCGGCCCGAAGCCGAGGCTGAAGCCGGGCTCGTCCCCGCGTGCCGGGGCGCTCGTCCCCGCGTCACCCGGGTACGACCGCACCGAGGGGCCGGGACCGATGTCGCCCGGCCGGCCGGCGGCGACCGGTTCGGAAGCGGCCTGACCCGGCGAGTCCGGACCTGTCGGGTCCGGATCGGTCGGGGCCGTCGGCGCCGCGTCGGCGGTCACGCCGGTGCCGGTGTCGTCCGTGGCGCCAGCGGTGGGTGGGTTGCCGTCCGCGTCGGTGGGTTCGGTCGTGACCGTGGCTTCGGCCGGGTCGGCGGCTTCGGCGCCGGTCGGGGACGTCGAGGTCACGTCGGTGTCCGTGTCGTCGTCTCTTGCCTCGTACGCCGGCACGTCGTCCGGGCGGTCGGTCCGGTTTGCGTCCCCACCGTGCGCCGACTGCTCACCGGTGTCGCCGGCGTACGGGTCGCCGGCCACCGGCGCAGTGGACTCTCCGGACTCGGTCGCGGAGCTGATCGAGGAATCCTCGCCGGCCAGGTAGTCGTCCCGCCCTTGGTCGTGCTGCTGCTGCGCCCACGACGGCACCGAACTGAAGAACCACTGCGACGGTTGCTCGTCCTGCGCCGACTGTCCGGAGGCGTAACCCGCATAGCCCGTGTAGCTCGAGCCGTATCCATAACTCGCGCCGGAGCCCGAACCGGAGCCCGAACCGGAGCCCGAACCGGAGCCCGAACCGGAGCCCGGATCGGAGGGGGTGTCGCCGGGCTGGGGCAGTGGCGGTTGCTGGTAGGGACGCCCGACCCCGATGTGTTCCTCGTACGCACTGGGGTCGACGTCGAACACGCTCTCCGGGCGTGGCTCACCCGGGCGCTCCGAACCGGTACCGGCCTCGCTGACACTGTTCTCCCGCGCCGTTCCCGGAGCCGTTGTGCGGCCCATGGGACGACGTCGGCTGCTCGCCCGACGTGGCGTCGCCGGTAGGCGTGTCGTCGTCGTGGGGCTGCTGGTCACTCACAACTTTCTCCCTGCGGTGGGGGCTTGCTCCCGGCGGGGCCTGAGCACGCTCTGAGCACGCTAACGAGTGAAGAGGGACGCGAGGAATCCGATCAGGACGAACAGCACGGCGCCGCCGATGATCACCATCCTCCCTCGGCCGGCGTCGTTCCACAGCCGGGCGACCGACGCGCTGCCGGTCGCGAGCCTGGCGGCGTTCCCGACCTGGCGCAGGGCGCCGGGGCGTTCGACGGGGGTGGCACCGGCCTCGTCGTCGAGGACCGGCGGCTCGCCGCCGAGGGCGGCGCGTTGCGCGTCGCGAACGGCGACCAGCCCGGCGAGCAGGTGATCCAGGCTCCTCGGAGTCAGCGGGAGGACGGTCGCCACGGTCTCGTTCTCCACGCACAGCACGGCGTTCCAGGGATCCGCGGGATCGTAACCTTCCACACCGAACGCGGTCGCCGGCTCCAGTCGAAGACCTGCGGGCCGGCCGGCGCCGTCGGCGGCCGGTGGGACGGACGAGGTGGCCGTCGTGGTGTCCGCATCGGCGAACTCCGGCCCGCCGGAGAGCGGCGGCCGGTCGTAGTCGGCACCGTCGTAGTCGGCACCGTCGTAGTCGGCACCGCTGTAGTCGGCACCGCTGTAGTCCGCGACGTCGTGCAGACCGAAGGACTCGGCGTCGGGGTACTCCGATCCGGCGAACTCCACGTCCGGCAGGTCAGGGGGGCCGGAGCGGTCGGGCCGGTCAGGTGCGGACGAGCCCGCACCGGAGCCTGTCGTCACCTCGCTGCCCCCTCCCCGAAGCGCTCGCCACTCCATCATGACGTTCGCGCCGTCGGCTTCGCATGCGCGGACGCGGGTTCGGCGTCCGTGGTGTGTCCTTCGCGAACAGTAGTTCCTCGGCGCGGATGTGCAACCTTCCCGGACGCCCGGCCGGATCCCGCGCCGGACGTCCCGGACGCCCCGCCCGATCACGGCGGGACCCCGTGCCCGGACAGCCACACCTCCGGGTCCTGGAGCTGGCCGTTCACCCGGACCTCGAAGTGCAGGTGAGGTCCGGTGGTGTTCCCGGTCGCGCCGACCTCGCCGATCATCTGGCCCGGGATCACCTTCGACCCCAGCACGTTGGGGGCGAACCTGCTCTGGTGCGCATACATCGTCTGCACGCCGTTGCCGTTGTCGATCTTGATCATGTTGCCGTACGGGCCGTCGCGGCCGGCGAAGATGACCGTCCCCGCCGCGGCCGCCCGAATGGGAGTGCCCGTGGGCGCGGCGAAGTCGAGCCCGGTGTGGCAGTTCTCCCAGTGGCTGCTGCACTGGCCGAACCGTGCGGTCAGGCGGTAGGAACCGGGCGCGACCGGCAACACCCACACCCCGGTGGCGGGCAGGGTGGCGGCGTTGCCGAACACCGAGATGTGCACGTGGTCGTAGTGCAGGCAGGTGTCGCTCGTACAACCGGCGTAGTGGGTGTAGTCGCGCCAGCCTTCCTTGTCGCGGTTGATCGACCAGATCTTCTTGTCGAAGATGACGTAGTGCACGCCCAGGCGGGCCTGGTTGGCGCGCACCCAGTTGGCCACCTGCCAGCCGAACGCCTTCGCCGGCTGGGACTTGTAGTCGGCGAACGGCAGCATCGCGTCGACCGCGCGGCCGTTGGCGTGGTCGCCGTCGCCGCCGGCCGGGCGCTCGCCCACGCCGTACACCGTCGTGAACTGCGAGAACTGCTGGTGCAGGCAGCGGATCACCTTCAGCGCGTCCGGGGTGAGTCCTGCCTCCGACGCCGGCCACGGGGTGGGCGGGCAGGTGGTGCCGGGCGGGAAGCCGCAGTCGCCGGGAGCGTCGCCACCGCCGCCGTACTTCGCCACCAGGGCGCGGGCGAGGGGTTCGTCGTCGGCGTATGCGCTGGGGAACGCCGACACCTGCACCGCCTGGGCGGCGTCGGTGACGGTCATGTCCTGCCAGCCGCGGATGTCCAGCAGGCCCCGCTGTCCGCCGTGCCCGCCGGTGTAGAACATCGTGGCGGACACCGTCGGGTTGGTGCGGTCCTCGCGCGAGCCCCACCCCGCGCGCTGCTGGAACAGGCCGAGGGAGTCCCGGTCGCCGTAGTCGAGGTTGCGCAGCCCCGACTCCTGCAGCGCGGTGGCGAGGGCGACCACCCAGCCGTACTCCGGCACCTGGGACTGCTTGCCCGCGGCGATGATCGACCTGGTGTTGTCGATCTGGTCCGGGTCGAGCTCGGACGGGTCGCCGGCCACCACGTTGGCGTGCGAACCCGACCCCGAACCGGCACCCGCGCCGGAGGTGCCGGACGCCGCCAGCACGCCGGTCGGCCCGCACTGCATGGTGGTCTGGGTGTCGGTCGAGCCCAGCGGTGCGAACAACGCCAGGCCGAGTGAGCCGACCAGGCCGACCATCAGCACCGGCAGCAGCAGAACGGCCAGCCCGAGCCCGACGTAGAGCGCGCGGCGGCGCGGCGCGTGCCCGATCCGTCCGCCCGTCCCGCGCCGCACGGCGGAGTCGGCGGTGCGGCGTCCGACCCTGGTGGCCGCGGCCCGGGCGAGCCGGCGGCCGGCTGTGCGGGCGGCGACGACGACCGGTGCCGGCATCAGGGTGCTCCGGCGCGTCTCGTCGTGCTGGGGCTGGCCGTGGCGGCGGGCTTCGCCGGCTTGGTCGACTTCGGTGACAGTGACGGTGACGGTGACGTGGACGGCGTCGCCGTCGGGCTCGGCACCGGGGTGTCGGAGTCGGGCAGGACCTCCGAGACCCGCCACCCGGTGGTGTCGAGCACGAGGTTGCAGCGGATGCGGATGCCGTCGTCGAAGAGCGTACTGGTGGCCGCGGCGTAGGGCGTGGCGGCGACGATCGCGGGCTTGCCCTTCACCGACGCCGTGGGCAGGTCGGCCGGGTCGATCCTGGCCAGCCGGGTGGTGAGCCACTCGGTGGCGTACGGGCGCAGCCGGGAGGTGCGCTCCGCCGGGGTGCCGGGCCGCTTCCACTCGGCGAGGAAGTGCGTGCTGATCCGGAGCAGCGTGGCCTTCGTCGCGGCGTTCGGTGTGTAGGGATCGTCGGCGTGGTCCGAGCCCTCGTCCGGCACGGTCGGAGTCGGTGTCGAAACCTCAGGTCCGGCGGGCGCGGGTGGTCCGTCGACCTCACCGGTCGTCGCGGTCGGCTCCGCGGCCGGGGTGTCCCGGTCGCCGCCGAGATAGGTGCTCACCATCAACGCCGCGACCGACAGGACGGCCACCACCGCTGCGATGACCGCCGCGATGCGGGCGTTGCGGTTGTCCACCGGTCGCTCCCCGAACGTGCCTGCCCGGGCGACCGTCGCGCGGGCTGTTGCTCAACTGCGGGTAGATGCCTCGACTACGGTACGCGAGCGTGCGGCGCCGCGGTTGCTGCGAACCGGGGCTCTGTGGACAACGCGTCGCGTCGCCCGGTCGTTCGGTTCCCGAGGTTCATCGAGGTTATCGAGGGTGGCGGCCGTCGATGGAGGATGCAAGCTTGCGCCGGGATTCCTCCCCGAAGGTCAGACCCACCGGCCGGCCGGACCGCCGGGCCGACCCTCAGAAGAGCCGGCGGACCACCGGCACGCGCTGCAGGACGAGCGTGACCAGTCCGCAGCCGACCACCAGCGCCAGCACGACTCCCACGTGGAACGCCATGTCGGCGTACTGGGAGGCGAACGTGGGCTGATGCCTGCGGACCAGCAGCTCCAGCGGAAGCGGGTGCAGCAGGAAGACGCCGAACGTCAGGTCGGCCAGCCGGCGTACCAGCCGGGCGCGGGCCGGGCTCGGCGCCCGTTCGCCGAAGACCGCGCGCAGGCCGTACGCCATCGCCACCGACGCCACCAGCACGGTCGGCGCGTAGTAGTCGTACAGCGGGCGGCCGTTCTGCGGTCCCACCAGGCCGAACAGCCACCAGGTGACCGCGGCCGTCACCAGCACCGCCGCGGCATACGCACCCGCCGACCAGGCGAGCACCCTCCGGCGGGGCAGCCGCGGCCGTGCGGTGGCGACGATGTACCCGAGCAGGTAGTAGCCGAGGAACGGCACGAAGTAGGAGAACGCGTTGAACCCGCCGCCGCCCATCAGCAGGTGCTGCGCCTTGTCGGCGACGGCCAGGCCGAGGCACACGGCGGTGCCGGCGACCAGCAGCCGCCGGTCGGCGGTGGCGACGAACGCCCGCAGGAACGGCGTGACGAGGTACAGGCCGGCGACGACGTACAGGAAGTAGAGGTGGTAGTACGGCCGGCCCCACGCGAACCCCTGCACGAAGGTGTACGGCGTGATCGCCCGCCCGTGCAGCCAGGCGTCGAGGGCGAGATATCCCACCGTCCAGCCGACCAGTGGAACCGCGATCCGGGCGGCCCGGCGGCGGTAGAAGTCGCGCAGCCGTTCACCGGGCCGCGGCGGCAGCAGGGTGGCGCCGGACACCATGACGAACAGGGGTACGGCGAACCGGCCGGCCGACTCGGCGAGATTGCCGAAGTGCCACAGCTTCGCCCCGACCGTCCCCCACTCCAGCGTGAGGTGGGCGCACACGTGCACGGTGACCACGGCGACGATCGCCACGATCCGCGCCCACGACAGCCAGTGGACGTGCCCGGTCGCGGTCGAGGCGGTGCCGGTGGCGTGAGTGCCGGTGGCGTGGGTGGCCGAGCCGGGGGTGGGCACGACTGAACGGGACATGGATGCGACTCGTCGCGCTTCAGCGCGCGGCGTGACGGGTCCGGTCGGGCCGGCGGGGACCGCGGCGCAGCCGGTCGGCGGCGTCGCGCACCACCATCGCCACGAACTTCAGGTTGCCCTCGGCGTAGCGCCGGACCAGCCGGCGCGGTTCCTGCCGCATCCGGTGCGCCCACTCCAGACCTGTCCGCTGCATCCACTCCGGCGCGCGGGTCACCTCTCCGGCCACCACGTCGAACGAGCCGCCGACGCCGACGGCCAGCGGGGTGCGCAGGCCGTCCAGGTGGCGGTGCAGGAACTCCTCCTTGCGCGGCGTGGGCAGTCCGACGAACAGCAGGTCGGGCTGGGAACCCGCGACCTCGGCCACCACCGCGGACTCCTCGGCGGGGGTCCAGTAGCCGCTGCGGGCGCCGACCACCGTGACTCCCTGCGCGCGGGCGGCGTCGGCGGCCTTGCGTACCGTCGACGGCTTGGCGCCCAGCAGGTAGACGCGGTAGCCGCGGTCGGCCGCGACCTCCCACATCCGCAGCATGAAGTCGATGCCGGCGACGCGTTCGGGCAGCCGGGGCCGGAGCAGCCGGCTGGCCCACACGATGGACTGGCCGTCGGCGTTGGCGAGCGCACAGGACTCGATGATCTGCCGCAGCCGTGGATCGCGCCGGGCGGCCACCACCTTCGCGGCGTTGATCGCGACGTGCTGGTGCGGCCGTCCGGACTCGATGAGCTCGCTGGCCGCGACCAGCGTCTCCTCCATGGTGAGGACGTCGACGGGAACGCCACAGATGCGCGTACGCCGGGCCCGGTCGGCCTGGTCGGCCCGGTCGGCCTGATCGGCACGGTCGACCCAATCGGCCCGGTCGGCCTCGGGAAGGACGGCGGCGGGCGCGGCCTGAGCCTGGACGTGCCGCGGTGTCGTCACATTCCCTCCCGTGCCGGAACCACCGACCAATGTGCGCCGATCAGGATGCCAGCCAGATGATCTTGCCGTCGAGTGCCGGGCGTCCCTCGCGAACGGCTGCCGCGCCGGCGGGAGCCAGGGTCAGCGCCGAGCGGCGGCCGATCGCAGTTCCCGAACGCGTCGAACCGTACCGGCAAGCTCTCCCGCGTTGAGCAGCCCGAACGCCAGGAGGAACCCCGCGGCGCACACGGCTATGACGCCGGGACGGGGAGTGAGCACCGAGACCGTGGACGTGCCGACTCCGGCGGCCAGCGCGACGGCGTAGCGCGGCAGGCGGGTGCCCCACCGAAGCCGCAGCCGGGTGAACGCCACGACCAGTGGCACCCCGGCCTGCACCAGCATCCCCGCGAGGTATCCCGCGGCCACCCCGACCGCGCCCCAGTGCGTGCCGACGGCAAGCCAGGTCGCCACCCCGACGACGACACCGGCGGCCGAGGCCAGCGGGGGAATCCGGGCGAGCGAGAGGTTCTGCGCGGACAGCACGTTGACCGAGGGCACCGCCACGACGTACCAGAACACCGCGAGGACGAGCACGGCGAAGGCCGCGCCGCCGTCGGCGTACGCCGGTCCGAACACCAGCCCCAGCGCCGGACCGCCGAGCATCGCCGCCAGCCCGAACGCCGGCAGCGTGGTCAGCAACAGCAGCCGGGTGACCAGGTTGGTGTGCCGGGCCAACACCGCCTGGTCGCCGCGCCCGACCGCCTCCGCCGCGGCCGGGAAGAACGCCATCCCCATCGCCCGTGGCAGGAAGAATGCTGGGCCGACGAGACTCATGGCGGCGGCGTAGGCGCCGGCCTCGGAGCCGCCGGTCGCATGCCGGGCCACGATCATCGACACCTGGAAGAAGCCCTGTCCCGCGGCGATTCCGAGTGCGGTGTACGCCACGAAGCCGCCGAGCTCACCGCGCAGCGCGGGCAGCTCACCGGGCCGGACCCGCGGCGCGGACCGGGCCGCCGCCACCGCGAACGCGGCGTACCCCACCACCAGCGGTGCCAGCAGCAGGCCCGGTGAGTCGCCCGTCAACCGGGCCGGAACCCACCACACCACCGCCACCGCGAGGGCGAGGATCACCACGTCGGCGGCCACCTCGAGGACGGCGTACCGCCGCGGCAGGTGGTGGCCGTACAGCACCGACTTCGTGTAGGAGTACGCGCCGTACGCCGCGACCAGCGCGCACACCCATGCCACGTCGGCCCGGCCGGCGTCCGGCAGGAGGACCCGCCCGAACGCGGTCAGCCCCACGACCACGGCCACGGTCGCCGCCACCGTCCACCGGGTGAGCCGGCGGCGCACGGCCGCGGCCGCGGCGGGTCCGGACCGCGCGAACGTGAGCGGCAGGAACTTCGCCGCACCAGCGCCGGTCGCGGCCGCGGTGGCGAACGTCGCGAGGAACGCCAACGACACCTGGGAGTTGACCGCCGCCAGCCGGGCCGGGTCGCCGGTGCGCCCGATCAGCGCGGTGTAGACCAGCCGGGTGACGCCGAGTGCGGCGATCCCGAGCATCGACCACAACGTGCCACGGACCAGCCGGCCGGTGAGCCGGCGGCCGGCCGGGTCTTCCTCCGGAGTGCCTGGGGCGCCCGGGACGTCGGTGGCGGACCCGGGCGGAGCGGGTTCGCCGTCGGGACCGACACCGGAACCGTTGTCCACAGGGGAACCGGCAGCCGGCTCGGCGTCCGGGTTCGGCAGGGTATCGTTCGGCACCGTCGCGTCCTAGGGTCTTGATCCGCGAGGATCGACCCTAGGGCATCCGCGCAACCCGCCCTGGAGCCTGGGGATCAGGCGGTCGAGGTCGCCTGCGCCGCTTCGGGCCGGAGCGGTCCGGTGCACCCCGCACAGGTAGGAAAGCCCGAGCGAGGAGCCACCGCTGCACGTCGTCGTCGTCACCAATCTCTGGCCGAGCCCGCGCCGGCCCGCCTGGGGGTCATTCGTGGCCAACCGGGTGGACGCGCTGGAGCGGCTGGGGCACGACGTCGAGGTGGTCGCGGCCCGAGACCACCCGGCGGCGGCGGCGCGATACGCCGGTCTGCTCACCGCTGTGACCCGGGCCGCGCTCACCGACCGCTCCGGTTCGGCCAAGCCCGGCACCGTCCCCGGCACCGTCCCCGGCACCGTTTCTGGCACCGTTTCTGGCACCGTTTCTGGCACCGTCGTCGAGGCGCACATCGCTCACCCGACCGGGGTGTTCGCCTGGCCACTCGCCGCCCGGCTGCGCGCCCCGCTGGTGTTGTTCGCGCACGGCTCGGACGTGCTCCGGCTGCCGGGCCGCTCGTGGATGGACGCCCGGACGTGCCGGTTCGTCTTCCGGCGCGCCGACCTCGTGGTGGCCAACAGCAGCTACCTCGCCGGCGAGATCACCCGCCGCTTCCACCGACCGGCCGAGCGCATCGCCGTCGTGTCGCCGGGGATCAGGTACGCCGACCTGGCCGCGGCCCGAGCCGCCTCGGACACCGCCGGCCGCGCGGACGGGCGGCGCGACCGGCCGTACGAACTCCTCTTCGTCGGCAACCTCGTGCACCGCAAGGGTCTGGACGTGCTGCTCGCGGCGCTGGCCGAGCTCGACCGGCGGGGCGTTCCCGTCCCGAGGCTGCGGGTCGTCGGCGACGGCCCCGAACGCCAGAAGCTGCGGCACCAGGCCGACGCCGCGCGCCTGCGGGTCGACTTCGCCGGGGCGCTGCCGCAGGACGCCGTGGTCGGCGAGCTCGCCCGTGCCGAACTCCTCGCCGTCCCGTCCCGGGAGGAGGCGCTCGGCCTCGCGCCCCTGGAGGGGATGGCCGCCGGTTGCGTGCCCGTCTCCTCCGCCGTCGGCGGGCTGGCCGAGTCGGTGACCGACGGCGTCACCGGTTTCAGCTGCCCGCCGGAGGATCCGTCCGCGCTGGCGTCGGCGCTGGTCCGCGCGCGAGACGCCGTCCACGACCCGGCCCGGCACGCCGCGCTGGTGGCCGCGGGCGACGCTCTTGCCCGTACGCACGACGTCGACGTGGCGGCGGCCGCGACGATCGACCGCTACGCCGCCCTGCTGAGCACGTCGGCCCCGCTGGCCACCGGAGCGAGGGGCTGAGGGCCATGCTGACCCGCCGGACCATCCTCCGCGTCCTCGTGGCCGCCGTCGCCGTGCTCGCGATGAGCCTGGTCGCCGACCGTGCGGTCCCGCCGGCGAGCGCCGGTGCACCGCACACGTTGTACGTCGACGCCCGGATCGGCGACGACAGCTCGGGCGGCGCGCTGCCCGACCAGCCGCTGGCGACGCTGGCCGAGGCGCTGCGCCGCGCGCGCCCGGGCACCACCATCCTGATGGCGGGGTACGGCGACCAGCTTCCGTACTTCGGCACCGGCGTGCACTGCCCGACCGTCGTGGGCACCGCGGAGCGGCCCGTGGTGATCCGGCGCAACGTCTACACCAACATCCTGCGCCCGGTCGTGCTCACCACCGCCACACCCGTCACCGGGCCGTGGACACTGCGGGAGAACGCCCCAGGACACCGCACGTGGAGCGCGCCCTGGCCGGACCGGATCCGGCTGGCCGGCGACCCGGACTACGGATTCGTCAAGATCGGCGGGATCGCGCTCACCGGCTATGCCAAGGCTCCCGCCGGCTACGCCCACGAGGCCGCCTGGTGGTCCGGCGGCCGGCTCTACCTCCGCAGCGGGCGGGCCTCGCCCCACGACTACCCCGTGACCGTCAAGAACGGCGACGCCATCTGCCTGTCCGGAGGGTCGCGACACGTCCGTATCGACGACCTGATGGTGGCCGGCGCCGTGCACGCGGTCCGGGTGGAGCCGGGTGCGGTCGACATCCGGGTCGACCACGTCGTCCGGAACAACGTGCTCGACAAGGACCTGATCCCCGCCGACGCGCGGCCCGGTTTCCGCCCACCGCCCGGCCCCGCCAGCCCGGACTGCCCGTGCCAGGGCGGCCAGAAGTGAGGGCGGTGGCGGCACTCGCGTTCGGCGCGGCCTCGGTGGTCACGGCGGTGCTGGCGTGGCGGCGGGTGCCGCGGCTGCGTGCCTGGCCGCCGGCGCTGGGGCTGCTGGTCGCGGTGTTCACGGTCGTGCCACCGCACCAGACCCTCGCGGCCGGGGTCGGCGTCGACGACCTGCTCTTCCTGCTCGGCCTGGCGTTGCTGGTGCCGTACGCCTGGCGGCGCGGTCCGCTGGGCAGGGTGCCGTTCGGCCGCGGCCTGGTGCTCGGCGCGGGCCTGCTCGCCGCCGGCGCGACCGTGTCCGCGTTCGTCAACGCAGAAACCGTCCCGGCGACCGTCGACCTGCTGTTCCGCGGGCCGGGGCGGCTGCTGTTGTACGTCGTGATGGTCCTGGTGGTGCTCGCCCAGTCGCCGCCGGAGCGCACCCGCTGGGTGGTGGCCCGGGTGCTCGCCGGGGTGGGTGTGTTCGAGTCGGTGTTCAGCGTCGTGGCGTACTTCGTGGGCCTCCCCGGCGGTTTCGGTCTGGAGCCGGCGGAGGGCAACACCAGCCTGGTGGGCGAGATCCCGGGCCGGGTGACCGGGACGCTGGCGCTGTCCCCGAACTTCCTCGGCGCCCTGCTGGTGCTGTCCATCCCGGTGGCTCTCGGAATCGCCCTGGACGCGGCGGACCGGCGGACCCGGCTGTGGTGGTCGGCCGCGGTCCTGGTGCAGATGGTGGCGCTGGTCCTCACCTACACCCGCAGCTCGCTCGCGGTCACCGTGCTCGCCCTGGCCGCCCTGGTGGCGTTGCGCGGGCGGCTGCGCTGGCTGGTCGGCGGCGCCGCGGTCCTGGTCGGCGTTCTCGTGCTGGTGCCCCCGGCGTTCGAGCGGATCGCGCACGACCGCACCGACCGGCTGGCTCTCTACACCTCTGGCCTGCGGGTCTTTCTCCACCACCCGCTGGCCGGCGTCGGACCAGGTGAGCAGGCCGCGTTCACCGCGGCCGACCCGGCCGCCTACCGGACGACGACGTTCGGGGTGGCCGGCAACAACGCGCACAACACCGTGCTGCTGGCCGGTGCGGAGAACGGCATCCTCGGCCTGCTCGGCGCGCTGATCCTGAACGTCGTCCTGGCCGCGGTGGCGGTCGCGGTCATCCGGCGGGCGCGCAGGCTGTCCGCCGCGGGCCGCCCGGCCGCGGGCGAACCACTCGGCATCGGCGTGGCGGTGCTGGCGTTCCTCTTCCAGGGGATGGCCAACAACCTGTTCACCGTGACGCTCACCGCGAGCGCTCTGGTGATGCTGGTGGCCGGGTGTGCGCTGCCGTGGCTGCCGGCCGACGGGGCGTCGCCTCCGGAGGACGCCGAGCCCGAGGACGAGCTCGAGGACGAGCCCGAGGACGAGCCCGAGGGCGCTGAAGTCGCGAACGCCGAGCCAGGTCGCTGAGCCGGTCGAGAGCCGGCCGGCCGCGCCAGGCCGCTACGGCGGCGATGGCCAGCAGCAGGGTCGCCGCACCGGAGCCGGCGAGCACGTGCGCGGGCAGGAAGGCACTGGTGAGCGGGCCACCGATGGCCGTACCCACCGGCGCCGCCGTGAGCAGGACCGCCGACCGGGCGGCCAGCACCGAGGACAGCGCGGCGGCCGGCGTACGTGACTGCAGCAGGGTGTACGACACGGCGGGGAACGGCCCGTAGATCATCCCGCCGAGTCCGAAGCAGACCAGCTCGACCGCGGTCGGCGGGCCGAACCCGAACGGCAGCAGGACCAGGCCCCAGCACCCGACGACGGCCAGCAGCACCGGCGCGGGCGAGAGCCTTCGCAGCGCGCCGACGGTGAGCCCGCCGGCCACGGCCCCGATCCCGAACGCCGTCCAGTACGCGCCGAGCAGTTCGGTGTGGCCGCGGTCGCCACCGGTGACGTGCAGCGGCAGCGCCACCTCGACCGGACCGAACAGGAAGCTGAACGCCCAGGTCAGCACGAGCAGGCCGAGCAGTGTGGGCCGTCCGCGCAGGAACCGCAGCCCGGACGTCGAGCCGGGCGCGCCGCCCGGGCCGGCCGCCCGGGCGTGCCGTACGTCCGGGCGTGCCTCCCGATGGACCGACCAGACCGCCAGCGCCAGCAGGGCGAACGACAACCCGTCGGCGCCGATCACCCAGCCGGGCCCGGCCACCGCCGCGCCGACCCCCGCGACCGCCGGCCCCGCGATCATCGCCAGCGAGCTCGTGGAACTCACCAGCGAGTTGCCCGCCAGCCGCTGGTCAGGCGGCAGCAGCTCCGCCAGCAGGGTGAACTTCCCTGCCGAGCCCCAGGCATGAAGGAGCGAGGAGAGCCCGAGCAGGGACACCAGGCCGACCGGCTGGAGGACGCCGAACGCCCAGGCGAGTGTCACCAACGACAGGCACGCTGCCCGCAGAGTGGAGTCGGCGAGCAGCAGGCGCGTGGCCGGAAGCCGTCGCAGCCACCGGCCGAAGACGAGGGCGCCGACGACGCCGGGCAGGGCGTACGCCGCGACCGACGCGCCGACCAGCATCCCCGCCTGGCCCGGTGCGGCGACCTCGATGGCGAGCAGAGGGACCGCGACGATGCTCATACCGTCGCCGAGGTCGCTGACGCCGAACGCGCCCAGCAGACGGCGCAGCCTGGGGTCGGCCAGCAGTGGTCGGTACGCGGAGAGGAAGGGCACGGCGCCCAGCCTCGGGCCTCAACCAGGGTTCAGCTCAAGCCGTCCGAGCCGTCTCTTCGGTTCTCTCGCTTGTTCTAGAGAAATCTAGAATTTCCGCTAGCGACGGCTAGACACCGCGATAGCGCCCGAGACGGCGCAGTGCTGCCGGAGGGGTGGCCGCCGAGATCGAGGTTGACGTAACTCCGCCCAATGTTCTATAACTTCTATAACAGAGGGCCGGGAGGCGCCGTGATCGTGACTCTGGACCTCACCAGCGAGGTTCCGATCTACCAGCAGATCCGGGACCGCGTGGTCGAGGCCATCGCCGCCGGCGACCTGCGGGAAGGCAGTCCGCTGCCGTCCACCCGTCAGCTCGCGGTCGACCTGAGCATCAACTTCCACACCGTCAACAAGGCCTACGACCTGCTCCGCCACGAGGGGCTGCTCCGGCTCAACCGCAAGAGCGGCGCGGTCGTCGTCCGTGACCCGGGGTCCGGTCCGCCCGGACCCGGCTTCATCGGCGACTGGGAGGCCAGGCTGCGCACCTTGCTCGCCGAGGCGGTCGCGCAGGGAGTGCGGAGCCCGGAGGCGCTCACCCACTGCCAGTCCGTGCTCACGTCGTTCAAGCCGGATCCCGAAGCACGCCACCAGACAAGCCACGAACCCGACCGCGAGGGGGAGCAGTGATGGCCGAGTTGATGTTGGTGAACCTGTTCGGGCCGGTCCTCGGCCTGGTGGTGCTGTGGCTGCTGCCCACGATGAACCGCCGGACGCTGCCGTTCGGGATCCGGGTTCCGGCCGCGCACGCCGACGCTCCGGTCATCGCGGCGCAGCTGCGGACGTACCGGCGGTGGATCCTCGGTGCCGGGATCGTCGTCGTGGCGGCCGCGGCCGCACTGACATACCTCCTCCCGATGCCGGTCGCGCAGGGCGTCGCGCTGCTCGCGGTCGTCGCCGTGTGGCTGCCGGCCTTCCTGCGGGCTCGCCGGGAGATCGGTGCGGCGAAGGAACGCGAGGGCTGGTACGACGGCCTGCGGCAGGGCGTCGTCGCCGACACCTCCCTGCGCACAGAGCCGGTTCGCTTCCCCTGGCTGTGGGCGGCGCCCGCCGTGCTCCTGTGCGCGGTGACCGCGGTCCTCGGCGTGGTGCGCTATCCCGACCTGCCGCCGACGCTCGTCACACACTGGGATCTGAGCGGTACGCCCGACCGGACCACGGCGACCTCCGTGGGCAGTGCGTTCGCGCTGGTGTTCGTCCAGGTCGCGATGACCGTACTCCTGGTGGGGCTGATGTGGGCGTCGATCCGGTTCCGCCCCGACCTGGACGCGGCCGCACCGAAGGTCTCCGCCCACCAGTACCGCGGCTTCCTCCTCGCCACCGCCAAGGCCGTGCTCGTACTCGCCGCGCTCGTCGACGTGTCCATGCTGGTGATCAGCTGGCAGATGTGGGGCGGCGGAGGGCAGCTGCCTGCCGGGGTGGTGATCCTGCCGATCCTGGTGGGGACCGCGGTGGTGATCGGTTCGGCGATCCGGACCGGCCAGAGCGGTAGCCGGCTTCCGGCCGACGGCGCGGCCGGTGCGGGCACGGCCGAGGAGGACACCGGGGTGGTGCAGCGCGACGACGACAGGTACTGGCCCGTCGCCAGCTTCTACGTCAACCGCGACGACCCGGCGATGTTCGTCCCCAAGCGGCTCGGCGTCGGCTGGACGGTCAACTTCGGCAACCCGAAGGGCATCGCGCTGTGTGCGGCGATCCTCCTCGCCCCGCTGCTCCTGACAGTCGTCCTCCGCTGAACGCCCCGACACGCGCTACCCACCTCTAGCCAAATCTAGGGTCACAGCTAGACGAGCCCATACAGTCGGATCGTGGATCCCGTGCGCAATCCCTACGCACCCGGCGCCGGCCAGCGTCCTCCCGAGCTGGCCGGCCGCGACCGTGAGGTACGCCAGTTCGAGGTGGTGCTCGAACGCGTCGCCGCCGGCCGGCCCGAACGCAGCCTCGTCCTGTCCGGGCTGCGCGGCGTCGGAAAGACCGTCCTGCTGAACGCTCTCCGCTCGCTGGCGCTGAGCCGGGCCTGGGGCACCGGCAAGGTCGAGGCCCGTCCCGACCGGTCGATCCGGCTGCCGCTGGCGCAGGCGCTGCACGCCGCCAGCCGGGAGCTCACCCCGCGCCACCGTGACCCCGAGCGCGTGGACGACTTCCTCGGCGTACTCAAGGCGTTCGCGCTGGAGACCTCGGTGAAGGACCGCAAGGGGGTGCGCTGGCGGCCGCCGTACGACGTGCCCGCCAGCCGTGGCCGGGCCGACTCCGGCGACCTCGAGCTCGACCTGACCGAACTCTTCACCGCCGCCGGTGAGCTCGCCCGCGACCTCGGCGTGGGCGTCGCGGTCTTCGTCGACGAGATGCAGGACATCCAGCCCGCCGAGCTGGCCGCGCTGTGCGGCGCCTGCCACGAGATCAGCCAGCGCGGCGTGGCGTTCGTGGTGGTCGGCGCCGGGCTGCCGCACCTACCGACCGCGCTGTCGGCGAGCAAGTCCTACGCCGAACGCCTGTTCCGCTACGTCTCGGTGGACCGGCTGGACCGCGACGCCGCCGACCGGGCGCTGACCGTTCCGGCGCAGACCGAGGACGTGGAGTTCGAGCCGGCGGCGCTGGACGCACTGCACGACGTGACCGACGGATACCCGTACTTCGTCCAGGCGTTCGGCAAGGCCACCTGGGACGTCGCACCGCACAGCCCGATCTGCGCCGACGACGTGAAGGTCGCGGCACCGGAGGCGGAGGCCGAGCTCGCGGTCGGCTTCTTCGGGTCGCGGTACGAACGCGCCACCCCGGCCGAGCGGGAGTACATGCGGGCGATGGCCGAGTTGGGCGCCGAACGCGCCGACCGGCCGGTGCCCACCGCGGACGTCGCCGCGCTGCTCGGCCGCAAGCCGCAGAGCTTGTCGCCGGCGCGGGACGGGCTGATCAAGAAGGGCCTGGTGTACGCCGCGGAGCGGGGTTCGGTGGCGTTCACCGTCCCGCACTTCGGCGCGTTCCTGCGGTCCCAGCACGCCTGAAAGAGGATCACGACATCACTGCGGTACGGAAATGACGAACGAGCGGATGACGAAAAGAAGGAACCGCACAGCTGTGTGAGGGGTTGGCGATCCTCGGCCTGTCGCGGGTGCCGGTCCGGGTAGGCTCGCGGCCGTCCGGCAAGACGGCGGCACGACGAGATGACGAGGTTCCCGTAGATGCGCTGTGCACGTTGCGGCTACGACAACCCCGACAACCCTCGGACGTGTGCGCGGTGTGGGTTGGCGCTGACAGATTCGTCCGACCCGGCCCGCGACCCGGGGGGGCGCACATCGGGCGGTGCGGCCGACGACCCTGGCGGTCGCGAGGTGCCGGACCCGGCCGAGGGAACCCGCCCTTCTCCCATCCAGCCGTCGTGGCGGCGCCCGGCCGAAGCGCCGGCCGAGTCGCCACCGTGGTCGGGCTCGGTCGACGCCGCACCGTGGCAGACCCCGCCGCGGCGGGGGACCCCGCTGAACCGTCCCGCGACCGACTCGCCGGCGGCGTCACCGCCGGCCGGTGACTCCTCCGTCGCGGCCGAGCCGCCGCGACCGGGATCCGCGATGCCGGCCGCACTCGGCCGGGTCCTCACTGTCGTGCTCGCCGTCGAGGTCGTGCTCGCGGTGGTCTACGCGATCTTCTCGCTCGGCCCGCGCCGGGGAGTCTTCTCATCGCTCGCCGCCGATCCGGCCGGAGTGAGCGGCGCCGAGGCGACGGCCAGCGACAGCACGAACCTCCTGCTGTTCGCCGCGCTCGGACTCTGCACCCTCGTGGCGCTCGTGCTCGGTGCCCGGTGGGCGAGCCGGGTACGCCGGTCACGGCCCGTGCGCTGGGGGCCGGCCTGGTGGATCGTCACGCTCGCGGCGGCCGTGCTGATCGCCGCGGCGCTGGTCCTGCATGCCGGCCAGGACACCGGCCGGATCGCCACCGGCTACGTGCTCCTCGGCCTCGGGTGCCTGCTCCTCGCCGGTTCGGCCGCGTGGGCACTGCGGGTTGTACGCAGGCTCGGCCGGCGGGACGCGGCGGACGGCCCCGCTGTCGGCGCCGGCGGCGAGGTGGGTTCGGCGGCCGAGCGCAGTCAGGCCGGCCCGGACAGCGAAGGTCCCGGCCACCTGGTGCGGTGAACCGGGACCATCACCGTTGCCGTACGGCGGGCGACACGAGCGGCCTACTGAAAGATCGTGGTGTTGCTGCGCTCGGTCGAGGTGTAGTTGTCGTGGACGTTCTGGACGGCCACGTGCAGCTGGTCGAGGACGCCGTTGAGCTCCCGGATCGCCTTCTCCCACTGGGCCTTGGCCTCCCAGTAGGCGTTCTTGGCTTCGCCGTCCCACTCCTGGAGCTTGGCTTCGAGACTCTTCTCCAGGTCGTTGGTCTCGTCCTCGACACCGCGGTAGGCGAGCCGCAGGTTGGCCTGGAGGTCGAGCAGCGCCTGGCTGTTCCACCTGGTCAAATCACTCATGAACGTGAACCTTCCGTGCAGGTAGGGCGTGCTGAACTTCGTCGGACATGCATCAGGTCAGGCCGCGATCTCAGCGATCAGGTCAGACCGTTGAGGAGTTGGTCGATCTTGTTGACGCCTTCCTCCTGCTGCTGCTCCGTCGCCTCGTAGCTCATGCGCGCGGCGCCCATCTTCTCCCGCAGGTCGTTCAGGGCGTCGCAGACGGTCAGGAACTTCTCGTCGTAGGTGCCCATCACCCGGGTGAAGGTGGTGGCGGCGTTGCCTTCCCACTGGCCGGCCGCTTCCCTGCTGTAGTCCTGCAGCTTGCCCTTGATGCCGACAATCACGTCGAACGAGTCGCCCACACGCTGGGCGGCCTCGGCCATCGCAGCTCTGTCTTGCGACGCTGCTCCTCCCACACCTACCTCCTCCGTCAGCCCGGTCAGGCCGGGCAGTGGTGTCGACCGGCACCTCGTGGCGCCGATTCGCGATGTCGTGTGCTGTCCGTCGAGTCCGCTCGACCGAGGTCCCCGTGTCAACCGCGGTGCCGGGAGTTCGTCGGCTGGGTTGGCACCCGACGCGAGAACACGCTAACGCGGATCGAGGTTTGGCCGGGAGCGGGAGATCTTCAGCTGTGGATAACTCCTCCGTCCGGCAGCCTGTCGACGACTCCGGCGAAGTGTTCACCCCGTCGGGCCCGCGTTACTTGCCGGTGAAGCTTTCGGAGCGGTAGGCGGCCTGCTGCGACAGCGCGGGCCCGGTCGGGATGAGGTTCAGCAAGGTCGGCGGCACCGGCAGTGGGTGCGCGTCGGCGTAACCGAGCCGGGCCAGGGTGTCGGTGTCGGGCACCGGGAACTTCACCCCCGACTCGGTGACGAGGTAGTAGCCGGACGGCCGTACGCCCGGTGCGGGGAGCAGTGCGGCCAGCGCACCACCGCCGGGCGGCACCAGCACCCGCGGCGCGGACGGGTCCGACCCTGACGCAGAGGATCCGGCCGCGGCGGCGCCCTGCGGGAAACTTCCACCGGTGGTGAGGTGCATCCGGGCGCGGTCACCGGACGGGTTGTTGGCGTACCACAGGCACAGCGGCGCGTCCGGGCTCGCCGGGCTCACCAGACGTGGCGGGGTCGGCGGAAGGTCCTTCACCTGCAGGTCGTCACGGCTGGGTGAAGTGTTGGCGAGCACGATGCTGAACGCGACCTCGGTGAACGTGCTCTGTGCCTGGCCGCCGCCCGCACTGGCCGCGCCGGTGCCGAGCAGGATCTTCGCCTGTACCTCACTGAGCCGGGCGAAACCGTCGGCGGTCATCACGTAGTAGCGGTCGGGGTCCGGGGTGTGGAAGACCTGGCCGATCGTGGTGGACCCGACGCCGGCCGATGGGCCGGGCTCACCCCGGCGGGGTACGACGGGCCCGGCGAGATCCTGCCCGGCCGGCAGTGCCCGCAGCCACGCGGAGCTCACGCGTACGGCGGCCGAGGTGGAGTAGCCCAGGCTCGCCAGCGGGCGTTCGCCGACGGCGAGCCGGCGCCCGTGCCAGACCAGGTGGTAGCCGCCGTCCGGGCCTCGGACCAGCAGGGCAGCGTCACCGACCCGGTTGCCGCCGACCGACTTCTCCGGCGTACCGATCAGCACCGTGACCCTCGGCGTCCCTGCCGTGCCGCTGCCGTTCCCGGCGGCCGACGTCGCGCACATCGCCCACGGAGCGGACCGGATGCTGTCGGCCAGCGGCACCGACGTGGGCGCTTGCGCGATCCCGATCTCCGGCCCGCGTGGGATCCCGGCGAGCGACTCCCGGCTCACCGACACCTTCTTCATCTCGCTGCCCCGGATCAGCAGCGCGGACGTGGTGTTGCGTACCGGCACCAGGATCATGTTCGCGTCACTGCCGGCCTGCCCGGACGGCGCCGGCCGGCCTGGAGTCTGCGGCGTCGGGCCGGGCTGCTGCGCGTCGAACCCGCCGGAGCCGAGGGACGACCGCGGCAGGTAGAGGTAGAGCGCGCCGGTCTCCTTCTCCACGATCACCGAGGAGGACGCGTCGTTCTTCCAGCGGGTGGACGAGCTGTTGCCCAGCCAGGCGTACAACGCCACTCCCGCGCACGCCAGCGCGCCCACCATGATGCCCGCGAACGTCGACGTGGTGACCCGGCGCATCGGATGCTCGATCGCCTCGGGGTCGTTGCCGAGCATGGCCGCGAGCACCCGGCGTACGAGATAGCGGTACGCCTGGAGTTGGTCGCGTCGGGTCTGCATCGTGGTGGTGTTCCTCGCGGAGGGCGCTGCGCGGTCACTGCCGGGATACTTCTGGGGCACTCGTGGGGCGTTCCGGGGACGTGATGGTCGCCGGAACGGCCTCGCCGCTCCCGGCGGTTCCCGAGTCGGCGACACTACGATATTCCGGCAAGCCGCGACCACCGCGGCGCAGCCCGCGCAGGTGACATCCGACCGGGTGTGCCTGACGTCCACGGGAGGAGGGGTCCGGTGTCCGCCGTCCGCGCCCCGCAACCGAGTGCCCGCACCGGACCGGCTCCGGCGAACGGCCGCAGGCGCGACCGGGAAGCCCGCCACGATGACCGGCGAGCCGACACCTCCGGAAGTACGCGGCGACCGGCCCGGCTGCGCCGCTCCTACCCCGGGCGCCACCTGGGTGCTCTTCCGCTCGCCACACTCGTCGCGTGGCAGGTCGCGGTGGGGCTGCTCGCCGCCGGCGTGGCCGTCGGTGGTGTGCTGCTGGTGCTCGGCGGCGTAGCGTTTCTCGCGGTCGCGCTCGGCACCGCGGTGTGGTGGAACGGCCGGCCGCTGTGGCGTTGGCTGGGCGTCTGGACGCGTTTTCGCCGGCGCAACGCGCAGGCCGCACCGGCACCGCCGCACGAGCCAGGACTCGCGCCGCTGCGGGAGTGGCTGCCGGCGTTCGAGCTGTCGGCGGTCGCCGGCCGGCGCGGCGAACGCCCGGCCGGAGTCGCCCACGACGGCACCGGCTATGTCGTCGTCCTCGGCCCGCGCGGTGACGACCTGATCGCCTCCGCCAACCCCGTCCGCGTCCCGCTGGGTGCGCTGGCCGGTGTCGGCGACGCCGAGGGGGTCCGGCTCGCCTCCGCGCAGCTGCTCGTGCGCACACTGCCCGCGCCCGCGCCGACGTTGGGTGCCTACGCCGCCCAGCTCGGAGCGTCGTACGCCGAGATCAGCGGTGGCTCCACCCCGGCGGCGACGTCCTGGTGGATCGCCCTGCGGCTGGAGCCGGGCCGGGACGGTACGTCGGTGACCCTGGACGGCACGGACGTCGACGCGGTGAGCCGGGCCCTGCGGACGACCGTCGGCTGGGCCACCAAGGTGCTGTCCTCGTCCGGGTTGCCCTGCCGCCCGCTGGACGAGGCGGAGCTGCGCGAGGTCCTCGACCTCACCCTCGGCATCGACCCCCAGCAGGTGCCCGGCGGCCGGCGCGAACGCCGTACCACCGAGTCCTGGCGCGGCTGGAGCTGCGACGGGGTCGCCCACGTCAGCGGCTGGCTGCGGAGCTGGCCCCGGGCGGGAGTCCCGTCGCTGTCACGGTTGCTGGCGGCAATGGCCGGGCTGCCGGTGCGGTCCGCCGTGGCGTCGCTCGCGCTCACCTGGGCGCCGGACCGGACCGTACGCACGACCACGTTCGTCCGCGTCGTCGCCGACGACGCCAAGCTCGCCCGGACCGCGTTCCGGCAGCTCACCAAGGCCGGCAGCCGGGCCCGGATCGGGGTGGTCCGGCTGGACGGGGAGCAACTGCCCGGCCTGATCGCCACGATTCCGATGGGAGGTGGCGCCCGGTGAGCCGCCGAACCACCTCGGCCCACCTGCCTCAGGTGCAGGCGCACGAGACCCGGCTGGAGGACCTGGACGACACCTCGCTCACCCTGCCGCCGGCCGGACTGGTGCTGGGTTCGGGGCAGGCCGGTGCGCTGGTCGTACGGCTGTTCCGCAGCGACCCGGTGCGCATCTGTGTGGTGTCCCGCGCCCGGCTGGCCCAGCTCGTCGCCTACCGCGCGATCGCGGTCGGCGCCCACGTCACCGTGGTGACCGACGCGGTGGCCGCCTGGGGCCGGCTGGTGTCGGCCGTCCCGCGCGGCCCGGCCTGGCTGACGGTGCTGCCGACGGGTGCCCGGGTGAGCGCCACCGGCAGCCTCGCCCGGCCGTCGCTGGTCATCGACGCCACCCGCGACCACCAGGCGCTGCCGCGCTGGGAGCAGGGTGACTGGCAGACGTTCATGTCGGTGCAGACCGACCTCGAACCCACCGACGAGCAGCGGCTGCGGTCCTCCGACCTGCTGATCGCGCAGCGGGTGGAGCCGGCAGCCGCCGACGTCGCCCGGCGCGGGTTCGGCCTGGCCAGGGACCGCGCCGGCTGGCTCACCCAGATGCCACCGAACGTGGTCGCGGTGGCGGCCGCCGGCCAGCTGGCGTTCGGCCAGCTCGGGCTGAGCGGCATGGAACAGCGGCTGTTCGGCGGCCACTGAGCGGGTGGCCGGCCCGGGCCCTCGAAAGGTCAGGACAGCAGGGCGATGATCGCGTCGTACACACCCATCGCGCCGAACGCCAGCGGCACCACGGCGAGCAGGACGAGCACCTCGAACAGGTCGGTGTAGCGAGCCCAGTACGGCGACAGCCGCCGGCCCGGCGCGTTGACCGCCCAGGCGCCCAGCGCGGCCGCGAGGAGCAGGCACGGGACGCCTACCGCGAGCACCGTGGTGGCCCCCGAACCCCCGGTCGCCAGCCGCCAGACCAGCAGCGCGGCGCAGGCCACCCCGCCACACACCAGCCACCGCCGGTGCGTACGGCCGCGGAAGTGCCGTGAGCGCAGGAACAGCGCCAGCCCGGTGACGCCGACCAGCGCCGGACCGAACCAGCCCGGCTGCCGGGTGAGGTAGACCGCGCCCACGGCGCACACAGTGGTGGTGGCGGCGATCAGCGCGGCCACCAGCCGGTCGGCGACGACGGCCTGCTGCAGGACGGTCGGCCCGGGCAGTACGCCGGACTGCCGGCGCAGGTCCTCCGAACTGGTCGGCAGCTGCGGCAGCGGAAGCTGGGCGAGGCGGGCGCACAGTGTCGGCAGGAACGGCATCACCCCGAGGGCGAGCGCCACCGTGGCGGCGGCGACCACCCCGGCCGAGGCGGACAGCACCAGCACCGCGGTCGCGGCGAGCGCCCCGACCAGCGCGGTGGCCGCGACGCCGAGGAAGCCGTCCCACCCGGCGGCCACCGCGAACGCCGAGACCGTGGCCAGCACGAGCACCAGCGCGCAACCGACCAGTGCCTGCGGGGCGCCGAAGTCGCCGAGCCGGTGGTCACCGCCGAGCAACAGCAGCCCGCCAACACCCGCGTAGCCGACGCCTGCGGCGGCCAGCAGCACCCCGGCGTACGGCTGGCCGTAGGCGCGCGACATCGCCGCACCCCCGCCGACCAGGCCGACCGCGGCGACCAGCGCCACCACCGACTGGACCACCCAGGAGGGGCCGGTGGTCAGTGCCACGAGCGCGCCCAGGGCGAAGAACGTGCCGGCCACCGCCAGCGCGGTCGTCCGGGCGTCGGACGGCTGCCAGGCTGCCCGCCGCTCCCGGGTGGCGACCGCCACCGCGTCGGCCACGTCGTCGAACGCGAACTCCGGGATGGCTCCCTCGCGGTGGCGCAGGTGGAGCACGTCGCCGTCGCGTACGCCCAGACCGGACAGGTGCAGCGACGGGTCGAACGAGGACTCCCCGAGCCGCTGCAGCACCCACCCGCCGCGCAGGAACGCGGGGTCGTCGGGGTTCTCCCCGGCGTACCGCAGCAGCGTCGGCAACAGGTCGGCCAGCGGGGTGTCCGTCGGCAGGGCGAGGTCCATCCGGGTGCGTGGGGCGACGACGGTGACGCGGCAGAGCTCCACGCCGCTGTTCGCGTCCACTGTTGATCTCCTCATCGCGCTGGGGCAGCCTGGAACCGGCGGACCGGGTGCACGGGCGGCGGATAGAGCTGGAACGCAGACGCCTCGGGGCCTGTCCGTGCCGGGTCGTATTGTCTGCCATTGTCCGACACTTGTCCGATCCCACACCACACCGCACCACATGGCTGAGAGGGGGCCGCAGTGAGCACGGTGCTCTACCGCCGCCCCGGTCGCCGCCAGCCACCGGCGATGCCCAAGGGCGAGGTGCTGTTCGAGGCGCCGCCGGAGCTGCCCGAGGCCACTCCCGGCGGGGCGATGCAGAAGATGTTCGGCATCCTGCCCATGCTCGGCGGCGGTGCGGTGATGGCGTTCATGCTGTCCAGCGGCTCGACCGGCAACAACTCCATGCGGCTGCTGATGAGCGGCACGATGGCCGTGTCCATGGTGGGGATGTACATCAGCCAGCTCGGCAGCGGCGGCAAGAACGGCGAGCGCAAGCACCAGGTCGACGGCAGCCGGCGCGACTATCTTCGCTACCTCGGCCAGCTCCGCCGCCGGGTCCGCACCGCCGCCAACCGGCAGCGCGAGGCGCTGGAGTGGCGGTACCCCGAGCCGGACAGCCTGTGGGTGCTGCCGCTGAGCCGTCGGCTGTGGGAGCGGCGGCCGGCCGACCGCGACTTCGGGCACGTACGCGTCGCCAAGGGAGTCCAGCGGTTCGTCCTGCAGCTGATCGCGCCGGAGACCAAGCCGGTGGAGGACCTCGAGCCGGTCGCCGCGGGTGCCCTGCGCCGGTTCATCGCCACCTACCGCACCGTCCCCGACGTGCCGGTCGCTGTGTCCCTGCGCGGTTTCGCGCACGTACGCATGGACGGCGACCCGCAGGCGGTCCGCGGCCTGGCCCGGGCGATGGTCGCGCACCTCGCCGCCTTCCACGCGCCGCACGAGTTCGTGGTCGGGTCCTGCCTGGCCCCGGACCGGCGGGCCGACTGGGACTGGCTGAAGTGGCTGCCGCACGCGTTGCATCCCACCGCCACCGACGGGGCCGGCCAGGTGCGGCTGGTCACCGCGTCGCTGGCGGAGCTCGAGCGCCTGCTGGAGCCCGAGCTCGCCAACCGCCCGTTCTTCTCCGCCAACGGCAAGCCGCTCACCGACCAGCCGCACGTCGTCGTGCTGGTCGACGGCGGACATGCGAGCACCGACTCGCGGTTCCTCAGCACGCCGGCGCAGGGCGTGACGGTGATCGACCTCAGCGGCAACGCCGTCCGCCGGTTCGGTGACGGTGCGATGCGGCTGCGGGTCACGCCCGAGGAGGTGTTCCACGTCGCCGCGGGCGCCGACGACGACCCGGACTCCGCCGGCAAGGAGAGCCTGCTCGGCCGGCCCGACGAGCTGACCGTGGCCCAGGCCGAGTCGTTCGCCCGCCAGCTCGCGCCGCTGCGGTCGGCGCTGGTCGGGCCGACCGGGGTGGTCGAGGAGCAGGTGGAGGAGGAAGAGGAGAAGCCGCAGTACGAGCTGGAGCTGATGAGCCTGCTCGGCATCCCCGACGCCAACCACCTCGACCCCGACGTCATCTGGCAGCCGCGTCCGCGCCACGACCGGCTGCGCATCCCGTTCGGGCTCACCCCCGACGGCCGGCCGGTCGAGCTGGACATCAAGGAGTCCGCGCAGGGCGGGATGGGGCCGCACGGCCTGGTCATCGGCGCCACCGGTTCGGGCAAGAGCGAGGTGCTGCGCACGTTCGTGCTCGGCCTGGCCGTCACGCACTCCCCCGACGCGCTCAACCTCGTCCTCGTCGACTTCAAGGGCGGCGCGACGTTCCTCGGCCTGGACAGCCTGCCGCACGTCTCCGCGGTCATCACCAACCTCGAGGACGAGCTGATCCTGGTCGACCGGATGCAGGACGCCCTGGCCGGTGAGCTGAACCGCCGCCAGGAGCTGCTCCGGCAGGCCGGCAACTACGGCTCGCTGCGCGACTACGAGGACGACCGCGCCAAGGGCAAGCCGCTGGACCCGATGCCCTCGCTGTGGATCGTGGTCGACGAGTTCAGCGAGCTGCTGTCGGCGAAGCCGGAGTTCATCGAGCTGTTCGTGATGATCGGCCGGCTGGGCCGAAGCCTCGGCGTGCACCTGCTGCTGGCCTCCCAGCGGCTGGAGGAGGGCAAGCTGCGCGGGCTGGACACGCACCTGTCCTACCGCGTCGGCCTGCGCACCTTCTCCGCCGGTGAGAGCCGGGTCGTGCTCGGCGTCCCCGACGCCTACGAGCTGCCCCGCGAGCCCGGCGGCGGTTACCTCAAGGTCGGCACCGAAGGCCTGGTCCGGTTCAAGGCCGCCTACGTCGGCGGCACCTACGAGCCGTCGGCGCTGGCCGCCGGGCCGGGACGCAAGCCGCCCCCAAGCCGGGCGAGCGGCGCTGGATGCCGCGGATCACCGCCTACACCACCGACTACGTCGAGCCCGAGATCGTGCAGGTGCCGGTGGAGCCGGAGCCGGAGGAGGTGCCGGCGTACGCCCAGCAGGACCGGCCGGAGCCGCGCGTGCTGATCGACCTGGTGGTCGACCAGCTGAAGACCATGGGCCGGGCGGCACACCAGGTGTGGCTGCCCCCGCTGGACGCTCCTCCGACCCTCGACGCGCTACTGCCCGGACCGCTCGTGCCCAGCCCCGACAACGGCCTGAGCGTCGACTGGGAAGGTCGCGGGCGGCTCCGCGCCCCGGTCGCCCTGGTCGACAAGCCCTACTACCAGCGCCGCGACCCGATGTGGCTCGACCTGGCCGGAGCCGGTGGCCACGTCGGCATCGTCGGCGGCCCGCAGTCCGGCAAGAGCACCCTGCTGCGCAGCCTGATCGCGTCGTACTCCCTCACCCACCGGCCCGACGAGGTGCAGTTCTACTGCCTGGACTTCGGCGGCGGCACGCTCTCGGCCCTGCTCGGACTGCCGCACGTGGGCGGGGTGGCCACCCGGCTCGACGCGGACGCCATCCGGCGCACCGTCGGTGAGCTGACCACCCTGCTGGAGCAGCGCGAACGCGCCTTCACCGACGCCGGCGTCGACTCCATCGCCACCTACCGCCGGATGCGCCGGTCCGGCCGGATCCAGCCCGACCGGTTCGCCTCCGACGTGTTCCTCGTCGTCGACGGGTGGGGCTCGGTCCGGGCCGACCACGAGGCCGTCGAGTCCGCCGTCACCACGCTGGCCGCCCGTGGGCTCGGGTTCGGCATCCACGTGGTGGCCACGGCGAACAAGTGGTCGGAGTTCCGGATGGCGATCAAGGACCTCATCCAGACCAGGCTGGAGCTGAAGGTCGGCGACCCGTACGACTCCGAGATCGACCGCAGGGCGGCCGCGAACGTGCCCGCCAACCGGCCCGGGCGCGGGCTCTCGCCGGAGCAGCTGCACTTCCTCGGCGCGCTGCCGCGCATCGACGGGGTGGAGGATGCCGAGGACGTCGCCGAGGGTGTGCACGCGATGGTGACCGCGGTCGCCGACGCCTGGACGGGCCCGGCGGCTCCCCCGGTGCGGCTGCTGCCGGAGGAACTCGCGTTGCAGAGCCTGCCGCAGGTGGGCGAGGACCCGCGGCCGGGTGTTCCCATCGGCATCGACGAGGACGAGCTGGCGCCGGTCCACCTCAACCTCGACGAGGAGCCGCACCTGGTGGTGTTCGGTTCCAACGAGTGCGGCAAGTCCAACCTGCTGGAGGTCATCGCCCGCGGGATCGTCGACCGGCACCCGCCCAACGAGGCCCGGCTGATCATCGTCGACTACCGGCGTTCGCTCCTGGACGCGGTGAGCGGTGACCACCTGATCGGGTTCGCCGCGTCCTCCGACGCCGCGACATCACTGCTCAAGGATGTCGGCGCGGCACTGCGCAAACGGATGCCGGGTCCGGACGTCACGCCCGAGCAACTGCGCAACCGGTCCTGGTGGAAGGGCTCCGACCTCTACCTCATCGTGGACGACTACGAGCTGGTCGCCACCTCCTCGGGCAACCCGCTGGCGCCGATCACCGACCTGGTGAGCCAGGCCCGTGACATCGGCCTGCACGTGATCCTCGCCCGTGGGTTCGGCGGCGCCGGGCGGGCGATGTACGACCCGATCGTCCAGCGCATCCGGGACATGGGCAACCCGGGCCTGATCATGTCCGGCACCCGGGAAGAGGGCCAGCTGTGGGGCGGCGTACGAGGTGCGCCACTGCCACCGGGACGCGGCACGCTGGTGAGCCGCCGCCTCGGCACCCGGCTGATCCAGACCGCGTACGTCAAGGGTTCCGCCGACCAGCCCATGGCTTGACGCGCCCGCGACTCCCCGCATCCCGCCGGGGCTAACGGCCGGCGTTCGGGTCCGCGTTCATGCCAGGGCGCCAGTCGCGGGCCCGGCCGCGCCGGACCACCGCGACCCCGCCCAGCACCAGGAGGGTGAGGGCGGCCGAGGCCGCGCCGACGCCGAGCGCGACCGTACGCGGTGTCGAGTCGGCAGCGGCGGGCGTGGGAAGCGGGGCGATCGCCGGAGCAGTCTCCGGGCGCCGGGTGGCGCCCGCCTCGGGGAGCAGCTGGGTCAGCGCCTCGTACGGATTGACCGTCCCGTAGCCGTAGCTTCGGTCCGGAAGGTCCAGGCCCGGATGGTCCGCGGTGTCCTCGATCAGCTGCTTGACCTCCACCGGCGTCAACCGGTGGTGGTACTTCTCCACCAGCAGGGCGGCGAGGCCTGCGACGAACGGCGTCGCGAAGCTCGTTCCCTGCTGGCCTCGCTGGTAGTTCGCCACCGGGGCGGTGCTGGTGAGGTTGGTGCCCGGCGCGACGACGGACACCGGAACCGACGTGGTGCTGAAGTCGGCGACCTTGCCCTGCTCGTCGACCGCGCCGACCACGATCAGGCCTTCGTACCCCTTCTCCGCCGCGAACTCCGCCGGCCACTGCTCGGCGTTGCCCTGGTTGCCCCCGGTGTTCCCGGCGGCGGTGACCACCACCACACCCTTGTCCAGGGCATAGCGGACCGCCTCCCCGAGCGGGTCGTACTCGTTGCCTGTGACGACGGACACGTTGATGACGTCGGCGCCGTTGTCGGCGGCGTAGCGGATGCCGGCGGCGAGCGCGGCGGCCGAGCCCTGCTCGGGCCCGGGCGCGACCCGTACGGTCAGGATGCCGGCGGCCGGCGCCACGCCACGCAGGCTGGACCCCGCCGTCTGCCGAGCGGCGATGATGCCCGCGACGAGGGTGCCGTGCCCGCCGGGTGCGCAGTCACGCCACGGCGGGATCGGGGTGTCCTCGTCCTGGACGAAGCTGGCCGCGTGAGGTGCGCGCGCGGTCATGAGCTGGCGGTTGCGGAAGTCGACGCCGGTGTCGACCACGGCGACGGTGACGCCCCGCCCGGTGGCGAAGGAGTTCAGCCGGTCCAGCTGGAGACGGTTCTGCGCCCAGGATTCACCGGGAGTGCTCGCCGGGCCGGCGTACTGGTTGCGGCAGGTGTGGTTCAGGTAGCGACTGGGGTTGACCGGTGGGTTTCCCGCCTCGTCGGCGTCCCCGGCGTCCCCGGCGTCCCCGCCGCATCCCCGGTGCCTCCGGTGTCCTCGCCGGTCTTCGACGTGGCCGTCGGAGCGGGAGACGTCGGCGGAGTTCGGGTCGCCGTGGGAGTGGGCGTAGGGGTGGGCGCGGCGACCGCCACCGCCGGCGCGAGCGTCGCCGGAACCAAGGTGGCGAGGGCGAGGGCCAGCACGGGTAGGATTCCCGCTGCTCGCACGGCCCGGTTGTTCACCCACGTCACAGTGGGCGAGGTTACCGGGCATCGCCAGGTGCTTCGGTGCAGCCGTCCACAGCTGCCCACGGCCATCCTCCGCCGTCCACACAGGGGTACGACGAGGTCCGGCTCGTGGTCTGCCGGCGGTCCTGCGCGGTGGCTCCCGAGCGGACGTCTTTGCTGGCCACATCCGGAAACCACCGCCTGTGACCCGGAGTGCGCCGACCCGGACAACTCGTTACCCGGGCCCGCGAGGGTTTCCGCCCCGGTGGCTGGGGGAAGCAAAGCGTCATGCCTACGCGGGAAGGCACGGCACAAAGGTGTGGCGAGCGGAGGTCTAAGGAGAAGGCGTGACTGTGGTATCCGTCGACAGTTCGACGACCTCCACTGCCTTGGTGCTGCCGTTCGAGGTCGCCAGCGCCCGGACGGCACGGCGGCGGCTGTCCGCTGACCTTCGTGCTGCCGGCATCGCATCCGACGCGGTGCACGACGCGGTCCTCGTGCTCAGTGAGCTCGTCGGCAACGCCCTCCGGCACGCGCGCCCCCTTCCCACCGGCGCGTTGCGAGTGACGTGGAGGCGTCGTCCGCGCCAGCAGCTCGAGGTCAGCGTCACCGATGGCGGCGGGCCGACCGAGCCACGCCCACTGGAGTTGCCGGCGTCCGCGCTGGGCGGCCGCGGGCTGGCGATCGTCGACGACCTCTCCGCACGGTGGGGCGTACGGCGAGGCGACCGCACCACCACCGTGTACGCCGTACTCGACCTGACCCACGAGTCGGCCCTGGCGCCCGGCCGGCACTGACGACCGACCCGGCCTGGTCCACGACTCCGATCTGATTCCACGGGCAGGCGGACGCGCGGGCTCACGAACCCGCGCTGACCCGAGCGGCACGTCCTAAGCTCGTGTCGTGCCTGTTCCCACGTCCGTGCGAGCGACCCGGGTCGCGGTCGTCATTCCCGCGCGCGACGAGGCGGCACGGGTGGCCGCGACCGTACGCGCCGCCGGGAAGGTGCCCGCCGTCGACCTGGTGGTCGTGGTCGACGACGGCTCCCGGGACGCCACCGCGGCGTACGCACAGGAGGCCGGCGCTGTGGTCGTCGGCCACCACCGTCCACGCGGCAAGGCGGCCGCGCTGGCAACCGGCGCGCAGGCGGTGTCGGCGATCGAGGCGCGGGAGCACCCCACGGATGCGCGGCACCTGCTGTTCCTGGACGCCGATCTGGCCGAGAGTGCGGCCCGGGCGGAGCCGTTGGTCCGCCCTGTGCTGGACGGCACTGCCGACGTCACCATCGCGGTGATGTCGGCGCAGACCGGTGGCGCGGGTGGTGGACACGGGTTCGTCGTCCGGCTCGCCCGTGCCGGCATCGACCGGGCGACCGGCTGGCAGGCCATCCAGCCGCTGTGCGGGCAGCGTTGTCTGAGCCGGCCCGCGCTGGATGCCGCCGGCCCGCTCGCCCGCGGGTTCGGGGTCGAGGTGGGGATGACGATCGACCTGCTGCGCAGGGGTTTCCGGGTCGCGGAGGTGCCGGTCGACTTCCAGCACCGGGTGACCGGCGCCGACCTGCGTGGACAGCTGCACCGTGGCCGGCAGTGGCTGCACGTCGCCGAGGCACTGGCCCGGCGCGGCGTCGTACCCCTTCCGTCCCTGCCCACGCTTCCGGCGTTCGGGTCGACGTCGGCCCCGCGCGGTCCGGAGGCCGACGCCGACGACGGTCCGGACACCGGCGCCGACCGCTCACGTCGTGACCGACGTACGGACTGACAGCGCCGCCTCGGCCGACCGAGCCGCCCGAGTCGGCCGCCCCGGGCGGGAGGGCCGGCTCGCGACGCTGTGCCTGGGCGCGAGCCTGGCGCTGTTCACCGCCACCGGGCTCCTCGGCCCGTCCGTCGTCGCGCTCACCCTGCCCCAGCGGGCGGCGTGGCGGCCGCCGTACTGGTGGGACGCGCATCCCCCGCCCTGGCTGGTGGTCACGCTTGCGCTGACCGGGCTGGTGGTGGGCGCCCTCGGCCTGTACGCCGGTCTGCGTGCCCTGTCCGCCGGGTGGACGCCGAACCCGCGGCGGCTGATGGCGCTCGGGATCGCCGGGGTGACGGCGCTCACGATGGTGCCGCCGATGGCGTCCGGCGACGTCCTGATGTACGCCGCGTACGGCCGGATCGCGGCCCGCGGCGGGGATCCGTACCTCACCGCCCCCACCGAGTACCTGCTGCGCGGACCCGACCCGGTGGTCGCGGCGGCCGAACGGCCGTGGCAGACCGCGACCTCCGTCTACGGCCCGGTGGGCACCTGGCTGCAACAGGCAGCGGCCTGGGTGGGCGGCGGGTCCACGCACGCCACGGTGCTCGGCCTGCAGGTCACCAACTCGCTGGCGTTCCTCGCCGCGGGGCTGCTGGCGGTACGCCTGGCCGGGCGGTCGCCGCGGGCACGAGCCCGGGCGGTCCTGTGTGTCCTCGCCAACCCCGTGCTGGCCTGGCTGGTGATCGCGGGTGCGCACAACGACGCGCAGGCGGTGGTGTTCGCGGTGGCCGCGCTGGTGGTGGTCCGCCGGTCGCCGTTCGCGGCGGGGCTGCTGGTCGGCCTCGGCGGCGCGGTGAAGCTCACCGTCGGGCTGTACGGGCTGGCGCTGCTGTGGGCGCTGCGCCGGTCGCCGCGGGCGGCCGCGGCCCTGTGCGCCGGGTCGCTGCTCACGCTCGCCGGCACCTACGCCTTCGCCGGCCCACACGTCTTCGACCGGGTGCTGGCGGCGCCGAGCTTCGTGTCGTCGGGTACGCCGTGGCGGTTGCTGTTCGGGCCGCTGTATCTGTTCGTGCTGCCGATGCCCGCGGCCCGTGCGGTCATCGCCGTCGCGTCCGCGGTGACGACCGTCCTGCTCGCCGCGTTGCTGTGGCGGGCGGTGCCGCCGGCAGTGCGCCGGCCGACCTCGGATCCGATGGCGGCAGCAGACCCGGATCCGGCCGAGGCGTCCGATCCGAGGCCGGAGGCCGTCCGGGTCGCCGCCGTGCTCTGCCTGGCGTGGGTGTTCACCACGCAGTACAGCCTGCCGTGGTACGACCTGCTCGCCTGGGCGCCGCTGGCCGGGCTGGTCGCCGGCCGGCTGGACTCGATCGTGCTCGCCCGCACTTCCATGATGGCCGCGGCGTACGTGCCGGGCCGGGTGGTCGACCTGCCGGCCGGGGTGGGCTTCGTGACCGACCGGATCCGCGACACGGTGACTCCGCTGGTGCAGATCGCGATCCTGGTGTGGCTGGTTCGCTGGTGCGTGTCCCACCGCGACCGGCCGCCGGCCGGTGCCCACGTGCGGATGCGGCCCGAGCGGCTGCCTACCGGGGGAGGTGACGGGCCAGGAACTCGGTGAACGTCAGCATCCCCGGGTGCCGCGCCCGAAGGGCCGCGATGTCGGCCTGGTAGCCCGCCTCGGCGAACCACTCGTACGTCCGCGACTCGATCGGCTCTGCCCGCCACCGCGTGTGGACCAGGTGCGCGACGCCGGTCTGCGCGGCCAGGTCGGCGAGGGCCCGGGTGGCGGGCTTGGCCGGGTCGCGGACGTACGCCCGCACCGGCCGGCCGCGCTCGAGCAAGGCCCGCGCGGACTGCGCGGGAAGCGGACGGGCGCGGGAAATTGTCGCACGAATCGCCACCAGCGTTCGGTGTCGGCGCGTCGGTGGAAGTGGGTCTGCCATGACGGCACTCGTCGACACGTCGCCGCTGGCGAGGTGGAACGGCCTCACCCGCGAGCACGGCGTGACCTGGACCGAGCTGGTCCTGGTCGCGGTCAACCTGTACGGCATCCGTACTCCGGCCGGCGCCCGGGTCCGGCTGCTGGTGCGGGTGGCCGGTGAGCGGGAGCCCCGCGTGGTCGTCGTACCCGCCGGCCGCCCGGACTCCCCGTTCGAGCTCGTCGAGGACCGGCTGTGCGTGGACGGCCGGACGCTCGCCCGGGTCGAACGCCGGGCCGTGGACGACGCGGTGCCGGGATACCTGCGCTGCTGGGACGGCCGTCGCTGGCGCGCCGCGACCCTGAACCCGAACGCCCGCAGTCGCTGCACCGGTTGCGCGTTCTGCCCCACCACACTGGAGGACGCGGTCGATCCCCGGCTGCGGCTGGAGGACGAGATCGCTGCCCTGCTTGCGGGTCTGGCAGCGCAGCTGCCGCCTGGCGGATCTCTGCGTGACCTGGCGGAGGTGACCATCTCGACCGGTTGCTTCCACACCGAGCAGGCCGCCCTCACCCACCTGCGGACGGTGCGCCGGGTGCTCACCGGACACGGACTCACCCCGAGGATCGGGCTGCTCACATCGGTCCTGCGCAGCTCGGAGGCGTTCGCCGAGATCGCCGCCGAGCTCGGCCCGTTTCTACTGTTCCTCACCGCCGAGTGCGCGTCGCGCCGGGACGTACTGCTGAAGGCGAGCAAGGCCAGCTTGACACCGGAGGAGATGCCCGGACTGCTGGCCCGGGCGCGGGCGGCCGGACTGCAGACGTCGTTCACCTACGTCGTGGGCCTTGATCCGTACCCGCTGATGCGCGACTTCCTGCGCACGTTGCTCCCGCACTGCACGGTTTTCCCTTCCGTGCAGGTGTACCAGTCGCACACGGCCCTGATGGACCTGCTGCGCGCCGAGCACGCCGGCGAGTTGGCGTACCACCTCGACATCCGGCGGGAGATCGAACGCGCCGCCGCGCCGCGTGGGCTGGTTCCCGAGCGGTGGCGGTGCTACCGGCCGCTGTGGTACTCGACGTACGCGGGCCGGCCGCTGACCGGACCGTGCCGATGAGCGGCACTTCGCGGACGGACGGGCGTACGCGGGTCGAGGTGCGCGGGCGCCGGCACGACCACGCGGGCGCGACGGCGTACGTGCTGGACCGCCGGCTCAGCGGATACGACAGCTACCGGCCGGCCATGTTGTTGCTCACCGAGTCCGAGCCTCCGCAGACACCGGCGGGTACGGCGCGGGTGACGTGCCGCGCGATGCGGGTGCGGGTCCTCACGCTGGACGACGTGACCCTGGTCTGCCCGCTGGCTGCGAGCGTCGGGGAGCCCTGGCCGGAGTCCTGGGAGGGAACGCTCGTGCTACCGGAGAACCGGCGCCGGGTGGACGTCCCGGCCGACCTGGCCGTCGCTCTCGACGGCGCGGGCATCGACGCCGACCAGGTGGGCGAGGCCAGCCTCCGGCACCTGGTGGGGTACGTCACCGAGGCCGGACCCGGGCCGACCCGGGCGGCCCGGGTGAGCGCCGCCGTGTCCGCCGTACGCCGTGAGGTCCGCGACGTCAGCGGCTGAACAGCTCGAACGACACCGCCGGTCGCCCGCCGAACCGCGCTCCGGCTTCCTGCGTGTAGCCGGTGAGGTGGTCACGGGCGTACTCCACCGGGTCCCGGTCGTCCAGCGCCCGGATGTAGGCGCTGTGCTCGGCGAGCGAGGCCACCGCGCGGTCGAGGGTTCCGGTGACGTCGACGGCGTGTGAGGCGTACGGCGAGGAGGCCACCGCGATGTAGCGGACGCCGTTCCAGGGCTGGTGGCCCTCGTCGACGAGCTCGGGGAAGATCCACCGGTTGCCCGCGTCGCCCGCGGCGTCCAGCACGGCCCGGCCGACCGCGCGGTGGTCGGGAGTGTTCCAGCTGCCCGGGACTCCCCAGCTCTCGTGGTGGTTGAGCGTGAGCAGGAGTTCGGGGCGGTGCCGGCGGATCACCCGGGCGAGGTCGCGGCGCAGGCGCGGGCCCTCCTCGATGACGCCGTCGGCGTGGTCCAGGAACTCCACCGTGTCGACGCCGACAACCTTGGCGCTGGCGCGCTGCTCGCGTTCGCGGACCCGCACGGCCTCCGCGGGCGACAGGTTGTCGATGCCCGCCTCGCCCCGGGTCACCAGCAGGTAGCTCACCTCGCGGCCGGCCGCCGTCCAGCCGGCGATCGCACCGGCCGCGCCGTACTCCAGGTCGTCGGGGTGCGCGACGATCGCCAGGCAGCGCTGCCAGTCGGTGGGCATCGGCGCGAAGTCCGGCTGCCTGCTCGGTCGCCGATCGAATTGCTCGGTCATGGAGGCCTTCCCTGGTGCGGCTCGGCTTCGACGCCCCAACATACCCACCCGTTCGTGCGCTCGGGATGCGCACGGATACTGGCCCGGTGACCGAACCCGTCCGGCCCGGCGAGTCCACCGCCCTTCCCGGGGAGGAGTCCGGCCTGCCCGCGCAAGCCGAGGTTGACGAGGCCCCTGACCCGATGGCGGCAGTGCGCTGGTGGCGTGCGCACTGGCGCAACCTCGCGTGGATCGGGCAGGCGGAGCGCGACGACGACGAGCCGTGGGCGCTGCCGTTGGTGGTGCGGGTGGAGAAGAAGAGCCTGCCGAACCACGAGGACGCGCTGGCGGCGTCGGCGCTGGCGGTCGTACGCCTGCTGGCCGACGGCGACAGCGCGCCGGGCGGGCCGTGGCACGCCGACCTCGAACGCTGGATGGACGGCCGGATCCGCAAGGTCGTACGCCGGGCGCGCGGGATCCGGTGGACCGAGGTGGACCGGATGGCGGGGGTCACCGCCCGGTCCGGCGGCGCGGAGGTGCGCGCGCTGACCCCGCACCCGGTCGCGCAGCCGCCGGTCGAGGTGTCGAAGCTGCAGGTCGAAGGGCTGGACCTGGCGCATGCCGAGGACGCCGAGGACGCCGAGGTGGGACGGTCCTTCGAGGCTGAGCCGATTGGTGACGTCGAGCGGGCCGGTGGCGTCGAGCGGACCGGTGGGCCGGTGCTGTCGATCGTGCTCGCGCCGGGCGTACGGATGTCGACCGGCAAGGCCTGCGCCCAGGTCGGGCACGCCGCCCACCTCGCGCTCCTCGAACTCGACGAGCAGACCGTCACCGCCTGGGCGGCCACGAACTTCCCGCTGCGGGTCGTGACGGCGACTCCGCAGCGGTGGCGGCGGATCGTCGACGGCGAGGTGGCTGCCGCGACGGTCCGCGACGCCGGCTACACCGAGGTCGAGCCGGGCACCTGCACCTGCGCCGCCACCTTCGACTGGCCCGACCCGGCCTCCTGACCGACGGGAGAGGCGGCGTCGCCGAGGGCCGCGCGCAGGCTGTCCGGGCCGGTGTAGGTGAGCCCCAGCATGCCGAGGGCCTGGGCCGCCTCGACGTTGCCGGGCTGGTCGTCGACGAACAGGCATCGGGAGAGGTCCACGCCGACCACCGCGGCGGCGTACCTGAACACCCGGGGGTCGGGTTTCACCACCCCGATCCGGGAGGTGTTGACCACCGCGTCCAGGTGTGTGGCCAGGCCGAGCGCGGCCAGGTCGCGTTCCAGGCGGGTGGTCGCGTTGCTGACCAGGACGACCGGAACGTGCGTACGCGCCGCGGCGAGCAGGTCGAGGACCTCGTGGTCGACCCGGCCGACCGGCGCCGACCAGGCGTCGACCGCCGCCTGTGCGCGGGCGCGTGACCCGTGGCGTTCGGCGAGGTCGTCGACCACCCCTGCCCGCCACTGCTCGTCGCCGACCTGGCCGGTGATCGCCGGGAGCAGTCGGTCGGGTGCGAACGCGGCCGCCGCCAGCGCTCCGGCGGGCAGGCCGCCGGCTGCTTCGGCGTCGGTCAGCTCGCAGTCCCAGATCCGGAGTACGCCGTCCAGGTCACACAGGATCGCGTCGAAGGTCAGGTCCGAGGTCGACTGGTGCACGGCCGCGATGATCTCACGAGTGCGGGTTTCGAAGCTCGCTCGGTGGAAGTCGAGGGGACGTCAGGGCGCGGGACGTCAGCGGAAGTCGCGGGACATGGTGGCGATGGTGAGCGGCAGCCGGCTGAACTTCTCCGCCACCACGTTGGTCACGCCCTCCACGCGTTCGAGCCGGCCGCGGATCAGCAGGGCGGGGGAGTCGCGGGCAACCCGGCGGTGGCGGTTCCACACCGCCTGCGGGCAGATGACGTTGACCATGCCGGTCTCGTCCTCGAGGTTGAGGAACGTGACCCCGCCCGCCGTCGCCGGCCGCTGGCGGTGGATGACGACACCGCCGATGAGCACCCGGCGGCCGTGTTCGGTGGTGCGCAACCGGGCGGCCGGGATCACCCCGAGCTCGTCGAGCTTGTCGCGGACGTGCCGGGTGGGGTAGTCGTCGGGGGAGATGCCGGTGGCCCACAGGTCGGCCATCACGCGTTCGGCGGGAGCCAGGTCGGGCAGCAGCGGAACCTGCTCGTGCCGTTCCTCCCGCTCCTCCCGCGCCGGCCCGGCGGGTTCGGGGACGCTGCCGCGAGCGGGCTCGGGAACCCTGCCCTGCTTGGGTTTCCCGGCCGAACGGCGGGTGTGCCCGGCCACGGAATCACTGACCTGCTTGGCGTACGTGCCACTGGACGGCAACTGGTCGGGGCGTTCCTGGGCGGCGCTGCCGGCGACCCACAGCGCCTCCCGCCGGGACATCCGGAAGCACCCGAACGCGCCCGCCGTCGCCATCGCCTCCATCTGCACCGAGGTCAGCCCGACCCGGCGCACCAGGTCGGCCTGGTCGGCGAACGGTCCGTGCGCGGTGCGTTCGGCGACGATCCGTTCGGCGAGATCGGTGCCGATCGAGCGGATGCCGGCCAGACCGAGGCGGACGGCGTGCCTCCCGTCGCGCCGGTGCCGGGCGTCGTCGAAGGGTGCGTCCGGGTCGAACTCCCCGACCGGAGGGTGAAAGGTCTCCACACACGCCGGATCTCCGGTCGGTCCCGCGCCGGGTGTCTGCGCCGGTGAGCTCTGGTCGAGAAGCTCCAGGTCGGCGTGCACTCCGGACAGGTGCAGGTCGGCGCCGCGCACCTCGACCCCGTGCCGGCGCGCGTCGGCCACCAGGCTCTGCGGTGAGTAGAACCCCATCGGCTGCGCGCGCAGCAACGCGGCCAGGAACATCGCGGGGTAGTGCAGCTTGAACCACGAGGACGCGTAGACGAGCAGCGCGAAACTGATCGAGTGGCTTTCGGCGAACCCGAAGTTGGCGAACGCCTCGATCTTCTCGTAGATCATGTCGGCGGTGTCGCCGGTGATCCCGCGCGCGGCCATCCCGGCGTACAGCTTCTGCCGTAGTGAGGAGATCTTCTCCAGCCCGCGCTTTGATCCCATCGCCCGGCGCAGCAGGTCGGCGTCGTCGCCGGTGCACCCGCCGACCTCCATCGCGATCTGCATCAGCTGTTCCTGGAACAGCGGGACGCCGAGGGTGCGCTCGAGCGCGGGGGCGAGCGTGGGATGGGGCGGCGTCGGCGGCTCGTGGCCGAGCTTGCGCCGGATGTACGGGTGGACGGCGCCGCCCTGGATCGGGCCCGGGCGGATCAGGGCGATCTCGATCACCAGGTCGTAGAAGCGGCGCGGCCGCAGCCTGGGCAGCGTCGCCATCTGCGCCCGGCTCTCCACCTGGAACACCCCGACCGAATCGGCCCGGCAGAGCATGTCGTAGACGCCCGGCTCCTCCTTGGGAATGGTGGCGAGGGTCCAGTCCTCGCCGAGATGCTTACGGACGCCCTCCATCGTGTAGTGCAGGACGGCGAGCATGCCCAGCCCGAGCAGGTCGAACTTCACCAGGCCCATCCACGCGCAGTCGTCCTTGTCCCACTGCAGCACCGTGCGGCCGTCCATCCGGCCGTGCTCGATCGGGCAGACCTCACCGACCGGCCGGTCGGTGAGCACCATGCCGCCGGAGTGGATGCCGAGGTGCCGTGGGAAGGTCAGCAGCTGCTCGGCCATCGACACCACCGGTGTGGGGATGTCGCTGTCCACGGTGGCGGTGGAGCCCCACGAGTCGACCTGCTTGGACCAGGCGTCCTGCTGTCCGGTGCTGTGCCCGAGCGCCTTGGCCATGTCGCGGATCGCCATCTTGGGCCGGTAGGTGATGACGTTGGCGACCTGGGCGGCGTTGCGGCGGCCGTACTTCTCGTAGACGTACTGGATGACCTCCTCGCGCCGGTCGGAGTCGAAGTCGACGTCGATGTCGGGCTCCTCCTCCCGGGTCGCGGACAGGAAGCGCTCGAACGGCAGGTCGTAGAAGATCGCGTCGACCGAGGTGATGCCGAGGACGTAGCAGACCGCGGAGTTGGCCGCGGATCCCCTTCCCTGGCAGAGGATTCGCCTGCTCCGGGCGAACTCCACGATGTCGTGCACGATCAGGAAGTAGCCCGGGAAGTCCTTCTCCTCGATGACCCGCAGCTCCTTCTCCAGCCGGCGCCGCGTCTCCTCGGCGAACCGTCCGGTGTAGGTGCCGTAGGCGCGTTCGGCGCCCTGGCGGACCAGCTCCCGCAGCCAGCTCATCGGCGTGTGCCCGGCCGGCACGTCCTGCCGGGGAAGCCGCGGCTTCGCCCGGCGCAGCGGGAACGCCAGTGTCTGGGCGTACTCCACCGTGCGGGCGACGGCGCCGGGGTAGCGCGCGAACCGGGCGGCCATCTCCGCACCGCTTCGCAGGTGGGCGGTGCCGGCCGCGGGCAGCCAGCCGTCGATCTCGTCCAGACTGCGGCGGGAACGTACGGCAGCCAGCGCGGTGGCCAGCGGCCGGCGTTCGGGTGTGGCGAAGTGGACGTTGTTGGTGGCGACCACCGGGAGCCGGCGGGACCGGGCCAGCTCTGTCAACGCGTCGTTGCGGTCGGAGTCGAGGGGGTAGCCGTGGTCGATCAGCTCGACCGCCACCTGGTCGCGGCCGAACAGCCCGACCAGTCGGTCGAGCTCGCGGCCCGCCTCGGACGTGCCGCCGCGATCGAGTGCCTGCCGCACCGTGCCCTTGCGGCAACCGGTGAGGACCAGCCAGTGGTCGCCGGCGCGGGCGGCGAGGTCGTCCAGGTCGTAGGTGGGCCGGCCCTTCTCCCCGCCGCGAAGTTGTGCCTCGGTGAGCGCGCCGGCCAGCCGGTGGTAGCCCTCCTCGCCGCGGGCGAGGGCGAGGAGGTGACTGCCCTCGGGGTCGGCGGCGCCGTTCTGCGGCTCGGTGAGGTCGAAGGACAGCTCCGCCCCGAAGATCGTCCCCAGGCGGTAGTCGGCCGCCTCCGCGGCCTCGGCCATCCGGACCACGCCGTACAGGCCGTCGTGGTCGGTGAGCGCGAGCGCCTGCAGGCCGAGCCGGACGGCCTCCTCGACCAGCTCCTCCGGGTGGCTGGCGCCGTCGAGGAAGCTGAAGTTGGAGTGGCAGTGGAGTTCGGCGTACGGGACGACCGGGCCGTCGGGCCGCTTCGGGCGATCGTCGGGAGGTGGGTCGTAGGGCGGCGCGGACGGAGGTCCAGGCCGGGCTGTCGCCGCCGTCCACCTCCGGAGGTGGGCCGCCCGGCCGACGTCCGGACAGCTTGCGTTCCAGCTCCGACCAGGGCATCCGGGGGTTCTTCCACCCCATCAGGGACACCCGCCGATCGGCCCGCCGGACCTGCTGACCAGCCCGTCGACCAGCCCGTCGAGCAGCTCAGTCATAGCTGGCCTCGATCCACCACCGCCCCGCCTCGTGCAGCAGGACGAACGCGCTCCCGTCGGCGCACGCCACCTGGAAGCGGGCGTAGCGGCGAGCGGCGCCGGGATCCCACCAGCGCTCGTCGACCGGCCAGGGCCCGGCCCAGCCGACGATGGGCAGTGCGGTCACCGAACCGCCGGGCCGCGCGAGCGTCTGGCAGTCGCCGGACATCTCGCCCCGCTCGCCGACGGCGACGGCGCGGCCGGCGGGGTCGAGCACGTCGACCGGCTCGGGGGAAGGGAACACCGTGGACGGGGCCGGAGGCGGTAAGTGCCCCGTCCACGGCGGCACTGTGGGTCGGGCGGGTGTGGACTCGTCGCCCCACGCCACCCAGGTCACGCGTTCGGCGGCGGCCCGGCCTCCGGACAGGACGGCCGTCACCACCGCGTCGTGGCCGAGCATGCTCTGCACCCGGGTGAAGGTCCGGTGGATGCGTTCGTCGGGCGCCTGGTCACCCCACAGGCCGTCCTGATAGGCGCCGGTGGCGGCCACCTCGTCGGGCACCAGCCGGATCCGGACCACTCCGGAGGTCAGCTCCTGCGCGGGGCCGCCGGAGTCGGTGCGGGTGCCCTGGAGCTGCCAGCGGACCCGGTCGACCACGTCGGCCGCGCTGAACCAGCGGGGGTGCCGCCACTGCCGGCCGGCGGGTTCGTCGCGTTCGCTCTCGGTCTCCACCCGCAGGCAGGTGCACACCAGGTCGCGTTCGGCCAGGCCGGCGACCAACTGGTCGGCGGCACCGCGGATCGCGAACGCCACGTGGTCGACCCGGTCGACGGGCGGCTCGAAGGTCACCTCGGTGGCCAGCTCGGGCGGCGGTCTGCGGGTGGCGAGGGCGCGGGAGTCGCGGCCGCCGGCCAGCCGGTGCGCCGCCACGCCGTCGGAGCCGAACCGCCCGAGCACGCTCCGGGCCGGCAGCGCGGCGAACTCGCCGAGCGTGCGGATGCCCAGCCGGCGCAACAGGTCGACCAGGTCGGGCCGGTCGAGGGTGTCGATCGGCAGGGACGCGAGACAGCGGGCGGACTCACCCGGCGGGAACGCCAGCTCGGGGCCGCCGGCCCGCTCGGCGAGCCGGGCGGCCTGCTCGGCCGCGAACGGCCCGTCGGCGATGCCGATCACGCTCGGGAAGCCGGCCTCCCGCAGGTGCTCGCGCAACGCCTCGGCGAACGCCTGCTCACCGCCGAAGTAGCGGCTCGGGCCGCGGGCGGCGAGCGCGCACATGCCCGGACGGATGATCTCCACCCCGGGAGCGAGCGCCTCGACCGCGGCCACCACCGGCTCGAACGCCCGGGCGTCCACCGCCGGGTCGTACTCCAGCACGGTCAGCTCGGGGCACCGGGACTGGGCCTCGCGGATCCGCAGGCCCCGGCGTACGCCTTGGTGGCGAGCAGCCTGGGAGCACGCGAGGACCCGGCCCCGGTCGAGCACGGCCAGTGCGGCGTCGGGTGGACACCCGGCGTCGCGCCCGGCCGCAGTCACCGGCCAGTCGGGGCACCACACCACAAGGGTGCGTACGGCACTCATCCCCCCACCACCCCCAGCTGCCCCGGGTGGGGAGTGAGACCGCGCAGAGCGCCCGACCGGACCGGAACCATGGCTTATTATCGAACACGTGTTCGATCACTGTCAACCGGATCGGCGGGGTTCGAGGATGGGATTCCGGAGGGGAGCGGCCCCCTACTCCTGCGTGGTCGCGCCCTCGTTCGCGGCGCGCATCGCGGCCGCGGTCTTCGCCGGGTCGTACCCCTCCGAGACGCCCTCGATGAAGATCACGTCACCGGCGATGTGGTCGGTGCGCAGGTGGAGGATCTCCTGGTAGGCCGGGGAGTCGTACCACCCGTGTGCGTCCGCGAGGCTCGGAAACTCGATTATGACCACGCTGCCCTGCCACGAGCCCTCGACCACCTCGTGCTGGACGGCGTGCACCAGGAAACGGCCGTTGAACGGGTCGAGCGTCCCCTGGATCCGCTCGATGTAGTCCGCGATGTCCGGGTGGTAGTCCGCGACCTGCAGATTGGCGATGGCGTACGTCGTCATGCGTTCTCCCGTGAGTGCCTCGGTGTCGATGTCGAGTCACCCGCGATCATGCCAGTGCCCACCGACCAGGCGCCCGGGAGTTTTCGGGTCGCCGGGACGTCATGCCGACAGCCTGCGACCGGCAAGGGAGATCACCTCGCCCACCTGGTCGCCGCGCTGGTCGCCGCGCTGGTCGCCGGGCTGGTCGTCGGGCTGGTCGGCCGTGGCGGTGGCGGGCTCGGTCGCCACCGCCACGGCGCCGGCGTGGTCGGGCAACCACAGCCGGGAGGTGCGGCGCCGGCCGGCCGTTCCGCGTCCGGTCGCCTGGATGGTGACCTCGCGTGCCGACAGGTGCCCGTGGCCGGCGCCGAGACCGTGCCAGGTGCTCGAGGCGATCGACAGGCCCAGCTCGCTGCCCGACCAGTCCGCGTCCTGGACGACGAGCACGGCGCCGCGCTCGCGGACCCGGGCGGCCAGCCGGCGGGTCTCGCCGTCGGGTGCCGAGGTGGGCGGGCGGACGACCACCACGTCGAGGACGTCGACCAGTGCCGCCACCACGCCCGGCCACTTCCGCCCGGGAGCGGGCACGAGGACGAGCCGGCCCAGGTCGACGCCCAGCCCGGTGACTGCCTCGGCGCCGAGCTGGGAGAACCCGACCAGGCCGCACCACGACCCCGCCTTGGAGGCGCCGGCGATCAGGGCCAGAGTGAGCGTGGTGGACCCCGCCACCGTGTAGCTCGCGCCGCGCCGCAGCCCGCCGTCGGGCAGCAGTCCGGCGAACGCCGGCAGGGCGGGCACGGTGGGAACCGCGCGCCCGGCCACCCCCGCGGTCGTCGGCCGGGCGGCGAGCTCGGCCCGAAGCTCGGCGAGCACCGCTGCCCGGTCGGCCGCGGACCGCCTGGGCGCCCGGCTCGTGTCCAGCGCGGATGCCTGTGAAGTCCCGACCACTCCAGCATCATCGAACGCGTGTTCGAGGATGTCAACCTCGCCGCGGGGGAGGCGGTGGGGAGGCGCAGGGGAGGTTCCGCCGAGTTCGGGCCAGGCGAGATTCCGGTTGCCGCGACCCGCGGCCAGGGCGTGAGCGGGGAGGGTCTGCCGGCATTCGGGTGGTGTGGGCGGCAGCCTCCCGGCAGGGTCCGCCACGCCCGGACTTAGGGTCGGGTCCATGACTTCGCCCGCCCCCGATGCCGCCGGCCGGACCCCTCGCCCCGACCACACCACCGAGGCCACCCCGCTCACCGAGTCCGACCCCGGCTTCGTCGACCTCGGATACGCCCGGCTGGACACCGACCGGCTCACCCGTACCGGCGACCCGGAGGTCGTCTACGGCGCCGGGAAGACCCCCGACCAGGTGGTCGACCTGCTGCGCCACCTGCACACCGCGCACCCGGACCGGGCCGCACTCGCCACCCGGCTGGACGCCACGGCGCTGGACCGGGTGCGGGCCGCGTTCCCCGACGCCCGGCTGGACGAGGTGGCCGGCACCGCGACCCTCGGCCCGCCCCCCACGCCGGTGGGCCTGGTGTGCGTCCTCGCCGCCGGCACCTCCGACGCGCGGGTGGCCCGCGAGGCCGTGCACACGGTCGAGGCCTACGGCGCGGGCGTGCGCACCATCACCGACGTCGGGGTCGCGGGAGTGCACCGGTTGCTGGCCGCGAAGGAGGAGTTCGACGACGCCGACTGCCTCATCGTCGTCGCCGGGATGGAGGGCGCGCTGCCGTCCGTCGTCGGCGGGCTGACCGGGGTGCCGCTGGTGGCGGTGCCGACCAGCGTGGGGTACGGCGCGTCGTTCGGCGGCCTCGCGGCGCTGCTCGGCATGCTCAACTCCTGCGCGCCCGGCGTGGTCGTCTGCAACATCGACAACGGCTTCGGCGCGGGTGTGTTCGCGGCCCGGGTCGCCCGGCGGGCGCACGCCGGGCGTACTCCCTCGACCCCCAAACGGCGAGGCAGCCAACGGCGAGGCTCTGAAGGGCGAGACCGCGAACGGAGCCGCCCGGTGACCCGGATCGGCTGGCTGGACTGCGCGTCCGGCGCCAGCGGCGACATGCTGCTCGGTGCGCTGGTCTCGCGCGGGCGTTCCCCTCGACGTCCTCACCGCCGCGGTCGACGCGGTGGCGCCGGAGACGATCCGGCTCCGCCCGGAGAAGGTCGTCCGCAACGGCCTGGCCGCGACGCTGGTGCATGTCGAGGGCACCGACTCCACCCACCACCGGACCTGGGCCGACGTTCGCACGTTGCTGGATGCCGCCGATCTGGCCGAGCCGGTACGCGAGTCCGCGCACGCGACGTTCGAGCGGCTGGCGCACGCCGAGGCGAAGGTGCACGACACGACGCCGGAGGCGATCCACTTCCACGAGGTGGGCGCGCTGGACGCGATCGCCGACGTGGTGGGAGCGTGCGCGGGGCTGGCCCATCTCGGCCTGGACCGGCTGGTCGTGTCGCCGATCGCGGTCGGGTCCGGGTTCGTCCGGGCCGCGCACGGCCGGCTGCCGGTGCCCGTACCCGCCGTGGTGGAGTTGCTGGCCGCCGCCGGCGCCCCGTCCTACGCCGGAGAGATCGACGGCACCCCCGTCGGCGAACTGTGCACCCCGACCGGCGCGGCGCTGCTGGTCACCCACGCCGAGACGTACGGACCGCAGCCGCCGATGCGGGTGGCCGCGCAGGGCTTCGGCGCCGGCACCCGGGAGACGCCGGGGCGCGCGAACGCCGTCCGCCTCCTGGTCGGCGAGCCCGCACCCGAGGTGTGGACCGCCGGTGGCGGGTCCGGTGGCGCGACCTCCCCGGCGTGAGTCGACCCAGCTCGTGGTGGAGTCCAACGTCGACGACCTGGACCCGCGGGTGTGGCCCTCGGTGCTGGCGCGGCTGCTGGACGCGGGTGCGGCGGACGCCTGGCTGACGCCGATCCTGATGAAGAAGGGCCGCCCCGCGCACACCCTCGCCGTGCTGGTCGACCCGGAGCGGTACGACGCGGTGTGCGAGGTGGTCTTCACCCAGACCTCCGCGATCGGCGTACGCAGCCACACCGTGCGCAAGCGGCCGCTGGAGCGGGAGTTCCGTACTCTCCAACTCCCCGGCGGCACGGTGCGCCTGAAGGTCGCGACGTACGCCGGGAAGGTGGTCAACGCCCAGCCGGAGTACGACGACGTGCTCGCGCTGGCCGAACTCACCGGCCGCCCCGTCAAGACCGTGCTGGCACAGGCCACCGCCGCCGCACAGGAACACCTCTGACGGGCACGAACGAAGGAGTACGCGTGACGGACGTCGCGATCCCGGGCTCGAAGTCGCTCACCGCCCGGGCGTTGTTCCTCGCGGCCTGCGCGAACGGCACGTCGGTGCTGCACCGGCCGCTGTGGTCGGACGACACCGAGGCGTTCGCCGCCGGCCTGGCCGCGCTCGGGTACGCGGTCGACGTACGCCCGGACCGTTGCACGGTGCGGGGCAGCACGACCGGCCCGCCCGCTCCCGGCGCGGAGGTGTTCTGCCGGGACGCCGGGACGGCCGCGCGCTTCCTGCCCACGCTGGGCGCGCTCGGGCACGGCGTGTTCGCGTTCGACGGTTCGGAGCAGTTGCGCCGCCGCCCGCTCGGCCCGCTCGTCGGCGCGCTCGCCGCCCTGGGAGTCGACGTCCGCGCCGAGGAACGCGAGGGGCACCTTCCGGTCACCGTCCGCGGCGCCGGGCTGAAGGGCGGTGCGCTCACTCTCGACGCGGGGCTGTCGTCGCAGTTCCTCACCGGACTGCTGCTGGCCGCGCCGCTGATGACCGAGGGTCTCGAGGTCACCGTGACCGACCTGGTGTCGGTGCCGTACGTCGAGATGACGCTGGCGATGATGCGGCGGTTCGGGGTGGACACGACGCGTACCGCCGACACGTTCACGGTGCCGCCGGGCCGCTACCGCGCGGGTGAGTACGCCGTGGAGCCGGACGCGTCCACGGCGAGCTACTTCCTCGCCGCCGCGGCGCTGACCGGCCGCTCGGTGACCGTCCCCGGGCTCGGCGCGGACGCGTTGCAGGGTGACCTCCGGTTCGCCGAGGTGCTGGGCCGGATGGGCGCGGACGTGACGCTCACCGCGGACTCGGTCACCGTCACCGGACCGGAGCGGCTGTCCGGCGTCACGGTCAACATGCGCGACATCTCCGACACGATGCCGACGCTGGCCGCGATCGCGCCGTTCGCCGACGGCCCGGTCCGGATCGAGGACGTCTACAACACCCGGGTCAAGGAGTGCGACCGGCTGGATGCGTGCGCGACCAACCTGGCCCGGCTCGGCGTGCGGGTGGAGACCGGCCGGGACTGGATCCAGGTGTGGCCGGGGACTCCGCGTGCGGCCGAGATCGACTGCCGCGGCGACCACCGGATCGCGATGAGCTTCTCCGTCACCGGCCTGCGGACGCCTGGGCTCACGCTGGACGACCCGGGCTGTGTGAAGAAGACGTTCCCGGAGTTCCACGAGGTGCTCGCCGATCTGGTCCGCGAGTGGTCGCAGGACTCCTGAGTCGATCTGCGGAGTCTGTCGGCACCTGGGCCTAGCCTTGGTCGCGATGTCGCGCCGGGTGTCCTTCGCCGCCGCCGTCGTGTGGATGCTCGCCGCGTTGGCGGTGGCCGCGACGGCGCTGGTCGGCGTGCAGAGCAGCCAGGATCGGGCGTACGCCGACCAGGGTGGGCGCGCCGGTCCCGCGCGGCCGGTCGTCCTGGTCGGGATCGGTGCGCTGACCGCCGCCGACGTCTCACCCGCCCGCACCTCCGCGCTGGCCGCGCTGGTCGGCCGGGGCACGCCCGGCGTCCTCGTCCCGCGATCGGTCCGCACCCACACCTGCCCACTGGACGGCTGGCTGTCCGTCTCCGCCGGTGAGCGCGCGGCCGGGCCGGCGACCTGCGGGCCGCTGCCGCGGGTGGTGGCAATCCCCGGAGGCGCCGGCACGTCCGAGGTGCAGGGCTGGCGGCAGTTGCTTCAGGCGCAGACGGGCACCGGCTACGGCGCCGAACCCGGCCGGCTGGCCGGCCACCTCGCCCGGTCGGGCACCTGTGCCACCGCCGTGGGGCCGGGCGCCGCGGTCGCGCTCGCCGACCGGCGCGGCACGGTGACGCGCTACCTTCCGACGTTCGACCGTACGGCGGCACCCACCGGCGACTGCCCGCTGACCGTCGTCGACGCGGGCGCCCTACCCCGGGGTGACGGTCGAGGCGCCGCGCTCGCAGCCGCGGACGCGCTGGTCGCGAAGGTGGTCGCGGCGGCCGGCCCGAGCGTGACCGTGCTGGTCGCCGGACTCTCCGACGAGTCCGCGGGCAGTGGTACGTCGCTGCGGCTGGCCGCCGCGGCCGGGCCGGGGTTCGCGAGGAGCTGGCTCACCAGCGGCGGCACCCGCCGAGAGGCGCTGGTGCAGCTCACCGACCTGACCCCGACGCTCACCGAACTCCTCGGCACCGGCACCGACGAGGCCTTCGACGGCGGCCGATGGCGCGGCACCGGCGACCGGGCAACCGGCCCGGCCGCCACTCTGGACCGGCTGCGGGCGTTCGACACGACCGATCGCGTGGTGGGCACCTACGGCTTCTGGTTCTTCACCGTGCTGGCCGTCGTCCAGGCGCTGGCGTACGGGCTCGCGCTGCTGGTCGCCGCCCGTACCCGGCGGGCGGTGTGGCGCCGGCGGGCCGGCCGGCTGGCGTCGGCGGCCGGACTGGTCTGCGGCGCCGCCCCGATCGCGGCGGTGCTCGCCGGGGTGCTGCCCTGGGCCGCCTCGCCGGTCCCGGTGCTGTCGCTCGTCCTCGGCGTCTCCGCTTTCACCGTGGGGCTGGCCGGGCTGGCCGGGCTGGTAGGGCTGGCCGGGCTGGCCGGGTCGGCCGGCCGCACGCCGTACGACCCACCGTGGGCGGCGCCGACCCTGCTCGCCCTGGTCACCGCAGTCGTGCTCGGCGCCGACGTGATGACCGGCTCCCACCTGCAGGGCGGCAACCTCGTGACGCCAGGAGACCTGCCGCTGGTCGGCGGACGGTACTTCGGGTTCGGCAACGTCGCGTTCGCGATCTTCGCCACCGCGGTGCTGTTCGGCGCCGGCGGCCTCGCCGCCCGCCCGGCCGAACGCCACCACCGCCGCCGGGCCGCACTCGTCGTCCTGGCGATCGGGTTCGCCGCGGTCGTGCTGGACGGCTGGCCGAGCTGGGGAGCGGACTTCGGCGGCGTGCTCGCGCTGGTGCCCGGAGTGCTGGTGCTCTCGGCGAACGTCGCCGGGGTCCGGCTGACCGTACGCCGGGTCGTCCTCGTCGCGGTCGCGACCGTCGTCGCGGTGAGCGCGGTCTCGGTCGCCGACTGGCTGCGGCCGCCGGAGAGCAGGTCACACCTTGGCACCTTCGTCCAGCGAGTGGTCGAAGGGCAGGGCGGACCGGTGGTCGCCCGCAAGGCCGAGGCGGCGCTGGCCAGCCTGACCTACGGCGGGCCGCTGGGCTGGCTCACCCTGCTGGTGTACGTCGGAGTCGGGGTGTTCCTGCTGCGCCCGCCAGGGTTCGGCGCCCGCGCGCTCGACGACACCTACCGCGGCTGGCCCACGGCGCGGCCGACGCTGCGCGCGGTCTGGCTCACCGGACTGCTCGGCTTCGCGCTCAACGACTCCGGGGTGGCGGTGCTCGCCGCGGTGCTGATGACCGGCCTCCCGCTCGTCGTGGTCGCGGTCGTCCGGTCCGCACCGGAGGTGTCGTGCCGCCCCTCACCCCGGCTCACGCGTCCTGGCCCTGAGCCCGTGTCCCGTGCGGAGTCACCCCTGGCGCGGTGAACTCCAGCTCGATCATCGGCGAGGCCCGGACGAGGTCCTCGAGGTCGGCCTGCTCGCGGTACCACCCCGTCCGCGGGTCGGTGAACACCCGGCGCCGGGCGTCCGGATCGGTGACCGGCCGGGCGAGTGCCGGCAGGTCCAGACCGTCGACGTGCACGGTGACGTGCGGGTCGGCGAGCACGTTGGCGTACCAGTGCCGCGGGCCCGGCGTGCCGGTGATGACGAACCTCCCGTCCACGCGGAACCACCAGATCTCCACCCGCAACGGCCGTCCGCTGCGGCGTCCCCTGGTGGTGAGGTCGACGGTCGACCGCGCGGCCAGTCGGGTCGTCAGGTCGTCGGTTGGGTCGGCCGCCGGGTCAACCGCCGGGTCGGCGGTCTGGTCGGCGCTTTCGGTCGGAGGTGGGGTCATGGCCTGGACCGTACGGCCTCAACCGGGGACGAGGTTAACGCTCGCGACCGTGCGACTTGGTTTCGGTCACAACGCCCGGCGCTCCGCCCTTGGGATCTGTCACGGATCACGCCTCGGTCGCCGCGTCCCGGGTGGCGAGGGCCGCGGCGAGCGATCGGGCGGCCTGCCCGGCTCGGGCGCCGTACCCCCCACCGAACGCGGCCGCATGGGTGAGCAGCGGATGGAGCTGGTGCAGCGCCACCCGGTCGCGCCAGCCGTCGGCCAGTGGGAACACCTCGTCGTACGCGGCCACCAGTCGGTCCAGGTGCGGCGTACCGAACAGCGCCAGCATCGCCAGGTCGGTTTCCCGGTGCCCGCCGTGCGCGGCCGGGTCGACCAGCCGGGGTTCGCCGTCCAGCGCCCAGACGATGTTGCCCGACCACAGGTCGCCGTGGATCCGGGCCGGCGGCTCGGGCGGACCGGCGTGGTCGTCGATGTGGTCCAGCACCGCGCAGATCGCGTTCGCGTCGTCGGCCAGCAGCCGGCCGCGGTTGAACGCGGTCCGCAGATAGGGCTCGACCCGGTTGCGGGCGTAGAACTCCGGCCAGCTGTCGGCGGGCTCGTTCGGCTGCGGCAGTGCGCCGATGTAGCCGTCGGCCCGTCCGCCGAACGACGCGGCGCCGCTGCGGTGGGTGAGGGCGAGGGCCAGGCCGAGCTGTTCGGCCGCCTCCGGTGTGGGCCGGCCGGCCTCCAGCCACTCCAGGACCAGGCACTCCTGACCGACGCCGAGCACGGCCGGAATCGCGGCCGCGCCCTCCCCGGCGGAGGCCAGCCACTCCAGGTGGGCGGCCTCGGTGGGGAAGAAGTCCTCGGGTGCGCCGGGCCGCGCCTTGACGAAGACGCTGCGGCCGTCGCCGAGCCGGGCGCGGGTGGCGACGCAGATGTCGCCGCCCGCCACGGGGTTGGTCGCTACGACGCTGGTGTCGAGGAGCTCCTCGACGTGCTGAGCGATGCTTGCCTGCCGAGCCATTGCCCGATAGTAAGACCTGAACTCTTACTTTGCGTAGGCGGGCGAGGTCGATCCGTGACGATCAGCCGGTGGGCCGCAGAAGTGAGCTGAGTTCCGCGACCAGTCCGGCGCCCGCCTCCTCGACCATCTCGAGCACCTCGTCGAACGCCTCACCGCTTGCGGTGTAGGGGTCCGGGATCTCGCCGACGTTCGTTCCGAACCAGCCGAACAGCCCCACCCGGTGCCGGTCGTCGGGTCCGGCGAGCCGGCGCAGACCGTCGAGGTTGGCGTCGTCCATGCCGAGCACCAGGTCGCGGCCGGCGAACCAGTCGCGGTCGAACTGCTGGGCCCGGTGCCCGGACACCTCGTCCCGGTCGTAGCCCGAGGCGACCAGGACGCGCGCCGAACGAGGGTCCATCTGCTCGCCGACGTGCCAGCCGCCGAGGCCGGCGCTGTCCACCCGGACCGAGGTGAGCCCGGCCTCGGTGAATTGCCGTCGTAGGACCACCGCGGCGATCGGGGACCGGCAGATGTTGCCCAGGCAGACCAGGCTCAGGTGAAAGGAGGACGGGTCGCGAGGTTGAGGAAGCTGCACGGTCCCAGGATGCCGAGCGGCCCGGCCGCCCGTGGGTACGGGGTCGGCCGGGCCGGTCGTGGGTCGGTCGTACGTCAATCGTGGATCGGGCCGGGATCAGTTGTCCTCGTCCTCGTCCGTGTCCGCGTCGTCGCGCGGGTGGTCCTCGCCGAGGATCCGGTAGATCTTCGACCGGGCCTCGTGGAGAGTGCCGACGATCCGGGTGAGCTGCTCCTCGTCGGCCACCTGGGCGCCCTGCATCGCGGCGGCCGCCAGGCCCATCCCGGCGTTCCGCAGCTCGTGCCACGGCGAGTCGGCCGGCTCGGCGAACTCCTCCCAGGGTGCCTGTCCCTCGCGGGTGGCCACGTGTTCGCGACCCGTGTCGGTGAGGGAGTAGGACCGCTTGCCGCCCTCCTCGGTGGAGCTGACCAGGCCCTCGTCCTCGAGCAACTGCAGCGTGGGGTAGATCGAGCCCGCGCTGGGGCGCCAGGCTCCGCCGCTGCGTTCGGACAGTTCGCGGATCATCTCGTAGCCGTGCATCGGCCGGCCGGTGTCGGCGAGCAGATGGAGGATTCCGGACCGGACGTCGCCGCGGCGCGCCCGCGGACCACGACCGGGCCCGAACGGCGGACCCCAGCCGCCGCGCCCCCAGCCACCGGGACCTCCCGGGCCGCCGAAGCCGCCGAACCCGCCAGGTCCGAAGCCGGGACCGAAGCCGCCGGGTCCGAAGCCACCGCGGCCCCGTCCCCCGCCGCGGCCCCGTCCGCCGCGGCCGCGACCTCCGCCACCGCGTCCTTCGTGTCCTCCGTGCTCTCCGTGCTCTCCGGATTCTCCGTGTGCGCCGTGGAAGTGGCCGCGGAGGTGTTCGGCCGGGTCGCCGGGGACGTCGTACTCACCGGCGTCGCCGTACTCACCGCCCTGCGGTGGGCCCGGCGGCTCGAACCCGGTGGGACCGAACGACCCGAACCGGCCGTGCCCGAACGGTCCCGGTCGTCCCGGCTCCGGGCCGTAGCCGGGCATGCCCGCGGGACCGCAGCCCCTGCGAGCGGCAGCCCGCAGCGCCGCCACCGCCACCGGCATGGCGTACGGGAGGGCGCGGGCGATTGGTGGGGTGTTGTGCCGATTCACTGATTCTCTCCTCAGGTCTGGCGACGTGTCGCCGTACTGTCGTTTCGATGGTTCACGATATATCGCCGATACGACGGCGACAAGTCGTCAGCAACGAGATTCAGAAAGATCAAGAGGACGAGGGGCATGGCCGGGCACGCCTCCGGCCGAGACCACGGCGGGAGTTGGGCCGATCGAGATGACCGGGATTGACCCGGTGACCCGGTTTGCCCCGTCGGGCCCGGGTCAGGAGTTCTCGGCGCGAGGACGCCGGAAGCCGGGGTGTCCGGCGGGCAGCGAACGCCGCAGCACCCAGGCGCTGACCGCGACACATGCCGCGACCAGCGGCCAGGTGAGCGCGGCCCGGGCGGCGGCGAGGGCCACCACCGCGTCGGCGGCGTACAGCGCGCCGAAGACGCTCACCCGTACGGCGTACTGACCGACCCACACCCAGGAGGCCAGGCCGTACGCCCGCAGCAGGTCCGGGTCGCTCCGCCAGCGCCCCCGCTGCCGGAGCGCGGCGCCCACGACGATGCCGAGCAGCGGCCGGCGCACCACGATGCTCACGATCCAGGCCAGCCCACTGGCGGCGTTGGTGGCGAGCTGGACGAGGAAGAAGTCGGCGGCCCGGCCGGTTCGGAGTACGACCACGGCGGCGACCGCGACCCCGAGCAGTCCGAGCAGGACCGCACGCGGGCGGGCGCCTCGCGACCATCGGTACGCCGCCAGCGCGATCCCGACGGCCAGCGCGGCCGCGACGCCCCAGCCGACGGAGTTGCCGGCGAGCAGCCATCCGGCCACGAACGCGACCGGCGGCAGCGCGGCGTCGACGGAGGCCTCCCAGCCACCGAGCACCCGAGCCAACGAGTCCGATTCACCCGAGTATTCGCCCGAGTGCTCGCCCGAATGGTTGGTGTGGTCGCGCTCGTCGACCTCGTTTGCCGGCACGTCACCAAGCGTGCCTGATGCCGGGCAGCCGGTGCCTGCCGGTGCCTGCCGGTGCCGGAGCGAACCGCTTCGGCGCGGACCAGGATCCGGTCGCCGGATTCCGCCCCGCAGACCCTATGGTGAGGAGCATGACCGACCCGTCGACCGGACCTCGCCTGCGCAAAGCCCTCCGCGGCATCCCGTCGTACAAGCCGGGCCGACCGGCCGCGGCGGCGTCGGACCGGCCGACGTACAAGCTGTCCAGCAACGAGAACCCGTTCCCGCCGCTGCCCGCGCTCACCGAGGCCGCGCACGAGGCCAGCCGGATGATGAACCGCTACCCCGACCTCGCCTGCGGCCGGCTGGTCGGCGCGCTGTCGGACCGGCTCGACGTCCCCGCCGGCCACTTCGCCACCGGGACGGGCTCGGTCGCTCTGCTCTACCACCTGCTCCAGGCGACCTGTGAGCCGGGCGATGAGGTGATGTACGCCTGGCGCTCGTTCGAGGCCTACCCGATCGCGGCGCAGGTCGCCGGCGCGCAGCGGATCGAGGTGCCGCTGACCACTGGTGCGCGGCACGACCTCGACGCGATGGCCGCCGCGATCACCGACCGGACCCGGGTGGTGATCGTCTGTACGCCGAACAACCCGACCGGCCCGGTGGTCACCCACCAGGAGCTGGCCGACTTCTGCGCACGGGTACCCAGTGACGTGCTGATCGTGGTCGACGAGGCTTATCTGCAGTTCGTCCGCGACCCGGAGGCCGCCGACGGGCTGGCGCTTTACAGGGAGTACCCCAACGTCTGCGTGCTGCGGACCTTCTCCAAGGCGTACTGCCTGGCCAACTTCCGGGTGGGGTACGCGATCGCGCACGACCCCGTTGCCGAGGCGCTGCGGGTGTGCACCCCGCCGTTCGCGGTGTCCACCGTCGCGGAGGAAGCGGCGCTGGCGGCGCTGGCCTGCGAGAACGAACTGCTGGAGCAGGTCGAGGTGCTGGTCAAGGAGCGCACCCGGGTGGCCGAGGGCCTGCGTGCGCTCGGGTTCGACGTACCCCCGACCGAGGCCAACTTCAGCTGGCTTCCGCTCGGCGCCGACACGCAGGCGTTCGCCCGGGCATGTGAGGAGGGCGGCGTCGTGGTCCGGCCGTTCAATGACGACGGGTGCCGGGTGAGTGTCGGCGAGCCCGCCGCCAACGACCTTTTCCTGGAGCTCGCCGGACGCTGGGCCGCCCGGGCCCGCTGAACGCCTGAACACCTGAACGCCTGAACACCACCCAGGGGAGTGCGGGAGCCGCAGGTGGGTAGGCCGAGTTCATGGGCGTCGCCGCAGACCTGTGCGGGCTGGCCCGTGATCCTGGCGGGCCCGCGCTGCGGGTGACCGCGCTCGTCCGCGATCGGCGCCACCGGATCCTGTTGCTGCGGCGGCCCGACAGATCGCCGCGGCCCGGTACCTGGGAACCGGTCGTCGCCGACGTACCCGCGGGTGCGACCGCCGGCGACACCCTTCGTGACGCGGTGGCTCGCACGACCGGCTGGACCGTACGCGCGGTCGAGCCGATCGCCGAACCGGTCGCCGGTCCGATCGCGGGCGCGGTCCGGAACGGATCAGGTCGTACGACCCGGCTGGTCCGACGCGAGCTCCGTTTCCTGGTCACCGTGGAGGAGCCGGCCCCGGACGCCGCGGCAGGACCCACCGCAGGACTCGCCGCGACACCCGACCTCGCTCCGGCGCCCGACCTCGCCGGCACCGGCCACGACGCGTTCACCTGGGCCGGACTCGCCGACACCGGGTGGGTGCGGTCGCCCGCGACCATGACCGACCCCGGCCTGGCCGAGGTGGTGGTGAAGGCCGCACGTACCCGCCTGACCCGAAGGCTCCGGCTGGAGCCGGTGGGCCCCGAGCACGGGATGGACCTGTGGCGGCTGCACGCCCGGCCGGAGGTGGCGGGCTGGCTCGGCGGGGCGTGGACACAGGGCTCCGCCCGGCGAAGTGTGCTGCGGCTGCGGGCCGGCTGGGACGCCGTGGGGTTCGGTACGTGGGTGGCCTACGACCGGGGCGACGGTGAGCTCGTCGGCCGGGGCGGCATCGCGCCGTACACCCTCGACGGCCTTTCCACGCACGAGATCGGCTGGACGGTGAGCCCGGACCGGTGGGGCCGCGGCTACGCCACAGAGATCGGTGCGGCCGGCCTGGTGCTCGCGTTCACCGAGCTCGGTGCGCGCGAGGTGGTCGCGTTCACGTTGCCGCACAACACGCGTTCACGTGCGGTGATGGACCGGTTGGGAATGCGCTTCGCACGTCAGGTCCCGCACGCCGGGATGAGTCACGTGCTGTATGTCGTACGACCTGGTGCGGTGACGATGCCTGGCCAGATGCGGCCAGAAGCTCAACCCGGCTTGGCCGTCTCCCCCGGGCATCTCGGTTTCTCCGGTGCGAGTGGTTGTTCGAACCGATTATCCTGAGGAGGTCTCAGCTTCAACTTTGCTTGCCGGATCGCCGTGGAGGGGCGGCGTCCGCGATCCGGCGGTCTTCTTCCGAAACGCACTCGGTGAGGAGTGGCCTGCCCGACAATGCCATCAGATACCTCGGCGGCGACTGTCGCCAACCAGCCCAACCAGCCCGGTACCAACAACTCCACAACCCGTATCCGCAGCATCAACTCCCTGTGGCGGCTGCGGAGCTACCTCCGACCCTACGTCGGCCGACTCATCGTGATGCTGGCCGCCGCACTCGTCGGTGTCGGCGCGAGCCTTTCGATCCCGCTGGTCACCAAGCACATCATCGACGGACCGATCGCGAACCACGACTCCCGCGGCCTGGTCCTGCTCGGCCTGCTGGCGGTCGTACTCGGACTCGTCGAAGCGTTCCTCATCTTCCTTCGTCGCTGGATCCAGTCCGTGGCCGTGCTCGGCCTGGAAACCGAGATCCGCGACGACATCTACGCTCACCTGCAGCGACTGCCGATGAGCTTCCACGGCGGCTGGCAAAGCGGCCAGCTGCTGTCCCGGATCACCACCGACCTGTCGATCATCCGGCGGTTCCTCGGCTTCGGTGTCATCTTCCTGATCACCAACGTCGTCCAGCTGACCATCGTCACGGTGCTGCTGCTGCAGATGTACTGGCCGCTGGGCCTGCTGGTGGCGGCGACCGCCGCACCGGTCATCGTGATGTCCGCTCGGTTCCAGAAGCGCTACATCCGCATCTCCCGCGCCGTGCAGGACCAGCAAGGTGACCTCGCGACGGTCGTCGAGGAGGGCGCGGTCGGTATCCGCGTCATCAAGGCGTTCGGCCGCCGGCACCACATGTACGACACCTTCGACGAGCAGGCCCGCGAGGTCTACGACACGTCGATGGACAAGGTGCGGCTGTCGTCGAGGTTCTGGACGTTCCTCGGCTTCGTTCCCAACCTCACCCTCACCTTCGTCCTGCTGTTCGGCGCACTGGCCGTCGGTAAGGGCGCGTTGACGCTCGGCGACCTGGTGGCGTTCAGCACCCTGGTGCTGCAGCTGGTGTGGCCGATCGCCTCGCTGGGGCAGATCCTCGCCATGGCACAGGAGGCGATGACCGGCTCCGACCGGGTGATGGAGGTGCTCGACACCGAGCCGGCGATCGCAGGCGGTTCGGAGGAGGCGCCCCGCGTGGCCGGTCACCTGCGGTTCGAGGGGGTGGGCTTCCACTTCCCCGACGACGACGCCTCGGTGCTGCACGACGTGTGGCTCGAGGTGAAGCCCGGCGAGACGGTGGCGGTCGTGGGCGCGACCGGTACCGGCAAGACCACGTTGACGGCGCTGGTGCCGCGGCTGCACGACGTCACCGCGGGCCGGGTGACGATCGACGGGCGCGACGTCCGCGACCTCACCCTCCCGGCACTGCGCTCGATCGTGGCCACGGCCTTCGAGGAGCCCACGCTGTTCTCCATGAGCGTGCGCGAGAACCTCACCCTCGGTCGCACCGACGCGACCGAGGAGGAGGTCCACCAGGCGCTCGAGGTCGCGCAGGCGAAGTTCGTGCACGACCTGCCGTGGGGCCTGGACACCCGGATCGGCGAGCAGGGCCTGTCGCTGTCCGGTGGTCAGCGGCAGCGGCTGGCGCTGGCCCGGGCGGTGCTCACCAAGCCGAAGATCCTGGTGCTCGACGACACGCTGTCCGCGCTGGACGTGGAGACCGAGGCGCTGGTGGAGAAGGCGCTTCGGCACGTGCTCGCCGAGGCCACCGGCATCGTGGTCGCCCACCGGGCGTCGACGGTGCTGCTGGCGGACAAGGTGGCCCTGTTGCAGGGCGGCACGGTGACCCACGTCGGCACCCACCAGGAGCTGCTCGCCGAGGTGCCCGCCTACCGCGAGCTGCTCGGCCAGGACGCCGACACGGACCTCGAGGCGGAGGAGGTGTACTCGTGACGACCCAGACCCAAGCGACCACGACGCAGACCTCCGGCGACGAGGCCGACGAGAACGCCGGCAAGAACGCCGGCACCCAGCCGGCGGAGGACAGTAGCTGGCGGGGTGTGGCGGCCGAAGGGCAGGACGACATCGCCGACAAGGCGTCGGTGCTTCTCCGGGAGCGTTCCCGGAAGCTGCTCGGCGACCTGCTCCGCCCCTACAAGAAGCTGATCGCGCTTCTGGTCGTGGCGGTGGTGGTCGAGAACGCCGCCCGACTGGCCATCCCGTACCTCGTGAAGGTCGGTATCGACCGCGGCATCCCGCCGCTGGTCCACAACCAGGGCGCCACCACGCTGGTCACCGTCGTGGTGGCGCTGATCGTGGCGGCGGTCACCCAGGCCATCACCCGGGCGCTGTTCCTGCAGCTGTCGGGAAAGATCGGCCAGGAGGTGCTGCTCCACCTGCGGCGACGGATCTTCAACCACTTCCAGAAGCTGTCGCTGTCGTTCCATGAGAAGTACACCTCCGGTCGGGTGATCTCCCGCCTGACCTCCGACATCGAGGCGATCTACGAGCTGTTGCAGTCCGGCTTCGACAGCATGGTGAGCGCGGTGCTCACCCTCGTCGGTACGGCCGTGCTGCTGTTGATCCTCGACGTCAACCTCGGCCTGGTGGCTCTGGTCCCGATCCCGATCCTGCTGTTCTTCACGCAGTGGTTCCGGAAGAAGTCCAGCATCGCCTACCGCAGGACGAGGGAAACGGTGGCGGTCGTCATCGTGCACTTCGTGGAGTCGATGGGCGGTATCCGCGCGGTGCAGGCGTTCCGTCGCGAGCCGCGTAACCAGCAGATCTTCGAAGAGGTCAACGCCGACTACCGCGACGCCAACATGCAGGGCATGCGACTGATCGCGGTCTTCATGCCGGGCGTGAAGGCGATCGGCAACGTCACCGTGGCGGCAGTGCTGTTGTACGGCGGCTGGCTCGCGTTCCACGACGCGGTGACCGTCGGTGTCCTGGCGGCGTTCCTGCTCTACCTGCGGCAGTTCTACGAGCCGATGCAGGAGATCAGCCAGTTCTACAACACGTTCCAGTCCGCCAGCGCCGCGCTGGAGAAGCTGTCCGGTGTGCTGGAGGAGAAGCCGGAGGTGGCCGAGCCCGCCGAGCCGGCCAAGCTCGACAATGCCCGCGGCGAGGTGCACTTCGACCACGTTGAGTTCGGGTACGTCGAGGGCCGGCCGGTGCTGCCCGAGCTGGACCTGCGGATGCCCGCGGGCCAGACGGTGGCGCTGGTGGGTGCGACCGGCGCCGGCAAGACGACGCTGGCGAAGCTGCTGTCGCGCTTCTACGACCCGATCAAGGGGAGCGTACGTCTGGACGGGGTTGACCTGCGCGACCTCGACGAGGCCACGCTCCGCAAGGCCGTGGTCATGGTGACGCAGGAGAACTTCCTGTTCACCGGTTCGGTCGCCGACAACATCCGGTTCGGCCGGCCGGACGCCACGATGAAGGAGGTCGTGGCGGCGGCGCGGGCCATCGGCGCGGACGAGTTCATCGAGGCGCTGCCGGACGCGTACGACACCCAGGTGGGCAAGCGTGGCGGCCGGTTGTCGGCCGGGCAGCGGCAGCTGATCGCGTTCGCCCGGGCGTTCCTCGCCGACCCGGCGGTGCTGATCCTCGACGAGGCGACGTCCAGCCTGGACGTGCCGAGTGAGCGGTTGGTGCAGCGGGCGCTGCGGACGATCCTCGCCGACCGTACGGCGCTGATCATCGCCCACCGGCTGTCCACGGTGGAGATCGCCGACCGGGTCCTGGTGATGGAGCAGGGCCGGGTGGTCGAGGACGGGTCGCCCAGCCAGCTGGTCGAGCAGACCGGGCGGTTCGCCGACCTGCACAACGCGTGGCTGGAAAGCCTGGCCTGATGGCCTGAGATCGGCGCCGGCCTCGAGTCGGGTCCGGTCACAGTCGGACAAGTCGGACAAGAAGGAGCCGTCTCCCTGCGGGGAGGCGGCTCCTTCTTCGTTCTCCGCCCGCCCGATCCTCGTCACGTTTGGTGTTCAGGAGCCGACTTTCCGGCAATTTCTTGTGGCACAGGCGTTCCCGGCATGCACACCACGTGACATCGAGCCGAGATTGACAACAAACCGGTTACCGGATTGGCGATCGTACGGCCCATCCGGGTAGCGTCATGGGTCGAACTACCCGTCAGGGGTGGACCGGCCCGCGCCGTTGTCCGCCGGCGCGCCGCATGCGCGCTGGCGTCCGTGTGCTGTCGATCGTGGCGATCGACGCGGGGGTGCCGGTCGAGTGTGACCGTACGATCGCGCGCCCGGGGGCGTGTGTCAATCCACGGTTGACCGCCCCGAGTGCTCTGCCGTGCCTGGCTGTACAGCCGTGTGCCACGGGGTGCGAGCGAAAAGATTGGGAGCCCGTGCACGCAGTACGTGCCGACAAGATCTACAAGGTCTTCGGGCGTCGTGCAGACGATGCCGTTCCCCTGCTGGAGCAGGGCAAGGAAGCCAAGGACGTGCGCCGGATGGGCGTCACGCCGGCTGTGATCGACGCGTCCTTCACCGTCGAAGAGGGCGAGATCTTCGTCGTCATGGGGCTGTCCGGCTCGGGAAAGTCCACGTTGATCCGGATGCTCAACGGGCTCCTCACGCCCACCTCCGGCAAGGTCTACATCGGTGACACCGAGCTGAGCGGCCTATCCGCCAAGCAGTTGCGCGCGGTCCGGCAGGACAACATCAGCATGGTCTTCCAGCACTTCGCGCTGCTGCCGCACCGCACCGTGCTGGAGAACGCCGCCTACGCGCTGGAGGTCCGCAAGCTCGGCAAGGCCGAGCGCGTCGACCAGGCCCGCGAGGCGCTCTCCATGGTGGGGCTGGAGGGCTGGGAGGACCACCTGCCGACCCAGTTGTCCGGTGGTATGCGGCAGCGGGTCGGCCTGGCCCGTGCGCTCGCCGCCGGCACCGACATCCTGTTGATGGACGAGGCGTTCAGCGCCCTCGACCCGCTGATCCGGCGCGAGATGCAGGAACAGCTGCTGGAACTCCAAGCCCGCTTGGGCAAAACCATCGTCTTCATCACCCACGACCTGAACGAGGCAATGCGTCTCGGCGACCGGATCGCGATGATGCGGGACGGCAGGATCGTGCAGATCGGTACGTCCGAAGAGATCCTGCAGGATCCGGCGAACGACTACGTTGCACAGTTCGTGCAGGACGTCGACCGCTCGCGGGTGCTCACCGCCAGCGCGGTCATGGAGCCCCCGGTGGCGCTGGTACGCGCCAAGTCCGGCCCGCGGCAGGCGCTGCGGGTGATGCGGGAGAACCAGGTCGGCGCGGCGTTCGTCGTCGACCGCGACCGGCATCTGATCGGCGCGGTACGCGACAGCGTGGCTGCGGAGGCGACCCGTACCGGCAAGGAGTCCCTGGAGGGGCTGACCAATGCCGAGGACGTGGTGTCGGTCGGGCCGGACGTGATGCTCGCCGACCTGCTGACTCCCTCGGCGGAAGCACCCGTGCCGCTCGCGGTGGTCGACGACGACCGGCGGCTGCTTGGAGTGATCCCCAGGGTGACCCTGCTCGCCGCGCTGGGCAGCGGCACCCACGCGGCCGACATCGACGGTGTGCAGGTTCATTCCAACGAGGCGCAAGCCACGCCTGACGGCACGCAAGCCACGCCTGACGGCACGCAAGCCGGGGTTGACGACAAGGCCGCCGGCAGCGCCGGCACGGACACCGAGGAGGTCAGGCCGTGAGTCTGCTCGCCACGTTCACGATTCCTCGTCTGCATGTGGGTGAAGTCTTCGCCGCCGCGGTCGACTGGTTGGAGACGAACCTCGGCGGGGTGTTCGACGCGATCGGTTCGGTCATCGGTTACGTGGTCAACGGCTTGGCCGGATTCTTCAACGCGCCCGTCATCATCGTCCTGGCCGTGATCTTCGGCCTGGTCGGCCTTGTGGTGAAGGACTGGAAGTGGGGCGCCGGTGCCTTCGTCGCCACGATGGCTCTGGCGTACGCCGCGGCGTTCGGCGGGGTTCCGGCGGCGCTCGTCCTCGCAGTCGCCTTCGGTGTGCTCGGAGTTGCGCTGCGGGGCTGGAAGTTCGGACTCTTCTCGGTGGTCGCGTTCCTGCTCATCGACAGCATGGGTCTGTGGGGGCCGGCCATGGACACGTTGGCACTCGTCCTCGTGGCGAGCCTGGTGTCGGTGGTCCTCGCCATTCCGCTCGGCATCGCCGCCGGCCAGAACGACACAGTGAGCCGGATCGTCAAGCCCGTGCTCGACCTCATGCAGACCATGCCCGGGTTCGTCTACCTCATTCCGGCGATCTTCCTCTTCGGCGTCGGTGTGGTGACCGGTGCGGTCGCCACCGTGATCTTCGCGATGGCGCCCGGTGTGCGGCTGACCGAACTGGGGATCCGCAATGTCGACCGGGAGGTCGTGGAGGCCGGTGAGTCCTTCGGTGCGCCTCCGGGCCGGATCCTCGCTCGGATCCAGCTCCCACTCGCGCTGCCGACGATCATGGCCGGCGTCAACCAGATCATCATGTTGGCCCTGTCCATGGTGGTGATCGCCGGCCTGGTCGGAGCCGGCGGCCTGGGCGGCAAGGTCTACACCTCCATCTCCTCCGCCGACCTCGCGGGCGGCTTCGAAGCCGGCCTGGCGGTGGTGGTGCTCGCGGTCTACCTCGACCGGCTGACGGCCTCTCTCACGAGTCGTTCGGCAGTGGTCCGTGCGCAGTCGGCCGCCGGGAACGAGTGATCCCGGCGGGGCCGGCACCCGACCCGAACGGGCGGTCGCGTGTCGTCCGGCGCGTGACATGTACAACCAGACGACGAAAGGACTGTGAAATGCGAACTGGACTGTGGCGTCGGCTGGCGATGGTGCTGGCCGCGCTGGTGGCCACCACGCTGGTGGCTGCCGGCTGCGGCACCGTCGGCGGCAGCAACAACGCCGGCGGTAACGACAACCAGAAGACGCAAGAGGACGGCTCCGGCCCCGGCAAGGGCAAGACGATCAAGATCGGCTGGATTCCCTGGGACGAGGACGTCGTTGTCACCCGGCTGTGGAAGCAGGCGCTGGAGGACAAGGGCTACACCGTCAAGATGGTGCAGCTCGACCCGGGCCCGCTCTTTGCCGGCCTTTCCAAGGGCGACGTCGACCTCTTCCTGGATGCATGGCTGCCGACGACTCACGCGAAGTACTGGAAGCAGTACGGCGACAAGCTCGAGGACGTCGGCGTGTGGTACGACAATGCCACCCTCGGCATCACCGTTCCCAACTACGTCAAGGACGTCAAGACCATTGGGGACCTGAAGGACCACGCTGACGAGTTCGACGGCAAGATCACCGGTATCGAGGCAGGCGCCGGGCTGACCGACACCACCGAGAACAAGGTCATGCCGCAGTACGGCCTGGACAACTTCAAGCTGGTCAAGTCGTCCACGCCGGCGATGCTCACCGAGCTGCAGAAGGCCATCAAGGCCAAGGAGCCGATCGTGGTGACCCTGTGGCGTCCGCACTGGGCGTACGCCAAGCTGCCGATCCACGACCTGAAGGACCCCAAGGGCTCCCTGGGTAAGGCTGAGAAGCTGCACGCGGTCGGGCGTAAGGACTTCGGCAAGGACTTCCCCGAGGTCAAGAAGTGGATGGCCGACTTCAAGATGAACGACAAGCAGCTCGGCACCCTGGAGGACGAGGCCCTGAACAAGAACAAGGGCAACGAGGACAAGGGCGTGTCGGACTGGTCGAAGAAGAACGCCGACTTCGTGGACGGTCTGACGAAGTAGGCACACCGGTTTCCCGGTAGCTCAGCCAGCACTGCGCAGCGCCCGGTCCCACCGACGAGGTGGGACCGGGCGCTGTTCCATTGCTGCCAACGAACTGTGGCGCACGGTTGCCGTGTGGTAATTCGAAGAGCTGTTTGGACAGTTCTGGCGCAAAAAGCTAAAGTTGCCCCGATTGATGCAGCAGGAAGTGCTGATAATCTTTCGCGGCCCCGCAGGGCGTGCGCATGTTCTTTCCGTTCCATACGGTCTGCGCCATCGCCGGATTACTCGCCGCATTTGATGTGGTGAAGGTCACTTTCTCACGGTGCGCACCAACTTGGAATGATCTCGCCTGTCATGCAAATCTAGGCGACGTTGCGGCGAACCCTGCGCGGTTTCGCCAGTTACATTCCGGTGCTGCGCCGAGCAGTCGTGTCCCATCGCGCCGACTGCCCGCGGTTGTCCGTACATAGGTAGCGAGACCTACCACACAAAAGCGACACAACGTCAGGTTTCGTGACGCCGGCGACTCGTGTCCAAGCGAGTCGCGCGCGGTCGGGGGAGATCATTCCGCAGCGGTGCAGAACGATTTGTCCCGATCGAAAGGTATTGCTCTTGTCCGGCCTGCAGAAATTCTCGCAGAGTGCTCGTCGAAAGATCGTCGTAGGAATTGTGGCCGCGGCTCTCGTGGTGGCCGGAGTCGCTGCGGGCGGCCTGGTCCTCGCCAACCGGTCCGAGCCTGCTCCGGCCACCGCGTCCGTGGACAAGCCGATCGAGGCCACGAAGAAGCAGACCTCCAAGGCTGCCGCCCGTGGCGCGGACCGGAAGCCGATTCCGACCGCCACCCCGAAGGCCACGCCGACGAAGACCGCCAAGCCGAAGCCGACGCCCAAGGCGACGAAGAAGGCCGAGAAGAAGGTCGTCAGGAAGACCGAGAAGAAGGTCGTCAAGAAGACCGCCAAGCCGACGCCGAAGGTGACCAAGAAGGCCGAGAAGAAGGTCGTCAAGAAGGCTGCCGGACCGGCCTGGAAGGTCCTGGAGACCAAGAGCGGTCCGGCAACGTTCTTCGGGGACGCCTCGGAGTACCAGCCCACCGCCTGTGGCGGCAACACCCGGACCACCACCAAGGGTGTGGCGCTGTGGGAGATCCCCTGCGGCACCATGGTCCGCATCACCAGCAAGCAGACCGGCAAGAGCGTGATCGCTCCGGTCGAGGACCGCGGCCCGGCCAGCTGGACCGGTGCGGTGATCGACCTGCTGCCCGACACGTGGGACGCGCTGGGCGTCTCCCGTGACCAGGGCCGGCAGGAGGTCACGTACGAGGTGCTCAGCAAGTAGGCATCGCGCCTCACCGCCGGCGGCGCGCGTCGCCGGTGACGCCGACGGACCCTTCCCGCACCCAGGGGAGGGTCCGTCGGCGTCTGTGGATCCGCGCGGCGGTCGGAACCGGCCCACCCGGAGCCCTGGCTCGCCCGGCCCGACTCGGCCGGGACATCGCTCGCCCCGACCCGCTGGCCGATAGTGGCGCCCCGGACCCGGCCCGCCACGCCGGGCTGACAGAGTGGACGGAGAGTGCTTGGCCGTGGTGGCGATTGGTCCGCGATGCGACGGAGGAACCCGGTGACACGTGAAGGTGCGGAGGCCGGTGCGAGGGTGAACGCGAATGCCGACGAACCGGCTGTGGGCCAAGGTCACGTCGGGCGTTCCCCCGACGCGTGCTCGATCCTGTCCGCGACGTACGACGAACCCATCGCCGGCTCGGCCGCGACCGCGACGACCTGGTTGTGCATCGAACAGCCCGGACCCTACGGCGCGGACGCGCTGGTGGAGAGCCACCTCGACGTCGAACTCGGCGGTGAGCTCGCCGCCCGGGCGAAGGGCACCGGCGTACGCATCCAGCTGATCCGCCGACCAGGACGGCACGCCGACGCACATCCTCCGGACACGTTGCCGGGTGGGCGGCGGATGTTCGTGGCGCACACCCGGCCCGGCGCGACCTGGCTGCGGTCGGCGGTCGTCGACGATCCCCGATCCCTGCTCGACCTCGACCTCGCGGCACTGGCGGCGGGGGAGGAGCCGCTCGACTGGGGCGAGCGGGTGGCCGGGCCGGTCCTGCTGGTGTGCAGCAACGGCCGCCGCGACCTGTGCTGCGCGCTCGTCGGGCGCCCGTTGGCGGGCGAGCTCGCCCGGCGCCACGCCGCCGACGCGACCGCACCGGCGGGTGGCGGCGTGTGGGAGACCACGCACACCGGCGGCCACCGGTTCGCGCCGACCGCGGTCCTGCTGCCCACCGGCTACCTGTACGGCCGGCTGGACGTCGACTTCGCCGAGTACGTCCTCGCCGAGGCCAGAGCCGGCCGGATGGTGACCGAACGCTGCCGCGGCCGATCCACCTGGTCGGCGCCGGGCCAGGTCGCCGAACTCGCGGTACGCGAGCAGTCGGGGGAGGTCGACCCGGACGCCGTACGACCGGAGCCGGAGGTGCCCGATCAGACGGGAGCCGACGCGTCGGCCTGGCAGGTACGGGTAGACGCGGGTGAGCGGACCTGGACCGTCACCGGTCAGGAGAAGACCCTGAAGCCGGACCGCAAGACCAGCTGCGCCAAGGCGCCGTTGACGCCCACCGCGCACGTGGTCACCGCGGTCAGCGAGGACGAGACCGTCGGAGCGCGGATCGGCTGAGGCGGTGCTGAGGGGGCGATGCCCTACGCCGGCCCGTCCTCCCGGGCGTGCGAACCGGCGTTCAGTACCCGGGTGGGAGCGACCGCCGCGGCGAACTCGTCCGCGTGTTCGGCCACCCACTCGTACGCGGCGCGCACGTCTTCCACCGCCGCAGCCGCATCCTCGTCACCGGGCTCGTTATTGAGCTCGTTATTGGGCTCGTCACCGGGCTCCTCACCCGCGGCCGCCAGTGCGTGCCGGTAGCGGCCCTGCCACCACAGGATCGCCTCGACCAGCTCGGCCCGGTCCCGCGGCAGCAGGCCGTACGCGTCGGCGATCAGGGCCACCAGCCTCGCCGGACCGGCGGCGCTGGCCCGGCGCGGCCCGAGGTCCAGGAACTGCCAGCACATCAGCGCGACGTCGTGCACGCGGCGTCCGGGGCCGGCCAGATCCCAGCCGACGAACGCGTACGGACGCAGGCCGGCAGCCTCCTCGCGGTAGACCGTGGTGCGCGGTGCCAGGTCGTTGTGACAGGCGACCTCCTGGTCCCCGGCGAGGTGGGTGCCCGCGGTCAGGTCGTGGACCTGCCGGACCAGCTTCGCCACTCGGACCAGGCTGTCCTCCGACCAGACCGAAGGCAGCTGGGCGGCCTCCCACGCGACGTGCCCGTCGAGCCGGCCGAGCACCTCACGGCCGTCACGGTCGCGGCGGTACCGCGGTGCGCCGGGCCAGCCGTAGTGCCCGAGGTGGCGGAGAAGGTCGTGGACGTACGCGGGACCGGGGGCGGGACCGGACGCGGGTGCCGTCCACGGGTCGGGGTCCTCGACCCGAGCGGCGGCCTCGGCACGGTGGCGACCCGATGTGCTCTCGGCGACCATTCCGACAGCGTGCACCGGCCACGCCACGGCGCGCTACCCGGCATGCCTGCCGACCGGCCTCGCCCGGTTCGCGCGCGACCGCGGGCCTTGCGAGAAATGCCGGGAAGGCGTGGATCCGGCGCGACCCTCGCGTACGCCACAAATCCGCAAGGAAGCCGGACGAAAACCGACCTCGGGAAGCGGCGTTGCGGCGCCGGCATCCCAGCGAGGGGGCAAGCTGGGGACATGACCGACGCGTTCGTCTTCGATGCCGTCCGCACGCCCCGGGGCAGGGGGAAGCGGGGATCCCTGCACAGCGTGAAGCCGGTGACCCTGGCCTCGACCGTGCTCACCGCGCTCGCCAACCGGGCCGACCTGGACACCGCGCGGGTGGACGACGTGGTGTTCGGGATCGTCACGCCGATCGGCGAACAGGGCGCGGACCTCGCCCGGACCGCCGTGCTGGTGGCCGGCTGGGACGTCGGCGTGCCCGGCACCCAGCTCAACCGGTTCTGCGCGTCCGGGCTGGAGGCGGTCAACCTGGCCGCGCAGAAGGTCGCGTCGGGATACGACGACCTCGTGGTCGCCGGCGGTGTGGAATCGATGTCACGGGTGCCGATGGGTTCCGACGGGGGCGCGTGGTTCATCGACCCGGAGACCAACATCAAGACCGGTTTCGTACCGCAGGGCATCAGTGCCGACCTGCTGGCCACCCTCGAGGGACTGAACCGCGAGGATGTGGACAGGTTCGCGGCGACGTCGCAGCAGCGCGCGACGCTGGCCCGCGACAAGGGCTACTTCGAACGCTCGCTGGTCCCGGTAGTCGACGTCAACGACGAGGTGCTGCTGGACCAGGACGAGGCGATCCGGCCGGAGACGACGGCGGCCGGACTGGCCGCGCTGCCGGCGAGCTTCGCCAAGATCGGCGCGCTGGGATTCGACGCGGTGGCGATGGACCGCTACCCGAGCGTGGAACGCATCGAGCACGTGCACACCGCCGGCAACTCCTCCCAGATCGTCGACGGCGCGGCCGCCGTACTCGTCGGCAGCGAACGCGCCGGGCGCGATCTCGGTCTGACCCCGCGCGCCCGGATCGTCAGTGCCGCCGCGGTCGGCACCGATCCCACCCTGATGCTGGTCGGGCCCGGCCCGTCGGCCCGCCGCGCGCTTGACAAGGCCGGGTTGACGCCGCAGGACATCGATCTGTACGAGGTGAACGAGGCGTTCGCCGCGGTGGTGCTGCGGTTCATGCGGGAGCTGGACCTCTCGCCGGAGGTCGTGAACGTCAACGGCGGCGCGATCGCGCTCGGTCACCCGCTCGGCGCGACCGGGGCGATGCTGGTCGGCAGCCTGCTGGACGAGCTGGAACGCCGGGACCTGCGCCGCGGTCTGGTGACGCTCTGCGTGGGCGGTGGCATGGGAGTGGCCACCGTGATCGAGCGCGTCTGAGCGGCGACAGCGACGGCGAGCGGGGAGCGAGCCGGGTGGTCAGTCGTCGAGTACGGCGAGGGTGAGCCCGGCCAGGCGGGCGGGGTCGGCGATCACGTCGTAGGCCGTGATCCGGTCCTGCTCGACCGAGAACGTCACGACCAGCAGCGGCCTGCCCTCGTGTGCGACCACGAGTCCCGGCGCGCCGTCGACCAGGACAAGTTCGGCGATCTGGGCGCGGGCGGCGAAGTGGCGCGTCTCCTCGACGACGGAGTCGATGCCGCGGACCCTGGTGGCCGCGCCCACCGGCACCGCCGCCGGGTCGGCATGGCGTACGACGTCGGGTGCGAGCACATGCAGGAGGGTGTCGACGTCGCCCACACGTACGGCGTTCAGGAAGGCCTCGACGACGCGTCGGTGCCCGGCGAGGTTGATCCCGGTACCGGCGGCGGCGCCGGACGCGGCGGGCTCGCCGGCGGGATCGGCGGGTTCGGCGGGTTCGGCGGGTTCGGCGCGCACCCTGCCGCGAGCCCGGCTGGCGAGCTTCTTGGTCGCCGCCGGCGTCCGGCCGACGACCGGCGCGATCTCCGCGAACGGCACCCCGAACGTGTCGTGCAGGATGAACACCACCCGCTCCACCGGTGACAGGGACTCCAGGACGACCAGGAGTGCCTGGCCGACCGACTCCGCGAGCATCGCCGCGGCCTCGGGATCGGTGCGGGCACGGGCAGCGGCGTCCTGACCGGTCGCGGACCCTCGGGCCTCGGCAGTTGCGGAATCGACGGCCTCGGGAAGGTCCAGCCCGACGTACTGCTCACGTCGGGACTTACGCGAGCGCAGCATGTCCAGGCACACACGCGCCACCACGGTGGTCAGCCAGCCACCCAGATTGCCGATCTCGGTGGCGTGGCTACGGCTGAGCCGCAGCCACGCCTCCTGCACGGCGTCCTCGGCATCGCTCGTCGAACCCAGCATCCGGTACGCCACCGCGCGCAGGTGAACACGGTGCGTCTCGAACTCGGCCGCCAGCGCGTCCCGGTCGTTCATGTGTCCCCTTCTCCCGTCGCCTTCCGTCATACCAGTGACGAAGCCGATCCGGCCGAGGTGACAGCCCGGCCCGAGGAGAAGGAGACCCATGACGTCCTTGCTGCACGTGGATTCGAGCCCTTCGGACGCATCTGTCAGCCGCAGGTTGACAGCGTTGTTCGCCCGGGTCTGGTGCGATCTGCACGGCCCCGCCGGATACGTCCGCCGCGACGTCGTGGCCGAACCGGCGCCATTGGTCGGGCCGGCGTACGTCGCGCTCGGAACCCGGCTGGAGTCGCACGGCGTCATCGCGCGTGCCGACGTGCCCGCCTACGTCGCCGGCCCCGAAGAGGAACGGGAGTGGGCGCTGACCCGCCCGCTGGTGGAGGAGGTGCTCGACGCGGACACCATCCTGCTCGGCGTACCCATGCACAACTTCTCCGTGCCCGCGGGCTTGAAGGCGTGGATCGACCGGATCACCTTCCCGGGCATGTACGTCGATCCGGCCACCGGCGACAGCCTGTTGCGCGGCACCCGCGTGGTGGCGGTACTGGCGCGAGGAGGCGGATACGGGCCGGGCACGCCGCGGGCGGCGTACGACTTCCAGGAGCCCTACCTGCGCGGGTATTTCGGCAACCTCGGCGTGGTCGAGGAGGATCTGTACGTCGTCCGCGCGGAGTACACCCGGACCGGCGACATCCCGGCGCTGGCCCGGTTCGCCGACCTGACGGAGAGCTCGTACGTCGCCGCCGAGGAGGACGTACGCCGGCTCGCCGCCCAGCCGGTCGCCCGTGCAGTCACCCCCGCGAGCTAGCCGCCGAGCCCTCGCAGGGTTCGTCGGCGTACTGCGCCTGCAGGCGGGTCAGCTCGGCCCGCAGCTCCTCGCGTACGCCGGCGTAGGCGGGATCGGCCCACACGTTGTGCAGTTCGGCCGGGTCGCGTTCGAGGTCGAACAGCTCCCACTCCGGTGGCATCGTCGCATCCGACGTGCCGGGCAGGCCGAACCCGCGGGCGTAGTAGTAGATCAGCTTGTACCGCTGCGTGCGGACGCCGTAGTGCGCCTCGACGTGGTGCGGCTCGTCGTCGTGTTCCCAGTAGCGGTAGTAGATCGAGTCCCGCCAGCCGTCCGGGTGCTCGCCGCGCAGCAGTGGCCGCAGGCTTTCGCCCTGCATCCGCGGATGCGCCTCGAGACCGGCGTAGTCGAGGAACGTTTGCGCGAAGTCGATGTTCAGCGCCATCGCGTCCGTCGTGGAACCGGCCGGCACCTCCGGCGGGTAGCGCACCAGCAGCGGCATCCGCAGCGACTCGTCGTACATGAAGCGCTTGTCGTACCACCCGTGGTCGCCGAGGAAGAAACCCTGGTCGGAGGAGTACGCCACGACCGTGTCGTCGCGCAGCCCCTCGTCGTCGAGCACGTCCAGCAGCCGGCCGGTGTTCTCGTCCACCGACACCACGCAACGCAGGTAGTCCTTGAGGTAGCGCTGGTACGCCCACCGGGTCCGCTCCGGCTCGGACAGGCCGGACGGGAACGGCGCCTTGAGGTCGCGCTCGTTCAGGTCGCGGCCGATCCGCATCCGGGCCTCCCGGGCCGCGCGCCCGTGCCCGGCGTGGTCGTCGAACAACGTGGCCGGCTCGGGCAGGTCCTCGTCGGCGAACAGCTTGGCGTGCACGGTGTCCGGGTCCCAGCTGCGGTGCGGCGCCTTGTGGTGCAGCAGCAGGCAGAACGGCCGGTCCGGGTCGCGTTCCCGGATCCGCTCGATGGCCAGGTCGGTGAGGATCGTGGTGGTGTAGCCGGGGACGGTGCGCCGGCCGTGCTCGCCGATCAGCTCCGGATCCCAGTACGGCCCCTGCCCGTCCAGCACCTCCCAGTAGTCGAAGCCCTGGGGGTCGTGCTCGCCACCGTGGCCGAGGTGCCACTTGCCGGCCAGCCACGTCTGGTAACCCGCGTCGCGCAGCATCGACACGAACGTCGGCTGGGCGGCGTCGAAGTGCGTCGACAACGTGCGCACGCCGTTGACGTGGCTGTAGGTGCCGGTGAGGATCGACGCCCGGCTCGGCGCGCACAGGGCGTTCGTGCAGTACGTCGCGTCGAACCGCATGCCCTCCTGCGCGAGGCGGTCGAGGTTCGGTGTCTGCAGCAGGGTGTCGTCGTAGGCGGAGATGGCGTGCGCCGCGTGGTCGTCGGTGAGGACCATGACGATGTTGGGTCGCAGATCGGTCGGCATGCCTCCTCCCTACACCCTCCGGGTCTCGACCTTGACCGGCGCGGAGGTCTGCACCTCGACCTGGCCGGTGGCGTCCACGGCGACGGCGAGGGAGTGCCCGGCGATCCGCAGCCCGCTCACTCGCAGCGGCCACCACTGCGCGAAGTCCGCCGCCGGTGCGATCCGCAGCGTTCCGTTGGGCACGTCCGGCTCCAGCCCGAGCGCGGCGGTGAGCATCACCACCGCGGCGGCGGCCGACCACGCCTGCGGGCGACATGAGGTGGGGTAGGCGAGCACGGGGTCGCCGGCGTGCGCGTCGGTGCCGGCGAAGAGCTCCGGCAGCCGGTACGCGAAGTCGGGTGCGGTCCGCAGCAGCCCGAACGCCAGCGAGGCCGCGACCCGGTGGTGACCCGCGCGGGACAGCCCGAGCACGCCGATCGCGGTGTCGTGCGGCCACACCGAGCCGGAGTGGTAGCCGAGCGGGTTGAACCCGGCCGCTTCGGTGCTCATCGTGCGCAGGCCGTAGCCGCTGTCCAGGTCGGACTCGGCCATCCGGGCCGCGACCCGGGCGGACTCCTCCGGGTTGAGCAGGCCGGTGCCCAGCAGGTGGCCGAGGTTGGAAGTGGCGGTGTCCACCGGACGCTTCGCGCCGTCCAGGGCGATCGCCGGGAAGGAGCCGCGCCGGTCCGATACCCAGAACGTCGTACGGAACCGCTCGCGCATCGCCTCCGCCCAGTCCAGCAGCCGGTCCGCGCCGGGCCGGCCGAACGCCTCCAGCAGGGCGGCGCCGCCGACGGCCGCCTCGTGGGCGTACGCCTGCGCCTCGCTGAGCGCGATCGACGGGTCGGCGATGGTCCCGTCGGGGAACTGGATGGAGTCGTTGGAGTCCTTCCAGCCCTGGTTGGCCAGGCCGTGCCCGGACTCGTCGATGTACTCCAGGAAGCCGTCACCGTCGGCGTCGGCGTCCCCGGTCAGCCAGCCCAGCGCGGCCTCCAGCGGGTCGAGGAACTCGCTGACCTCCTCGGCCGGCATGCCCCAGCGCCAGGCGTCGTGCAACAGCGAGATCCACAGCGCGGTGGCGTCGATCGTGCCGAAGTACAGCGGCGGAAGCCCGCCGGGGCCGCCGACGGCCAGGTTGTCCTGGCGTACCTCGTGCAGGATCTTGCCCGGGGCCTCCGCGGTGTCCGGGTTGGTCCGGGTGCCCTGCCGGCGGGCGAGGGTACGCAGCGTGCCGCGGGCGAGGTCGGTGCCGAGCGGCAGGGTGAGCCGGGCCGCCCACAGGGAGTCCCGGCCGAACAGCGTGAAGAACCACGGGCTGCCGGCGGCGAGGAACGTGTCGGCCGGCGCCATCGGGTCGGCCAGCGCGAGCGCGGCCAGGTCCTCCACGCTGCGGTCGACCAGGCGGACCAGCTCGGCCGGGCCGGCGACGTCGACCTCGGACCAGCCGGTCCCGTCGGTCGCGGGCAGGAACGCGCTGGTGGCGGTCACGGTGGCGGTTCCGGCGGTCGCCGCCTCCTCGACGGTGAGCCGGAGCGTGGTCGACCAGCGGCCGCGCGCGGGCAGCCGCACCCGCCAGGCGAACACCGCGTGCCCCCCGGCGTCGGTCTCGTACGTCACCGGCGTCCGCTCGTCCGGGCTGCCCGCGCCGCCCGCGCCGTCCGCGGCCCGCAGCGTCACCCGTACGTCGTCGCCGGCCCAGGCGCAGGTGCCCGAACCCGCCGCGGCCAGCGGCGCGAGGCCCGGCCGGCCACCGCGGCGTACGTCGTCCATGGCGGCGAGGTCGGACCCGGCCCGCACCCGCACGGTGCACTCCACCGCCGTCCGGGCCGCGTTGACCAGCGTCAGGTTCTCCTCGATGCCGTCCGGGTGCGCCCGGCGTTCGCGCTCCACCCGGACCGTCGAGTCCGCACCCGGGTCGCCCAGGTCGTGGGCCACGCTCACGAACCGGGCCGTCGCCGCGTCGGTCAGCGCGTGCCCGACCGGCGTCGGCTCGACGCCGTTGACGTCGACCAGCAGGGTGGACAGGGCGCGCCGGTCGTGCAGGAGAACCCCCTGGACGCCGCCGGGCCGGATCTGCCCGTCCGCGTCGGACAACACGACGGCGGGTGCGTGTACGCAGCTGACCAGCTCGTGCAGGAACGGTTGCGGCATCGGCGTCTCCTCACCACGGGGCGGTATTCCGGCGGCCCAAGCTGCTCGACCGATGATCGATACCAAGTCGATACCGAATCTCGACCGATCTGATCATGGACGGGGGCTGGCGCCCGAACCGGTTGGCGCAGGATTGTGTCCTACGTTCGGTCCGCCAGTGTGGCCGGTCCGACCGTCCGGCCCGTCGGCGGGACCGGCTCCGGCCTCGTGGGGGTGCCGGCTACGGACTGAACGCCGGGCGGCGCGGGTAGCGTCTCCACACAACCGCGAGCACAACACCGCGAGCACACACCGAGAAAACACAGCCGTCCCAGAGCGTGGGTGAGGACGTGATGACAGACGCCGTGCGGTACGACCGGGACGCCGACGGTGTCGTCACGCTGACGTTCGACCAGCCGGGCCAGGCGGCGAACGTCATGAACGCCGAGTACGTGACGGCCATGGGTGCCGCGGTGGACCGGCTCGAACACGACCGCGACGCGGGCGAGCTGCGCGGGGTGGTCCTGACCTCCGCCAAGTCGACCTTCTTCGCCGGCGGCGACCTGGAGATGCTGCGCGACGTCGACCGCAGCGAGCTCGCGGAGTTCCGCGGCTTCCTCTCCCGCGTCAAGACGCAGTTGCGCCGGCTGGAACGCCTCGGCCGCCCCGTGGTCGCCGCGATCAACGGGTCCGCGCTCGGTGGCGGACTGGAGATCGCGCTGGCCTGCCACCGCCGGATCGCGCTGGACGACCCGTCGGTCCGGATCGGCTTTCCCGAAGTGACGCTGGGGTTGCTGCCCGGTGGCGGCGGCATCGTCCGATCCGTCCGGCTGCTCGGCCTCACCGCCGCGTTGCCGCTGCTGGTCGAGGGCACCCAGCTCGGTCCGGGGGCGGCCGTCAAGGCGGGGCTGGTCGACGAGCTCGCCGCGACGCCGGAGGATGTGCTCGCCCGGGCCCGCGCCTGGATCGACGCCCGGGCCGCGGAGCCGGAGGGGCCGGTCCAGCCCTGGGACCGCAAGGGCTTCCGGGTGCCCGGCCAGCCCGCCGACGCCCAGAGCTATGCCGCGCTGTCCGCTGCACCGGCGATGTTGACCAGCCGTACGCACGGCGCCTACCCCGCGCCCGAACGCATCCTGGCCGCCGCCGTCGAGGGCAGCTTCGTCGACGTCGACACCGCGCTGGAGATCGAGACCAGATACTTCTGCGACCTGGTGACCGGCCAGGTCGCGAAGAACATGATCGGCACGCTGTGGTTCGGCCGGAACGAGGTGGCCCGCGGCGCGTCCAAGCCGCCCGGCTACGACAAGCGGCCGGTGCGCACGGTCGGCGTGCTCGGCGCCGGGATGATGGGCGCCGGGATCGCCCACGTCAGTGCGTACGCCGGCATCGATGTCGTCCTCGCCGACGTGAGCGCCGACCAGGCTCGCGCCGGCCGGGACCGGATCGCCGCCCTGCTGGACGAGCGGGTGGGCAAGGGCCGGCTCACCCCCGAGCGCCGGGACGAGGTGCTGTCCAGGATCACCGTCACCGACACCGGGCCGGGCCTGGCCGGGCCGACCGGGCTGGCCGAGTGCGACCTGGTGGTGGAGGCGGTGTTCGAGGACCGCGAGGTGAAGAACGCCGTGCTCGCCGCCGCCGAACGCGCCGCGCCGCGGGCGTTCCTCGCGTCCAACACCTCGACCCTGCCGATCACCGGCCTGGCCGAGGCGGTGCGTGCCCCGGACCGCTTCGTCGGCCTGCACTTCTTCTCACCCGTTCACCGGATGCCGCTGGTGGAGATCATCCGCGGCGCGCAGACCTCACCGATGACGCTGGCCGCGGCGTTCGACTTCGTACGCCAGATCGGCAAGCTGCCGATCATCGTCAACGACGGCCGCGGCTTCTTCACCTCCCGGGTTTTCGGCACCTACGTCACCGAGGGCATCGCGATGGTGGTCGAGGGCGTGCCGCCCGCGGTGGTGGAGAACACCGCGAGGACGGCGGGCTTCCCGGTCGGCCCGCTGGCGGTGGCCGACGAGGTGAGCCTCACGCTGCTGGCCCGGGTGCGGGCGCAGGAGGTGGCCGACCTCGCGGCGGAGGGTCGTGCGCCGGAGCCTTCTCCGGCGTACGACGTGATCGACGCGATGGTGGGCGAGCTGAACCGGCCCGGCAAGGGCGGCGGTGCCGGTTTCTACGACTACGGGGGAGATGACGGGAAGAGGCTGTGGCCCGAGCTGGCGGAGCGGTTCGCCGCCGGTTCGGGTGCGGTGCCGGTCGGCGACGTCGCCGACCGGTTGCTGTACGTCCAGGCGCTGGAGGCGTTGCGCTGTCTCGACGAGGGGGTCGTCCAGACCGCTCGCGACGCCAATGTCGGCACCGTCTTCGGGATCGGCTTCCCGGCCTGGACCGGCGGTGCGGCGCAGTTCGTCTCGGCCTGCGGCGGACCGGCGGTGTTCACCGCGCGCGCCAAGGAGTTGACGGCGCGCTACGGCGACCGCTTCCAGCCACCTCCCATCAAGTGGTGAGACTTGTTCCCCCCCAATCAAGCCTCTCGCCTGGATACTGTCACCCCCCGGACCTCGGTCCCTGTGAGTACCGGAGGGACACATGCTGGTTCTCACCCTTGATCAGCGCGGCAGCCGCAACGGCGTCGACAAGATCGACGGGTTGCTCGCCCGGTTGCGCGCCAACCCGGCATCCGCGCGGTTCGTCCGCGACTTCGAACGCACGGCGGGGGATGAGGTGCAGGGGTTGCTCAACCATCCCGACGACGCGGTCGACGTGGTGCTCGACGTCGTCCGCGCCGGCGACTGGTGGGCAGGAGTAGGGGTGGGGCCGGTCCGCGAACCCGTCCCGGCGAGTGTGCGGGCGGCCGCCGGACCTGCCTTCATCAACGCGCGGGAGGCGGTCGAGCGCGCGAAGAACACCCCGTCCCGGCTGGCCGTCGTCGGTCCAGACCCCCGTACGGCCTCCGAGGCGGAGTCCCTGCTGGCGCTGCTGTCCGCGGTGGTGCAGCGCCGCTCCGGCCCGGGCTGGGAGGTGGTCGACCTGATCAAGCAGGGACTCCCGCAGAAGGACATCGCCACCGACCTCAAGATCAGTCCGCAGGCGGTGAGCCAGCGGCTGCGGACGGCCCTGTGGCAGGAGGAACGCGGCGCCCGCCCGCTGGCGGCCAGGCTGCTCACCCAGGCCGACCGGACGGACCGGAGGCCGGCGTCCACCTCCGGTCGCGGCTGAAAAGTAGGGCGGACATCTTTTCGGGCACCTGCCAAAGTACGCAGAGCGGCTGTCAGAGTACGGAGAGCGCCTGCCCACGGGGAGACATGTAGGGCGACGGGCAGCCGGGGAGGGGGACGAGGTGAGGTCCGGATGAACGTGTGGGGCGACCTTGCGCTGGTCGTCCTCGCCCTGCTGGCCGTGGTCGCCGTCGCCTCCTGGGCCCCGTCGGTCCACGACCGGATCGAGCAGCTCCCCTGGTGGCTGGTGGCCTTCGTACCCGCCGGCCTGCTCGGGCTGGCCGGGCTGTTCGCGAGCGGGATGGCCGGCACGCCGTCGCACGAGATCCGGGTGCTCGCAGTGGTGCTGAGCGTCGCGGTGGCGATCTCCGGCGGCGAGCCGGTGACGCACGCGATCCTGCGTGGCGCCAGTGAGTCCGGGATCCCCGACATCACCCGGCCGGTCGCGCCGGCGTCACCCTCGGCGCCGGGCGAGGGTGCGGACGGGGGTACGCCCGGCGGTGCGGGTATGCCTCCTGGTTCCTCGCCGGGTACGCCCGGACGGCCCGACGGAGGAGCGCTCGCGGGCACGGGTGGCCGCCCGTCCGGTGTCGACCCCCTCTCCGGGGTGGCCGGCGAGCGGGGTCTGTCGGGCGGGCATCCCGGCGGACTGCCCGCCGGGATGCCCGGCGCGGGGCGGAGCATCACCGGGACCGAGGCGCCCCGCCGCTCGGGCCGGGCGCGCACCGGCCGTCCCGTCCTTCGCGGCGGCGCCTGGATCGGCGTCCTCGAACGCGCCGCGATCGCGAGCTGCCTGCTGGTGGGGTACGGCGAGGGCGTCGCGGTGGTCCTCGCGGTGAAGGGCCTGGGCCGCTACCCCGACCTGCGCGCCTCCGGTGCCGCCGAGCGGTTCATCATCGGCACCTTCGTCAGCCTGTTGTGGGCCGGTGGCGCCGCGGGCATCGGGCTGCTGCTGCGCTGACCCCGTTTACGTTCCCGCCCCGGCGCGGCAGGATCGAGACCATGCGCGCCCACGGCTACTTCGACGCCGACCACGACGCCTTCCGGGAGGCTTTTCGTACGTTCTGTGCCCGGGAGGTCGTGCCCCGCCAGCCCGGCTGGGACAAGGCCGGCCTGGTCGACCGGGACGTCTGGCTGGCCGCGGGGCGGCAGGGGTTCCTGGTCCCCGCTGCCGACGAGGCGTACGGCGGACTGGGCGTCACCGACCTGCGCTACGAGCAGGTGATGGTCGAGGAGCTCGCCGCGGTGCACGAGTCCGGCTTCGGGCTCGGCCTGCACAACGGCGTCGTCGCGCCGTACCTCCTGCACGCCGCCACCCGCAGCCAGAAGCGCCGGTTCCTCACCCGCGCGGTCACCGGCGAGGCGGTGCTGGCGATCGCGATCACCGAACCCGAGGCCGGCTCCGACGCCGCCGCGCTGCGCACCCGGGCCGTGGAGGACGGCGACCACTGGGTGCTGGACGGCGCGAAGACGTTCATCTCCAACGGCATCACCGCCGACGTCGTGCTCGTCGCCGCGCGCACCGACCCCGACCGGCGGCACGGCATCGGGCTGTTCCTGGTGGAGAGCGGCACGCCCGGCTTCACCCGGGGCCGCAAGCTCGACAAGCTGGGGTTGCGTACGCAGGACACCGCGGAGCTGTTCTTCGACGGTTGCCGGGTGCCGAAGGAGAACGTGCTCGGCCACCCGGGCGAGGGATTCGTCCAGCTGACCCGGCAGTTCGCCCAGGAACGCCTGGTGGTCGCGATGAGTGCCGTCGCGAGCGCGGAGGTCGCGCTGCGGGACACCCTCGCCTACGTGCGCGAACGCCAGGCGTTCGGCCGGCCGCTGTCGGCGTTCCAGGACACGAGGTTCCGGCTCGCCTCGCTGCGGACCGAGGTGGACGTGGCGCAGGCGTACGTCGACCAGTGCGTGCTCGCCGCCAACGCCGGCGCCCTGGACGCCCCGTCGGCCGCCCAGGCGAAGCTGTTCGCGACCGAGATGCTCGGCCGGGTCGTGGACGACTGCGTGCAGATGCACGGCGGCTACGGCTACATGTGGGAGTACCCCATCTGCCGGGCGTACGCCGACGCGCGGGTGCAGCGCATCTACGCCGGCACGTCGGAGATCATGAAGGACATCATCAGCCGCGCGATGCTCTCGGACCCGGCAGGGGAGTAGGGGCCGGGCCGCGGGAATGATGGGCGGATGAGCGGACCGCTGACCGGCGTACGTGTCCTGGAGTTCACCAACCTCGCCCCGGTGCCGTTCGCGGCGACGATGCTCGCCGACCTCGGCGCCGACGTGGTGCGGGTGGACCGCCACGACGCGGTCGCCGGTGGCCCGGCGCGGCCGGGCGACCCGCTGGCACGCGGCCGGCGGTCGATCGCCTTGGACCTCAAGCACCCGGAGGCGATCGCGGTCGCGCTCCGCCTGGCCGGATCCGCCGACGTGCTGGTCGAGGGGTTCCGGCCGGGCGTGTGCGAGCGCCTCGGCATCGGACCCGACGCCTGTCTGGCCGCCAACCCGCGCCTCGTCTACGCCCGGATCAGCGGGTGGGGCCAGGACGGCCCGGGGGCGAAGGATGCGGGGCACGACCTGGACTACCTCGCGGTGTCCGGGGCACTCGCGCCGATCGGCCCGGCCGGCGCGCCGCCCACCCCGCCGCTGAACTACGTCGCGGACTTCGCCGGCGGCGGCATGCTCGCGGTCGTCGGCATCCTCGCCGCGCTGTGGGAGCGCGAACGCTCCGGCCGCGGCCAGGTCGTGGACGCGGCGATGGTCGAGGGCGCCGCGCTGTTGTCGGCGCAGCTGCACGGGCTGCTCGCCGACGGTATGTGGACCGGACCGCGCGGCGGCAACCTGCTCGACGGCGGCGCGCCGTTCTACCGCTGCTACCCCTGCGCGGACGGCCGGTTCGTCGCGGTGGCCGCGCTGGAGCCGCGGTTCTACGCCGCACTGCTCGCCGGGCTGGGGCTGGTCGACGAGGACCTGCCCGAACAGTACGACGAGGCCGGCTGGCCGGTGCTGCACGAGACGTTCGCCGCGGTGCTGGCCACCGGCACGCGGGAGGAGTGGGCCGAACGCTTCGCCGGGACCGACGCCTGTGTGACCCCGGTGCTCGACCCGGCCGAGGCGCCGCACCATCCGCAGGCCGCCGCCCGGCAGTCGTTCGTGAACGTCGGCGGCCAGGTCCAGCCCGCCCCCGCGCCCCGGCTGTCCCGGACGCCGAGCGGGGTGCCCGGCCCCGCGCCGGCGCCGGGCGCGCACACCCGGGAGGTCCTCGCCGGCGCGGGGTTCGGCGAGGACGAGATCGGTGACCTGGTCCGCTCCGGCGCGGTGGTCGCCGGCCGGTGACCGTGCGCGACCACGCCTCGATCACCTCCGACGCAACCCGCCGACCCCGCCGACCGGGCCCTGGCCGGCGCGGATAGTCGTACCCCCGACCATCCGTTCGGACGTCCGACAAACTGTGGAAGCCGAACGACTCCGGTTGCGGCTAACCGTGGGATCCGACATGGTGCGGTCTGGCCGGAAGGGCAGATCCTGGACGGACAACCCAGGCGGGAACGCTTGGGACGACCTGACGCAGCCAGGGTTCGGGTGCGTCGAGCGGGCGCTGTCGGTACGTTAGGTGGCACGGCTGTGCGAACGGTCACAGCCGTGCGTGTCGGACGTAGGTCGCGCCCACCGGCGGCGACGAGTCCGAGGCGGCTTGAGCTCCGGCCCGGTGGCGGCGACCCCGCACACCGATGGACTGAAGGAGTGCACGGTGACGGAAGGCACGCTCGGGGCCCCTGCGGGTGAACCCGACCTCGTCCAGCTGCTCACGCCCGAGGGCGAGCGCTGCGAGCATCCCGACTACGCGTTCGACCTGGACGACGAGGCCATCAGAGGCTTCTACCGTGACATGGTGCTCACCCGGCGCATCGACGCCGAGGCGATCGCCCTCCAGCGGCAGGGTGAGCTCGGCATCTGGGCGTCGCTGCTCGGCCAGGAGGCCGCGCAGATCGGCTCCGGCCGCGCGGTCCGCGCGCAGGACTTCATCTTCCCCACCTACCGCGAGCACGGCGTCGCGTGGTGTCGCGGCATCGACCCGCTGGCACTGATCAGCCTGTTCCGCGGTGTCGACAACGGCGGCTGGGATCCGGCCGACGTCAACTTCCACCTCTACACGATCGTCATCGGCGCGCAGACCCTGCACGCGACCGGTTACGCGATGGGCATGCAGCGCGACGGCTGCGTCGGCACCGGCGACCCCGAGCGGGACGCCGCGGTGCTCGCCTACTTCGGTGACGGGGCCAGCGCCCAGGGCGACGTGAACGAGTCGTTCATCTGGTCCGCGGTGTTCAACGCCCCGACCGTCTACTTCCTGCAGAACAACCAGTGGGCCATCTCCGCCCCGCAGGAGAAGCAGTCCCGGATCCCGCTCTACCGCCGGGCCGCGGGCTTCGGCTTCCCCGGCGTCCGGGTCGACGGCAACGACGTCCTCGCCTGCTACGCGGTCACCAAGGCGGCGCTGCAGCAGGCGCGCGACGGCGGCGGCCCGACGCTGATCGAGGCGTTCACCTACCGCATGGGCGCGCACACCACCACCGACGACCCGACGCGATATCGCCTGCAGGACGAGCTGGAGCACTGGAAACTCAAGGACCCGCTGGCCCGGGTCAAGGCGTACCTCGTCCGTAACGCGCTCATCGACGACGCGTTCCTCGCCGACCTGGACACCGAGGCCGACGACCTCGCCGCGCACGTCCGCGCCGGCACCCTGGCCATGCCCGAACCCGACCTCGCGGCGACGTTCGACCGGGTGTACGCCGAGATCACCCCGGAGCTGCGCGCCCAGCAGGAGTGGTTCCGCGAGTACCACGCGTCCTTCCATCCTTCCGGCCAGGCGGCCGACGGCGGCGCGCCCCACGCGGAGGTGACCCGATGACCGCGCTCACCCTGGCCAAGAGCCTGAACGCCGGCCTGCGCCGCGCCATGGAGGACGACCCGAAGGTCATCATCATGGGCGAGGACATCGGCCGGCTCGGCGGCGTCTTCCGGGTCACCGACGGACTCCAGAAGGACTTCGGCGAGGACCGCGTGATCGACACGCCGCTGGCGGAGTCCGGCATCGTCGGCACCGCCATCGGTCTCGCGCTGCGCGGCTACCGGCCGATCTGCGAGATCCAGTTCGACGGCTTCGTCTACCCGGCGTACGACCAGATCGTCAGCCAGGTCGCCAAGATGCGGGCCCGCTCCCAGGGCCGGCTCGCGGTCCCGATGGTGATCCGGATCCCGTTCGGCGGCGGCATCGGCGCGGTCGAGCACCACTCGGAGTCTCCCGAGGCCTACTTCGCCCACACCGCCGGGCTGAAGGTCGTCGCCTGTTCGAACCCCGGCGACGCGTACTGGATGATCCAGCAGTCCGTGGCCAGCGACGACCCGGTGATCTTCCTCGAACCCAAGCGCCGCTACTACGAGAAGGCCGAGGTGGACACCGAGTCCACGCAGGCGCCGTACCCGCTGTTCGCCTCCCGGGTCGTGCGCGAGGGCACCGACGCGGTGCTGCTGGCGTACGGGCCGATGGTGAAGACCTGCCTGGAGGTCGCACAGGCAGCCGCCGAGGAGGGCAGGAACCTCGCCGTCGTCGACCTGCGCACGCTGTCGCCGCTCGACCTGGACCCGGTCTATGAGCTGGTACGCCGGACCGGGCGCGTCGTCACCGTGCACGAGGCGCCGATCACCGGCGGCCTGGGCGCCGAGCTCGCCACCCGGATCACCGAGGAGTGCTTCTACTCCCTGCAGGCACCGGTGCGGCGGGTGGGCGGGTTCGACACGCCGTACCCCCCGGCCCGGGCGGAGGAGGACTTCCTGCCCGACCTGGACCGCATCCTCAACGCGGTCGACCGCGTACTCGCCTACTGAGGGCCCGAACGTACGAAGGGAAGGTCCATGACCGAAGCGCGCGAGTTCCGGCTCCCCGACGTGGGTGAGGGTCTGGTCGAGGCCGAGATCGTGTCCTGGCGGGTCAAGCCGGGGGACGAGGTGAAGATCAACGACGTCGTGGTCGAGATCGAGACCGCGAAGTCGCTGGTCGAGCTGCCGTGCCCGTACGCCGGGACCATCGCCGAGCTGCTGGTGCCCGAGGGCCAGGTCGTCCCGGTCGGTACGCCGATCATCCGGGTGGCCGCACCGGGTGCTGCTGTCGCTCCGGCGCCGGCCGCATCGAGCGCTCCGGCCGCGGCGGCTGCTCCGGCGGCGTCTGCTCCGCAGGCGGCGGAGGCCGCCGTCGCCGGCTCCTTCGACGTCGCTGCCGGCACCTCGGGCGCGAGCACCGAGCAGGCCGCGGTGGCCGACGAGCAGAAAACCAGCATGCTGGTCGGGTACGGCCCGCGGACGACCTCCGCCCGCCGCCGCCCGCGGACCACCACGTCCGCGCCTGCTCCGGCGGCCGCCGCTCCCGCCGTACCCGCGACTCCTCCGGCACCTGCGACTCCGGCACCTGCGACTCCGGCACCTGCGACTCCAGCCCCCGCTCCCGCCCGTCCCGGAGTGCTCGCCAAGCCGCCGGTCCGCAAGCTCGCCAAGGACCTCGGCGTCGACCTGACCCAGGTGCCGCCGACCGGACCGAACGGCACCGTCAGCCGGGCCGACGTGGAGGGCTTCGCCGCCGCCTCGACGGCAGCCGCATCGGCCGAGCCCGCCCAGGCCGAGCCCGCCCAGGCCGCGGTGGCACCCGCCGTACCCGCTGGTGCCGGCGAGACCCGGGTCCCCGTCCGCGGCGTACGCCGGTCCACCGCGCAGGCGGTCGCCCGGAGCGCGTTCACCGCCCCGCACGTGACCGAGTGGGTCAGCGTCGACGCCACCGCGACGATGGAGCTGCTGGACCGGCTGCGCGCCCGCCGCGACTTCGCCGAGATCCGGCTGTCCCCGCTGGTCGTGGTGGCCAAGGCCTGCCTGCTCGCGCTCCGGCGTACGCCGGAACTCAACGCGACCTGGGACGAGCCGGCCGGGGAGATCGTCCTCAAGCACCACGTCAACCTCGGCATCGCCGCGGCCACGCCGCGCGGGCTGATGGTGCCGCACGTCAAGAACGCCGACCGGATGCCGCTGGCCGACCTGGCCCGGTCGCTGACCGAGCTGACCCAGACCGCCCGCGCCGGCAAGACGCAGCCCGCGGACATGCTGGGAACGACGTTCACGATCACCAACGTCGGCGTGTTCGGTGTCGACGGCGGCACCCCGATCCTGAACCCCGGCGAGTCCGGGATCCTCGCGGTCGGAGCGATCCGCAAGCAGCCGTGGGTCGTCGACGACGAGGTGGTCCCGCGCTGGGTGGCCACATTGTCGTTGTCGTTCGACCACCGCATCGTGGACGGCGAACAGGGCTCGAGGTTCCTGATGGATGTCGCGAGCGTGCTGGAGGACCCCGCCTCCGCCCTGCTGCTCGCCTAGGCGAGGTCGCCCGGCGGCGGGTCGGGTCAGCGGCGCCCGACCCGACGCCTGAGTAGCGCCGTCGCCGGTCAGCGGCGGCCGGGAGTGAGCGTACGCGCGTACAACACGTTCGCCTCCTGGTCGCGCAGCCGCACGGTCAGCTCCCCGCTGTCCCCGGCGATCTCCACCTCGCCGAAGTGCTGCCAGCCCTCCAAAGGAGAGGCGCCCTGCCGCGGCGGCGCGTGCACGTACACCGCCTCCGGCCCGAACGTCGCGTCCAGTGCGTTCGGCCCGAACGCGCCGGCGTTGAGCGGCCCGGACACGAACTCCCAGAAGGGCGAGAAGTCGGTGAAGCTCGCCCGGTCCGGTGAGTAGTGGTGCGCGGCGGTGTAGTGGACGTCGGCGGTCAGCCAGACGACGTTGTCCACCCGGTGCCGGCGCAGGGTCGACAGCAGGGTGGCGATCTGGAGTTCGCGTCCCTTCGGCGCACCCGGGTCACCCTGGGCGAGACCCTCCATCGCGGTCGCGCCGTCGGGGACGACCAGGCCGAGCGGCAGGTCGTTGGCCACGATCTTCCAGGTGGCGCGGGACTTCAGCAGCCCGTCGGTGAGCCACCGCTGCTGGCGCCAACCGAGTACGCCGCCGTCGGGGACCGTCTCCAGCCCGGGGGTGTTCGGGTCCTTGTAGGTCCGCATGTCCAGCACGAACACGTCCAGCAGCGGCCCGTACGACACCTTCCGGTAGACCCGGCCCTCGGGGTCGCGGTGCGTCGTCCGGATCGGCATCCACTCGAAGAACGCCCGCCGCGCCCGTCCGGCCAGCACGTCCACCCGCTTCTCGGTGTAGCGGTCGTCGTCCAGGATCTGGCCCGGGTACCAGTTGTTGTGCACCTCGTGGTCGTCCCACTGGTTGACCTGTGGAACCTGTGCGGCGAACGCGCGGACGTTGCGGTCCAGCAGGTTGTACGCCCACTGGCCGCGGTACTCGTCCAGGGTCTGCGCGACCTTGCTCTTCTCCTCGGTCACGACGTTGCGGTAGACCCGGCCGTCGGGCAGCGTGACCGACTCGGTCAGCGGGCCGTCGGCGTAGATGGAGTCACCGGAGTGCAGGAAGAAGTCCGGGGAGAGTGCACGCATCCGGTCGAAGATGGGGATGCCGCCGAGGTCGGGGTCGGCGCCGAAGCCCTGACCCACCATGTCGCCCGACCACAGGAACCGCACGTCCCCCCGGTGCCGCGGCGCGGTGACCAGTCGGCCGGTGAGTGCCTCGCCGACGACACCGTGCCGGTCGGGGTCCTCGAGGCGGACGCGGTAGAAGAGCTCCTGGCCCGACGGCAGGCCGTGCAGGTCGACCCGTCCGGTGTGGTTGGTCGTGGCGGTGAGCACCGGGCCGGGCACGGTGACCGCCCGTCGGAAGTCCGGCGTCCGGGCGACCTCGACCCACATCCGGGCGGTCCGGTCCGCCCGCGCCCACACCACCGCACCGTTCGCGGTCGGGTCGCCGCTGGCGATGCCGTGGGTCAGCCGCGGCCGGCCGGAGCGGAGTGTGCCCGGCGCCGCGAACGCGGTTCCAGTGGTGGAGAGGGAAGCGGTGACGATGCCGGCGGTGGCGAGTCCTGCGCGCAGCAGGGTGCGGCGCGGCAGCGCGGACGGGGCCGGTGACGCGGCGGGCGACTGAGGCGACTGAGGCGACTGGGAGGCGCGAGGTGCGGACATGATCGTCTGTGTACGCCGCCGCGGTGACCACCGGTGCAACGACCGGTGACGTGCCGGTGGCGATCAGCCCACCGCCGAAGACGCTCCGCCGTGAGCCCGGCCGCCCGCCGTGAGACCGCGGGTACGTTGGGTAGTTCCCGGACAAACGTACGTGACCGTGATCAGTCGTACATGTCATCATGCGGGTGCAGGCTTCTCGGGAGGTAGATCGTGCGTCGACGTCGAAATACCTGGCTGGCCGTTCTGGCCACCTTGGTTCTGGTGTCCTGGCCGGCCCAGGCCGCGCAGGCGGCCACCAAAGCTCCGGACCGCGCGCGGCACTGTGCGGTCGGCATGCCGGCCATGCCGGCCGCGGGGTCCACGGGGGCCGCGCGGGCGGCCACCGGTGCCCACCTCGCCAAGCCGAGCAGGGTCTCCTGCTTCGGCTCGTTCGCCGAGTCCGTCTCCTACGCCACGGCCGGCCGGGTCCGGCTGGGGCCCGGCGCCCGTTCGGTGAGCACCCGGCAACTGCAGGCGGCGGGGGTCGTCTCCACCCGCGCAGCACTCGCCGCCCAGCCGCTGGTCGGCATCGAGTACGAAAACTCCAACTACGGCGGTGACTCGCTGGTGCTCTACGGCTCCAGTGGCTCCGGCTGCTATTCCGGGACGTGGTACGGCTTCCCGAGCATGTCCAGTCTCGGTTTCGACAACCGCATCTCCTCCGCCCGCACCTACTCCAACTGCCTCGGCCGTCACCACGACGGCACCAGCTACACCGGCAGCTACCGCTACTGCGACGGGAGCTGCTCGACGTTCGGCACGATGAACGACCGGACGTCGTCGATCAAGTTCTTCTGAGGTCCCCTCCGCCCATCCGGATCCCGGTGGAGGTCGACCGAGCCGGGCGGGTCACGCCCGGCCCGGTCGAGGGGGCCGCCGGCCGCGCTGCCGCCCGGGGGCAGCGCGGCCGGCTCGATCTCGTGGCGCGCGGCAGGCCGAGGCGTTCGCAGGTGGAGGGAGGTCCCGGAAACACCCCAGCCACGCCCTTGTCGAGAGTGCACGCCACGAGAAGCGGGGCGCGGGCCGACCGGCCCGCGGATGTGGAGCGACTTCGGTCGCCGGCGAAGACGAGGCCGCTTCGCCACGCCTGCCCGCACGCGGCCACCGGGTCGTGGATGGCGACGGTGCCGCTGGCCGAGGCTGAGCTTCCCGCGGACATCTTCTGGGCCACCGCGACCCGGGTGACGTCGACGCGGGCCGACTCGACTCTCGGTGCGGAGTAGCACAGGACGCTGTGGGTGTCGCTCGGCGGCTTGAACGCGACGTAGGCGGTGGCCGCACCGCCGGCCAGCACCATCGCGAACGCACTTCCTCCGACGGCCGCACCCTTCCAGGTGCGCCGCCACCACGGGCGGCCGGCGCTGCTCACCTCGGCGACGAGCGCGGCGCGGAGCGCGTCCCGGCGTTCCCGCGGCATCGTACGCGGAGGTGGGAGATGGAAGTCGTCGTCGGTCATGGCTGGAGTTCCCCGTTCACGTTGTTCGAGCGGTGCGCCGGCAGAGCCCTTCCCGGGGCCCTTCCCCGGACTCGAGGTGGGCGCGGGACCCCCCGTTCGTCCCGCGCCCGCCTCGAGCCCGGCAAGCCGGCGAAGGTGTTCGCGAGCGCGGGAGAGCCGGGAGCGCACCGTGCCGACGGGAATCCCGAGGGCGACGGCGGCGTCGGTGTAGCTGAGTCCGGCCCACACGCACAACGCGAGCACGTCCTGCTCGTCTGGTAGAAGACGGGTGAAGACCTCGAGCACCCGTTGCATGGCGCGCTCGTCGTCGACTCGCGACACCGCGTCCTCGGCGGGGTCGGGGGCGACCACCGCCGGTGGCAGTTTCGCGAGTAGGCGCCGATGACGCCGCAGGCTGCGGTCGCGGTTGCGGACGACGTTGTTGGCCACCGCGAGCAGCCAGGGAAGGATCGACTCTCCGCTGAGCGACACGTCGTGCCGGCGCCGCCACGCCTCCAGGAACACCACCGAGGCAAGGTCCTCCGCTGCTTCCCACGATCCGGTACGACGGAAGCAGTGGTTGTAGACGGCGTCGATGTGGCGCTCGAAGAGCTCACCGAACGCCGACGGGTCGTCGCCCTTGGCGGCCTTGCGCCAGAGCTCCCCGTCGGACTCGTCGGTGGGCAGGAGTTGATCCACACCCCCTCTATGTCCGGCCCCCGGAAGCGGTTCGCGACTTTTTCGGGGAAGCTCCCGGCCCATGACCGCGCCCGGACGTCAGAGGCTGCGCAGCGAGCGCCCGGTCCGGGCGGCACGCACCAGCAGCGGGCTCGGGCGGTACCGGCCGCCGGGATAGGCACGGGCGAGCGTGCCGAGAACGTCCGCGACGACCTCCGGTCCCACCTGGTCACCCCAGGTCAGCGGTCCGCGCGGATAACCGGTGCCGAGCCGCATCGCCACGTCGACGTCGGGTGCGCTCGCCTCCCCCCGGGCCACCAGGTCGACGGCCTCGTTGACCAGCATGCACACGGTGCGGGCGACGATCAGCCCGGGCACGTCGTCGATGACGCTGACCGAGAGGCCGGCGGCCTGGAACAGTCCGATCGCGTGGTCGAGGGTGGCCGGCTCGCAGGCGTCGCCGGGGGCCAGGCACACGCGGGTCGCCGTCGCCGCGTCACCGACCCAGTCGAGGGTCACCGCGTCGCCGTCGAAGGTGGCGGGTTCACCGGTCGTCTCCAGGACCAGGCCGCCGCCGGGAAGCTCGATGCCGTACGCGGACTCACCCGGCTCGAACTCGCCCGGTCCGGAACGCTGGGCGGCCGGCCCGGTGTCGTACCGCTCCATGCCCACCCCGGCCGCGGCGATCCGGTCGAGCAGGCCGAAGCAGGCAGCGAACCCGCCGTGGTAGGTCACCTGGTCCGGTGGTGTTCGGGGCTCCGCCGTCCGCGGCCGTGGCTGCTCGGCGTCCCCGCCGTAGTCGTACCATCCGCGCCCGGTCTTGCGACCCAGCCAGCCGGCGTCGACGACCTGCTGCTGGGCGACGAACGGCGCGTAGCGGGGGTCACCGAACGTCTGCTCCCACACCGACCGGCCGACCGCGAGGTTGACGTCGTTGCCGACCAGGTCGGCGAGGGTGAACGGGCCCATCGGGAACCCGGCCGCCTCGGTGAGTACGGCGTCGATGGTGGCGCAGTCGGCGCCGCCCTCCTCCAGCACCTGCATCGCCTCGCCGTAGAACGGCCGGGCCACCCGATTGGCGACGAACCCGGGCGTCGACGCGCACCGCACCGGCGTCTTGCCCCAGGCGGTGGCGGTCTCGGCGACGGTCCGCGCGACCTCGGGATCGGTGGCCGCACCGGCGGGCACCTCCACCAGGGCCATCAGCGGGGCGGGGTTGAAGAAGTGCATGCCGGTGACCCGGCCCGGGCGCTGCAGGCCGGCGGCGATGGCGGTCACCGACAGCGTGGAGGTGTTGGTGGCCAGGATCGTGTCGTCGGCGCAGACCTTCTCCAGGGTGCCGAACACCTCCCGCTTGACCGGCAGCTGCTCGACCACCGCCTCGACCACCAGGCCGCTCGGCGCGAGATCGGCCAGCGAGGCGACCGCTGTCAACCGGCCGCGGGCCGCGTCGGCGGCGGCTCGATCGAGCCGGCCCTTCTCGACCAACCGGTCCAGCCGGGACAGAATCTGGCTGACGCCACGGCCGGCCGCGCCGTCCTGGGCGTCGTACAACCGCACCTCGTGGCCTGCGACCAGGGCGACCTGGGCGATGCCGGCGCCCATCGTCCCGGCGCCGACGACACCGACCGGAGTGGAAACAGGAAGTCCCGCCATGGCCCCATCCTGGCGTACGTGCCACCGCGGGTGCACTCCTACTGTGGACGACCCGTGGCGCGGCGTGTGCGGGCCGCTCTGTGAGCGGTTTCTCGTCCACAGCCCCCGCTGCGACGAGGTTGTCCACAGCCCGTTGATCACTGCCGGTGCGGGCCCGATGGCCGGTGCCAGGATCTGTGCCAACGAACGAGTGCAACCACAGGGAAAGGAGGTCGACAGGTGAGCTGTGCCGACGCCTCGGCCCTGATCGACCGGTTGGTGCGGGCGGTGCCGGAACTTGAACATGTCCTGCGCGACCACCTCGACTTCTACGACGAGCTTCTGCCGCACCTGTTCATGGGTGAGGTCACTCCGTTGGTCGTGGAGTGGGCGGAGTCGGGCGAGCCTGATCAGCGGGCGCGGGCCCGGACGGTGATCGAGAAGCTGGAGGCGGAGTACGGCCACGACTACCAGGCCGACGAGCTCATCGGCGCATCGTTCGTGGAGAACCTCCCCCGGGCCGAGGACCCGGGTGGGGACGTCCTGACGCTGCTCCGCCCCAAACTCCGTGAGGTGCAGCAGCGCATGCACGGGGGCCGCGGGTGAGCGCCGGCCGGCGACGGAACGAGTCCGCGCAATGCGCGCCGGGCAGGTCGCCGAACGCCTACGCTGACGCCGTGGATGCCGACACTCTCGACCAGGCCGTCGCCGCCATCCGTACCCGCGGCTACTTCTCCGCGTTCCCCGAATCCCCGAGCCCGCGGATCTACGGACCGGACGCGGCCGCGGAGGGGCAGCGGGCGTTCGAGGCGTGGCATGGCCGCACCTTCCCGGTCGGCACGCCGGGCTCCGACGGCACGGTGGCCACCGAGAAGTCGCCGTTCGGCATCCCGCTCGACGTGCACTATCCGAAGGTCGGCGCCGCCGGGCTGGACGACCTGCTCGCCGCCGCCCGGGCCGGGATGGCCCAGTGGCGAGACGCCGGACCCGACACCCGGGTCGAGGTGACGCTGGAGATCCTGCAGCGACTGCACCGGCGGGTATTCGAGCTGGCGAACGCGGTGATGGCCACCACCGGCCAGGCGTTCGTGATGGCCTTCCAGGCCGGAGGGACGCACGCGCTGGACCGGGCGCTGGAGGCGGTGGCGTTCGCGCACACGGAGATGACCCGGCACCCGGCGACCATGGTGTGGGAACGCCCGGCCAAGGGCGACCCGGTGCGGGTGGAGAAGACGTTCACGGTGGTTCCGCGCGGAGTGGCGCTGGTGATCGGGTGTACGACGTTCCCGACCTGGAACTCCTTCCCCGGCCTGTTCGCGTCCCTGGTCACCGGCAACCCGGTCGTGGTGAAGCCGCACCCACGGGCCGTGCTCCCGCTGGCGATCACCGTCCAGGTCTGCCAGGAGGTGCTCGCCGAGCAGGGCTTCGACCCGCACCTGGTCACCCTCGCCGCCGAGGCCGAGGGCACCGGCCTGGCCAGGGACCTCGCCACCCGCCCCGAGGTACGGATCGTCGACTTCACCGGTTCGGGAGAGTTCGGCGGCTGGCTGGAGTCGCACGCCACCCAGGCGCTGGTCTTCACCGAGAAGTCCGGCGTCAACCCGGCGGTGATCGACTCCACCGACTCCTTCCGCGGCCTCACCGCCAACCTCGCCTTCACCCTGTCGCTCTACTCCGGGCAGATGTGCACGACCTCGCAGAACCTCTACGTTCCGGCGGGCGGGATCGAGACCGACGAGGGCCACAAGAGCTTCGCCGACGTCGGCGCGGGCCTGGCCGCGGCGGTCGACAAGCTGCTCGCCGACGAGGCCCGGGCGGTGGAGCTCCTCGGCGCGATCGTCAACGACGACGTGCTCGGCCGGGTGGACGGGGCCGCGGGCCTTGGCGAGGTGGTGCTGGAGCCGCGGGCGCTGACCCACCCCTCGTTCCCGGACGCGGTGGTCCGGACCCCCGCGATCGTGGCGGTCGACGCCGGCGACCCGTCCGCTGCCGGTGACCGGTCCGCTGCCGGTGACCGGCCGTTCGCCCGGGAGTGCTTCGGCCCGGTGACGTTCCTGGTCCGTACGGCCGACACCGGCCAGTCGCTGGACCTCCTCCGCCGCCTCGGCCACGAGCGGGGCGCGATGACCGCGGCGGTCTACTCCACCTCCGAGTCGGTGCTGGACGCCGCCCGCGAGGTGGCGCTGGACGTGGGCGTCGCGCTGTCGGAAAACCTCACCGGCGGGGTGTACGTCAACCAGTCCGCGGCGTTCAGCGACTACCACGGCACCGGCGCCAACCCGGCCGCCAACGCCGCCTACGTCGACGCGGCGTACGTCACCGGCCGGTTCCGGATCGTGCAGAGCCGGCGGCCCGCCCCGGCCTGATCCCGGGCCTGGCGCCGGCGCCGCCGGTGGAATGGTCCGGACGCGCGGGGCGTCCATTGGCCTGGCGTGGCCACAGCGTCTGGCGGTAAGTCGCCGTAGAGTGAACGCCGTGCCCGGTGCGCGCACGCGCGGCAGGCGCACGGAAGTCCAGACTCGTGGAGCGGAGCTCACATGGAAAAGCGGCGGCTCGGACGACTCGAACACCAGAGCAGCGTCCTCATCTACGGCGCGGCCTCTCTGGCCGAGGTGAACCAGGATGTCGCCGACGCGTCGATCCAGGAGGCGCTGGACGCGGGCATCAACCACTTCGACACGGCGGCGAGCTACGGCGACGCCGAGCTGCGGCTGGGCCCGTGGATACCGCGCATCCGCGACCAGATCTTCCTCGCCACCAAGACCGGCGAGCGGGAGCGCGAGGCGGCGTGGGCGTCGATCAACAACTCGCTGGAACGCCTGCAGACCGACCGGCTCGACCTGATCCAGCTGCACGCGGTCGGTGACCGCGAGGAGCTGGACAAGGCGACCGGCACCGGTGGCGCGCTGGAGGCGGCGATCCGGGCGCGCGACGAGGGCCTGGTCTCCCACATCGGGATCACCGGCCACGGCCACGAGGCGCCGGCCACGCACAGCGAGGCGCTGCGCCGGTTCCCGTTCGACACCGTGCTCACCCCGCTCAACTACGCCCTCGGCCGGGACGAGACCTACTACAACGCGTGGCAGGAGCTGGCGGCCGAAACTCAGCGGGTGGATGCCGGCCTGATGATCATCAAGACGGTTGCCCGGCGCACGTGGACCGAGGACGACCACCGTTACACCACGTGGTACGAGCCACTGGACGAGCAGAGCAACGTCACCGCCGCGCTGGCGTGGGTGCTCTCCCACCCGCAGATCACCGGCATCGCGACGCCGGGTGAGGTGCGGCTGCTGTCCAAGCTCGTCCAGGGTGAGAAGGACCGCTCCGCGCTGAGTGCGGAGCAGATCGCCGGGCAGCTGGACAAGGTTGACGCGTACGCCTCGCCGTTCGTGTCGATGCCGATCTGAGAGCGCGATCTGAGAGCCCGATCCGAGGGCCTGATCCGAGCGCCGGCCCGAGAGCCGAGCTGACCACCGCGACCGCGGAGTGGACCCGAGGGTCTGCTCCGCGGTCGTGTCAGTTGCCCTGGTCGCACCCGCCGGGATCGGTGATCTCCAGCTTGCTGACGGCGTTCTGCAGCAGGTCGGTCGTCTCGCCGACCGCATCGTCGGAGGCGTCCTCGGCCGGGGCGTAGGAGATCCGGACGACCTCGCTCCGCTCGTCGGAGAAGGCCTGCGCGAACCGCCACTCGGTGCCGCGCTGCACGCTCAGCTTCCCGACGACCTGGTTGTCGGTGTCGCGTTGCAGGGTCACCCCGTCGGTGCCGCGTACGACCGCGCGGAGGTCCTCCTGGGACTGCTGCGCGCGCGCACCCGTGTAGTACTTCCCGGTCACGCTCACCTCGCCGCCGCCGGCGTCGCCGGACACGGTGTAGGTCGCGCCGTCCTTCGATGTCTTCGCCGTCCACGACGAGGGCATCGAGAACGCGAGGGTCGCGCAGGTCACCTGCACGGTGCCGGAGGACTCCCGCTGTTCGGTGGCCGTGGGGCTGGGCGTGGGATCCGACGTCGAGGACGGCTCACCGGGCTGGGGCGTGCGGCTCGGCGGGGCCTTCGGCGGGCGTTCGGCCAGGCTGGCCGGCTGCACCGCGGGCGCTCCGCATCCGGCGAGCAGTACACCGGCGGCGACCAGCGCGAACCAACCCGCTCTCCCGGCTCCCGACATCGGCGCACACCCTCTTCCCGTTGGGCTTCTCGTTGGACGTACCGCCGGCCGGCACCGAAGTCCGAGCCGGTGTCAGACCCGACCTGCTCGGCAGGACCAACGGGCACTGTAGTCGGCCGGACCCGCCCGCCGAGGACGCGCGGGTGACGACCTGTGGACAACGACCAGCTGTGGAAAACCAGGGCGCGGTCGGTCGAGACGGCAGAACCCGACCGGGATACCCGACGACCTCCAACGAGCCGTTCTGGACCTGCGGGACGCGACGTCCCGGGAAGGGCACGCCGTGGGCTCAGGAGATAAGTTCCGCTCATGCGGATTCGTGCCCCTGAGCTGGTCGGACGTGGCGGCTGGCTGAACACCGGCGGCCGGCAGTACGAGCTGGCCGACTTCCGGGGCCGCTTCCTGCTGCTGGACTTCTGGACCTTCTGCTGCGTCAACTGCCTGCACGTCCTGGACGAGCTGCGGCCGCTGGAGGAGAAGTACTCCGACGTCCTGGTCGTGGTCGGCGTGCACTCGCCGAAGTTCGCGCACGAGGCGGAGGAGGCGGCCGTCCGTTCCGCCGTCGAGCGGTACGCCGTCCGCCACCCGGTCCTCGACGACCCGGACCTGACACCTGGCAGGCATACGCCGCGCGCGCCTGGCCGACGCTCACCCTGGTCGACCCCGAGGGGTACGTCGTCGCGCAGTACGCCGGCGAGGGCCACGCCCACGCGCTGGACGCCCTGCTCGCCGAGCTCGTCCCCGCCCACGACGCCCGGGCGACCCTGCGCCGGGGCTCCTCGCCGTACGTCCCGCCGCCCCTGCCGGACACCGCGCTGCGCTTCCCCGCCAAGGCGGTGCCGCTGCCCGACGGCAACCTGCTGGTCGCCGACACCGGCGCGCACAGCCTGGCCGTACTCGCACCCGACCTGGAGACCGTCGTCCGCCGGATCGGCACCGGCCACCGCGGCTTCCTCGACGGCGGCCCGCACGAGGCGGCGTTCCGTGAGCCGAACGGCCTGTGCCTCCTCCCGCCCGACGTCGCCGCGTCCGCCGGCTACGACGTGGTGGTCGCCGACACCGGCAACCACGCCCTACGCGGCGTACGGCTGTCGACCGGTCAGGTGCACACCCTCGCCGGCAACGGCATCCAGTCGATGCGGCGGTGACGGCGTGCGGCGCGCTGTCCAGTCCCTGGGACGTGGCGTGGTACGCCGGTGAGGTCTGGGTGGCGATGGCAGGGATCCACCAGCTGTGGACGTTCGACCCGGCAAGCCGGGAGGTGCGCCCGGTGGCGGGCACGACCAACGAGGGGCTGGCCGACGGGCCGCTGCCGGAGGCGTGGTTCGCCCAGACGTCCGGCCTCGCGGTCTCCGCGGACGGACGCCGGCTGTGGCTGGCCGACGCGGAGACCTCCGCCCTGCGCTACGTCGAGAACGCCGAGGTGCACACGGTCGTGGGCACCGGCCTGTTCGACTTCGGCCTACGGGACGGGCCCGCCGAGCAGGCGCTGCTGCAGCACCCGCTCGGGGTGACGGTGCTGCCCGACGACTCGGTCGCGGTCCTCGACACCTACAACGGCGCGGTCCGCCGGTACGACCCGGCGGCGAACACGGTGTCGACCCTGCTCGCCGGCCTGGTCGAGCCGAGTGGCGCCGTGGTCGACGGGGAGACGCTGGTCGTGGTGGAGTCGGCGGCGCACCGGGTGGCGAGGTTCCCGCTCGGCGGGCAGGTGCGGCCCGTACGCGAGTTCGCCCACCAGACCCAGCGCCCGGTGACGATGGTGGCGCCCGGTGTGGTGGAGCTGCTGGTGGAGTTCGAGCCGCCGCCGGGGCAGAAGCTGGACGACTCGGCCGGGCCGGCGACGAGGTTGTACGTCTCCGCGACCCCGCCGGCGTTGCTGCGCGAGGGGGAGGGCAGTGGCACCGACCTCACCCGGCGGCTGGTCCTGGACGCCGCCGTCGGCGATGGCGTCCTGCACGTGGCGGCCACCGCGGCCAGTTGCGACGTGGATGCCGAGCACCCGGTGTGCCACATCCACCAGCAGGACTGGGGGGTGCCGGTCCGGCTCGCGGAGGGCGCCGGGGCGACCCTGTCACTCGTCCTCGGTGGCAGCGTCGACGCCTGACGCCGGCGATGCTCAGGCGTCGAACTCGGGCGTACGAGTGGAGGTCGCGCCGGCGAACCGGGTCAGCTCGTCGAGAACGGACTCGAACAACGGCTCGGGGTCGCCGCCGATGTGCACCAGGTGGCCGAACGTCTCCAGCGAGATCAGGCCGTACACCCGGACCCACCACTGCAGCAGGGTGGAGACGGCGGCCACCGGAAGCGAGTCGACGGCGACGCCGGCCGCCCGGGCACGGGTGAGCGCCTGGTCGCGGTAGCCGGTGAGGCTGGTCCGTAGAGCTGCCGGCAGCGCCTCGTCCGCGGGCACCTCGAACGACCTGGCCGCCCACAACCTCAGCATCGTCTCCTCGAAGACCCAGGCGAGGTCGTGGACGGCCTCGATCACCTCGGCCTCGACATCCCCGTCGGTGTCCCCGTCGGTGTCCCCGGCCGGCACGCCGGTACGGAACGTGAGCTGGTTGAGGTGGTCGGCCGGGTGCGCGAAGAGCAGGGCGAACTCCGCACGGTGGTCCAGGGACCAGCGGCGGAAGGCCCGGCAGATCCCGACCGCCTGGTCGAGCGGGTCGGCGCCGAGTGAGGCCCGGTGGTCGCGCAGAGCCGCGCTGACCTCGTGCGCGGCCGAGGCGCAGCCCAGGTCGAGCAGGCCGGCGCGTCCCTGCGGTGCGTAGCGGTAGAGCGCGGGCGCGGTCACCCCCAGCCGGGCGGCGACCGCGGCCATGGTCACCGCCTGCTGGCCCTCGGCCACGACCAGCTCGCGGACGGCGGTGCCGATGTCGGCGAGGAGCTCCCGCCGGCGCAGCTCCCGGCGGGTCGGCCGGGGCGGCCGGGCCGCTCGGGCGTCGGTGCCGGAGGGGTTCGCAGGGTGAGCGGAGGAGAACGGCCCGGGACCGGGCGCCGATGTGGCCGCTCTCATGCCGTCGCTCACCTCGCCATTCGTTACGATCCATTAGCAAGTTTAGGATCGTCACATTTTCCGCATTCCGGAGGTATCCATGCTCGCACGCTGGGCGGGGCTGGTCGTGCGACGTCGCTGGTGGATTCTTTCGGTGGCGGCAGTCCTCGCGGTGCTCGCCGGAGTCGCCTCGACGACGCTCACCGGCCGGCTGGACCAGGGCGGGTACGAGGTGCCCGGGAGCGAGTCCGTCCGCGCCGACGCAGCCGTGACCAAGACGCTGGGTGACCACGGCGTGGACGCCCTGGCCGTCTACACCGTCCCCGCGGGGCAGTCGTTGCGCGACCCCGCGACCGTGCGCGCCGTCCAGCGCAAGGTCGCCGGCCTGCCCGGTGCGAAGGTGGCCGGCGCCACCGGCTGGTGGCGCCAGCCCGCGCAGCTGTCCCGCGACGGGCGTACAGGCGCGGTCGGGATCCGGCTGCAGGGCACCGACAAGGGTGACCAGTTGGCCGACTGGGAGACCGTGCAGCACGAGCTCGACGGTGAGCCCGGCGGGGCGTACGGCGTCCAGGGCATGACCGTCCGGTTCAGCGGCTGGGCGGCGATGGGGGTCGCGGTCAACGCGCAGACCGAGAGTGACCTGAAGCGGGCAGAACTCGTGTCGTTCCCCGTCCTGCTGGTCCTCCTCGTGGTGGTCTTCGGTGGCCTGATCGCGGCCGGCCTGCCGCTGGTCGTCGGCGGGATCGGCATCGTCGGCGCGCTCGGCGTGCTGTGGGTGCTCTCGGCGTTCACCGACGTGTCGGTGTTCGCGATGAACATCGTGACGCTGCTCGGCCTCGGCCTGGCCATCGACTACGGGCTGTTCATGGTCAGCCGGTTCCGGGAGGAGTTGCACGCCGGAGCGGAGACGACCGGCGGCGGACGACCCGCCGACAGGAGCGGGGACAAGGATGCCGATCGGGAACGCGTCCGCGCCGCGCTGGCGGTGGCGATGCGCACCTCCGGTCGCACCGTCCTGGTCTCCGGTCTCACCGTGGCCGCCGCGTTGTCCGGGCTGCTGGTGTTCCCGCAGGGGATGCTGCGCTCGATCGGCCTGGGCGGGATCGCCGCGGTCGTCGTGGCCGCGCTGTCCGCGGTCACCGTGCTGCCGGCGCTGCTCGCCGTACTGGGCTACCGGGTGGACGCGCTGGCGGTGCCGTGGGGACGGACCCGGCGCGCCGGCCGCCCTCGAAGCGCCGGCCGGCACGCGCTGCCGGCGGTCCGGACCGAGCGCGGCTGGGGCCGGATCGGCCGGGTGGTGATGCGGCGGCCGGCGCTGGTGGCGGTGGTCGTGATCGGCGCGCTGCTGCTCGCGGGGACGCCGTTCCTGCGCGCGGAGTACGGCGAGGTGGACGCCTCGGTGCTGCCCAAGGGCAACCCCGTGCGGACGGCGACCGAGCAGGTGCGCGACCGGCTGCCGGCCGCGTCCACCGATTCCGCGCAGGTGGTCCTGGTCGGCGCGGACGGACGGGCGCCCGGACAGCAGGCGGTGCGAACGTTCACGGCCGACATCTCGGCGGTGCCCGGCATGGGACAGGTCGCGCCGCTGGGTGGCAAGGGCGACCGGGTCGTGCTCGCCGCGCAGGTCGACGGCGACCCGCAGGGCGAGGCCGCGCAGGAAGCCGTACGGAAGGTACGCGAGCTCGCTCCGCCGGCCGGGGTCGACGAGGTGCTGGTCGGCGGACCCACCGCGTCGTTGGTCGACTCGCTGCACGCCATCGGCGACCGGTTGCCGTGGATGCTCGCCGTGCTCGCGGGCGCGGTGCTGGTGCTGTTGTTCCTGGCGTTTGGTTCGGTCGTCGTACCCGTGAAGGCGGTCGTGCTCTCGGCGTTGTCGCTCACCGCGTCGTTCGGTGCGGTGGTGTGGATCTTCCAGGACGGACACCTCATCGGGCTGCTGAACACCGAGACCGGACCGATCGACGCGTCCATCCCGGTGCTGATGCTGGCCGTGCTGTTCGGGCTGTCCACCGACTACGAGCTCTTCCTGCTGTCCCGGATCTTCGAGGCCCACCGGGCGGGCGCGTCGGCGAAGGAGGCGGTGGTGATCGGTCTCGGGCGTACCGGCGGGCTGATCAGCGCCGCCGCCCTGCTGCTCGCCGTGGTGGTGGGTGCGTTCGCGCTGAGCGGGCTGAAGTTCATGAAGCTGATCGGTCTCGGCATGCTGATCGCGATCGCCGTGGACGCCACGATCGTGCGCGGGCTGCTGGTGCCGGCGGTGCTCGCGCTGCTCGGCGGCGCCGCCTGGTGGGCGCCCCGGCCGCTGGCCCGGCTTGCCCACCGGCTCGCGCTGGAGGGTCCGTCGGAGCCCGACCCCGAACCAGCACCGGAGACCGACCCGGAGCTTGATCCGCGGACCGGGCCGGAGGCCGAGCGGGAAAGGGCTGCTACCTTCTGACCGGATGGGCCCAACCGGTCAGAAGCTGAGCCGGCCGGTGAGTGTGGGAGTGGGATGGATCGGACCGAGCGGGTGCTGGCAGCGGCCGCCGAGCTGTTCGTACGGTTCGGGGTGGCCAAGACCACGGTGGACGAGATCGCCCGGGCTGCCGGGATCTCCAAGGGCGCGATCTACCTGGAGTTCCAGAGCAAGGACGCCCTGGTCGAGGCGCTCGTCAAGCACGAGTTGCGGGACTATCTCCGGGCGGCCGCCGCGCGGGTCGGGGCCGACGAGCAGGGCGGCCGGCTGTCCCGGATCTACCACCACTGCACCGCCGAACTCCTCGACCGGCCCTTCCTGCGCGCGCTCTACACCCGCGACGTCGAGGTGCTGGGCATGCGCCTGCGCCGCAACCCGCCCAGCCCGAGCGGCCCGCGGCTGGCGCTGAGCGAGGCGTTCGTGGAACGTCTGCGGTCGGCCGGACTGATCCGCGCCGAGGTTGACCCGGCGGTCCTCGGCCACCTGATGGGCGTGGTCTCGCTGGGCCTGATCATGGTCGGCCCGGTCCGCGCCGGGGCCGAGACGGGGCCCGTGCTGCTCGGGCAGACCCTCGACCTGGTGGCCGACATGTTCGCCGCGACCGTCGACACCCCGCCCGGCGAGGGCGACGTGGCGGCCGGCAAGCAGGCGTTCCTCGACCTGCTGGGCCAGGTCGAGGACAGCCTGGACGGAGAGAGGGTGACCGCATGAGTAAGCCGCTGCTCGTCGTCGACGGGCTCCGCCACGCGTACGGAGCACACACAGTCCTGGACGCGGTGTCGTTCAAGGTGAGGTCCGGCACCGCGCTGGCCGTGGTGGGCCGCAACGGCACCGGCAAGAGCACCCTGCTGCGCTGCCTCACCGGCGCGGAGAAGCCCACCGGCGGCACGGTGACCTTCGACGGGACGACGTATGAGGAGACCTCGGCCGACATCCGCCGCGACGTGGCCACCGTCTTCGACGACATCGACTTCTTCCCCGACCTCACCGTCGCCGAGCATCTCGACCTGCTCGCCCGCGCGCACGGCGTACCCGACCCCGAGGAGGTCGTCGAGGACACCCTGCACGAGCTAGGCATCGCCGGCACCATCCGGCAGTTCCCGAGCACCCTGTCGTCTGGGCAGCGGCACCGGCTCGCGCTGGCCACGGCGTTCGTCCGGCCGCGCCGGCTGCTCGTGCTCGACGAACCCGAGCAGCGCCTGGACGTCGAGGGACGCACCTGGCTGGCCGAGAAGTTGCGTTCCGACCTCGCCGCCGGGGTGGCCGTGGTGTTCGCCAGCCACTCACCGGAGCTGATCGAGGCGGTCGCCACCCACACGTTGCGGATCGGCGGCGACGCGTGACCGCCCGGGTGGGCGCACCGTCGACTCCGGGCCGTCCGGCGACTGTGCCGACGCCGAGGAATCTGCGGCGGGAGCTGCGGCGACGCCGCCGCGACCACTCGACCCAGACGCTGTGGCAGGCGCTGGACAACCTGTACCTGTGGCTGATCTCGGTGGGCATCCTGGGCTCGATGGTGGGCACGGTGGCGTCGCGGGCCTGGCTGGAGGTCGCCCGCTGCTCCGGACCTGGGTGTGTGGACGCCCGGCTGGTGGTGCCGCTGCCGCTCGGGGCGGCCGTGCTGGCGCTGGCGCTGCGGACGCTGGTGGCGCTCGGTCCGCTGGTGGCCAGCCGGGCATCCGGCACGTTCCTGTTGGGTACGCCGGTCGACCGGCGCGGGATGCTGCTCCGGCCGGCGGCCGCGCTGCTGGCCGGCGGAGTGATCGTCGGCGCCGGACTGGTGTCCCTCCTGGTTCTGCTCACCTCCAGCCACCCGGCCGAGGTCGGCGCGGGTGCGCTGGCCGGTGCCGGGCTCGGCCTGGTCGCGGTCGCGGGAGCAGTCCTCGCCCAGGGGGCGCCGAAGGTACGCCGGGTGCTGGCCGTCGGCTGCGACGTCGTCGTGGTGGCCACCCTCGCGGTGGTGCCGTTGATGCTGTTCGACCGGGCCGTGTGGTCGACGGACTGGGCGCGGCCGGGTCCGCTGCTCGCCTTCGCGGTGGTCGTGCTGCTGGTCGGCGCCGCCCTGGTCGTCGGTGTGGTCCGCCGGGTCGGCCGACTACCGCGCCGGGAACTCGTCGCCGGCGGTGAACTCCTGTCCGGGCTGGCCGGCGCGGCCGCCTCCATGGACACCTCGATGGTCTCCGACCTGCTCGTCGCGCGGAGGTTCCGGATGCGGGGCGCTGCGCACGTCCGGCGCGGACACGGGAGCGGCCTGGTCGGGGTCGCCGTCCGCGAGGCGCAACGCTCGCTGCGCTCACCCCAGCGGCTGGCGCTCGCGGTTGGCCTGCTGGCGGTGCCGTACGCCGTCGACCGGATCGGCGTACCCACGCTGACTCCCATCCTCGCGGCCGTGGTGGGTTACCTCGCGCTGCGCCCGCTCGGCTCCGGCCTGCACGTCGTCACCCGTTCGCCGGGACTGCGACGCGCGTTCCCGGTCGCGGACCGGCCGCTGCGGATGGCGTTCGCGACACCCCTGCTGGTGGCCGCCGCGCTGTGGACGCTGGCCGCGCTGCCGGCCGTCACCGGAAACTCCCTGCTGGTCTTCGGCTTCTCCGCACCCGAACCCGCCACCATCACCTGGCTCGCGCTCGCCGCGACGGTTGCCGCCGGAGCGATCCGTTCGGTGACCCGCCGGCCGGTCAGTTACGAGGGCACGCTCATCTCGACCCCCGCCGGGGCGCTCCCGGCGGGCTTCGTGGCGCAGATGTTCCGCGGGCCCGACTTCGCCCTCGTCGGCATCGTGCCGGTGGTCTTCGGGCTGCCGTGGCTGCTCGCGCTCGCCCTGCCGCTGGCACTGTTGGCGTTCGCGGCGTACCGCGGCTGACCGCAGTACGCCGCGACGTCGGCCGATCGACAGCTCAGCCGACCTCAGCCGACCTCAGCCGATCCAGACCGTCTTGGCGTTGCAGAACTCCTTCGGGCCCGGGGCGCCGAGCTCGCGGCCGTAACCGGAGTTCTTCACCCCGCCGAACGGCAGCTCGGGGTAGGAGGTGACCATCCCGTTGATGGTTACCATTCCGGCCTCCAGGTAGCGGACGAACGCCGCCTGCTCGTCGCCGTCGCGGGTCCAGGCGTTCGCGCCGAGACCGAACGACGTGACGTTGGCCAGCTCGATCGCGTCGGCGAGCGACCCGACGCGGTAGAGCTGGGCGACCGGGCCGAACACCTCCTCGGCGTACATCCGCATCGACGGGGTGATGTCGCCCAGCACCGTCGGCGGATACCACCAGCCGGGGCGGTCCGGGGTGTCCCCACCGCAGAGCACCTTCGCGCCCTTGCCAACCGCGTCCGCGACCAACTGCTCGACGTCGTCGCGCCCGGACTCGGTGGCCAGCGGGCCCACGTCGGTCTCCTCGTCCATCGGGTCGCCGACCTTCAGCGCGGCCATCGCGGCGACGAACCGCTCGGCGAACTCGTCGTAGCAGTCCTCGTGCACGATGAACCGCTTCGCCGCGATACAGCTCTGGCCGTTGTTCTGGCAGCGCGCGGTGACGGCCACCTTCGCCGCCAAGCCCTGGTCGGCCGAGGGCATCACCACATACGGGTCGGAGCCACCGAGCTCCAGCACGGTCTTCTTGATGTGTTTGCCGGCGACCGCCGCGACCGAACGGCCGGCCGGCTCACTGCCGGTGAGCGTCGCCGCCCGGATCCGCGGGTCGGTCAGCACCTGCTCGACGTCTGCTGAGCCGATCAGCAGGGTGGCGAAGCAGCCCTCGGGGAAACCGCCGCGGGTGAACAGCGTGTCGAGGTACAACGCGGTGCGCGGGACGTTGGACGCGTGCTTGAGCAACCCGGTGTTGCCCGCCATCAGCGCCGGCGCGGCGAACCGGATCACCTGCCACAGCGGGAAGTTCCACGGCATCACCGCGAGGATCGGCCCCAGTGGCTGGTAGGTGACGTACGCGCTGGAGGCGCCGACCTTGTCCGGGTGGGCGTACGGCTCGTCGGCCAGCAGCTGCTCGGCGTTGTCGGCGTAGTAGCGCATGCCGTGCACGCACTTGGTGACCTCGGCCTTCGCCGCGACCAGCGTCTTGCCCATCTCGGTGGTCATCGTGGCCGCGACCCGGTCGGTCTCGCGCTCCAGCACGTCGGCGGTCGCCCGCATCCACTCCGCGCGGGCATCGAAGGTCGTCCGCCGCAGCGCCCGGAAGGCCTCCTCCGCACCCGCGAGCCGGCGGTCTACCTCATCCGGTGACTGGGCGGTGAACTCCTCCAGGGTCTCGCCGGTGGCGGGATTGACGGTGGCGATCGGCATGGGGACTCCTTCGCGGAACGCTGACGTCGCGCTGGTCGCGCTGGGCTCACGCCGGCCGGGTGGCCGACCTGGTCTCCATCCTGTCGCGCCTTGGGACCGGACGCCGCACGGCCGGACCCGGCCAGCCGATCTTCACCACGCTTTACAACGTTGGCCGGTACGCCTAGACACGTCGGAACGGACACATCGGGCATGTCGTACCCCCGATGTGGCGTACGTAGCCGTGGTGTTTCACATCTCGCGGAACCCCGAAGGAGCCCGATGAAGCTGTTCGGTCAGGTCCGTTCAGGTCCGTCGTCCGTCCCGCCCGGCCCGGTGCTCCTCGTGCCGTACTGGCCGGCGTGCTCGGCGGTGCCCTCGCGGCGCTGACCCTGGCCGCCGCGCCGGCACCGGCGAACGCCGACCGCTCGCAGGAGGCACGGCGGGCGACCTACACCAACGACGTGACCCGCGGCTACTCCATCGACTTCCCCGACCCGGCGGTGATGCGGGGCAAGGACGGCCAGTGGTACGCCTACGCCACCGGCGGCCCGTACGACGAGACCGGCGAGACAGGTTCGTCGTACAAGATCGCCACCTCGCCGGACCTGGTGCACTGGCGCAAGGTCGGCGACGTGTTCCCCGAGGGGCACCGGCCGGCCTGGGCCACCGCGACCACCGGCTTCTGGGCGCCCGACATCCGCTACCTCAACGGGAAGTACCTGCTGTACTTCACCGTCCCGGACACCACGACGAGCACACAGGGGTTCGACCCCGCGATCGGCGTGGCGACCGCGCCCACCCCGGCCGGGCCGTGGACGCCGTCGCAGGAGCCGCTGGTCCCGGCGAAGCCGCTGGGCGGTGGCTACGACACGGTGATCGACCCGGCGATGTTCACCGACAGCACGGGGACGCACTACCTCTACTACGGCGGCTTCGGCACCGGCATCTGGGTGGTGAAGCTGTCCGCCGACGGGCGGCGCACGGTGGGCGACCCGGTGCATGTCGCAGCCTCCCGCTACGAGGGACCGAACGTGCTCGAACGTGACGGGTGGTACTACCTGTTCGGCTCCTCGGCGAACTGCTGCGCCGGCCCGACCACCGGCTACTCGGTGTTCGCCGGGCGCTCCCGCAGCCCGCTCGGGCCGTTCGTCGACAAGCTGGGCAAGCCGCTGCTGGCCAGCCGGGCCGGCGGCACCCCGGTCATCGCGCCGAACGGCAACAAGTGGATCGGCACCGGTCACCACGCCGCCGCGCTGGACGTGAGCGGGCAGACCTACATGGCCTACCACGCGATCGACCGTTTCGACCCGTGGCTGGACGTCTCGCCCGGCTTCACCATGCGGCCGATGAACCTGGACCGGATGGACTGGATCGGCGGCTGGCCGATCGTCCGGGCCGGGCTGGGCGCCTCGGACACTCCGCAGCCCACGCCGGTGGCGCGCGGTGAGGTGGACGACCGGTTCGAGAACCCGGCGGCGACCCGCTCGGCGTTCCGGGTGGCCAGTGGGACGATGAACGTCGCCGGACCCGACCAGGCCTCCGACTCCGGCCGGTTCGCCCGGCTGTCCGGTGACGCCACGGCGCTGACCCGGCGGACGATCTCCCGCGCGGACGTACGCGTCGAGGCCGACGTGCGGGTGCCGGGCGAGGACGCGACGGGCACGGTGGGCGTGGTCGCCCGGGCCACTCCCGCCGGTTCCGGGGTACGCGCGGTGCTGGACGCGGGCGCCCGGCAGGTACGGATCGAGGCGCGGCTCGGCGGCCAGGTGCGGCGCGCGGCGGTCTCGCTGCCGGACGGGTTCGACACCTCCGCGTGGCACGTCCTCGCCCTGCAGGTGCGCGGGACCACCGCGACCGCCGACCTCACCGATGCCCGGCTCGAGGACCCGTGGGCGACCGTACGACTGGACCTTCCTCGTGATGGACACAGCGGCCTGGACCGGCCCGGCCACGCAGGCCTGGTGTCCGCCGGGTCCGGCGAGGCGGACAACTTCGCCGCCAACCCGCTCTACACGCCGGTGACCCGTGAGGTGCCCGCGCCGAAGCCCGGGCGGGTCGACCCGGCGTACTCCGACGAGTTCGACGGCGCACTCGGCGACGGCTGGACGTGGTTGCGACCGGACCCGAAGGCGCAGGTGAGCGGCGGCACGCTGACCTGGCCGACGCAGACCGGTGACCTGGTCGGCGACGGTACGCCCGGCCTGTTGCTGCGGCAGATGCCCGACGGCGAGTACACCGTGCAGACGAAGCTGACCATCGGCCTCGGTGAGGACGTCGAGCGCAACTACCAGCAGGGTGGCCTGATCGTGTACGCCGGCGACGACGAGTTCCTGCGCCTGGACGTGGTGGCCGTCGGCCCGACCCGGATCGTGGAGTTCGGCAAGGAGACGGTTTTCCAGGGCCGCCGGTCCTGGGGTGGCGGGCTGATCGGGGCGCCGGCCGGCACCACGTGGCTGCGACTGGTGCACACCCGCGACCCGCGTACCGGCGAACACCGCTACCGCGCGGCGTCCAGCACCGACGGCACCCACTGGACGTGGGGACTCACGTGGACGCTTCCGGCGGACGCCGACCCGCGGGTCGGCCTGGTGTCGCAGGGCTCGACCCCGGAGACGACGCAGAAGTACGGCCCGGCCACGTCTGTGTTCGACTACTTCCGGGTCTCCCGCCCGTAGCCTGAACGAAGGCCACAGCGAAGGAGCCCAGCCAGTGACTGTCACGCGTTTCGGTTTGCAGATACCGCGTTTCACCTATCCCGACGTGCCCGACTCGGAGTTGTTCGAACGGGTCGCCGCCATCGCCACCACCGCGGAGGAGTCCGGCGGCTTCGACTCGGTGTGGGTGATGGACCACTTCTACCAACTGCCCGGACTCGGCACCGAGGACGAGCCGATGTTCGAGGCGTACAGCCTGCTGTCGGCGCTGGCCGCGCGGACCTCCCGGGTCCGGCTCGGCACCATGGTCACCGGCGTGACCTACCGCAACCCCGCCCTGCTCGCCAAGACCGTCACCACGCTGGACGTGATCTCCGCAGGCCGGGCGATCCTCGGCATCGGCGCGGCCTGGAACGAGAGTGAGCACAACGACTACGGCTTCGACTTCCCGTCCACGCGCGAGCGGATGGACCGGCTGGAGGAGGCGTTGCAGATCTGCCGGGCGATGTTCACCGAGTACGCACCGAGCTTCTCGGGGAAGTACTACCAGATCCACGAGGCGTTCAACGTGCCTCGGCCGGTGACGCCGGGCGGACCGCCGGTGATGATCGGCGGCAGTGGTGAGAAGCGCACGCTGCGGCTGGTCGCTGAGTACGGCGACGCGTCCAACATCTTCGGCGACCTCGCCACCGTCCGGCACAAGCTCGACGTGCTGGCCCGGCACTGCGCCGACGTCGGCCGCGACCCGGCGGAGATCACCAAGACCAAGCTGTGCACGATGGTGATCGCGCCGACCTCGCAGGAAGCGGACAAGAGCGTCGAGGCGATTCGCGCCGCCACCGGCTTCGGTGAGGAGCAGGTGCGGGCGATGCTCGTCGCCGGTAGCCCCGACCAGGTGCTGGAGCAGGTGCAAGCGCACATTGACGCCGGGCTGGACGGGTTGCTGTTCAACATGATGGACGCGCACGAGGTGGACAGCGTCCGCCTCGCCGGGGAAACGCTGGCCCGCTTCAGCTTCTGAGGCGAGCGGACACGTCCTGACCAGGGTATGGCTCGGGCCGGGTCGACAGTTGGGGGGTAACCGTCGGACCCGGCCCGAGGTATCTGCGGCGAGCACCTCGCGGTGTGCGCCGGTCCGGCCAGAGTAGGACGATCCAGGCTGGTCTAGAAGGCCGACTCGGGCAGCTCCATCAGATCGTTGTCTGTGGACTCGGTGATCGCCCGCTCGGCGGTCAGTTTCGGCAGCACCTGCGCGCAGAACCACCGGGCGGACGCGACCTTGCCCTCGTAGAACGCGCGGTCGTCCGGACGTAGCTCGGCACTGTGCTGCCCGGCCCCACCCTGCAGCCGGGCGAGGGCGACCTCGGCCTTGCGCAGCAGCAGCCATCCGCACACCAGGTCGCCGACGGACAGCAGCAGCCGGGTGGTGTTCTGGCCGATCTTGTAGAGGTTGGCCGGGTCGCCGCCGGGCGCCTGCGGCTGGGAGGCGTGCAGGTAGCCCACCATCGTGGTGAGGATGCCCTGCACGTCCTCGAGCGCCTTGCCGAGCAGGCCGCGTTCGGTGTCGAGCGCGCCGTTGCCCGCGCCGGACTTCACGAACGCCTGGATCTCCCCGGAGAGCCGGCCCCACGCCTGTCCCTGGTCGCGGACGATCTTGCGGAAGAACAGGTCCTGGCCCTGGATCGCGGTCGTGCCCTCGTACAACGTGTCGATCTTGGCGTCGCGGACGTACTGCTCGATCGGGTAGTCCTGCAGGAATCCTGAGCCGCCGAAGATCTGCAGCGACTCCGAGCCGAGCAGCGTCCAGGCGCGTTCGGAGCCGTAGCCCTTGACCACCGGCAGCAGCAGGTCGTTCAGCCCGGCCGCGGCGCGCTCCTCCTCCCCGCGCCGCTCGGCGAACTCGCCCGCCTCCACGACGTCCTGCACCGAGGCGGTGTAGAGCAGCAGCGCGCGCATCCCTTCGGCGTACGCCTTCTGGGTGAGCAGCGACCGGCGTACGTCGGGGTGGTGGGTGATCGTGACCCTGGGCGCGGTCTTGTCGGCCATCCGGGTGAGGTCGGCGCCCTGGACGCGTTCCTTGGCGTACTCCAGCGCGTTCAGGTAGCCGGTCGACAGGGTGGCGATCGCCTTGGTGCCGACCAGCATCCGGGCGTACTCGATCACCAGGAACATCTGCCGGATGCCGTCGTGCACGTCGCCGAGCAGGTAGCCGACCGCCGGCTCGCCCTCGCCGAAGGTGAGCTCGCAGGTGGTGGACACCTTCAGGCCCATCTTGTGCTCGACGTTGGTGGCGTGCACGCCGTTGCGGCCGCGGAGCTCGCCGGTCTCCAGGTCGACGTGGAACTTGGGTACGAGGAAGAGCGACAGGCCCTTGGTGCCCGGGCCGCCGGCCCCCTCGACGCCGACCGGACGGGCGAGCACGAAGTGGACGATGTTCTCGGTCAGGTCGTGTTCGCCGCTGGTGATGAACCGCTTCACGCCCTCCAGGTGCCAGGTCCCGTCGGCCTGCGGGAGCGCGCGGGTGCGGCCGGCGCCGACGTCGGAACCCGCGTCCGGCTCGGTGAGCACCATGGTGGCGGCCCACCGGCGGTCGATCATCAGCTGCGCCAGCCGCTGCTGGGCCGGGGTGCCGTTACGGGAGATGACGCCGGCGAAGCGGGGGCCGCTGCAGTACATGAACAACGCGGGGTTGGCGCCGAGGACCAGCTCCGACACCGCCCAGCGCAGGGAGGGCGGGCAGGGTTGCCCGCCGAGCTCCGGCGGAATCTCCAGCCGCCACCACTCGGCGTCCATCCAGGCGCGGAAGCTGTCCTTGAGTGACTCGCCCACCCGCACGGTGCGGGCGTCGCGGTCGTAGACCGGCGGGTTGCGGTCGCCGTCGACGAACGACGCGGCCACCTCCTCGCGGGCCAGCCGGTCGACCTCGCCGAGGATGCTGTGTGCGGTGTCGACGTCGACCTCGGCGTACGGGCCGGAGCCGAGCGCCTCGTCGCGGCCGAGCACGTCGAAGAGCGTGAACTCGAGGTCGCGGAGGTTGCTCCTGTAGTGGCTCATCGGGCGCGCTCCTTCGGACGGGGGCCGGGTGCTGACCGGGCGCAGGCTGAGGTTGGCGGGCGGTCGCGGACGGGGTGGACCGAGGCCGTGCGGCTGATGCTACCTGCCGGTAACTTCGTTGACTACCTGCCAGTAACTTCAGTGTGAAGACGCTCGGTTCAGGCGTGCGGGTCGCCGGCCACCAGGGAACGGATCGCCGGGCCCATCATGGTGGCGTCGACGTCGTGGAAGAGGGCGTGCTGGAGCATGAAGCCCGGCAGCAGGCCGATCAGGATCGGCGCGATCTGTTCGGCGGGTACGTCCGCGCCGATCTCCCCGCGGTCCTGGTAGGTGCGGACGAGGCGGGCGCCGAGGTCGCGCAGGGACACCATGAGGTGGCGTACTCGCTCGGCGAGTTCGGGTGACCGGACCGCCTCGCCCCAGATCTGGATGGCGATCCGGGCCAGGCCGTAGTCGTCGTCGCGCCGCTGGATCTCGGTCGCCAGTGCGACGAACGCCTGGTCCACCGGCGGCGGCGGATCGGCCTCGATGATCGCCTCGAACGCCTCGCGTATCTGCCCGAGCGCGTCGGCCGCGATGGCCTCAACGATGTCGTTCTTGCCGGGGAAGTAGCGGTAGACCGCGCCGGCGGACAGGCCCGCCTCCTGTAGGACGTCCTGCATCGAGGTGGCGTGGAATCCGTTGCGGACGAAGCACCTTCGCGCCGCGTCGAGGATCTGCCGGCGCCGGGCGTCGAGGTGCTCCTGGGATACGCGGGGCATGCTCGCCAATCTAAAGCGAACGTTCCTTCTTGACAAACTCCCCGGTCTGGGTGTGTGGTGTCCGTAGCATTAAAAGAACAGTCGTTCGTTTTATTTGTTGCACCGGGCGACGGGCCCTCGCCGGAACCGTCGACCACGCCCTCCGGAGGTCACCGCCATGTCCGCGTCGAAGGCGGCTCGTTCGTCCCACGGCTCCACGTCCGCCCAGTCCGCCCAGTCCGCCCAGTCCGGGTCGTTCGGGTCGGGCCCGACGTCCGGTCTCGTCCCTTCGCCGGCGGGATCGGCGCACTCGGGGCGCCGGTCCCGCCACCTGCTCGCCGCCACGCTGTTCGCCCCACTGCTGGTGGCGGTGATGCTCACCGCGTTCGCCTGGCCGGCGTCCGAGCTCGGGCCGCACCACCTGCCGATCGGGGTGGTCGGGCCTGGCCCCGCGGTCGAGGGCGTGCGCGGTCAACTTGCCGCCGCCGCGGGCCAGGACGGGTTCGACGTGCGGACGTACGCCGACGAGGCGGCCGCGCGGACCGCGATCCGCGACCGCGAGGTCTACGGCGCGCTGGTGGTCGGTGGGCCCGGCGGTGCGGGTGGGCAGACCGCGCCCACGGTGCTCACCGCCTCCGCAGCCAGTCCGATGGTCGCGGCGCTGCTGGCCGAGGCCGCACCTGACGGGGCGCGGGTACGCGACGTCGTACCCACGTCGCCGGACGACCCGCGGGGTGTGGTGTTCGCCAGTGCGCTGCTGCCGCTGGTCCTGGTCGGCCTGGCCACCGGTGTGGTGTTCGGCGTACGTACGCGACCGGGCGCCTGGCAGGCGCTCGCGCTGATCGGCTCGGCCGCCCTGGCCGGGCTTGCGGTGGCCGGCGTGGCGCAGGCCTGGCTGGGTGCGCTCGGCGGCGACTGGTGGGTCGACGCGGGTGTCGCGGGCCTGATGGTGCTGGCCATGGCGGCGACGGTCGCCGGGCTGGCCGCCGTGCTCGGCGTCGCCGGACTGGGGCTCGGTGCGGCGCTGACGGTCGTCCTCGGCAACCCGCTGTCCGGGGTGTCCTCGGCGCCGGAGCTGTTGCCCGGCTGGGCGGGTGCGCTCGGGCAGTTGCTGCCGCCCGGCGCGGGCGGGCAGGCGTTGCGGAGTACGGCGTACTTCGACGGCGCCGCCGCCGGACGTCCGCTGCTGGTGCTCGGCGCCTGGGCGGTCGCCGGACTGGCGCTGGTGTTGCTCGGTGCCCTGCGCCGACCCGCACCATCCGAAACGCCTTAGCGTGTTCGTCCCGCGTATCGGTCCGATCGGCCTACCCACCCGATCGGACGACGGATTCTTCCGCGGAAGAATCCGCTGGTGCGCCCGGTCGGCATGGGCGGCGAGAGTGGCGGTGACCTGGTGGCGGTGACCTGGTGGCAGTGAGCTGGTGAAAGCGTGAAAGGTGCGGGTGGCCAGAGCCCCGCCGGTCTTCGCGCTTCGGCCTCTGCCTCGACTTCGGTCGTGAAGTGTGAAGGCCCACGGGGGTCCTGGGCCCCGTCAGTTTCCGCGCTTCGCCGCGAGGACGAGGGTCGGACAGGACATCCTCGCGTTCGGCGTTCCGTCTCGATCCGTGCGACCGGCAGGGAGTGCGCCTGGGCGGACGTGGATTCTTCCGCGGAAGAATCCACGCGGGCTCGGCGGACCACTACCTGTCGTCCGGGACCGGGTCGAACGCCTGGGCGACGGCAAGGCTGTCCTCGTAGGCGTGGTAGCGGTGACCGGGCCGCCCTCGATCCTGCACGGCAGCCGTACGCCGGCTCAGTTGGGTAGTGCCACCACGGCCTCGACCTCGACCAGAAACTCCGGCCGGAACAGCGCGGCCACCTGGACCAGGCTGCTGGCCGGGTTGGGAAGGTCGCCGAGCGCGGGCCGGACGAACTCGTCGCGCACGTCCCGGATCACCTGAACCTCGGCGACATCCACGACGTACCACGTGAAACGTACGACGTCGTTCCAGCCCGCACCCAGCTCGCCCAGCACCAGTTCGAGGTTGCGCAGCGCCTGGCGGGTCTGCGCCCGGAGGTCACCCGGCCCGCCGGCGACCCGGCCGTCGGCGTCGGCGCCCACCTGGCCGGAGACGAACGCCAGCGGACCCGATGCGGTCACCGCGTGCGCATAGCCGTTGCCGGGTGCGAGTCCGGCGGTGCCGGTGAGACGGTCCTGGATGGGCACGAGGGGTCCTCCCGTGACGAGATCGGTGAGCGTGAACGACTGGACCCTAGCCACGCTCACCCTGTCGGTCACAGGACTATCGCGCGTCGTTCGCGAGGCGGGTAACGGAATCCCGTACGACCCGGCATGTGGACGTACGCCGACCTGTGCGGGCTACCCTGAGGTCCGTCGTCACCGTCCGCCCTGCCCACCGGTCACGATTGGCTCCCCCACCATGCCTCAGATCGGCGTCTTCAGCGGAAGCGCGCACCCCCAGCTGGCCGAGGAGATCTGCGCCGAACTCGGCGTCGAGCTGTCCGAAGCCCACATCCAGCGGTTCAGCAACGACTGCCTGCAGGTCCAGCTGCGGGCCAACTGCCGGCAACGCGACATCTACCTCGTGCAGCCCCTGGTCCCTCCCGTGCAGGAGAACCTCATGGAGCTGCTGCTCATGCTGGACGCGGCGCGTGGCGCGTCGGCCGCGCAGATCACCGCGGTGATCCCGCACTACGCCTACGCGCGTTCGGACAAGAAGGACCAGCCCCGCATCTCCATCGGCGGCCGGCTGGTGGCAGACCTGCTGGCCACCGCGGGCGCGAGCCGGGTGCTGACGATGGCGCTGCACGCGCCGCAGGTGCACGGCTTCTTCAGCATCCCGGTCGACCACCTGAACGCGATCAACGAGCTCGCCACGCACTTCGCCGGGCGCGACCTGAGCAACACGGTCGTGGTGTCGCCCGACCTCGGCAACGCCAAGGCCGCCACGCAGTTCGCGCGGTTGCTCAACCTCCCGGTCGCCGCGGGCAGCAAGCAACGGCTCGGCGACGACCGTGTGGTCATCGACGCGATCGTCGGCGACGTCGAGGGCAAGAACGTCATCGTGCTGGACGACGAGATCGCCACCGCGGGGTCCATCGTCGAGCTGCTCGACCGGCTGCGCGAGCACCACGTCGGCCGGATCGTGCTCGCCTGCACGCACGGGCTGTTCACCGGCAAGGCCGTGCAGCGGCTTGCAGTGCAGGACGACGTCGACGAGATCGTCACCACCAACACCGTCCCGCTCGCGCCGGACAACAACCTTCCCCACCTGGCCGTACGCTCGATCGCGCCGTTGTTCGCCGAGGCGATCCGCCGGATCCACCTCGGTGAGTCGGTGAGTAGTCTCTTCGACAGTCGGGCTATGGAGGTATAGGTGACCGGGCGGGTGTTCCTCGCGGGAGGTGGCGGAGCCGAAGCCTCCAAGCCGCTGGACGAGCAGTTCGCGCACGCGATCGGCGCGGGCCCGCTGGCGTTCTGGCCGGTCGGGGCGGAGCCGGAGCGGTTCGCCGGCGCCGAGGAGTGGCTACGCGACGTCTACGAGCCGTTCGGCGTACGCGACATCTCGACCTGGACCGGCGAAACCCCGCCGTCGTTCACCGGCATCCGCGGCATCTACATCGGCGGCGGCAACACCTACCGGCTGCTCGCCTTCGCGCAGCGCTTCGGCCTGCTGGACCGGTTGCGGGAGTACGTCGCGGCCGGTGGGGTGGTCTTCGGCGGCAGCGCCGGCGCGGCCCTGCTCGGCGCCGACATCAGCACGGTCGCGCACCTGGACCGTAACGACGACGACGTGGTGGACACCGCCGGTGCCGACCTGGCCGCGGGACACGCGGTGTTCGTGCACCACGCCGACGGCGACCTGCCGCGCGAGGCGGTGTGGACCGCCACCTATCGCCGGCCCGTCCTCGCGCTGACCGAGCACGCCAACGCGATCGTGGCCGGGAACGCCGTCACCGCGCTGGGGCCGGACCCGGTCCTGATGGTGTCACCCGCGGGGCGCCGCAAGCTCGCCCCCGGCAGCACCAGCTTCGCCGGCAGCCCCGCGTGAGGTCTCGCCGCCGGCGGGTGGCGGCGGTCATCGTCCGCGACGACTCCGTGCTGATGATGGAGCGGGGAGTACCCCTCCGGGCAGACGTCGGCGTTCGCGGTCACCTGCGCCGAAGGTGAGCCCCGCCTCGGTGTCGACCTCGACCTACGGTGCGACTGCCCGCGGATGGTGGGACTGGCCTGGGTGCCTGTCCCGGTGTGGTCGGACGAGACCGGCGACCCGGGCGTACCCACGCTGCTGATGGCGACGCCGCGTACGGCCCTGACGTAGGAGCCCGCGATCAGTCGCCGTCGCCGCCGTGCGGGGCGGTGTACTGCTCGTCGCCCCACGCGGCTCGCGAGCCCGCGTCGCCGACCCGGACGATCTGCACCGTCGAGGCCACCGCGAACCCGCAGGTGACCACGATGAGCGCGATGCTCACGAACCGGGTCCACGCCGGGGCGCCGACCGCCCGGCGTTCGGCGGTCATCGTGCCCGGCCCCTCCGCGCGGAGGTTGCGCCGCTGGTAGGTGTCCAGCGCCACCAACGCGGCGAGCGCGAGAAGCAGCGGGAGGACCAGCCAGATCATCGCGTCGGCGAGTTCGGCGTGCTTCTCGATCGCCGCGCTGTGCTCCATCCGGGCCTCCAGGCCCTCGCCCGCCGACGTGGTCATCGGGACGAGGACGGTGGCGACGGCGGCCACGACGACCGCCGCCCAGCCGTACCGGCGCCGCAGCCGTGGCACGAGCGCGACGATCACCGCGACCAGCGCGGCGAGCGGCACGGCGACCACGGTGGCGTGGACGATCAGAACGTGGACGGGCAGTCCGTTCAGGAACGTGGGCACGGGCGGACCTCCTGGCAGTTCACTTCTCGTACCTCTCGGACCCGCGCGCATCACTGCGCCGGGCGGGCCCTGTCGGCCGCTTCCCAGCATGTCCGCGCTGATTGGGAGATTTCTTGGAACCCGCCTCGCCGGCGCCTGTGCGTTTCCTGGGAAACGCCGGAATTGTCCTGAGCCCGGGCCGGCGGCCGGGGGCCGGGAGTCAGGCCAGGGCCGTCAGGGCTCGACCGGGCCGGCGGGGTCCGCGGGGGCCGCGGGGGTCGCCGAAGAAACCCGGGGGAAGGTGAGCCGAAACGCCGCGCCGCCGCCGGGCGCCGCCAGCGCCTCGACCTCACCGTGGTGGCGGGCCACGACCTCCCCGACCAGCGCCAGCCCAATGCCGAACCTGCGCTGCCGCCCGTCCGGGGACTTCCCGCCGGCCGAGGAGAACCGGTCGAACATCCGGGGCGCCAGGCCCGGATCCAGCCCGGGGCCGTCGTCGGCGACCTCCAGCACGGCCTGCCGGTCGGCCGCACGGACCGTCACTGTGACGCTGCGTTCCGCGTGCCGGACCGCGTTGTCGAGCACGGCGGTCAGGGCCCGGCGCAGCGCCACCGGCGCGCCCCGTACGACCACCGGGTCGTCGCCGACCTCGGCCCGCACGGTGACTCCCCGCCCGGCGGCCACGTCGGCGCCGGCCGCCGCCACCCCGCCGGCCAGTACGCGCAGGTCGAGTACCTCCGTGGCCGCCTCGGCATACGGGTCGGCGGCAAGCAGGAGGTCCTCGAGGACTGCGGCGAGGTCGTCGCTGTCGCGCACCAGGCTCTCGGCGTCGGCCAGCGCGGCCTGGTGGTCGTGCCCCCGCCGCAGGTGCCGGTGCAGCAGTTGGGCGCGGGTGGTGAGCAGGGTGAGCGGCGTACGGAGCTCGTGGCTGGCGTCGGCGACGAACCTGCGCTGCAGGCTGAGGGCGTTGGCCAGCGGCTGGACCGCTCGTACGCCGAGCATGGCGCCCGCCCCGGCGGCCAGTACCAGCCCGAGCCCGCCGACGAGGAGCAGGGAGTACAGCAGGTGCCGGCGGTCGGCGTGCACCGGACCGAGGTCGAGGACGCCCTGGATGGTGGTCGCGCCGCGGCGCATGGTGAAGATCTGGTACTCCGCGCCGTTCACCTCACGTTCGTGGGTCTCTGCGACCCCGGTGCGGGCGGTCCGGGCCAGCGCCGACGGGTCGGCCGCGTCCGCCGGCAGGCCCTCGGTGGCGTCCTGGCCGTGCGGCCCCCGCATCACCAGCCAGGTGTTGACCGGGGCGTCGTCGACGTCGTTGTCGGCCCGCCCGACCGCGGCGGCCAGCATCGACCTGGTGCCCGCCTGCTCCGCGTGCAGCACCACGGCCAGGGTCACCCCGACCAGCACGGTCACGATCGCGGCGACGATCAGGCCGGCCTGGATGCCGAGGCGTACCGCCGTACGCCGCAACATCGCCGACTCGGCACTTGTCAGCCGCCGGTCCCGGAGCAGGACCCGGTCCAGAGCAGTCACGCCGACACCTCGCCCAGCCGGTATCCCCGGCCACGGACCGTGGTGACGATCGCCCGGCCGAGCTTGCGGCGCAGGTAGTGGACGTAGGTGTCCACGACGACCTCGCCCGCGGCGCCGGGGAAGACCCGGGCGAGGAGTTCGGTACGACTGAACACGTGGCCCGGCCGGGACGCCAGCGCGGCCAGCAGGTCGCACTCGCGCTCGGAGAGCTGGGCGCGGCCGACCTCCCGGGTGTCGAGGTTGAGCACCCCCGCCCCGACCGGCAGCAGCCGGGCCTGGTCCAGGTTGCGCCGGCGCAGCGCCCGGAGGCGGGCGAGGAGCTCGGCCACGTCGAACGGCTTGGCCAGGTAGTCCTCGGCGCCCGCGTCCAGCCCCTCGACCCGGTCGCGGGCGTGCCCAGCGCGGACAGCACCAGCGCGGGGGTCGCCACGCCGCTGCTGCGGACCCGGACCAGCAGGTCGAGGCCGTCGATGCCGGGCAGGCCGCGATCCACGACGATCACGTCGTACGCCCGGCGCAGGGCAAGGTGCAGGCCCCGCTGACCGTCCGGCGCGAGGTCGACGGCGTACCCCTCCTCGGCGAGGAGGTCGGCCAGCATCGCGGCGAGCGCCTGGTCGTCCTCGACCAGGAGCAGCGGCGTGGACCGGAAGGTGTCGGTGGGGCACACGCGCCCATCTTGACCCCTCACCCTGTGTGCATGCCTGGATGCGGCCGCTGAGGGGAGGCGGAGAGATCCCTCACGTTCGGTGACCGGCTCCGAACCTCGGGGTCCGGCCCGTCCCTCGCCTGTCAGCGACCGCCGTGCCCGTCGGTGTGCTCGGTGGTCCTGGCACCGCGGACGGTGGCCACGAACTGCAGGTAGTCGAACGGCACGACCACCGCATCCGGCTCACCGCGGTTGAACCGGTCCCACAGCTCGGTGAACTCCGCCTCGAAGGACTGCGCGTCCTCCTCGCTCATCGCTTCGAGCGCCAGCTTCACCGGCCCGAACCACCGCCGGTACCTCCGGAACTGCTCGGCGACCGAGCGCGCGGCCACGTCGACGCACCGAAGCTCCAGCCGCTGCTCGGTGAACTCCGCGTAGGGGGAGAGCAGCTGGGCCAGCCCGTCCCGGGTGCCCCACCGCAGCGGCGACGGCGCGTCGGCGGAAGGCGGTGCGTACTTCGCCACCAGGTGCAGGATGCCGCCGATCGCGCTGTCCGGAGTCCAGCTGGCCAGGCCGATCCGCCCGCCCGGACGCAGCACCCGCAACGCCTCCTCCGCGGCCCGCCGCTGGTCGGCCACGAACATCAGCCCGAACGTCGACGTCACCACGTCGAACTCGCCGTCGGCGAACGGCAGCGACTCGGCGTCCACCTCGACCGTCTCCAGCGGCAGCAGTTCGACGTCGGCGCGCAGCCGGGCGTGGTCGAGGAGTTCGGGTACGACGTCCACGCAGGTCACCTGGGCGTCCCTGCGGGCGGCGGCCAGGGCGGTGTTGCCGGTGCCGCCGGCGATGTCCAGCACGCGCTCGCCGGGGAGGACGTCCAGCGCCAGCACCAGCTCCTCGCTGACCGGGACGATCCGGTTGGCGATGCGCTGGAAGTCGCCCGCCGCCCAGGTCGACCGGGCGATCTCGGTGGGGGACGGCGGCGCGAACCCGGTTCCGCTGCTGGTGTCCCTGGCGGTGTCGCTGACAGCCTTGGTCACCCTGCCAGCGTCGCAGACCGGCAACCGGTGGGACGGCGGATAAGCCGAATCTCAGCGTCGGATCCCTGCGTCGGATCCCGGGCTCGATCCCCGGCTCGGATCTCAGTCGAACAGGTGCCGGTGGTCCTCGCTCCACCGGACCCGGTCCGCGAGCTCGGTCAGGTGTCCGGACGCGACCAGCTCGACCTGGCGTTCGTGCCCCTCCTCGGCCAGCTGCCGGACGAAATCCAGCCCGGCCCGCTGGATGGCGATCACCTCATCCGCCAGACCGGTGGTGTCGGTCAGGCCGTACGCGGTGGCGAAGATCTCCACCCGGCGGCGGCGGTCCGGCGGGCCGGGATAGCGGAGCCAGCGCACGCATTCCTGGTCGGGGCGAAACGGTGCGACGTATTCCAGCGCGTACGCCACGTCCTGCATGGCCGGCCCCGGTCCGGCGTACTCCCAGTCCAGCAGGCCGACCGGCGTGACGTCGTTCCACACGATGTTCCAGGGGCCGAAGTCGCCGTGGCAGACGAGTTCGCCGGGGCCGCCGGTGCCGGTACGGCCCCCGGACCAGAGGGGTGGCTGCGCGGGCGACCAGTCCGCGACCGCCTGGTGATAGTCACGCAGCAGGCGCGCGGCGGCCCGCAGGCCCTGCTCGTCCACCACCTTCGCCCAGCCGTCCGGCCCCGACTCGCCCGCGAGGTAGGTGACCACCTCCCGCGCCGGCGCGGTGTCCGTGGCGGGGAGGACGTCGAGGACGCGCGGGGAGTACGGAAAGTCCACGGCGGCGAGGTGGTCGAGCAGCGCGTGGACCGCGGGCGTCCACGGCTGGACGGGACGGTGCACGGTGCCGCCCACCCGGACCACCGGCCGGTCCGCGCGGTCCTGCAGCACCTCGCGGTCGGGGACCTGCTCGTACGGATCCGGCACGGCGCTCGACCTCCCGGTGTCCGATGTCGACCAGCTGTCAACCAGCGCTTGCGGTCCCAGTGCACTGAACGCGCGGTCGTTTCGCAAGGCATTAATCGTTCGCCGCACGTTCGCGGGAGGGCCGGCCCGTCCCGCGTTCAGTCCGCGGCGCAACGACGAGACTCCCGGCGTACGGGCCGAATAGGGTCGATACATGCAGACGATCGAACTCGTGCCAGGGCTGCACATGTTCCCGTTCGAGGTGGGCCAGGTCTATCTGGTGGTCGACGACGACGGGCTCACCCTGGTGGACACCGGCATCGCGGGCTCGGCGCCGACCATCGAGGACGGCGTACACCGGCTCGGCTATGACCGGCGCGACGTCAGGAACGTCATCCTCACCCACTTCCACGAGGACCACGTGGGTTCGGCGGCCGAGGTCGCGCGCTGGAACGGAGCGATCGTGATGGCGCACCAGCTGGACGCTCCGGTCGTCCGCAGCGAGCAGGCGGGGCCCGCGCCGGTCATCACCGACGAGGAACGCCCTTACTACGAACGCGTCGTGCCCAACGTCCCCGCGGCTCCTCCGGTGCGAGTGGATCGCGAGCTCGTCGACGGCGACCGGATCGACATCGGCGGAGGTGCCACGGTGATCGGGATGCCCGGGCACACCGACGGCAGCATTGCCCTGCACCTGCCGCGTCACAAGGTGCTCTTCACCGGCGACGCGGTCGCGAGCATCCAGGACGTGCCCATTCTGGGCGTGTTCAACGTCGACCGGGCAAAGGCTGTCGCATCTTTGCAGCGGGTGACCCAGCTCGATGTCGACGTGGCATGTTTCGGCCACGGCGCTCCGGTGGTGGGCGATGCCTCCCTCATGCTGCGCGCCGCCGCGGGTGTCGTGACGCCCTGACCGGTCAGGGCGTACCAGCCTTCGGGTTCGCCGGCGGCGAGCCGCACCGACACCAGGTAGCGTTTTCGACGGCGAGCAAGGTGAGAAAGTTCTCCGGCGGCGCGGCGAAAGGGCGAACACATGGTGCGCAAGGCGGTCATCCCGGTCGCAGGACTGGGAACGCGGCTTTTGCCGTTGACGAAGGCGCTGCCGAAGGAGATGCTGCCGATCCTGGACAAACCCGTGCTGCAACACACGATCGAGGAGCTCGTCGCCTCGGGGATCGACGACATCATCATCGTCACCTCCGCCCGTAAGGCCCTGATCCAGCAGCACTTCGCGCCCGACGAGGACCTCGACATGCGGCTGCGGGCCGACGGCAAGGAGGACCTGGCCGAGGCGCTGGACGAGCTCGCGTCGCTGGCCCGGATCACGTTTCTCTACCAGCACGGCCCCTACGGCAACGGCACTCCGGTGCTGAACGCCGCACGCATCGTCGGTGACGAACCCTTCATGGTGTTGTGGGCCGACGACGTGTTCACCTCGGCCGTGCCGCGTGCCCAGCAGCTGGTCGCGGCGTACGAACGCACCCGCGCGCCCGTGCTCGGCCTGATGCCGATGGAGCCCGCGGAGTCCCAGCGCTACGGCGTTCCGGTGGTCGAGGACGATCTCGGCGCGGGGTTGTTGCGCATCTCCGGCATCATCGAGAAGCCGTCCCCGGACGCGGCGCCGTCGGCGTTCGCCTCGATCGGCGGGTACGTCGTGACGCCGGGCATCGTGGAAGAGCTCGAACGCCAGCTCAACCGGCACCGGCACAACCCCGACGGGGAGGTCTACCTCTCCCACGCCATCCACGAGCACGCCCGTGAGTACCCCGTCTTCGGCCAGGTCATCGACGGCACCTGGTGGGACACCGGCAACCCGCTCGGCTACCTGCGGGCGCAGTTCGCGGCGGCGCTCGCCCATCCCGACTACGGTCCGGAGCTTCGCAAGATGGCCGGCGGGTCGCAGTAACCGCTTTGACAGTTCAGGTGGCGTGCACAAGCCTGACGGCGTGAACGAGCCGCGCGAGTCGAGCCAGCCGGATGTGGAAGACCTTCCCGAGCACGTACGCCGCAACCGGCAGGTGTGGGACGACCGGCACAGCGAGTGGTTCGGCGCCCGGGCACGCGAGCAGTGGGCGGCCGAACCGCACTGGGGCGTGTGGGCGGTCCCGCAAACGGACCTGCCGGTGCTGCCGGACGACCTAGCCGGCAAGGACCTGATCGAGCTGGGCTGCGGCACCGCGTACGTCAGTGCGTGGGCGGCTCGCGCCGGCGCCCGCCCGGTCGGCGTGGACAACTCCGAACGCCAGTTGGCGACCGCCAAGGCGATGCAGCAGGAGTTCGGCTGTGAGTTCCCGCTGATCCACGGGAACGCCGAGGAGGTCGACCTCCCCTCCGCGAGCTTCGACGTGGCCGTCAGCGAGCACGGCGCGATCGGCTGGTGTGACCCGTACCGCTGGATCCCCGAGGCGGCCCGGTTGCTGCGTCCGGGCGGCGAGCTGATCTTCGTCCGCAACTCGACGCTGCTCACCCTGTGCGTACCCGGCGAGGGTCCGGCCGGGCACACGCTGCTGCGGCCGCAGTTCGGCCTGTACCGGTTGGAGGACGAGCCCGACGGCGGCGTCAACTTCCACTTGCCACATGGGCCGATGGTGCGCCTGCTCAGGGAGTCCGGGCTCGTGCTGGAGGATCTGATCGAGGTGCAGGCACCCGAGGATGCCACCACGGAGTACGACTACCTCGACCACGAATGGGCGCGCAACTGGCCGAGCACGGAGGTGTGGAAGGCCCGCCGCGTCTGAGGCCCGCGTCAGCTGCCGAGACTGGCAGCCGCGGACGCCCACAGGCGTCCGCGGCCGGCAGCTACCACCAAACGCGCCTGCCGCCGACCGGCTTGCCGATCCGGCCGAGGATCAAGAAGATGACCCCGACCACCAGCAGGATGATCCCGATGGTCCACAAGATCGAAATCTTGAGGATCGCGCCGAGGATCAGCAGGATGACACCGAGAACGATCAAGGCATCCCCCTTCCCTCACAGGACCGGGCATCCGGGCAGTTTCCTCTGACCGGGTGCCGCGATTAGGTACGACCATTCTCCTCCTCTTCTCGCCGACCGTGCGAGCCTGACGCATGTTCGGCCAGAATTTGCCGCCAACCTGATACCGGCCTTTCAGGTCATGGGCTTCCGGAGCACACCCGGCAGGACGGCTGCCGTGGATTCGGAAGACCTGGACAAACCGCGTAGGGCCAGGGTGCGTTCGCACCACACCCCAGGTCGTAGGCAGAGCTCGGCCCAACGACCGATGGCGGGACGCCACGCCCGGCTGCCAGGCTCGCCGATGGCGGCCGAAGAGGCCACCTCGGCGACCAGGTTGCCGGTGAGTAGCCACGGAGGCTCCCATGGACATCGCGACCGCACTTGCCCGGTTCGAGGCCGACCTGGTGGAGATCCCTGCCGGCAAGGTGGCCATCGGCTCCGACGTCGGTACCGTGCAAGCCGAGCTTGCGGCGCCGGACATGGCCGGTCTGCAACCCGGCTGGCTGTTGAAGGAGGTGCCGCGCCGGGTGGTGTCGGTGCCGGCGTTCCGCGTCCGGCGTCACCTGCTGACAGTCGAGGAGGTCCGGGCGCTGGCTCCGGAGACGTCGATCCTTCCGGTCCTCGGGGGTGGCCCGGACCATCCGGCCACTGTCGGTGCCGAGCAGACGTTCGCGTTGTGCCGCGCGCTGTCGGCGCTCCTCGGCGCGACGGTCCGGTTGCCGAGTGAGGAGGAGTGGGTACGCGCGGCCCGCGGTGACGATCTGCGTACCTATCCGTGGGGTGAGGAGTGGGCGCCCGATCGCGCCAACCTCGTGTACGCCGGCAGGGGCGACACCTCCCCGGTGGGGGAGTTCCCGGCCGGAGCGAGCGCGTTCGGGCTGCTGGACATGGCGGGTAACGCCGACGAACTCACGAGCACGACGTACGCGCCCTTCCCCGGTGCGCCCGGAGAGGTGCCGAAACGAGAGGACTGGGCGTTCTCGCCCTACGTCACCAAGGGAGGCAGCTACCTGCACGCCCGCGACCTGGCCCGCTGCGACCGCCGGCACGGCATCTACGCCCAGGGTGAGCCGCTGGGCATCCGGCTGGTGGTGGACTGACCGACCCGGACCCAGGCGCGATGCCCGGCGCCTGGGCGCCCGGCCAGGTGGCCTTGGGCCGGGGAAGTCGGGGCGATCTCCTCCCCCGGGCAGCACGTCCGTGCGCGATCCTCGCCACATGCGGCCGTTCGGGCGGAGGGCGAGGGAGGGCGATCGGCGGACCGGGCAGCCCACTGCCGCCGAGCGCGCTGCTTCCGACGGGCAGGGGGCGCACCGCAGCCGGAGCGTTCCCGTACGCCGCAAGCCCGGCGAATCACGGCGTCACGCCCGGTTCGGCGCCGGCCGCGCCGGTGAACCGGAGGATGGCCGGCGGCGGACGGATCGGACCCGGCGTGTCCTGCTGGCCGTGCTGGCCGCGGGAGCCCTGCTGCTGGCGGCGGTGCTCGGGGGAGTCTCCGCCCTGGTGCTCGTCGATGCCGGAGGCAGGGCAACGGCCGGTGGGAACGCGGGGAGCGCCGGTTACCCGGCGGGACTGCCCGGGACCGGCAGCACGACGAACGTGGTGCCACGCGTCGTCGCGGAGGTACGTCCGAGTGTGGTCCAGGTGGGCACCTCCGAGCTCGGAGGCCGGACCACCGGGTCAGGGCTGATCCTCAACACCGGCGGTGTGGTGCTCACCAACTTCCACGTCGTCTCCCCGGCCTCGCCGGCCGGACGGATCGTGGTGAGGTTCTCCGGCAACCTGTCCGGCCGGTCGGTGCAGGCGACGCTCATCGGAGCGGACCCCAAGTCGGACCTGGCCCTGTTGAAGGTGCCGCCGCTGGCCGGGCTCGAGCCTGCTCGACTGGGGAACTCCGACACGTTGCAGGTGGGTGACACCGTGGTCGCGATCGGCTCGCCGGCCGGTTTCCAGGGGACGGTCACCTCGGGCATCGTGAGCGCGGTCGACCGCCGGCTCACCGTTACCGGCCCGAGCGTCGGTGTCATCGGCCGAGGTGCCCCGGTCAGCTACGCCGCGGTGCAGACGGACGCACCGCTGGGCCCGGGCAACTCCGGCGGTCCGCTCGTCGACCTGCACGGACGGGTCGTGGGCATCAACTCCGCGGTGTACGCGGCACCGAGAGGAGTTCCGGAGAACGGCCTCGGCTTCGCGATCCCCATCAACCAGGTCCGGTTGACGATCCAGAAGTTCGGCGTACCGACCTCCCGGTGACCTCCCGCCCGGGTCCCGCTCAGCTCCTGCTCAGCTGGCCGGGGCGCCGTCGGCCAACGCAGCGAACCGGTCCAGGATGTTCGGCCACTCGGTGAACTTCGACCTGTCGGCGGCGTTGTCCGCGTTCCACCCGCCGTGCTCGAAACGCATCCGGCACCCGCCGTCGTGCGAGGTGAACTCGACGGTCACCTCGCTGGGATGGTCCGGTGGCTGCGCCAGGGTCGAGGTGTACGCGAGCCGACCGCCCGGCTCCCAGACCGTCACCCGTCCCCAGTCGTACTCCCGGCCGTCGCTATGGGCTTCGTAGACCCGGCCGCCCACCCCGGGCTCGATCCTCACCGCGGTCAGCGTCTCCGCGTCGGCGGTGTAGCTCGGATGCCACCACGCGGCGATGTGACGGGTGTACACCTCGAAGGCGCGTTCGGCGTCGCAGCGCAGGACGTAGTCGTGCACGATCGGCTCGAGTTCCATGCGCGAAGTATTGCCGACAGCTTGTTTCCCCGGACCACTTGTTTCACCGGGTTACTTGTTTCACCGGCAGCCTGTTCTCGGGCAACCTGTCCTCCGGCAGCATTGTCCCCCGGCCGAGCGGTCACCTCCCAAGCTTGTTGCCGGCCGCGCGCTCACGGTTTCGCCTCGACAGTCGATCAGTGGCCTTGGGCCGGGGAAGTCAGGGCGATCTGCCCCGCCGACCCGGACAGCGCAGCAGCGAGGCTGATGGCATGCGGTGGTTCGGGCGGAGGGCTGCGGCGAAGGTCGACAGGTCGGCACCGTCGACCGCCACAACCCGTTCGAGGCACCCCGGGCGGGGGGAGCCGTCGTCCCATCGGGGCGCGCCGGACGATGAGGGGAAGAAGTCGCGGCGCGCACCCGGCGCTCCAAGGAATCCGCCGCCGCACCGGGACCACCCCGGCCGGCGCAGCCCTGGTGAACCCCGGCGAGTGGCCGACCGCGCGCGGGCAGAGCACGCGCCCACCCGCTCCGGAGCCGGCCGGGCCGCCCGGCAGGTAGCCGGCCTTCGCGAGCTGGCCGGATCGCGGCGAATCCTTCTGGCGACGCTCGGCGTGGTGATCCTGCTGTCGGGCACTGCCCTCGGAGGGGCGTCGGCAGTGCTGGTCGGCGGCGGCAGAGACCCGGGATCCAACGCGGCCGGAGCGAACTACAACCCGCGGCTGGCCGGCGGGATACCGCGGAACCTCGTGCCGCAGATCATCTCGAACGTCCGGGAGAGCGTGGTCGAGGTGGACACGGCCTCGATCGGCGGGCGGACCACCGGGTCCGGGCTGGTTCTCAACGCCCGGGGCATCGTGCTCACCAACTTCCACGTCATCTCCCCGGCCTCACCGGCCGGCCGCATCACCGTGAAGTTCTCCAACACCCTGACCGGCCGGACGGCGCAGGCGACGCTTGTGGGCGCCGACCCCAAGTCGGACCTCGCCCTGCTGAAGGTGCCACCTCTGGTCGGGCTCCGGCCCGCCCCGCTGGGCAACTCCGACGCCCTGCAGGTGGGCGACCCTGTGCTCGCGATCGGCTCGCCCGCCGGATTCCAGGGGACGGTGACCTCGGGCATCGTGAGCGCCATGAACCGCCGCCTCCAGGTGGCCGGTCCGAGCACCGGGGTGACGGGCCGAGGCGCCCCGGTCAACTACATCGCGATGCAGACCGACGCACCCCTCGGCGCGGGCAACTCGGGCGGGCCGCTGATCAACCTGCGCGGGCAGGTCGTGGCCATCAACTCTGCCGTGTACGCGGCGCCGAAGGGGGTGGCGGTGAACGGGCTCGGGTTTGCCATCCCCATCAACCAGGTCAAGCGGCAGATCCAGAAGTTCGGCACGGCGGCCTCACGCTGAGGCCGTCCGGAGGAACGGAAGGTGTCTTCGGTGCGTACCTTTCACGGCCGATCCAGGACCGCGGCCGCGGTCGCGAGTGGGGTTGGTCTCCTGCTCACGGCCGGCTGCGTGGGTGGCGGGTCCACTCCTCCGGGAAGCGAGCCGAGCACGCTGTTTCCCTCCAGGAACCCCACGATCCACACGACGGTGGGGCCGTCGGAGATCCGGACCCGGCACGTACCAGGCATCGGAACGATCCTCACCGACAACCGCGGGAAGACGTTGTACGTCAACAACGGGGACCCGACCAGGGCGTACTCCAAGCCGAAGTGCGTCGGCCAGTGCACGAACGTCTGGCAGCCGGTCGTCATGGCTCCGCAGGCATTCCACCCCGTCGTCGACGGGATGGCGCCGAAGGTCGGCCTCCTGCCCGGGGAGAACGGGATACACCAGCTCGCCGTCGACAACCGGCGGGTCTATACGTACGTCGAGGAGCAGCCCGGGCAGATCACCGGCAACGGCTTCGTCAGCGCGACCCCCGACGGAGCGGTGTTCCGGTGGTCGGTGATCACGGTTCGTCCCGGTGCCCCGAGCCGGCTGCCGTTGCAGAGCGCGAGCCCGACCGGCCCGCCGCGTTCCACCCCGGTCCGGACGCCGGCCCGGACCCCGGCCCACACTCCGGCGCACCCGGCGACTCCGAAGCCGGTACCGACCACGCCCACGGGCCGGGCGCCGCACGGCGGGGGGCGGTGACGGACGAGTCACCCGACCGGCCGGTCGTCCGTGCCCGCGTCGGCTTGTTCGCCGTCCGGTGAAGTGTCCGTGTCAAGGTGAAGTTGACAACCGTACGCTCTCGTCGCGGAGCAGTCGGAGTGCCAGCCACCCGATCCACCCCAGGCCAACCAGCAGCGTGAGCCGTTGGAGGAGGCCGCCGACGGGCGCCAGCGCGGTCTGCTGGGAGAAGCCGGCTCCGGCGAGGAAGAATCCCGCCAGGAACACCACCGCCGTGACCACCGAGTACGCCGCCCGGCCCCGGTGACCGGCGCGCGCGAAGCGGCAGCCGACCACGCAGCAGGCCGCCGGCAGACCGAGGAAGACCAGCAGCGAGAAGGCGTCGTGCAGGTTGCCCGTCGTCGTCGGTGGCGCGGGCGTCGGGGTGCCGGGCGGGTAGTCGCCCACCGGGTCGGTGGCGAACACGCCCGCGCCGAGCAGGCCGACCGCCACCGCGCCGAGCAGAAGAGACGGCGCTCGGCCGGCGCCGTACGTACGTAACCCTGGCCGCGTCCCGGCCGCGAAGGCGAGCAGCAGCACCCCGGTGAGGAGGAAGTTGGCGCGCTGCGTCCAGCCGTGGTCGCCCAGCGCCAGCGAACTCACCGGGTGCCGGAGTGCGCTGTAGCCCGGGCGGGTGGCGCTCTCGACGAGGAAGGCGACGACGAACAGGCCCGGGGCCGGCCACCCCACACGCCAGCAGGCCGCGCTCACGACCGGACGTGGACGGCGCAGGTGCCTGCGTCGCCGAGGAAGGCTGCGGGCGCGATTCGGGCATGCGCCCATTGTCACCCGGTCAGGCGGGTCGCCACGGCCGATGGGCGTGTAGGCCGAGCCGCTCGGGATCGGACAACTTCCACAGCCAGCCGATCGGGCGCAGACCGAGGCGGGTCGCCACCCGTTGGGAGGAGAGGTTGTCCGCCGATGTGCTGTAAAAGGGCAGCCGCCCGGTCCGCCTGACCAGCGCCGCCCAGTGCGCTGTGACCATGGCGGCCAGCCCGCGGCCCCGGGCGTCGCGGGTCGGTCCAGACGCCGGCCTCGGCTCCCCGGCCGTCGGCCACCGGGGTGTGAGCGACCGCGAGAACTCCTGAGGCGCTGGTCGCGACTGCCCACGGGCCGAGCCGTCCGGCGATCAGGTCGGCCCACTCCTGCTCGGCCCAGGTGTCGGGGTTCGCGGCGCGCAGGGTGTCCCGCGTCTGCGCCTCGTCGCCGGAACACAGGATGCTGTACCTCTTCACCGCGGCCCCCCCGCCGCGCGAGTGGCACGTCCCGCGTACGCCCGGCGGCGTTCGGTGTCACCGTGTGCGGGACCAGGTAGCTCGGCCCGGACGACGTGACCACCGGGCCGAGCGCGTCGGCGACTCGATCGCGGCAGTACGCCAGAACCTCCGGCGATCTGCCCGGCCGGCTACCTCGCTCACGCGCTCGACGGCCGCCGAGAGCTCGCCGGCCAGGTCGTCGGGAACGTCCTCGCCGAGCGCCAGCACGCGGCCGTCCGCGGCGGCGCCGAGCACCAGGTGGTGCGCCCGGCGCAACCGCCCTCGAGTGTCCCGGTCCCACAGTACGTCCAGCTCCATGGCCAGCAGGTCGACATCCCTGCAGGCGGCGTCGAGGTGGTCCTCGGCCACGCCGTCAGCGACGTCTGCGCCGGTCGGCTTCCAGGTCGGCGGGCACGACCGGGCAGACGCTACCGATCTCGACGCCGGGTACGACAGTGTTTTCCGTCCCACCCGGGCGGCCCGGGCGTCAATCGTTGTCGGTCGATAGTCACCAGACCAAGGGCCGATACGCCGGGTGGGTTCGGCGCGACCGCGGACACGATGGAAGGAGTGACCCCGCTACCCGGCGACGTCTCGCGCAGCGCCTGAAGGGGATGACCGATGTTGGTTCGATCGAGCGCCATCCGGCTCGACTGCAGCGCACCCTTGTCTTCGCTGGGTGCCTGCCTTGGTCGTACTCCTGCTTGTCTGTGCGGCCTGCGGCGGAGGTCCTCGACCGGCAGCCTCACCCAGGGGGTCGCCGATCGATCTCCGCGCGTCGCCACCCAGTGGCTCACCCACGGCCGGGCCGGCCGGTGCTCACCTCCCGGCACGCCGCCGGCAGCAACACCGTGGTGGCCGACTCCCGCGGGATGACCGTCTATGTCATCAGAACCCAGGGCGCCCAAACCCGAACCGATGTGCGCAGGCCGCTGCACCTATGTCTGGCGTCCGGTTCTCCTGCTGGCCCACGCAGGTTTCCTCCGCGGTCCCCGGAACGTCCCTGCGAGCCGGGGTGCTGCCCCGGCCCGGCGGGCAGAACCAGCTCACCCTGAACGGCCACCGCGTCTACACCTACTCCGGCGACCACAGCCCGGGCGACGTCAACGGTGACGGCTTCATCACCAGTCAGGGTGGTACGACGTTCAGCTGGCACGTCATCTCCCTGCCGGGTGTCCCTCCGCCGCGCACGCTCCGCCTCACCCCCACGGGTGGGCCCACGCCCACGCTCCGGGTCGGGGACGATGATGTGGGCAGCTCATGTGCCGGCTTCGGCCGTACTCCTCCGGACCTTGGTGGGTGCGGTGATTCTGGCGCTCGCTCTGGTCACCGGCTGCCAGGCAGAGCAGCCGGCCAGGCCGGCGAAGAACTACGGCTACACGGTCCCGTCGCCGCTAGAGCTTCACCCCGACGCCCGAGCCCGCGGTCATCGGCACAGCCGTGATCCGGGGCCGGGTACGCGTGCTCACCGACTACCGGAGGATGACTCTCTACAGCAGGGACACCCCCTCCGAGGTGCCGCGTCCCAGCTGTGTCGCCACCTGCGCCGACGTGTGGCGCCCGGTGATCGTGCACGGATCGCTGCCCGGCCAGCAGTTGCCCGGCGTGAACATCCGGGTCCGCACCCTGCCGCGACCGGGCGGGCTGCACCAGCTCGCGATCAACAGCCACCGGGTCTACACCTTCAGCGGTGACCGCCGGCCCGGGGACATCAAGGGGAACCTGATCGTCACCGGCACGCCGGACAGCCGCATCCACATGTGGCGTCCGGTGACCGTCCCGCTGAACGTCGCCGACAGTCTTCACCCTGCCCGGCGGGGGGTCGGCAATTCCCACTCCACACCGCTGACCGGAGGGAATCCGACATCCTGCGGCTCGTCATCACCCACAGGCCTGGCGGACCGGAACCCGTGTACCCGACGGCGACGATCGCCACCGGAGGAACCATTGGGCATGGACGATCGGGCCGGACAGACGAGCCGCCGAAGGCCGGTGCCGGCTCGTCGGTGGATGGTCGCCGTTCTCGCCGGTGGTTCTGTGTGCGGGAGGGGTGGGCGGTCTGCTCGGCGGCGCACTGGTCGGTTACCGGGCCAGCGACACCCTCACCAGCCTCACCGCCGCCTCGACCACCGCAAGCGTCGGTCACAACCTCCCGCAGAACCCGGCCGACCGTATCCCGCTGGTCGTCGCCTCGACCACTCCGAGCGGGTGGAGGTGCACGTGCACTCCGTCGGCGGACGGGTCACGGTTCGGGGACGGTGCTCACCAGGTCCGGCCTCGTGCTCACGAACTACCACCTCGTCGCGACCGACGTGGGCTTCGCCGATGTGAGCGTACGAACGACCCGCGCGGGGCGACCAGCGGAAAGCATCCGTGGTGAGTGCCGACCCAGATGCTCGGTGTTGGTCGGAGTGGTCAGCGCGGTGGACCGGCCGGTCCCCGTGGTGGGCGTACGCAAAGGGGTCGGAAAACCGGTGACGTACGAGATCAACGCCGCGGACACATCATCGCCCGGCTCGGCGACTCGGCATGAGGTCGTGAGGTAGGACTGCTGGACCCGGCTCCCGTCACGTCGCCACCGTGCAGACGAGGTCACCCCGAACGGACTCTCCTGGGACAGCACCTCGAAGCCGGCGCGGGTGAGTTCCGCGTGCAGCGCCTCCGGCCGCTGGTGGCGGCGATGCGGCCGGTACCACCTACCGCCGATCTGTACGGCGCCGTCGAACCGGTGTGCACCGGCCTCCTGGTCGGGCACCTCCTCGCGGCAGACGCCGGTGGTCTCGTCGTAGCGGAAGCCTTCGCCGTAGTCGCGTACCGGCTCGTACATCGCGGTCGAGATCAGGTAGTGGCCACTCGGCGCGAGCCGGGCACGCACCGCGGCGAACAGGTCCGCCCGGTCCGCGTCGGTGACGATCGACTGAAGGCAGAAGCTGTCCACCACGAGGTCGTACTGCCTGGCGGCGGGGGTGTTCGCCAGTGCGCACATGTCCTGCACGTCGAACCTGATGTCAAGGGCGCGTTGCCTGGCGAACTCGCGTGCCAGTGCGATCGCCCGCGGGATCAGGTCGACGGCGTGGACCCGAAACCCGCGCGAGGCGAGGAAGCATGCCGCCGGTCCGGTGCCACAGCCATACTCGAGTACGTCCACCTCTGCCGGGGCCGGCATGTCGAGCCGGGCCAGGCCTGTTCGAGGAAGCTCCGGTTCGGGAACTCCTCGTAGGTGTTCGGGCGGTCGCTGTCGAAGAGTTCGTCCCACTGGGTGAGACCACGCTGTGCAATCTGTGCGTACGCGGCCTCGTGCTCGGCGTGGTAGACGCCATCTCAGACCTCCGTGGCCGGCGGTGTCAGCCGACGGTGCCGGCCGGCAGACGTCGCCCAGTCTTGCCGCACGAGGGTCATGGGCACAACGGTTTTCACAGCGGCGGCGCGACCGGTCCGGAAACTCCGTTGTCGGCGTACGGTCGCGGTGGCACCTTCACCTCATGTCGGATACCAAGCATCTGGACACCGAGGAGCAACTGCGGCGTCGGCTCACGGTGGAGCGCTATCCGCGTTCGTCCACCTACGACCAGCGGTGGGTGGTCGACAACCTGATGGGGCCGCACCCGCTGTGGGCGGCGGAGGCGTTGACGAGGTGATGCCGATGCGGCCGGGGATGCGGGTGCTGGACCTGGGCTGTGGCACGGCGCTCACCTCGATCTTCCTGGCGCGGGAGTACGACGTGCAGGTGTGGGCGGTGGACCTGTGGGTCGAACCCACGGAAAACTGGGAACGTATCCAGGAGGCCGGCGTGGCCGACCGGGTGTATCCGATCCATGCGGACGCGCACTCCCTGCCGTTCGCCGACGGCTTCTTCGACGCGATCGTCAGCCTGGACGCCTTCCACTACTTCGGCACGGACGCGCTCTACCTCGCGTACTGCGTGCAGTTCCTCCGGCCGGGCGGCTCCCTCGGAATCATCACGCCGGGCCTTCGCCGCGACCCGGGCCGGGATCGTCCGGCGTACCTCGCCGAGCGCTGGGGTCCCGACATGTGCACCTGGCTGGGTCCGGACTGGTGGCGCCGGCACTGGGAGCGGACCGGTCTGGTCGAGGTCGACGTCGCCGACATGGTGCCGGGCGGCTGGGAGGACTGGCTGCGCTGGCTGGAGGCCTGTGAGCTGGTGGGGCGAGGACACGAGCCGGACGCGGCCATGCTGCGTGCCGACGGCGGAGACCTGCTCGGCTTCACCCGTGTCCTGGCCCACCGCACCTGAACGGAACCGTCGACGCACGATGCCGGGGTGCCGCGAACCAGCGTTGGGCTTCGGGTTGCCTGTCGTGCCGCACTTCACGGCCGGAGGGTTCGCTGCTGTGGTCCGCCCATTCCGGGGGTACGTATTCGGGGTGGCCGTGGGTGCCCATGCGTACGAGCCAGCCTTTGTGGTGGACGGTGACGTGGTGGTAGCGGCACAGGAGTACGCCGTTTGTCAGGTCGGTCGGGCCGCCGTGCTCCCAGGCGGTCATGTGGTGGGTTATGCACGTGGCTCGGGGATCTGGCAGCCGGGGAAGTGGCAGTGGCTGCCGTCGCGGATGGCGAGTGCGCGGCGTTGGTGTTCTTGGAAGAATCGTTCCGGAGTAGCCGTAGTCGAGGACCCGGCCGTCCCCGCCGAGGACGACGGGGATCAGGTCGGCCTCGCACGCCAACCGCCTCACCGTGGCCGCGGAGATCGGCTTGCCATCGACCCCGAGGTAGCGGGCTGACCCGCCGCCTCCGCACGTGCGGCAGCCGTCGTGCGGATCGATCGCGTCCCTCAGCCGCACCGCACCCTGGTCGGGTTCGGCGTCAGCTACCGTCCCGGCTCCTGGGTCAGCGTCGCCTTCCCGACCCTGCCCGGACTTGGCATCCGGTTCGACTGCCGGATCCATTCCGGTACGCAGGTCAGGTTCGGTGTCGGTGTTTGGTTGTGGTGGCTGGCCGGGGTCTCGGGGTGGTGGTATCCCGTCCGTGAGCGGGCCGGCGTCCGGTGTTCGGCGTTTCTGCTTACCTGGTTCGGTTTCCTGGCCTTGTTCCTGACCCCTCGCCTCATGCGGCGTCGGTTCACCCGTGTGGCCAGGGTTCTTGACCGCGCCCTTCGCGCTCTCGGCCTTGGGAGTGCCGTACTTGGGATCTGTGCAGGGGCAGCTGCAGGGCCTGGGTCGGATGATGGTGGCGGTGTCGTCGATGGTGCCCGCGCCGGTGCCCTTCAACAGCACCTCGATGGGGATCGTGACCGCGACCTGGGGTGGCCTGCCGCCGCGGACGGGTGCGGTGGTCGCGGCGGCGAGCAGGTCGAGTGCTTCGGCGAACGCGTCGCCTCGGCGTTGTTCGATGGGGCGGGTGTCGGGGTCGCCGCCCTTCTTGGGTTCGGCCAATGGCTCGATGATCTTGCGGAGGAGTTCCATCTCCCATGCCGGAACGTGATCCGCACCGACTCCGACTGCGGGATCCCGTTCGGCACATACCGCAGGGACCGTTTCTGTTCGGCCTTGCGGTCCTTCTTCGCCAGTTCCTCACCCAGCAGCCGCTCGGCTTCTTCGGGGGCGATCCGTTCCAAAAGGTTCACCCCTAGCCGGTACAGCCCCTCGGGGGTGGCGAACCGGGCTGCGGCCTCGATCAGCAGTTCTTCGGCCTGCTGGCGTTCATCGGCACCGACGTACTCGGGAAGTGCCTTGATCGCTTCGGCGATCTTGGCCGCCTGCTTGGCCGACACGCCCCGGCGGCGAGGGCTTCACCGGTGAGCCGGGCGTCCTTGTCCAGGTCACGGGCCAGCCCCACCGTCTGGGACGCCTCCCGGATGCCCAGCCGCTGCGCGGTGCGCAGGTAGACCGTCGCGTTGGGGGAGCCGGTGAGCCGGCCGATGTCGCAGGCTTCGGCCTGACGCACCAGGGCGAGCTCGACCGCCTCCATGCGGGCCTTCTTCGCCCGCGCTTTCGCGATCAGCGGCGCCACCTGCTCAGGAGTCATTGACCCTTTCGGAGCCAGCCACGCGTCGTCGAGCGGTGCGTCCAACGAGTCGAGCGCAGCCTCGATCCGAACGGCGGCGCCGCCACCGGCCGGACCTCCCCAATCGCTCGAAGACATGTTCGAAGTCTATCGGTCACCACCGACAAGGATCGCGTTGTCCACAAGGGATTTCGGCTAGTACTTCATTACCTGCAGGCAAGTGGGTGCCACGCTTTCCACCGCCGGCGTACGGAGGAAGTCAAGGAC